>NZ_RBAL01000010.1 GCF_003626535.1 Streptomyces hoynatensis
CAACGCCACCAACTCCCCCTCAATCACCCAGACATCCCCTCCCCCACACAAACAGTGACCCTCACCACCACCGTAGCGCCCAGCCACGACACCCCGCAGCACCACCCGCCCACACCCGCATCCCACCGCGCCCACGGCCCGGGCCAATCAACACGCCACCCTTGCCGTAAGGAGATGACGGCATTCGCGCTGTCCCAGTTCCGCCCGCCCCGGAGGCCGCCGTGGATCACCGGCGCAGGCCGTGGGGCCGCCGGGTCGGCGGTGAGGCGGAGATCGGGGGCATGAGCGGTAGCATAAGGAGCATGAGCGAGCCCACCCGGAAATACTCGATCACCATGCCGCGGGACATCGCCGAGGCCGCCCGCGCCCGCAGCGGGCCCTCCGGACTGTCCGCCTACGTGGCCGCGGCCGTCGCCCGGCAGATCGAGCGGGACAACCTCAACGAGCTCATCAGCGTCGCCGAGGCGGAACACGGCCCCATCGCCGAAGAAGAAATCCAGGCCAAGCGCGACGAACTTCACCGCGCCCGCGCCGAGCAGCACACCGGCGAGTCATACGCGGCATGACGCGTCCCACCGCCACCCCCGGCGGCACTCTCGCCCTGGACAGCGAGGGACTGGCCAAGGCCGTCCTTCGCGACCGCGCGGTCATCGCCTGGCTCGCCCTTGCCCGCGCCGACGACCTGCGCGTCATCACCTCCGCCGCAACGCTTGTCGAAGTCGTGCACCCGCGTATCAAACGGCCGGCTCTGGAGTGGACCCTCTCCCGCCTCGTCATCGAACCCGTCACCGAGGCCATCGCCCGGCACGCCGCGACCCTCCTCGCCGACGCGGGACTGCACGGGCACACGCACGCCATCGACGCCATGCTCACCGCCACCGCCCTCGCCGCCCCCGGTCCGGCAACCATCCTCACCTCCGCCCCAGACGACCTCGCCGCGTTGAGCGGTGGACGCATCACCGTCATCAAGATCTGACCGTCGCCGCTCAACCGCCGGCAGGGGGAGGACCCAGCCGCCGCCGGGGCGCGGGCATGGTGCCGACACGGACGACGGCCTCCGGGGGCCTGGTGCGTGGGCACCGGGGCGGGTGGGCGGCCGGTCCGGGTGCCGCGGGGCGGCCGGGGGTACCGGTCCGGGTACCGCAGGGCGGCACCCGGAGTGCCCCGGGCCGGCAAACCGGGGGTTCTGCCAGGTCAAGACCGGCTGTGGCCCGGCGGAACCCGGCGCTGGGATTCCTCCAGCAGCCGCAGGGCCAGTTCCTTCCGTTCCGGGGTGGCCTCGGCGGCGTTGCCCGCGTCGAACGGCGGGTGCGGGTCGTATTCGACGGCGAGCTGGGCGGCTTGGGCGATCGTGTCGCCGGTGAGCAGGGCGGCCAGGTACAGCGCCAGGTCGAGGCCGGCCGAGACCCCCGCGGCCGTGATGATCCTGCCGTCGTGGACGTAGCGTTCGGGTACGTAGGTGACGCCGAAGGCCGACTCCAGGTAGTCCTTGGACGCCCAGTACGTCGTGGCCCGCTCGCCGAGCAGGCCGGCGGCGCCCAGGACGAGGGAGCCTGTGCACACCGAGGTCGTCCAGCGGGTGTGCCGGTGGGCCTGCCGCAGGAAGCGGAGGATGGCCGGGTTCTCCATGGCGGCGATCGTGCCGTCGTTTCCGGCCCCGGGGACCAGCACGACGTCCAGCCGGCCGGCCTCCGCCAGCGAGCGGTCCGCCACGACGGCGACGTCCCCGGTGTCGGTGCGGACCGGGACCGGCCCGCGGCGTTCGGCGAGCATCGTGACGGTCGCCCCGGGCAGCCGGGAGAGCACCTCGGCGGGACCGGTCGGGTCCAGCAGGCTGAAGCCGTCGTAGAGGAGGATTCCGATCCGGGGGCCCGGCGTCCGGCGCCCGGCGGCGGCCGCGCCGGCCTTGGCCGGGAGTCCCACGCCCAGCGCCGCGGCGGCAACGGCCGCCGCCCCGCCCAGGGTTGCCCTGCGCGTCGTCGAGTTCGTCTGCGTGTGCGTCATGTTCCGGGAGTCTGGGCGCCCGGCCTCTCCCGCGGCGGCGGCATGTCCGGCATCCTGCGGATCCTGTCCCCTGTGACCCCGTAGTGATCGAGGAACGCCTGCCGTAGCGTCTCGGCAGAACCGAAGCCGCATCGGCGGGCGATGGCGGCCAGGGGCAGCCCGCTGGAACGCACCAGATGCGCCGCTCCCTCGGTGCGGGCGGCCCGCACGGCCCGAGCCGGGGTCGTGCCGAGGTGCCGGGCGAACAGCCGGGCGAGGTGGCGCGGGCTCACACCGGCGCGGGCGGCCAGGGTCCGCGTGCCGAGGTCGTCGGCCAGGTGGCCGTTGATGTGCCCGAGCAGGTCTCCGACCAGCCGGTCCCCGCCGGGCGGGGCGGCCAGGAACATGCTGATCTGCGCCTGGTTGGCGGGCCGGTGCAGGTACGTCACGAGTTCGCGGGCGACCTGCCGGGCCAGGGTCGGCCCGTGGTCCTCCTCGATGAGTGCGAGCGTCAGGTCCAGCGCGCTGGTCACCCCGGCGGAGGTGTAGACGTGGCCGTCGTGCACGTACAGCGGCGCGGGGTCGACAGCGACGGCGGGGTGGCGGGCGGCCAGGTCCGCGCTGTACCGCCAGTGGGTGGTCACCCGCCGCCGGTCCACGAGACCGGCGGCGGCCAGCACGAACACCCCCGTGCACACGGCCGCCACCCGCCTCGCCGTCCCGGCCAGCCGCCTCACCTGTGCGACGAGCCGCTCGTCCCCGGCGGCCTTCTCGTGCCCGGGGCCGCCGACGACGAGGAGGGTGTCCAGCTTCCCGGCCACGGCCGCGAGCCGCCTGCCGCCCCCGACCCCGATACCCGCAGAACTGCGCACGCCCCGCCCGCCGACCGTCCCCAGCTCGATGGCGTACGGCGGCGCGGCACCGTAGCCGTTCGCGGCCTCGAACGCGCCGCTGGGGCAGGCGATGTCGAGAATCTGCGCCTCGTCGTAGGCGACGATCAGCACCCTGCGCGCCACCGCTCCCGCCTCCCGCGCTCGGCGTTCAAGGGCGCTTGTGCAGGAGTGCGGGGTGGACTGGTCCCGTGGCCGGTCCTGGTCGAGCGGCGGAAGATTCGGCTCGACCGGGGAACTGGCGACTCCCCGCTTGCTCACTGGCCATTGAGCATCTCGTCTTCGTCGAAGCCGAGTTCGTCCTCGATTTCCAGCTCGATGGCGGCGTACCAGCGCAGGGGGTTGGCATACCGGTCGTTGGTGGCGATGCCGCGTAGCGCCTGTTGGGCCTCGGGGGTGCCGATGGTTCCGAGGGCCTGGATGCTCTTGACGCTTGCCGAGTGGAACGGTGCTTCTTTGGGCCAGGTTTCCTCGAAGAAACGCAGCAGGGTGGGTACTGCCGCGGCATCTCGGATCTCGCCGAGGATTTCCACCAGATCCTCGCGATTGACTTCCGCGGGCGTGGGCGTGCGGTCGAGTGCCTCGCGGATGACGGGTGCGAGGCCGGGTGGCTTGATCGATCCGGCGAGGAGGGCGAATCTGCGGAATCGTCGCCAGTCTTCCGCGGCGGCGAATTGCTGGAGCCAGTCGACGATGGCACCGGGGGTTTCGGGAACGGATTCGACGATGCGGGCGGCCTTCTCGTCGCCGATGAATCCGGCGCCAAGGAGCAGGTCGACCCGGTCGATCAGGGCCTGATTCCCGGCCGGGGGTTCGGCGTTGCGATTGTGCTGCGGTGCCACGTTACCTCTCTACCACGTCGATCAGGTTGTGACTGATGATGTTGGAGTTGAACACATCGGCCGATCCCTCTCGGAGGCCGAAGTTCAGGCCACCCAGCTCGAGTTTCACATGGACGAAGTCGGTGCTGCTGCCGATCTCTTCGGCGAAGTTGAGCGGGATGTCGGGGAACTCCGAGCGAATTGCGGCGAGGTTGTCTCCTGAGCCGCGGCCGGCTCGGATCAGGGCGTCCAGGGTACCGGGCTGCATCTCGTACTGGACGAGGTGCGTGTACGCCTGGCCGCGGCGGCCGGCCTGGCGCAGGAATCTGTTGCGGAGTTGCTCGACGTAGCCGAGGTTCTGGGTGACGAAGTTCTCACCGCGCGGGGTTATTTCGCCGTTCGGGCCCAGTCGCTGGAACTCCCGCTTGGACATGGCGCGGTAGAAGAGTTCAGGGCATCCGGACAGGCCGAGGGGGTCGGTCCAGGTGAGGGGGTTGTGGACATAGGAGTGGGGGTTGGGTCCGGGGAGGAGACCGAGCGGGTCAGGGGAACAGTAGCGAGCGGTGTCGGGGTCGTAGTAGCGGAAGAAGTTGTAGTGCAGGCCCGACTCGCTGTCGTCATACTGACCGGGGAAGCGCAGCGGGCAGTCGGCGGTGCCGCCGGCGCCGGGGAGATCCTTGCCCCACAGGGTGGTTCTGCCACGCCAGACGATCCGGCCATCGCCGTCGACAAGTTCGGTGGGGCTGCCCACCAGGTCCGTGACGATGGCATGGAACCGTTCGTCGATCTCTTCCTGCGGCGCGTCTTTGAGCGTGGTGCGTTCGGTCTGGGTGACCGGGCGGTCGAGACCGGGCTGCCAGGTCCAGGAGGTGGTGCGCACCTCGTCGGAGCCCTCGGCGGTGTGGGTCCGCTCGGCAAGCCGGCTGCCGTCCCAGGTGAAGTCGGTCCGTTCGGCAACGGTGCCGTCTTCGGCCAGGCGGAGCTTGGCGGTGCGGCGGCCGAGGGGGTCGTAGAGGTACTGCCAGCGGGTCCCGTCCGGGGTGCGCAGCTCGGTCAGCCGGTCTTCGGCGTCCCAGGTGAACTGCCAGGTCAGGCTGCCGCCGGAGAGAAGTTTGCGGCTGCGCCTGATCAGGCGGCCCTGCGCATCGTGGTGATAGAAGGTCCGTCCGGCGCGCCGTGGCAGGGTCCCGGAGAACGTGCGGTCTCCCTGGACCTCGTCGCCGGTTCCGCCGGTTCCGGCCGGCCAGATCGCGCGGATGACGTTTCCGGCATCGTCGTAGGCGTACTGCTCGGTGGAACCGGTGCCGTCCACCGACTCCACCCGGCCCCTGGGGTCGAAGTGGAATCTTCGGTTTCCGGCGTGCAGTTCGTGGATCTGCTCCAGCTGGCCGCTGGGATTGTAGGAGTAGGCGCGGTGTTCCAGGGGCTGCCGGGTCGTGGCGGAGAGCAAGGTCTGGGCGATCAGCTGGTGGTTGCCGTCCCACTGCTGGGTGAGCACGGCGCCGTGGCCGAGCCGGCGTTCGGTCTCCCGCCCGATCGGGTCGAGGATGAAGGCGACAGTGTGGCCGGCCGTGGTCACCGTGGCCGGTGCATCCGGCGTCCATGTCCACGTGGCCGAAGGACCCGCGGGGGTGCGGCGTTCGATGCGGCGGCCGTTTCCGTCGTAGATGCTTGTGAGGGTGCGGCCGTTGCAGGTCTCGGTGGTCACTCGTCCGGCCTGGTCGTAGGTGAACGCGAGTTCCACGTCCGGGTTGGCGGCGTGGAGCAGGTGCCCGGCCTCGTCGTATCGGAAGCGGGTGAGGGCACCGGCGCTTTCCTTTGCCACGATCCGGCCGTTGGTGTCGCGGTCGTAGCGGACGCTCTGCCCCTCGGCGTTGGTGCGTTCGACCAGCTGTCCCGCCGCGTCGTAGGAATAGGCGAGGGAGGAGCCGTTGAAGTCCGTCTCGCCGATGAGCCGTCCCGCGGGGTCGTACGCGTACGTCCACGACTGGCCCATGGCATTGCGGACACGGGTCAGCCGCAGTTCCGTGTCGTAGGTGAAGTCCAGGCGGCTGCCGTCCGGATTGATGCGGGCGGCAGGCAGGTCGAAGTGGGTGTACGTCCAGCGGGTGACGGAGCCATCGGCTGCGGTGTGCGTGAGGGCGTTGCCCTCACCGTCATGGGTCCACCGCTCGGTGGCGCCATCGGGGGTCACGCGCAGGGCCAGATTGTTCTCGACCGTCCAGCCGAACCGGGTCACCCCGCCGTCGGGGTCGATGATCTCGGTCACTCGTCCGAAGGCGTCCCGGACGTATCGGGTGATGGCGCCTCGGCCGTTGGTCACCGCCTGGGGCAGGCCGGATGCGGTGGGCTGGAACCGGATGGTGGCGCCGCCCGGTTCGGTCAGGGAAGTGAGGTGACCGTGGTCGTCGTACGAGTACGCAGTGGTGTGGCCGGCGGGGCCGGTCATCGCCGTGAGATTCCCGCGATCGTCGTACTCGTGGCACCATCTCGCGCCATCCGGCCCCACCAGGACGGCGGGCTGCCCCGACGGCGTGTACTCCGCTGTCGAGACGGCACCATCGGGGCGCACGACCTGCACGAGATTGCCGGCGGAGTCGTAGTCGTAGCGGGTGGTGCGGCCCAGCGGGTCAGTGCGGGACAGCAGCCGGTCGTCCGCGTCCCACTCCTGGAGGGTGACCCCGCCAAGCGGGTCCTCCTCGCGTACGACCTGGAAGTTCTCGTTCAGCTGGAAGGACGTCGTGGCGCCGAGCGAATCGGTGCACACCGTCGTCCTGCTGTCCGCGTCGTAGGCGAAGGTGCCGCTGAGGAAGCCGTCGGGACCGATGGTGCGCACGCAACGGCCCTGCTGGTCGTACTCGTAGCGGTAGCGCGAGCCGTTGCGATCCTGCCAGCTGGTGATCCGGCCCTCGCCGTCGTACGCCAGTCGCAGCGGAAGCCCGGAGGAGTTGACGATCTCGGTCAGCCGGCTCTGCTCGTCGTAGCCGTAGCGCACGAGCGCCACCGGATCGCTCCCGTCCGCGCCGAGAAGGTGCAGCGCGGTGATCCGGCCGCCGTCGGTGTCGATACCGATACGGTAGCCGCCGCTGTGCACGACCTGGGTGGGCGCGCCATCGCGGAACGCCACCTCGAAGCCGTTGCCGTTGCGGTCCCGGACGCGCCGCAGCGGCATCACGTCAGCGGTGCCCGGTGGCTCACCGCCGTCCCGGAGAGCGGCGAAGTGCAGCGTGAGCCCTCGTTCGGGAACGCTGACCCGGATCTCGCCGGATGCTGCGCCGTCCCAGGAGAGCGGCCATCGCGGTCCCTCGTAGGGCAGGGCAGGCACTCCCGGTTCCGGGACGGGATAGCGAAGCAGCATCCCGTCGGCGGAGGCGTAGACCACTCCGTGTTCGTGACGCTCCAGGCGCTGGTCGAGGGTGGAGGCCCAACTCGGCCCGAACCAACGGCCGGCGCGGTAGGACGAGACGTGAGCGCGCTCCAGCACCAGCGGAAGAGCGCCGGGCAGGGCGACATCGCTGTGCGACATCACCATCTCGCCGGTGGCGATGTCAATGGGGTCGTTGCGGCAGACGCGCACCAGCATCGGCGCGGCGTCCTGGCGCATCGCGGCCCTGAGCCCGCGCACGGCGGTGCTCATCCTGCCCAGCCCGGTCCGGATCGCCGTCAGGCCTCCCCTGGCCATCCGCAACAGCCCGCCGGCCGTGGTCAGGCCCTTGAAGCCCGGGATGCAGTCGAGGGTGGCGAAGGCGACGTCCCACAGGGATGCGCGTCCGTTGGCGTATTTGATCAATGTGTCGGCGAGGACGACGAGGGCGGCGGCGAGGACGACCCAGGCGAGGGGGCCGCCGATGATCATGACGACGATGCCGAGAACGGCGACGATGGTCTTGCAGACGGCGACGATGGTGTCCCAGTTTTCGGTGACCCAGTGGATGGCGTCTTCCCACCAGTGGCGGTTGTGGATGCCGGCGTCCGACGCCTCGTCGATGGCCTGGGCGCAGGTGCGGGCGGCATCCTCGCGCATGTCGCGGGCCTGGCGGGCGAGTTCACGGGCGGCGTCCAGGCGTTGCTGGGCGTCCTCCACGCGGGTTTGGGCTGCGGTGGCGGCGTCGTGTGCGGCCTGGGCGTTGCGGGTGGCGGCGCGGACCTGGGCCTCGTCGGGTGGCGGGGCGCTGCTGCCGTGGTCTTCGTGCTGGAGGCGGTCGGATTCCTGGCCGGCGCGGGTGACCCAGTCCTGTGCGTCGGCGAGTTGACCTTGGGCGGTGGTCAGATCGGCTTGGGCTTCGAGGGCGCGTTGGAGGGCGCGGTCGGCCATGCCCTGGGCGGTGTCGAGTGGGGGCCAGTAGGCGGAAAGGGCCTGGGCGCACAGGTCATAGGAGGTCTGCAATTTGGTGAGGTTGCCCGGAACTTCGTCGAACTCCGAGCGGAACGCCTCGGCGGAGAGACCCGCCCAGTCCTGCACCGCCCCGTCGGAAGCCATGCTGCGGATCTGTGCCAGCGCCTCGCCGACATCGTCGGCGAACGTCTGTAAGGACTCCGCCAGCTCCCGGATCTGCTCGGGATCGCCCGGCGTGGGATCGGAATCCATGTCCACCGGGCTCCAGTCGGAGGGCCGCGCCACCGTCACCCACCCCCATGGTGTAACCACACGACTCCAGGGGACTGTAGCGCGACTCCACGACAGACTGTAGCGCTCAGGACGCAGCGTGCGGGCGTTTCCCGGGATGCGGACCGGCGCGCGGCCCGGTCCGCTGCGCGCCACCGCTCCCGCCTCCCGCGCTCGGCGTTCCCCGGGGGCACCGTAGTCGAGGTGCCGCCCGGACGAGTCCGGGGGCTGCGCCGCACCCCCGGGGCCTGGTGCGGGTGCACCAGGGCGGGTGGGCGGCTGGTCCTGGTGCACCAGGGGAAGTGGGGCGCGGGAGACGATGCCGGGCGGGGTGCCGGGGGGTGAGTGTGGGAGGGCCGTGAAAATCACGGATTTTCCCTGCTCAGCGGTGTCTGGAGTGATCGACAAGTGGCCGCGATTCTTTACCGGGTCGGGCGGTGGGCCTTTCGGCGGCGCCGGCTCGTGGGTGGCGTGTGGCTGGGGGCGCTGGTGCTGGCCCTGGTCGCCGCCGCGGTGGCGCCTGAGGCGCAGGACGAGGACCTGTCCATGCCGGGCACCGAGTCGCAGAAGGCGTTCGACCTGCTGGACGAGCGTTTCCCGGAGAGCAACGCCCAGGGCGCCGAGGCGCGCCTGGTGTTTCAGGCCCAGGACGGGCAGCGGGTGACGGCCGGGGAGCCCAGGGCGGCCGTCGAGGAGGCGCTCGGCTCCCTGGAGGGCGGCGATCAGGTCGCGTCGATCGACGACCCCTTTGCGGCCGGCGCCGTCAGCGAGGACGGCACCATCGCCTACGCCACGGTCACCTACACCGCGGACGCCGTCGACCTGGGCGAGCCGGCGAAGAGCGCCCTCCAGAACGCCGCGGACCAGGCCAGGGAGGCGGGGCTGACCGTGGAGATCGGCGGCTCGGCCCTGGACGCGGAGGTGTCGCCCGGCGGCACCACGGAGCTGGTCGGCGTGGCGGTGGCGGCGGTGGTGCTGGTCCTCGCCCTGGGGTCCCTGGCCGCGGCCGGGCTGTCGCTGCTGACCGCGTTCCTGGGCGTGGCCATCGCCTTCGGCCTGGTCTCCGCGCTGGCCGCCCCGCTGGGCCTGACCTCCACCGTCGCCATCCTGGCGCTGATGCTGGGCCTGGCGGTCGGCATCGACTACGCGCTGTTCATCACCTCCCGGTTCCGCGAGGAACGCGCCCGCGGCAGCGAGCCCGAGGAGGCCGCCGGCCTGGCCGTGGGCACGGCCGGTTCCGCCGTCGTCTTCGCCGGCGCCACCGTCTTCATCGCCCTGGCCGGCCTCGGGGTCGTCGGGATTCCCGAACTCACCAGGATGGGCCTGGGCGGCGCGGGTGCCGTGGCCCTGGCCGTACTCGTCGCGCTGACCCTGGTCCCCGCGCTGTTCGGCTTCTTCGGCAGGCGGGTGTCCCCCGCCGGGGCGCGGCGGAGGGCGTGGCGAAGGAGGCCGTCGCCCGCCGGCGAGGCCGCCCGGCGGGGCGGCGGGCGCCCGCACGTGGCGCCCGCCGCGGCCGGCCGGCCCGGGCTCGGCGCCCGCTGGGCGCGGTTCGTGCTGCGCCGGCCGGTGGCGGTGCTGGTGGTCGCCGGGCTGGGTCTGGGCGCCGTCGCCCTGCCGGCGCTGAGCCTGGAACTCGGGCTGCCGGGAGACGAGTCGAAGCCGGTGGAGACCACCCAGCGCCGCGCCTACGATCTGCTGTCGGAGGGCTTCGGCCCCGGCTTCAACGGGCCGCTGACCGTGGTCGTGGACGTGCCGGAGGCGGCGGACGCCCCGGCCACCACGGACCTGGTCGCCGAGACCGTGGGGGGAATGGACCAGGTCGCCTCGGTCGGCGATCCGGTGCTCAGCGACGCCGGGGACACGGCCGTCCTCACCGTCGTCCCGCGGACCGCGCCGAACAGCGGCGAGACCAAGGAGCTGGTGCACGCGATCCGGGGCGCGGTCTCGGACGTCGAGGCCGACACGGGGGCCACCGTCCTGGTCACCGGCACCACCGCGATGAACATCGACATCTCCGAGGCCATGTCGGACGCCCTGCTGCCCTATCTGGCCGTGGTCATCGGGCTGGCGGTGCTCCTGCTTGCGGTGGTCTTCCGCTCGGTCCTGGTCCCGGTCAAGGCCGCGCTCGGCTTCCTGCTGTCGGTGGGGGCCGCCTTCGGCGTCGTCGTCGCCGTCTTCCAGTGGGGCTGGGCGGCGGACCTGATCGGCATCGAGCAGACCGGGCCCGTCATGTCGCTGATGCCGATCCTCATCGTCGGCATCGTCTTCGGCCTCGCCATGGACTACGAGGTCTTCCTCCTCGCCCGGATGCGGGAGGCCCACGTCCGGGGCGCCTCCCCCGCCGAGGCGATCGTCAACGGCTTCCGGCACAGCGGCCGGGTGGTGGCCGCGGCGGCGATCATCATGGTCAGCGTGTTCACCGGGTTCATCGGGATGAACAACCCGACCATCCAGACGATGGGCGTCGGCCTGGCCTCCGCCGTCGCCTTCGACGCCTTCGTGGTCCGGATGGCGATCGCCCCCGCGGTCCTGGCGCTGCTCGGCGACCGGGCCTGGTGGCTGCCCCGTATCCTGGGCCGTGTGCTGCCGCAGGTCGACATCGAGGGTGAGGCACTGAGCCGGCGCGTCCCCGCCTCCGCGCCCGCGCCGGACGCCGCGGTGCCGCACCTTCCCGCCGGCAGGCGCTGACTCGGCCATGGGGAACACGGACGGCGGTGCCCCGCGCTCACGCGGCAGGTGGTGGCGGGAGGCGGCGATCACGGCGACGGCGTTCGCGCTGTGCCTGATGGGCGGCGTGGTGCAGGACGACGGCAGCACGCTGGCCGCGCCACCCGCCGCCGCCTACCTCATCGCCGTGGCCTCCTGCGCGGTGCTGCCGGTGCGGCACCGGGCGCCGCTGGCCGCCATGGCGGCCACCACCGCCTGCGGCGTGCTGGTGCCGGCCCTTGGCCTCCTGCTGAGCCCGCTCATCGTGGCGCCCGCCGTGATCAGCGCGTACTCGCTCACCGTGCGCACCCGGCGGCACGCGGCGAGCGCGGTGACGCTCACCTCCGTGGCGCTGCTGGTCGCCTTCGCCCCCGTGGTGGGCGCCCTCTCCTGGAAGGACGCGAGCAGGATGGGGGCGGTGGCGGCGTTCCCGCTGGTGGCGGGCGTGCTCGGGCACTCGGTGCAGAACCGGCGGGCCTACCTGGCCTCCGTGGAGGAGCGGGC
Organism: Streptomyces hoynatensis; assembly: GCF_003626535.1. GTDB lineage: Bacteria > Actinomycetota > Actinomycetes > Streptomycetales > Streptomycetaceae > Streptomyces > Streptomyces hoynatensis. The sequence goes on from NZ_RBAL01000010.1 coordinate 11,511, forward strand.
CAGGCGGGCGGAGGAGAGCCGGGAGGGCGAGGCGCGCCGGAGGGTGGCCGAGGAGCGGGTGCGCATCGCCCGGGAACTGCACGACCTCGTGGCGCACCAGATCACCCTGGCCAACGCGCAGGCCACGGTCGCCGCCCACCTCTTCGACGCCCGCCCCGAGCAGACCCGCAAGAGCCTGCGGGAGCTCGTCGAGACCACCGGCGAGGCCCTGCACGAACTGCGGGCCACGGTCGGCCTGTTGCGCCAGTCCGGGGACGCGGCCGCGCCCGCGGAACCGGCGCCTGGGCTGTCCCGGCTCCCCACGCTCCTCGCGTCCTTCCGCCGCGCGGGCCTTGAGGTGTCGGTGCACCAGGAGGGCGCGGCCAGGCCGCTGCCGCCCGGCGTGGACCTCACCGCCTACCGCATCGTTCAGGAGGCTCTGACCAACGTGACCAAGCACGCCGGCACCCACCGCGCCCGGGTGGGCCTCGCCTGGGACCGCGATCACCTGACCCTCACCGTTGCCGACGACGGCGGGGGCGCCCGTACGGCACCGGCCGCGGCCGGGGGGACGGCCGCGGCCGGGGGCACGGAGCGCGCGCCAGGTTACGGACTGATCGGGATGCGGGAACGCGCCACCGCGGTCGGGGGGCAGCTCTCCGCGGGCAGACGCCCGGAGGGCGGCTTCCTCGTCACCGCCCGGCTGCCGCTCCCGCCCGCCAGGGACGCGGCGCGGAGGACGGACGCGGCGCCACCCGGCGAGGGGCCGGCGGGCGGGGAGGGCCCGGCGGCCGGGGAGGCGGGCGAGGCCGGGGCCGGGGGTGCGCCGTGACGCTCCGGGTGCTGCTCGCCGACGACCAGGCCCTGCTGCGCGGGGCCTTCCGGCTGCTTCTCGACAGCGCCGAGGACATCACCGTGGTCGGGGAGGCCGCGGACGGCAGGGAGGCGGTGCGCCTCACCCGGGAGCTGCGCCCGGACGTGGTGATCATGGACATCCGCATGCCCGAGATGGACGGTCTCACCGCCACCTCGGAGATCTGCGCGGACCCGGAACTGCGGGCCAGCCGCATCCTGATCCTCACCACGTACGAGACCGACGAGTACGTCGCCCAGGCGCTGCGCGCGGGGGCCGGCGGCTTCATCGGCAAGGGCATCGGGGCCGAGGAGCTGCTGGACGCCGTGCGGACCATCGCGGCCGGCGACACCCTGCTGTCGCCGGCCGCGACGCGTTCCCTGGTCGCCCGTTTCCTGGCCACTCCCGACGACGCCCCGCCGCACCAGCCCGAACTGCTCGGCCGGCTCACCCCGCGCGAACGCGAGATGGTGGCCCTGGTCGCGACCGGCCTGTCCAACCAGGAGATCGCCGAGCGGCTGTTCCTCAGCCCCTTCACCGTCCGCGCCCACGTGCAGCGCGCCATGACCAAGCTGGAGGCCCGCGACCGGGCGCAACTCGTCGTCATCGCCTACCGGACGGGCCTGGTCCAGGCCGGCCCCGAGGGCGGCACCGGCCCCGGCACCGGCCGCCCGTAGCCGCGCGCAGACCGGGCCCCTGGGGCGGGCGCCGCGTTCGGCCGTACCGGGATCGCGGACCGGGCGGGATCGCGGGCCGGGCGGGATCGCGGGCCGTACCGGGATCGCGGACCGGGCGGGATCGCGGGCCGGGGCCCCGCCGGCCGGGCCACCGGGCGCAACGCCGTTCCGGCGCAGGGCCGTTCGGGCGCGACGCCGTCGGGGCGGGTGGTCACGGCGCGGGGTGGTCACGGCAGGGGGTGGTCACGGCAGCGGGGTGGGCGCGGGCAGCGTGAGGGCGGAGTGGGCCGGCCGCGCGGGCGCCGCGGGCAGGGTGACCAGCGTGCGCAGCATGGCGTTGCGTTGCTCCAGGGCGCGCGAGGTGGTGGGGAAGAGAGTGGCCCCTCCGTTGTCGACCAGTCCTTGATTCATGGCCACGAACCCGCGCAGGTCGCGTTCGCAGGCGGCGAAGGCCGCCGCGTGGTCCGGGTGCGTGGCCAGGGCGTGGGCGAGCAGGTAGGCGCCGGCCAGCGCGAGGCTGGAGCCCTGCCCGGTGAGGAACGAGGGCGCGTACGCGGCGTCGCCGACGAGGGCGACGCGGCCGCGGGACCAGTGGGGCAGGCGGATCTGGCCGGCCGTGTCGAAGAACAGGTCGTCCGCCTCGCGCATGGCCTTGACCATGGCGGGGACCTCCCAGCCCGCGCCCGCGAAGACCGTGGCGGCCAACTCCCGTTGGGCCGCCGGGTTCCGGAGCGCCTCCAGCGGCGGCTCGGGACGGTGAAAGGTCAGGAAGGCGTGCAGTTCCTCGCCGTCCCCGACGGCGTAGAGGGCCGCGGCCTTCCCCGGGGCGTTCCACATCAGGAGCTCGCGGGAGAGGCCAAAGGTGTTCGGCATGGTGAAGAGGGCGAAGCAGTAGCCGAGGTAGCGGTGGAACCGTTCCTCGGGGCCGAACAGGAGCTCCCGGGTGGCCGAGTGCATGCCGTCGGCGCCGATCACCAGGTCGAACGTGCGCCGTTGCCCGCTGCGGAACGTCACGTCGACTCCTTCCTCGGACTGGCCGAACGTGCCGGGGGAGTCGCCGAAGAGGAATTCCACCTCGTCGCGCACCCTGGCGTAGAGGATCTCGGCCAGGTCTCCGCGGCGGACTTCGAGGTCCCGTCCCTCGACGCCGCCGGCGACGGCGCGCGCGCTGACCGAGGCGATCTCGGCGCCGTCGGCGTCGAGGAAGGTGCAGCGGCGCATCTCGATGTGCGCCTCCCGCAGTTGCGGCAGTATCCCCATCCGGCGGACCACCTCCACCGCGGTGCCGCGGATGTCGATCGGGTAGCCACCGCCGCGCAGCGCGCCCGCCTTCTCGACCACGGTGACCGCGTATCCGGCCCGGTGCAGCCAGTACGCCAGCGCGGGCCCCGCGATGCTGGCACCGACGATGAGCACCCTGCGTTGCGCGCCCCTGGTGCGTTGCGCGCCCCTGGTGCGTTGCGCGCGTCCGATGCGCTGGGCGCCCCCAGTGCGCTGGGCGCGTCCGGTGCGCGGTGCGCCTCCGGTGCGTTGCGTGACGTCGCGCCGCGCGGCGGCACTTCCGTCCCTCGACGGGCCGGTGGGTGTCATGAGGGGGTTCCCTTCCTCGTGAGGCGGGCAATGAGCGGTGACAGTGCGGCGACGAGGCCCGCGGTGGCGAAGCCGGTGACGAAGGCGGACTCGCCCGGCAGGCCCGTGGCCGGCTCGGCCCCGGCGTCGAGGATCGCGCCGGCGACCTGGGCGCCCAGGGCGACGCCGATCACGCGCGTCACCACGAGCAGGCTGGTGGCGATGCCGGTGTCCCCGGCCTCCACGGCGGTGGCGGCGCCGGCGAGCAGCGCCGTGGTGGCGACGCCCGCGGCGAACGCGGTCAGCACCTTCGCGAGGACGAGCTGCCAGGCCGCGGTGTGCAGCGCCGCGAGGGCGATCAGCGTGACCGCCGTGACGATGCCGCCCACGACGACCACGGCCCGCGGTCCGAAACGCCGCGCCGCGATCCCGCCGACCGAATCGCTGAACGCCCCGGCGAGCGCGCCCGGCAGCAGCAGCAGCCCGATGTCGGTGGTGTCGGCGCCGAAGCCGTAGCCGTCGGCCGGCACCGCGAACAGCTGCGGCAGCAGAAAGAGCACCATGCCGGAGCCGGTGGTGATGACGAAGGTGAGCAGGCAGGCCCGCCACAGGGCGGGGTGTGCCAGCATGCGCAGCTCGACCATCGGCGCGGCCGCCCGGCGCTCGACGAGGACCCACCCGGTCGCGAGGGCCGCCACGGCCACCGCGAGGCCGCCGGCCGCGAGGGGCGGCAGGCCGTTCGTCACCGTGACGAGCCCGAGCATGAACGCGAGCAGCGTGCCGCTCAGCAGCGCCACGCCCGGCCAGTCGATCCCGTGCTGCGAGGGCGCCGGCGGATCGTCGGGCATCAGCCGCGTCACGGCCCACGTCGCCGCGATGATCGCGAGCGTCGGCAGGGTGAACATCCCGTGCCAGGTGAGTCGTTCCGCGATCGGCCCGGCGAGCGACGTACCCACCATGCCGCCGCCCGTGAACAGCGCGCTGACCACCCCGATCGCCACCTGGGACTCCCCCGCCGCCAGGTGCTTGCGCGCCAGGACGAAGGAGAGGGGCAGCGCGCCCACCATGGCCCCCTGCAGCACCTGGCCGAGTAACAGCACCGGCAGGTTCGGGGCCAGGCCGGCCAGCAGGCCACCGGCCGAGACGAGGGCCGTCAGCCGGACCAGCATGCGCTTTCCGCCGTAGCGGTCGCCGAGTTTGCCCGCGACGGGCGCGACGACCGCGCCGGTGACGAGCAGCGTGTTGGCGACCAGCGCCCCTTCGGCCGGGCTGATCCGCAGCTCGCGTTGCAGCAGCGGGAGCGCGGGTTCCAGCACCGACTGGAGGGTGCCGAGGGCGAGGGCCAGCATGCCGAGGGCGCCGATCGGCAGCCACCCGAGGCGGCCCGTCCGCCCGCGCGGCCGGTCCGCCCCCGCGGGGCCGTCGACGGCGGCCCGGGCCGAACCGCCCGGCCCCGCCGCCTGTTCCGGAAATACCACCACGTGCCGATCACTCCAGACGCCGTTGGGCAGGGGGGAATCCGTGGACATCACGGACCTCCCACACTCCCCTCCGGCGCCCCGCCCGGCATCGTCTCCCGCGGCCCACTTCCCCTGGTGCACCCGGACCAGCCGCCCCGCCCACCCTGGTGCCTGCGCACCACGGGGCGGGGAGGGCGGGGTGGCCGCGGAACGGAAGGCCATCCGAGAGTGCGCGTATCATCACCTGATGTAGTCGGCGGGAGGGGCGGGATGAGCAACTTCAACGAGGTGGCGAACCTGCGGGCCGCCGAGGCCCGGGTGCTCGCCGAGTCGAAGAAGACTCTCGCCGAGGCGGACCGCCGCAGCCGCGTCCAGGAGCAGGTGCCTCCTCGGATCGCGGACCGGATTCACACCTGGGAGCTGCTGACCGAATCCGAAGCCCCCTGGTACGGCGACCTGGCGGCAACGGCCGCCCCTCCCCCCGCCTGGGCAACCGCGCTGGATCGCGTCGGGGACGAGAAGGCCAGGCCGGAACGGATCACGTTCGCCAGCGATCTCGACCAGGACCTCGACTCCGCTCCGGTGGTGACCTTCTACAGCCTCAAGGGCGGTGTCGGACGCAGCACCGCCCTGGTGGCCGTGGCCCGCCGCCTCGCCTCCGAACACGGTCTGAGGGTCCTGTGCATCGACATGGACCTCGAAGCCCCCGGCCTGGACACCCTGTTCGGCATCTCGCAGGAGAGTCAGCCGGACCGCGGCGTGGTCCCGGTCCTTCTCGCCTACGAGTTCGGCGAGGACCCCGTGGTTCTCGACCACGTCGTCCCGATCGACGACAACGGCCGCCTGTTCTGCATGCCCGCCGGCCGGATCGACGGTACCTACGCCGCCCGGCTCCGCTCCCTTGAGCCGGAAATCTGGTATCGCGAACGCGTCAACGCACTGCATCGGCTGATCGACGACGCCCGGGAATCCACGCTCCGCCCGGACGTGATTCTGCTTGACTCCCGCACCGGCGTCAGCCCGGTGGCCGCCCCGCTGCTCTTCGACGTCTCGGACATGGCCGTGGTCTGCTTCCACCCCCACAGCCAGGCGCGGAACGGCACCGAGCTGCTGACGGGCGCGCTGCTCAGCTCGACCACCCGTCGCCGGACACCCCTTCGCCTGACGCCCGAGCCACGCTTCGTCGTGTCGCCGATGCCCCCGGGGCACAGCGCGCCCCGGCTGGCGGACCGGGCGAAGTCCTGGATCGACAAGTGGCTGGCGCCCTTCAACGAGGCCCGCCACGGCGCGCCGTTGCTGACCGCGGAAGAGATCACTCACGTCGTCCCCTACAACGCCGAGGTCTCCTTCTCGGACACCGTCGCCACGGACAGCGTCCGCCTCGCTCCCTATGCCCGCATCGCCGACTGGGTCCTGCAGATCGTTCCGGAGCCCGCCCCCAAGCGCAGCCTGCAGAGCCGGACCTCGGAGAGCAAGGCCGCGACTCTGGCACAGCTGTCCTTCTCCACCGGCACGGCCGAGGAGCTGGACAGCGCCCAATTCCTCCAGGACTACGTCGTCACCCGCCAGGTGAGCGAGACCGCCGACCCCGAGACTCCCCTGATCCTGGGTCGCAAGGGCACGGGCAAAACGGCACTCTTCCGGTGGCTGGCCGCAGGAAAATTGCCGGGGTGGACTCCCGTCGCCGTCACGACCCCCAGCTTCCGGGACCGGCCTGACTGGTCCTTCGGTCCTGACAACTACGATGCCATCGACCAGTACCTTGCGACGAGCGGCCAGGACTGGGGCACCTTTTGGCAAATCCTGATTGCGCTGGCGGTGCATCGCACCGAAGGTGCCGCGGACGAGGCCGGAGCCCCCCATCGCGCGATGCGGGATCTCGAAGCGGGAGACTTCGCCGCCACCCAGGCCGTCCTGGAAGTCCTGCGGGACCCCATGGGTGCCCTTCAGTGCACCGACTGGCTGCGCAAGGTCGACGCCGACGGAAGGAATCAACTCCTTCTGCTCTTCGACGGACTCGACACCGCGTTCGGCAACAGCCCCGTTCAGCGCAGACGCCGCTCCCAGGCCATCGCCGGCCTCCTGGCGAAGCAGGCGGACCTCGCCCCCAAGTTCACCGGAATCCGGCTCAAGATTTTCGTGCGTCAGGACATCTGGAGCGGGCTCCGCTTCGAGAACAAGAGCCATTTCTACGGCCTCTCCCGCAGGCTTCAATGGGAGGACCAGCGCGAGTATTTCAAGGTCGTCCTCAAGCGAGCCGTCCACGCAACCGCCTTCCGGGACATCCTCCGCACCGCGGACGAGTCACTCGTGGAGAACGATGTCGCCTCGTGGACCCCAGAACAGGTCGACACGGCCTGGAATTCACTCGTCGGCGAGCGCATGCGCGGCGAGCGCACCGCATTCACCTCGAACTGGGTGTGGAACCGCCTGGCCGACGGCAACGGCGATCACTCCCCCCGTGCGCTGTTGCAGTTGTTCGCCGCCGCACTGGACTGGGAGCGGGAGGAGGAAAAGCGCAGCGCCTACGACCGTTCGGTCCTGCGCCCTCGCAGCCTCGCCCTCAGCCTGGAGCGGGTGAGCGAGCCGGCGCTGTCGGCCCTGCTGGACGAGGAGTTCCAGGAGCTCCGGGTGGTGGCCGACGCTCTCAAGGACTACGGCCGCACCCCCATCGGCGAGGACGCGCTGCGCAATGCCCTCGGCGAACCGCCCGAGGACCTGATCGCGTTGGCCAGGGAAGCCGGCCTCATCACGCCCAATGAGGCCGACGACGACGCCCGGTCGTTCCGCGTCCCCGATCTCTACCGCTGGGCGCTGAGCGTCACCCGCAGGGGGCCGATGTAGGACGGCAGGGCGACTCGGCGGAAGGGCTGCCCGGCCCTTCGCCGGCCGCCCCTCCCCCGGCCCGCCACCGGCCGCCCGAAAGGCGTTGCACCCGTGAGCGTCTCCGCTCCGCGGACCGGGGCATACGCGCGGGGCCGTGCGCGCGGGCCGTGCGCGCGGGTGGTGCGCCTGGGTGTGCGCAGAAGGGCGCGATGTCCCGGCGCGCACGGCCGGCCCCTCGTGCGCCGTGGCGCGTTCGGGGTGGGGGCCGTGGCGCGGACAGCGGGGGAACGGGCGGTGCGGGGGCGGTCAGTGCTGGAAGGTGAACCAGTTGATGTTGACGAAGTCGCCGCCCGCGTTGGTGAAGACGAGGTAGACGTCGTGGACGCCGGTGGCGGCGGCGGTGATGTTGGCGGGGACGGTCTGCCAGTTCTGCCAGCCGCCGTTGTTGGCGAAGTCGATCTCGGCGATCTGCGGGCCCGTGGTGCTGTCGAGGCGGACCCGGATGGCGCCGCTGACGCCGGGGTCGGCGCCGGAGGCCAGGCGGGCGACGAACTGGCGGGGCGAGGCGCTGCCGAAGTCGAGGGCGGAGTACTTCAGCCAGTCGCCGCCCGCTATGTAGCCGACGTCGAGGCCGCCGCCGGTGTCGCTGCACGCCTCGGTCTGGGTGCCGCTCTGCGCGCTGTGGCTCTCGGCCTGGATGGTGGCGTAGGCGCTGGTCCCGTCGCCGGGCGGGGTGCTGCCCGAGTCGCCGCCCGGGCCCAGGGAGATGCTCCACGAGGTGGGCGCGGGGTCCTGGATGTGGCCGTCGACGGGGGCGGAGCCCGAGGGGCCGACGTCGTCGTAGGGGAAGGCGTAGCCGATGTTCGCGTGCTCGTGGACGAGGCGCGCGTAGTGGTTGGTGATCGGGTCCTGGTAGTACTGGGCGGGGGTGACGCCGTTCGGCTGCGAGGCGCCGCCGCTGACCAGGAGATTGCTGCGGTTGAGCGCGGCGGCCAGGCGGGCGGTGACGGCGCCGCGGGCGTCGGGGCCCGAGTTGTACAGCGGGCCGCTGGCGCAGCCGAAGATGTCGGCGGCGCTCGGCTTGGTGAACGGGACGCCGTTGGTGTTGAGCCCGGCGAAGGTCAGCGCGCCGTTGGAGACGGTGCCGGAGAACGCGCCGAACGCGCCCTGCGTGTCGATGGTGAGGGTGTGGGACTGGTAGTGGCTCCACACCCGGTCCAGGTAGGAGTTCCAGTAGCCGCCGAAGTCGGTGGGCGAGTGGCCCGGCGCCATGACCCGCAGGATCGCGCCGGAGGAGTCGGTGGCGACCAGGTGGTCCCAGGGGGCGCCGTCGGCGGCGTGCTGGCTGCGCAGCCCCGAGGCGATGGCGGCCAGCGCCCCCGAGGGCAGCGGGCTGACGGTCTGGGTGCCCGCGCTTCCGGTGCTGGTCATGGCGATCGGCAGGGCCACCATGTCGACGTAGGAGATGTTCGCGTACAGGTTGGCGCTGTTGTACGTGAACTCGCAGAATGTCCAGTTCGTCTGCCAGTTGGGGTCGGAGCTGACGAGCGCGGGCTGCACCAGCCCGGGAACGGTGCCCGGGTTGCGGAAGAACTGGAGCTTCCTGCCGGCCGAGAACCACACCCGGCCGCCGATGAGGTACTGGCCGAGGGTGAGGCGGACCGGGGCGGAGCCCGAGGCGCCCAGCGGGATCGAGTAGTCGGCGGTCGGGGTGACCGGGGCGGACGGGTTCTGCAGCCGGTGGAAGACGCCGTCGGCCGTGACGAACCCGGGCCACCCCGAGGTGTCGGCGCCGCTGATGTAGGCGTAGACGTTCCCCTGGCCCGAGTTGTTCTGCAGGCTGATCGGCAACGAGGCCGCCGCGGCCGACGCGCGGGAGGCGAGGGGGAGGGCCCCGGCCAGGGCGGCGGCCCCGGTGGCGCCTGCGGCGGCGATGAGCGAGCGTCTGGTGACCACGCGGTGCTCCTTCGGTGGGGGGAGAGAGGGGGGAAGGGGCCGGCGGCGCCCGCGAGCCGGACGCCGCACGAACGCGGCCGGGGCGGACGAGCCACGACGGGATTGGTCCAGACCTATTCAAGGGGTGTGACATGTAGGCGTCAAGAGGCGCGGCAGGCGCGGGGATGTCCCTGCCCGCCGGGGGCGGCCCGCGGGAGCCGGCGGCTGCCCGCCGGGCCGGAACGTGCGGCGGTGGTCCGGGAGTTCGCCCGCGCCGAGCGGCGCCGGCAAGGCGGTACGCTGCCGGGTCGTGCCGAAGACGCGTCTTGACACCGACCGCATCCGGGCGGCCCGCCGGGTCATCGACCCGGTTTTTCTCGACACGCCGCTGTACCGCTGCGAGGCGCTCGGCTCCCGTCTGGGGTGCACGGTGAGCGTCAAGGTGGAGACGGCCAATCCCGTCCGCAGTTTCAAGGCCCGCGGCACCGAACTGGTCGCGAGTCTCCTCGCCGGCAGGGGCGCGCGGGCCGCGGTGTGCGCCAGCGCGGGCAATCTCGGTCAGGCCCTCGCCTGGTCAGGTCGCGCGCGGGGGCTCGACGTCACCGTCGTGGCCTCCCGGCGTGCGCCCGCGGTCAAGCTCGATCGCATTCACGCACTGGGCGCCCGTCTCGAACTGGTGGACGGCGACTTCGAGGAGGCACGCGAGCGGGCGGCGGCGCTCGCGCGGCAGGAGGGCATCCGGCTGGTCGAGGACTCCCTGGACATCGAGACCTGCGAGGGCGCGGCGACCATCGGCCTGGAACTGGTGCAGGGCGCGCCGTCGTTCGACGCCGTCCTGATCGCCCTGGGCGGCGGGGCGCTGGCCACCGGCGTGGGCCACGTGGTGAAGGCCCTCGCGCCCGGGGTCGAGGTGATCTGCGTCCAGCCGCTGGGCGCCCCGGCGATGACCCACTCGTGGCGCAGGCGGCGCGTCGTCACCACCGACTCGGCCCGCACCATCGCGGACGGCGTCGCCGGCCGGCGTCCCCTCGCGGCCGTCCTGGAGGACCTCCTCCTGGTCGCCGACGACGCCCTCCTGGTCCGGGAGTCGTCGATCGTCGCCGGGATGCGGATGCTCTTCGACCAGGCCGGCCTCGTCGTCGAACCCTCGGCCGCGCTCGGCATCGCGGCCGTCCTCGAAAACCGCGACCGGTTCGCCGGCCGGCACGTGGTCACCATCCTGTGCGGCAGCAATGTCGACGCGGACGACTATCGCCGCTGGATCGGCCCCGCCCCCACCCGCGCGCCGTGAATCGCGGGATTCACGCGGCGGCGATTTCGGCTCCCGGGGAAGGAGGGGAAGGGAGGCGGAAAGCGGGGAAGGCCGGGAAGGGGAATTCGGGAAGGCGAGGGAGGCGGGCAGGCGGGGAAAGCAGGGCATGCGGTGGATTCCGGGAATGCGGGGCGGGTTGGCCGCCCTTCGGGGGCGTCCGCGAATGGGCGTTGCGGGGTGGCGGCGGCGGGGGCCCGTTCTTCCTTGCGACCATCCCCTTGGGCGCGCCCTCTTGGTACGCTTCGGGGCCGGAAACCGGTCTCCGGCCGCCTCGCGGGAGGCCGGTGCCCGGTCGGCGTTCTCGCGAGGGGCGGGCACGAAGCCCCTGGCCGGAGGCGCGTGCGGCCGGAGCGGAAGTGCCGCCCGCGTACCTTTCGGCGGTGATTTCCCGCGGAAGGAGGGAAGGCGGCGGAACCTGACGGGGAATCAAAATCCGGGACGGGGCACCATGCCGCGCTCCGGTGCGGGAATCGAAGAAGAATGGCGGGTGCGGTCGTGGCCGGGGCGTGGAAAATCGGCCCGTGCTTCCCGATCCGCAGGTCGAGCAAGGCACAGAGGAACAGCATCATGAGCAACGCCGAAAACGGCAGACACGAGGGATTCTCCGCCGAGGAGCGGGCGGCGATGAAGGAGCACGCCCAGGAGTTGAAGAAGGCGGCGCGCCGCGGTTCGAAGGCGGAGAAGGCCGCCGAGGCGGAACGGGACCTGCTCGCGAAGATCGCAGGCATGCAGCCCTCGGACCGGGCGATGGCCGAACGCGTCCACGCCGTGGTCACCCGCACCGCCCCGGACCTCGCGCCGAGGCTTTGGTACGGGATGCCCGCCTACGCGCTGGAGGGGAAGGTCGTCTGCTTCTTCCAGAGCGCGGAGAAGTTCAAGGCGCGCTACGCGACGCTCGGGTTCAACGATCCGGCGAAGCTGGACGAGGGCCCGATGTGGGCGACCGCCTTCGCGCTGACCGAGGTGACGCCCGAGGTGGAGGCGCGCATCGCCGCGCTCGTGAAGCGGGCGGTCGGCTGAGCCCGTCAGTGGCGCGCCACGCCGCCTGACGCGTCACGCCGCCTGACGCGTCACGCCGTCCGGCGGGCGGCGCCGTAGGGCCCGCGGGGGCGTAGGGCCCCCGGCGGCGTAGGGCAGGCAGGGGCGTATGGCGGGGGCGGCGGCGAGGACGGCTCGGGTGCGGGGTGGGCAGGCCCGGGCGGCCGCCGCGGTCCTCGGCCGCGAGTTCGCGACCGCCGCCAAACGGCAGGCGGCAGGGCGGCCCAGGCGGCAGGGGTCCCAGCGGCAGGCGGCAAGGCGCCCGCGGCAGGCGAGGTGGAGGGCCGTACCGCGGCCTGGGTATCCGGCCACGCCCGGCCTACGGTGGGGCGCGTCGCGTACGCCCGTTCCGCGTGCTCCGGTCCGCGGCCCGCGACGCCTTCGGCATCGTCGTCTCGCGACGGAGAGGAAGCCCGTGGAAGCCGACGTGCGCCCCGGCCGCCCCAACGGCGAGCAGCGATGACCGCGGGCAACCCACCCCCCGTACCGCCCACGGGCAACCCGCCCCCCGTACCGCCCGGGAGGAGGCGCGTACCCGTTCCGCCCGGGCGGGGGCGGCCGGGCGTTCCGGCCGGGGGCCCGCGGCCCGCCGCCCGGGAGGCGGGGCGGCGCGACCACGCGGCGGGCCTGGCCACCGGTCCCGTGGGACGGCTGCTGCTGGGCACCAGCGCCCACACGACGATGTCCGTCGCCACCTACGGCTGCTACGCCCTGACCAACGCCTGGTTCGTCTCCCGGGGGGCCGGGACGCAGGCGCTGGTGGCCGTGAACCTCGTCTCCCCCGTCCTGCTCGTCCTCGGCGCCGTCTCCACGACGGTCGGCGCCGGCGGCGCGTCCCTGGTGTCCCGCAGCCTCGGCGGCGGGAACCCACGGCAGGCGGCGCGGGCGGCGGGGAACACCTTCCTCGTCTTCTGGGCGACGGCCGTCGCCGTCACCGTTCTCGGCCTGCTCCTGCTCGACCCGCTGCTCACCCTGCTGGGCGCCACGGGCGGCACGCGCGCGGACGCCCGCAGCTACGCGGGGATCATGCTGGCCGGCGCAGTCACCGCCACCGGCTTCTCCAGCCTGGTGCGCGCCGAGGGACGCCTGGGGTTCTCGACGCTGCTGTGGATGCTGCCCGTCCTGTGCCAGATCCTCCTCGACCCGCTGCTGATCTTCGGCCTCGGCCTCGGGGTCCGCGGGGCCGCCCTGGGCACCCTCGGGGGGCAGGGGCTCTCCCTGGCGATGAGCCTGTGGTTCTTCTTCGTGCAGCGGGACCGCCCCTACCGCATCCGGCCGGGCGACCTGCGCCCCCACGGGCCCACCCTCAGGGAACTGCTCGCCGTCGGGGCCCCCTCCTTCCTCAGCGGGTTCGGCAACACGCTGATCATGCTCCTCGCCAACAACCGCCTGGCCGCCACCGGCGACCCGGCGGCGCTCGCCGCGTACGCCACCTGCGTCCGCGTCGGCACGTTCGTCCTCATGCCGCAGACCGGCATCGCGCAGGGCATGCAGCCGCTCATCGGGTACAACGCCGGCCGGGGCCTGCTCGCCCGCGCCGAACGCACCCGCGTCCTGGCGCTGCGGGCGACCGCCCTGTACGGCGCGGCCGTCTGCCTCGCCCTGCTGGCCGCCGCGGACCCGCTGGCCGCCGCCTTCGCCGACGAGCAGGTGGCACGGCGGGCGACGGCCGAGGCGATGCGCATCATCGCGCTCGGCTACCCCTTCGCCGGGGTGCCGGCGCTGCTGTCCACGTACTTCCAGGCGCGGGGACGGCCCCGCCCCTCGCTGCTGATCTCCGTCGGCTCGCTCACCGGCGTCCACCTGCCCGTCCTGCTGGTCCTCGGCTGGTTCGGCACGCCCTGGCTGTGGATCGCCTTCCCGGCGGCGGCCCTCCTGTCGGCGGCGGGCGCGATGGCCGTCCTCCACCGCGCCGCCCCGCGCCGTGGATGACCCCGCAACGCCGCCCCCACGCCCTCGGCCCGCCCGGGACTTCCGGGCCCGAGGCCGCCCTCGCGCGGCGGGCGTTCAGCCGCGGGTCGCGGCCCGGACCAGCCCGGCGACGGCCAGGGAGCGGCTGTGCGGCGGCCAGGCGATGACGGTGGTCACGGGCGGCGCGTCCAGCAGCGGCACGGCGGCGAGGTCATCGCGCAGCCGTGGGCGGCTCGACTCCGGCGCGATCCAGCAGGCGCGCCCGAGCGAGACCAGCTCGTACAGCTGCGTGTGGTCGCGGACCTGCGGCCCTCTGCCCTCCGGGTAGGTGCCGTCCCTGGCGGGCCAGCGCGGCAGCGGCAGGCCGGGCAACTCGGCGACCTCGGCCATCCGCAGGCCGGTCCGGCCGGCGAGGGGATGCCCGGCCGGCAGGAGCACGACCTGGCTCTCCGTGCGGAGTTCCTCGGTGTCGAACCCGGCCGCGGCGTCGTAGGGCAGGTGCAGCAGCGCCACGTCGGCCCGGCCGTCGCGCAGCATCCGCTCCTGCTCGCCGATCCCGCACAGGAGCAGGTCGACGGTGACCGCATCGGGTTCCGCGGCGTAGGCGTCCAGCAGCTTCGCCAGCAGTTCGGTGGACGCGCCTGCCTTCGCGGCGAGGACCACGCCGGCCTGGCCGGTCGCGGCGAGCGCGGCGCGGCGGGTGCGGCGCTCGGCGGCCTCCACGGCGTCCAGCGCCGCCCGGGCCTCCCGCAGGAGCACCGCCCCTGGCTCGGTCAGGGCGACCGCGCGGCTGGTGCGTTCCAGCAGCCGCGCCCCCAGGCGCCGTTCGAGCCGGTGGATCGCCCGCGAGAGCGGGGGCTGCGCGATGCCGAGCCGCTGCGCGGCCCGCCCGAAGTGCAGCTCCTCGGCGACCGCCACGAAGTACCGCAACTCCCTCGTCTCCACCCCGTCATGCTACCGCCCCCACCGGTATCGATACCCGTCGGGTATCGATACCCACCGCATCGGTGTTGGCCTGCCCGCCCGGTGCCCGGCCAGGATCGGGGCATGAGCGAACAGACCATTGCGCTGGTGACCGGCGCGAACAAGGGCATCGGATACGAGATCGCGGCCGGCCTCGGCGCGCTCGGCTGGCGGGTCGGGGTCGGCGCCCGCGGCGAGGAGAGCCGCGAGAAGGCGGTGGCGAAGCTGCGGGCGGCCGGAGTGGACGCGTTCGGCGTGCCGCTTGACGTGACCGAGGACGCGAGCGTGGCCGGGGCGGCCCGGCTGATCGAGGAACAGGCCGGGGGCCTGGACGTGCTGGTCAACAACGCCGGGATCACCGGCGGCGCCTCCCAGCTGCCCAGCACGGTGGACCCGGCGACGGTGCGGGCGGCGGTGGAGACCAACGTGATCGGCGTCATCCGCGTCACCAACGCGATGCTGCCGCTGCTGCGCCGCTCGGCCGCGCCGCGCATCGTGAACATGTCCAGCAGCGTCGGCTCCCTCACCAGGCAGTCCACCCCGGGCGCGGAAACGGGCCCGATCGCCGTGGCCTACGCGCCGTCGAAGACGTTCCTCAACGCGGTCACCGTCCAGTACGCCAAGGAGTTGCGCGACACGAACATCCTGATCAACGCGGCCTGCCCCGGCTACTGCGCGACCGACCTCAACGGCTTCCGCGGCGTCCGCACGGCCGAGCAGGGCGCACAGATCGCGCTCCGCCTCGCCACCCTGCCCGCGGACGGCCCGACCGGCGGCTTCTTCGAGGACGCGGGGGAGGTGCCCTGGTAAGGAACGTGCCGCCGTGGGCGGCCCCCGCCCCGGGGCGCCGCCCCCTCCCCCAGGCGCGCCGGCCCGCCCCGCGCGCATGGCCCGGACCGGCGCACGGGGCCGGGGCGGCGTCTCCCCACGCGTTCCCCCATGGCGAGGCCGTCCCGCGGACGGTGGCCTGCCGGTCCCGCGGCCAGTGCGGCTTTCCCTACCTCATGTTGCGGGTCGGGAGCGGATGGCCGGTGGGGAACTCGGTGGTCATCGCAGCCTCCGTTGACGCAGGATGACGGCTGTGCCAGAGCTCAGCAGCGTCCATGTAGTCGAGTACGACCCCGACTGGCCACGGCGGGCCGCGTCCGCGATCGATGCTCTCCGGAGGGCGGCACCGGGGCTGTTCGTGGCGATCGAGCACATCGGCTCCACCGCTGTCCCGGGACTGGTGGCCAAGCCCGTCATCGATCTGATGGCCGCCGTCCCCGACCTCTCGCACGCTCGACGTCACCAAGCGGCGCTCGCCGGCCTGGGCTTCCACCCGCACGACAACGGGATGAACGACCGGCTGCTGTACGTCCGCGCGGATGGTGGGGTCCGAAGCCACATCCTGCACGTGGTGACGTTGGGGAGCTGGCCCAACCGGAACCAGCGGATCTTCCGGGATTACCTGCGCGGCCATCCCGAGGACGCGGCCCGATACGCGCAGCTCAAGCGGGCGATCATCGCGGCTGGCACGGCACCGGGTGAGTATGCGCGAGCGAAGACGGCGCTGGTGCAGGAACTCACCGACCGCGCTCGCGCACAACTCGGCCTGCCACCGGAACCCGTGTGGGAGAAACAGTGAACTCCTGCGGCCTTGTGCCGAGGCTGCCGGATGAAGGCCCGGGACGGCTTTGACCAGGTCGGTGATGCGGGTTGTGCGGCATCGCAGCTTCCGCAGGAGGCGCCAGAACTTCAGGGTGGCGACGGCTTGTTCTCCCAGGGCGCGGATCTTCGCGTGGGCGCGGGCGGCGCGAATGTCGTGGATGGCTCCGGGCAGGGGCCGGTGACGCCCACGGCAGCCGCCCATGGGGGCGCCTCCCGGCGGGAGGCTGGGGGAGGGTCGGTCGGCGGCGATCCGGTCGATGGGTATCAGTGTCCCGTCCAGGATCACGAATGCCTTGCCGGCCGCTGAGCGGACCGCCGCGGGGATGTCCGGCGCGAGGGCCGCGAGGATCTCCACGGCCTCGGTGACCTACCGGTACACCGAGGTGGTACCGACACCGAAACCGGCCGCGAGCTGCGCGTAGGTGTGGCCGCACCGCAGATGGGCCGGCACCAGCAGAGCCTGCCGACCGGCCGCCGCTTCCGGCACACGAATTGACAGGCGAGCACATCGGGTTGACTTGATTGACGCTGTCCGTCGCCCATTCATTCCTCCTAGGCTCACGGTGTCCTTTTTCTGCCCGCCACAGGAGGTGTCCGGACTTGAGGATGTACTGCTTCACCTGCGGTTCCGGCGAACCGCACCGCCGCCTCAACGACAAGGAGAAGGACTGGCTGAAGAAGCGTCTCGGCAGGAAGTCCGTCGATGAATTCTTCATATGCGTGGCACCCGGCTGCCGCAATACGCGTACCGGGTTGAACAAAAAGCCGTTCGATTCCCCTATCCGCGTGCCCTCGGACTGAGGTCTTCTCCGGCGGGCGGGCGCATGTCTCGTCAGCCGCCGCCCGCATCGGCCCGTGGGACGAATCTTCGCCTCCCTGCGGATTGCCCACCCGGGGCACGTCGGTGACGCCGCCCTGCGCGGGGCGGTCAACGGGCCGCGCGGCGTGGGGTGTTGCGCGTTTACCTGGGAGGGCCGACGAGGATCTGGCCGTAGGCGTCGGCCGCGGCGGCGAGCGCGTCCTGCGAGAGGGTGAAGCCGGGTGGGCGGGGCGTGGCGAGATCGCGTCCCGCCTGCCGGAACATGCCCTCGATGCCCCCGGGCGTGGCGATCATCAGCAGGTCGGCGGTCTCCGAGGTGATGCGGTAGCCGTGCGGGATGTTGCGGGGGAGGAAGACGATGCCGCCCTCGGACAGTTCCTTCTCTTCCTCGCCGACCCACAGCAGGGCGCTGCCCTTGATCAGCATGAAGATCTCGTCCTCCCGGGTGTGCATGTGGAAGGGCGGCGCCTCGCCCCTGGAGGCGGCGAAGCGGCCCACGGTGAGCTGTCCGCCGGTGGCCGCGGAGTCCAGGAGGATCGAGAAGGTACTGCCGTCGAGCCATTCGAGCTTCTGCTGGTCTTCGGGCTGGGCCAGGTACGGGATGGTCAACGCGACATCCTCTCGGGACGCAGGCGGGTTGTACCGGAAGTTCCGATCGCTCGGAGCAGCGTAGCGACGCGGCGACACCGGGGCCGCGCGCTGCTCGTTCGGGCCGTCAGCCGCCCCGGCGGATCGGCAGGCCGGCGATGACGGAGGTGCCGCGGACCGGGCGCGTCCTGACTCCCCATGCTGCGGCGAGCCTGTCCACCAGGAACAGCCCCCGCCCGGTCTCGGCATCCGCGTCCGGACGGGCCGGCGCGGCCAGTGGGCGAGTCGGGCCCCGGTCGGACACCGCGATCCAGTAGTGCCCGTCCGCCGGCCACAGGACCAGTTCGACGAGGTCGTCCTCGCGGTGGGACCCGTGCCGGATGGCGTTGGTGACCAGCTCGGAGGTCAACAGCCCCAAGTCGTCGGTCAGGCCGGGCAGCAGCCCCTTCGGAAGCGCGCGGGCAACGGTGTGCCGCGCCCGCATCACGGAGGCGGGACGGGCCGGGAAGTGCCACAGGGCAGGCACGGACGGGATTTCGGGCATGGCGAACTCCGCTTCGGTGGAGGAGGGTTCGGTGACTCGGGGACGCCGGTGGCCTGCCGCCCTGGGCGCGGCACACCCGCCCCAGGGCAGGCGGGCATGCTCGCGCGGTGCGCTTCCGGCGCTTCACTGTGTAGCGTGCGCGATACCGACAGTAGAGCGTCGATGGTAAATTAGCCACACCGTCGCGCATATTGACCACCGACGGGTGACGAGCCGAGCGGCGGTGGCCGATGCCCCGCCGCACGAAGAAGGAGTGGCATGCCCACCAGGTCGATGCCGAGCGAACGGCAGAAGCGACTGGGCAGCGAGCTGCGGCACATGCGCATGGCGGCTGGTGTGTCCGCGGAGTTTGCGGCGGGCCTACTCGGCGTGGACCGCGGCAAGATCTCCAACATGGAGTCCGGTGTCCGGGGGATCAGCGCCGACCGCCTGAGAACCTTGGCCTGCAACTGCGACGTGACCGACGAAAAGTACGTGGAAGCGCTCGTCGCGATGGCTCAGCCGAGCACCGGCTGGTGGGAGCGATACCGGGGCAGCCTGCCGCAAGGATTGCTGGACATCGCGGAGATGGAGGCGAACGCCGCTCGTCTGCGCGGCGCCAACACGGTGCACGTTCCAGGCATGCTCCAGACCCCGGAGCTCGCGATGGCCATCTTTCGCGCCGCGGTGCCCGCGTTGCCGGAACACGAGGTTGCCCTGAGAATGGCGCTTCGCTCCGAGCGTCAGCGGGCCGTCCTCGGCGAGGAGCCCACCCCATACCTCGCCGTCGTCCACGAGGCCGCCCTGCGCATGGAATTCGGCGGTACCGACGTTGCTCGCGCGCAATTGGAATACCTCGTACGGATCTCCGAGCGAGAAAACATCACCCTACTCGTCCTCCCCTTCAAGCACGGCGCGTTTCCCGGGGCTGGGCAGACCCTGGTCTACGCCGAGGGGGCCGTCCCCCGGCTCGATACCGTGCAGGTGGACAGCTCTCATGGACCGGTCTTCCTCCACGCGCAGGCCCAGCTTGAGAAATACCGGGCGCAACTCGCCCTGTTGGAAGAACTGGCGCTGCCGCCTGAGCAGTCCCGCGAGTTCATCCACCGGATCGCACGCCAGTTGTGAGGAGCCCCCATGCCCGAGATCACCTGGGAAGCCCCGTTTTGCGCCGAAGGAAGCTCCTGCTTTCGCCTCGGCACCGACGCCGAGGGCAACGCCTACATAGCGGTCAACGGCCGGGAGGACCACTACCTCACCGACTCCGTCGACGCCCTGCGGGCCCTCATCGCCGACATCAAGGCAGGCAAGGCCGACCACCTCCTGTAGGGGCCGATGCCGCTCGTGCGGTTCCGCGTCACCACCCGCGCTTTTGCTCGTCAGTGGGAGTCCGGGGAAAGGCGGCCTTCCATGCCCGCCCGCAGCATGGCGGCCCGCGGGTCGCCGTAGTCCGCGACGAGCGTGAGTGCGCGCCGCCAGTGGTGGCGGGCCTGGTCGGGGTCATCGCCGTGCAGGGCGCGTGCGAGGGCGTCGAGGGCGACGGCCTCGTGCCAGGGATCGTGGAGGCCGCGGAAGGCGACGGCGGCCTGGCGATGGAACTCGGCCGCCTCCTTGGCACGTCCGAGTCGCCGGTACGTCTCCCCCGCGCCCATCCAGGCCAGGGCCTCGCGACTGCGGTTGCGCAGACGGCGGTGGAGGGCGGCGGAGCGCTGTAGGAGTCGAGGGCCTCGCCGTATCGGCCGGTAGCCTGCTGCGCGTTGCCGAGGCTGATGAGCCAGATGGCCTCGGCGAAGTGGTTGCGGAGGCTGAGGGCAATCTCCATCGCCTCCTGCGCGGTACTCAGCGCGGCCTCGGTGTCACCCCGGTCGCACTGGATGTCGCTCAGCGTCCACAGGACGTTGCCCTCGCTCATGCGATTCCGGACCTCGCGTTGGTAGGCAAGAGCACGGCTGGCGATCTCTTCGGCCGTGTCCAGCCGCCCCGCCCGATAGTGCGTCAGGGCCAGGTTGGCGCGTGCCACCGCCACGAAGGGGTCGTTTCCCACCTCCTGGAAGAGGGCCACCGCCTGCTCGAAGTGCTCCTGAGCTGCGCCCAGTTGGCGGCGATTGAGATAGGTGAGCCCGAGCAGGTTGAGCGAGCCGGCCTCTCCGTAGCGGTCGCCCAGGTCGCGCCGGATGGCGAGCGCTGAGCGATGGCATTCCTCACTCGCGGCCAGGTCGTTGAGCCGCGCGTGGCTCATGCCGAGGTCTTCCAGCAGGGTGGCCTCGGCGGCCCGTTCTCCCTGTTGTCGTGCCGCTGCCAGGCCGATCCGTCCGACGGCCGGCCATTCGAGAATGGAGGCAGAGGGAGGCTGCGCGTAGTAGGTGACCAGGGCGAGCTGCCACGCATGGCGGGCGAGGCCCGCCGCCTGCGCAGCACGAGTGGCGGCCAGGAGATTGGCGTGTTCCCGCTCGGACCAGGTAACGGCACTGTCGTAGTCCGGGAAGGACAGCGCGGTTACGCTCTCGTCCAGCGGCTCGAGTGTGAGATGGGCTTCTCGGGGTTCCAGCCAGGTCTGGGCGGCGTCGGCGGTGTGCAGGTACCAGTCGAGGACGCGGCGGAGGGCGGCCGTGCGCCAGGCTGAGGATTCTTCGCGGCGGGCTTGGTCGGTGGCATAGGCGCGGAGGAGGTCGTGAAACTCGTAGCGGTCAGGGGCGTTCTGTTCGAGCAGGTGAACGCTCGCGAGCATGTCGAGGAGCTGCCGGGTGCGGCTGGGGCGGGTTCCCGCAAGGGCAGCGGCGGCGTGGAGGCCGAACTCCGCCCCCGGGTGGAGGCCGAGCAGGCGGAAGAGGCGGGCGGCTTCGGGGGGTAAGGCCCGGTAGGACCACGCGAAGATGGTCCGAACGGCGTCGGCCTCATCGTCATGGCCCGTGCTGAGGGCATCCCACAGGGCGGACTCGTCACGAAGTTCGGCGATCAGATCGTCGAGGCTGAGGTACGGGCGGGTGGCGGCGCGCTCCGCCGCCACCCGCAGGGCCAGCGGGAGGCGGGCACACAGGCGCGCCAGCTCGGCGAGCTTGTCCGCATCGTCCTCGGCCCGGTACTCGGCGGTGACGGTACGCAGCAGCGCGACCGCTTCGGGCTCGGGAAGGGTGCCGAGGGTGACGCGGTGCGCACCGTCTCGTATGGCCAGGCCGGAGAGCCTGCTGCGGCTGGTGACGATGGCAAGGGAGCGATGGCCACCGGGCAGAAGTGGCCGGACTTGGGCCGCGGTGGCGGCGTTGTCCAGGACGATCAGCGTGCGGCGGTCGGCGAGGAGCGAACGGTAGAGCGCGGCGGCGGCATCAATGTCGGCCGGGACGGAACCGTGGGGCACACCGAGGGAGGTGAGGAAGCGGTGCAGCGCCTCCTGCGCGGTGACCGGCTGTCCCGGATCGTAGCCGCGCAGGTTGATGTAAAGCTGCCCGTCGGGGAAACGATGGTGGACCTGATGAGCCCACCGGAGGGCGAGTGATGTCTTGCCTGCCCCGGCAGTCCCCTCGATCACGCACGCGGTGACGATGAGTGACGCACCCTCGTCGGTGGGGAGCACCGCGTTCAGGCGCTCCAGCTCCCTGGTGCGGTTGACGAAGCGCCGTACGTCTCCGGGGAGTTGGCGGGGCCGTGGCGCGTGGGGTTCGTCGCGGCCGTGGAAGTGGACGCCGCCGCTGACGTTGCCTGCCTGGACCACGTCGCGGGAGGCCCCCGACAGCTCCGAGTGCGTGCCGCCGGGGCGCCCGTCGTCTTCCTCGCGTGCGTTGATGAGCTACTCCGTCGTCGGCTGCGGCGGGGGCAGCGGCGCCACTTCGCGCGCGAAGAAATCCGCGATGTCCTCGCCGTTCTCGAAGAGCGTCCTGATCGCGGCCTCCCAGCCCTGAACGAGGTCGGGCCGGGTGTAGCGCACGCCGCCGTCCAGCACGCCGGCGTCCGTGTAGACGACCTCGTACAGCGTCAGGCCACCGAGAACAACCAGCTCCGGGAGCGGTCCTTCGCTCTCCACCGTGGCCAGCCGGGCCGCGTCGACAATCCGGATGACCTCGTCGTACTCGGCCTTCAGCCGCAGCGAGTGGAGCTCCCACTGGAGATAGGGGGTCAGCGGCAGCCCGACCACGCGGACCCGGTGGAAGACGGTGCGCTGTTTCCTGTCCTGCTCGGCTGCCTTTCGGAGGCCCTCCCGCTTGTTCTCCAGCAGGCGGAGGGCCTGGTCCCAGTCTCCCCGGCGAAAGGCGTCCCAGCTCGGGTTGTTCAACTCGACGAAATGTTCACGCCGTTCGAGTTTCCAGGAGTCCCGCTGGTAGATCCGGCCGTACCGCTGCCAGAAATCGGCCGAGTACGCGGCGCGGTCCGTCCTCACTCCCTGGGTACGGTCGAGGGGCGGGGCATGCAGGTCACGCATCGGGGATGTCCGCCTTCGCCGCGCGGAGCAGGGAGCCGGGAAGGACGACCAGCCGCTCGTCGGGGGCGAGCGTGACCCCCTCCGGGAGACGGGGACCATAGGCGGCTGTCAGGTCGCGTCCGATGACGGCCACGTCGCCGTTGTCGAGTTCCCAGATGTCGGGGCAGCCTTCCTTGCCGTCGGTCGTCCCCAATTCCGCGGCGGATCTGCCCAGTCGCCGTACGAACAACGCGGCCGGGTCCGCCTCCCAAGGACGATGCACGGCTGTCTCCTCCCCGCGTTTCCGCTCTGTGCACGGACTGTACTCAGGGGCATACCCGCCCGCAACGGACCGCCGGCGGAATGGCCAGGAAGGCACTCGGGGGGCCGGGCCCCCGGGGATCGCGGGGTTTGCGGGTCCTCCGGGGGGCGGCGGGTTCCGGGGTCAGGAGCAGGTTTTCCAGGAGGAGATGATGTCGTTGAAGTTCCAGTAGTTCAGGTCGTCGATGGCGTATTCCGGGGGCAGCGTGATGGAGCGGCCCTCGAAGTTGTTGTGCTCGTAGAAGCACACGTGGTGAGTGGTGTGGTTGTAGACGGACGAGATCGAGTCCTGCCACTTGTGGTCGCCGTAGGTCTTCACCGGGTCCTTCTCCCACTGGTCGTTGCCCGGGATGTCGGAGCAGTTCCCGTGGTTGACGTTGACGCAGATGGTGATGCCGGAGGCGGCAGTGACGGCGGGGGCGGCGTTTGCGGGGGTGCCCGCGGCGAGCACCGTCGTCAGTGCGGCGGCGGTCACGCCGAGGGACACGGCGCTGCGGCCCAGGGTGGGCTTCATTCTTGTTCCTTCCGGGAGGGTGGGGGTGGCACCCGCGGGGTGAGGGGTGGACCGCCGAGGGGTGAGGGTTCAGTCCCCGGGTGGGGCCGTGGGGGTTCCGGTCCCGCGGGGCTGTGGGCTCGGCCGTGGGGCCCGGCCCGGGCGGGGCGGTGGGCTCCGCCCGGGCGGGGCGGGCTGCGGGATCAGCCGTTGGTGAAGCGGCCGGCCTCGGCCAGGATCTGGTCGGGGTCGTCGAGCGGGGGGTAGATGTACGTGGTGTTGATCAGCTGTTTGACGGCCTTGGCCTCCCGGCGGGTCTTCGTGACGGTGCGCTCCCAGCCCTCGGTGGTCACGGCGCCGGCCGGGCCGAGGTCGAGGCAGGTGATGTAAGGGGCGGGGGCGAAGGGCAGCGGGTCGTGTCCCAGCAGGTCGGCGGCCACGTTGTGCCCGGCGAACTTGCCCAGCGGGTGGGCGTGCTGGCAGCTCTGCACGGTGCGGTGGCCCTCCTCCGCGAGGGCGGCCGCGGTGTCGCCCGCCGCGTACACGCCCGGCACGCCGGCGACCCGCAGGTACGCGTCCACGGTGAGGCGGCCGAGCCGGTCCCGTTCGCCCGGGATCTGCGCGGTGAGCGGGCTGGCGGTCACGCCCGCGGTCCACACCACCGTGGCGGTGGGGATCACCTCGCCGTCCGAGAGCGTGACCTCGGTGGGCGTGGCCGAGGCCACGGTGCGGCCGAGGCGCCGCTCGATCTTCAGTTCGTCGAGGACGCCGTCGAGGTGGGGCCGCGGCCCCTCGCCGAGTTCCGGGCCGATGACGTCGGAGCGGTCCACCAGGACGATCCGCACCTCCTCGCCCGCCCCCGCCGCGCCGGCGAGCGCACGCAGCCGCCCGCAGAGTTCGGTGGCGACCTCAAGGCCGGTGAATCCGGCGCCCACCACCACGGCCGTGTAACGCCCGGCGGACGCCGGGTGCCTGGGCAGCCGCCGCAGGTGGTGGTGGAGCGCCGTGGCCGAGGTCAGGGTGTCCACGTCGAAGACGTGCCGGGCGCCGGGGAAGCCGGGCACCACCAGCCGGCTGCCCGAGGCCAGCACGAGGGCGTCGTAGGACAGTTCCTGCTCCTCGCCCGCGCGCCCGACGGCCCGGACGGTACGGGTGTGGGTGTCGATGCCGGTGACGGTACCGGCCACCCTGCGCACGCCGATCGGGCCGAGCACCCGGTCCAGGGGCACCCGCATGGCCCCCGGGTCGTCCTCGTACAGCCGCGGCCGGATGACCAGGTCGTCCCCGCCGCTGATCAGCGTGACCCGCAGGTCCTCGCCGGCTTCCCCGGCGGCGCGGGCGGCCCGTACGGCTCCCGCCGCGCTCCACACGCCGGCGAAGCCCCCGCCGATCACCAGGATGTCCTTCATGGAGGTTCACCTCTCCGGACGGCCGCTGTGCCGTCCTCCTCGGGGCCGGAGGCACGGCGTCCGCCGGCCCGGTTCACGAGACAGACCGGACAGCGCGCCGATCTGTGACAGCGCGCCGATTCGCGGCAGCGGGCCGACTCGGCAGCGGGCCGATTCGTGACAGCGGGCCGAGGCGTGCCGGAGGCGAGGAGACGAGGGGGACGAAGGGCCGAGGGGGGACGAGGGGGAACGCGCGGGGGCGAGGGGAACGCGCGGGGGCGGCGGGGCGGAACCGGGGGCTGCGGGGGCGCGTGGGGGGCGGGGGGGCGCTCAGTGGGAGGGCAACGCGTCCACGTAGGGCAGGAGTTTGGCGGGATTCATCACCCACATGAGCCGGTCGATGCCCTCCGCCGAGGCGTCGATGCACAGCAGCGCCACGGGGGTTGCGCCGTGCGAGACGAGGACGGCGGGCCGCGTGTTCGCCTCCACCCACCGCGTGCTCGCCCGGGGCCAGAACCGGGGGGCGAACGCGGCCAGGTACCGGGAGACGCGGGCCCGCCCGAAGACCGGGATGCGCGAGGCGCCCCGCACCCCGCCGCCGTCGGAGTAGCTGACGACGTCGGCGGCGAGCAGTTTCTCCAGCGCCGGCAGGTCGCCGATCCGCGCCGCCGCGAGGAACGCCGTGAGCAGGCGCCGGTGTTCCGCGGCGCCGACCTGCTCCCTTCGCTCGGCGGCCAGGCGCTTGCGGGCCCTGCTGGCCAGCTGGCGGGCGTTGGCCTCGCTCGTCCCGAGCACGGCCGCCACCTGCTTGTGCGGGTAGTCGAACGCCTCCCGCAGGACGTACGCCGCCCGCTCCAGGGGGTTCAGCCGCTCCAGGAGGAAGAGGACCGCCAGCTCCAGCGCCCGGTTGCGTTCCGCGCCCACCTGGGGGTCCGCGCTGGTGTCGACGGGCTCGGGCAGCCAGGGCCCGACGTAGGTCTCCCGCCGCACCCTGGCCGACTGCGCGACGTTGAGCGCCAGCCGGGCGGCGACCGTGGACAGGTAGGCGGCGGGATCGAGGATGCCGGAGCGGTCGGCCTTCTGCCACCGCAGCCACACGTCCTGGACGACGTCCTCGGCCTCCGCGGCGCTGCCCAGCATCCGGTACGCGATGCCGAAGAGCCGGGGCCTGGCCGCGACGAAGTCCCTCGTGGCCTGGTCAAGCGAGGCCGCCTCTGACTCGTCAGCGTGCACGGTTGCCCTCTCGGCTCCGGGTCGGCTTGCACCCCATGGATGTCCCGTGGCCGGCGGAATACTCGGCGGCCGCCGCGCCTGTCTCATTCTCGGCCGCCTCCGCGGCCGGCTCCGCGGCGGGTCCGGCGGCCGGCCCGCGGGCGACTTCCCGGCCGACCCCGCGGCCGGCTCCGCTGCCCACCTCACGGCCCACCTCCCGGCCCGCTCCGCGGCCGGTCCGCCGGGGACCGGCCGCGGGCGTGGGCCGTGCGCGGGGGCGCGGGCCGTTGGGGGGGCGGCGGGTCAGGTCAGGCCGGTGTGGATGGCGTCGACCAGGTCGCCGTCGGCGGTGTCGCCCGAGAGTTCCCAGAAGAAGGCGCCGGCCAGGCCCTGCTGGAGGGCGTACTCCATCTTGCCCTGGATGGTGGCGGGGGTGTCGTAGCTCCACCACTCGGAGCCGCAGTGGGCGTACGCCGTGCCCGCCACCGTTCCGGTCGGCGGGCAGCGGGTGGCGAGAACCTTGTAGTCCTCGATGCCCTGCTCGTAGGTGCCGGGGGCGGGGCCGGTGGCCGTGCCTCCCGGGGCGCTCTGGCTGACCCCGGTCCAGCCACGCCCGTAGAACCCGATGCCGAGCAGCAGCTTGTCCGCGGGCACGCCCTGGTCACGCAGGCGCTGGATGGCGTCGGCGGTGGTGAAGCCCTGCTGCGGGATGCCGTCGTAGGAGGTGAGCGGGGAGTGCGGCGCGGTGGGTCCTGTGGTGGCCCAGGCGCCGAAGAAGTCGTACGCCATCACCGACAGGTAGTCCGCGTACGCGGCACCCGCGGCGTAGTCCGCGGCGTCGATCTTGCCGCCGGGCGAGGCGTCGGCGGTGATGGCCGCCGTCACCAGCTGGTCGCCGAACGCGTCCCGGAAGGCGTGCATCATCTCGCCGAACACCTCGGGGCCGCTGCTGTCACAGGTCAGACCACAGGCGTTCGGGTACTCCCAGTCGAGGTCGATGCCGTCGAAGACCCCGTCCCAGCGCGGGTCGTTGACCAGGTCGTAGCAGGACTGTGCGAAGTGCTGCGGGTCCTGCATGGCCTGGGTGAAGCCGCCGGACCAGGTCCAGCCGCCGAAGGACCACAGGATCTTGATGTCGGGATAGCGCTCCTTCAGCTGGCGCAGCTGGTTGAAGTTGCCGCGCAGGGCTCCGGTGTCCCAGCTGTCGGCCTCGCCGCTGACGCTCTCCTCCGCGCTGTAGAAGCGGTCGTAGTCGGCGTAGGAGTCGCCCACGGTGCACTCGCCGTTCTGGACGTTGCCGAAGGCGTAGTTGATGTGGGTGAGGCGGTCCGCGGCCCCCGAGGTGACGATGTCCTTGACGTGGTAGTCGCGCTGGTAGATGCCCCACTCGGTGAAGTAGCCGAGGTTGACGTGGTCGCCGGGCGACGTGTCGCCGCCGTCGTCGCCGTCGTCACCCCCGTCGTCGCCACCGTCACCGTCGTCGCCCCCGTCGTCGCCGCCGTCGCCGCCGCTGCCGTCGCAGGGGGCGCCGTTCAGGAGACAGCCGGCCGGGGTGGCCGTCCCGGTGCCGACGAAGCCGAAGCTCGCCGACTGGCCGGGGGCGAGGGTGCCGTTCCAGGAGAGGTTGCGGGCGGTGTAGTGGTCGCCGGAGTGGGTGACCGTCGCGTCCCAGGACGAGGTGACGGCCGTTCCGGAGGGGAAGTCCCACTCGACGGTCCAGTCGGTGACGGTGGAGTTGCCGGAGTTGGTGATCGTCCACTTGCCCTCGAAGCCGGTGCCCCAGTCGGAGGTCTGGGTGTACGTGGCGGTGACGGCGGCCGCCTGGGCCGGTGCGGCGAGCGCCACCAGGCCGGCCAGCGGCAGGACGAGTACGGAGAACAGGGCAAGGATGCGGTGTCTGACACGTGGCACGAGAGCGCTCCTCTTTGTCATGGCACGGTCATTGAAGGTGGGGCGAGCGTAGAATGGTCTGGACCAACGGTCAAGAGGTCTGGACCAAGGGCGGGTTCGGCTTTTCCCGGCCCCGCCGGCCCTCCCCCACCGGACGGGTGGCCACCGGGCCCGCGGCCCTCCCCCACCCGGCCCGCACCCGGTGCCCGCGTCCCCCCACGCGCCCCGGGGGCGGTGTACCTGGGGGGTGCGCGTGGTGGCCGTGGAACAGACGACCGAGGCCGGTTCCGCGTCGGCGGGCCCCGGCCTGCGGTGGGCGCCGGGGCGGCGCCGGCGTCACGCCGCCCCTGAGCGGGGGCGCGACGCCGCCGCCCGGGACGCCACGGGAAACGGCACGGGGGAACGCCACGGGGAACGCCGCCGGGAGGGCGGTGGAGGAGGCGGAGGAGCCCGGCGCGTGGCGGGACGGCGCCCAGGCGCGGCGTTCCGCGACGGGGGGCTTCCCGCCGCCTGTGTCCCCGGCGACATCGAACAGCTCGGGCGGACGGCCGACCCCGCGGTGTTCCCCGGCGGCCGACGGGACGTACGGGCGCCCCCGCGAGGGCCCGCGGGGGCGGCCCGCCGGTTGCCTGACGCGGGTTCAGCCGGAGAAGGCGGCGCCCCGCCAGATCCTGAGGTCGATGCTCAGGTAGTAACTGGGCGAGTCCTCGGGGGCGTAGCCGGTGACGGTGACCAGCGCGACGTCCCCGGCCTGGGTGCGCAGGCAGATCCGGGATCCTGCGGGCGCCGACTCCTGGTCGATCACGCTCGTGTAGCGGGTCACCGAACGGCAGGTGTCGAGCGTGCCCTCCTCGTCGGGCCGCAGCAGCACCAGCGTGCTGTCGCCCGAGGTCGCCAGCTGGTAGCCGTCGAAGAGGTCGGAGTTGAAGCCGAAGTCTCCCTCGTACAGCACCCCCGACTCCGTCGTCACCGGGGTGGGCGGGTCGTCGGAGAGGCGGAGCGTGCGGTTCTCCGGGATGTCGATGCCCTCGTAGTCCACGGGCGTCGGGTCGGCCGGGGGCTCCTCGGTCTCCTCGCTCGCGTCGGGCGGTGGCGCGGACTCGCCGGAGGCGGACTCGTCCTCGCCCTCGCCGATCTGGCCGTCCTGCGTGGTCTCGGTGCTGCCGCCGGCGTCGGCGGTACCGCCCGCGTTCTCGTCCTTGTCGTCCCCGTTCAGCAGGGAGGCGCCGAGCAGCCCGCCGAGCAGCCCGACCAGGACGCCGCAGGCGACGATCAGCGCCAGCCGGCCGCGCCGCGGCCGCGCGGCGGGCGGCGGGGTCGCGGCGGTGGGGGTGCCCGCCGGGGCGCCCGCGGCGATGCCCGCGGGAGTGCCCGCCGGGGCGCCCGCGGGGGTGGTGGCCGCCGGGCCGGGGTAGGGCGGGGCGCCGGGCGGCTGCGGCGCGAAGGGCTGCGGAGTCGGCGGCAGGCCCGCCGTGGGCAGCGCGGCGGGCGGGGTCGCCGGGTAGGGCGCCGGCGGGGTCGTGTGCGCGGGAGGCGGGGCGACGGAGGTCGCGGTGGCCGCGTACCGGTCGATGTCGTCGATCACGGCGGGCGGCAGCCACGTACCCGACTGCGGCTCGGCGTCCTGGGTGAGGGGCCGGCACAGCTCGATCACCTCGGCCGGGGTGGGCCGTTCGGCCGGGTCCTTGGCGAGGCAGCGGGCGGCGATCTCCCGCAGCCCCTCCGGCACCCCGGACAGCTCGGGCTCCTCGTGCACGATCCGGTAGAGCACGGCCGGGGTCGCCGCCTCGCCGAACGCGGGCTCGCCGGTGGCCGCGAACACCGCGATGTGCCCCAGCGCGAAGACGTCGGCGGCGGGCGTCGCGGGCCGGCCGAGCGCCTGCTCGGGCGCCATGAACGCGGGGGTGCCGACGGTCACCCCACTGTGCGTCAGGGCGGTGGCGTCGGCGGCGCGCGCGATGCCGAAGTCGATGACGCGCGGCCCGTCGGCGGCGAGCAGGACGTTGGAGGGCTTCAGGTCCCGGTGGACGATCCCCGCGCCGTGGATCGCCTGGAGCGCCTCCGCGATGCCGGCCAGGGTGAGGGCGGCGGCCGGGACGGGCAGCGCGCCGTGCTCGGTCACCGCGGCGTGCAGCGAGGGACCGGCGACGTACACGGTCGCCACCCAGGGCTGCGGCCCCTCGGTGTCGCTGTCGATCACGGGCGCCGTGTAGAGGCCCTGCACCTGCTGGGCCGCGCGCACCTCCCGCTGGAAACGCCGCCGGAAGTCGGCGTCGTCGGCGAGTTCCGCCCGCACCAGCTTGATCGCGACGGGGCGCCCGCCGGGCGTGTGCGAGAGATAGACCCGGCCCATGCCGCCCTGCCCGAGCCGGCCGCTGATCCGGTACCCGCCGATGACCGTCGGGTCGCCCGCTTCCAAGGGGATCACCATGGAAGGGGACCCTAGCCAGCTCTTCTGGGCGTGAAAGACCGAAAACCTGCTTTGCAGCGGGATCGTGACGAATACGAGCCAGGACCTGTACGGGAGTTGACGCCTCTCCCCGCCGGGGGCGAACCGGGTGGGAGGGGAGGGGCCGGGATGGGGCGCGGGGATGGATGGGGCGGGTGGAACGGGCGGCTGCGGGCGAGGCGGGTGGCGGGGGCGGCGGTCGAGTACCGCGGGGGCCGGTGGAGTGACGCCGGGGCGGGATGGTCCGGTCAGGTGAGGAGGGTGGGGCGGAGGGCCAGGACGGCGATGTCGTCGACGCTGTCCGCGCCGAGCCGGATGAGGAGTTCGTCGCAGAACACGTCGAGGGGCTCGCGGGCCATGGCTGCGGTGTGCCGCCGCAGCCGGGTGAGGGCCTCTTCGAGGGACTCGCCGCGGCGTTCGATGAGGCCGTCCGTGTACAGCAGCACCGTCGCGTGGGCCGGGATCGGGGCACTGGCCCGGGGGCGGGAGGCGTCCGGGTCCATGCCGAGCAGCAGGCCCGCGCCCTGGTCGAGGTAACGCGTGTCGCCCTCCGCGGTGGTCAGCAGCGGCGGCAGGTGCCCCGCGGAGGAGTGCTCCAGCACCCACGGCCCCTTCTCCCGGCCCTTGACCAGGCCGTAGATGCAGGTCGCGGTGGCCTCCCGGTACAGGCTGCGGTTTGCCATGTCCAGGCGGCGCAGGACCACGTCGGGCGGCGCCTGGCGGTCGACGGCGATGCCGCGCAGCGTGCCGCGGAGCTGGCTCATCGCGATCGCGGCGTCGAAATTGTGGCCGGTGACGTCGCCGATGACCACCGCGACGTCCCCGCCGGGGACGACGAAGCTGTCGTACCAGTCGCCGCCGACCTGTGCGGTGGTGGAGGAGGAGGCGTAACGGGCGGCCATCCGCAGGTGCGGGATCTCGGGCAGTTCGGGCAGCAGCGAATGCTGAAGGCCCTCGGCGATGTTGCGGGTCTCCTGGTAGAGGCGGGCGTTGTCCACGCCCAGGGCGATGCTGCTGACCAGGTCGCCGACCAGGGCCACGTCCTCCTCGGCGAAGGGCCGCCGCCCGGCGACGCGGGCCACGGTCAGGGCGCCGAGGATCTCCCGCCGGGCGCGCAGCGGGGCCGCGATGACGCTGCCCGCGTCCAGTGCCCTGAGCACCTCGCGGTAGTGGGCGTCCAGCGGGCTCACGGCCTCCTCCGGCGGCGGGGGCGGGCCGAGCAGCAGGGGGCCCGCGCCGCGCAGCACCCGGGCCAGGGGCCCGCGGGCCACCTCGGAAAGCGGCGGGAGTGGGCCCTCGCGGACGGAGTCGGGCGGGGGGCGGGAGTCGCCGCCCACCACGCTGACGCGTTCCACCCGGGTCTCCTCGGTGAACAGGTCCACCATGCACCAGTCGGCCAGCCGCCGCGTGAGAATCCGGCCCACCTGCCGCACGCCCTCGTCCAGGGCCATGGTGTTGCTCAGCGCGCCCCCGATGTCGGCCAGCAGGGAGAGCCGCTCCACCGCCGGCATGTCCCCGGTGACGCCCTCGGGCCTGGCCTCGGGCGGAGGCTCGGCCTCGGGGCCGGGCGGGGTCGCGGGGCGCGCCGCAAGGCCGGACTCGGGGAGCGTCGCGTGCCAGGCGGCGCCGGTGCCGCGGGGTGGCTCGGCGGCGGTCGTGGCCCTGGGGACCAGCTGGGCGACGAACACGGTGCGGCCGTCGGTCGTCTCCTGGAGCTGGATCATCAGGCGGACGGGCACCAGCCGGCCGTCGCGGTGCAGTGCCGGGAGTGGCACCGAGCGGCCGAGGATCCGGGGCCTGCCGGTGAGCAGCAGGGAGGCGAAGGCGGCGCGGTGGCGTTGCCGCAGGTGCTCCGGAATGAGCGTGGTGAGCCGGCGGCCGACGAGGTCGTCCACCTGCCAGCCGAGCAGGTCGGCCGCGGACGCGTTCGCCGCGATGATCGTGTTCGTCTCGTCGGCGGCGACCGTGGGCACCCTGCTGGCCCGCACGTCACCGGTTTCCCACGGCACCATCTCGGCCGAATGGACGCTCGGCTCCCGGGGCACCACCGTCCAGGCGGTGGGGTTGCGCCCGGCGAGCTGGCGGATGATCTCGTCGAACAGCCACTCGTGGAACAGGCGGTTGCGCGGCAGGGACGGGAGGGTGAGCAGGCGTTCGTCCGCGGCGGCCTCCTCGGCCAGGTCGAGCACCCGGCGCAGCACCGGCACGGTGGAGCCGGCGTCGGAGGGCAGCGCCACGCTCAGCGAGCGGCCCTCGGCGTCGGCGGGCTGCTCCCGCAGCGCGGTCGACACCTGGGCACTGATCACGTTGTTCACGTCGTGGGCGGTGGTGAGCTCCTCGGGTCGCAGGCCGAGCGGCTCCCCGGCGAGGCTGGCGAGGATGACCTCGCGCAGCAACGCGTGCCGGTGCTGCTGCGCGGCCTTGTACAGCGGGCCCGGCACGTCCAGCAGGGTCACGTGGCGGGCGGAGGGGAAGCGCGGCGGCACGGTCTCCCACCCGGAGGGCGGCGTGGGGCCGGCGCCCGACCGCAGCCGGAACCACACCTCTTTGCCGCCCTCGACCACGTCGGTGCCGAAGCCGGAGGCCAGCCGCCCGACCAGGGCGAGGCCCTGCCCGGTGCCGGCGTAGGCGGGGCAGTCCTGCGGCACCAGCGCGCGGGCGGGCTGCCGGTCGGTGACCCGCACGTAAACCGCCCCGTCGGGCGCCGAGACCGACACGGTCACCTCGGTGCGGGCGTGCAGCACCGCGTTGGT
Source organism: Streptomyces hoynatensis (assembly GCF_003626535.1). Classification (GTDB taxonomy): domain Bacteria; phylum Actinomycetota; class Actinomycetes; order Streptomycetales; family Streptomycetaceae; genus Streptomyces; species Streptomyces hoynatensis. The sequence continues at coordinate 44,514 of NZ_RBAL01000010.1, forward strand.
GACCAGCTCGCTGGTCAGCAGCTCGGCGGCATCCGCCAGCTCCGGCGCGGCGCCCAACGCGGCGGCCCGCACGAACCACCGGGCCGACGACACGCTCTCCGGCCGCGGGGGGAAACGGCGCGTCGTCGCCTCCGACGGATCGAGGGGGCCCATGCCACGAGTGTCCCGCACCCTCCTCACCCCGCAACCACGCTCACTTCCACCCCCGCCGTCCCCTTCGCCCCTATCGGCACTCCGGTCACTCCGGTCACCGTCGTCCCCGCCCGAGCGCCGGCCACCCCTCCCGGGCCTGGCGCACCACCACCGCCGGGAAGGCGAAATCCACAGCCCTGTAACACATTTGGGCGCAGGAGCGGAGGCGCGGACGGCCGCCACTAGGGTGTGGGCGTAGGTCCACGTTCTCGTTTCACCAGGGGGGATCATGCGCAGGCCCATACGACTCGCCCTGCCCGCCGTGGCCGTGGCGGCGCTGGCACTGAGCGGCTGCGGCAGCGACGACGACGGCAAGACGGACTCCTCGGCGCAGGACGCCGGCACGGAGCAGAGCGAGTCCCCGGAGCAGCAGGAGAGCGGGGACCCGAGCGGGGAGGAGACGGGGAGCGGGGATTCCGCCGGGGGCGAGGGCATCGAGGGCGTGTGGTCCACCTCGGAGTCGTTCGCCGACCCGGCCGACAACCAGCTGGTGATCGCCGGCGGCGCCGCCACCTTCGTGCTCGGCTCCTCCCCCGACAACCTCGAAGGCGGCTACTGCAGCGGCACCGCATCCGCCACCGCCCTGTCCCTGACCTGCGCGGACGGCTCCACGGAACACTCGGAGGGCACCCTGGCCCTCGACGGCGACACCCTCAACGTCACCTGGGGCTCCGGAACCGCCGAGACCTACTACCGCCAGGACGTCGAGATCCCCGACATCGGCGACCTCGACGGCAACCTGGAGGACATCCAGCGGGAGCTGGAAAACCTCGACCTGGGCGACCTGGGCGACCTGGAAGACCTGGGCAGCATGGAGGACTTGGACGACCTCGAAGACCTGGGCACGACGAACGGCTGAGCCGGGGGCGGGCGGGCTCCGGTCAGGCAGCGGCGCACGGTGCCATGCGCCGGAGTCCGGGGGAGCGGCCTGCCGGACCGGAGCGGCTATCGGCGGGAAATTTTTGCTGCCCAGGCAAGCGCGCTGGCTGATGGCGCAGGCATGACCCGTTATTCCCAGCCATGTCCCGCCCTTCGGTGCTCAGGGCCTCAGGCGGGTGCCGGCCCGCTCTGCAGTTCGCGGCAGTTTTACCGCTGAGGCCCCTGAGGGGCACAGCTTTCAGGCGGGCCACCCGGCACGGCCGGTGAGCAGGGGCGAGGCATCGCATGTGAACAGTGCGCCGAGGGCAGGTATGCCTGGGAGGGGCACGCGGGGCGGCACAACGAGGTGGCACGATTCCCATCGTCCGCATTCGCGGCGATCCGAGGGAACATGCGCCGCGACCCAGCCCCTGGGCACGGTTGCGACTGCCACCGGCTTGAGGTCTGGCGCGAGCCTGACGAGGACAAGCTGCCATTCGGGATCGCGCAGCATCGTGTCGTACTCGTGCCGGGAAAGGTAGAGGGCAAACCGGCTGCGGCGAAGCGTCGTCTTCGCTTCCAGGTGGACCCTGCATTCCGGGGAGCGCACGGCGATGTCGTAGCCGAAACCGTCGGACCATTCGGCGACACGCTCGATCCGTGCTCTCACCGATCCGGTGAGCAGCTCAATCAGTGCGATTTCGCCTGCGGCTCCGATGCGTACCCGTTCAGCTGCATCCACCTTCCCCCATACGCCGCGGACTTGGGCGTACGCTTCAGCTTCGCTCATGCCCAGCGCAGCAGCCGCGCGCAAGGCATCGCCAGGGAGCTCGTCCGGCTCGCGCACGAGAACGTTGGCATCGGCCAGCCAGGCGGCTTCGCCGTGGGCAATCGCAGAGGCGAAGACTCTGTGGCGGGCGGGCACACTGCTGTTGAGATTGACCAGCAGCCCAGTATCGCGTATCCACGCGTAAGCCGCGTCATACTGGGTCGGGGTGATGTCGCTGTACTCGCTATGTGCCATGAAGAGAGCCCGGACCCGCGCGGCCCCGCTCGCGGGAAGCCTCTCAAGCCAGCGAACTGCCGCACGCAGGACCGGTTCAGGTGGTACCGGCATGGAGATGGCCCATCAGCGCCTCGAGATCCCTTTGGTCCAGGCCGCTGCCGATCGCGGGTTCTTCGTCTAGGTCGGCGAGCTGCTGGACGTCGGGATCATCGAGAATTCTTCCCATGAACTGAAGCTTGTCTTGCAGACGTCCATCGACGACCTCGTCGATGGTTCCCGCTGAAGCAAGCACCGTAATCCGGGTCTCTGCCTCAGGAGCAAGGCCAAGCCGGTGAATCCGGTCAAGGCTCTGCAGGAAGCGCGCGGCAGCGAAGTCCCGGTCGACGTAGACGGCGTCGTGGCAGTGATGGTGGAGGCTGATGCCCTCCCCGAGAGTGGCCGGGTTAGACAGCAGCACGGCACAGTCCGGGTCGGCGCGGAAGCGTTCGATCTGCGCCTGGCGGTCTTCGGTTCCCCCGTGTACCACGGCTGGCGAGAAATTCCGAAGCATGCGTTCCAGCGTGTTCAGGGATCGCACGAAGGTTGACCACACAAGCGTTTTGCGTCCGCAGGCGGCGTTCTGCCTCACGATGGCCAGGACCTCCTGGTACTTCGGAGACATCTCATAGTTCGGGAGGTCCTGCATGAGCTCGAACAGCGGGGTTCCCGCTGGTACGGCTAGCGGTGGCACCCGATAGGCGAGGGGCTCGTGCCGCGTGGTGCCGACGGAGAGCAGCGCTGGACTCGTCGCGGCCATCAGCATGTACACCACGATTCTGCCGAGCGCTTGGAAATCGCCCTCACATCCGGCGGCGCGGGCAGAGAAGCGCCCCAGGAGAGCCTCGTACACCTCCTGGTGGACCGCGGGCAGGGGAAGGAGGCGCAGGTTCGTCGTTACCGGTGGCAGCCCGAGTTCGCTCTTAGTGGTGCGGACGTACAGAGGCCGGAGAACCTGGCTGGCCCGGGCAAGGTCCCCGCCTGCGACAGCCTGCGCGACCTTCTGACGACCGTGCCCAGGCCAGACGAAGCCGAAGAGGTTCTCCAGATCTCTCACGCCATTTGGCGCAGGAGTACCTGTCATGATCAGCCGGCGCCGGGCCCTGGGACCGAGGGCGAGGCATGCTGCCCCATACGTTCCCGCGGCGCCGAGCTTCATCCGGTGCGCCTCGTCCAGGACGAGCAGGGACGGCCGCGCCGCCAGCCACTGGCCGAGTTCGTTCACAGCCCCGTCCAGTCGCTCGTAGTTGACGAGGAGGGCATCAGCGGCCGGATCTGCGCCCCGGGAGAACACCTCCATACGCAGCGGCTCGCGCAGGCACTGCTCATTCTCGTCCTGCCAGGCCTCGTAGCACGACTTCGGGCCGACGACCAGGAGCCGTTCGGCGCCCTCGCTGCGCCGCAGAGCGTGGAAGACCGCAAGGCCGACCCGGGTCTTCCCGGCTCCCGGGACTGAGAAGTTAGCGCCATGCCGCAAAGACAGAAGCTTCGCAAGATCCCTGCGCTGGAACGTGGTCAGTGCCCCTTTCCAGTCCGGGCCAAGCAGGTCTCCGACATCCGCAGCATCGGTCTCTCCGCTGTGAGCGGCATCCGGGTCCAGGCGCTGGGCCACGGTCTGGGCATCCTTGGCTGAATCCGTGGCCAGGGCCGCCAATTGTGGGTCCCAGGCCACGCTGTCCGGCTCGGGCCAGGACGCGAGAGCCATAAGGTTGCCCAGAAGCTCGTCTATGTCGACATCGGCTGTACCGGGCGATCTCTGCACACAACTGCTGAAGGACACCGAGAGGCGCCTGAGCGCTTCCTCCCAGCCACTGCCAGCCCGGAACCTCGCTTTCGTCGCAACGTCGCCGAACTCAATCGACAGGCTCAGCCCGGTCGCCCGCGTGGGCATCAGTCCTCCCTCGCCGCGTCCAGAAGCCAGGCCACGCCGTCGCCGGGAGAACTGAACGTGCGGCTCGCTTGTTTCGCGAGGCGGGCCAGGCTGGCACGCAGGGTGAGCAAGGCGTCGTCGAAGGCTTCCTCGTCGAGGGCACGCTTCTGCTTTGCCTCTGCGAACTCGGCAGCGCACTGGTTCACGTAGTCAGCGGCATCCGTGAGACGTTCAGGAACAGCGACCTTCCGTTTCTGCAATTCGGCGCGCTGTCCAGCCAGCTTGACTGCTACGTCAAAGGTCTTGCGCGCCGTCTTGACGAGAGAGTCCGCAGTGGCGACCTCAGCGGCACTGAGCTTGCTTCCGGCCTGGGCGGCGGCTTTCGCCTGAAGGAGGTTGTCGGTGACCGCGCGGGCGATCTTCAGCGAAGCCGTCACGTCGGGGACCGACACACCGGGCAGGCCAGGGATGGAAACGGGGGCGGCTTCCCGCAGCCTGGGCCGAAGCTCTTCCGGCAGCCGCTCCTGCAGGTACCGGCTGTGGAAATCTGCCTCAGCGAGACGGACTGACGTCTTGGCGAAGTTCAGAACCACCATGGCCAGGCGTGCCTCTTTCAGCCGCTCGGCGGCATCCGGATCGGCCTTCGCCAGCGCGCTGTAGTCACGGTGCAGCTCACGGAGCTTCTCCTGCTGGTCCTCGAAGTCCACCAGCCTCAGCCGTATCCCGTTTCCGCTGCTACTCCGCTCGATCGCTTCCTCGATCAACTGGTACACCCAGCGGTCCTGACGGAGAGTAGCCGTCTTGATATTGAAATCGCGAGCCACGTCCTCTTCTCGCCGCCCATCCCTGAGCTCTTCCTCGATTGCCATGAGCCGGTTGATATAGGAATATGCGCGGCGCTTATCGCGGCGAAGCTGAAGAGAGAGTTCCACGCTGTTGATGTCCCGGCGGGAGGTGTCGGCCGGGAGGACCCCCACACGGATGTCCCTGACTCCGAGGTCCTTGAGGGCAGCGCATCGCGTGTTGCCGTCTACGAGGATGCCGTCGGGGCTGATGATCCCCGGCTCCTTTTGCCCAAAATCATCAAGTTCATCCCGCAGGGCCGTGTAGTCCGGATCGGTCTGGTGGGGATTAGACGGTTTGCAGCTCAGCAGGTGATGCAGATACTCCTGCGCCGCCTCACTCCATGGCTCCTCCTCGAGCACACGGTTGCGTTCCGGGTCCAGGGTGCGCTGCGCACGGATGCGGTGGGTGTCGGGATTGAAGTACAGCATGTCAACCGGCATGGAGATGACGTGCAGGTGCTTTCGCTCGCCGCGCCAGTCAACGCTGACCTTGGCTCCGTTATCCTGTACGGCCTGCTCCAGGCGCTCTTGCACCAGGGAGCGGATCTTCTCGCCCTCGGGCGGGACTCCGAACTGCACACCCATATCAAGGGCCTCCTAGGGGACATCCGCGGTCAGCGTCTCCTGCATCATGGCAGGAGACACCGACAGCTGACGGGCCGTTGCGGCGCCCGGTGGAGCCCGCCAAGGAGGGAACCCACGTGCCGATGCCCGCATGGAACGACCCGAGCCTGAAGGCCGGCACCATGGTCCGGGCGGCCCTGTGGCTCGTCCAGGAGATCGGCGAGGGCAACACCTTCACCAAGGAGCAACTCCGAGCGGCCTTCCCGAAGGTCGCACAGGCCGACCGGCGCCTCCGGGATCTCCGCGACTACGGGTGGGTCATCCTCACCAACGCCGAGGACGCGAGCCTCCTCGCCGAAGATCAGCGTTTCGCACAGGCCGGTGTGCCGGTCTGGGACCCAGCCGCCCGCCGTGCCGCGGCGCCCCGCAAGGCGGTCTCGGCCAAGGAGAAGCAGCTGGCGATGAGTCAAGACGGCTACATGTGCACCATATGCGGCATCTCAGGCGGAGAGCCCTATCCAGAAGACGCCCACCAGACCGCAGTGCTGTCTGTTACCCGCCGCACGACCGTCCTGCCCGACGGCCACGAAGAGACCCTGCTGGTCACCGAATGCAAGCGCTGCCGAGCCGGGTCAGATGGCGCTCCCGCCAGGGCAGACGAGGTTCTCGCGGAGATCCAGATGCTGGACGGGAGCGAACGGCGCCGGCTTCTCCGGTGGATTGATCGGGAGCGGCGCGGCTCCACCGCTCTGGAAAGGGCCTGGAACGCCTATCGACGGCTCCCCGGCCAGGCACGTGAAGAGATCCGCTCGGTGCTCGAAGGCTGACACGGCAGAACCAATGATGAGGTACTCATAGACATGACAGCGGCACTGACAGTCGCAAGGCAGCACTTCCACGGGGCTCTCGCTGCTAGGCACACGCTGTCCCTGTCTCCAGACGGGGTTGCCTCTAACGCTGACAGCAACCAGAAGACCAGCACGGCTATTGCGGCAGCGATCGCCAAGGCGCTCGGTGCGCAGATCGTCCCGAAGAAGCTTGATGGCCAGCGCGCGGGGAAGCAGTTCGAGCAAGCGGTGGAGGAGTTCCTCGCTGCAGTCTTCCCCCTCTTCCGCTCGCTGCGCCCCGGCAAGTGGCGCATCGAGAACGTCGGCAGCTCACGCGGCGAGTACCAGATCTCCAAGTACGAGCCATACGCACATCTCGGGGAACTCGCGCATGTGATCGAGAGCAACCGGACGCTCGCTTCCGTCCTCGGAAACTCCTATGAGATCAGCCCCGATATCCTGGTGCTGCGGGCCCCGGAGCCGGACGGCCTCATCAACCAAGAGCGGGAGCTTGTGGACGAGGAGTCCGGCCGGTACTCCATCCTCAGGGAAGTCAACCAGGAGCGGGCGATCGTCCACGCCATAGTGTCCTGCAAGTGGACGCTCCGCAGCGACCGCGCCCAGAACGCGCGCTCTGAAGCCCTTAACGTCATCAGAAACCGGAAGGGACGCACGCCCCACATCGTGGTCGTCACCGGCGAACCCACGCCCTCAAGGCTGGCGTCCCTGGCGCTGGGCACCGGCGACATCGACACCGTCTACCACTTCGCCCTTCCCGAACTGATCCAAGCGGTCGAGAAGACGGGCAACGACGAGGCAATCAGCATGCTCAGTACGCTGGTCAATGGCAAACGTCTGCGCGATATCAGCGACCTGCCGCTGGACCTGGCCGTCTGAATCATGGCTGCTTCCGGCAATTCGTTCAGCTGATCCGTGACCGCATCTCCGCGAACCGTGCGTGCCGCTCGTGCCCCTTCTGGCCGGTGAACCCTTTGAAGTCCACCAGCCGGTACGCACGGCCGTCGAGGCGGTCGTCTTCGTCGATCACGAAGTCGCGGGCAAGCATCGCCATGCGGCGTTCGAAAGAAGATGAATCGATCTTTTCGCCGGAGGCCCGCACCAGCTCCTCTTCGGTCAGCGGGGACTTGGCGGCCTTCAGCGCCACGTAGAGCGGATCGTGCAGGACTTCCTTCTCTACTTCCGCAAGGTCCTTCGGCGTCCCTTTCTGCTTGAAGGCATTCACAATGGACGTTCCCACCGCGCGAGCAACAGGCGGGGGAAAAGCATTCCCAATCTGCCGGTACCTGCTCGTCTTCCGGCCAGTGAACGTCCACTGATACTCAGGAGAAGCTCCCCAGCCCTGAATTCGGGCCACCATCTCCGTAGTCAGCTTGGGAAGAAAACCCACCGGATGCGACTCGTTCGGCGGCTCGTCGGCCACACCCATCGCGTCGACGCCGAGGGCTCGCCATGCAGCCTTTGCACGAGTCGGGCCGAGATCGGCGCCACCATGTTTCTTCGAACCACCGACGATGGTGGGTGCGATTCCGTTTGCCCCGTCAGCCCATTTCCTGGCGCCGCGCCAGCCCCTGGAAGCCATGAGCTCATAGAGCTCCGTCCCGACCGTACCAGTGCACGGATTTTCGTCGGGCCAGTAGAACCACGGAGCGTCCTCGGGCCGCATTGCCACCAGGACAAACCTGGGGCGAAGCTGCGGAACACCGTAGTCCCGCGCCTCGAGAAGCTTCCAGTCAGACCAGTACCCCTCCTCTTTCAGCCGGTCTTTCACGTGCTGCCGGTAAGCTGCGAACCGGGGCATCGACAAACCACGCACATTCTCCAGCAGGAGGGCGCGAGGCCGAATCTTGCTCACATGCTCCACTGTCCAGGCAAAAAGATCACGCTCGTCGACGGCCCCAAGTTGCTTTCCGGCGATGGAAAACGGGGGGCACGGAACACCACCGGCAAGGAGGTCAATACCGGCAAATTCCTCTGGTTTCCAGACTTCACGGTCGGCCACATCGCCGATCCTGACGTCCCAATCCGGGCGATTCTCCTTGAGTGTCGCCGCCGCGTTCCCATCGAGTTCTACCGCCAGGGCATGGTGGAAGCCGGCGAGCTCCAGGCCCAGCGACTGGCCACCCGCGCCCGCGCAGATTTCCACGACCGACAGATCAGCCACGCTCGTACCTCCAGGTCTGACACTCCACAGAGCTCCTATCCTCACTCATCTAACACCGTGGGTGTGACAAAGCCCCTTCGGCTACCGTATGCGCGATGACCCGCAGCAGTGACCTCCCAGCCACGGCCCCGCCGACTCCGGGCCGTTCCCGCAACATGGCCGCCATCAAACGGAGGGACACCAAGCCGGAGCGGGCCATCCGATCGCTCCTGCACGCTGCGGGCAAGCGCTACCGGGTCGACGTCCGGCTGGACCTGGAAGGCGCCCGCCCACGTCCGGACATCCTCTTCACCCGGGCCAAGGTGGCGGTCTTCGTGGACGGGTGCTTCTGGCACTGCTGCCCTGAGCACGGACGCCAGCCAGGCGTTAACGCCGGATATTGGGGGCCGAAGCTCGAGCGCAACGTCGCCAGGGACCGCGCCGCGGACGAAGCGCTGCGTGCGGCTGGCTGGACCGTGGTGCGGGTATGGGAGCACGAGCCCCGCGATGAGGCCGCAGCACGGATCATCGCGACTGTCGAGGCGGCCGCAGCACCCGATTCCTCAGGCAAGCCCAAGTGACCACGCGGCACCGCATCCTCCTTGCCCCGAGTTGATCTTGCCGTCCTGACGCAGCTCCCCGCCTCACCATGAGGAACGGCACGGCCCCCTCGTCGCAGCCTCGGCGATTGCCAGCCCCGAGCCTGTCACCTCGCTTCTCTCTCCACCCCGTGCCGAAGCCCCCGCCACCGCGGCCCAGTTGGGGGTCCCAGAGGAGGGGTTGGTAGATGGACTGAGTACCGGTAGTCAGTTAGGCTGCTTAGCGTGTTGGGGCCGGTGAGGCAGCAGTGGCTGCATGGGTTTTTGGATGTGTGTCTGCTCGGGCTGCTCGCCGAGCGGCGGGATTACGGGCTCGGGCTCGTCGAGCGGCTGGCTGCGGCCGGGTTCGAGGAGATACCCGGGGGGACGTTGTATCCCTCCCTGCTGCGGCTGGAGAAGCAGGGGCTGGTGCGGACCGAGCGGGAGCCGTCGAGTGCGGGGCCGCCGCGGAAGTACTACGAACTCACCCCCGCGGGACGGGCCGCGCTCGCGGAGCGGGTTCGGGGGTGGGCGGCGTTCCGGGACGCGGTGGACGCGGTGACCTCGGTGGGTTCCGGGGCCGGGGAGGCGGGGGCGTCGTGACCTTCGGACGGGAATGGGGCGCCCGGCTGGCCGGGCACCTCGTCGAGGCCGGGGTACCGGAGGGCGAGGCCAGGCGGCTCGCCGGGGACTCGGTGGCCGAGGCGCGCGAGGCGGGGCGTGAGCCCGCGGAGCTGTACGGCCCGGCCGTCGCGTATGCGCGGGAGCTGGCGCGGACGCTCCGCGCCGTCGCCGCCACGGCGGCTCCGCTCGCGCGGGCGCGGGGCCCGGTGGTGCTGCGGCTGAGCCGGGTGACGAAGAGGTACCGGCGCCGCACCGTGCTGGGCGGCGTGAACCTCGTGCTGCGCGCCGGGGAGGTGGCGGCCGTCGTCGGGGCCAACGGCTCGGGGAAGTCGACGCTGCTGAACATCTGCGCCGGCGTGACGCGCGCCAGCGGCGGCCTCGTAGAGCGGACGGCGCGGGTGGGGTACGCGCCGCAGCAGCAGGGCGTCTCGCCCCTGCTGACCCCCGCCGAGCACTTCCGGCTCTTCGGCGCCGTGCACGGGATGGGCCGCCGCAGGTCCGTCGCGGTTGGCGAGCAGCTGGCCGGGCAACTGGGCTGGCGACCGCGCGCGGACGTGGTGGCCGCGCACCTCTCGGGCGGCACCCGGCAGAAGCTGAACGTCGTGCTCAGCGAGCTGAACCGCCCCGACCTCATCCTTCTCGACGAGCCCTACCAGGGCTTCGACCAGACCTCCTACCTCGACTTCTGGGACCAGGTCTTCAGGTGGCGCGACGCGGGCGCGGGCGTGCTCGTGGTCACCCACCTGCTGCACGATCTCGAACGAGTCGACCACGTACTGGAATTGCACCGGGTGGACGAGTGATGACCCTGACCATTGCCGCGATCAGCCTGCGCGAGACGAGCCGCCGCCGCGTCGCCCTGCTCTTCGTTTTCCTGCTGCCGCTCGTGTTCTACCTGGTGCGGCTGGACGTGCACTGGCAGGCGATCCGGTTCCTGGCCATCGGCGTCGGCTGGGCGATCGCCACGCTCTCCCTGTTCAGTCACGTCGGCGCCCGCCGGCTGGGCGAACGGCTGAGCGTGATCGGCGCGTCGCCCACCTCCCTCTTTCTGGGCCGCCAGCTGGCCCTCGTCGGCGCCGGGCTCGCCCTGGCCTGCGCCTACTTCGCCCTCGTCGCCGCGACCCTGGACGTGCCGCGCCTGCCGGCCGTCGCCCTGCTGCTGGGGACGACGGTGCTGGTCGCCGCGCCGCTCGGCGCGCTGGTCAGCCTGGTGCTGCCGCGGGAACTCGAGGGCGCGCTCGCGCTCCTGTCGCTCATGGCCCTGCAACTGCTCGCCGACCCGGCAGACGCCTTCGCCAAGGCGCTGCCCATGTGGTCGACCCGGGAGCTGGCCGCGTACGCCATCGAGCCGGTGGGCGCGGGCCCACTGCGGCAGGGGCTCCTCCACTTCGCCGGCACGCTGGTGCTCTGTTCCCTGATCGCCTGGGGCGCGAACCGCCTGCGGCTGCGGCCCGTGCGCCTGCCGGAGCCCGCGCCCGAGCCTGCCACGCGGTAGGTGGCGAGGTCCCTTCCCTTTCGCGTTCCCTTTCGCGGCGGCGTTCGCGGTACGGGCTCCCCCTGGGGGCGAACCGGGCCGCGAACGCCGCCGCTTGCTGTGGTCGCCCCACCACGGTACGTCGCGCTACGGGGAGTTGTCCGCGTGCCGAGGGCAACCGCCGCCTCCGGGGCGGGACGTGAGGAGACGCAAGGAGAGGGAGGGGAGGGAAGGGGAGGGAAGGGGAGGGGGAGGGAAGGGGGAGGCAAGGAGGGGTGAGGTGAGGAGGGTGAGAGGGGGGCGGGCGGGTGGGTGGTTAAAGGAGGGGCTTGGGGCGCGGGAGGGCGCGTGGGGGAGATGGCTCGGGGTGGGAAAGGGCGCCGGCCCGCGGGAGGGACCAGGGGTGGGCCCCATGGGCCAGGGTCAAGGGGGGTGAGGGGCGCGGGTCCGGGGCCAGGACGCGTGGGTCCGGAGCCAGGACGCGGGGGCGAGGGACCTGGAGTTTCCGGGGTAAGGGGCCTGGAGTTTCCGGTGCGGGGGCGAGAGGCCCGCGGGGGCGGCGGACCAAAGGCCCGTGGGGCGGGGACCGAGGGCCCTGGGGCGGAGGGGCGAAGGGCGGGGGTGGAGGGCCGAAGGTCGCGGGGCGCGGGGGCCGAAGGTCGCGGGGCGTGGGGCCAAAGGTCGTGGAGCGCGGGGTGGGTGGGGTGTGGCGCGGGGGTGGGTGGGGTGAACTGGGGGGCTGGGGGCGGGGGTTCGATGACGCGGGGGGTGACGGGCGGTTCGCCCGGGGCAATTGAGGCCGTCGCGGGGTGCGTCGGCGTGCGGCACGGGCGGTGAGGGAAAGGGCCGGGGCTTGTGACGTGGCGCATGAGACGTGGCTCACGTGCGAGGCGGGGTCGTAGGACCGGCCCTCGTCGATCGGGGCCAGGGTGGGGACGCTTGCCGGAACGGGGCGGATTCCCGGGTGGGGCATCGTAGATCCGCCCTTTGCACCAATGCCGCATTACCTCCCAAACTGGGCATCGTTCCGCGCACTCAGCGCACGACTCTCCTTCTGCTTCGGGAGGTTCTCCCATGCTCGCGATCAAGACGACTGCTCCTGTGACCGCACTGCGCCGCTCGGCGCGAGTGGCCGCCCTGGCGGCCGCCTCGGCGGGCGTGGCCGCCTCCGTGCTGGTCCCCCACCACGCGCACGCCGCCGAGCAGGCCGAGACGACCCACGCCGGCACCGCCGCGACGGCCACGACGACCGCCCTGCCCACCTCCCCCGAGCAGGTCGGCAAGGACGTGCACGCGATGCTCGTGGCCGACAAGTCGCACGCCAAGGGCGGCGACGACGAGGGCCGCGGCGCGCACTACAAGGACGGCAAGCTCGTGCCGATCCCGCACGACGCCCAGCCCGAGCCCGTCCCCGCCAGCCACGAGGACATCGACCGGTGGATCAACAAGGCCCTGGAGGTCATGCACAAGCACGACATCCCGGGCACCTACGACGGCATCTACCGGAACCTGATGCGCGAGTCCTCCGGTGACCCCCACACGATCAACATGTGGGACGAGAACGCACAGAAGAACATCCCCTCCAAGGGCCTGCTCCAGGTGATCGACCCGACCTTCGAGCAGTACCACGTGGACGGCACCAGCAACGACATCTACGACCCGGTGGCCAACATCGTCGCGGCCTGTAACTACGCCGCGGACCGGTACGGCTCGATGGACAACGTCGACCAGGCGTACTGAGTGACCCCGCACGGAGCGTGAGAGCACTCCCCCGCGGCCCCCGCACAGGGGCCGCCGGCACCCGGGCCCGCCCCGGCCGACCAGCGTCGGCCGGGGCGGGCTCTTGGTGTTGCCGCGACCGCTCCGGCTCCCCCGGCCGCCCCGGCGGCGGCGATCCCCACGCCGCCGGGGCCCTGGCACGGGCGCCGGGGGTCAGGCGGATTCGGGCGTGGCCGCGCGTCCGGGGCGTACGGCGGGCAGGGCGAGGGCGGCGGCCGCGGCGGCGAGGGCGGCGCTCGCCCAGGCGGCGGTCGCGGCCTCGCCGGTGAGTCCGGTGCCGGCCGCGGCCAGCAGCGGGCCGGCGAACGCGCCGGCGTTGAGCGCCGCCGTGGCGAAGGAGCCGCCGAGCGTGGGCGCCGCCGAGGCGACCCGCAGCACCCGGGTCACCAGCGCCGTGCCCGCGCCGAAGGACAGGGCCCCCTGGACCGCCGCCGCCGCGAACAGCGGCAGAGTCGAGGAACTGGTCACGGCCAGCGACGCCCACCCCAGCGGGAGGGCGCACAGCAGGAGCACGAGCCCGCGGCCGAGCCGCCCGTCGGTGGCGCGTCCCGCCGCGGTGACGCCGAGGAAGGCGCCGGCGCCGAAGGCCGCGAGGAGCGCGGGCACCGCGCCCTCGGGCAGGCCGGTCACGTCGGTGGCGATGACCGCGAGGTAGGCGAAACTCGCGAAGGTGGCCGCGTTGACGAGGGCGGCGAGCAGGAGGGCCTGCCGCACCCGCGGCGCCCACAGCGCCCGGACCTCCCGGCCCAGCCGCGGCACCCCCGCCCCACCCGCGCCCCCCGCACGACGCGCGCCGTCCGGATGCCTCGCCTCGGTGGGGGCGGAGCGGGAGACGAGGGCGAGCGCCGGCAGGCACAGGGCGGCCACGGCCCAGAACGCGGCCCGCCACCCCCAGCCGTCGCCGAGCAGCGCCCCCGCCGGGACCCCGGCGACGCAGGACAGCGTCACGCCGGAGAGCAGGACGGCGGTGGCCCGGCCCCGCCGGGCGGCGGGGACCAGGGCGGTGGCCACGGACATCGCGACCGCGAGAAACCCGGCGTTGACGACCGCGGCCACGACCCGGGTGCCGAGGAGCACGGCGAAGTCGGTGGTGAGCGCGCCGGCCACGTGCACGAGGACGAAGGCGGCGAGGAAGCCGGCCAGGGCGCGGCGCCGTGGCCAGCGGGCGCTCAGCGCGGCCGCGGCGGGGGCGCCGACGATCATGCCGGCGGCGTAGGCGGAGGTGAGGCTCGCGGCGGCACCCACCGGGACGGACAGGTCGCGGGCGATGCCGGGCACGAGGCCGGACAGCATGAACTCGGAGGTGCCCTGGGCGAAGACGGCCAGGGCGAGGACGTAGAGGAAGGCAGGCAAGGCTGGCTCCGGCGAGGCGGGGGCGGGCGTGGACGCCGCGCGCTGCCCGCCGGCCCGCGCCGTCAGGAGGGCACGGCGGAAGCCGGAAGGGGGCCGAGAGGACCCGAGGGCGTTCGAAAGGGCCGAAGGAGCCGTGAACGAGCCGGGCAGACGCGCGGGGCGTGTCCGGTCACCGGAGGCGGGAGCGGCCGGGCGGTGGGCCGCCCGAGGCCAGGCCGCGTCGTTTCAGAGAACGTCGCGCCGCCGCGGGACCGGCGGCCGGGCTCTGTCCGACTCGGGGCTGTTCATGGGCCGCACGGTAGGCGCCCGGGCGGCGCCGGGGCAAGTGGATTCTGCGGAACGGGACGGTGGCAGGCGCGGCACCCGGCCGACGGCCGGCGGCAATGTGCGGTGGATCGGCGGCGTCCGACCCCTTCCCTTCCAGGGGGTTTCGGGTCACCCTTCCTTTAAATGGTGCACGCGGTTCCCAGGTCACGGAAGGTGGCCCGGCTCACGAGGCCCAGGTGGGAGCGTGCGCGGCACGGCGGGCGAGGTCATTCCGCCCGTACCGGCCATTTCCGGGAGGAATTGCCTCCCTCGGCTCGGCACTACCGGCAATGGGAACCGGGTAGTAGTGTTCCTTTTATTACAGAACTGATACTCGACCAAACCGAAGATGCGTTCCCAACCCCGATGGCATCTGCAAGTATGTGACGAGCCGTTGGGTATCGGCAGGTCCACAACCGGCATGACGCATGGTCCGACGGCGCGTCAAAAGGGGTGAATTTTCCATGACGAGCAGATGCCCTTCGAGGTGCGACAGCCTGCGGGTCCCCCGCGGATGTCATGGCGCCGAAGGCGGTGCGCCGCTTCGGTGATCGCCTGAGGGGTCAGGCTCATGGATGGCTTCGCGGGGCTTCGCCGGATTTCGGCGGGGCCCTTCTCCGTGTCGCCACCTCGGCGGGAATTCACCCGGGCCCCTTTGCCGGACGCCCACCCGGCCGGCCCCCGGGGTCGCGCGGCGCGCGGCCCGGCCCGAACCCGGGCCGGTCGCGGCGGCGCCGATCGGGAATCAGGCACCCCGCCGCCCGGCGGGCCGGAAAACGGAAATCCGGGGGATTCCGGGGGACATCGGGGAAACCCAGGGAAACCCGAGGGAACCGGCGGCAAGCGACCCGGGGCAATGCCGGGGAGGCCGTTGATGCCCCTCCGGCGGAGCCTGCGAAACGGGGAATGAACGGGCAATATCGAGAGGAATGCAGTGGGAGTGAAGGACCTGGTGGCGCGGCAGTCACCGGCCGAGGCCGAGGCGCCGGCGGACGGCGTCCTGGTCGACGCCCGCGTCCTGGCCGAGGAGGCGGAGAGGTGGCTCGGTGACCCCGAACTCCCCGCCAACACCGTGTCGTTCGCGCGGGCGCTCGAACTCGACGAGCGGGAGGAGCTGCCCGCGGACGGCGTGCGGCGGCTGCGCGCCTTCGGCTTCCACCGGTACTTCGTGCCCGCCGCGCACGGGGGCGCGCTGCGCTCCTGCGAGGAACTGCTGTGGCTCTCGCGGGTGGTGGCGCGGCGGAACATGAGCGTCGCCGTCAGCGAGAGCACCCAGCTGTGGATGATGCTCGTGTGGATCGGCGGCGACGCCGCGCAGCGCGCGCGGGCGCTCCCGCCGCTGCTGCGGGGCGAGGTCGTGCCCTGCCTGGCCTACTCGGAGCCCGGCCACGGCGCCGACCTGGCCGCCAACGAGTTCCTCGCCCTGCCCGAGGGCGGCGAGTACGTGATGAACGGCAGCAAGTGGCCCATCAACCGGGGCGCCTCCTCCACCCACGTGGTGCTGCTCGGGGCGACGCGGGCGGACGCGGCCCCCGACGACGTCTCGGCGCGGCGCAGGCAGTCCCTGTTCCTGGTGGAGAAGGCCGCCGTGGCCTCGGGCCGGGTCGAGGGGATGCCGCGGGTGCCGACGTACGGGCTGCGCGGCTGCGACATCAGCGGCGTCTCCTTCGAGGAGGCCAGGGTGCCCGCCTCGGCGCGGCTCGGCGCGGAGGGCGAGGGCCTCGAACTGGCCCTGCGCGGGCTGCTGGTGACCCGCACCTTCTGCACCGGCCTGTCCCTCGGCGCGGGCGACACGATGCTGCGGACGGTCGGCGGCTTCCTGTCGCGGCGGGTGCTGTACGAGGGCCCGGCCAGCCGCATACCGTACGTGGCCGAGTCGCTGGCGAACGCCTACCTCAGCCTGCTCGTCGCGGAGTGCGTCAGCCTGGTGGCGATGCGCGGACTCCACCTGTACACCGAGGAGTTCAGCATCTGGGCGAACCTCGCCAAGGTCGAGGTGGCCCGGCTGGTGGACCACAACGGCAAGGTCCTGGCCCGCACCCTGGGCGCCAGGTACTACATGCGGGAGGCCGAACACCAGGGCGTCTTCCAGAAGATGCTCCGCGACGCGGCGATCGTCTCGGTCTTCGACGGCAGCGAGCCGGTGTGCCTGGACAGCGTCGCCCTCCAGCTCTCCAGCATGGTCAAGGCCCGCCGCAGGCCGCGCGAGGAGGACTGGAGCGCCCTGTACGACCTGCGGGCGGCGCTGCCGGAGTTCGAGCCGGCGCGGGTCGCCGTCTTCGGCCGCGGCAGGGACGCCACCTTCGCGAGCCTGCCCGCCCTGTGCGAGCGGCTGGCGGCGCTCGCCCCCTCGCCCGGGTGCGGCGAGGAGCGGCTGGCGGCCCTGCGGTCGCTGGCGGAGCGGCTGCGCGCGGACGTGGAGGCGCTGTTCACGCGGGTGGCGGAGGCCAGGCGCCGCCCGGCCGGCCGGGCGCCCCACCCCGCGGCGGCCCCCGGGGAAACGGCGGCCACGGCAACGGCGGCACCCGCAGCGGCGGCACCGGCGACGGCCACGGCAACGGCGGCCGCGGCGACGACGAAGACGACGTCGACGCGGCTGATCAGGCTCGCCGAGGAGTGCTGCGCGCTGCACGCGAAGGTCGCCGCCCTGGGGATCTGGCTGTACAACCGGGACCACCTCGACGCGTTCTTCGCCGAGGGCGGCTGGCTGCAGGCCGCGCTCGCCCGCGAGCAGGTCCACACCTACGAACTCGGCGAGCTCGACGAGGAGATCGCCGCGCGGCTGTGCGCCCGCCTCCAGGCCCAGCACGAGGCGGGCGAGTTCTTCTCGCTGCGGCCCGTGCGCCAGGCGGCGCCGGGCGCCCGGGAGGAGAGCGGCATCCGTCAGGGGCCGCCGGGCGGTCCGCACCTGCCCTGAGGGAGGGGGCCCGCCCCGCCGGGTCCGGCCCGCCCTCCCGCTCCGCCTCCGGGTTCCCTTGCCCCTTGCCCCTTGCCCCTTGAGTGACTTCCTTCGAGACACGCCCATTCGGAAGGTTCTGCTACCGACATGAGTGACCAGGCCCAGACGATAGACGACGTACGCGACGTGCTGATCAAGGCGATAGCGAGCGAGGCCGGGTACGCGCCCGCCGAGCTGCCCACCGACCGGCCCTTCACCGAGTTCGGCCTCGACTCCATGGCCGCCCTCTCCGTGGGCATGGAGATCGAGGAGACCTGCGGCCTGTCGGACCTGCCCGTCACGCTGCTGTGGGACCACCCGACCGTGGACGCGCTGACCGAGGCCCTGTGGGCCCTGATGCAGGGTGAGCTGACGGCCACCGCCGCGGAAGGGCAGTGATGGCGGAGGAAACCCAGTCGCCCGCCGCGGCCCCGGCGGTGCGCGTCCCCCACATCTCCTCCCAGCAGGTCGGGCTCTGGTTCATCCACCGGGCCGACCCCGGCTGCGCCGCCTACCACCTGGTGTTCTCCGCCCGGATCACCGAGGACGGCGGCCTCGCGGCCAAGGCCGCGGGCGTACTCGCCGACCTGGTGCGCGAGCACGAGGCGCTGCGGATCTGCTTCCGGCCCGGGCCCGAGGGCGGGCCCGAACAGTGGGTGCAGGACAGCGTGCCGCTCGACGTCGAGACCCACGAGGCGCGCGGCCTGGGCGCCGACGAGCTGAACGCGCGGATCAGGGCCGACAGCCGGGTGCCCTTCGACCTCGGCCGGCCCCCGCTGTGGCGGGTGCGCCTCTACCGCACCGGCGCACGCGAGTGGGTGCTGACGGTCGTCATGCACCACATCGCCTTCGACTTCTGGTCCCTGGCGCTGCTGCTCACCGAGGCCCGCCGGCGCCTTGAGGTCACCCCGGGCACCGCGGGCACCGCGGGCACCCCGGGCGCCGCGGAGATCGACGGGTCCGCGTTCCGGGCGTACGCGGAGCGGCAGGACGCCTTCCTGGAGTCGCCCGAGGCCAGGGCGCTGCTCGCCGCCGAGACCGCGCGCCTGGCGGACGCGCCGCCCAGCCTGGACCTGCACGGCGACCTGCCCCGGCCGCCCGAGCCCAGCCACGAGGGCGGCTCGGCGGCCTTCTCGCTGTCCGCCGCCGCCAGCGAGGCCGTCAGGCGGCTGGCCCGCGAGACGGCGAGCACCCCGTACATGGCGCTGCTCGCCGCGTACGTCGTCTTCCTCGGGCGGCTCAGCGGCCGGCGGGACGTCCTCGTCGGCACCCCCACCTCGGGCCGCCTCCAGCGCCGCTTCCGCAACGCGCTCGGCAACTTCGTCAACACCGTCGTGGTGCGCGGCGAGGCCGACGAGGAGGCGACGTACCGCCAGCTGGTGGCCGCCGCCAAGGAGCGGGCGCTGGACGCGATGCGCGGGCAGGAGATCCCCTTCCCGCGGCTGGTCAAGGAGCTGGCGCTGCCACGCGACCCGAGCCGCACCCCGCTCTACCAGGCGGGCTTCGCCTGGGACCGCCTGCCGCTCAGCCCGGAACTCGGCCAGTTCTTCCTGCTCGAACCCGACCTCGGCACCGAGGTGCGCATCGCGGGCGCCGTCCTGCGGCCCCACCCGCTGCCGCAGCAGGAGGGCCAGGCCGACCTGTGGGTGGAGATGGGCGGCGAACGGGACGGCGGCTACGTCGGCGTGCTGCGCTTCACCACGGACGTGTTCACGGCCGAGACGGGCCGCGAGCTCGCGGCGGCCTTCGCCGCGACCGTGGAGACCCTCGCCGCCCGGCCGGACGAGCCGGTGCGCACCCTGCCCCGCGGGGACGCCGGGCAGCTGGCGCGGCTGAACGCCTGGGGCACGGGGCCCCGGCGGGAGCTGCCCGAGGACACCCTGCCCGGCCTGCTGCGCGCGCAGGCCAGGCGGACGCCGCAGGCCACCGCCCTGGTGGCGGACGGCGAGGAGTGGAGTTACGGGCGGCTGCTGGGCGCGGTGCGGGCCGTGGCCGGGGCGCTGCGCGCGGCCGGGGTGCGCCGGGGCGACCGGGTGGGGGTGCCGGCCGACCGCGGGGCGCCGCTGGTGGCCGCCCTGCTCGGGGTGCTGGAGGCGGGTGCGGCGTACGTGCCGCTCGATCCCCAACTGCCCGCGGACCGGCTCGGGTACATGGCCGAGGACTCGGGCGCCAGGCTGCTGCTCACCCAGGAGTCCCTGCGCTCCGCCGTGCCCGGCGGGCTGCCCGTCCTGTGCCTGGAGGAGGTCCTGGGCGGGGCCCGGGGCGGAGCCGGCGGCACGGGCGAAGGCGCCGGGACCGCCGGGGCGGGCGAGGGCGCCCCGTGGGACGGGGAGCCGGCGCCCGTCACGCCCGCCGACCTGGCGTACGTGCTGTACACCTCGGGCTCCACGGGCCGCCCCAAGGGCGTGGCCATCCCGCACGGCGCCCTGGTGAACCTGCTGCTCGCCATGCGGGACGACACCGGCTTCTCGGCGGACGACGCGATGCTCGCCGTCACCACCGTCTCCTTCGACATCGCCGGTCTTGAGCTGTACCTGCCGCTGGTGGCGGGCGGGCGCGTCCTGCTCTGCGACAGCGCGACCGCCGCGGACGGCGCCGCCCTCGCGGCCCGCATCGCGGACTCCGGGGCCACCTGGATGCAGGCCACCCCCACCTCCTGGCGCATGCTGCGCGAGGCGGGCTGGGCGGGGCACCCGGGGCTGAACGTGCTGTGCGGCGGTGAGGAACTCCCCCGGGAGCTGGCCGAGTTCCTCGCCCCGCGGGTGGCGAGCCTGCGCAACGTGTACGGCCCGACGGAGACCACCATCTGGTCCACCTCGGGCCGCGTGGCGGCGGGGCGCGGCGTGGACATCGGAGCGCCGATCGCCAACACCCTGCTGTACGTCCTGGACGAGTACGGCCGCCGCGTGGAACCCGCCTTCCCCGGCGAGCTGTACATCGGCGGGGACGGCCTGGCCCTCGGCTACTGGGACCGGCCCGAGCTGACGGCGGAACGGTTCGTCACCGGGCTGCCGGCCGCGCCGGAGCAGCGCCTCTACCGCACCGGCGACCGCGCCAGGTGGACGGGCGACGGGCGGCTGCTGCACCTGGGCCGCCTGGACAACCAGGTCAAGCTCCGCGGCTACCGCATCGAACTCGCCGAGGTGGAGGCCGTGTTGCAGGCCGCCGAGGGAGTGTCCGCCGCCGTCGTCGTGGTCAGGGAGGACCGGCTGGTCGCCTATGTGGTGGCCGAGCCCGGCGCCGAGCCGAAGCCCGCCGAACTCAGGGCGCTGGCGGCGCGCTCGCTGCCGCCGTACATGGTGCCGGGACTCGTCGTCCCCCTCGCCGAACTGCCGCTGACGGCCAACAAGAAGGTCGACAGGAAGCGGCTGCCCGCGCCGAAGGACGCCGGGCTCGACCGGTCCGCGCCCTTCGAGAAGCCGCGGGACGCCACCGAGATCACCCTCGCCAGGATGTGGACGGAGCTCCTGGACCTGCCCGAGGTGGGCGTCCACGACGACTTCTTCGAGGTGGGCGGCCACTCCCTGCTGGCCGTCAGGCTCGCCGCGGCGATCCGCGCCGAGTGGGACGTGGACATCCCGGTGGCCACCCTGCTGCGGCACGGCACCATCGCCGAACTCGCCACCGTGGTGCGCCAGGGCGGCCAGGAGGCGGCGCGCGGGCCGATGGTGACGCTGCGCCGGGCGGACGGCGGGCGGCCGCTGTTCCTGTTCCACCCCTTCGGCGGCACCGTCTTCTGCTACGTCGAACTCGCCAGGCACCTGCCGCCGGGGCGGCCGGTCATGGCGGTGCAGGCCCCGGGCCTGGACGCGGAGGGCGAGGCCGAGGTGAGCGTGGAGGAGATGGCCGCCCGCTACCTCGGCCACCTCAGGGAGGTGCAGCCGGAGGGCCCCTACGCCCTGGGCGGCTGGTGCTTCGGCGGGGTCATCGCCTTCGAGGCGGCCCGCCGGCTGCGGGAGGCCGGCGAGGAGGTCGATCTGCTGGTGGCGATCGACAGCCGGGCCCCGATCCCGGAGAACATCCCCGAGTCGGCGGACGACGCCACGCTGCTCTCCTGGTTCGCCCGCGACCTGGCCGTGCCCTACGGCAAGGAACTCGACATCCCCGCGGACGAGTTGCGCGCGCTGGGCGGGGACGCGGCGTTCGACCACATCCTGGCGCGGGCCGCGGCCGCCGGGGTGCTGCCCGAGGACGCCGACCGCGCCCAGGTGCTGCGCTACTTCGAGGCGTACCTGGCGAACGGCATCGCGCTGCAGACCTACCTGCCCGAGCCCGCCGACGTGGACCTGCTGCTGCTGCGCGCGGTGGACGAGCCGGCCGACTACGGCCCCGCCCTCGGCTGGGACGGGCTGGTCAAGGGCGCGCTGCGGATCGTGGACGTCCCGGGCGACCACAACTCGGTGATGTACCCGCCGCACGCCGCCGTCGCCGCCGGGGCGATCGCCCCGCACCTGCCGGGCCCGCCGGGGGAGGCGCGGCAGGCGGGAGGCGGCGCGGGAAGTGCCCCGGAAGGAGCGGGAAGTGCCCCGGAAGGAAGAGAAGAGCCCCGGCAAGCACCGGAAGCACCGGAAGGAACCCAGAGGGACGATGAACGACGATGATTGAGGCCACACACGAGTTCCGGCTCCCGGTCTCGCCCGAGGAGGCGTTCCGGTGGCTCTCCGACCCGGCGCGGGACCCCGAGTGGCAGTCGGCCTGCCAGGAGACGCGGCTGCTCAACGGCCCGGCCCGGCCCGGCTGCCACTACGAGATCGTCTTCCAGATGGTCGGCAGGCGGCTGGCGTTCTCGGTGGAGATCACCGATTTCGAGCCTGGCAGGCACTCCAGGTTCGCCGTGCTCGACGGTCCCTTCCGCTACGTCGGCAGCTACCGTTACGCCGAGCAGGAGCCGGGGACCACGCAGGTGCGCTGGACGTTCGACGTGGACCCGGGGGACTACTTCGGGATCATGCCGAAGTCGCTCCTGAAGAAGGTCCTCGTGACCCAAGTGAAGAAGGATTCCCGCGCGCTGGCCGAACGGCTGGCGCAGGCGTCGCCGACGCAGCCCTGACCCCCGACCCCCACGACCGTCCAGAGGTCTGAGCCGCCGGGCCCGCGGGCCCGGCGGCCAGCCGGAGGAACTCATGTTTCATTGGGCTTCATTCGTAGTTCGTCACCGCTGGCGAATCATCGCGGCCAGCATCGTGTTCGTCGTCGCCGCCGGGGCGCTGGGCGCCGGGGTGGCCGACCACCTGCTCTCCGGCGGCTATCTCAACCAGGACTCCTCGTCCGCCCGCGCCGACCGCGACCTCGCCGAGCGCTTCGACGCGGGCTCGCCGAACCTGGTGCTGCTGGCCGACGCCGGCGAGGGCGGGGGCGGCGCGGGCAACGCGGTCGACTCCCAGGCCGCCCGCGCGGCCGGCGTCGAGCTGGCGGAACGGCTGCGCGCCGAGGACGTCGTGGAGTACGTGCAGTCCTACTGGGACCAGGAGGGCGGCAACCCGGCGCTGCGCAGCGAGGACGGCGACAAGGCGCTGATCCTCGCCCGCGTCGCCGGCGACGAGACCGAGGCCAAGGAGCGGGTCGAGGAGCTGCACGACGACTACGTCTCCGACGAGGGCCCGCTCGCGGTGTCCATCGGCGGCCAGGCCCAGGTCGACAACGAGGTGGACGACCAGTCGGCGAAGGACCTGGCGCTGGCCGAGATCGTCGTGATGCCGATCACGCTGATCATCCTGATATGGATCTTCGGCAGCCTGGTGTCGGCGTTCCTGCCGCTGGTCATCGCGGCGGTCGCGGTGGTCGGGACCCAGTTCATCCTGCTGGCGCTCACCTACCTCACCGACGTCTCCATCTTCGCCATCAACCTCACCACCGGCCTCGGCCTCGGCCTGGCCATCGACTACAGCCTGCTGATGGTCAACCGGTTCCGGGAGGCGCTGGCGCAGCAGGCCGCCGACGGCGAGGAGGCGGACGTGGAACGCGCCCTCGCCCAGACCATGGCGACGGCCGGGCGCACCGTCATCTACTCCTCGATCACGGTGGCCTGTTCCCTGGCCGGCCTGATGGCGTTCCCGACCTTCTTCCTGCGGTCCTTCGGCTACGCGGGCATCGCGGTCACCGCCCTGTCCGGGGCGGCCTCGATCGTCGCCCTGCCGGCCGTGCTGGCCGTGCTGGGCACCCGCGTCAACCGGTGGCAGGTGCCGCTGCTGAACCGCAGGGCGGACAGCCGGCGGGCGGCGGGCGCGTTCTGGGCCTCGTGGGTCGGCCGCGTGATGCGCCGCCCCGGCTGGTTCGCGGTCGGCGCGCTCGCCGTGACCGTGGTCCTGGCCCTTCCGGTGCTCGGCATCAAGTTCAGCCTCGCCGACGACCGGGCGCTGCCGAGCGACGCGCCCGCCAGCGAGGTCTCCCAGACCCTCAGGGACGAGTTCGCGGTCCAGCAGGTGAACAACCTGACCGTCGTCGCCCACGGCGCCGAGGGCGCCTCGCCCGACCTGGTGTCCGCGTACGCGGAGGAACTCTCCCGGGTGCCAGGCGTGCTGAACGTCGAGGCGCTGACCGGCTCCTTCGCCGAGGGCGAGCAGACGGCCCAGGCGACCGCGGAGTCCGCCCGCTTCGCGGCCCGCGAGGGAGAGGGCTCCTACCTGGTGGCCGAGGTGGAGCCCGACCCGCTTTCGGGCACGAGCCGCGCCATGGTGGCCGAGGTCAGGGCTCTGGACGCGCCCTTCGACGTGGACGTCTCCGGCACCGGCGCCCAGTTCGCCGACACCCTGGCGGACGAGCGCGACGGGCTGCCCTGGGCGCTCGCCGTCATGATCATCGCCACGCTGATCATGCTGACGCTGATGACGGGGAGCCTGGTGGTGCCCGTCAAGGCCGTCCTGCTCAACGCGCTGAGCCTGGCGGCGGCGTTCGGCGTCATCGTGTGGGTCTTCCAGGAGGGCCATCTGCAGTGGCTGGTCGGCGACTTCCAGGTGACCGGCTACGTCGTCTCCAACATGCCGCTGCTGCTGCTGTGCGTCTCCTTCGGCCTCTCCATGGACTACGAGGTCTTCCTGCTGTCGCGGATCAAGGAGGAGTACGACGCCACCGGCGACAACGCCAGGGCGGTCTCGGCCGGCATCTCCAGGACGAGCCGGGTGATCACCTCGGCCGCGCTCCTGATGGCCGTCGTCTTCCTGTCGTTCGTGACCTCGGGCGTGGTCTACCTGAAGCTGATCGGCCTGGGCACGGCGCTGGCCATCCTCATCGACGCGGTCCTCATCCGCGGGGTCCTGCTGCCGGCCGTCATGATCCTCATGGGCCGGGCGAACTGGTGGGCGCCGAAGGCCGTCAAGCGGCTGGTGGAGGCCATCGGCCTGGGCGAGCGCGAGCGGCCCGCCCTGGCCGGCGCGACGGCGGGCGGCGCCCCGGCGGACGCCCCCGCGGGCACCGCGGCGGAGAGCGGCGGTGCGGAGGCCGGCCGGGCGCAGGCCCCGGAGCCCGAGGCCGAACCGCAGGCCGCCGAGGCCGCCGAGGCCGCCGAGGCCGCCGAGGTCGCCCAGGGGAGCGAGCAGAAGACCCCCTGAGCCCGCCCCGGCACCGGCCGGCCGCGGCCCCCGCCCCGTCGGGCGCGGGCCGCGGCCGGTCCCGGGGCCGCGACGCGCCCGCACCGGCCGCGGCCCGCGCACCGCACGAAACAGGAGAGCAGATGGAACGGGGAACACCCCTCTCGTCCGCCGCGTCCGCCCCGCCGCCCGGCGGCCCGCGGCCCGCGTACCGGAAGGTCGTCGTCACCGGCCTCGGTGCCACCACCCCGCTCGGCGGGGACGTGGCCGCCACCTGGGAGGCGCTGCTGCGGGGCACCAGCGGCACCAGGCTGCTTGACGAGCCCTGGGCGCAGGAGGTGCCCGTGCCGCTGGGCGCCCCGGCGCTCGTGGACCCGAAGCCGGGACTCACCCACATCCAGCGGCGGCGGCTGAGCCGCGGCAGCCAGCTCGCGGTGACCGCCGCGGCCGAGGCCTGGCGCGACGCCGGCCTTGAGGGCGCGGAACTGCCCCCGGCCCGGGTCGGGGTGGCCGTCTCCACCGCCTTCGGCGACGTGCCGGTGCTGCTCGACTCCTGGGAGATGCTGAAGGAGAAGGGCGCCAGGCGCATCCACCCGCTCGGGGTGTCCATGCACATGGGCAACGCACCGGCCGCCGCGGTCGGTCTGCTGGTGCACGCCCGCGCCGGCGTGCACGCCACCGTCAACGCCTGCTCCTCGGGCACCCAGGCCCTCGCGCTCGCGGCCGACACGATCCGCCTGGGCCGGGCCGACGTGGTGGTGGCGGGGGGCGCGGAGGCGCCGCTGCACCCGCTGGTGCTCGGCGGGTTCGCGGCGATGCGGGTGCTGTCCACCCGGGTCGGCGAACCGGCCGCCGCCTCCCGGCCGTTCGACGCGGACCGCGACGGGATGGTGCTCGCCGAGGGCGCCGGGATCCTGGTCCTTGAGGCCGAGGAGCACGCCAGGGCCCGCGGCGCCAGGTGCTACGCCGAGCTGGCCGGGGTCGGCATCTCCTCCGACGCGCACCACACGGTGCAGCCGGAGCCGCACGGCGAGGGCAACGTCCTGGCCCTGCGCGACGCGCTCGCCGAGGCGGGCGCCGCGCCGGGCCAGGTCGCGTACGTCAACGCCAACGGCACCGCCACGGGCCCGGGCGACACGGCCGAGGCGCACGCCCTGCGGGCCGTCTTCGGGGCGGAGGGCGGGCCCGCGGTGTCGGCCCACAAGTCGATGCTGGGGCACAGCATCGGGGCCGCGGGCGCGGTCGAGTCCGTGGCCACCGTGCTGTCGGTGCACCACGGCCTGGTCCCGCCCACCCCCCACTTCGAGCGCGCGGACGAGGGGGCCGCCCTCGACATCGTGCGGGGGGCGCCGCGGAAGCTGGCGGGCGGCGAGATCCTCGCGGTGAAGAACTCCGCCGGTTTCGGCGGCCACAACGTGGCGCTGGTCTTCCGCACGGCGCACGACGGCCCCGCCCCCGCCACCCGCGCCGGCTGAACCGCCCCGCCGGCCGGTCGCCCGGCCGCTCCTCGACCGCCCCCGGCCCGTGCCCGCTCCTCGGGCGGCGGGGCCGGCCGGGCGGCGGGCGCGGCGGGGGCGCTCGGGCGCGGCGGGATCGTTCGGGCGATGGGATCGTTCGGGCGATGGGATCGTTCGGGCGGCGGGATGGTTCGGAGGCCGGGGCCGGGGGCCGGGGCCGGTCAGGCGGCCGGGTCCGCGGGGGTGACCTCGATGTTGGTCAGGCCGCTGCCCGCGCCGGTCACCGTGTTGTCGGCGGTGACGACCTGGGGCGCCGCCGCGCAGCGGGACTGGTTGGTGACGTGGATCGCGTAGCCTGCGGCCCCGCCCAGGTCCGAGTCGTTGGCGCGGAAGGTGTTGCCGCAGCCGTACCCCTCGACGGCCGTATGGGTCTGGTAGCCGTCGAGCAGCGCGCCCTCGCCGCCGAAGCTGCCGGTGTTCGACTCGATCAGGTAGCCGTCGCCCTTGACGTCCACCCAGGAGTCCGCGTAGTTCTCGCCCGACATGCCGTCGCCGACGAAGGTGTTGCCGCGCAGCACCCCGTCCCTGGTGCCCTCCTTGACGTCGACGTGCTCGGCGGCGACCCCGGGTCCGAAGGTGTTCCCCAGCACCTGCACCCGGTCGCTGCGGTCGGGTCCCGTGCCCCCGTCCTCGCCGAAGTCCCCCCAGTGGCTCACGGCCGAGCCGATGTAGACGCCCTCGCCGTACTGGGGCTGCGTCAGGCCGGTGTCGTGGATGAAGGAGTCGCGGATGACGCCGTCGGCGCTCCCGGACCTGAAGTGGACCGCCTCGGTGCCGGTGTGGGAGACCTCGACCTCCGCGATGAGCACGTGGTCCGCCTCGTCCAGCACGATCCCCTTGGGCGCGCCCGACACCGTGAACCCGGTGAGCGTCCAGTGGTCCGCCCCGTCCAGGTGCAGGCCGTAGCCGCTCGCCGCGGAGAGCACCGCCTCCCGCGGTCCGGTGAGGGTGATGGGCTCCTCCTCGGTGCCGGAGGCGGTGGCCGTGAACGGCCCCGCGTACTCCCCCGGCGCCAGGCTGATCGTGTCGCCGGGTTCCGCGCCGGCGAGGGCCGCGGCCAGCTCCGCGGCGTCGGCGACCTCGACCGTACGGGCCGCCCCCGGCTCCGGCGCGGCCTCCTCCTCCGCCTCCTCCGCCGCCTCCGCCGCCTGCGGGGCCTGAGCGGCGTGCACGGCCTGTGCCGCCTGCGGGGCGTGCGCGGCGTGGGCCGGGAGCGCGGGGGCAAGGAGCGCGGCGGCCGCCGCGGCGAGTACGGCAAGGGCCCTGCGGATGCCGGGAGTTGACACGATCTCTCCTCGGATGAGCGGGTCGGCGCGCCGCGGCTGCCCACGAGGCGCCCCGGAGCCTGCCTGCTCTTTGTAACGCTCCCGGGCGCTCCCGCCAAGCAAGGGTGTAAGCACGCCCACGAGGAAGGGGGCTACCCCGAGGTGAAAGAACGCACCAGAAACCGCAGCGGGCCGGCGGAGGCCGCGAAGGACCCCAGGGCCTTCGAGGAGTTCTACCGCAGGCACGTGGACGCGGTGACCCGGTTCCTCTCCCGCCGGGTGGACGATCCGCACACCGTGGCCGACCTGACCGCGGACGTCTTCCTCGCGGTAATCGACTCCGGGCACACCTACCGCAGGCAGCTCGGCGACGAGCGGCTGTGGCTCTACGGCGTGGCCCGCAACATCGCCTCCTCGGAACGCCGCCGTGCGGCCCGCGAGTCCGACCTGGGCCGGCGCATCGCCGGGCACCGCCTGCTGGAGGCCGACGACATCGCCAGGCTGGAGGACCGGCTGGCCACCGAGAGCGCGGGACGGCAGGCCCTGGCCTCGCTGGCCGGACTGCCCGAGGGGGAACGCGCCCTCATGGAGCTGATCGCCGTCGACCAGCTCACCACCGCCGAGGCCGCCAAGGCGCTCGGCATCAGCAAGGTGGCCGCCAGGGTCCGCCTGCACCGGGCGCGCAAGACGCTGCGCGCCGCCGCCGAGGCGCCCGCGGGCGCCGCCGACGCCCACCGACTCACCATGCCGAGGAGTGCCTCATGACCAGGACCTTCGAAGACCGCCTGCTGACCGAGCTGAAGCGGGAGGTGGTGCTGGCCGCCGCAGAACGGCAGGAGGCCACCGCGCGCCACCGCCTCCTCACCCCGGCCAGGGCCGGGTTCGGCCTGACGGCCGCCGCCGCGGCGGCCACCGCCTTCGTCCTGCTGCCGGGCGGCGGGGCCACGGCCGCCTACGCGGTGGAGCCCACCGGAAACGGCGGCGTCGACGTGACGATCGCCGACTGGCCCGAAGGGGAGGACGGCGTCCGGGACTTCGCCGACCAGCTGGAGGCCAACGGCATCGCGACCGTCTACAACCCGCCCGAGGGCTACCTGTGCCGGCCGCTGGAGGGCAGCGACGGCGGGGCGGCGCCCGAGCTGCCCGAGGCGCCCGACGGTGCCGAGACCTTCGGCTTCGCGGGCTACGCCGGCGGGGCCGAGGTGATCGGCCCGGTGTTCGCCAGGAACCACCAGGGCGAAGGCCCCGGCGAAGGGGACGGGGCCGAGGGGGGCACCCACAGCCGCAGCGAGAGCGGGGACGACGACGGGGAGGGCTCGAACCAGACCGGCCCCGAGGACTTCGTGTACCACCTCCACGAGGGGGACACCGTGATCCTCTCCGAGGACTCGGGCCAGGGCTCCATCACCTTCATCGACGGGGCCTGCCTCCCGGTGGACGCCGCGTGACCGCGTAGCCGCCGGCTCCCCCGCGCGGCCATGGGCGCCCCCGGCACCCTCGCCGCCACGGGAGCCCCCGCGCACCCACGGGTCCCCACGGGTGCCCACGGGTCCCCATGGGTGCCCGCCGCCCCGCCCGGCCGACCGCCGGGCGGGG
This sequence comes from Streptomyces hoynatensis, assembly GCF_003626535.1. Lineage (GTDB taxonomy): Bacteria > Actinomycetota > Actinomycetes > Streptomycetales > Streptomycetaceae > Streptomyces > Streptomyces hoynatensis. The sequence goes on from NZ_RBAL01000010.1 coordinate 73,829, forward strand.
CTCCGGCGCGCCACGGCGTGCCCACGGACGCCCGGTTTCGACCGTTCGGTACCGGTAAGGAGCGCGTTATGGACCATTCGCGCGCACCCGTACTGGAAGCGCTGGCCGCCTACCACCAAGGCGGGCAGCTCCCGTTCACGCCGCCGGGGCACAAGCAGGGGCGCGGCGCCGACCCCCGGGTCACCGCGGTGCTCGGCGAGGCCCCCTTCCGCTCCGACGTGCTGGCGATCAGCGGGCTCGACGACCGCAGGTCCACGCACGGCGTGCTGAAGGAGGCCCAGGAGCTGATGGCCGATGCCGTGGGCGCGGAGCACACCTTCTTCTCCACCTGCGGCAGCTCCCTCTCCGTGAAGGCCGCGATGCTGGCGGCGGCGGGCCCGCACGAGAAGCTGCTGGTGGGCAGGGACGCCCACAAGTCGGTGGTCTCCGGCCTCATCCTCTCCGGGGTGCGCCCGATCTGGGTGGAGCCGCAGGGGGACCCGGAGTTGCGGCTCGCGCACCCCCCGGCCCCCGCCGCGTTCGAGGCCGCCTTCGAGGAGCACCCCGACGCCCGCGGCGCCCTGGTCACCTCCCCCACGCCGTACGGCACCTGCACCGACCTGGCCGCCCTCGCCGCCCTCTGCCACGCCAGGGGCAGGCCGCTGCTCGTCGACGAGGCATGGGGCGCCCACCTCCCCTTCCACCCGGACCTGCCGGCCTGGGCGATGGACGCGGGCGCCGACGTGTGCGTGACCTCGGTGCACAAGATGGGCTCCGGGCTCGAACAGGGCTCGGTCTTCCACCTCAGGGGCGACCTGATCCGGCCCGAGGTGCTGAAGGCACGCGCGGACCTGCTGGGCACCACCAGCCCCTCGGTCCTCGTCTACGCGGCACTCGACGGCTGGCGGCGGCAGATGGTGGAGCACGGCCGCGCCCGCTACGACGCGGCCCTGGCGCTCGCCGCCGGGACCCGGGCGCGCCTCGCGGAGATCGAGGGCCTGCACGTGCACGGCCGCGAGGACTTCTGCGGCCGGGGCCGGGCGGCGGACCTGGACCCCTTGCAGATCATCGTGGACGTCACCGGCCTGGGCACCGGCGGCTACCGCGCGGCCGACTGGCTGCGGGAGACCCACGGGGTCAACCTCCACCTGGCCGACCACCGCCGGATCAGCGCCCAACTCACCCACGCCGACGACGAGAAGACCACGGACGCGCTGGTGCGGGCGCTGTCGGACCTGGCGGCGCACGCCCCCGGGCTGCGCCCCGCGCCGGCCGTCGAGGTGCCGGAACCCGCCCGGCTGCGGCTGGAACAGGTGGTGCTGCCGCGCGACGCGTTCTTCGGCCGCGTCGAGCAGGTGCCGTGGCGGGAGGCGGCCGGGCGGATCGCCGCCGAGATGCTGACGCCCTACCCGCCGGGCATCCCGGCCGCCCTGCCGGGCGAACGCCTCACCCCCGAGGTCGTCCGCTACCTGCGCTCGGGCGTCGAGGCGGGCATGGTCGTGCCGGACGCCGCGGACCCCGAGGTACGCAGCGTGCGCGTGCTGCGAGAGGACTGAACCCCGCCCGCCTCCCGGCGGACCCGCACCGTTCGGCGTCGTCCTCGCGCCCGGCCGGGGCCGTCACGGCGCCGGGACGCGGGTGCAGCGGGTGAGTTCGACGACGAGCTGGTTCGCGACGAACCAGGGCGCGGCCCGGTGGCCGTAGGGCAGGTGGTCGTCCCCGCTCGCGGCGAGCCCACCGCGCGGGCCCGGCACGAAGAAGCCACCGAACGCCCCCCACACGCGCGGCTTCCGCGACCGCACGAACACCGGCTCGCCCAGGTGCGGGCAGTGCGCCACCGCCAGGTGCGCACACGGCGCGCACACCGGCGGCTTCGTGCACAGCAGCCCCTCCGGCCAGCCGGGCACCTCCTCCGCGGCCCCCGGCCGCCGCAACGCGAACAGCCAGCCCCGCCCGTTGCGGTCGGCCGGGCCGCCGCAGACCTGACAGAGCCGCTCAAGCATCGCCCGCCGCTGCCGCACCGGATGCATGCACCGGAACTCCGGCTGCCCGCTGCCGGGTTCCTCCGTCAGCCGGGCCCACAGCACCCCGTGCCGATCCCGGTCCCCGGCCCGCTCGTCACGGTAGGCCAGCCCGCGCCCCTCACCGCCGACGGTCAACGCCTCGTCCGTGACGACGAGTTCCCCACTCCACCGCACGGCCCACGGCACGGGCAGCCCCCGCGGCCCCCAGGTCAACGGCGTTCGGGGGCCCCCGCCGAGTGCCCCGGACCCCCGTTCGTCTCCCCCGCTCACCGGCCCCGCCCCTCCCCCGCGGGCCACCGCATGTGGCACTCGTGCGTGCAGGGATCGAACGCGATCCCGTTCTCCGGCTCGGGCGGCCGCTGCTCGTGCTGCGTACATTCCACGCAACGGCGTCCCGCGCACTGCGGGGAGATGTAACGGCCCGCGGTCGAGGCGGGCGCCTGGTCGTGCTTGCTCATCAAGGTCAGCTCCTCGGGAAAACGGAGTGACCGTGACGCTAAGCGTATGGTCGATTACCCAGCAATGGCACTCTGTGGCCCTCCGGAGGCGAAGTGCCACGAAGGGTCACAGCGGCAAGCGCATCGTGTCCGCGAGTCGCCGCATGTCCCCGGTCAGGGTGCGCCGCTTCGCGATGATCTGCGCCAGCACCTCTTTCGCGTATCGCTGGTGCGGCAGCCACTCCGGCGCGTCCCGCTCGACCAGGAGCAGCGTCTCCATTGCGTCCGCGTGCTGACGCACCAGCACCTGGGCGTGGGCGACATCGAGCAGGTGCCGGTTGCGGTTGCCCACCGTCGGCGGCAACTTCTTCGCTCCCACCTGCCGCGCCACCCGGAGCACCTCCTCCGGCCGCTCCTCGACCATGGCCTGTTCGGCCCGCTGCATCCCCACCGTCAGCCGCGTGTACCGTCGGATGAACCCGGCCCGGCTCAGCGTCTTGCCGGGGCGCGGCGGCGGCATCGTCACGGCCGCGGCGGTCGCCAGGCGGAGTGCCTGCGCTGCGTCGTCCGGCCGCGAGTCCCTGCTCGCGGTCGCGGCGGTGCGCAACAGCAGCCAGCCCCAGGCGCTCAGATCCTCGGGCGTGGCCCGGGACAACTTGGGCTCCAAGGTCTCCGCCCACCGCGCGGCGAGCCTGCCGGCCTCCTTCAATCGGCCACGCCTCAAGAGGAGCCAAGTGGTGTTGTTCGCGAGCGCGGCGGCGTGCAGTTCATCCGGCAGTTCGGCCTGCGCGAGCCCGAACGCCACCTCGGCGGCAGCGTAGTTCCGGGTCTGGGTCATGAGCCGCCCGGTGATCTGCATGACCTCCATGCGCAGCGGGCGACCTCGATCGGTGAGCCCCGCCAAGGCGTTGACGTCCTGGATCAAGCCGGGCAAAAAGGCGGCGATGGCCGCGAGGTTGCCGCTGGTGTAGTGCGCGATGGCCAGGTCGAGGCCCGCGCGCACCCCTTCGACGGTGGGTGCCTCGTCGAGGTCCCGGGAGTCCGCCACGTCCGGGTCGAGGGCGGCGTGGACGGCGGCCCAAGGAGCGGCGCGATCGCCGTCGGCCGGGTCCGCGTCCGTGGCCTCCGCGCTGATGAGCAGGGTGGTCGGGACGTGGAGGGCCGCGGCCAGCCGCCGGGCCGTCTCCAGCCGGGTGTCGTGCCGTTCCCCCTGCTCCAGCTTGCGGATCAGCGAGAGGGAGACGCCGGACTCGGCGGCGAGGGTTCGTTGCGACAGCCCCGCGCGCTTGCGCGCCTTTTGCAGCCTGTCGCCGAAGGTGGCGGGCATGGCGGTATGGGCTCCGTTCTGCTGCGACACCAAAACGGTACCCCCGACCACACTGAGCGCCCAGCGAAACGGCCTCGCCACCACCCTGGCGAGGGCAGTTGGCTTGCCGCCTGCTCAGGTCATCGCCGGTCCGGTGAGGGCGAGTTGCCCGATGAGGGCGAATTCCGCCTGGTCGACGGGTGCGCCCGGGCACATGGCGGGCACCGGGTCGCGTGCCCGGCCGCCGGAGCGTCCGGGGCCGCCATCGCGAGCAACGCGCCGCACCCACACCGCGCCCAAGGCGGCGAATCCGCGACCCCGGCCGCCGCGTCGGCCATGCGGGCACGGCGAGTTCGTGGGCCTCCTCCGCGCGCCCCGCCCGCCGCGGGCGGCGGGCCCTGCGTCATCGTCATGGTCGGCTCCTCCGGAAAGTGAAAGGAGAGGCGACCATGACGCTAAGAGATCAGCCGACTACAGGTCAATGACATTCCCGACCCGGCGCAGGGGAAGTACCACACAGTGTCACAACGGAAGGCGCACTACCCCGGCGAGCTGACGCATCTCCGGAGTGAGAGTACGCCGCCGCTCCACGATGGACCGCACGATGTCCCGGGCGTACCGCTGATGCGGCAGCCACTGCGGGGCGTTGCCGTAAATGCTCATCAGCGTCTCGACGGCAGGCCCGTATCGGCGCGTTCGCGTCTGCGCGTTCGCCACGTCGAGCAAGTGCCGGTTGCGTGAGCCGCTGGTCGGGCTCATCTGCTCGACGCCCACCTGCGCCGAGAGACGCAGCACATCGTCGGGGCGGTCGCGGACCATGGCGTACTCCGCGCGTTGCATCCGCACGGCGCTGACGCTGAACGTGTGGATGAAGCCCAGTTGACGCAGCTGGTGAGGACGTCCCGCCGCCACCGCCGCGGCCTCCGCCAGCCGCAGCATCCCCTTCGCCTCGTCGGGCCGGTTGTCACGTCCGGCGGCCGCGGCGCCACGCAGCAGCAACCAGCCGTAGAGCGACAGCTCGGTGGGGGTGGCTCGCGGAAATCGCGGCTCGATCTGGTCGGCCCACTGCGCCACCAGCTCAAGCACCTCCTCCACCCGGCCGCGCCGCAGGAGCAGCCAGCACCGCAGATCAACCGCGGCCACCGCGAAGGGGGTATCGGGCGCATAGTGCATCGCCCGGCTCAGCGCGGTATCGGCCACGGCGTACTGCCGGGTCTGGGTCATCAGCCGGCCGGCCATGGTCAGCGCCCGCACGCGCAGGGGGCCGCCCTGTGGCGTGATCTCGGCCAGCGTGTGCGAGTCGCGGATGAGTCCGGGGAGGAGAACGGCGAGGGCGTCATAGTCGGTGCTGCGGTAAGCGCGCACCGCTGCTTCGGCCAGTTCCTGGACGCCTCGGAGGGTCGGCGCCTCAGCCACGTCGGTGGCCGTGTCCGTCAGGGCGTCCTGCACACCATGCCACTGCGGGGGCGTCGAGTGGCCGTCCGCAGAAGGATCGTCGACGGCAGGCTCGGTGAGCAGGGCGGTGGTCGTCGTGTCGAGGACGCGGGCGAGTCGGTGCAGGGTCTCCATGCGGGTGTCCCGGCGCTCGTCCTGCTCGATTTTGGTGATGAGGGAGTAGGAGACGCCCGAGTGGCGCGCGAGTTCACGCTGCGACAGACCGGCGCGCTTGCGTGCCTCGCGCAGCCTGTCGCCGAGAGAGGCAGACATAGTGAGGTGACTCCTTGTCTCGGCCAGACACCTCGAAACGGTACTCCTGACACAACGTCGGGAACAGCGAATGCCCTCGCCACCACCCTGGGGTGGGCGTCGCCACCGCCCTGGGGTGGGCGTCATGCCCAGTCGGCCAGGACGTCGGCCACTTCCGGGACGTCGTCGTGCTCGCGAAGCCTCCGTACCAGCAGTTCCCCTCGCGCCGCGGCACGGGCCGACGGCACGGTGGCCGACAGCTCCAGCATCTGCCTGGCCACGCCTGCTGCTTCTTCCGGCTCGTTGGCGTCCAGCAGGGCGATGGCCAACCAGGATCGGTAGAGCGCGAGTTCGCGGGTGTGGGTCGCCGGGTAGCTGTGCAGCACCGTCCGCAACAACGGCACGGCGTGAAGGGGACGGCGCGCCTCCGTGTACACACGGGCCTGCATCACCGTGCGCTCGGCGTGGCTCACCCAGTACAGCCACCGCCGGTTGTCGTCCTCGCCCGGCTCGAACTCCTCCAGGTCCTCGATGGACTGCTCGACCGCCCGCAGCGCGGTCTGCGTATCGCCCAGGCGTACCGAACACCAGGCGATGCGATCCGAGGCCACCGACCGGGCGCGCGGCGGCGCCTCCTCGCCGGACTCGCCTCGCAACGTGTGGGCGATCTGTGCTCCCAGCGCGGTGTTGCCGCGGTTGGTCTCGTAGTAGGCCAGCGAGCCACGGAGGTGCCCCAGCAGCGGGCGGTCGCCCGCCTCCTTGGCCGCCGCTGCGCCCAGCCGGTAGAGCCGCGCGGGGTCGGCCCCCGGCAGCCCTTCGGCATCCGAGGCCACCCAGCCCGCCAGCTGTGCCAGTTCGGCGATGCCGGTGAGCAACGCGCGGCCGACGGCCCCGGTGTGCGCGGAATGGGTGTAGAGCTCCTTCGCCGCCTTCAGCTCCCGCATCACCGGGGCGACGAGATCGCCCCCCGCCACCACGTCGTCGGCCAGCCTGAACGCGTGGCAGCGGCGCAGGATCAGGTCTGCCTCGCGCATCCCGACGCGCCGCCCTCTCTCGGTGGCCGGAGGCGCGAGCGATTCACCCTCCGGGAGGAGAGAGGTCAGCACCTCGTCAACCGGCGCGGGCCGACGCTGCGCCTGCGCCCCGCGTGCCGCCCGAGGCGGGGAGTCCGCGACCCCGGCCGCCGTATCGGATACGCGGGCACGGCGAGTTCGTGGGCCCTCTCCGCAGCTCCCGCCCGCCGCGGGCGCCGGTTCCTGCTGCATCTTCATGGTCGGTTCCTCCCGAGGACACCACGCTATGAGTCCGACCGACCACGGCTCAATGCCAATCCCGGCCAGGCGCAGCGGAACAACAGCCGACCGGTGCGGCCGTGGCCTTGGCTGCGGGGAACGTCCCCCATCGTCACGCGGGACGGCGCGCTCAGACCTGAGCGGCCATGAATCCGGTAGCCACCAGGCACGGTCTCTTTCCTCAACGCCATCGGGAGCGCTCATGCCCGACTACACCGTGCCGTCAGGCCACTGGGAAAAGGTCGAATACCACTGGCACCCGTATGCCTGGACCCTGCGCGAGCACCCGCCCGCGGCTCCGATCGCCACCTACCTCGCCAGCCGCAAGGCTGACGGCCCTGCCTTCGGGGCCGGCCAGCGCGACCAGGCGATCGCGTGGTTGCGGAAAGCGATGGACGAGCAGCCGATGCCGCCGCACTCGGTGCCCGAGTGGCGCCGGGAAGACCCGACGGGCTGGGTCATCGAGTGCGCCGAGACGCGTCTCGCGCAGCCTGCCGACGTGATGTTCGGCTACACCTCGGTGCACAACAACTACGCCTGCCGCGCCCTGTTGCTGTGCCCTCGCCCCGACATCCCCTGCCCCACCGGCAGCCGGTAACCCTCGCGCCCGTGGCCCGCCGCGGTCGAGGCGGCGGGCCGGGGCGGCGGGCGCGGAGCGCAGGTGCGGGGTCAGGCGGCCACTGCGACCGCGGCGACGGCCGGGACGCGCAGGCCGCGGCGGGCCGTGGCGACGGCGGTCACCACCGTTGCGGCGACGGCGACGGCCACGATGCCCAGCCAGATCCACGGGGCCTGCCCCGGCAGGGCCTCGTCGGCGCGGACCAGGGTGAAGGGCACGAGGCCCGCCAGGCCCGCGGCCGTGCCCAGGAGCACGCCGGTGACCGTCAGCAGCGTGGCCTCGGCGCCGACCATGCCGATCACCTGCCGCGGGGTGGCGCCGGTCAGCCGCTGGCGGCCGAACTCCCGCACCCGGTAGGCGGTGGCCGCGTACAGGCTGTTGATCAGCATGACGCAGGCGAAGACCACGATGATGCCGACGACGATCAGGTTCAGCGTCTCCATGTTCTTGTCCTCGACCGACTTGGTCAGGCCGGACGCCTCGATCGCGTCGCTCTCGACCGCCTGCATGCACAGCGTGGCCGTGGCGATGCCGGTGAAGAGCACCAGCGGCATCAGTATTCCGGCCAGCCGCGCCGCGTTGCGCCGCAGGTTGAGCACCGCCAGGTAGCCGCTCGGCCCGGCGAGGGCCGCGAACGGCCGCCCCAGGCAGGCGAGCAGCGCCCGCAGCAGGGCCGGCGAGAAGGCCGCAAGGCCGATCGACAGCAGGATCGCGCCCTCGGCGGCGGGCGCCATCAGTATCGGGTCGGTGGCGTCCAGCGCGAAGGTCGTGGAGACCCCGGCCGCGCCGCCGAGCAGCGCCAGGGCGCCGCCGAGGGCGCGCAGGCGGGTGCGCGGGGCGCGCCGCCCGGCGCGGGTGGCGCGGCGCACCGCGAGGAACGCGGCGCCCACCGAGGCGAGCAGCGTCACCCCGAAGCCGGCGGAGAGGGCGATCGGCCCGAAGGCGTAGTCCACGTCCCGCGCCACCTGCCCGCTGTCGTGGAACATCCCCAGCAGCACCCGGCCGCCCAGCATGGCGGGCAGGATGGCCAGCACGGTGGCGGCCAGCGCCACCACCGCGGCCTCGCCGACCACCATCCGGCCCAGCTGCCGCGGCGTCGCCCCGGTGCGGCGCAGGAGTTCCATCTCCTCCTCTCGCTGCCGGACGGTGACGGTCAGCGTCGAGGCGATGGCGAAGAAGACCAGCAGGGTGCCGTAGCCGCCGACCACGCCGCCGGACAGGTTCAGCGTCTCGGCGCTCGCGTCGTCGATGCCGGGCGCCGCCGCCGTGTCGTGCAGGGAGTTGAACGTCATGGTGATCGCCGCGCCCAGGAACGCGGCCAGCAGGGTGCCGGCGAAGCGGCCGGGCCGCTGCCGCAGCGAACGCATCGCAAGCAGGAACATCCCTCACACCCCCGCGCGGAACTCGGGCCGGCCGGCGGCGTACACCTCGTCGCCCAGGTGCGCCAGGCGTTCGGCGACCGCGTCCACCGTCGGGGCCGCAAGGCTCCCGGCCAGGCGGCCGTCGGCGAGGAACAGCACCGCGTCGGCGTACGAGGCGGCGACCGGGTCGTGGGTCACCATGACCACGGTCCTGCCGTGCCGGCTCACCGCCTCACGCAGCAGCGCGAGCACCTCCCGGGCGCTGCGCAGGTCGAGCGCGCCGGTGGGCTCGTCGGCGAAGATCACGCTCGGCTCGGTGACCAGGGCCCGGGCGATGGCCACCCGCTGACGCTGCCCGCCGGAGAGCTGATCCGGCAGGTGCCCCAGCCGGTCCCCGAGACCGACCTGGCCCAGAATCTCGCGCGCCCTGGGCAGGTTGACCCGCCGCCTGGCCAGCCGCAGCGGCAGCGTGGTGTTCTCCAGCACGGTGAGCGTCGGCAGCAGGTTGTACTGCTGGAAGACGAAGCCGATCCGCAGCCTGCGGAAGACCGCAAGCTGTGCCTCGTCCCCGGCCGTCACCTCCTCGCCGTCCACCACGACGATCCCGCTGTCCGGCCGCTCAAGCCCGGCCGCGCACTGCAGGAGCGTCGACTTGCCCGAGCCCGAGGGGCCCATCACCGCGGTGAAGCTGCCCGTGGGCAGGCTCAGCGTCACGTCGTGCAGGGCGGTCACGGTGCTCTCCCGGTCCCCGGCCTCCCCCGGCTTCCCGGCGTCCTGGCCGCCCGCCCGGTACACCTTGCCGACCTTGACCAGCCGCAGCGCCTCCGCGCTGGGGCCGTGCCCCCGCTCCCGGTTCCTTCGGAACATGGTCTCCCTCGTCTTCCTCGCCGCCCGCCTCTTCGGCGCCCGCCGCATCGGGTCCTGTGCGCCTCCTGTGCGCCCTGTCCTCGACGCTACGGAGCGCGGCGGGCCGCGGCACTGGGCTCACGGCCCGAACCGGGGGTGTCGCTACGTACACCCCCGGCGGGGGGGCGCGCTCCCGAGGGCGCGCACGGGGGTGGCCGGCGGGGACGAGGCGGGCTGTGGGGAGGGTGGTCCGGGCGCCCTCGGGGGCCGGAGGGGGGCGCCCGGACCGGTCGGTGCCCGGCTCAGGAGGCCGGGAGGATCTCCAGGGCGTTCAGGTGTCCCGTCTCGCCGGAGATCAGGACGTTCAACTGACCGTCGGAGACGGTGATGCCGCTGAACGTCTGGACCGCGGCCGTGCCCGAGGCGGGCGCGAGCCGGCCGGAGACCGCGTTCTCGAAGGTGAGGTTGGTGCGGGCCGAGCCGGTGGCGTCGCCGACGTTGACGCGCACGTCGTACACGCCGTTCGGCAGGTCGGCGCGGAACTCGTACTGGCTGTTGAACAGGGCCACGAAGTCCCGCTGGAGCGCGTTCATCGCGCTGCCGCGGTCCCGCTCGATCGGGGTGGCGCCCACCAGCCCGAAGCCGCGGGCCGCGGTGTAGGTGGTGGCGGCCGTGACCTGCGTGTAGGAGGAGGCGACCGGCCCGGAGGAGGGGCCGAGGTCGTACACGTCCGCGGTGGTGCCGAGAACCTGGGCGGAGAGCGGGAGCCCCTCGCCGGCGAGTTCCCTGGCGACGAGGCGGGCCATCTGCAGCGCGCCGTAGGTCTGGAAGTGCGTGTTGTCCTGGGTGCCGTCGGGGCGGTTCGGGTACTCCCCGGGATCGGTCCACAGGAAGACGTCCTTGGCCGCCTCGGGGCCGATGGAGTCCAGGTAGGCGCGGCTGGATGCGGAGAGGTCGATCAGCGGGACGCCCTCCTCCTGCGCCACCTCGACGGCCTTCTGCACGTACGCGGCGAAGGAGACGTTGAACTTCCCGGTGGCCGTGTCGTAGTCGCGGCGCGAGACCGGGGTGACGATCACCGGGGTGGCGCCGCGGGCCAGGGCCCCGCCGATGTAGTCGTTGCGCAGGTACTCCTTGTAGTCCTCGGGCGAGGTGTAGCGCTCGGGGATGCTGGCCGAGGCGTCGTTGTGGCCGAACTGCACCAGGAGATAGTCGCCCGGCTGGATGACGTCGAGGATCGCCTGGAGCCGGCCCTCCTCGACGAAGGTGCGCGAACTGCGCCCGCCGATGGCGTGGTTGGAGACCGTGACCGCGTCGGAGAAGTAGCGGTCGAGGACCTGGCCCCAGCCGGTCTGCGGCGCGTAGGAGGAGGTGTAGGTCTGCGCGGTGGAGTCGCCGGCGATGTAGACGGTGGGCCCGGAGGCGGCGGGGGCCGCGGCGGCGGAGGTGGGCAGCGCCACCAGCGCGGCCACCGCGGCCACCGCGGCGGCGAACACGGCCGGCAGCGCGGCGGCGGCCTTCCGGAGGGCGCCGCGGATTCCCCTCGGGGTCGGCGCGTGCCGCGGGGTCTCGCGGGGCGTTCCTTTCATTGCTCGCTCCTGTGTGCTGGGTCGGAAGGGCTTCGGAGGGCACCCGAAGAGCGGTGCGGAGGGGTGGTGCGGGGGGTGGTGCGGGGGCGTGCGGGGGTGGTGCGGAGCAGTGCGGGGGTGGTGCGGGGTGGTGCGCGGCTCTGGCGGCAAGGGCTTGCGCGGGCGTCGAATATGAATCGATTCATCACCTATGCACGCTTTGGCAAGCGCTTGCACCTACTCGCCACTATGACCGCGCACGCGCCCGGCGGCAACGCGCGGGCCGCCCCGGAGCGCCGAACGGTCGTCCCGCGCGGCGAACGGCCCGCCCGGCGGTCGCCGTACGGCGCGATCCGCCGCGCGGCGACCGCCGGGGCGGCGACGGGCCGGCCGCCGGGCCCCGGCGGCCGGTCGGGTCCCGGGGCGGGCCGGGCGCGGGTCAGTCCGGGACGGGCAGCGCCTCGCGCTCGCCCGCGCCCCCGGCCGCCCCCGCTCCCCCGGCCGCCCCGGCTCCCCCGGCTCCGGCCGCCCCGGCGGCCCGTGCCGGGGAGCCTGTGGCGGGCAGGACGATGAGGGCGAGCAGGACGGCGGCGAGCAGGAGCGCGGCGCTGAGGGCGAAGCCGAGCGCGTACCCGTCGTTGAGGGTGGCGGGCGTGAGTGTCCGGCCGGTGCGCTCGTGGGCGGCGGTGCCGAGGGCGGCGAGTCCGAGCGAGGCGCCGATCTGGCGCGAGCTGTTGAGCAGTCCCGAGGCGGTGCCGCTCTCGTGGGGCGCGACGCCCGCGGTGGCCGTGGAGACGACGGGCCCCAGGCAGAGGCCGAAGCCGACGCTGGCGACGATCGAGGGCCCGAGGACGTCGGCGGCGAAGGAGCCGTCCGGGCTGATCAGGGCGAACCAGGCGAGCCCCGCGGCGGTGGTGAGCGCGCCGCAGATCAGGAGGGTGCGGGGGGCGAATCGGTACCCGAGCCTGATGGCGAGCACGGAGCCGGCGACCACCCCGAGGGCGAAGGGCAGGAACATGGCCCCGGTCAGGGCGGGGCCCTTGCCCAGGACGCCCTGGAGGTAGAGCGAGGCGAAGTAGAAGGCCGAGGCCATGGCCGCGCCGATCAGGAGGTTGCAGGCGTTCGCGCCGGCGACCGTGCGGTGGGCGAACAGGCCGGGCCGCACGAGCGGTTCGCGGGTGGTGTGCCGCTCGGCGAAGGGGAACGCGGCCAGCAGCGCGGCGGCGAGCGCCAGGGTCGTCAGGGTGACCGGGGAGGTCCACGGGTACCGGTCGGTGCGCACCACGCCGAACACCAGCAGGCTCATGCCGCCGGTGGCCAGGACGGCGCCGAGCACGTCGGGGCGGCCGCCGCGGGCGGCCGGCGGCTGGGCGGCAACGCCGCGCCTGGCCAGGGCCAGGGCCCCGGCGGCCATCGGCACGTTCACCAGCATCACCCAGCGCCAGCCGGCGTACTCGGTGAGCAGGCCGCCGACGAGGACGCCGAAGGCGCCCCCGGCCGCGTTCGCCGCGCTCCAGATGCCGAAGGCCCGCACGCGGGCGCGGCCGGTGGGGAAGGTCGCGGTCAGCAGCGCCAGCGCGGCCGGCGCCAGGGCGGCGGCCCCGACGCCCTGGGCCGCGCGGGCGGCGAGGAGCTGTCCCGGCTCGCGGGCGAGGCCGCCGGCGAGCGAGGCGAGGCCGAACAGGCCGAGCCCGAGCAGCAGGACGCGCCTGCGGCCGTAGCGGTCGGCGGCCTTGCCGCCGAGCAGCAGCAGCCCGCCGAAGGTGAGGGCGTAGGCGTGGATCACCCAGGTCAGGCCGACCGGGTCGAAGCCGAGGCCGGTGGCGATGCGCGGCAGTCCGACGTTCACCACCGAGAGGTCGAGCGACACCATGAACTGCACGACGGCCACGGTGGCGAGCGTCAGCCCCGGCCGCCCTCCCGTGCTCTTTCCCATTCCGAACTCCCTTTCCGGCGCCGTCTTCCCGACTTTTCGAACGCGTTCCGAAAGTAGCACCGGATCGGACCGCTGTCGAACGCGCACGGCCGGGCCGTGACCGTTTCCCGGCGGGGGGCGGGGGGACGGCATGATGGGGCGATGGCCCCACCGCCCCCACCGCCCGCCTCCTCCGCCTCGTCGGCCTCCTCGGCGTCGCCGCCGCCGCAGGGCCGCACCGGCCGCCCCCGCCTCACCTCCAGGGCGCAGATCCTGGCGGCGGCGCGCCGGCTCATCGACCGGGACGGCTGGGAGAAGCTGACGATCCGCCGGCTCGCCGCCGAGGCCGGCATCGGGGCCACGACCCTGTACCACCACATGCGGGACAAGGGGGATCTGCTGATCCTCCTGCTCAACGACTACGTCGACCGGCTCGAACGCCCCCCGCTGCCCGAGGAGCCGCGCGCGCGCATCCTCGCGTCCGCCACCGCGCTGCACGACGCCCTGGCCGCCTGGCCGTGGGCCGCGGAGGTCGCCACGACCGACGGGTTCGTCGGGCTCCTCGACGAGTCGGCGCTGTGGATGGTGGAGGGCATCGTGTCCGGGGCCGTGGGGCACGGCTGCACGCAGGCCCAGGCCGTCGGCCTCTTCCGGGGCGTCTGGTACTACACCGTCGGCGAGATCCTGGTGCGCGCCCACTCGGCCGGGCGGCGGGCCGCGGGCGGGCGGCCCACCGGCTTCGGCAGCCTCGACGCCTCCCGGGTGCCGCACCTGGCCGCCATCGGCGCGCGGTGGCCCGAGTTGGCCGCCCGCGACACGTATCCCGAGGGCCTGCGCGCCCTCGTCGACGGGCTGCTCGCGGGGGCCACGCCCACCCCCTCCGGCGAGGCGGGCCGGGCGCGCGGCGACGCGGGCTGAGCCACCGGCGGTGCGCGGAGGCCGCACGGGCCCGCGGCGGCGCCCGGCCCGCCCGGCCCGCGCGGGGCCCCTTGGCAGCCCCCAATAATTCATATTTAATGGCGGCGCTGGTCCCCTTCGGGACCCCCGGCCCGGAGGTCCCCCCGCCTGGAGGTCCCCGTGCCCGCTCTGCCGCCCCTCGCCCAGGCCAGGTTCGAAGGCCGCTGCATCCTCGTCACCGGGGCCGCCTCGGGCATCGGCGCCGCCACCGCGCGGTGGCTCGCGGCCGAGGGCGCGGGCGTGCTGGTCACGGACGTGGACGACGCGGGCGGCGAGGCGGTGGCCGAGGCGATCGGGCGGGACGGCGGCGAGGCCGCCTTCGCGCACTGCGACGTCTCCGACGAACGGCAGTGGCAGCGGGCCGCCGAGGCCGCGACCGCGCGCTTCGGCCCGGTCTCCGGCCTGGTCTCCAACGCCACCACCGTCACCCTCGCCGCCGCGGACCGCACCCCGCTGCCCGACTGGAACCGGCAGCTCGACGTGGGCCTCACCGGCGCGTTCCTCGGCTTCCGCGCCTGCCTGCCCGGGTTGCGCGCCACCGGCGGCAGCGCCGTCCTCGTCTCCTCGGTGCACGCCCTCGTGGGCCTGCCAGGCCGCCCGGCCTACGCCGCGGCCAAGGCCGGACTCACCGGCCTGGCCAGGCAGTTGGCGGTGGAGTACGGGCCCGAGGTGCGGGTGAACGCGATTCTCCCGGGGCCGGTGCTCACCCCCGCCTGGGACGGGATCGGCGAGGAGGACCGCCGCAAGAGCGCCCTCCAGACCGCGGCCCGCCGCCTCGGCCGCCCGGAGGAGGTGGCCCGGGCGATCGCCTTCCTGCTGCACGAGGACGCCTCGTACGTCACCGGCGCCTCCCTCGTCGTGGACGGCGGCTGGAGCGTGCTGAAGACCAGCTCGTGACCGGCGCCCGCGCCCGGGAAACGGCGCACCCCCCGCCCTCCGCGCCCCTGCCCCGCGTTCCGCACGCCCCCCTGCGCATCCGCCCCTCGCGGCCCGCGCACCGCGCCCGTCGAGCCTGGAGCAATCCGTCGTGAAGATCACCCGTGTCGAGACCTTCTCCGTGCCGCCGCGCTGGCTGCTGTGCCGGGTGGAGACCGACGAGGGCCTCGTCGGCTGGGGCGAGCCCGTCGTCGAGGGCCGCGCCGCCACCGTCCGCACCGCCGTGCACGAGCTGGCCGAACTGCTCGTGGGCAAGGACCCGTTGCGCATCGAGGACCACTGGCAGCTGATGACCAAGGGCTCCTTCTACCGCGGCGGCCCGGTGCTCTCCAGCGCCGTCGCCGGGCTCGACCAGGCGCTGTGGGACCTCGCGGGCAAGGCGCTCGGCGTGCCCGTGCACGTCCTGCTCGGCGGCCCGGTGCGGGAGCGGGTGCGCGCCTACTGCTGGGTGGGCGGGGACGAGCCTGGCGAGGTGGCCGACGCGATCCGCGCCCAGGTGGAGGCAGGTTTCACCGCGGTGAAGATGAACGCGAGCGGCCGGATGAACCGCCTGGCCACCGTCACCGACCTGAACCTGGTCGTCGGCCGCGCCGAGGCCGCCCGCGAGGCCCTGGGGCCCGACCGCGACTTCGCCGTCGACTTCCACGGCAGGTTCGCCCTCGCGAACGCCCGGAAGGTGCTGCCGCTGCTCGCGCCCACCAACCCGCTGTTCGCGGAGGAACCGCTGCTGCCGGAGTACACCCCGCTGCTCGGCGGGCTCGTCTCCGCCTCGCCGGTGCCGCTGGCCACGGGCGAGCGGCTCTACTCGCGCACGGAGGTGCTGCCCGCGCTCCAGGCCGGGATCGCCGTCCTGCAACCCGACCTCTCGCACGCGGGCGGCATCTCGGAGGTGCGCCGCATCGCCGCGCTCGCCGAGACCTTCGACGTGCCCCTGGCGCCGCACTGCCCGCTCGGCCCGGTGGCGCTGGCCGCGAGCCTGCAAATCGCCTTCGCCACGCCGAACTTCCTCATCCAGGAGCAGAGCATCGGCATCCACTACCACACCGGCGCGGAACTGCTGGACTACGTGGTGGACCGCGAGGTGTTCCGCTTCCACGAGGGGCACTTCCGCCGCCCCACCGGCCCCGGGCTCGGGGTGGAGGTGGACGAGCGGGCCGTGCGGCAGGCGGACGGCCGCGAGCCGGACTGGCGCGGGCCGATCTGGCGGCACCCCGACGGCTCCTTCGCGGAGTGGTGAGGAGCGGGCAGGGACCGGGCGGGGCAAGGACCCGGCGCGTAGCGGGAAAGGCAGGAACCGGCCAGGGCGAGGACCTGGGAAGGCAACGGAAGGGCACCATGGACATCACCGCCTTCGAGACGCGGCTGCGCGAGGAGCGGCTGGCCGCCGTGGTCCGCGGCCGGGACGCCGCGGCCGCGCTGCGGGCCGTGCTCGCGCTCGCCGAGGAGGGCATCGGCCTGATCGAGGTCTCGCTGACCACCGCGGACGCCTGCCGGGTGATCGCCGACGCCGTCCGCGAGACGGCCGGCGCGGCGCGGGTGGGCGCGGGCACCGTCCTCACCCGCGAGGACCTGCTGCGGGCCCGCGAGGCCGGCGCGGAGTGGATCGTCACCCCCGCCCTCTGCGCGGGCGTGACCGCGGCCGTGGAGGCCGAACTCCCCGTGCTCGCGGGCGCGTTGACGCCGACGGAGGTGGTGGCGGCCCGCGCGGCCGGGGCCACGGCCGTCAAGCTGTTCCCCGCCTCGGCGGTGGGCCCCGGCTACGTCAGGGCGCTGCGCGACCCCTTCCCCGGGCTGCCCCTCGTCCCGGTGGGCGGCGTGGACGCCGCCTCGGCGCCGGACTACCTGGCGGCCGGCGCGGTGGCCGTCGGGGTGGGCGGCCCGCTGCTCGGCGACGCCGCAGAAGGCGGCGACCTGGCCGCGCTGCGCGAGCGCGCCCGCGCCCTCAGGGCGGCCTGCGCGGCGGGAGGCGCGCGGTGAGCGGCCCGGCGGGCGTGGACGTGCTCACCTTCGGCGAGGTCATGCTGTCCGTGCAGGCCGAGGGGCCGCTCGCGGTGGGCGGCGGGGCCAGGCTGACGCTCGCCGGCGCCGAGGCGAACGTCGCGGTGGGCCTGGCCCGGCTCGGCCACCGCGCGCGCTGGGCCGGGCGCCTCGGCGCGGACGAGCCGGGGCGGGTGGCGCTGCGGGCCCTGCGGGGCGAGGGGGTGGACGTCGCGCACGCCACCCTCGACCCCGGGGCGCCGACGGGGGCGATGCTGCGGGAGGCCCGGGTGGCCGACCTCGCCAGGGTGCACTACTGGCGGGCGGGCTCGGCCGCCTCCAGGCAGCGGCCGGAGGACCTGGCGCCCGCCCTGGCCGCCGGGGCCAGGATGCTGCACCTGACGGGGATCACCGCGGCGCTGGGCGAGGGCCCGCTCGCCTGCGTGCGCGAGGCGGCACGGCACGGCCACGCCCACGGCTGGACCGTCGTCCTCGACGTCAACCACCGCACCCGGCTGTGGCCGGCCGAGGCGGCCGCCGCCGCGCTGCGGCCCCTGCTGCCCCACGTGGACGTGCTGATCGCCTCGGAGGACGAACTGCCGCTCGTCGCCGGTCCGGAGGCGGCGGCCGAGGAGGAGCAGGTCGCCTCCCTGCTCGGCTCCGGGGTGCGCGAGGTCCTGATCACCCGGGGCGGCCGGGGCGCGGACCGGTACGCGCGGGAGGCGCCCGGCGGGGTGCACGCCGCGGCCCCGGCCGTGCCGGTGCGGGACGTGGTGGGCGCCGGGGACGCCTTCTGCGCCGGGTACCTGTCGGGGCTGCTCGACGGGCTCGGGCCCGCGGAGCGGCTGGCGCGGGCCACCACCTGCGGCGCGTTCGCCGTGGCGACCTCGGGCGACTGGGAGGGACTCCCCCACCGCGACGAACTGCCCCTGCTGCACACGCCCCCGGGCACCACCCTGCGCTGACCGGCCGGCGCCGGGCGGCCGGTCCCGGGCGGCGAGTCCCGGGAGGCGGGTGCGGGGGCGCGCGAGGGGTGGGGGCGCGGGCGCCGGGAGCGCGGGCGCCGGGGCGCGAGCCTCAGCCGCGGAAGAGGGCGTTGCACTCCCGCTGGAGCGCCACATCTCCCCACATCGCGTGGTGCGGCGCCGCGTTGGAGCACACCAGGGTCCCGCGCGCCCCCACGCGTGCGCTCTCCGCCACCGCGCGCCGGCAGAACTCCGCGCCCACCGGCCCCTCCTCGAAGGTGCCGAACCGCGGCGTGTACCCGATCCAGCCCTCCCCGAAGACCAGCGGCACCCCGGCCCCCAGGGCCCAGTCGGCCGCCGCCGCGATCCACTCGTGCAGCCGCTGCTCCATCGCCACCCGGTGCGCGCCGTAGCGCGCGTACAGCCAGGCGTCCCACTTCGCCGGGTCGCACCAGTCGTGGACGTACACCTCGCGCGGCCCCACGATCGTGGCCGCGAGCCGCCGGCGTTCGGCCTCGGGCGGCGCCCAGTCCGCCAGGTCGGGGGCGCCCGGCCGCAGCAGCGCCCGGCGGGCCTCCTCCTGCGGGAAGAGCCGCTCCTCGTCCCGCAGCGCAAAGGTGCCGATGAGCTCGTCCAGCACGCCGTAGACGTACGGGTGGAAGACCGCGACATCCACGCCCGCCGGGATGCCGCGCAGCGAACCCACGGGTACCCCGGCGTAGTTGACGGTCACGGGCAGGTCGGGGTGGCGCTCCTTGAAGCGCGCCACGCCGCGCGCCAGGCGCGGGCCGAGCTCCACCACCGGGTCCTCGCCCGGCAGCCCGTCGGCGAGGTGGCCCGCCTGGACCTCGTTGTGCAACTCGGTGAAGGCGATCCGGTCGTGGAGGCCGCCGTGGGCGGCGAGGAAGTCGACGAGGTCGGCGAGCGCCTCGGCCAGCGCCTCCGGCCTGCGCTCGGGCGCCACCGCCGTCAGCGCGTCGAACCAGTCGCGGTCCCGGCAGAAGGAGGGGCTCTGCTGGTACTCCCAGCTGGAGAGGATGACGAAGCAGTCGTGCCGCCGCGCCGCCTCGAACAGGGCGAGCAGCCGGGCGCGCCCGTCGATCTCCGTGTTCCCGGCCACGTCGTACCAGCGGACCCGCTGCCCGTAGGCGCCGCCGAGCGGCCCGAGCCGCAGCCGGGTGGTGTCGAGGCCCGAGCCGAAGAGGAGGAACGGCATCGCGCAGATCCGGACCGTGTTGTAGCCGCGGTCCACGGCCTCGGCGAAGGCCAGGTCCAGGTCGGCGAAGGGCTCGCCTGGCCCGCTGCGGGTGTACCAGGTGAAGTCCCACAGCGAGATGGTCAGCTTGTCGGGCAGGTGGCCGGGCAGCGGGGTGGGCACGGTGCGGGGGCCTTTCAGTCGGCTGCGGACGGTGAACGGTGAGCGGGGCGGCCGGTGGGCGGGGGCCGGTGGGCGGCGCCGTCCCGCGGCGCGGGGTGGCCCAGGCGGAGCCGGAGCCGGTGCAGGGGATGGAGGGAGACCCGGTCCACGCGGGCCGTGGTGCGGGCCGCGTCGAGGCCCGCCCGCGCCGAGGGGTCGACGTACACCTCGCTCCCGGCCGCCAGCGGCAGCACCCGCAGCTCCACCCCGTGCACAAGCGCCTCCTCGGCGTGCGCCCGCAGGCCGATCTCCCAGTCGGGGCCGTACCAGAAGTGGTCGGCGACCAGCCGGCCCGCCACATAGGCGCGGGCGGCGTCGCCGGTGTAGCGGACGCGCAGCAACGCCTCGCCCTCGGCGGCGAAGGTGTCGGGGGGCAGGGTGACGTGGTGGACGGCGGCGTGCGCGAAGTCGGCGTCCGTGGGCGCCGAGGCGCGGCCCGCCGGGCCGCCGGTGCGCGCCGGGGCCGCACGCGCCCGCTCGCGCAGGCACGCCACGCGCGGGGCGCCGGGGGCGGCGGGCGCCCGGAGCGTGAACCGGGTGAACGCGCCGTCGGCGCCGCCGGGTTCGAGGGTGGCGGGGCCGAAGGCGGCCGGCGCCGCCGGGGCGGGCAGGAAGCGGAGTTCGACCTCGGCGGCCTCGGTGTGGACCCGCACCTCCCCCGGCTCGCCGCCGCCTTGGCCCGCCCCGGGGGCGTCCTCGACGAGCAGGCCGGCGCAGAGCACCAGGCTGTCCGCGCCGCCGGCGCGCAGCCGCTGGACCAGCGGGACCTGCGCGGCGGCGAGCACCAGCAGCCTGGCCCGGCCGCCGGGCCCTGCGACGTCGAACAGCGCGCCGGTGCCGGGTTCCGTGACGGTCACCACCGTGCCGTCCGGCGTCTCCTCCCGCCGCGCCAGGCCGCCCTCGGGCAGGCGGAGGCGGGTGCCGGCGGGGAAGCCGAGTTGCGGGGTGATCCCGGCGGTGGCGCCGAGCACGGTCAGCGGCAGGCCGTCCACCGTCAGCCGGGTCACCGGCTGCGCGCTCGCCCAGTCGAGCCTGACGCCCCCGCCCAGGTCCAGGCCGACCGGCCACACGAAGTGGGCGCCGGTGGGCACGGTCACCGGGGCCGCCGGGAAGGTCACCGTCCGGCCGGGCAACTCCACGGTGAACCGCACGCCGTGGTGGTCGGGCAGCGGCTCGTGCGGCTGGTGGTTGTTGACGAAGACGAACGCCCGCTCGCCGCCGGAGCGCACCGCCCAGCGCAGCGTCTCGCGGTCGTCCAGGCCGGCGGGCCGCTCCTCGGGCAGGGCGGAGGGCAGGGTGGCCAGCTCGCCGCCCCACTCCCGCAGGAAGAGGTGCTGGGCGCGCAGCGCCGCGAAGGAGGGCCGCACCTGGCCGAACTCCCCGAGCGGGGCCTGGAAGTCGTAGGTCACGCGCGGCAGGTCGTTGGGGTAACCGGTCGCGTGGGACTCCTGGTTGGGCAGCCGGAGCCCCTGCCGCTGCGAGCAGCCGTGGTACAGGTAGTAGCCCTGCCACACCGAGCCGCTGCCCAGCTTGGTCAGCGCCAGCGCGGCCACGTCGGCGGCCGGCACGAGGGGGCGGCGGTGGTAGGCGATGGCCATGCCGCCGCCGAGTTCGCAGGTGGCGAAGGGGTGGCGGGCGTCGTCGGGCCCGCTGCCCGCGGGCGTGGCGTCGCGCAGGTCGGCGCCGATGGCGTGGTCGTCGCGGATCGGCGTGAAGAAGTAGTGCCGCCGCATCTCCCGGGCCCAGCCCGCCGAGGCGTCCGCCCAGAACGCCTCCGGGTAGCCGCCGTACAGCGGCAGCAGCACGTCCCTGGGCAGCTGCGCGTTGCCCCAGGCGGTGGCGGTCCACAGCGGGGCCCGCAGCCCCGCCTCCTGGGCCAGCCGGCGCAGCGTGGCCAGGTGGCCCGGCTGGTCGTAGAGCTCGTTCTCGATCTGCACGGCCACCAGCGGCCCGCCCTCCTGGCAGGACAGGCCGCGCAGTTCGTGGGCGATGCGCGCGTAGTAGGGGCGGACCAGCGCCAGGTAGGCGGGATCGTCGGTGCGCGGGCGGCAGCCGGTCTCCGCGAGCCAGTCGGGGAAGCCGCCGTTGCGGCACTCGCCGTGCGCCCAGGGCCCGATGCGGGCCACGGCGGCCAGGCCGAGTTCGTGGCACAGCAGCAGGAAGCGCCGCACGTCCAGGTCGCCGTCGAAGCGGTGGACGCCGCGGCACTCCTCGTGCTGGTTCCAGAACAGGTAGGTGGCGACGGTGTCCAGGCCGCCGGCCCGCATCTTCAGCAGCTCCTCGCGCCAGTCCGCCGCCCGGTAGCGGCTGAAGTGGAACTCGCCCATCACCGGCAGCCAGGGGCGCCCGTCGCGGGAGAGCTTCACGCTGTCCACCTCCACCGTCCCGGCGGCGCCGGCGGGGCCGCCCATCGCCAGGTGGCCGGTCAGGGGCGGGAGGGGGACCCGTCCTCGCGCGGTCGGCATGAGCGGCTCCCTGCGGTTCGGCGGCGGTTCGGCGGCGGTCGGGCGGCTCGGTCGGCGGTGGGTTCATCGTCGGGGCGGCACCCCGGGCTGTCAAGATGTATTCATAAATAATGGACAGGCTAGGATGAGGGGCACGCGAGGGGCCCGGAAGAGGCCGTGAACAGGCCGCAAGGCCGAAAGAGGCCGGGGAAGGGGGGCCGGGATGGCGCCCTACTCGAACCGCGGGGTGCACGGGCAGGTCGTGCACCACCTGGGGGAACGCATCGTCCGCGGCGCGTACGCGGAGGGCGACACCCTCGACGTGCGGGCCCTCGGCCGGGAACTGGACGTCAGCCTCACCGTGTTGCGGGAGTCGCTGAAGGTGCTCGCGGGCAAGGGGCTGATCGACGCCAGGCAGAAGCGCGGCACGTTCGTCCGCCCCAGGGCCGCCTGGAACCTCCTGGACCCCGACGTGATCCGCTGGCGCGCCGAGGGCGGCGAGTCGGAGCAGCTGATGCGCGACCTCGCCGAGGTCCGCGCCATCATCGAGCCGGCCGCCGCCCACCGGGCCGCGCTGCGCCGCACCGAGTCCGACCTGGCGGCCCTCGACGCCGCCTTGGCCGCGATGGAGGAGGCGGGCGGCGACTGGGCGGCGGCGGCCGAGGCGGACGCCGCCTTCCACCGCGCCCTGCTGGCCGCCACGGGCAACGAACTCCTGGACCGCCTGGAGCTGCTGCTCGAACCGGGGCTGCGCGAACGCGACCGACTGGTCCACTCCCACCCGGCGGCCGACGACCCCGCCCCCAGCCACCGCGCGGTGCTCGACGCGGTCCACGCCCAGGACGCCCCCCGCGCCCAGGCGGCCATGGTCGAGCTGCTGGCCAAGGCGGCCACCGACGTCGACCTCCTCGCCCCCGGCACCGCCGCGCCCCCCGGCGCCGGGTCGAAGCCCACCGCCTGAGCGCGGCAGGCCGCCGCGCGGGCCCGCGCCCGAGGTCGGGCCGTACCCGCGCCTGGCGAACCGCGCCTTCAGCGCTTCACCCCATGGGGTTCCCTGTGCGCGACGCCCCCTGCGCGTCCGGTACGCGCGCGCCACCACGCCGGAGAAACGCCGCAGAAGCAGGGCTCTGACCTGCACATACGACGAACATGAGCCTTGGCTTGTCAACTTTCATGGGGCGGTGTATATAAAGAAGCAACGAGCATCTCGTCACAGGTCGCAGACGGAGGGAGATGACCGCGATGCTCATGCGTACCGACCCGTTCCGGGACCCATTCCGGGAGTTCGACCGGCTCGCCGACCGCCTCTTCGGGACGGCGTCCGCGCCGGTGGGCATGCCGATGGACGCCTACCGGTCGGGCGAGGAGGTGGTGGTCCACTTCGATCTGCCGGGCGTGGACCCGGAGAGCATCGACGTGGACGTGGAGCGGAACGTGCTGACGGTGACGGCCGAGCGCACCTCGCCCGCCCCCGAGGGCAGCCAGGCCCTCGCCACCGAGCGCCCGCGCGGGAGGTTCAGCCGCCAGCTGTTCCTCGGCGAGACGCTGGACAGCGAGCGGATCGACGCGGCCTACGACGCCGGCGTCCTCACCCTGCGCATCCCGCTGGCCGAGCAGGCCAAGGCCCGCAAGATCCCGATCAGCGGCGGCAAGCGCAAGGCGCTCACCCGCTGACGCCCGCCCGGCCCACGGCCCCGCCGCCCCGGTGGGGCCGTGGGCGGCGGGGCCGCCGTACGCACGGGGCGGCGGCGTGGCGCATCCGGGCCGCGGGCGGGGGCGGGTCAGGCGTCCAGGTCGTCGTCGAGGAGGGCGAGGTCCGGGGGCACCAGGGTGGTGGACTCGACCAGGCCCTTGAGGAGGTTGTGCAGGAGGTTGTTGTCGCAGGGCCCCGCCTCGTCCTCGCGCATCAGCTTGTAGGGGAAGGTGCCCTGCTGTTCCAGGCGCCGGCGCAACTCGCCCATCTTGCGCTCGATCTTGCGCCGGTTCCAGCTGGGGAACGGCAGGTAGGCGAGCACCGCCTCCGCCTCCTTGTAGGCGCGCGGGCGCGGGTCCGGCTCGTACCGCAGGTACTCCTGGCCGATGATCACCAGCAGGACGCGCTCCTCCTCGGTGATCTCCCAGCGTTTCGGCGGGATGGTGGGGGCCCCGGGGGCGGGCTGCCCGCGGCGCGGCTCCTCGCCCGTCACATACAGCTCGACCAGGTGCTCGCGGTCCCCCGAGCCCTTGACGAACAGCGGCGTGTACCCGCCGGCCAGCGGGACGGGGTCGGTGCTGGTGTGCAGCATCCTGCCCTGCGGGAGCCGCACCAGCTGCTGCCCGAGGTTCCGCAGCCACCAGTGGCCCTGCCGGTAGGTGAGTTCGCCGTGCCTGCGGCTCACCCGCATGTCGTCGTGCCCGACCCGCAGGTGGACCTCGGGGTCGACCCGCGGATCGTTGCGGCCGAACCTGACCACGCGGTTGTGCTCGGGCCGCACCTCGATGCGCCCCGCGGTGGACAGGGCGTGCAGCGTCCCCGGCGGCCCCTCGGCGCCCCCGCCGGCCAGGCTGTCGCGATGCCTCATGCGTGCTCAACTCCTTCGTCCCTCGGGACCCCTGTCTTCCGGGTCTTCCCGGCCCCAGGGTGCGCCCCTCCGTTCGGGACCCTCCCCGGCCCGGGGCAGATCGGGTCGGGTCAGGAGCCGAACGCCTCCAGCGTGGCCGCCGCCGCCAGGTCGCCGGCCATCTCGCACAGCTCGTCGACCGGCCGTTCGCCCTCGACCACGAGCTGCACCACCTCCGCCTTGGTGCTCCCGTGCCACGGGTAGCTGCGGTACGGCACGCGGACCACGCAGGTGTCCTCGCCCTCGTCCTTTGGGCTGACGTACGCCTCGTGGCCGTGCAGCCTGGTGAGCCGGCCGTCGCCGCCGCCGGGCGGGACGCCCTGGTCGAAGCGCAGCTCGACGTCCGTCTCCTCGCTGGTGCTCGACCAGCGGCAGGACCAGTTCCCGAAGCCGATGTCCGGATCGGCGGCGTCCACCCCGGGCACGGCGCCGGCGAGCGCCCCGGGGTCGAGCAGGGTGCAGGCGTCGCGCCGCCCGAGGGAGCCGGCGGGCAGGTCGCGCCGCGGCAGTTCGCGTCCGGCGGCCACGGCGTCCCCGAGGGCGTCCACGGCCAGGTCCGCCGCCACGTCCGCCATCTCGCACAGCGGCATGTCGCCCGGCTCGCTCTCGTAGTCCGCGCCGATCCACAGCACGAAGCCCTCGGTTCCCGGCGGCACGAGGGCGCGTTCGCAGGCGTCCTCCTCGGGCTCCGGCTCCACCACGCCCACGCCGCGCTCGGTGCGGGCGGGGGCCATGTCCGCGGAGAGCTCCTCCTCGTCGTAGAAGACCTTCACGTCCACCACGACGTCCTGGCCCGCCGGGTACACGAGCACGTCGCAGCGGTCGAACCCGCCGTAGGCCGGGTCGAGTTCGGCCTCCCCGAACCGGGTGAACGCCGCCGCATCGGTGAGGCCGCACGGGTCCACCTCCGCGGGGTCGCCGAGCAGCGGCCCGCCCGGCGTGCCCTCGGGGGCGGGGGAGGAGCCGGACGACGAGGGCGCGGCGGAGGAGGCGGAGGGGCCGGGCGCGGCGATGCCGACCTGGCCCCCGCCGCCGTCCCGGGCCGCGGTGAGCCAGGCGCCGAGCCCGAGGGCGGCGGCCAGCGCGACCGCGACCGCCACCCGCCGGCGGACCGCCCGGCCCGCGCCGCGGCCGTCCCGCGCCAGCAGCCGCTGCGCCGTGGCGGCGGACGGCCGCCGGCGCGGGTCCCTGCCGAGCATGGCGGCGACCGTGCCGGTGAGCGGGCCCAGGTCGCTGTCGCGGCGCACGAAGCCGCGGGCGGCACGCCAGCGTTGCAGCCGCACGTCGGTGGAGTCGCCGTAGGGCGTCCTGCCGAGCACCATCTCGTGCACGGTCGCGCCCAGGGAGAAGATGTCGGAGGCCGGCAGCGGGGCGTGCCCCTTCTCCACCTCGGGGGCGGCGTAGCCGGGGGTGCGCGCCGAGGGCCCGCGAGTGAGGGTCCGCCCGTCGAGGCTGATGGCGGTGCCGAAGTCGGCGAGCTTCGGGACGCCGCCCTCGGTGATCACGATGTTCCCCGGCTTCACGTCGCCGTGCACGATGCCCCGGTCGTGCACCGCGGCCAGGGCCCCGGCGATGGCGGCGCCGATCTCCGCCGCCCGGGCGGGCGGCAACCTGCCCTTCTCCTTGAGCAGTTGGGCCAGGCTGCCGCCGGTCGCGTACTCCATGACCAGCCAGTACTCGGGTCCGGTGCCCGGCTCAACGCCCGTTGTCCCCGCAGCAGCCGACTCGGCCGCGGTCGCCGACGGGCCGTCGGCTGCGGAGCGCTGCCCGGCGGGCGCCGGTTCCCCGTCCGCGGCGGGTTTCCCGGCCGCCGCAAGCTCCCCCGCCGCCGGTTCCCCGGCCTCCGCAGCCGCCGGCCCGGCGTTCGGCGGGTCGCCGGCCACGTCGAAGAGGGTCACGGTGTGGGGGTGGGCGAGCGAGGCCATGATCGTGGCCTCGCGGCGCAGCTGCGCCAGCACCTCGGGGTTGTCGGCGTCGAGGGCGCGCTTGAGCGCCACGGTTCTGTCGAGGCGCTCGTCGCGCGCCTTCCAGACCTCGCCCATCCCGCCGTGCAGGGGCTCCTCGACGATCCGGTACCGCCCCCCGACGAGCCTGCCCACGCTCACCGTGTCCTTAGCCACCACGCATCCCCGATACGGTCCGCAGCCGTGTCCGCACTCTCGACACTCTCGACCCAGCGGACAGTACTGCACGGGGCACGGCCGCACCCGGCGATCGGGAAGCTGCGCCGCCGTCACGTGCGCCCGGTGCGTGCGCCCAGCACGAACGGGCGTGCTGACGTGGGGATTTCACGCCAGGCGCACGCCGCGCGCGTGACGTGAAGATGCGGTGTCAGGAGACCGGCGCCCCCTACCCGTCATGGCTTACGCCACGCCTCCCGCCGCGCCTCGCCGGCCGGCTCCCCGCACGACTCGGCGCACGACTCGGCGCACGGCACGGGTGCGCGGCACAGGTGCACGGCACGGGTGCGCGGCACGGGTACGCGGCCCGTTGCGCGGCCCGTTGTGCGGGGGCGTTCAGGGCGCGCCCCCGGGCGGCGGCCCCTCGTACCCGGGCAGGGAGGAGGAGTCGATGCCGACCTCGTAGCCGATGCCCGGGTCGTACCGGTTCTCGCCGACGTGCGCGCCGGTGGAGTGGAGGGCGAGCCCGATCGCGTGATCGAGCGGGGTGGGGAAGGTGTTCCCGGTGACGGTGACCTCCTGCACGTCCTCGAACATCAGCGCCTGGGAGGCCAGGCGGGTCTCGCAGTAGTTGTCGCGGACGGTGATCCGGGCGGTGGTGCCGCGGCCGTCGCCCTCGCCGTCGTTCGGGCCCTCGGCCATCAGGCACATGTTGTCGACGTCCTCGCAGCGGTTGCCCTCGATGAGCACGTCCCGGCTGGGCGGGGTGTCGTCGGCGAAGGTCTGCATGCAGTCGGCGTGCCGGTCCCCCGCGTTGCGCGTGCCGCGCACGGTGTTGCCGAGGATGCGCAGGTCCCGGCCGAAGAAGCGGATGCCGTCCCCGTCGCCGCCCCGCGGCCGGATCACGGTGCTGTCCCGCAGGGTGAGGTCCTCGCCGGTGAGTTCGATCCCCGGGGCCTCGGGCCGTTCGGCGCGGAAGCCCTCGACGACGACGTGGTCGGCCTCCACGGTGAGGCCCGCGACGGCCGCGCCGTGCCCGGCGTAGGTGACGGGCGCCCCGGCCGCACCGCCGTGCCGGAGCACGAGCCGCCGGCCGGTCAGGTCGCCGGTGAAGCAGACGACGTCCCCGGGGCGCGCCGCGGCCGCGTCGGCCGGGCCCGCCACCCGCAGCGTGCACTCCTCGCCGCGGGCCTCCTGCCGGGCCGTCGCGTGCTCGCGGGCGGCGACGGCCTGCCGGGCACAGCAGACGACGAGCACGAGGGCGGCCAGGCCGAGGAGGAAACGGCGGCGATCAGCCGGTGGCAGGTCCATGGGCCGGACGGTAGACCGCGGGGTCCGGGGAGGGTCCCGGCCCGGTGAGCGGCCGCTCGAACCACAGGTGGTTGTGCGGGTCGGCGGAGTAGCGCGGGATCTCGCGGTAACCGCACCTGCGGTAGAGGCCGATGGCCTCCCCGAGCACCTCGTGGGTGCCGAGCCGCACCGTGTGGTGGCCCAGCTCCGCGGCCTCGGCCTCAAGCGCCCGCAGCAGCCGCCTGCCCAGCCCGGCGCCCCTGGCCTGCGCGGCGACCCACAGGTGCCGCAGCTCGGCGACCCCGGGCTGAAGGGTGCGCACCGCCCCGCAGCCGACCGGCCGTTCCTCCTCGAAGGCCGCGAGGAACCTCCCCCTGCCCGCCGACAGCTGGTCCGCCGTCAGCAGGTCGGAGACCTCGAAGCCCTCGGGAAAACGCGCGGCCAACTCGGTGGCGTAGGCCGTCAGGCAGTAACGCGCCTCCGCCGAGGCCGGGTCGAGCGGGCGGAGCTCGATCACGGCCAGCCGCAGCAGGCGTTCCGCCTTCGTCAGGGCGCCGGTCAACTCGGCGCGCTGTTCCGGCGGAAGCGCGGACAGCAGCCGCTCGGCCACCTCGTCGGCGCGGCGCTGCTGCTCGGCGCGCTCCCGGCGGCCGCGCGCCGTCAGCTCCACCACGCGGCGGCGCCGGTCCGCCGGATCGCGGCTGAGCCGGACCAGGCGCTGGGCCTGGAGGGCGGCGAGCATGCGGCTGAGCTGCCCGGCGTCGATCTCCAGCCTGCGGCGCAGCTCGCCGAGCCCGGTGGCCTCTCCGAGCTCGAACAGCAGCCTGGCCTGGCCGAGCGGCCTGGCCAGGCCGAGGTACCTGTCCGAGAGAACGCCCGTGCGGGCGGTGAAGTAGCGGCTGAAACGGCGGAAGGCGGTGACGTCGGCGCGTTCGGTCAGGTGGGAGGACATGCGGGCAGTCTGGCAGTTCCTTGACTTTCGTCAAGTAATTTTCCGGCGGGCGGGACCGCGGCCGTGGCCCGCCCCGGGACGGGCCGCGGCCGGTCCCCACGCCCCGGCCGATCCCCGCCGTGGCCCCGGGGGCCGCCTCAGTGGGTGACGCCGCGCACGAACGCCGCCCAGGCGCCGGCGGACACGGTGAGCACCGGCCCGCCCGCGACCTTGGAGTCGCGGACGGCGACCCGGCCGCGCGCCGCGCCGCGCGGGGCCCATTCGACGCAGTCGCCGCCGTCTCCGTTGCTGTGGCTTGACTTGATCCACTCCGCCCGCGCGGGCTCGGGGTTGCCGTTCATCGGGACTCCTTCGGGAGACTTCGGCCCCTCGCTGGAGGGGAAGGGAGGTGCGCGAGGCGCGGCGGACGGCTGCCGGGGTGCCGCCGAGGCGAGGGGCGCACGACGTTCGCCCCCAGCGCGAGGGCACGAGCCGAGGCGCTCGATCGTGCCCCGCGCGCTGGAGCGTTCACTCAGCGCTCCTACCCGGCCGCCCGGCGAAGATGCCGTCCCGCGGGGAGCGCGGGACGCCGCCGCCGGGAGCACGGGACGGCATCGCCGGGAGCACGGGACGGCATCGCCGGGGGTCAGGCGGGGGCGCCGTCGGCGGGCAGGGCCTTGCGCACCCCGCGGAGGAACGCCGCCGTCTCGCCCGGCGGCAGCGCGTAGGAACGCAGCAGGTCGTAGGCGCGCAGCCGGGCACCGACCTTCTCCGGGTCCTCCAGGAGGGTGCCCGTGGCGATGCTCTCCTCGTAGGCGTAGGTGGCGCCGCTCTCCAGGCTCAGCAGGGTCAGCGTCCCGCCCATCAGCCCGTGTTCCCCGTGCTCGAACGGCAGCACCTGCACGACGGTGTGGCGCGTGTGCACCAGGTCGAGCAGCGCGTCGAGCTGCGCCCGCATGACGGCGGGCCCGCCGACCGCGCGCCGCAGCGCGGCCTCGTCGAGGATCACCGAGTAGTCCGGCGGCTGCGGCTCGCGCAGCCGCATCTGCCGGCTCAGCCGGGCCTCGACCAGCTGCTTCACCTCCGCGTCCTCGGCCTTCGGCATCGTCGCCCGGAAGAGGGCCTCGGCGTACCCGGCGGTCTGGACGAGCCCGGGCACGAGCAGCCCGGCGTAGGACCTGATGACGGTCGCCTGCGCCTCCAGTTCCAGATGCCGCCGGTACTGCTCGGGATGGATCTCCCGGCGCGCCAGCTCGTAGAGCCGGGTGAAGTGACCGTCGGTCTTGAACACCCGGTCGAACTCCTCGGAGAGGCCGGGCGGCGGCATCGACTCTGCCGTCTCGATTCTGGCCAAGTGGCTCTTGCTGCACGGAACCTCGCCCGCCAGCCGCCCCAGGGACATCTGGTGCGCCTCGCGGTACCGCCGCAGATCTGCCCCGTAGAAGTGCCGGGCTGAGCGGTCCGGCGTCAGCTCGCCTGCCTGGAATGTCATGGCCCTCCTGTCTCACCCACCGTCACGGGACGCTCTCCCTCTGTCCCGTGCGCACTCGCCGCGCAACGCTAGAGACACGCAAGGTAGTTGAGCAAACCGGAAGGGTGAGGGCACGGATGCGGGCAAAACCGGCGGACCGGCGTCCCCGCGCCCGCGAGGGCGGCCGGCGGGCCCCAGGGGGTGGCAGGCGCGGGCGGGGCGCGGCGGGCGGGCCGGGCCACCGGCCGGGAGGCCAGGCCACCGGCCGGGGGGCCGGGGGCCGGGCGGGGCCTCAGGCCACGAGGCCCACGCCGCCGTCGCTCTCGATGACGGTGCCGGTGAGGTTGGGGTTGGTGGCGGCGAACACGACGGCCTCGGCCACGTCGTCCGCGGTCGCTATCCGCCTGGTGGGCAGGCCGGCGGCGAACCCGGCGAAGGCCGCGTCCCGCTCCTCGCCCGCCATCGTCCACCAGGGGGTGTCCACGTAGCCCGGGGAGACGGCGTTGACCCGGATCGGGGCCAGCTCCGCGGCGAGCGGCTTGACCAGGCCCTCGACCGCGGCGTTGAGGGAGGCGACACCGGCCGTGCCCGGGAGGGCGACCCGCGCGGTGATCGCGCTGACCAGGGTGACGGACGCGGCCTCGGCCAGGTGCGGCAGGGCGGCCTGCACGGCCGTCAGATGGGCCCAGAACTTCCCGTCGAAGGCCCGCCTGAGGTCGCCCAGATCGAGTTCGGCGAGGGCGCCGAGGCCCTGCCTGCCACTGAGGGTCAGCACCAGCCGGTCGAGGGGGGCGAGGGAGGCCACGAGCGCCCGGACCGCCTCGGCGTCCTGGGCGTCGAGCCGGTGGCCGGTGGCGCCGGGAACCTCCGCGAGGGCCGCGTCGAGCCGCGCGGCGTCGCGCCCGGCGAGGTGCACGTCGTCGCCGCGGGCCAGCAACTGCCTGGCGGTGGCGAGGCCGACGCCCGAGGTACCGCCGATGACGAGGGAGACAGGCATGGGGAGCGCCTTTCCTATTACGAACCGTTGCGTCTCGTAAAGAGTAACGCGCGCCGGCGCTTTTACGAAACGCAACGTCTCGTAAATCACACAGCGCGCACCGGCCGCCATGCCACCCGGCGGACCACCCCACCGCGCGGCCCCGCCTCAACTGCCCTCTATTACGGGCGGGTTGGCGGTGAGGATCCGGAAGGGAGGGCGGCGAAGGAGGCGAAGGCGACACGGCGGCAGGCCGGTGGGCGCAGAGGGGCCGGAGGGCGCAGGGCGCCGGAACGGAAGGGCGCCGACGTGGAGGGGCGCGGCCGGGGGCGACAGGCGGGCGCGCCGGTGAACGACCGGTGGGCGCGCCTTCGGCGGCGGGCAGGCACGCCGGCGGCGGGCGGCGGCACGGGACCGGCCGGAGCGCGCCGAAGCGGCACCGCGCCGAACCGGGGCCAGGCCGGAGTGGGGCCACGCCCGGCCGGGGCCGCGCGCTCCTGACCGCGGCCCGGCGGGGCCCCGGTCGTCAGCCGCCGCAGTCAGCCGCGGTCGGCCGGAGGCCGCGGCGGGGTGGCGGCGGCCCGTCGGGTGGCGCGGCTCAGGGGGCGCCGGGGGCGGGGCCGGAGGGCGGGAAGGACCGCACGTAGCGGCGCTGCCAGGGGGTTTCTACGGCCTTGGGGTGGTAGTGGGCGCGGACGTAGGCCACGGCCTGCGCCGGGGGCACCCCGTCGAGGACCGCGAGGCAGGCCAGGGCGGTGCCGGTACGGCCCCGGCCGCCCCCACAGGCGAGCTCCACGCGCTCGGCGCCCGACCGGGACAGGGCCTCGGCGAACAGCTCGCGGGCGCGGGCCCGGTCCCTGGGCAGCCGGAAGTCGGGCCAGCACAGCCAGCGGGACTCCCAGCCGGTGGCGGGCGGCGGCTTGCCGAGCAGGTAGACGCCGAAGTCGGGGGCGGGGCCAGGCGGCAGCGGGTGGCGCAGGCCGCGGCCCCGCACCCGCCGGCCCGAGGGCAGCGTCAGGACGCCGAGGTCCGAGGGCTCCCACGCGGTATGCATCCGGCCACCGTAGCGCGCGATCAACCGCCGGGCGACAGGCGGATGTCCACCAGGCCGTCGTGCACCGCGGCGACGTGCACCAGGAGGCCGTTGAGGTAGGCGTCGTAGCCCGGCCCCACGGTCGCGGAGACGTAGTTGCTCTCGTCGCCCGAGAAGAACTCCACGCCGTCCTGGGCGACCTGCCGCACCTGAAGCGTCTCGATCCCGCAGGAGCCGTCGAGGGGGATGTCGGTG
Organism: Streptomyces hoynatensis; assembly: GCF_003626535.1. GTDB lineage: Bacteria > Actinomycetota > Actinomycetes > Streptomycetales > Streptomycetaceae > Streptomyces > Streptomyces hoynatensis. The sequence continues at coordinate 106,234 of NZ_RBAL01000010.1, forward strand.
TCCTCGGCGACGGTGACCTCGCAGGAGTTGTGGTAGCAGGCCCCCAGCTCCTCCGCGCTCGCGGCGCTGGGGGGCGCGGAAGTCGGCGAGGGGCCGGAACCGCCCGTCGCGGCGCCCGCGTTCCCCCCGTCCCCGCTCTCCCCTTCCGCGGCGTTCGCGGCGCCGCCCTGGCCCGTCTCCCCCGGCTCGCCCCCGAACTCGATCCGGTTGCCCGAGCCGCAGGCGGCCAGCAGCACGGCGAGGCCGAGCAACCCGGCCCCCTTCCCCACGCGTTGCACCCACACAGCCGCTTCCCCGCTTCCCCGGCGCCCGCCGCCGGCCGTCCTTTCCCGCCTTCCTACCCCACGCGGCTCGGGAGGGGTCCCGAGCCGGGCCAACCCCTTGCCGCCGGCCGCGAGTTCGGAACGGGCCCGGAAGCCGCGCGGCGGGTTCGGGGCCGAGGGGCGGGCAACGAGCGGACGCACGGATCTTGACACCCGCGAGCGGCCCTTCTTAGGTTCCTCAGCGAGCATACGTATGAGGAATTACGTACGAACTTTGGCCTGCCCGCGATCGGAGGCGTCGATGCCGCCCACCCCCTGGCCCACCAACCGAAGGAACTTCCTCGCTCTCACCGCGGGCGGCGTGGTCACCGGCGCCACCGCCCTGCAGGCGGCCCCGGCCCAGGCGGGCACCGCGCGCCCGGCGGACGCCGAGGCCACGGCGCCGGCCGGGCGTGCCGGGGAGCGGCCCGGGCACGACCTGCGCCTGTGGTACGACGCACCGGCCGCCGAGTGGCTGGAGGCCATCCCGATCGGCAACGGCCGGCTCGGCGCCATGGTCTACGGCGGCGTCGAGAGCGAGGAACTCCAGCTCAACGAGGACACCGTGTGGGCGGGCGGCCCCTACGACCCGGCGAACCCCGAGGGGCTGGCCGCGCTTCCCGAGATCCGCCGCCGCGTCTTCGACGGCGAGTGGATCGGCGCCCAGGACCTCATCGCCGAGAAGTTCGAGGCGACCCCCGTGCGGCAACTCCCCTACCAGCCGGTGGGCAGCCTGAAGCTGGCCTTCCCCGCGGGAGGGGCGGCCACGGACTACCGCCGGGAGCTGGACCTCACCACCGCGGTCACCACCGTGCGGTACACCCGCGACGGCGTCACCCACACGCGGGAGGTGTTCGCCAGCGCGGCCGACCAGGCGATCGTGCTGCGCCTGACGGCCGACCGGCCGGGGTCGGTGGCCTTCTCCGCGACCTTCGAGACCCCGCAGGCGGGCAGCCTGTCCTCGCCCGACGCGCTGAGCGTGGCCCTGGACGCGACCACCGAGACCGTGTACGAGGTGCCGGGCCGGGTGAAGTTCCGTGCGCTGGCCGGCGTGCGGGCCGAGGGGGGCACGGTCCGCAGCGCGAGCGGCGTGGTCGAGGTGACGGGCGCCGACGCGGTCACCCTCTACGTCACCGTGGGCACCAACTACGTCACCTACCAGGACCTCTCGGCGGATCAGAACGCCAGGGCGGTGGCCCCCCTGGCCGGCCTCGACCGCCGCTCCTACTCCCGGCTGCGGGAGCGGCACATCGCCGACTACCGGGAGCTGTTCGGCCGGGTGGACCTCGACCTCGGCTCCACGCAGGCGGTGGACCTCCCGACGAACCGGCGGGTGGCGGCCTTCCAGGGCGGGGACGACCCGCAGCTGATCGCGCTGTTCTATCAGTTCGGCAGATACCTGATGATCTCCTGTTCCCGGCCGGGCACCCAGCCCGCCAACCTGCAGGGCATCTGGAACCCCGACCTGCGTCCCTCCTGGGAGTGCAAGTACACCCTCAACATCAACTTCGAGATGAACTACTGGCTCACCGGGCACGCCAACCTGCTGGAGTGCCTGGACCCGGTGTTCACCATGCTGGAGGAGCTGTCGGTGGCCGGGGCGGAGACGGCCAGGCTGCAGTACGGGGCGCGGGGCTGGGTGTGCCACCACAACACGGACGGCTGGCGCGGCACGGCGCCCATCAACCAGCCGGTGTCCGGGATGTGGGTGTCGGGCGGCGCCTGGGTGTCGCTGTTCATCTGGGAGCACTACCTCTTCACCGGGGACCTGGAGGCGCTGCGCCGCCGCTACCCGGTGCTCAGGGGCGCCGCCCTGTTCTTCGCGGACTCGCTGGTGGAGGACCCCACCACCGGCTGCCTCGTGACCAATCCCTCCAATTCCCCCGAGCACGAGCACCACGAGGACGCCTCGGTGTGCGCCGGGCCGACGATGGACGAGCAGATCCTGCGCGACCTGTTCCGCGTGGTGGCCGAGGCCGCGGAACTCCTCGGCGTGGACGAGGACTTCCGCGCCGAGGTGCTGGCCCTCCGCGAGCGGCTGGCGCCCACGAAGATCGGCGCGCAGGGGCAGGTGCAGGAGTGGCAGCAGGACTGGGACGCCACCGCTCCCGAGCCCGACCACCGGCACATCTCCCACCTGTACGGGCTCCACCCGAGCAACCAGATCACCGACCGGGACACCCCCGAACTCGCCCGGGCGGCGCGGGTGACCCTGGAGCAGCGCGGCGACGACGGCACCGGCTGGTCCCTGGCCTGGAAGGTCAACTTCTGGGCCCGGCTGCACGAGAGCAACCGCTCCTACACGCTGCTGACCGACCAGCTCACCCCGGAGCACACCGCGCCCAACCTCTTCGACCTGCACCCGCCCTTCCAGATCGACGGCAACTTCGGCGCGGTCTCCGGCGTCACCGAGTGGCTGCTGCAGAGCCACACCGACGAGGTGCAGCTGCTGCCCGCGCTGCCCGACGCGCTGCCCGACGGCAGCGTCAGCGGGCTGCGCGCCAGGGGCGCCTTCGAGGTGTCGCTCAGCTGGCGGGAGGGCGCCCTGCAAGAGGCCACCATCCGCTCGCTGCGCGGGGCGCCGATCCGGCTGCGCACCCCGGGGCCGGTCCGGGTGACGGCCGACGGCGGGCGGGTGGACGCGGAGCGGCCGGAGAGCGGGCTGACGGTCTTCCCCACCCGCGCCGGCACCACCTACGTGGTCAGGCCGGCCCACCGGGCGGGCTGAGCCTCCCCCTCTGGCGCCTCGTCAGTCGACGGGGCGCCAGGTGGGCCCGGCGCCGTCCCGGACGACGCGGCCGAAGGGGACGTCGGCGAAGTGCACGCCGAAGCCGATGGTGCGCGGCTCGGCCAGCTCCGCGGCGAGCCGGTGCCGCTCGGCCGCGCCCTGGCCCCCGTCGTGGTCGGGCGCGGCGGCCCAGTCCAGGTGGTCGAACTGGATCGGGGAGTGGACCAGGTCGCCGAAGGCGATCAGCCGCCAGTCGCCCGCGGTCAGCACGTAGGCGGCGTGGCCCGGGGTATGACCGCGAGTGAGCCGGATGGTGACGCCGGGGAAGATCTCCTCCCCGTCGGCGACGGTGCGCACCAGGGGAGCGAGGGCGTCGAGCATGTCGGGGGTGGTGCCCCAGGCGGCGGCCGACTCCCGCCCGGCCCACTCGGGCCCGGACAGCACATGGCGGGCGCCGGCGAACGCGGGCCGGCCGCTTCCCGGGGCCGGGTGCCAGGACCAGCCGATGTGGTCGGTGTGCAGATGGGTGTACGCAACGGTCTCGATCTCCTCGGGCTTGCGGCCCAACCGGGCCAGGCTGTCGAGCAGGGAGCCGCCGCGGATGTCCCCGACCGGGCCGCCGGGCGTGCCCCGCAGGGACTGCGGCCCGAAGCCGGTGTCGATCAGCAGCGCCCGATCTCCTCGCTCAACCAAGAGACCACCCAAGCTCCCCACAAGGTTGCCCGAGTTGTCGAGATATTCCGGATGGGCCTCCCACACCTCGGCGGTGCTGCCGGGCAGCCAGCCGCGCGGGGAGAGCTGCACGGCCCCGTCGGGGACATGGCTCACCCGGACGTCGCCGAGCGTCAGCGACCTGAGGGTCGCGGGGAGGTGAAGCCGTTCTTCGTGTGTAGGCATGCCGCGAGAATATGCGTAGAGCTTGAATCATTCAAGCTAGAAGATTTCCGCCCGGGCCGCCGCGCGCGGAGGCGCCGCCAAAAAGGTTCAAGGCTGAAAATTCAGGACTTCACCGATCGCACTAGACTGACCGCATGACGATGCAGGAGCCCGCCCTCACCACCACGCGGGAGCTGTGCGGCCTGGTCGGCGAGCTCTCCCGGCAGATCGGCGACCACCTGCGCGAACGCGCCGGACGGCTCGGCCTGACCGCGGCCCAGGGGACCGCGCTGCGCGAGCTGACCGGGCCGATGACCATGCGGGAGCTGTCCGGCCGGATGGGCTGCGAGCCCTCGAACGCCACCTTCATCGTGGACAAGCTGGAGGCCCTCGGCCTCCTCGAACGCCGCCCGCACCCCAGCGACCGCCGGGCCAAGCAGCTGGTGCTCACCCCGGAGGGTGCCGCCCTGCGCGAGAAGCTGATGGCGCTGCTCGTCCGGGACTCCCCGCTCGCCGAGCTCAGCACGCAGGAGCAGGCCCAGCTGCACGACCTGCTCAGCCGCGCCGTGCTGCCCCGCTGACCCGCCGCCGCGCCGTGCTGCCCCGCTGACCGCCGCCGCGCCGTGCTGCCCCGCTGACCCGCCGGAAGGGGGCCCCTCAGGCGCTGCGGGTCAGCCAGTCCCGCAGGTCGGCGGGCAACGGCTCCACCGCCGCCCGGTACAGCGCCAGCTCGGCCTCGGCGGCCACCTCGCGCCACTGGCCATTGCGCCCCTTGTGGAAGAACTCGAAGGAGGCGAGGGCCGAGCCGGAGACCCCGCCCGCCAGCAGCCGCCTCCGCTCGGATCGCATGCGGCCGAACGTGCAGGCCCGCACCAGCTCCGGCCAGCGCCGCTCGTCCACCGCCAGCCCGAGGAACGCCGCCACCCGGCGCATCTGGCCGTCCAGGTCGTCCCGCAGCTCCTGGTAGTGCAGCAGGCAGACGTTGGGCTCCCGCCGCCACTCCCACCAGGAAAGCGCGTGCGCGGTGGGCGAGTTGTACGGCCACCCGTTCGTCTCCCAGGGGAAGGCCCCGCGGGTGAAGTACGCGCGCCAGAACTCCCGTGCGTCCTCCGGGACCCTGGGCTGCGCCGCCGTGCCCGGCGGGCCGTGCGGCGGCAGGTCCGCCAGCCAGTTGAGGCCCCGCGCGTGGTGGTGCGCGGACATCGCCGTGTCGCGTGGGTCGCGCGCCACCACCAGGTAGGACACCTCGGAGTGGAAGGGCAGGCCGTCCAGCGGCAGGTGGGACTTGAGGAACCGCCGGTGGCGCTGCGCGCCCAGCAGCCGCAGCACCTCCCCGCGGGGCGTGAACGTCCCGTCCAGCCAGGGACTGACCTCGCCGAGCGGCCCCGGCAGCCCCACGTCGCCGAACACCAGCACGGACACGATCCGCTGCGTCCACGTCGTCCCGGCCTTCGGCGGGGTGCACACGACGATGTCGCCGGGTCTGGGCTCGTAGTCGTCCCAGCGGGTGCTGTCGAGGAAGAAGCTCCGGTAGACGCGCTCGGGTCCTTTGATCATGCCCACGCCGACAGTGTGCGTCCGGCCCCGCGCGGCCATGCCGGAAGTGCGGCAGGTTCACCCCGGCACGGGCCCGTCCCGCCCTGCCGGGGGCGCGGCGCTGACCGCACGTCAACTCCGCTCCCGGCCGGGCGGGCGCGCGGCGCCCCGCCTCACAGCGGGGCCGAGCGGGCGAACGCGCCGTCGTGGTGGAGGAGGGCGGGCTCCGCGGCCCGCGTGGCACCGGCCTCCACCTCGCCGACGACCAGGAGGTGGTCCCCGATGGGCCGCCGCAGGGTGATGCGGGCGGTCAGCCAGGCCGAAACGCCTTCCAGCAGCGGCACGTTCCCCGCACCCGGCCGCCAGTCGGTGCCGGCGAACCTGTCGATCCCACTGCGGGCGAACTTCTCGGCGAGACCGGCGTGCCGGGGCGCGAGCAGGTGCGCGGCGAAACGCTCCGCCGCCAGGACGGCGGGGGCCGCCGACGCCGACGCGCCGAGGTAGAACGACACCAGGGCCGGGTGCAGGGACACCGAGGTGAACGAGGTCGCCGTGAAGCCGGCGGGTCCCGGCACGGTGATCACGGCGACGCCGAGGGCCTGCCTGCGCAGGGTGCTGCGGAGCACGTCCGCCGGGCCCGGCGCGGCCTCCGGGTCCGGGGCCGCCTCGGGGACGGGGTTCCGCCCGGCGGCGCGCGCGTCCTGTGGGGTGGTGAAGGACCGGTCGGTGGGGACGCTCATGCGAGGGTTCTCCTTCATGTCCGTGGCCGGTTCATGTCCGTGACCGGTTCATGTCCGTGGCCGTGTCCGTTGCGGGCCGCGGCGGCGGGTGCCGCCCGGCGGCCGGGGGTGCGGGCGGTCGGGGTGGACCGAGTGGACCGAGTGGACTGGGTGGACCGAGTGGACTGGGTGGACCGAGCGGATGGGGCGGTCGGGGTGGACAGGGTGGTCGGGACGCGGGGCGGGGGCGACGGCCCGGGCGGCGGGGGTCACCCGGCCAGGCCGCGGGAGGGGGCGGCGTGCACGGTGAGCAGCGGCGGCCGGCCGGGGCCGCCGCGCGGGCGCTCCGGCCACCGCACGACGGCCGAGGCGAAGGCCCGGTGCGCCGGGTCGTTCAGCATCTCGTGCAACGCGCCGCGTACGACGGCGAGTTCGGCGTGGGGCAGCCGGGCCGCCAGGGCGCGGGCGGCGGCCCGCCGCGCCCGGCCGGCGCGCGGCGTGGGGTCGGGGGTGTGGGGGATCGCGTCACGGTGGATGCACGCCTTTCCCGGCCGTGCCCGGGGGACAGCGGGCGGGCACGGCCGCGGGACGCCCCGTCGGCGGGAACGGGGCGGGAGACGGGGAGGCTGAGAAGGCGGGAGGCGAGAAGGCGGGGAGGCGAGAAGGCGGGGATCGCCGCGGCGGCGCACGGGAGGGTGCCCGCGCCGGGCGGGGGTGGCGGCGCCGGGGGCGGCCGGTGGGGGAGGCGGGGCCGCGCGCCGCTGCGGGGCGCGGGGGCCGGGGAGGGGCGGCGGCGTTGCGCCCGGCGGGGGGACGGAACCGGCTCAGCGGGGCGTGCCCGCCGCCTGCCGCCGCGTTCGCCTGCGGGGGCCCGGGGCGCCGGGGCGGCGTCCTCGGGGCGCGCCGGGGGCTCGCGTCCGGGGGGTCAGTGACACAGAGCGCTGGCGGTGCGCCGGTAGTCCACGTAGCGGCACACCACGGCGGGGTGCGTGGGCAGCATGCGCCCATCGTGGGGGCCCGGCGGCGCCGCTGTCAATGGATACCTAAAGATGTCTCATGGGCTGAGACCGGCCGGGGAACCGCCCGCCGCCCGCCGGCGCGCGGCCGGTACCGGCGCCTCAGCCGACCGCAACGGAGCGGCGGGTCCTCGTCCTCGTCCTCGTCCTCGTCCGCGTCCTCGCCGACGAGGAGGCCGAGCACCCGGCGCCGGACCACCCGCCCGGCGAGCACCCGCGCCGGCCGCAGGAACCGGGCTCGGAGCCCCAGGCTCACGGGCAGCCCGGGGGCGGTGAACTCCGTGACGCGCGGGAGTGCGGTCACGCCGAGGGCACCGGGTCGAGCGCGCCCTCCCGCCGCCGCCCCCCGCCCGCGGCCCCGGCCAGCTCGCCGATCGTGACCGCGCCCAGCAGGTCACGCGCCGCGGCCTCCATCGCCCGCCACAGCGCGGGCAGTTCGCGTGCCGCCCCCGGGTAGGCGAGTTCCCCGAGCGGCTCGCCGCGCAGCGACATGAAGCGCCCGTCGACCGCGGCCGTCACCTCGGCCACCGTGATGTCCCCGGCGTCGCGCCCCAGCCGGTACCCGCCCTCGCAGCCGCGCCGGCTGCGCACCAGTCCCGCGGCCCGCAGCTCGCGGAAGACCGACTTGAGGAAGCGGAACGGGATGCCCTGGGCGGCGGCGATGCTCTCGCAGGTCAACGGGCGGCCGGTGTCGGCGGCGAGCTCGACCAGCGCCCGCACCGCGTAGTCGGCCTTGGCCGAGATCTGCATCCGTCTCGCCTCTCCCTCGCGCCTTCGCGGCTCGCGCCGCGCCACGGAAACCGCCGCGGGCCCCGGGGAAACGCGCCCCGGCACCCGCGCCGCGCCGCCGCCGGGGCCGCTCGTCCCGCGGCCCCCGGGGGCAATGGATACATCGTGACATCCTTTCGCGGCCCGCTCCACGGCCGGCGCCACGCCCCCGGCCGCGTCCGCCGCCGCGCCCCCTCCGCCGGGTTCCCCCGGCGCCCCGGGTTCCGCCGCCCCCTCCGGCGCTCCCGCTCCCCCGCCGGCCGCTCCCGGCGCCGCCCCCGACGACTCGGGCGGGCCCCGAGGAGGTCCGGCCGCGCACCTCGCCGGGCGACGGCGCCTTCGTCCCGCCCTGCGTCCCGCGCCGCGCACGCGCCCACCGGCGTTCCGTTTGCGGGTGCGAGCGCCGGGTACCCGTGCGGATCCGGACAACTCAGGAGGTGACGCACGTGCCTGGACGCAAGGAACTGCCGTCGACTCTCGAGCGTTCCCCGAGCTCCGCGCAGCGGACCTGGATCAAGGCGCACGACTCCGCCGTCGCCGAGTACGGCGAGGGCCAGCGCGCGCACCGGGTGGCCTACGGCGCGCTCAAGCACACCCACGAGAAGGTGGGCGACCACTGGGAGCGCAAGGAGAGCGGCCGCAAGCAGCCCTCCGACCCGCGCTCGGCCAGGCCGCGCCGGCGGGGCGGCAGGAGCGGCGAGGGGGTCGACGAGCGGGCGAGCAAGGAGCACCTGTACCGGGTGGCGAAGAAGCTCGGCATCCAGGGCCGCTCCGGCATGAACAAGTCCGACCTGCTGTCGGCGATCCGCAAGGAGAACCGCTCCGAGACCCGTTCGGCCCGTGGCTCCGGCCGCTGACCGGCCCCCAGGCGGGCGCGGGCCCGCACCGGCCCACCACCGGCGCCTCTCCTCACCCCGGCTCGCGCGGCCGGGGCATGCGGCGGTCCGCGACGAACTACGGCTGGCGACACGGCTGTTGCTGCCCGCCCTCGCCGAGGGCCTGATCCAGCGCCGGCCGCGCGCCATGGCCAGGGCGGAGCGCAAACAGGCCGACCGCACGGCCATCGACCTGGTGCGCGACCTGCGGGCGCGTTACGGGGAGGGGCCGCTCGGGCTGCGCGCCGGGCCGCGGCGGGTGGCCCTGCTGCTCACCGCCGACGACCTGGAGCGGGTGCTGCGCCAGACGCCCGAGCCGTTCAGCCCGGCCGCCTGGGAGAAGCGCCGCGCGCTCGACCGGTTCCAGCCGCACGGCTCGCTGATCAGCGGCGGCGAGCCGCGCCGGGCCAGGCGGCGGATCAACGAGGCCGCCCTCGACCTGGCCCGCCCGCCGCACGCCGAGCTGCTGCCCGCCCTGGCCGCGCGGGTGACCGAGGAGGCCGGGCGGGTCGCCAGGGAGGCCGAGGGCGGCGTCCTCGCCTGGGAGGGCTTCGCCGCCGGCTGGTGGCGGGCGGTCCGCCGCGCGGTGCTCGGCGACGCCGCCCGCGAGGACACCGACCTGACCGGCCGGCTCGCCGCGCTGCGGGCGGCAGGCAACTGGTCGCTGCTGGGGCCGCGGCGGCGCCTGCCACGCGCCGAGTTCCTGGTGCGGGTGCAGCGTTACGCCTTCCACGCCCCGCCCGACACGCTGGCCGGGCAGCTGCGGGCCCTGGACACCCGCCCGGAGGCGGACCCGGTGGGGCAGGTGCCGCACTGGCTGTTCGCCTTCGACGCGGGGGGCGCCGCCACGCTGCGGGCCCTCGCGCTGCTCGCCGCCCACGAGGAGAGCGCCGAGCGCGCCGCCCGGGAGGCCGCGGAGGGCGGCCCCGGCGGCCCGTGGGACCTGCCCTTCCTGCGGGCCTGCGTGCAGGAGTCCGTGCGGCTGTGGCCCACCACCCCGCTGCTGCTCAGGGAGAGCACCGAGGACACCCGCTGGCGCGGCACGCTCGTGCCGCGGGGCACGGCCTTCGTGGCGTACACGCCCTACTTCCACCGCGCCGAGCCCGCCGCGCCGTACGGGGACGCGTTCGCACCCGGGATCTGGCTGGACGGCCGGGCCGCCGGGCTGCCCGCGCTGGTGCCGTTCAGCGCGGGCCCGGGCGCCTGCCCGGGCGAGGACGTGGTCCTGCTGACCGCGAGCCTGTGGCTGGCCGCCCTGCTCCGGCGCCACCGCTACGCGCTCGGCCCGAAGGGCCCGCTGCGGCCCGGCCGCCGGATCCCGGCCACCCTCGACCACTTCGCCCTCCGCCTCACCCCGCACCCGGCCTGAGGCCGGGGCCCCCGCCCCGGGCCCCGGAATCCCAGGGACCCGGGGCCCGGCGTCGCGCGAGTGGTCACCCACCGTCGGAGAACAGTTACTCTATTTCGTCTTACTATGATGAAGTTGAGTAAGACTCTCACGAGGGAGGCGGGCGATGGCGGGCTTCGTGGGACGCCGGGCCGAGCTGCGGGTGCTCAGGCGGCATCTGGACTGGGTGCGCGAGGGCAAGGGCGACCAGCGCGGCCGGGCCCTGCTGTTGCGCGGCAGGCGGCGGGTGGGCAAGTCCCGCCTCGTCGACGTCTTCTGCGCGGAGGCCGGGGTGCCCTTCGTGGTGCACCAGGCCACGCGCGGCGAGGCGCCCGACCGGGAACGCGCCCGGTTCCTCGCCGAGGTCGGGCGGCTCCCCTTCCCGGAGACGGCGCTGCTCGCCGGGGTGCGGGGCGTGGCCGACTGGGACACCGCCCTGCGCCAGCTCGCCGCGGTGCTGCCCGACGACGAGACCACCGTCGTCGTCCTGGACGAACTGCCCTGGATGCTGGAGGCCGATCCGGTCCTGGAGGGCACCTTGCAGACCGTGTGGGACCGGGTCCTCAGCCGCAAGCCCGTGCTGCTCGTCCTCATCGGCAGCGACCTGGCCATGATGGAACGCCTTTCCGACTACGGCCGTCCCTTCCACCAACGCGGCGTCGAAATGGTGCTCCCACCGCTGTCGCCGCAGGAGGTCATGACGATGACCGGGCTGCCGGCCGCCGAGGCCCTGGACGCCTGCCTGATCACCGGCGGTCTCCCGCTGATCTGCCAGGAGTGGCAGGCGGGCGAGAGCCGCACGGACTTCCTGGCGCGTGCCCTGGAGGACCCCACCTCTCCCCTGCTGGTCTCGGGCGAGCGGATGCTGGCCGCCGAGTTCCCCGCGGCGCTGCAGGCCAGGCACGTGCTCTCCGTCATCGGCACCGGCGAGCGCACCTTCGGGAACATCGCCGCCCGGGCAGGCTCGGCGGCCCAGCCGCTCGCGCCCGGCTCGCTCAACCCGGTGCTGCGGACCCTGCGGGACAAGCGCCTCGTCGCCGTCGACGTCCCGCTGTCGGCGCGCCCGGGCGAGCGCGACCGCCGCTACCGGGTGGCCGACCCCTACCTGCGCTTCTGGCTCGCCTTCCTGGAGCGGGGCATCGCCGAGGTCGAACGCGGGCGGGGCCGGCTGGTCGCCGAGGCGATCGAGCGTGGCTGGGCCTCCTGGCGCGGCCGTGCCGTGGAGCCGCTGATCAGGGAGGCGCTGGCGCGGCTGCTTCCGGACGGGCGGTGGCCGCAGGTGCGCGAGGTCGGGGGCTGGTGGCCGCGCACCAACAGGCCGGAGATCGACCTCGTCGGCGCGGACCGGGCCCCGGCCCGCGACATCGCCTTCGTCGGCTCGATCAAGTGGCACGAGCAGGAGCCGTTCGACGCACGCTCCCATGCGGCACTCGCCAGGGACGCGGCGGCGGTGCCCGGAGTCACGGAGGAGACCGCGCTGATCGCGGTCTCCCGCACCCGGTGCACGGCGCGTGACCTCGCCGCCGTCTACCGCCCCGAGGACCTGATCAGGGCGTGGCCCCCGGCGGAGTGAACTCCCCCGGCCCGTCGGCCGCTTGGGCGAGGAGGCCGGACAGCGGCAGCCAGGCCCGCTCGCCTTCCGGGGCCACCGGCGCGGCGGCGAACCGCTCCCAGGCCGCCGCGTCCTCGCCGAGCGCCTCGGCGACCACCGCCTCGACCGCCGGGTGCCCGGCGCGCAGCGCCGCCCAGGCGGGCAGCGCCCGCACGGCCTGAGGCGTGCACGGGGGCGCGTCCAGCACCAGCCGCACCCAGGCCGCGCGCTCCTCGGCGCCCCCGCCGAGGCGGACCTGGAGCTCCCGGGTCAGCCTGAGCAGCGCCTCGGCGGGCGCCGAGTGCGCCGCGAGCAGCCCGGCGAACCCGGCCGCGTCGCCGCCGCGCGCCGCGTGCGCCGTCAGCGCCCGCTCCCGCGCCTCGTCGCCCTCTGCGGTCGCTGCGGTCGCTGCATCCCCTGCGTCCGGCCCCGGGTTCGCGGCGAGGCAGGCGATGGCCGCGAGGAGTTCGGCCGCCTCGGCGTCCACGGGCGAGGCGCCGGCCAGCAGCCTGGCGACGCCCTCCCGCACCTCGGCCGTGGGGGCACCGGGCAGGTGCCGCAGCATCGCCCGGACCCAGCGCAGCTGGTCGGCGCGCCGGCGCGGCCGGGCCTCCGCCGGGTCCCACAGGCCCAGCGCCTGCCGCGCCCGCTGGGCGAACTCGGCGGCCAGGGCGGCGAGTTCGGCCGCAGGGCAGCGCCACTCCGCCGCCGCCTCGCCCGGGTGCAACAGGTGCCGCCAGCGGGTGTTCGCGGCCCTGGTGATCCAGTCGACCGCCGCGTTGTGCCCGCCGGAGGGGTGGGCGCCGCCCGGCACCAGGTAGGACTCGGGCAGCGGGCGGGCGGCCTGGGGCAGGGCCGCGAGCTCCGGCGCGACCTCGGCCCACACCTCATCCCGGGCCCGGCCGCCCTCCAGCAGGCGGCAGACGCGGGTGGCCAGGACCGCCCCGGCGAACCGCTCCAGGTCGGCGCGGGCCACCTCGGCGAGCAGCCCGGGCTCCACCGCCCAGGGCAGCGTGCCCAGCAGGTGGTCGCGGATCACGGTCTGCGCGGGCGTGCCCTCGGTCAGCGCGAGCAGCCGGGCGTGGCGGGCGGGGTGCGCGCGCAGCACGTCGCGCCACATCAGCCGCCAGGCGGTGAAGGCCGGCCGGTACGCGGCCAGCCAGGCCCTGGCGTCCTGCCCCGGCCGCAGGTCGGCGGGCGGTCCCGGCAGCAAGGCGACGGCCGCGTCGAAGAGTTCCCCCTCCGGCGGCCGGGCGGCCAGCACCGCCTGCGCGGGCGTCGGCTCCTTGAGGAGTTCGGGCGTCATGGCGGGAACGCGCGGGGTGCGGCGGCGCAACTCCCGTGCGGCGGCCGCGGGCAGCGCGGCGGCGAAGGCGGCCAGGCCGGCGTCCGTGCAGCGGGCGAGATGGGCCTCGCGGGCCCGTGGGGGGCAGCCGGGGAGGGCGAGCACGGCCCGCGCGAAACGGGGGTCGCCAGGGGCGGCGGGCGTGGCGGGGGGCTCGCTCACCGGCTCACCTTCCGTGGGGGTGCGGCGGACGGCCCGCGGCGCCTCGGGGCCGGGACCGGGCACGGAATGTATCAGGCCGCCCGGAACGCCGGTGGTTCCCCCCGCCCCGCGGCTCAGGGGCGGTCGAGCCGCAGCCGCTCCGCGCGCGGCAGCGTGGCCACGACCAGGGCGTAGGAGTCCTCGATCAGGTCGGCGACCATGGGGTCGGGCAGCGAGCCGTCCAGCGTCACGGTGTTCCAGTGCCGCTTGTTGAGGTGCCAGCCGGGGGCGATCGCCGGGTACGCGGCCCGCAGCCCGGGGGCCAGGTCCGGATCGCACTTGAGGCTCACCTTGAGCGGCGAGTCGTCCAGGGCGCTGAAGGCGAAGATCTTCCCCAGCACCTTGAAGGCCGAAAGGCCGGGGTTGCGCGGGAAGGGGAAGTCCTCCACGGCCGCGTTGTGGCCGAGGCACAACGCCCGCAGCTCGGAAGGGGTCACCCGCCCAGTATGCGCGGCGAAGGGGGGAGCACCGCACCCCCCTTCGGCCCCCCGCCCGGCCGCCCGGCCGCCTAGCCTCGATGCCGCGGCCGCCCTGGCCCCCCGGGGGCCGAAGCCGCCACCGGCGCCACCGCCGCCGGGGGCCCGGCCCGCCGAACCGGCCGGGCCGACGAGGACGACACCGAGTGAGGACACCGCATGACCGACGCCGACTCCCCCGTCTGGTTCGTCACCGGCTGCTCGACCGGCCTCGGCCGGGCGCTGGCCTCGGCCGTGCTCGCCCGCGGCTGGCGTGCCGCGGTCACCGCCCGCGATCCGGGCCGGGTCGCCGACCTGACCGGCGGCGCGGCGGGGGCCGCCGGGCACGGGGGGCGGGCCCTGGCCCTGGCCCTCGACGTGACCGACCGGCAGGCCGTCGCCGCCGCGGTGCGGCGGGCCGAGGAGGAGTTCGGCCGGGTGGACGTCCTCGTCAACAACGCCGGCTACGGCTACCTGGCGGCCGTCGAGGAGGGCGAGGACGCCGAGATCCGCGCCCTGTTCGAGGCCAACGTCTTCGGCCTCGCCGAGGTCACCAGGGCGGTGCTGCCCGGGATGCGCGCCCGCCGCTCGGGGCACATCGTGAACGTTTCCTCCCTCGGCGGCCTGGCCGCGTTCGCCGGCACCGGCTACTACCACGCGACGAAGTTCGCCGTGGAGGGCCTGTCCGAGTCGCTCGCCGCCGAGGTGGCGCCGCTGGGCATCGGGGTGACCCTCGTGGAGCCCGCCGCCTTCCGCACCAACTGGTCCGGGCCCTCGATGCGGCAGTCGGCGCTCCGCATCGGGGACTACGCGCCGACCGCGGGCGCCAGGCGCGAGAGCACCCTGGCCGGCTACGGGCGCCAGCCGGGCGACCCGCGACGCGCGGCCGAGGCGATCATCGCGGCGGTCACCGCGGAACGCCCGCCGCTGCGGCTGCTGCTCGGGCGCACCGCCTGGGAGGTGGCGCGGGCCAGGCTCGACACGCTGCGCGCCGGCTTCGAGGAGTGGCGGGAGGTCACCCTGGGCGCCGACTTCCCCGAGCCGGCCGCCTGAGCCCGCCGCCTGAGCCCGCCGCCCGGGCGGGCCCGCGCCCCCGCCACCGCCCGTGGCGCCCCCGGCCGGCCGGGGGCGTGGGCGCGCCTCGGGACCAGGCGCCCGCCGCCGCGGCCTCCCCGGTCAGGGCCGCCACGGCGACCTCGGCGATGTCCTCGGCGTCGACGAAGGGCGTGCGCCCCTCTCCGGTGGGCAGGGCCGGCGTTCCGCCGCGGACCAGGGGGAGCCAGAAGCCCTCGCCGAAGTTCTGCGCGAACCAGTCGGGCCGCAGGATGGTCCAGGCGACGCCGCTCTCCCGCACCGCCCGCTCGGCGGGCCTGAGGGGATGCCCGCCGTCCGCCTCGCCCACGCCGTGGGCCGTGAGCAGCACCAGGCGCCGCACGCCCGCGGCGACCGCGGCGGCCCCGAGGGCCGGAACCCGCCCCCGCGGGTGGGCCGCGGCGGCGGCCAGGTCGGGCTCCGCGAGGCAGGCGGCCTGCGCGCCGTCCAGCGCGGGCCCCCGACTCGCGGGCCCCGCCAGGTCGAAGGCGCGGTCGCGGCCGACCTGCTGCGCGACACCGAGGAGCCGATCGCCGCGGTGGGCCGCCGGGTGGGCTACGCGGACGCGTTCGCCTTCAGCGCCGCGTTCCGGCGCCTGCGCGGCGTCGGCCCGTCCGGCCGGCGCCGCCTCGGGCGCTGAGGCCCGCGGGCGCGGGCGGCCCGCCGCCGGAGGTGGGCCGCCCGCGCCCGGCCGCTCAGAGCGAGACGCCCTCCACCTGGAAGGTCTGGATCTCGCCGGCCGCCAGGGAGGCCGTCAGCAGGCGGCCGTTCAGCCTCAGGTCGTCGTGCCGGGCGTACCGGTCCCCGTTGCCGGAGGTCTGCGTGTTCCAGCGCGGGACCGCGCCGCCCGAGCCGCCGGTGACCTGGCCGAAGCGCGAGAGGTCGAAGGTGAAGCTCTGGGCGGTGTCCGGGCTCGCCGCGACCAGCACCAGGCGGCGCGCCGCCGCGTCGTAGGCGGCGACGGTGTTGCCCAGGTCGGTGGCGAGCAGCCGCATGCCCGGCCTGATGTGCCGGGTGAACTGGGCGAAGGCGTAGTACTTGGTCTGCACCTCGCCGGCCTGGAGCGTGCCGGGGTCGTAGTGGATCATCGCCCAGCCGGGGCTGGGGTCCATCACCTGCCAGTAGCAGTACGCGGTCGGGTGCAGCCAGCGGAAGTCCAGGATCAGGTTGGTCGCCAGGGACATGCCGGTGGCGTCGTTCTGCCCGGTCTCGGAGTTCCACAGCCCCTTCCCCGCGCCGGTGACC
Source organism: Streptomyces hoynatensis (assembly GCF_003626535.1). Classification (GTDB taxonomy): domain Bacteria; phylum Actinomycetota; class Actinomycetes; order Streptomycetales; family Streptomycetaceae; genus Streptomyces; species Streptomyces hoynatensis. Next base: position 122,370 of record NZ_RBAL01000010.1, read on the forward strand.
TCCTGGTACAGCAGGTCACGGCGCCCGCCCGCGCCCTGGTAGCCGTGGACGTTCACCCGGTCGACCAGGGCCCTGGTGCCGGCGCCGAACGAGGCCCAGGTGGTGCGGGCCAGGTCGTAACTCGTCTCGTCCGAGGCGGCGATGGGGGTGTCCGCCAGGCCGAGCCGGTCCAGCTCCGCGCGGAGGTGGCCGAGCACGGTGGCCTGCACCGAGGCGTCGACGTGGCAGCCCTCCTGCCCGCCGTCCGCGACCCACCAGGCGGAGGAGGGCTCGTTGAACGGCTCCACGGAGGCGAAGGACACCCCCCAGGAGTCGCGGGCCCGGCGGGCCACGGTCGCCAGGTAGGTGGCGAACTGGCGGTAGTTCCACGACTGGAGGTTGTTGCCGCCGTCGGCGGCGCCCGAGGGGTTGTGGTTCAGGCACATCCACCACATCGGCGAGTTGGAGAACAGCTCGGCGCGCGCCCCGCGCGCGACGGCGTTCAGCAGGGCGGCCCGCTGGGTGGCGTCGGCCTCCCAGTGCCAGGCGGCGGAGGCCGGGTCCTCGCTGGTCCAGTCCCACCAGTAGCCCTCGATCTGCTTGTAGCGGGGGATGTGGGGGGAGACGGCCATCGACTCGCCGTTCACGCTGTTCCAGCTGCATCCGCCGAGGTTGTAGCGCGCGAGGTTCAGCCCCAGCCCGGGCAGGGTGCGCCCCCCGTAGGAGACGTCCCGCAGCGTGAAGAAGGCGTCGGCGAAGTCCTGGCGGGTGCCGAAGACGTTCGCCCACCAGGCCAGGGAGGTGCCCCAGCCTTCCCACTCCCCGAAGTTCGCGCCCGGGTCGACCGTCGCGGTCGCCGCCGCGGCCGTGCGGGCCGTGCCCGCCGCGACGGCCCCGCCGAGCACCGCGCCGCCGGCGGCGGCGAGCAATGTCCTGCGTCTCATCGGCTCCTCCTGTGGTCGGCGGCCCCCGGAAGCAGGTTGGGGCCGGGGCGCCGGGCTGTCGAGGGCTGCCGCAGCGCTTTCCCGCACGCTCTTCAAACGATTCACACGCGTCGTCCCCGGGCCCGGGGACCGGGGCGCGGCACCCGGGTGAGGGCGTGTCAGTTCCGCCGCGGGCCGTCGCACGGGCCGTAACCTCAAGCCAGCGGCCCGGGCGCACCGCCGCCGCGCCGGGGCGCGCGCCGGAGCGCGGGCACCGGCCCGGGGTGCCGCCGCGCACGAACGGCCGCCTTCCCGCCCACCCTTTCGGAGGCGAAGATGCGCTCCCCTGCCCCTCGGCGCGCCTCCGGGCGTCTCGCCCGCGCCCTCGGCCCCTTCCGCGGGGTCCCCTGGGCCGGGAACTACCCGGCCGCCGCCGCCCTGGTGCTGCTGGCGCTGTGTCCCTTCCTGGTGCTGACCACGGCGACGACGCTGATGCGCCCGCTGCTGATGGAGCACCTCGGCGCCACCGCGTTCCAGCTCCAGCTGACCGCCGGGCTCGGCAACGCGGGCTACGCCTTCGGCGCGGTGCTCGCGGCCGACCTGACCCTGCGGCTGCAGCGCCGCCACGTGTACCTCATCGCCCAGGGGGGCTTCGTGCTGGCCTCGGTGCTGGCGCTGATCGCCCCGGTGATCTACGTGTTCAGCGTCGGCATGGTCCTGCAGGGCCTGTTCACCGGCATCCTCCTGGTCGTCGCGCTGCCGCCGCTGATCACCACGCACGGCGTCGAACGGCTCCCGACCACCGCCGCGATCGTCAGCCTCGGCCTGTTCGGCGTGGTGACGATCGGGCCGCTGGTCGGCGGCATCGTCGGCAGCGTCGGGGGCTGGCGGCTGCTGTTCACGATCTTCGCGATCCTGGCGGCGATCGGCCTGGGGATCGGCGTGCTGACCTTCGAGCGGAACGAGCCGCCCAATCGGAGCGCCGGCTTCGACTGGCTCGCCATCCCGCCCGCCCTGGGCGCCACCGTGCTGCCGTTCTTCGGCGTCTCCTGGCTGTCGCGCAGCTCCTTCGGGCACGCGGCCTTCCTCGCGCCCCTCGCGCTTGGCCTGCTGCTCGGCGTGCTGCTGGTGGCCTCGCAGTACCGCAAGGCGACCCCGCTGATGCCGGTGCGCCCGATCAGCAGCACCTTCCCGGTCGCCGGCACGGCCGGGGCGATGATCGTCGGCGCCTCCTTCACCGCGCTGATCGAGCTGTCCGAGGCCTACCTGCTCGAGGTGACCCGCTACGAACCGGCGCGCATCGGGGGGCTGCTGATCACGCAGCTGGCCGGGGTCCTGATCGCCGCCCTGCTGCTGCGCCAGGCGCTGCCCACCAAGTGGACGCCCTACCTGGCGCTGTCCGGACTGGTCGGCGTCGCCGCGGGCGGGGTGGTGCTGCTCTTCGTGACCTCGTCGAACGCGGGCGCCCTGATGCCGGCCGCGGCCTTCTGCCTCGGCTACGGGGCGGGCGCCGGGGTCGCGCCCGGCCTGTTCCTCGCCGGTCTGTCCACGCCCGCGGCGCGGATCGGCGCGACCTTCGCGCTGGTCGAGCTGCTGCGCTCGGAGGCGGCCTTCCTGGTCGGGCCGATCCTCCTGCACGTGGCGATGACCTCCGGCTTCCCCGGGGGCTTCCGCCTCGCCGTGGGCATCACCCTCATCGTGGTCGTCGCCGGCATGCTGCTCCTGCTCCTGGTCTTCCTGCTCGGCGGCGTCCTGCCGCACCGGCCGAGGCTGGAGGAGTGGATGCGCGGCGGGCCCACCGCCTACCGCTCCCCGCCGCTGCTCGCCAACGTCAGGAACCGCTGAGGCCCCCGCGGCTGGAGTGCGCTCCAGGGTTGACGTGGCCGGTGGGGCTGGGATCTTCTCGGTGGAAACGGGCGTCCGCGCAGGTGGGCGCCCGCGGCACCCCCGCGGGTCCCCCCACGCGGCACAGGGAGTGAAGGAGCGGCATGTCGGCTGGGTACTTTTCGGCGCTTTCCCATCTGGAGTGTTCCCGGACCGGCGAGCGGAGCGAGGCCGACGCCGTGCAGGGCACCTCGGCCGCGGGGGCCCCGCTGCTGGCCAGGTACGACCTGGAGCGGGTGCGGGCGCGGGTCACCCGCGAGGAGATCGCCGGGCGGGCGCCCGACCTGTGGCGCTACCGCGAGGTCCTCCCGGTGCGCGACCCGCGGCACATCGTCTCGCTCGGCGAGGGCATGACCCCGCTGCTGCCGCTGCCGCGCTACGGCGCGGAACTCGGCGTGCCGGGCCTGCTGATGAAGGACGAGGGGCTGATACCGACCGGCAGCTTCAAGGCGCGCGGCGCGGCCGTCGGCGTCTCCCGGGCCGCCGAACTCGGCGTGCGCGGCATCGCCATGCCCACCAACGGGAACGCGGGCGCCGCCTGGTCCGTCTACGCCGCCCGCGCCGGGCTGCGCAGCCTGATCGCGATGCCGGTGGACGCCCCGGAGATCACCCGCAGGGAGTGCGTGGTGGCGGGGGCCGAGCTGTACCTGGTCGACGGGCTGATCGGGGACGCGGGCCGGCTGGTGGCCGCCGCGGTGGCCGGGCGGGAGGGCTACCAGGAGGTCTCCACCCTGAAGGAGCCCTACCGCCTGGAGGGCAAGAAGACGATGGGCTACGAGATCGTGGAGCAGCTCGGCTGGCGGGCGCCCGACGTGATCCTGTACCCGACGGGCGGCGGCGTCGGCATCATCGGCATCCACAAGGCGCTCCGGGAGATGCGGGAGCTGGGCTGGCTGAGCGGCGAACTGCCGCGCCTGGTGGCGGTCCAGGCGGCGGGCTGCGCGCCGATCGTGGAGGCATTCGAGCGCGGGGAGCGGGAGAGCGTGCCCTTCCCCGACGCCCGCACGGTCGCCTTCGGGATCACGGTGCCGAAGGCGCTGGGCGACTTCCTGGTGCTGGACGCGGTGCGCGAGACCGGCGGCACGGCCCTGGCCGTGACGGACGAGGAGCTGCTGGCCGCGCAGCGGGCGCTGGCGCGGGCGGAGGGCGCGTTCGTCTGCCCGGAGGGCGCGGCCTGCTTCGCCGCGGTCGGCCGGCTGCGGGAGTCGGGCTGGCTGCGCGGCGGGGAGCGCGTGGTCGTGCTGAACACCGGCTCGGGCCTGAAGTACCCCGAGACCGTGGCCGTCGACGTGCCGACCCTGCCCGTGGACGGCCGCATTCCCGCACGCCCCTGACCCGGCGGTCCGTTCGGCCCGGGCGGCGCGCCCCCCACGGCGAGGGCCGGCGCGGCCCTTCCGGCGTGGGGGCGTGCAGGGCCCCGCGGGCGGCGCGGCCCTTCCGGCCGGGGGACCCGTCGGCCGGGGACCCGTCGGCCGGGGGACCCGTCGGCCGCGGGTCCGTTCAGCGGGGGCCGGGGCGGCGGGGCGGGCGGCCCGGGCGCGGGGCCGCGGGGCCGGGGGCCGGGCCGCGCTGGCAGCCGGGGCACCAGTAGGTGGGCCGTTCGCGGCCCTGGGTCTCGTGCGTCTCCCCGGCGACCCGCACCGGCGTGCCGCACACCGGGCAGGGCCGCGGCGCGCGCCCGTACACGTGCAGGCGCGGGCCGCGGGCGCGCAGCCGCGGCGGGGTGGTGGCGCGGGCCGGGCGCTCGCGGTTCTCCGCCAGGAGCCGCTCCGCCTCGGCGACCAGGCCCGCGAGGCCGCCCGCGCGGTCCAGCTCCCCCACCGTGAGCCACGGCGTGGCGCGGGCGAGGAAGCACAGCTCCGCCATGAACACGTTGCCGATCCCGGCGAGGTTGCGCTGGTCGAGCAGGGCGGTGCCGAGGGGGCGCGCCGGCTCGGCCCGCAGGCGGCGCAGCGCCTCCTCCCGGTCCCAGTCGGGGCCGAGCAGGTCCGGGCCCAGGTGCCCGACCACCCGGGCCTCCTCCGCCGTCCGCAGCAGGTCGAGGACCTGGAGGCGGTAGCCGACCGCGGTGCCCTCCGCGGTGCCGAGCACGGCCCTGATCTGGTGGCCGGGGCCGCCGTGCCAGCGCTCCCCCGCCGCGAACACCCGCCACTGGCCGTCCATGCGCAGGTGCGAGTGCAGGGTGAGGCCGCCCTCGACGCGGGCCAGCAGGTGCTTGCCGCGGGGCACGACCCCCAGCACGGCGCGGCCGGTGAGGTCGGCCGTCGCCAGCTTCGGGACGCGCAGCTCGCAGCGGACCAGTCGCCGGCCGGCCAGCGCGGCGTCCAGCCGCCTGGCGGCCTGCCACACCGTGTCTCCCTCGGGCATGCGTCCCATGATGCGCCCGCGCCCCGCCGCCGCGGCGGGCGCCCGTGGCGCTGGGGGGGCGGCCGGGGTGCGGGTCAGGAGGCCGCCCAGCCGGTCCAGCGGGTGGGGGCGACGGCGAGGACCGGGCCCGCCGGGCGGCGGGCCCGGTAGGGCGGGTACTTCCTGGCCAGGCTGTCCAGCGGCCCCTCGCGGGCGGGGCCTTCGAGGATCTCGGCGCGCCCCTCGGCCCTGACCCACCACAGCCGGGACCAGTCCTCCTCGTAGGAGTCGGCCAGCAGGCAGACCCGCGGGTCCGCGCGGACGTGGCGCAGCCGGGCCAGGCGCGGGTGGCGCTTCGGCTTGACCTCGTCGACGGCGGTCACCAGGCGCCCGTCGTGCACCGCGAAGGTGACGGGGACCAGGTGCGGGGCGCCCGCCTCGTCCACCGTGGCGAGGCGCAGGACGCGGGCCGCGGCGAGCCTGGCGCGGGCCTCGGTCTCGGAGAGCTGCATGCCCCGAGTGTCACCGCCCGGCCTGCCCGGCCCGGGCCTCCTTCGGGGCGCGCGGCGCGTCGGCGAACTCCCGCAGCAGGGCCGCCGCGCCGGGGGAGGTCGGCCGGCCGGTCACCGCGACCACCTCCCACTCGGGGACCCGGCCGGTCAGCGGCACGAAACGCGCCCGGTCGGTCTTGCGCGAGAAGTGGCGCGGCACCAGGGCCACGCCGAGGCCGAGGCCCACCAGGTCGAGCAGCGCGTGGACGTCCGTCACCTCGAGCGGGACGCGCCGCACCACCCCGGCCGCGGTCAGCACCCGGTCGGCGAGGTCGCGCGTCACCCAGCCCGCGGGAAAGTCCACGAAACGCTCGGCCCCCAGCTCGTGCGGGGCCACCCCCTCGCGCCCGGCCAGCGGGTGCCCCGGCGCGCAGGCGAGCACCAGCGGCTCGGCGGCCAGCGGGCGCACCGCGAGACCCTCCCCCGGGCCTGCGGGGCGCTGCACCACGGCGAGGTCGAGCCCTCCGGCGCGCACCTGCTCGGTCAGCTCGTCCGAGCCGCCCTGCCTGAGGTGGATCTCCATCCCGGGGTGGCGTTCGACGAAGCGGGCGAGCGCGGCGGGGAGGTCGACGGCGGGCTGGCACTGGAGGGCGCCCACGGAGAGGCTGCCGCGCAGCAGCCCCTGCGCGGCGGCCACCGCGTCCCTGGCCGCGCCGGTGGCGGCGAGCGCCCGCCTGGCCTCGGTCAGCAGCGCCCGGCCCGCCGGGGTCAGCCGCACCTGCCGGGTGCTGCGGACGAACAGCGGGGCGCCCAGCTCCCGTTCGAGGGCCCGGATGGAGGCGGAGAGGCCGGACTGGGCGACGTGCAGCCGCCCGGCGGCCCGGGTGAAGTGGCACTCCTCGGCCACCGCGACGAAGTACTCCAGCTGCCGCAGTTCCATCGCCCGCTCCCCGGCCCCGTGCGGCGCCGGGGCATTCAGCACCGGGGCCGATCAATTTCATCAGTTGCTTCTGTTGGACAGATTAATCCCCGCCGCGAAGACTGGGGGAGGCGGTGGCGCCCCCGGCCGCGCCGTCCGCGCGGGCGCGCGGCGGCACCGCGGGTCAGGACCGCATTCCACGGCCGCACCCAGGCGGCATCCCCGAGGAGGAAACCCGCATGCAGACGCGCCGCATCGGCGAGGTCCAGGTCAGCGCCATCGGGCTTGGCGGCATGCCGATGTCCATCGAGGGCAGGCCGGACGCCGCGCGTTCGGTCGCGACCCTCCACGCCGCGCTCGACGCCGGCGTCACCCTGATCGACACCGCCGACGCCTACCACCGGGACGCGGACGAGGTCGGCCACAACGAGTCGCTGATCGCCGGGGCCCTGGCGAGCTGGGGCGGGGACGCCTCCTCGGTGCTGGTGGCCACCAAGGGCGGCCACCTGCGCCCAGGCGACGGCAGCTGGACCCTCGACGGCTCGCCCGAGCACCTCAGGCGCGCCTGCGAGGACTCGCTGAAGCGGCTGGGCGTGGAGGCCATCGGGCTCTACCAGTTCCACCGGCCCGACCCACGGGTGCCCTACGCGGAGTCGATCGGTGCCCTGAAGGAGCTGCTCGACGCCGGGAAGATCAGGTACGCGGGCATCTCCAACGCCGACCCGGCCCGCATCAGGGAGGCCGACGAGATCCTCGGCGGGCGCCTGGTCAGCGTCCAGAACCAGTTCTCGCCCGCCTTCCGCTCCAGCGAGCCCGAGCTGGAGCTGTGCGCCGAACTCGGCATCGCCTTCCTGCCCTGGAGCCCGCTCGGCGGCATCAGCCAGGCCGGCGAACTCGGCTCCCGCTTCGGGGTGTTCGGCCGGATCGCCGAGGAGCACGGGGTGAGCCCGCAGCAGGTGTGCCTGGCCTGGATGCTGGCCAAGGCCCCCGTGGTCATCCCCATCCCCGGCGCCTCCCGGCCGGAGACCATCCGCGACTCGGTGCGGGCCGCGGACCTCGTCCTGTCCCCGCAGGAGCTGGCCGAACTCGACGCCGCCTGAGCCGGGGCGGCGGGCCGTCAGGCCGGCCGGGACAGGCCGCGAGGCCGGCCCCCCGGGCGGGCCGCGAGGCCGGTCGCGGGCCGGGACGACGCGGCTGTCGGGCCGTGGCGGGCGCCTACCCGACGCGCGTCGGATGACCCGCGCGGAAGGGGCGTGACAGCGTGCTGTCACTTCCCTCACCCCAGACCCGGGAGCCGCGTTGACGAAGACCGCCCCCTCCCCCACCCGCATCGGCTCGGCCGCCAGGGCCCTGCTCGCGCTGCTCGCCGGCGCGCTGCTGCTCGCCCTGGCGGCCCCCTCCGCCTCGGCCACCCCCGCCCGCGGCCACGGCCGAGACGGCTGGGTGGGCACCTGGTCGACGACCGTGACCACCGTCCCCGCCTCGGAGCACAACGCCTTCGAGGACCAGACGATCCGCCAGGTCGTGCACACCAGCATCGCCGGCGAGTCGCTCACCCTGCGCCTGTCCAACGAGTTCGGCACCACGCCGCTGGTCCTCGGCGAGGTGCACGTCGCCCGCCGGGCCGAGGGCGGCTCCGGGTCGGCGATCCTCCCGGGCACCGACCGGACCGTCACCTTCGGCGGCGCGCGCGGGATCACCATCCCCGCCGGCGCGCCCGCGCTCAGCGACCCGGTGGCGCTGCGGCTGCCCGCCGCGGCCGACCTGGTGATCAGCCTCTACCTGCCGGAGTACACCCCGGCCACCACCGTGCAGGCCTTCTCCATGTCGCAGACCTACCTCGCCGAGGGCGACGTGACGGGCGCGCGGGACATCGAGGCGACGGGCACCAGCGACCGCTGGTACTTCCTGCGCGGGGTCGCCGTCAGGCCCGAGCACGGGGCGCGGGCCAGGGCCGTGGTCGCGTTCGGGGACTCCATCACCGCCGGCTCCTCCGTGGGCACCGACCACAGGTGGTCCGACTACCTGGCCGCGCGGCTGCGCGCCGCCCACGGGCTGCCCGACACCGGGGTGCTGAACCAGGGCGTCAGCGGCAACCGCCTGCTGCACGACCCGAACCCGCCCGCCGGCTCGCCCGCCGAGGCGTACGCCGCGCTGTTCGGCGAGAACGCGCTGGCCCGCTTCGACCGGGACGTCCTGGCCCAGCCGGGCGTCGAGTCGGTCATCGTGCTGCTCGGCATCAACGACATCGGCCAGCCGGGCACGGACGTGGCCCCGGCCTCCGAGCGGGTCGACGCCGGGCAGATCATCCAGGGCTACCGGCAGCTCATCGCCCGCGCGCACGCCCGCGGGGTGCGGGTCATCGGCGGGACGCTCGGGCCGTTCGAGGACAACACCCTCGGCTTCTACAGCCGGGAGAACGAGGCCGAGCGGCAGGCCGTGAACGCGTGGGTGCGCACCGGCGGCGCCTTCGACGGCGTGGCCGACTTCGACGCGGCGCTGCGCGACCCGGACCGGCCCGGCCGGCTGCGGGCCGCCTACGACAGCGGCGACCACCTGCACCCGAACGACGCGGGCAACGAGGCGATGGCCGCGGCCGTACCGCTGCGGCTCTTCCGCTGAGCCGGCCGGTCGGGGTCGCCCGGCTCAGCCGCCGCGCCGGAAGAAGAACCAGGTGGGCAGCGCACGCCAGCCGCGGCGCTGGCCGTTGTCCTGGGCCTCGCCCTCGGCGCCCGGCTCCCCCTGGGGTCCCGGCGCCGCGAACTCCCCGGCGCCGGGCCCGAACTCGCCGACGGGCGCGGGCGCGTGGGCCTCCGCGGGGCCGACGGGCGCGGCGCCCGGGGCGAAGGGCGCCACCGCCGGGGCGGGCGGGTGGTCCGAGGGCGGCAGGTCCACGAAGGGGGCCGGCTCCCCCGGGTCCGCGGCCGGCCGGCGGCTCCTGGCCAGGACGGGCAGCTCCGCCGGGACGCGCACCACGTGCGGCGGCAGCCAGGCCAGCTCGTTCTCCTCGACCGCCAGGTGCATGCCGGGCAGCCGGTGCAGCAGCCTGCTCACCGCGGAGTCCACGATCGCCAGGCCGAGTCCCCTGGCGGGGCAGGCGTGCGGCCCCGCGCCCCAGGCCATGCGGGCGCGCTGGACGCGCAGCTCGCCCGCGGCGCCGGGCGCCGCCGGGGCCTCCGGGCCCGCCCCCTCCCGCGGCGGGGCGGCCTCGAAGGGGCCGCCGGGCGCGGGCGGCCGGTCGGCCCCCGGGCCGGCGAACGGCCCGCCGAACCCCTCGCCCGAGGGGTCGACGGCGGCCAGGCTGACGATGGCCATGTCCCCGGTGCCGATCTCCCGGCCGCCGAGCTGCATCGGGCCCTGCGCCCAGTGGTAGAAGGTGTTCTGCACCGGCGGCTGCTCGCCCAGGGCCTGGCTGGCGACCTCGGCCACCGAACGCCGGCCGGCCGCGGTCTCCCGCATCGCCTCCTCGTCGGTGAGCAGCTTCAGCACGGTGCTGACGATCCACGCCGAACTCGCGCCCAGGCCGCTGAAAAGCAACAGCCGTGTCTGGTCGGCGAGTTCGTCCTCATCCGGGTGGGCCATGCGGGTGCAGGCGATCAGCCAGGAGGTCAGGTCGGCGGCCGGGGCGCGCCGCTTCTCGGCGATCATCTCCCGCATCACCTTGTCGACCTGACGGCTCGCCGCCTCCGACTCGGGCCCCGCCTGGTTGATCTGGTGGATGGCGTGGGAGACGAGCGCCGCATGCGGCTCGGACATGCCGAGCAGGCCCATCATCACCAGCAGCGGCAGCGGCGCGGCGTAGCCGGAGAAGATGTCCACGGGACCGAACGAGGGCAGCGCGTCGATCAGCTGGTCGGCCAGGTGGTCGATGTAGGCGCGGGTGGCGGGCGGTCGCAGCTGGGCCAGGGTCTGGCTGACGGCCCCGCGCAGCCTGGCGTGCTCGGCGCCGTCCGAGGTCAGGGCGTGTCTGCCCGGCTCCAGCTGCGGAAGTATCGGGTGGCTCGGCACCCGGCGCTCGGCGAGGTCGCGCCACCAGCGTGAGTCGTGGGTCCACAGCCCGGACTCGTTGTGCAGCACGCTGAGCTGCTCCCGGTGGCCCAGCACGAGCCAGCCGCGGAAGCCACCGCGTTCGTCCACCTCGACGGGCACCACCGGGCCGTACTTCTCCCGAAGGCCCTGGTAGTACCGGAGGGGATCTCTCTCGAAGTCGGGGCCGTACAACGGAACGTAGGAGGCCGGACCGGCGGCGCGGGGCGGCCAGGGGGTGCCGTTTGGTGCCAGGGGCGAGGTCATGGAACTCCGATGGGGGGAACAACGCTAGACAGAGGGTGATCGTATTACCCCAACTCCGGTCGCGGGGAGGGCAGTAGGGGCCTTGGGCGCGGGCCCGCGGCGGCGCCGCGCCCGGCCCGGCGCCGTGCTGGGCCCGGCGGCGGCGCGCGCTCAGAGCGGCGCGGCCAGAACCCGTTCGAGCACCGGGTCGCGGCGCAGGGCGGGGGCCGCGAAGAGCTGGGCGGCGCGCTCCGCGCAGGAGCTGGCCGCCGCGTGGTTGCCGGCGGCGCTCAGGGCGCGGGCCAGCTGGCGGGCGGCGGCGGCCTGGCCGTAGGGCTGGCCGGTGCGCCCGGCCAGCTCGCGGGCCCGGGTGAGGTCGGCGATCGCCGCGGCCGGGTCGCCGCGGCGCAGGCTGATCACCGAACGGCACAGCAGCACGCCCCACTCGGCCTCCCCGTCGCCGGCGGCCCGGCACCGTTCGAGCGCGGTGCGGAAGGTGGCGAGCGCCAGGTCCTCCTGGCCGAGCAGGTGGTAGGCGCGGCCGAGGGCGGCGAGCGTGGCCCCCTCGCCGCGCCCGGCCGGGCCGCGGTCGGGCCCGAGGGCGCGCCGGAAGCAGTGCACCGCCTCGGCGTACCTGCCGAGTTGGAGCAGCGCCTCGCCCTGGTGGCGGCGGCAGCGGCGCACGGTCGCCAGGTGTGTGCGCTCGTCGAGCAGGGCGAGCGCCGCGGTGAGGTGGTCCAGGGCCCGGGCGGGCTCGGCGAGCCGCAGGCAGAGCCGGCCGAGCGCGTGCAGGGCCCGCGCCTCCCCCTCGCCGTCCCCGCGTTCGCGGCTGAGCGCGAGGGCGCGCCGCAGCGCGGCCCTGGCCGCCTCGTGCCGTCCCGCCCTGGCGTCCAGGTCGGCGGCCACCAGCAGCGTGAGGGCCTCGCCCGCCGCGTCACCGTGCCCGGCCGCGGCGCGCAGCGCCAGGGCGGTCAGCGCCTCCAGCTCGGCCCACCTGCCCTCGCGCATGGCGGGCGCCCGCACCAGCGCGAGCAGGCCCGGCAGGCAACGCGCCTGCTCGGCGGGCCCCTCGGCGGCGAGCCCCGCGGCGGCCAGCAGGCAGGGCAGTTCCGCGTCAAGCCAGCGGGCGCCGCCCGCCTGGGCCGCCCGGAACTCCTCCTGCCCCTGGCCGCCCGCCTCCTGCCCGGGCCCCCGCCCGGCGCGCCCCGGGGCGCCGACCACGGCCCGGCCGCTGTCCAGGTACCAGTCCAGGGCCCTGATCAGGGTCTTCTCCCGCTCGGCTGCGGGGAGTTCGGCGGCGAGGCGGGCGAGGGCCCCGCGCAGCGGGCCCGGCGGGCGGTAGCGGGCGTCTCCCACCGGCTCGATCAGCCGCGCCGCGGCCAGCGCGCGCAGGGCGGCCGCGGCGGCCCCGGCGTCCGCGCCGAGCAGGGCGGCGGCGAGCCCGGTGGTGCACTCGGGCACCGGCAACGCCCCCAGCAGCCGCAGCAGGCGGGCCGCCGCCCGGTCCTCCGGCAGGCCGGCGCGCAGGAGCGCCAGGCAGGCGGACGCCGCCTCCGCGGGCGCCCGCCCCGGCTCGGCGGGCGCGGGGGCGTCCAGCCGCCGGTGCAGGCTCTCGGGCGTGCGCCCCGGCGCGGCCGCCAGCCAGGCGCCGGCCAGGCGCAGGGCCGCCGGGTCGTGGCCGTACCGGCGGGCGAGGTTCTGGGCGGCGGCACGTTCCGCCTCGGCGAAGCGGCGGCCCGCGGCGAGTTCCAGCAGGCCGAGGGACTCGCCCGGCCGCAGCGCGGGCAGGGCGAGGCGGGCCGCGTCCAGGCCGGTCAGCGGCTCGCGGCTGGTGACCAGGACGGCGCACTCGCCGCGGGCCGGAAGCAGCGGCAGCACCTGGGCGGGGCAGGCCGCATTGTCCAGCAGGAGCAGCACGCGCCGTTCCGCGAGCAGCGACTGGTAGCGCGCCGCGGCCTCGGCCGGGGCGGCCGGGACCCGCTCTCCCGGCACCCCGAGGGCGCGCAGCAGGCGGCCGAGCGCCTCGGCGGCCGGCAGCGGGCGCGCCCCGTCCCCGGCGCCCTGGAGGTCGACGTGGCAGGCCGCCTCGGCCCGGTACTCGTCCGCGGCGGCGTGCGCGGCCCGCAGCGCGAGCGCGGACTTCCCGACGCCGGCCGGCCCGTGCAGCACCGTCAGCCGGGGCCCGCCCGCCGGGCGCAGGGCGGCCCGCAGCCAGGCCAGCTCCGCGGACCGGCCCACGAAGTGCACCGGGAGCCGCGGCAGTTCGCGGCGCGGCGGGGCCTGGGGCGCCCGGGGGGCGGGCTCCCGCGGCGCCCGGGCGTCCTGCCGTCCGGCCGGCCGGACGGCGCGGCCCCGCGGGCGTCCCGGCGGCGGGCCGGTCAGGGCCGCGTCCCGGCGCAGCACGGCCTGGCGCAGGCGGGCGAGCCCCGGGCCCGGGGTGAGCCCGGGCCCCTCGGCGAGCGCCCGGTGCGCGCGGCCGAAGACGGCGAGCGCCCCAGGCGCGTCCCCGCAGCGGTAGAGCGCCAGCATGAGCTGCTCGTAGGGCCGCTCGCGCAGGGGGAAGCGGTCGAGCAGCGGACGCAGCCGCGGCACGGCGGCGGCGTGCGCGCCGCGGGCGAGTTGCACGTCGGCGAGGTTTTCGACGGCGCTCGCGTACTGCTCGGCCAGGTCGGCGGCCCAGGCGGCGAGCGTCGGGCCGTGCCTGACGTCCGCGGCCGGCTCCCCGCGCCACAGCGCGAGCGCGGCGGACAGGGCGGCCTCCGCGGCGGCGAGGTCCCCCTCGGCGCGGGCCGCCAGGCCCTCCCGGTGGGCCTGCCGGAAGGCGTGCAGGTCGAACTCGCCCTGGCCCGGGCACAGCAGGTAGCCGCTCGGCGAGGTGGTGATCCGGCCCGCGGAGCGCCGGGCGTCGGGCGCCTGCGCGCCGGGGGGCAGCAGCCGCCGGAGCCGCATCACGTAGGTGCGCAGGTTGGAGACGGCGGAGGGCGGCGCCGCCTCGCCCCAGACCTCGGCGACGAGCGAGCGGACCGGCACCACCTGACCGGCGTTCGCCAGCAGCATCGCCAGCACCGTGCGCTGCCGGTCCGCGGCGATCCGGACCGGTATGTCGCCGGCTGCGACCTCAAGCGGTCCCAGGAGCCGAAACCTCACAGCCTGCCGTCCCCGTGCAGCACGTCCCCGAACGCGGCCCGCACCCTGCGGTGGCCGGTCGCGCTGTCATCCTGTTTCAGCCTAGCCTCACCGGGCACGCCCGGGTTTCCGGGTGACGGGGCGCGACGCCCGGGCGGCGTTCGGCGCGCCCGCGCGGCGCGCCGCGGCGGCCAGGCGCCGGAGCGCGCCCCGGCGCCTGAACCCGGCGCACGCGCGGGCGGGACCGTCGGACACGCGCCGGGTTTGTCCCGACGGCCGTCTGATGACCCGGCGTGACGCGGCGTGCCACGGTGAGCGCATGAGTTACTCGTTCGATCCGGAGCTGGCCGCGGCGCTGGCGATGGTGCCCGAGGTGGACGTGTCGGACCTGGCCGCGGCGCGGGCCGCGCAGGCGCGCGAGCTGGCCGAGCAGGTGGCCGAGGCCGACGAGGAGGGCGTGGACGTCGGTGAGTTGTGGTCGCCCGAGGTGACGATGCGGACCTACCGGCCCACGGGCGCCGCCGGGCCGCTTCCGGTCGTCTACCGCATCCACGGCGGCGGCTTCATGCTCGGCTCCCCCGACGTGGACCACGAGGAGAACCTGCGCCTGTGCCGGGAGCTGGGCGCCCTCGTGGTCTCCCCCGACTACCGGCTGGCGCCGGAGCACCGCTTCCCCGCGGGGCTCGAAGACTGCTACGCCGGGCTGTGTCATCTGGTGAAGAACGCCACCGAGTTGGGCCTGCGCCCCGAGCGGGTCGCGGTCGCCGGGGACAGCGCGGGGGCGTGCCTGGCGACCGCGGTGGCCCTGCTCGCGCGGGACCGCGGCGGCCCGGTGATCCGTTTCCAGCTGCTGGAGAGCCCCGCGGTCGACGACCGCCTGGAGACGCCGAGCGCCCGCCGCTTCGTGGACACGCCGATCTGGAACCGCCGCAACGCCCGGCTGAGCTGGGAGGCGTACCTGGGCCCGGGGGTGCCGGGCACCCGGGGGGTGCCGGTGCTCGCCGCGCCCGCCAGGGCCGCCGCGGGCGGGCTCGCCGGGCTGCCGCCCGCCTACGTCTCGGTGATGGAGTTCGACCCGCTGCGGGACGAGGGCATCGACTACGCCAGGACGCTGCTCGCGGCCGGGGTGCCCACCGAACTCCACCTCTTCCCCGGCACCTTCCACGGCGCGTCCATGGTGCGGCACGCCGGGGTGGTGCGCCGGGCCTCCGCGGAGGCCGTCGACGCCCTGCGGCGCAGGCTGAGCCGATGAGCCCGGGATGTCAGGGACGTTCTGGATATCCGGGATGTTCCGACCATATCCGCCCGGCGGGGTGCGGGGCGCCCCCGCCGGGGGGGCCGGCGCCCGGGGAGTGCCTCGCCCCGCGGGCCGCGGCGCAGGGTCCCGCCGCCGGCGAGCCCGGCCGGGCGCTCCGCGGGGCCGGCGGTGAAGCGCACCGGAGCCGCGGGATCGAGCGCCCCGCCGGGCGGCGCCCGGAGCCGGGCGGGCGCCCGCACGGCCGCGGCCTGCGCCCCCGGCGCGGACGGGCACGGCAACAGCCCCCAACCCCATCCGAGTTCAGGAAGGACAGGCCCATGACCCACAGAGCCGGGAAGCCGGTTCGCGCGTTACTCGCCGCCCTGTTCGGCGGCGTACTCGGAGTGCTGCCGCTGCTGGCCGCGCTCCTCGTGACCGCCCCCGCGGCATCCGCCGCCTCGCTGACCGAGGTCACCAACTTCGGGAACAACCCGAGCAACCTGCGCATGCACGTGTACGTGCCGGACAGCGCGGGCGCCGAGCCGCCGATCCTGGTGGCCGTGCACTACTGCACCGGCTCGGGCCCGGCCTTCTACTCCGGCACGGAGTTCGCCTCCCTCGCCGACCGCTACGGCTTCCTCGTCATCTACCCCTCGGCCACGCGCAGCGGCCAGTGCTTCGACGTCTCCTCGCCGCAGGCGCTGCGGCGCGGCGGCGGGAGCGACCCGGTGGGCATCATGTCGATGGTCACCTACGCCGAGCAGCACTACGGCGGCGACCCCGACCGGGTGTACGTCACCGGCGCCTCCTCGGGCGGCATGATGACCAACGTCCTGCTCGGCGACTACCCGGACGTCTTCAAGGCCGGCGCGGCCTTCATGGGCGTGCCCTTCGGCTGTTTCGCGACCACCGACGGCTCCGGCTGGAACAGCGCCTGCTCCGGCGGGCAGATCAGCCACACGCCGCAGGAGTGGGGCGACCTGGTGCGCGCCGCCTACCCGGGCTACTCGGGGCCGCGGCCGCGGATGCAGCTGTGGCACGGCACGGCGGACACGACGCTCTCCTACGCGAACTTCAACGAGGAGATCAAGCAGTGGACGAACGTGCTGGGCGTCAGCCAGACCCCGGCGCTGACCGACCAGCCGCAGAGCGGCTGGACGCGGACCAGGTACGGCAGCACCGGCACCCAGGCGCCGGTCGAGGCCGTCAGCCTCCAGGGCGTGGGCCACTCGCTGCCGATGAGCGGGATGGCGGCGCGGGTCATCTCCTTCTTCGGCCTCGACGGCACCACGGACCCGGGCGACCCGGGCGACCCGGGCGACCCCGGTGACCCGGGCGATCCGGGCACCGGCGCCTGCCAGGTCGGGTACACGGCCAACACCTGGAACACCGGCCTGACCGCGGCGATCACCGTCACCAACACCGGCAGTTCCGCGATCAACGGCTGGTCGCTGAGCTTCGCGCTGCCCTCGGGCCAGCGGATCACCTCGGGCTGGAACGCGACGTTCAGCCCCGCGACCGGCACCGTGACCGCGACCAACGTCTCGTACAACGCCGCCCTGGCGCCGGGCGGCAGCGTGTCGATCGGCTATCAGGCCACCCACGGCGGGAACACCGCGGCGCCCACCTCCTTCTCCCTCAACGGCCAGGCGTGCAGCGTGGCCTGACGCGCCGCACCGCCCTCCCCGGCCGCACCGCCCGCGCAGGGCGGTGCGGCCGGTCTGCTGCTCCGGCCCGCCCACCGACAACTCAAAGGGTCTGGACAAAAAAAGTTTTCGGTGCGAGGCTGAGGCCATGTGGGATGTGAGCGTGATCGAGGACGCCTCGGCGGCGGCCGCCTCGCTTGACCCGGTGCGGGCCAGGCTGCTGGCCGAGCTGGCCGCGGGCCCGGCCTCGGCGGCGATGCTGGCGCCCCGGGTCGGCCTGCCGCGGCAGAAGGTCAACTACCACCTCAAGACCCTGGAGCGGCACGGCCTGGTCGAGCTGGCCGGCGAGCGCCGCAAGGGCAATGTGACGGAGCGCCTGATGCGCGCCACCGCCGCCTCCTACGTGATCTCCCCGCTGGCCCTGGCCCCGGTCGAGCCCGACCCCGACCGCTTCCGGGACCAGCTCTCGGCCCGCTGGCTGCTCGCCCTCGCCGCCCGGCTGGTGCGCGACGTCGGGGCGCTGATCACGGGGGCGACGCGGGCGCGCAAGCGGCTGGCGACCTACGCGCTGGACGCCGAGGTGCGGTTCGCCGACGCGGCGGCCAGGGCGGCGTTCGTCGAGGAGCTGACCCGCGGGGTGAGCGCCCTGGTCGCCAAGTACCACGACGCGGAGGCGCCGGGCGGGCGCGAGCACCGCGTCGTCCTGGCGCTGCACCCGGCGCTCGGGCAGCCGCCCCCGCGGTCCGCCGCACTCGGCGAGGCGGCGCCGCCTGGCGGCCCCGCACAACGGGCGCCCGAGCCGCCGGACTCCCCACGGGAGATGCCGCGGGAGACGGGTCCCGGGGCAGGGCCGCGCGCGCGGGACCCACAGGACCGGAAGACCGAAGAGGACCTCAGGGAGCAGTGAACAGGATGTCCGAGGAGAGCAAGGACGCCGCGGCGCAGGGCGAGTTCGAGATCGTCCGCGAGTTCGAGGTGGCGGCGAGCCCCGAGCAGGTGTGGGACGCGATCACCACCGGCACGGCCGGCTGGCTGTGGCCCATGGAGTACGAGCCGCGCGAGGGCGGTCAGGCCCCGTTCGGCGGCACGGTCGTGGCCTGGGACCCGCCGCGGCGGCTGACCGCCAGGAGCGAGGACGTCTCGCAGGAGCAGCGCGCGCAGACGTTCAACCAGCTCGACCACCTCATTCAGCCGCGGGAGGGCGGCGGCTGCCGGGTGCGGTACGTGCACAGCGGGATCTTCGTCGAGGACTGGGACAACCAGTACGAGGGCGCCGACAAGCACACCGACTTCTACCTGCACACCCTGCGGCAGTACCTGGAGCACTTCCCGGGCCGCCAGGCGGCGTTCGCCACCTTCGACGCGCCCGGGGCCTCCGTCTCCCCCGGCGCCCTGGAGCGGGTGAGCCGCGCCCTCGGCCTGCCGGACGAGGGCGCCGAGGGCGAGCGGGCGGTCGTGGCCCTGCCGGGCGCGGGCGAGGCCGAGGCGGTCGTGGACTACCGCAACCGGTACTTCCTCGGCCTGCGCACCGGCCAGGCGATGTACCGGGTCTTCGGCCGCCACCACTTCGGGGCCCCGGTCGGCGTGAGCATCCACCAGTTCGCGCCGGACGCGGACGTGGCCAAGGAACAGGCCGCCTGGCAGGAGTTCCTCGGCGGGCTCTTCTCCTGAGCCGTTCCGGATCGGCCGCCCGGCGGCCGGGTCCCGGGCCCCGTGGGGCGCCGGGCCCGGCCGCCGGCGCGTGCGCTCAGGCGAAGGCCGCGGCGTTGCGCGCCGCCCAGGCGGCGAAGGGCCGCGGCGGGCGGCCGAGCAGCCGCTCGACGTCGCCGCTCACCTGCCGCTCCCGGGCGGAGGGCTCGCCCAGGATGCCCAGCGTGGCCTCGGCGACCGGCTCCGGCATGAACCGCAGCATGCGCTCCCTGGCCTCGGCGCGGCTCAGCTCCACGAAGGCCACCGGCTCGCCTATCGCCTCCCCGAGCGCCGCGGCCTGTTCCCTGGGCGAGACGGGGACGGGCCCGGTGAGCTCGTAGGTCTGCTTCTCGTGCCCCTCCCCCAGCAGCGTGGCGGCGGCGGCCGCGGCGATGTCCTCCGGGTCGATCACCGGCAGGGCCACGTCCCCGAACGGCGCGCTGACGGTGCGCCGTTCGCGCACCTCGGCGGCCCACTGGAAGGCGTTCGAGGCGAAGCCCCCCGGCCGCAGCACCGTCCAGTCGAGGCCAAGGCCCTTGACGGCCTCCTCCAGGTCCGCGGGGTGCCGCCCGCTGCCCACCCCCTGCGAGGACAGCAGGACGACCCGCCGCGCCCCGCCCGCCCGCACCGCGCCGAGCAGGCGGCCGGGGTCGCCGCCGGTGGCGGCCGGCCACTCGCCCGTCAGCAGCAGGAACACCGCCTCCGCGCCCTCGAAGGCGGGCCCGGGCCCGGCGGGGTCCGCCAGGTCGGCCCGCACCTGCCGCACCCCGGGCGGCACCCGATCCGCCGCCGTCCCGCGGGACACGGCCGTCACCTGCCTCCCCGCCGCCGCGAGCGCCCGCACCAGCGGCCGCCCCACGTTTCCGGTGGCTCCCGTCACCACGATCACCGTCTGCTCCCCGAGTCGATCCGATGTGAAGAAACTCCCGGGCCGGCCGCCCGGTGACAGGGACGCTACCTTCGTGGGGATAGTAGGTTCCTAGAGGAAAGTAACGGCAGGAAGGGCCCGTTGTGACCGACACCACTCCCCGCCCGGCGCGCGCCGCGGCCGTCCCCGCGACGGCCTGCCCGATCGCGCCGGTGGTCGACCTGGTCTTCAGCCGCTGGACCACGCCGATCCTGTGGACCCTGCACGAGTACGGGCGCCAGCGGTTCGTCGAGCTGGAACGCCGCATCGGCGCGATCACGCCCAAGGTGCTGACCCAGCGGCTGCGGCAGCTGGAACGCGACGGCCTGGTCGAGCGCACCTACCACGCGGAGATGCCGCCGCGGGTCGAGTACGAGATCAGCGAGCTCGGCCGCAGCCTGGCGCCGCTGTTCGCCACGCTCGCCCACTGGTCGGCCGCGCACCTGCCCGAGGTGGAGCGCGCCCGCCTGGCCTACGACGACCGGCCCGCCGCGCGCCGCCCCTGACCGCGCGACCGCGCGCCCGAAGGGGCCTCCCGCACCGGCTACGCGCCCCCGCCACCGGCTACGCGCCGGCCGGCTCCCCGGCCGCGCCCTCGGTGCTCGCGCCGGCCGCGTCCTGCCCGGCCGCGTCCTGCCCGGCGGCGCCCTGCCCGGCGGCGGGCCCGGCGGCGCCCTGCCCGGCGGTGGGCCCGGCGGCCGGCTCGCCCCCGCCCGCGGCGGGTTCGCCCACGTCGCCCTCGCCCCCGGCGGGTTCGCCCTCCCGCCCGGTGAGCAGGGCGCCGATCAGCTGGTCGGTGGCCGCCGCCATGTCCACCGCCTCCGGGTCGAGCAGCCACTGGACCTGCAGCCCGTCCATCACGGCGACCAGCGCGGCGGCCACCGCGTCCAGGTCGAGCCCGGGGCGCACCTGCCCCAGCTCCCTGGCCTCGGCGAGGGCCGCCACCAGCAGCGACCGCAGCCCGCTGTAGCGGTCGCGGAACCAGTCCTGCGCCGGGTGCCCCTCGGTGACGCTCTCCGCCGCGAGCACCGTGTACAGCCGCACGATCCCCTCGCGCTCCACGTTGCGCCGCACGGTGTCCACCAGGTGCCGCAGGAAGGCCAGCCCCTGCGGGCGGCCGGGGCCCGGCTGCTCCAGGTCGGAGGCGTCCCGCAGCGCGAGCACGCCGGTCAGCAGCCCCGACTTGGACCTGAAGTAGTGCAGCACCCCGGCCTGGGTGAGTCCGGCGCGCTCGGCGATCTCGGCCAGCGAGGCGTTGTGGTAGCCGCGGCTGGCGAACGTCTCCATGGCGATGCGCAGGATCTCCTCGCGCCGCCGCGCGCCGGCGGCCTGGCGGGTGCGTGGCTGGGGCATCCCAGGAGTCTAGGCCGGAAGTTCCGGAACCGGCAGGTACTTACTAAGTGGTTGGTAAGTCTGCTTGGATTCTTCAGCACCGGCCGAAAGGAGCGCCATGACCAGCCGTTTCTCCCCCTCCGCCGCCGCGGCCGAACAGCCGCCGCCCGCCCCGGGGCACGGCCCCGCCCAGGGCCCCGCGGCCGGGCCTGCGGGGCGGGGCGCGCAGGCGGACGGCGGGCCGCGGCCCGAGGCGGCCGGGCCCGCCGCCGGCGAGGCGGAGCTCGCCCGGCTGGTCCGCGGCCTCGACCTGGAGTCGAAGGTGCGGCTGCTGACCGGCGCCGACCTGTGGGCGCTGCCCGCGGAACCCCGCCTCGGCCTGCTCCCGGTGGCGATGTCGGACGGCCCGCAGGGCGTGCGCGGCACCGGCGACCTGCCGGGCGGCACCGGCCTGCTCGCCCCGGCCCCCAGCGCGCTCGGCGCCACCTGGGACCCGGAACTCGCCGAGCGGCTCGGGGCGCTCTTCGCCCGCGAGGCCCGCCGCAAGGGCGTCCACGTGCTGCTCGCCCCCGCGATCAACCTCCAGCGCACCCCGGTGGCCGGGCGGCACTTCGAGTACCTCGCCGAGGACCCGCTGCTGACCGGGGCGGTGGCCGCGGGGCTGGTGCGCGGCGTCCAGGGCGAGGGCGTGGCGGCCTGCCCCAAGCACTTCGTGGCGAACGACTCGGAGACCGACAGGACCCGCTACCTCGCCAGGCTCGACGAGCGGACGCTGCGCGAGGTCTACCTCGCGCCCTTCGAGACGGTGCTGCGCGAGGCCGGGGCCTGGTCCGTGATGACGGCCTACTCGGGCGTCGACGACGGCACCGAGGCCGCGCCGATGACGGAGCACGCGCGGCTGCTGCGCGGCGTGCTGAAGGACGAGTGGGGGTTCACCGGCCCGGTGGTCAGCGACTGGGCCGCCACCCGCAGCACCGCCGCGTCGGCGCGCGGCGGGCTCGACCTGGTGATGCCGGGGCCCGAGGGCCCCTGGGGCGCGCGCCTGGCCGCGGCGGTCCGCGCCGGGGAGGTGGCCGAGGCCGACATCGACGACAAGGTGCTGCGGCTGCTGCGGCTCGCCCGGCACACCGGGCGGCTCGCCGGCTCCCCCGCCCGCCGGGAACCGGCCGGGCGCGACCGCGCCGACTTCGCGCTGCTGCGCGAGACGGCCACGCGCTCCATGGTGCTGCTGCGCAACGAGGGCGGCCTGCTGCCGCTGTCCGCGGACGACCCGGCGGCGCCGCTGCGCCGGGTGGCCCTGATCGGGCCCAACGCGGTCGCCCCCTACTTCCAGGGCGGCGGCAGCGCCTTCGTGCCCGCGGTCCGCAGGATCGGGTTCGCGGCCGGGCTGCGGGCGGCCCTGCCGCCCGGGGTCGAGCTGAGCGTGCACCGCGGCGGCGACGCGCGCGCACACCCGCCGTTCCTCTCGCCCGGCGTGGCGGCCGACCCGCGCACCGGCGAGAGGGGAGTGCGCGCCCACTACCTCGACGCGGCCGGCGCCACGCTCGGCGAGGCCCTGCGCCCCACCGGCGACTGGGGCGACTTCCACGACTTCCCCGAGGGAACGCGGCGGGTGCTGCTGCGCACCACGCTCACCCTGCGCGAGCCGGGCACGCACCGCCTGGAGATCGGGGCGGTGGGCCGCTTCGAGGCGCGGGTGGACGGCGAGCGGGTCGCCGCGGGCGACGACGACCGCGGCGTCGGCCTGGTCCTCGACTCCAGCCACCACCACCCGCCGGGCACCTGGGTCACCCTGGAGGTGCCGAAGGACGAGCCGCGCGCCGTGGCCCTGGAGATCGACCTCGGGGTGGTGGACGCCGAGGGCTACGGCCGCCTGGTGACCGCGCACCTGCGGCACCTGCCGCCCGGCCCCTCCCGCGCGGAGGAGATCGCCGAGGCGGTCGCGGCGGCCGAGCGGGCGGACGTCGCCGTGGTGGTGGTCGGGACCAACGAGGAGGTCGAGTCCGAGGGCTGGGACCGGCAGAGCCTCGCCCTGCCGGGCCCGCAGGACGAGCTGGTGCGCCGCGTCGCCGCGGCCTGCCCGCGCACCGTGGTCGTGGTGAACGCGGGCGCCCCCGTGCTGCTGCCCTGGGCGCGGGAGGTGCCGGCGGTGCTGTGGGCCTGGCTGCCGGGCCAGGAGGCGGGCGACGCGCTGGCCGACGTGCTGCTCGGGCGCGCCGAGCCCACCGGCCGGCTGCCCTGCACGCTGCCCGCCGGGGCGGCCGAGGTGCCGGTGCCGCACGCCAGGCCGGCCGGCGGCGTGGTCGACTACGCCGAGGGCCTGGACGTGGGGCACCGCGGCTGGGACCGGGCCGGGCGCACGCCCGCCTTCCCCTTCGGGCACGGCCTGGGCTGGACCACCTGGGAGTACGCCTCGGCGGCCGCCACCGCGGGCGAGGCGGAGGGCGTCCGGCTCGCCGTGCGGCTGCGGAACACCGGGCGGCGGCCGGGGCGCGAGGTGGTGCAGGTGTACCTGGAGCCGCCGCAGGACGGGCCCGCCCGCCCGCTGCGCGCCCTCGCCGGGTTCGCCACGGTCACGGCGGCCCCCGGCGAGTCCGTCACCGCGACGGTGAGCCTGCCGCGCCGCGCCCTCCAGGTGTGGAACCCGGAGCGGGCCGGGTGGGAGACCCCGCCCGGGGAGTACACCCTGCGGGTGGGGCGCTCCAGCCGCGACCTCAGGCTGGCGGTCCCGCTGCGCCTCTGAGGCCGGCGCCCGCCGCGGCCCGGGCGCCCCTTCCCCGCCCCCGCGCCGGCGGAACGCCCCCCTCGGCCCGCCCCGGCGCGTTCCGGCCCACCCCGGCGCGTTCCGGCCCGCCCGCGAGTTCACGGCGCGCCCCGGTCGCGTTCCCCCCGGCCGGGGCGCGCCGGGGCGTGCGGACCGGGGTTCCCGCCCGTGCGGCCGGGCGCCCGGCCGTTTCGCCGAGGCCCCGGCGGGGAACCCGCCGCCTCCCCGGACCCGTGGGAGAGTCGTCATGCGTCAGGAACTCCGGCCGCCGGGCACGGCCCTCGACCCCGCGGAACTCGCCGCGCTCGACGCGCACTGGCGCGCCGCCAACTACCTGTCGGCCGGCCAGATCTACCTGCTGGCCAACCCGCTGCTCACCGAGCCGCTGCGCCCCGAGCACGTCAAGCCGAGGCTGCTGGGCCACTGGGGCACCACCCCCGGCCTCAACCTGATCCACACCCACCTCAACCGCGTGATCACCGCCCGCGACCTGGACGCCCTCTGCGTGTGGGGCCCCGGCCACGGCGGCCCCGCCGTGCTGGCCAACTCCTGGCTCGAGGGCAGCTACACGGAGACCTACCCGGACGTCACCAGGGACGCGGCCGGCATGGCCAGGCTGTTCCGGCAGTTCTCCTTCCCCGGCGGGGTGCCCAGCCACGTGGCGCCCGAGACCCCCGGCTCGATCCACGAGGGCGGGGAGCTCGGCTACTCCCTCGCCCACGCCTACGGCGCGGCCCTGGACAACCCGGGGCTGCTCGTGGCCTGCGTGATCGGCGACGGGGAGGCCGAGACCGGGCCGCTGGCCGCCTCCTGGCACTCGAACAAGTTCCTCAGCCCCGTCCACGACGGGGCGGTCCTGCCGATCCTGCACCTCAACGGCTACAAGATCGCCAACCCGGCCGTCCTGGCCCGCCTGCCGCGCGCCGAACTCGACGAGCTGCTGCGCGGCCTGGGCCACGACCCGCTGTACGTCGAGGGGGACGAGCCGGCCCAGGTGCACCAGAGCATGGCCAGGGCGATGGACGAGGCCCTGGACCGCATCGCCCTGATCCGGCACGACGCCAGGCGCCTGGGCGCCGAGGCCGCGCCACGGCCCCGCTGGCCGATGATCGTGCTGCGCACCCCCAAGGGCTGGACCGGGCCCGCCCGCCGCGACGGCCTCCCCGTCGAGGGCACCTGGCGCGCCCACCAGATCCCCCTCGACGACGTCCGCGACAACCCCGCCCACCTGCGGCAACTTGAGGAGTGGCTGCGCTCCTACCGGCCGGAGGAGCTGTTCGACGGCCGCGGGCGGCCGAGCGCCCAGGTGCTCTCGCGCGTCCCGGCAGGCCCCCGGCGCCTGGGCGCCAACCCGCACGCCAACGGCGGCCTGCTGCTGCGTTCCCTGCCCCTGCCGCCCCCGGCGGACTGCGCCGTGCCGGTGGACGCGCCGGGCACCACGCTGCACGCCCCGACCGCCGTGCTCGGCGCCTACCTCGACCGGCTGATGGCGCGCACCGCGGAACGCCGCGACTTCCGCCTCTTCGGCGCGGACGAGACCGCGTCCAACCGCCTCCAGGAGGTCTACCGCGCCACCGCGAAGGCCTGGCAGGAGGAGATCCTCGACGTGGACGAGCACCTCGCCGGGGACGGGCGGGTGATGGAGGTCCTCTCGGAACACCTGTGCCAGGGCTGGCTGGAGGGCTACCTGCTCACCGGCAGGCACGGCCTGTTCTCCAGCTACGAGGCGTTCGTCCACATCGTCGACTCGATGACCAACCAGCACATCAAGTGGCTGCGCACCGCGCGCCGCCTGCCCTGGCGGCGGCCACTGGCCTCGCTCAACTACCTGCTGACCTCGCACGTGTGGCGCCAGGACCACAACGGCTTCTCGCACCAGGACCCCGGATTCGTCGACCACGTCTTCAACAAGAGCCCCGAGGTGGTGCGCGTCTACCTGCCGCCCGACGCCAACACCCTGCTGGCGGTGGCCGACCACGTCCTGCGCAGCCGGGACTACGTCAACGTCGTGGTCGCCGGCAAGCACCCCTGCTTCGACTGGCTCGACCTGGACGCCGCCCGCTCGCACTGCGAACGCGGCGCCGGGATCTGGGAGTGGGCGGGCTCCGAGGACGACGGGCGCGAGCCGGACGCCGTGCTCGCCTGCGCGGGCGACGTGCCCACCCAGGAGGCGCTGGCCGCCGCCGACCTGCTCCACCGGCACCTGCCGGAACTCGCCCTGCGCGTGGTCAACGTGGTGGACCTGGCGCGGCTGCTGCCGGCCGGCCGGCACCCGCACGGCATGACCGACCGGGACTACGACGGGCTGTTCCCGCCGGGCCGCCCGGTGATCTTCGCCTACCACGGCTACCCCTGGCTGATCCACCGCCTCACCTACTCCCGCGCCAACCACGACCAGTTGCACGTGCGCGGCTACGTCGAGGAGGGCACCACCACCACGCCCTTCGACATGGTGGTGCGCAACGACATGGACCGGTACCGGCTGGCCATGGACGTCATCGACCGGGTGCCCGGGCTGGCGACGCGCGCCGCCCACGTCCGCCAGCGGATGCACGACGTCCGCTACCGGCACCACGGCTGGATCCGCGAACACGGCACCGACCTCCCCGAGGTGGCGGGCTGGCGCTGGGGCCGGGACAGGGCCGGCTGAACCGGGCGCGCGGGCGCGGCGCGGCGGCCGGGCGGCGGCTTCCGCGGGCGGCGTGCGCCCCAAACGCGCCTCACCCGCCAGGGCTTGCCCGGGTGAGCCGGTCGGGCCGGCCGGCGGGCCGGGGGTACTGTGTGGGGCGCTGCCCCCTCGCTTCCCTCGCCAGGGCCGCGCCGCGGAGCGACCGCGGGCGGGGGCCGCACTCCTTCCGGGGGCCGGCCGCGCCCCCGGGCAACCGCCCACGCGCCGAAGAAAGTCTCTCCCGGCATGAAGATTTCTTTCCTCCTCCACAACGGCTACGGGATCGGGGGGACGATCAAGACGACGTTCAATCTGGCGCAGGCGCTGGCGGAGCGGCACGAGGTCGAGATCGTCTCCGTGTTCCGGCACCGCGAGGACACCACCTTCTCGCTCGATCCCCGCGTCGCCCTGCGGCCGCTGGTCGATCTCCGCGAGGAGAAGGAGCACCCGCTGCACCTGCGGCGCGCCCGGGTCTTCCCCGCCGGCGAGTACCGCTACCACCAGTACAGCGAGCTGACCGACCAGCGCATCGCCGCCTGTCTGGCCGAGCTGGATGCGGACGTCGTGGTCGGCACCAGGCCGGGACTCAACGTGCACCTGGCGCTTGAGGGCCCCAGGCAGGCGGTGCGGATCGCCCAGGAGCACCTGACGCTGAACAACCATCCGCCGCGGCTGCGCAACGAGTTGCGCCGCGTCTACCCGCGTCTGGACGCCCTGACCACGGTCACCCGGGCCGACGCCGAGCAGTACCGGCGCCGGATGCGGCTGCCGCGGGTGCGCCTTGAGGCGCTGCCCAACAGCGTGCCCGAGCCCCCGCTGCCGCCCGCGGACGCGACCGGCCGGATCGTGGTCGCGGCCGGGCGGCTGGTGCGGGTGAAGCGATACGACCTGCTGATCAGGGCGTTCCAGCGGGTCGCCGAGGAACGGCCGGACTGGCAGCTGCGGATCTACGGCAACGGCGAGGAACACGACCGGCTGCGCGCCCTGATCGAGCGGCTCGGCCTGTACAACAACGTGTTCCTGATGGGCACCGCCGGCCGGATGGAGGCCGAGTGGGTCAAGGGCTCCATCGCCGTGGTGAGTTCGGACCTGGAGCCCTTCGGGATGACCATCGTCGAGGCCATGCGCTGCGGCCTGCCCGTGGTCAGCACCGACTGCGACTACGGTCCGGGCGAGATCATCAAGGACGGCGTGGACGGCCGCCTGGTGCCGGTGCGCGACAAGGACGCGCTCGGCGAGGCGCTGCTCACCCTGGTCCGCGACGACGAGCTGCGGCGCGCCATGAGCCGCGCGGCGCTCGAAAACTCCCGCCGCTACGACCCGGTGCCGGTGCTCGGGCAGGCGGAAGAGCTGTTCACCGGCCTGGTGGAGGCCAAGCGCTCCGGGGCGGGCGCCCCCGCGCGCGGCCCCCTCGGCAGGCTGGCCGACACCCTCTACAGCCGCGGCCACGCCGTGAAGGACGGCGCGTACGCCGCCGCGCTCGGCACCGCGCGCGCCGTGCGCCTCACCCAGCTGGCCCGCGCCGCGGGCCTGACCCGCACCGCCCGTATCGACCGCACCGCCAGGAAGGCCGGCCGATGAGCCCCGCCACCGCCCCCGCCACCGAAGCGGCCAAGGCCGCGCTTCCCCTCGCCGACTGCGTGATGACCGCGGAGGGCGCGCTGACCCTGCGGCTGCGGCCGCCCGCGGGGGCCGGCACGCCCGGCGAGCCGCGGCTGCTGCTGGTCCTGCGCCCGAAGAAGGGCGAGCCCGAGACCGTGACCCACACCCTCGCCCTGGAACGGGACGGCGCGCACTGGCGGGCCGAGCTCGGCCCCGAGCCCGTGCTGGACGAGGGCCGCTGGGATGTGTACGCACGCGTCGGCGCGGAGGGGGCCAGGCAGCGGGTGCTCCCCGGCGTGCGCGACCTGCGGGCCCTGCCGGAGCGGGAGCTGCCCGGCCCCGGCGCGCGGGGGCCGCTCGCGCTCCGGCTGCCCTACGACACGAAGGACGGGTACCTGGCGATCCGCGCCTGGGTGCGGCCCGCCCACGCGGAGGCGGGCCGGATCGAGGTCGCGGAGGACTCGATGACCGTGACCGGCCGCCTGGTGGGCGCCGAGCCCGGACCGGGCGCGGCGGCCCTGCTCAAGCGCCGCGGCAAGGGCGGGCCCCTGCGGCAGCTCGCGCTGCGCGACGAGGGCGCGGGCGCGTTCTCCTTCACCGCGGACTACGGGCTGCTCGTCGAGGACTCGGCGGAGGAGGCCGACGCGGCGGACCCGGAGGGCCAAGGGCCGGCCGCGGGCGGCGAGCCGGTGTTCTGGGACGTGTTCGTGCGGCCCGCCGAGGGCGCCACGCGGATCCGGGTGGGGCGGCTGTTCGACGACGTGGCGGACAAGAAGCCGGTGTTCGTCTTCCCCGAGCGGACGGCGGGGCCGCGCACGGTGCGGCCGTACTACACGGTCGACAACGACCTGTCCCTGCGCGTCGCCGGCTGAGGCCACCGCCGCCCCGGCCCTGCCGCCCCCGGCCCGGTCCCGGGCCGCCCCGGCCCGCCGCCCCCGGTCCTGCCGTCGCCTGGCCCCGGCCTGCGCCCCGGCGCCCGCGCCGGCGCGCCCGTCTTCGCGCGCCCCGGCGGTGCGCGCCCCGACGGCTCGCGCGGGCGGCCGGATGGGGTTTCGATGGAGTGAGGACACCCGGCAGCAGACAGCGGGCTTGGAGGTGGCGGCCTTGATGTTCGCCGACCGAATCGACGCAGGGCGGCGGCTGGCCCGGGAGGTGGCGCACCTCAAGGGCCGGGACGTGGTGGTCCTGGGGCTGCCGCGGGGCGGGGTGCCGGTCGCCGCCGAGGTCGCCAGGGCGCTGGACGCGCCGCTGGACGTGGCGGTGGTCCGCAAGCTCGGGGCGCCCTTCCAGGCCGAGCTGGCCATGGGCGCGATCGGCGAGGACGGCGCCCGGGTGATCAACGAGGACGTGGTGCGCGCCGGCCACATCCGCGAACGGGACATCGCGGAGGTCGAGTCGGCCGAGCGGGAGGAGCTGGCGCGCCGGGCCCGCGCCTACCGCGACGGCGGGGAGCCGGTCTCGGTGGCGGGCCGGACGGCGGTGATCGTGGACGACGGCATCGCCACCGGCGCCACGGCCCGCGCCGCCTGCCGCTCGGCCAGGGCGCGCGGCGCAGAACGGGTGGTGCTTGCGGTGGCCGTGGCGCCGCGCGACTGGCAGGCGCGGCTCGGCGGGGACGCCGACGAGTTCCTGTGCCCGGACACCCCGGCCGACTTCTCGGCCGTCGGCCAGTTCTACCGCGACTTCGAGCAGACCACCGACGCCGAGGTGGTGCGCTGCCTGGAGCGGGGCCACAGCCGGGAGGTCACCGTCCCGGCGGGCGAGCTGCGGCTCGGCGGCGAGCTCACCGTGCCCCCGCGGGCCGCGGGCCTGGTGGTCTTCGCCCACGGCAGCGGCAGCAGCAGGCACAGCCCGCGCAACCGGTTCGTGGCCGAGTCCCTCAACGCCGCGGGTCTCGGCACGCTGCTCTTCGACCTGCTGACCGAGGAGGAGAGCCTGAACCGGGCCAACGTCTTCGACGTCGGGCTGCTGGCCGGGCGGCTGACCGAGGCCACCGGCTGGCTCGCCTCACCGGCCGAGGGGGCCCCGGGCCTCGATCCGGGGCTGCCGGTGGGCTACTTCGGCGCGAGCACCGGGTCGGCGGCGGCGCTGTGGGCGGCGGCCGAGCCGGGCAGCCGGGTCGCGGCGGTGGTCTCCCGCGGCGGCCGCCCCGACCTGGCCGGGCCGCGGCTGGCCACGCTGAAGGCGCCGACGCTGCTCGTCGTGGGCGGCGCCGACCTCCAGGTCCTGGAGCTGAACCGGGCCGCGCGGCGCTCCCTGCGCTGCCCCAACGAGCTGCGCGAAGTCCCGGGCGCGAGCCACCTCTTCGAGGAGCCGGGGGCCCTGTCCACGGTGGCCGAGCTGGCCCGCGACTGGTTCGTGCGGCACCTCGCCGGCGAGACGGGCGGCGGCCCCGGCTGAGGGCGCCCCCCACACGCCGGGCGCGGGCGCGTTCACCGGCCGGGGCGGCCCGCGTTCACCCGCCGCCCCGGCCGGGGTTCACCGGCCGGGGCGGCCGGGCGCGCGCAGGAAGCGCCGGAGCCTGCCCAGCGGCCAGGCGTTGATCACGTCCTCCTTGGTCAGCCATCCGCGCTGGGCGGTGCCCACCCCGTAGCGGGTGTGGCCGAGTTCGCCCACGGTGTGGGCGTCGCTGTCGATGGCGAACTTCACCCCCTGCCGCCTGGCCAGCAGGATGTGCTCGTCCTTGAGGTCGAGGCGGTTCGGGTGCGCGTTGATCTCCATGGCGGTGCCGGTGCGGGCGCACGCGGCGAAGACGGCCTCCAGGTCCACGTCGATCGGCGCCCGCTGCCCGATCTTCCGGGTGGTGGGGTGCCCGATGATGTTGACGTAGGGGTTCTCGCAGGCCCGGATCAGCCGCCGCGTCTGGGCCTTGCGGTCGAGCCCGAAGTGGGAGTGCACCGAGGCGACGCACAGGTCGAAGCCGGCCAGGAAGTCCCCTGGCCAGTCCACCTCGCCCTCGGGGCCGATGTTCAGCTCCGTGCCGTGCAGCAGCCGCGGGCGCCGCCCCTGGCGCTCGGCGAGGCGGCGCAACTCCTCGCGCTGGGCGAGGATCTTCTCCCGCGTCATCTGCTGCATGTACAGCTCGGGCGCGTGGTCGGTGATCGCGAAGTAGGCGTAGCCGCGCGCGGCGGCCTCGGCCACCATCTCCGCCGCCGAGGCCAGGCCGTCCGTCAGGTCGGTGTGGGTGTGCAGGTCTCCGCGCAGGTCCCGCTCGGTGACCAGCTCGGGCAGCTCCCCGTTCAGCGCGGCGGCCACCTCGCCGCGGTCCTCGCGCAGGGCCGGGGCGATCCACGGCAGGCCGAGGCGCCGGTAGACCTCCTCCTCGGTCCGCGCGGCGAGCTTCCGGCCGCCCTTCGCCTCGAACAGGCCGTACTCGGACAGCTTCAGTCCCTTGCGCACGGCGATCTCGCGGACCCTGATGTTGTGCGCCTGGGAGCCGGTGAAGTACAGCATTCCCGCGCCCCAGGAGTCGGGCGGCAGCACCCGCAGGTCGAGTTGCAGGCCGCGGGCGTTGCGGATCGAGGTCTTCTTCCGGCCGCTCATCACCACCTCGGCGGCCTGCGGCAGGCCGGTGAACGCCGCCATGATCCGCTCGGCCTCCTCCTCGGGCGCGGCGGCCAGGACGTCGATGTCGCCGATCGTCTCCCGCATCCGGCGCACCGAGCCGGCGTAGGCGCACCGCTTGAGGCCGGTCGCCTCCCGCAGCCCGGCCACCACGTCCTCGGCGATGCCGACGGCCGTGCCCAGCAGGATGCGGCCGTGCGCCTGCCGCATCAGCTCGACGCCGTGCAGGATGTTCTCCCGGGACTTGGGGCCGAAGCCCTTCAGGCCGCCGAGCCGGTCCTCGTGCACCGCGCTCACCAGCTCGTCCACCGAGGCGATGCCGAGATCCCGGTACAGCGCGAGCGCCTTCTTGGGCCCGAGCGTGGGGATCGACATCAGCTCCCGGACGCCGCCGGGAATCTCCCGCCTGGTCTCCTCCAGGGCCGCGACGTGCCCGGTGCGCAGGTACTCCTCGACCTTGTCCGCGATGGACTTGCCCACCCCCGAGATGTCGCGCAGCTCCTTGGTGCCGAGCCGCGACACGTCCCCGGGGTGGCCGCCGATGGCGCGCGCGGCCCGCTCGTAGGCGCGCTGCTTGAACGCGTCTCCGCCGGTGATGGCGATGAGGTCGGCGTACTCCCGGAGCAGCGCCTCGACCTCCTCGTTCGGCCGGGCCATGTGGCCAGTCTAGGAAGGGCCGCGGGGATCGGCACGGCGAGGAACGGCCCCGCACGGGGCCCCCGGCCGGCCGTTCCCGCCCACCCGCCCGGCCGGAATGGCCGCCGCCCGGCGCGGGTACCCGGGCCCGGCCGGAGCGGGCCGGGTGCGGGGCCCGGCGGGGAGAACCCGAGGGGCCGGAAGGGGACGACTCAAGGAGGCGGCGCGTGCTGACGACCTTCCCGCTCGGCCGGATCGCGGGCATCAGGATCGGGGTGAACTGGAGCGTCCTGGTGATCTTCGCGGTGATCGCCTTCGGCCTGGCCGCCGGCCGGCTCCCCGACCTCTACCCGGGCCGCTCCTGGGTGCTGTACACCCTGGTGGGCCTGGCGACCGCCCTCGTCTTCTTCGCCTCCCTGCTCGCCCACGAGGTCGCCCACGCCCTGGTGGCCAGGCGCAACGGCGTCGGGGTGGACTCGATCGTGCTGTGGCTGCTCGGCGGGGCCACCCAGCTGCGCGGGGAGGCCCCGCGCCCCGCCGCCGAGCTGCGGATCTCCGGGGTCGGGCCGCTGGTGAGCCTGGTGCTCGGCGGCCTGTTCGTGCTGCTGACCTGGCTGCTCGACCTGGCCTCCGCGGCCGGTCCGATCGTGGAGGCCGCCGCCTGGCTGGCCCTGATCAACCTGCTGCTCGCGGCGTTCAACGTCATCCCCGCCGCCCCCCTGGACGGGGGCAGGATGCTGCGCTCCCTGCTGTGGTGGCGCACCGGGGACCGGCTGCGGGCGGCGCTCGGGGCCTCGCTGGCCGGCCGGGTCTTCGGCTGGCTGCTGCTGGCGCTCGGCATCTTCTGGTTCCTGTGGACGGCGGCGCTCGGCGCCCTCTGGCTGGCGCTGATCGGCTGGTTCCTCGCGCTGGCCGCCACCGACGAGGCCCGGCAGGCGCGGGTGCGGCAGACGCTGGGCGGGGTGGTGGTGCGCCAGACCATGACCCCCGACCCGGTCACCGTGCCCACCGGGCTCACCGTGGACCGCTTCCTCGCGGAACGCGGCTTCGCCTACCGGCACTCGGCCTTCCCCGTCACCGGGAACGGCGGGCGGGCGGTCGGCCTGCTGACCCGCGCCCGGGCGGACGGCGTGCGCGCCGAGCGGCAGCCGGACACCACGGTCGGCGAGGTGATGCTGCCGCTGGCCGAGGCGCGGGTCACCGGCCCCGACGAGCGGCTCTCCGACGTGCTGCCCGGGCTCGAGGCGCGCCCCGAGCGGCGGCTGCTGGTCCTGGAGGACCGCCGGGTGATCGGCATCGTCTCCCCCGCCGACATCAACCGCACCCTGGAGGCGATGGCCCCTGGCCCCGGCTCGTGAGGGTTCCCTTCACCTCCTGAAGATCCCCCTCACCTCCTGAAGGCTGCTCACGCCGGCGCGCCGCGGGTGCCTCACGCCCCGCCCCGCGCCGCGGCGACGGCGGTGACATCCATGTAGTCCCGCACGTGCGTCAGCAGCCCGTCCCCGCCCACCCGGAGCACCAGCAGCCCCGGCACCTCGGCGGCCGGGGACTCCCCGGGGCCCGCGCTGACCACCTGTTCCACGACGATCACCTCCGGGTCCGCGGTCTCGTGGACCGCGACCTCCCTGATCCCGAAGGCCCGCACCGGCCCGCTCCACATGCCGCGGTACCCCTCGCGCACCGCCTCGCGGCCCACGAAGCCGGCCGGCGCGCCGGGGAAGCGGAAGGGGAACTCGTGCACGGCGTCCTCGGCGTACAACTCGGCCAGGGCGTCGGCCGAGCCGTCGAGCATCGCGCGCCGATAGCGGGCGAGCACCTCGCGGGGCCGGCTGATTCCGGACATGGCACTCCCTTCGATTTTGCTCAACGCTCGTTGAGCCAGTTCGCTCAACGAGTGTAGAGCAATCTTCGCCCGCCCACTCAACGGCCGTGGAGCGAACGGGCGGGCGGGTACAGTCGTCACCGATGACCGAGCAGCCGGCACCCCGGGCCGAAGGCGCCGCCGAGGCGCCCGGCCTCTCGCGCGCGCAGCGGCGGCTCCGCTCGGAGCGGCGCATCCTGGAGGCCGCCAGGGAGCTGTTCGCCCGCCAGGGCTTCGAGCGCACGACGATCCGCGCCGTCGCGGCGGCGGCCGGGGTCGACCCGGCCCTGGTCATGCAGCACTTCGGTTCGAAACAGGGGCTGTTCACCCAGGCCGTCCGGGTCGCCGTCCCCGAGAGCCCGGCCGCGCAGGCCCGGGACCAGGAGCAGGTGGTGGACGCCCTCCTCGGCTCGCTCGGCCTGAAGCTGGACGGGCTCCCGGCCTCCTCGCTCGCGATGATGCGCTCGATGCTCACCCACCCCGAGGCCGCCGCCCACGCGCGCGAGGTGCTGGAGGCGCAGATCTCCGGCCTCGCCGAGGCCACCGCCGGGCCCGAGGCCCGCGCCAGGGCCGCCCTGCTGATGTCGATCACCGTCGGCGTCGCCGTCTGCCACCAGCTGCTCGCCCTCGACTCGCTGCGCGGCACGCCGCAGGACCGGCTGGCCGCCCTGCTGCGGCCCGCGCTGCGCGCCCTCCTCGACGAGGACCCAGGCTGAGGCCTCCCCGCCCCGGGCCGAGGCTCCGGAGACCCCGGCCCCACCCGCGCAACGGCCGCTCGCCCGCGGCCCGTTGCCCGCGGCGGCCGGAGCCACGTCCCACTCCGCGGAGTCACGAAGGGTGACAGGTTGCGGGGCCATTCGGGTGCACCTACGCTGAAATCGACTGCGGAGAGTGAGGAGGCGTGATGTCCCGATCTCTGCTCGGCAGCCAGCTGTCGATGTGTGTCGCGGTGGGCGCGATGGTGATGGCCGCCGTCAGCGGCCCCACCGACGAGCGGCCCGAGGCCCCCGCCGACGGGGCGAGCGAGCCGGGCCGCGTCGTCGCGGCGCACGGCGCCGACCTGCGCGAGGCCCCCGCCCCCGGCTCCCCCGCCCTGGACACGGCGGCCCCCGACTCCTCGCTCACGGTGATCTGCTCCGCCGAGGGCGGTGGCGGCAGCAGGTGGTACCTGGTCCACACCGACACCTACGCCTGGGCCGCGGCCGGCGCCGTCGCCCCGGACACCCGGCCCCCCGCCTGCTGACCCGGCCCCCGTCCGGCCCGCCCGGCGACCGCGGCCCCGTGGCCCCGTGCCACCCGCCGGTTCTCGCCAATTCCCGGCGCGGCCCGCCGCCGTGGCCGGTCCGCTCCGGTCACGGCCGCGTTCAGGAAACGACGCGTTCGGCCACCTCCGGTAAAGAGACGGCATTCTTTCGCCCGCCCTCGTCCGACAATCGCATCACGCTGAGCGTCGCGTCCGCTACCCTCCATGAGGACGCCTCATCCGCCCCGAGGGATGCGCCCGTGACCGACCGCCTCACCTACCGCCTCAAGTACGACGCGGCGGCGCAGGCCGTGCACGACGCCCTGCCAGGGCCGGTGAGCGAGCTGCTGACCAGGGGAATGGCCGCCGCCTGCGAGGACCCGCTGCGCGCCACCGAGCCCTACGGGCACGAGGACCCGGTGATGCGGATGGTGGTCACCGAGCGGGCCTTCGCCGTCGTCCTGGCGGGGCACCGGCTGCGCACCATCACCGTGCTGCACATCAGCCACCTCGACTGACCGGCGCCGCCCCGCCCGTTACGCTTCGGCACATGAACGGCCGCCCCCCACCCCCGAGTCCGCCGTACCGCAGGCTGAGCGTCGAGGAGCGCCGCCGCCAGATCATCGCCGCCGCGCAGGGGCTGTTCGCCAGGAACGCGCCCGAGGACGTCTCCCTGGAGGACGTGGCGGCCGCCGCGGGCGTCTCGCGGCCGCTGGTCTACCGCTACTTCCCCGGCGGCAAGCAGCAGTTGTACGAGGCCGCGCTGAGCGCCGCGGCCGAGCGCCTTGAGCGCTGCTTCGAGATCCCGGAGCGCGGCCCGCTCAGCGCGCGCATGGCCGAGGTCCTCGACCGGTACCTGGCCTTCGTCGACCAGCACGCGGAGGGCTTCACCGCCCTCCTCAAGGGCGGCAGCGTCGTCGAGACCTCCCGCACCACCGCCACCGTGGACCGGGTCCGCCGGGTCGCCGCCGACCACGTGCTGCGCCACCTGCGGCAGCCCTCGCCCAGCCCCTGGCTGCTGCTGACGGTGCGCACCTGGCTCTCGGTCGTCGAGGCGGCCTCGCTGATCTGGCTCGACGAGGGCAGGCAGTGGCCGCCCGACAGGCTGCGCGACTGGCTGCTCGACCAGCTCATGGGCGACCTGGTGGTCACCGCGGGACGCGACCGCCCGACGGCCAGGATGCTGCGCCCCGTCAACGCGCTGGAACCGCGCGGCGGGCGGCGCGACCGGCTGATCGGCCGCACCCTCGCCCTGTTCGTCACCTGGAGGTTGCGGCCCCGTGCGTAGCGAACCGACCCCCTTCGTCGGCGGGCCGCTGGACGGCAGGGTGCTCCCGGTGCTCGTCGGCCCCACCGGCAGGCCGCCGCGCGTCTACCGGGTGCCGGTGCCCGCCACCGCCGACGCGCCCGCCACCGTGCACGTCTACCGCCTGGAGCCGGCCGGCCGCACGCCCCGGCTCCGGCTGCCCCGCGGCTGGACCTACGTCTACGACCCCGGCGAGCAGCCCGCGCCCCCCGCCTAAAGGGCTCTCCCCCCTCCCGCGCCGGGCCCGGGCCGCCGCCCCCCGTTCGGACGCGCCCGGCGTGCGCCCCGCCCGGTTCCGTGCACACGATCACACGATCGCCGATCCGCACGGAACGCAGGAGGAACGCCCGCATGACCGCACCGCCCCGGCGGCCGAGCAGGGTGGCCGCCACCGCCCTGACGGCCGCGCTCACCGCCCTGGCCGCCCTGAGCCCCTCCCCCGCCGCGGCCGAACCGGCCGACGGCATCCCGGCGTTGCTCGGCGAACTCCGCACCCTGTGCCGGGAGGCGGACGAGGCCACCGCCGCCTACCAGGAGGCGGCCGAGCGGCTGCGCGCCCAGCGGGCGGAGGCGGACCGGCTCGGCCGCAGGCTCGCCGGCACCCGCGGCGACCTGGCCGGGGCCAGGCGCACCGCGGGACGGCTCGCCAGCGCCCAGTACCGCGCGGGCGGGCGCGCGGGCGGGGCCGGCCTCGCCGGGATTCCCCCGTACGTGCGGATGCTGCTCGGCGAGGACCCGGGGCGCGCGCTGCACGAGGCACGGATCGCCTCCCGGGTCTCGGCCGCGCAGGCGGCCGAGATCGCCCGCCTCGTGGAGGGCGAGCGGCGGGCGGACGCGCTGGCCACCGCGGCGCGCGAGGCCCTGGACGCCGAACGCACCCTCGCCGGAAGGCAGCGGGAGCGGCGCGCGGAGGTGCGCCGGCGGCTCGACGAGGTGACCCGCCTGCTCGCCGGGCTCTCCCCCGCCGAGCGCTCCGCGCTGACCCGCCTGGAGGAGACGGAGTCCGAGGCGGCCAGGCGCGAGATGTACGCCGAGGGCGCGCTGCCTCCCGCGGACGCCGCCCCCTCCGCGGCGGGCCGCGCCGCCCTGGGCCACGCCCTCGAACAGCTCGGCAGGCCCTACGCCTTCGGCGAGGCGGGGCCCGGGGCCTTCGACGGGCCCGGCCTCGCCGCCCGCGCCTGGGCCGCGGCCGGCCGCGCGATCCCCGCCACCGCGGCGGCGCAGTGGGCGGAGCTGCCGCGGGTGCCGCTGAACCGGCTGCGCCCGGGGGACCTGGTGTTCTACTCCCCGGCCGCGGACGACCCGCGGGCGGCCGACGTCGCGCTCTACGCCGGCGAGGGCGAGGTGGTGGCCGCCCCTGGCCCGGGGCGGCGGGTGGCCAGGACCCCGGTCACCCTCGGCCACCTCCTCGGCGCCGCCCGGCCCGACGCCGCGGCCCCCGCGGGCGGCTGACGCCCCCTCGCCCGGCGGCGCGTCGCCCGGGCCGCCGCCGGGAGGCCGCCGTCCGGGGCCGCCCGCCGCGGGCGGCCCCGTTCAGCGCGGCAGCGGGCGGGGCGTGGACTGCCTGAGTTCGGCGCGGAGCTGAGGGGTCAGCAGGTGCCCGGCATGCCCCACGAACAGGGCCATGTGGTAGGTCACCACGCTCATGTCCGCCTCGGGTTCGGTGTAGACGCCGAGCAGCGAGCCGTCGCTGATGGTCATGACCAGCAGGTTGCCCGCCTCCATGGCGACCAGGGTCTGCCTGACCTGGCCGCCCTCCATCAGCGAGGCGGCGCCTGTGGTCAGGCTGCCGAGCCCGGAGACCACGGTGGCGAGGTCGGCCGCGGCGCCCAGCGGCCCGGTCATGGAGTGCCGTGGCCGGCCGGACTCCTGGGCCCGCGCCGACTCCGAGGAGAGCAGCGGCAGGCCGTCGGCGGAGACGACCGCGACGGAGACGACGCCCGGCACCTGGTCGACCAGCCGCCGCAACAGCCAGTGCAGGTCCTGCCCGCCGCTGCTGAGGGCGTCCGGTGCCGTGGGGGTCTGCGAGGTCATCGGATTCCTCCGTGGATACCCCCGGCCCCGGCCGGGGGAGGAAACGGAGCCCCTGCGGAGCGGGCCAGGGAAGGCCGAATGCCCCTCGGGCCGGTTCGGCCGGCGCCGGCCGGCGGCCGGCACCCTGGGCTCACACGGGAGCTGACAGGTGGTGAGGCGTGACGCGGCAGGCCACGCGCGGGTTCACGTACCGCTTCTACCCTACGGACGAGCGGGCGGCCGAGCGGTCCGGCGCGTTCGGCCGCGTCCCTCCCGGGGACCACCGGGCGCCCGGGGAGCGCGGGGGAGCCCGGTGCGGGCGCGAACTCCCCGGGATCGAGCGCCGGTTCCCCGGCGCGCAACGGCCCTTGAACGGCGGCACCGCCCGCGGGCGGCCACCGCCGCACGCCCGCGCACGCCGGAGCGCCCGCGCCTGCCGGGGCGCCCGCGGAGCGGCGCGCGACCGCGGCGGGCAGGCGGCGCACGCCCTCCCGGCCGCCGGTGCCGCGGCGCCGGCCCGGGGAGACGGTGGCGGGCCTCACCGGGAGCCCCCCGGGACGGGGCGGGCGCCGGCGGGCCGGGACGCCCTTCGGCGGCCCGCCACAACCCCGCGGCTGACGGGGCGAGATGACCTCACGTCGGCCGTTCCTCTCCGCTCGCTTCCCCGCCCTCCGCGAATCCCCCCGGCCCCGCCGCGGGTTCCGTCCTGGCCCCCGGCAGGTGTCCCGGCACGCCCGGGTACTGCCCGGTCTCCGCGGCGTCCCGGTGGCCCTCGCGCGCGCCGCGCTGGAAGCCGCCGAGCCGGCGGCGCAGCTCCTCGGCGTCCACCGCCGCCCTGGCCCGCGTGGCCTGCGGGTCCGGCGTATGCGCCGCCGCCCTGGTGCGCATCGGCAGCCCGCTGCCGGTGACGGGGCGCGGCGCGCTGTCGGCGGCCCGCCCGTGCTCGGGCGGCCCGGCCTGGCCGCCCGCGGGGCCGCCGGACTCGGGCGCGCCGGAACGCGCCGCGTCGCCGACCAGCCGCTGCACCAGCGCATGCCCCCCGGTGTCCGCCACCGGCTGCGCGCCGGTGGCGTACGCGCCGGTGCCGGCGACGGCCCGCTCCCCCGGCGCGGGCGCGCCCGGCGCCGCCGCCGGATGGGCGCCCGAGTCGGCGAGGGGGGCCGCAGGCCGCGGGTGCCCGGCCGCCTCCTCGGCAAGGTGCGCGCCCGGCACCGGCCCGCCCGAGGGCCCCTCGGGCCCCGGCGCGCGCCCCCCGGCGGCCGCGGGCGCGGGCGCCACTGGGTGGCCGCCCGGTGGCGCCGGCGGCACCGCCACGGGGTGGCCGCCCGGGTCGCCGAGGGCCCCCGGCCCTTCGGGGGAGAGGGCGGGCGCCTGGAGCGGCGCCGCCTGCCCGCCGGCGCCCGGAGCCCCCGGCGCCGCGGGATAGGGGCCAGGAACGTCCTCGATCAGCGCGGCGGGCAGCGCCACCTCGGCGACCGTGCCGCCGTTCTCGCCCGGCCCAAGCCAGCACCGCAGCCCGTGCCGCGCGGCCAGCCTGGCCACCGTGTACAGGCCCATGCCGATGCCGAGCCCGGCGTGGCCGCCCTGGGTGCCGTCCGCCGCGGGCGGCGGGGTGACCGGGTCGGCGAGCCGCGCGTTCAGCTCCGCGAGCCGCTCGGCCGTCAGCCCGGCGCCCTCGTCCTCGACGCTCAGCAGCAGTTCGCTCTCCGCCCACCGGCCGGTCAGCCGCACCCGGCTGCCGGGGGGCGAGAACGCGGTCGCGTTGTCGAGGAGTTCGGCCAGCAGGTGGCTGACGTCGCGGGCGGCGAAGCCGGTGAGCCACACCGCGGGGGGCGGCGGCACGGTCTCGACCAGCTCGTACCGCTCTATCTCGCTGACCGCGGCCCTGGCCACGTCGATCAGCGGCACCGGCTCCCCAAGTTGTTGCAGCGGCTCGGCGCCCGCCAGCAGCAGCAGGTTCTCGCCGTGCCGCCGCATCCGGGCCGCCAGGTGGTCGAGGCTGAACAGCACCGCGAGGTGGTCGGGGTCGGTCTCGTGCTCCTCCAGGCCCTCGATCACGGCCAGTTGCTCGCCGACCAGGGCGAGCAGCCGCTGCGCGTGGTGCGCGAACATCCCGTGGACCGCGCCGTGCAGCGCGGCCAGCCTGCCGTGCAGCTCGGTCTGTTCCGCCAGCAGCCGGTCGCGCTCGGCGCGCAGGCCGCCGCTGTCCTGGGCCGCCTCCTCGGCGCGCCGCGCGGCCTCGGCGGCGTGCTGGTGCAGGGCGACGGCGCGGGAGTGCAGCGCGTTGACCGCGCCGACGACCTCGGCGAACTCGTCGTTGCGGCCGGTGTACTTGACCGGCGCCTGGCCGGTCGGGTCGGCGGCGACCCGGCGGCTGCCCAGCCGGACGGCGGCCAGCGGCCTGGTGAGGGAGCGCGCGGTCTGCACGCTGACGGCGAGCGCGAGCAGCAGCGCGGCGAGCACGACGGCGGCGGTGATCTGCAGGGCCGTCAGGTCGTCGTCGCGCAGCTTCTCCAGCCGGCCGGTGTGCGCGTCGGCGAGCGAGGAGAGGGCGCCGCGCTGCATGCCGGT
The DNA here is from genome assembly GCF_003626535.1 of Streptomyces hoynatensis. Lineage (GTDB taxonomy): Bacteria > Actinomycetota > Actinomycetes > Streptomycetales > Streptomycetaceae > Streptomyces > Streptomyces hoynatensis. The sequence continues at coordinate 163,349 of NZ_RBAL01000010.1, forward strand.
GCGGGCCACCAGCGCGTCGTGCACCTCGGTCACGTCCAGGGCCAGGTCCTCCTCGCCGAGCGAGGGCCCGTCGGTGAGTTCGGCCAGGTACTCCTCGGCCGCGGTCACCTCGCCGCCGCTGACGGTGCGCCGGTACGCGTCCACGTCGGCCTCGTCGGCGACCGCGGCGAAGTCGGCGAGCGCGGCCCGCTCCGCGACCGCCTCCGTCTGGGCCCGCCCGGCGAGTTCCGCCCGCTCCCCCTCGCCGGTCAGCGCGGCCAGCAGCAGGCCGCGGGCGGCGGCCGAGGCGTGCACGGCGCGCACCAGGTCGGGCAGGGCGTCGCCGGTGGCGTCCGTGGCGCGGCCCGGGGCGGTCCTGGCCGCGGTCCGGTAGAGGGCGTCGAGCTCGCCGATGACGGCGTCGTAGGACTCGAAGATCTCCAGCGGGGTGCTCTCGCCGGCCAGCGCGCGGTTCCTGAGGCCGGGCAGGGAGTCAAGGCCCTCGCCGAGCGATCGGCCGACGGAGTCCCGGAGTTGGGCCGTGCGGCGGTCGGCGCGGGCGCGGGCGTCGTCGCCGAGCGCGGAGTCCAGCGCCTCCCGGCTGCCGTCGGCCGCGGCCACGGCGAGGGCGTCGCGCTCGTCGGCGAGAACGTGGGAGAGGGCGACGGCGCGCTCGGCGAGCCGGGTGTCGTCCAGCAGTTGCTGGGAGGCCCGCAGGTCGCGCACCGTGTCCAGAACGGCGGGAGTGCCGGCGGCGGCCACCGCGATCCCGGTCAGCAGCACCCCGGCCAGCAGCCGGGTGCGGACCCGCACGCGCCGTCGGCGCGCCGCGTGGGCGCGGGAACCTGACGGTGCGGAGGCGGGCGGGTCGGCGGTGTCGTGCAGTGTCGTCTTCCGCACCTGTGCTCGCATTCTCGTCACTTAGGCACCGAACCTTGCCAGCGCCGACAGGACAGGAGGCGGTCTCGCCCCACCAGCCACCCGAAGGAGTGAACCCCAACCGGGAGTTGGCGGACAAGCCGGTGCCGGGCGCCGGCGCCCGGGCGCCGGGGAATCGATTGGATTTCCACCACGGCTCCTGGCAAGATCCGCTTCCGGCGCGCCGGCACCCGGCGCAATCCCCGCAATCCCCGACAATTGCCAGCCTACGGCAGACTGATCGCCATGCGCATCCAGGCGGCCACGGAGCCGGGCGACCCGAAGCGGCACAACGAGGACTACGCCGCCTACACCGCCTACACCGCCTACACCGCCTACGCCGCGGCGGCGTTGCCCGCCCCGGGGTGGGGCGGGGCGCTCGTGGTGCTCGACGGGGTGACGGGGCCGATGGGCCCCGACGGCTGCCGCCACGGCGTCGCCTGGTTCGCCGGCCGGCTCGGCGGCGCCCTGCTCGAACTCGCCGGCTCCCGCCGGGAGTCGTCACTGGAAGACTGCCTGGCCGAGGCCATCTCCCGTACGGCGGACGCCCATCGCGACACCTGTGACCTTTCTCACCCGCGCACGCCGCAGGCCACGGCGGCGCTCGCGCGCTGGGACCAGGAGCGGGTCGAGTACCTGGTGCTCTGCGACTCGGTGCTGCTGCTCGACGAGGCCGGGCCCGCGGGCGAGGGCGCGCCGGGGGGCGGGGAGCGCGCCGGCGGGCGGGTGCGGGCGGTGCTCGACACCAGGCTGGGCGACCTGCGCCCGGCCGCGCGCCGGCTGCCGCGCGGGGAGCGGGCGGCGTTCGTGGAGGGGCTGCGCAACGCGCCCGGCGGCTTCTGGACGGCCGCCGCCGACCCCTCGGTCGCCCGGCGGGCGGTGACGGGCTCCCTGGCGCGCGGGCGCGTGCGCGGCCTCGCCGCGCTCACGGACGGGCTCGGGCGCTGGGTGGAGACCTTCGGGATCGGCGACTGGCCCGACCTCTACGCCCTGCTGGCCGAACGCGGCCCGGATGCCGCGATCGACGAGGTGCGGGCGGCGGAGGCGGCGGACCCGCTGGGGGCGGCCTTCCCCAGGGCCAAGACACACGACGATGCCTCGGTGGTCATCGCCGAGCTCTGAGCGATCATGGGTAAAACGTATCCACCCACTGATCCCACGTTTTCCCGCTCGCACCCGGCCCGACTTCCCGCTCGCGCCCGGCCCGACGTGAACGCCCCCGCCCGTTCGATCAACCCCGTTCGTCCAGCGCACCGGCCCAGACCGGCGGCGTGAGGTGATCGCCCCTTCGCCGCCCCCGGCCGCGCACCGTCCTTTTGGCATGGCCATACCATGCCGACGAGCCGGTCTCGTTCCCCCACACCAAGGTCTCCGAAAGGCAGCACATGCCCATGCACGGAACCGGTACGACCAGCATCCGGCGCAGGTTCCCCACCCTGATCGGGGTCGCCGCAGCGGCGCTCGGGCTGCTCCTCGCCTCCCCCGGCGCCGCCACCGCGGACGGCACGACGCCCCTGGGAAGCCACCCCGCCATCGGCTCGGCCTCCATGGGCTCGACCATCCGGGAGCACGAGGGCGCGGGCGACTACTCCCGCGCCCCCTCGGCCTCCCCCCTGGCCTCCGTCGAGGGCGTGGACGTCTCCAGCCACCAGGGCAACGTCGCCTGGTCCACCCTCAGGAACGGCGGCGTCAGGTTCGCCTACGTCAAGGCCACCGAGGGCACCACCTACAAGAACCCCTACTTCACCCAGCAGTACAACGGCTCCTACGACGCCGGCATGCTGCGCGGCTCGTACCACTTCGCGCTGCCCGACGTCTCCGGCGGCGCCACCCAGGCGACCTACTTCGCCACGGGAGGCGGCGGCTGGTCGGGCGACGGCAAGACGCTGCCCGGCGTGCTCGACATCGAGTACAACCCCTACGGCTCCACCTGCTACGGCCTGAGCCAGAGCGCGATGGTCGACTGGATCAGGGACTTCACCACCACCTACCGGGAGCTGACCGGCCGCGACGCGGTGATCTACACCTCGACGGCCTGGTGGACCCAGTGCACCGGCAACTACGGCGGCTTCGCCTCGACCAACCCGCTGTGGGTGGCCAGATACGCCTCCTCCTCCGGCACCCTCCCGGCGGGCTGGGAGTTCTACACCTTCTGGCAGTACACCTCAAGCGGCAAGACGGTCGGCGACCACGACCTCTTCAACGGCGCGATGGACCGGCTCCAGGCCCTCGCCGACGGCTGAGCCCGCGGGACCCGGCGCAGCCCCGGGCCCGCCCGCGGCGCGCGTGCCCCCGCGCGCGGCCACGGGCGGGCCCGCGGGGGCCCGCCCGCCGATGCGCGAAGATGGCGGGCATGGCTTCCACCGCTCCCGGCTCCCCGCAGCACCCGGCCCCGCCGGCACCGAACACCCCGGAGCGCGGCGGCGCCCCCGGCCTGCCCGGCATCCCGGGCCCCCACGGCGAGGAGGGCCCGGTGGTCCTCGACCGCAGGCAGGGCCCGTACGGCGAGGTGGTCCTGCGCCGCCACGGGCGGCTGCTGCAGATCATCGCCAACGGCTGTTTCCTCATGGACACCTCGGACGGGCGCTCGGAACGCCTCCTGGTCAGCGCCGCCCTGGACACCCTCCTCGCCCACGGCGGCCCAGCCGGTCCGGTCGAATCCGCCGGCCCCCTCGCCCCCGCCGGTCCCACGGGTCGCACCGGCCCCACCGGCCCCGCCCCAGGGGAGGCCGAGGCGGCGGAACGCCGCGCCCCCACCCTGCTGATCGGCGGCCTCGGCGTGGGCTTCTCGCTGGCCGAGGCCGCCGCCGAGCCCCGCTGGGGCCGGATCGACGTCGTGGAGCGCGAGCCGGCCGTCCTCGACTGGCACCGCGCCGGCCCGCTCGCCGAGGTGAGCGCGGGCGCGCTGGCCGACCCCCGCGTCCGGCTGATCGAGGCCGACCTGCTCGCCACCCTGCGCACGGCCGGCCGCCGTTACGACGCCCTGTGCCTTGACATCGACAACGGCCCCGACTGGCAGGTGACTTCGGACAACGAGGACCTCTACTCCCCCGCGGGTCTGGCCGCCTGCCGTGCCGCGCTCGCCGACGGGGGCGTGCTGGCCGTCTGGTCGGCGCGCCCCTCGGAGGAGTTCGTGAAGAATCTCCACAAAGCCGGATTCACGGGAGTTCACACCAGAGAGGTGCCGGTCGCCCGGGGCGTTCCCGACGTGCTGTTTCTCGCCAGCCACCATCTCGCCAGGCAGACCGCGTAGCCGGGGCCTTCACTTCGGCTCTACGCTGCTTCTCAAGTGCTCATCAGCACATTCACGCATTCGACAGCCAGCCTCCAGCCGACTGGCGCTCAAGGACACCACCCGGGGCGGGACAGATGAATCACACCGACACCAGGACACCGCCGATGGACCGGAACCACCAGGAGAAAGTCCCCACTCCGAACGGCCAGCCCGAGTCCGCCGCGCACCATGCCGGGCAGGAGCGGGCCGCCCATCACACCACCGCCACAGCCGCCACACCCGGAGCACAGCGCCGCGTGCTCGTCGTGGAGGACGACCCGACGATCGTCGAGGCGATCGCCGCCAGGCTGCGCGCCGAGGGTTTCCTCGTGCAGACGGCGGCCGACGGCCCCGCCGCCGTGGAGACCGCCGCGGCCTGGCACCCCGACCTGCTGATCCTCGACGTCATGCTGCCGGGCTTCGACGGCCTCGAGGTCTGCCGCCGGGTCCAGGCCCAGCGGCCGGTCCCGGTGCTGATGCTCACCGCGCGCGACGACGAGACGGACATGCTGGTCGGGCTCGGCGTGGGCGCCGACGACTACATGACCAAGCCGTTCTCCATGCGGGAGCTGGTCGCCCGCTCCCACGTGCTGCTGCGCCGCATCGAGCGCGCCGCGGTCGCCGCCACCACGCCGCGCCCCGGCAGCGTGCGCCTCGGCGACCTGGAGATCGACCGGACCCAGCGGCGGGTGCGCGCCGCGGGCAAGGACATCCACCTGACGCCCACCGAGTTCGACCTGCTGATGTGCCTGGCCCGCTCGCCCCGCGCGGTGCTCACCCGCGAGCAACTGCTCGCCGAGGTCTGGGACTGGGCCGACGCCTCGGGCACCAGGACCGTGGACAGCCACGTGAAGGCGCTGCGCCGGAAGATCGGCGCCGAGCGCATCCGCACGGTGCACGGCGTCGGGTACGCGCTGGAGACCCCGCCCGGCTTCGCCGGCGAGCCCGCCGTCCGGGGTCAGGGCGCCGGCGAGGTCTGACCGCGTGCTGGAAGTGGTCCGGCATCGGCTGGAGCGGGCCCGGGGCGTCGTCTCGCGGATGCTGCGCCCGCTCGACCCGATGCGTTCGGTCAAGGCCGCGCTCGGCTGGCTGGTGATCATCTCCGTGACGATCACCACGCTGCTCATCCTGATGGCCTACCGTTCCGACATCGAGCTCCAGGTGATCGCGATCATCGCGATCATCGCCTCGCTGCTGGTCACCCAGTTCGTCGCGCACAGCCTGGCCGCCCCCGTGCTGGAGATGACCTCCGCGGCCCGGGCCATGGCCCGCGGCGACTACGGGCGGCGCGTGCACGTGGCGCGGCGGGACGAGCTGGGCGACCTGGCGTACGCCTTCAACCGCATGGCGGCCGACCTCCAGGCCGTCGACCGGCACCGCAAGGAGCTGGTCGCCAACGTCTCACACGAGCTGCGCACCCCGATCGCGGGGCTGCGTGCCGTGCTGGAGAACGTGGTGGACGGCGTCTCCGAGGCCGACCCGCAGACGATGGCGACCGCCCTGCGCCAGACGGAGCGCCTCGGCCGCCTGGTCGAACAATTGCTCGATCTCTCCCGGCTGGAGAACGGCGTGGTGCCGCTCAAGCCGCGCGCCTTCGCGGTGGAGCCCTACCTCTCGGCGGTGCTCAGCGACGCCTCGATGCGCGGCAAGGGGCACGCCAGGACGGACGTGCGGCTGCGGCTCGACGTCAGCCCGGGCACCCTGCGGGCGCACGCCGACCCGGAGCGCCTGGACCAGGTGGTGACGAACCTGGTGGACAACGCCGTCAAGCACAGCCCGCGCAACGGGCAGGTGACGGTGGTGGCGCGGCCCGGGCAGCCGAGCGGCGGGCTGATCCTGGAGGTGCTCGACGAGGGCCCCGGCATCCCGCCGGGCCAGCGCGAGCTGGTGTTCGAGCGCTTCGGGCGCGGGACGATCGACGGCGCGACCCCGCGGGACGGCGGCACCGGGCTCGGCCTCGCCATCGCCCGCTGGGCGGTGGATCTGCACGGCGGCACGATCGGGGTGGCCGAGTCCCGCCGTGGCTGCCGCATCCGCCTCACCCTGCCGGGGCAGGCGGGGCAGGCGGGCGCCGGCCGGGCGAGCACGCGGGCGGGAGCCTGAGGCGCGGGCCGCGGGGGTGGGCGCCCGAGGCGCGGCTCACGCGGCTCACGCGGCTCACGCGGCTCGGGCGGCTCGCGCGGTCTGGCGGCACCGCCCGGCGCACCCGGCGCACCCGGCCCACGGCACAAAGGGTGCGGAAGCGGTCCGATATTGCCATTCCGTTGCCGTTTCGCGCCTAACTCGGTGCAGTTCCCGGCCTCTTCGGGCCTGAAACCATTCGCGGAATGTGGTGTAGGCCACGTATGGGGGCTGAGGACTGCGCCTGACCGTCAGGGGGGCGTAGCCTTGATTTCCGCTGTCCATTACCTTGCGAAGCGGAAGAGGGCGGTTGCCGCCGTGTCGCCACAGTCTCAAAAGACCTCCAGCGTCGAACCCGGCCAAGGAGCGGAGAAGAATCCTGCCGCCGGTTTCGGCGCCAACGAGTGGCTTGTCGACGAGATCTACCAGCAGTACCTCCAGGACCCGAATTCCGTCGACCGGGCCTGGTGGGATTTCTTCGCGGACTACAAGCCGGGAGGGGACGGCTCAGCGCAGGCCGAGGCCCCTCGGGCGGCCGTAGGCGCCCCCGCGGCGCCCGCCGCCCCCGCCGCCGCGGCGCAGCCCGCGGCGCCCGCCCCGGCCCCGGCCCGCGAGAAGCCCGCCGCGGCCCCGCCGGGACCGCAGCAGGCCCCCGCCCGGGCCGCCGCGCCGGCTCCCGCCCCCGCGCCCGCCCCGGCCGCCGCGCAGCCCGCCCAGCCGGTTGCGAAGGCAAAGTCGGCCGGCGCCGACGGCGCCCAGGCCGCCGCCGCGGAGGGTCCCGAGCTGGTCACGCTCCGTGGCCCGGCCGCGGCCGTCGCGAAGAACATGAACGCCTCGCGCGAGCTGCCGACCGCCACCTCGGTGCGCGCGGTGCCGGTCAAGCTGCTGTTCGACAACCGCATCGTCATCAACAACCACCTCAAGCGCGCCCGCGGCGGCAAGGTCTCCTTCACCCACCTCATCGGCTACGCGATGGTGCAGGCCCTGGCGGCCATGCCCTCGATGAACCACTCGTTCACCGAGAAGGACGGCAAGCCGACCCTGGTCAAGCCCGAGCACGTCAACCTGGGCCTGGCCATCGACCTGGTCAAGAAGAACGGCGAGCGGCAGCTGGTGGTCCCGGCCATCAAGAAGGCCGAGACGCTCAGCTTCTTCGAGTTCTGGCAGGCCTACGAGGACATCGTCCGCCGTGCCCGCTCCGGCAAGCTGACGATGGACGACTACGCGGGCGTCACCGCCTCGCTGACCAACCCGGGCGGCATCGGCACCGTCCACTCGATGCCCCGGCTGATGCCGGGCCAGGGCGTCATCCTGGCGGTCGGCGCCATGGAGTACCCGGCGGAGTTCCAGGGCACCTCGCAGGAGACCCTCAACCGCCTGGGCATCTCCAAGGTCATGACCCTGACCAGCACCTACGACCACCGGGTCATCCAGGGCGCCGCCTCGGGCGAGTTCCTGCGGGCGATCAGCCAGCTCCTGCTCGGCGAGCACGGCTTCTACGACGACATCTTCGAGGCCCTGCGCATCCCCTACGAGCCGATCCGCTGGCACGTGGACATCGACGTCAACCACGACGACGAAGTCACCAAGGCCGCCCGGGTGTTCGACCTGATCCACGCCTACCGGGTGCGCGGTCACCTGATGGCGGACACCGACCCGCTGGAGTACAAGCAGCGCAAGCACCCCGACCTGGACATCACCGAGCACGGCCTCACCCTGTGGGACCTGGAGCGGGAGTTCGCGGTCGGCGGCTTCGCCGGCAAGGCGATGCTGAAGCTGCGCGACATCCTCGGCGTCCTGCGCGACTCGTACTGCCGCACCACCGGCATCGAGTACATGCACATCCAGGACCCCAAGGAGCGGACCTGGATCCAGGACCGGGTGGAGCGCCCGCACACCCCGCCCGAGCGCGAGGAGCAGCTGCGCATCCTGCGCCGGCTGAACGCGTCGGAGGCGTTCGAGACCTTCCTCCAGACCAAGTACGTCGGCCAGAAGCGCTTCTCGCTCGAGGGCGGCGAGACCGTCATCCCGCTGCTCGACTCGGTGCTCGACGAGGCCGCGGCCGACAAGCTGGACGAGGTCGTCATCGGCATGGCGCACCGCGGCCGGCTGAACGTGCTCGCCAACGTCGTCGGCAAGTCCTACGCGCAGATCTTCCGCGAGTTCGAGGGCAACCTCGACCCCAAGTCGATGCACGGCTCGGGCGACGTGAAGTACCACCTGGGCACGCAGGGCACCTTCACCGGCCTCTCGGGCGAGACGATCAAGGTCTCGCTCACGGCCAACCCCTCGCACCTGGAGGCCGTCGACCCGATCGTCGAGGGCGTCGCCCGGGCCAAGCAGGACGTCATCGGACGCGGCGGCAAGGACTTCACCGTCCTGCCCATCCTCATCCACGGCGACGCTGCCTTCGCCGGGCAGGGCGTCGTGGCCGAGACGCTCAACATGTCGCAGCTGCGCGGCTACCGCACCGGCGGCACCGTGCACATCGTCATCAACAACCAGGTGGGCTACACCGCCACCCCGGCCTCCGCCCGCTCCTCCACGTACTGCACCGACGTGGCGCGGATGATCGAGGCCCCGATCTTCCACGTCAACGGCGACGACCCCGAGGCCGTCTGCCGGGTCGGCCGCCTCGCCTTCGAGTACCGGCAGGCGTTCAACAAGGACGTGGTGATCGACCTCGTCTGCTACCGCCGCCGCGGCCACAACGAGGGCGACAACCCCTCCTTCACCCAGCCGCTGATGTACGACCTGATCGACAAGAAGCGCTCGGTGCGCAAGCTCTACACCGAGTCGCTGATCGGGCGCGGCGACATCACGCTGGAGGAGGCCGAGCAGGCGCTCCAGGACTTCCAGGGCCAGCTGGAAAAGGTCTTCAAGGAGGTCAGGGAGGCCACCGGCAGCCCGGCGCCCGCCGAGGTCCCCGCGCCCCAGCCGGAGTTCCCGGTGGCGGTGGAGACCGGCGTCAGCCAGGAGGTCGTCAAGCGGATCGCCGAGTCGCAGGTCAACATCCCCGACCGGATCACCGTCCACCCGCGGCTGCTGCCGCAGCTCCAGCGCCGGGCGGCGATGGTCGAGGAGGGCACCATCGACTGGGCCATGGGCGAACTGCTCGCCATCGGCTCGCTGTTGATGGAGGGCACCCCGGTCCGGCTCGCCGGGCAGGACTCCCGGCGCGGCACCTTCGGCCAGCGGCACGCGGTGCTGATCGACCGGAAGACCGCCGAGGACTACACCCCGCTGCTCTACCTGACCGAGGACCAGGCCAGGTTCAACGTCTACGACTCGCTGCTGAGCGAGTACGCGGCGATGGGCTTCGAGTACGGCTACTCGCTGGCCAGGCCGGAGGCGCTGGTGATGTGGGAGGCGCAGTTCGGCGACTTCGCCAACGGCGCGGCCACCGTCATCGACGAGTTCATCTCCTCGGCCGAGCAGAAGTGGGGCCAGACCTCGGGCGTCACGCTGCTGCTGCCGCACGGCTACGAGGGCCAGGGTCCCGACCACTCCTCGGCCAGGATCGAGCGCTACCTCCAGCTCTGCGCGCAGAACAACATGACGGTCGCGGCCCCGACCCTGCCGTCGAACTACTTCCACCTGCTGCGCTGGCAGGTCCACAACCCGCACCACAAGCCGCTGATCGTCTTCACGCCGAAGTGGATGCTGCGGCTGAAGGCGGCCACCTCCACGGCCGAGGAGTTCACCCGCGGCGGGTTCCGGCCGGTGATCGGCGACGACACGGTGGACGCGGCCCAGGTGCGGAAGGTCGTCTTCACCACGGGCAAGGTGCACTACGAGCTGGCCGCCGAGCGCGAGAAGCTCGGGATCACCGACGTGGCGCTGGTCCGCCTTGAGCGGCTGTACCCGCTGCCGGTGGACGAGATCCAGGCGGTGCTCGCCACCTACCGCAACGCCCAGATGTACGTGTGGGCCCAGGAGGAGCCCGCCAACCAGGGCGCATGGCCGTTCATCGCGCTCAACCTCCCGCAGCACCTGGAGCGTCCCGAGCTGCTGCGGCAGGTCACCAGGCCCGCCTCCTCCTCGCCGGCCGTCGGCTCGGCCAAGCGCCACCAGGCCGAGCAGCAGGCCCTGCTCGACGAGGTGTTCGCCCTCTAGGGGACACGCCCCGGCGGGCCCGGCGAAGTCGACGGGCCCGGCACACCCCGGCACAGGGGCCGGGCCGCACCGCGGAAACGGTGCGGCCCGGCCCCTTGCGCCTGTGTGGGACCGGCCGCGGGACCCGGGCCGGGCGCCTCAGATGGGCAGCGGCTCGAAGTCCCAGTAGGGCCTGACCCGGGCGCGGGCGCTGATGGTGTGCGCGTGCTGCGAGCCAAGGCTGGAGATCAGGCCGGACAGCGCCTCCTCCTCCACCTTGTCGGCCTCCCGCCGCCTGCGCAGCCCGCGCAGGTCGGTGGCCAGCGCCACCTGGCTGGAGAGGTAGAGCGGATGGGTGCGGCCCAGCACGGCCCCGGCCCGGCGCACCGTCTCCCGGCTCAGCTCCGCCGCGCCCTCCACGTCCCCCTCCAGGTTGCGGCCCGCGGCGGCGTTCAGCGCGACGCCCAGCGTCCAGGGGTGGTCGAGGCCGAGCGCGGCCGACATGTCCGCCAGGCACTCCTCGGTGAGCATGTGGGACTGCTGCCGCTCGCCGATGGCCCGCAACACCAGCGCGTGGTTGACCGTGGTGCCGATCGTGTAGGGGTGGCGGGCGCCGAGGGCCTCCGCGTAGTGCTTCGTGGTGCGCTCGCCGATCTCCCTGGCGAGGTCCAGGTTTCCGCGGGCACGCTGGGTGAAGGAGTAGCTGGTGGCGATGATCAGGGTCAGCGGCGAGGCGTCGCCCAGGACCTGCTCCGCGCGTTCCAGGAGCCGCGCCAGCCGGGCGCCCGCCTCCTCCCGGTCGCCGGAACGCAGCACGCACAACGCGTGGTTGAGCTCGGCGGTGAGGGTCTGCGGGTTGTTCTCACCCATCAGGTTCCGGTGGACCTCCACGCTCTGCTCCAGGACCGACTGGGCCTCCGCGTAGCGGCCGAGGAGCCGCAGGTCCCAGGCGTACATGATCTCCGAGTACAGGGACCAGTTGTGCCGGGAGCCGAGCAACTCGCGGCGGGCCTGGAGGTTGGCCCGGTCGGACTCCAGCGCCTCCCGGTACCTGCCGAGCATGCGCAGGGAATCGGCCGCGTTGTGCCGGGCGTTGAGCGTCCTGGGGTCCAGCTCGCCGACCAGCTGCCGGTAGTCCGCGAGCACCTGCTCGCTCACCTGCAGCGCCTCGTCGTACTTGGCCAGGCCGCGCAGGTCGGCCCCGAGGCCCTCCTCGGCGCGCAGCACGGTGAGGTCGCGGGGCCCGCGGTGCGCGCTGAGGTGCTCGATGACGGCGCGGTCGATCCGTTCGGTGCGCGCGTAGTCGCCGGTGGCGCGCAGCATCGTGGCGTACTGCGAGTTGAGATCCCACACCAGCGGGTGGTCCTCGCCATAGACCTCCTTCCAGGCCCGCTCGGTGCGCTCGGCGAGCTGGATGCCGAGGGTGTACTCGCCCGCGAGGAACAGGTAGTTGAGGCAGTTGAAGATCAGCCGGTGCATGTCGGCGTGCCGGCTGTGCAGGGCGCCGGATGCCTCCAGGTGCGGCACGATCTTTTCGAACCTGGACCACCTGCGGGTGTCGGCGGCGCGCTGCGGGTCGGCCGCGGACAGGGCGCGGCGCACCGCGCGGGAGTAGGTCTCGCGGTCCTCCTCGCTCATCCCGGCCCGCACCGTCTGGTGCACCATGCGGTGCAGGTGGATGGTGCCGGCCTCGGGGTCGGCCTCCTGCTCGGGGCTGCCCCAGCGGATCACCGAGTACTGGATCAGCTTGTTGATCGCCGTGTTCCAGCGCAGCGGGTCCTCCATGAGGCCCGACAGCGGCTCGGGCAGGTCGGCCTGCGGAATGCCGCGCACCAGCTGGACGGGGATGGCGCCCGGCGCGAAATGGGCGCACAGGCGCAGCAGGTCGACCGACTCGGGCACGGTCTCGCGCAGCCGGTTCAGCAGTATGGAGAAGGCGGTGTAGTACGTCATCGGGAAGTCGGCCGCCACCCGCAGGCCCGACTCCAGGTCGGAGCCGCTGTTGAGCAGGTCGACGTACTCGGCGACGGACATCGCCGAGTCGTTCAGCCAGCCCGCGGTCTGGTCCAGGGCCAGCGGGAGGTCCCCCAGGGCCGCGCTGAGCAGGTCGGCCTCGGCCGGGGTGATGCGGGGGGCGCGGCGCCTGACGAAGGCGACGGACTCGTCCCGGTCGTAGGTGGGCACCGGGTGGAGGACCGTGTTGTGCTCCTCCCACTGGCGGTTCTGCGAGGTGATGATGACGTGGCCCGGGCCGCTGGGCACCAGGTCGGAGATGGGCTCGGGGTCGTCGGCGCCGTCGAGCACCACCAGCCAGCGGGCGTACGGGGTGCCGCGGCGCAGCGCGGTGCCCACGGCACGCAGCCGCTCGCCGTACTCGGGGCCGGTGGTGAGGCCGAGGGCGGGGGCCAGCTCGGCGAGCCGCTGACGCAGCGTGCCGCGCTGGTCGGCGGGGACCCACCACACCAGGTCGTACTCCGTGCTGAACCGGTGGGCGTACTCGGCGGCGATCTGCGTCTTGCCCACCCCGGACATGCCCCACAGGGTGACGACCCCGGCGCCCGGCTCGGCCCGCTGGAGGGTGTCGTAGATGGTCTGCATGGTGTCCTCGCGGCCGGTGAAGCGCACATTGCGCCGCGGGACCCCGCCCCAGACGTGGGGCTGGTCATAGGGGAAGCGGGGTCCCGGCCTGCCGCCGAGCGTGCTGTCGGCAGGGCCCGGGGCGGGGCCGAGCAGCCGCACGACGCGACGCTCGGCCTCCCGGACGCCGGTGCCCCACAGCTCGACCACGCCACCGAAGGCGCTCGCGGCGCCGGGCAGCGGCTGCGTGGCCACCGAGACCGCGGCGAAGCGGTGCACGTGCGGCACGACGATGGACCTGACGGCCGACTCCCACTCCTCGTCGGTGCGCGGGCCGAGCTTGAAGTACCAGTCGCTGAGCACCACGAGCACGCGGCCCTGGACGCGCAGCAGGTCGCCAAGGGCCACGTCGAGGGGGATCTCCACCGGCGGGTTCCAGCGCTGGTAGGCGACCTCCCAGCCGTTGCGCTCCAGGCAGTCGCCGATCCACACGGCCCAGGCCCGGTTGAACCCGGCGTAGCTGATGGTGACCCGCTCGGCCGCCGCCGGTGCGGAACTCTCCTCTGCGGTCATCCGTGTCTCCCTCGTGCTCCCCGGGCGCCTGTCCTTCGCGGGGCCGGCCCGCCCGCTCCCGCGCGACGGCCCGTCAGCTCCCCCTGCCTGGAACATACACCGCGCGTACGACAGGTAACCGTTCAGCGGCCATGTCGGCGCAGCCAGAGCGTGCGCGCGGTCTCCACGTACGCCGCCGCGCGCACCGCGTGCCCCGCGGGCGGCGGCGCCTGGCGCAGCTCCTCGTGGCGCTCCGCGATGGCCTGGACGAACAGCCGTCCGGCGTCGGTGAGTCGGCGGGCGCCGCGCAGCACCGGCAGCACGGCGGCGACCTGGGCGTGGGTGCGGGCGTGCGCCGCCCAGGCGTGGTCGCGCTCCGCCGGGTCGTCGAGGGCCAGGGCGAGGTGCTGCCAGAACGCGGCCAGCGCCAGGTGCGCGTAAGTGCCCTGGAGCAGCCCGTCGAAGGGGCGCGGGTCGGGCCGCCAGGGCGCCCAGTGGCGGCATTCCGGCCCGGCCGTGTGCAGCGGCATCAGGTCGCCGAGCGCGGAGAGCTTGGCGTGCTGGAGCTCGTGCGCGAGCCCGGCCGCGAGGTGGGCGGGCGAGGGCGGCGGGCTGGCCACGACGGCGCCGAACGCCCGCGCGCTGGTGCCGCTGTAGTGGCTCGCCCCGTCCGCGGCGGCGGCGTGCGGGATGGGCACCAGGCAGTCGAGCAGGGCGAGTTCGGCCGACCTGGCGGGTCCGCCCAGGCTGAGCAGCGGCAGGGCCTCGCGCCACAGCCGCTCCCACTGCGCGCGCTCCTCCGGCCGCAGCGCCCCGGGTCCCGCCTGCTCGGCGGCCCCGGCCCGGTGCACGAAGCGGCTGGGGTCGAGGTCGTCGAGGAGGACGAGGCGGGGCCCGCCGTCGAGGGTGTGCAGCGGCAGCCAGCCGGGGTCCGCGGAACGCCAGCTCCCCGCCTCGTCGAGGTGCACCTCGGTCGCGGCCAGGCCGGCGGGGCGGATGCGCAGCCGGCCGGGCTCGCCTGCGAGTTCGACGCCGTGGCCCTCGGGCGCCGCGCAGCGCAGGGCGCCGAGGGTGGGCAGGTGCACGCGCCCGTCGTGGACGGTCAGCCGGGTGCGGAAGCCGAGACCCGAGCGGGCCGCCGCGGCGGCGGCCAGCGAGCCGAGGTGCGCGATGTCGCGGCGCACGTCCCAGGCCGCCTCCTCGCCGGCCCGCTCGCCCTGCGCCGGGTGGCCCCCGTCGAGCCCCTGCACGCAGCGCTCGGCCCAGGGGCCGGTCAGCGAGTAGAACAGGACCTGGCGGGCGGTCTCCGGGGCGGTCTGCTCGACCTCCTGGAGCAGGTCGGCGTGCTCGGCGGCGAGCGCGGCGGCCGGGTCCCGCGGGGTGCCCGCGGCGTCGAGGGCGTCGAGGAGGACGCGCAGCAGCAGCATGCGGCGGGTGTGCTGGCCCGCGGTCAGCGCGGCCAGGGTCTCCGGGTCGCCCTCGGCGCGGCCGAGTTCGCGCACCCGCTCCGGGGCGAGGGTGGCGTTCACCGGGCCACCGCCCGGCGCAGGGCGTCCGCGACGTGCCGGATGAGGCGCTGCTGGTCGGCGCAGTAGACGGTGGGGTTGCGAAAGCCGGAGCCGCGCCGGTAGCGGTGGGCGTAGTGGCCGCCGCCGCACACGTCCACCAGGGCGCAGCGCCGGCACTCGGCGGACAGGGCGGCCAGGCCGTGCTGGCGGGCGGCGACGCCGGGGTGGTCCAGGGCCTCGTCGAAGGCGTTGCGGAAGACGTCGAGTCCGGTGGCGGCGGCGCCCTCGTAGGCGCTCTTGAGGGAGTCGACCTGCTCGATGCCGCCGTCGGTCTCCACCACGACGGCGGGGAAGGGGACGAGGCCGAGGTGCTCGGTGCCGCCCGGCAGGCCGAGGAGCAGGGCGATGCACTCCTGGAAGGTCCGCACCCGCAGGCGGCGGCGGTCGGCGGCCCACCACAGGTCGAACACGGCGCACAGCCAGTCGCCGTAGGGGGCGGGCCGGTGCGGGCGCGCGGGCAGCCCGGCGGGCGGGCGGCTCCAGTTGCCGTGCGGCAGGAGGAAGTCCACGGCGGGCGGGCCGAGTTCGAGTATCGACCGGTAGACCTCGGCCGGGTCGGTGGCCAGGTCGACGACGCACAGCGCGCCGGCGTACGAGGCGCGGTGCCGCTCCGTGGCCAGCAGCCCGGCGGCGCGCCTGATGGCGGGCCAGGCGGGGCGGCCGGCGTGGTCCACGCGCTGCCCGTTGTGGTGGGCCAGGCCGCCGTCGAGGCTGAGGCCGACGGTGATGCGGTGGGCGGCGAGCACGGCCAGCTTCTCCTCGGTGAGGAGCACGCCGTTGGTCTGCACGGAGGCGTGCACGGTGCAGCCTGCGGGCGCCTCGCGCCTGACCTCGTCCACGAAGCCGCCGAGCACCGCGGGGTCGGTCAGCAGGGGTTCGCCGCCGTGGAGCACGACGGACACGGCGGGCAGCCGGTGGGCGGCGGCGTGCTCGCCGATGCGCCTGGCGATCTGCCGCAGGGTGGCCGGCGAGGCGGCGACGGGCTGCGCGCGCCAGCCCTGGTCGGCGCCGAAGTACATGTAGCAGTAGCGGCAGGCGAGGTTGCAGCGGCTGTTGACCTTGACGACGAACTGCCGGAAGGGCACGGCCCGCGGCCGGTCCTCGGCTGCGGCCTGGGTCGGGTCCGCCATTCCTCGCACGCTACGGGTGTCCCTCGGCTCCTGGATTCGTCCGTCCGGAAGTCTTCCGGCGGGCGAACCGTGTAAACGGCATGCGTCAACTCCTGTCCATTTAAGGGCAGCAATGGGCCGAAAGCCATCGAGAGGTGAAGATCGATTCCCGGGGCGGCGGCCCCCGGCGGGGCCCGTGTCCCCGGCCCGGCCCGGCGCCGGCGACCCGGGGCGGCTACGACGGGAGCGAGGAGGAGCTGAACTGGCTGAACTGGTTGAAGCCTCCCCACAACCCTTCCCCGTCGCTCACCCGCTGCCGCAGCTCGTCGAGGACCTCGCTGAGCACGGGGTGGTCGAGCCTGCGCAGCTCGGTCAGGCTCAGGCCGAGCAGGTCGGGCAGGGGCTCCTCGGTGCGCACGGCCGCGCCCGCGTCGGCGGCCCGGGCGGCCGCGTCCGGTGAGTGGGTCGTCATCGGGACTCCTTCCTGGGTACCCAGGCTTCGGCCCGGGGAGGAAACGAGGCTTCCTGCGGAGCAGGGCGGGGAAAGCGGAATCGCCGCCGGGGCGACTCCGCGTCCACCCGCGCCGGCCGACACCGCCGCCCCGCAGGGGACCGAGTCCCCCTCCTACGGGAAGGGAGAAAGGCGAGCCTCTTCCGGAGGCGGGGCCGGAGCGGAGAATTCCCTCTCGGCAGGCGGCGGAAACACCAGGCCGCGCGCCGGCGCGATCCCGGCGGGGGCGACCGCGCGCGCCCCGGAGTGCGCCGGCGCACGGGACGCGAGCCCGCCGCCGCGGGCGCAGACCTCAGCGGGCGCGGACCTCGACGGGCAGGCAGTCGGCGGGCGCGGACCTCGTCAGGCGCACCGGGCGCCCAGTCGGCGGGCGCGGACCTCAGCGGGCGCGGAGGGCGGCGAGGCGCGCCCGGGTCGGCTCCGCCTCCTCCTCGCCGCCGGGCAGCCGCCGCCACTCGTCGAGCGCGGAGCGGTAGGCCTCGCCCGCCGCGCGCGGGCGGCTCGCCTCCTCGAGGACGACGCCCCACTGGTGGTGCGCCCTGGCGGAAAGCCGCAGGATCTCCTCCCCGGCCTCCTCGGGCGCGCCGTCCTCGGCGGCGGCCGCGACCGCCCTGCGGTAGGCGTCGGCCGCCTGGTCGAGCCGCTCGGGACGGTGGGTGTGCCGGTAGGCCCTGCGGTGCGTCTCGCCGAGTTCGAACCAGGCGCGCGCGCCGGTGCGCGCCTCGCGCGCGGAGTGCGTGGCGGTGGTGAACAGGTGCTCGGCCTCTCGCAGGTCCACCAGGTCGCCGGCCTGCCGGTACCTCGCCACCAGCGCCTGTCCCAGCATCAGCAGCCGCAGCGCGAGCCTCGGGTGCCCGCCCGGCGTCTCCATCCGGCAGTCCCGCAGCACCCGCACGGCGCGCGAGACGTAGCGGCCGCCGTCGGGCAGCGAGGCGCGGACGAGCAGCGCGGCGCCCCACTCCTCGATGAGGTCGCTGTACTCCGCCCGGTCCCGGGAGACGGACCGGCTCGCCTGCTCGAAGTGCTCCGCGGCGGCGAGGAGTTCGGCCGGGTCGCCGCTCGTCTCGTAGCGCCGCCTCGCCAGCCGCCCCGAGCGGGCGGCGCAGGCGGCCCGCAGCTCCTGGTCCTCGGTCAGCCACCTGGCCTGGGCGATCGGCTCGGCCGCCGCCTCGAAGTCGCGTTCCGTCAGCAGCAGGGCGTCGACCAGGTCGAGGAGCGCGGCCACCCGGGCCCGCGGCTGGGCCGCCTCGCGGGCGAGCGCCTCGCAGCCGGCGCGCAGCGAACGGGCGGCCTGCTCGGCGTACACCCGGGCGCGCTCCGTTGCCTGCGCCGCGCCCGCCAGCCGCAGCAGCGCCCGGCCGTGCGCCAGCGGCAGCCCGCTGGGCTGGGGCCTGCCCCGCGGCCAGGCGTCGGCCACCGCCTCGACCGTGCCGACGCTCTCCTGGAGCAGGCCGGTGTCGCCGCTGAGCCGCCACTGCTCGGCCAGCACCTCCACGCGTTCGAGGGTCAGCGCCAGGGCCGCGTCCGGCGCGAGCCCCGGCGTGGCGCTGACGGCGGCGAACTCCCGGTCGGCCTGCCGCAGCAGGCGCAGCGCCTCCCCCGTGTCGCCGAGGGCGCGCCGCTCGCCGGCCGCGGCGTGCAGCACCCGGGCCAGAACGCTCCGCGCCCGCACCGAGCCCGGGTGGGTGGCGGCGGTGCTCGCGGCGGTCCTCGCGGCGGCCAGCAGCTCGGCATCGCCCTGCACCCGCCACAGCCGCAGCTGCTGCTCGGCCAGCTCGCTCCACAGCTCGGGGTCCGTGCCGCGCCCCGCGGCCCGCTGGCGGTCGGCGGCGTCGCGCAGCAGCCGCACCGCGTCCAGCTGGTGCTGCACCTTGCCCTCGGTGGCGAAGAGTTCGGCCAGCTCGCGGGCCTGCTGCACGGTACGCGAGGGCGGCTGGACGCCGGGGGGACCGGTGCGCCGCGCGGGCGGCTCGCGCAGGAAGCGCCGCAGCACCTTGGCGGTCACCTGGGCGAAGGGCTGCCGCAACCGCTGCTGCGCCCACTCCTGCGACCCCGGCGGCGCCGAGGGTTCGCCCGTGGGCCAGCCGATTCCCTCGGCCGGCTCGCCGAGGGGACCCGAGGCCGCCTCGGCCGCCTCGGGCGCGAGCCGCTCCCCGCCGGTGAGCTCCGCGAGGGCGAGCGCGGGGAAGTTGGGCCCGGTCCTGCCGAAGCGCTGCTCCACGTAGCCGGAGCAGTGCTTGAGCACGAGGATCGCCTCGTCGTGCCCGAGGTCGGCGAGGAGCTCGTCGTGCACGCCCTCGGCGAACGCGTACCACAGGCCGTCGCCCGCCGAGCCCTCCAGGCGCCGCACCAGGCCGCTCAGCAGGACCTCGGAGAGCTCGGCCGGCCCCGAGTCGGGCAGCATCGTGCGCTGGATCAGCTGCATGACCGGCAGGAAGAGCGGCCCGGCCGCCAGGTAGACGGCGAGCTGCGCGGCGCCGGGCGAGGCCTGGGCGCGGAACCTGGCCACCAGGGCGGCCGGCGTCCTGGGCCCCCCGGGGGCGCGGCGCGCCGCGGCGGGCGGCTGGTCGGCGCGCACCCAGCCGACGGCGGCGGGCACCGGGCCCGCGCCAGGACCGGCGAGCAGCCCGGCCCAGGCGCCGAGCGCGCCCGGCGTGGGCGGCAGCACGGGCACCGGCACCGCGCCGGGCGGCCGGGCGGGCGGGTAGCCGAACTCCTCGGCCACGAAACGCAGTCGCGCCGAGGCCGCGGGGCCCTCCTCGCGCAGCAGCAGGCCGTGGCCCACGGGCAGCCTGGTGCGCGCCCACAGCCGCTGCGGCAGCGGCTGCACGACGGCCACCGGGGCGTGCCTGGCCAGCGAGTGCAGCAGCCGGTGTGCGGCGCCGCTGCGCCACAGCGGCCCCGTGCAGTCGCTGACGACGACGGTCAGCCTGCGGCCGGTGGGGTCCCGCAGCTGCCGGGCGGGGTGCAGCACGGCGGCGGCCGGGTCGAACCTGCGGCTGACGGCCACCGAGCCGTCCGGGGCCTCGTGCAGGTAGTGCACCTGGATGTCGCGGAACGCGCCGAGCCTGCGGAAGACCTCGGCCAGCTCGCCGAGCATCAGCTGCCACACCCGCATCGCCGAGGCGGCGTCCATGAGGAGCTGCAACTCGGTGTGGCCGCGCGGCTCCTCGCGGAAGGCGGGCAGCAGCAGCCCGCCGGTGCGCGCGGTCCGCTCCACCGTGGCCGCCTCGTCGATCGGCAGGTCGCCCGGGCGGCCCGGGGGCCGGGCCGGGGGCCGGTAGCGCTGCAACGGCCGCAGGGCGCGTTCGAGTTCGAGCAGGCTGGGCAGGGACCTGGCCTCGGGAACGCCCACCCGCAGCGCGTCCCGTGGCGGCTCGCCCGCGCCGCCGGGGGCGCCGCCGGGGGCGCTCGCGGGGTCGGCGTAGAGCATCACGGTGTCGTCCCCGGCGCGCGGCGCCCTGCCGTCCAGCCGCGCCGGGCCGGCGGCCGGCTCCTGCCGCCGGCCCGGCCGGTGGCCGGGCGCCGCCCCCGGCTCCTGCTCCGGCCGCGGCTCCGGTGCGGCGGCGCGGCCGGCCCGGGCGGGGGGCGGGGCGGTCGGCGTCGAGTACTGGGCCAGCCACAGGGCGTCCGCGAGGCCGGTGCGGTCCGGGTCGAGCCCGGACTCGCGCAGCGCGCGGATCAGTCCCGCGAGCCGGGTGCGCTGCCGGGCAGCCGGTTCGGACATCGCGGTCACCTCGGCTGGTCGAGGCGCTGGATGAGCTTGTCGGCCAGGCGGTCGCGGGTGGGGGGCTCGGCGTGGTGGGTGAGGTAGATCGCGTTCAGCAGCTGGTCGGTGGCCAGCTGCTCGGTGCGCGAGCGCTCCAGGAAACGGCCGATCAGGTCGTCCCCGCGGCGGGCGAGTTCGTCCCCGAGGTGGGCGCGCACCACCGTGGCGAGCCGCTCGTGGTCGGGGCGGCCGATCTCCAGGTGGATGCAGCGGCGCAGCAGCGGGGCCGGGAAGTCCCGCTCGCCGTTGCTGGTGAGCACGACGAAGGGGAAGGCGCGGCAGCGAATCCTGCCGTCCCTGACGGTGACCTTGGCGCCGTCGTCGGTGAGGACCTCGACCTCGGGCTCGCGCTCGGCGATCCGCTCCAGCTCCGGGATGGCGAACTCCCCCTCCTCCAGGACGTTGAGCAGGTCGTTGGGGAGGTCTATGTCGCTCTTGTCGAGCTCGTCGATGAGCAGCACCCGGGGGGTGGCGGTGGGGAGCAGCGCGGTGCCCAGCGGGCCGAGGCGCAGGTAGCTGCCGATGCCGCCGGGCACGGCGGTGGGCTGGGCGCCCGTGGCGCGCATCCCGGCGGCGATCTGGGTGTCCTGGAGGCGGGCGATGGCGTCGTAGTGGTAGAGCCCGTCGCCGAGGGTGGTGCGGCTGACGATGGGCCAGTGCAGCACGCGGCCGAGCCCGAGCTCGTAGGCCACCGAGTGCGCCAGGGTGCTCTTCCCGGTGCCGGGGTTGCCGGTCACCAGGAGCGGACGGCGCAGGTAGAGGGCGGCGTTGATGATCTCCAGCTCGTCGGGGCTCGGCCGGTGCATCTCCGCCAGGTGCCGGTACAGGCCGAGCCGCCTGGTGGTGGTCGTGTCCGCCTCGGGCCCTTGCGCGACGAGCGGGCCGCCGTCGAAGTCCCGCCACGGCGGGGGCTTGGGGAGCATGCGAATGCCGTCGTGCGGCTCCCCGGCGCCCCGGTAGATCAGCCACTCGCGCGCGGCGCCTGCGGCCGGCTCCTGGCCGGCGGCCTCCGCTGGCCCCACGGGCGAGTTGGTGTCGGCGTTGGTCTCAGCCTCTGCCACAGCATGCTCCTCGTCGTTCGTCGACCGTCCGGGGCGCGGGCGCCTCGACCGTATCGGGGCGGGTACCCGCCGCATAGGGGCTTTGCGCGCTTCCCCGGCCGCCGCCGCGCGCGCCCGCGCGCGTCATGGCGCCTCCAGCGGGTCGTCGGCCCCGGGAAGCGGGTGGCCTGGGTCGGCGTACAGCAGCGCAAGGCCGTGCGACCAGGAGGTCTCGGCGGCGTCTTCCGCGGCCCTGGCCCTCAGCCGCCACAGGGCGGCGGGCAGCCGCCCCGCCCGGTCCGCGAGGGCGACGGTGCGCTGCACCCCGCCGTGGAAGCCCGCGCACTCGGCGGGGCGCGCGGGGGGTTCGCGGCGCCACAGTATGACGTTGTACCCGCTGGCCATCACGCGATGCAGCGCGGCCGGCTCGCCGCCGCTCGCCGGGGTGCGGCACAGCACGGGCACCGTGGACTGGTCGCGGCCGATCAGCGCGGCCGGCTCGGGCAGCGGGCGCGGCTCCTCGTGGGCGCAGTCGAGGACCTCGGAGCGCATGGGGCCCTGGTGCACCCGGTCCCAGCGGCGCAGCCGCAGTGCGAACAATTCCTCGCTGTCCTCGGCCTCGGGCACCGGGTCGGTGCAGCGCACCACCACCGGCCGCAGCTCGCCGATCGGCGGCAGCCCCGGGCCCAGCCGCCAGGTCTCGACCGGCAGGCCGAGCAGCGAGTACGGCAGGGCCGCCTGGAGCCGCACCGGGCGCTCGGGCCGATCGGCGCGGCGGAAGGCCTCGGTCAGCGCGGCGCGCAGCCTGCCGGGCGGGTCGGCCGGGCCGACGGCGCGGAAGTCCTCGTCCACCGAGACGAGTTCGCCGCCGGGGCCGGGGGCGCACACCCGCCAGTCGTATTTGCCGCGCTCCCAGCCGTGCGGGGTGAGTTCGAGCAGCACGTATGGCTCGTCCTCCGCCGCAGGACCGCGCGGCGCTGGCACGCCGTCCACGGGGGCGGGGACGGCCTCGGGGGCGAAGCCGGCGCCCCCGCCGGCCGGCACCTGCGGCGGGGGCACGATGGCGGCGCCCGCGGCCACCACCCGCTCCCGGCCGAAGTCGGGCAGCCGGTCACGCGCCCTGAGCCTGGCGTTCGCCTCCTGGCGCAACGTCGTGCGGAACCAGCGGGAGAGGTCGGGCGCGCCGGCCGCGGTGCGGTGCGCCCAGGCGAGCAGCGCCTCCTCCGTCCCCGGCCTGGCGGGGTGCGGGCGGTCCGCGGTGGCGGCCAGGACGGCGTACCTGAGCACCACCTCCAGCTCGTCCTGGCCCTGGCCCGGGTCGTAGAGCCGCCCCAGCCCGTCGCGCCAGCCGCGGGGGGCGGGCAGCGGCTCCTTGTAGCTGCGGTGCAGCACCTCGGTGACCAGCCTGTCCAGGCTCGCGCTCGACGTGGGCGGGGGCAACTCGGCGAGCAGGCCGAGCAGTTCGACCCGCTCGCCGGGGCTGAGGGCGCGCTCGCCCGTGGCCCGCAGGTCGCTTTGCGCGTCGGTCCAGGTGGCGTCGGCGGCGTGGTCGTCGCGGTGCCGGGCGGCGTGGTGGCGGTCGTGGGCGTGCATGACCCGCTGGTAGGTGTCGTCCGCCTCGGCCGCGACCGGCCCGGCGGGCCGCGGCAGCCGCCGCAGCTGGAGCACGGAGGTGGCGAGGCCGCCGTCCCTGCCGGTACGGCGGGCCTTGAGGACGCCGATGACCTCGCCGCGCTCCAGGTCCACGAGGGGGCCGCCGGAGACGCCGCGCGGTACCTCGTCCTCCGGGCCGAGCTTCAGCTGCCCGTCGCCGCCCATCTCGCCCCTGATGGTGCACCGGCCGCTGAGGTGGGCGATGCGCCCGGCCTCCCCGTCGGGGGCGACGCAGCCGAAGAACGCGACCTCCTTGGAGGTGAAGACCCTGGCCGTGCGTTCGGTGAGCCAGACGCACTCGTGCGGGATCGGGTCGACCAGCCTGACCAGGGCGAGGTCGGGGGCGGGCCAGCGGCCCTCGCCGCGGTGCTCCATCGGCTCGGCCCACTCGACCAGCCCGAGGGCCGGGCTGGTCATGTCGCCGAAGATCAGCCCCACTTCGCGACCACCTCCCTCGGCCGGTCCCCCGCCGAGTGCCACGTGCGCGCAGGTGAGCACCCAGTTCGGAGCGACGAAGAACCCGCTGCCCCTGGGTCCGGTCGTCGACTCGCCGTCGGCATACCCCCTCGGCGGGTCCTGAATGCGTACGGTCGCCGCCTCGACGAGTGGCGCCAGGGACTCAAAGGGGTCCATGACCGCCGCCCGTGCGCCCCCCGTGCTCTCCCGCGCCGTCCGGGCGTCCCAGCTCCTCGGGCGGGCCGCCCTGCCAGGTCAGGGTGACCGAGATCGCGGCCTTGGCCTCCCCGTCGGCCAGCAGGCCGACCACCTTGCCCGCGCGCGCGGTCAGCTCGATGCCGAAGGAGACGCTGACCTCGTCGGGCCGGGCGGCCCGCAGCCCTTCGGCGACGGAGGCCGCGACCCCGGTGATCAGGCCGCGCAGGCTCTCCATCCTGGTGGTGCCCGCCGGGCGGGGCCGCGCGCGAAAGCCGGTGTCCGTGTAGCCGTCGTCCCCGGCCTCCCCGGTCTCCTCGGCCTTCTCGCCCCGGCTTCCCCGGGCGCCCCCCTGGCCCGGCCGCCCCTCCTCCTGCTCGGGCGAGCGCCTGGCCCCGGGCGGCGCCAGCTGCTCGGCCTCGGAGATCCGGGCGAGCACCGGCGTGCCGTCCGGCAGGCTGATCCGGGTGATTGCGCTGCTCATCGGCCCCCCATGCGTTCGGCGTGTGCTGTGCAGGTTAGCCTTCGTTACCGACAGTTGCCCATTTTCCTGGTTTCCCTGGTTCCCTGGTTCCCTGGTTCCCTGGTTCCCTGGTTCCTTGGTTTCCCGGTCTCCCTGGTTTCCCTGGCCACGCGATCCTTCCCCTGGAGCGCCCCGTGTACTTCACCGACCGAGGCATCGAAGAACTCGCCCAGCGACGCGGCGAGGAGGAGGTGAGCCTGGCCTGGCTCGCCGACCAGCTGCGTCTCTTCGTCGACCTCAACCCCGACTTCGAGGTCCCCGTCGAGCGCCTGGCGACCTGGCTGGCCCGCCTCGACGACGAGGACGACGAGTAGCGGACCGCGGGGCCTCGGGGCCGGCGGGAACCGAAGGACGGCCGGCGGCCGGCGGGTGGACGTGACGAGACCGAGGACGAGGAGGAGGGCGCCACGGTTCCCCTCTTGACGCCACGGCTACGCGATATATCGTGTTCCTCAGGGAGTCACGATATATCTTCGTGCGCTCGTCAGCGCGTGCCGTTCAACCGGGGAGGCCCCATGGCGCGGAAATCCGAGTGGTCCGTCACCGAGCCGCGGACCCTCCACTTCGACGACCCGATCGAGGACCTGGAGATCCGCACGGTGAGCGGCACGGTGAACGTGGTGGGCACCGACTCGCCCGCCACCCGCGTGGAGATCGCGGAGCTCTCCGGGCCGCCGCTCGTCGTGAGCGTGCGCGGCCGCCGGCTCACCGTCGCCTACGAGGACCTGCCCTGGCACGGGTTCCTGAAGCGGCTCGAACGCAAGGGCTGGCGCCGGTCCGCGGTCGTCACCGTCAGCGTGCCCGCCTCGGTCCGGCTCTCCGTGGGCGTGGTCCGCGCCTCCGCCGTCCTCAGCCGCATCGCGGGCCCCACGGACCTGCGCGGCGTGAGCGGGGACGCGACGCTGGTCGGCCTCTCGGGCCGGGTCCGCGCCGACACCGTCTCCGGCGCCGTCGAGACCCAGGCCGTCACCGGGAAGCTGTCCTTCAACTCGGTCTCCGGCAGGCTCACCATGCTGGACCACGCGGGCGAGAGCGTCGGCGTCAACACGGTCAGCGGCGACGTGGTCCTCGACCTCGCCGAGCCCGCCGCGCGCCCCACGCTCCGGCTCACCACCGTCTCGGGCGACGTGGCCCTGCGGCTGCCGGCGCAGGCCGACGCGAAGGTCTCAGGGGCCACCACGAGCGGCCCCGTCTCCTCGGCCTTCCCCGAGCTCTCGGTGTCCGGCACCTGGGGGGCCAAGTCCGTCGGCGGCACGCTGGGCGCCGGGACGGGCAGCATCCTGTGCCACACCGTCTCCGGCGCCTTCTCCCTGTTGCGCAGGCCGCGGACCGAACCGGACGCGACCGCCGCCACCACCTCCGCTAAGGACGTCTGACATGCCTCCCGTCTTCGGTCACGGCCGACTCCGCCTCTACCTCCTGAAGTTGCTCGGCGAGGCCCCCCGGCACGGGTACGAGGTCATCCGGCTGCTCGAAGAGCGCTTCCAGGGGCTGTACGCCCCCTCGGCCGGGACCGTCTACCCCCGCCTGGCCAAGCTGGAGGCCGAGGGCCTGGTCAGCCACGCCGAGGAGGGCGGCCGCAAGGTGTACTCGCTGACCGGCGAGGGATACCGGGAGCTGCACGAGCGCGAGCCGGAGCTGACCGAGCTCGAACGGGAGATCCGCGACTCCCTCACCGCGCTCGCGGCGAACATCCGCGAGGACGTGAGCGGTTCGGCCCAGGACCTGCGGCGGCAGGTCAAGGAGGCCACGGCGGCCGCCCGCGCCTCGGGCGGGTCCGAGGCGAAGGAGGGGCGGGCCGCCTGGCAGGCCGCCACCCGGCGCGCCAAGGAGGAGAGCCGCCGGGCCCGGCGGGAGGCCAGGGAGGCCCAGGAGGCGAGCGAGGCGGTCAGGACCCACTTCGAGCAGGCCGCCCGCCGGCTCCACGAGCGGGTGCAGTCGCACGCCAGGGCGGGCGACTGGCGGGGCGCGGTCCGCGAGGGCCTCGACGGGCTCAGCCACGAGATCGGCGGCTGGAGCCGGTTCGTCGAATACCCGAGCACGCCGTGGCCGCAGTGGGCGAGTGGCCGGGAGGAGGCCGAGGAGGAGGCGGAGGAGGTCGCCGACCCCGAGCGCGAGCTGGTGCGGCTGCTCGACCGCTTCCGCGACGAGGTGCGGGACACCGCCAGGGACCACGGCGTGAGCCAGGAGCAGCTGCGCGAGGCGCGCAGGCACCTGTCCGCGGCCGCGGCCCACCTGGTGGCGCTGCTGCGCTCGCCGCACGGCTGAGCCCCAGGCGGCCGCGCTCTCAGACGGTGAGCACGATCTTCCCGAAGAGCTCGCCGCGGGCCAGCCTGGCGAAGCCCTCGCGCGCCTCGGCCAGCGGCAGCACGGTGTCGATGACGGGCCGAATCCCCTTGGCCACGCAGAAGTCGATCAGCGAGGAGAGCTCCTCCTTGCTGCCCATCGTGGAGCCGACGACCCGCAGTTCGAGGAAGAAGATCCGGTTCAGCTCGGCGGAGGGCGGCGCCTGCCCCGAGGTGGCCCCGGAGATCACCAGGGTGCCGCCGGGCCGCAGGGAGCGCACCGAGTGCTGCCAGGTGGCCGCGCCCACCGTCTCCAGCACCGCGTCCATCCGGTGCGGCAGCCGCGCCCCGGCCTCGAACGCGCCCTCGGCGCCCAGCTCCAGGGCCCGCTTGCGCTTGGCCTCGTCCCGGCTGGTGACGAAGACGCGCAGCCCGGCCGCCGCGCCGAGCACGATGGCCGCGGTCGCGACGCCGCCGCCCGCCCCCTGCACCAGCACGCTGTCCCCCGGCCGCACCGCGGCGTTGGTGAACAGCATCCGGTACGCGGTCAGCCAGGCGGTGGGCAGGCAGGCCGCCTCCTCGAAGGAGAGCGCGGCGGGCTTGGGCAGCAGGTTCCACCGCGGCACGGCCACCCGCTCGGCGAAGGTGCCCTGGTACTTCTCGGTCAGCAGGGTGCGCCGCTCCTCGGGGCCCACCCCGTGGCCCGTGGCGCCGATGACCGAGTGCAGCACGACCTCGTTGCCGTCCTCGTCCACGCCGGCGGCGTCGCAGCCGAGGATCATCGGCAGCGCCTCCTCGCGCAGGCCGACCCCGCGCAGCGACCACAGGTCGTGGTGGTTGAGCGAGGCCGCCTTCACCTCGACCACCGTCCAGTGCGGCGGCGCCTGGGGCTCGGGCCGGTCGCCCAGCTCCAGTCCGTTCAGCGGATGCTCCGGGTCACAACGCGCGGCGTAGGCAGCAAACATGGGCTCACGCTAGCCGCAGGCGGTCCCTCCATTCCAGAAGCGACCCCGAAGTGACAGGATGAGGAGTCGCGGGGAGGTTGACATGGGCACGGTGTTCTTGCGACGGCTGAGCAGGTGGCAGGCCGAGTCCGAACGGGAGGGGATCGGGGATCTGTACGCCGCGGCGCACCGCGACGCGCCAGGCGCGCGTCCGCTGGAACGCGCCGAGTTCGTGCGCCGGTTCACCGATCACGACATCCAGCAGCCCGATTTCGATCTGGTGCTCGCCGGCGATCCGGGGCCGGTCGGCTGCGCCTGGGGCTTCCGCGCCGACCGCGGCAGCCGCTGGTGGCAGTCCTTCCTGGACGTGCCCGCGGAGATCGACGAACTCACCCAGAGCCGCCAGGTGTTCGTCCTGGCCGGGGTGGTGGTGCTGCCGCAGCGGCGGCGCGGGCAGCTGGGCACCAGGCTGCACCGGGAGCTGCTGTCCCGCAGCCGCGCGCCGCTGAGCCTCGCCCTGGTCGAGCCGGGGAACGCGGCGGCGCTGGCGGCCTTGCAGTCCTGGGGCTGGAGCAAGGCCGGGCAGCTCACCCCGGCCGACGGCAGCCCGCCACTGGAGACCTGGGCCCGCCGCTGAGCCGAGCGCCCCGGCGGATCGCCGCACCCGGCTCCCCCGGGGCGCTCACGGCACCTGCCCCACGGCACCTTCGCCCGGGGCCCGTTGCTCAGCGCCCGTTGCCCACGGCGCGTTGCCCACGGGGCCCCGCCGGCGCCCCGCGCTCACAGCACCTTGGACAGGAACGTCCGGGTGCGGTCGTGCCGCGGGTCGGTGAGCACGTCCCTGGGGCGGCCCGACTCCACCACGACGCCCTCGTCCATGAAGACCAGGGAGTCGCCGACCTCGCGCGCGAAGCCCATCTCGTGCGTGACGACGATCATCGTCATGCCCTCCTCGGCCAGCCGCCGCATCACGTCGAGCACCTCCCCCACCAGCTCGGGGTCCAGGGCGGAGGTCGGCTCGTCGAACAGCATGAGCTTGGGGTCCATCGCCAGCGCCCTGGCGATGGCCACGCGCTGCTGCTGCCCGCCGGAGAGCTGGGCCGGGTAGGCGTCCATCCGGCCCTGGAGGCCGACCCTGGCCAGGAGTTCGGCCGCGCGCTCCCGGGCCGCCGCCTTCCGCAGGCCCTTGACCTGCACCGGCGCCTCCATGACGTTCTCGGCGGCCGTCATGTGCGGGAACAGGTTGAAGCGCTGGAAGACCATGCCGATGTCGCGGCGCTGGGCCGCCACCTCGCGCTCGCGCATCTCGTACAGCCGGTTGCCCCGCTGCCGGTAGCCGACCAGCTCGCCGTCCACGTACAGGCGCCCGGCGCTGATCTTCTCCAGGTGGTTGATGCAGCGCAGGAACGTGGACTTGCCCGAGCCCGAGGGCCCGATGACGCAGGCCACCTCCCCGCTGCGCACCTCCAGGTCGATGCCGCGCAGCACCTCGACGGCCCCGAACGACTTGTGGACCCGCTCGGCCCGCACCATCGGCTCGGCGCTCATATCGTCACCTTCCCCACCCGGCTCGGCGTGCGGAACGACCCCAGGTGCGACCGCAGCCGCTGGAGGGGCGTGGGCGGCAGCTGCCGGTGCGAACCGCGCGCGAAGCGCCGCTCCAGGTAGAACTGGGCGATGCTGAAGAGGGTGGTCAGCGCCAGGTACCAGACGGACACCACCATCAGCATCTCCATGACCGCCAGGTTCCGCGAGCTGATCGTCTCCCCGGCGCGGAACAACTCCTCGAACTGGATCGCGTAGGCGAGCGAGGAGGTCTTCAGCATGTTGACGAACTCGTTGCCCGTCGGCGGGATGATCACCCGCATCGCCTGGGGCAGCACGATCCGCCGCATCGTCTTCGCGCCGCTCATGCCCAGGGCGTGGGCGGCCTCCGTCTGGCCCGGGTCGACGGACAGGATGCCGGCCCTGGCGATCTCCGCCATGTAGGCCGCCTCGTTGAGCCCGAGGCCGAGCAGCGCGGCGAGGAACGGCGTCATCACGTCGTTCATCTCGTCCTTGTAGAACCCGAGGTTCACCGTGTCGAAGACGAAGGACAGGTAGTACCACAGGAACAGCTGCACCAGCACGGGCGTGCCGCGGAAGAACCAGATGTAGGCCCAGGACACGCTGGTCAGCACCGGGTTGCGCGAGAGCCGCATCACGGCGAGCACCAGGCCGAGGACCACGCCGAGCAGCATCGAGAGCACGGAGATCCACAGGGTCTTGCCCGCGCCCTCGACGATGGTGTGGTACGTCAGCTGGTCGCCGACCACGTCCCAGTGGATGTCCGCGTTGACGAACGCCCAGACCAGCAGCCCGAGCAGGACGAGGACCACGACGGCCCCCGCCCAGCGGCCGTAGTGCCGGACGGGAACGGCCCTGATCGCCTCGGGCGGCGGGCCGGTCTCGGCCCGCCCCGGACCCGTCGGCGAGGCGGGGGCGTCCTTGTGGAGATCGGGCACGTCGGCCTCCGCTCAGCCCGCGTTGACGGTTGCCTCGTCGATGGCACCGCTCTGCGCGTCCCACTGCTCCAGGATCTCGGCGTAGGTGCCGTCGTCGATGATCTGCTGGAGGGCCGCCTGGAGGGCGTCGCGCAGCTGGGTGTTGTCCTTGGGGACGGCGATGCCGTAGGGCGCCGCGTTGATCTGGTCCCCGACCACCTCGAACAGGTCGCCGCCGCCGGCCGTCTCCTGGTTGTACAGGGCGACCGGGAAGTCGGTGATCACGGCCTGGGCCCTGCCGCTCTGGAGGGCGGTGATCGAGTCGGTGTCGACCTCGTTGATCACCGCGTCGATCGGCTCGTCGCAGTCCGCCTGCGCGTCCTCGATGACCTGCTCGTTCGCGGTGCCCTGCTGGGCGGCGACGGTCAGGCCGCACAGGTCGGCCGGGCCCTGGATGCCCTCGGGGTTGCCCGCGGCCACCAGGATCGCCGAGCCGGCGCGGAAGTAGTCGACGAAGTCGGCGCCGCCCTCGGCGTCGTCCGACGCACCCTCCTGGCGCTCCTGGGTGTCGGTCATCGCCGACATGATCACGTCGTGGCGGCCGTTGTTCATGCCGAGGACCAGGCCGTCGAAGGTGCCGTTCTCGAAGGTGAAGTCCACGCCGAGCACCTCGCCGAGCGCGGCGGCGATGTCCGGGTCGATGCCGGTGACCTCGTCGTTCTCGTCCAGGTACTCGATGGGGGGATAGGCGATGTCGGAGCCGACCTTGATCTCCCCGGCCTGCTGGATGTCCTCGGGCAGCAGGTCGAAGAGCGGCGCCTCGGAGGACTGCGAGGACTGGGAGGAACCGTCCGCCTGGTCCCCGCCGCCGTCACCCGCGTCGTCGGTCTGGTCGCCGCAGGCGCTCAGCAGCAACGCGCCGGCGGCGAAAAGCGCGCCCACCGCGGCGCGGCGGCGGGAACTTCTGGGGCTGGGCAGGGTCATCGCGTGGTCCTCCGGGGGTCGTGGAGTGTCCAGGGGCCGGGCACACGTCTTCGAGCGCGACGGCTTCGCCAGGTGCGCCGACGTCGCGGGCGTCCTCGATGTCGCGAACGCCCGGAAAGCCCCGGACATCCCACCCATCCCGGATGTCCTGGCTGTCGCGGACCTCGCGACCATCGCCGACGCCGTCGACTTCGTCAACGCGGAAGGTCAACGCAGGGCATCCTGCCATCAGGACCGCCCTGTTCGGCCTACTCGAACGTCAATATCGGATAACGGACACCGCGCACCGATGACCGGCTGCCCCAAAGTGCCCTCTTCCGCCCGAGGGTTGGCCCTCATGAGAGATCCGTCACGCTCCAGCGAGGCTTTTGCGTCCCGAATAGCGGCGCTTTAGCCGGACCGGGCAGGCTGTGAGAGCCCGGGACGGCAGACGGGCCGCGCCCGTTGCGGGGCACGGTTCGTGCCCCGGGTGTCCCATCGGGTAGAACCGACCGTTACACCCCTCATCCGGGGACCCGGGCGCTTGTGCGGCGCGTCCGGCGTCCGCTGCTCACCCTCGCGGACGAGTGCCCGCCCGCCGCCGCCCCCCACCGGGATTGCGGCCAGCGCTGATGGCAGTTGATGGCAGTCAGTGGCAAGGAAACTCGCAGACAAAGGGGTCAACCACAGTGGCATCGGAGATCGTCAATCCACGAAGCGACCTGGCGGACGAGGAGCCGGGGCTCGACCCGGCGTTCGCCCTGCACCGGGGCGGCAAGATGGCCGTGCAGGCGACGGTGCCGGTGCGCGACAGAGACGACCTGTCCCTGGCCTACACGCCCGGCGTCGCCCGGGTCTGCGCCGCGATCGCCGAGCGGCCCGAGCTGGTGCACGAGTACACCTGGAAGTCCCAGGTCGTGGCCGTGGTCACGGACGGGAGCGCGGTCCTGGGCCTCGGGGACATCGGGCCCGAGGCCTCGCTGCCGGTGATGGAGGGCAAGGCGATCCTCTTCAAGCAGTTCGGCGGGGTGGACGCGGTGCCGGTGGCGCTCGACTGCCGGGACACCGACGAGATCGTCGAGACGGTCGCCCGCCTCGCCCCCTCCTTCGGCGGCATCAACCTGGAGGACATCTCGGCGCCGCGCTGCTTCGAGATCGAACGGAAGCTGCGCGAGCGCCTCGACATCCCGGTCTTCCACGACGACCAGCACGGCACGGCCGTGGTGACGCTGGCGGCGCTGCGGAACGCGGCGACGCTGACCGGGCGCAAGCTCGGCGAGCTGCGGGTGGTGATCTCGGGCGCGGGCGCGGCCGGGGTGGCCATCGCGAAGATCCTCCTGGGCGCCGGCGCCGGCGACGTGGTGGTCTGCGACCGCAAGGGCGTCGTCTCGGCCGACCGCGGCGACCTCACCGAGGTGAAGCGGGAGATCGCCGGCCTGACCAACCGGGACGGCCGCAGCGGCTCGCTGGCCTCCGCCCTGGAGGGCGCGGACGTGTTCGTCGGCGTCAGCGGCGGCACGGTGCCCGAGCCCGCGGTGGCGCGGATGGCGCCGGGGGCGTTCGTCTTCGCCATGGCCAACCCCGACCCCGAGATCCACCCCGACGTGGCGGCCCGCTATGCCTCCGTGGTGGCCACCGGGCGCAGCGACTACCCCAACCAGATCAACAACGTGCTCGCCTTCCCCGGCATCTTCGCGGGGGCGCTGCGGGTGCGCGCCTTGAAGATCACCGAGGGCATGAAGCTGGCCGCAGCCGAGGCGCTGGCCGCGGTGGTCGAGGACGAACTCGCCCCCGACCGCGTGATCCCCTCCCCCTTCGACCCCCGCGTGGCCCCGGCCGTCGCCGAGGCGGTCGCCTCCCAGGCCCGCGCCGAGGGCGTCACCCCCTGACGCGCGCCGACGCGCCCCGCGTGCGCGCCCCCGGGCACCGTCCCGGGGGCGCGCCGCGTTCCCGGGCCCCGCGCGGGGCCGCGCCCGGCCCCGCGCCGCCCGGCTACCGCAGCGCCAGCACCATCGCGTCCGTCAGCGAGGCCCAGGCCACGCCCGCCTCGGCGAACCCGGCCTCCCGCAGGGCCGCCAGGTGCCAGGCGGCCGGGTGGGACTCGCCCTCCGAGTGGTCCCCGCCGGCCGGGTCGCCGTAGATCCCGAACCGCTCCGCCGTCGCCTCGGCCAGCTCGGGGGACTCCGCCGCCGCCTTCCACCACGCGGCCCAGTCCTGCGCGCCCGCCGCCCGCTCCCGCTCCTGCCGCGCCGCGGTGAAGGCGCGTTCCGCCGCGTTGATCCGCGGGATCGAGGGGTCGGGCATGTGGTCGGCGTTCAGGAAGACCCCGCCGGGCCGCAGCAGTTTCGCCAGGTCCCCGTACAGGCTCCGCAGCGGCTCGGTCCGCAGCCAGTGCAGGGCCGTGGCCGTGAGCACCGCGTCGTAGGAGCCGTGCGGCAGCGCGTCCCGCCAGCCGGGGTCGGTGAGGTCGGCGGTGACGAACTCCACCCGGTCCTCCCCCGCGAAGTACCCGCGGGCGATGGTGAGCAGCGCCGGGTCGAGGTCCACGCCGGTGCTGACCGCGCCGGGGAAGCGGCGCAGCAGGCGCAGCGTGATGCTGCCGGTCCCGCAGGCCAGGTCGAGGACCCGCGGCCGGTCGCCCACCAGCGCCTCCACGGCGTCCAGCATCACCCGGAACCGCTCCTCCCGATCCGCCAGGTGCCACTCCTGCTGGCGGTCCCAACTGTCCTGCCACGTCTGCCAGTCGGCCACGCCTCTCTCCTCCCGCCCGGCACCCTGTAATAGGTGCAGCCCGTATACAGCCCTTACTAGTACCGTAGGGACTATAGGCGACCTCGGTAAGGAACACAATTGGAACTGACCTATTACTCAGACTTCGCCGTGCGCCTCGTGAACACCGAGGAGCCGCTCCGCGGCACCGACCGGCTGACCTCGGTGGACACCGTGCGGGAGCTGTTCGGCGCGGCGCGGCACGCCGCCCGGCGGGTGGCGGAGGCCGACGTGACGCGGCTGCGCGGCGTCAGGTCCCGGCTGCGCGCCGTCTTCACCGCGGCCGCCGAGGGCGACGAGGTGCGGGCGGTGGACCTGCTCAACTCGCTGCTGCTCGAATACCCGGCGAGCCCGCAGATCTCCGGCCACACCGAGCTGGACTCCTCGGGCCGCCCGAACTGGCACCTCCACCTGGCCGAGCACCCCTCGAACGCCACCGCGGGCTACGCCGCGATCGCCTGCATGGGCCTGGCCTTCCTGCTCACCGACCTGGGGGTCGACCGCCTCGGCATCTGCGAGGCCGACCCGTGCCGCAACGCCTACCTCGACACCTCGACCAACCGCTCCCGGCGCTACTGCTCCGACCGCTGCGCGACCCGCGCGAACGTCGCCGCCTACCGCGCCCGCAAGCGCCGCGAACGCGCCCTCAGCGGCCTGACGGACGAGGGCAGCCAGGAGAGCAGGGCCAGCAGCGCCGAGCGCTGAGGGGTACGCCGCGGCGGGCGCAGCCGCAGCATCGCCCTGGCCACCACGAGACCGTCGGGCACGACCCCGAACTCGCGGCTGTCGTTGGTGACTCGGGGGTTGTCCCCGAGCACCCACCAGCCGCCCTCGCGCCGCGCCGCGGCGCGCTTGACGATCAGCAGGTCGTGCTGGAAGGGGTGACGCACCACCAGCACGTCCCCGGGCCGCACCCTGGCCCCGTAGCCGAGCAGCAGGTGGTCCCCGGGCCGCAGGGTGGGCAGCATGGAGGGGTTGTACACCTCGGCGAGCCCCAGCTTCATCGTGCGCCCCTCTCCTCGTGCCATCTTCCCGCGGGTCCCGTCTCCTCGTGCCATCTTCCCGCGGGTCCCGCGGGACCCGCGGCGCCGTCCCCCCGGCCGGCCCCTCGCGCGGCCCCGCCCGGCCGCGCTCCGCCGCCGGGACCAGTCAAGCACCGGACTTTCGGCCTAAGCCCGCCGATCACTCCGGGGTACGCCGAGAAAACCTCGCTGCCACGGAGTAGTGTCGCCTGAGAGAAGACGATCACGAGGAAGGACAGCATTCATGCTTTCCCGCCTGTTCGCCCCGAAGGTGAAGGTCAGCGCCCACTGCGACCTCCCGTGCGGCGTCTACGACCCCGCTCAGGCCAGGATCGAGGCCGAGTCCGTCAAGGCCATCCAGGAGAAGTACCAGGCCAACGAGGACCCGCACTTCCGCGCCCGGGCCACCACCATCAAGGAGGAGCGGGCCGAGCTGGCCAAGCACCACGTGTCGGTGCTGTGGAGCGACTACTTCAAGCCTCCGCACTTCGAGAAGTACCCGGAGCTGCACCAGCTCGTCAACGACACCCTGAAGGCCCTCAGCGCCGCCAAGGGCTCGACCGACCCGGCCACCGGCCAGAAGGCCCTCGACTACATCGCCCAGATCGACAAGATCTTCTGGGAGACCAAGAAGGCATGACCCCGCCCTCCCGGCACCCCGGGAAGGCATCGCCCAGCAGACCGTTCGGGGCGCCCGTCCGCATGACGCGACGGGCGCCCCGATCTTTTGCGCGCCCCGCTTCCCGGCCGTGCGCCCGCTCGCGCGCAGCGGCCGTGAGGGCTCAGCGGCCGTTCAGGGGGCGGGCGAGGGCGCCGGGGGCGACGGCGCGCCCCGGGCGCGCAGCAGGTGGTCCCGCAGCGTGCCGCCCGGCGGGGTGAGCCGGGCCGGGTGCAGCAGCTCGGTGCGGTGGACCAGCCGGGGCTCGGACAGCGGAACGGCGCGCAGGCCGAGGGACGCGCCCGCCGCGGCGCGGGAGCGCGGCAGGAGCGCCAGGCCCAGGCCCGCCGCGGCCAGCGGGAGCAGCCCGCCCGGGTCGCTGCCCGCGTACCGCAGGCCGGTCCTGAAGCCTCCGGTCCCCGCGGCGGCGCGCAGCCGGTCGAGGGCCACCCCGGCGTCGGGGGCGTCCAGCCAGCGGGCCCCGGCCAGGTCCGCCAGCCGCAGCCGGGGGCGTCCGGCCAGGGGGTGCCCTTCGGGCAGCAGCACGGCGAGCGGCTCCTCCCCCACCTGCACGGAGCGCAGCGGGCCCACGTCGGGCAGGCGCAGCGGGTCGGTCGGCGCGGCGAAGCCCTCGACCAGCGCCAGGTCCAGCTCCCCGGTGGCCACCGCGGCCGGCAGCCGGGCGGCCGGCCGCACCTCGACGGTCACCTCCACGCCCGGGTGGGCGCGGCAGGCCGCGGCGAGGGCGGCCCCCGGGGCCGCGGCCTGCGCGGTCAGCGGGGCGAGCCCGACCGCGAGCCTGCCCGCCGGGGCGGACACCAGCCGGGCCACGTCGGCGCGGGCGGCGGCGAGCCGGACGAGCAGCGGGCCCGCGTGTTCGAGCAGCCGGGCCCCGGCGGGGGTGGGGGCGACCGGCCGGCGGGTGAGCAGGCGCGCCCCGAGGTCCTGCTCCAGGGCGGCGACGTGCTGGGAGACCGCGGACTGGGTGTAGCCGAGCTCGGCCGCGGCCGCCGAGAAGGAGCCCAGGCGGGCGACGGACACGAAGGTGCGCAGCAGGTGCGGGTCCACGTCGGCCAGTATGCAGGGAAGATAAGCGATCCTGATCCGAGGCCGGGTAATCATCGTTGGCGCTGATCGCGCCCCCGGGTCCAGCATGGCCGACATGAATCCCGCCACCCCCATCCAGCCCGGCCCGCTCTCCCCCTTCCGCCCCGACGCGACGGCACCCACCCACTCCGGGCCCGTTTCCCCCATCCACCCCAGCCCGGCGGCCCTCCCCTCCCCCGCCTCCGGGGACGGGTGGACCGTGCCGCGGCTCGCGCTGGTGGGCGACCGCTCGCCGCACGTCATGTCGCACGCCCGGGTGCCCGGCCTGCTCGCCGCGCTCGCCGAGCGGGAGCGGCTGCCCGTGGACGCCTACTGGGTGCCGACGGCCGACCTCGCGCCCGGGGCGGAGGGGGCCGGCGAGGGGTCCGTCGCCGGCTTCGACGCCGTGTGGCTGCTGCCTGGCAGCCCCTACCAGAGCGAGGCGGGGGCGCTGGCCGCGGTCCGCACGGCGCGCGAGCGCGGCATCCCGTTCCTCGGCACCTGCGGCGGTTTCCAGCACATGCTGCTCGAATACGCCCGCACCGTCTGCGGCCTCGCCGAGGCCAGGCACGGCGAGAACGAGCCGGGCCGGGAAGAGCCGATGATCGGCCCGCTGGCCTGCTCCCTGGTGGGGCGCGAGGGGGAGATTCTGGTGGAGCCCGGCTCACTGGCGGAGCGCGTGCTGGGCACCAGGCGCTCCGTCGAGCGCTTCCACTGCGCCTACGGCTCGGTGGCGCCGCGCTACCTCGCCGCGCTGCGCGCGCACGGCCTGCGGTTCACCGGCAGCGATCCGGAGGGCACGCCCCGGATGGCCGAACTGCCTGGCCATCCCTTCTTCCTGGCCACGCTCTTCCAGCCGGAGCTCGCGGGGGACGGCCGCGTTCCCCATCCGATCATCCGGGCCCTGGCCGTGGCCGCGGCCCGGCACGCCGCGGGGCGCGCCCCGCGGGCCGCCGCCCCGGCGGCCGGCCCCGCCCCGGCCGCCTGAGCCGCGCGCCGGGCTCACATCCCGGCGGACAGCAGCTGACGGCAGGCGCGCTCACAGGTGCGGCACGCCTCGGCGCACAACCGGCAGTGCTCGTGCTCCCTGGCGTGCTGCTCGCACTCCGTGGCGCAGGCGTCGCACGCCACGGCGCACGCCTGGAGCTGGGCGATCGCGATGTCCGGCCGGCTGCCGGTGAGCCGGGAGAGCAGCCGGCCGGTGATGTCGCAGACGTCCGCACAGTCCAGGTCGAGCCGGATGCAGGCCAGCAGCTCCTCGACCCGTTCCTCGGCCAGACAGGCGTCGGCGCACGCCGTGCAGGTCTGCGCGCACTGGTCGCACTCCTGGATGCAGCGGGCCAGCGCGTCCCGGTCGATGGTGCCCAGGTCGGACGGGCTGGTGTTCATCATGTCCTTCACCGTGGTCATCGGTACCACCTCCGGTGGCGGGGTTACCGCTCCCGCCCGGCCCAAACCCGGGGAGGCCCAGGTCAGCCCCGCCCGGAGGCCGGCGGACCGGCCGCCCGCAGCTCCTCGGCGGCCACCCGGCGCAGCGGCGGCAGGTCCGCCGGCGGCCGCCCGGAGTGCACCACGCCCAGCCGCTGGGTGGCGCGGGTGAGCGCGACGTAGAGGTCGCTCAGCCCTCTGGGGGACTCCGCGACGATGCCGTCCGGGTCGACCACGAGGACCGCGTCGTACTCCAGCCCCTTCGCGGTGCGCGGATCGAGCACCTCGACCCGCCCGGCCGGGGCCGCGTCCGCGACGGCGGCGCGCAGCTCGGGCAGCCGGGCGGCGGGGGCGATCACGCCCACAAGACCGGCGCCCTGACCCGCGCACTCCCGGGCGGCACACTCGGCCACCGCGCCGGTCAGCCGCTCGGGCGGGACGGCGCACCGCCACGGGCGCACGCCGGTGGCGCGCACCGCGCGCGGCGCCGTCCGCGCCGGATCGATGCGCCGGAGCACGTGCGCGGCGACCTCGGCGATCTCGGCCGGCAGGCGGTAGTTGACGCTCAGCTCGGCCAGCCGGAACCGCCGGCCGACGTGCGGGGCGAGCATCCGCTCCCAGGAGGGGGCACCCCCCGGGTCGCCGGTCTGCGCGATGTCCCCGACGATCGTCAGGGAACGCGCCGGGCAGCGGCGCATCACCAGCCGCCAGGCCATCGCGGAGAGCTCCTGCGCCTCGTCGACGACGACGTGCCCGAAGGCCCAGGTGCGGTCGGCGGCGGCCCGCCTGGCCTGCTCCCGGTGATCGCGTTCCTCGTGCCGCTCGGCCAGCGTCTCGGCGTCGACCAGGTCGAAGGGGGAGAGCTCCTCCGCCTCCCCGGGGTCCACGTCGTCCTCGATGTCGGTGCCGCGGGAGCCGAGGGCCACGTCCAGGGCCTCCTGCGCGAGGCGCACCCGCTCCTCCCGCTCGGCCGCCGCCGCGGCGCGCGCGGCCGAGTCGTCGGAGCCGAGCAGTTCCGCGGCCTCGTCGAGCAGCGGCACGTCGGCCGGCGTCCAGCGGCGGTGCGGGCCGCGCAGCAGCAGGGCGCGTTCGGCCGGGGTGAGCCCGGGGGCGGCGGCGGCCAGCCGCGCGGGCGAGGAGAACAGCTCGGCGAGCAGCCGCTGCGGGCTCAGGAGGGGCCAGAACTCCTCCAGCGCGGCGGCCACTTCGCGGCTGCCGTCCAGCTCGGCCCTGATCGTTTCCAGGTCCGCTTCGGTCAGCAGCGAACTGCCGTCGATCACGTCGGTGCCGTAGCGCTCGGCGTGCCGGTGGGCCAGCGCGTCCAGGAACAGCTCGTGGACCAGGGGCCGCGCCTCGTTGTGCGGAAGCCGCCAGGACCGCGCGGTGTCCCGCAGCCGCCGGCACTCCTCGGGGCCGAGGCGGAGCACGGAGCCCTCGTGCGGCACCTCGAACCCCTCCTCCCCGGAGGGTCCCTGCCGGGCGGCCACGGCCGCGGCGATCACCTCGGCCATGACCGGGCGGCCCTTGAGCTCGGCGGTGGCGGAGGGCTCCGCGCCCACCGCCCGCACGCCGGGGAAGAGTTCGGCCACCGTGGCCGTCAGCACGCTGGTCTCGCCGAGCGCGGGCAGGACGTCGCCGATGTAGCGCAGGAAGGTGGGGCTCGGCCCGATGACCAGCACCACGCTCCTGGCGAGCCGTTCGCGGTGGGTGTAGAGCAGGTAGGCCGCCCGGTGCAGCGCGACGGCCGTCTTCCCGGTGCCGGGGCCGCCCTGGACGACCAGGACGCCGGCGTGCGGGGAGCGGATGATCTCGTCCTGCTCGGCCTGGATGGTGGCGACGATGTCGCTCATCCGGCCGGTGCGCGCGGCGTCGAGCGCGTCGAGGAGCGCGTCCATCAGGGCGCCGTCGCCCGAGATCTCCGCGGTGCCCTCCAGCTCCTCGTCCTGCACCCCGATCACCTGCCGGCCGCGGGTCCTGATGTGCCGCCGACGCCTGACGTTCTCGTGCGAGACGGCGGTGGCCACGTAGAAGGGACGGGCGGCGGGGGCGCGCCAGTCGATGAGCAGGGGCTCGCACTCGGCCGAGCCGTCGAGGATTCCGATCCTGCCGATGTACCTGCGCTCCTCGTCGCGCATGTCGAGCCGCCCGAAGCACAGCCCGGTCTCGGCCGACTCCAGCCGGTTCAGCCGCCGCGCCAGCTCCGCGGCGGCGACATCGCGTTCCGCCAGGCCCTGGTGGCCAAGGCCGGTCGCGGCCAGCACGGAGTCCAGCCGCTCCTGGGTCTCGCCGCGCAGCGCGTCGAGCCGGCCGTACAGACGCGTCAGGTAGTGCTGCTCGGACCGCCGCGCTTCGTCCATCCTGCCGCTTGACACCGATCCCCTCGATCCGCTATGATGATTTCGGATAGCTCTTCCCCCCCCGAAGGGCAGGAGCATCAAGGAACCGAATATAGCCGGGAATTCCGCGCGCCGCCACGGGCGGCTTTTTTTGTGCGCCTCACCCCGGCCCCGGCTCCCGCAGGAGCGGCCCACCGGCCCCGCACCCGGCCCCGCGAGGCGGCGCCTAGGCTGCACGCCATGGCCTCCCCCCTCTCCTCCGCCTTCTCCTCCCCCGAGCCCGCCACCCCCGCGCCCGCCGTCCCGGAATCCGCCTCCCCCGAACCCGCCGCCGCGGACGGCCCGCCGCCCGCGGCCCTGCCGCCGGCGACGGCCTCAATAACCCTCCTCGTCGGGGCCGTTGTGGTGCACGACCGGGAGCGGGACCTGGTGCTGCTGCTCAGGCGCGGCCCACGGGCGAAGTTCGGCCGCGGCATGTGGGACCTGCCCGTGGGCAAGAGCGACCCGGGCGAGCCCGTGACGGCCACCGCGGTGCGCGAGCTCCGCGAGGAGACCGGCCTCGTGGCCGACCCCGCCGACCTGCGCCTGGCCCACGTGCTGCACAGCTCCCGCGGCGTGGAGTCGCCGAACGGCTTCCTCACCGTCATCTTCCTCACCCACCGCTGGAGCGGGACCGCGCACAACGCCGAGCCGCACAAGCACTCCGAGGTCCGCTGGTTCCCCGTCGGCGACCTCCCCGCCAACCTCGTGTTCTCCGCCGACCGCGTCATTCACCGCTGCCTGGCCGGCGAGGCCGGGGTCACGCTCCTCGGCTGGGACTGAGCCCGGGGCCGGGGGAACGGGGGCACCGACCTACGGCGGCCGCCGAACGCCGGGCGCCCGCGCGGAAAAGGCGGCATCCCCGCGCCCCAGGTCGCAGTACGATCAACGATCATGGCGCTGCGGGACCCGCAACGCCGGGAAGAATTCGAGGAATTGAACGTCACCGGAATGGCCACACTGCGCACCGAATGCATTACGATGAGTAATACCGCCGAGGTGGTCACGGAAGGCCGGACGCCCCCCGGGCCAGGCGACAGCAGGCTTGGGATCGCGGTAGCGTCCAAGGGCGAGCCCGGGCATCCCCGCGGTGCCGGTGAGCGCTCAATCAGTGTGAGTCTCTGTGGAGGTGAGGGTGTCCCCAACCCCAGGTGAGCCCGGATCTCAGGACTTCGTGGAAGTCCGGCTGCCGGCGGCGGGTGCCTATCTTTCGGTGCTGCGCACGGCCACCGCCGGACTCGCGGCCCGCCTCGACTTCACCCTCGACGAGATCGAGGACCTGCGCATCGCCGTCGACGAGGCCTGCGCGATCCTGCTCCAGCAGGCGA
Source organism: Streptomyces hoynatensis (assembly GCF_003626535.1). Classification (GTDB taxonomy): domain Bacteria; phylum Actinomycetota; class Actinomycetes; order Streptomycetales; family Streptomycetaceae; genus Streptomyces; species Streptomyces hoynatensis. The sequence continues at coordinate 205,030 of NZ_RBAL01000010.1, forward strand.
AGCCGGGAAGCGTGCTCGACTGCGTCTTCACGCTGGTCGGCGACGCCCTGCGCGTGACGGTGTCCGCCCCGACCACGGAGGGGCACGCCCCCGAGCGCGACACGTTCGCCTGGACGGTCCTGACCGCGCTCGCGGGCGAGGTCGAGTCGTCCGTCGGCGAGGACAAGACGGTCAGCATCAGTCTGCACAAGAAGCGCGGCGCGGCCCCCGGAGCGCCGTGACCGGCGCACAGGGGCCGCCACGGGACGAGGGGGCCGAGGTGAACGAGGTGGACCAGGCGGAGCGCACCGAGCGGCGGGAGCCGCCGGGCGCGGCCATTCCGGAGCAGCCGGAGCCGGGCCAGCCGGTGCAACGGCGCGCGCTGCCCGATCCGCAGGACCGCGGCGCGGCTCGCGACCTGTTCATCGAGCTGCGCAAGCTGCCCGAGGGCTCGCCCGAGCGCGCCGAGCTGCGCAACAGCCTGGTGCGCATGCACCTGCCGCTCGTGGAGCACCTGGCCAGGCGCTTCAGGAACCGCGGCGAGCCGCTGGACGACCTCACCCAGGTCGCCACCATCGGGCTGATCAAGTCGGTGGACCGGTTCGACCCGGAGCGCGGCGTGGAGTTCTCCACCTATGCCACGCCCACCGTGGTCGGCGAGATCAAGCGGCACTTCAGGGACAAGGGCTGGGCGGTCCGGGTGCCGCGCCGGCTCCAGGAGCTGCGGCTGTCCCTGAGCCAGGCCACGGCGGAGCTGTCCCAGCAGCACGGGCGCGCCCCGACGGTGCACGAGCTGGCCGAGCGGCTGAAGATCTCGGAAGAGGACGTGCTGGAGGGCCTGGAGTCGGCCAACGCCTACAGCACGCTCTCGCTCGACGTTCCCGACACCGACGACGAGTCGCCCGCCGTCGCCGACACCCTCGGCGCCGAGGACGACGCACTCGAAGGGGTCGAGTACCGCGAGTCGTTGAAGCCGCTCCTGGAGGAACTGCCCCCGCGGGAGAAGAAGATCCTCCTGCTCCGCTTCTTCGGGAACATGACCCAGTCGCAGATCGCGCAGGAGGTCGGCATCTCGCAGATGCACGTCTCCCGGCTGCTGGCCCGCACCCTGGCCCAGCTGCGCGAGAAGCTGCTCGTCGAGGAGTAGCCGCCCGGCCGCCGGGGAGTGGCCCCCGGCCCGCGGCCGGCCCGCGCGTGGGCGCCCCCGCGTGGGCGGCTACGCCTCCCGGGGGCCGACGCCCAGCGCCTCGGTGGCCGTGGGGTTGATCAGGCAGCCGAGCACCGCGAGGGCGCTGAGCGCGAGCGCCGCCCCGGCCAGCGGCCACAGCGCCCCGCTGCCGAACAGCGTCCAGGCCACGGGCAGCGAGATGAGCTGCACGATGACGGCGGGCCCGCGGCTCCAGCGCCGCAGCCGCCACAGGCCGTGGCCCGCGGCCAGCGGCAGCGCCGCCAGGGCGAGCACGGTGAGGGCACCGGTGACCGCCTGCGAGACGGAGTCGGGGTCGCCCACCACGGCGAGCACCAGCATGCTCGCACCCAGCACGGCGATCACGGCCCCCTGGGCGGCGCAGATCAGGGCGGCCGCGCTCACTCTGCGCGGCCGGCCGGCTACTTCCGGTCCTGGCGACGTGGTGCTGCTCTCGCTCACCCGGCCAGGGTATAGCCGTCCGTGAGCAACCTCGCCGTCCCGGCCGGTTACGCTGCACTGCATGCGCGGACTTCTCGTGGTGAACCCGGTCGCCACCACCACAAGTGCCCGGACCCGTGACGTTCTCGCCCATGCCCTGGCCAGCGACCTCAAGTTGGAGGTCGCCGCGACCGAGTTCCGCGGCCACGCCCGGGAGCTGGCCCGGCAGGCAGCGGAGCAGGGGACGGCGGACGTGGTGATCGCCCTCGGCGGCGACGGCACCGTGAACGAGGTCGTCAACGGCCTGCTGCACCACGGTCCCGACACGGGGGAACTTCCGCGCCTCGCCGTCGTTCCCGGTGGTTCGACCAATGTCTTCGCCCGCGCGCTCGGCCTGCCCAACGACGCGGTGGAGGCCACCGGGGCGCTGCTGGGGGCGCTGCAGGCGGGCAGCGAGCGCTCCGTCGGGCTCGGCATCGCCGCCGGCACGCCGGGGACCGCGGACGCCGAGGTCCCGCGCCGCTGGTTCACGTTCTGCGCCGGATTCGGCTTCGACGCCGGCGTGGTGGGGCGGGTGGAGTCGCAGCGGGAGCGCGGCAAGCGTTCCACGCCGACGCTGTACGTGCGCCAGGCCCTGCGGCACTTCCTCGGGGACCGGCAGCGCACGGACGGCAGCATCTCGCTGCTGCGCGAGGACCACGAGCCGGTGGACAAGCTGGTCGTGTCGATAGTGTGCAACACGGCTCCGTGGACCTTCCTCGGCAACCGCCCGATCTACGTCGCCCCTCACGCCTCGTTCGACACCGGGCTCGACCTGGTGGCGGTCTCGCGGCTGACCTCGGCCGGCGTGACCAGGCACACCGGTCAGCTGCTGCGTTCCTCGCCGGAGCGCGGGCTGAGCGGCAAGCATGTGGTGTCCCTGCACGACGAGACCCACTTCACCTTGCAATCGCAGGCGCCACTGCCGTTTCAGCTTGATGGTGACCACCTCGGACTGCGTACGAGCGTCTCCTTCACAGGCGTGCGGCATGCACTGCGTGTGATTGTGTGAGCGGAAGGCGCGAAACTCCTTCCAGTCGAACGTTTAGCGCAGACTCCACCCCAGGGAAGTAGGGCTGTGAGCTAGGCGACACCAAGGATTCAAAAAAAACTTTCCGGAAGGGGTTGTATCCGAAGCCGAGGTTTGCGAACCTCTTCATGGCGATCGGGACGGCCAAGACAGACCTCGGCCCCCTTGAGAGCCCGAATCCCCTCCCCAAGCTTGGCTGAAGCTGATTATTTGTCCGGGGATTCGTGAAAGCGTTCACATTCACAAGCGATGTAACTGTCACGTGCAGGAGATGGAGCAGACATGGACTGGCGTCACAGCGCCGTTTGCCGCGAGGAAGACCCCGAGCTCTTCTTCCCCATCGGCAACACCGGTCCTGCGCTGCTGCAGATCGAGGAAGCCAAGGCCGTCTGCCGCCGCTGCCCCGTCATGGAGCAGTGCCTGCAGTGGGCGCTCGAGTCCGGCCAGGACTCCGGCGTCTGGGGCGGGATGAGCGAGGACGAGCGCCGCGCCATGAAGCGTCGCGCCGCCCGTAACCGGGCGCGCAAGGCCACCGCCTGACCCAGCGGCGGTCTCGTCCGACGGCCGCCCACCCGTCACTTGCTGCCCCGAGCCGCAGCACGCGCAGCAGCCCGTCACAGAACGGGAGCGCACACCGCGACTGAGCATCCGAGCCCCGTCCCGTGGACCACGTCACTACGGGACGGGGCTCTCGCGTTTCCCGGTACCGCGCCCGGCCGCCGGCGTGTTCCGCCCGGCCGGGTTCTTGTGCTTGTCCAGGGGCAGGTCGAGGATCACCCGGGTGCCGCCGCCCCGCTCCGCGCCCGGGGCTCCGTGGCCGCTCCCCTCCACCGCCGCGCCCGCGGCCTCGGCCGCGCCCGCGCCGTCCGGCGTGCCCTCCCCCAGGCGCACCATGTCGAACCTGCCGCCGAGTTCGCCCTCCACGAGGGCACGCACGATCTGGAGGCCGAGGTTCCCGTCGCTGCGCGGGTCGAAGGACTCGGGCAGGCCACGGCCGTTGTCCTGCACGGTCACCAGCAGCCGGCTCGCCTCCCGCCTGCCCTCGGTGCGGGTGGCGCCGACCTCGATCGTGCCCCGTTCGCCGGGGCCGAAGCCGTGCTCGAGGGCGTTCTGGAGGATCTCGGTCAGCACCATCGACAGGGGCGTCGCCGTCTCGGCCTCCAGGATTCCGAAGCGCCCGACGCGGCGCGCGGACACCCGGCCGTCCGGGGAGAGTTCGGCCACCATGCCGATCACGCGGTCGGCGATCTCGTCGAACTCCACGCGCTCGTCCAGGTTCTGCGACAGCGTCTCGTGCACGATGGCGATCGAGCCGACCCGGCGCACGGCCTCGTCGAGGGCGGCGCGCGCCCGGCTGTCCCCGGTCGCGCCGATGCGCCGGGACTGCAGGCGCAACAGGGCGGCCACGGTCTGGAGATTGTTCTTCACCCGGTGGTGAATTTCCCGGATGGTGGCGTCCTTTGTCATCAACTCGCGTTCCCGGCGCCGCAGTTCGGTCACGTCGCGGAGCAGGATCAGCGAACCGATGCGCTCGCCCTTGGGCTTGAGCGGGATCGCCCGCAGCTGGATCACGCAGTCGTTGCCCTCGATCTCCGCCTCCCGCGGCGCCCAGCCGCTGGCGAGCTTGACCAGGGACTCGTCGACCGGGCCGCGCGTGGGGGCGAGTTCGGCCGTCGTCGGGCCGAGCGGAATGCCCACCAGGTCGGTGGCCAGGCCGAGCCGGTGGTAGGCGGAGAGCGCGTTGGGGCTCGCGTACTGCACGACGCCGTCGGCGTCCAGCCTGATGAAGCCGTCGCCGACGCGCGGGGCGCGGTCCATCCCGACCTGCTGCCCGGGGAAGGGGAAGGCGCCGCCGGCGATCATCTGGGCCAGGTCGGCGGCGCTCTGCAGGTAGGTGAGTTCGAGGCGGCTGGGGGTGCGGACGGTCAGGAGGTTCGTGTTGCGGGCGATGACGCCGAGCACCCGGCCCTCGCGCCTGACCGGGATCGACTCCACCCGCACCGGCACCTCCTCGCGCCACTCGGGGTCGCCCTCACGGACGATGCGGCCCTCGTCGAGGGCCACGTCGAGCAGCGGGCGCCGGCCGCGCGGCACCAGGTGGCCGACCATGTCGTCCTGGTAGGAGGTGGGGCCGGTGTTGGGCCGCATCTGGGCCACCGAGACGTAGCGGGTGCCGTCCCTGGTGGGCAGCCACAGGACCAGGTCGGCGAAGGACAGGTCGGAAAGCAGCTGCCACTCGGAGACCAGCAGGTGAAGCCACTCGAGGTCGCCCTCCTCGAGGTCGGTGTGCTGGCGGACGAGGTCGTTCATGGAAGGCACATCGGCGAGCCTACAGCGGGGCGCGTCCGCGCTCTGGGCGGCGGCCGAACGCCCGCACGCGCCCCTGGCTGCCCTCTTTCCGCCTCCGGGAACTCGACGAATGATGGTGCGATGACCAGGAAGTCCCTTCAGAGCATGGACACGCGACCGGCGGGCGGTTCACAATGGCTGCACGTTCACCGTAGGTCTTCTGTCCTCCCCGCACAGGAGGGCAGAGCGCGGCCCGGCGCTTTCTGCCCTGACGGCGTCCTGGGCCGGTAGTCGCTCCGGGCTGCGGTGCCGAGAGGGTTGAGGGTCCCTGCCCGGCGCCGCGGCCCGTGGGTGCTTTTCTGGCCCTGCGGCGGCCTTCCTCCCCGGCCACGGCCCTGCCGTACCGCTTCCGGTGGCCCTTCCGCGGCGCTTCTCCTCCCCTGACTCGCCCTTGCCTCCGCCCTGCACGGCCCTTTTTGCGGCCCTTCGGGAGGGCTCCTTTGCGGCCGGCCGCCTTCGAAGGCGGTCCGCGGAGGTCCGCGACGGTCCGCGGCGGCCCTCCGCCGTGCGCCGGGCCGGCGGGCGGCGGAGGTGCGCGCTCAGCCGGGCCAGACCCCGAGGGCCGCCTCGGCGATCGCCTCAAGCTCGGTGCGGCCGGCCCCGTCCCGCGACTGCTGGCTCATCCCCTGCATGACCGCGGCGTAGAACCTCGCCAGCGAGGCGGCGTCCACGCTCTCGGGGAGCCGGCCGGCCACCACGTCGGCGTGTATACGGCTCTCGAACGCACGCAGGTTGGCCGCGCGCCGCCGGCGCAGCCCGGCGGCGACCTCCTCAGAGGACTCCGAGTAGTTGTTCGCCGCGGAGAGGACCAGGCAGCCGTGGGGGCGGTCGGGCCGCGTGTACTCCACGGCGGCCTCGCGCAGCGCGCGGCTCACGGCCTCCCTGGCCGTCGGCTCCTCCGCCATCGCGCGGTCGATGAATCCGCCGTACTTCTCGATGTAGTCGGCGACGGCCTCCTCGAAGAGCGTCCTCTTGTCCCCGAAGGCCGCGTACAGGCTCGGGGCGCCGATGCCCATCGCACGGGTGAGCTCGGCGACGGAGGTGGCCTCGTAGCCGTGCTCCCAGAAGACCATGACGGCCCGCTCCAGGGCGCTTGAGCGGTCGAAGGACCGCGGCCGCCCGCGCCGTTTCGTCGCCATGTCTCCCATTCTAGCTTTGTGTAGTGACTACTACAGAAGGTGTGCTAGGGTATTTCTGTAGTGACCGCTAGATAAATCTTGTGGAAGAGAGGGCGGGGCGGCATGAGCGCGCTCAGGGGCAAGACGGCACTGGTGACGGGCGCCAGCAGGGGCATCGGCCGGGCGATCGCGGAGCGGCTCGGCCGCGACGGCGCCCGCGTCGCGGTCCACTTCGGGGGGAACGAGACGGCGGCCAAGGAGACGGTGGCCGCGATCGAGGCGGCCGGGGGCAGCGCCTTCCCCGTTCAGGCCACGCTCGGGGAGCCGGGTGACGCCGAGGCGCTGTGGGCGGCCTTCGACGAGCGCTCGGGCGGCTCGGGCGTCGACATCCTGGTGAACAACGCGGGGATCGACGACGGCAGGCAGGGCCTGGCCGGCACGGCGCAGGCGGCCTTCGACCGCGTCTTCGCGGTCAACGTGCGGGCCCCCTTCTTCCTGGTCCAGCAGGGGGTGGCCCGGCTGCGGGACGGCGGCCGGATCGTCAACGTGTCGACGGCCCTCACCCACGCGCCCGGCGCGATGCCCCAGCTGGTGGCGTACACGATGACGAAGGCCGCCATCGACGCCTTCACCGCCACGCTCGCCAAGGAGCTCGGTCCCCGCGGCATCACGGTCAACGCGGTGGCCCCCGGCGCCATCGACACGGACATGAACGCCGACTGGCTGCGCGCCGACCCGCAGGCGCGGGCCGCCGCGGCGCAGTCCTCGCCGCTGGGCCGGGTGGGCATGCCCGAGGACGTGGCCGACGTCGTCGGGTTCCTTGCCTCCGAGGACAGCCGCTGGGTCACCGGGCAGTGGATAGACGCCGCCGGCGGCGTCCTGCTGTGACCCACCGCGCCCGGCCGTGGGCCGTGGTGAGCCGCCGTGGGCCGGGTGGGCCGCGGGTGGGACCGCGGCCCGCCCGGGTCAGCGGGTCTCGGTGACCTTGGCGAGGGCCCGGGGCGCGTCGGGGTCCTGCCCGCGGGCCAGGGTCACCTCGTAGGCGAGGCGCTGCAGCGGCAGGATCTCCAGGATCGGCTGCAGTTCCTCCGGGACCCCGGCCGTCGGCAGCGCGAAGCCGGCCGACGCGGCGTCGACCTGGCCCTGGGGTCCGACGACGACCAGGTCGGCGCCCCGGTCGCGCAGCCGGTCGAGCACCGCCTGGAGGGCCTGCCCGCCCCGGCCCTCGGTGACGATCGCGATCACGGGGGAGACGTTGTCGACCATGGCGAGCGGGCCGTGCAGCAGGTCGGCGCCCGAGTAGGCGAGCGCCGGGATGTAGCTGGTCTCCATCAGCTTCAGCGCGGCCTCCCTCGCGGTCGGGTAGCCGTAGCCGCGCGAGGTGAGGACCATGCGCTCGGCGAAGCGGTAGCGGCCGGCGAGGCGGCGGACCTCCTCCTGCCGGTCGATGATCCGCTCGGCGAGTTCCGGCAGGGCCGCGGCGGCGGCCACGCCGTCGCCGCCGCGCAGGCTCTCGACGAGCAGGTACAGCGCCAGCAGTTCGGCGGTGTAGGTCTTCGTGGCGGGCAGGGCGCGCTCCGGTCCGGCGAGCACGTCGATGTGGAACTCTGCGGCACCCGCCAGCGGGGACTCGGGGTTGTTGGTCACGGCGAGGGTGACCGCGCCCGCCTCGCGGGCCGAGACGGTGGAGGAGACCAGGTCGGGCGAGCCGCCGGACTGGCTGACGGCGATCACCAGGCAGTCGGTGAGGTCGGGCTTGGCCGCGTAGGCCGTGGTGGTGGACATGGAGGTGAGGCCACAGGGCTTGCCCAGCAGGATTTCCAGCAGGTACTTGGCGTACAGCGCGGCGTTGTCCGAGGTGCCGCGGCCGGTCAGCAGCACGAACCGGGGTCCCCTGGCCGCGATGTGCTCGGCCACCTCGCGGATGGGGCCGGCGCCCTCGGTCAGGATGCGGCGCAGCACGGCGGGCTGTTCGGCCATCTCGGCGGCCATCAGCTGCCCCGGGTGCCCGGCGCTCATCGCCCCTCCTCCCCCGCGCCGGGCCCGTCGGCCGAGGGGACGCGGCCGGCGATCGCCTCGGCGGCGGCCTCCCCGCAGACCCGGGCGGCGCCGTGGGTGGCGAGGTGCAGGGCCCCCGCGGGCGGCGCGTGCGGGACGCCCATCTCCACCACGACGGTGTCGGGCCTCGCGGCGAGGAGGGCGCCGAGTGCCTCGGCCATCCAGGGGTGCCGGTGCACGTCGCGGACCACGGCGACCACCGGGCGCTCCCCGGCCGCCGCCAGCAGCTCGGCGGTCAGCCCCTCGGTTCCGGCGCGTTCGGCGTCCTCGCGGGTGTGGCGGCCGGTGCGGGTGCCGGGCAGCAGGCGGGCGAGTTCCGGGCCCACGCCCCAGGGGACGTGCTCACCGGCCGCGTTGTTGGCGACCGGGGTGAACGCGGCGACGTACGGCGGGCTGGTCAGCGGCCGGAAGGGTGCGGCGCCGGGCGGCGTGGTCAGGCGCAGGGCGCGGCGGGCCGCCTCGCGGCCGATGCCGGTGTCGGGGGGGCCGTCGGTGGCGGCGACGCGGGCCGCGGTCGTCCAGCGGCCGAGGGCGCGGACGCGTTCGGCGGCCTCGTGCAGCCGCTCTTCGGGGAGTTCGCCCGCGCGCACGGCGTGGACGAGGGCGTCGCGCAGCCGGAGCACCTCGGCCTCGTCCGAGGGGGTGCCGCCGATGCAGACGGCGTCGGCTCCGGCCGCGACGGCGAGCACGCAGCCCTGGTCGAGGCCGTAGGTGCCGGCGATGGCGCGCATCTCGATGGCGTCGGAGTAGACGAGGCCGTCGAAGCCGAGGCCGCCCTCGGCGACGGGGGCCCGGAGCAGGCCGCCCAGGACGGTGGGGCTGAGGGTGCCGGGGCGCGCGGGGTCGAGGGCGGGCAGCAGGATGTGCGCGCTCATCACGCAGCGGGTGCCCGCCGCTATGGCGGCCCGGAAGGGGACCAGCTCGCGGTGGTGGAGGGTGTCCAGGTCGACGTCGATCCTGGGCAGGGCCAGGTGGGAGTCGACGCTGGTGTTGCCGTGCCCGGGGAAGTGCTTGACGCAGGCGGCGACGGCCGCGCCCTGGAGTCCCTCGACGTAGGCGGCGGTGTGCCGGGCGACGAGTTCCGGGTCGTCGCCGAAGGAGCGGACGCCGATGACGGGGTTGCCGGGGTCGGAGTTGACGTCGGCGGAGGGCGCCCAGTTGACGGTGACGCCGCAGGCGGCCAGCCGGCGGCCGACCTCAGCGGCGACCCTGCGGGTGAGGGCGGGGTCGTCGACGGCGCCGAGGGCGAGGTTGCCGGGGAAGGAGGAGCCGCCGTGCACCTCCAGGCGGGTGACGTCGCCGCCTTCCTCGTCCACGGCCACCAGGACGTCGGGGTTCGTCTCGCGCAGCCGGGCGGTGAGGCCGGCGACCTGCTCGGGGGAGACGACGTTGCGGCCGAAGAGGCCGACGCCTGTCATGCCGTTCTCCAGCTGCCGCAGCAGCCAGGCGGGGGCGGTGGTGGTTCCGGCGAAGGTGGGCTGCAGGACGGCCAGCGCGTCCCGGGTCAGGGTGTCGGAGTCGCGTACCGCTGTCGTCATGGCTGAGCGCTATCCCTTCACGGCACCCGCGGCCAGGCCGCCGGTGACCCGTCGCTGGAGAACGAGGAAGACGAGGAGGACGGGAACGGTGAACATGGAGGAGGCGGCCATGGTGGCGCCCCAGTCGTTGCCGAAGTTGGTCTGGAACTGCGTGATCCACAGCGGCAGGGTCGCCGCGTCGGGGGCCTTGTTCAGCACGAGCACCATGGCGTATTCGTTCCACGCCAGGATGAAGCCGAACAGCGAGGTGGCCATGAGTCCCGGGCCGAGCAGCGGGAAGATGACGCGGAAGAACGCCTGCCCCCGGTTGCAGCCGTCGATCATCGCGGACTCCTCCAGCTCCTTGGGGACCGCGGCGATGAAGCCGCGCAACGTCCAGATGCTGAAGGGCAGGGCCATCACGAAGTAGACGAGGACCAGGGTGCCGATGCTGTTGAGCATCGACAGGTCGCGGGCGTTGAGGTAGACGACGATGATGAGGATCTCCCAGGGCGCCATCTGGGCCATCATCACCGCGAGCAGCATTCCCCGGCGCCCGCGGAAGCGCATCCGGGCGAGTGCGAAGGCCGCGCACAGGGCGACGGCGAGCGCGAGGAGCACGGCGCCGACCGTCACCACCAGGCTGTTGCGGACGTAGGTCCAGAACAGGTTCACGCCGGTGGCGGTGGAGTAGTGCTCGAAGGTCGGTGTGAAGAAGAACACCGGGTCCCGCGTCAGGACCTGCGAGTCGCTCTTGAAGGAGGTGGCGAACATCCAGTAGACGGGGAAGAGGAACGCCGCGGAGAGGGCGAGCGCCACCAGGTTCAGCCAGGTCTTCCGTGCGTTCACGCCCCGCTCCTCACCGGCGCCGTGGCCGTCTGCGTCGGCAGCCCCTCCTCGCGCTCCTGGCGGAGGATGAGCCGGAAGTAGAAGGACATCGCGACCAGCAGTATCACCAGCGTCAGCACGGAGATGGCGGCTCCGGTGCCGTACTGGTTCTGGCCCATGCCCTCGATGTAGGCCATGACTGGCAGGGTCTCCGACTCGCGGTCGGGGCCGCCGCCGTTGAGCGCGTAGATCTGGACGAACGCCTTGAAGACCCAGATGATCTCCAGGAAGCTCGTGATGAGGAAGAACGGCCGCATGATCGGGGCCACGATGGACCAGAAGATGCGCCAGGCGTTCGCGCCGTCCATCCTCGCCGCCTCGTAGATCTCGCCGCCGATGGTGGTCAGTCCGGCGTAGAGGTTCAGCGCGACGAAGGGCACCGATCCCCAGACGATCAGCAGGGTGGCGATGGTCAGGGTGGACAGGCCGCTGCCGAACCAGTTGTGCTGTTCGTAGCCGGAGAAGCCGAGATGGCGCATCACCCAGTTCGCCACGCCGAACTGGGTGTCGAACAGCCAGCTGAAGACGGTGGTGCTGACGGTGACGGGCATGGCCCAGGCGGCGACCAGGCTGATGGAGAGGACCAGCCGCATGGCGCGGCCCAGCTGGTTGAGGAGCAGGCCGATCAGCGTGCCGATGACCATGATCAGCACCACGTTGACGGCCATGAAGACGAAGGTGCGTACCAGCGAGTCCCAGAACCTGTCGTTCTCGAGCACCTCGCGGTAGTTGTCGAGGCCGGTCCACTCGGTGGTGCGCGAGATGAGCTGACGGCGGCCGAACTCCTGGAAGGAGATGAGGAGGTTGCGCACCAGCGCGTAGCCGAGCACCGCGAGCAGGGCGACCACCGCGGGCGCGATCAGCAGGTAGGGCACCCAGCCCGTGGGCAGCCGCCGCCCGCGGCGGGCGCGCGGGCCGCCGGCGAGGGGGCCGGGCGGGCGGGATGGTGCTTCCTCGATGTCAACGGTCATGCGGAACTTCCCTCGCAAGGAGAAGGGGGTGCCGGCGACCGCGCCCGGCCGCCGGCACCCTGGTGGCGCGGGCTATTCGCGATTGATCCTGGTGGTGATCTCCGAGTCGGCGTCGCCGGCGGCCGCGGAGAAGTCGTCGCCGTCCAGCGCTCGGGTCATGAACTCCTTTATGGGGTTGGGCTCGGTCTCGACGTTCGCCCAGCCCGGGGTGAGCGGCGGCAGGAAGCCGACGTCGGCGGACTGGACCATCGCCTCGGCGAAGGTGCCGGGCGCGGGCTCGGCGGTGACGTCGGTGCGGTTGGGCACGACCCCGCCCTCGTTGGCGTCGACGTACTTCTGCGCCCACTCCTGGGAGGTCGCCATCCGCAGCCAGTTCATGGCCATCTCGCGGTTGCCGGCGCGTTCCGAGACGGCGAGGTTCGAGCCGCCGAGGAAGACGTGGCCGAGTTCGTCCGCGGTCTTGCCCGGGATCGGGAAGTACCCGAAGTCGGCCTCGCCGCCCTGCTCCTCGATCGCGGCGGTGGCCCCGGCGGCCTCCCAGCCGAGTCCGATCCAGGAGGCGACGTCGCCGGCCGGCACCACCTCGGTCGACTGCTGCGGGGATGCCTCGTCGTTGTCGGTGGGCGAGTTGGAGAAGGACTGCAGCTGCCGGTAGAAGTCCATCCCGGCCTGCCCGGCCGGGGTGTCGAGCGCGCCCTCCCAGCTGTCGCCGTCCTGGACGGCGAAGCTGCCGCCCTCGTCGGCGATGAAGCCGCCCAGCACGTAGTAGCTCTGGCCCGGCAGGTAGATGGGCTCGGCGTCGGTGTTCTCGTCGATCTTCTCCAGCGCGTCGATCCATTCCTCGCGCGTGGTGGGCACCTCGGCGCCGGCGTCGGCCCAGATGCTCTTGTCGTAGACGACCACGCGGTTGGCGCCGTACCAGGGAAGGGCGTAGAGGGTGCCGTCCACCCTGGCGGAGTCGAGCATGTTCTCGGACCAGGGCTCGTCGGCGAACTCGCCGAGGTCGGCGAGGCCGCCGGTGTTGGCGTAGCCGACGGTCTGGGTGTTGCCGATCTCCAGCACGTCCACGGTCCCGTCCTCGGACAGTGCCGTGGTGATCCGGTCCTGGATGCCGTCCCACTGCTGCGTCTCGACGTTGACCGTGACGCCGTACTTCTCCTCGAACGCCGTGTTGAGCTCGCTCACCCACGAGTCGGGCGCCGAGCCGTCCATCAGCCAGACGGTGATCGAGTCGGAGCTACCGCCGCCCCCACCGCCGCTGCCGTCGTCGCCGCAGGCGGCCAGGGCCACCGTCATGGCTGCCGCCCCCACGGCGGCGACCAGCTTGTGCCTCACGTCACGCTCCCTCCGGTACCTGTTAATGGTGTAGACAAGAGGTGTAGACCAGTTGCCGGGAGCTTGGACTAGACCAAGGGGGGTGTCAAGGGTCCACGAGCGGCCGAAGCCGTCCGTTACCGGACCGACATCTGCCCGGGGGAGCCCGTGCGCTCAGGGGCGTGTCACGATGTGAACCGCGATGTCTCGGAGGAGCCGGTGACGGCACAGCAGAACGATTCGGGAAGGCCATCGATGGCGAGGGACGGAGGTGGGCCCGGCGGCCAGAGCACCACGGGAGCCGAGGGCGCCGACCGGACCCGCACCGCGAGAGTCCCGAAGTACTACCGCCTCAAACGGCATCTCCAGCAGATGACCGAGACCCTGCCGCCCGGCACCCCGGTGCCGCCCGAACGGTCGCTCGCCACGGAGTTCGACACCTCGCGCACCACCGTGCGCCAGGCGCTCCAGGAGCTGGTCGTGGAGGGCCGCCTGGAGCGCATCCAGGGCAAGGGCACCTTCGTCGCCAAGCCGAAGGTCTCCCAGGCGCTGCAACTCACCTCGTACACCGAGGACATGCGCGCCCAGGGCCTCGAACCGACCTCCCAGCTCCTGGAGATCGGCTACATCAACGCCGACGAGCGGCTCGGCGAGCTGCTCGGCCTGCCGCGCGGCGGCCGGGTGCTGCGCATCGAGCGGCTGCGGCTGGCCAGCGGCGAGCCGATGGCGATAGAGACCACCCACCTCTCGCAGGAGCGGTTCCCCGCCCTGCGCCGCAGCCTGGTGCGCTACACCTCGCTGTACACGGCGCTCGCCGAGGTCTACGACATCCACCTGGCCCGCGCCGAGGAGACCATCGAGACCTCGCTTGCCACGCCCCGGGAGGCCGCGCTGCTCGGCACGGACGTCGGGCTGCCCATGCTGATGCTGTCCCGGCACTCCAGGGACGCCGAAGGCGAGCCGGTGGAGTGGGTGAGGTCGGTGTACCGCGGCGACCGGTACAAGTTCGTCGCCAACCTGGAGCGGCCGCGCCCCACCGGCTGAGCGGGCCAGGCCCAGCCGCCCGGGCGCGCGGAATCGCCCGGGCGGGATGCGCCCGTCCCATGGTTTTCCTGGCCCGACTGGCCTAGATTCCCGCCCGTCAGTCAATGATGACCGGCGGGAGGACACCCCGTGCACGTCATGCAGCAGGTACGACAGGCAGGACCCCGCACCGTCGCCGTCTGGACGGGCGTCGCGCTCGTGGGCGCCATCGGCTGGGCCATGCTGGCGCTCTCCAGGGGCGAGGAGGTCTCGGCCGCCTGGATGGTGGCCGCCGCGCTGGGCTCGTACGCCATCGGTTACCGGTTCTACGCCCGCTTCATCACCACCAGGGTGCTGAGAGCCGACAAGACGAGAGCCACCCCGGCCGAGCGCATGGCCGACGGCCTCGACTACCACCCGACCGACCGCCGGGTGCTGCTCGGCCACCACTTCGCCGGCATCTCGGGCGCCGGCCCCCTGGTCGGCCCGGTGCTCGCGGCCCAGATGGGCTACCTGCCCGGCACGATCTGGATCATCGTCGGCGTCATCTTCGCCGGGGCCGTGCAGGACATGGTGGTGCTGTTCTTCTCCACCAGGCGGGACGGCAAGAGCCTGGGGCAGATCGCGCGCGAGGAGATCGGGCTCGTCGGCGGCATCGCCGCGGTCGTGGCGATCTTCGTCATCATGATCATCATTCTGGCGGTGCTCGCGCTGGTCGTCGTCAACGCGCTGGCCGAGTCCCCCTGGGGCACCTGGTCCGTCGGACTGACCATCCCCATCGCCCTGTTCATGGGCGTCTACCTGCGCTATCTGCGGCCGGGCCGGGTCGCCGAGGTCACCGTGATCGGCGTCGCCCTGCTGCTGCTCGCCATCGCCTCCGGGCGCTGGATCGCCAACTCCGGGCTCGCGGACGCGTTCACCCTGGCCCCGGGCACGCTGGTGACCTGGCTGATCATCTACGGCTTCGCCGCCTCGGTCGCGCCCGTGTGGCTGCTGCTGGTGCCGCGGGACTATCTGTCGACCTTCATGAAGATCGGCACCATCGTGCTGCTCGCGCTGGCGCTCGTCCTGACGCTGCCCACGCTGAAGATGGAGGACGTCACCGACTTCGCCTCGCGCGGCGACGGGCCCGTCTTCGCCGGCTCCCTCTTCCCGTTCGTCTTCATCACCATCGCCTGCGGAGCGCTCTCCGGCTTCCACTCGCTGATCTCCTCGGGCACCACGCCGAAGATGATCCAGAAGGAGACCCAGGTGCGCACCATCGGCTACGGGGCCATGCTGATGGAGTCCTCGGTGGCGATGATGGCGATCACCGCCGCCTGCATCCTCGACCCCGGCGTCTACTTCGCGATGAACGCCCCGCCCGCCGTCATCGGCGACACGGTGCAGGCCGCCTCGGACACCATCACCTCCTGGGGCTTCACGCTCACCCCCGACCAGCTCACCTCGGCCGCCCACGCGGTGCAGGAGTCCTCGCTGCTCTCGCGCACCGGCGGCGCCCCGACGCTGGCGCTCGGCCTCTCCACGATCCTCACCGACTTCGTCGGCGGGGACACGATGGCCGCCTACTGGTACCACTTCGCCATCATGTTCGAGGCCCTGTTCATCCTGACCGCGATAGACGCCGGGACCAGGGTCGGCCGCTTCATCCTGCAGGACGCCCTGGCCGGCCTCCACCCGCGGCTCGACCGCCTGCGTTCCACGAGCTGGGTCCCGGGCGTCCTGCTGACCAGCGGCATCGTGGTCGCGCTCTGGGGCTATCTGCTGTGGGTCGGCGTGCACGACCCGCTGGGCGGGATCAACACGCTGTATCCCGTCTTCGGCATCTCCAACCAGCTGCTCGGCGCCATCGCGCTCGCGGTGTGCACGGTGCTGCTGGTGAAGTCGGGGCGGCTGCGCTACGCCTGGGTGACCTTCGTGCCGCTGGTGTGGGTCTCGGTCGTCACGCTGACGGCCAGCTGGCAGAAGGTGTTCTCCGGCGACCCCGCGGTCGGCTTCCTCGCCCAGCGCGACAAGTACCAGGACGGCATCGACTCCGGGCAGCTGATCGGCGCCGCCAAGGACATGGACGACATGCACACCATCGTCACCAACGCCACGGTGGACGCGGCCGTGTCCGCGCTGCTGGCCCTGCTCGTCCTCGTCGTGTTCGCCGACGCGCTCCGGGTGTGCGTCAAGGCGGTGCGGCACCCGGAGACCGCGCGGCTGTCGGAGGCCCCGTACGTCGCGTCGCGGCTGATCGCGCCGGCCGGGCTGATCCCGACCAGGCAGGAGCGCGAGGAACTCGCCGCCGCGGGCCTCGGCCCGGGCGGCGGCATCCCGGAGCAGTCCCGCGGCGCGGAGCGGGTGGAGGCCCGCGAATGAGCCGGGCGGGCGCGCTGGCCGCCGCGCCGCGCCGGGCGGCGGCCTGGCTGTGGTGGTACCTCACGGAACTCACCGGCGAGAACGCCTACGCGCGCTACGTGGCGAGGGCGAGGGGCGCGGACCCGGCCGCGCCGGTCGCGAGCCGCCGGGAGTTCGAGCGGGAACGCGTCGAGCGCCGGTACGCCGACCCGCGCAACGGGCCGGGCGGCGGCTGCTGCTGAGGCCGGGGGCGGCGGCGCCCCGCCAGGTCGCCGCCGCCCTCCGCACGCCGCCGCGCACGCCGCCCCCGGCGCTCGCGGGGCGGCAACGCCCGCCCCCGGGATGCCTTTCGGGTGCCCTCCGGGATGCCTTTCGGATGCCTCCCGGGTACCTTTGGCGCGCCTTTGAGGGCTCTTGTCCGCTCTTCGGCCAGCGGCGCCCGGCGCAGAGGGGAACTTTTCGGCCGGGTGGCGCGTCCGGACGGGGAGGGACCCGGGTAGCCGCCGTCCCACGCCCCTTCCCCGGACCCGGCTGTACACCGATGCCCCTGCCGACCACCGACGCCCTCCCGCTCGGCCACCGACCGGCCGCCTCGCCGCCGCCCGGCCCCGCGCCGCCGCGGTGGGCCCGCATGCCCCGCGGCGACGCCTACGCGCTCGCCGCCGGCTTCTTCCTGGTCTACGTGGCGCTCTCGGTGACCAGGTACCGCGCCTACGGCAACCTCTCCTGGGACCTGGGGATATTCGAGCAGGTCGTGCGCTCCTACGCGCACCTGCGCGCCCCCGTCGCCGACCTGAAGGGGCCGGGATACCGGGCGCTCGGCGACCACTTCAGCCCGGTCACCGCGCTGATCGCCCCGCTCTACCGGCTGTTCCCCAGCCCCGTCACGCTGCTCGTCGTCCAGGCCGCGCTGTTCGCCGTCTCGGTGGTGCCCGTCACGCGCTGCGCCGGCCTGTTCCTCGGGCGGGCGCAGGGCGCCGCGATCGGCGCCGCCTACGGGCTGTCCTGGGGAGTGCAGCGGGCGGTGGACTTCGACTTCCACGAGATATGTTTCGCCGTGCCGCTGCTGGCCTTCGCGCTGGAGGCGCTGCTGCGCGAGCGCTGGTGGGCGGCCCTGTGCTGGGGACTGCCCCTGCTGCTGGTCAAGGAGGACCTCGGCCTGACCCTGGCCGCACTCGCCCTCCTCGTCGCCGCCCGGGCCGCCCGCCTCGGCGCCCGGCGGGCCGCGGCCGCCGCCCTGGCCGTGGCCGCGGGCGCCGTGCTGGCCTGCGCGCTGATCACCGCGGTGCTGATACCGGCGTTCAACACCTCCGGGCACTACGACTACTGGTCGAAGGTGAGCCACGAGGGCGGGCCGCTGCACACCATGGCCTCCGTCGCCTTCGCCGCCGCCGACCAGAAGCTGCGCACCCTCGCGTGGGTGCTGCTGCCCACCACCGGCCTGCTCGCGCTGCGCTCCCCGCTGCCGCTGCTCGCCCTCCCCACCCTGGCCTGGCGCTTTCTGGGCGACGACCCGCACTACTGGGGCACCGACTGGCACTACAGCGCCGTCCTGATGCCCGTGGTCTTCCTCGCCCTGGTGGACGCCCTTCCCCGCGGCCTGCGTTCGCCGCGCCCCTGGCTGCGCGGCTACGCCCGCCACCTGCCCCTCGCCGTGCTGGCCGCGGCCCTCGCCCTGAGCACCACCCTGCCCGTCGCCGGCCTCACGCACGCGGACACCTACCGGGCGGGCCAGGCCGCCGCCGCCGGCGACCGGGTGCTCGCCGCCGTGCCCGACGGCGCCCGGGTCGCGGCCAACGTGCGCCCCATCGCCCATCTCACCGGCCGCTGCCGGGTGTTCTGGATCGGCGACACCACGGCGGGGCCCGGCTATCCCGGCCACCCCGACTATGTGGCCTACTACGACGCGGCGCAGACCACCTCGGGCCTGCTCGCGCACGCCGCCGCGCTCTACCCGGGCACCGCCTGGGAACTGCTCGCCGCCGAGGACGGCTTCTGGGTGCTGCGCCGGCGCTGACCGGCCTCCCGTCCGCCGTGCGGGGGATGGGCGCTGTCGGTGGCCTGGCCCAGACTGGGGGCCATGGACGTATCGATCAGGCGGGCCGAACCGCAAGAACTGGCGGCGGTGGGCGAGCTGACCGCCGAGGTGTACCTCGCCGACGGGCTGCTGGCCGAAGGCGCGGACGACCCGTATCTGTCCCACCTGCGGGACGCGGCCGGGCGGGCGGCCCACGCCGAGGTGCTGGTGGCCCTCGACCCCGCCGACCCGGCCGCCGGGCCGCTGGGCACCGTGACC
This sequence comes from Streptomyces hoynatensis, assembly GCF_003626535.1. GTDB lineage: Bacteria > Actinomycetota > Actinomycetes > Streptomycetales > Streptomycetaceae > Streptomyces > Streptomyces hoynatensis. The sequence continues at coordinate 223,582 of NZ_RBAL01000010.1, forward strand.
TTCGTGGGGCGCGGCGGGAAGCTGGCCGAGGTGTCGGGCGAGGGGGAGGCCGAGTTCCGGATGCTGGCCGTGCGCCCCGAGGCGCGGGGCCGCGGGGTGGGCGAGGCGCTGGTCCGCGAGTGCCTGCGGCGGGCGCGCGCCCTCGGCAGAAAGCGCGTGCTTCTTTCCAGTCAGTTGCAGATGCACACGGCCCATCGGCTGTACCGGCGGCTCGGCTTCGTTCGGGCCCCGGAGCGCGACTGGGAGCCGGTCCCGGGCCTCATGCTTCACGCGTTCGCGCACGAGTTCGCAGCCGACCCCGAGCCGGAACACAACATATAGGGGCGCGCGCGTTCCCCGGCACTAGATGTATGCTCATCCCGCTGTCGCCGCAGGGGAATCCGGTGCGAATCCGGAACTGTCCCGCAACGGTGTGTTCCGGGCTGCTTTGAGGCGGCGCGGAGGGCCGGTTCGCCGTCCGTCCCCGCCGCCTCCTCCCGCCCGGGACGAGTCCGACCGCCCTCGGCGGCGTCGACACACGTCCGGGCCCCGTGGGCTGGGCCGGCGGACGCCGCGGCATGCCTTTGCCTTACCACACGCATGCCTGCGCGCCCCGCTGCCGCCTTGCGCCACCAGGGGGCCACCGCGATACGAGGGAGAGCACCCAGTGACCATCGCACCCGAAGCACCCGCGGAGCCCGTCACAGCCGGGCTCGCGCGCACGCTCGCCGCGCTCGCCGCGGACCTGCCCGACACCGAGGCGGAGCGCGTCCTGGCCGCCGTGCGCCGCGGGCTGCGCCCCGAGGCGGACGCGGCCGAGGCCCGGGCCCTGGCCGTGGAGGCCGCGGCCGGGCTCATCGCCGAGGAGCCCGCCTACTCCCGGCTCGCCGCCCGGCTGCTCACCCTCGCGATCCGGGAAGAGGCCGCGGGCCAGGGCGCCGTCTCCTTCTCCGCCTCGATCGCCGTCGGCCACCGCGAGGGCCTGATCTCCGCCCGCACCGCCGGTTTCGTGGCCCGGCACGCGGCGCGCCTCGACCGGCTGGCCGAGGAGACGGTGGCCGCGGGCGCGGACGACCGTTTCGAGTACTTCGGGCTGCGTACCGTCGAGACCAGGTACGCGCTGCGCCACCCGACCACCCGCCGGCTGATCGAGACGCCCCAGCACTTCCTGCTGCGCGTCGCCTGCGGCCTGGCCGCCGACGAGTCCGCGGAGGCCGTGGCCGAAGTCACCGGGTTCTACCGGCTCCTGAGCAGCCTGGCCTACCTGCCCTCCTCCCCCACCCTGTTCAACTCGGGCACCAGCCACCCCCAGATGTCCTCCTGCTTCCTGCTGGACTCGCCCCGGGACGAGCTCGACTCGATCTACGAGCGCTACCACCAGGTCGCCCGGCTCTCCAAGCACGCCGGCGGGATCGGCATCCCCTACACGCGGGTGCGCTCCCGCGGCTCCCTGATCCGCGGCACCAACGGCACGTCCAACGGCATCGTGCCGTTCCTGCGCACGCTCGACTCCTCGGTCGCCGCGGTGAACCAGGGCGGCAGGCGCAAGGGCGCGGCCTGCGTCTACCTGGAGACCTGGCACGCCGACCTGGAGGAGTTCCTCGAACTGCGGGACAACACCGGGGAGGACGCCCGCCGCACGCACAACCTGAACCTCGCCCACTGGATTCCGGACGAGTTCATGCGCCGCGTCGAGGCCGACGCCGACTGGTCGCTGTTCTCCCCCTCCGACGTGCCGGAGCTGACCGACCTGTGGGGCGAGGAGTTCGACGCCGCCTACCGCCGCGCGGAGGCGGCCGGCCTCGCGGTCAGATCCGTGCCGGCGCGGCAGCTCTACGCCCGCATGATGCGCACCCTGGCGCAGACGGGCAACGGCTGGATGACGTTCAAGGACACCGCCAACCGCACGGCCAACCAGACCGCGCGGCCCGGCTCCGTCGTCCACTCCTCCAACCTCTGCACGGAGATCCTGGAGGTCACCGACGACGGGGAGACCGCGGTCTGCAACCTCGGGTCCGTCAACCTGGCGGCCCACCTCGGCGCCGACGGCCGGATGGACTGGGAGCGGCTGGACGCCACGGTGCACACGGCCGTCACCTTCCTGGACCGGGTCGTCGACCGCAACTACTACCCCACCCCCCAGGCGAAGACCTCCAACTCCCGCTGGCGCCCGGTGGCGCTCGGGGTGATGGGCCTGCAGGACGTCTTCTTCCGGCTGGGCCTGCCCTTCGACTCCGCCGAGGCCCGCGAGCTGTCCACCCGGATCGCCGAGCGGATCATGCTCGCCGCCTACGAGACCTCGGCCGCCCTCGCCGAACGGCACGGGCCGCACCCCGGCTGGGCCGACACCCGCACCGCGCGCGGCGTGCTGCACCCCGACCACTATCCGGACGCCCACCCGGCCTGGCCCGAGCGGTGGCAGGCCCTGCGCACCCGGGTGGCCGCCTCGGGGCTGCGCAACGCCCTGCTGCTCGCCATCGCGCCCACCGCCACCATCGCCTCGATCGCCGGGGTGTACGAGTGCATCGAGCCGCAGGTGTCCAACCTGTTCAAGCGCGAGACGCTCAGCGGGGAGTTCCTCCAGGTCAACTCCTACCTGGTGGCCGAGTTGAAGCGGCTCGGCCGGTGGCACGAGGCCACCCGCGCCGCGCTGCGCGAGGCGAACGGCTCGGTGGCGCGGCTGCCCGGGCTGCCGCCGCGGCTGCGGGAGCTGTACCGCACGGCCTGGGAGCTGCCGCAGCGCGCGCTGATCGACATGGCCGCCGCCCGCACCCCGTACCTGGACCAGAGCCAGTCGCTCAACCTGTTCATGGCCGCGCCGACCATCGGCAAGCTCAGCTCGATGTACGCCTACGCCTGGAAGAGCGGCCTGAAGACCACGTACTACCTGCGCTCGCGCCCGGCGACCAGGATCGCCCAGGCCGCCGGCGCCGCCACGGCCGCCACGGCCCGGCCCGCCGGCGCCTCCCCCGCAGGCGGCGTTCCCGACGGCGTTCCCACCGGAGTTCCCACCGGCGTTCCCCCCGCCGGTTCCCCCGCCGCCGAGGCGGCCGCCTTCCCCGAGCAGGCCGTCGCCTGCTCCCTGGAAAACCCCGAGTCCTGCGAGGCCTGCCAGTGACCACCACCGCCGATTCCCCCGCGCCGCACACGCCCGGCACCCCGGACGCCGCGGACGCCCCGCCCGCCCCGGCGGAGCGGAACCTGCTCGACCCCGGCTTCGAGCTGACCCTGCGCCCGATGCGCTACCCCGGCTTCTACGAGCGCTACCGGGACGCGATCAAGAACACCTGGACCGTGGAGGAGGTCGACCTCCACTCGGACGTCGCCGACCTGGCCAGGCTCTCCCCGGGCGAGCAGCACCTCATCGGCCGCCTGGTCGCCTTCTTCGCCACCGGCGACTCGATCGTGGCGAACAACCTGGTGCTGACCCTCTACAAGCACATCAACTCCCCCGAGGCGCGCCTCTACCTCTCCAGGCAGCTCTTCGAGGAGGCCGTGCACGTCCAGTTCTACCTGACGCTGCTCGACACCTACCTGCCCGATCACGAGGAGCGGGTGGCCGCCTTCGCCGCGGTCGAGAACATCCCCTCCATCCGGGAGAAGGCGAACTTCTGCTTCCGGTGGATGGACTCGGTGGAGGACCTCACCCGCCTGGAGTCGAAGGCGGACCGGCGGCGTTTCCTGCTCAACCTGATCTGCTTCGCCGCCTGCATCGAGGGCCTGTTCTTCTACGGCGCCTTCGCCTACGTCTACTGGTTCCGCTCCCGCGGCCTGCTGCACGGCCTGGCCACCGGCACCAACTGGGTCTTCCGCGACGAGAGTTGCCACATGGACTTCGCCTTCCACGTGGTGGACACCGTCCGCGAGGAGGAGCCGGACCTCTTCGACGCGGAGATGGAGCGCGAGGTGACGGCCATGCTCAAGGAGGCGGTGGCCGCGGAGCTGCAGTTCGCGCGCGACCTGTGCGGCGAGGGGCTGCCCGGCATGAACACCGAGTCGATGCGCGAGTACCTGGAGTGCGTCGCCGACCAGCGCCTGATCCGCCTCGGCCTGCGGCCGGTCTACGGCGCGCGGAACCCGTTCGCCTTCATGGAGTTGCAGAACGTGCAGGAGCTGACGAACTTCTTCGAGCGCCGCCCCTCCGCCTACCAGGTGGCGGTCGAGGGCAACGTGGCGTTCGACGACGAGTTCTGAGCTTCCGGCGCCTGCCGGTCCCGTCGCGCCGCGGCGGGACCGGCAGGCACCCGCGCCCCGGCATCCGCACGCCGCCCCCATGAATTCCCTGTCGAACGGCCACTTCCCCCGCCCTTCCCCCGGCGATTCCTGTCATCTCACCGCCGGGCGGCACGCTATTTCGGGGTTTTGGGGAAATTACCCGGGCGGCGGGACATGTGGCGAAGAAAGCCGAATCCGGAACGGCGGGGAAGGGCGCCGCCCCGGAGAATTGAAACAATAATTACTCGTTTCTCAGGAAGGACTCACAGACGTTCCCTGTGATGGGGCCACTGCCCGATACCACAGGAGGTCTCAGGTGCACGACCACACAGAAGAGCACGACAGGGGACTCGGTTACGACCTGCCGACGCTCGCCCGCCGCAAGATGATCACCCTGCTCGCCGGCGGCAGCGTGCTTCCGCTGGTCGCCTCCGTGAACCAGGCCCAGGGCGCCACGCCGGCCGAGGCCGCGGCGGCCGCCTGCGCCGAGGTGCCGAGCGAGACCGAGGGCCCCTATCCGGCCGACGGCTCGAACGGGCCCAACGTCCTGACGCAGAGCGGCATCGTGCGCCAGGACATCCGCCCCAGCTTCGGCACCGCGAGCGGCGTGGCGGACGGCGTGCCGCTGACGATCGAGCTCACGGTCGTCGAGGCGGCGGACGACTGCGGCACCCCGCTGTCCGGCGCCGCGGTCTACGTCTGGCACTGCGACCGGCTCGGAAACTACTCGCTGTATTCGCCGGGGGCGGCGAACGAAAACTATCTGCGCGGCGTCCAGGAGACCGACGAGAACGGCACGGTCTCCTTCACGAGCATTTTCCCGGCCTGTTATGCGGGCCGCTGGCCGCACGTCCATTTCGAGATCTACCCGAGCCTTCAGGAGGCCACCTCGGCGGGGAGCATCCTGAAGACCTCGCAGCTGGCCCTGCCCGAGGACGTGTGCGACACGGTCTACGACTCCGCGGGCTACGACGGGAGCATCGCCAACTTCTCCCGGGTGTCCCTGAGCACCGACATGGTCTTCAGGGACGGGGTCTCGCTCCAGCTGGCCACCGTCACCGGAAGCCTCCCGTCCGGCTACACGGCCGCCCTCCGGGTCGCCGTCTGACCGCCCGCCCGGGCCGCGCGGATGCGCGCGGCCCGGGCACTCGCGCGGCCCGGCGCACCCGGGCCGGCCTCAGGAGCCGTAGGGGGTGGTGGCCCGGGCCTGGCGCAGGGCCCTCGACCACCAGGCGAGCCGGTCGAGGAGGGTCGTGGCCGCGGCCGTGGCCGCCTCGGGCGAGGCCAGGCGGCCCGCGGCGTCGAACTGCTCCCAGACGTTGTGGAAGCTGACCGTCTCGCGGATCGTGGTGGCGTGCAACTCGGCGAAGACCACCCGCAGTTGCTCCACCGCCCGCAGGCCGCCCGCGAGGCCGCCGTAGGAGACGAAGGCCACCGGCTTGGCCTGCCACTCCGTGCGGTACCAGTCGATGGCGTTCTTCAGCCCGGCCGGGAAGCTGTGGTTGTACTCGGGCGTGACGACGACGAAGCCGTCGGCGGCGGCCAGCCTCTCGCCGAGGGCCGCGTGGGCCCACGCCGGGTCGGGCAGCAACGCGCCGCCGGGGCCCGGCATGCTGAGCGGCAGCGGGTGTTCGGCGAGGTCGACCAGGTCGACCTCGAGGTCCCCGCGTTCCGCGGCCCGCTCCGCCGTCCAGGCGGCGACGGTCGGGCAGAAGCGGCCCTCCCGCACGCTGGAGGTGATCACGGCGATCCTGAGCCGCTCCGCGGCGTCCACCGCGGCGCCGGGCGCCGCGGTGGTCGTGGCGGTGGACACGGAAGCGGGCATGGAAGCGGACGCGGAAGCGGGCGTGGCTGCGGACATGGGCGTTCCCTGTTCCTTCTCGTGGTGGCCGCCGTGGCGGCCCGCGCGGTGGGTACGGGGAACACTCTGAAGGTTCAAGTTATGTTGAAGTCAAGCGGCGCCCGGGGCCGCCCTCAGATGCCGCAGTTGGGCGCCGACCAGTACCGCGAGGATCGGTTGGCCACGTGCGTGTGGTCGTTGTGGTCCGGGTAGCCGGGGCCGAGGATCTCGCGGAAGCCGTGGTTGCGGGCCTCCTTGGCCAGGGTGCAGAAGGAGAGCGAGCCCGTCAGGTCGACGGCGTCCCCGTACAGGTGCCGGCTGGTCGAGGAGCCGCCGGCCGCGCTGTTGCAGGAGTAGGAGCGGAAGCCGCTGCTCGTGGTGATCGGCCGGTCGCCGAGCGCGTGCCGCAGCGCCTCCAGCTTCCACATGTTCACCAGCGCGTTGGCCCTGGCGGTCGCCGCGCTGACGGCCCCGCCCGTCCAGGTGGAGTTGCAGCGGTTCATCTCCGCGTAGGTGAAGTGGATCGGCGTGCAGTCGTTGTCCTGGAGGGCGTAGATCTTGTTGAAGGTCTGGGACCCCGCGATGCCGTCGGCGGTGAGCCCGTAGGCCTGCTGGAAGCGCCGGACGGCCGCGGCGGTGGCGGGGCCGTACTCGCCGTCGAGCGCGAGCACCGCGCCGGTGCCCGGGTAGCCGGAGACGCGGATCTGGAGCTGGCGCACGTCCGCGCCGCTCGACCCCTGGCGGAGGGTGCGGCTCCAGGTGTAGCAGCCGTCCGCCTGCGCGGTGCCGGCGAGCACGACGTCACCGGCCAGGGCTACTGACGCGAGCATGACAATCGAGAGCAGAAAGCGAACCGTTCGTCTGAACATGCTGCCTCCGTGGCATGAGCGACTGAGGAACCTGTGCCCGATCGGGGCGATCGCATCGAGCGTGACGCATCGGTCAACGCGCGTCAACCCACCCCGCGACCCAGGTGCGGGCGGGCGGCCGGGAGTTGAGGCCACCGCCCGCCGGCCGGCCACCTGCGGGCCGGCCGGCGTACGGCCCCCGCGCCGGGCGACCGCGGGACGGGCAACCGCCGCGCGGGGCGGGCCGGCGCGACGCGCCCGGCTCAGTCGTTCGGCAGGGTCTCGTAGCGCGGCGTGCCCTCGGCCATCATCTTCAGCGCGGCCTTGCGGTCCCGCTTGGACAGCCTGTCGATGTACAGGCGCCCGTACAGGTGGTCGGTCTCGTGCTGCAGGCAGCGGGCGAAGTAGCCGGTGCCGCGCACCCGGATCGGACGGCCCGAGGCGTCCTGCCCGCGCACCACGGCGGTGTCCGGGCGGGCCAGCTCCGCGTACGCGGTCGGCACCGACAGGCAGCCCTCGTTGTTGTCGTCCAGCACCCGGGCCTCGGCGGGCAGTTCCTCCAGCACCGGGTTGCACACCACGCCCACGTGCCGGACGCCGTCGTCGTCCATGCAGTCGTAGACGAACACCTTCAGGTCCACGCCGATCTGGTTGGCCGCGAGCCCCACGCCCTCGGCCGCCCGCTGGCTGGCGAACATGTCGTCCACCAGCGAGGCAAGTGACTCGTCGAACTCCGTGACGTCCCGGCACTCCCTGTGCAGCAGCGGGTGGCCGACGACGGTGATGGGCCGGACCGTGCCCCGCTCGCGGTGGGCCTGCTCCCGCTCCGCACAGTCCTGGGTGTCGTCGATGAACTCGTCGCCGAGCCGTTCATCGGTTTCTTGCCGCGCCATAGTCCGCCGTACGCCTTTCGGTAATGCTCCGCGGTGAACCCGTACAGCTTAAGGCGCCGGACGCAGCCCGGCGGCGGCCCGGTGGGCGGCGCCCGGACACGGGCCCGGGCGGCACCGGCTCAGCAGACCTCCTCCAGGTCCCGCCAGTCCCTGCTGTCCGGGTTGTCGGCCACCCAGCCGTCGAGCAGCCCGCGCACCAGCGCGGCCGGGGCGGCCAGCCCGCACTCGCGCTCGGGCGACCACAGGGCGCCCACGCCCGTGTGCCCCAGGGGCCCGGGACGGCCCGGCATGCTGTGGTCGTGCGGGTCGTGCTGCGGCTCGTCCTCCCCCTGGCCGCTCGGCATCCGGCTCTCCGAGCAGGAGCGGCACAGCAGCCGCACCGAGGAGGACCAGTCCTCCGCCGCGTACCCGGCGTCCGCCGCGAGTCGCTCCAGCGCGTCCCGGTCCGCCTCGGTCGCGGCCTCGATCAGCACCACCCAGGTGGGCACCGCGGAGGGCGCCCACAGCTCGATCTCGTCGAAGACCGGATAGACCGCGGCATCGCCGCCCTCCGAGGCCAGCGAGCGCTCCCCCCGCGGGACCCCGTCGTGCAGCACGACCTCGCCCCAGCGGCGGCCCGAGGAGGGCAGCGGAATGTTCTGCACCTCGATCCTGGCCGGGTCGAGGCGGCGGCCCCAGACCACCTCGGCCTCCCCCTCGGGGGAGAGCCGCACCGCGGCGCCGCCGAGCTCCATGCCGAGCGGCTCCTGTGCGCCGGAGGCGGCGCCGGGCACCGGCAGCCCGTACGCCTGCCAGGCGCGCCTGGCCAGCGACCAGTCCTGGAGGGCGGTGGCCGCGATGCCGACGTTCCACCAGTCCGGGGCCTCGGCGTCCCGCTCCAGCAGGGCCACCGCGCGCAGCCCCGCCGTACGGGCCTGCTCCCAGTCGTGGCGGAACTTGTGCAGCAGGGCCAGGTTGAACCAGGACTCGGAAAGCCAGGGCTCCAGGTCGGCGGCGCGCGTCAGCAGCGCGTCCGCGTCCTCGTAGCGGCCGTCGTCGATGAGGGTGAAGGCACGGCTGGTCGCCAGCCGCCAGTCCGTGGACGGGCGCTGCCTCACCCTGCCGAAGAACCTCACGATGTCCTGCCCGATTCCCGCCTCGTCGCCTGTACTTCACCGTTCTGATGTCCGCCCCGCACGGCATCCAACCATGGGCGGAGCGGCGCCTGCTCACAGCATGGGTCAGCGGGCCGCCGCGCGCGAGACGGCGGGGCGGCCGGGGCGGGGGGCGGCAGGGGGCCGCGCCGCGGGCACCGGGCGTGCGGCCCCGAAACGCGCGCCCGGCGCGCAGGCAGGCGCGCCGGGCGTGACGGGCTCATCCGGGAAGCGTGGTCCACCCATCCGGGTGAACCGCGTGGCGGGGATCTAGTCGGCGGCGGGCTCGATCGGGCTCTGCCCCGCCGCCGGGGTCTGCCCCGCCGCCGGGATCTGCTCCGCGGCGGGGGCGCCGCCCCGGATCAGGTCGATGCGGCCGAGCACCTTGGCCCGCAGGTCGGCCGGCACGTCGTCGTGGCCGCAGCAGCGCTTGACCAGCTTCTTGACCGACTGCTCCAGGCCGTACTTCTCCAGACACGGAGAGCACTCGTCGATGTGCTCCTGTATCTTCGCGCAGTCGCCGTCCGGCATCTCGCGGTCCAGATACTCGTACAGGCGGTCCAGGACCTCGGAGCAGTCCGTGGGGTGCGACTCGCCACTCATGATCCTGTGCCTTTCTGAGCCCCGGCGGGGACCAGGCCGCGCTCGCGCGCGTAGTCCTCCAGCATGTCGCGAAGCTGACGACGGCCGCGGTGCAGCCGGGACATCACCGTGCCGATGGGTGTCCCCATGATGTCCGCGATCTCCTTGTAGGCAAACCCCTCGACGTCCGCCAGATACACCGCTATCCGGAACTCCTCCGGGATCGCCTGGAGCGCCTGCTTCACGTCCGAGTCCGGCAGGTGGTCGAGCGCCTGGGCCTCGGCGGACCGCAGCCCGGTCGACATGTGCGACTCGGCGCGCGCCAGCTGCCAGTCCTCGATGTCCTCGGCGGCGCTGCGCTGCGGCTCCCGCTGCTTCTTGCGGTAGGAGTTGATGAACGTGTTGGTGAGGATGCGGTACATCCACGCCTTGAGGTTGGTGCCCTGGCGGAACTGGTGGAACGAGCCGTAGGCCTTCGCGTACGTCTCCTGCACCAGGTCCTCGGCATCCGCCGGGTTGCGCGTCATGCGCAGCGCGGCGGAGTACATCTGATCGAGGTAGCCCAGTGCGTCGCGCTCGAACCTGGCGTTGCGCTCAGCCTCGGTCTCCGTCTCGTCCTGCGTGCTGACGTCGTCGGTCCCGGTGACCGGACCCACCTCCTCCGGAAGCGTCATGAGCCCGCGCACGGGCTCGCCCGCTTCGGAGGATAGACGACGACCGCCCTGGTCCGCCGGTCGGGAGGACCGCGACGACCGCTCCGCGGCCAGCCGCAGCGTCGCCCAGTCCACCTCGGCGGCCCGGCGCGGGGCGGGGGTCAGCCGAGTTCGTGGCGGGCAGGCGATGGAAGGCATGGTGGGCGCTCTCCCTTACTCGTTGCATACTCGCCTCGCACAACGGTGCGGGAGGGCCACGCATTCCCGGAACGCGCGCCGCGCCTCCGCCGACATCCGGCGTGCCCGGCTGCCGGCCCGGATCCGGGCCCCGGAGGGGAGCGGAGGACCACGCGGCGCCTGCGGCCGGACACGGAGCGTGGCGGCGGGGCGGGAGAAGGGCCAGGACGGCGCTCAGAAGAGGGTGGGCTCGGCGGGGGCGGCCAGCTCCCTGGTGAGCTCGGGGCCGTTGTTGCGCACGTTGCTCACCTCGGCCGCGACCGGGTAGGCGCGCAGCCGGCCCTCGGGCAGCCCGGACAGCAGGGGCAGTATCGCCTCCGGCTCCTTGCGCGCCGGGTCCAGCCAGGCGTCCCAGCGCTCCGGCGGCAGGAAGACCGGCATCCTCGGGTGGATGTCCGCCAGGGAACGCGGCCCCTCGGCGGCGGCCCCGGGCAGCGGGCCGGTCTCGGCCTGGGTGGTCAGCACGGTGCACGTCGCCCACCAGGCGAGGGGGTGGTCCTCGGGCCGCGACGGGTCGCGCCAGAACTCGTACAGGCCCGCGAGCGCCATCACCGAGCCGTCGGCCGGGGTCACGAAGTAGGGCTGCTTGCGCGGCCGCTTCCGCTTGCCCTTCTCCTCCTCCCGGCGCTCCTCGCTGCCGGTCATCCACTCGTAGTACCCGTCGGCCGGGAGCAGGCAGCGACGGGCGGCGAAGGCCCGCCGGTAGGAGGGCTTCTCGTGCACCGTCTCGGACCTGGCGTTGATCATCTTCGCCGCCGCGTCGGGGGACTTCGCCCAGGACGGCACCAGGCCCCAGCGCAGCACCCGCAGCTGCCTGACCGGCGCCGGGCCCTCCTCCCGCACCGGCCGGTCGAGGACCGCGTAGACCTCCTTGGTCGGCGCGACGTTCCAGTCCTGCTCCAGGGAGCCGGCCGCGTCCCAGCGCGCCACGTCGAACAGCCCGGCCAGGTCCTCGGGCCGCCGGCTCGCCGCATACCGTCCACACATGCGGCCCAGCGTAGAACCCCCGGGCAAGCGCGCGGGACCGGCCCCGCCCCCGCGCGGGCCCGGCAAGGCGCCGCGAAAGCACCGCGGAGCCACCGCGCAGGCTCCCCGTGCAGACACCGCGCAGTCACCGCGAAGGCACCGTGCGGGTCCTGCGGAGAGGACGTGCGAACGCGGGGAAGGGCGCCGGGGTCCCGTGGGAACCCCGGCGCCCTCAACTCAGCGCCGTGTCACCTGCGGTCAGTCGACCGGCGGGTAGGCGTTGGCCAGCAGCTCCTGGAACTGAGCCGAGAACCAGTGGCCGGACAGCGGGGCGTTGGGCAGCGCCCCGGACATGTTGTAGTTGTTGCGCGCGTTGCCCTCGTACGTCGGGTCGCACATCCCGTCGAAGCCCTTGCCCTCGTCGTTCGGGATCTCCTCGCTCGCGCCGTCCGACTCCCCCGGAGGCTTGATCCACGCGTAGGCGTCGATCCCGGCCGCGGGCGCCGCGGTCGGCCGCTCACCGAGGCCCGCGCCGGACTGGTTGCACCAGTTGCCGGTCTGGTAACGGCGGTCGATCCGGCTGCCCTCGACGTAGGAGTTGAGGTCCGTCATCGCCGCCGGGCCCGTGGGACGGTCGGGGCCGCCCCAGCCGTTGCGGGAGGTGTCGATCAGCATGCCGATCTCGGAGTTGAAGCCCTGGCTGACCAGCTCGTCGCGGAACGCGAGCGCGAAGGACTGGTTGTCGATGTAGTTGTTCCAGTCGACCCAGTCGGACTGCCGCACCGAGGTGCCGTTCACCGAGTCGGTGACGGCGTAGTAGGGCTCGGTGTTGGGGCCGTAGTTGGCCGTGTTGACGATGAAGCCCGCCACGTCGTCCACCGAGGCGCCGTTCATCGTCGCGGTCTCGTGGAACAGCTCCGCCGCAGGGCCGAAGTTGCTGTCCCAGCCGAGCCAGCCGTAGTGGCCGGCGTCGATGTAGTTGTAGACGTTCGGGATGTCACCCAGCTTGGAGAGGGCGTAGGAGATGCCCTCCTGGTAGTTCCCGTTCTGTGCCATCGTCTGGCAGTTCGCGGTGCCGGTGTCGCCCGAGACGTTGGTGATGAGGTTGGGCAGCGAGTCGATCTCGACGACCGTGGCCACGCGCAGGTTGTCGTACTGCGCGTAGTCGCTGAGGATGTCCGCGATCGGGTCGATGAACTCCGACTTGTAGCGGTCGATCTCGTCCGGGCCCAGCTCGCCGTTGGAGGCCAGCGCCGCGCAGTCGCGGCCGGGCAGGTCGTAGATCACGGTCTGGAAGACGATCGGGTCGCCGTTCGCCTGCTCCAGGGCCGCGTCGAGGTGGTCCCTGAGGCTCATCCCGCCGTTGACGCCCTCGATCGCCGCGATCCGGTCCAGCCACACGGCGGTCGGCTCGTTGGCGATCGCGTCGCCGCCCGGCTCGGCCGCGGCCAGCGCGGACCACTCCGGGTTGACGTAGACGTCGGCGCCCTCGTACGGGTTGTCCACGCGGTCGCCGGGCGGGTCGCCGGGGTCGCCCGGGTCCCCGGGGTCACCCGGGTCGCCCGGGTCGCCGGGGTCGCTCCCGCCGTTGCAGGCCACGCCGTTGACGGAGAACGAGGTCGGGGCCGCGTTGGACCCCGAGTAGGAGAAGTTGCCGCCCATGCTGACCGAGCCCCCGGCGGCGATGGCGCCGTTGTAGGACTCGTTGGTGACGGTGATGTTCTTGCCGGACTGCGACCACCGGCCGCTCCAGCCCTGCTGGAGCTGCTGGTTGCCACTGTAGGCGTAGGTCAGCGTCCAGTTGCTGGTCGGCGACGTGCCCGTGTTGTGAATGGTGATGTTGGCCGTGAAGCCTGAGCCCCAGTCATTGGCGCTGTAGTCCACGTCGCACCCGAAGGCGGCGGCCGACGCGGTGCCCTGCATCAGGCCCCCGGTGCCGATCGCGGTGGCGACCAGGACACCCGCCGTCAGCAGCGCGGAACGCCTGCGTTTGGGTGGGGGGTTGGTGCGGCTCATGAGAGTCCTTTCGGTGGTTGCCGAGTCCGATGCCCGACGCCCGTCCGCTGATGCGACCGGTCAGCGGCCGTGCCGGCGTCAAGCTTGGAAGCGCTCCCACTGGTTGAAGGGAAGGTAGCGCCAACGCCCCGCCTCCGCCAGGGTTCTGTTCAAGAAATGTGTCGGTGACATGACCAGGAACCCCAGTTGGGGCACGCAAGTCACGCGTTCACCACCGCCGATCGTCCAAGGTCTTGACGCGTACGCGTCTTGGCCACATCCTTGGGAGCGCTCCCACTGGTTCTTCACTCGCGACCACTGCACGTGCGCAGTCATGTATTCCGAGCCGCAAGGAGGAACCCCTGTCATGCGGGTTCTCAGACGAGCTCCGGCAGGAGCGCCACCCCCATCGGAGGCGCGGCGCAGACGCCGCGCCCGCAGGGGCCGGATCGCCGCAATGGTCGCGCTGGCCCTCCCCCTCACCCTGACTGCCGGCCTGAGCCAGAGTTCCACGGCCCAGGCCGCCGCCTTTGCCTGTGACGTGGACTACAGCGCGAACGACTGGGGCTCAGGCTTCACCGCCAACCTCACGATCCACAACACGGGCACCTCGCCGACCAGCAACTGGACGCTGACCTACGCCTACAGTGGCAACCAGCAGCTCCAGCAGGGCTGGAGCGGCCGGTGGTCGCAGTCCGGCAAGAACATCACCGTCACCAACGAGTCCTACAACGGCACCATCGCCGCCGGGGGCTCGGTCAGCATGGGTGCCAACTTCTCCTACTCGGGCTCCAACACCGCGCCCACCTCCTTCTCCGTGAACGGGGTGACCTGCGGTGAGGACGAGCCGCCCACGGAGGAGGCCGCCGTCGTGGCCTCGCCCTCCTCGCTGGCCGTCCGGCAGGGGGAGACCGGCACCTTCGGCATCAGGCTGAACACCCAGCCCACCTCGAACGTGACCGTCAGCGTGGCCCGCACCAGCGGGAACACCGGCCTGTCGATCAGCGGCCCGGCGACGCGCACCTTCACGCCGTCGAACTGGAACATCACCCAGTCGATCACCATCGCCGCCGATGCCTCGGGCAGCGGGTCCGCGACGTTCACCGCGTCCGCGCCCGGCCACACCGCCGCCACCATCACCGTCACCGAACTCGGCGGCGGCACCGGGGACGGCGAGTACGAGCAGCGGTTCCTCGACCTCTACAACGAGATCAAGGACCCGGCCAACGGGTACTTCTCCCCCGAGGGCATCCCCTACCACTCGGTGGAGACGCTGATCGTCGAGGCCCCCGACCAGGGACACGAGACGACCTCCGAGGCGTACTCGTACCTCATCTGGCTGGAGGCCGAGTACGGCCGGATCACCGAGGACTGGGGGCCGTTCAACGACGCCTGGGAGCTCATGGAGCAGTACATGATCCCCGAGGCGGACGAGCAGCCCACCAACAGCTTCTACGACCCGTCCTCGCCCGCCACCTACGCGCCGGAGTCCGACGACCCCTCGGACTACCCGGCCGAGCTGGACGGGAACGTGCCGGTGGGGCAGGACCCGCTGGCCAACGAGCTGTCCTCGACGTACGGCACCGACGACATCTACGGCATGCACTGGATCCAGGACGTGGACGACGTCTACGGCTACGGTGACGTGTGCGGTGGGACGAGCGGCGAGCCGACGTTCATCAACACCTTCCAGCGCGGCGCGGGCGAGTCGACGTGGGAGACGGTCACGCAGCCCTCCTGCGAGGACTTCACCTACGGCGGCGAGAACGGGTACCTCGACCTGTTCACCGGCGACGCCTCGTACGCCAAGCAGTGGCGCTACACGGATGCGCCCGACGCGGACGCCCGGGCGATCCAGGCGGCGTACTGGGCCGGGCAGTGGGCGAGCGAGCAGGGCAACGGCTCGCAGGTCGCGGGCGTCGTGGAGAAGGCGTCCGAGATGGGCGACTACCTGCGCTACGCGATGTACGACAAGTACTTCAAGCGCGTGGGCAACTGCGTGGGCGAGACGGCCTGCCCGGCCGGCAGCGGCAAGAACAGCGCCCACTACCTGCTGTCCTGGTACTACGCCTGGGGCGGCGCGCTGGACACGAGCGCGGGCTGGGCCTGGCGCATCGGCTCCAGCACGGCGCACTTCGGCTACCAGAACCCGATGGCCGCCTGGGCCCTGTCCAACGCGGGCAACATGACGCCCGACTCGCCCACCGCGGGTGACGACTGGGACCAGAGCCTGGACCGGCAGATCGAGTTCTACCAGTGGCTGCAGTCCTCCGAGGGCGGCATCGCCGGTGGCGCGACCAATAGCTGGGAGGGCCACTACGGTCAGCCGCCGTCCGGCACCTCGACGTTCTACGGCATGTACTACGACTGGCAGCCCGTCTACCACGACCCGCCGTCGAACCGCTGGTTCGGCATGCAGACGTGGTCGATGCAGCGGCTGGCCGAGTACTACTACACGACCGGGGACGAGCGTGCGGGCGCGGTGCTCGACAAGTGGGTCGACTGGGTCCTGGACGAGATCACCATCGGCGAGGGCGGGGACTACGCGATCCCGTCCGAGCTGTCCTGGTCCGGTCAGCCCGACACCTGGACCGGCACCCCGACCGGCAACAGCGGTCTGCACGTCACCGTCACCTCCTACACCCAGGACGTGGGCGTGACGGGCTCGCTGGCCAACACCCTCTCCTACTACGCCGCCGCCAGCGGCGACACCGCGGCGCAGGAGACGGCGGCCGGCCTGCTGGACGCGCTGTGGGAGCACTCCGACGGCATGGGCATCTCGGTGCCCGAGGAGCGCGCCGACTACAGCCGCTTCGAGGACGAGGTCTACATCCCGTCCGGCTGGAGCGGCACCATGCCCAACGGCGACACCATCGAGCCTGGCTCCACCTTCGAGTCGATCCGCACCTGGTACGAGGACGACCCGAACTGGCCCCAGGTCGAGGACTACCTCAACGGCGGCGACGTGCCCACCTTCACGTACCACCGCTTCTGGGCGCAGTCCGACATCGCCATCGCCCTGGCCACCTACGCCAACCTCTTCGGGGGCTGACGCGGCGCGGGCGTTCGCGGGAAAGGGTGGGTGACCTTCGCGCCACCCACCCGACCCGCACCGCATGCACACGGGACACACACACCGGAGCCCCGGGGCACACACGCCCCGGGGCTCCGGCCGCGTCGAATACACCTTCGACGCTATGGTGTTCGCCACCCCACCGGTCCATCGCAGAAACGGGGAGCCATGGACTACTGCACGACCTGCCGCCGGCATCTGAACGGCGCGTTGATCTGCCCTGGTTGTGGGGAGCTGACGCCCGGATACCTGGCCGGGGACATGCGCCGGCGCCTGCCCGAGCGCGACGCGGCTCCCTCCTCGGACCCCACGGACGCCGGCGAGGCGGCAGGCGGGGAGCCGCCGCGCGAGGAGCGGGGACCCGCCCGCGGGCGGGTCGCCCCGCCGGCGGGCGAGGCCGGTCCCGAGGCCGCCCGCCCCGGTGAACGGGCGGGAACGCGGCCGCTGCCCGTCGCCGCCCGCGCGGCGGCGCCCGGGCCAGGCCCCGGCGGCGAGGAGGAGGCGGGCGACGGGCCGGGGGCGGGCGCGGTGGCCGCGACGCGCGAGGGCCGCGGCCGCCCGGGCAAGCGGCACGCCGCCTCCAAGCACCTGCCGCGCAGGTACGTCCTGGCCACGGTGCTCGGCATCGTCGTGCTCGGCGCCGCCGTCGCGCAGGTGGGCGAGATGGTCATGCCGGCCGCCGAACCCACCCACGCGGAGCGCGACACGCAGGCCGCCGACCACTCGGAGGAGACCGAGCAGGCCGGCGACGAGGAGAGCGCGAACGAGCAGGCCGGGAACGCGGAGCGCACGCAGCCCGCGGCCACCGCGACCGAGAGCGCGAGCGCCGAGGAGACCGCGACGGAAGAGGAGGAGGCGCCCGAGTCGCCGGCCGGGGAGAGCCCGCCCCCGGTGCGGGAGGACGGCAGCGTCCGGACGAGCGACGGGCCCACCGACCCCGAGTCGCCCTCGGACGGCGACTCGTCCAGCCCCGCGGAACCCGACCCCTCGGAGACGGACGGCACGCCGGGCGGCTCGGACGGCGGGGACGAGGGGGACGAAGGAGACGGCGACGAGGACGACGGCTGCTGGTTCCTCTGGTGCCCGTGACGCCCCGGGCGCGCCACGGCATCCGCCCCCCGGCACCTGGCGGGTGCCGGGGGGCGGCGCGTGGGGGGTCGCATGGTGCCCGCGTGGGGCGATCGGGCGGCGCGCCCGTGTGCACGCCCCGCGTGGGGGACCGCGGAAGGGCGCGCGCCCGACCGGTCGCCCGGCGGCTCCCGGCCCCGCGCGCCGGGTGGCGGGCGGGAACCGGGAGCCGTCGTGGAACCTGCGGACTTCGGCATTCACCCGTGGCCGTGCGGGGTGCGGCCCGCCACGGGCGGGACGGGCCGCACCTGACCCTCGGCGGAGGGCCGGTTTACAACGGCGGGTAGGCGTTGGCGAGCAGCTCCTGGAACTGGGCGGAGAACCAGTGACCTGAGAGCGGAGCGTCACCCAGCGCGCCAGAGGGGTGGTTCTGGTTGCGCGGGTTGCCGCCGTAGCTCGGGTCGCACATCTGGTCGAAGCCCTTGCCCTCGTCGTTCGGGATCTCCTCGCTCGCGCCGTCCGACTCCCCCGGAGGCTTGATCCACGCGTAGGCGTCGATCCCGGCCGCGGGCGCCGCGGTCGGCCGCTCACCGAGGCCGGCACCGGCCTGGTTGCACCAGTTGCCGGGGTGCAGGCGGCGGTCGGTACGGCTCTCGTCGACGTAGGTGTTCACGTCCGTCGCCGAGGAGGTCCCGGTGGGACGGTCGGAGCCGCCCCAGCCGTTGCGGGAGGTGTCGATCAGCATGCCGATGTCGCTGTTGAAGCCGTCCGAGACCAGCTCGTCCCGGAAGGCCAGCGCAAACGACTGGTTGTCGACGTAGTAGTTCCAGTCCACCCAGTCGGACTGACGCACCGAGGTGCCGTTCACCGAGTCGGTGACGGCGTAGTAGGGCTCGGTGTTCACGCCGTAGTTGGCGGTGTTCACGATGAACCCGGTGACGTCGTCCACGGTGGCGCCGTTCATCGTCGCCGTCTCGTAGAACAGCTGCGCGGACGGGGCGAAGTTGCTGTCCCAGCCCAGCCAGCCGTAGTGACCGGCGTCGATGTAGTTGTAGACGTTCGGGATGTCACCCAGCTTGTCCAGCGCGTAGGAGACGCCGGTCTGGTAGTTCCCGTTCTGCGCCATCGTCTGGCAGTTGGCGGTGGCGGTCTCGCCCGAGACGTTGGTGACCAGGTTGGGCAGCGAGTCGATCTCGACGACCGTGGCCACCCGCAGGTTCTCGTTCGAGGAGTAGTCGCTGAGGATGTCCACGATCGGGTCGATGAACTCCGACTCGTAGCGGTCGATCTCGTCGGGGCCCAGCTCGCCGTTGGAGGCCAGCGCCGCGCAGTCGCGGCCGGGCAGGTCGTAGATCACGACCTGGAAGACGATCGGCTGGCCACCGGCCTGCTCCAGGGCGGCGTCGAGGTGGTCCGCGAGGCCCATCCCGCCGTTGACGCCCTCGATCGCCGCGATCCGGTCCAGCCATACGGCGGTCGGCTCGTCGGCGACCGCGCTGCCACCCGGCTCGGCCGCGGCCAGCGCGGACCACTCCGGGTTGACGTAGACCTGGGCGCCCTCATAGGGGTTGTCGACTCGGGCCAGGGTGTGCGGGGCCTCGTCGGCCGACGCGAAGTTCATCGTCCCCAGCGTGAGGGCCATGGCGCCGGCCAGGGCGCCCATGACGAGCGTCCGCTGCGTGCGGCGCCGGGGTGGGGGGTTGGTGCGGCTCATTGCTGTGGTTCCTCCAGACTTGCGCCGGCGCCGGACCCGCCGAGGGGCCGGTGTGCCGTCGTCGTGATCGGGAATGAACGGAAATCTCCGGCAGGTTCACCGGGGTCCGGCAGCCGTGCGGAGGCGGGCGGCGTCTGTCGCCCGGGGGCCGTCTGCGGTGCCTCACCGGCATCGCCCACGGGCACGTCGCACACCCACGCATGCCGCCGGGCCCCACCGTGGGCAGCACGGGGCCGCCCGCGGCGTGGCACCGCCCGGGAAGGGAAACGGACCTGCGGGTACTCGTTCTCGCTCGCCGAACACGAGCCGGTGGCAGCCGGCGAAAACGCCGGCGGGAAGACCGGCAGGACGCCCGGCGAAGAGGGTGGGGGTGGATGTGGGGGGTGTGGGGGATGTGGGGGTGCATGCGGAGCGACTCCAGGTCGTCAGGCACGCCGTCCGAGGCGTCCGACAGCTTGGGACCGCTCCCACTGGTTGAAGGGACGGTAGGCCACAAGCCCCCTCCGCGCCAAGGGGTCGTTCGAGAAATTACCGCTGACCTGCCCCGCAACCGCGGGATTTCGCAAGGGTCTTGACGCCTGGAATCCATTGCTCAAAGCTTGGGAGCGCTCCCACTGGTTTCCGTGTGCACGCCACTGCGGGCGTGTGCAGCTCCTCATCCCCCACGAATCGCGAGGAGGCACCATGCGGGTCCACCTGCGGGTCCCCACTCGGGGCCTGCGACATTCCCCCACCACCCCGAGATCCCGGAAGGCACAGTCGCGAAGGAACAGGCGGCTGTGGACGATCGGCGCCCTCGCCCTGGCCCTCCCGCTGGGCCTGACCGGCGCCGCCCAGGGCAGCTCGGCCTCGCCCTTCGGCGAGGACCCCCACCTGACGGCCTACGAGGAAGACTTCCTCAACCTGTACAACGAGATCAAGGACCCGGCCAACGGGTACTTCTCCCCCGAGGGCATCCCCTACCACTCGGTGGAGACGCTGATCGTCGAGGCCCCCGACCAGGGACACGAGACGACCTCCGAGGCGTACTCGTACCTCATCTGGCTGGAGGCCGAGTACGGGCAGGTCACCGGGGACTGGGGGCCGTTCAACGACGCTTGGGCGCTCATGGAGCAGTACATGATCCCCGAGCACGACGAGCAGCCCACCAACAGCTTCTACAACCCGTCCTCGCCCGCCACCTACGCGCCCGAGTCCGACGACCCCTCGGACTACCCGGCGCAGCTGGACGGCAACGTGCCCGTCGGCCAGGACCCCCTCGCGGACGAGCTGTCCTCGACCTACGGCACCGACGACATCTACGGCATGCACTGGCTGCAGGACGTGGACGACGTCTACGGCTACGGCGACGTGTGCGGTGGGACGAGCGGCGAGCCGACGTTCATCAACACCTTCCAGCGCGGCCCGGGCGAGTCCACCTGGGAGACCGTCACCCAGCCCTCCTGCGAGGACTTCACCTACGGCGGGCAGAACGGGTACCTCGACCTGTTCACCGGCGACGCCTCGTACGCCAAGCAGTGGCGCTACACCAACGCGCCCGACGCGGACGCGCGGGCCATCCAGGCGGCGTACTGGGCCGGGCAGTGGGCGAGCGAGCAGGGCAACGCCGCCCAGGTCGCGGACGTCGTCGCCAAGGCGTCCGAGATGGGCGACTACCTGCGCTACGCGATGTACGACAAGTACTTCAAGGAGGTCGGGGACTGCGTCGGCGAGTCGGCCTGCCCGGCCGGCAGCGGCAAGAACAGCAGCCACCAGCTGCTCTCCTGGTACTACGCCTGGGGCGGCGCCCTGGACACGAACGCCGGCTGGGCCTGGCGCATCGGCTCCAGCTACGCCCACTTCGGCTACCAGAACCCGATGGCCGCCTACGCGCTGAGCGAGGGCGGCATGACCCCCGAGTCGCCCACCGCGGGCGACGACTGGGCCGGGAGCCTGGATCGGCAGCTGGAGTTCTACCAGTGGCTGCAGTCCTCCGAGGGCGCCATCGCCGGCGGTGCCACCAACAGCTGGCAGGGCCACTACGCCCAGCCCCCGTCCGGCACCTCGACGTTCTACGGCATGTACTACGACGAGCAGCCCGTCTACCACGACCCGCCGTCGAACCGCTGGTTCGGCATGCAGGCCTGGTCGATGCAGCGGCTGGCCGAGTACTACTACGCGACGAACGACGAGCGGGCCGGGGCGATCCTCGACAAGTGGGTCGACTGGGTGCTCGGCGAGGTGACCATCGGGGAGGGCGGCGACTTCCAGATCCCGTCGAACCTCTCCTGGGACGGCCAGCCCGACACCTGGGACCCGGACAACCCGGGTGACAACGCGGGCCTGCACGTGAGCGTCGACAGCTACTCGCAGGACGTGGGCGTGACCGGCTCGCTGGCCAACGCCCTCTCCTACTACGCCGCCGCCAGCGGGGACACCGCGGCCCAGGAGACCGCCTCCGGCCTGCTGGACGCGCTGCTCGCGCACGACGACGGCGTCGGCATCTCGGTCGAGGAGCCCCGCGAGGACTACAGCCGCTTCGAGGACGAGATCTACATCCCGTCCGGCTGGAGCGGCACCATGCCCAACGGCGACACCATCGAGCCTGGCTCCACCTTCGAGTCGATCCGCACCTGGTACGAGGACGACCCGAACTGGCCCCAGGTCGAGGACTACCTCAACGGCGGCGACGTGCCCACCTTCACGTACCACCGCTTCTGGGCGCAGTCCGACATCGCCATCGCCCTGGCCACCTACAACCGTCTCTTCCCCGACGCGTAGGAACCCCGGGACGAGCGGCGTTCGCCGCCCGACACACCCGAGGGCCCCGGACACTCCCGCCGGGGCCCTCGGCCTTTGCGCCGGGCGGCGGCCGCTCAGCCCCCGGGTCCCGGCCCGGGCGCCCCGGCCCGGGCGCCCCGGCCCGGGCGCCCCGGCCCGGGCGCGGCGGCCGCCGGTGCCTGGGCCGTGCCAGTCCAGGCACAGGACGGTGGCGTCGTCCCTGGGGTGGCCGCCGGTGGCCTCGCTCACCTCGGCGGTGAGCGCGCGGACCACCTCGCGTGGGTGCAGGGCGGCGGTCTCCCGCAGGCGCGCGGGCAGGTCGACGGCCGCCGCCTCCCGGTCCTGCAGGCCGTCGGTGTAGAAGAGCAGCCGGTCGCCGGGGCACACGGGCAGTTCCTGTACCTCGTAGACGCCGTCGGGTTGCAGGCCGAAGGGCAGGTCGACGCGGGGGGTGAGCTCCTCGACCAGGCCGTCGCGCAGCCGCAGCGGCCAGGGGTGGCCGGCGTTGACCAGCCAGGCGCGGCCGGTGTCCAGCGAGAAGCGCAGCAGCTGGCCGGTGGCCGTCGCCTCCCCTCCGCCGTGGTTCCGGAGCGCCTCGTGCACGCGGCGGGCCTGGCCGGCCAGGTCGAGCCGGGCGCGGCGGGCGCCGCGTGAGGCGTTGACCAGCAGGGTGGCGAGCAGCGCGGCGCGGACGTCGTGGCCCATGGCGTCGGTCACGGACAGGTGCAGGGTGTCCCGGTCGAGGGTGTAGTCGTAGGTGTCGCCGCTGATGTCGTCGGCGGGGACGACGGCCCCGGCGAGCACGAACTGGTCCGCCTCGCAGCAGGAGGCCGAAGGCAGCAGTTCCCGCTGGATCTCGCCGGCCAGGCTCACCGGGGTGGTGCGCTGCCCCCAGTCGTAGAGGTCGGTGAAGCGGCGGTCGGTGACGAGGAGGTACGCCAGCGCGTGCGCGCCCTGGCCGATCTGTTCGAGCACCTCGCCGTCGGCCTCGGGCAGGGTCAGTTCGAGCACGCCGATGGCGTCGCCGCGGTTGGTGACGCGCGCCAGCACCCGCCGCTCCCGGTCCCCCGTGTCCGCGGTGACCACCCGCTGGGTGCGCAGCACCTGCTCGTACAGGCTTCCGGCCAGCGGGATGCGCTCCGCCTCCTGCTCCTCCGGGGCGTCGGCCTCGGCGCCCACCCGCACCACCTGACGGCCGACGACGTCGAGGAACCTGAAGGAGACGGAGCGCGCGCCGAAGCGGTCCCGCAGGTTCCGCGCCACCACGTCGATGGATCGCGAGGGGGCGGCGTTCTCGGCCGCCGCGAGCACCTCGCCCAGCATCAGCGGCTCCTTCGCCACCGCACCCTCCGTCCTCCGGCGGTCCACCCGGCGCTCCCGGCGCCCCCGCCCCCGGCTCCGGGCCCGTTGCGTTCCCCCCAGGATCACGGCCCGCGGCGCGCCCCTCCGGCCGACACACCCTGGCTCCCGGGGCCGTCCGCCGTTCGCGGCCCTCCCCGCGGGGCCCCGGCGCCCGCCTCCCGCGGGGGCCGCCCCTCCCGGGCCCGCGCCCGCCACCGGGGCGAGGGGCGGGCCCACCGGTCAGGGGGCCGGGGTGCCCCGAGCGGCCCGCTCGCGGAAGCTCGTCTTCTTCGCCCGGTTGCCGCAGCTGCTCATGGAGCACCAACGCCGCCTGCCGGGGCGGGAGTTGTCCAGGAAGAGGGCGCGGCAGTCGGGGGCGGCGCACTCGTGCAGGCGGGCGGCCGTCTCGGGCGTGGCGACCAGGTCGAGGGCGTCGCGGGCGATCAGGGCCAGCGTCGCCTGGACCGGGTCGTCCGCGCGGTGGCGCAGCTCACCGGCCGCCGTCAGCTCCGGGGCCGGCACCGGGAGGGCGGCGAACCGGTTGACCAGGCGCCGGGCGGCGGCGGGGCAGGCGGCGACTCCGCCCGGGCCGCGGAAGGCGTGGATCAGTGCGTGCACCGCCTCCCGCAGCCGCCGCGCCCCGGCCGCGTCCGCCGGCCCCGCGCCGGCCGGACAGGGGCCGAACTGGTCGACCCACGCGCGGAGTTCGGCCTCGCCCTGCAGTTCCTCCGCCTCCCGGGCCGCGCCCCGGTGCCGCAGCGTTCTGATGAAGTCCAGGCACAGGCGGCCCGCCCCCTGCCGGAAGGCGGGCGCCTCGGCCTGCCGTGCCTCGCGCGCGTTCACCCGGCCGATCCTATCCCCCGGGAACCGGTTCAACTGGTACGCTGCGGAACCGGTAATACCGGTTCCCGGGTTGCCTCTTCCCGTACCGCGCCCCTCGCCGTGCGCCCGGCGGTGCCGGCCGGCGCCCCGGCGAACCGATTCCGCCGCCGCCCGCCGCCCGTCACCGGAAAGGCCTTATCCCTTGCGCGACCACCACGCACCCCGGGGCACCGGCCTCAGGCCCGGCCTCCTCCCGCTCCTCGCGGCCACCTGCGGCATCGCGGTGGCCAACATCTACTTCCCCCAGGCCATCAGCCCACTGGCCGCCGACGGGCTCGGCGTCTCCCCGGGCGCCGCGGCCGCCGCGGTCATCGCCACCCAGTTCGGCTACGCCCTCGGCCTCTTCCTCCTCGTCCCGCTCGGCGACCGGGTGCCGCACCGCCGGCTGATCCCCCTGCTGCTCGCGGTCACCGGGATCGGCCTGCTCGCCGCGGGCAGCGCCCCCGGCCTGCCGGCGCTCGTGGCGGCCGGCGCCCTGACCGGGGCCGCCACCGTCGTCCCGCAGATCGTCATCCCGATGGCCGCCGGTCTGGTCCCGGACGACCGCCGCGGGGCCGTCACCGGCACGCTGCTCAGCGGCCTGGTCGCCGGCATACTCCTGGCCCGCACCTTCGGCGGCTCCCTCGGCCAGTGGCTCGGCTGGCGCGCGCCGTACTACGCCGCCGCCCTGCTCGCGGCCCTCCTCGCCGCGGTGCTGCGCCGCGCCCTCCCGGACACCGCGCCCGCCTCGCGCGAGCGGTATGCCTCCCTGGTGGCCGCCGCCCCGCGGCTGCTGCGCGAGGAGCCGGAACTGCGGCGCTCCTGCTGGTACCAGGCCGCGGTCTTCGGCGGGTTCAGCGCTGCCTGGACGAGCATCGCCCTGTACCTGACGGGCCCGGCGTACGGCCTCGGCTCGCAGGCGGTGGGCCTGGTCGCTCTGGCCGGCGCCGGGAGCGTCCTCTGCACGCCGCTCGCCGGCCGCCGCGTGGACCGCCACGGCCCCGACCCGGTGAGCGCGGTCTGCCTGCTGGGCACCCTGGCCGCCACCGGCGTCCTCTCCCTGGGCGCCCTGCGCGGCGCCCCCGGCCTGGTGGCGCTGACCCTGGGCGCCCTGCTTCTCGACGCGGCCATGCAAAGCGGCCAGGTCGCCCACCAGGCACGGGTGTTCAGCCTCCGGCCCGAGGCCCGCGGCCGGCTGAACACCGCCTACATGACCTGCGCCTTCCTCGGCGGCGGCCTCGGCTCCTGGCTCGGCGTGCGCGCCTTCGCCCTGCTCGGCTGGCCGGGCGTCACCGGGCTCGCCGCGCTGCTCGCCGCGCTTCCCCTCGCCCACCTCGCCCACCTCGCCCGCCGGGCACGCCGCGCCCGCCGCGCGTCGCCCGGCCACCGGGCGGCCCGGGCCCCGGAACGCGCCGGGGCCCGGGAAGGTTGACCTCAACCCCGCTTGAACTTCTAGGCTCGGCGGCATGGTATTCACCGAGAAGGAACGCGCCTATCTGGCGTCGCAGCGCCTGGCCAGGCTGGCGACCACCGACCGCGAGGGCCGCCCCCAGGTCCGGCCCGTGGGCTTCCGGCTCAACGAGGACGGCACCATCGACATCGGCGGCCCCGACATGGCGAAGAGCCAGAAGTACCGCAACGCCGTCGCCCGGCCCGAGGTCTCGGTGCTCGTGGACGACATGGCGCCGGCCGACGACCCGGTCGCGCCCGGCTGGGGCCGCGGCGTGGAGATCCGCGGCCGCGCCGAGGCCCTGGTCCTGGAGGTCCCGCCGGTGGCGCCCGACGTGTTCAGCAAGGACGTCATCCGCGTCCACCCCCGGCGGATCGTCACCTGGAACCTCGAACCGGGCAACGGCCGTTCCCGGTCCCGCGACGTCGCCTGACCGCGGACGCCGGCCGCACGAGGCCGCAGGAAGGCCACACAAGAGATACAAGAGATGAATGGAAAGGGCACCTGTTCCCGCGCCTGGCGCCCTTTTCCGCGCTCCGCGCGGCCCGCCGGAAAGGGCCCGCTTCCCGCGGCGTTCGGCCGGGACATGTCCCGTTTCCCGGCAGCGGGGAGCGCGGCGGCGGCCCTCCCCCGGGGGTTTCCCGGCGTTTTCCCGGCGTTTTCCCGGCATTGTCCCGGCATTGCCCCGGCGCTTTCCCGCCGTTTTCCCACCCCCGCACGCGGCCGTTCCCCGGCGGCCGAAATCGGGCGCCCCCAGCGGGCGTGCCGCGTCCCTCGGGGCGCGCGCCCGCGCGCCCTCCACCCCGGCGATACGCGCACAACCGGCCACACGCCCCCGGGCCTTGCGCCTCCCGTCCGGCCCGCCGCCGGCGCGGCCTCCCCGGGGCCTCGCCCCGGCCGCACCCGCCCCCGGCGGGCGGCCGGCATTGCAGAGGTGCTCCGTCAGCCTCCCCCGGCCCCCGTGTCTCCACCAGGCGAAGCCGGCGCCCCCACCACCGGTTCGCCACGTCCCTGCCCCGCGGGGCGGAATCGGGCACGGTCCCCGCGCGCGGAACGGGAGCTGAGTGCCCCGGAGCCGCGGCGTCCGGGACCTCGGGGAAGCGCCCCCGGGCCTCCCGCGCGGCTCAGGAGGAGGCCCGCCGCACCAGCTCGGTGGGCAGCACCAGGCCCGGGTGGTCGGGGCCCTCGTTGCCGATCTCCGCGAGTAGAGTCCGCGTCATGGCCCGCCCCATGCCCTCCATGGGCTGCCGGACGCTGGTGAGCGAGGGGTCCATGTGCTGGGCCAGCGAGGAGTCGTCGAAGCCGACCAGCGCCACGTCGCCCGGGATGGTCCGCCCGAGTTCGCGCAGCGCCCGCCTGGCGCCGATGGCCATGAGGTCCGAGGCGCAGAACACCGCGTCCAGCGAGGGCCGCCGCGTCAGGAGCTGCCGCATCGCCGCGTGGCCGCCCTCCTCGCTGAAGTCGCCGCTCGCGATCAGCTCCTCGTCCGGCTCGTGCCCGGCCGCCCTGATCGCCTCCTGGTAGCCCTCGAGACGGCAGCGGGCCGCGTACATGTCCAGCGAGCCGGTGATCGTCGCGACGGTCCTGCGCCCGCGCCCGATGAGGTGCTCCACGGCCAGCTGTGCGCCCCCGACGTTGTCGCAGTCCACGTGCGGGACCATCTCCTCGGCGGACCTGCGGCCGTTCATCACCACGGGAATGCCCAGCTCGGAGAGCTGGTCGGGCAGCGGGTCGTCCTTGTGCACCGAGACCAGCAGCACGCCGTCCACGCGGTTCCCCGAGGCGTACTGCGCGAACCTGGCCCGTTCCTTCGGGGTCCTGATCAGCGTCAGCAGCAGCTGGATGTCGGTGTCGGCGAGCTCCAGGCTGACCCCGCGGATGATGCCCGAGAAGTACGGCTCGGCGAAGAGCCTGGACTCCACCTCGGGCACCACGAGGGCGATGGCGTCCGAGCGGTTGGCCGCGAGCGCCCGCGCGGCCCGGTGCGGGACGTAGCCCAGGTCGGCGATCGCCTGCTGGACGACCGCGCGGGTGCGGTCACTCACCCGCGGCGAGCCGTTGATGACCCGGGACACCGTCCCGCGGCCGACACCGGCGCGGGCCGCGACCTGTTCAAGGGTCGGCCTCCCGTCGCGGCCAGTACCGCGCCTTGACACTGCCATCTGTTCCTCCCGTTTGTGCCCCAGACTCCAACTACATCACGGAATCCGAGACGGACCGTCTGTGGCCTTGACACTTGCCTCGGGCTTCGGGAACCCTTCAACCCATCACAACTGGGAGCGCTCCCACGCAACCGAAACCCTACAGATCCCGTACGTTCCGAGCCCAGGCACCCCCTATCCCCCACGTGTCGCACCACAGCTGGGAAGGCAACGTCAGTGTGCGCCAGGAGGACGACCCGTCATGCGTAACACAGTCCGCACCACCCGCCGGCCACTGAGCCGAACAAGCAGAGCTTTCGCCCTCGGTCTTTCCGCCACCCTCGCCGCCGGCCTCCTGGCCGCCTGTTCGAGCGATGACGACGACGGCAGCGGTGGCGACGGCGATCAGCTCACCCTCAGAGTCGGCGTCTTCGGCCAGTTCGGTTTCCAGGAGGCCGGGCTGTACGACGAGTACATGGAGCTGCACCCGGAGATCAAGATCGAGCAGGACTCCACCACGGAGAACGGCGACTACATCACCGCGCTGCGCACCCACCTCTCGCAGAACGCCGGCCTGGACGACATCCAGGCGATCGAGATCGGCAACATCGCCGAGATGACCCACGATCTGCCGGATGCCTGGGTCGACTTCAACGAGTACGACGTGGACACCAGCCACTTCATGCCCTTCAAGGTCGACCAGGCCACCGACGCCGACGGCCGGCTGATCGCCCTCGGGACCGACATCGGCCCGACCGGCATCTGCTACCGGACGGACTACTTCGAGCAGGCCGGGCTGCCGACCGACCCCGAGGCCGTCGGCGAGCTGTTCTCCTCCTGGGACTCCTACCTGGCGGCCGGCGAGGAGTTCAAGGAGAACGCCCCCGACGGGGTGACCTGGATGGACGCCGCGGGCGGCATGTTCAACGCGGTGGTCTCCGGCTACGAGGAGCGGTACACGAACGCCGCCGGCGAGGAGGTCTACGAGAACAGCGAGGCGGTCCAGACCGCCTGGGACTACGCCGTCCAGGCCGCCCAGGGGGACCTGACCGACGACGTCCAGCAGTTCACCGACCCGTGGAACGCCGCCATGACCAACGGCGCGTTCGCCACCCTGGCCGCCTGCCCGGCCTGGATGCTCGGCTACATCGCCTCCACCGCCGGTGAGGACCAGCAGGGCCTGTGGAACATCGCCGCCAGCCCTGCCCCGTCGAACTGGGGCGGCTCCTTCATCGGCGTTCCCGAGGCGAGCGACCACCACGACGAGGCCGTCGCCCTGGCCCAGTGGCTGACCGCCCCCGAGCAGCAGGCCAAGCTCTTCACCGAGCGCGGCAGCTACCCCAGCTCCGCCGAGGCGCAGCAGGCGCCGGAGGTGCTGAACGCGACCAACCCGTACTTCGGAGACGCCCCGATCGGGCAGTTCTTCTCCGAGGCCGCGGCGCAGATCCCCTCCAGCCCGATCGGCCCGAACGACCAGATCATCCAGGAGACGTTCACCAACCAGGCTCTGCTCTCCATCGAGCAGAACGGCACCGACCCCGACGACGCCTGGGACGACGCCCTGAGCTCGCTGGAAAACGCCCTCGCGGAATGACCCGGGACAGGTAGATGACGACTGACCGCACCAAGGCCGCGCCCCCCGCAGATGCGGGGGGCGCGGCCCCGCGCCTGACCAAGGAAACGCCGCCCGGCGAGGCGGCCCCCGACGACTCCGCCGCGAAGACCGCAGGGGGAACCACCAAGAAGCACGCCGCACAGGACCCGGCCTCCCGGGCCAAGCGGGAACGGCGCATGCGGTGGCGCTCGCGCCGCTACCGGTGGGACATCAAGTACAGCCCGTACGCCTTCATCTCGCCCTTCTTCCTCTTCTTCGCGGCCTTCGGCCTCTTCCCACTGCTCTACACGGGCTGGGCCTCGCTGCACTCGGTCTCCTTCGTCCACCCCAACGACATGGAGTGGAACGGCATCGAGAACTTCACGCGGCTGTGGGACGACGAGTTCTTCTGGCGGGCCCTGCGCAACACCTTCTTCATCGGCGTCATCTCGACGGTGCCGCAGCTGGCGATGGCCCTGGGCCTGGCCCACCTGCTGAACTACCGGCTGCGCGGCAGCATGTTCTGGCGCGTCGCGATGCTGACCCCCTACGCCACCTCGATCGCGGCGGCCTCCATGGTCTTCGCCATGCTGTTCGGCCGCGACTACGGCGCGATCAACTGGGGTCTCGGCTTCCTCGGGATCGACAACATCGACTGGCGGGCCGGCGACTGGACCTCCAAGATCGCCGTCTCCTCGATCGTGATCTGGCGGTGGACCGGCTACAACACGCTGATCTACCTGGCCTCCATGCAGGCCATCCCGAACGATCTCTACGAGTCGGCGGCGCTCGACGGCGCCTCCCGCTGGCAGCAGTTCCGCAACGTCACGCTGCCGATGCTGCGGCCCACGCTGCTGTTCACCATCGTGGTCTCCACGATCGGCGCCACCCAGCTGTTCGGCGAGCCGATGCTCTTCAACGACGGCGACCCCGGCGGCGGCTCGCAGGGCCAGTTCCAGACGCTCGGCCTGTACATGTACGACATGGGCTGGACCAACCGGAACCTCGGCCGGTCCGCGGCGATCGCCTGGACGATGTTCCTGATCCTCATCTTCATCGGGCTGATCTACTGGGCGCTCTCCCGATGGGTGAGCAGCAACACCCTCGAGGAGTCCTCGTAATGGCCACCACCACCCAGAGCACGCCGCTCAGCAGCCGTGAGCCGGCGACACGGCGCCGCAGGCGCCGCCGCGCGGGCAGCGCGGGCCGCCAGATGCACGCCGGCTGGCTGACGTACACCATCCTGACGCTTTTCACCATCGGGTCGCTCTACCCGCTGGTGTGGCAGATGTTCGCCTCCTCGTGGGACAACTCGCGGCTGAACAAGCCGACCCCGCCGTTCTGGTTCGGCCCCAGGCTGTGGCACAACCTGGACGAGGCCTGGAACACGGGCAACATGGGCCACGCGATGGTCAACACGCTGTTCGTCGCCAGCTGCATCACCGTCTCGACGGTGCTGTTCGCGACCCTGGCCGGCTTCGCCTTCGCCAAGCTGCGCTTCCGGGCGAAGAACCTGCTGATGCTGCTCGTCATCGGGACGATGATGGTGCCGCCCCAGCTGACCGTGGTGCCGATGTTCATGGCCGTGGCCAAGCTGGAGTGGACCGACCACCTCCAGGCAGTCATCCTGCCGATGATGGTCAGCGCCTTCGGCGTCTTCTTCATGCGGCAGTACCTCTCCCAGGCGCTGCCCGGCGAGCTGATCGAGGCCGCCAGGGTGGACGGGGCCAGCAGCCTTCGCGTGGTGTGGCACGTGGTGTTCCCCGCGGCGCGGCCCGCCATGGCCGTGCTGGCGATGCTGACCTTCGTCATGGCGTGGAACGAGTTCTTCTGGCCGATCATCGCGCTCACCCAGCAGAACCCGACCGTGCAGGTCGCGCTGACCAACCTGGGCCGGGGCTATGTGCCGGACAACGGCATCATCATGGCCGGCGCACTGATCGGCACGCTGCCGCTGCTCCTCGCGTTCGTGGTGTTCGGCCGGCAGATCGTCGGCGGCATCATGAACGGGGCTCTCAAAGGCTGAGCTCCCGCCCAGCCGTTCGACATCCCCCCTCTCCGAGCAAGAATGGGAGCGCTTCCATGACTCAAAACCCACCCCGGGCCTTTCCGGCCGACTTCCTCTGGGGCTCGGCCACCGCCTCCTACCAGATCGAGGGCGCGGCGCGCGAGGACGGCCGCACCCCCTCCATCTGGGACACCTTCGCCCACACGCCGGGCAAGGTGTTCGCGGGAGACACCGGCGACGTGGCCTGCGACCACTACCACCGCTGGCGCGAGGACATCGACCTGATGTCGGAACTCGGCCTCGGCGCCTACCGGTTCTCGGTGTCCTGGTCGCGCGTCCAGCCCACCGGCCGCGGCCCGGCCGTGCAGCGCGGCCTCGACTTCTACCGGCAGCTGGTGGACGGCCTGCTGGAGAAGGGCATCACGCCGGTGGTCACCCTGTACCACTGGGACCTCCCGCAGGACCTGGAGGACACCGGCGGCTGGCCCGAGCGGGAGACGGCGGAGCGTTTCGCCGAGTACGCCCGGATCGTGGGCGAGGCGCTCGGCGACCGCGTGAAGCTGTGGGCCACCCTCAACGAGCCCTTCTGCAGCTCCTTCCTCGGCTACGGCTCCGGCGTGCACGCGCCGGGGCGGCACGAGCCGGAGGCGGTGCTGAAGTCGGCGCACCACCTCAACCTGGCGCACGGCCTCGGCGTGCAGGCCCTGCGCTCGGTGCTGCCGCGGGACGCCCAGATCGGCGTGTCGCTCAACCCGGGCGTCATCCGCCCGCGGACCGACGCGCCCGCCGACCTCGACGCCGCGCGGCGCATCGACGCGCTGCACACCAGGATCTTCTCCGACCCGATGCTGCACGGCGGCTACCCGGCCGACCTGCGGGAGGACACCGCGCGCGTGAGCGACTGGTCCTTCGTGCGCCCGGGCGACGAGGCCACGATCCACCAGGAGATCGACTTCCTCGGGCTGAACTACTACACGCCGACGATCGTCTCCGCGCCCAGCGGCGAGGAGCGGGTCGCGGGCAACGACGGCCACGGCGTCTCCGAGTACTCCCAGTGGGTCGGCTCCGAGGACGTCGAGTTCCACCCGGCGCCCGGCGAGCGCACGGACATGGGCTGGGCCGTCGACCCCACGGGCCTGACCGACCTGCTGCTGCGCTTCCACCGCGAGGCGCCCGGCGTGGCCCTCTACATCACGGAGAACGGCGCCGCCTTCGAGGACAAGCCGGACGCGTCCGGCGCGGTCCACGACCCGGAGCGGATCGCGTACCTGCACGGGCACCTCACGGCCGTGCACAAGGCGATCGAGCAGGGCGCGGACGTCCGCGGCTACTACGTCTGGTCGCTGCTGGACAACTTCGAGTGGGCCTACGGCTACAGCAAGCGCTTCGGCGTCGTCCACGTGGACTTCGAGACGCTGGAGCGGACCCCGAAGTCGAGCGCCCGCTGGTACGCCTCGGTGGCGGCCGCGAACGAGTTGCCGGCGCTCGCCTGACCCGCGGGCAGCAGCCGCCGGGGCGCTAACGACGCGTCCGCCGGCGCGCTTTCTCCCACACACTCCCCGTGCCCATCCCGGAAACCTTTCCGGAGCCCGCCCCGGCGCCGGCTTCGGGAAGGTGGGCAGGGGACACCTGGCCCCGTGCCCGGTGCCGCGTCCCGCGGCGCCGGGCCGGGGCCTGCCCTCTGCCGGCGAGCCCGCCGTCCAGCGCGAGCCACAGCCGGATCTCGGCGCCGCCGAGCACCGAGCGCCCGATGCGCAGGTCGCCGCCGGTCGACTCGGCCAGGCGCCTGGCGATGTCGAGTCCGAGGCCGGTCGAACCCGGCCCGCCGGCGCCCTGGCCGCGGCGCAGCGCCGCCTCGGGGTCCGCGATGCCGGGGCCCGCGTCGGAGACCAGGACGATGACGGCGTCGCCCGCGCCGCCCGCCCGGTGCACGTCCACGGCGAAGGCGGTGCCCTCCGGGGTGTGCCGGAAGACGTTGCCGAGCAACGCGTCGAGGGCGGCGGCGAGTTCGGCCCTGGCCACCGGCACCCGCAGCGGCTGGTCCACGCCGGCGAGGCTGGCCTCGCGCCCCTCGTCCTCGGCGAGCGCCGACCAGAACTCCATCCGTTCCCTGATCACCTCGGCCGCGTCCGGGTACTCCCCGCGCCCGCCGCCAGGGCCCGCGGCGCGCTGGGCGCGGGCGGTGCGGATGATCTGGTCCACCTGCCGCTCCAGCTGGGCGACGGCCTGCCTGGTCTGCTCGGCGGCGTCGCCCTCGCCGAGGGAGGCGGTGTTGAGCCTGAGCACGGTGAGCGGGGTGCGCAGCCGGTGCGAGAGGTCGGCGGCCAGCTCCCGCTCGTTCGCCAGCAGCCTGGCCACCTGATCGGCCATGGCGTTGAACGCCAGGGCGGCGGAACGGAGTTCCGGCGGGCCGTCCGGGCCCACCGGCACCCGCACCCCCAGCCTGCCGCGGCCGAGTTCGCGGGCGGCGTGGGCGAGGCCGGCCGTGGCGCGGACGGTGCGGCGGCCGAGGCGGTCGGCGACCAGCACGGCGCCCACCACCAGGGCGAGGCCGAGCGCGCCGAGGACGAGCCAGGCGGTGGCGACCCCGGAGGCCAGCTCGGCCTCGGGCACGAAGACCTCCACGACGGCGGTCCCGCCGCCCGCGGCGGGAACCGGCTGCAGCAGCGCGGCGCCGCCGGCCACGCTCCGGGTGGCCGCCTCCCCCGAGTCCGCCGCCTCCCGCGCCTGTGCGGGGCCGGTCCTCGGCTCCCCCACCACCGCCCCGAAGCCCGCGGCGGCGCCCTCCCCGTCCGGCGCCGCGGAGCCGTCGGCGGCCCCGTCCTGTCGCGTGGCCCCGTCCTCTTGCGGGGCCCCCTCCTGTCGCGTGGAGCGCGCCGCGCCGGTGGCCGCGTCCCGGGCCGGGGGCGGGCTCCCCGGCTCCCCGGCGGCGGTGGCCTGCCCGGCCGCGCCGCCGCCCGTCTCGTCCCCGGTCGTCTCGTCCCCGGTGGTCTCCGGGTCCGCGGTCGTCTCCGGGTCCCCGGTGGTCTCCGGGTCCGCGGCGGCGGCCGGCAGCCGGACGGCGACGCGGCCCGCCGCCCCCGCCTCGGTGCCGGCGACGGCCCGCGCCAGCTCCTCGCGGTCGGTGGTGACGGCAAGCGCGGGCCCGAGCAGGGCGGCCTGCTGCGCGGCGTTGTGCAGCGCCCGGTCCTCGGCCGTCTCCCTGACCAGCAGGCCGAGCGGCACGCCGAAGGCCACGACCACCGTCGCCGTGACCGCGAGCAGGATGCGGACCAGGGCCCACCTCATGCCGTGCCTTCCCCCGGCGTCCCCGGCGGCTCCAGCTTCACGCCCACGCCCCGCAGCGTGTGCAGGTAGCGCGGCCTGGCCGCGGTCTCGCCCAGCTTGCGCCGCAGCCAGGACAGGTGGACGTCGATGGTCTGGTCGTCGCCGTAGGACTGCCGCCACACCTGGGTGAGCAGCTCCTTGCGGGAGACGACGACGCCCGGCCGCTGCGCGAGGAAGGCCAGCAGGTCGAACTCCCTGCGGGTGAGGTCGAGCGGCTCGCCGTCCAGGCGGGCCACGCGGCGCTGCGGGTCGACGGCGAGCCCGCCCACCCGCAGCACGCCCTCGCGGCCCCCGTCCCGCCCGCCCGAGGCGCCGCCCGCGCGCCGGAGCACTGCGGACATCCGCGCGGAGAGGTGCTCGACGGAGAACGGCTTGACGAGGTAGTCGTCCGCGCCGTCGTTGAGCAGCCGCACGATCTCCGCCTCGTCGTCGCGCGCGGTGGCGATGATCACCGGCACGTCCGTGATGCCGCGGAGCATTTTCAGCGCCTCGCGGCCGTCGAGATCGGGGAGCCCGAGGTCCAGGATCACCACCTCGAAGCCGACCTGGGACACCTCGCGCAGCGCCTGGAGGGCGGTGCCCACGCTGCGCACGCTGTGGCCCGCGGCGGTGAGATGCCTGATGAGGGCCGATCGCACGAATTGGTCGTCCTCCACCACAAGCACATGCGCCATGCGCCGCACCGTACGCCATTAGGGTGGCGGGTAAGCAGCCGTTCCTCGTCCGGTTGGGAGTCCGGTTGGCAGTCCGGGTGAGAAACGCCCTCGGCTGGGTCGCCGCCACGTGCCTGGCGGCCGGGGTCGCCTGGCTCGGGGTGCGCGGGGTGCTCGGGCCGCCGGAGAACGCGCCACAGGCCGTCTCCCTCCCCGGCCCGGGCGCGGACGCCGGCCTCCCGGAGGCCTCCTCCACGCGCCGGCCGCCGCAGGGCCCCGGCGGGCAGACGGTGGCGACCGTGGGCGGCGAGGCCGTGTTCGACCTGGGCCCGGTCACGGCCCGCCTGCTGTCCGCCACCCCGGCCCGTGGCTGGGAGGTGGACGTCGCCCAGGACGAGCGGCGGATACGCGTCCGCTTCACCCAGGACGGGCAGTCGGTCACGGTCGTGTGCAGCTTCGCGCAGCCGCCGCCGACGATCCGCACCTACCGCTAGCCGCGTCGTTCGGACCACCGCTCGCCGGTCGACGCCTCTCGCCGGCTGACGCCCCGCCACCGGCAGCGACGTCTTCCGCGATCACGGCGTCGACGCCCCGCTTGACGAGATCGCCCGCCGGGCCGGCGTCGGCAACGCCACGATGTACCGGCACTTCCCGACGCGTCGCGAACTGATCATCGCCGTCTACTCCGGGGAAGTGGCCGCACTCTGCGCCCGGAGCCGGTCCCTGCTGACCGAGGACCCTCCCGCCGACGCCCTCTTCCGGCCGGCTTCAGGCTTTCCTCGCACACGGTGGCGGCCAGGCGAAAACCGGCGCTGTCGCTCACCGATGACCGTACGGGCCGGCGATCGGCACGGTTCGACCGCCGGCACCGCTCGATGCACACCGCCGCGTCCGCGCTGCTGAGCCGGGCGCAAAGCGCCGGTGCGGTCCGTGCCGGCCTCAACGCGTCGGACCTGCTCGCCTTGGCCAACGGGATCGCCCTGGCCGCCACCGACGCCACTCGGGCGGAGCGACTCGTCGCCCTGGTCAGGCAGGGCACGGACACTCCGCCGACG
Organism: Streptomyces hoynatensis; assembly: GCF_003626535.1. Lineage (GTDB taxonomy): Bacteria > Actinomycetota > Actinomycetes > Streptomycetales > Streptomycetaceae > Streptomyces > Streptomyces hoynatensis. The sequence continues at coordinate 259,968 of NZ_RBAL01000010.1, forward strand.
GGCTTGGGGCACAAACGGCGTCAGCCGCACGCCCAGCGTGGCACCCAGGCGTCGCCGGGTGTCCCGGGTGCCGTCACGCGGAGGTGGCGGCGCAGCCCGGTCAGCACCGGGTGCCTGTCTCCGGTGCGGAACAGCAAGGTGTGCGGGTACACCGGCGTCGGGTCGTGCAGGGGGATGCGCCGCAGGTCGTGGGCCGGGGGCCACAGGTACCTGTCTCCGGCGCCGACGAGGGTGGCCGCCGAGGCCGAGTCGGCCAGGGTGTCCAGGAGGGCGTCGTCGCCGAAGTGGGGGCCGCGCGCGTCGATGCTCAGCCCGAACTCCCCGGCCAGCGCCTCGTAGAACGCCGCCCACTCGGTGCCGGGCCGGATTCCGGGAACCCAGAGGCGGTGCCCCGCAAGGTCGGCGGGCCTGATCGCGGTGGCGTTCGCCAGCGGGTGGGCGGGGCCGGCCAGGAGCTGCACGGGGGTGTCCAGGAGCCGTTCGGCGCTGATTCCGGCAGGGACCTGGTCCGCCGGCAGTGCGCGGAAGGAGGCGTCGGCCTCCCCCAGCAGCACGGCCTGGGCCGCCTGCGCCGCGTTCTCCTGGCCCCTGGCGAGCACGTCCAGGCCGGTCCTGGGGCGGGAGCGGTAGAACCGGTAGACGGCCTGGGCGGGGGCGATGCGCCGGTTGAGGACGTCGACCCGCAGGGACCTGCTTCCCGGCCGCACGGCGCGCTCGGCCTGTTCGACGGCGGCCAGGACCTTCCTGGCGTGACGCAGGAAGACCCGTCCCTCCGCGCTCAGCCGGGACCCGTGGGGGGTCCGCACCAGGAGGGCGACGTCGAGGTGCCTCTCCAGGCCCGCGATCCGCTTGGACACCGCCTGCGGGGTGATGCCGAGTTCGTCGGCCGCCGCCTGGAATTGCCCGCCGTCGGCCACCGCCACGAACGTCCGGACCGCTTCGACATCCACCCCCGGAGCCTAGCGCCACAACCAGTGGTTGTGGCCGACCCCCCTGGAGGTTGTTTGCTTTCGAGGTCGCCGCGTTGATTCACTCCCGGCGATCACACGGTGGTTGTGGCCGGGAGGACGGAATGGACTTTGCACAGCGGGTGCGGCGGGCGATCGGCATGGCCGAGCGGATCAACACGCTCACGTATGCCCAGCAGGAGGAGATCCACCAGCGGTGGACCGAGCTCACCGGGCAGGCGGTGGACGAGACCTTCCACCTGATCCCACCCGTCTACACCGACCACGGCGTGCACATCCGGCTGGGCCGCAACGTCTTCGTGAACCAGGGCTGCCGCTTCAACGACATCGGCGGCATAGAGATCGGTGACGACGTGATGCTCGGCCCGAACGTCAGCCTGATCTCCTCGGGGCACCCGCTGGACCCGGCACGGCGGCGTACCGGGATCACGTCGGCCCCGATCCGGATCGAACGCAACGTCTGGATCGGGGCGTCCGCCGTGATCCTGCAGGGGGTGACCGTCGGTGCCGACGCCGTGGTCGCCGCCGGTGCCGTCGTGACCCGTGACGTTCCCGCCCGGAGCCTCGTCGCGGGGGTACCGGCGAGGGTGATCAAGGCGATCGACTGAGTGCGCCGGGGCCACCTCCCCGGCTCCTTTTGCGCAGGGCCCGCCCGGCGGCCCGGTCCCGGCGCCGCACGCGCGGAGCCGGGGCGGGGGCGGCGGTCAGCCGAAGAGTTCGCTCGGCGGGGGCGGCGAGGGCACGGCGGTGGCGTCGGTGCGCACGGGGGCGCCCGCCGTGAAGTCGGCGAGCTCCCGCCCGGCGAGGAGGCGGGCCGCGCAGGGATCGGCGGCGCAGCGCCGGCCGAGTTCGGCGGCGGGCAGGGCGCCCTCGGACGCGGCGAGCACGCCGTTGCCGAAGCGCCGGCCGCGCAGCAGCGCGGGCTCGGCGATCAGGCAGACCTCGGGGAACCGGCTGGCGGCGGTGGCGACCTGGGACCGCAGGAAGGCGAGCGGCGGGCCGTCGGTGAGGTTGGCCGCGTACAGGCCGCCGGGCCGCAACGCCCGCCTGACCTCGTCGAGGAACTCGCCGCTGGCGCAGTGCGCCGGCGTGCGCCCCCCGTCGAAGACGTCGGTGATGACGAGGTCGGCCCAGCCCTCGGGGAGCTTGCCGAGCAGCGCCCTGGCGTCCAGCTCCCGCACCTTGATCCGCGCGGCCTCCGGCAGCGGCAGGGCGCGGCGGACCAGCGCGGTCAGCCGGCTGTCCGGCTCGGCGACCTGCTGGGTGGAGCGCGGCCTGGTCACGGCGACGTAGCGGGCCAGGGTCAGCGCGCCGCCGCCCAGGTGGACGACCTGGAGCGGCCGGCCGGGCGGGGCGGCGAGGTCGGCGAGGTGGCCGAGGCGGCGCTGGTACTCGAAGACGAGCCTGGTGGGTTCCGCGAGGTCCACGTGCGACTGCGGGGCGCCCTCGATCAGCAGCTCCCAGGCGCCCGGCCGCCCGGGGTCGGGGAGCAATTGCGCGAGCCCGCCGCCCACGGTCTCCCCGATCGGCTGCCTGCCGTCCGCCCCGCGCCCGCGCCGCTGCCGCTGTCCGTGCTTGCCCACCCCTCAAGTGTGCGGCCGGGCGGCGGCGCGCCCCAGGCCGGGGCGGCCGTTCGCCGGGCCGGAAGGCCCGCGGGAAGCCGCCGTGCCTCAGCGGGCGGCGCGCAGCTGGTGGCAGCGGTCGACGACCGCGAGCAGGCTGGCGGCCTCACGCAGCGCCGCGCGCAGCGGCTCCGGCTCGGTGACCACGCGCACGGCGCCCTCCGGCGGCACCAGCCAGCGGGTGCCGGTCACCGGCGGGCCGGAGACGGGCCCGTGCTGCCGCCCGCGGTAGGTCTGGGTGCAGGCGCTGCCCGGCAGGTCCCAGCGCTCGGCGGTGCCCGGCGGCACGAGGAAGCCCAGGGTGTCCCCTTCCCTGTCGTGCAGCACCGGGCCCACGCCGTGCCGCAGGCGCAGGATGTCGACGGCTTCCAGCCCTTCCCGGGCCGGAACGGTGACCAGATCGCACGGCGCCCCTTCGCCGGTGTCCGCCATGAGGCTCCTCCTGTGAGCTGTCGGTTCCCATGTCCAACGCGCAACGGGCGTCAAGGGCTACGGCCGGATGCCACCGAAACGGCTGGCACTTCATGGCATATCGAGAAAGAGACATCCCGTTTGTAGGGAATTCGCCGCCGAACAGCCCGTGACGGCACGGCGACGGGGAGTACGGTCCCGGGCATGCCGACCCCTCCCCCCGGTTCCCTCGGTTCCTCCGGCTCTTCTGGTTCTCCCGGTTCTCCCGGTTCTCCCGGGATGCGTCCCAACCACGTCTTCCGGGAGCTGCGCGGGGGGCTGTCCCCCGGCGAGTTCGCGGCCGCCGTGCGGCGGGCGGCACGGGAGATCGGCGAACGGGTCTGCTGCGACGCCCGGTACATCGGCCGCGTCGAGTCGGGCGACATCAGATGCCCTAATTACGCGTACGAACGGGTATTCCTCCACATGTACCCGGGCCGTTCGCTGACCGATCTCGGCTTCGAGCCCCGGCAGTCGGTGCGTGGCCGCGGACGGCGCGCCGCGTTCCCCGCCGCGCGCCGGACCCCCCATACCGAGGACCCGGAGGAGGGCGACGTGCTGCGACGTGCGTTCATGACCGGCGGCCCCGCCGCCGTGGCTTCCCTTGCCGCGCTGGGGGCGCTGCCCGCCACCGCCGCGGCCGCCAGGGCGGCGGCGCGGCCGGGCGAACGGGAGGCGGCCGCCGTACACGAGACGGTCCGCGAGATCCGCGTGCTCGACGACCGCCACGGGGCGGACGCGCTCTACCGGCCGGCCGCCGAGGCGCTGCGTTCGGCCTACCAGCTGCTCGACGCGGGGGCGCGCAGCCCGGCGGCCGGCGCGTCACTGCACGCGGGCGCCGGGGAGCTCGCCCTCTCCGTCGGCTGGCTGGCCCACGACTCGGGACGGTTCGGCGACGCCCGCTCCCACTACGCCGAGGCCCTGGCCACCGCCAGGGTGAGCGGCGACGCGGCGCTCGAGGCGCATGCCTTCTGCAACGCCTCCTTCCTCGCGCGGTCCGCGGGCCGCCCCCGGGAGGCCGTGCGGGCGGCGCAGGCGGGGCAGGCGGCGGCCAGGCGGCTCGGCCTGCCGCACCTGACCTCGCTGCTCGCGCTGCGCGAGGCGGGCGGCTGGGCGGGGCTCGGCGACCGGGGCGGCTGCGAGCAGGCGCTCGCGCTGGCGCACAGGCACTACGAGCGCGGGGCGCACGCGGCGCACGCCGCGCCCGAGTGGATGTCCTTCTTCAACGACGCGGAGTTCGCGAGCCTGCACGCGCAGTGCCTGGTCTCGCTGGGCGAGCCGGCGCGGGCCGCCGAGGTGCTGGGGGAGGCGGTGGCCGCCGCGAGCCGCGATCCGCACTTCGCGCGGAACGGCGCGCTGTACGCGGCGGAGCTCTCCGCCGCCCTCGCGGACTGCGGGCGGCCCGAGGAGGCCGCGCGCCACGGCCGCCGGGCCCTCGACCTGCTCGGGCAGGTGCGTTCCACGCGGATCAGGCTGCTGCTGGCGGACACCGCGGCCCGGCTGCGCCCGGCGCGCCGCGACGCGGGCGTCGCCGACTTCCTCGCCCGCACCGCCGCCTGAACCCGGCGGCCTCGCGCCCGGGCCTCAGGCCGGCGGCGCGCCTCAGGCGGCGTCCAGGTGGCCGGTGTCGTTCCAGCGCTCGATGGCCGGCTCGCCGTACGCCCAGCCGAGCACGCAGACCGCGGCGGCGTCGAGGCGCAGCCTGGCCGCGAAGTCCACCTCGCGGCCCAGCCAGCGGGCGGCGATCGCGCGCAGGATGTGGCCGTGCGCGAAGAGCACGACGTCCCGGCCCACGTCCCTGGCCCAGGACACCACGGAGTCGGCCCGCGCCGAGAGCTCGGCGAGGGTCTCGCCGCCGGTGACGCCGTGCCGCCAGATCACCCAGCCCTGGCCGCGCCGCTCGGCGATCTCCCGCGGCGTGAGCCCTTCCTCCTGGCCGTAGTCCCACTCGTGCAGGGCCTCCCAGCCGGCCGCCCGGTCGCCGAACCCGGCCAGCTCGCAGGTGTCCCTGGCGCGGGCGAGCGGGCTGGTGCGCACCTCGGCGTCCGGGAGCCCGTGCCAGGGGGCGCGGCGCAGCCGCTCGCCCAGGGCCCTGGCCTGGGCCCTGCCCTCCGCGAGCAGCGGCACATCGGTGAGCCCGGTGTGCCGCCCGGCCTGGGACCAGGCCGTTCGCCCGTGCCGGACCAGAACGACGCGCGCTGCCATCACCGTTTCTCCGCTCGTCTCGCGTCTGTCATATCCGCTGTTCATCATCTCGCAGGCAACCGAAGCGCCGTCCCCCGGCGTCTGTTCCTCCGGGCTTCGGCTTACGGTTGACTAATCTCCCGCCGATTCTCCGGCCCGGCCGGAGGCGCGATGGCGGAAGATGGATCTACAACAGCGATCACGACGAGGGCGACAGCGAAGTGAGTATGGAGTCTGACCGCATGCCCCGGGACCGGCCGCGCTGGTGGACCGAGCTGCTGCTGATCGTGGTCGTCTACGGGGCGTACTCCGGAGCACGGCTGCTGGCCAGGGGCGACGTCGGCACCGCCGTGGACAACGGCATGCGCATCCTGCGCCTGGAGAACGCGCTGTGGCTGCACCCCGAGGTCCAGCTGAACGAGCTGTTCACCGAGGAGGCGTGGCTGGGGGTGCCCTCCTCGTTCGCCTACGCCTCGCTGCACTACATCGTGACGCCCGCGATCCTGGTGTGGCTCTTCCGCTCCCGGCCCCTGCACTACCGGCTGATGCGCACCTGGCTGCTCGTCTCCACGCTGATGGGCCTGGTCGGCTTCACCCTGCTGCCGACCTGCCCCCCGCGGCTGCTGCCCGGCGGGCAGGGCTTCGTGGACAGCCTCGCCCAGTACGCGGACTACGGCTGGTGGGCGGACGACGCGAGCGCCCCGAGCGGCATGGGCAACTTCACCAACCAGTACGCGGCCATGCCCAGCCTGCACGTCGGCTGGTCGCTGTGGTGCGGCGTCGCCCTGTGGCACTACGGCCGCAACCCGGTGCTGCGCACCCTGGCCGTGGGCTATCCGCTGATCACGACGATGGTCGTCATGGGCACGGGCAACCACTACTTCACCGACGCCGTGGCCGGCGTCGCGGTGATGACGCTGGGCCTGCTGCTGGCCAGGCCGCTGCTGCGGCTGTCCGACCGGGTACAGCTGCGCCTCGGCTTCGGCGTGCCGGTCCCGCGCCCCGCCTACGAGGGCATCCCGGCGCAGGCCACGAGCCCCGAGGCGAACGGTGCGGCCGGCGGCCGTGAGCCGCGCCGCGAGGCCGCGGGCGAGCCGGGAGACGAGACGGCGGACGACGCGGCGGCCGCGGCGGGGGCACGGCCGGGCGGCGCCCTCGACGGCCCGGCGCCGCGCCGGGGAAAGCCGGGGAACGAACGGCCGGCGCCACCGTCCTGAGCCGCGCCCCGGGGATTCGGCTGCCGGGCGCGCCCCCACGCACGCGGGGGGCGCGCCCTCCGCGCGTCCGCCCCCACCCACCCCACCTCCGGCCTCCCGGCCTCCTCACGCCCCCTCCACGCCCTCCCGCCCCCCTGGCGCGTCCTCCCG
>NZ_RBAL01000011.1 GCF_003626535.1 Streptomyces hoynatensis
AGCGCGCACATCTCAATCAGCAGCCAGGGCGCCCCGGAGAGCCGGACGGCCACTCCTAGTCAGCCACTGAAGGCAAGGACCCATAAGCCACATCCGGCCCTCCCGGGCCGCCCAACAACTTACGGAGAACCCATGGCAGACCCCCACGCCCGTCAGCTGCCGACCCGCCGCGCCCTGCTGCGCGGCAGCGCCGCGTTCGCCGCCGTCGCGGCCACCGCCAGCGCCTCCGCCGCCAGGGCCGCGGCGGAACCCACCACCCCGGGGCGCCGCGCAGGCGGCGTGCGCCCCCTGGACTACCCGCTCGCGGAGTGGACGCCGGCGAGCTTCTCCAACTTCACCGTGGCCAACCGGCCCTCGCAGTACCCGATCGAGTACGTGGTCATCCACGTCACGCAGGAGACCTTCGCGGACACCCTGGCGATCTTCCAGGACCCCTCGGCCGCGGTCTCCTCGCACTACGTCGTCGGCTCGGCGGACGGGCGCGTCGCGCAGTGCGTGGAGGAGCGGAACGTCGCCTGGCACGCGGGCAACTGGAGCTACAACACCCGCAGCATCGGCATCGAGCACGAGGGCTGGGTGGACGAGCCCGAGTGGTTCACCGACGCCATGTACGAGAAGTCGGCCCGGCTGACGGCCTACGTGTGCGACGCGTACGGCATCCCGAAGAACCGCACCCACATCATCGGCCACAGCGAGGTGCCGGGCGCCACGCACACCGACCCGGGGCCGCTGTGGGACTGGGACCGCTACCTCGGCCTGGTGAAAGCGGCCTGATTACCCGGAATCCGGATCTCAATCCTCCCTGACGCGATGTTCATCAGATCAGGCGAATTGGCGTTCACCGCCTCATGTCCTGCGCGCCCGGCGCGCAGGATCGCCACGTGAACAGGAGGCAGACGGGGCAACGCGCGCGCCGGGCGGGCGCCTGGGCCGCCGGCGTCGCGTTGCTGGCGGTCGCCGCCCCCGGCGCGGCGGCCGCCGACGCCCGCCCCGGCGCGTCGCCCGGGACGGGCGGGTGCGACCTGCCGCTGCTGCGTCTCGGGGTGGAAGCGGGGCACGTGGGCGTCACGCTGACCCTCCCCCCGTGCCCGCCGCTGTGCCCGCCGGCCGGTCACCTGCCCTTCCCCACCCTGCCGCCCTGCGAGGAGCCGAGCCCCTCCCCCACGCCGACTCCCACCCCCACCCCGAGTCCCACGAGCCCCACGCCCACTCCCCCCCCGAGTCCCACCCCGGCGCCGCCCTCGCCGCGGCCCACCCCCTCCCCCGCGCCGGCCCCCTCCGTCCCGCAGGCGCCGCCCTCCTCCTCGGCCGGCGCCCCGGCGCCGGCTCCCGCCGCCTCCGAGCCGCCCCCGCCGCCGGAGGCGCCCGCCCCCGAGGCCCCGCCGCCCCGGCCGCCGGAGACGCCCGGACTCGACCTGGCCGCGGGACTGCGCGCGCCCTCCCCCCACCAGCCGCCGCCCGCGGGTGCCTCCCTCGTCACCAGGACCCTGCTCATCACCGCCCCCGCCGTGCTCGCCGCGGCCGCGCTGCGCCCCCGCTCGCGCGCCGGCGCACGTTCCCGTTCCCGCGCTTCCTAGGAGCTCCGTGGTGTCCGAATGGCTGGGCCTGTCCCTCCTCACCGCAGCCACCTGCGGGTTCGTGCTCCTCATAGCCCTGCTGCGGCAACGGCGCCGGGGCGGGGCCGACGACCCCTCAGAAACCCCGGACGTCATCGAGTACATGACGATGATGCTGGGGGTGGTGTACGCCATCGTCCTCGGCCTGGCCATCGCCGGCGTCTGGGAGGCGCGGGGCGAGGCCGACGGCTTCGTGCACCGGGAGGCACAGGCCCTGCACGAAATGGACCAGCGCGCCGCGGTGTTCCCCGCCGAGGTCCGCGACGACATACGCGGGCGCATCCGCGACTACGTCGGCTACGTGGTCGACGAGGAGTGGCCCCGGATGGTCGACGAGGGCGAACTGACCGACCGCGGCGACGAGTTGCTGGCCGACCTGCGCGCGGCCGTGACCGCCAGGGAGCCGCAGACCGTGCGCGAAGTGGAGTCGTACCAGGGCCTGATCGACCAGGCGGCGCTCGTCGACGAGGCGCGCGCCGGCCGCGGGGACAGCGCCGGCAGCACGCTGCCGGGACTGGTGTGGCTGGGGCTGATCACGGGGGCCGCCGTCGTGGTCGGCATGGTCTTCTTCCTGCAGATCCAGCGCTCCGCACGGGAGCTGATCCTCGCCGGGCTCTTCAGCGCTCTGATCGCCTTCCTGCTGTTCCTCGTCTGGCACTTCGACGCCCCCTACGCCCGGGGCCTGTCCGGCGCCGACGAGGTGTTCACCTCGTACTTCCCCCCGGCCGATCCCACCGGATGAGCCAAGCGTGGCTTTGGCGGCAGGCTCTAGCATGAAGCAGATGAGTGCACTGTTTCCGGCCCTGGCCAGCGCTTCCTCCAAGCCCGCGCTGCGCTTCGGCGACCAGATAGTCAGCTACGCGCGGCTGCGTGCCGCGGCCGGGGCCCTCGCGCCGCGGCTGGTGGGGCACGAGCGCGTCGCCGTGTGGGCCACGCCCACCCTCCACACCGCGGTCGCCACCGTGGCGGCCCTGGCGGCCGGGGTTCCTGCGGTGCCGCTCAACCCGAAGATCGGCGAGCGGGAGCTGGCGCACGTTCTCGGCGACAGCAAGCCCGCCCTCGTGCTGGCCGCCCCCGGCGCCGCGTTGCCGGGCGGCCTGGCCGGACTGCCCCGGCTCGATGTCGGAACGGGCCTAGAGGAGAGCGCCGCGCCCGGACAGGAGGCGCCGGCCGAGGACGTCCCGTGGGGCAACCCGGCGCTGATCGTCTACACCTCGGGCACCACCGGCCCGCCCAAGGGCGTGGTGCTCCCGCGCCGCGCGATCGCCGGGACGCTGGACGCGCTGGCCGAGGCGTGGCAGTGGACCGGGGACGACGTCGTGGTGCACGCCCTGCCCCTGTTCCATGTGCACGGGCTGGTCCTCGGCGTGCTCGGGCCGCTGCGCCGCGGGGGCACGGTCCGGCACCTCGGCCGCTTCTCGCCGGAGGCGGTGGCCGGGGCGCTGGCGGAGGACGGCACCCTGCTGTTCGGCGTGCCGACCATGTACCACCGGCTCGCCGAGGCCGTCGGCGAGGACCGGGGGCTGGCCGCCGCGCTGGCCGGGGCCAGGCTGCTCGTGTCCGGCTCCGCGCCGTTGCCGCTGCCCGACCACCAGCGCATCGAGGCGGCCACGGGCCGCCGCGTCGTCGAGCGGTACGGCATGACCGAGACGCTGATGAACACGGCGGTGCGGGCCGACGGGCCGCCCGCGGTCGGCACGGTCGGGGTGCCCCTGCCCGGCGTCGAGGTACGCCTGGTCGAGGAGGACGGCGGCGTCATCGAGGCGAGCGACGGCGAGACCGTCGGCGAGATCCAGGTGCGCGGGCCGCACATGTTCACCGAGTACCTCAACCGCCCGGACGCCACCGCCGGCGCCTTCGACGGCGACTGGTTCCGCACCGGCGACATGGCCACCAGGGACGCGGCCGGCCACTACAGGATCGTGGGCCGCAGGTCCACCGACCTGATCAAGAGCGGCGGTTACAAGATCGGCGCCGGCGAGATCGAGAACGCCCTCCTCGATCACCCCTCGGTCGCCGAGGCGGCGGTCACGGCCGCGCCCGACGCCGACCTGGGCGAGCGCATCATCGCCTGGATCGTGCCCAGGGACGCCGGGCGGCCGCCGACGGCCGAGGAGCTGACCGAGCACGTGGCCCGTCAGCTCACCCCGCACAAGCGGCCGCGCGAGGTCCGTTTCCTCGCCGCCCTGCCGCGCAACGACATGGGCAAGATCCTCAAACGGGAGCTGAGGTGAAGGACCCGGCCATGACGGCCAGGGAGCTCATCGCCACCGTGGTCTCCGGCCGGTTCACCGAGCTTCCGCAGCGGGAGTCCGTCCACGGCGCGCGTGGGCCCATCGACTGGGACGGGTACGACGAGGCGCGCGCCCGCGCCAGGAAGCGCACCGGCGAGTCCGAGTCGGTCGTCTGCGGGGTGGGCCGGGCCGGCGACACGGAAGCGGTGGTGATCGCCTTCGAGTTCGGCTTCCTCGGCGGCTCGATAGGCGAGGGCGCCGGGCAGCGGGTGGAGAACGCGCTCATCACGGCCCGGGACCTGTCGCTGCCCGTGGTCTCGCTCCTGGCGAGCGGCGGCAGCCGGATGCAGGAGGGCATGTCGGCGCTGGCCCAGCTCCAGCGCGTCGCCCGCCAGATGGTGCGGCTGCGCGAGGCGGGGCTGGCGCACGTGGCCGTCCTCGCGGGCCCGGTGACCGGCGGCGGCTGGGCCACGCTCGGCGCGGGGGCCGACGTCAGGCTGGCCTTCCCCGGCGTGCAGGTCGGCTTCGCCGGCTCCCGGGTCAGGCCGCAGGGCGCGGACCCGTCGGCCTACACGGCAGAGGGGCAGCTGGCGATCGGGCAGGTCGACGCGCTGGTGCCGCCCGAGGAGCTGGGCGAGACGGTGGCGGACTGGCTGGCGTTGCTGACCACGCCGGCCAGGGGCCCTGTCGCCCCGCCGCGGGCGCTGCGGGCGATGCCGCTGCCGGAGACGGGCTGGCAGGCGGTCGAGCGGGCCAGGGCGGCGGACCGGCCCCGCGCCGACAGGTACCTGCGGGCGTTCTTCACCCGGCGCCGGCCGCTGGCCAGCGTCGATCCCGGCCTGCTGTGCGGCTTCGGGCGGCACCAGGGCCGCACGGTCGGCTACGTCGCGCAGTGCGGAACGGCCACGCGCCCCGCCGGGTTCCGGGCGGCGACGCGGCTGCTCCGGCTGGCCGACCGGCTGTCGATTCCGGTGCTCACCCTGGTGGACACCCCGGGCGCCGCCAACGACGAGGCGGCCGAGCGGGACGGCGTGGGTGCCGCCATCGCGGAGGCGATCACCGCGGTGTCCGCCTCGCGGATACCGGTGACGACGCTGCTCATCGGGGAGGGCGGTTCCGGCGGGGCGGTCGCCCTCACCTCGGCCGGGCACACCTGGGTCACCCCGGACAGCTACTACGCCGTGCTGGTGCCCGAGCGGGCCGCCGCGCTGCTCAAGCGGGGCCCCGAGGAGGTGCCGGCCACGGTCGAGCAACTGCGGGTGCGGCCGCAGGACTTGGTGGAGCTGGGCATAGCCCGCGGCATCGTGGGCCCGCGCTAGAAGGCCGGAGCACTCCCCCGCCGGGGCGCGCGCCGGCCGTTTTCCGCCGGCACCGGGCGCGTTCGGGCCACCGCGGCCGGATTCGGCCGGGCCGCTGAACCCGCGCGCGGGCGGCCTCGTGTCCTGGGCGAAGGGCGGTGACGTCCCCGGCTCCCTGGGAGGCTCGGCGTGGGAACACTTCTGGGTCAAGGCGGCAGGCGGCGGTCTGCGGTGCCGCACGCGCGGCCCGCGGAGTTCCCGGGCGGCGGCGCGCCGGGGGCGCTCCCCGCGCGCGCCTGGTGAGCGCCGTGTCCCTGTGGGCGGAGCGGCCCTTCCGGCTGCTGTTCGTGGCGCGCACCGCCTCGCTGCTGGGGAGTTCCGCGGCCCCCGTCGCGCTGGCCTTCGCGGTGCTCGGCCGGCCCGGGAGCGGGCCGGGTGACCTGGGGTGCGTCATGGCCTCGTACGCCGTGGGCCGGGTCGGATTCGTACTGGCCGGCGGCGTGCTGGCGGACCGCTGGTCGCGGCGCGGCACGATGGTCCTCTCCGACCTGTGCGCCTTCTCCGCCCAGGCGGTCACCGCGGCGCTGGTCGTCGGCGGCGCCCCGACGGCGTGCCTGGCCGCGGCGGCCTTCGCGGGGGGCGCCGCCGGGGGCCTGTTCCTGCCCGCCGCCCGCGGCCTGGTCGCCGAGCTGCTGCCTCCCGAGCGGCTGCACGGCGCGAACTCCGCCCTGCGGATCGCGCAGAACGCCTGCGCCGTGCTCGGCGCCTCCGCGGGCGGGGCGGGCGTCGGTCTCTTGGGGCCCGGGCCGGTCCTGGCCTTCGACGCGCTGACGTTCGCGGCGTCCGCGCTGGCCCTGTGCGGCGTGGGGCGGGGGCCCGGGCCGCGCGCCGCCGCCCCGCCGCGCCCGGCCGCCCCGCCGCGGGCGGGCGCCGAGTCCGGTGCGGGTGCCGGGCCCGGTGCGGGCGTGGCCGGCGGGCGCGGCGGCCGGCTGATCGGCGAGCTGCGCCTGGCCCGGCGGGAGTTCGGGGCCCGGCAGTGGCTGTGGGTGGCGGTGGCGCAGTACGCGCTGATCAACCTGTGTTTCAACCCGGCGGTGAACGTCCTCGGCCCCGCCTCCTTCCAGCGGCGGTGGGGCGCGGACGCGGCGCTGACCTGGTCGCTCGCGGTGACCTCGCTCGCCGTGGGCACGGGCCTCGGCGGCCTGGCCGCGCTGGGGGTGCGCCCGCGCCGGCCGATGCGCACCGCCACGGCCCTCACCCTGTGCTTCGTCCCGCCGTTCCTGTGCCTGGGCGGCGAGGCGCCGCTGTGGTCCGTCTGCGCCGCGATGCTGCTCGCCGGCTGCGCCCAGCAGGTGTACGAGGTGCTGTGGGAGACGTCCGTGCAGACGCACGTGCCGCTCGGCGTCATCTCCCGTGTCACCTCCTACGAGTTGATCGGCTCCTTCGCCCTCGGCCCGGTGGGCCTGGCCCTCGCCGGACCGGTCGCGGCGGCCGCCGGGGCGCGGCGGACCCAGGTGGCCGCGGGCCTGCTGGTCGCGCTGTCCGCGGTCACCGCCCTGCTCAGCCCCTCGATCCGGTCGCTGCGGGCCGGCGGCCCCGCGCGGGGCGGCGCCCCGGGCCCGGCCGCTGCCGCCGCGGCAGGCACACCCGTTCACGAAACAGGAGGCCCGCTCGATGCAGGAGAACCGCAGGAACCAGCCGGCCGAGCCGTTCTACCGCGGCCTCGGCAGCGCGTACGACACCATCACCAGGGCGCAGCGGTACGAGGTGTGGGTCGGTTTGTACGCCGACCTGATCGCCCGGCACGGGGCGCCCGGGACCAGGCTCCTTGACCTGGGGTGCGGCACCGGCAAGTCGGCGCTGGGGCTGTCGCGGCGGGGTTTCGGGGTGACGGGGGTGGACCTGTCGCCCGAGATGCTGGCCGCCGCCCGGGCGAAGGAGGGGGCGGGCGAGGTGCGGTTCGTCCGCGGCGACGTCCGTGCCCTGCCCGATCTGGGGCCCTTCGACGTGGTGACGACCATGGGCGAGCCGTTCACCCATCTCGCCGGCGAGGAGGAGCTGGCGGCGGCCTTCCGCGGGGCCGCCCGCGCGCTGGTGCCTGGGGGTCTGTTCGTCTTCGACCTGCCCACGGCCGGCTTCAACGACCGGCTGGCCACCTGGAGCGTCATCGACGAGGCCGAGGACGCCGTCATCCTGTGGCGGGGCGCCCCCGCCGGCACCGGCCCCCACACCACCGACCTGACCATCGACACCTTCCTGGCCGAGGCGGACGGCCGCTGGCGGCGGCAGCAGGAGACGGTGACGCACCACCACGTCGGGCCCGGGCGGGTCGAGGCGCTGCTGTCCGCGGCGGGCTTCGCCCTCGACGCGGCCTACGGGCTCTACAAGGGCGAGCTGCTGCCCGAGGCGGACCAGGAGCTGCACCGGAAGTCGATCGTGGTGGCCCACAAGACGGCCCCGGAAGCCGGGTGAGCGCCCGGCGGTCAGGGGCGGAGGAGACGGCCCCCGCGGGATGCGGGGGCGCAGGTGGGAAGCGAGTGGGGAGGAGGTGAGCGCGCGTGAGGACTCCGGACTGGGACGAGGCGACCCCCGACTGGGACGAGTAGCCGGGTGACGCCGAAGGGGCCGGCCGCCGCCGGCGGTGCACGCGCCACCGCACCGCCGGGTCCGCGGCCGGCCCGCTTCCGGGCCGGCCGGGCGCCTCAGCCGGCGGCGAGCCCGGCCAGGCGGGCCAGGCGCCGGTAGGAGTCCAGGCGTCCTGCGGGGTCGTGGGAGTTGAGCGTCAGCAGGAACTCGTCGGCGCCGGTCCGTTCGGCCAGCCGGGCGAGCGCCTGGGCCATCTCCGTTTCGTCGCCGTGCAGTTGGCCCGACGCGGCCTGCTCGAAGTAGGCGCGCTCGCGGTCGGTCATCTCCCGCGCCAGCACCTCGGCCGGCGCCTCCAGGGGCGGGAAGATGCCGCGGGTGCGGGAGAAGGCGGTCGCCCAGGCCTCGGAGACCTGGAGCAGCCGGGCCTCCTCGTGGGTCGCCGCCACCGCCGCATTGACCGCAACGATCAGATACGGTCGCCGCTGCTGCGGTCCCGGGCGGAAGGCGGCACGATAACTCTCGATCGCGTTCAGCATGCGGTCCTCGTCGCTCAGGTGCGCCATGACCAGCGGCAGGCCGTGCGCGGCGGCGAGGTCGGCGCCCGCGCCCACCGCGAGCACGAAGGCCGGAACGCGCAGCCCCTCGGCGGGCAGCGCCCGCACCCCGTGCGCGCCCTCGAAGTAGCCGAGGAGTTCCGTCAGCTGCTCCCCGAAGCGTTCCGCTGCCTCCTTCTCCGCGCCGAGCGCGCGCCGCACCGCGCCGGTGAAGCCCACCGAGCGCCCCAGCCCCATGTCGATGCGGCCGGGGAAGAGCGATGCGAGGACGCCGAATTGCTCGGCGACGACCAGCGGCCGGTGGTTGGGCAGCATCACCCCGCCCGTGCCGACCCGGATGCGGGAGGTCGCCGCGGCGACGGCGGCGGCCAGCACGGTCGGCGCCGAGCCCGCCACCCCGGGCACGCCGTGGTGCTCGGCGACCCAGAACCTGTGATAGCCAAGCGCCTCCACCTGCCCGGCGAAGCGCACCGTCTCGCGCAGCGTCTCGGCCGGCTCCAGGCCGGCGCGCGTGAGCGCCCGGTCCAGAACCGACCAGCGCACCGATCTCAGGCGTGCCCTCGTGTCCACACCCGTTCCAACAGCCACGGCGCCCGGGGATTCCCCTCCGCGCCCGCGCCGCCCGGACGGCCGGGGCGGGGGCCGGGCCGCGCGCCGGGCCCGGCCGCACGCGTGGGCCGCCCCGCGAGAGAGGCAGCCAGACGGGCGGCCGCCCCGGGCCGTTCCGCCGGAACCGGCGGCTTCGCACCACGCGGGCACCCCTCCGGCTCCGGCCCGCGTTGCCCCGGCCGGAGGGCGCCGGGGCGCGGTGCCGTGCGACGGGCCTCAGTGCAGGCGGGCGCCGCCCAGGCCGCGGGCGGCCAGCCACCGCAGCTGCTCCTGCTGCTGGGAGGCGCGGCCGCCGCTGTGGTCGCCGAAGCTCCACACGGCGATGTCCTTCTCGCCCGCGTACTTGTTGTAGGCGGCGTAGACCGTGGAGGGCGGGCAGACGGGGTCCATCAGCCCGACGCTGAAGAGGGCGGGCGCGGCGGCGCGCCGGGCGAAGTGCTGGCCGTCGAAGTAGTTCAGCGTCCTGAAGGCCCGCTCGGGGTCGTCCCTGGTGTGCATGCCGAGGTAGCGGACGATCTCCTCGTACGGGCCGGCCGTGGCCACGTCGGCGGCGCGCCGGTAGTGGCACAGGAAGGGCACGTCGATCAGCGCGGCGGCCACCGCGTCGCCAGCCAGGCCCGCGGTGGAGAGCGTGAGGCCGCCGCCCTGGCTGCCGCCGGCGATGACGACCCGGTCCGCGGCTATCGCCGGGTGCTCGCGTATGACGTCGACCGCCCGCACGCAGTCGGTCATCAGCCGCCGGTAGTAGTAGTGCGCCGGGTCGTCGATGCCCCGGGTCATGAAGCCGCCCACCCACTGCGAGGAGGGGACCGGGTCCGGGTCGGGGGTGTCGTGGCCCTGCCCGCGGGTGTCGACGACGAACTGCGCGTACCCCGCCGCGTTCCACAGCAGGTGCTCGTGCGGCAGGCCGCGCCCGCCCGAGTAACCGATGTACGTCACCACGACGGGCAGCGGCTCGGTGGCCCCCTTGGGCAGCAGCAGCCAGGCGGCGATCGGCTGCCCGCCCCAGCCGGGGAACCTGGCGTCGTAGACCTCGACGGATCGCAGCGGGGAGTCCTCGACGCGCGTGTACTGCGCCGGCCCCGTCGAGGCGGCTCGCGCCGCGGCCAAGGTCTCGGACCAGAAGCCGTCCAGGTCCTCCGGCTCGGGAACCACGGGCCGGTATTCCCGCAGCTCGTCCAGCGGCATATCGGTCAGGGCCATGCGATCTGCCTCTCTTCGTAGTGATCGCGGAGAAGCTACGTCCTTGCGGCGTCCCTGGTCAACGCCTCGCCGATGGGGATCGAACGGCCGGGGTGGTGGTACGCATGGTCCATGGACTGGATCGGCACGCCCGACGCCTGGCTGAGCCGCCTGGTGCTGCAGCGCGGCCTGGCCCTCGTGTACCTGCTCGCCTTCCTCTCCGCGGTCCGGGAGTTCCGGGTGCTCGCGGGGGAGCACGGCCTGACGCCCGCGCCCGCCTTCCTGCGCCGGGTGCCGTCGCGGCGGGCGCCCAGCCTCTTCCGGCTCCACTACTCCGACCGCCTGTTCGACGCCGTGGCCTGGCTGGGCGCGGTGCTCTCCGCCGCCCTGGCGGCCGGTCTCGGCGACCTCGTCCCCCTGTGGGCCACGCTGCCGCTGTGGGCGGTGCCCTGGCTGCTCTACCTCTCGATCGTGAACATCGGGCAGGTCTGGTACGCCTTCGGCTGGGAATCCCTGCTGCTGGAGGCCGGCTTCCTCGCGATCTTCCTCGGCAACGACGACATCGCGCCGCCGACCTTCACCCTCTACCTGTTCGTGTGGCTGGTCTTCCGCGTGGAGCTGGGCGCCGGACTGATCAAGTGGCGCGGCGACCCGTGCTGGCGGAAGCTGACCTGCCTCAACTACCACCACGAGACCCAGCCGATGCCCGGCCCGCTGAGCTGGTTCTTCCACCGGCTCCCCCGGCCGCTGCACCGCGTGGAGGCCGCGGCCAACCACGTCGCCCAGCTGATCGTCCCCTTCGGCCTCTTCCTCCCCCGGCCGCTCGCCACCTGGGCGGCGGCGGTCGTCATCGTCACCCAGCTGTGGCTGGTGGCCTCGGGGAACTTCGCCTGGCTGAACTGGCTGACGATGCTCCTGGCCTTCGCCGCGGTCGACGGCGCGCTCCTCGCCCGCCTCGTGCCGCCGCTCCCCTCCCCGCCGGACGGCCGGCCGAACGCCCCGGCCTGGTTCACCGCCCTGGTCCTCGCCGCCACCGCGCTGGTGGCGGTCCTCAGCCACCGGCCGGTGCGCAACCTGCTCTCCTCCCGGCAGCAGATGAACCGCATCTACAACCCCCTGCACCTGGTCAACAGCTACGGCGCCTTCGGCAGCGTCACGCGCGAGCGGCACGAGATCGTCCTGGAGGGCACCAGCGCCCCGGAGCCGAACGGCGGGGCCGAGTGGCGCGAGTACGAGTTCCACGGCAAGCCGGGGGACGTGCGGCGGCTGCCCCGCCAGTTCGCGCCCTTCCACCTCAGGCTCGACTGGCTGATGTGGTTCGCCGCCCTGATGCCGCGCAGTCCCCGCAGCTGGGTGCCGCCCCTGGTGGACCGCCTGCTGACCGGCGACCGGCGCGTCCTGCGCCTGCTGCGCGCGAATCCCTTCCCGGACGCCCCGCCCGCCTGGATTCGCGCCCGCGTGTACCGCTACCGCTTCACCACCCGGCACGAGCGTCACACCACCGGCGCCTGGTGGCACCGCGACCCGGTCGCCGACTACCTCCCGCCCCGCTCCCTCGGGCCCACTCCCCCGGCCTGAGCGAGCACCCTCGCGAATGCGGTATGGTTCTACCGCGCGGTGCGGGGGAAACCCCAGATCACACACCGGGCACCGGGACGTGGCGCAGTTTGGTAGCGCACTTGACTGGGGGTCAAGGGGTCGTGGGTTCAAATCCCGCCGTCCCGACGGTATAGCAACAGGCCAGAGGCCCCTCTCCTTCGCGGAGAGGGGCCTCTTCCGCGTTCTGAGGGCTCTGGGGAGTGGAACGGGGAGTGGATCTTGGTTGGCTACTCCCCGGCCTCCGCCCGCCTCCGGAGCAGCGTGTCGAGCGTCGGGACAGGCGACCGCGGGTGCCTCGCCAGGCGGGCTTTCTCTGAAGCTCGACCCGTCCGGTGGCGTCCCGAGCGACTTCATCACCCCGGCCGGACTCGGCGGCCCCGTGCCGCTGCACGCGCGTTTTCCCCGCGGGAATCGCAGACTCCACCACCGCTTCCGCCCCGTGCGGCGCCGCGCCCCCCGCCGAGGCTTCGGTGACCTGCCACGGGGCCGATCCCCCGGGGCGGCCCTGCCGGATGCCGACTGGTTCGGCCCGGGGCGGCGAACGGTGCCCTGGCTCAACGCGCCGCCGGCATCCCGGCGTTGCACGCGGCATCCAGCAGGGCCGCCCCGGGGACCGGCGTCCGGCCGACGGCGCCCTGCTTGGTCATCGCTATGGCAACTTGCTATAGTGCATAACGCCATAAGGGAGGGGGTGCACGGATGGCCCGGTGGGATGTGACGGGGACGACGGTGCTGGCTCTGCTGGCGCAGCGGGCGCGGCATCCCTACGAACTGCACAGATTCCTCATCGACACGCACAAGGATTTCGTGTCCGGACTGCCGCGCAGCCTGTACCACGCGGTCGGCCGGCTGGCGCGGGAGGGGCTGATCGCGCCGGTGGAGACCAATCGGGAGGGCCGGGCGCCCGAGCGCACGGTGTACGGCATCACCGCCGAGGGGCGCCAGGAGCTGACGCACCGACTGCGGCGCATGCTGGAGCGGCCCGACCGCGACACCACGGTGATGTATGCCGCGCTGTCGCTGATCGGGGCGCTTGAGGAAGGCGAGGCCGAGCGCTGTCTTCTGACTCGTGCCGCGGAGCTGGAGGGAAAGGTTGCGGCCGCCGAGGCGAGTCTGGCCGGGCTGGATCTGCCGCGCGTGCTGCTGCTGGAAACCGAGTACGCGCGGGCCCTGCATGCCGCCGAACTGGCGTGGCTGCACGGGGTGCTCGCCGACCTGCGCGCGGGCGAGCTGGGCTGGTCCGGCCTGGCGCGGGAAGACGACTGAACTGGAGAAGGACGTGACGGAAACCTCCTCGGTGGACGAGCCGCTCGACGCGCTCCTCACCGCGTGGAACGCCGGAGACGCCGCCGCCCGCGCGGCCCTGTTCGCCGAAGGCGCCGGGGACGTCACCGTGTTCGGCCGGCCCACCCCCGTCGCCTCGCCCCGGGGAAGGCGGCCGTGAAGAGGCTGCTGGTCGAAACGGCCGGCTGGGTGCCCCTGCCCCCGGCCGAGGCGCGGCGCAGGCTGGTGGCTCTGGTGTCCGGCCTTTACACCGAGTCGGCGGACGACGGCAACCTGGTGCTCCAGGGCGGCTGGTGGTACCGCGGCGAGTACGAGGTGGAACCGGACGGCGAGGGCACGCGGGTGACGCATCGGGTCTACAACGTCGCGGCCCGGGGGCGTTGGGCCGTGCCGCTCGCCAACCGCTTCTTCGTCGGCTACGCGGACGCGACGCGCGCACGGTTCGCCGAGCTGCTGAAGGGGATCGCCGGCCCGCAGGAACCACCCGGCCGCTGACCTTCGTTCGCCTTGGGCCCTCAGGCGGGTTCGGTGGTGAAGACGAGCGAGGCGTTGTGCCCGCCGAAGCCGAAGGAGTTGGTCAGCGCCGTGGTGAATGCGCCTCGTCGCGGCCGGCCGGCGACGACGTCGAGCTTCACCTGCGGGTCGAGGTGCTCGAGGTTCCTGGTGGCGGGGACGACCCCCTCGCGCAGGGCGAGGATCGCGGCGAGGGCGCCGAGGGCGCCGGCCGCGCCGAAGAGGTGTCCCGTCATCGACTTGGTCGCGGTGACGGCCGGGTGCACGCCGATGGCCGCGACGATCGACTCGGCCTCGGTGAGGTCGCCCTTGCGGGTGGAGGTCGCGTGGGCGTGCACGTGCTGGACGTCGCGGGGGGCGAGCCCGGCCGAGGCCAGGGCACAACGCATCGCGCGAATCTGTCCCTCCTGGTGAGCGGCGGTGATGTGGTGCGCGTCGGAGGTGACGCCCGCCCCCGCCAGTACCGCATGCACGCGGGCTGCCCGGGCGGCGGCGAGGTCGGCGCGTTCCAGCACCACCAGGGCCGCCCCTTCGCCGATGACGAATCCGTCCCGGTCGGTGTCGAACGGCCTGGATGCCTCCTGCGGTGCGTCGTTGCGCGTGGAGTGTGCCTTCGCCTGGGCGAACCCGGCCAGTGGCAGAGGATGGATGCATGCCTCGGCGCCGCCCGCGACGACCATGTCCGCGCGTCCGAGGCGGATCAGGTCCAGGCCCATGGCAATCGCCTCGGCACCGGAGGCGCAGGCGCTGACGGGGGTGTGGGCCCCCGCGCGAGCGCCGAGCTCGATGCTGACCCAGGCCGCGGGTCCGTTCGGCATCAGCATGGGCACGGTGTGGGGCGAGACCCGGCGCGCGCCGGAGGATTCGAGGATGTCGTCCTGCCCGAGCATGCTCAGCGCGCCGCCGGTGCCGGTGCCGACGACCACGGCCAGGCGTTCCGGCGCGATGTCAGGTTGCCCCGCATCGGCCCACGCCTCGCGGGCCGCGATGAGCGCGATCTGCTCACACCGGTCCAGGCGGCGGGCCTGCACGCGGTCGATCACCGCGCTCGGCTCGACCCGCAGCCGGCCCGCGATCCGCACCGGCAGGCGGGCTGCCCACTCCTCCTCGATCGTGCTGATCCCCGATTCTCCGGCCAGCGATCCGGCCCAGGTCGTGGCAACGTCCCCGCCGAGAGGCGTCGTGGCGCCAAGACCCGTCACCACGACCTTCGTCATGTCCGTACTCATCGAACGGCCCTCTTTGTGGAGTAGGCACACCTGCCGCGTGTACGTCAGGCGAGCGGCTGATCACGGCATCTGCCACTCTGCCAGGCTGTTTGCGCCTCGTCAGGTGCCGTGGTCGACGGAGTGTGCGGGCGGTGTTTTGTTGGGTTTGCACGGGCTGCGTGTGGCGAGCGGCCAACCGTCGCGGTTGTCGGCGACGTCAGGCGGCAGGTGCTCGGCGCCCGGGTGGCGGGCGCCCGGTGGCCGGTGGCCGGTGGCGGGTGGCGGCACGGTCGGGTAAGGGCGTATGTCGATCGCGAGTGGACACATATGCGGGGCATGCAAAGCGATGTGATCAGTTTTTTCCTTTCCGCCGCCGTCGGCGCGCTCCCTCCTAGCCTGGGAGCCGGGTGGGGACGCGGCCACGAGGGCGTCGTTCGCTTCCCCTTTGCCGAGAGAAAGGGACACGAATGACCGACCAGGAGTTCATCAGCGCGAAAATCGGCGTCGGTTTCGACTATCTCGACCGGGACGGGAACGGAGTGCTGACCGAGGCCGATCACGTGCTGATGGGCCGGGGCGTTGCCCAGGGACTCGGCTACGGACCCGGCTCCCCCGAGGAGCAGGCGGTCATCGACGCCTACCTGGGGATTTGGCGCGACCTGCACCTGCCGATGGACGCCGACGGGGACGGCAGGATCAGCCGCGAGGAGTTCATCGCCTCCACGTCGTCGCTGGCCGGCGACGCGGAACGGGCGGACGCCGTGCTCGGCGGGCTCGCCGAGCGGATCGCGGACCTCGCCGACCGCGACGGCGACGGGGAGGTGGACCTCGCGGAGTACACGGCGTTCATTCGCGGCCAGGCGCCTGGCCTTTCGCCCGAGGAGGTGCACGAGGCCTTCGGCCACCTCGACCGCGACGGCGACGGCCGCCTCACCCGCGCCGAGTTGCGGGACGCCGTCGTCGAGTACTTCACCAGCCCCGACCCGAACGCCCCGGGCAACTGGTACTTCGGCTCCCCGGCGGCCCGGCGCTGAGGGGATGCCGCGGGCGTGCCCCGGGCCCGCGGCCGCCGGGGGGGCGGGCCTGAGCTCCGTCCCCCGGGACGCCTCGGCCGCCCGCCGGTCGCCACGGCCGGGCCGAGCCGGGCGGTCGGCGGCGGCCCGGGCGATCAGCGGATGGGGGGCGTGCCGGTGCCGGGGAGGCCGCCCGGGGCGTGGAGCAGGTCCAGTACGTGCCGCAGATCGGGCCGCTTGCCGGTTCCGGCACGGCTGACGGTGAAGACGGTCCGGGAGATCGGGCGGGCCAGGGGGTGGAGGCTGAGGTCCGCGGTGTTCTCCGGCAGGGCCATCCGGGGAACCAGGGCGGCGCCCGCTCCCGCCGCGACCAGAGTGGTCAGCACGGAGAAGTCGCTGCTGTGGGCCCGGACGTCCGGCACGAAGCCGGCGGCCCCGCAGGCCCGCTGGATCATCTCGTAGCAGGAGGTCTCCGGCCCCGGCGTCAGCCAGGGCAGGTCCGACAGGCGGGAGA
This sequence comes from Streptomyces hoynatensis, assembly GCF_003626535.1. Classification (GTDB taxonomy): domain Bacteria; phylum Actinomycetota; class Actinomycetes; order Streptomycetales; family Streptomycetaceae; genus Streptomyces; species Streptomyces hoynatensis. Next base: position 16,211 of record NZ_RBAL01000011.1, read on the forward strand.
GGTCGGCGGGCCGCCCGGCGGCCAGGTCCAAGGCGGCTGCCTGGCGGGGGTGCAGGGCGAGCAGCACCGGCTCTTCCATGAGGAGGGTGTGTTCGCAGGCGGCGGGGAAGTCGCGTGGCAGCACGGTGTAGCTGTGCACCAGGGCGAGGTCGGCGGCGCGCTTGCGCAGCTCGTCGAGGGCTTCGTCGGGCTCCCGGACGGAGAGCCGCAGCGAGGGGGCCGGGCCCGCCTCCGGATCGAGCAGGCGTTGCCACAGGGGCGCGACCAGGGCGCGTGCGGCGGAGGGAAAGGCGGCGATGCGCACGATGCCGCGCCGCCCGGCGTGCAGGGCGGCCAGGGCGGACTCGGCGGCCGTGAGTTCCGCCAGGATGATCTCGGCATGGGCCACGAGCAGTTCCCCGGCCGGGGTCAGCCGCAGGGTGCGGCCCCGCCTCTCCACCACGGGCGTGCCCGCCTCCTTCCGCAGGGCCGTGAGGTGCTGGGAGACGGCCGGCGGAGTCAGATGCAGGGCCTCCGCGGTGGCCGCGATGGTGCCGTAGGCGGCCAGGTGCTGGAGTATCCGCAGGCGGCGTACGTCGAGCACGGACTGCTCCTCACTCGGGGGTGTCGAATCGGGGCGGGAATCTCCCGCGGTGCGGCGTACGCCCTCACCGGCGGGGCCCTCACCGGCGGGGTCCTTGCCACATCGGCGCCGGGTGACCGTTTGCCAGGCCGGTGGCCTCCTCGGGCGCGTTGCCGTTCGCGGCGGAGGGAGCGGGCCGGTGCGCGCGCCTGTTGAGGAGGATCACCCCCGCCACGCTGACCGCCCCGCCGAGCAGTTCGAGGGGGTGGGGCGCCTCGCCCAGCCAGACGAAGGAGACGGCCAGCGCCACCGGCGGCACCAGGTACAGGGCCGCCGTGGAGGCCGCGAGCGGCAGGCGGGCGACGGCGTAGGCCCAGATGACGAAGCCGAGCGCGGACGGCAACAGGCCCAGGTAGAGCGCGGATGCCCACGCGCCTGCCGGTGCGCGGAGGGCGGCCGGCCATGCGGAGGGGAGCAGGGGCAGGGCGAGGACGGCCCCCGCGACCATCGCGTAGGTCGCGACCTCAAGGCCGGTGTAGCGGCGGAGCAGGGGCTTGGTCGCGCAGTGGTACGTTCCCTGGACGACGGCGGCGGCCAGGACGACGAGGGCGGAGGCGGTGAAGCCGCCGGTGCCCCCGGTCAGGCCGACGACGGCCGCGCCGGCCAGCGCGATGGCGCTGCCGAGGAGGATGGTGCCGGTGAGCCGCTCGCCGAGGAACAGGCTTCCCAGCAGCACGCTGAAGACGGGGGCGACCGCGATCAGCAGGCTTGCGGTCCCGGCCGCCACCCGCAGCTCGCCCCAGTTGAGCAGCACCTGGTAGGCGGTGATGCCGGTGGCCCCGCACAGGGTGATCATCGGCAGGTCACGGCGCCGGGGCGGACGCACCGCGGCAAAGGGCGCCACCAGCATCAGCGCGACGGCCGCGGTGGACATCCGCAGGAAGGACAGCGCCGCCACCCCCCAGGCCGTCGATGCCGCTCCGGATGGCGGGGAAGGCCGAGGCCCACAACAGGACGGTGCCCCCCAGGGAGAGAACCTGCGGGGAGACGGCGCGCGAAGCCATGCCGTCAGCGTCTCCCGACCCGGAGAGAAGGTCCATTTACTTTTTGTCGCCGGAAGCTTCAGTTTCACTTATGCATGCGAACTCCCCGGGCCGCCGGTGAGTTCGCAGACGATCGTGTGTGGATCGTTCGCTTTCGTTTTGGTGTCGCACCATCACGCGGGCGCGCGTGGGTGGGGCGGCGCGGGAGAGCGTGGCCGGGTCAGCGCAGCAGGTCGGCCTCGCGGCCCCGCCCGGCGTGGCGGGCGGCGCGGTAGGCGGCCCAGCCGACGGCGAGGTCCTGCCAGGGCAGGCCGACCGGCGCGTAGACGGTGACCTCGGCGTCGCCGCCCCGGCCCGGGGCCTCGCCACGCAGCACCTCGCGGAGCGTGGCGGCCGCGTCCCGCACCTCACGGCCGGCCTGGGCCAGGACGCCCATCTCGGTGGCGAGCGGCACGTCGTCGACGACGAGGCGGGCGCGCCGCAACAGTTCGGCGCCCAGTTCGGCCTTCCCTGGCTCGTCGGCGCCGAGCGAGGTCACCTGGCTGCCCGGGGGCACGTCGGCCGCGTCCAGCAGGGGCTGCCGCGCCCAGGTCGCGGTGATGACGATGTCCGCCCCGGCGGCGGCCGCCCCGGCGTGTGGGGCGAGGGCGGCGTCGACGCCGAGCCTGTCGCCGTGCCGGCGCGCGAAGTCGGCGGCGCGGCCCGGGGCCGTGTCGTGGACCGTCAGGCCGGTCAGCGGCCGCAGTTCGGACAGGCCGCGCAGGACGAGTTCCGCCTGCGCCCCCGCCCGATCACCGCCACGGTGCCCGCGCCGGGGCGGGCGAGGAGGTGCGTGCCGAGGGCGGCGGCGAGGCCGGTGCGCCACGCGGTCACGGTTGCCGAGTCGAGCAGCGCGAGCAGTTCCCCGGACCCGAGGGCGTGCAGGCAGACGACGCCGCGCAGCGCGGGGCGCGAGCGCGGGAACTTGGCGTTCACCTTCACCGTGTAGGCGGGGATGCCCGGGACGAGGCCGGGCAGCAACACCGTTGCGGAGCCGCTCTCTTCCGGCGCGCCGCCGTCGGGCAGCGGCATCACGATACGGCGGGCGGCGGCCCCGGCCGCATCCGCCGTGAAGCCGTGCCGAAGGGCGGCCAGGCAGGCGGCGGGGTCGAGCACGGACTCCAGGTCCGACCTGGAGAGCAGGAGTGTCACCGCTCACGCTTCCTTCGCACCGCCGACGGGGCGGCACTGTACCGGAAACCGAAGCGCGGCGACCGAGTGGGAGGTGGCGCATGACGGCCCCGAGGCCGGGGAGCCCGGTGCGCGGTTCCCACACCGGTCGCCCCTTGACGGCCGCGCTCGACCTGTTCGGACGCCGGTGGAATCTGCGGATCGTCTGGGAGCTGAGAGAGGGTGCGCTCGGTTTCCGGGCGCTTCGGCAGCGCTGTGACGGCATGTCGTCCAGCGTCCTGCGGCAGCGGCTCAGTGAACTGCTCGAGGCCCGCATCGTCGCGCAGCGGCCCGATACGGCCTACCACCTCACCGAGTGGGGGCGCGGCGTGTACCAGGCGCTCCGCCCGCTCGTGCGGTGGTCGGACGAGTGGGCCGCCGCCCTGGCCGAGGAGGAGCCCTCCGCCCGGAGTTGAGGGGTGGGCTCCGGGGGGCCGGCGACGAGGCCGACCGACGCGCTGCGCGGCCTCGTCTCCTAGGGTCGGCGGCATGGACTTGGACTTGAATCTGGTCCGCGGTTTCGTCGTGACCGCAGAAACGCTGCACTTCGGCCGGGCCGCGAGCCGGATGGGCACCAGCCAGCAGGCGCTGTCCAAGCGGATCGCGCGGCTGGAATCGCTGCTTGACGTCCGGCTGTTCGAGCGTACGGCCGGGACGCGGCTGACTCCGGCGGGCGAGCGCTTCCTCCCGGCCGCCCGCGAGGCGCTCTCCGCCGGTGAGCGGGCGGTCGCCGCGGCGCGGGGGGACACGCCGGCCGTCCGGATCGACGTCTGGGGCCACCTGTACGCTCCCCTGCGCACCGTCGCGGAGGTGGCGCAGGCGCTGGACGTGCAGGTGGAGCCGGGGCCCGGGCGCGACTGGCCGTCCGTGGCGCAGGCGCTCTCGCGCGGGGACACCGACCTGGGATTCGGCCGGGCCCACCCGCTGCCGACCAAAAGCACCGCCGGGCTCGCGGAGCGGGTGGTGCGGCTGGAACCGGTGGATGCGCTGGTCGGCCCGTACCACCCGCTGGCCGGCTCGGCCGCGCTCCGGCCGGCCGAGCTGCGCGACAGCACGCTGTGCTGCCCGGCCGAGCTGGATCGCCTGGACTTTCTCCGGCAGTTCGCCGACGCGTTCGGCGTCGCGCGGTGGCAGGACGGCCCCAATCTGGGCCTGGAGCACCTCGTGCGCCACGTGCAGGCCGACCCGGCGTGCTTCACGCTGTTTCCCGCCGACGCGCCGCTGCCCGGCCACGCGAGCCTGCGCTCGATCCCGCTCGTCGACCCGACTCCGCTGTACGCGTGGTCGGTGATCTGGCGCAGCTCCCCACGCCATCCGCTGCTCGACGCCGTGCTGGACGGCTTCGCCAGGACCGGGGGCGCCCGGCGCTGGCTCGACTACCGGCCGGGCCGCGACTGGCTGCCGGACGCGGATCTGGCGCGTCTCAGGCCGGGTCCTCTCGGGTGAGCGGGTTGCCCCGGCGGCGAGCGGGGCCGGGGGTCGTTCCGCGGGGCCGGTCTTCTCCGGCCGCGGGCGGCGGGGTGGCCGCCGCCGGCGGGATCGCGGCCTCTCGCGGGGGCACGAGGTCGCGCTGGTGCCAGATGCCGGGCTCCCCGCCGACGTCGGCCGGGTCGGCGGGGCCCACCGGGGCGAAACCGGCCTTGGCCAGCACCCTTTGGGAGGCGGCATTGCCGAGGGCGGTGGCCGCGCGCAGGGTGTGCAGCCCGTGCCGCGTCGCCGCGAGTCGGCACAGCTCGCGGACGGCCGCCGTCGCCAGGCCGCGCCCGGCGGCGTGCCGCGCGACCCGGTAGCCGAGCACGGCGGTGCCGTCCGCGATGTCGTACAGGTTGAACCGGCCGAGAACCGGTCCTTCCCCGGCGACGAGCACGTAGAAGGCGCAGGTGCCGGCCTCCTGCTCGGCCAGCAGGGCGCGGTACCTGTCGGTGAACTGGTCGAAGAAGGCGTCGCCGCGGTCGGAGATCGAGGCGGCGAAATAGGCGCGGTTCTCCCGCTCGAAGGCCAGGACCGCCGGGGCGTGGTCGGGGTGCAGTTGCTTCAGCTCGGGCACCGCCCCGACCATACGCACGCGGCGCGCCGCAGTCACCCGGCTTTTGCGGCGCCCGGGGCGGCCCCCGCGCGCCGGGCCGGTGAGCGCCCGGCGCGCGGGGCGTGGGCGCGGCGGGGCCGCGGCCGGGAGGGGCGGCCGGTCGCGGTTCCCGGCGCGCGCCGGGCGTTGTCAGCCGCAGCAGCCGCCCGAGGGCCTGGCCGCGGCCACGTCGGGGGCACCCACGCCGAGCGGGATGAGCCGTGGCCCGGGAGCGCAGCATCCGCCGGCCGTCCCGGCGTCCCCGGCGGCCTCGTCGAAGAGCCCGGCGCCGCCGCACACCCCCGTTTCCGGCAGGGTGAGTTCGACGCGCCGGGCGGCTTCCGTGTCGCCCGCGAGGGCGGCGGCGAGGGAACGGACCTGCTCGTAGCCGGTCATGGCCAGGAAGGTGGGGGCACGGCCGTAGGACTTCATCCCGGCCAGGAACAGGCCCTCTTCCGGGTGGGAGAGTTCGGCGGCGCCGTGGGGGCGGACGGTGCCGCAGGAGTGCCGGTTCGGGTCGATCAGCGGCGCCAGGGCGGCCGGGGCGGACAGCCGCTCGTCGAGGCCGAGGCGCACCTCGGCCAGGAAGGACAGGTCAGGGCGCAGTCCGGTGAGCACGATGACCTGGTCGACGGGTTCGGTGCGGCGGCCGTCGTCGGCGGCGAGGACCAGCCGGTCGCCCTCGCGGGCGACGGCCGCGGTGCGGAAGCCGGTGAGGGCGTGGGCGTGCCCTTCGTCGAGGGCGGCCTTGGCGGCCAGCCCGAGGGCACCGCGGGCGGGGAGCTGGTCGGCGCTGCCGCCGCCGAAGGTGGAGCCGGAGATGCCGCGGCGCAGTACCCACACCGCGTGGGTGCCGGCGCCTTCCTCGGTCCTGGCCAGGGCAGCCAGGCCGGCCAGGGCGGTGAACGCGGAGGCGCCCGTGCCCACCACGGCGGTGCGGCGGCCGGCGAAGCGCGCGCGTACGGCCGGGTCGCCGAAGTCGGGGACGCGGTAGGTGATCAGGCCCCGGGCGGCCAGGGCCTGCTCGCCTTCGGCCGGATAGCCGTCCGCGCCCAGGGGGTTGGGGGTGCCGTAGGTGCCGGAGGCGTCGATCACGGCCCGCGCGGAGATCCTCCCCCAGCTAACGCTGGGAGGTGCCCCCAAGCTCACGCTGGGAGGTGCCCCCAAGGCAGTGCCGGAAGGGATCTCCGCCTCGTCGCCTTCGGCGAGGGTCAGGTGCACCGTGAAGGGCTGGTGCGCGCGGCCGGAGTCCACCACGCGGTCGCGGCCGGCCCGGGCCACGCCGGTGACCGTGGCGCCGTAGCGGACCCGCTCGCCCAGGGCGTCGGCCAGCGGCTGGAGGTACTCGGCGGCCCACTCCGCGCCGGTCGGGTACCGGCCGGCCTCGGGGCGGACCCAGCCGGTGGGTGCCAGCAGCCTCTCCGCTGCCGGGTCGATGAGCTCCCGCCAGGTGGAGAACAGCCGCACGTGTCCCCATTCCCGCACCGCCGCGCCGGCGCGGGCGCCGCGTTCGAGGACCAGCGTCCTGATGCCGCGCTCGGTCAGGTGGGCGGCGGCGGCCAGTCCTACGGGGCCGGCGCCGATGACGACCACGGGCAGATCGGTGGAATCCGGCATGCTCAGCACTCCTCACGCGCTCTGTATCGACGCATGTCGATACAGCAGAGCTTGCCCGCTGGATCGACGTGCGTCAATATAGACACATGTCGAATCCTTCGGTGCGGGAACTCCCGCTGCTCGAACCGGACGGCGCCGCGGTCCCGTGCTGCCCGCCGCTGACGGCCGGGGAGCTGTCCCCCGAGGACGCCGACCGGATGGCGGCGATGTTCAAGGCGCTGTCCGACCCGGTCCGGCTGCGGCTGTTCTCCAGGGTCGCCTCGCATCCGGGGGGCGAGGCGTGCGTGTGCGACATCGCCGACGTCGGGGTTTCCCAGCCCACGGTCAGCCATCATCTGAAGAGGCTGCGGGAGGCGGGGCTGCTGACCGCCGAGCGCCGCGGCACCTGGGTCTACTACCGGGTCGCCCCGTCCGTCGTGGCCGCGATGTCCGCGATGCTCGACCTGCGTTCCCGTCCCTGACGCCGCCCCGCCCCCGCGCCGGTTCCGCCCGGCCGGGGCCCGCCGGGGCGCCGTCGTGCCGCGGGTGCATCATGGCACCGGCGCCCGGCACCCGGCCGGAGTTCCGCCCCGCTGCGAGGAGGCCCGAGCGTGTCCCGCCCCACCGGCCCCACGGCCGTCGTCGTCCCGATGACCCGGGCCCATGCCGAAGAGGTCCTGGGCATCTACCAGGCCGGCATCGAGGAGGGCAACGCCACCTTCGAGACCGCCGCCCCCGACTGGGCCGCATTCGACGGCGCCAGGCTGCCCGAGCACAGGTTCGTCGCGCTCGACGAACGCGGCCTGGTGCGCGGCTGGGTGGCGGTGAGCCGGGTCTCCGCCCGCGCCGTCTACGCGGGCGTCGTCGAGCACTCCGTCTACGTGCACCCCGCCACGCGCGGCCAGGGGATCGCCGGCGCCCTGCTCCGGGCCCTGATCGCCTCGACCGAGGCGGCGGGCGTCTGGACCATCCAGTCCGGGATCTTTCCCGAGAACGCCGCGAGCCTCGCCCTCCACCGGCGGGCCGGGTTCCGCGTGATCGGCACCCGCGAACGCGTCGGCCGCCACCACGGCGTCTGGCGCGACGTCCTCCTCATCGAACGCCGCAGCCCCGCCGTCGCCTGACGCCGGGGGGGCCACGCGGAAGCGGTGACGACGACGGGCGACCACGAAACCGGCGCCGGTCCCCGGCCGAAGGAGCCAAGCCATGCCCCCTGCACCGTCCCCCGCGGCGCCGATCGCCTCGGTGCTGTTCGTCTGCGTGCACAACGCCGGCCGCTCCCAGATGGCCGCCGGTTTCCTCGCCCACCTGGCCGGGGACCGGATCGAGGTCCGCTCCGCCGGCTCGCTGCCGGCCGCGCAGGTCAACCCCGCCGCCGTCGAGGCGATGAGAGAAGTGGGCATCGACATCTCGGCCGCACGGCCGAAGGTGCTCACCGGCGAGGCCGTGCAGGCGTCCGACTACGTCGTCACCATGGGCTGCGGCGACGCCTGCCCCGTCTTCCCCGGCAGGACGTACCTCGACTGGCAGCTCGACGACCCCGCCGGCCGGGGGCTGGCGGCCGTGCGCCCGATCCGGGACGAGATCCGGCGCAGGATCGAGGCGCTGATCGCCGTCATCGACGCCGGGCCGGGCGCCCCGGCCTGATCCGCGCCCCCGGGGCGGCGGCCACCGGCGCGCGGGCCCCGGGGCCACGATCCGGCCGGAACGCCGGCTAGTCGAGGCGGGGGTGCCAGGTGCTCCCCCACCATTCCGCGAACCTGCCGTCCTCGATGCGGAAGATCTCGATCAGCTCGGGCGGCGCCTCGCCCTGCGGGGTTCCGACGCCCTCGACGGTCGAGCGGACGGTGGCCCGGTCGCCGTCGAGCAGGATCTCCCGGGGGACGACCCGAATGCCGGGATGGCGCGCAACCAGCCTGCGCCATGCCTCCTTGCCCGCCTCGAAGCCGACGGTGCCGCCGGGATGGGTGAGGTATGCGGGGGCGAACAGCCCGTCGGCCTGGTCGAACTGCCGGGAGTTGAAGCAGTCCAGCATCCGCCGCACCAGGGCGCCGGCCTCCTCGCGTGTGGTCATCGGCGTGCTCTCCTCGTGGCCGGCGGGTCGGCGCGGCGGCGCGGCCGTCAACCGGTGCGCCGCCCCGGTTGAGGGCCGCAAGTATACGGTGCGGCGCCCCGGTTATGCTCGGGGGCGATGTCCGGCCGACCACAGGAGCGCCCGCCGGCGGCTCACGGAACCGAGCGTGCGCCGCGGGCCGACGCGCGCCGCAATCGCGAGCGGGTCCTGCGGGCCGCGCAACAGCTGTTCGCGGCCGAGGGGCTGGGGGTTCCGCTCGACGAGATCGCCCGCCGCGCGGGCGTGGGCCCCGGAACCGTCCACCGGCACTTCCCGGCCAAGGAAACGCTGTATCTCGCCGTCGCGACCGACATGCTGAGGCGGCTCGTCGCGGAGGCCGAGGCGCTCGCCGCCGGCGGCGACCCCGCGGCCCTGTTCACGCTGCTGTCCCGGATGATGGCCGCCGGCGCCGAGAACGCGGCCGTGAAGAGCGCGCTGACCGCGGCCGAGTTCGACCTGCGCACCGTCGCCCCGGGCCTCGCGGCAGACCTCACCCGCCACGTGTCCTGCCTGCTCGACCGCGCACGCGCGGCCGAAGCCGTGCGTCCCGACCTCACCGCGGACGAGCTGATGGCACTCGTCGCCGGTGCCTTCGCCGCGATCCGCCACGCCGGGGCGGAGACCAGCCGCACACGCTCGGCCCACCTCGCCGGGCTCATCCTCGACGGGATACGGCCCCGGCCCGGCAACTGACCCGGCGTCCGCGGCCGGCGGGCCGGGTCACGGGGGGCCGGTGTCGGTCGGGAGGGGCTGTTCGGCCCAGATCGTTTTGCCGTGGGCGTTGAACCGCGTTCCCCAGGCGGTGGCGAGTTGGGCGACCAGGAAGAGGCCGCGTCCGCCTTCCTGCTCGTCGGCTGCCTGCCGCAGGTGTGCGGCCGTGCTGCTGCCGTCGGAGACTTCGCAGATCAGCGCGGTCTCCCTGATGAGGCGCAGCCCGATGCTGCCCTGGGCGTAGCGCATGGCGTTGGTGACGAGTTCGCTGACGATCAGCTCGGTGGTGAAGGCCAGTTCCTCCAGCCCCCACGCAGTCAGCCGGCGGGTCGCGAGGCGGCGGGCGGCGGCGGGGCTCGTGGGCCCGTTCTCCAGTTCCCAGAAGACGGTGCGGTCTGCCCCGAGGCGGCGGGTGCGGGCCAGGAGGAGGAGCGCGTCCTTGGCCGGGGACCGGGGGAAGAGCTTCGAGCCGGCCGTGTCGCAGGCGGTCTGGAGCGGGGCGTCGCGGTGGCGGGTGACCGCGGCCGAGAGCATCCGTGGGGCGTGCGGCGGCCAGGCGGAGTTGTGCAGGGCGAGGACGCTGCCTTTCGGCAGGTCGAGTGGGGTGGTGGGGTAGTCGGGTGCGCCCTGGCCCAGGGGCGGTCCCGCGGCGAGGTCCACCGGCCGTGCCGGGCCGTCCGGCGGCAGGAGCAGGGGCGGCGGGTGGTCCGCGGCGGCCAGCGTGCAGCGGGTGGTGACGGGGTCGTAGATCGCCAGGAGGCAGCCGGCCCGCAGCGGGTCGGGGGCGGTGCCGGTGGGGGCGAGCTCCACGGAGAGGCGGGTGGTCAGGCCGTGCAGGCGGTGCAGCAGCTCGCCGGGATCGAGGTCCAGGGCGGCCAGCGCGCCGACCGCGGCCCGCAGCCTTCCCATGACGGTCACCGCCGAGAGCCCCTCCGCCACGACCTCTCCGGTGACCAGGCCGACCCTGGCGCCGGAGAGGGGCAGCACGTCGTACCAGGTGCCGCTTGCGTGGCCGGGGAGGTAGGTGTGCGCGGTCTCCACGGCGCTGTGGGCGGGGAGCCGGGTGGGCAGCATCCGGCGCCTGACCAGCGCGGCAAGGGAGTGTTCGCGGGTGTACAGGCGGGCGTTGTCCAGGCACAGCGCGGTACGGCCGGCGAGTTCCGTGGCGACCGCCAGATCCTCCTCGTCGAAGGCCGGGCTGTCCCCGGTCCGGTGGAAGGCCGCGAGCCCGAGGAGCACGCCGCGCGCGGTCAGTGGAGCCGCGATCAGGGAGTGCATCCCCGGCCCGCGGTCCTGCCGCGCCCCTTCGGGATCGTGCGTCGGCCACGGGTCGCCGGCCCCGAGGCGCGGCACCAGGCGCGGCCGCAGGTCGGCCAGGGCCTGCGCGTGCGGGGTGCCGGGGCGCAGCACCCACGCCTGGCCCAGCGGCACGCCGCCTCCCGCCTCGACGCCCGGGGCGTGGGCGAAGCCCGCGCGGCGCAGCGCGAGGGGATGCGGCAGCGGGCCGGGGCCGGGGGCGTCGCCCTGCACGACGGCGTCGAGCACCTCCACCGCGACGAGGTCGGCGAGGGCGGACGCCGCCGTGTCGGCGAGCTCCTGGGCGGTGCGGAAGACGTCGAGCGAGGTCCCGATGCGGTGACCCGCGTCGTTGACCAGTTGCAGCCCCTCGCGATACCGGTCCCGGTCGGTGCGGTCCGCGACGGTGACCGCCACGCCAAGCACCTCGCCGCCCGGCTCCTGGAGCCGGTAGGCGGACAGGTACATCCGGTGCGGGCGGTCGTAGTGGGGGGCGTGGTGCGTGTAGGGGTACTCCAGCACGGGCTCGCCGCGCTCCAGGACGCGCCGCAGCATGCGCTGCACCGTCTCGGCCCCCTCCAGCCCCAGCTCCGCCCAGGTGTGCCCGACCGCCGAGTCCAGGGCGTATCCGCGCATGCCGGGCGCGGCGGTGTTGAACCGGACCACGCGCAGTTCCGTGTCCAGGATGTGCAGGCCCATCGGGGACTGGCCGAACAAGGCGCGCAGCACCGCCGCGTCGAACCGCGGGTCGGGCCCGGGCCCGGCGGGCGGCGCGGACCGGGGGCCCGTCACGCCGGCCGCTCCGTTCCCTGCGGCGCCGTCCCCTGTCGCGTCGTTTCCGGCGGCGTCGTTTCCGGCGGCGTCGTTTCCGGCGGCGTCGTTTCCGGCGGCGTCGCGGCACCGGCGGATGGTACGGGAATGCCCAACTGGTTCATGATGCCGGGATTTTCTCGCCCCGGCCCCGCGCGTCCCGGCCCGAACGCCCGGCCCGCGGCGGCTCCGCCGCCCGAGCCCACCCGTTCGGCCGTGCGCGGGCCGCGCCGCCGCGGGGGCTCCCGGGGAGCGGCGGGGAAACAGCCGTGCCACTGCCGCGGGGCCTTGGCGCGCCGGGCAGTGGCCGGGGCGGTGGCGTCCGCCGCCGTGGCGTTCGGACGGTGGGTCAGGAGGCCGGCGCCGCCGCGGCGTCGGGCGGGAAGGTGGGAGGCACGTGGGTCGGGGAGCTCACTTCGAGGTAGCAGCGTGCCACCTCGTCGTCCGCGCCCTGGATGTCGCAGTAGTCGGGGAAGGTGTCGGCGTCCCACGAGTCGCCGTCCAGTTGCAGGCGGATCTCCAGCCCGGGCGCCCAGTCTCCCGCGCACCAGGTTCCGGCCGTGCAGGTGTGCGTCGCGGCGGTGGTCGAGGTGGCGCACTCGTCGCCGTCGTCCGAGAGGCAGGCGTCCGCGTCCACGGAGATGCGCGTGTCGTCGTGGCGCACGTACAGCTCGGACTCGATGCCGTAGATGTCCGGGTCGCAGGCGACGTATCCCTCGGCCTGGACGGCGACCTGGGTCAGGGTGTACGTCCCGTCCCACCACCACTGCACGTAGGGGTCGATCGACCAGGAGCACTCGACGTACTCGTCGGCCTCGGCCGCGGAGTGCGGCCTCGCCCCCGGGGAGCCGGCCGGGGCGGACCCCACGGACAGGCCGAGGGCCACGGTGCGGCCCTCGTCGGCGGACGCGCCCCGGGGCGGCTGGGAGCCGGCGGCGTGGGCCGGGCCGCTGCCCAGGAGCAGCAGCGCCGCCAGGGCGGCGCCGGCTGTGGGGAGTAACTTCACGATGGTGTGCTCCTTCGGTCTCGGTGAGCGGGGTGGAGCCGGGCCCCGGCCGCGGTGTCGCGGCGGGTGGGCCCCTCGGACGTGGGCGGTGCGCGGGTGTCGCCGGCGCCGCAGTGCCGTCCTATCCCCTGCCGCTCGGCACCCCTCACGAGCCCTGCCGTCTACGGTCTCGGCCCACGACGCGTCCGGGCTCCGGCGGGGCCTCGCCACCGGCACCTGCGCCGGAAGGGAGGAGCGACCGCGGGGAAACGCCGATCGCCCCGCCGCGCCCGATACGGGATCGCACCATGATCGAAAGAGGTCGACGAGTGAGACGAATGCTGACAGCCCTGTGCGGCATCGCGGCGGTGGTGGGCGCGGCGACGGTGGTGGGCGGCCCGCCGGCGGAGGCCGCGACGGCGCTGCCGATCGCCGGCGTGACGGCGAGCGACGACGACGGCAACGTGCCGGCGAACGCGGTGGACGGAGACCTGTCCACGCGGTGGTCGGCGGAGGGGGACGGGGTCTGGATCCGTTTCGACCTCGGCTCCGTGCAGACCGTCGGCTCGGTGTCGCTGGCCTGGCACAAGGGCGACACCCGGCGCGCGACCTTCGACGTGCAGCTCTCGCAGAACGGGTCCGGCTGGTCGACGGTGCTGCCCAGGGCGGTGAGCGGCGGCAGCGGCGTGGGGCCGGAGACGTACGACCTCGCCGACGCGCCGGCGCGTTACGTGCGGATCGTCGGGTACGGCAACACCGACAACGAGTGGACCAGCATCACCGAGGCCGCGGTCTTCGGCGCCGACGGGAACCCGGACCCCGGCGAGGACCTGCCGTACGGCACCGACGGCAGCGGCAACCCCAGGACCGACGACTGCACCGTCCGCACCGGCTCGGATCTGCAGGAGGCCGTGGACGAGGCGGCGGAGGGGGACGTCGTCTGCGTGCGGCCCGGTGACCACTCCGGCACGACGCTGCGCGTCGACAAGCCGATCACGGTGCGCGCCAACGGCGTCGTCACGGTGCGGAACATCGTCGTCAGCGGCCGCAACGCGACCGTCGACGGCTTCACGGTGGTCGGCGACTCGCTGGACGACCCCTCCACCGGCATCTCCTTCTCCGGCACCGGGCACACGATCGTCGGGAATCTCGTCAACGGCAGGAACCTGCGCTACGGCATCGCCTGCGACTACGACGACTGCGCCGACGACGTGCTGATCTCCCGCAACACCGTCACCGGCATCAGCAACTTCGGCATCTACCTCTGGCATGGCTCCGGCATCACCGTCGAGTGGAACAACATCTACGACCTGTGGACCGAGGAGGGGGACGACGACGTGGACGGCATGCGGGTCTGGGGCACCGGGCACCTGATCCGCAACAACTACATCCATGATCTCAACGCCGCCAAGAGCGAGGGCGAGCCGCACGCCGACTGCCTGCAGAACTTCCAGTTCAGCGGCAGGACGGTCGAGTCCCACGACGTCACGGTGGAGAACAACTACTGCGTACGGGTCTCGGGGCAGTGCCTGATCATGCAGAACGAGCACCGTCCGGCCCCCGACGTCCGCGACTACACCTATCGCGGCAACGTCTGCGAGTCCTTCGGCTACCAGACCGTCGAACTGGGCAGCATTCCCGGCGGCACCCTCGAGAACAACATCCTGCTCGGCGGCGCGGAAGGACACGTGCTGACGTTCCACTCCACGGTCGACGACCTGGAGACGACGGACATCAGGATGCGCAACAACATCCTGGTCAGCGGCGGAGGTTCGACGTACTCAAGCGGCAGCAGGGAGGCGCTGGCCGACGACACGGACAACCTCGAACTCCTCGATCCCTCGGTGGCCGAGGACTGGCGGGACTTCGAGGGCAATCCGGACGCGGAGGTCCCCGCGATCAACCCCGGCGACTTCACCCGGTTCCGGGACCTGGCCGGGCAGCTCGACGTCGTCGACGAGGGCAGCACGCCCCACAGCCCCGGCTTCGAAAGGGACGTGGACGGGGCCGCGCGCGTCCGGGGCGACGCCATCGACATCGGCCCTTTCGAGTTCGCCTGATGCCCCGCCGCCCCTGACCCGGGTCCCCGGCACGAGCGGGCCCGGCGGCCGTCTGGACCGCCGGGCCCGCCGCGTGCGCCCGGCTCACCCGAGCCGGGCGGCCCCGGCTGCTACGGGGCGCCCGGGCCGACCTCGCTCGCGCCGAGCGGGCCCCGGGTGGCCGTCGTGGCGGCGCGTTCGTCCGCCCCGACGTCGGCGCCGCCCTCGCGCGCCTGGCCGTCCATGTCCTCGGTCACGAAGGGGTAGCCGCCGGTGCCGGCGTCGATCGCCGGGCTGCCCGCGCCGATCCGGTACAGGGCCCCCTCGTCGGCGAGCAGCGGATCGGCCTCCCTGATGGCCGAGGAGGGTGCGGTGACGCCGATGCTCGCCGAGCCCGTGGGCCAGGCGATGTTGCCCGCGTAGGTCATGTCCACCGGCGCCGTGATCTCGTTGAACAGTGCGCCCTGGCTGCCGGTGACCAGGTTGTCGGCGATGACCGAATCGACCGGGGCGAGGTCGTAGTTGGCGCCGATCTCGATGTTCGAGGCGTTGTTCACGAAGGTGTTGTGCACCACGGTCGCCCGGTAGACGCGGAAGTGTTCGCTGAGCCCGCCCGAGGTGTCCACGTTGCCGCCGTCGAGTTGCAGCGCGGCGTCGTAGCCGGAGCCGGTCAGGCCCTCGAAGTAGTTGTTGTAGACGAGGTGGTCCTGGCCGTAGACCCGGATGCCGCCGGTGCCCGGCTTCCCCTCGCCGAAGAAGAAGTTGCCGTAGAACGCGCCGCGGTTTCCGTGCCGCTGCGTCACCGAACCCTGGGAGGCGCGGAAGGTGTTGTAGCGGACGGTGTTGTCGTTGCTCTTCACGGAGATGATCTCCGGGTCACCGTCGCATTCCTCGAAGAGGTTGGATTCGATGACGGTGTACCCGCTCGACCGGGAGATCTCGCTCCAGCCGACCCGGATGGCCTCCATTTCGTTCTCCGCGCGGGGGCCGATGTCGCGGAAATGGTTGTGGTCGATGAGGTCGTACTGGGACTGCCGGGTCTCCGATCCGTCGATGGTGATGAAGTTTCCCAGCTCGTGCTTGTCCTCGAAGAGATTGTGGTCGATCCGGTTGTGGTGGCTGTCGGCCCCGCCGATGAGCACCCACTTCAGCGAGGACTCCTCGGTGAGGTGGAAATGGTTGCGCGTCAGGCGCACATGGTGGGAGCCGGTGATCTTCAGCGTGTCGCTGTTCGTCCAGTCGAGGCCCTCGAAGGTCACATACGAGGAGTCGAGGACCTCCAGCTGCCCGTCGTCGATCACCGCCCCGCCGCGGTGGGCCGCGACCACGGTGATGGGCTGGTCGGCGGTTCCGTTCCTGCCGGTCATCTTGCCGATCGTGTAGGTGCCGTCGGCGAGCACGATCCGGTCCCCGGCCTGCGCGGCGTCGAACGCGCTGTCCAGCTCCTCCGAGTCCGCGACCTCGACCGTGCGGCCCTGGCCCGGGTCCGGGTCTCCCCCGTCCCCGTCGCCGTCACCATCGCCGTCCCCGTCCCCGTCACCGTCGCCGTCGCCGTCCCCGTCGCCGTCGCCGTCGCGGGTGCCCCAGACCTCGACCTCGGTCAGGCTGTTCCAGTCGCCCGCGCCGTCCCCCTCGTAACCGTGCCCGACGTAGCGGACCTTGGAGGTCTGCACGGGCGTGAAGTCGAAGGACTCAAGCCCCGTCGTGTTCCCGGCGCTCTCCCCGTCGACCACGGTGACCCAGCGCGCACCGTCCCAGTACTGCAACTCGAACACATTGCGCCGCGAGGTGCCCTGGTACACCGCCAGCTTGATGTGGCTGACCGTCACCACCGACCCCAGATCCAACTGCAGCCAGGCGCCGTCCCCCTCCCCCGACCAGCGGGTGGAGTAGTCGTCGTCCACCACATTCCCCGGCACATTCCCGTCACTCGTACTCGCCGACACCGCACCCGCACCCGGCGTCAACTGCACATCACCGGCCTGCGCCCGCGCGGCCACCGGCGCCACCAGCGAGGCCAGGACCGCGGCCAGGGCGGCGAAGGCCCAGGGCAGCGGCCCGCGTCGGCGGGGCGCACGGCGCAGAAGCGTATGTCTCACAGGATCGTCCTCCTCGTTTCGGCGCGTTCGCGCTCGTTCGCGTTCCTCCTCGGCCCGGAAGGCAGGGCCGGCCGGGACCATGAGGCGCACGTCGGCGCGACCGTAGGCCGCGGGCCTCGGGAGGGGTGCGGAGGAAGGGCGGGTAGGGCGGCCGGGGCAGATCCGTGCGCCCCCGCCCGGCCCGTGCGCCGGCGGCCGGGGGCGGCCCGCTCGGCGATCGGCCGCCGGTGGTCCGGGCTCTCGGTGACGCCCTCGCAGGCACGGTCGAAGCCGACGCCGGCGTCGATGCGCGCCGGGAGCGTCGTCATCGCTTGACTTCATGCCGACTTCAAGTCGCAGCCTGGCGGCCATGTCCAAGAAACAGGAAGCGGTGGCAGCCCACCGCGACACCCGGGCCCTGCTTGCCGTTCTCGACGCGGGGGATCTGCTGCCGAGCATGACCAGGCTGCGGACCCGCTCGTACGAACTGCTCTCCCCCGTCCCCGGCACGACCGTCGTGGACGTCGGCTGCGGCGCCGGGCGCGCCGTCGCCGAACTTGCCGAACGCGGGGTCCACGCGGTGGGCGTCGACCCCGACGCCCGGATGCTGACCGCCGCCCGAGAGCGGTGGCCGTCGGCCGCGTTCCACCAGGCGGGCGCGGAGGACCTGCCGTTTCCCGACGCGAGCGTGCACGGCTACCGCGCCGACAAGGTCCTCCACCTGCTGCGGGAGCCGCACCGCGCGGTGGCCGAGGCACGGCGCGTCCTCCGCCCGGGAGGCAGGATCGTCCTCCTGGGGCAGGACTGGGACGCGCTGGTGATCGACGCGGACGACGCGGCCCTCACCCGGGCCATCGTGCAGGCCCGCGCCGACCTCCTGGACGCGCCCAGGGCCGCGCGCCAGTTCCGCAGCCTGCTCCTGGACGGCGGCTTCCGGGAGGTCACGGTCGAGGTGCAGACCCTCGTGTTCACCGACCCCGGGATGCTCTCGCTGGCCGGCAGGCTCGCCGACCAGGCCCGCGCGAGCGGGGCCGTCGGCCGCGAGCAGGCCGACGAGTGGCTCGCCGGGCAGCGCCGGCGCGCCGAGACCGACCGCTTCCTCCTCGCCATCCCCTTCTTCCTGGCCGCCGCCACCGCGCCGGCCTGACCGGGAGCCGCCCGCCCCCGGGGCGGCCAGCCGCCCCGGGGGTAAGCCGCCCGCCGGGGGCCGGTGCGGGCGGCAGGTACGGGAGGCCGGTGCGGGAGGGCTGCGCGGGCGGCGCCACCATAGGCGGCATGGGACCACCAGATGCACCGCGCGGCCGCGGTGTGGACGCGCGCGAGTTCGACGCGTTCTACGCCGCGAGCGTCGGTCGGCTCACCGGCCAGCTGTACGCGATGACGGGGGACTTGGCCGAGGCCCAGGATGTCGTCCAGGAGGCGTTCGCCCGGGCCTGGGAACGCCGCAGCGAACTCGACCTGGACGACGCGCCCGAGGCGTGGGTGCGCACGGTGGCGTGGCGGCTCGCGATCAGCAGGTGGCGGCGGATGCGTACGGCGCTGACCTTCGCCCGGCGGCAGGGGCCGCCCGCCGCCGTGGCGCCGCCGGAGCCGGACCACGTGCTGCTGGTGGAGGCGCTGCGCCGGATTCCCGAGGCCCAGCGGCGGGCGGTGGTCCTGCACCACCTGTGCGACCTGTCGGTGGAACAGGTGGCCGCCGAGACCGGCCGGCCCGTCGGCACCGTCAAGGCGCAGCTGAGCCGGGGACGTGCGGCGCTGGCACGGCTGCTGGCCGGCACGGAGCTGGACACCGGGACGAACCCGCTGCCGGAGGTGCGGCATGGATGACAAGACCGAACTGGAACGGCTGCTCGCCGGACTCGCCGAGTCGGGCCGGCGCAACACGGTCCCCCGCGCCGCGCAGGAGGTACGGGCGCGCGGTGAGCAGCGCCGGCGCCGCAGGCGGGCGGCCGTGGCCTCCGGCGGCGCGCTGCTTGCGGTGGCCGTGGCGGCGGGGGGTCTGTCGCTGGCGATGGCCGGCCGGGGAACGGAGCCTCCCGCGCACGATCCGGCGCCGGCCGCCTCGCCCTTCGAGCCGCCCACCCCCGCGCCAGGGGAGGAGTACGCCACCGAACTGGGCTATGTGTACGGGGCGGTGGCGCAGGGGGCCACGGTGCGGGTCACCGTCGAGCAGCTCCGGATGGCCGGACAGGCCGCGGTGCCCAGCGGCGTGGTGCACACGCTGACGCTGCCGCGGGCCACCCTGGTGGAGGCGCGGCGGCTGGCAGGCGGCCACCCCACGGATGTGGAACTGGGCGATCTGGCGGGCGAGTTGAGCGACGGGCAGCGGTGGATCTTCGCGATCGACTACGACGGGGACGGCCGGGTTCAGTCCCTGCGGGAGGCCTACTGGCTCGCCGGGTGAGCCCGCGCCGCCGGATTCCCCGCACCTGTGTGAGCGGGAGATGCAACCTGCGCGCGGGCCGGCGCGTAAAGACCGCGTACGCCGCTCACACTCGATGCGCAGGGGACCCGTTGACCATGACCGCCAAGCCCACCTCGCCCACCTCCACGGCCTCATCCGTGGCACGCCTTTCACCCCGTTCACCCCGTTCGCCCCGTTCGCCCCGCCGCACGTTCCGTCGTGCAGCCGCCCCGGGCCTCGCCGCCCTCGCCGTCCTCACCCTCGCCTCCTTCGCGCTGAGCGGGTGCGGCGGCGGGGGCGGCGGGCAGGCGGAGGACTCCCCCTCGGCCCCGGCCGAGGCGAGCGGCGCCACGGACCCCGGCGAGGCGGGCAGTTCGCCCGGCGCCTCGGAGACCGGTACGGGGCAGGCCGGGGAGACGGCCTCCGCCGATGCCGCCCGCTGGGCGGGCACCAAGCAGTTCATGCAGATCGACAGGGCCTGGACCAGCGAGGGGCAGACCTACCTCTCGGTGCGGACCGCGGAGAAGGTGGCCGTCACCAGCGCGAGCGAAGCCTGGCAGATCATCCCCGGGGAGGGGGAGTTCACCACGGTGGCCCTGGCGGAGGACGCCCAGGTGCTGCTGGCGGTCCCGCTCGGGGACGATTCCGCGTCCGCGCCCTACTCGCCGGCCGAGTTCCTCAGCCGGCTGACCGCGCTGGGGCCGGAGATCGGCTCGGGGCTCGGGTACGACCTCAGCTTCGACGGGGAGGGCCGGGTGAGCCGGCTGGAATCCCTGTACACCTCCTGAGCGGGCGGTCCGGCTCCTCGGAACGGCGCCCGGGGTCGGGCAGCCACCCTCGCCTGGCGTAGCATGCGCTCTCCGCGGCCGCCCCCGAGCGCGGGGGCGCCCTCGGGGACCGCGCCCAAGGGCCCTTCCGGCCGGGTCCGCACGGCACCCCCGAGGGCCCCAGGGCCCGGTCGCTTCCGCTCGTTCAGAAAGGTGCGGCATGCCCACGTTGCCGAACGTCGAGCCCCGCGGCATGCAGCACTGCGAGACCACGACCCTGGGGGTGCTGCTGCGGCACGAGGGGCTCGACCTGTCCGAGCCCCTGCTCTTCGGCCTGGGCTCCGGTCTTTCCTTCGTCTACTGGGACGCCAGGAACATGGGCTTCCCCTTCCTCGGGGGCCGGGTCAAGCCCTTCGCACTCACCAGGAACCTGGCCGCGACGCTGGGGCTCGAACTCCAGGTCCAGGAGACCTCCTCGCCGCGCAGGGCCTGGCAGCACGTGGTGGCCCTCGTCGAGGCCGGCCGGCCCGTCGGGCTGCAACTCGACAGCTACCACCTGGACTACTTCACGTCGAAGGTGCACTTCGGCGGTCATGTCGTCGCCCTGTACGGCTACGACGAGCGCGACGCCCACCTGGTGGACACCGCGCAGCAGGGCGGAGCGGTGTCCACCAGCCTGGCCGGTCTCGCCCGGGCCAGGGCCGCACGCGGCCCGATGACCGCCAGGCACCGCTCCTTCGTCCTCACCTCGCCGGGGGGCCTCCCCGCGTGGGAGCGCCGGATCGTTCCCGCCATCACCGCCTGCGCCGGCTCCTTCCTCAACCCGCCGATCGCCAACCTCGGTCACCGGGGCATCGACAAGGCCGGCCGGCTGGTGCGCACCTGGTTGCAGCGGACCGACGACCCGGGGCGGGACCTGCCGCAGGCCGCCCTCCTGATGGAGAAGGGCGGCACGGGCGGCGCCCTGTTCCGCAACCTGTACCGCGACTTCCTCGCCGCATGCACCGACCTGCTCGACAGCGGCCACCTGCGCACCGGCCACCGGCTGTACGCCGAGGCGGCCGGCCTGTGGCCGGAAGTCGCGGCGCTGATCGCGCAGGCCGGGACCTCGGGCGACGCGGACTGCCTCGAACGGGCGGGCACCCTGCTCGGCGAACTCTCGCGCCTGGAGCGCGAGGCCATGCAGGCGCTGAGCCGCCTGGGAAGCGAGGACTGATCTCGCGCCGGGGCCCCCGAACGCGCCCTGGCTTTCGGGGAGTCGGCCGCGGGGGACGGTCGCGGTGAGGGCCGCGGGGGACGGTCGCGAGGCGCAAGGCGGCCGGGTGGGCCGCCCGGCATGGGCCGAGTGGTCCTCGGCGAACCTCGCCGGCGACGCGTTCTGGCGACGCGGGGCTGAGCTATCGGCACTCCTTCCCCGGGCCCGCCGACGTTGGCCCGGCCGGGAGGTGAGGGGAGCCGGCGGCCGGGGCGGGCTGCCGCGGCCGGGGCGGGCCGTCGTCCCCGGACGGGCGGGGACGGGCCGAACGGGCGGGGCAGACGGCCCAGACGAGGAGCGCGCAGCCGGCGAAGGCGGCGCCGAGCACGCTCGACCCCGGCCAGCCGCCGTGGGCGAACGCGGCGGTCGTGGCGGTCGCGCCCAGGGCGGAGCCGAGTGAGTAGAAGATCATGTAGCCCCCGATGACGCTGCTGGGGCGGTGCGGGTACGTCGTCGTGAGCAGGTGCTGGTTGCTCACGTGCACGGCCTGCACGGCGAGGTCGAGCAGCACCACGCCCCCGGCGGCGAGCCACAGGGACCAGGACGCCTGCCCGATGGCCAGCCAGGAGGCGGTCAGCAGCGTCAGGGCGCCCCCGGTGACGGCGTGGGCGAATCCGGCGTCGGCCCAGCGTCCGGCGCGGGCGGCGCCCAGCGCGCCGGCCAGCCCGGCCAGGCCGAACAGGCCGATCCGGGCCGTGTCCAGGTGCCAGGGGGCGGCGGCGAGCGGCAGGGCCAGGCCGCTCCACAGCGTGCCGAAGGAGGCGAAGAGGAAGAAGGCGATCAACCCGCGGGAGACGAACGCCCCTTCGCGGAACAGCGCGGCCGGTGCGGCCGGGGCGGCCGGGGCGGCCGGGGCACGGGGGTGCGTGGCGCGATCGGGGCGCGTGTCCTTGGGGAGCGCCCCGAGGACGAGGCAGGCCAGGATCGCCGGCAGGGCCGCGAGCAGGAGGTACACGCTGCGCCAGCCCCAGAGGGCGGACAGGGCGCCTGCCGCGACGCGGGAGCCGAGGATGCCAAGGACGACGCCCGAGGTCACCACGCCGAGGGTGCGGCCGCGTTCCTCCGGTGCGGACAGGGCCGCGGCGTAGGCGACCGTCGTCTGCACGACGACCGCGAACAGGCCGGCCAGGGCCAGCCCGGCGAGCAGCATCCAGGTCCGGGTGGCGGTGGCGGCCAGCAGGCTGCCCGCTGAGGTCAGCAGCAGCTGTCCCGCGATGAGCGTGCGCCGGTCCTTCCGGTCGCCCAGCGGCACCAGGACGGCCAGCCCGATCAGGTAGCCGAGTTGCCCGGCCGCGACCACCCACCCAAGACGGCCCTCCGGCAGGCCGAGGCTGCCGCCGATCCGGGCGAGCACGGGCTGGGCTGCGTAGACCGCCGAGACCGCGACCGCGCACACGGCGGCGCACAGGGCTCTGCTGCCGCGGGTCATTGCGCCACCCCCTTTCAATCAGTAGCAATTTGCAACTGATCGAAGGCTACGACAGAATGGTTTCGATCAGCAACTCTCCGGGAGGCGTGATGCCGCGCAGTGCCGTCCGCACCGAGGACGTGAGCTGGACCGACCCCAGCTGCCCGGTCGCGCGCACGCTCGACCTGACGGGCGACCGCTGGAGCCTGCTCATCGTCCGCGACGCCATGGACGGGGCACGGGCCTTCACCGACTTCCAGCGGCGCACCGGCATCGCCCGCAACATCCTCACCGACCGGCTGCGCCGCCTGGTCGAACGCGGCATCCTCGACCGGCGGACCGCGCCCTCGGGCAGGCGGCAGTTCTACGCGCTCACCGAGGCGGGGCGCGACCTGTTCACCGTCATCCTCGCCCTGCGGCAGTGGGGCGAACGGCACGCCTTCGCCCCAGGCGAGGCCCACTCCGTCCTCGTCGACGCACACGGCCACCCCCTGCCGCCGCTCCGGCCGACCGGCTCGGACGGCGGCCCCGCCGACGCCGGCACCACCACGGTGCGGAAGAGCGGCTGACGGCGGCGCCCCTGCCGCACCGGCGGCCCGGTCCGGCCGCCCCGGCGCACGCCGGGCCCGGGGCGCTCCCCGCCCAGGTGCGCGCGCGGCCCCGGCCGGGGAGGGGCCGGTGCTCGGGCTGCTCGTTCCCTCGATGAGCTCCTGCCACCCGCAGCCGGTGGCGGGGGTGCGCAGCGTCGCCGCCCGGCGCGGTGCCCGCGTCGTCATCGGCTCACCGACTACGCGGAGCCGCGGGACCGCGATCGGATCGACGAGTTGGTGGCGCTGGGCGCCGCCGCGCTGCTGATCACCACGGCCGAGGGGCACCACACGCCGCCCGGGGCCCTGGAGCGGCTGCGCGCCACCGGGCTGCCCTTCGTCCTGCTGGAACGCCGGCCCGAAGACCCGTACGACCCGTGCGAGTTCGCGATCTCCGACCACCGGCAGGGCGCGTATGCGGCGGTGCGGCATCACGCCGCGCTCGGGCACGAGCGGGTGGGCCTCTACACCAACGGCGGGTCACCCCCGGGGACCGCGGCAAGGCCAGGGCCGGGACCGGCGGTTGCCGGCCGCCTGTCCGGAGGCGTTCTTGTGGGGCGGCGGCCCGGCCGCTACCGTCGGGCGCAAGGCGTGACAACATCGTCATCGAGGGTGTGTCCATGGCGCGTCCGTCCGACTGGAGCCCGGTCGATCTGGACTCCGATCCGGCGCCCGGGGAACCGGATGCCATTCGCGAACTGGCCGATTCTCTGCAGACCTTCGCCGACGACGTGGGCGAAGCCCTGGGGAAGATCCGGGGCATGGCCTCCGACGGCGCCCTGCTGGAGTGGGCCGGGCTCTCGGCCGACCGCTTCCGGGAGGAGTTCGACGGCGTCCCGGGGAACCTCACCAAGCTCCAGACCTCCTACGACCTGTGCGCGCACGCCCTGCAGGGCTACTGGCCGCAGCTGGAGACCGCCCAGGGGATGGCCGACCGGGCGCTGGAGCGCGCGCTCGCCGCGCAGTCCGACCTCTCCGTGGCCCAGGGCCGGCTGGGCGACGCGGAGGACTGGGTCGGGCGGGCCGGTGCCGAGGCCGAGCGGCTGCGGACCGAGGGCGAGCGGGAGGGGGCCGAGCCGCCCGACGAGAACGCCGTCCGTGCCGCCACCCGCGACCACCAGGCCGCGCAGGCGGCCGCGGCCGCGGCGCAGTCCCAGGTGGACGACGCCGAGGGGCGGCTCGAGGCCGCCCGCCAGCTCGCCCGGGAGGCCCTCGGGCTGCGGGAGGAGGCCGCGCGGACCTGCGCGAGGAGCATCGACGAGGCCTCCGACGCCGGCATCCACAACCGGTCCTGGTGGGAGAACCTCGTCCGGTGGATCTCCGACGCCTGGGACACCATCGTCGCGATCTGCAAGGTGATCGTCGCCGTCCTCGGCGTCGTGGTCATGATCATCGGCGGGCCGCTGGCCCTGGTGGTGGTGGCCGCCGCCGCGGTCGTCCTGGCCGACTCGCTGATCAAATTCGCCCAGGGGAAGGGGTCGTTCCTCGACGTCGCCTTCGCCGCCCTGGACTGCATCCCCGGCATGCGCGGCCTGACGACCCTGGGCGGGCTCGCCGCCGGCATCCGGAACATCGCCAAGACCGGGCTGCGCGGCCAGGGCATCGGCGCGCGGGGCCTGGGGCAGGCCGGACGCGGGAACGGGATCTCGATCGGCAACCGCAGCGCCTGTGGCGACCCGGTGGACATGGCCACGGGCGAGGTGCTGATGTCCGCCGTCGACGTCGAACTGCCCGGCGTCCTGCCGCTGGTCGTCGAGCGCCACCACATCTCCTCCTACCGCGGCGGCCGTTGCTTCGGGCGTTCCTGGGCCTCCACCCTCGACCAGCGGCTGGTCCTCGACCAGGGCGGGGTGCGGCTCCACACGGCCGACGGCATGGTGCTCGACTACCCCGTGCCGCTCGCCGACCCGGGCCTTCCGGTCCTGCCGGTGGAGGGCCCGCGCTGGGGCCTGGCCTGGGACGGCCGGCCCGGCGGCCCCCTGACCGTCCGGCAGCCGACCGGCCACCTCCTGCACTTCGGCCCCGTCCCCGGGCGCCCCGGCGGCGAACTCCCCCTCCAGGCCGTCACCGACCGCCACGGCAACCGGATCGACGTCCGCCGGGACGAGGCAGGGCACCCCACCGAGCTGGCCCACTCCTGCGGCCACCGGGTCGGCGTGACCACCGCGCACGGCCGGATCACCGCGCTGCGCCTGCTCAGCGACCCGCGGCAGCCCGTCCTCCTGCGCTACGGGTACGACGAGGCCGGGAACCTGGCCGAGATCCACAACTCCTCCGGCGTTCCGCTGCGTTTCCGCTACGACGAGGAGCGGCGGCTGACGAGGTGGGAGGACCGCAACGGCCACTGGTACGCCTACGCGTACGACGAGGCGGGCCGCTGCGTCCACGCCACCGGCAGCGGCCGCCACCTGGAGTACCGCTACGCCTACGACCCGGACAACCGCCGCACCACCGCCACCGACTCCCGCGGCCACGACACGGTCTACGAGTTCAACGACTGCTACCAGCTCGTCGCCGAGACCGATCCGCTCGGCAACACCAGCCGCACGCAGTGGGACCGCTACGACCGCGTGCTGTCGACGACCGACCCGCTGGGCCGCACCAGGAGCTTCGCCTACGACGAGGAAGGCAACCTGGTGGCGGAGACCCGCCCGGACGGGCGGCAGATGCGCGCGGAGCACAACGCGTTCGGGCAGCAGACCTCGGTGGTGGAGGCGGACGGCACCGTCTGGCGCCAGGAGTTCGACGAGCGGGGCAACCTCGTCGCCCGGATCGACCCGCTCGGCGCCACCACCCGCTACGCCTACGACGAACGGGGCCGGATCACCTCGGTCACCGACCCCTCGGGCCACACCACGGCCATCGAGACCGACGCGGCGGGCCTGCAACGGCGGATCACCGACCCGCTCGGCGGCACCGTCTCCTACGAGCGGGACGCCTTCGGCCGCCCCGTGGCCGTCACCGACCCGCTCGGCGCCGTCCACCGCGCCGAATGGAGCGTCGAGGGCAGGCTGCTGCGCACCGTCGACCCCGAGGGCGGCACCGAGACCTGGACCTGGGACCCGGAGGGCAACTGCCTGTCCCACACCACGGCGGACGGCGCGACCACCCACTACGAGTACGGCCCCTTCGACCTGCCCACCGCGGAGACCAGGCCGGACGGTGCCCGGTACGTCCTGGAGCACGACACCGAGCTGAACCTCGCCCGCATCACCAACCCCCAGGGCCTGACCTGGACCTACGAGCGGGACGCCGCGGGCCGCCTGATCGCGGAGACGGACTTCGACGGCCGCACCCACACCTACGCCTACGACGCGGCAGGTCAGCTCCTCGCCCGCACCAACAGCCTCGGCCAGACCATCGGCTACCGGCACGACCTCAACGGGGAGATCGTCGAGCAGGTCGCCGACGGCAGGCGCACCACGTTCGCCTACGACCCGCACGGCCGCGTCCTGCGGGCGGCCAACCCCGACGCGGAGGTCTCCTTCGAGCGGGACCTCCTCGGCCGGCCGCTGCGCGAGACCGTCAACGGCGCCACCGTCGCCCACACCTACGATCCGCTGGGCCGCCCACTCAGCCGCGTCACGCCGTCGGGGCACCGCACGGTCATCGGCTACGACGCGGCCGGGGCCCCGGCCTCCCTCACCAGCGCCGGGCGCCCCATCCGGTTCGAACGCGACGCCGCCGGCCGGGAGATCCGCCGGACCATCGGGGAGCGGCAGCCGCTGTGCCTGGCCCAGGAGTGGGACGTCCTCAGCCGGCTCACCGCCCAGTCCTTCGCCGCCCAGGCCGGCCCGCTGTGGCGGCGCTCGTTCGCCTACCGGCCCGGGCGCCTCCTGTCCGCCCTGGACGACTCCCGGCGCGGCACCACCGCCTTCACCCACGACGCCCTGGGCCGCGTCACCGGGGTCAGCGCCCCGGACGGGGAGGAGACCTACCGGTACGACGCCGCAGGCAACCAGACCCACGCGCGGTGGCCGGGCGAGGCGTTCGACACGGAGGCGGCCGGCGAGCGCGCCTACACGGGGCTGCGCCTCACCCGGGCCGGAGGCATCCACTACACGTACGACGCCGAGGGCCGCGTCGTCCTGCGCCGGCGGAAGCGGCTGTCGAAGAAGCCCGAGACCTGGCGCTACACCTGGGACGCGGAGAACCACCTGACCGACGTGCTGACCCCCGACGGCGCGCACTGGCACTACCTCTACGACCCCTTCGACCGGCGGATCGCCAAGCAGCGCCTCGACGAGGACGGCACCGTCCTCGCGCAGATCACCTTCACCTGGTCGGGCTCGGAGCTGGTCGAGCAGTCGGCCACCGGCCGGGACGGCGCCGAACGCACCACGCTCACCTGGGACTACGACCAACTGCGCCCGCTCGCCCAGACCGAGCGCACCCTCCCCGGGGACCCTGCCGCGGGCCTGCCCCAGGACCCGCCCCGGGCGGGGCAGGCGCCGCAGGAGGAGGTCGACGCCCGCTTCTACGCCATCGTCACCGACCTGGCCGGGGCCCCGACCGAGCTGGTCGGCGAGGAGGGCGAGGTGGCCTGGGCCGCCCGCAGGACGCTGTGGGGGGCCGGCGAGCACGGCCGCGGGGACCCGGCGGCCACTCCCCTCGGCTTCCCCGGCCAGTACGCCGACCAGGAGACCGGCTGGTACTACAACTACCACCGCCACTACGACCCGGTCACCGGCCGCTACGCCTCGCCCGATCCGCTGGGCCTGGCCGCCTCCGCCAATCCCGTCGCCTACGTGGAGGATCCGCAGCGGTTCGCCGACCCCACCGGCCTTGCCCCCTGCTGCCCGCCGCCGTACACCCGCCCGCCCCACAGCCACCAGCAGGGCGGGAGGCCGGACGGCGAGATCGTCTTCACCGGGCACGGGGTGTACCTGGAGCAGCCGCGGAATCTGTGGGAGAGGCTCTTCCGCCGATCCCACTTCACCGTGCCGCAGGGCACGAGCATCGCGGTCTACACGCACCACGGCGGGTCGATCGTCGGCGCGACGAACGGCCGCATCCAGACGGGCACCATCCAGCCGTTCCAGGTCTACGGGCCCGGCCAGCGCATCCCGAACTACCACCTGCTGCCGAAGGACGAGTGGCGCAACCTGGTCGGCAACCCGGTCACGGTGAACCGGCCGACGCAGCTGTCGGACCTGGTCAAGAAGAACATGGGGACGGTGCACTGGGCGGCCTGCCTGAACCTCCAGCGGGACGGGCGCCTGTGGGAGAGGCTGACCCCGGACGGCCCGCTGCTTCAGGTCTGAGGGGCGCCGCCGGCGGCCTTGCGGGTCAGGCGCCGGGCGGCGGGCCGCCGGTGCTCTCCCGGACCACCAGGCGATGCGGAACCACCCGCTCCCGCGGCGGCTCCGGCTCCCGCTCCCCGGCCGCGCCGGTCCGCCGCGCCGCGCCGGTCCGCTGCGCCGCGCCGGTCCGCTGCGCCGCGCCGACGCGGTCCAGCAGCAGCTCCACGGCCAGCCGGGCCAGCGCCGCCTTGTCCGGGGAGACGGTGGTCAGCGTGGGCACGCTGAAGTGCCCACGCTCCACGTCGTCGAAGCCGGCCACCGCGATGTCCCGCGGCACCCGCAGCCCCGCCTCGTGCGCGGCCCGCAGCGCGCCGAGCGCCAGCTCGTCGTTGAGGCACAGCAACGCGTCCGGTGGGCGGGGCCCGCCCAGCAGCTCGGCCGCGGCCCGGGCGCCCTCCGGCATGAGGAAGCCGGGCACCGGCCGCACCAGCGCCGGGTCGTGCGGCAGGCCGGCCGCGGCCAGCGCCGCCCGGTAGCCGCGGGTGCGGGCCTCGGCGGTGCCGGGGCCGGGCGCCTCCCGGCCGCCGAGCACCGCGATCCGGCGCCGCCCCAGGGCCAGGAGGTGCGCGGTCGCCTCCCGGGCCGCCCGCTCGTTGTCGATGGCCACGTGGTCGGCCACCCCCTGCTCCACGGCCTCCCCCAGCAGCACCACGGGCAGCGCGGGGTCCCGGCGCCGAAGGTCCTGGCGGGTCAGCGCGAGCGGGCTGAGGATGACGCCGTCGGCGAAGTCCGAGCCGAAGCCGTCGAGCGCGGCCAGCTCCCGGTCCCCCTCGCCGTGTGTCTGGTGCACCAGCACGGTGTGGGAACGCTGTTCCGCCTCGCGCACCACCAGGTCGGCCAGCTCGCCGAAGTACGGCATGGCCAGCCCGGGCACCACCAGGGCGAGGATGCCGGTGCGGCCGCGGCGCAGGTGCCGCCCGGCCAGGTTGACGCGGTAGCCGAGCTCGTCGATGGCCTGCCGCACCGCCTGGCGGGTGGCCTCGGAGACGTGCACGTAGTCGTTGAGCACATTGGAGACGGTCTTCTCCGACACGCCCGCCAGCCGCGCGACGTCCTTGATCCGTGGCCTGGCCACCGGCACCTCCCTGAGCTGGACCGCATGATACGGACCGGCGGGCGGCTCCCGCAGGCCCCGGGGACCGCACTCCCCGGGCCTTGCGCGGGCCGTTTCGCCGGCCAAGGGCCTTTACAAGGGTTTCTACATCGATGTAAACCTCTCCTTGGCGCGGCCGCCCGCCCGCGCCCGCAGCGTTCAGGACTCCCGTGGATGCCCACGGATTCCCCACGGAAAGAGAGAGACCGTGTCCGCCACCCCCCTTGGCGCCGTTCCCCGACCCGAGTACCCCCGGCCGCAGTTCGTGCGGGCCGACTGGCTGAACCTCAACGGCACCTGGCAGTTCGAGACGGACCGCGGCGACAGCGGCCTGGAACGCGGCCTGCTGGAACGCGAGTTGGCGGACGAGATCCGCGTGCCCTTCTGCCCGGAGTCGGAGCTGTCCGGCATCGGGGAGACCGACTTCCTGCACGCCGTCTGGTATCGCCGCACCGTGCGGCTGCCGGAGCAGTGGGCCGGGCGGCGCGTGCTGCTGCACTTCCAGGCGGTCGACCACGACACCACCGTGTGGGTGAACGGCACCGAGGTGGTGCGCCACCGCGGCGGGTTCACCCCGTTCACCGCCGACCTGCACGGCGTCGCGGCGCCAGGCGAGACCGTCACGATCACCGTCCGGGCCCGCGACCCGAAGTCCGGGCCGCAGGCGCGCGGCAAGCAGGCCGTCCGGTACGCCAACCACGACTGCCTGTACACCCGCACCACCGGCATCTGGCAGACCGTGTGGCTGGAGCCGGTGCCCGAGACGCACCTGCGCCGCCCCCGGATCACGCCCGATCTGGCCGCCTCCGCCTTCCACGTGGAGCTGCCGCTCTCGGGCAACCGGCCCGGCCACCGGGTGCGCGCGGTGCTCTCGGACGAGGCGGGCGAGGTCTGCCGGGCCGAGGCCCGCGCCGACCTGGACCTGTCGCCCCGGCTGTACCTCCCCGTTCCCGAGGGCCGCCGCCGCCCGTGGAGCCCGCAGGACCCGCACCTGTACCGGCTGCGCCTGGAACTCCTGGACGCCGAGGGGGCGGTGGCCGACGCCGCCGACAGCTACGCGGGGCTGCGCGCGGTGGCCATCCGGGGCCGCGCCGTCCTGCTCAACGGGCGGCCGGTCTTCCAGCGGCTGGTGCTCGACCAGGGCTGGTACCCCGACGGGCTGATGACGGCGCCCAGCGACGAGGCGCTGGTGCGCGACATCGAACTGGCCATGGCGGCCGGGTTCAACGGCGCCCGCCTGCACCAGAAGGTGTTCGAGGAGCGCTTCCTGTACCACGCCGACCGCCTCGGCTACCTCGTGTGGGGCGAGTTCGGCGACTGGGGCTGCGAGGTCGGCGGCTCCTCCGGCGACAACCAGCGCCCCGACGCCTCCTACGTCGCCCAGTGGCTGGAGGCCGTGGAGCGCGACTACTCCCACCCGGCCATCGTCGGCTGGTGCCCGCTGAACGAGACGTACCAGAAGCTCCACGACCGCCTCACCCGGCTCGACGACGTGACCCGGGCGATGTTCCTGGCCACCAAGGCGCTGGACACCACCCGGCCCGTGGTCGACGCCTCCGGGTACGCGCACCGCGTGCCGGAGAGCGACATCTACGACTCGCACAACTACGAGCAGGACCCCGAGCGGTTCCGTGCCGCGATGGCGGGCCTGGCCGCGGGCGAGCCGTTCGTCAACGCCTACGCCGACGGCAGCGCGTACTCGCTGCCCTACCGTGGACAGCCGTATTTCTGCAGCGAGTTCGGCGGGATCTGGTGGGACCCCGACGCGGCGGCCGGGGCCTCGGGCGAGGACCACACGGCGTCCTGGGGCTACGGGCAGCGGCCGCGCGACGAGGAGGAGTTCCACCGGCGCTTCGCCGGGCTGACCGGGGTGCTGCTGGGCGACCCGGAGATGTTCGGCTACTGCTACACCCAGCTGACCGACGTCTTCCAGGAACAGAACGGCGTCTACCGATTCGACCGCTCGGCCAAGCTGGACGTGGCCCGGGTGCGCGCCGCGCAGCAGCGGCCCGCCGCGATCGAGACCGCCGGCCCCTGAGGCCGCCTTCCGCGCCGGGCGGCCGCGCAGCGATGCGGTGTCGTCCGGCGCGCCGGGGGCGTGCGCTCCCCGGCCGGCGCGGTCGCCTGCGGTCCCGCGGCCCTCAGGGCGTGGGCCCGCGGGACCGCAGGCCGCGCAGGGAGGCGGGGCGCCGCCGGGTGAGCGCGGTCGCGACGATGTGCCCCGAGCCGCCGCCGAGGCCGGGGCCCGGGTGGGTGGAGGCCCCGAGGTGCCAGAGCCCGGGCACCCGGGTGGCGTGCCGCCCCGAGCGGGGCAGGGGGCGCCACAGATAGCTCTGGTCGAGTTCCGCCGAGCCGCCGTAGGGGTCGCCGCGCTGCGCGTTCGGGTTGTGGGCGAGGAGCTGGGCGGGGGTGACGATGTCCACGGCGAGCACCTTGTCCTGCAGGTCGGGGGCGTGGGCGGCGATCCGGTCCAGGACCCGGTCGGCGTACCCGCGGGCCAGCTCCCCCTCCCAGCCGCCGGCCGTCTCCAGCTCGCCCGCGGCATCCCCGAGGGGCAGGAACGGCACCTCCTGCAGCTGGAGCCACAGGGCGGCGGCGCCCTCGGGAACCCGGCCGGCGTCCAGGAGGTACTGCTGGCCGACGACCACCGTCGGCCGCCGGGGCAGCAGTCCTGCCTCGGCCTCCGCGCAGGCGATGCCGGTGCTGCCCGAGCCGTCGGAGAGGTGGATCAGGGGGATCTCCCGCAGTCGCGCGTCCCGCCAGCCGAGGGGCCCGGACAGCGCGACGTGCAGCTGCATCGCGGCGCGGCCGTAGCGGAAGTGGGCGGCCTCCGTGCGCAGTTCCTGGTCCACCGCCTCGCGGGGCAGCAGCTCGCCGTACAGCGCGGTGGGGGTCACCCCGGCCAGCACCGCGCGGCGGGCGCGGTGGACCCGGCCGCCGGCCACCACCCCGGTGGCCCGGCCCCGTTCGAGGAGGATGCGCTCGACGTGGGTGCCGGTCTCCACCTGCACGCCGAGGGAGCCGAGCAGGGACCTGAAGGCGTCCAGGAAACGGCCCGCGCCCCCGGCGACCACCGGCAGCCCGGCCCCGTGCAGGGTGGCGGCGAGCAGCGGCATCATGAACCCGCCCGAGGCGTGGTCGGGGGACAGCCCGGCGTGCAGCAGCCAGGGGGCGAACAGGTGGTCGACCTCGGGGCCGCGGAACTCCGCGCGGGCGTACCCGCGCCCGCTCGTGGCCACCGAGCGCAGCCAGCCCTCCAGGCCGGCACGTCCGCCGTTCCTGAGCAGGCCCGTCGCGTACCGCACGAAGGCGGGCGAGCGCGGCTCGCTGCTCAGCAGCCCGCCGATCGGGCCCAGGTTCCGTTGCAGCCGGCGCAGCGCGGCCAGGTAGGCGTCGCGGTCGGCCTCGTGCGCGAAGCCCTCGGCGGTGCGGGCGGGATCGCGGTGGGCGAGGCTGACCCGGCCGTCGTCGGCCACGCTGGCGGTCAGCCACTCCTCGGTGTTCCGGTAGACGAGGCCGTGCCGGCGCAGCGGCTCGGCGAGGGCGGCGTAGGCGGGACCCGAGACGAAGAGCGGGTGCCAGGAGGAGTAGGTGTCGTGCAGGTAGCCGGGCAGGGTCCGCTGCTCGGTGGCGATGAATCCGCCGATGTCCCGGTTGCGTTCCAGCAGGGTCACCGACCAGCCGGCGAGGGCCAGTTCGGCCGCGGCGACCAGCCCGTTGATGCCCGAGCCCACGACGACGGCGTCCACGTCACCCATCAGGTCAGCCCTTTCGCCCGGGGCGCCCGCCGGCCGCGGGGCGGCCGGTCCTGGCTCCTGCTTGGACGGTAGGACAGGGCGCGGCGGCCCGCAGCGCCCGTCGCCCCGGATTGCGCCGCCCGGAGGTAACGAGCCCCCGGCGGGTGTCCCGGCTCCGGGGCCCCCGCCTTCCGGGGCCCGCCCTCCGGAGCGCCGCGGGCCGGGGCGGCGGCGCGCGGGGGCTGACGCGGGGGCCAGGGGGCGCGGGCCGGGGCGGGGGCGTGCGGGGGCTGACGCGGGGGCGCAGGAAACGCGGGGCGGGGGCGTGTGCGGGGGCGGGCGTGCGCGGGGGCGCGCCCCGGGCCTCAGTCCGCGGCGCCTTCCCGGAGCGTGGTCACCGGCCCGGCGGGCGGGGCGGCGTCGCGCGACTCTCCCTCGATGCCGGCCAGGACCACAAGCAGCAGCACGCCCGTCACCACGGCCTGCACCCAGCCCGCGATCGGGGCGCGGACGTACAGCAGCAGGGCGGCGATGACCCCGGCCCCCACCGCGCAGCAGGTCAGGGCCGTCCACGCGCCGTGCCACACGTCGTCGGTGTCGCCTTCGCCGAAGGCCGCGGCCCAGGACGACATGCCGGAGGCGAGCGAGCCGGGGACGGAGGAGGACGACGGCGTCGAGCAGCAGGCACAGCGTCAGCAGGAGGTCGGCTGCCCAGTGCAGGCGGGGGCGCCGTGCCTCGTCCACACACGGGCGCAGGGGCCCGGGCGCGGGGGTTTGCGCCGGTGGGGCGCCACGTGAACGGGAAGGTCACGAATGGGACACATATTCTTCACCGGCGGATATCCCCCGCTTCACCTGCGGTTTTTCATGGGTTCTACTGAGAGGGCCGGTCCGCGGGGGTGATCGGCCTGGGAGAGACAGCGAAAGAACAGAGGGGGGCCGGTCCCGTCGTGCAGGCACGAATCAGGGCACTCGGGGCGCGTTTGCTGCCGGAAAAGGTGCGGCAGGCGCGGGCGGAGCAGCGGCAGGCGGAGCGGGCGGCGGCGGCCGAGCGCAAGCGGGCGCAACTCGTGGCGGCGCGGCGCCGCGCCTTGCTGGCAGCCGACCCCGAGATCCGCACGGTGGAGGTCTCCGGGACGGTCTTCTACGGCCGCACGGTGACCCGGTTCAGCTCCCCGGACGCGGCGGCCCGCAACCTGGGTCTGGTCTGCGACGCGCTGGAGGGCGCCGGGATCGAGTACTTCCTCGTGCCGGGCCGCTCCCGCACCCGCCACGTCCTCGGCGTCCGCCACGCCGACCGCAAGCGGCTGCTGTCCGCGATGCGCCGCACCTTCGGCGGCACCGCCCTGTACGCCGTGAAGGCCGGCTCCGACCCGCTGCCGGCGGACGCCGTGCTCTACGCGGACGGTTCGCTGCCCGCCGCGCTCAAGCGCCAGGACACGATCCGCTTCGGCGAGATCCTGCTGAGCCCCGCGGGAGGGATACTCGCCGACTTCGACCACGGCTGTGAGGTCGAGTTCTGGCGCGAGGGGCGCGACTACCTCGAGGACGCCAGGCTGGCCGAGCGCCGCGGCACGCTGCGCAGCATGGCCCCGGCCGGGGTCCTGGAGCGCGCCCTGGTGGGGCCGCGCCCCAACGCCGTGACCGACGCGCTGCCCGCCGAGGCCCGCGTCCCCGCGACGCTCACCGTCGCGGGCCGCGCCCACCCCACCTTCGCGGGCTTCGCCCAGCCCCGCTTCGACGAGGTGGACTTCCCCGTCGACGTGGTCTACACCTGGGTCGACGGCGCGGACCCGGAGCTGGCGGCGAAACGCGAGTCCTACCGCACCGGCGGGGCGCCCTCCCGCATCAACGCCCGGGAGACCGGCGCCTCCCGCTACGAGAGCCACGACGAGCTCAAGTACTCCCTGCGGTCCCTGGAGATGTACGCCCCCTTCGTGCGCACCGTCCACATCGTCACCGACGGGCAGACCCCCTCCTGGCTGAACACCGATGCCCCCGGCGTGCGGATCGTCGACCACAAGGAGATCTTCGCCGACCCCTCGGTCCTCCCGGTCTTCAACTCGCACGCGATCGGCACCCAGCTGCACCGCATCCCCGGCCTGTCCGAGCGCTACCTCTACTTCAACGACGACGTGTTCGTCGGCCGGCCGGTCGGTGCCGGGCACTTCTTCCACGGCAACGGCATCGCCAAGCTGCCCTTCGGCCCCTTCCAGATCGGCCTGGGCGAGCCGCACCCGGACGAGCCGGCCCCCAACTCCGCCGGGAAGAACACGGCGGAGCTGATGCTCCGGGAGCACGGCCGCCGGATCGTCAGCAAGAGCAAGCACACCCCGCACCCCCAGATCCGCGCGGTGATGCAGGAACTCGAGGAGCTTTTCCCCGAGGAGATCGGGCGGACCGCGCGCTCCCGGTTCCGTGCCCTCACCGACGTGGCGATGGCCTCGACGCTGCACCACCACCACGCATACCTCACCGGCCGCGCGGTCCCGGGAAAGTACGCGCTGCGCTACATCGACATCGGCAGGCCGGAGTCCGCCGGGGCCCTCGCCGAACTCGCGGCCACCCGCCGCTGGGACTTCTTCTGCCTCAACGACGTGCAGACCCCCGAGGAGGAGAAGGAGAACGCCGCCGCCCGCCTCCACGCCTTCCTGGAGTCCTACTTCCCGCTGCCCAGCCGCTTCGAGCGCTGAGCGGCCCCGCCCCGCGGCCGAGGGCCGGGGCGGGCGGCGCCCGCCGCACGCGGGGGAACGGCGCCCGGGTGACCGGGAGTTCGGCCGGGCCCCGGAGCTCACCGGGTGACGATGTCGGCCCTGAGCGGGGCGAGTTTCCCGGCGATGGTGCCGATGGTGGCCTCGTCGACGCCCGCCTCGGCGAGGGAGGCGGCGAGGTGGGCGACCACGCGGTCGAAGTCCGCGTCGGTGATGCCCAGGTGCCGGTGGGCGTGGCGCATGGAGCGCCCGCTGTAGGGGCGGGTGGCGCCGAGGGCCTGGCCGATGAAGCGCCGCTGGTGGCGCTTGAGCCGGTCGATGTCGACTCCGGTGAAGTGGCCGGCGAGTGCCTCGTCGGCGAGGACCCGGCCGTAGAAGAGGTCGACGACCGCCGCGACGGCGGTTTCCCCGCCGAGCTGGTCGAAGAGGCTGCCGGTGGCCGCGTGCTGCGCGGGAGAGTGAGTCATGTCCCCCACAGTGGCTCCCGGCGTTCACCCGCCGATGTCCCGCCCGTTTCCCCGGCGTCGCCTTCTGCCCACGCCGGGTGGGGCGCGGCGGCGAACTCTGCGAAACGGGCAGCTAACGCGACGTCACGGGTGGGGCGGGTGGGGCGGCGGCGCGCGGGCGGGGCGGCCGTGGCGGCGCGCCGCGGCCCCTCCCCTGCCGGGGAGGGACCGGGGGCCGGCGCGGGCTACTGGTAGAGGGCCGCCTGGATCTGCGGGTCGTCCATGTTCTCGCTGTCGTACCAGTAGAACGCCGTGTCGATGCGTTCGGGTTGTTCCTTTCCGTCGATCGCGTTGAGCGCCGCGTCGACGAGCTGCCTGCCCATGTCGACCGGGTCCTGGGTGACGGCGCCGAGCATCAGCCCGCTGTCGATGGCGTCGATCTGGGCCTGGCCGGAGTCGAAGCCGACGACGGCGAGGTCGTCCCTGCCGCTCTCCCTGACGCCGTTGATGACGCCGATCGCCGAGCCCTCGTTGGAGGCGTAGATGCCCGCCAGGTCCGGGTTGGCCTGGATGATCGACGTGGTGATGTCCGCGGACTCCAGCTGGTCGCCGCCGCCGTACTGCGGTTCGAGCACGGTGATGCCGGGCGCGTTCTCCGCCATCCACTCCATGAAGCCGTCCCTGCGGTCCTTGCCGGAGAGGCTGGTCTGGTCGTGCACCACGAGCGCGACCTTGCCCTCGCCGCCCAGGGCCTCGGCCATGTGCTCGGCGGCCAGGGCGGCGGCCGCCCTGTTGTCCGTCGCCACCGTCGTCACCGGGATGTCGCTGTCCACGCCGGAGTCGAAGGCCACCACCGGGATGTCCTGGGACTGGGCCTGCTCCAGCAGCGGCTCGGCCGCCTGCGAGTCGAGGGCGGCGAAGCCGATGGCGTCGGGGGACTTGGCCAGTTCGTTGGTGAGCTGGTTCACCTGCTCCTCGACGTCGGACTCGGTGGCGGGCCCGACGAAGGTGATCCTGGCGCCCCTGGCCTCCGCCTCGTCCTCCGCGCCCTGCTTGACCGACTGCCAGAACTGGTGCTGGAAGCCCTTGGAGACGATCGAGATCAGGGGCTCGCCCCCGCCCGATCCGCCGGACCCCTCCTCCCCGCAGGCGCTTGCCACCAGGACCATGGCCGCCGCCGCAGCGGCGGCGAGGGCTCTTCTCGTCTTCCTCACCGGATCTCCCTTGTTTCGGCGACGGGCGTGCCGGTCACGGCTCGCCCCTGCGGACGCGGTCGGCGTAGACGGCGACGAGGATCACGCAGCCGAGAATGACGTTCTGCCATTCCTGCGGGATCGACATGATCTGGAGGCCGTTGTTGAGCACGGAGATGATCAGCGCCCCGATCAGGGTGCCGACGATGGAGCCCTTTCCTCCCGACAGCGAGGTCCCGCCGATGACGACGGCCGCGATGGCCTGGAGTTCGTACCCCATGCCGGTGGCGGGCTGGGCGGAGCCGAGCCGCGCCGAGATCAGCACGCCGGCCAGGCCGATGAACAGCCCGGCGAAGGCGTAGATCGCGATCTTCCAGCGGCGCACGTTCACGCCGGAGAGCGCGGTGGCCTCCTCGTTGCTGCCGATGGAGTACGTGTAGCGGCCGAGGACGGTCTTGGTGAGCAGGAGCCCGGAAAGGGCCGAGACCGCCAGGAGCACGAGGACCGCGTTGGGGATGTCGAGGCCGGGGACGAGGTGCCCGGTGGAGATGCCGGTGTATCCGGACACGTCGTTGAAGTAGATGGGCGTGCTGTCGGAGACGACGAGGGCGAGCCCCTCGGCCACGAGCATCATCGCGAGCGTCGCGATGAACGGCGGCACCCGCAGCACCGCCACGTTGATCCCGTTGACCAGTCCCATGAACCCGCCGAAGAGGACCGTCAGCGGCACCCCGAGCGCCGGCGGCAGCCCGGCGTTGACGATGAAGACGCCGGACATCACCGCGCACAGCGCCATGCCCGTGCCGATGGACAGGTCGATTCCGGCGGAGATGATGACGAAGGTGGTGCCGACCGCGAGGGTGCCGATCACCACGGTCGAGTAGAGGATCGAGATGAAGTTGTCGTAGGTGAAGAAGTAGGGGCTGGCGAAGGCGAAGAAGGTGTAGATGACGATCAGGCTGGCGAAGGCGAGGAGTTGCTGGAGCCGGCTGCGCAGGGCGGCCAGGGTCACGCCCTCCCACCACGGCCGGCGCCGGTCCGCCTCGCTCTTGAGCACCGTCATGGCCGCCCTGCCTTCTCTTCCCCGGCGGGCAGGCCGAGTTCGGCCGCGTCGGCGGGATTCTCGTCGGGGCGAAGCGTCGCGTAGTGCATGATGTTCTCCTGGGTGGCTTCCCCGGCTTCCAGCACGCGGGTCACGCGTCCCTCGCTCATCACCACCACGCGGTGCGAGAGACGCAGGATCTCCGGCAGTTCGGAGGAGATCATGATGATCGACTTGCCTTGCGCCGCCAGCTGGTTGAGCAGCTGGTAGATCTCCTCCTTGGCGCCCACGTCGATGCCGCGGGTGGGTTCGTCGAAGATGAGGATGTCGCAGTCCTTCACGAGCCACTTGGCGATGACGACCTTCTGCTGGTTGCCCCCCGAGAGGTGCTTGGCCGTCTGGTGGACGGAGGGCGTCTTGATGCGCAGCGTGCCGGCGACCCGCTCCGCCTGGGCGCGCAGCGCGCCGTCGCGGACGAAGCCGGCCCTGGTGAAGCGGTCGCGCAGCGCGCTGAGCGCCACGTTGGCCTTGACGTCCTGTTCCAGCAGCAGCCCGAAGCGCTTGCGGTCCTCGCTCAGGTAGCCGATGCCGAGGCGGGCCGCGTCGGCGGGGTTGCCGATGCGCACCTCCTTGCCGCGCAGGGTGATGCGGCCGGCGCGGCTCGGGTCGGCGCCCACCAGCGCCCGGGCGACCTCGGTGCGCCCGGCTCCCATCAGCCCGGCGAAGCCCAGGATCTCGCCGCGCCTGAGGTCGAAGGAGACGTCGGTGAGCAGCGCCTTGGTGCTGAGGCCCTGGACGTCGAGCACCACCTCGCGGCCTTCGCGGACGCCTTCGGGCCGCGCCCCGGAGCGGATGGCGCGGCCGACCATCAGCGCGATGATCTCGGGGGTTTCGGCCCCGGCCACCTCCCTGGTGGCCACGTACTCGCCGTCGCGGATGACGGTCACCCGGTCGGCGATCCGCTTGATTTCGGCCATCCGGTGGGAGATGTAGATGACGCCGGTGTCCGGCCGCACGAATCGCCGGATCAGCTCGTGGAGGGTGGCGACCTCCGCGTCGTTCAGCGCGGCCGTGGGCTCGTCCATGATCAGGACGCGCGGCCGGTAGGAGAGCGCCTTGGCGATCTCCACCATCTGCTGGTGCGCGACGGTGAGTTCGCCGACCACCGCCCTGGGGTCGAGCGGCAGGTGCAGCCGGTCGAGCAGTTCCGCGGCGTCGGCCCGCAGCCGGCGGTCGTCGAGCAGCAGCCGGGCGCGGCGCGGTTCGCGGCCGATGTAGATGTTCTGGGCGACGGTCAGGTCGGGAACCAGGTTGAACTCCTGGTGGATGATGCTGATGCCGAGTTCGAGGGCGTGCCGGGGGCTTGTGGGGTGGTAGGGCGCGCCGTTCAGCCGGAAGGTCCCGGAGTCGGCGGTGTGGATGCCGGACAGCAGCTTCATGAGGGTGGACTTGCCGGCGCCGTTCTCCCCGACGAGTGCCAGCACCTCGCCGTGGCGCAGGTCGAGGCGCATGCCGTGCAGGGCGCGGACCCCGGGGAAGCTCTTGTCCACGCCCTCGACGTCGAGCAGCGCCCGCGCCGCGTCCCCCGCAGCGGTCATCGCGCGGGCTCCTGGCGATTGCCGGGCTGGGCGGGAGGGAGGCAGATGGGCGGGGTGGGTGGGCGGGAGATGGCCCGGGCGGGGGGGCGGGAGAGGAGGGGCCGCGCCCGGGAGGGGGCCTCCCGGGAACACGCGGGGGCGGGACGGGCGTGCTCCGTCGTCATGGCGGGATCACTTCCTCGGGTCGCTGTGTGATCTCCGGGCGGCCGCTGGGGCGTGGCTCGCCGCGTGCGCGGGTTGCTCGGGTGCGGGGCGCGAAGGCTCCCGTGGGTGCGCGGGGGCCCTGGGGGCGCACGCCGGCGGGCGTGCGGCGGTGGGGTGGGGAGGGGGCGACGGCCTTCCGGCGGGCGGCTCGGCCGGGCAGGCAGTCCGTGGCCCGGGGGCCTTCAGGGGGTGGTT
The DNA here is from genome assembly GCF_003626535.1 of Streptomyces hoynatensis. Taxonomy (GTDB): domain Bacteria; phylum Actinomycetota; class Actinomycetes; order Streptomycetales; family Streptomycetaceae; genus Streptomyces; species Streptomyces hoynatensis. The sequence continues at coordinate 56,661 of NZ_RBAL01000011.1, forward strand.
CGGCGTCCGCGAGGTGGGGAGGGGGAACGATACATGCGCATGTCAACGAAGCGGGCCACGGGCACACTCCTCAGGTGGACTGCATCACGGCACCCTAGACATCCGACGTATCGGCGTCAAGACTCCCGTCACCCGGCTCCGCTTCCCGATATTTCTTTCGCGCTTTTCCCATCCTCCGCATCCCCCACATCCCTCGCGTCTCCCGCACGGCACGCGAAAAACCGCAGGGGGCCCGGCCGTTCACGCCGGGCCCGCGGGCCCCGCAGGGCGCCGGCCGCGGCGGGCGGCGGCCGCGCGCCGCCCTCAGCGCTTGTCGACGAGGGTGTCCCTGAGCCACTGCTCGACCCCGGCCACGTGCACGGTGGCCAGGGCGGCGGCGATCCCGGCCTGCCGCCGGCCGAGGGCGGCGAGGATGGCGCGGTGCTCGCCGAGCGTGCGTTCCACGACCCCCTCCTGGGTGAGGCCGCGCCAGGTCCTGGCGCGCTGGGTCCGGCCGGAGAGGGTCTCCACCAGCGAGGCCAGCACGGCGTTGCCCGAGCCCAGGGCGATACGCCGGTGGAACTCGATGTCGTTCTCGACCAGTTCCTCCACCGAGGGGGCCTCGCCGAGCGAGTCGAGCAGTTCCCCCAGCCCCTCGATGTCCGCCATCGGCATCTTCACGGCCGCCATCTCGGTCGCGGCGGGCTCGATGACGCGCCTCGCCTCCAGCAGCTGGAGCACGGTGTCGTCGCGGTGGAAGTCCACGACGAAGCTCATCGCGTCCATCAGCAACGAGGGCTCCAGGCTGGTCACATAGGTCCCGTCGCCGCGCCGCACGTCGAGCACGTGGATGAGCGACAGCGCCCGCACCGCCTCGCGCAGCGAGCTGCGGGAGAGGCCGAGGCGCTCGGCCAGGTCCGGTTCGCGGGGCAGCCGGTCGCCCGGCCGCAGCTCGCCGTCCACGATCATCTGCTTGATCGCCTCGATGGCGTCGTCGGTCACCGACATCCGCTCCCGCTCCCTTCCGCGCACGGCCCCCGAGGGTGCGGCCCGGCAGGCGGTGCCCGCTCTCGGCGACGAGGGCACCATACATCGGATCTCTCCGGGCGCCCGCGCCGGTGGGCCGACCCCGGGGCGAGGTCCTGGCCGGAAGTCTCCGTCGCGGAAGGGGCGCGGCCCCCGGGCCGGCACGCGGCCGGCGCACGGGCTGGATCAGGCGCCGACGTAGGCCGCGAGGTGCTCGCCGGTGAGGGTGGAGCGGGCGGCGACGAGGTCGGCGGGGGTGCCCTCGAAGACGATCCGGCCCCCGTCGTGGCCCGCGCCTGGGCCGAGGTCGATGATCCAGTCGGCGTGTGCCATGACGGCCTGGTGGTGCTCGACGACGATGATCGACCTGCCCGAGTCGACGAGCCGGTCCAGCAGGCCGAGCAACTGCTCGATGTCGGCCAGGTGCAGTCCCGTGGTCGGCTCGTCGAGCACGTAGACGGCCCGGCGGCCCTTTCCCGCGGCCGTGGAGGTGGGCTGGGGCAGGTTGGCCAGCTTCAGCCGCTGCCGCTCGCCGCCGGAGAGGGTGGTGAGCGGCTGGCCGAGGCTGAGGTAGCCGAGCCCGACGTCGGCGAGCCGGGTGAGGATGGCGTGCGCCGCGGGGGTGCGCGCCTGGCCGGCGGCGAAGAACTCCTCCGCCTCGGTCACCGACATCGCGAGCACCTCGCTGATGTCGCGGCCGCCGAGACGGTGTTCGAGCACCGAGGCCTGGTATCGCCTGCCCTCGCACTCCTCGCAGGTGAGGGCGATCCCGGCCATCATCGCCAGGTCGGTGTAGACGACGCCCGCGCCGTTGCAGTGGGGGCAGGCCCCCTCGGAATTGGCGCTGAACAGGGCCGGCTTGACGCCGTTGGCCTTCGCGAACGCCTTGCGGATCGGGTCGAGCAGCCCGGTGTACGTCGCCGGGTTGCTGCGCCGCGAGCCGCGGATCGCGCCCTGGTCGATCGCCACGACGTCCACGTCGGCGGGCGCGGACGGGCCGGTGAGGGAGCCGTGCACGAGCGAGCTCTTGCCGGAGCCGGCGACGCCGGTGACGGCGACGAGCACGCCGAGCGGGATGTCGACGTCGACGTCGTGCAGGTTGTTCGCGCGGGCGCCGCGGACGGGGAGGGTGCCGGTGGGCTTGCGCACCGTCTTCTTCAGGGTGGCCCGGTCGTCGAGGTGGCGGCCGGTGAGCGTGCCGGCGGCCCGCAGCCCCGCGACGGTGCCCTCGAAGCAGACGGTGCCGCCCGCCGTGCCGGCGCCGGGGCCCAGGTCGACGACGTGGTCGGCGATGGCTATGGTCTCCGGCTTGTGCTCCACGACGAGCACCGTGTTGCCCTTGTCCCGCAGCCGCAGCAGCAGGTCGTTCATCCGCTGGATGTCGTGGGGGTGCAGGCCGATGGTGGGCTCGTCGAAGACGTAGGTGACGTCGGTGAGCGCCGAGCCGAGGTGGCGGATGAGCTTCGTGCGCTGCGCCTCTCCCCCGGACAGGGTGCCCGAGGGCCGGTCGAGGGAGAGGTAGCCGAGGCCGATCTCCACGAAGGAGTCGAGGGTGTGCTGGAGGGTGGTGAGCAGCGGCGCCACCGAGGGCTCGCCGAGGCCGCGCACCCACTCCGCCAGGTCGCTGATCTGCATGGCGCAGGCCTCGGCGATGTTGATGCCGGCGATCCGCGAGGACCGGGCCGCCGCGCTGAGCCGGGTGCCCTCGCAGTCGGGGCAGGCGGTGAAGGTGACCGCCCGCTCCACGAAGGCCCGGATGTGCGGCTGCATGGCCTCGGGGTCCTTGGCGAGGAACGACTTCCGCACCCGCGGGATCAGGCCCTCGTAGGTGAGGTTGACGCCGTTGATCTTCACCTTGGTCGGCTCGCGGTGGAGGAAGTCGTGCAGCTCGGTGTCGGTGTAGTCGCGGATCGGCTTGTCCGGGTCGAGGAAGCCGGAGCCGCTGTAGAGCCGCACCATCCAGCCGTCGCCCTTGTAGCTGGGGACGGTGATCGCGCCCTCGGCCAGGGACTTGGAGGCGTCGAAGAGCTGGGTGAGGTCCATGTCGGAGACGGTGCCGCGGCCCTCGCAGCGCGCGCACATGCCGCCGGTGCGGGTGAAGGACTGCCGCACCGTCTTCTGGTCGCCGCGCTCGACGGTGATCGCGCCGCCGGCCCGCACCGAGGCGACGTTGAAGGAGAACGCGTGGGGCGGGCCGATGTACGGCTTCCCGAGCCGGCTGAACAGGACGCGCAGCAGCGCGTGGGCGTCGGTGGCGGTGCCGACCGTGGAGCGGGGGTTGGCGCCCATCCGCTCCTGGTCCACGATGATGGCGGTCGTGAGCCCTTCGAGGACGTCCACCTCGGGCCGCGAGGGCGTGGGCATGAAGCCCTGCACGAAGGCGCTGTAGGTCTCGTTGATCATCCGCTGGGACTCGGCGGCGATGGTGCCGAAGACCAGCGAGCTCTTGCCCGATCCGGAGACCCCGGTGAACACCGTCAGCCGGCGCTTCGGGATGTCGACGCTGACGTCCTTGAGGTTGTTCTCGCGCGCGCCGTGGACGCGGATCAGGTCGTGGCTGTCGGCGGGGTGCGCAGGCGAGGCCGGGTCGGTGTCCATGCTCTCCGTGTCCTTGTTCGGGGGGGGCGGGGGGAGCCGGGGGCCCCGGGGCGTGCCGGGTGCCTCCCCCGGGGACACGTTAGCCGCGGGGCGGTCGGGGGGCTTCTCGATTCCTGACCGGTGCGGTCGCCGGCCCGGCGGGGCCGGGCGCACGCCCGGGCGCATCACGCCGGGGCCCGGGGCGGCCGGGCCCCGGGCGGCTCGGCGGGCGCGTCCCGGGGCGGCCTGCGGCAGGCCCCGGGACGCGTGGGATCACAGGCTGCTTTTCAGGCGGCTCGCCACCAGCTTGGTGAAGCGGGCCGGGTCGCCCGGCCTGCCGCCCTCGGCGAGCAGGGCGAGCCCGTGGATCAGTTCGGCGAGCTCGCCGAGGCCGGGGTCGTCCGGGCGCTGCTCGTGTGCCGCGCGCAGGCCCTCGATCAGGGCGTGGCCCGGGTTGAGCTCCAGGATGCGCTTGCCGGCGGGGACCTCCTGCCCCATGGCGCGGTACATCTCGCGCAGGGCGGGGGTGACGTCGCCGACGTCGGAGACCACGCAGGCCGGGGAGACGGTCAGCCGCGAGGACAGCCGCACCTCCCTGACCTCCTCCTTCAGCCTCTCGCCCATCCACGCGAGCAGGCCGGCGTAGTCCTTGTCGCGCTGCTCGCGTTCGGCCTTGGCCTCCTCGCCCTCCTCCTCGGTGGCGAGGTCGGCCTCGCCCTTGGCGACGGAGCGCAGCTGCTTGCCCTGGTAGTCGGGCACGGCCTCGACCCACAGCTCGTCGACGGGGTCGGTGAGGATCAGCACCTCGAAGCCCTTGTCGCGGAACGCCTCCAGGTGCGGGGAGTTCTCGACGGAGGCGCGGGACTCGCCGGTCAGGTAGTAGATGTCCCGCTGCCCCTCCTTCATGCGCTCCACGTACTGCGCCAGGGTGGTGGGCTGTTCGGCGTCGTGGGTGCTGGCGAAGGTGGCGACGTCGAGGATCGCGTCCCGGTTGTCCGGGTCGCTCAGCAGGCCCTCCTTGAGGACCCGGCCGAACTCCCGCCAGAACGTGGCGTAGTCCTCGGGGCGGCCGGTGCGCAGGTCCTTGAGGGTGGAGAGGGTCTTCTTCGACAGGCGCCTGCGCATCAGCCGGATCTGCCGGTCCTGCTGCAGGATCTCGCGGGAGACGTTGAGCGAGAGGTCCTGCGCGTCCACGACGCCCTTGACGAAGCGCAGGTACTCGGGCACCAGCGCCTCGCACTCCTCCATGATGAGGACCCGCTTCACGTACAGCTGGACGCCGTGCTTCGCGCCCTGTCCGAAGAGGTCGCGCGGCGCGTGCGAGGGGACGTACAGCAGGGCCTGGTACTCGAAGGTGCCCTCGGCGTGGACGTGGATCGTCTCCAGCGGGTCGGCCCAGTCGTGGCTGAGGTGCTTGTACAGCTCGTGGTACTCCTCGGCGCTCACCTCGGACCTGGGGCGCGCCCACAGGGCCTTCTGCGAGTTGAGGGTCTCCTGCTTCGGCTCAGGCGCGGCGGCCGGGCCGTCCTCGCCGGCCGCGCCGTCCTTCGCGTCCTCGCCCTTCTCCGCGGCCTCCTGCCCGGCCGCCCCTGGCTCGGCCGTGGCCATGCGGATGGGCCAGGTGATGAAGTCGGAGTAGCGCTTGACGATCTCCCTGATCTTCCAGGGCGAGGTGTAGTCGAAGAGCTGGTCCTCGGCGTCCGCCGGCTTCAGCCGCAGGGTGACGGCGGTGCCCTGGGGGGCGTCCTCGACCGTGTCGAGGGTGTACGTGCCCTCGCCGCCGGAGGACCAGCGGGTGCCCTGGCTCTCGCCGGCGCGCCGGGTGAGCAGGGTGACCTCGTCGGCGACCATGAACGCCGAGTAGAAGCCGACGCCGAACTGGCCGATGAGGTCCCCGGCGGTGGCGGCGTCGCCGGCCTCGCGCAGCTTGGCGAGGAACTCCGCGGTGCCCGACTTGGCGATGGTGCCGATGAGCTGCACCACCTCCTCGCGGGACATCCCGATCCCGTTGTCCCGTACGGTCAGCGTCCTGGCGTCCTTGTCGGCCTCGATGGCGATGTGGAGATCGGAGACGTCGGCCCCGAGCGAGTCGTCGCGCAGCGCCTCGATGCGGAGCTTGTCCAGGGCGTCCGAGGCGTTGGAGATGAGCTCGCGCAGGAACACGTCCTTGTTCGAGTAGATCGAGTGGATCATCATCTGCAGAAGCTGGCGCGCTTCCACCTGGAACTCGAACGTTTCGGTCGGCATGGTTCGTTGATCCCTACCTGTGTCACCGGGTGACGGGGGTGCGGGCGCCCGCCCCGCCCGGCGGTCGGCCGGGCCGGCGGGGCCGCGGCCCCCAGGTACGTTTGCCTGCTGATGGTACGGGGTGGGCAGGCACCGCCGCTGGCCTCGGCCGGCCGGGCTGCGACCGGCGGCGCGACGGCACCGGGTGGCGCCGCCCGTGCCGCGGGAGCGGTTGGCGAGAATTGGCGGGTGAGCGATTCGGCGACTTCCGGGCCCTCGGCGGGGCAGACCACGGACGAGCAGGAGAGCGCGGCGCCGCTGCGGCTGTTCCTCAGGACGGAGACCGGCGGCGCCGTCGTGCTGCTGGTGGCGGCCCTGGCCTCGGTGATCTGGATCAACATCGGCCCGGGGACGTACGCGGAGTTCTGGGGCACCGAGCTGTCGATCGACGTGGGGGACGCCGGCCTGTCGCTCGACCTGCGCGGCTGGGTCAACAGCGGGCTGATGACGCTGTTCTTCTTCGTCGTCGGCCTGGAGACGCGGCGCGAGCTGGACATGGGCGAGCTGCGGGAGCGGCGGCGGGTGGTGCCGCTGCTGGCGGCGGGGCTCGCGGGGACGCTGGTGCCGGTGGGGATCTTCCTCGGCCTGAACGCGGGGGACTCCTCGGCGCACGGCTGGGGCGTGGCGATGTCCACCGACACCGCGTTCGCGCTGGGCATGCTGGCGCTGTTCGGCGCCCGCTTCCCCCGGAGCCTGCGGACCTTCCTGCTGACCGCGACGGTCGTCGACGACTTCGTGGCCCTGGCGGTCATCGCGGTCGTCTACAGCGAGGAGCTCAGCCTCCCCGCCCTGCTGACGGGCCTGGGCATCTTCGCCGCGGTGCTGCTGGTCCGCGCGGCCGGCATCCGCCGGGGCGCGGTGTACGCGGTGCTCGCCGCGGCGGCCTGGGTGGCGTTCGAGAAGTCGGGCGTGGACCCGATCGTCGTGGGCCTGGCGATGGGCCTGCTCACCTACGCCTATCCGGCCGCGCGCGGTGACCTGGAGCGGGCCACGGCGCTCTTCCGGCTGTTCCGCGAGCAGCCGACGGCGGAGTTCGAGCGCTCGGTGCGCAGCGGGATCGCCTCGGCGCTCTCGCCGAACGTGCGGCTGCAGCGGATGTTCCACCCGTGGTCGAGCTATGTCGTGGTACCGCTGTTCGCGCTGGCCAACGCCGGGGTGGAGCTGGGCGGCGGCACGCTGGCCGGGGCGTTCTCCTCCCCGGTCACCTACGGCATCCTGCTCGGCTATCTGGTGGGCAAGCCGCTCGGCGTCCTGGGGGCGTCCTGGCTCACCACGCGGCTGAGCCGGGGGCGGCTGCGCCCGCCGGTCGGCTGGGGCTCGGTGCTGGCCTCGGGGTCGATGGCCGGGGTCGGCTTCACCGTGTCCCTGCTGATCGCCACCCTGGCGCTGAGCGGCGCGCGGCTGGAGCAGGCGAAGGTCGGCATCATCGCGACCGTCCTCGGCTCGGCCGTCACCGCCCTCGCCGTCACCCGGGGCCTTGGGCTGCTGCCGCGGGGCCTGCGGATGCGGGCGCTGTTCGGCACCGCGGAGGGGATCGTGGACCTGGCGGAGCCGGTCGATCCGGAGCGCGACCACGTGCGCGGCCCGGCGGACGCCCTGGTCACGCTCGTGGAGTACGGGGACTTCGAGTGCCCCTACTGCGGGCAGGCGGAGCCGGTGGTGCGCCGGCTGCTCGGCGACGTCGGGGACCTGCGCTACGTGTGGCGGCACCTGCCGCTGACCGACGTGCACCCGCACGCGCAGTCGGCGGCCGAGGCGGCGGTGGCGGCGGCGCGGCAGGGGGCGTTCTGGGAGATGCACGACCTGCTGTTCGCGCATCAGGGGGCGCTGCGGACCGCGGACCTGCTCGGGTACGCCCGCCGGCTTGGCCTGGACGTCGAGCGGTTCCGCCGCGACCTGGAGGGGCGGGCCGGGGCGCGGCGGGTGGCCGAGGACGTGGAGTCGGCCGACCTGAGCGGCGTCTCGGGCACCCCGACCTTCTTCGTCAACGGCAGGCGCCACCAGGGCGCCTACGACATCGCGGGGCTGTCCGCCGCCGTCCGCGCGGCCCGGGAGCGTGCCCTGCTGACCCGCTGAGGCCCGGCCCCGGCCGTGACGGCGGGGCCGGGCGCCCGGGGCCGGCTCAGGCGGCGGCCCGCGGGGTGATCTGGGTCTTCACGCCCGCTCCGGTGCGCACCGCGCGGAAGGCCGCCGCGTGGTCGTCGAGGCCGAAGGAGGCGGTGACCAGCGGGTCGAGCTCGACCTGCCCCGAGGCCGCCAGGTCGAGGGCGGCGGCGTAGCTGTGCAGCACCGCCATCGAGCCGATCACGGTGATCTCGTCGTTGTAGATCCGGAAGGGCGACACCGCGATCCTGGCCTCGGCGGCGGCCACGCCGAAGATCAGCAGCCGGCCGCCGCGCCGCACCGCGGAGAGCGCGTCCTCGATCGCGGCGGGCACCCCCGTGACGTCGACGGCGGCGTCGAAGCGCTCCCCGTCGAGCTCGCCGACGGAGGTGGCGGTGGCCGTGGCGCCGAGCCGCGCGGCGACGGCGAGCCGTTCTGCGTTGCGGTCCACGACGACGAGCCGGCGCGCGCCCGCGGCGAGCAGCAGCTGCTGCAGCAGGAGCCCCATCGTGCCGGCGCCGACCAGCAGGACCGTCTCGCCGAGGACGGGGCCGAGGCGCCGCACGCCGTGCACCGCGCAGGACAGCGGCTCGACCATGGCCCCGGCCGCGCTGGAGAGGTGGTCGGGCAGCGGGTGGGCGTTGGCCGCGGGCACCGCCACGTACTCGGCGAACGCGCCGTCGACGGTGTCCCCGGTGGCGCCCCAGAACTCGCAGAGGTTGCCGCGCCCGGCCCGGCAGGCCGCGCAGTGGCCGCAGAACAGGGAGGGGTCGACGGCGACCCGCTGCCCCACTTCGAGGCCGGTGCCGGCGCCGGGGCCGAGGGCGGCCACGCGGCCGGCGAACTCGTGCCCGGGGACCAGCGGGTAGGGGGCGGGCGGGAACTCGCCGTCGAGAATGTGCAGGTCGGTGCCGCAGATGCCGCAGGCGTCCACCTCCACGATCACCTCTCCGTGTCCTGGCGTCGGGTCCGGCACCTCTCCGGCCCTGAGCACCCCGGGCCTGTCGACGATCAACGCGCGCATCGTTCCTCTTCTTTCCCCGGCGCGTTCCCCGGCACGGTCCCCGGCGCACTGTCCGCTTCCCGTCCCGGTTTCCGCTCCGGTCCTCGTGCTTGACTCCGCGGCCCCGCCGCGGGCGCCGCCGCGGGCCCCGGCGGCCGGCCGGCGTGGCCGGGGCCGAGGGGCCCGTAGGCGGCGGCCAGCCGGTCGGCGCGGGTACGCGCCGCCGCGTCTGGCGGCCGCACCGCCATCCTGGCGGCGTCCGTGGCCAGGCCACGAACCCGCAGAGCGTACTTCAGGTGCCCGATGCCGGGTCCGACGGCCGCGACCACCGCGGCCGCCTCCCGCCGCGCGGCCAGGGCCCGGCTCCCCTCGCCCGCCGGGTCCCGCGCCAGCGCGGCGGCGAGCGCGCCGAACGCCTCGGGGAAGGCACCGGAGCAGCCGGACACCACGCCGGCGCCGCCCGCGGACAGCACGCCGGCCAGGTCGGCATCGTCGCCGGAGAACACGGCGAAGTCCTCCGGGCAGGCCCCCACGTACGCGGCGACGCGCCCCGCGGGCTCGCCGCTGAGCTTCACCCCGGCGATGCCGGTCTCCGCCGCCAGGGCGGCCACCCCCGCGGGCGGCACCGCCACCCCGGTGCGCTCGGGGAAGACGTAGGCCAGCACCTCGGCCGGCCCGGCCGCCGCGCAGACGGCGGCGTAGTAGCGCGGCAGCTCGTCGGGGCCAGGGTGCGCGTGATCGGTGGCACTGCACGTCTCGAGACGGACAGGGAGAGCCCGACATGGTTTGGCGCCAATGTCTATAAGTACGGAGGCTATCTCATCGGCGACATCCCGGTCGTGGGAGAGCATCTTCAGACCGCGGTCGACCAGGCGATCAGCAGCTGGCTCGAGCACGAAAGCAGAGTCATTGACCAAAGGATGGAAGACTACACGGCAGAGTACTACGGCACGGAGAACGAATATCTCGCCGAAATGACAAGGCAATGGCTCCAGTCGAACCCCGCGCCTCCACGCTACGGTGACGCGGATGCCGGACAGTGGCCCACTGATGTGGCTCAGGAGATCCAGTTGGGCGCGAGAGCCGGACACGATGACGCCGAGGAACTGAGGGGACATCGCTCGTGAAGCGGATCGCTTACCTCCTTGCCGCGATGGCCACCATAGGAGGCATCGTCGGCTATTTCTCGTTTCGGGGCGGGAAGGCGTCGTACGCGGTTCCGCACGATGTGTGCGATGTTCCGGTTTCCGCGCAGCACGTTGAGCCGCTTCTTCCCGAGGGAGATGACCTGCGCCAGCGGCAGCCGGATGTCGATACGCCTGTGCCTCTCGTCTTCGTCTGCCGCGTCGAAGTGGATGGTGAAGAGACCCTCGCCGTCGATGTGACGGCCTCTTCCGTGACAACGGATATCGTTGCGTCCTCCCAACTCGGCCCTGGCGCCTACGGGCTCTCCTCACCCATCGAGACCACCATTGACGGCTACACCGCCGTGCTCGGGCCCCGCGCAGCACTGGTGCTGATGCCCTGTCCGGCCCAAGGCGAGGGCGGGGCCCTGACGGTCAATGTGCAGTCCTTTGCCGAACCGGACGGCACGTCTGAGGAAAAGCGGGGACTGATCGAGGATTTCACAGCGGATTTCCTGGGGGGCCTGAAGCGGAGCCAGGGCTGCTGAGAGCGCGGCTCGCGCGATGACATGACCCGGCACTCCCGCCCGGTCCAGGCCGGGCCGCATCGCCCGCGGACGGGACCTCCCCGCGCGGGCCCGGGGCAGGCGCCCGGCCCGCGCGGCGCGGGGATGCCCGGGGAAGACAGGCGCCATCGACGACACGGCTCCGCGGCGAGGTGCCTTCGGCGGTTCCACTGGGCCCGGCCGGGGCCGGCGAGAGGGGACCGCCCTGCCGCGCATCCGTACGGCAACGCCCCGCGCGCTCGGCCGAGTTGACGCCGCGTCGCCCCGGCCCGCTCCCGCGCCCGCGCCCCGCCCCCGCCCCGCGGCAGCGGCGCCGTGCGGGCGCTCGCCAACTGCTGCCGCACCTCTTGACGTGTCTGCAACACAATGGGTTTATGGGAGCGCTCCCAAGTTCGTTCGGCTGAGTAAGTAACATCACCGCACCCCTGGAGCCGCCATGACCACCGAGTTCGTGGGGTCTGCCGACCCCGTGTCCGCCGATTCCGTCCGCTCCCTACCGAAACGGCGGGCCGTCACCGCCCTGCTCGCCGTCCTCGCCACCCTCGGGGCCCTGCTCGGCCTCGGCCAGGCCGCGCAGGCCTCCCCCGTGCAGACGGCCGCCGTCGGCCTGCACATCAGCGACGGCCGTCTGCTGGAAAGCAACGGCAACGACTTCGTGATGCGCGGCATCAACCACGCGCACACCTGGTACCAGGGCGAGACCCAGTCGTTCGCCGACATCAAGGCGCTGGGCGCGAACACCGTCCGCGTCGTCCTCGCCGACGGCCACCGCTGGGCCGAGAACGGCGCCGAGGACGTGGCGAACATCGTCGACCAGTGCAAGGCCAACCGGCTCATCTGCGTGCTGGAGGTGCACGACACCACCGGCTACGGGGAGGACTCGGCGGCCGGCACGCTGGACGAGGCGGCCGACTACTGGATCGGCCTCAAGGACGTCCTCGAAGGCCAGGAGGACTACGTCATCATCAACATCGGCAACGAGCCCTGGGGCAACACCAACCCGGAGGGCTGGACCCAGCCGACCGTCTCCGCGATCCAGAAGCTGCGCGACGCCGGCTTCCAGCACACGATCATGGTGGACGCCCCCAACTGGGGCCAGGACTGGCAGAACGTCATGCGCACCAACGCGCAGACCGTCTACCAGGCCGACCCCACCGGCAACCTGCTCTTCTCGATCCACATGTACAGCGTCTACGACACGGCGCAGGAGATCACCGACTACCTGCACGCCTTCGTCGACGCCGGCCTTCCCCTGGTCATCGGCGAGTTCGGCGGGCCGGCCGACCAGTACGGCGACCCGGACGAGGACACCATGATGGCCGCCGCAGAGGAGCTCGACCTGGGGTACCTGGCCTGGTCCTGGAGCGGCAACAGCGACCCGATCCTCGACCTGGTGCTCAACTTCGACCCCGCCCAGATGACCTCCTGGGGTGAGCGGATCTTCTACGGGGCCAACGGCATCCTGGAGACGTCCGAGGAGGCCACCATCTTCGGCGGCTCGGGCAATCCGGGCGACGAGGAGGCGCCCACCGCGCCGGGCACCCCGCGGTCGAGCGCGGTGACCGGCACCTCGGTGACCCTGTCGTGGACGGCGGCCACCGACAACGTGGGCGTCACCCGTTACGAGGTGGTGCGGGTCGACGGCGGCACGGAGACCTCGGCCGCCACCACCTCGGGGACCTCGGTGACGGTCTCCGGCCTCGCGCCCGAGACCTCCTACACCTTCGCCGTCTACGCCAGGGACGCGGCCGGCAACAGGTCCCCGCGCTCCGGCACGGTCGCGGTCACCACGTCGAGCGCGCCCGCGGCCTCCTGCGGGGTGGACTACACGGTGGTGGGCGACTGGGGCAGCGGCTTCCAGGGCGAGATCGTCATCCACAACACCGGCACCTCGGCGCTGAGCAACTGGACCCTCGGCTTCACCTTCGCCGACGGCCAGCGCATCTCCCAGATGTGGGGCGGCACCCCCACGCAGAGCGGCGGCGCGGTGAGCGTCACCCCGGCCTCGTACACGGCGACGATCCCGGCGGGCGGCTCGGTCACCCTCGGCTTCACGGCCGAGCGCGGCTCCGCCAACACGGCGCCGACGGCCTTCACCCTCGGCGGCGGCGCCTGCACCACGCTGTGAGGCACCGCGCGCCCCGCATGTCCTGCGGACCCGCCTGAGGCGGGGGCGTGATTTCGCGGGCCGGTGGGCCGGGGTTCCCGGTCCGCCGGCCCGCGGCGTCTCAGCCGGCGCTCGGCTGCCAGCCGGAGGAGTCGAGCCAGGCGGCGCGCTGGGTGAGCCAGTCCCGCAGGTACTGGACCTGGCCCTGCCAGGTGGCGGCGGTGGGGGTGAGGAAGGGCCCGACGAAGAGGTCGGAGAGGTTGGGCCACTTCTGGAAGTTGCGCTGGGCCGCGGCGGTGAGCGGGGCGGTGAGGGCGTCGATCCGCTCGCCGAGGCTCGCGTCGGACAGCAGGCCCTGGCGCAGGTCCCGCCAGCGGGCGTCGAGCCGCTGGACGAAGGCCGGGTCGTTCATGAGGCGCAGGTACCAGTCGTCGCCGACCGGCTGCCTGGTCTGTTCGAACTGCCAGCCCTGGATCTGCTGGTTCTGGAAGTATCCGCCGGTGCCGAAGGTGAGGTCGTAGTCCCACAGGGGCCCGGCGACGATCTTCTCGTCCCGGTCCTTGTAGAAGTAGGTGCTGCGGACGTAGGCGTCCATGTTGCGGCTCAGCTCGTTGAGGATGATCTGGTCCGCGAAGGAGTCGACGTCGATGTAGGCGGGGTAACCGGTCTGGGGGTCGGAGGGGTTTTGCCCGTGCAGGGCGTCGTGGAATTGCTGGACGTACTGGGTCAGCCAGGCGCGCTGCTGGGTGTTGAGCGGTGAGGGGTCGGAGACCTCGAGGTACTGCCAGCAGGTCGCGGCGGCGCCGGTGCAGGTGAGGGTGGGCTCCTCGGCGGCCAGCCACTCGAACTCGAAGATGTAGCCGCCGGATATCTCCGGGAGGGAGACGTCGCTCTCCTCCAGCTGGTGCAGGTCGAGGCGGTCGGAGGAATTCTTGATGGTCTCGACGAGCATGTAGACGCCCTGGTAGTCGGCCGAGGCCAGCGGCCCGCCGTCCAGGTTGAGGTAGAGCTCGACGAAGGAGAAGCGGGGCGCCGCCATGCCCATGTCACGCCCGAGGCTGTAGACGAGGGCGTCGCGGATGAGGGACTTGTCGGAGAACGGCCCGCGCAGCACCCAGTCGGAGTCGGCGGGCATCCCGGCCATGGGGTAGTCGGCGTCGTCGTCCTCGTTGTCCCACAGTTCCAGCCGGTAGGGGGTCTTGGCGAAGGTGGCGGAGGACTGGCCGTGGAGGTGGAAGCCGGCCCTGGTGGCGACCGTGGGCGTGGCGGACAGGGAGGCCGTGCCGCCCTGGGGGTCGGTCAGCAGGGTGGCCACGTCGGCGTACTCGCGGCCGGGCTTCCCGGCGCCGTAGGCGTCCATGACCATGAGCGGCAGGTCGCCGGTGGCGTCGAAGGAGCGGGCGACGTAGAGCGCGGTGCCGGGTTCCCCGGCGGGCGCGCCGCCCGAGAAGGGCCGGGCGCGCAGCTGGGTCGTGGCGGTGAGGCGGAGGGCGCCGGTGTACAAGAGGGAGCTTGCGGTGGGGAGTTGCCCGTCGGTGGTGTAGCGGATCTCGGCGCCGGCGACGGTGCTGCCGAGGGTCACCGAGAGCTCGCCCTGGAAGGTGCCGCTCGGCGCCGAGAAGGTGATGTCGCCGGTCAGGTCCTCGGCCGCGTCCTCGGCCGCCCGGGCGTCGGCGGCGGCCTGGCGTCCGGCGGGCCCGGCGCCCGCCGCGCGGGTGGCCGCGGGGCCGGCCTGGGTGGCGGCGCCGGCGGGGGTGGCGTGGGCGGTCGGGGCGGCCTCGGCGCCCGCGATGCCGGTCAGGAGGACGGCGAGCGCGGCGAGCAGGTGGACCAGGACTCTGTTGCGCGCCCTGCTTCCTGGGGGTTTCCGGAACGTGCTGCTTTCCCTGCGCACGGGTGGGCACCTCGATTCTTCAGGAGGTCGTGGAGGACCGGCGCGGTGTGGACGGCGCCCGGCAGCAGGTCGCGGCGCAGGGTGCGGCGCCAGGCCGTGGCGGGCAGGTGCGGGCGCAGCGCGGCGAGGCCGGTGCCGTACTTGGAGATGCGTACGGGCCGGAACCCGCCGCGCCACAGGAGCCGGTCGACGGGGGAGGCGGCGGAGCCGGTCTTGGTCTCCACCACCGCCAGGCCGGGCAGGCGCAGAGCCTTACCGCCGTCGTCCCAGGTGAGCTCGGTGTCGATGGTGGCGCGGCTGCCCGTGTCCTGGAGGTAGAGGGTGGTGCGGCGGTACCTGGTGGAGAGCGTCGGGGCGAGCGGGAGCCGCGGTGCCTCCGCGACGCCCTGTTCTGCCAGCACGGCGTCGGCGAAGTGGCGCCCGGGGGCGAGCGCGCCGAAGTGTGCGGGGTCGTGGGGGAGGCGGTGCTTGACGGTGCTGCCGCGCGGCCCGCGGGTCTTGACCTCGAGCCAGCACTCCCCCGACTCCTCGTAGAGCCGGGTGCGGATCTTGAACCTGCGGCGGCGCCGCCGGGCGGTCAGGAGGTAGCTGACCAGGTCGGGGGTGTCGAAGTAGAGCGAGGTGTAGGCGAAGTCGCGGGCGCCGTCGATCTCCAGGACGCGGGTACCCGGCGGGAGGTGGCCGAGCAGGGCGCGCAGGGTGCCCAGCGGGACGAGGTACTTGCGGTCGACGCGGGTCAGCAGGAGCGCGCGGTCGAGGAGTTCGTCCAGGCCGATCGGGGCGAGTGCGCCGAGGGGGGTGCCGGTGAGGGCGGTGGTCATGGCCGCACCGCCACCGTGGGGGTGGCCGAGGCGGCGGGGCGAGGCGCGGCCTTGGGCCTGCCGTGCGGGCCGCGGTAGCGGACGTCGACGAGGGTGGTGTCGTTGACGAGGTCGACCCGCTGCACCGAGACGGAGTGCACCCGGGCGTCGAGAATGCTTTCCAGGTAGGCGACGAGGGCGGCGTGGTCGGGCATGGCGCTGTCCAGGACCATCACCTGCCGCCGGTGGCTGCGCAGCAGCCAGGGGTGGTCGCCGACGAAGAGGACCGCGAGGATCAGGGCCATCAGCCCGAGGGAGCGCCCGGTGTGGGCGGTGTCCAGCGCGCCGAGGATGCCGAGGGCGAGCGCGGAGAAGTAG
Organism: Streptomyces hoynatensis; assembly: GCF_003626535.1. Classification (GTDB taxonomy): domain Bacteria; phylum Actinomycetota; class Actinomycetes; order Streptomycetales; family Streptomycetaceae; genus Streptomyces; species Streptomyces hoynatensis. The sequence goes on from NZ_RBAL01000011.1 coordinate 72,504, forward strand.
TAGGCGACCTCGTGCTGGTCGAGTTCCGTGGAGCGCAGCCTGATGATCGACAGGACGCCGAACAGGGCCATGCCGAGGCCGAGTCCGGCTCCGGTGCCCGCGCCGCTGAGGGAGGTGGCGACCGCGACCACGCCCGCGTTGACGCCGAGGTAGGCGACGACCAGGTCCCGGCGGCGGTGGCGCGGGAAGTAGAGGCCGAACACGAGCAGGCTCATGGCGGTGATGTCGCCCGCGAGGAGGGCCAGTTGGGCCATGTCGCATCCTTCCGGGACGTGTGGGGTCCATCCGCAAGGTGAACGAGAAGTGGCCGAGCGGTTACACGCAAGGTAGGCGTCGCCCCACGGCCCCCGCCACCCACTTCCGGACGAATCGCCCCGGCGCGAAACCCGGTGCCCGCCGGGCGGCGCATCGGCTCGGGGCGCGCGCGGGCCGCCGCGCGTCCGGGCAGCTCAGAGGGTGGGGCCGCGGCCTGCCCGGCGCCCTGACCGGCCGCGGGCCCGCGAGAGTTATCGAGAATTTTCGGCCTGCTTCCACACGGCGACGAGGGGTGACCGTTGGCCATCACCACTGCTCACCCTCGGGATGCCCACGCCCTGTGGGTCCGTCAACGACCGGTATTCGGCGCTGACTTGAACCGCACGCCCCTAGGTATTACCGGAAGTTTTCCGGTATGTTGGAGTCCTGGCGAGAGCCAGGGGCCGCGGGCAAGAAGACGCCGGTTCCCGGGTCGTGGAGCAAACCCGGGGGCCGGCGTCAGGCCGTTTTCCGGCCCCGGCGCGATCCCGGCGCCCTGCCGAGCCGATGCTGCCGGGCCGAGCCGGCGCCAGGCGTGCCGAGGAGCGCGGCAGGCCGCCGGCCCCGCCAGGGAGCGCCAGCACGGGCCCACCGCCGGGGACCGCACCTCCGCTCTCGTCCCCGGCCCGCGCCCGTGGCCCGCCCGCGGGCCCCTCCCCGGCTCCCCTCCCCCGGGTGCTCCGCCCGGGCTTTCCGCCCGGGAGCGCCGGCGAGGGCCGGCCGCATGCGCCCCGCCTTCCGCGGCTCCCTCCCGTGCCGCCCGCAGCGCGGCCCGCGCCCGCCCCGGCGAGAAGAAGGGGAGAATGCGGGTACGCCCTCCGATGGTGCCCCGCCATCCCGCCTCGGCCGGGGTCCCGCCGTTCCCCCGGGCCCGCAACGTGGGAAGGTGTGCAGCGCACGGTGGGCAGGAAGCAGACTGAGCGGAGGAGGCTCGGGAATGGTGGAACACGAGGCCGGGGCCGGGTCCGGGGCCGCCGGCGAGCCCGGGGCCGGTGCCGAGTCCCCGCCGCCGCTCCCCGACCTCGTCGACGCGGGCATGTACCTGGTGGACGACCGGGGCCGGATCATCCAGGTGAATTCCGCGGCCGAGAAGCTGCTCGCGCGGACGGCGGACGAGCTCCTCGGCCAGGACGCGCACGAGCTGCTGCACCGCGACGCGCGCGGCCAGACGATCCCACGCGCCCAGTGCGCGATGATGCAGTCGTTCCTCGGGGCCTCGACCGGACGCGGTCAGGGGTGGTTCGAGCGCGGCGACGGCTCGCCGCTGCCGATGTCCTGGCTGGTCACCCCGTGCCGCGCCGGGGCGGGCAGGACGGGCGCGATGGTCCTCTTCCACGAGTCGACGCCCCTGGACGGGGCGCAGTGGCAGGAGAGCGGCACCTCGGCCCCGCGGTCCGAGCTGGACCGGCTGGCCCTGCTGGCGGAGACCACCACGCTGCTGACCTCGACCCTGGTCATCGACGAGACGGTGCAGCGGCTGGAACAGCTCGTCGTGCCGCGGCTGGCCGACTGGGTCGTGGTGGACCTGATCAACGAGGGCGGCGAGGTGCAGCGCGCCTCCGTGGTGGGGCACCAGGAGGGGCACCTGGTGCACCTGACCGAGCTGGAGGGCCCGATGCCGCCGGTGCCCGAGGAGTCCCCGCTGCCGCTGCCGCGGGCGCTGCGCGGGGCGGCCTCCACGGTGGCGAGCCCGTCGGACTACGAGCGGTCGCCCGACTCCGGGATCGCCGTCGCGCAGCGCGAGCTGTTCCGGGCCACGGGCATGCACTCGGCCGCGATCGCGCCGATCCGCGGCCTGCGTGAGGTGATCGGCGCCCTGACGCTGGGGCGTTCCACACGGCCCGAGGAGTTCCGCACGAGGGACCTGTCCCTGCTCAACGACATCGCCCGCCGGGCCGGGCTCGCCCTGGACAACGCCCGCCTCTTCCAGCGGCAGCGCCGGATCGCCGAGACCATGCAGCGCCACCTCCTGCCGCGGCTGCCCGGGGTCCCCGGCGTGCAGATGACCGTGCGCTACCTGCCCTCCCCCGAGGCCTCCCAGGTCGGCGGCGACTGGTACGACGCCTTCGTGCTGCCCGACGGCGTCGCCGCGCTGGCGATCGGCGACGTGGTGGGCCACGACCTGGACGCGGCGGCGGGCATGGCGCAGGTGCGGAACATGCTGCGCGCCTACGCCTGGGCCGCCCAGGAGCCGCCCAGCGTGATCGTCGACCGGCTGGACCAGGCGATGCAGCACGCGACCGACGCCTCGATGGCCACCTTGATCTTCGCCAGGCTCGAGCGCCGCGCCGAGGTCGGCGACTGGTGCCTGACCTGGACGAACGCCGGCCATCCCCCGCCGATGCTGGTGCACCACGACGGGCGGGTCGAGTTCCTCGACGGCGGGCACGACATCCTGCTCGGCACGGGGATCTCCACCCGGCGGACCGACGCCTCCCTGGCGCTGCCGCCCCGGTCGACGCTCGTCTTCTACACCGACGGGCTGATCGAGTCCCCCGGCCACTCCCTGGACGCGGGACTCCTCAGGCTGAGCCGGACCGCGGCGTCGCTCGCCCACCGCCCCCTGGACGCCTTCTGCGACCTGATGCTCAGCCGGGTCCGCCCCGCCGACAACGAGGACGACGTGGCCGTCCTGGCGCTGCGGCTGCCCCACTCCGGCTGAGGGCGGCGCCCCGCGCCCGCCCGGCCGTGGCGGGGAATTGTCATACGCCGCGCCGAAGTGGGCAGGAGGACCGCCACGACATCCGCGGATGCAAAGACGCCGCCGCAGCAGCCACCCGCGCCCGCCCCCGTGTGGGAGGCGCCCCGCGTCGGCGTCCGAGCGCCGGGCGCCCGGGGCGCGGTCGGGTGGTGCGGCGCAACGCGTGCGCGCTCCCCTCGTTGAGCACCCTGCTGACGTCCTGCCTGGCCACCCGGTCGCACCGGCCCGCGGGCGGAAACCGCAGCCACGAGGAGGAGGTCGCCGGATGGCAGTCGACACCAATCACCCCAGCGAACCCGTGGTCGAGGAGGGCACCGGCCTCAGACGCGACTTCGGCACGGTCGGCCTGCTGTTCACCGCGGTCGGCTCGATCATCGGCTCCGGCTGGCTCTTCGGCGCGCTGGACGCCTCCCAGCTGGCCGGGCCCGCGGCGGTGATCTCCTGGGCGATCGGCTGCGTGATGTTCGTCTTCATCGGGATGACCTACGCCGAGCTGGGGACGATGTTCCCGCACTCGGGCGGCGTGGCGCGCTTCCCGCACTACTCCTTCGGCTCCTTCACCAGCTTCTCGCTGGGCTGGGTGACCTGGATCGCGGCGGCGGCCGTGCCGCCCATCGAGGTGCTCGCCGTCGTGCAGTACTCGACGAACTGGGTGTCCTGGCTGCAGCGGCTCGAGGACGGCGAGCCGGTCCTCACCCCGGCGGGCACCTGCGTGTCCGTCCTGCTGATGGCGGTCTTCGTCGCGGTCAACTTCTTCGGCGTGCGGTGGTTCGCCCGCATCAACAACGTGCTGGTGTGGTGGAAGCTGGCCGTGATCGGGCTGGTGATAGTCACCTTCTTCGTGCTGAGCTTCCACCCCTCGCACTTCCACCTGTCCTCGGCGGGCGGCTTCGCGCCCTACGGCTCCACGGGCGTCTTCTCCGCCGTCGCCGGCGCGGGCATCGCCTTCTCCTTCTTCGGCTTCCGGCAGGGCGTGGAGCTGGCCGGCGAGACCGACAATCCCCAGCGCAACGTTCCGCTGACCCTGATCGGCTCGGTCCTGCTGTGCGGCGCCATCTACATCCTGCTCCAGGTGGCCTTCATCGGTGCCGTCCCGCGGGACGCGATCGAGGCGGAGGGCTGGCAGGCCGTCGGCGAGCACTTCAGCTCGCGCGGTGACGTGCTGGCGGCCTTCGGGCCGCTGGCCGCCGTCTCGGGGATCATCGGCGCCGTCTGGCTGGCCGGGCTGCTGTACGCCGACGCCGTCATCTCCCCCGGGGACACCGGCCTGATCTACACGGGGGTCACCGCGCGGATCTCCTACGCGATGGCCCGCAACCGCAACGCCCCCGACGGGCTGGCCCGGGTCAACGCCACGGGCGTGCCCTGGGTGAGCCTGCTGCTCGCCTTCGTGATCGGCTGCTTCTTCTTCCTGCCCTTCCCCGGCTGGAGCCAGCTGGTGGAGTTCGTCACCAACAGCACGGTGCTCTCGTTCGGCTGCGGGCCGATCGTGCTCCTCGCCATGCGCAGGCAGCTGCCCGGCCACCCGCGGCCCTTCCGGCTCGGCGACCGGTGGGTGTGGGTGATCGCCTTCCTGGCGCTGTGGTCGACGAACCTGATCATCTACTGGACCGGCTGGGAGACCAACTGGAAGCTGTTCCTGGCGATCATCCTCGGCTACGTCCTGATGGGGGTGTACCACCGCACCGCGGGGGGCCGCGTTCCCCCGCTGGAGTTCCGGCACGGCTGGTGGCTGCTGGTGTGGTTCGCCGGCCTGGCGCTGCTCAGCTACCTCGGCGACTACCCGGCCGAGTCGGAGCACGCGGGCAACCTCGGCGTCCTCGACTTCAACCTGGGCGCCGTGGCGGCGTTCGCGCTGACCGCCCTGGTGATGTGGCTCTCGCTGCGTTCGGCGCTGCCCGCCTCCCGGGTCCGGGAGATCCTGGCCGAGACGGACGCGCCGCTGCCGAAGGCGGGGGCGCGCCGGGGCGCCACGCCGCCACCCGGCTGAGTCGGCCCCGCTGCCGCGGCCGCGCGGCCCGGTGGTCCGTCCCCGGCGGCGGATCACCGGGCACACTGAGGCGGGGCGTGACCCCCGCGCCCCGCCACGGAAGGGTGCAGTCGTGGTCGAGGAGATGGCCCAGGCCGGGTACCGGGCTCTCGACGCCTTGATGTTCGACGCCGAAGCCGGCGCGCCCGAGGACGTTCCGCTCCTCGCCGCCAAGGCGGCCTCCAGAATGGGCCTGGCCGAGGCGACGATCTACCTCGCCGACGTGCAGCAGGACCGGCTCGTGCCCCTGCCCGGGGCCCAGCCGGAACCGCCTGCGCTGCCGATCGACGGGACGCTGGCCGGGTGGTGTTACCGCACCTCCTCGGTGCAGACCACGGAGGCGGAGCCGACCGGGCTGCGGGTGTGGATTCCGATGCTGGACGGCGTCGAGCGCGTCGGCGTCCTCGGGCTGCGCGGCGACCGGCTCGACGCGCCCCGGCTGCGGTTCTGCCGGTCGCTCGCCACGCTGCTGACCATGATCGTGCTCACCAAGGGCTCCCACAGCGACAACTACACCCGCCTCCAGCGCAGCGCGCCCATGCGCCTGTCCGCGGAGCTGCTGTGGGCCTTCCTGCCGCCGCGCACCCTGAACGCGCGGGACGTGCTGTGCACGGCGGCGCTCGAACCCGCCTACGAGATGGGCGGCGACAGCTTCGACCACGCGCTGGTGGGCAGCAGGATGCACGCCACGGTGCTCGACGCCATGGGGCACGACCTGCGGGCCGGGCTGACCAGCGCGGTGGCGCTGGCCGGGGGCCGCAACGCCAGGCGCTCCGGCCTGGGGCTCGGCGAACTGGCCGAGTCCGTCGACGAGATCCTGGCCGCCGAGTTCCCCACCCGGTACTGCACCGGCGTCTTCGTCCAGCTCGACCTGCCCACCGGCGAGCTGGAGTGGGTGAACTGCGGGCACCCGGTGCCGCTGCTGATCCGGGGGCTGCGCCTGGTGCCCGGCGCCTTCGACCGGGCCCCGGAGCTGCCGCTGGGCTTCGGCGCCCTCACCGGGCAGCGCAGGGCCGTGCACCGCCTCTCGCTGCGGCCGGGGGACCGGGTGCTGCTGTACACCGACGGGGTCACGGACGCCAGGTCGTCCAGTGGGGAGAGGTTCGGCCTGAAGAACTTCACCGAGTTCATCATCCGCGCCACCGCGGCGGGCGAGCCCGCGTACGAGACGCTGCGGCGCCTGATCCACGCGCTGCTCGCGCACCACGACGACCGGCTCACCGACGATGCGACGATCGTCCTGTTCGAATGGCGGCCCGAGCGGGGTGCGCAGACCTCCTGAGCCCGCCGGGCCGCCCGGCGGTGGCGCCGCCCGGCGGCCGGCGGCCGGGCGGCCCGGGGTGGCCGGCCGGGGTCAGCGGGCGGCGTAGTCGTGGAAGCCGCGCCCCGTCTTGCGGCCGAGGCAGCCGGCGGCCACCAGCTGGCGCAGCAGGTCGGCGGGGGCGAGGGTCGGCTCGCGGAACTCGCGGTGCAGCACGTCCTGGATGGCCAGCGAGACGTCAAGGCCGATGACGTCGAGGAGTTCGAAGGGGCCCATCGGGTAGCCGCCGCCCAGCTTCATCGCGGTGTCGACGGCCCGCGGCGAGGCGTAGTGCTCCTGCACCATCTTGATCGCGTCGTTCAGGTAGGGGAACAGCAGGGCGTTCACGATGAACCCGGCCCGGTCGCGGCAGTCCACCGGGTGCTTGCGGACCCTGGCGCAGACGGCGTGCGCGGTGGCGTGGGCGGCGTCTCCGGTGAGGATGGTGCGCACGACCTCGACCAGGCGCATCGCGGGCGCCGGGTTGAAGAAGTGCATGCCGATGACGTCCTCGGGCCGGCTCGTGGCGCGGGCGCAGGCGATGACCGGCAGCGAGGAGGTGGTGGTGGCGAGCACGGCGCCCGGGCGGCAGAGCGCGTCGAGCTCGGCGAACAGGCCGCGCTTCACGTCGAGTTCCTCGGCCACGGCCTCGATCACCAGGTCGGAGGTGGACAGGGCGGCGAGCGAGTTGGCCGGCTCGATCCGGGCCAGCACGGCGTCCCGGTCGGCCGCGGTCAGCCGGCCCTTGCGGACGGAGCGGGCCAGCGAGGCGGCGATGCGGTCCACCCCCGCGACCGCCTTCTCCTTGCTGCGCGCGGCGATGACCACGGGCAGTCCGGACACCGCGAAGACCTCGGCGATGCCGGTGGCCATGGTGCCCGAGCCGGCGATGCCGACGGCCTCGACCTGCCGGGGCTCGGCGAGCCTTGCGGGCCCCGTGGGGGTGAGGACGTCGGGCACGACGGTGCCGCTGCCCTCGCTCTCGTAGGTGTAGAAGCCGCGGCCGGCCTTGCGGCCGGTCATGCCGGCCTCGACCAGGTGCCCGAGGACCGGGGCGGGCGCGTGGGGCCGCTCGCCGGTGCGCTCGTACATCGCCTCGAGAACGGCGTGCGCGGTGTCGATGCCGACGAGGTCGAGCAGGGCCAGCGGGCCCATGGGCAGGCCGCAGCCGAAGCGCATCGCCGCGTCGATGTCCTCGCGGGTGGCGTAGCGGGACTCGAACATGGCGGCGGCCTGGTTGAGGTAGCCGAACAGCAGGCCGTCGGCGATGAGACCCGGCCGGTCGCCGACGGACAGCGGCTCCTTGCCCATCTCGCGGGCCAGTTCGGTCACGGCGTCGCGGGCCTCGGGCGCGGTGAGCACCGAGGTGGCGACCTCCACGAGGCGCATGGCCTTCGCGGGGTGGAAGAAGTGCAGGCCCAGGACGCGCTCGGGGTGCGCCGTCTCGGCGGCGAGCCGGGTGACCGGCAGGCCGTTGGTGGTGGTGGCGAGGATCGCGGTGGGCTTGACGATGTCGTCGAGCGCGGTGAACAGGCCGAGCTTGAGCGCGTACTCCTCGGGCACGGCCTCGATCACCAGGTCCGCCTCGGCGGCGGCGCGCAGGTCGGTGTCGGTGCGGAAGCGCGCCAGGATCTCCTGCCGCCCCTGGCCGGTGAGGCGCTCGTCGGCCACCGCTCTGGCGAGCCCCTCCTCGAGTTCCCCGCGGGCCCGGCGGGCCGCGGCCTCGTCGATGTCGATGCCGATCACCCTGCGGCCGGAGCGGGCGAGGGTCTCGGCGACGCCGGTGCCCAGGGTGCCGAGGCCGACGACGGCGACGGTGGGCAGCGGGACGGAGGGGGCGGACGGCTGCGGATCGGACGCGGTGGGCTGATCCATTCACGAACTCCAAGGGTGCGACCGGACGATGGGCGGGATGAGACGGGTGGAGACGGTACGAGGCGGGACGGGGACGGGATGCCTGAGGGACGTGGACGACGCGGTGTGAGCCTGCCGTGAGTCTCCCGTGTCGTGATTGAGGCGAATACCAGATCTGCGGGAAGCCGCGCGGCGTCTGTGCCGGGAGGGGCGGCCGGGACCGGGCTGCGTCGTCCGGCGCTGCGCGGGGCCGCGCCGCGGGGCCGCGCCGCGGGTCACGGCGGCGGGGCGGAACGGGGCGGAACGGGCCGGAACGGGGCGGCGGGGCGGCGGGGCGGCGCTCAGGCGGTGTGCCGGCCGGCCGGGTGGGTGCGGGCGAGCAGCAGGGCCACGTCGTCCTCGGCGCGCCCGCCGCCGATGGCGGTGTCCACCACGGCCGAGCACAGTTCCTCCAGGGGCAGCCCGGGACGGGAGAGCGCGGTGCGCAACTGCCCCAGCCCCACGTCGATGTCCGCGCCGCGGGTCTCGACGAGGCCGTCGGTGTAGAGGGCGATCACGCTGCCCTCCGGGAGTTCGAACTCGACGGACTCGAAGGTGCCAAGACCCAGGCCGATGGGCACGCCGGTGGGCAGTTCGGGGAAGCTGACCCGGCCGCCCGGGTCGGCGATCGCGGGCGGCGGGTGTCCCGCCCTGGCCATGGTGCAGCGGCGGGTGACCCCGTCGTAGACGGCGTACAGGCAGGTGGCGCCCATGGCCGCGAGGCGGGGCACGTCCCCGTCGGCCGGGCCGCCGTCCTCCTCGGACACCCGGGCCACCAGTTCGTCGAGGTGCGCGAGGACCTCGTCCGGCGACTTGTCGACATACGCGAGGGTGCGCACGGCGGTGCGCAACTGCCCCATGGTGGCTGCCGCGTTGATGCCGTGCCCGACGACGTCGCCGACGACCAGGGCCACGCGCGAGTCGCGCAGCGCGAACACGTCGTACCAGTCGCCGCCGACCCCGCCGTAGATGTTGGCGGGGATGTACCGGGAGGCGATCTCGACGCTGCCGCCGCAGCGCACGTGCCGCGGCAGGAGGGCCTGCTGGAGGGCGAGGGCCGCGGTGCGTTCCCGGGTGTACCTGCGGGCGTTGTCCAGGCTGAGCGCGGCGCGGACGCCGAGTTCCTCGGCGAGCAGCAGGTCGTCGCGGTCGAAGGGGCGCGGGTTCTCGATGCGGACGAAGACGGCGACGCCGAGGATCTCGCCGCGGGCCTGGAGCGGGACCACGATCAGGGAGTGCATTCCGGTCTCGTGGATGACCCGGGCGCGGTCGGGGTCGCGGTCGAGCCAGGTGCCGGGCGAGGTGTCGAGCCGGGGCTCGAAGTGCGGCTGCCCGGAGTCGAGGACGTGGGTGAAGGGGGAGGCGGACGGCACGTACACCGCCTCGCCGCGCCGCCACAGGGACTCGGACAGGTCCGCGTGGATGGAGGCCACCCCGGCGCGGCGGAAGACGGGGATGCGGGTGCCGGTGGGGTCCTGCCCGGCGAGCCGCGGGAGGGGCTCGTCGCCGAGCGGCACGGTGTCGGCGAGGTCCACGGTGACGTAGTCGGCGAGCAGCCCGATCGCCAGGTCCGCCAGCTCCTGCGCCGTCGTCATCACGTCCAGGGTGCTGCCGACCCTGGTGCTGGCCTGGTTGAGCAGGCTCAGCCGCTCGCGGGTCCAGCTGCGGCTGATGTCCACCGCGAGGGAGCACACGCCGAAGGGGAGGCCGTCGGAGCCTTCGAGGCGGAAGAAGGTCATCGAGATGCTGCGCCGGGAGCGCCCGTTGGGCGAGGTCCACAGGAACTCGTGGTCGACGAGGGGGGTGCCCGTGTCGAGGACCCGGCGTATCGCCTGCTCCACCGCATCCGCGTCGAATCCGCGGAGGATGTCGCGCGCGCCGCGGCCGAGTTGTTCCCGGCGCGGAATTCCCTGCACGCCTTCCGCGGTGTCGTTCAGCCAGACGCAGCGAATGTTCCGGTCCCATATGCGGATGGCGAGCGGCATTGCGCCGAGCAGGGAGGCGCTGATGTCGTTTCTCGCGGCGTGGTTCGGCTCCGGCTCTTCCAGCGGGGCGGCGGAAACCAGCGAGCCGTATTTTCCGCCGGCCGCGGTGATCGGGGTCAGCCGGAGCAGCAGGGGAATGCGGCGGCCGTCCCGGTGCCTGGCCTCGACGAAACCGGTCCGGTCCGCGCCCTCGCCCTCGCCCTCGTCGAGGAGGTGCGGCCGCCCGTCGCCGGCGGCGCGGCCGGGGCCGAGAATCAGGTGCAGCGGCCGGCCGACGGCATCCCCGGCCGCATAGCCGAGGAGCCTTTCCGCGGCAGCCGTCCAGCCGGTTATCGTGCCTTCGGCGTCCGTCACCGCGATCGCCGAGGGCGTCGCCTTCTCGGCGACGGGCGCCGTACTGCCGGGTAGGGCCATTGCGCACACCGGTCCCTCGCTGTGGAGCCGCGCAGGGCGATATCGGCCATTGTGCACCGGGGGCGCGGGGCGGGCGAGCGGGCCCCGCGGCCGGGTGGTGCGGGCGGCGTGGACACGGGTCACGGCAGCGAATACGGCGGCGCGGGCAGGGGCGCGGGAAGTGGGGGCGCGGGGTGGCGAGGGGGGAGCGGGGGGCGGGCGCGGGGCGCGGGGTGGCGAGGGGGTGCGGGGTGGCGAGGGGGGCCGGCCGTGCGGGTGCCGGTTGCCGTCGCGCGGGGGCTTGCCGGCCGTGCGGGCGAGGGACGGGGAGGGCCGGCCGGACGACGGCTGGGGGCGGCCGTGCGGGTGACGGCTGCGGGGCGCGCGCGTGGCCGGGCGGGGGTGGAGGGAGCGGGGCCTCCACTGCCCGGGGCGGCCGCGCCGGTCAGGGCCGGGAGGCGCTGCGCAGGGGTTCTTGGGCGAGGAGCGGGAGGTAGGGCCCGAAGAGGTCGCTGGTGACCTCGGGGCGGTCGTCGGCCGTGAGGATGGCCTGCTGGAGGTCCTGCAGGGCCCGGCAGGGTTCGAGGCCGAGTTCCTCGTTCAGGGTCTGGCGCGCGGTCCGGTAGACGCGCAGCGCCTCGGCCCGGCGGTCCGAGCGGTAGAGGGCGAGCATGAGCTGGCGGTGGAAGCCCTCGCGCAGCGGGTGCTGGGCCGCCAGGAGGTGCAGCTGGCCGATGAGCTCGCGGTGCTTTCCGAGTTGCAGGCGGGACTCGATCAGCATCTCCAGGCATTCGAGGCGGGCTTCGGTGATCCAGGCGAGGAACCCGTCGATGATGGGGCCGTTGCACAGGTCTTCGAGGGCCGTGCCCCGCCATTGGTCGAGGGCGGCCTCGAAGCAGGCGATGGCCTCCCGGTGGCGGCCCTCCCCCGCGTGGGCGCGGCCCTGGTCGGACAGTTCGCGAAAGCGCAGATAGTCGAGTTCGTCGTCGCCGAGCCGCAGCAGGTAGCCCGGCGGCTGGGTGATGATGCGGCTGGTGCTGTCGCCCGGCCTGCGCAGCAATTTGCGCAGCTGGGAAATGTAGACGTGCAGCCCCGCGGTGGCGCGTCGGGGAAGTTTCTCCCCCCATATTTCGAGCATCAGCTGGTCTATCGTGACCACCTGGTCGCAGCGGATCAGCAGAACCGCGAAGAGCACTTCGAGCTTTCGCGCGCTGATCACCGCGCTCCCGTGTTCGTCAACCACCCGGAAAGGACCCTGAATCTCGTACCTCAACTTTTTCCTCCGCCGATGGATTGCTTTGGAAATGTGCCGAAAATCTGGATCGATTGTCTGTCTGGCCGTCGGTTGGAATCGCCTGCCGGCTCCTCGGTCGAGGAAATGCCGATCAGGTGGGGATTTATCATCCACGCCATGTTCAGGAAAGCTCGCCGCATCATATCCTCTAACGGAATAAAACCAGTATCAAAGGCGGCACTTCACGGTGTCAAGCAACCCCTAATCCGCCCCGCCGCATCCCCCTACCCCTTATAAACGCCAACCCCTAGGTCAAAAAGCCCGCCCCTATGTTCACCTGCGCGAATTCGCTCAGGGCGAAGCGCCGGGATTCACGGCCGAGCCACCCCAGGCGCCCCTCCTCCCCATCCCTTCCGCATTCTCCACGAGTTCTCCCCATGCCGCTTTCGCGCACGCGCCCGCACGCCGCCTCGCCGCCGCCGGAAAACAACACATCCCGCCGGGGAGGTGCACCGCCCCGGCGGGATGTGTTGGCTTGGGAGTCACGGCGGCGGGCCGCCGGACGGGTGGCGCCGGCCGCTACTTGAGGCCGAACTTCTCGGCGATCTCCGGCGGCAGCGGGGGCCGGTTGGAGCCGATCACCTGGCCGGCGAGGGGCTCAAGGACCGCCAGTTCCTCCTCGGACAGCCGGAGTTCGGCGGCGCCGGAGTTCTCCTCGAGCCGGGACAGCCGGCGGCTGCTCGGGATGGGGACCACCGAGGTGCCGAACTTCTCGCCCTGCTGCATCAGCCAGGCCAGGGCGACCTGGGCCTTGGTGGCGCCGTGGGCCTCGGCGATCCGGTCGATCGGCTTCAGCAGTTCGGCGTTGTGCTCCCGGTTCGCCTCGTCGAAGCGGGGCACCGCGCGCCGCACGTCGGCGGCGTCCAGGCCCTCGGAGGTGGTGTACGCGCCGGTCAGGATGCCGCGGCCGAGCGGGGAGTAGGCGACGAGCGCGGCGCCGACCTCGGCGCAGACCGGCACGATGGCCTCCTCGATGCCGCGGTCGAAGAGCGACCACTCCATCTGCACGGCGGCGATGGGGTGCACCTGCGCGGCGGCGCGCAGCTGCTCGGGGAAGACGTTGGACAGGCCGAGCGCGCGCACCTTGCCCGCGGCCACCAGTTCCGCCATCGCGCCGACCGTCTCGGTGATCTCCACCTTGGGGTCGGGGATGTGGATGTAGTAGAGGTCGATGTGGTCGGTGCCGAGCCGCTTGAGGCTGGCCTCGCACGCCTGCGGGACGTAGTCCGCCTCGCCGCGCACCTCCAGCGTCATGTTGCCCTCGTCGTCGACGACGCCGCCGAACTTGGTCGCCAGCACGATCTCGTCACGCCGGCCCGACGCGAAGAACTGCCCGAGCAGGCGCTCGTTGGCGCCCGCCCCGTAGACGTCGGCGGTGTCCCAGAACGTCACGCCGAGATCGGCGGCGCGTCCCAGCGTCTTCAGCGACTCCGCATCGTCCACCGGCCCGTAGTGATCGCTCATGCTCATGCAGCCGAGCCCGAGCGCGGAGACGTCGATCCCCGACCCGCCGAGTGGGACAGATCGCATTTCCTGGTCCTTTCACTGCAGTGATTCCGGCCACCGGAGTCGGCCCCGGACGCGCAGGGCGTGCCCGCGCTCGATCGCCTTCCGGGCGCCCGCGACGTGGCCTCGCCACCGCGTGGAGCCGCCGTGGGTCCGCCGCCAGGAGGCGCCGCCAGGACGCGGGTCGGCCTGGCCGGGGCGACATGGACAGCGATTCCCCGCGCGCGGCATCATGGTGGGGAGACCGGGTCATTAGTGAACGCCGACGTTCACTATGGCATGGCGACCGGCGCCCTCGCAACGATTCCGTCCCGCCGGTCCCACCGCGCCCGCTCAGACCCGCTTCCCGTCCGGAGGTCCCCGATGAACTCGACCGCGACGGCGCCAGCCGCGTCCGGTCGGCCCGGCACCCGCCGGCGTGGGAACGCCCTGCGCTCCGCGATCCTCGAGGCCGCCCTGGCGCAGCTGCGCGAGTGCGGCTATGCGGCCTTGACCATGGACGGGGTGGCGGCGGCCGCGGGCACCGGCAAGGCCGCGCTGTACCGCCGCTGGGAGAACAAGGAGGCGCTGGTCGTGGACGCGCTGGCCAGCGCGCTTCCCGCACCCGGGGACTACGTGCTCACCGGCGACCATCGCGCCGACATCCGGGCGCTGTTGTGCGGCATCCGGGACGCGTTCGCCCTGTCCCAGGACGCCGCCTTCCGGGCCGCCAAGAAGAACCTCAGCGCGGGTGTCGTCGCGCTGATCCAGGAGCGAGTGGTGCTGCCGAGCCGGGCCCGCATCCTCGACATCATCCGCACCGGCATCGACTCCGGCGAGTTCCGCCCCGGCGCCGCGAACGACCGGGCCGCGGCGGCCGGCCCCGCCATGCTGGTGTTCAGCTTCGTCACGGACGGCCCCGAGGTGCCGGACGAGTACGTGGACCAGATCGTCGACGACGTCGTCCTCCCCCTGGTTCGCGCCTGACCCGACCCCCCGGCCCCCCGCTCGGCGCATCGCCGAGATGCGGCTCGAAGGGGCAACGGGTTGCCCATGAAGCCCTGATGAGCGCCCGAGCTCCCTGCGCGCCGTCGGCCCACCGCGCCGGCCGCGCCCGCAGGCGGACGCCTGGCCCGCCGGGGACTTCTCCCGGCCGCGCTCGCGGGAGCCCGCGCGCGCTCTCAGAACCACTCATTTCCGCGATCCCGAAGCGCCCCGCGGCGCGGGAGTGGCACGCCCCCCTGGATCTATAACCCCTGTGGGGTTATATTGGGGGCATGCCAAAGATCAACGTCTACCTGCCCGATGATCTGGCCGAGGCCGTCAAGCAGTCCGGCGTACCGGTGTCGGCGGTGTGCCAACGGGCCCTGGAGCAAGCCGTACGCCGGGTGACCGCCATCCGGGAGGCGGTCTTGGCCGATCACGATGACGGACCGGTCGGGGCGCTGGCGCACTTCTCGCCGAGAACGCGAACGGTGCTCAAACTGGCAGCGGAGCGTGCCCGGGACGCCGGCGCCCCGAGGATGGGCACCGAGCATGTGCTGGGCGCCATGCTGGAGGAGGGCACCAACCTGGCCCTCCACGTGCTTCGCGCCATGGAGGTCGAGCCGAAGCACGTCGCACGCGAGCTGTCCGGCCGTCAGTCCGACGTACCGGCAACGGCCCCACCCGACAGTGATCCTCGCCGGCTCGACGGGCCCGCGGCCAACGCTCTGGAGTTGGCGGTCACCGAGGCGACCGCCCTCGGTCACCACTACATCGGGTGCGAGCACCTGCTGCTCGGTCTGGCCGTCGAGCCCGACGGGGTCGCCGGACAGGTACTGCGCGCGCTGGGGGCCGATCCCAAGCCCGTGCGTCGCGCCATCACCGCCGCGCTGGCGGGCTACGTCCACCTGCGAGCCGAAGCCGGGCAGGGGCAGCCGACCGCGGCGTCCGCCGGCGCGCCGCCGGAGCTTGCCGGTGTCCTCCGCGCCGAACTCGAACCGCTGGCGCGGCGTATCGCGCGGCTGGAGGAGCACCTCGGCCTGGCCCTCGAAGGCTGACCGTCATGGTCGACCGCCCACGCAGGCCGCCCGGCCGATCGTGGCGCTCCGGCCCCCGTCTCCCTGCGGTCTGGCAGCGGCTCCTGCCGGTGCTCGACGCGGTGGGCATGTGCGAGACCAGGTTCGTCACCGGTGTGGATGCCGGGCATGATCCGGGCACTGCCCGCGGCCATGCGGTCCGCGGCGGCGCATTGGCCGCGCTGCCCCGGCGGATCGACAACCCGATGTGCACGCGCGGCCTCGACCCGGCCGGCGGCACCGTGGTGTCCACCGCAGCCGACCTCGGCCGCTTCACGTCGGCGCACCTGATGACGCCCGGCACGGACGTCATGCGGACGTTGCATGCGCCGGCCCCGGGAGGCGTGGCCACCATGCGCGGGGCCGGGCTCGGCTGGATGATCTGGGCCAACGCCGCCCAGTCCAGCGTGCGCGTCGGCGGCGCCAATCCCGGCCAATCCGGCCTGATCGCCGCCGACCCCACCACCCGGACCGCCGTCGTCGTGCTCTCCAACTCCGATCAGGGGGTCAACGCCGTCACCGCACTGCTTGACGCGCCAGGGCCGGTGTCCGGTCCCAAGCCCCAGCCCGCGCCGGCCGACCTGTCCCGCTACGCCGGCCGTTACGTCTCGCACGCCGTCACCATCGAGATCATCGCAGCCGGCGACGGCCTGCTCGCCCGCGCCGACGGGTATCCCGACATTCCGCTCACCCCGCGCGACCGCCGGACTTTCGACTCGCCGGCCGGGCCGGTGGCGTTCCTCGACTCCCACGACCACGGCACCCCCGGCAGCTTGCGCTCCCGGATGCGCGTGATGAACAGGGACGACACTGCGCGACCGCGGTGCCCCTCACCCAGGGTCCCGGCGCGGGCGCGGTCGGTCAGGAGGCAAGCGGGAGCCAAGTGATTCTTTAGAACGGGACGAAAGATGTGCCAGGGCTCCGGCCGGTCCCTGGCACAGCGTCATCTGCCCAGGCGCGCCCCACGCGTCCCGGGCACCGCCCGGCACCTGCCGTCACCGGGGGCCCGACCCCACATCGCCACCCGGAAATCCCCGCCGGGACGGGCGGCATCGCCATCCGGCCGGAAGCGCCAATGGCCGCGACATAAGGGAAAAAGCAGACAGGCTCGGAATGGGCAACAATGGTCGGCCTTTTCGATTGACTCTTATATTGCCCGATCGAATTGGCGCGTTCAGCGGGGACGTTAGCGTGCCCCAAGCAATGCGCAAGAGCCGAGACCAATCCTGCGTCACGGCAATTCTGCGGCAAGTCCAGACGAAGGACGGCAACAGTGACGGGCAGTGAACGGTTTCGGGATTCTCCGGACGGCGGTGCGCGCCGCCTGCCCGCCGCCTGCCGCCGGGCGTGGCGGGCGGTGCACCGGACGCTGACCCTCTACGGCTGGGTGTGGCTGCCCTGGCCCCCCGACCTCCGCCTCGTGGTCCGCGAGGCGGCGACCGCCGAGGGGGCGGGCGAGCCGGCGCCGCCGCAGGCGCCCGGCGGCCTGCCGCCCGCCGCCTCTCCCGAACGCTGGTGCCCCGACGCGCCCCTCAGCCCCGAGGAGCTGGCCCTGGACCGGCAGCTGCGGGACATCGGCCGCGCCGCCCCCTGACCCGGCCCGGGCCGGCCGTTTCGTCCGCCCTCCGCCGGGAACCCGGGCGGCCAGGAGCCGGAGCGGCCGCAATCCGGGGCGCGCCGGGAGTCACCGAGAGGAAGGGCAGCTGTGGTGAACGAGGGCAACGCGGGCCGGGGGCAGACGGCGGACCTGCCGGAGGGCGACGCCATCCGCATCCTGCTGGAACAGCACGCCAGGATTCGGGAGTTGTTCACCGACGTGAAAAGCGCGCGGGGCGAGCACAAGCAGCAGGCGTTCGACGAGCTGCGCGCCCTCCTCGCGGTGCACGAGACCGCGGAGGAGATGGTGCTGCGGCCCGTCGCGCGGGACACCGCGGGCGCCGAGGAGGCCAACGCGCGCAACCACGAGGAGGAGCAGGCCAATGAGGTGCTCCTCAAACTGGAGAAGATGACCATCGACAGCCGCGACTTCGACCGCACGTTCCTGGAGTTCGAGCAGGCCGTGCTGGCGCACGCCGCACGGGAGGAGAACGAGGAGTTCCCGGCCGTGCGCGCCGGGCGCAACGAGGCGCAGCTGAAGCGGATGGGCACGATGCTGCGGGCGGCGGAGAAGGTGGCGCCGACCCATCCGCACCCCGGGGCGGCGGGCAAGCCGGCGGCGCAGTGGACCGTGGGCCCCTTCGCCTCCCTGGTGGACCGCACCCGGGACGCGATCAACTCCGCCTCCTCGCGCTGACGGCCCTGGCCCGGCCCGCGGGGCGGGGGTGCCGCGGTTTGCCCCGGCTGCCGTGGGGGCACTCGCCTTCGGTTGGGCGGGGGTACGCGCCCCCGCCCGGTCAGCAGTGTGGCCGTTCGAAGAGCGAGATTCCGCGATGAGCAGACATCCTCCGATGGAGCCCGATCCGCTTCCGCCCACGCCGACGCCGCCCCCGGAGCCGGGCGGCCCGCAGCCGGGGCCCGCGCCCGGGCCAGAGCCGGGTCCCGACGTGCCCACTCCCCCGCCGGCCCCGGCTCCCCCCGACCCGCCGCCGCCCGGCCCCGGCCCCCTGGGCGCGGGCGGCTGAGGCCCCCGGTCCAGGCGCGCCACGCGGGCGCGCCGTGCCGGGCCGGACGGCGCCGGCCGGCCGGGCCCGCCCGTCTCCCGCGAGACGGGCGGGCCCTGCCGCGCAGGGGGCGCGCAGACCCGCGGGTTCCGCGGCGGCGGCCTCAGGAGGCGTGCAGCAGGGCCAGGGCGATGTGGCGGGCCATCCGGTCCATCGCCCCGGCCTCGGCCAGTTCGAAGGCCCGGTTGCCGCCGGAGCGGATCAGCGTGAGGACGCCGCGGACCGTGCCCGAGGGCAGCAGCAGCGGCACGCACAGCAGCGAGGAGGCGCCGGTGGCCGCGAGGACCGAGGCGCCGTCCGCGGTCTTCCCCAGGGCGAGCGGGTCCTCGGGCCACACCCGCACCGCGTTGCCGCCCGAGCGCGCCGCCTCCACGATCAGCGGGGCCGCCTCCGGGGACTGCCCGGCCAGCGCGTCGCGGCGTGCCCGGGCCTGCCCCTCGGCGGGACCGAACACGGCCACGCGCCGCAGCCGTTCGCCGCCCGCCTCCGCGGCGTCGGCCAGCACCCAGTCGGCGAACCTGCCGCGCAGCACCCCGCAGGCGCGCCGCAGCACCTGCTCGGCGCCCACGGCGCGGTGGGTGAGCAGCACGGTGGCCATGTCGTCGACCAGATCCATCAGTTCGGCGTGCCGGCTCACCTCCACCGGGTCCGGCCGCCCCTGGTGCGGTCCGCCCGCCGGGGCGGCCAGGGGCGCGGCCACCGCGGTCTCGGCCGCGGTCTGGAAGACGGCGAGCACGGCGCGGCGCCGCTCGCCCGAGGGCCGCACCCCGCTGAGCGTGACCCGCAGCCCCGAGGCGCCGTGCGGCTCGGGCGCCCGCAGGAGCTGCACCACCATGCTGCGGTCCCCCTCCCCGCGGGCCACGGCCGCGACCTGGCCGCGGAAGGCGGCCCTGCCCTCGTGCCGCAGCGAGGCGATCAGCGGCCTGCCGGTGGCGTAGCCGCCGCGCACCCCGAAGAGGCGGCAGGCCGCGGCGTTCAGCCGCCGCACCACGCTGTCCGCGTCCAGCAGCACCGCGGCGAAGGGCAGCCGCTGGAACAGCGCCCTCAGCAGGCGCTGCTCCCGGCCGCCGGCGGCGGACTCGGAGTGCGCGTGCGCGCCCTCCAGTTCCTCGAAGCGCGGCCACAGCACGTCGGCCGCGTAGTGAAGCTCGAACAGGGCGGCGTCGAGGGCGCCGATCCGCTCCTCGAAGGGCAGCGTCCGCATGGCGCGCAGCTCCTCGACACGCTTGCGGAAATCGGCGAGCTCGGCCGCGAACTCATCCGTATCTGCCATGGCCGCACAGTAGTACGCCCAGGCGAAGAAACGTTCGTGCACCTCGCGGGGCCGCGCCGGTTTTCTCGCCGCTCAGGCGCCGGGAGGGCCGTCTGAAGGCCGCCGGGCACCGGCCGTGAGCGCGGGCTCACAGGGCGGCGCGCACCGTCTGCAGCAGGTCGTCCCAGGAGGACTCGAAGCGGGCGACGCCGTCGTCCTCCAGGAAGCCGACCACTTCCTCGTAGGAGACGCCGAGTTCCGCGAGCCGGTCGAGGGTGTGCTGGGCCGCCTCGTAGGTGCCCTCGATGGTGTTGCCGGCGACCCGGCCGTGGTCGGCGAAGGCGTGCAGCGTGGACTCGGGCATGGTGCTGACGACGCCGGGGGCGATCAGCTCGTCCACGTAGCGGGTGTCCTGGTAGGCCGGGTTCTTCACCCCGGTCGAGGCCCACAGCGGGCGCTGGGGCCGGGCCCCGGCGGCCGCCAGGGCCTGCCAGCGCGGGGTGCGCAGGGAGCGCTCGAAGCGCTGGTAGGCGAGCCTCGCGTTGGCGATCGCCGCCTGCCCGCGCAGGTCGAGGGCCTCCGGGGAGCCGATCTTGTCGAGGCGCGCGTCCACCTCGGTGTCCACCCGGCTGACGAAGAACGAGGCGACGGAGCCGATCAGGGGCAGCCGGTGGCCGGCCGCGCGGGCGGCCTCCATCCCGTCGAGGAAGGCGGCGATCACCTGCTCGTAGCGGCCGAGCGAGAAGGTGAGGGTCACGTTGACGCTGATGCCCTCGGCCAGGGCCGCGCTGATCGCCGGCAGCCCCTCCTGGGTGGCGGGGATCTTCACGAACAGGTTCGGCCGGTCCACCAGCCACCACAGGCTCCTGACGTTGGCCAGGGTCGCCTCGGTGTCGTGGGCGAGCCGCGGGTCGGCCTCGATGGAGACGCGGCCGTCCACGCCGTCGGTCGCCTCGTACACCGGGCGCAGCACGTCGCAGGCCGAGCGCACGTCGGCGGCCGTCACCAGGCGCACCGCCTCCTCGGCCGCCACGCCCATCCGGGACAGGTCGGAGAGCTGCTCCTGGTAGTAGTCGCCGGCGCGCACCGCCTTGTCGAAGATGGTCGGGTTGCTCGTCACGCCGACCAGCCCGCGCTCGCGCATCAGCCGGACGAGGCCGCCCTCGGCAAGGCGCTCCCTGCTCAGGTCGTCCAGCCAGATCGCCACTCCCTCGGCGGCCAGTCGTTGCACGTTCTCGCTCATGATTCACCTGTGCTCGGTCATCCCGTGGGCATCGTTCGCCCCCGCGGGTACCCGGCGCGTTCCGATCGACTCGACCGGATCTGCGCACCCCACGGCGCGCCGGGAACCACCCGCTCACCTGCGCGTGCCCCGGGGCGCGCGCCGCGCCCGCCCGGCCGGCGGCGGGCGGCCCGCCGGCCGTCGCGCCGCCGGTTGCCGGGTGGGGCCCGTTCAGCGCGTGCCTGCGGCCGGGAAGGCGGCGTCGAAGCCGCGCCCGCGGGTCCTGACCACCTCGTGGGCCAGGTCGAGCAGCCTCGTGTTGGTGCGCTGCGAGCGGCGGCGCAGCAGGGCGAAGGCCGCGTCGGCGTCGCAGCCCAGGATGTGCATGAGGATGCCGCACGCCTGGTCGACGACCGGCCGGGAGCGCAGCGCGTTGTCCAGTTGCTCCGCCTCGGTGCGCGCCTGCTTCCACTGGTGGTCGCGCAGCAGGGCCTGGGCGGCGAGGTCGCCGACGAGCGTGGCGGCCGTCCTGGTCTGCTCGTCGAGGAAGCCGGGCCGGAAGCCGCACAGGGTGACCGTGACCGTCATCCCGTCCCGGCGGAAGGGGAGGGTCGTGCTGGAGCGCAGCCCCGCCGCCAGGGCCGCGGTGCGGTAGGCGGGCCAGCGCTCCTCCCCCAGCAGGTCCTCGGCGACGGCGGGCTCCCCGGTGCGGATCGCGGTGGGGATGGGGCCCTCGCCCTCCTCCCACTGGACGTCGACGAGCGCGGCCAGGTCGGGGTGGGTGACCGCGGATGGCGGCTCGGCCTCGGCGGGACCCGGCTCGCCCCCCTCCTCGTAGCTGAGCGTGGTGACCGCCCCGCAGGCGGCGGGGGCGCAGGCGGCGGCCCGCTCGGCGAGGGTGACGAGCATCCCGGCGGGCGGGCCCGCCCCCAGCAGCCCGAGGGTGTCGGACGCGGAGAGGCTGTCGTCGTGCGGCATATCCGTCGGCTGCCCGGGCCGCCCGGCGGGAAACCCGGTGGTGGGGCAGCCTGCGCACCACCCCGACAGCCGCGGCAGGACCGCACGGAACCCTCACGCGGGAGGGGCCCTCTTCACCTTCCGCGCACCCGCCCGGCCGCCCTCGTGGGGGCTTGCGGCCCCCGGTCCGCCGGGCGCGGCGCGGGGTCACCGAGGGCGGCCGCCGCGTCATCCGGCCGCCGCCTGGGTACTCGGGGCGGATCGGCGGCCGAGGGACGCAAGGGCGGAGGTACGGCATGGAGGCGACCGGCAGGGCGGCGCGGGAGGCGGCGCAGGGGACGGTGACGCACCGGCTCATCGCGGGCCACCTCGTCGAGGGGCGGATGGAGCCGGGCGGGGAGATCGCGCTGCGCATCGACCAGACGCTGACCCAGGACGCGACGGGCACGCTGGTGATGCAGGAGCTGGAGGCGCTCGGCCTGGACCGGGTGCGCACCGAGGTGAGCGTCCAGTACGTGGACCACAACATCCTGCAGTCCGACGAGCGCAACGCCGAGGACCACGCCTTCCTGCGCTCCGCGGCGCGGCGCTTCGGCCTGTGGTACTCCAAGCCGGGCAACGGCGTCTCGCACCCCGTGCACATGCAGCGTTTCGGGGTGCCGGGCAAGACCCTCGCCGGCTCGGACTCCCACACCTGCGCCGCCGGTTCGCTGGGGATGCTCGCGCTGGGCACCGGCGGGGTCGAGGTGGCCATGGCGATGGCGGGCGAGCCGCTGCGGATCGCGATGCCGCAGGTGTGGGGGGTCAGGCTGACCGGCGAGCTGCCGCCCTGGGTGAGCGCCAAGGACGTGGTGCTCGAAATGCTGCGCAGGCACGGCGTCAAGGGCGCGGTGAACCGCGTGCTCGAATACCACGGGCCGGGTCTCGGCTGCCTCACCGCGATGGACCGGCACGTCATCGCGAACATGGGCGCCGAACTCGGCGCCACCACGACCGTCTTCCCCGCGGACGAGGCGGTGCGGGACTTCCTGCGCGCCGAGGGCAGGGAGGAGGACTTCACCCCGCTCGTGGCCGGGCCGGGGGCGCGCTACGACCTGACCGAGGAGATCGACCTGTCGGCGCTCGAACCGCTGATCGCCAGGCCCACCTCGCCGGGCAATGTGGTCCCGGTGCGGGAGGTGGCGGGCGAGCCGGTCCACCAGGCCGTGATCGGCTCCTCGGCCAACCCGGGGCTGCGCGACTTCGCGATCGCCGCGGCGATGGCCGAGGGGCGGCAGGCGGCCGAGGGGGTGAGCCTGGACGTCAACCCGACCTCGCGCGAGACGCTTCAGGACCTGACGAAGTCGGGGGCGATCCTCGCGCTGATCGCCGCGGGCGCCCGGGTGCACCAGGCGGGCTGCCTCGGCTGCATCGGGATGGGCCAGGCCCCGGCGGCCGGGCGCAACTCGCTGCGCACCTTCCCGCGCAACTTCCCCGGCCGTTCCGGCACCGAGGAGGACGCCGTGTGGCTGTGCTCGCCGGAGACGGCGACGGCCTCGGCGCTGACCGGCCGGATCACCGACCCGCGCGCCTGGGCCGAGGAGACCGGCATGCGCCACCCCGGGGGCGAGCTGGTGCGGCGCCAGTCGCGGAACACGACGATGCTGCAGGCCCCGCTGCCTCCGGGCGAGGCCGCCCGGGTGCGGCTCGACCGCGGTCCCGGCATCTCCTCGCTGCCCGGCTTCGAGCCGCTGCCCGACACGCTGCGGGCGCCCGTGCTGCTGAAGGTGGGCGACAACGTCTCCACCGACGAGATCTCGCCGGCCGGCGCCAGGGCCCTGCCCTACCGCTCCGACATCCCACGCCTGGCGGAGTTCACCTTCACGAGGATCGACCGGGCCTACCCGCGCCGGGCCGCCGACACGGCCGGGGACGGCGGGCACCTCGTGGTGGGCGGCGAGAACTACGGGCAGGGCTCCTCCCGCGAGCACGCCGCCATCACGCCGCGCTACCTCGGCCTGCGGGCGGTGATCGCCAAGTCCTACGCGCGCATCCACTGGCAGAACCTGGCGAACTTCGGCGTGCTCGCCCTGGAGTTCGCCGACCCGGCGGACTACGACCGCATCCGCCAGGGCGACGAGCTGCGGCTGACCGGGCTGCACGCCGCGCTGGAGGAGGACGCGGAGCCCCGGGTGGTGGCCGTCAACCTGACCCGGAACGAGGAGTACCCGCTGCGCCACCGCCTGCCGGCCCACCGCAGGGCCGCGGTGCGGGCCGGCGGGGTCGTGCAGGCGCTCGCGGCACGGGAACGGCGGCGCGCGGCGGCGTAGGGGCGGCGCGCGGCGGCGTAGGGGCGCGGGCCGGGAAAGGGCGGCGCAGGCCCGGCGGGTGCGGGCCCGGCGGGTGCGGCGCGGCGCGGCGGCTCAGCGCAGGGCGCGCCGGGGCTCGCGTCCCCGGGGCGCGCCGGGCGCCGGCCGCGGGGGCTGCTGCGGGATCTCCCGGGTGACCGGCGTCCCCGGCTCCAGGGTGAGGGGCTTTCCGTGGTGCCTGATGCCGAGCGCCTGGCCTGCGACGAGGGTGTAGGTGGCGGCGTCCGGGGTGAGGTCCACGGTGATCCGGCGGCCGAAGGCCGAGAGCCGGAAGCCGAGTTCGGTCAGGGGCTCGGCCAGCCGCGGCGCGAAGTGCAGCTCCCGGCCGCGGCGGCGCAGCCCGCCGAACCCGGCGACCAGGGCCAGCCACACCCCGGCGAGGGAGGCCAGGTGCAGGCCGTCGCGGGTGTTCTTCTCCAGGTCCTCCAGGTCGATGGCCGCCGACTCGAACAGGTGGTCGACGGCGAGTCCGAGGTGCCCGGTCTCGGCCGCCACGATCGCCTGGCAGCAGGCGGAGAGCGAGGAGTCCCGCACGGTGAGCGGCTCGTAGTACGCGAAGTCGCGGGCCTTCTCCTGCTCGGTGAACGCCTCCCCGCGCAGGAACAGGGCCAGCACCAGGTCGGCCTGCTTGACGACCTGTTTGCGGTAGAGGTCGAAGTAGGGGTGGTGCAGCATCAGCGGGTACTCCTCCGGGCCGGTGTGCGCGAAGTCCCACCGCTGGTGCCGGGTGAAGCCCGCGGACTGCTCGTGCACCCCGAGCTCGGCGTTGTACGGCAGCGCCATCCGGTCGGCGGCCGAGCGCCAGCGGGCGATCTCCTCAGGCCGCACGTCCAGGCCGCGCGCCAGGTCGGGGTGCCGGTCGGCGGCCTCGGCGGCCGCGCCGAGGTTCGCCCGGGCCATGAGGTTGGTGTAGACGTTGTCGTCGGCGACCGCGCTGTACTCGTCGGGGCCGGTGACCCCGTCGAGGTGGAAGGCGCCGTCGGGGCCGGTGTGCCCCAGCGATTCCCACAGCCTGGCCGTCCCGACCAGCAGCTCGACCCCGGCCTCCCGTTCGAACTCGGTGTCGCCGGTGCAGGCCGTGTAGCGCTCGGCGGCCTCGGCGATCGCGGCGTTCACGTGGAAGGCGGCGGTGCCGGCCGGCCAGTAGGCCGAACTCTCCTGCCCGGCGATGGTCCGCCAGGGGAACGCCGCGCCGCGCAGCCCGAACTGGCGCGCCCGCTCGATCGCCTGGGGCAGCGTGCGGTGCCGCCAGCGCAGCTCCTGGGCCGCGGCCTCGGGGCAGGTGTAGGTCAGCACGGGCAGCACGAAGGTCTCGGTGTCCCACATGCAGTGGCCCTCGTAGCCGACGCCGGTCAGGCCCTTCACCGAGATGGGCTGCTCCTCGGTGCGTACCGCCGCCTGGAAGAGCGCGTAGCGCACCGCGTGCTGCAGCTCGTCCGCGCCGGTCAGCCGCACGTCCGCACGCTCCCAGAACGCGTCAAGGCACGCGCGCTGCTCGGCCAGCAGCCCCTCCCAGCCGGTCGCCTCCGCCGCGGCGAGGGCGGCGTCCACCTCGGCGCGCAGCCCGGCGCACGAACGGGTGGCCGACCAGGCGTGGGCGACGGTCTTGCGCACCCGGAGCCGCTCCCCGCGGCGCAGCCTGGCGACGGTGGTGAACCTGGCCAGGTCCGGTTCGGCCTCCGCGTGGCTGCGCGTGCCCGCGGGGCCCGTCACCTCGTGCCCGCAGGCGGCGGCGACCGTGAGCGCGCTGCGCCTGGTGCGGTGGATCAGCCGCAGCCTGCCCCCGTCGGCGTCGTGCCGCAGGGCGAGCAGCGGGTCGGGGATGAGGGCGCCGGAACGGGGGTCGGAGCCGTCCTGAGGCGGCAGCGGCTCGTTGGCCAGCAGCTCCGACTGCACGACCACCCTGGCCTCGGCGTCGACCGGCTCGACCTCGAAGGAGACGGCGCCGATGGCCCGCTGCCCGAGCGAGACCAGCCGGGTGGAGCGCACCAGGACCCGGGTGCCCGCCGGTGAGGTCCAGTCCGCGGTGCGGCGCAGCAGGCCCGCGCGCAGGTCGAGGGTCCGCTCGTGGCGGTGCAGCCTGCCGAGGCGGATGTCGAAGGGCTCGTCGTCGACGAGGAGCCGCACGAGCTTCCCGTTGGTGACGTCGACGAGGGTCTGCCCGGTCTCCGGGCTGCCGTAGCGGGCCTCGGCGTAGGGCAGCGCGCGCAGCTCGTGCACGCCGCCCAGGTAGCTGCCCGGCAGGGCGCCCGGCTCCCCCTCGTCCAGGTTGCCGCGCCAGCCCAGGTGCCCGTTGGACAGCGCGAACAGCGACTCGCTCTGCGGCAGGACGTCCAGGTCGAGGCCGCTCTCGCGGAGCGCCCACGGCTCGGTCAGGTACTGGGGGTGGGAGATCATCGGCTACTCCCCGGCGTGGGTCGATGGCAAGCGGTCACCCCGCCGGGTACCCGTGAGCGCCGCGTCGAACCGGGTCGCCCCCGGCTCCGTCACCGGGCGCCGCCGGGCGGTTTCCCTCCCCGGGGGCGGGGGCACCCGGGGAGGCCGTCGGGAGGTGTGACCGTGAGCGAACGAGGGACCGGCACGGGCGGAGAGGGGGCCGGGTGATGGCCGCGGAACGCGCCGAGGTCCTGCGCCTCTCCGGGCACCGGGTGCGGGTGACCCGGCCGGGCAAGGAGCTGTTCCCGCAGGACGGGATCACCAAGGCGGACCTGGTGGCCCACTACCGTGCGGTGGCCCCCCGCATGCTGCCGCACCTGCGCGGCCGGCCGCTGAGCCTGGAGCGCAGGCCCGACGGGCTGGCGGGCGAGGCGTTCTTCACCAAGCGGGTGCCGGGTCACTTCCCCGGCTGGATCGCGCGCGCCGAGGTCGCCAAGAAGGACGGCACGCTGACCATGGTGGTCTGCAAGGACACCGCGACGCTCGCCTACCTGGCGGCGCAGGCGGCGATCACCCTGCATCCGTGGCTCAGCCGCCTGGACCGGCCGGAGCGGCCCGACCGGCTGATCTTCGACCTGGACCCGCCGGGGGACGACTTCGGCCTGGTGCGCTGGGCCGCGTTCGCGATGCGGGACCTCCTCGTGGAACTCGGCCTGCGCCCGGCCGTGATGACCACGGGCTCCCGCGGACTGCACCTGCTCGTCCCGCTGCGGCGGGAGGAGGACCACGACGGGGTGCGCGCCTTCGCCCGGGCGGCGGCCGGCGCGCTCGCCCGCCGCCACCCCGACCGCCTCACGACGGAACCGCGCAAGGACCGGCGGCGTGGCCGCCTCTACCTGGACACCCAGCGCAACGCCTACGCGCAGACGGGAGTCGCCCCCTACGCGGTGCGTGCCAGGCCGCACGCCCCGGTGGCGACGCCCCTCCACTGGGAGGAACTCGCGGACGAGCGGGTGGGGCCGCGGCACTGGACGCTGCGTTCGCTGCCCGGGCGCCTGGCCGACTGCCCCGACCCCTGGGCCGGCCTGGGACGCGACCGCCGCTCCCTCGGCCCGGCGCGGCGGCGCCTGGCCGAACTCGAACCCGAGTGAATCCCCGTGGAACGCCGGGCGCTTCACGGGGCGAGACGACACGAAAGGGGTGTCCTCTCATGCCTGTCTGGGGTCTGTTCTGCGGCCTGGGCGGCTATCTGCTGTGCGCGCTCGCCACGGCACGGCTGGCCTACGGAGTCCAGCGCTCCAGAATCATTCAGACCGAGGCGAGCCGGCCCGTGGACGGCGATCCGGTGCGGCGTTTCGAGGACAACGACCGGGCCAGCACGGCCACCGGCGCCTTCCTCTTCGGCCTGCTCTGGCCGCTGAGCCTGCCCTCCCATCTCGCCCACCGCTTCGCGCGGTTCGTCATCACGGCGCGCCCGCCGGCGACGGAGGCGGAACGGGAGCGCAGGGCCGAGGACCTGCGGCGCCGCATTCACGACCTGGAGGAGGCGCTGGGCGTGGGGCCGGGGCCCGCGGCGGCACAGGACCGGGAGGACGCCCGGAAAAACGTGCTGCGCAAGGGCGTTTGAGGGCCATCGGGCCGGGCATGCGACTCGACGTGCTTCGGACTGCAGGCACGCACCCTGGGAGTGGTGCGGCCTGAGCCCTGCTCCCGAGGGTGAATCGGTCGATCACCTGAGAGGGAGCGTGGAGTTCATGCCCACTGGACCCGTGCCGACGACGCGCCGCCGTCACCGTCACCACGACAGGCCCGACACCGATGCCGCCTTCCGCAGGGCCGCGTCACTTCCCGACGGGCCGGAACGCGAGGCCCTGCGGAAGGAGATCGTCTGCGCCTGGATGCCGATGGCCTCCCGGCTCGCCCGGCAGTTCCGCAACCGCGGCGAGAGCCTGGAGGACCTGGAGCAGGTGGCCCAGCTCGGACTCGTCAAGGCGGTCGCCAGGTTCGATCCCCGGATGGGGACGGCGTTCGAGAGCTACGCCGTGCCGACGATCGTCGGCGAGGTGAAGCGGCACTTCCGGGACCACCTGTGGGGGGTGCACGTGCCGCGCCACGTGCAGGAGCTGCGCAACCGGGTGCGCCGGGCGCACCACGAGCTGTCGCACTCCATCGACGGGAAGTCCCCCGACGTGGCGCAGCTGGCCGAGCGCACCGGCCTCACCCCGGCCGAGGTGCGCACCGGCCTTGCGGCGCTGGACAGTTACGCGGTGCTCTCGCTGGACGCGGAGCTGACCGACTCGGACAGCGGCTACTCGCTGCTGGACACGCTGGGGGACGCGGAGCCCGGATTCGACCGGGTGGTGGAGCGGGAGTCGGTGCGGCGCAGGC
Source organism: Streptomyces hoynatensis (assembly GCF_003626535.1). Taxonomy (GTDB): domain Bacteria; phylum Actinomycetota; class Actinomycetes; order Streptomycetales; family Streptomycetaceae; genus Streptomyces; species Streptomyces hoynatensis. The sequence goes on from NZ_RBAL01000011.1 coordinate 101,141, forward strand.
TGCGTCAGCTGCCCGAGCGGGAGCAGCGCATCCTGTACCTGAGGTACTTCCGTGACATGACGCAGCGTCAGATCGGCGAGCAGCTCGGGATCTCGCAGATGCACGTCTCGCGGCTGCTGACCAGGACCTGCACGAGGCTGCGCAAGCAGGTCGAGTCCGGCCGCCCGGCGGCGCGCCGGCGCCCCGGGCCGGCGGCGCCCGCCCGGGCCAGGCACTGAGCCGGACGCGCCCGCGCCGCGGGCCGGTGCCCGCCCGCGGGGGCGGGCACCGGCCGCTTCCCCGCTTCGGCCGGCGCACCGGGGCACAAGCCCCCTGCGGGTGAAGCCAGGTGGCGCCATCTTGACCAATCACACCCGAATGAGCGGGATTTGATGGCGAATGTCTGCCGGGAAAGGGGCCGGGGCATGGTGTCCGGCGATGCGGGCGCGCCACCCGCGCCGAGCATCCGCCACGCGGATTCGCCGCGTGGCGCCGGTCGGTCCCGCCCGCCCCGGGCGCGGACGTCCTTCTTGGAGGCACGATGTCCGTTCAGGCACTCACCCGTCTCACCCCAGCGGTGGCCGCAGAGCGCGCCGCCCTCACCGCCCTCGCCGACGCGCCGGAGACCGAGATCAGCGGCGCCCCCGTGTACGCGCCGCAGGCGGCCGGGCTGGCCCTGCTCCTCATCCTGGCCTCCCCGAAGCAGCCTTCCGAGCCGCGCGACAAGTGACGCCCGCGGGAGGCGCAGGGCTCACGCCCCGGGCGGCTTCCCGCGTCCGTCCCCCCGTCATCGCGGACAGAAGGTGAGCAACGCATGTCGTATCCGGACGCCTCGCCGCAGGCGGACTTCGCCGCCGCGGCCGAGGCTCTGGCCCGGCATGTCCTGGGTGCCCTCAAGGGCACCCAGGAACCGCCGGGTCCCGGGGCCTTCCTGGCCGGGGCCGCGGACACGAAGGCGGCGCTGGCCGCAGTGCGGGTGCTGGGGCCTGACGTGTTCGCCCCGCTCCTGCTGACCGGAGCCCCGTTCGGCGCCGCCGACCGCGACGCCGTGACCGAGGCGTTCCGCGTCTTCCCTCCCCTCCCCCAGGACGGCGAGGAGGTGGCCTGGCGGGACCACGCCGCCGCCACGCTGCTCGCCAGGCACGGCGGCGAGCCGCCGGGCGCCGCCCCGCCACCCGTCCGGGTCGCCTCGCGGCCCTGGCGCGAGGGAGCCAGAACGCTGGCGCGGCTGGCGCCGCTCACGCTGCCCGGCCTGCCGGGCCCGTTCACCGAGCCGCCCGCCGCCCACCTGCTGACGGCCTGCCGGGGCCTCGCCCGCTCCCTGCTGCGCCGCGACCACACCACCGCCGCGCGCCTGGCGCGCTGGGCCGCGCTCGCCGGCCGCGGCGCCCGCCGCCCGCTCGACGTCGCCACCGCCCTACGCCACCTGGAGCTGTGCGGCGGCAGCGGCGCCCGCGTCGCGCTCGACATCGAGATCGCCCGCCGCCTCCTGGCCGGGCGGGAGGGAAGGACGGGATGACCGAGCCGGTCGCCGAGCCGGTGGCGCGGCTCGCGCACACCATGGCCACCCGGGCGCTCGGCTGGCTGCACCACAACCGCGAGCGCGGCCGGTTCCCGGCCGAGACCACGGCCGACCTGACCGACCCCAACAGCACCTACAAGTCGCTGGGCGAGAGCGCGCTCGCCGCCTCCCTCCTGCTGCGCGAGGGCCTCGCCTCCCCCGCGGAACAGCGGCTCGCCAGGGAGCTGCTCGACTTCTGCTGGAGCCAGCTGGGCAACGGCGACCTGCTCTACGAACGCCAGGTGCAGTTCCCGGCGATGACGGACCCGCTGGAGGTCTACGGCCCCCTGGCCAGGTCCGGCTACCGGCACCGGCGGCTCCACGAGCTGCTGACGCACCTGCACGGGCTGACCTCCCAGCGGGGCACCGAGCACGTGCCCAACCGCCGGCTCGCGGTGGCGAGCGCCTCCCGGATGGCCGGGCTCGGCGACGAGGCCGACTGGCCGGCGCTGCTCGGCGCCACCTGGCTGGGCCACACCCCCGAGCCCTGGGCGATCGACTGGATGACGGCCTACTGCCTGACCCACACCGTCTTCCACGCCACCGACTGGGGCGCCAGGCCGGGAGACCTGCCGGCCCACCTCAGGGAGTACCTGGAGACCTGGCTGCCGGTGTGGCTGGACATCTGGTGCGAGGTCAAGGACTGGGACCTCGTCATCGAACTGCTCATCGTGGACGCCTGCCTGCCCCACCCGCGCAGCGACCCGGAGATCTGGCGGCGGGTGGCCGCGGCGCAGCACGGCGACGGGCTGATGCCGCGCTCGGGCGAGCCGGTGACCGAGGACCCGGACGAGGCATTCCACGCCCACCACCACACCACGGTGGTGGCCGCCATCGCCGGGGCCCTCGCGGTCTCCCGGCACCGCGGCGCCGCGGCGGCGGTGTAGCGGTGGGCGCACAACCCGGCGGCCTGGCCGCCAGGCTGGCCTCCTTCGCCGACGCCGCCCCCCGGGGCACGGGCCTGGCCGTGGCCGCCTGGGCCCCGGGGGAAGGGGAGGCACCCGAGGGGGGCGTCACGGTCTGCCGCGGCTTCACCGGCCGCTCGGGCGGGACGCCGGTCACCGCGCGCACCGGCTTCGAGATCGGCTCGGTCACCAAGACGTTCACCGCGCTGCTGCTCGCCGAGATGGCCGCGCGGGGCGAGGTGGGGCTGCGCGACCGGCTGGGCACGCACCTGCCTGCGGCAACACTGCCGCGCGGCCCGCACGGCGCGAGATCGCCCGCGGCGGCCCTCCCGGCGGGCCCGTTCGGGGCGGGGATCACCCTGGAGCACCTGGCCACCCACACCGCCGGGCTGCCGCGCCTGCCGCCGGGGCTGGTGCGGTCCGCGCTCCCGCGCTGGTTCGCCAACCCCTACGCGGCCTTCGGCCCCGAGCGGCTTCTGCCCGCCCTGGCGCGGGCCCGCGTCCGCCGCCCGCCGGGCACCCGCACCCGGTACTCGAACTTCGGGTTCGGCCTGCTGGGCCGGGTGCTGGCCGAGGCGGCGGGGCAGGACTACCCCACCCTGCTGCGCGCCCGGGTGCTCGACCCGCTCGGCCTCCAGGACGCGGCCACGGGCCCGGCGCCCGGACAGGCCACGGGACACTGGCACGGCAGGCCGCGCCGGCCCTGGGAGATCCCGGCGCTGCCCGGGGCCGCGGCCCTGCGCTGCTCGGCGCGGGACCTGCTGCGCTACCTGCGCGCGCTGATCCGGCCCGAGGCCGCGGCCCCGCCGGGCTCCCCGCTGCGCACGGCGCTCGCCGAGGTGCTCAGGCCCCGCCCGGCCGCCCCCGACGCCGCGGCGGCCTGCCTGTCCTGGACGCGGCGCGTCCTGCCGACCCACACCGTGTACTTCCACACCGGCGGCACCAGCGGCTTCACCACGCTGGTGGGCTTCAGCCGCGAACCCGCCGTCGCCTTCGTGGCCCTCACCAACACCGCGCCGACCCTGCGCGGCACCTTCATCCAGTCCGGCTACCTGCTGCTGCGGGACCTCATCAGGCACCCGGCCCGCCTCGCCGAGTCCTGAGCCCGCCCCGGCCCGGCCCCGCGGCGCGCCGCCGCGGGGCCGGAGTGCGGGCCTGCCAGGGAGCCCGAGAGAGCCGGGGCGAGCCGGAAGCGCCGGGGAGGACAGAGGGGAGCGGAGAGGAGGGGGAGGCCGCAGGGTATGGGTCTCCTCAGGCCGGAACTCCCGGCCGGTTGCGGGCGGGAAGGTGTGGTGGCGATGCGGGAGGCGGTCGCGGAGGGCGGGCCCACGGGGGGCCGGATACGGCGGCACGCGGACGAGGACGGCGCCGCCGGGAAGGGCAACGGCGGGGACGGCGCCGCCGGGAAGGGCGACGGCGGAGCGGGCGACGGCGGGCGGGACGGCGCCCGGGGGAGCCGGGACGGAGGGGAGGGCGGCCGGGAGCCGGAGGAGTTCCGATGTCGTCTCGACGAGCTGCGCGCCGCCGAGTTCCCCTACCTCGACGCGACGGGACAGGCGTACCTGGACTACACCGGCGCCGCCCTGCCGCCGCTCTCGCTGGTCCGGGGGCACGCCGAGCGGCTCGGCCGCGGCCCGTTCGGCAACCCCCACTCGGCCAACCCCGCCTCGGCCGCCTCGAACCGCGCCCTGGAGGAGGCGCGGGCCGCGGTGCTCTCCTTCTGCGGGGCCTCCCCGCGGGACTACGTGGTGATCTTCACCGCCAATGCCACGGCCGCGATCCGGCTGGTGGCCGAGGCCCTGCCGGCCCGGTCGCGCACCCCGCTGGTGATGCTGGCGGACAACCACAACTCGGTGCTCGGCATGCGCCGTTACGCGGCCGGGACGGGCGGCTCCTGCGGGGTGGTCCCGCTGGGCGCCGACTTCAGGGCCGACTGGGGGCGGGTGGCGGAAGCGCTGGACGCGCACGCCGCGGCCCGCGGCCCGGGGCTGTTCGCCTACCCGGCCCAGTCGAACGCGAGCGGGGTGCGCCACCCGCTGTCCTGGGTGGCGCAGGCGCAGCGCCGCGGCTGGCGGGTCCTGCTCGACGCGGCGGCGTACGCGCCGACCGGGCGCCTGGACCTGGGCGCCGTGCCGGCCGACTTCGTGCCGCTGTCCTGGTACAAGATCACCGGCTATCCCTCCGGGGTGGGCTGCCTGGTGGCCAGGCGGGAGGCGCTGCGCGGGCTGCACCGGCCCTGGTTCGCCGGCGGAACGGTGCTCGCGGCCTCCTCGCACACCGACTGGCACCTGCGGGCCCCCGCCCCCGAGGGCTTCGAGGACGGCACCCTGCCGTTCCTCCTGCTGCCCGACGTGACCGCGGCCGTCTCCTGGTACGAGGCGCGGGTGCGGCCCTGGATCGCCCGGCACACCGCCGCGCTGACCGGGCGGCTGCTGGACGGGCTCGCCGCGCTGCGGTACCCGGACGGGCGGCCCGCGGTGCGGGTCCTCGGCCCTGAGGGGCTCCGGGACCGGGGGCCCGTCGTGTCCTTCAACCTGCTGCGGCCCGACGGCTCGGTCCTCGACGAGCGGATCGCCCTGGACGCCGCCGCGGCGGCCGGGGTCGACGTGCGCTCCGGCTGCTTCTGCAACCCGGGCGTCGCCGAGCTGGCCAACGGCATGACGCCCGAGGTGGTGCGCCAGGCCCTCGGCCGCGGGGCACCCTCGGACGTGGACGGGTACCTGCGGCTGCTGCGGGTGCACGCGCAGGGCGCCGTGCGCGCCTCGCTCGGCGCGGCCAGCAACGCCGCGGACGTGGACCGGCTGCTGCAGGTCTGCGCGGACCTCTGCGCGCAGGCCGCCCGGCACCCGCTGCCGGACCCCCTGGCCCCGCGCCTGGGCTGCTGACCCGCGCCGGGCGCGGGGGCAGCCGGGTGCCGTCGGCCGCAGCACGCCGCGAGCGGAGGGGCCGGGGCGGGGGCCGTTGTATACAGTCGGCTGGTCCCACGCCCAGCGGTGCTGGCCCCGGAGCAGACGGAGGAAGACGTGCCCCTGCATGAGAAGTCCGAGACCGCGTACGCCGAGGTGCTGGCGCGCAATCCCGGCGAGGACGAGTTCCACCAGGCCGTGCGGGAGGTGCTGGAGAGCATCGGCCCGGTCCTCGGCAAGCATCCGCAGTACACCGACGCCAAGATCGTCTCGCGGATCTGCGAGCCGGAGCGGCAGATCATCTTCCGGGTGCCCTGGGAGGACGACCAGGGCCGCATCCACATCAACCGCGGCTTCCGGGTGGAGTTCAACAGCACGCTCGGCCCCTACAAGGGCGGGCTGCGCTTCCACCCCTCGGTGCGTCTTGGCACGATCAAGTTCCTCGGTTTCGAGCAGATCTTCAAGAACGCCCTCACGGGCCTGCCGATCGGCGGCGGGAAGGGCGGCTCCGACTTCGACCCCAAGGGGCGCTCGGACCGCGAGGTGATGCGGTTCTGCCAGAGCTTCATGACCGAGCTGTACCGGCACATCGGCGAGCACACGGACGTGCCCGCGGGCGACATCGGGGTCGGCGGCCGGGAGATCGGCTACCTGTTCGGCCAGTACAAGCGGATCACCAACAGGTACGAGTCGGGGGTGCTCACCGGCAAGGGCCTGCCCTATGGCGGCGCCCAGGTGCGCACCGAGGCCACCGGCTACGGCTGCGTGTTCTTCGTGGAGGAGATGCTGGCCGCGCGCGGCGAGTCCTTCGACGGCAAGCGGGTGGTGGTCTCCGGCTCGGGCAACGTCGCCCTGTACGCGATGGAGAAGGCGCGGCAGCTCGGCGCGACGGTCGTGGCCTGTTCCGACTCCGACGGCTACGTCCTCGACGAGAAGGGGCTGGACGTGGAGCTCCTGAAGGAGATCAAGGAGGTGCGCCGGGAGCGCCTGAGCCGCTACCCGGAGACGGTCTCCGGCGCGGTCTACGTCCCGGGCCGCCGGGTGTGGGAGGTGCCCTGCGAGGTGGCGCTGCCCTGCGCGACGCAGAACGAGATCACCGGCAAGGAGGCCGAGGAGATGGTCCGCGGCGGCTGCACGGCGGTCGGCGAGGGCGCCAACATGCCGACGACGCCCGAGGGCACCCGGGTGTTCCTGGAGGCCGGGGTGGCCTTCGCGCCCGGCAAGGCGGCCAACGCGGGCGGGGTGGCCACCTCGGCGCTCGAAATGCAGCAGAACGCCTCCCGGGACTCCTGGTCGTTCGAGTACTCGGAGCGGCGGCTGCGCGAGATCATGCGCGGCATTCACGCCCGGTGCCGGGAGACGGCCGAGGAGTACGGGATGCCGGGCAACTACATCGCCGGCGCGAACATCGCCGCCTACACGAAGGTGGCCGACGCGATGCTGTCCCTCGGCCTGATCTGAGGGGCGCAGGCCCGGCGGCCCGGAGCCCGCCGGGCCTGGCGCGCGCCGGGCCTCAGGCGGCGGGCGGGCCCGCCTGTGGCGCCGGGGCGGCGCCGCGGGGGCCGCGGTCCGCGGGAGGGCCCTGGGGCCTGCCGACCGGGAGGTTGCGCATCGGCAGCAGGGCGGCGAGGGCGAGGAGCGCGGCGAGGGTGCCGCTCCAGGCGATGGTGCCGCCGATGCCGGAGGCGGTGGGCCCCGCGGTGCCCTCGCGGCTCAGCAGCGACTGGGCGCAGGCCAGCCCGAACGCGCCGCCGATCTGCTTGGCGAGGGCGGAACACGCGGTGGCGACGCCCATGTCGGCGTGCGGGACGCAGTTCTGGGTGGCGATGGTGAGGCCGCCCATCGCCGGCCCCGTGCCCAGGCCCGCGGCCAGCAGCCACAGGGAGGTCAGCGCGGGCGGGGTCGCGTCGCCCAGCGCGAAGAAGCCGCCGGTGCCGGCGCAGAGCAGTGCCGCGCCGGTCAGCAGCGCGGGCTTGACCTGTCCACTGCGCACGACGGCCAGGGAGGTGAGCCGGTTGCCCAGCGTCATGCCGGCCAGCAGCGGCAGGAGCAGGAGGCCGGAGGCGGTGGCGGAGTGGCCGCGGACGTACTGGAAGTACAGCGGCAGGAAGACGCCCACGGGCAGCGCGGCGACCTGGAAGAAGAAGCCGGCGGTCAGCAGGGCGGCGTAGCTGCGGTTGCCGAACAGCCGCAGCGGGAGGACCGGGAGGGCCGCGCGCCGCTCGACCGGGACGAGCAGCGCGAGCAGCGCGAGGCCCCCGAGGAGGCAGCAGGAGACGGCGGGGTCGGTCCACGGCCGCGGGTGGCCGGCGTCCGCGTTGCCCTTGAGGCTGAGGGCGGTCAGCACCGCGGAGAGGCCGGCGGCGAGCAGGAGGATTCCGGCCGTGTCGAGGCGGCCCGCGGGCGGCGGGGCGGGGCGGCGGGCGGGGAGCGCGAGGGCGAGGACGGCCGCGGCGGCCAGGCCGAGGGGGAGGTTGAGCCAGAACGCCCAGCGCCAGCCGGCGTGGTCGGCCAGCACGCCGCCGAGGATCGGGCCGCCGACCATGCCGAGCACCATCATGGCGCCCATCGCCGTCTGCATCCGGATCAGCCCGCCCGGCCGGGAGAGCGGGAACAGGTCGCGGATGAGGGCCATGCCGAGGGTGAGGAGGGCTCCGGCGCCAAGACCCTGCACCGCGCGGAAGAGGATCAGCTCCGCCATGGAGCCGGACAGGCCGCAGGCCAGCGAGCCGGCCAGGAACACGGCGAGCCCGCCGAGCAGCAGCCGGCGGCGGCCGTACAGGTCGGAGAAGCGGCCGTAGACCGGGACGCTCACCGAGGAGGTGAGCAGGTAGGCGGTGACGAGCCAGACGTACCAGGTGTCGTCGCCGCCGATCTGCTCGACGATGCGCGGCAGGGCGGTGCCGACCACGGTGCCGTCCAGCAGGGCAAGGAAGGCGCAGCCGAGCAGGGCCAGGGTGATCACCGTGCGGCGGCGGGGGGCGAGTTCCCCGTACGGGTCGGGCGCGGCCGCCGCCTCCTCCCCTGGGCTGGGAGGGGGCGGCGGGCCGGAGGGAGCGGAAGGGGCCGGGGGGCCGGTGGGATCGGGGGGCATCGAGGGAGTGGCCGACATGCCGGCAAGGCTAATGAGTGAGCACTCACTCAGTCAACCTCGCCGCCGCGGCCCGTCACGGCCCCGAAGTCGCGCAGGAAGCGGGTCAGCAGCCGGGCCAGGGTGGCGCGGTCCTCCGCCGCCCAGCCCGCCGTCGCCTCGGCGACGATCCCGCGCCGGAACTCCCGGATGCGCCCGAGCACCTCGCGCCCCTCCGCGGTGAGGCGCAGCGGGGAACGGCGGCCGTCGCGCTGGTCCGCCTCCCGGCGCAGCAGCCCCGCGGCCAGGGCCTGGGCGGCCAGGCGGCTGGAGCGCGGCTGGTCCACGCCGAGCGCGGCGGCGGCCTCGGTGACGGTCAGGCCCCCGCCCCGCTCCCCCGCCGCCGCGACCGCGTCAAGCAGTTCGAACACTGCGTCCGGAAGGGCGGCGTGGGCCCCGGCCCGCCGGCCGCGCCGCGCCGAGAGCCGGGCCAGGGCGCCGCGCCTGCCGGAGCGGCGCAGGGCGAGGACCGCCGCCTCGATCGCCTCGATCGCCTCGGCCGCATCGCGCGCCTCGGCCCCGCCGGCCGCCCTCGGCGCCACGGCCCCCGCCCGCCCCCGCGCCCCGTCCGCCGCCCCGAAGGACCCGGCGGGCGGGGCGAGTTCGGCGGGCTCACGGGAGGCCGCCGCCCCCTCTTCCGGCTTGCGCGCCACGTCCCCTCCATGCATAGTTGCCGACAATTACATGTGAGTTTACATGCATCTCCCCGGCCGACCGCCGGGGACGGCACCAGGCGGAGGTACCCGTGAACACACCCCGGCCCATCGGCTACTGGCTGAAGCACCTGCACGAGCTGCTGGAGCGGCAACTGGAGGTCACCCTCGCCGGCCTCGGGCTCGGCCGCCGCCACTGGCAGATCCTCAACACGCTGGACGGGGGCGCGCGCACCCCGGCGGAGCTGCGGGCGGCCCTCGCCCCCTTCTGGTCGGCGGACGCCCCCGCGCTCGACGCGGTGCTGGCCCGCCTCGCGGAGCTGGGCTGGACCCGCCGGGCCGGCGACGGTTCCGGCGCGCTCCTCCTCACCGGGGCCGGGCGCGCCGCCCACCAGGAGGCGGCCGCCAGGATCGCGGAAACCCGGGCCCTGGTGCTGGCGGGGCTGACGCCGGAACAGTACGGGGAGACGGTGCGGGTGCTGTCGGTCATGGCGGGCAACGTGGAGGCCGCGCTCGCCGGCCGGTAGCGCCCCGGGGCATTCCCCGCGCGCCGCCCGGGTACGACTACCAGGCGCGACCGCCGCGGGCGGCGCGCCGCCGGTGGCCGCAGGCACGCCGGGCCGACGGTGGCCCAAGCCGCGGGGCGGCGGCGCGCCCGTGGGTCAACGGCCGTGCCGCCGCGGAGAGTTGGCGTCACGACTTGGGCGTGTGAGCGGTTTGTGGGAGATGCTTGTCCCGACAGTGGAGAGGAGAAGCCCGATGAGTGGCCCCACCAAGGGGATCGGCAGAGCCCAAGTGATGCTCAAGTGGGACCCGAGCCCGCTGGGCGAGCCCGCCGACGACCTGGACATCATCGCCGCGACGTACCGCGCCGAGGCCCCCTACGGCGAGCCCGCCTACCTGGTGCACTTCGACAGCAGGTCGCCGGACGGCACGATCACCCTCAGCCGGGACAGCCGCAACGGCCAGGGGTTCGGCTACGACGAGGTGATGCTCTTCGAGCTCGATCGCCTCGCCGCCGCGTACTCCAGGGTCGTGGTGGGCGTGGTCATCCAGCAGGAGAACGGCCCCAGGACCTTCGGGCAGGTGGCCAACACCCAGTTCCGGGTGCTTGAGGGCCAGTACACGGTGCTCGCCGAGGACGACTTCGCCGACGTCTCGGGCTGCACGGCCGCCACGGTGGCCGAGTTCCGCAGGAACGAGGCGGGCGCCTGGAGCTTCCGCAAGGACATCCGCGGCTTCCACGCCGACCCGACGGCCTTCACCACGATGATGGCGGGCGAGCCGGGCTGAGCACGGGGCGGGCGGCCCGCGCCGGGTGCGCCGGCCGCCCGCCGCGCACGCCGGACGCGTACGCCCCGGGGTCCCGGTGGCGGCGCGGGAACGGGCGCCGCTAGGCTGGCCGCGGGCCGTGACTGGCGCTACGAGGTGGAGCACCACCGGGGAGCGGCCCGGCGATCCGCCACTGCCGTGCGCCTGGGCGTCCCGCAGCCGACCGCGCAGGAGCAGCCCATGCCCGCAACCAGCACCGCCGGCCTCATGGACGGCACCGCCCTCGCCCGGCGCCTCGTCGAGCGCAGCGCCGCCAAGGCCGCCACGATCACCGAACGCACCGGGGCCGCGCCCTGCCTGGCCACCGTGCTGGTCGGCGAGGACCCCGCCTCGGTGACGTACGTCAGGATGAAGCGCAACCGCTGCGCCAAGGCCGGCATCACCTCCCGCCACGTGGAGCTGCCCGCCGCGACCACCACCGCGGAACTGGTCGGCACCCTCACGGAGTTGTCCCGGGACCCGGGGGTGCACGGCATCCTGCTCCAGCACCCGGTGGGCGCGCACATCGACGAGCGGGCGGCCTTCGAGGCGATCGCGCCGGAGAAGGACGTGGACGGCGTCACCATGCACTCCTTCGCCGCGATGGGCTTCGGGCTGCCCGGCTTCGTCTCCTGCACCCCCGGCGGCATCCTGCGCCTGCTCGACGCCTACGACGTGCCGCTCGCCGGGAAGCACGCGGTGGTCGTCGGCCGCAGCCCGATCCTCGGCAAGCCGGTGGGGATGCTGCTGCTGGGCCGCGACGCCACCGTCACCTACTGCCACTCCAGGACGGCCGACCTGTCCGGGCACGTGCGGCAGGCCGACATCCTGGTCGCCGCGGTGGGGCGCCCCCGCTTCCTGGCGGGCGCCGACATCAAGCCGGGGGCCGTGGTGATCGACGCGGGCTACAACCCGGGCAACGTCGGCGACGTGGACTTCGACTCGGCCCGCGAGCGCGCCTCGCTGATCACCCCGGTGCCCGGCGGCGTCGGCCCGATGACGATCGCGGTGCTGCTGGCCCAGACCGTGGACGCCGCCGCGGAGCAACTGGGGCTCGGCCTCCCGCCGGTGAACTGACCGGCGCCGCGGCCGGCCCAGGGCCGGGGGCGGTGCCGCGCGGGGCGGCCCACGGGCCCCGGCCCCGGCGGCGGCTCAGGCCGGCACGCGGTCGCTGTCCCGCGTCCAGTGACGGTGATAGGCGAGGGCCACGGCGAAGGCCTCGGCGGCCTCGGCCGCGGCGGCCGGGTCGGTGGCCGTGACCACGCCCTTCTCGTCGACGAGCCGGCCGCCGTCCCCGGCGAGCCGCACCCCGGGCAGCCGCAGCTCCTCCAGCAGGGACACGCCGCTGCCGAGGGCCGCCACCGCCTTGCCGTGCTTGAACGCCTCGGTGACGTAGAACCTGGCCAGCCCGTCCTCGGCCAGCGCCCGGGCGCACTTCTCGCCGCCCGGCACGCAGACCGCGTCGTAGAGGACCGAGGACATCGTCTGCATCGCCCGGTCCACCGGCACCTCCCCGCCCTCGGCGGAGCGCACCGTGCCGTCGTGCGCGGCGAGCACCTCGACGACGGCCCCGCCCCGCCCGAGCACCTCGCGCAGCGCCGCCACGTCCGACTCGGCCACCCCGTCCGCGGCCAGCAGGGCGACGCGGCGGGTGGCGATGGAGTCGGTGGGGCTGTTGGCCTGGCTGAGGGCGGGCGAGGACCTGCCGTGGTTGGCGACGGCGGGCTCCGCGGGCGGGGTCACGCCGATGCCCTCGGCGACCCGGGTGGCCAGCTCGTGGTCGATGTGGTTGAGCCGGCCGACCGTGCGCTCGCGGACCTCCATGGAGAGCACCTTGCCCAGCTCGAAGCGGTAGCCGGCGACGATGTGCTCCTTCTCCCAGCCGGCCATGCTGTTCCAGAAGAGGGTGGCCTGGCTGTAGTGGTCGGCGAAGCTCTCGCTGCGCTTGCGGATCTTGACCCCGTCCACCCGCTCCTGATGGTGCGTGTAGGCGCCGGCGTCAGGGGAGGCGAGCGCCGGGCAGCCGCCGCCGAGCGAGTTGGGCGCGTAGGCCGCCTGGCCGGGGTGGATGCGGTGCTGGCCGTAGCCGTCGCGCTGGTTGTTGCGGACCGGGGCGACGGGCCGGTTGACCGGCAGCTGCTCGAAGTTGGGCCCGCCCAGCCGGATCAGCTGCGTGTCCAGGTAGGAGAAGTTCCGGCCCTGGAGCAGCGGGTCGTTGGTGAAGTCGATGCCGGGCACGACGTGCGCCGTGTGGAAGGCGACCTGCTCGGTCTCGGCGAAGAAGTTGTCCGGGTTCTTGTTCAGCACCATCTTCCCGATCGGGCGCAGCGGCACCACCTCCTCGGGAATGATCTTGGTGGGGTCGAGCAAATCGAAGTCGTAGGCGAACTCGTCCTCCTCAGGCACCAGCTGGACGCTCAGCTCGAACTCGGGGAAGTCGCCCCGCTCGATGGCGTCCCACAGGTCCCTGCGGTTGAAGTCGGGATCCTTGCCCGCGATCTTCTGCGCCTCGTCCCAGACCAGCGAGTGGGTGCCCAGGGCGGGCCGCCAGTGGAACTTGACGAAGGTGCCGCGGCCCTCGGCGTTGACGAACCGGAAGGTGTGCACCCCGAAGCCCTGCATCATCCGGTAGCTGCGCGGCAGCGCCCGGTCGGACATCAGCCACAGCACCACGTGCATGGACTCCGGCTGGAGCGACACGAAGTCCCAGAAGGTGTCGTGCGCGGAGGCGGCCTGCGGGATCTCGTTCGGCGGCTCCGGCTTCACCGCGTGCACGAAGTCGGGGAACTTGATGGCGTCCTGGATGAAGAACACCGGGAAGTTGTTGCCGACCAGGTCGTAGTTGCCCTCCCGGGTGTAGAACTTGGTGGCGAAGCCGCGCACGTCGCGGACGGTGTCCGCGGAGCCGCGCGAGCCGGCGACCGTCGAGAAGCGCACGAACACCGGGGTCTCGCGGCCGGGGTCCTGGAGGAAGTCGGCCTTGGTGTACTCGGCGAGCGAGGCGTAGGGCCGGAAGGTGCCGTACGCGCCCGCGCCCCGGGCGTGGACGACCCGCTCCGGGATGCGCTCGTGGTCGAAGTGGGTCACCTTCTCCCGGAAGTGGAAGTCCTCCAGCAGCGTCGGCCCGCGCTCCCCCACGCTCAGCGAGTTGTCGGTGTCGTCCACCCGGGTGCCGAAGTTCGTCGTGAGGTAGGAGTCCTCCGCGCGGTCGCGCAGCGGGTCGAGCTGCTCCTGTTTGCCTGGCACGCCCTCGGGCGCCGACCGGCCGCGGGCGTCGTTGGTCGACATGCTGATGTCCCTCCGGATCGCGGGTGGGGGCAGGGGGCCCACCGATTACCCGCCCCTACCGGAATAAACCCTGCCCCTTCCCTACAAGTGGCACGACTCGGCCGCGCCGTCCTAGATCCCCAGCACGGCGGGCAGTCCGTCCGCCGGGTCGGCCGCCCCGGCGAGCGCCGCGCGCCGCCGGTCCGCCTGCTCCCTGCCCCCGTCCAGGCACCACTCAAGCCAGGCGTCCAGCCGGGGGCGTTCGAGGCGTTCCGCCGGCACCAGCGCGGGCCAGTCGCACGCCTTGGCCTGCGCGGTCACCTTGGCGCCGCCGCGCACCGGGTCGACGGCCAGGGCCGGGACGCCCACCCGCAGCGCGAGCACCAGGCCGTGCAGCCGGTCGGTGACCACCGCGTCCACGCGTTCCAGCGCGGACAGGAGCTGGTCCGCGGTCGCGCACAGCGTGCCGTCCCCGGTGTCGAGGCGGCTCTCCAGCATCACCGGGGCGCAGGGCGCCTCGGCCAGCCAGGAGGTCACCGCCTCGGCCACCGTCTCGTGCATGCGGCGGTCGGCGTACTCGCGCTGCCCGCGGGTGAGCAGCACGCCGACGACCGGGGTGCGGGCCACGCGGGGGGCGTGCAGGGACAGGTCGAGGGCCGGGGTGGTGCCCTCCCCGTCGCGGGGCAGCACCGTGTGGAATCCGGTGACCGCCGGGTCCTCCGCGTCCACCAGCGAGGTGCCGACGGCGACGCGGTGGCAGTGCGCGAACCGCTCGTGCAGCTCGGCCAGGCGCGGGCCGTGCAGCGGCCCGCACACGAACAGCAGCCGGTCGTAGTCGGCGGGGCGCGCGTCGTCCAGGCTCAGCCCGTCCGGCCGGAAGCGGGGGCTGAAGGCCACGTCGTAGGGCTGCCCGTGCCGGTCGAGGACCGCCCGCACCCGCTGCAGGGCCAGCAGGTCACCCGCCGTGGCCTCGCCCTCGACGAAACTGAACCACCCGGTCAGCAGGGTGCGCCCGCCCGCTCGCTTCATCCGCCCCGGGTCCCCGGGGCGGCGGGCGCCAAACGTCCGGGGCGGGGCGGGCGCCAGGGGCGCGGGTTTCGCGGGGGGCCCGCTGGGCACTCGCGCCTGCGTGCCGCACTCGCCCGTCGGGGTGGTCATCGCCACCCGCAACCGCGCCGCCAGCCTGGCCAGCACGCTGGAGCGGCTGTGCGCGCTGCCGGAGCGCCCGCAGATCGTCGTGGTCGACAACGACTCGGCCGACGACACCGGCGCCCGGGTCGAGCGGTTCCCCGGGGTGCGGCTGCTGCGGCTGCCGGACAACCGGGGCGCGCTGGCGCGCAACATCGGCGCCCGGGCCCTGGCCCTGCCCTACGTGGCCTTCAGCGACGACGACTCCTGGTGGGCGCCGGGCGCGCTGGCCGCGGCGGCCGAGTCCCTGGACGCCGACCCGCGCATCGGGCTGCTGGCCGCACGGACCCTGGTGGCGCCGCGGCAGACGCCCGACCCGCTGAACCGGACGCTGGCCTCCTCGCCGCTCGGCGGGCCGGCCGAGCCGCCGGCGCTGCCCGGGCCGCAGGTGCTCGGCTTCCTCGGCTGTGCCGCCGTCGCGCGGCGCGAGGCGTTCCTCGCCGTCGGCGGCTACCACCCGCTGCTGTTCTTCGGCGCGGAGGAGACCCTGCTGGCCTACGACCTGACCGCGGCCGGCTGGCTGGTGTGCTACGCCCCGCAGGTCACGGCCGTCCACCAGCCCGCGGACGGGGAACGGCCGCAGCGGCGCACGCTGGTGCGGCGCAACGAGACGCTGACCTCCTGGCTGCGCCGCCCGGCGCACATCGCGCTGCGCGACACCTGGCGGCTGACGCGCGCCGCCCCGCGCGACCCCGCGGCCCGGCAGGCGCTGCGGCAGCTGCTGCCGAGGATGCCCGCGGCCCTGCGCGGCAGGCGGCGGCTGCCACCCGAGGTGGAGGCCGGCGTCCGCAGGCTGGAGGCGGACCATGCCGGGCGATGACCGGATCTCGGTGGTGATCATCACCCACAACCGCAAGGCGGAGCTGCTGCGGACGCTGGACCGGCTGGCGGCGCTGCCGGAGCGCCCGCGGGTCATCGTCACGGACAACGGCTCCACCGACGGCACCGCGCGGGCCGTGGCCGAGCGGCATCCGCGGGTGCGGGTGCTGAGCCCGGGCGCCAACCTGGGCGCCGTCGGCCGCAACCTGGCGGTGCGCGAGGTGCGCACCCCGTATACGGCGTTCTGCGACGACGACACCTGGTGGTCGCCCGGCTCCCTCGCGGGGGCGGCCGACCTGCTGGACGCGCACCAGGCCGTGGCCACCGTGACGGCCAGGATCGTGGTGGAGCCCGGGGGCGAGGAGGACCCCATCGTCGAGGAGCTGCGCTCCTCGCCGCTGCCGCGTCCCGCGGGCCTGCCGGGCCCCGTGCTCGGGTCGTTCCTGGCCGGGGCCACGGTGCTGCGCACCGGCGCCTTCCGCGCGGCGGGCGGCTTCTCGCCGCGGCTGTGGCTCGGCGGCGAGGAGGAGCTGCTGGCCGCCGATCTGATGGCGCGCGGCTGGTGGCTGCTGTTCGCCGAGGAGCTGAGCATCCACCACGCGCCCTCGGCGCTGCGGGACCCGACCAGGCGGCGGGCCGACGGCATCCGCAACACCCTGTGGTTCACCTGGCTGCGCCGCCCGGCGGGACCGGCGCTGCGCCGCACCTGGCGGCTGCTCGGCAGCGTGCCGCGCGACCGCGCCTCGGCCGCCGCGCTGCTGCGGGCCGCCGCCGGAACCCCCTGGCTGCTGCGCGAACGGCGCGTCGTCCCGCCTCCGGTGGAGGCCGCGCTGCGGCTGCTCGACGAGGCGCAGCACCACTCGAAGGCCAGGCGTTACGTGGGCTAGAGGTCGATGACGACCTTGCCCTTCACGCGTCGGCCGGCCTGGAGTTCGGCCGCGCGGCGGATCTGCTCGATCGGGAAGCTCGCCTCGATGGGCACCCGGAGTCGGCCTGCCGCGACCAGGCGGGCAATCCCGTCCAGGGCACCGGGGGCCGCGTGCGCGCCGTTGGCCGCAGGTACGCCCTCGACCCGCGCGGCGATGGTGCAGATGCGGTCGTCCGGGACGCCGAGTTCCCGTGCGACCTGGACGGTCTCCGTCCCCTGCAGGTCGAGGGCGGCGGTGACCCCGCCGGGCGCAAGGGATCGGACCCGGTCAGCCAGGCCGTCGCCGTAGGCGACCGGCTCGGCTCCCAGCTCGCGCAGGAAGTGGGCCGAGGCGGGCGCTCCTGTCCCGATCACGCGCGCTCCTGCGATCCGGGCCAGCTGCACGGCGAACACCCCGACGCCGCCCCCCGCGCCACCGATCAGCACGATGTCGTCCGGGCGCAGGCCGACCGCCGCGAGAGCGGCGGATGCCGTACGGCCGGCGATCGCGAGGGTGGCAGCCGTGCGATCGTCGACGCCGTCCGGGGTGTGATACGCCTCGTTCGCCGCGTGCGCCCCGGCCGCGTCGACCACCACGAAGTCGGCGACCGCACGCGACAGGGCACCTCCGAACACCCGGTCGCCAGGCGCAAAGCCCGTCACCTTGTCTCCGATCCGGTCGACCACGCCCGCATAGTCGGTCCCGAACCCGGTGGGGAGACTCAGGCCGAACAGGGCGGCGGTGTCCGCGTCGGCGGTCATTTTCCAGTCCATCGGGTTCAGCCCGGCAGCGGTAACGCGCACTCGGATCTGTCCCGGGCCGGGCTGGGGAACGGGGATCTCCTGGATGTCGAGGACTTCGGGCCCGCCGAATGATGCGAGCCGGACCGCCCTGCCGTTCTGTTCCCCCATGGTGTGCCTGCCTCTTCGGAATCGAGCGGTAGCGATGAAACGGACTATGCTCCGTTTACATGCGTGAGGTTAACACAACCGGAGCGCGCTCCGGATCGGCTGGGTCCCAGACCCGCACGCCACGGGCGGACGCAGCCCGTAACCGCGACCAACTGCTCGCGGCAGCGACCCGCGCGTTCGCCTCCGCCGACGCCGAGCCGTCGATGCGCGCGATCGCCAGCGAGGCGGGGGTCGGCATCGGCACGCTCTACCGGCACTTCCCGACCCGCGAGTCGCTCGTCGACGCGGTCTACCAAGACCAGGTCACGCGGCTGACGGCCGGCGCCCGCGGACTGCTCGGCCACCTGCCCCCGGCCGCGGCGATGCGGCGCTGGATGGACCTGTTCGGGGACTGGATCGCGACCAAGAACGGCATGCTCCGCACGCTGCTGGCGATGATCGAGTCGGGCGAGATCGCCCATGCGCAGACCCGGGCCGAACTCCTCGGGGCCATCACCACGATTCTCGACGCAGGCCGCGCGGCGGGGGACCTCCGCTCCGACGTCACCGCCGAGGACATCGCCGCCTCCCTGATAGGCATCTACACCGTGGCCCCCCGGCCCGAGCGTGAGGACATGGCCGGCCGCCTGCTGAACCTCCTGATGGACGGCCTGCGGCCCACAGCCCCGTCGGCCTAGGCGTGCCGTCCCGGGACGTGGGTGACCCGCGGGCCGGGTGCGTGCACGGGGGCGGGGGGCAGGTCGTGCAGCGCGGCGAGCACCTCCCGGGGGGTGATGCGCAGCAGCCGCGGGTCGGGGCGGGTGCCGTGCGGGTCTCCTGGCACCAGACCGGCGGGGTCATCGGCGTCAACCGGGCCGTCGGGGTGCCACAGGACGCGGTGCCGCGGCCCGGGGGGCGGGCCCCACAGGCGGGGCGAGACCGGGCCGAACAGGACGACCGAGGGCGTGCCGAGGGCGGTGGCCAGGTGCGCGATGCCGGTGTCCCCGACCAGCACCGCGCGGGCCGAGGCGAGCAGCGCGGCCAGCCGGCGGAACGGCAGGCCGAGGGCGGCGGCCGAGGGGGGCAGCCCGGCCAGTTCCGCGACCCGCCGCACGAGGTCCCGCTCGCCCAGGCCGCCGGTGAGCACCACGCGCCACCCGGCGCGCCGCAGCCGCCTGGCCACCGCGGCGAAACGCTCCGCGGGCCAGCGGCGCGCGCCCGCGTCCGCGCCCGGGTGCACGACCACCGCGCCGGGCGCGGGCGAGGGCAGGGGCGGGGCGGCGAGCGCCAGGTCCCCCGGGTCGGCGGGCAGGCCGTACCAGGTGAGCAGGCGGCACCAGCGGGCCCGTTCGTGCTCCTCCGGGTGCCAGGCGGGTCCGGTGGGATCGGCGTAGGCGAGCAGCCTGCCGGGCCGCAGGGCGCGCAGCGGGGCGAGGCTGGCGGGGCCGTTGCCGTGCAGGTCGACGGCGCAGTCCGGCGGCGGCCCGCGCCAGGGCAGGCGGGCGGGCACGGCCCGGCCGGGGGCGGCGGCCGGGAGCAGTTCGTCCACGGCCCCGGTGGCCGCCGCGGCCTCGGCCAGCCACCGGGGGGCGGCCAGCAGCAGGCGGTGGCCCGGGTGGGCGCGGCGCAGGGCGCGCAGCGCGGGCACCGCGGTCAGCAGGTCGCCCAGGCCCAGGGCGCGCAGCGCCAGGACGCGGGGGGCCGAGCCGGCCGACGGCCCGTCCTGGCAGGTCACGGCCGGGCGAAGGCGGCGCGGCGGGCGAGTTCTGTGGTGGACCTGCCGTCGAGGTAGGGCAGCACCAGGGTCTGCCCGCCCCACTCCCGCAGGGCCGCCGCCTCGGGCAGGTCGTCCACGCGGTAGTCGCCGCCCTTGACCCACACGTCGGGCCGCAGGCGGCGCAGCAGCGCCTCCGGGGTGTCCTCGCCGAACTCCAGGACGGCGTCCACGCAGCCGAGCCCGGCCAGCACCCGCATCCGGTCGGCCGCCGGGTTGAGCGGGCGGCCCGGGCCCTTCAGCCGGCGGATCGACGCGTCCGAGTTGACGCAGACGATGAGGCAGTCGCCGGTGCGGCGGGCGTTCTCCAGGAACTGGACGTGCCCGGCGTGCAGCAGGTCGAAGCAGCCGCCCGCGGCCACGACCGTGCCGCCGCGGGCCCGGACGGCGTCCACCAGCGCCCAGGGGTCGCCCGCGTGGCCAACGTCGCCCGCGCCCCCGGCTCCCGCGCGGCCGGCGGGCGGGGTGCGGGTGGCGCGCGGCCCGCCCGCCCCCGGGCCCTCGGCGCGCAGGCCGCCGCCGGTGACGAAGGCGGCCGCCGCCTCGGCGGCCCGGCCCACCGCCTCCTCGGGCAGGCCGCCGTCGGCCAGGACGCCGGCGGCGGTGGCCGCGAAGCAGTCCCCGGCGCCGCAGGGGTCGCCCTCGCCGCACCCGGCCACCGGAACGTACAGGGCGTCGTCGCTGTCGGCCCTGGTCAGCACGGCCCCGCGCTCGCCGAGGGTGACGGCGACCGAGCCGGCCAGCCAGCGTTCGGCCAGGAGCGCCCCGCGGGTGCGGTGGGCGCGCAGCGAGTCGTCCCCCTCGGCCGGCACGGCGGCGTCCCCCGGCCGGTCCTCGCGCAGAAAGTGGCGGGCCTCGCGCCCGTTGGGGGTGACCAGCCTGGCGCCGGGCACGGGCCGGGGGCCGCGCGGGTGCGGGTCCCACACCAGGGGCAGGCGCCTGGCCGCCTCGGCGAGCGCCCCGCGGACGGCGGCCGCGGTGCCCTGGCCGTAGTCGGCGACCAGGACGGCGCGGGCCCCGGCGAGCGCGGCGCGCACCCCGGCGCCCGGCGGGCCTGGCGTGCCCCCGCCGCGGTCGACGCGGACCAGGGGCCGCCCCTCGACCAGGACCCGGGTCTTCACCGGGAGCGCGCCCTCGAAGGGGATCTCCACCAGCCGGACCCCCGCGGGCAGCATCGCGCGCACCGCCTCGCTCGCCTCGTCCGAGCCCAGGGCGCAGACCAGCACGACGTCCCGGCCCTCGCGGGCGGCGAGCGCCGCGGCGAGCCCGGCGCCGCCCGGGCGGCTGTGCTCGCCGCTGACCTCCACGACGGGGACCGGCGCGTCCGGGGCGAGCCGGGTCGCCGTTCCGCTGACGTCCTGGTCGAGAAGCACGTCCCCCACGACCACGAGCGGCTGCCGGTCGGCGGTCATGGCACCTCCGGGTGGGAGAAGGCGGCGGGGCCGCGGGTGAGCACGGTCGCGGCGGGCTCGCGCGGCTCCTCGGACGTGCCGGCCAGGGCGGACGTGCCGGCCAGGGCCTCGTCGAACGCCTCGCACACCAGGTGCAGGGCGACCAGGTGGGCCTCCTGCACGGTCGCGGTGCTCGGCGCGTCGATGCCGAGGACGGAGTCCGCCTGGGCGGCCAGCGGGTTGGGGGTGCGGCCGGTCATGGCCCACACCCGCAGGCCCGCGGCCCTGGCCGCGGTGGCGGCGCCCAGGAGGTTGTCGCTGCGGCCCGAGGTGGACATCAGGACCAGCACGTCGCCGCGCCTGCCGTGCGCCGCGACCTGCCGGGCGAACACCTCGTCGAAGCCGTAGTCGTTGCCGATGGCGGTCATGCTGGAGGTCTCGGCGTGCAGCGAGATGGCCGAGTAGGGGCGCCGCTCGGCGACGTACCTGCCGACGAGTTCCGCCGTCAGGTGCTGGGCCTGGGCGGCGCTGCCGCCGTTGCCCGCGGCGAGCAGCCGCCCGCCGGCCGGCAGGACCTCGGCGAGGTGGCGGCCCCAGGCGGCGGTCTGGGCCAGTCCTTCGTGGCAGAGGCGGGCGAGGGCGTCCTGCAGCGCCTCGCAGTGCCTGTGGGCGGTGCGCAGGGGGTCGGACATGGGTTCTTCCTCCGTACCGGTGCCGGCGGGGGCCGGTTCAGGCCGTGTTGCTCAGCGGGGCGGGGCGGCGGCTGCCGATCTCGCGGTAGATCTCCTCGGTGGCGGCGGCGACCGCGGCCCAGCGGTAGCGGGTGAGGACGCGGCGGCGCCCGGCCGCGCCCCTGGCGGCGCGTTCCTGGGGTGCGGCGAGCAGCGCTCCCGCGGCGGCGGCCAGGGCCGCCGGGTCGCGGGGCGGGACCAGCCGCCCGGTGCCCGGGTCGGCCACGGTGTCGCGCTGGCCGCCGACGGCGCTGGCCACCACGGGAACGCCGCAGGCCATCGCCTCCAGCGGGACGATCCCGAAGGGCTCGTAGTCGGCGGGGCACAGCACCAGGTCGGCGCTGCGCAGCAGCGGCGGCACCTCGTCGCGGGACAGGCCGCCGGTGAAGGTGACCCGGTCGGCGACGCCGAAGGCCCGGGCGATGGCGCGCAGCCTGCGCACCTCGGGCTCGTCGTCGAGGCGCCCGGCCGGGGGGCCGCCCGCGAGGACGAGTTCGGTGTCCGGCAGGCGGGCCAGCGCCGCGAGGGAGACCTGGGCGCCCTTGCGGGGCACCAGACGGCCGATCTGGAGCAGCCGGTGGCGGTGCCCGCCGCGCGGGGCGACCGGGCCGGTGGGCGTGAAGCGGTCGGGGTCGACGCCGCAGGGCACGACGCTGATCCGCTCCTGCGGCAGGCCCATGGCGAGGAGTTCGGCGACCTCGTCGCGGCAGGTGGCCACGGTCTGGTCGCAGCTGAGGCCGACGTAGCGCTCCCAGGTGACGCGGTCGGCCGGGCTGGTGTCGGCCGCCCCCTGGTGGCGGCGCTTGACGGTGCCCAGGGCGTGGAAGGTGTGGGCGAAGGGGATGCCGTGGGCGCCCGCCGCCTGCAGGGTGGCCACGCCCGACATCCAGAAGTGGGAGTGCACCACGTCGGGCGGCGCCAGGGCCCACTCGCGGTCGAGGAAGGCGCCGAACTGGGGCATGAACGGCAGCAGCCGGTCCTTGGGCACCTGCTCGGCGGGCCCGGCGGGCACGTGGCGGACGGTGACGCCCGGCCTGACGCGCACGGTGGCCGGGAGGTCGAGGGAGTCCCGGCGCGTGTAGACCGTCACCGAGTGGCCGCGGTCGGCGAGTTCGCCGGCCAGCTGCGCCACGTGGACGTTCTGGCCTCCGGCGTCGGCGCCGCCGAGCGCCGCCAGCGGGCTGGCGTGCTCGGAGACGAGGGCGATGGTGAGGGCGTCCTCGGCACGGGTGCGCCGCATCAGCGGGTCACCTCCTTCATCAGCAGGTCCCAGTCGTCCAGGAATCTCCGCAGTCCGTAACGCGCCAGGGCCGCCTCGCGGGCCGCGCGGCCGGCGGCGGCCGCGGCGTCGGGGTCGTGCAGGAAGCCGGCCGCGGCGCGGGCGAGTTCGTCCGGCCGCGTGGTGAGCACCCCGGCCTCGCGCGGCACGGCCTCGACGGCCTCCGTGGTGGCCAGGCCGACGACGGGCATGCCCAGGTGCATGGCCTCGATCAGGGAGAGCCCGAGCGAGGTCCAGCGCACCGGGTGCAGGTAGACCCGGCGCCTGGCCATGGCCTCGTGCAGTTCGGCCTGCGGCAGGTCGTGGGAGCGGCAGCGGTCGGGCGGCAGGCCGAGCTTGCCCGCCAGGCCCTCGGTGCGCATGCCGAACACGTCGAGGGGCACCGCGGCGGCGAGCCCGGGCAGCAGGTCGGTGCCGGTGACCCGGCCGCGGCGCAGCGGCTCGTTGACCACCACGGCGGCGCGGGCCAGCTCGCCGGTCCAGCGGTGGCCCGGGTCCACGACCCCGTGCTCGACGACGGCGGTGGGGGTGCGTCCGCTGTCCCAGAAGAGCCGGTTGAAGTGGGTGACGTGGACGAGCAGCAGGTCGTCGCGGTCGGCGCAGGGGTGCCTGGTGTGGGGGACGTCTCCCTGGGGCGCGTTGTGCTCCAGGTAGACGGCGGGCACGTCGCGGCCGGGGCGGCGCCCGCCGAGCCAGCGTTCGGCGAGTTCCGCCTCGTGGGGGCGCTGGAGGAGCACCAGGTCGACGGGGGCGTCCCGCAGCCGCTCCGGCGGCAGTTCCGTGACCGTGGCCGGCCAGCTGTAGGTGCGGGCCAGGCCGAGCCCGTCGGGGCCGCGCCCGGGCAGCACCGGCACCAGGTAGGAGTGGGCCCCCTGGACGAAGGCCGTCGTCCAGGAGCCGTGCACGTGCCACAGCAGGATGTTCATGCTGGCGCCCTTCCGCCGACGGGAGCCCGGCGCGGGTCGCCCACGGTGAGCGCGGCGACGGCGGCCAGTACCTCCTGGTCCGTGATGGAGTCGAGACAGGGATGGCCGGCCACCGGGCACAGCCTGGCCCTGGTCCCGGCGCAGGCGGCGTCCTGGCGGCCGAGCCGCAGGTGCGGAACCCGGTAGGGCAGCCAGCGGTCGGCGCTGACCACCGGGGAGAAGAGGCTGATGACCGGCGTGTGCACGGCCGCCGCCAGGTGGGCGGGGCCGGTGTTGCCCGCGATGGCGACCCGGGCGCCGGCCAGCACGCCGGCCAGTTCGCGCAGCCCGGTCCTGCCGCCGAGGTCGAGGGCGTGGGGTCCGGCCACGCGGGCGGTGAGGGCCTTCTCCCCTTCCCCGCCGGTCACCACCACCCGGTGCCCCGCGTCCACGAGGGCGGCCACGGCGCGCGCGGCCCGGGCGGGGGTCCAGGCCCTGGCGGGCACGGCGGCGCCCGGATGGACCACGAGGTAGGGCTCGGGGCCGGTGAGTGCGGTGGTGTCGGGGTGTTCGCTGATGCGCAGTTCGCCCTGGTCGCCGGGCGGCAGGGGGCAGCCCGCGGCCTCGGCGAGTTCCAGGGCGGCGGCGGCCTCGTGCCGGTAGGGGGCCCTGCGGTGGCGCAGTTGCAGCAGCGAGCCCGGGTAGTGCTCGCTGTCCGCGGCGATCCAGGGCACGCCCGCCATCTTCAGCAGCAGCGCCATCGGCAGGGGGCTCTGGTGGTAGGAGGCGAAGATCAGCGCCCGGTCGAAGCGCCCGGCGGCCAGGCGGTCCACCAGCGCGTTGACCTCCGCGGGGCGCACCGCCTGCGGCGAGAGCCCCACCCAGGGGGCGTCGTAGACGAGGAGGCGGTCCACGCCGGGGAGCAGCCGGCCGGCCGCCTCCCCGCGGGGCCCGCACAGCAGCGTGGTCTCCCCCGAGTGTGCGGCGACCGCCCGGATGGCGGGGCCGGCGAGCAGGACGTCGCCCGCGCTGTCGAGGCGGACGACCAGGCTGCGCGGCTCAGCGTTCATGCGGCACCTCCCCGGCAGCGGCCCGCCCGCCGTCGGCCCCCGCGGCGTTTCCCGCAACGGAACCTCCCGCGGGCCCCACGTCGTACCCGGCGGCAGGCTCCGCGTCGGCGCCTGGGACGGGTTCCGCGACGGACCCCGCGGCGGGTTCCGCGACGGCACCGGCCGCAGGCCGGGCGGCGGGTGCCGCGTCCGTCCCCGCGAGGGGTTCCGCGGCGGGTTCCGCGACCGCGTCGGCCGCAGGCCGGGCGACGGCGCCGGAGGCGTTTCCCGCGGCGGGCCCTGCCGGGGGTCCCGCGGCGGCAGCCGCCGTCGCGGCGGGGGCCGGGCCGAACAGGAGCCGTACCGCCGCCAGGAGGTCGGCGGCGTGCTCCGGGGCGGCGGCGATCTCCTCCCGCCTGGTCGCCGCGGTGGGCACCAGCACCCCGCGCGCCCCGGCCGCCCCGGCGGCGGCCATGTCGCTGCCGATGTCCCCGATCAGGGCCGTGCGCTCCGGCGGGACGCCGAGCCGCTCGCAGGCGGCGTACACCAGGCCGGGCCGCGGCTTGCGGCAGGCGCAGCCGGCCTCGGGCGCGTGCGGGCAGGCGGCCCACACGGCGAAGGGGCCGAGTGCCTCCTCCACCCGCAGCCGCACGGCCTCGAAGCTCTCCCTGGTGACGAGCCCGCGGGCGACGCCCGACTGGTTGCTGACGACCCCGACGGCGATGCCGCGCGCCCGCAGCGCGTCGAGCGCCGCCCTGGCCCGGGGAAGCGGGGTGACCAGCCGCGGGTCGGCGTTGTACGGCACGTCTTTGATGAGCGTGCCGTCCCGATCGAAGAGCACCGCGAGCGGCCTGGTGCGCGCCGCCACGCCGCCGAGCAGGCGCGGGGGCCGGGGGCGGCCGGCGGGGGGCGTGGCCGGCGGGCGCGCGGGGAAAAGCCAGGGGCCGTCGGCAGGACACTCGCCCCTCAGCTCCGTTTGTGCCCTTATCTGGCCTTTTTTCATGACTCGGCGAGTTGCCCGGTTACCGCGGTTGAAACTGACGTCTCGGGTACACCTTTCGCCGGCCGTGGCACGGGCCCGGCGGCGGGCGGCCGGGGCCTTGCCGCCCGGTGCCGGTACCGCCCGGCGAGCCAGTGCCCCACGGCGGCCGGGGGGATGGCGGGGCTGGTCAGCAGCATCCGGCCGATCTCCTCCGTGGTTTTCGGGCCCGGCAGGATCCGGGCGAGGGCGAACTCGGCGGTGCCCGCGAGCCACAGCGCGCCCAGGCCCGCGGCCGCCCGCGGGCGCCGCGCCAGAGCGGCGGCCAGGGCGCCGAGGCCGGCCGCGGTGATCGCCGCATGCCGCGGCAGCCGGCCGCGCGGGGCGTCCGCGCGCTCCCACCAGTCGCGGCCGTGCAGCCGGGTCATCAGCACGTCGTCCGCGTTGCCCGCCTGGGCCCGCAGGGACACCCAGCGGTCCGCGGGGCGTACCGGGTGCGCGGTGCGGCGTTCGCCGACGTCGAGGGTCCAGCCCGCGTCCAGCAGCCGCAGCGCCAGGTCCGCGTCCTCCCGGAAGGCGCGCCCGAACCGCTCGTCGAAGCCGCCGACCGCCTCCAGGGCGGAGCGGCGGTAGGCCATGTCGGCGGTGATCCACCTGGCCGTCGCCAGGCCCGCGGTGCCGCGCTCCCAGTCGGTGGGGCGGCGATCCGCGGGCAGCGGGACGAACACGCGGCCCTGGACGCCGGCGGTGGCCGGGGTGGCGGCGGCCAGGTCGCCCGCCAGGTCCTCGGCCCAGGAGGAGCTGGGCAGCACGTCGTCGTCGAGGAAGGCGATCCACTCCTCCCCGGCCGCGCGCCAGCCGGCGTTGCGCGCCGCGGCGGGTCCTGCGCCGCGTCCCGGCACCGTCTCCACCAGGCCGCTCAGCTCCGCGGGCACGGTGACGGGCAGCGGCGCCGGGTCGTGCGGCGGCCGGTCGTCGACGAGCAGGACCCGGGCCGGGCGCGGCCCGGTGCCCGTGGCGAGCGCCGCCAGCACGGCGGACAGGCTGGGCCTGCCGAGCGTGGGGATCACCACGGCGTACGCGGGGGCGCCCGGCGCGGTGTTCACGCCGCCTCCGCGGCCATGGGGCGGGCCTCGGCCACCCGGTCCCCGCCGTCGAAGAGGGCGCGGCGGCGCACCAGGAAGGGGCCGATCGCCAGCAGGTCGACGGGGGCCGAGCCGAAGCACTCCAGGGCGTCCCTCGGGTCGTCGACCATCGGGCGCCCCGCGGTGTTCAGGCTGGTGTTGACGACGACGGGCAGGCCGGTGAGCTGCTCGAAGCGGGCGAGCATGCGGCCCACGAGCGGCTCCTGCGCCGGGTCCACGGTTTGCACCCTGGCGGTGCCGTCGACGTGCACCACGGCGGGAATCCGCTCCCGCCAGCCGGGGCGCACGTCGTGGACGAACAGCATGTACGGGCTGGGCAGGGGCCCGTCGAAGACCTCGGCGGCGCGCTCGGCGAGGACCATCGGCGCCACGGGCCGGAACTGCTCGCGGCCCTTGATGTCGTTCAGCCGCTCCAGGTTGCCCGACCTGCCCGGGTGGGCGAGCAGCGAGCGGTGCCCGAGCGCCCTTGGCCCGAACTCGGCGCGGCCCTGGAACCAGGCGACCACGGCGTTGCCCGCCAGCGCCTCGGCCACCGCGGCGGCCAGGTCGGGCGGCCGTTCGAAGGGCACGGCCGCGGTCTTCAGCCACGCCTCAAGCTCGGCGTCGGACCAGCCCCGGCCGAGGTCGGTGCCCGCCGGGGGCCGCGGGGGCTCGGGGCCGGAGGCGGCGGCGTGCAGCAGGGCGCCGCCGAGCGCGGTCCCCGCGTCGCCTGACGCGGGCTGCACCCACACCCGGCGGAAGGGGCCCTCGCGGGCGATCCTGCTGTTGGCCACGCAGTTGAGGGCCACGCCGCCCGCCATGGTCAGCACCTCGGCGTGGGTGCGGCCGTGCAGCCAGCGGACGAGGTCGAGCAGCGTCTCCTCCAGGCAGGCCTGGGCGCCGGCCGCGAGGTCGGCGTGCTCCTGCGTCCACGCCTGGCCCGGGCGGCGCGGCGGGCAGAACTCCTCCCAGGGCACCCCGGTGGCGAGGAAGCCGCCGTCCCCGGTGGGGTGCACGTGGCGGCGCAGTTCGGCGAGGTGGCGCGGCCTGCCGTAGGAGGCCAGGGCCATCACCTTGTACTCGTCGCTCGACCGCAGGAAGCCCAGGTGCTCGGTCAGCTCCTCGTAGACCAGGCCGAGGGAATGGGGCAGCTCCTGGCCGCGCAGCGGTTCGAGGTGGCGGCCGGCGCGGCGGGCGGCCAGGTGCGAGGTGGCCTCGCCGCGGCCGTCGAGCACGAGCACCGCGCAGTCGTCCGCGGCGGGGGCGGCGAAGGCGGAGGAGGCGGCGTGCGCCATGTGGTGCGGCACGAAGCGCACCCGCTCCGGGTCGAGTCCGGGCAGCGCGGTGGCCAGGAAGCCGGGCGCCTCCCTGGCGTAGGTGAGGCGCAGGTGGTCCCAGGGGTCGTGCAGGCCGAGCCGGTCGGCGGGGCGGGCGAGGTCCGGGTCGAAGGAGTAGGTGACCGCGTCCAGGTCCTCGGGCCGCAGCCCGGCCTGACTCAGGCACCAGGCGGCGGCCTGCTCGGGCAGTTCCCAGGCGGAGAAGGGCAGCGGCCGCTTGCCGTGCTTGCGGCGGGAGAAGCGTTCCTCCTCGGCCGCGGCGACCGTGCGCCCGTCGACGACGAGGGCCGCCGCCGGGTCGTGGAACAGGGCGTTGATACCGAGGACGCGCATGTCAGGGGCCTTTCGTGTGGGCGAGGCGAGCGGAACGTGGGGCGGGCCGGGGGCTCGGGGCTCAGCGGCGGGGGCCTTGCGGCCGTCGGGGAGGCCGGCCCCGGGTGCGCGAGGGGGACGGGGGCGTGCGGGGCGTGCGCCGGGTCGCGGGGCGGGCGGGGTGGCGGCGGGGGTGCCCGCGGGGCTCAGGCGGGGACCGGCTCGGCCCCGCCGGCCGCCCGCTCGCGGTACCAGGCGATGGTGCCGGCCAGGCCCTCCTCGGCGCTCACCCGCGGCTCCCACTGCAACTTGCCGCGGGCCAGGGTGATGTCCGGCCGGCGCACGGAGGGGTCGTCGGTCGGGCGCTCGATGTGCCGGATGGTGGAGTCCGACCCGGTCAGCCGGATGACCAGCCGCGCCAGGTCGAGCATGCTGATCTCCACCGGGTTGCCGAGGTTGACCGGCCCGCGCAGGTCGGAGGCGGCCATCGCCAGCACCCCGCGGACGGTGTCCGCCACGTGGGTGAGGGACCTGGTCTGCCGCCCGTCGCCGGTCACCGTCAGCGGCTCCCCGGCCAGCGCCTGCCGGACGAAGGTGGGCACGGCGCGCCCGTCGTGGCCGCGCATCCTGGGGCCGTAGGTGTTGAAGAGCCGGACGATGCCGGTGTCGGTGCCGTTCACCTCGGCCTCGGCCACCGTCATCGCCTCGCCGAACCGCTTGGCCTCGTCGTACACGCTGCGCGGCCCGACCGGGTTGACGTTGCCCCAGTAGGACTCGCTCTGCGGGTGCTGCCTCGGGTCCCCGTAGACCTCGGAGGTCGAGGCGAGCACGAAGCGGGCGTGGTGCTCCCTGGCCACCGCGAGCGCGTTGCGCGTCCCCAGGCTCCCGGTCTCCAGGGTGTGCAACGGCAGCCGCAGGTAGTCGGCGGGCGAGGCGGGGGAGGCGAAGTGCAGCACCAGGTCGACGGGCCGCTCCACGGCGAAGGGCTCGCACACGGTCGTATAGGCCTCGGTGAAGCCCGGCCTGCCGCGCAGGTGGGCCACGTTCTCCGCGTCTCCCGTGGACAGGTCGTCGACGCAGGTGACCGCCCAGCCCTGGTCGAGCAGGGCCGTGCACAGGTGCGACCCGAGGAACCCGGCGCCGCCGGTGACAACAGCGTGCGAGGACTGCATGCCCGCTCCTTTCTCCTGCAGACGCTCCTGCAGACCGGCCCCAAGTACCCGGGACAAAAAGGAGCAAACGGCCGTTTCCCGGTAGGTGTGCCGGGTACCCGCCGCCTTCCGCCCGACACGCGGCCCGCACGGCGGCGCGGGCAGCGCCCACCCGGGTGAACGCGGTCGCGGCGGCCCGGGACGGGCGGGCCGCCGCACCCGCGGGGACGAGCCGCAGCCGCAGCCGCACGGAAGGGATCGGGACGCGAGATGACGAGCGAGCACGCCGAGGGGCTGCGCGTCGTGGTGGTCGGGGCCACGGGCAACGTCGGCAGCGCCGTGGTCAGGGCCCTGGCGGCGGACCCGGCCGTGGGGTCGATCCTGGGCCTGGCCAGGCGGGTGCCCGAGTGGCAGGTGGAGAAGACCACCTGGGCGCCGGTGGACCTGCGGGCCGAGGAGCAGGCCCAGGCGCAGCTGACCGGGCACTTCCGGGACGCCGACGCGGTGGTGCACCTGGCCTGGATGATCCAGCCGTCGAGAGACCCGCTGATGACCTGGCGCACCAACGTCCTGGGCACCGGCCGGGTGCTCGGCGCGGTGGCGGCGGCGGGCGTGCCCGCCCTGCTGTACGCCTCCTCGATCGCCGCCTACGCCCCGGGCCCCAAGGACCCGCCGGTGCGCGAGAGCTGGCCGACGCACGGCTGGCCGACCGCCGCCTACAGCCGGGAGAAGGCGTACGTGGAGCGGCTGCTTGACGGCTTCGAGCACCGCGTGCCCGAGGTGCGGGTGGTGCGGATGCGGCCCGGCTTCATCTTCCAGCGCGAGTCGGCCGCCGCCCAGCGCCGGCTCTTCCTCGGCCCCCTGCTCTTCGGCCCGATGGTGCGCCCCGAGCTGAGCCCGGTGGTCCCCGACCTGCCGGGGCTGCGGTTCCAGGTGCTGCACACCGCCGACGCGGCCGAGGCGTACCGGCTGGCGGTCACCGGCCGGGCCCACGGCGCCTTCAACCTGGCGGCCGGGCCCGTGGTGGACGCGCGGATGCTCGCCGGCCTGTTCCACGCGCGGACGGTGCGGCTGCCGCGCCCGCTGCTGCGCACGGCCCTGGCCGCGGCCTGGCGCGCCCGGCTGGTGCCCGCCTCCCCGCACCTGTTCGACGCCCTGTTGCGGCTGCCGGTCATGGACTGCTCCCGGGCGGCACAGGAGCTGGGCTGGCAGCCGCGGCACAGCGCGGAGGACGCCCTGCGCGAGCTGCTCGAAGGGCTGCGGCACGGGAGCGGCATGCAGACCCCGCCGCTGGCGCCGCACGCGCGCCACGGCCGGTTCGGCGAGTTCGCCACCGGCACCGGCGCGCGCCCCTGAACCGGGCCCGCACCCGGGCCCGTTCCCGACAAGAGAACCAGACGGATCACCAGACCGATCACCAGACCGAGGACGAGCACCACGAGCACCACGGGAGGCAGGCGACATGCCAGACCCCACGCCGGACCCGCGGCGGGAGCATCCGGGCGAGCGTTACCCGGGCCCGGAGTTCCCCGGCCAGTCCCAGGAACCGCCGGGCAGCACCGAGGAGATGGCGCCGCGCCCCGACCACGGCGAGCGCACCTACCGCGGCAGCGACCGGCTGAAGGACCGCAAGGCGGTGATCACCGGCGGCGACTCGGGCATCGGCCGCGCGGTCGCCGTCGCCTTCTCCCGCGAGGGCGCGGACGTGCTCTTCACCCACCTCCCCGAGGAGGCGGGCGAGGCCGAGGAGACCGCGCGCCTGGTGACCGAGGCGGGCCGCCGCGCGGTGGCCGTGCCCTGCGACATCAGGGAGGAGTCCGAGTGCCGCCGGGTGGCCGACCGGGCCGCCGAGGAGTTCGGCACCGTGGACGTGCTGGTCAACAACGCCGCCTACCAGATGTCGCAGCCCGAGGGCATCGAGAAGATCCCCACCGAGCAGTTCGACCGGGTGGTGCGCACCAACCTCTACGGGATGTTCTGGCTGACGCAGATGCTGCTGCGGCTGATCCCGGCGGGCGGCGGCATCATCAACACCACCTCGGTGCAGGCCTACCAGCCGAGCCCCCACCTGCTGGACTACGCGATGACCAAGGGCGCCATCGTCACCTTCACCCAGGGGCTGGCCGCCCAGCTGGCCGAGCAGGGCATCCGGGTCAACGCGGTGGCGCCCGGTCCGGTGTGGACGCCGCTGATCCCCTCGACGATGCCGGACACCACCGGCTTCGGCGGCGGCTCCTCCTTCGGGCGCCCGGCCCAGCCCGCGGAGATGGCGCCCGCCTACGTCTTCCTGGCGTCCAAGGAGGCGGGCTTCATCACCGCCGAGATCATGAACGCGACCGGCGGCAGTCAACTGCCCTGAGTCCGCGCCGGGTCGCCCGCGCCCCGCGGGGTACCCGGACTCCGCGGGGTACCCGGACCCCGGCGGCGGGCACCGGCCCCACTCCCCGGCACCGCCCGCGTTCCCCCGGGCTTTCCCCGGTTGTCCCAAGTCCGCGGCAGAGTCCCGGCAGTCAGGAGGCGAGTTGCATGAAGGCGGCGGTATGGCACGGGAAGCGAGACGTGCGGGTCGACCAGGTGCCCGACCCGACCCTGCAGGAGCCGACCGACGCGGTGATCCGCGTCACCTCCAGCGGACTGTGCGGCTCGGACCTGCACCTGTACGAGGTGCTCGGCGCGCTGATGACCCCGGGGGACGTGCTCGGGCACGAGCCGATCGGCGTGGTCGAGGAGGTCGGGCCCGAGGTGCGGAACCTGAAGCCGGGGGACCGCGTGGTGGTGCCGTTCCAGATCGCCTGCGGCTCGTGCTACATGTGCGAACGCGGCCTGCAGACCCAGTGCGAGACCACGCAGGTGCGGGGCGAGAAGGCCGGGGCTGCCCTCTTCGGCTACACGAAGCTGTACGGTTCCGTGCCCGGCGCGCAGGCCGAGTACCTGCGGGTGCCGCAGGCCCACTACGGGCCGATCAAGGTGCCCGAGGACGCGCCTGACGACCGCTACCTCTACCTCTCGGACGTGCTGCCGACCGCCTGGCAGGCGGTGGAGTACGCCGACGTGCCGCCGGGGGGCACGCTCGCGGTGCTCGGCCTCGGCCCGATCGGCGACATGGCCTGCCGCATCGCCCTGCACCGGGGCGCCGGGCAGGTGATCGGCATCGACCTGGTGCCCGAGCGTCTTGAGCGGGCCAGGGCGCGCGGGGTGCAGGCGATGGACCTCACGCGGTACCCGGACATCGCCGCCGCGGTCCGCGACCGGACCGCAGGGCGCGGCCCCGACTCGGTGATCGACGCCGTCGGCATGGAGGCGCACGGCGGGAACGTCAGCAGGCTGCTGCAGAACCTCAGCGCCTTCCTGCCGGGCAAGGCGGCCGAGAAGGTGGTCACCAAGGCGGGCGTGGACCGGATGGCCGCCCTGTACGCCGCGATCGACATGGTGCGCCGCGGCGGCACGATCTCGCTGACCGGGGTCTACGGCGGGATGGCCGACCCGATGCCGATGATGACGGTCTTCGACAAGCAGATCCAGCTGCGGATGGGGCAGGCGAACGTCAGGCGCTGGGTGCCGGAGATCCTGCCGCTGCTGACCGAGGAGGACCCGCTGGGCGTGGACGGGTTCGCCACCCACCACGTGCCGCTCGACGAGGCGCCCGAGGCGTACCGGATGTTCCAGCACAAGGAGGCGGTGAAGGTGGTCATGCGGCCCTGAGCCGCCCGCGCCGGGCCCGCGAACCGGTCCCGGCCCGGCACCCGGCTCGGTGTGAGCAAACGCACGGAGGACCCCGGAAGCCTTGCGCCGCAAGGCTTCCGGGGTCGTGGCCGCCGCGGGGGACGATCATGGTCTTTTCGGCGGGGAACCGGTCTGTCAAGGTGGGGTCCGCCCTCCCGGTGCGGCATCGGCGCCGCCCGGACCGCACCCTGGGCGTCCCCGGACGCCCAGCTCCCAGCCGCCCCTCGCGGGCATCCTCTCCATGCCTCCTGCCTCGCCCCCGCGCGCGCTTCCCGCGCCGCGCCCCGCCCTGCCCCGCCCCGCCTCCCCCTTCCGGCGCCTTCGCCGCCTGGGGCTTCCCCGCCTCGGGCTCCCCCGCCCGGGGCTGCGGCGCTCCGGCGCCGGACGGGCCCCCTGGCGTTCGCTGCGCCACACCGGCATGCGCTGGTGGTCGGTGGCGAACCTGGTCTCCAACGCCGGCACCTGGATGCAGCTGACCGTGCAGAACCTGCTCGTGCTCCAGGTCACCGGCTCGGCCGCGATGACCGGCCTCTCGCTCGCCGTGCAGGCGGGCCCCGGCCTGCTCCTCGGGCTGCTCGGCGGCGCCGCCGTCGACGCCTGGCCGCGCAAGCTGACCGCCGCGCTGAGCCAGGCCGCCCTGGGCCTGGTCGCCCTCACCACCGCCGTCCTGGTGGCCTTCGGGCTGCTCAACGTGCCGGTGCTGCTGGTGCTCGCCGCGGTGACCGGCGTGATCGCCACCGTGGACGCCCCGGCCTGCGCACTGCTGGGCAACGACCTGGTCCCCGAGGAGGACGTGCCCTCGGCCATCGCGCTCGGCTCCACCGTGCACAGCGTCGGCCGCCTCGCGGGCACGGCCCTGGCCGGGGTGGCGGTCACGCTGTGGGGCCCGGCGGCGGCCTTCGCCGCCAACGGCCTCTCCTTCGCCTTCGTCGCCACCGTCATCCCGTTCCTGCGCCTGATGCACCGCCCCGAGCCCGCGGCCGCCACGGAGGCGGCCGCGGCACCGGAAGCACCCGCGGCACCGGGGCAGAGCGAGCCGGCCGAGCACGCACGGGCCCAGGACGCACGGGCCCAGGACGCGTCGGCCGAGGACGCGCCGACGCGGGAGGCGCCGGTCCAGGACGCGCCGGCGGCCGAGGCCGTGGGCGGCGGCGCACGGGAGGGACTGCGCTTCTTCCTGCACCGCCCCCGGCTCCTCGCCCTGGCCGCGATCACCGGGCTGAGCTCGATGCTCGGCCGGAACTACACGCTGACCCTGGCCGTCCTGGTGACCGGGCCGCTGGCCGCGGGCGCGGGCGCGTTCGGGGCCGTCTCCACGGCGCTCGCCGTGGGCGGCATCGCGGGCGCCGTCCTGGCGGGGCTGCTGCGACGGCCCTCGGTCCGGCTGGTCTCCGCGATGGCCGGGGCCGGAGCGGTGCTCCAGATCGCGGCCGGCCTGACCCCCACCCTCGCGCTGCTGATCCTGCTCGCCGTGCCGATGGCGCTGGTCGAGTCGGTCTCCGACACGGCCGGCACCACGGTGCTCCAGACCGACCCGCCGCCCGGCATGCGCGGCCGGGTGCTGGGCGTGTGGCGCAGCCTGAGCACCGGCTGGAACCTGGTGGGCCCGCCCCTGGCCGGCCTGCTGATCGAACTGGCGGGCGCGCGCCTCGCGCTGGTGATCGGCGGCCTGGTCATCGCCACCGCGTGCGGCGGTGGCCTCCTGCTGCACCGCCGAGCCCTCCCCACCCCGGTCCCATCCCGGCTCGGCGAGCCCGCCAAGACCCCCCTCCCCGCCCTCTCCCCGGCAGCCTGACCCCCGAGGGCGTTCCTCATTCGGGCTCCACGCAGCCGATCTTCTGGGCAGCACTGGCGGTGAGCGGCTCAATCAAATCGGCCAAGATGCGCCGGGAATCATCCTCATCATCGGGATAGGTCGCCCACAGCCCTACCGAAAAACCAGGATTGAGTTGAGGAATAACGCAGTCCGACACGGCGAATACCGCATCAGGCCACACCATCATCTCGTATCGACCGGGCACCTCCTCACCCTCATCCAGATCATTCTGGTAAGGGCCGATAGTCGCAAGACTCTCCAGATCCCACCCCGGCGTAAAGGTGCCCAGATTGATAACCTCCTCCCCATCGACTTCGACCACGCACCCGTCAAGAGGATCACGGCCCACCGAGCCCAGGATGTCGACCGTGTCCCCGGGCGGAAAGAGAGGATCATACAAATCCCGATCCACACTCAGACCACACAGGTCAGCAGGCAACTCGTAGGAACGCACCTTCGGTTCACCCCCACCACACGCGCTCAGCACCCCCGCCGTGAAAACCAACCCCGCACCCAGGAGAGCACGGCTCCTCCGCACACTCACGGATGCAACGCAGCGATCCACCATACGATTTCCCCCACCTGAAAACCTAGTGCGCCAGCCGCAACCAGCCGAGGGCATTCCTCACTCGGGCTCCACGCAGCCGACCTCCTGGGCAGCACTGGCGGTGAGCGGCTCAATCAGATCGGCCAAGATACGCCGGGAATCGTCCTCGTCATCGGGATAGGTTGCCCACAGCCCCACCGAAAAACCAGGGGCGTATCGAGGAACAACGCAGTCCGACACGGCAAATACCGCATCAGGCCAGACCATCATCTCGTATCGACCGGGCACTTCCTCACCCTCGTCCAGATCATTTTGGTAGGGACCGATAACCACGAGACCCTCCAGATCGTACCCCGACGGAAAGGTCCCCAGATTGATGACCTCCTCCCCGTCGACTTCGACCGTGCATCCCGACAGAGGAAACTCACGGCTCACCGAACCCGAAATATCGATGTCGTCCCCAGGCGGAAAGATCGGATCGTACAGATCCTGGTCCACCTCCACGCCGCACAGATCAGTGGGCAACTCGTAGGAACGCTCCTTCGGTTCGCCCCCACCACAGGCGCTCAACGCTCCCGCCGTGAACACCAACCCTGCGACTAGGACGGCACGGCTCTTCCTCCTCGCGCTCACGGATACAAAACAGCGATCCGCCATACGATCACCCCTCCCGTACGAAAAGCCGAGCGCGCTGGTCATGGCCCTCAGCGGCACCGCTTGCCGCCGCTCCGGCGAGAACATCCGCGTCCACATCCGTCGCGCCGGAGGCCACGGCAGCCCTCGTCGCGGCCGCGGCCACCTCCTGGGCCCGGTCCATGGAGCGCGCATAGATCTCGTCCGACATGGCCGCCGCTTCGGCGCTGTTGTCGTGCATGAGGTTTTCTCCCATGGCATTCACAAGGCCGCTCACTGCCCAATTTCCGATGGTCCCGGCGACCGGTACATTACCGACGGTGCGATCCACTCCATACCCAAGGAGCGTTTCAGCCCAGGAAGCCCCCGTTTGCACCCGCTGATTGAACTCGGCATCCTGCGCGGCGGACTGGTCGAACACCGCGTAGGCTCTGGCTTCACTCAGAATCCCGGACACCATGCCGCCGCCCTGGGACACTTGCTGCACGGCTTCCAGGGTCTCCGCCGTATCGTAGTCGTGCGCGTTGATGACGTTGTCCACGGCCAGTGCCGTATACGACTCTTGGGCCTGGAGGAGGGTTCCGTACGCTTCGGGGTCCCGCCCCATGACGCTCAGGAGCACCGCGGATTTCCCATAATCGAAGCTGGCCGGCTGCTCCGGGGACACGAGCACCGCAGAATCCAAGAAACTGCGTTCGATATCGGCCATGTAGCCCGCGGAGATGCGGGCCAGGCTGTTGGTGAGATCACCGTGCCCGATGGCTTCGGGATTGCTCCCGTAGTAATCGACGATCCGTTCCGCCAGCGCGGCCTCGCGGACCGTTCTCGAGTGGAGTGGCGTGTCGTCGTCGTAAGGGTGGCCCAGGGTGGCGGATTCGAGGGCGTGGCCGAGGGCGGTGTAGCCGGATTCCGCGCCGTTGAGGGTGACGCCGTCGCCCGTGAAGAAGGTGGGCCAGGTGCGCTGCTGGACCAGGTAGTCGAAGTTGTCCACCCGGTACAGCACCTGGTTCGACGCCTCCGGATTCCGGCCCAGGGCCTCCATGAAGCCGCTCATCGGGTCGAAGCCGGGGTCGTCTTCGCTGCCGAAGCTCAGCCGCGACAGCCCGTAACCACTGTCCCCCCACTGTCGCGGGTCGAAGCCGTCGGTGCCACGCTCGTAGTCGAGGAGAGAATCCCCGTAGGCGGTGAGGAACTCCGTGTCGTAGGCGCCGCTGTGCATCAGGCTGCCCATGACCTGGTAACCCATCGGGTAGTCCTGGTTCGCGCCGAGCATCTCGTCACCCAGGTCGATCATCTGCTCTTCCCAGGCGTCCATGGCCGCCGCGTCGGAGTGTGTCGCCGTTCCCAGCGCGGTGCCCAGATTCGCCTGGAGCTCGGCGAGCAGCTGCCACTCCTCCGCATCCCGGGGCCGCAGGGCACGTTCATGGGTGAGTTCGGACCAGAAGTCGAGAGTGCCGCGCGCGCCCAGCTCCGTCGCCAGGTACGCGGCAAAGTCCACGTTGCCGGCCCGGCGGGCCAACAGGTCGTTGAGCGTGGCGATCTCCTCGTCGGTCAGCTCCCCACCCCGCCGCAGCAGCGGAAGGATCTCCTGCGCGTCCTCGATCGCCTCCGCCCTCAGCGGCGCCGCACGGAACGGGCCGTGCCCGTCGTCCGCCAAGTCCCGCAGCACCTGGGCGGCTTGGGCGTCGCTCTCCTGGGACTCGCTGAGGATCTCGGCGATCCTGCCCGTCAGTGCAAGGCTGAATTCCGCCTGCTCGGCCGTCGCCTCGCCCTGCGGACGGTAGGGGTCGGGAGACGGGACGACCACCCTGCCATCGGGCTGGATGTACAAACCGCCCTCAGCCGCGTCCTCGCTCAGCGCCCTCAGCCTGCGCCGGCAATCCCGCTGACTGTCCAGAAGATCCTCCAGCGTTCTGTGGACGATCGCCGCCTCGTCGCGTGCATAGCCGAAACGCTCGGCCACCGTCTCCACGAACCTCCTGGTCACGCCCGCGTTCTCCCCCGACCACGCCGCTTCCCGGGCACGCGCAAGCAGCCCGCCCTCGGCCTGATCGGCCAGCGCCGCCAAGTCGTTCCTCACCCGCGCCCAATCCTCCACCGCGGCTTCCAGACCCGACAGGTCAAGGCGATTCAGCTCCTCGTACGTGGGCATCGCTCTCCCCCCTTGCCACCCGGTGACACGCCCTCACAGATCCTCGATGGCGGCGTTGCGCCCCGGCACGGGCGGCCCCGACGGGCGTTCCAGGTCGGCCGGCGTGAGCCCGAACCCGGCCAGATAGTCCACCTGCCCCACGCCCGCGGCGCGCACCCGAGCGCGCAGATCCTCCTCAAGCGCGGCGTGAACGGTGACCGTGCCCGCCAGGTGGCTCTCGATGCTCTCGCACGCCCGGCCCAGATCCCGCGCCTTCTCCCCGAAACGCGCCATCGCCTCGCGCAACGCGCCCCCCGAACCGAACCCGGCCGCCGACAGCGCAGACGCGGCCTCGTAACTGCTCGCCTCCGCCACCATCGCCTTGGCCGGCATGCCCTCCCTGAGACTGCTCGCCTCCTGCCCCACCCGCACCAAGTCCTCACCCGGCACTGCGAGGTCGGGCTCCGCCTCGTGACCCATCGTGTCCCCCCGGACGCGCCTCGTCCTTCTGCCGGGCCAATATAACAACGCAAAGCGACGAGCCGACCACGGGCATCGGCGCCTGCGGCGGCTCCGGCCTGCGGACGGGGCGTGAGGGCGGACGGGTCGTGCGGGGTGGTGGCGCGCGGGCCCGGCGCCGCGGCCCGCCCGGCAAGGGCCCCGCTCCGGATGCCCGCCGCCGCGGGCGCGCCTAGCCTCGGAAGGAGAGCTCGCGAGGGCGCGAGGCAGCCCAGGCCCGCCGTGGCGGGGCGCGACCGCGCGGCGCGAGAGTGAGGTCGGCATGGAGGTCTTTCCCCCCATCCCGCTGGCGCAGTGGCGGGATTCCAAGGAGACCCTGCACCGGTTCGCCCAGGTCATCGGCAAGATCCGGCTGGCGAGCAGCGTGCGGCGCAACCACTGGTGGAACGTCCCGTACCACGTCACCGGGCGCGGGATCACCACCCGGCCGATGGGTCAGGTGGACGGGAACCCGATCTTCACCGTCGACTTCGACTTCGTCGACCACCTGCTGATCGTCCGGGAGATCGACGGCAGGTCGGCCTCGTTCTCGCTGCTCGGGCAGTCGGTGGCGTCCTTCTACCGGGAGGCCCTGGACGCCCTGCGCTCGGTCGGGGTGGAGCCCACCATCGAGCACGCCCACCCCTTCGGGCTCGGCGACGAGGGCAGGCCCTTCGCCGAGGACACCGAGCACGCCTCCTACGACCCGTACTGGGTGAACCGGTACTGGCAGGTGCTCAGTCAGGTCAACCTGGTGCTGGAGGAGTTCGCCGCCGGCTTCTCCGGGAAGATCAGCCCGGTGCACCACTTCTGGCACACCTTCGACATCGCCGTCACCCGGTTCGAGGACCGGCCGGTGGACCAGCCGCCCCAGGCGGACCCGGTGACCCGCGAGGCGTACTCGCGGGCGGTGATCTCCTCCGGCTTCTGGTTCGGCGACGAGGCGGTGCCGCGGCCCACGTTCTACTCGTACGCCGCCCCCGAGCCGGAGGGCCTGGCGGAGCGGCGGCTGAGCCCGGCCACCGCGCGCTGGATGGAGCACGACGGCAGCCACATGGCCACGCTGGACTACGACGCGGCCAGGGAGACGGCGGACCCGCGCCGCACGGTGCTCGGCTTCTTCGAGTCGGTGTACCGCTCGGCCGCGGGGCTCGCCGACTGGGACGTGCGGGGCCTGGCCTCGCCCGAGGGCGTGACCGACCCGAGGGAGGCGCGCGCCGCCTGAGGTACGCCGGGGCCGCGCGCCGTCTGAGGAACGCCCCCGGGGAACGCCGGGGCCGCGCGCGCCGCGCGCGGCGAGGAGAGGAGGGCCGGATGGCACAGCGGGACGAGCGGGCGGGGCAGCCGGCGCAGGGCGGCGCCGGGGACGGGGGCGGCGCGGGGGCCGGGGAGTTCCCGGCACCGAGCGAGGGGCTTGCGGTCGCGCACTTCCTGACGGTGCGTGAGGTGGCGCGTTCGCGGCGGTTCTACAGCGAGGTGCTCGGCGGGCGGGTCGTGCTGGAGGAGAACCCCTGTACGGTCCGGCTGGCGAACAGCTGGATCATCATGAACCCCGGCGGCGGGCCCACCCCCGACAAGCCGGGCGTGACGCTGCGCCCGCCGGAGGAGCCGGACACGGTCTCCGCCTTCCTCAACCTGCGGGTGGCCGACATCCACGCCGCCTACCGGGAGTGGTCGGCGAAGGGCGCCGAGTTCCTGACGCCGCCCCTCGACCGGCGCGCCGAACTGCGCTGCTACCTGCGCGACCCGGACGGCTACCTGATCGAGGTGGGCCAGGCCACCGGGCTGCTCCGGGGCCTTTTCGCGCGGGCCGACGCCACCTGACGCGCCCTCCGCCGCCGGGCCACCGATCCCTGCGGGCGGCGGGCCACCGCTCCCGGTGGGCGTCGGTGCCGGGGCGTGGGCGGGTGCCCCGGGGTGGGTTCAGGGGCGGATGAGCAGCTGGAGTTCGAAGGCGTAGCGCGTGGCCCGGTAGAGGTGGGAGCCGTACTCCACCGGGCGCCCGGTGTCGTCGTACGCGGTGCGCTCCATGCTCAGCAGCGGGGCGCCCACCGGCTCGGCGAGCAGCTCGGCGTACTC
Organism: Streptomyces hoynatensis; assembly: GCF_003626535.1. Lineage (GTDB taxonomy): Bacteria > Actinomycetota > Actinomycetes > Streptomycetales > Streptomycetaceae > Streptomyces > Streptomyces hoynatensis. The sequence continues at coordinate 142,117 of NZ_RBAL01000011.1, forward strand.
CGCGGTGGCCGCGCGGGCGCCGATGGACTGGCGGGCGCTGTGCAGGGTGGTGCCGGCCGCGCGCATCAGCCGGTAGAGGCCGGTGCCCTCCAGGGCGGTGCGGTCCACCGCGAGCAGTCCCACCGGCAGGTAGTTGCGCAGCAGGGCGATGGGCTCGCCGTGGGTGAGCCGCAGCCGCTCCAGGCGGCGGACCTCGGCGCCGGGCGCGAGGCCGAGGGCGGCGGCCACCTCGGGCGGCGCGGCCACGGTGGCCAGGTCCAGCACCCGGGTGGTGGGGCGCTGGCCCGCCGCCTCCAAGTCCTCGTAGAGGCTGGTGAGTTCGAGCGGGCGCTTGACCTGGCTGCGGACCACCTGGGTGCCCACGCCGCGGCGGCGCACCAGCAGGCCCTTGTCGACAAGTGCCTGTATCGCCTGCCGGACCGTGGGGCGGGAGAGGCCGAGGCTGCCGGCGAGCCGCATCTCGTTGCCGAGCAGGGTGCCGGGGCGCAGCCTGCCGCGTTCGATGGCGACTTCGAGCTGCCGGGACAGCTGGTAGTACAGCGGCACGGGACTGGCCCGGTCGACGGTCAGTTCCAGGTCCACCAGCGCGCTCCCTCGTGTCTCGGCCGCTGTCTCGGCGGGTGTCCCGGTGGGTCCCTCGGGTCCCTCGGGTGTCCCCACGGGTGTCTCGTCGGGTTGCCTCGTCACGGTGCCTTGCCCCCAACTCCCCGTCCGGTCCCTCCGTCGCCCCGGCGCCCGGACGCGGCGTCAGACGGCGTCCGCGGCGGCCGCGCCGGCGTGCCCCGGTGCCGGCCGGCGTGGCTGGGCGCCGGTCCGCGCCGGTCGGAGGGCTCTTCTTCGGTCACGTTACGTGGTTCCCTGTACGCACTCCAAAACGTTAAGACAATAAGCCTTTACGTCGTCTGGTCAATATGTAAGTCTCCCGGGGCAAACTTCTCAACGAGGAGATGACTCATGGGAGTGCTGACCAGACGGGCCTGGGCTGTCACCGGGGTGCTGGCCCTGTCGTTCGGCGTCGCGGCCTGTGGTTCCGACTCGGAAGGGTCCGGCGGGACGATCGAGCTGAAGATCGCGGCCAACGCGATCTCCGGCGGCAAGAACGCCGAGGAGGCCGACTGGATCGAGAACTGGGTGATCCCGCACTTCGAGGAGGCAGAGGCGGATCGCGGGGTGGACGTCAAGGTCACCTTCGAGCCCAGCGGCGTGGACGACGAGCAGTTCAAGTCCCGCCTCGCGCTCGACCTCCAGTCCGGCTCCGGCCCCGACATCATGTCGCTCGACGGCATCTGGCTGGGCGAGTTCGCCGAGGCCGGCTACATCAAGCCGCTGAGCGAGACCTCCCCGGACTTCGAATCCTGGGACGGCTGGGACCAGATACCCGAGGCGGTGCAGCAACTGGCCGCGTTCGACGGCGACCTGTACGGCATCCCATGGGGCACCGACGGCCGCGTGCTGTTCTACAACAAGAACCTCTTCGAGCAGGCCGGCCTGCCCACGGACTGGCAGCCGACCAGCTGGCAGGACATCCTCGACGCAGGCGAGGCCCTCGGCTCGCTCGACGGCGTGACCCCGATCCAGCTCAACGCGGGCACCGCCATGGGCGAGGCCACCACGATGCAGGGCATCCTGCCGCTGCTGGCGGGCACCGGCGAGGAGATCAGCTCCGACGGCTCCTGGACCGGCGCGAGCGACGGGATGGAGCAGGCCCTCGGCCTCTACGAGGACATCTACGGCGGCGGCCTCGGCGACCCGCAGCTCCAGCAGGAGACCCAGGGCCGCGACAAGTCCTTCCAGGAGTTCGCCGAGAACAAGATCGGCATCCTCGCCGAGGGCGACTACTTCTGGCGCAGCGTCGTCAATCCCGACAACGGCGTGGCCCCCATGGAGGACCGCGACGAGGCCGTCGGCTACGCGCTGATCCCGGCCGCGCAGCCCGGACAGGGCGTCAACGGGCAGGACTTCGTCAGCATGTCGGGCGGCAGCGTGCGCACCCTCAACGCGGCCAGCGACCACCTCGACCTGGCCTGGGACCTGCTGACGTTCATGAACTCGGCGGAGGCGGTCACCGCCTCGGTCGCCGACACCCCCAAGATCACCGCCCGCACGGACGTGAACGAGCAGGTGCTCGCCGACGACCCGATGCTCACCTTCATCAACGAGCAGGTGCTGCCGATCACCATCTTCCGGCCCGCCGACTCCCTCTACCCGCAGGTCTCCACGCTGCTGCAGGAGGCGACGGCCGCGGTGGTGGACGGCGACAGCCCGAGTCAGGCCGCCGAGGACTACCAGGACGGGCTCGAGGAGGTCGTCGGCGGTGCCGACCACGTCACCTCCTGACGCCGGCCTGGCCCCCCGCGGCGCGGGGGGCCAGGCCGGAGCGGCGCCGCGGCCCGCGCGGGACCGGGACGCGGCCGGCCTCGGGCGCCCGCGCGCCGCCGCGTTCGTCACCCCGGCGCTGCTGCTGATCGCGGCCTTCCTGGTGTTCCCCGCGCTGTGGACGATCTACCTCGGCCTCACCGACTACCGCCTCACCGGCCTGGCCGCGGCGGACCCGCAGATGGTGGGCCTGGACAACTTCACGGACGCCCTGAAGGACGACAGCTTCAGCCACTCCCTCGGCCTCACGCTCCAGTTCGTCGTCGGCTCCGCCGTCATCGGCCAGGCCGGGCTCGGCTTCCTCATCGCCTGGGTGATGCGCAACCGGCGCGGCGCGCTGCGCCGCCTGGTCGAGGCGCTGGTGCTGACCGCGTGGATCCTGCCCAGCTCGGTCATCGCCTTCCTGTGGATCGCGCTGCTCGACCGCGACGACGGCACGCTCAACGCGGCGCTGCACACCCCGGGCACCGCCTGGCTGCTCGAACACCCGATGTTGTCGATCATCGTCTTCAACATCTGGCGCGGCACGGCGTTCTCGATGATGCTGTACGCCGCCGCGCTGGGGAACGTGCCGCCCTCGCACCTGGAGACCGCGCGGCTGGCCGGCGCGAGCGGCTGGCAGCAGCTGCGGGACGTCGTCTTCCCCCGCATCCGCGGGCACATCCTCACCAACCTGCTGCTGATCAGCCTGTGGACGTTCAACGACTTCACGCCCTTCCTGCTGACCAGCGGCGGCCCCGAGGACAAGACCGAGGTGATGCCGGTCTTCATCTACAAGCTGGCGCTCTCGAACGGCGAACTCGGCTTCGGCGCGGCCATCTCCGTGCTGATGCTGCTGATCAACCTGGTGATCGCGGTGGTCTACATGACGCTGCTGCGCAGGCGGAAGGAGGACGCGCCCGCATGAGCACGGAAGCGACCACCGACCTCGAAAAGCACTCCTCCCCCGGCCGCGGCGGCCCCCCGCCCGACCCGTCCGCGACCGGCCACCTGGCCGGGCTCGCGGGCGCCAGGCAGGCCGTGCGGCGCATCGGCTTCTACGTCTTCTGCTGCCTGCTGCTCGCGTTCTTCGCGCTACCGCTGCTGTGGCTGGCCTGCGCCCCCTTCGACCGCACGCCCACCATCACCGCCTCCCTGCCCGACTTCACGCTGCAGAACTTCGACACCCTCTTCGACAATCCGTACGCGATGCGCTCGCTGGGCAACTCCCTGCTGCTCGCGGCCGGAACCGGGGTGCTGGTGGTGGTGTTCGCGGCGCTGGCCGCCTACGCGCTCAGCCGGGTGCGGCTGCCGGGCCGGGACGCGCTGCTGTACACGCTGCTGCTGCTGTCCTCGATCGTCACCGGCACCGCGGCCATGGTCCCCCTGTTCAACCTGGCCTTCGAGCTGCACCTGATCGACTCCCAGCTCGGGGTCATCCTGGTGCTCACCGGCGGCCTGCTGCCCAGCGCGATCTTCATCCTGAAGGACTTCATGGACGGCACCCCGCGGTCCTACGAGGAGTCCGCCCAGGTGTTCGGCGCCTCCCCGCTGCAGATCGTGCGGCACGTCGTGGTGCCGCTGGTGCGCCCGGGCCTGGCCACCATCGCGGTGTGGTCGGTCGCCCAGGTGTGGGGGAACTTCCTCATCCCCTTCCTGCTGCTGCGCTCGCCGGAGAAGTCCCCCGCGGCCGTGGTGATGTACACCTTCTACACCGAGGGCGGCCAGCCCGACCTGGCGCTCATCTCCACCTTCTCGCTGCTCTACTCCCTGCCGGTCGTCCTGATGTTCCTGCTCGTCAGCTCCCGGTACGGATTCCGGTTCCACGGAGGGATCAAACGCTGATGGCCGACATCTCGATGGCCGCCCTGACCAAGGTCTATCCCGGCGGCGTCCGGGCGCTCGACGGCATTGACCTGACCATCGCCGACGGCGAGTTCTTCGCCCTGCTTGGGCCCTCGGGCTGCGGCAAGACGACCCTGCTGCGCACCCTGGCCGGCCTGGAGACCGCCAGCTCGGGGAGCGTCGGCATCGGCGGCCGGGACGTCACGGCCCTGCCGCCCGGCAGGCGGGACGTGGCCATGGTCTTCCAGGACTACGCGCTGTTCCCGCACATGTCCGTCTCGGACAACATCGCCTACCCGCTGCGCATCCAGAAGGTGCCGGGCGCGACGCGACGGGAGAAGGCCGCGCAGACCGCGGCCGAGCTGGGCCTGACGGACTACCTGGACCGGCGCCCCGGGCAGCTCTCCGGCGGCCAGCAGCAGCGCGTCGCGCTCGCCAGGGCGATGGCCTGCCACCCGCAGGTCTTCCTGTTCGACGAGCCGCTGTCCAACCTGGACGCCAGGATGCGCCTGGAGGCCCGCACCTTCCTCAAGCGGCTCCAGCGCGAACTCGGGGTCACCACCGTCTTCGTCACCCACGACCAGGCCGAGGCGCTGGCGCTTGCCGACCGCATCGCCGTGATGGAAAGCGGCCGCATCCGGCAACTCGGCACCCCGGCCGAGGTGTTCAGGTACCCGGCGAACACCTTCGTCGCCTCCTTCATCGGCTCGACCCCGATGAACCTCCTGGACGGCCAGGTCGCGGGCGGCCGCATCGACGTGGCCGGGGCCCTGCTGCCGGTGCCCGAGGGCCTGGAAGAGGGGCTCGCCGAGGGCGAGAAGCTCGTCTACGGCATCCGCCCCGAGTACCTGGGCCTGGCCGAAGGCCCCGCCGAGGGCGCGCTGCGCGGCGCGGTGCGCGTCGTGGAGAACCTGGGCAGCGCCCAGCTCGTCACCCTGGAGGGCGAGAGCGGGTTCGTGCAGGCCGTGGTGGACGAGGACCGGCGGCTGACGCCCGGCGAGATCGGCCACGCCGTGCCCCGGCGCGACCGCGCGCTCCTCTACCGGGACGGCGAACTGCTGAACCGGGCCCCGGCGGAGTCCGGGCCGGCCGGCCGCCCCGGCGAGGGCGAGGCGGCGTGAGCCCCCGCGCCACGACCGTGCACCGCGGCCGGTGGACCCTGGCCGACCGGCTGGAGCAGAACCTGCGCGAGCTGCCCTTCGACGTGCCGCCCGGCACCGCCGCCGTGGCCGTGGAGCTCTCCTACGACCGCGCCGCCGGCGTCCTCGACCTGGGCTGCCTGGGCGCCGCGGGCTTCCGCGGCTGGTCGGGCGGCGCCCGCGACTCCTACACCGTCGCCGCCGGCTGGGCCACGCCCGGCTACCTGCCGGGCGAGGCGGAGCCGGGCCGCTGGCACGTGCTGCTGCGGCTGCACCGGGTGCCGCCCGGCGGCCTCGACTACGAGGTGCGGATCACCACCGCCGACACGGCGCCGCCGCCGCCCGCCCCGCAGGAGGTGCCGCCCGCCCCGCGGCCCCCGCGCCGCGACCTGCCCGAGGTGGACGGGATGCGGTGGGTGGCCGGGGACTTCCACAGCCACACCGTGCACAGCGACGGCGCGCTGACCGTGGGCGAGCTGGCCGCGCTCGCCGCGGGACGCGGCCTCGACTTCCTGGCCGTCACCGACCACAACACCGTCAGCCACCACCCCGAGCTGGGGCCCACGGGCGAGCGGCACGGCATCGTGCTGCTGCCCGGCCAGGAGGTCACCACCGACACCGGGCACGCCAACGTCTTCGGCGACACCGGCTGGGTCGACTTCCGCCGCCCGGCCGGGCACTGGCTGGCGCACGCCGAGGAGCACGGCGGCGTCATGTCCGTCAACCACCCGCTGGGCGGCGACTGTTCCTGGCGCAACCCGCTGCCGCGCCGCACCCGGCACGCCGAGGTCTGGCACTCCGACTGGCGCGACCGCCGCCACGGCGGGCCGCTGGCCTGGGCGATGGCCTGGCGGCCCGAGGTGATTGCCATCGGCGGCAGCGACTTCCACCGGCCGGGCGGCAACGGGCTGCCAGGCGAGCCCACCACCTGGCTGCTGGTCGCCGAGGAGAGCACCGCGGGGCTGCTGGCCGCGCTGGACGCCGGGCGCACCGCCGTCTCGGCGGGCCCTGGCGCCGCCCTGCTGCTGCGCCTGGGCGACGAACTGCTCGCGCTCGGCGCCGAGGGCACCGCCCTGGTGCGGCCCGACGGGAGCCGCCTCCCGGTGCGCGGCGACCGCGCCCTGCTCCCGGCTGCGCCGGGTCAGCACCGGCTTGAGACCTACGAGAACGAGGTGATCGCGCTATGCCAGTGACTTCGGTGCCGCCGACGCGGGCGGGCACGACCCGGGTGGCGAACGCCCCGGTCAACTTCGGCATCTACTCCCCCGACGACGCCCCTCTCACCGCCGCCGAGTTGCTGACCGGCCTCGCCGACGCCGGCTACGACGGTGTCGACTCGGGCCCCATCGGCTACCTCGGCACCGGCGAGGAGCTTGCCGCCGCGCTGGAGCGGGCCGGCCTCGGCCTGGCCGGCGGCTGGGTCGACCTGCGCTACCACGAGGAGGCGGGCTGGCGCGCCGACCTGGCCGGGCTCGACGCGGCCCTGGACATGTTCACCGCCGTCCCGGTCCCCGACCCGGCGTTCGCGCCGCGGCCCACCCTCGCCTGCCCGCCCAACCCGGAGCGTTTCGCCCGCCCTGGCCTGGCCTACGGGGAGCCCGCGGACTGGGCGGGCTTCGCCTCCCGCGTGCAGCGCGCCGCCGACCGCTGCCGCGAGCGTGGCCTCGAACCGGTCTTCCACCCCCACCTGGGCACCGACGTGGAGAGCGCCGCCGAGGTGGAGCGGCTGCTGGAGAGCACCGACGTCTCGCTGTGCCTGGACACCGGCCACCTGTGGCTGGCGGGCGGCGACCCGCTGGCCGGGCTGCGCGACTGGGCGCCACGCATCAAGCAGGTGCACATCAAGGACGCCTCGCGGGCCCTCGCCGCGGAATCCGCCGCGGCGGGCGGGGACCTGATGGACATGGTCGCGGCGGGCGGGTTCACGCCGCTCGGCGCGGGCGACATCGACCTGGAGGCGGTCGCCGCGACGCTGCGCGCGATCGGCTACACGGGCTGGATAGTCGTCGAGCAGGACGCGCCCCCCACCGGCCGGGACGCCGCCCGCCTCATGGCGGCCCAGCGCGCCAACCGCGCCCGGCTGCGGGAGGCGGGCCTGTGAGCGGCGGCAACGAGGGGCAGGAGCGGGTCAGGGTCGCCGTCGCCGGCCTCGGCGTCATCGCCCAGACCATCCACCTGCCGCTCCTCGAACGGCTCTCGGACCGGTTCTCGCTGACCGCGGTCGCCGACCTGTCCCCCGCGCTGGCCGCACGCGTCGGCGCGCGCTACGGCATCGCGCCCGAGCACCGGCACACCGACGTCCCGGCCATGCTGGAGCGCGGCGGCTTCGACGCCGTGCTGCTGCTCACCTCGGGTTCCCACGTCCGCTACGCCACGGCCGCGCTGCGCCGCGGCTACCGGGTGCTGTCCGAGAAGCCCCTGGGCTTCACCCGCGAGGAGATCACCGCCCTGTCCGACGTGCCGGGCGCCGAGCGGCTGATGGTCGGCTACATGAAGCAGTACGACCCGGCCGCGCAGCGGATGCTGCGGCTGCTGCAGAAGGTGGGCGGCCCGCAGGCCGTGCACGCGGTGGACGTCACCGTGCTGCACCCCTCCTCCGCCTCCCAGCTCGCCTTCGCCAGGCTGCCGCGCCCGGCGGGCGACGTGCCGCCCGAGGCCGTCGCGGCGCTGCGGGCCGAGGAGGACAAGCTGGTGGGCACCGCCCTGGGCGAGGAGCCGGCCGCCCCGGTGCGCACCCTGTACGACATCACGCTGGGCAGCATCTGCCACGAGCTGTCCCTCATCAGGCTGTTCGCCGGCACCCCGGCGGACGTGGACCACGTCGCCGTGTGGGCGCCGCCCGGGCACGCGGAGGCCGCGGAACGGCCCCAGCCCTCCGTGGAGTTGTCCGGTCCGCTGCCGCAGGGCGGGCGCTACGCCATCCGCTGGCTCTACCTGCCCGACTACCCGGCCTACCGGGAGACCGTCGCCGTGCACCACGCCACCGGCTCCCTGGAACTCGTCTTCCCCTCCCCCTACCTGCTCAACGCCCCGACGCTGCTCACCGAGGTCGGCTCGGCCGAGGGGGTGGAGCGGCGGGCGGAACACCGCGGCACGCTCGGCGGCTTCGAGGCGGAACTGCTCGCCTTCCACGCCCTGGTGACCCGCGGCACGCCCCCGCTGTCCGGCGTGGCCGAGGGCCTCGCCGACGTCGTCACCGCCCAGCGCGCGGCCCACCGGCTGGCCACGCGGTACGGGCTGAACCTCACAGGAGAGGCCGCGCATGCGTGAACTCGTGATCGTCCCGCACACCCACTGGGACCGGGAGTGGTACCTGCCCTTCCAGCGGTTCAGGCTGCAACTGGTGGCGCTGCTCGACGAGTTGCTCGACCGTATGGAGCGTGACCCGCGCCAGCGGTTCACCCTCGACGGCCAGATGGCCGCCGTGGACGACTACCTGGAGGTCAGGCCGGAGGCCAGGGAGCGGGTCGCGGCCCTGGTGAAGTCGGGGCGGCTGGCGATCGGCCCGTGGGACATCCTCATGGACGAGTTCCTGTGCTCGGGCGAGCAGCTGGTGCGCAACCTGGAGCGCGGCATCCGGCGGGCCGGCGACCTGGGCGCGGCCATGCCGGTGGGCTACCTGCCCGACATGTTCGGGCACGCCGCGCAGATGCCGCAGATCCTGCGCGGGGCGGGCCTCGCGCACGCCTGCGTCTACCGCGGGGTCCCGGCGCGGGTGGCGACCGACACCTTCGCCTGGGTGGCCCCCGACGGCACCGCGATCCGCACCCGCTTCCTGGCCGACGGCGGCTACGGCAACGCGGCCGGGCTGCTGGAGGACCCGGAGCTGACCGACGAGCGCACGGTCGCGCTGGCCGAGCGGATGGGCCGCTGGGCCCTGCCGGGCGAGCCGGAGTCCCCGCTGCTCGGCATGTACGGCTCCGACCACACGGCGCCGGCCGCCGACGCCCCCGAGCGGCTGGCGGCGACGACCGCACGCACCGGCGTGCCCACCCGGCTGGCCACGCTGGCCGAGTTCTTCGAGGCGCTGCCCACCACCGTGGCGGGCCTGCCCGAGATCCACGGCGAGCTGCGCTCCCACGCCAGGTCCAACATCCTGCCCGGGGTGCTCTCGGTGCGGCCCGCGCTCAAGCAGGCCATGGCCAGGGCCGAGCGCACCGTGGAGCGCTACGCCGAGCCGCTCGCCGCGCTGTACGGCGACGGCAGCGAGCGGCGTTTCCTCGACCTGGCCTGGCGGCAGCTGATCTCCGTCAGCTGCCACGACTCGGTGACCGGCTGCGGCTGCGACGAGACGGCCCAGCAGGTCGCGGCCAGGATGGCGGAGGCCGAGCAGCTGGGCCGCGCGGTGTGCGACCTGGTGGGCGGCAGGCTGGCGCGGTCGGTGCCGCGCGAGGCGCACCTGGTGTTCAACCCCTCGCCCTGGCCGCGTTCCGGGGTGGTCTTCCTCGACGCCCCCGCGCCGGGTGAGGGCCTTGAGGTGCTCGCCGACGACCTGCTGGCCGAGCCCGGTTTGGCGCTGGCCAGGGTGCACGGCACCGAGCTCTACGGGCAGCACGTCACCGGCTGGTCCTACGCCGAGGACGTGCTGACCTTCACGGTGGCCGCGCACACCGACGTGCCCTTCGACGTGGCCGAGGTGCGCGCCGCGCTGGCCGGGCGCGCGGCCGGACGGCCGCTGCGGGTGCGGATTCTGGCGGTGCCCAGGCGCACGGTGCCGGTGTGGGCCGAGGTGCCCGCGCTGGGGCATGCGGCGGTCAGGCCGGAGGCGAAGTCCCCGGCCGGCGCCCCGCCCCGGCACGACGTGCGGGCCGAGGGGCGGGTGCTGGACAACGGCCTGCTGCGGGTGGCCGTCGACGCCGCGGGCGAACTCAGCCTCCGCACCCCGGAGGGGGTCGTCGTCCAGGGCCTGGGCGCGCTGGTGGACGGCGGCGACCTCGGCGACAGCTACAACTACGCGCCGCCGGCGGCGGACGTGCGGGTGGAGCGGCCGCACTCGGTGCGGGTGGTGCCCCTGGCCAGCCACCCGCTGGCCTCCTCCCTGGAGGTGATCCGCACGTACGACTGGCCGGCGGCGGGGGACTTCGCCGCGAACGGCAGGTCGGCCGAGACGCGGCGGGTGACGGTGCGCACCCGGGTCGAGCTGCGGGCCGCCGAGCGCTTCGCCCGGCTCACCCTGTCCTTCGACAATCCCTGCGACGACCACCGGCTGCGGCTGCGGCTGCCGCTGCCCCGGCGGGCACACCGCTCCTTCGCCGAGGGGCAGTTCGCGGTGACCGAGCGCGGCCTCGACGCGGAGGGCGGCTTCGGCGAGAAGCCGCTGCCGACGTTCCCCGCGTCCGGTTTCGTGGCCGCGGGCGGGCTGGCCGTGCTGCTGACCGAGTACAGCGAGTACGAGCTGACCTCGGGCGGCGCGGAGCTCTCGCTCACCGTGCTGCGCGCGGTGGGGGCGCTCTCGCGCAACCGCCACGCCTACCGCGACGAGCCCGCCGGGCCCCAGGTGCCCACGCCGGGCGCCCAGTCCCGCGGCGAGCGGCGGGTCGAACTGGCGCTGCTGCCCTACCCGGAGGGCCCGGCAAAGGACGCGGCCGAGGGTGGGCCGGCGGACTGGGCGGCCGGCGGGGTGCTGCGGGCGGCGGAGGAGTTCCGCCACGGCCTGTTCACCCTTCCCGGGACCGCGCCCACCGGGACGGCGCTGCCCCCGCCGGCCGCGGGGCCGGCCGTGACGGGCGAGGGCGTGGTGGTGAGCAGCGTCCGCGAGCGCGAGGGGTGCGTGGAGGTGCGGCTGATCGCGGAGGGCGGCGTGGCGGCCACCGCGCGGCTCTCGGGGGACTTCACCGCGGCCAGGCGGGTGGACCTGCTGGGCCGCCCGGGCGAGGAACTGCCGGTCGCCGCAGGCCCGTTGAGCGCCGAAGGACCCGAGGGCCCCGGCGGTCCCCGGGGCACGGTGTCGCTGCCGATGCGGCCCTGGGAGATCGCCACCGTCCGGCTGAGCCGTTGACCGCCACCGCCCCCCGGGAGCCATGATGAGCGAACCCTTCGACGTCATCACCATGGGACGCATAGGCGTCGACCTCTACCCCCTGCAGATCGGCGTCCCGCTGGCGCGGGTCGAGTCCTTCGGGAAGTTCCTCGGCGGCTCGCCGACCAACGTCGCGGTGGCGGCGGCCCGGCTCGGCCGCCGCGCCGCGGTGATCAGCAGAACGGGCGCCGACCCGTTCGGCGACTACTGCCACCAGGCGCTGCGTGAGTTCGGCGTGGACGACCGGTGGGTGCGGCCGGTGGCCGCCTACCCGACGCCGGTGACGTTCTGCGAGATCTTCCCGCCGGACGACTTCCCGCTGTACTTCTACCGGCTGCCCAAGGCGCCCGATCTGGAGATCCGCCCGGAGGAGCTGGACCTGGCGGCCGTCACCGCGGCCCGCATCTTCTGGATGTCGGGCACGGGACTGTGCGAGGAGCCCAGCAGGTCGGCCACCCTGGCCGCCCTCGCGGCCCGCTCCGCCGGCCGCGGCGCGGGGCAGGTCGCGACGGTCTTCGACCTGGATTGGCGCCCGATGTTCTGGCCGGAGGGCTCGGCCGAGGCGGCGCGGGAGGCGTACCGGGAGGCGCTCTCGCACGCCACCGTCGCCGTCGGCAACCTGGCCGAGTGCGAGGTCGCCACCGGCGAGCGGGAGCCGTGGGCCTGCGCGCAGGCGCTGCTCGCCGCCGGGGTGGAACTCGCCCTCGTCAAGCAGGGTCCGGCGGGGGTGCTCGTGGTGGACCGCGCGGGCCGCCGCGCCGAGGTGCCGCCCCATCCGGTCGAGGTCGTCAACGGCCTCGGCGCGGGCGACGCGTTCGGCGGCGCGCTGTGCCACGGGCTGCTCGCCGGGTGGGAGCCGGAGCGGCTGGCGCGGTACGCCAACGCGGCGGGCGCGCTGGTCGCCGGCCGCCTCGCCTGCTCCGCCGCCATGCCGGCCGCGGCCGAGGTCGAGGAGTTGCTGGCCGCCGGGCCGCCGGGAGACGGCGCCGGGGACGGGCCCCGGGCGGCGCGGAAGGAGAACCTGCCGTGAGCATCGGGATCAGCGACCTGGTCGCGGTGCGCTCCCGGCATCCGGAGGCGATCGCCGAGGCCGCCGCCCGCCGGGTCAGGCGCCCCCTCCTCGGCGACAGCGGGCGGCTAATGATCGTCGCGGCCGACCACCCGGCGCGCGGCGCCCTGGCCGTCGGCGGGGACAGGCTGGCCATGGCCAACCGCTTCGACCTGCTGGAGCGCCTCGTGCTCGCGCTCCAGCAGCCGGGCGTGGACGGGGTGCTGGCCACCGCCGACATCCTGGAGGACCTGCTGCTGCTGGGCGCGCTCGACGGCAAGGTCGTGATGGGCTCGATGAACCGGGGCGGGCTGGCCGGCGCGGCCTTCGAGCTCGACGACAGGTTCACCGGCCACCGCGCCCAGGACATCGAGCGGCTCGGCTTCGACGCGGGCAAGCTGCTGCTGCGCATCGACTATGCCGATCCCGGCTCGCTGGCCACGATGGCGGCGACCGCCCGCGTCATCGACGAGATGGCCAGGCGCCGGCTGCCCGTCTTCGTCGAGCCCTTCATCTCCCGGCGGGTGGGAGGGAAGGTGACCAACGACCTCAGCGCCGAGGCCGTGGCCACCTCCATCGCCATCGCCTCGGGGCTCGGCGGCACCTCGGCCTACACCTGGCTGAAGGTGCCGGTCACCGACGACCCGGACCTGATGGGCCAGGTGATGCAGACCTCGACGCTGCCGGCGGTGCTGCTGGGCGGCGAGGTCAGCGGCGACCAGGACGCCGTCTTCGAGAAGTGGCGCGCGGCGCTGCGGCTGCCGACGGTGCGGGGCCTGGTGGTGGGCCGCTCGCTGCTCTACCCGCCGGACGGCGACGTCCTGCGGGCCGTGACCACCGCGGTCGGCCTGCTCCGCGAGGGGCCGCGCCCGGAGGCGGGGGCGAACGGGGCGGCGTCGCCCGGCGGTTTCGCCACCGCGGGAGAACCACGGCAGACGACGCCGGAAGGGAGACTGGGGTGAGGGACACGACCGAAGGTCCGGCCGGAAAGACGGCGCGCTGCCACCTGCCGGCCGGTACCGCCTCGGGGGCGATGTACACGCTCGACGTCTCCCCGGAGCGCGCCGGCTGGGCGTACTCCTCGCTGCGCGTGCTGCCCCTGGGGCCGGGCGAGCGGCACTCCTTCGCCACCGGCGACAGCGAGTGGATCGTGCTGCCGCTCTCGGGCGGCTGCACGGTGGAGACCGGGGGCGAGACGTTCCGGCTGCACGGCAGGCCGGACGTGTTCTCCGGCGTCTCCGACTTCGCCTACGTGCCGCGCGACGCGCGGGTGGCGCTCTCCTCGGCCGAGGGCGGCAGGTTCGCGCTGGCCGGGGCGCGCTGCGGGCGGCGGCTGCCCGCCAGGTACGGGCCGGCCGGCGGGGTGCCGGTGGAGCTGCGCGGGGCCGGGGCCTGCTCGCGGCAGGTGCACAACTTCGCCGCCGCCGGCGTCTTCGAGGCCGACCGGCTGATCGCCGTGGAGGTGCTGACCCCCGGCGGCAACTGGTCCTCCTACCCGCCGCACAAGCACGACGAGGAACGCCCGGGCGAGGAGTCCGAGTTGGAGGAGATCTACTACTTCGAGATCGCGCCCTCCCCCGGCGCCGAGGCCGTGCCGGGCTTCGGCTACCAGCGGGTGACCTCCTCCGGGCGGGGCCGCGGCACCGAGCTGCTGGCCGAGGTCCGCTCGGGGGACGCCGTGCTGATTCCCGACGGCTGGCACGGGCCCTCGATCGCCGCGCCCGGGCACGACATGTACTACCTCAACGTCATGGCGGGGCCCGGCGAGGAACGGGCCTGGCTGATCAGGGACCACCCCGGGCACGCCTGGGTCAGGGGCGCCTGGGAGGCCGAGGCCGTGGACCCCCGCCTGCCGCGCCACCATCCTCCGGAGGTGTCCAGGTGAACGCTCCACGAAACGATGCGCCGCCCCGGCCGGCGAGCCCCCCGGCGCACTCCCCCGCCCCCGAGGGGGGCGATCGCCCCGGCCCCGCGGGCGGCGGCACCCGCCGCCTGACCGTCGCGCAGGCCCTCATCCGCTTCCTGGCCTGCCAGTTCACCGAGCGCGACGGCCGCCGCCATCGGCTGATCGACGCGGTGTGGGGCGTCTTCGGGCACGGCAACGTCGCCGGGATCGGGCAGGCGCTGGTGGAGAGCGGCCAGGGTCCCGGCGCGGTACTGCCGTTCCGTCAGGGCCGCAACGAGCAGGCGATGGTGCACGCCGCCGTCGGCTTCGCCCGCCAGCGCGACCGGCTGTCGGCGCAGGCCGTCACCACCTCGATCGGCCCCGGCGCCACCAACCTGGTCACGGGCGCGGCGCTGGCCACGATCAACCGGCTGCCGGTCCTGCTGCTGCCGGGCGACACCTTCGCGACCAGGCCGGCCGACCCGGTGCTCCAGCAGCTGGAGCACCCCTCGGCCGGGGACGTCTCGGTCAACGAGGCGCTGCGCCCGGTCAGCCGGTGGTTCGACCGGGTGCACCGGCCGGAGGCGCTGATTCCGGCGGCGCTCGCGGCGATGCGGGTGCTGGCCGACCCGGTGGAGACCGGCGCCGTCACGCTGGCCCTGCCGCAGGACGTGCAGGCGGAGGCGTTCGACTGGCCCGAGGGCTTCTTCGCCGAGCGGGTGTGGCAGGTTCCGCGCCAGGCCCCGGACGCGGGGGCGCTCGCCGCGGCGGCCGAAGCGATCCGCGCCGCGCGGCGCCCCCTGATCGTGGCGGGCGGCGGCGTGCACCACAGCGAGGCCGAGGAGGCGCTGCGCGCCCTGGTGGAGGACACCGGCATCCCCGTCGCCTCCACCCAGGCGGGCAAGGGCTCGCTGCGCCACGACCACCCCTGCGACCTGGGCGGCATCGGCCACACCGGCACCGAGCCGGCCGACGCGCTGGCGCGGCGCGCGGACCTGGTGCTGGGGATCGGCACCCGCTGGACGGACTTCACCACCGCCTCGCACACCCTGTTCGCCCACCCCGGCGTCCGCTTCGTCAACCTCACCAACTCCCCCGCGGACGCGCACAAGATGGGCGCCCTGGCGCTGATCGCCGACGCCCGCGCCGGCCTTGCCGCGCTGCGCAAGGCGCTGGCCGGGCACCGGGTGGAGGCGGGGTACGCGGCGGAGTACGCCGCCGGCAAGGAACGCTGGGAGGCCCGGGTCGCCGCCTCGCTCACCCCGGCCGACGAGGACGCCCGCCCCACCCAGACCCAGGTGATCGGCGCGCTGGACGAGGTCGTCGGCGAGGAGGACGTCGTCATCAACGCGGCCGGGTCGATGCCGGGAGACCTGCACAAGCTGTGGCGCGCCAGGCACCGGCGGCAGTACCACCTGGAGTACGGCTACTCCTGCATGGGCTACGAGATCCCGGCCGCCATCGGCGTCGCCCTGGCCGCCCCAGGGCGCCCGGTGTGGGCGCTGGTGGGGGACGGCACGTACCTGATGAACCCGACCGAGCTGGTCACCGCGGTGCAGGAGGGCCTGGGCATCAACGTGGTCCTGGTGCAGAACCACGGCTACGCCTCCATCGGCGGGCTCTCCGAGCTGACCGGCGCCGAACGCTTCGGCACCGCCTACCGGCACCGCGCCCCTGACGGCTCCTACACCGGCGACCCGCTGCCGGTCGACCTGGCGGCGAACGCCGCCTCGCTGGGCCTGCACGTCCTGCGCGCCGGCACGTACCGCGAACTGCGCGCCGCGCTCGCCGCGGCCCGCGCCGACGAGCGGCCCACCTGCGTCTACGTGGAGACCGACCCGGCGGACACCGCCCCCGAGGCGCAGGCGTGGTGGGACGTGCCGGTGGCCGGGGCCGCCTCGCGCCCGGCGGCGCGGGCCGCCCGGGAGACCTACGAGCGCCGGGCCGCGGAGCGCCGCCGCCACCTGTAGCCGACCGGGCCGCCCGCCCACCGCTTTCCCCCGGGCGCGGGCGGCCCGCCTCCCCCGGGGGCCGCGGGCGGCCCCACGAACTCGCAGCCAGGAGACCAGGATTCTGATGAAGACCATCGGCCACTTTGTCGACAGCAAGCCGGCGGCCGGCACCTCAGGCCGCCACGGCACGGTCTACGACCCCGCCACCGGAGCCGAGGCGGCCAGGGTGGCGTTCGCCGGCCCGGCCGAGGTCGACCGGGCGGTCGCCGCCGCGGCGGAGGCGTTCCGCGAATGGCGCACGACCTCGCTCGCGCGCCGCACCGCGCTGCTCTTCCGCTACCGCGAGCTGCTGCACGCCGAGCGTGAGGAGCTGGCCGCGCTGATCACCGCCGAGCACGGCAAGGTGCGGGCGGACGCGCTGGGGGAGATCGCCCGCGGCCTGGAGGTCGTCGAACTCGCCTGCGCCGTGCCGGAGAAGCTCAAGGGCGCGCTGTCCACCCAGGTGTCCACGGGCGTGGACGTCGCCTCGGTGCGGCAGCCGCTGGGGGTGGTGGCCTGCGTCACGCCCTTCAACTTCCCGGCGATGGTGCCTTTGTGGATGTTCCCCCTGGCCCTGGCCTGCGGGAACACCGTCGTGCTCAAGCCGAGCGAGAAGGTGCCCTCGGCGGCGCTGCGGCTGGCGGAGCTGGCCGCGCGGGCCGGTTTCCCCGCGGGGGCGCTCAACGTCGTCAACGGGGACCGGGAGACGGTGGAACGGCTGACGGCCCACCGGGACGTGGCCGCCGTCAGCTTCGTCGGCTCCACGCCCGTGGCGCGCGCCCTGCACCGGGCGGCCACCTCCCACGGCAAGCGCGTCCAGGCGCTCGGCGGCGCGAAGAACCACATGCTGGTGCTGCCGGACGCCGACCTGGACGTGGCCGCCGACAGCGCCGTCAGCGCCGCCTACGGCTCGGCGGGCGAGCGCTGCATGGCGGTCTCGGTGGTGGTGGCCGTCGGCGAGGACACCGCCGACGCGCTGGTGGCCGCCATCGCCGAGCGGGCGCGCGCGCTGCGCATCGGCCCGGGCGACGACCCGGCCTCGGAGATGGGGCCGCTGATCACCGCGGAGCACCGCGACCGGGTGGCCTCCTATGTGGGCGGCGCCCGGGCGCAGGGCGCCGAGGTGGTCGTGGACGGCACAGGACTGGTCGTCGAGGGCCACGAGAAGGGGTTCTTCCTCGGCGTCTCGCTGCTGGACCGGGTGACCCCCGCGATGGACGCCTACCGGGACGAGATCTTCGGCCCGGTGCTCTGCGTGGTCAGGGCGGCGGACTACGAGGAGGCCCTGGCGCTGATCAACGCCTCGCCCTGGGGCAACGGGGCGGCGATCTTCACCCGGGACGGCGGCACCGCCCGCCGCTTCCAGCTGGAGGTGGCCGCGGGCATGGTGGGGGTCAACGTGCCGATCCCGGTGCCGGTGGCCTCGCACTCCTTCGGCGGCTGGAAGGACTCGCTGTTCGGCGACCTCCACGTGTACGGCGAGGACGGCATCCGCTTCTACACCCGGGGCAAGGTCGTCACCACCCGGTGGCCGCGGCCCGCGGAGAGCGCCGTCAACCTCGGCTTCCCCTCCGGCGCCTGAGCGCTCCCCCCGGCGGCCTGCCGTCCGGCCGCCCCCGCCTGGGCCGCGGCCCGCAGACCCGCCTCCGGCCGCCGCCGGGCGCGTTCCGGCCGCCTGCCGGGCCCGTGCCGGACGCGTTCCCCGAGGTGGGCGGGCCCCGGCCGGGCCGGGGACGCGGGGGGCGCGGGGGCGCGAACGGGACGGCGCACGGCGGCCGGGAGGGGCGCGGGCGCGCGTCGGCGAGACCCGCGCAGGGGCGGGTGCCGCCCGCGGTCCGCGGCTCCGCGCCACCCCCCGCGCCTCCCGGGCGGCGGCTAGCATCGTGCGGTAACGAAGCGCTCACACATCGCACACGATTCGGGGGGCGGAGCCGTGCACCTGCTGCAACCGTTGAGGCCGGGGGACCCCCGGGAGGTCGGCGGGTACCGGTTGCGCGGCCGCCTCGGCTCGGGCGGCATGGGGACGGTCTACCTGAGCCACAGCAGGGGCGGGCAGCCGGTGGCGCTGAAGGTGATCAGGCCGGAGTTCGCCGAGGACCCGGAGTTCCGGCGGCGGTTCCGGCACGAGGTGGGCGCCGCCCGGCGGGTGCAGGGCCCGTTCACCGTGCCCGTCCTCGACAGCAGCACCTCGCGGCCGCCGCTGTGGCTGGCCACCGCGCACGTGCCGGGGCCCGCGCTGTCGCAGGCCGTGCAGCGGCACGGCCCGCTGCCCCTGGACTCGGTGCTGCACCTGGTCGCCGGCGTGGCCGAGGCCCTGACCTCCATCCACGCCACCGGCGTCATCCACCGCGACCTCAAGCCGGCCAACGTGCTGCTGGCCGCCGACGGCCCGCGGGTGATCGACTTCGGCATCGCCCGGGCCGCGGAGGCCACCTCGCTGACCGACACCGGCGCCCGGGTGGGCACGCCGGCGTACATGGCGCCCGAGCAGGCCACGGGCGGCCGGGTCACGCCCGCCTCCGACGTCTTCTCCCTCGGCTCCGTGGCCTGTTACGCCGCCACGGGCGGGCACGCCTTCGGCGAGGGCCAGGTGCCCGCCCTCATCTACCGGATCGTCAACGAGCGGCCGCGGCTGCAGGAGTGCCCCGAGGCCATACGGGAGCTGATCCTGCGCTGCCTGGCCAAGGCCCCCGCCGACCGCCCCTCCCCCGCCGAGGTCGCCGAGGCCTGCCGGGCCCTGGGTTCCGGGGCCGGGCAGCGCCGGGCGGAGGGCTGGCTGCCGCCCGCGGTGAAGGCGGACGTTCGCGCGGTGGCCGCCCCGCCGCCGGCCGCGGCGGCGCGCCGCAAGCAGGAGAAGCGGCAGGCGGCCCTCAGGCTGGCGGTGGCGGCGACCTCGCTGGCCGCCGTGGTGGCGGCGGCCCTGCTCCTGCTCGCGCGGGCCACGGACGACGACGAGGCGGCCCGCGCCCAGGACGGCGCGGGCGCCGGGGCCGCCTCCTGCCTCGACCAGTACCTGGCGCGGGAGTCGAAGGTGTTCAACCAGTACCGGCTGGTGGAGGGCGCCACCCCGCAGAACGTCCTGAGCGGCACCGAGGAGCACCAGACGGCGCTGGTGCTCAGCCGGGACGCCAGGGCCGTGGCGGCGGTGCGGCTCTACAACGACCTGGCCACCGGCCTGGACATCGTCGACGTGATCGACGCCGACTGCTCCCCGCTGCGCTGGGACCTGCGGCTGACCGCGGACGGCGCCGTCATCGACGTGGACCTGGAGGGGCACGACTACGAGGTGAAGATCGGCTCGACCATGTCCCTGCTCCAGCAGGTCGACCTCGGTCCCGCCTCCTAGGCCGGCCCGCCAGGGCCGGGGCCTCGGCTCCCGTGGGCCAGCCGGTCGGCGAGCACGGCGGCCTGGCTGTGCGCCACGTCCCTGGTGGCGGTGAGCAGCGTCAGGGGCCCGCCGTCCGCCAGCCTGGACAGCTCGGCCAGGGCCTCGCGCCGCCCGGGCTCGCGCAGTTCGGCCAGGTAGCGGCGGCGGAACTCCGGGTAGCGCGCCGGCTCGTGCCCGTACCAGCGGCGCAGCTCGGTGGAGGGGGCGACGTCGCGCAGCCAGGCGTCCAGGCGCGCGTCGGCCTTGCGCAGGCCACGCGGCCACACCCGGTCCACCAGCACCCTGGTCCCGTCCGCGCCGTCGGCGTCCTCGTACACGCGCCGGCACCTGATGCCGGCGCTCTCGCCGGTGTCGTGTCCGCTGTCGTGGCTCGTGTCGCCCATGCTGTCCTCACCCCGACCTGTGGGTTGTGCGGCGCAGGGTTCGCGCCGTACCCCGCCCGACTACCCCGAGGAGCGCGCCTCATGCCCGACCGGCCCGCGGCACCCAAGGCCGCCTCTCCCGCCCCCGACCACCCGGGCTTCCCGGCCGCGGCCGCCGCGGCGGCCGGGACGCCGGAGGCGCTGGAGGAGCAGCTGGTGCGCTGCCGGGCCTGCCCGCGGCTGGTGGCCTGGCGGCAGGAGGCGGGCCGGGTGCGGCGCGAGGCGTTCCGGGAGTGGACCTACTGGTCGCGCCCGGTGCCGGGTTTCGGCCCGCCCGAGGCGCCGCTGCTGATCAGCGGCCTGGCGCCCGCGGCGCACGGCGCCAACCGCACCGGCCGGATGTTCACCGGCGACCGCTCGGGCGAGTTCCTGTACGCCGCGCTGTACGAGCTGGGGCTGGCCTCGCAGCCCACGGCCCTCAGCCGGGACGACGGGCTGCGGCTGCGCGGGGTGCGCATCACCTCGCCGGTGCACTGCGCCCCGCCGGGCAACCGGCCCACCCCGGCCGAGCGGGACACCTGCCTGCCGTGGCTGGCGCGGGAGCTGGGGCTGCTGCCAGGAGTCCGCGCGGTGGTGGCGCTCGGCGGCTTCGGCTGGCAGGCCGTGCTGACGGCGCTCGGCGGCGCGGGCTGGCAGGTGCCGCGGCCCCGGCCCGCGTTCGGCCACGGCGCGCGGCTCACGCTGCGGCGGGCGGAGGGCCGGGAGCGGTCGGGAGGCGCGCAGGCGGCAGGAGGCGCCGGGGGCGCGACGCGGGCGGGGGGCGCGCGGGAGGCGGCGGGCGCGCGGGACGAGGCGGGCGCCGGGAGCCCGGGGGGCGGGAGCCCGGCGGGCGAGGCGCGGGCGCTGACGGTCTTCGGCTGCTACCACGTCAGCCAGCGGAACGTCTTCACCGGCCGCCTCACCCCCGCCATGTTCCGCGCCGTCCTCGCCGAGGCGGCCGCGGCGGCCGGCCTCCCGGTGCCGGGCGGCGCCCGGCCTGCGGATGCGAGCCGGCCGCGGGAGACGGAGGATGGCGGAAGCGGACAGGAACGGCGGTGACATGATCCCTTCGCTCGCACGGCGACTCGCGCGGCGCCACGCCGCGCCACGGCCCGCGCCGACGTCCCGGGCCGGGAGCTGACCGTGCCCGCGCCCGCCGCCCACGTGATCGTCGGCGCCGGCCTCGCCGGGGCCGTGGCCGCGCGGACCCTGCGCGAGGAGGGCTACGAGGGGCCCCTCGTCCTGATCGGCGAGGAGCGCGAGCCGCCCTACGAGCGCCCCGCACTCTCCAAGGGCTACCTGAGCGGCGCCGAGCCGCGCGAGAGCCTCCTCGTGCACCCGCCCGAGTGGTACGCCGAGCACGAGGTGGACCTGCGTCTCGGCCTGCCCGCCACCGCGCTCGACCCGGGGCGGCACGAGGTGGTGCTCCGCGACGGCACCCGCATCGGCTACGCCGCGCTGCTGCTGGCCACCGGCTCCACCCCGTGTCCCCTCGACATCCCGGGCGCCGAGCTGGAGGGCGTGCGCCGGCTGCGCCGGATCGAGGACAGCGACCGGCTGCGTGCCGCGTTCCGCACCGCCTCCCGGCTGGTCGTGCTCGGCGGGGGCTGGCTCGGCCTGGAGACGGCGGCCGTCGCCCGGCAGGCGGGCCTGGACGTCACCGTGCTGGAGATGACCGAGCTGCCCCTGCTCGGGCTGCTGGGCCGCGAGGTCTCCGCGGTCTTCGCCGACCTGCACCGCGGCCACGGCGTGGACCTGCGGTTCGGCGTGCAGGCGGCGGAGATCACCGGCCGCGGCGGGGCCGCGGAGGGCGTGCAGCTCTCCGACGGCACCCACATCGAGGCGGACGTGATCGTGGTGGCCATCGGCGACGTGCCCAACACCGGGCTGGCCCACGCGGCCGGCCTCCGGGTGCGGGACGGCGTGGAGACCGACGAGCGGCTGCGCACCTCGGCGCCCGGCGTGTTCGCCGCGGGAGACGTGGCCTGCGCCTTCCACCCGGTGCTCGGCAGGCACCTGCGCGTGGATCACTGGGCCAACGCGGTGCACCAGCCGCGGACGGCCGCGCGCGCGATGCTCGGGCGCGAGGCCGCCTACGACCGGCTGCCGTACGTCTTCACCGACCAGTACGGGCTCGGCATGGAGTACGTCGGGCACGTCGCGCCCGGCGAGTGCGACCGGGTGGTGCTGCGCGGGGACCCGGGAGAAGGGGAGTTCCTCGCCTTCTGGCTGGGCGAGGGAAGGCCGCTCGCCGCGATGAGCGTCAACATGCCGGGCGCCATGGTCCCGCTCGCCGCCCTGGTGCGCGCGGGCCGGCCGGTCGACCCCGCCCGCCTCGCCGACGCGGCCGTCCCGCCCACGGCCCTCCTCGACCGCGCCGGGCCGCGCGGCTGAGCCCGCCCCCGCCGGTCCCGCCCTCCCCGCAACGACTCTGCACACTTGCGCAGTTGACAATGGGTCACCTCACCCCGCGCGCGCGACGGCGCGCGGCGCGCGGCGTGGGCGCACTCCCGCGCCCCACACACCCATCGGCTTCAATTCCTCACCAGGAGCGACGATATGACCGTCATTCCGTGCGTACGCTGAGTGACACAGCTCTGCGGGGTGCGGCAACCGACGGGAGGCGCAATGAGGTCAGGGCTCATGCGGAAGGCGGGGGGCCGATGAGGGTCGAGCCGGGAGACGATCAGTACGACACGCTCGTGGTGGGCTTCAACCAGCGCTACCGCGCCTCGCCCGAGGCGGTCCACGTGGTGCGCTCCACCGAGGAGACGGTGGCCGCGGTGTCCGAGGCGGTCCGCTCGGGCAAGCGGCTCTCGGTGCGCAGCGGCGGCCACTGCTACGCCGACCTCGTCTACCACCCGCAGGCCGAGGTCATCGTCGACCTCTCGCTGCTCAACCGGGTGTCCTGGGACGGCGAACGGCGGGCGTTCCTCGCCGAGCCGGGCGCCCAGCTGACCGACGTCTACGAGACGCTGAACCGCGGCTGGGGCGTCACCCTGCCCGGCGGCCTGTGTCCCGCCGTCGGCCTGGGCGGGCACGCGTCCGGCGGCGGCTACGGCCTGCTCAACCGGCGCAACGGCGTGGTGGCCGACCACGTGGCGGCGGTGGAGGTGGTCGTCGCGGACCGCCGGGGCGGGGCGCGCGCGGTCGTGGCCTCCCGGGAGTCCCGGGGCGACCTCGGCGACCTGTGGTGGGCGATCTGCGGGGGCGGCGGCGGGACCTTCGGGATCGTCACCCGCTTCTGGCTGCGCTCCCGGGGCGCCACCGGGGACGATCCCCGCGACCAGCTGCCGCGGACCCCGGAGCGGGTCCTGGTGAACGCGGCCACCCTCCCCTACGAGGGGCTCACCGAGGAGTCCTTCACCCGCCTGGTGCGCAACTTCGCGGGCTGGTGCGGGGAACACCCCTCCGCCGAGCCGCCCGAGGGCGCGATCGGCGCCATCATGATCGCCCCGCACAAGGCGGGGCGGCAGATCCAGATGCTCAGCCTCGTCGAGGCCGCCCTGCCGGGCGCGGAGTCGGCGCTGCGGGAGTTCACGACGTACGTGGCGAACGGCACCGGCATGCAGGTGGGTCCCTCGCTGCCGATGCGCTGGGACCAGACCGAGCGCCTGCTGTCCTCCATCGAGCCACGGACGATGTGGCACCTCACCGAGCGCCTCGCCGTCAAGTCCGCGTTCCACAAGACCCCGTGGACGCCCGAGCAGTGCGCCGCGGCCTTCCGCCAGCTGACCCGCGACGACTACGCCAACGACACCTCCCGCGTGGTGTTCTACGCGGCCGGCGCGCAGATCAACACGGTGCCGGAGGACGCCGTCGCCTTCCCGCACCGCGACAGCACCTACGTCGTCACCTACGAGAGCTTCTGGTCCCAGCCGGGCGAGGACCAGGCGCACGTGGGCTGGCTGCGCGACGTGTACGGCGGCGTCTACGCCGCCACCGGCGGCTACCCGATCCCGGGGAAGGACACCGCGGGCTGCTACATCAACTCCCCCGACCCCGACATCCTCGACCCGGAGTTCAACACCTCGGGGGTGCCCTGGCACGCCTTCTACTTCGGCAACAACTACGCCCGGCTGCAACGGGCCAAGCGCCGCTGGGACCCGGGCAACGTCTTCCGCCACTCCCTCTCCGTCCGCCCCGACTGAACACCCCGCGGTTCGGCGGCCTCGGCTGACGCGGCGGGCACGGCGGGCGCCCCCGCGGCGCCCGCCGCACGTGGTGGCCGGGGCCGGGAGGCCGCCACGGCTACGGCCCCGGCAGGCGGGTGCAACGGGCGAGTTCGACGACGACCTGGTTCGCCAGAAACCACGGGGCGGCCGGGTGCCCGTACGGCAGGTCCGCGTCCCCGCCCGCGGCGAGCCGCCCGCCCGGCCCCGGCACGAAGAGGCCACCGAACACCCCCCACACCCGCGGCTTGCGCACGCGCACGAACGCCGGCTCGCCCAGGTGCGGGCAGTGCTCCGCCGCCAGGTGGGCGCAGGGCCCGCACACCGGCGGCTTCGTGCTCAGCAGTCCTTCCGGCCAGTCCGGGCGGTCCCCGGCCGGGGTGGGACGGCGCAGCACGAACAGCCAGCCCCGCCCCGTGCGGTCGGCCTGGCCGCCGCACACCTGGCAAAGCCGCTCCAGCATCGCGCGCCGCTGCCGGGCCGGGTGCATGGTGCGGAAGTCCGGCTGCCCGCTGCCGGGTTCTTCGAGCAGCCGGGCCCACAGCACCCCGCGCCTGTCCCGATCCCCGGCGCTCTCGTCCCGGTACGCCAGCCCCCGGCCGTCGGGCCGAACGCGCAACGCCTCCTGCGTGACCACCGACTCCCCGCTCCAGCGCGCCACATACGGCACCGGCAGGCGCCTCGGCCCCCAGACCAGCCCCGCCGCCTCCCCGCTCACCTGCCGAACTCCCGCCCGGGCCACACCGTATGGCAGCGGTGCGTGCACGGGTCAAAGGCGATCCCGTTCTCCGGCTCCGGCGGCCGCGCCTCCCCCTGCGTGCACTCCTCACAACGGCGCCCCGCGCACGGCGGGGAGATGTACCGGCCCACGGTCGAGGTGGGTGCCGTACTGCGTGTCGTCGTCATGTCGCTCCCCTCAGTCGAGCGGCGTCAACCGACGTCCCCGGCAGGGAAGACGGCGAGCACCGCACCTTCGGGAATCACGCTACGGATGCGCGCGATCACGCTACAGGGATGGCGGACATCAACTGCCGACGAGCGCATGGCCTGACTAGGACGCTCTGTCCTACGCCCTCACAGGCTCGGGTCGATCCCGAGACGGGCGGCCAGCCCGCGCAGCGTGGTGTTGCGGCGCCGCTCGGCTTCGAGCAGACCCTGCACCGCCATGGTGGCCAGCGTCTGGAACCTGATCCACTGCGGCTGGTCCGCCTCGACCTCAAGCAAGGTGGCCAAGGCGCCGTCCGTGTCGCCGGTGAGGTACTGGGCCTGCGACACGTCCAGGCGGTGGGCAGCGCGGTGCACGGGCCGGGAGATCGCGTCGAGATCCACCTCGTCCGCCATGGCCAGCGCCCGCGCGGGTGACATCCCGTCCTTCCCGGCCAGGGCCACGTTCACGTGCTGCGTGGCCACGTCGACCGGGGAGAACGCCGTGCCGTACACCGTGACCGAGCCCGAGCGCACCGCCGCGCTCGCAGCGGCGTTCAGCAGCTCCGACGCCTCGTCGTGCCGGTCCCTGCGGGCGGCCGGAGTCGCCGCCGAGACCAGGAGGTTGCCGTACACGGCGAGTTCCGCCGGGCGCGCGCGCCGGTAACTCCGCGGCTCCAGCATGTCCGCCTTGCGTTCGGCCACGCGCTGCGCCTCCTCCCACCGCCCCTGGCGCAGCAGCACCCAGGAAAGCGTCGAGACGCCCATGCCCGACAGGAGCGGATCGCTCGCCCGCTCCGCCGCTCGCAACTGCCTCTCCACCGCCTGGAAGGCCCACGCGGTGTGGCCGGTCTGCGTCGCCAGCGAGGCCGCCACCTGGTAGGCGAGGCCCAGCTCGCGCCACACCTCTCTCCCCCCGGCGTGCTCGGCGACGAGCCGCCCCTCCCGCAGAACGGCCGGCAGCCGGGCCGCCAGCGCCGCGTACTGGCCCGTCCAGTACAGCCCGGTGGCGTCGCGTGCCGCACGTACCCACTCGTCCGCGGCAGGCGGCGCGCTCTCCGCGCCGTCCACGGGCACTCCCGGCAGGTCGCCCACGTCCTGAATGGCATCGCGCAGGGCCACGAGCCCGCCCTCGGCAGCGGGGAGTTCGGGCGTCACCGTGGGCTGCCCGAGGAGGCGCTCCAGTTCGACGTCGAGCGCGGAGGCGAGCTTGCGAAGGGTGCTGATGTAGGCCGTCTGCCGCTGTCCCTGCTCCAGTTTGCGGATGGTGTCCACCGAGACCCCGGCGCGTTCGGCGAGTTGTTCCTGGGTGACGTCGCGGAACTCGCGCAACAGGGCGATGCGCTCGCCGATGGTCCTCTTGCCCTTGGGCATGGTTCCTGCACCCCCGCCGGAAGGTCCTGACATGACGCTACGCCCAACGAGGAGGGCGGACCACGGCTACGGCGGCTACATCCCGCGGCGCTCCGGAGCCCCGCACATCCCTCAGGTCGTGAGCCGACTCACACCGAATGCCCCGATGAGTTTCAGGCAGGTCGGCGGTCCCGGTAGTGAACGACAGGCGTACACCAGAAAAGGAACGCAAGGATGAATCAGCCGCCCGCGTGGTTCGACATCACGGCGTTGGACGCCAACAGGTCCCGCGAATTCTACGGGCAGCTCTTCGGCTGGGAGGTCAGGGTCGACGCGTCGATGGACTACGGCCTGACCCAGACGCCCGAAGGCGTTGCCGGGGGCATTGGCCAGGCGACGGAGGACGGTCCGCACCCCGCCGGGCTGGTGATGTATTTCCCGGTGGCCGACGTCGACGCGGCACTCGGACGCGCCGAAGCGCTTGGGGGCAGTTGCGCGGTGCCGCCCTGGGAGATTCCCGGCCTCGGGAAGATGGCCGTGTTCCGTGATCCCGACGGCAATCGCGTCGGCCTCTGGCAGCGCTGACTGCCCCACGTCCCTGTCCCTCCGCCCGGCGAAGCGGCGGACGAGGGCGCCGCGAACGACAGCGCCCCGCAACCCCGCACCCCGCACCGCGCCCCGCGCAGCGCGCCCCGCCCCGCCCCGCGGGGACATGCTCGCGCGCCGGGCGTGCACCGCCGCCGCTTCAGCCGATGCGCGCCCCCGCGCCGCTGACGCGGACGCGCGGGTCGCCCGCGCGCAGGGTCACCGTCAGCTCGCCGGGGCGGCCCAGGTCCTCGCCCTGGTGCAGGGTGAGGACGGCCTCCCCGGGGACCAGGCCGAGCTCGCGGGCGTACGCCCCGAACGCGGCGGCCGCGGCCCCGGTCGCCGGGTCCTCGACGACGCCGCCGACCGGGAAGGGGTCGCGGACGTGGAAGACGGTGGCCGACTCCCGCCAGACCAGCTGCACGGTGGTCAGGTCCAGGCGGTGCATCAGGGCTTCGAGGCGCGGGACGTCGTAGGCGAGGTCCGCCAGGCGAGCGCGGGTCGCCGCCGCGAGGACGAGGTGGCGGGCGCCGGCGAACGCGATGCGGGGCGGGAAGGCCGGGTCGAGATCGGCGGCCGGCCAGCCGAGCGCGGCAAGGGCCTCGGCGACGTCGGCCTCGGCGATCGCCTCGACGTACGGCTCCACGCTGGTGAGCGTGGCCCTGACCGTCCCGCCCTCCTCGGTGGTCTCCACCGGCACCGTGCCCGCGGGCGTCGCGAACACCAGCTCCCCGGTGCCCATCCGCTCGGCCAGCGCGACGGCGGTGGCGACGGTGGCGTGACCGCAGAACGGGACCTCGGCCTTGGGGCTGAAGTACCGGAGGCCGAACGCCCGTCCCTCCGGGCCGCCGAGGCCCTCGGGGGGCGCGGTCAGGAACGCGGTCTCCGAGTAGCCGAGGTCGGCGGCGATGGCCTGCATGTCGCCGTCGTCCAGGGCGGAGGCGTCCAGGACGACGCCGGCGGGGTTCCCCCCGTCGGGGTCGTTCGAGAAGGCGGTGTAGCGCAGCACCTCGGGCCGCGGCGCGTCGGTCGGCATGGTCGTGCAACGCGGGCGGCCCCGTGGGCCATTCCCGCACGCGGGAGGAGGCGGGCGCGCCCCCAGGAGGGCGTTCCGCCCGGCAACTCCGGGACCCGGGCGGTGGATGGACGGGTTCCCGCGGGACCATGGAAGTCCGGCCGGGAAGGAGCGCCACCGTGAGGATTGTCCGTGACCGCGTATACGGCGAGGTGGATCTCTCCGCGTCGGCAGCGGAGCTGAACCGCCTCGCGGGCGCGGTGGCCGGGGGCGAGGGGCTGCTCCGCTCCACGGCCGGACCGGGCGGTGAGCATCTGGCGGGCGTGGAGGTCACGAAGGGGGCGGGCCCCGGGGTCCGCATCCGCCTCGACGCCTCCCGGGGCATCCTCGTGATCAGCGGTGACGAGGCCGCCAGGGCGGTACT
Organism: Streptomyces hoynatensis; assembly: GCF_003626535.1. Taxonomy (GTDB): domain Bacteria; phylum Actinomycetota; class Actinomycetes; order Streptomycetales; family Streptomycetaceae; genus Streptomyces; species Streptomyces hoynatensis. Next base: position 170,661 of record NZ_RBAL01000011.1, read on the forward strand.
CGCGGACAACCTGCGCGCCATGGCCGCCGCGGGGGACGGCGGCCACCTGCACCTCGACCACTTCCCCGGCCACCCCTACCTCGCCGAGGGGTCCGTGCCGCTGGTGGTGAACAGCCCGCACGGGGGCATGCCCGCCCGGTGAGCGCCGGACGGGCCCTCCCACGGCCGTTCCCCCGCCGCCTCACGCCTGCGAGGCGCCGGTGCCTTCGCGCAGGGGCCGCCGGCCGGTGCGGGACGGCGTTGCCTCCGCGGCCTCGGTCAGCGGCTTGTCCGGGTAGGCGCGGAGCACGAGGGAGGTGGTGACGGGGCCGTACCTGGCGAGGGCGTCGACGACTTCCTCCAGTCGTCCGGCCTGGGGGCAGTGGACCTCGAAGATGAGGCAGTCCTCCCCGGTGACCCTGAGGGTGGAGGCGATCTCGGGCGTCCGGGAGGCGAAGTCCAGGGCGTGGGAGAGCCGGGCGTGCGTGGTGCGCAGCCGGATGACCGCGTGCAGGTTCAGGCCGAGGGCCGCCGGATCGACCACGGCCCGGTAGCCGGTGATGACGCCGCTCTTCTCCAGCCGCTGGATGCGCGCGCTGGCCGCGGGCTGCGAGAGCCCGACCCGGCGCCCCACCTCCGCGCCGCTCAGCCGGCCTTCGCTCTGGAGCAGGGCGAGGATGGCGCGGTCTATCCGGTCGAGTGATTCCATCGTCGTCCGCGCCCTTTCCCTTGTGCGAGTTCGCGATCCCTTGCGCTGTGCCCGAGTTGCCTGGAGACCGCTTGCGCCGCCGCCGGCCGCCCGGCGCCTCCCGCAGAATCTGCCTCGGGCGCCCCCGTGATCGTAGGGGCGGCGAGCGAAAGGGCGGTGGACGGTGACCGCGTACGTCGTCATCCCGGGCATCGACGGCTCGGACGAGCGGCACTGGCAGACCCGGTGGGAGCGGCAGTGGGGCAGCGCGGCGGTGCGGATCTCCCCCGCCTCCTGGTCCGCACCCGATCTGGAGGACTGGGTCGGCGCCGTCCACCGGGCCTACGAGGACGCTTCCCTGCGGGACGGCGAGGTGGTGCTGGTGGCCCACAGCCTGGGCTGCTGGGCCGCGGCCACCTGGCTGAACCGGAACCCGGCGCGCCCGGTCCGCGGCGCCTTCCTGGTCGCGCCGCCCGACCCGCAGGGGCCGGCGTTCCCACGCCGGGCGGCCGCCACGTTCACCGAGGTGCCGGCGCGACCGCTGCCGTGCCCGGCCCTGGTGGTGCACAGCGCCGACGACCCGTACTGCACCGCGGAGGCAGCCGCCGCCCTCGCCGCCCGGTGGGGGGCGCGCGTGCACCAGGCAGGCGCCTGCGGGCACCTCAACTCCGCCAGCGGCCTGGGCCGGTGGCGGCAGGGCAGGGAACTCCTCGACTCCCTCGGCGCGCGCCCAGCGGCCACCCCGTGACGCGGGCCCGCGGCGCGGCCCGGGTGGTACGGCCCCGGTGGCGCGGCCCGGGTGGTGCGGCCCGCCATCCCGCGCCGCCCCGCGGTCCTTCGCCTGCCGGGGAGCCGCGCAGTGCCACGGGACGCCACGCGGCGCCACGCGAGGACGCCGCGCGGTGCCACGAGGAGGCCGCGCCGCCGTCCGCCGAAGGCGCCCCGAGCCCCGAACCGGCCGCCGGGCCGGCTGTCTGTCTGCCGCCTGCCGCCTGCCGCGGAAGCGTTCAGGACGGCGTGGCGGCCCGCTCGGATGCGCTGCGCAGCACGCAGAACTCGTTGCCCTCCGGGTCGGCGAGGACCGCCCAGCCGGTGCCGTCCGGGTTGCGGTGGTCGGCGACGAAGGTGGCGCCGAGGCCGAGCAGCCGTTCCACCTCCTGCTCGCGCGTGGTCTCCGGGCGCAGACAGAGGTGCAGCCGGTTCTTGATCGTCTTGGGCTCCGGCACCTGATTGAAGAACAGCACCGGTCCCTCCGTCAGCATCACCTGCGCCTCCGGATCGCCCGGTTTGTCCTCCGGATGAAGCGGGCGGCCGGTCACCTTGCTCCAGAACCGGGCCAGCTCATAGGCATCCGCACAGTCGATCGCCACGTTCTGCACCACCGAGACCATGCGCGGAGCCTGCCCGATGCCCGCGCCGGACGCCACCGAATTCCGCTCGCCCCTCGCGGCTCCCCCGCGCTCAGCTCGCGGCGGTCTCCTCCCGCATCCAGGACAGGAAGGCCGGGGTGCCGTGCGTGACCGGAGTGGCGATGATCTCCGGCGTATCGTAGTCGTGCACGCTCCTGACCCGCGCCTCCAGTTCCGCGAACCGGTCGGCCGTCGTCTTGAACTGGACGCGCCATTCCTGGTCGTTCTGGAGGGCGCCCTCCCAGCGGTAGACGCTCGTGATGGGGCCCTCGACCTGCGCGCAGGCCGCCACCTTGGCCTCCACCGCACTGACGGCCAGCTCCTTGGCCTTCTCCGCGCTGCCGGTCGTAGTGAAAACGATCAGGTAGTCAGCCACGAACGTCTCTCCTTCGTATGCACCTGCCGGGAAGGTACCCCGCTCGCGAGGCCGGAGATCGCATAGCCACCATGTGGACAGGTGACCCCCGGCACAGCGGGCACCGCAGGGCATGCCGACACGGGCGCCGCCCGCGCTTATTGACATGTCCTCACCTGCCGGGATCGAATACGGCAGGGGTGGGAGCGCTCCCATCCCCGGGATCGTTCCCCGCCCGGCCGCACCCGCCGTCGGCGGCGCGCGCCGTGAGCGCCGGCGCGCGCCCGGGGGCGTGGGGCGCGCCAGGGGTGGTGCGGCATCAGCCGGGGGCGTGCGGAGTCGCGTCCGGTGGTGCGGCATCGCGCGCGGGGACCCGTCGTCGAACGCTACGGAGGCGAGGCAATGGCACAGCGAACAGCCCTGCGCGGGGTCCTGGCCGCTCTGGCGGCCGGGGCGCTCGCCCTGCTGGCCGGTCCCCCGGCCACCGCGGCGGCGCCCGGCACGCCGGCCGCCGAGGGCGCCGCGGCCCAACCGGCCGCCGCGGAGCCCGAGTCCGCCAGGTCCGCGTCCGCGGGGGCGGCGGCCGAGACGGAGGTGTACGAGGCGGAGGACGGCGCGTTGCAGGGCGTGACCGTCGGCAGCTCCGCCGCCGGCTACTCCGGCACCGGGTACGTGGAGGGCTTCGACGCCGCCGAGGACCAGGTGACGATCACCATCCCCGACAGCCCAGGCGGCCTGTACGACCTGACGCTCACCTACCGCGCCCCCTACGGCGAGAAGTACGCGCTGCTCCGGCTCAACGGCAGCGGCCACGGCGAGGTCAACCTCCCGGCCACGGACGCGTTCACCTCCGTCCCGGCGGGCAAGGTCCTCCTCCGGGAGGGCGAGAACACCCTCACGGTGGTCAACGACTGGGGCTGGTACGAGATCGACGCCATCGCCCTCACGCCCGTTCCGCCCCGGCCGCCCCACCGGCTGACCGGGGTGCCCGTGGACCCGGATGCGACGCCCGAGGCCAGGTCCCTGCTGAGCTACCTGTCCGGCACCTACGGCAACGCCATCCTCAGCGGCCAGCAGGACATGGCCTCCCTCGCCTGGGTCGAGGAGAACATCGGCCGCACCCCGGCCGTCGCGGGCCTGGACATGATGGACTACTCGCCCAGCCGCGTGGAGCGCGGAACCACCTCCCAGGAGGTGGAGAACGCCCTGGCCTGGGACGCGCGCGGCGGGATCACGACGTTCGTCTGGCACTGGAACGCGCCCACCGGCCTGATCGACGAGCCGGGCAAGGAGTGGTGGCGCGGCTTCTACACGGACGCCACGACCTTCGACCTGGCGGCGGCGCTGGCCGACCCCTCCTCGCAGGAGTACGCGCTGCTGCTGCGGGACATCGACGCCATCTCCGAGCAGCTGGGGCGCCTGCAGGACGCGGGCGTGCCCGTCCTGTGGCGGCCCCTGCACGAGGCGGAGGGCGGCTGGTTCTGGTGGGGCGCCAAGGGGCCGGGGCCGGCCAGGGAGCTCTACCGGCTGATGTACGACCGGATGGTCCACCACAACGGCCTGCACAACCTGATCTGGGTGTGGAACTCGGTGGACCCGGAGTGGTACCCGGGCGACGACGTGGTGGACGTCGTCAGCGCCGACTCCTACCCGCCCGCGGGCGACTACGGCCCGGTCAGCTCCACCTACGAGAACCTGGTCACCCTGGCCGGGGACACCAAGCCGGTGGCGCTGACCGAGGTGGGCGCGATCCCCGACCCGGACCTGCTTGAGGCGTACCAGGCGGACTGGAGCTGGTTCGTGACCTGGTCGGGCGACTTCATCTCGGACGGGGTCACCAACAGCCGCGAGCACCTGCTCGACGTCTACCGGCACCCGCGGGTGATCACCCTGGACGAGCTCGGCGACTTCAAGCACGCCGGCGGCTGCGTGGCCACCCACCGGGTCACGGCGAACTGGGGCACGGGCCACGTCGCCGAGATCACCGTCAGGAACACGGGCGACACCCCGCTGAGCGGCTGGCAGGTCGGCTGGCACCTGCCCTCGGGCCAGACGGTGGGCACCGTGTGGAACGCCACGGTGGACACCACCGCGGGCACGCTCCGGGCGCGCGCCACGCCGGGCAGCGCGACCCTCCAGCCGGGCGAGGAGACGACCTTCGGCTTCCTCGGCAACACCCACTGGCCCGAGGAGGTCACCCTGGCCCCCAGCTGCACCGGCTCCTGAGACCCCGCCCCCGGGTGCGCGGCGCCACCCCGGCCCGCCGCGCGCCGGGGGCGGTCACCGGCAGGATTGCACCCCGGCGGCAGCGCCGTTCCGCCTCCGGGGAGCGGAGGTCTCCCCGCGCGCCGGCGGCGGCCGGCCGCGCCTCCCCGCCCGCCCGCGCACGCCGGTGGCCGGTGTGCGCGGGGCGGTTGGGGGTGATCCGGGGGCGCGCGGGGCGGCTCAGGCGGCCTGGCCGTGCTGGAGCGCGGTGTAGAGGCCGCCGCGGGCCAGGAGTTCGGCGTGGGAGCCGACCTCGCGGATGGCGCCGCCGTCCATGACGACGATGCGGTCGGCGTTGCGGACGGTGGACAGCCGGTGTGCGACCACGAAGGTGGTGCGCCCGCGCACCAGCCGGGCCAGGGCCTGCTGCACGAGCGCCTCGGAACGGGTGTCGAGGGCCGAGGTCGCCTCGTCCAGGATCAGCACCTTGGGGTCGCGGATCAGGGCGCGCGCGATGGCCAGGCGCTGCTTCTGCCCGCCGGAGAGCCGGGCGCCGTGCTCGCCGACCAGGGAGTCGAGCCCGTCGGGCAGCCGCTCCACGAACTCCAGCGCGTTGGCGTCGCGCAGGGCGGCCCGCACCCGCTCGGTGTCGGCCTCGTCCATGCCGTAGGCGACGTTCTCCCTGATCGTGCCCTCGAAGAGGATGGACTCCTGCGGTACCACGGACAGGTGCCTGCGGAAGGAGCGCAGGTCGAGCTCTGCCATGTCCCGGCCGTCGAGGAGGAGTCGGCCGCCGGTGGGGCGGATGAAGCCGATGACGAGGTTCAGCACGGTGGACTTGCCCGCGCCTGAGGCGCCGACCAGGGCGATCGTCTCGCCGGGGGCGACGGACAGGTCGATCTCGCGCACGGCGGGTTCGGCGGCTCCTTCGTAGCGGAAGCTGACGCCGCGGAACTCCACGGCGCCGCGCACCTCGGCCACCTCGGCCTTGCCCGCGTTGTCCTCCACCTCGGGCGTCTGCAGCACCTCGCCGATGGAGCGCACGGACTCCAGGCCCTTGGTGATCACCGGGGCGAGGCCGAGCAGGGTGGTGGTCGAGTTGGTGAGGGTGGTGAGGAAGGCGCTGAGCATCACCACGTCTCCCGGCGTGATCGCCCAGACGCCGTAGTAGGCGATCAGCGCGGCGGCCGTGAGGAAGGTCACGCCGAGGATGTTCAGAAACACCCAGGCCAGCGACGCGAATCGGCCGTTCATCAGGTCGAGGCGGAGGCCGGAGTTCAGCACCTGCCGCAGGGAGTCGTTCATCCGGTTGAGGGCCTTGCCCTCCAGGGCGTGGGCCCGGGTGACCGAGATCAGGCGGGTCATCTCGAAGACGCGCGAGGACATGTGCTCGACGTCCTGCCTGAAGTGCTCGTTGTGGGTGCGCAACTGCGTGCGCAGCCGCATCACCAGCACGGCCGCCGCGGGGACGACCACGAGGAAGACCGGCAGGAACTGCGGGGTGCGGACCGCGATGATGGCCAGGCCGCCGCACAGGACCGTGACCGCGCCGAGGCCGATGTCCGAACTCTGCTGCACCATCTGCTCGATGGCCTCGACGTCGCGGACGACCTTGGCCTGCAGGATGCCCGCGCTGACCCGGGAGTGGTAGCCGATGGACAGCTGCTGCATGCGGGTGCACAGGGCGGACCGTATGCCCGTCGCCACCCGCCGCACGCTCCCGTACAGGAGCCGGACGTAGAGGAGGTGCAGGGGGTAGTTGATGACGAGGATGAACAGGACGACGCCGACGCTGCTCCACAGCCGGGTGATCTCCAGGTGCTGCACGACCGTGTCGACGACGGACGCGGTCACCAGCGGGAGGAGCCAGATCGGGCTGTGCTTGACCGCGAAGACCAGCAGGGCGGCGGAAATCCGCCGGCGGTCTCCGCGGAAGAGGTAGGCGAGGGTCCGCAGGGGGTGTTCCCCTCGGTACTGGTGGTCCAGCGGTCCCTCCGACCGTGCCATGGCTCGTTTCCTTTCCGCGAGGCGAGCTCGGCAAGCGCTTACTATATGCGCGGCCCGCACGGGCTCCCCGCCCGGGCGACGGCCGCGGGCGCCGGTCCGCCAGGAACCACCCCGCGGGCCCGCGCGCGCCCGGCCGCGCGGCCGGAAGCCTCGTCGCTCACGGCCCGCAACGGGCGGGCGCCGCGGGGACCTTACCCACCTCGCGCCCGCCGCCATCCCGGAACGGGGGGCGAACGGGGCGCGAACGGGGCCGCGCCCGGAACGCCGCGGGAATTCCCCCGGTGGCCGGGTCCGGGGCCGCCGGCCTCACTCGGGGGGCGCCGGTCCGGGGCCGCCGGTCCGGGGCCGCCGGTCCGCTTTCCGTAACGAGGACGCCTCCACCGGCGAGGGCAAGCGGAACGGCGACTGCCGCGGCGCCCGGCGCGAGCGGAGCCGCGGCAAGACCCGCCCCACCGATCGCGATCACCGCTCCCGCCCCGGGGCTCTACTCTGCGGCCCGCCCCGGCCGCCCCTCCGGCAGGCCCGCCCCCTCCAGGCAACCGAGCCCGTCCGCGATGGCCCGCGACGCGGAGTTGAGCACGGACATCGCCTTGTCGGGGTCCAGCTCGGCCGGCGCAATCAGCCCGGCGCGCACGAGTCTCCCCTGCTCCGCTCCCGCGACCTCGCACGGGAAGTACACGAACGCGCCACTCGTCAGGGCGTACGCGTACTCCCCGGCCGAGTACGTGAGCACGCCGGGCGAATCGTCGATGATGTGCGCATCGTCCGCGACCCAGCCGAAGACGATTCGGGCGAACTCTTCGTAGGCACCCGTCGTGATTTCGCAGAATCGCTCTTCGGGGGAATCCGACTCTCGCAGTCTCTCGACGTACTCCGCGAGGTCGACCGCGCTGTCGCCACCCTCTCCAAAACGGTCCACACCCGCCATGGCCTCCAAGTCGCGGCTGGCCGGGCCGGTGATGCTGCCGGAACAGACGCTCGCTGCATCGAAAGCCAGGTCGGACATGGAGGGTGAAGGCGTGGCGCCGACCTCGGGATCGTCCGACGAGCATGCCGTGCCGGCAACCAGAAGGGAAAAACACAGGCAAAACATCTGCAAGCCCGCGGAAGCGCGTCTTCCAGGCGTACGCCCGCAAACCACGCATTGCATTCCATTTCCTTCCCCGCGCATAAGCCCTCTCCAAGGCCGTTTCCCATCGACTGACGCCCTCTCACGGGCCCTTGAGGACCCAGCAACCGGGCATGGGTGGCCGTCATCTCGCCGATGAGCTTCGTGCTCGTGTGGAAAACTTCGTCGGCCGTGGCCCGGCCCTCACTCCGGCGCCCGCCCCGGCCGCCCCTCCGGCAGGCCCGCCCCCTCCAGGCAACCGAGCCCGTCCGCGATGGCCCGCGACGCGGAGTTGAGCACGGACATCGCCTTGTCGGGGTCTTCGAGGCCATACGGCATCCCGAGCCGGGCCCGGAGCAGCCCCGGCGCGGTCCTGTCGGGGATGTCGCAGGGAAAGTAGATGAGAGCGCCCCTGTCCAGCGCATAGGCGTAGGAACCCGACGAGTAGACAAGGACGTCCTGGGCGGCGTCGTCAAAGTCTCCGTCCCGCTCGTCCCATCCGAATGCGAGCCTCATGAATGGGGAAGCGGTGTCCATGCCGATCGTGCAGTACTCCTGCTCGCGCGAGTTCGTGCTCCTCAACCTCACCAGGTACTGCGCAAGGTCAACGCTCGCGTTGCCCTCTCCGTCCATTTCTCCGAACCGGTCCCTCTCGGCCAGCGCGTCAAGGTCGCCCGCAGCAGCGCCGGACAGGACACCATCGCACACCTCGGAGGCGGCCAGCGGAAATTCAGCGCCCGAAGACTCGTCCCCCTCGTCGCCGTCGTCCGACGAACAGGCGCCAAGAAGCAGAGCCGCCAGTGCGGCCGATGCCATCGTCTTGAGGCGCAAGAAGCGCGCACCATTGCGCATCGCGGTATCCATGCAGCGAATTCCAGTCCCCCCAGGGACGTACGCCCCCTCCAACGTGCTTTCTGCCCGGTCAACCACCTCATCGCCCACTCTGGCATCCGCGCCTTCCAGGTAGGCATCCATCAGACTCGTGATTTGGAGGTCTCCCGTGTTGAACAAGTCGTCGGCGCTTGCTCCCTGAGCCTGCGGACCTGGGTGTCCCAGTCCTCGGCGGCCAGGTCGAGGTGGCCGAGCTGTGCCTCGTAGACGTCGGTGAAACGCAGCGCCCGGCTCATCCGGCCTCCCTCACAGCGCCGTGATGTGCGGGTTGTGTGCGACGGGCGGTGCGGCTTGGCGCAGGGCGGCGGCCGTCTCCTGCTCGCCGGCGGCGTGCGCCCTGGTGGTGTCGCGCCGGTGGGCGGCGATGCGGCGGCAGGCGTCGCGCAGGGACTCGGTCTGGGAGCGCCAGCGGTCGGTGAGCTCCACCAGGGCGCTGCCCGTGTCGAAGCCCGGGGTGCGCAGCAGCACGCCGGCGACGCGGGTCTGGGTCTCGGCGGCGCGGCCGTGCTGGTCGAGGAGGCCGGCCAGCGAGCCGGCCTCGCGCTCGATGCGGCCCAGCTCCTCCTCGTGGATCTCCAGGTCGGCCCCGTCGCCCGGCGCGGGGGCGCTGTCGAGCCGGGTGCGCGCCGCCTGTTCGCGGGCCCGCGCCTGGATCTGGGCCCATTCCTCGTCGAACGTCGCCATGTCCCTTTGTCCCTTCCCCCCTTGCGACGCGGGCGCCCTCCGTGAGCGCGCGTGCCTCATCGTAACCGGACGGTCCGTCAGGACTTCTGGGGAGCCTGCCGCCTGGGCGGGCGGGTGGGAGGGGCGTGCGGGGGGCGCGAGGGGCGGGGCGTGGGGTGACGGCGGAGCGCCCGAATGCCCCGTGGGCGGGGCCGCAGCGGCAGCCCCTTGACGAATCACGAAACATTGCCGGAACATCTGTAAACGATTCCAGCTGCTGGAAACGTTTACAAGACACGGATATCAAGGACAGAAGAGGGCAATGGGGATGCCGAACGGTGGGCAACCGACCATCGTGTCGATAGCGCGGCGCGCGGGCGTCTCCATCGCGTCCGTCTCCCGGGTGCTCAACGGCCAGGGGGCGCGCCGGGACACCACGGAGCGGGTCAGGCGGGCCGCCGCCGAGCTGGGCTACGTGCCCAACGCCGTGGCCCGCTCGCTGAAGGGGGGCAGGACGAGGCAGCTGACCTTCGCCATGCCCGACATCGGCAACCCGGTGTACGTCGCGATGGTCAGGGCCATCCAGTCCGTCGCCAAGGCGGCCGGCTACCGGCTGCTGCTGCACTCGACGGACGCGGTGGCCGAGGACGAGCTCGCCGTGCTGCGCAGCCTGGGCGACCGGACCAGCGACGGCCTGATCCTGTGCCCGATCCGCATCACGCCCGAGCACATCGAGGCGCTGGGCGCCGCGGCGGGCCCCGTGGTGGTGATCGGCTCGCTGCCCCCGGGAGTGCCGGTGGACAGCGTCCGCGCCGACTCGGTCGCGGGGGCGGCGATGGCCGTGCGGCACCTGTACGCGACGGGCCGGCGCAGGATCGCCTTCATCAACGGCCCCTCCGACACCGTCCCCGGCAGCAGCCGCGACGCGGGCTACCGCAAGGCGCTCGCGCACTGCGGGCTCCCGCAGGAGCCGGGCCTGGTCGTGCACACCGACTTCGGCATCGAGTCGGGCGCCGCGGCGGCCGAGCGGCTGCTGGCCGGGCCGGCCGAGCCGCCCGACGCCTTCTTCTGCGCCAACGACCAGCTCGCGCTCGGCGCCGCCCACGCGGTGCTCGCCAGGGGCCTGCGCATACCCGAGGACCTCGCGGTCGCGGGGATGGACGACAGCGCCCTGGCCCGGGCCGGCTGGCCGCCGCTGACCAGCGTCGACCTCGGCTCCTCCGAGCGCGGGCGGCGCGCCGCCGAGCTGTTGCTCGACCGTCTGAGACGCCCGGGGGACGGCGGCGCCGTCGTCTCGCCGGCCACCACCACCGTCCCTCCCCGCCTCGTCGTGCGCGGCTCGACCGCACCGGCGACCGACCAGAAGACCGCGAGGTACGCATGAGTCTGACCGCCCCCCGGGCCGAGGAAGCCCCGGGCAGCCGTGGCGTTCCGCCCCCGAGGACCACGCGCCAGCGCAAGCGCGCGCTCGGCCTCGACCAGGGCGCCTGGTTCCTGCTGCTGCCCGCCCTCATCCCGATCCTGGTGCTGAGCGTCGGGCCGCTGCTCTACGGGATGTCGCTGGCGTTCACCGACTCGCAGGCGGGCCGCACCTCGCCCACCGAGTTCGTGGGCCTGGCCAACCTGAGCGACCTGCGGCTCGACTCGCTGTTCTGGGAGTCCTTCCGGATCGGCCTGGTGTGGGCGTTCTTCGTCACGGCCCTGCAGTTCCTGCTGTCCATGGGCCTGGCGCTGCTGCTGAACCAGAATCTGCGCTTCCGGTGGCTGGCGAGGACGCTGGCGATCATTCCCTGGGCGATGCCCGAGGTGGTCGTGGGCGTCATGTGGCGCCTCGTGTACCACCAGGACGCCGGCATCCTCAACAAGACTCTCACCCAGCTGCACCTGATCGACCACCACGTGGACTGGCTGACCGACCTGTCCCTGGCGCTGCCCGCGGTGATCGTGGTCGGCGTCTGGGCGGGGATGCCGCAGACGACGGTGGTGCTCCTGGCCGGGCTGCAGAACGTGCCGCACGAGCTGCGGGAGGCCGCGCAGATCGACGGGGCCGGGGTGTGGCGGCGGTTCGCCACCGTGACCTGGCCCGCGCTGCGGCCGGTGGTCATGGCCATCACCGCCCTGAACTTCATATGGAACTTCAATTCCTTCGGCCTGGTGTACGTCCTCACCCAGGGCGGCCCCGGCGGCAAGACCCGGCTGCCGAGCCTCTTCGCCTACGAGGAGGCGTTCAAGTACGGGCAGTTCGGCTACGCGGCGGCGATGGGCCTGGTGATGGTCGCGGTCGTCGCGGTGCTGCTCGCCCTGTTCCTGCGCAGGACCCTGAGGGAGGATGCCCAGTGAGTGCCGTGAAGCCCGCCCCCAGGGCCGTGACCCCCTCGCGGCGGCGTGCCGCCCGCGCGGCCGGCCGCACCGGCCAGTACCTGGCCCTCGCCGCCTACCTGATCTTCCTCGGCTTCCCGCTGCTGTGGCTGGTCTCGGTGTCCTTCAAGTCGCCGCAGGAGCTCGGCTCGATCGACCCGACCTGGCTGCCGCGGCATCCGAGCCTGGACAACTACCGCAAGGCGTTCGACACCCAGCCGCTGCTGCGCGCGGCCCTCAACAGCCTGCTGGTCGCCGGCTGCGCCTCGGTGATCGCGGTGGCGATAGCCGTGCCGGCCGCCTACGTGATGGTGCGCTACCGCACCCGGGTCAGCCAGGCGGGGACGGTGTGGATTCTGATCAGCCAGATGTTCCCCTTCGTGCTGATCGTCATCCCGCTGTTCCTGGTGCTGAAGAACCTCCACCTGATCAACTCGCTGACCGGGCTGATCGTCGTCTACGTGGTGTGGAACCTGCCCTTCTCGCTGTGGATGCTCCAGGGCTACGTCAAGGCGGTGCCCAGGTCGCTCGAGGAGGCCGCCGCGGTGGACGGCGCCGGCCGGCTGCGCGTCCTGACCGGCGTCGTGCTGCCGCTGCTGACGCCCGGCCTGGTGGCGACGCTGATGTTCTCCTTCGTCACCGCCTGGAACGAGTTCTTTTTCGCCCTGGTCCTGCTCAAGACCCCGGAGAAGCAGACGATGTCCGTGATCCTCACCCACTTCACCGGCGCCGAGGGCGCCGTGGACCTGGGCCCCCTGGCCGCGGCGGCCGTGTGCGCCACCCTGCCCACCCTGCTGTTCTTCGCGCTGCTCCAGCGGCGGCTCGTGGGCGGCATGCTCGCCGGGGCGGTGAAGGGCTGATGCGCGCCGGATTCCCCCGCGGGCCGCGCCGGGCCCTGGCCCTGGCCGCCGCCCTGCTGTGCCTGGGCCCGCTGGCCGGCTGCGGCTCCGGCAGCGACGACGGCGTCGTCCACCTGGACTACCTGAGCCTGGCCTGGCAGCAGGAGTCCGTCGAGGCGAACAAGGCGCTGGTCGAGGAGTGGAACGAGACCCACCCCGACGTGCAGGTCCGCTACGTGCAGGGCTCCTGGGACGACGTGCACGACCAGCTGCTGACCTCGTTCATGGGCGGCGAGGCGCCCGACATCATCCACGACGACGCCTCCGACCTGACCGACTTCGCCAATGGCGGCTACCTCGCCGACCTCACCGGCTACCTGCCCGGCGGGCTGCGCTCCGACATCCCGCAGGAGTCCTGGGACACCACGACCTACGACGGCGGCATCTACGGCGTGCCCTTCCTCGTCGAGCCGCGCGTGCTCATCGCCAACACCCGGCTGCTCCAGGAGTCGGGCGTGCGCATCCCCACCACGGAACACCCCTGGACCTGGGAGGAGTTCGAGGAGGTGAGCCGCACCCTGACCCGGGACACGGACGGGGACGGGGAGCGGGACACCTACGGCGTCGCCTGGTCCATGAAGGAGCCGGTCACCCAGTCGGTCAACCTCTCGCTCTCCACCGGCGGGCGGCTCTTCTACCGGGAGGGCGACGAGGACGTCATCCGCTACGGGGCGGCCGACGCGAGCGTCGCGGAGCTCATCAACCGGCAGGTGAACGTGGACCACACGGCGCCGGACAGCAGCCTGGGCATGTCGGGCTCCGACACCCTGCCCGGCTTCTTCGCCGGCCGCTACGCGCTGCTGCCGCTGAACTTCTCCTACCGGCAGCAGGTGCAGCAGCAGGCCCCCGACGGCTTCGAGTGGAGCGTGCTGCCGATGCCGACCGGGGGCGGGGAGTACGGGCTGGCGCAGGGCGTCGCCCCGCAGACCCTCTCGGTGGCCGAGGACAGCGACCACAAGCAGGCCGCCGTCGACTTCATCGCCTTCCTCACCCGCGCCGACCACGTCGTGGACCTGGCGCGCGGCGACTGGATGCTGCCCACCAGCACCACGGCCCTGGCGGACCCCGCGCTGAACACCGGCGAGTACGGCTGGCGCACCGGGGTGGAGATAGCCGCCCAGCTGCGCCCCTCCCCCGTCCTCGGGGTGCGCGGCTACCCGGAGTGGAAGGACAAGGTCGCCACGCCCGCCTTCCAGGAGTACTACGCAGGGGAGTTCGGCGTCGACGAGTTGCGCGACCGGCTCGCCGGGGACGGAAACCGGATCCTCGACAGATACCAGCGCTGAGGCGGGCCCCGTCCCGCGGCGGCCCCAGGAAACCCCCACCAGCTCACAGATGGGCACGGAAAGAGCAGCATGAGTGTCAGCCTCCCCTCCGGCACCGGCCAGGCGCCCGCCCGGCGCGACGCGGAAGGCCCCGACCGTCCGCGCCGGCTCAGCACGGTGCCGCACCGCCCGCCGCCGGCGCCGATCGTCCCCCGGGACCGCGCCCGCGGCGCGATGCTCGGCCTCGCCGTGGGCGACGCGCTCGGCGCCCCGGCGGAGAACATGAAGCCCTCGCAGATCAGGGAGCGCTGGGGCCGCATCGTCGGCTTCGTCTCCGAGGACCCGGCGGGCACCGACGACACGGAGTACGCGCTGTTCTCGGCGCTGCTGCTGGCCGAGCACGGCTCGGGTCTCACCGTCGCCCACGTCGAGTCGGCCTGGCACGAGTGGATCGCCGACCGGGACGAGGGCCCGTTCCGCGGGGCGGGGTTCAGCGAGCGCGGCACGCTGGAGAACCTCCGCCGCGGGCTGGCCGCGCCGATCTCGGCGCAGCACCGGCACGCCTGGAGCGACGGGCTGGCGATGCGGGCGGCGCCCTTCGGGGTGTACGCCGCGGGCCGGCCGGCCGAGGCGGCGCGCCTGGTGTCCATCGACGGCACGGTCTCGCACGACGGCGAGGGCATCTACGGCGGGCGCGCGGTGGCCGCGGGGGTGGCGGCGGCGATGGTCGGGCACAACCCCGACGCGGTGGTGCAGGCCGCGCTGTCCGTGGTGCCCGAGGACTCCTGGACGGCGCGTTCGCTGCACCGGGCGGTGGCCGCGGCCCGGCGGGCGCGGCGCGACCCGCAGGCCACCCAGCTGTCCATCGAACGGGCCGTCAGGTCGGCGACCGTCATCGGCGGCTACCCGTGGACCGACCTGGCGCCTGAGGCGGTGGGCCTGGCGTTCGGGGCGTTCACGGCCGTGCGCGGGGAGTTCGCCGAGGCCGTGCCGATGGCGGTGAACATGGGCCGGGACGCCGACACCACGGCCGCGGTGGCGGGGGCGCTGTCCGGCGCGCTGCGCGGCGAGGGCGCCATCCCCGCCGACTGGGCGAAGGCCATCGGCCCGGCGCGGGGAAGTTGCCTGCCCTCGATGGCGGGGTGGCATGTGCTGGACGTGGCCGACCGGCTGGTGGCCGCCGCGCGTCACGAGGAGGCGGTCCCGTGAGGGCGCACGGGGCGGACGCGGGTTCCGCGGCCGGGCGGGCCGCGCGGCCCGCCGCGCCCCCCGCATCCGCCGCCCCCGACTGCCCCGCGGCGCGCCCGCGCCGCCTGACCGCGTACCGAAGGACCCGCACCATGACGCCCCCCACCGCCCCAGAGCCCGTCCCGGCCGGGGCCGCACTCGCGCAAGGCCCCCGGCGCATCGAGGGGCTGCTGCTCGGGCTGGCGGCCGGCGACGCCGCCGGCTGGCCCGCCGGGCGGCACCGGGCCGCCCGGCTGCCCGACTGGACCCGGCGGCTGACCCGGGAACTCGACACCTTCGCCGAGCAGAACGCCACCACCACGCTGCCGGTGCCGATCGCGCTGAACCAGCCCTCGGAGCCGCTGCGCCTCGGCCCCTCGGACGACGCCGAGTGGGCGGCGTTCACGGCGCTGGCCGTCCTGTCGGCCACCGCCTCCGGCGGCACCGACCTGCCGGCCGGGCAGCGGGTGCGTTCGGCGCTCTCCCTGTCGTGGAACGCGCTGGCCGACGAGGTCGCCGCGGCGGCCGACCGGGCCGACGAGATCGAGTCGGCGCAGATCCCGCTGCGGGCGCGGATCTCCGTGCGGGCCGGCCTGGGCAACCTGGCCGCGGGACTGCGCCCGCCCGCCACCGGCCACGACAACCCGCACTACTTCGACGACGCGGCCTGCGTGCGGGCGGCCGTGCTGGCCGTCGTCCACCCGGGCGAGCCGGAACTGGCCGCGGATCTGGCCGAGTTCGACGCCAGGTACACCCAGGACGGCGACGGGGTGCACGGGGCGCGGGCGATGGCGGCGGCGGTGGCCGCGGCCCTCGGCGGCGCGCCGATCGACGCCTGCGTGGACGCCGCGCTGCGGCAGCTTCCGGAGAACACCGAGATCCGCCGCAACGCCCTGCACGCCGTGGATCTTGGCAGGGCGGCGGCAGCGGCCAGGCCGGGCCTGCCCGGCAACGCCTTCGCCCTGGTCCCCGTGCTCGAACACGAGATCGTCGACCACGTCTACAGCTACGGCATCGCGGCGGCCGAGACCCTGCCGGTGGCGCTCGCGGTGGCCACCGCCGCGGCGGGCTCGGTCACCGAGGCCGTGCCGAGCGCGGCCTGCCTGTCGCGGGTCGCCGACTCGGCGCCCGCGCTGGCGGGCGCCCTCACCGGCGTGGTCGGGGGCGCCGAGTCGCTGCCGGCCACCTGGCGCAGCGCCTGCCGCTCGCTGGCGGGCTGCGCGCTGCCGCAGCTCGCGGGCACCGACCTGGTCGAGATCGCGGAACAGCTCGCCCACAACCCCCTCACCGCCGCCCAGGAAGGACCTCTCGCATGAGCACCACCACCGCCGCCCCGTCCGTACTCGCCCCCACGCTGGAGGACCGCTGCGCCGGCGCCCTGGTGGGCGCGGCGGTCGGGGACGCGCTCGGCGGCCCGGTCGAGGGCTGGGCCCCCGAGGCCATCGTGGAACGCCACGGCGGCCGGGTCCGCGGCATCGTCGAGCCGTTCCACAAGGACAAGTGGCGCACCGCCAGGCCGATCGCGCCCTACCACAAGGGCGACGGGCACGTCACCGACGACACCCTGATGACGCACGCCCTGGTCCGGGTCTACGAGAAGGTGCGCGACCACCTGGACGCGTACGCCGTCGCCGACCACCTGGTGCCCGACCTGATCACCACCCCGCGCTGGGTGCCGGAACTCGGCGCCGAGGTGCTGCCGTTGCAGCGGATCTTCCTGGCCGAGAAGTGGATCGTGGCCCGCATCCACTACGGCCACGTCGACCCGCGCGAGGCGGGCGTGGGCAACATCGTGAACTGCGGGGCCGCGATGTACATGGCGCCGGTCGGCCTGGTCAACGCGGGCAATCCGCGCGGCGCCTACGCCGAGGCGCTGGATGTGGCGGGCGCCCACCAGTCCTCCTACGGCCGGGAGGCGGCCGGGGTGTTCGCGGCGGCGGTGGCCGCGGCCTGCGCGCCGGGCGCCACGCCCGAGTCCGTCGTCGAGGAGGCGCTCGGCCTGGCGAAGGACGGGACCAGGGCCGCCATCGAGGCGGTGTGCGAAACGGCCGCCCGCTTCGAGGACTTCGAGGAGGCGCTGGCGCCGCTGCGGGCCGCGGTCGCCCCCTTCGACACGGTGGGCCCCGACTACCGCAACCCCTCGCTCGGGGCGCGCCGCCCCTCCCGGCTGCACGCCATCGAGGAGCTGCCGATCGCGCTGGGGATGCTGCTCGTGGGGCGCGGCGACTACCGGCACACGGTGCTGGGCGCGGTCAACTACGGCCGGGACTGCGACTCGATCGCCACGATGAGCGGCGCCATCGTGGGGGCGCTCGGCGGGGCGGGCGTGGTGCCCGCGGAGTGGAGCGAGGAGGTCGCCAGGGCCAGCCGCCTGGACCTGCTGGCCCCCGCCGCGGCCCTGTCCGCGGTGGCGCGGGAGGTGTTCGCCCGGGACGTGGAGCGGCGCCGGGCGCACGAGGCCGCCTTCGGCGCGCTCGCCGGGGAGTGAGGCGCGTGACGGCATCGGCACCGACACCGGCATCGGCACCTGCATCGGGCGCCGGGGCGGGCGCGCTGCGCCTGACCTGGGTGCAGCCGGAGGACCTGGTGGGGCACGAGCTGCGGCAGGCGGCCCAGGACGGGCGGGACGCCGCCGGGGTGGAGCGCCGCTGGCGGGAGGCCGGCGGGCACCCGGCGCCCGACCGCGCCGGCGCCTCGCCCGCCGTGGCGACGCCTGAGCTGCGCCGGCTCGCCACCCGGCTCCTCGACGAACTCGCCGCGCTGGACTCGCCGTTGGCGGGGCGGGAGCCCACCGGGCTGGCCGCGGTGAAGGCCGCGTGCCCCGACTGGCCCGCGCCCGGCGGGCCCGGCGTGCCGCGGGACGCCGCGCTGCTGCGGCGGCTGCACGCCGCCTGGCTGGGGCGGGCCGCGGGCTGCGTGCTCGGCAAGCCGGTGGAGAAGCTGCCGCTCGACGGCATCCGTGCCCTGGCCCGCGCCACCGGGAACTGGCCGCTCGACGGCTGGTTCACCGCGGTGGGGCTGCCGCCCGAGACGGCCGCGGCCCACCCGTGGAACCGCCGCTCCGCGGCCACCTCGCTGGCCGAGAACATCGACGGGGCCCCCGAGGACGACGACCTCAACTACCCGCTGCTCGGGCTGCTGTTGCTGCAGCGGTACGGGCCCGGGTTCACGACCGCCGACGTGGCCTCGCTGTGGCTTGACGAGCTGCCGGCCGGCCGGACGTTCACCGCGGAGCGGGTCGCCTACCGCAACCTCCTGGCCGGCGTCGAGCCGCCGGAGACGGCCCGTTTCCGCAACCCGTTCCGGGAGTGGATCGGGGCGCTGATCCGGGCCGACGTCTTCGGCTGGATTCGGCCGGGCGACCCGGCCGCCGCGGCGGAGCTGGCCCACCGGGACGCGGTGCTCACGCACACGGCCAACGGCGTGTACGGCGCGATGTTCGCGGCGGCGGCGATCGCCGCGGCGGCCGGGGGCGGCGTGGACGTGCACGGCTGCCTGCGGGCGGGGCTGGCCGTGGTGCCGCCCGGCTCCCGGCTGGCCGCGGCGGTCAGGTTCGGCATCGAGGCGGCGCGCGCGGCCGGGCCGGGGGCGGCCGCCTTCGAGGCCGTCGTGGACCGGCTGCACGCGCGGTTCGCCGGGCACCACTGGGTGCACGTGCTGCCCAACGCGGCGCTGCTCGCCGCCGCGCTGACCCACGCGGACGGCGACTTCACCGCCTCGATCTGCCGGGTGGTCTCCGGCGGCTGGGACACCGACTCGAACGGGGCGACGGCCGGCTCCCTTGCCGGGCTGCTCGCCGGCTCGCCCGAGGCGATCCCCGCCCGGTGGACCGCCCCGCTGAAGAACCGCCTGTCGACCACGGTCGCGGGCTTCGACGGCGTCGGCTTCGACCGCCTCGCCACCCTCACCCTGGAGGCCGCCCGATGAGCAGCAGCGCACCGGCCATCGCCGTGCTCGGCTCGACCAACATGGACCTGGTCGCCTACGTGCCGGCCGCGCCGCGCCGCGGGGAGACCGTCACCGGCAGGGAGTTCCGCACGGTGCCCGGCGGCAAGGGCACCAACCAGGCGATCGCCGCGGCCAGGGCGGGCGGCTCGGTCACGATGATCGGCGCGGTCGGCGAGGACGAGTTCGGGCCCAGGCTGCGGGCCGCGCTGGCCGGCTCGGGCGTGGACACGGCCGGGCTGCGCACGGTGCCGGGACCGAGCGGCACCGCGCACATCGTGGTGGACGACGAGGGCGGCAACGCGATCGTCGTGGTCCCCGGCGCCAACGGCACGGTGACCGGCCTTGCCCCCGGGGACGAGGAGCGCATCGCCGCGGCCGGGGCGCTGCTGCTGCAGCTGGAGCTGCCGATGGCCGGCGTCGTCGCCGGGGCGCGGGCCGCCAGGTCCCGCGGCGTGCCCACGGTGCTCACCCCGGCGCCCGCGCGGGAGCTGCCGGGGGAACTCCTCTCCCACGTCGACCTGCTGGTGCCCAACGAGCACGAGGCCGCCGCCCTCACCGGCCACCGGGACGCGCGCCCGGCCGCCGAGGCGCTGCTGGAGCGGGTGCCCGAGGTCGTGATCACCCTGGGCGAGGCGGGCTGCCTGTACGCGGCGCGCGGCGCGCGGCCCCTGACCGTGCCGGCGCGGCGGGTGCGGGCGGTGGACACCACGGCCGCCGGGGACACCTTCGTGGGGGCGCTCGCGGTGGCGCGCGGGGAGGGCCGCGCGATGCCGGAGGCGCTGGCCTGGGCGGCGGCGGCCGCCGCCCTGTCCGTGCAGCGCCCGGGCGCCTCCTCCTCCATGCCACGGCGCGAGGAGATCGACGCCGTGTTCGTCAAGGACCTCCAGGAAGCACGATGAACGAAGACACAGGGGCCACCGGGGCCGAGGAGACCCACGGGGCCGACGCGGCGAACGAGACCAACGGGACCGGGCCGCGGCCCCGGCCGGGGCAGGGGCCGCTGGCGGGGCTGCGGGTCATCGACCTGGCGACGCTGTTCGCCGGGCCGCTGGCCGCCACGATGCTCGGCGACTTCGGCGCCGAGGTGATCAAGGTGGAGCACCCGGGGAAGCCGGACCCCTCCCGCGGCCACGGCCCCGCCAAGGACGGGGTGGGCCTGTGGTGGAAGCTGCTCGGCCGCAACAAGCGGACGGTCACGATCGACCTGTCGCGGCCCGCGGGGCGGGATGTCCTGCTGCGGCTGGCCGCCGAAGCCGACGTCGTGATCGAGAACTTCAGGCCGGGCACGCTGGAGCGCTGGGGCCTGGGCTTCGAGGAGCTTTCCGCCGTCAATCCGCGGCTCGTGCTGGCCCGGGTCACCGGCTTCGGCCAGTTCGGGCCCTACGCCCGCAGGCCCGGGTTCGGGACGCTCGCCGAGGCGATGAGCGGCTTCGCGGCGATCACCGGGGAGCCGGACGGGCCGCCGACGCTGCCGCCCTTCGGGCTGGCCGACTCCATCGCGGCCCTGTCCACGGCCTACGCCGTGATGACCGCGCTCGCCGGGCGGGAGGCCACCGGCCGCGGGCAGGTGGTGGACATGGCGATCATCGAGCCGATGCTGACGGTGCTCGGCCCGCACCCGCTGTGGTACGACCAGCTGGGCTACGTGCAGCAGCGCACCGGGAACCGTTCCTCGAACAACGCGCCGCGCAACACCTACCGGACCGCCGACGGGAAGTGGGTGGCGGTGTCGACCTCGGCGCAGTCCGTCGCCGAGCGCGTGATGCGCCTGGTGGGGCGCCCCGAGGTGATCGGCGAGGAGTGGTTCGCCACGGGCGCGGGCCGGGCGGCGCACGCGGACGAGCTGGACGAGGCCGTCGGCTCGTGGATCGCGGCGCACCCGCGGGACGAGGTGGTGTCGGCCTTCGAGAAGGCGGAGGCGGCGATCGCCCCGGTCTACGACGTCAGGGACGTGCTGGCGGACGAGCAGTACCGGGCGCTCGGCTCGATCACCGAGGTCGAGGACGAGGAACTCGGCACGCTGCGCATGCAGAACGTCCTCTTCCGCCTGTCGGACACCCCGGGGGCGATCAGGTGGGCGGGGCGCCCGCACGGCGCGGACACCGACGCGGTCCTCGGGGGGCTCGGCATGTCGGAGGCGGAGATCGCCGCGCTGCGGGCGGAGGGCGTGCTGTGAACGGGGTGCGGGCCGCGGAGAGCACGTACCTGACCTGGCTGTACGCGCCGGGCGACCGGCCCGGGGTGGTGGCCAAGGCGCTGCGTTCCGGGGCGGATGTGGTGCTGGTGGACCTGGAGGACGCGGTGGCGCCCGAGCGGAAGTCCTATGCGCTGGACGCCACGGCGGAACTGCTCTCCTCGGTGCCGCCGGTGCCGGTGCACGTGCGGGTCAACGCGCTGACGGGCCCGCTGGCCGAGCGGGAGGTGCGGCGTCTGGCGCCGCTGCCCGGGCTGGACGGGCTGCGGCTGCCGAAGGTGAACGGGCCCGGGGACGTGGCGCGGGTCGTGGGCTGGGCCGGGGAGCGGGTGCCGCCGCTGTACCCGCTGCTGGAGAGCGCGTTGGGGGTGGAGCTGGCCTTCGCGGTGGCCACCGCGCATCCCGCGGTGGCCGGCATCGCGCTGGGCGAGGCGGATCTGCGGGCGGATCTGGGCGTCAGCGACGGCAGCGGCCTGGCCTGGCCGCGCGGGCGGGCGGTGGTGGCGGCGCGGGCCGCGGGACTGGCGCCGCCGCCGCAGTCGGTGTACCCGGACGTCCGCGACACGGCGGGCCTGGCCCGTTCCTGCGCGCAGGGCCGCGCCCTCGGCTTTCTGGGCCGCACGGCGATCCACCCCAGGCAGCTGCCGGTGATCGAGGAGGCGTACCTGCCGACCGAGGCGGAGGTCGCACAGGCGGCCGAGGTGGTCAGGGCCGCGGTGACGGATGCGGGGGCGCTGGCCCTGCCGGACGGCAGGTTCGTGGACGCGGCCGTCGTCGCCGGCGCCCGCCGCACCCTGGCCCTGGCCGGGCGCCCGCGCCGGCAGGGCTGAGGCACGGGCAAGGCTGAGGGACGCGGCTCAGCGCTGCGTGGCCAGCCACTGCTCGAAGGTGGTGGGCGCGATCCTGGCGTCCGGCCCGGGCAGCAGCACCTCGCCGGCCATCGAGGAGTCGAACAGGCCGGACCAGGTCGGCACGAGCCGCACGGTGCGGCCGCGCGCCTCGTTGGTGCGCCGGGCCATGTCCACCAGGTCCTGCGGCTCGGGTCCCGCGAGGTCGCGGTGGCGTCCCTGCGGCGCGCCGGCGGCGATCTCGGCGAGCACCTCGGCCACGTCCCCGGGCGCGACCGGCTGCACCAGCAGGGGGGCGATGGTGGCCACTCCCTCGTGCTCGGTCCAGCCGGTCACCATGGCGGCGAAGTCGTGGAACTGGGTGGCCGGGAGGATCGTCCAGGGCAGCGGGCCCTGGGTCACCAGGCGTTCCTGCTCGCGCTTGCCCGCGTAGTGGGCGTTGCCTTCGGCGCGGTGCACCCCGGCGATGGAGAGCAGGACGTGGTGGCGGACGCCGGCCCGCTCCCCGGCGGCGAGCAGGTTGCCGGTGGTGGTGCGGAACCAGGAGACCGCCTCCTCCCGGTCGGTGGCCGTGCTGTTGGTGGCGTCGACGACGGCCTCGACCCCGGCCAGGGCCGCGTCCAGGCCCTCGCCGCTGGTCAGGTCCACGCCGAGGGAGCGGCTGATGCGTACGACCTGGTGCCCGGCCCGTTCCAGGGCGGCGACGGTGAGGGCCCCGATGTTCCCGGTCGCTCCGGCGACGGCGATCCGCATGGTCATGGCGTTTTCTCCTCTGTCTGCCTTGCTGCCCACACAGCATATTAAGGACTCAATGGATCCGCAATCTCTTGGATAGAATCGGTGACCATGAAGCTGCCTGTGAGTACGGAATGGCTGTTGCACTGCGCCGCCTCGCTGGCGCAACTCGAGGCAGGGGCCACCGCCTCGGCGGCACAGCTCGCCCAGTACTTCGACCTGCCCGCGCCCTACCTGGCCAAGCAGTTGCAGGCGCTGGTCCGGGCCGGGGTGCTGACCGCGACGACGGGCCCGCGCGGCGGGTTCCGGCTGGCCAGGCCCACGGCCGAGATCACGCTGCTGCAGATAGTGGAGGCGGTCGACGGCGTGTCCTCCCCCTACGAGTGCCGCGAGATCCGCCGGCAGGGCCGGGGCGCGCTGCCGCCCGAGGAGTGCCGCACGCCCTGTCTCCTGGCGCAGAAGATGGCGGAGGCGCACGAGGCCTGGCGCAGCAGCCTGGCCGCGACCTCCCTGGCCGACATCCTCGCCGCGCTCCCCGGCTGGGCCCCCTCCCGCACCCGGCGGCTCCTGGCCAACACCGCCCAGGACCGGCCCTGACCGGGCCCGCCCGCCCTCGGCCGGGCCCGCCCGCGACCGGCCGAGGGCGGGCGCCCCGCCGCCCCCGCCGCGCCCGGCACTCCCTCAACTCGCGGTAATCACGGGCGAGTCGAGGAGAGCGGGGCGGGCTGAGTAGGTTGTGCGGCATGACTGTCGACGACAGCCTCTCGCGAGGCATCGGCCCCGTGGCGATGACCGTCCTGCCGCAGGCGGCGGCGGACGACGACGAGCGCGCCGCCGCCCACTGGAGCGGGCAACTGGCCACCTTCGGCCTGCTGGAGGCGGCCGAACGCCACTTCCGCCCGGCCGCCGAGGAGGGCGACCTCACCGCGGTCAAGTGCCTGGTGTGGCTGGCCCGCCAGGACGGCAGGGAGCGGGAGGCGCACTCCTGGCTGGAGCGCGCCGCCGGGGCCGGGGACGCCTGGGCGATGTACGAGCTGGGGGTGTCCCTGCCGCGCCCGGAGGGCCTGGAGGAGGCGCAGCGGTGGTTCCGGCGCGCCGCGGAGGCGGGCCACGCCCTGGCGATGAACGACCTGGCCGCGCTCCTGGCCCGGGCCGGCCGGCGCGAGGAGGCGAAGGACTGGTACCTGCGGGCCGCCGAGGCCGGGGTGACCACCGCGATGAACAACCTCGCCATCCAGCACGTGCTCGGGGGCGACCGGGCGGAGGCCGGGCGGTGGTTCGAGCGGGCGGCCCGGGCCGGGCACGTCGACGCGATGGCCAATCTGGGGCGCCTGCGGCTGGAGGCGGGCGAGGAGCGGGAGGCCGCCTCCTGGCTCGGGGCCGCCGCCCGGGCCGGCCACCAGGGCGCCGCGGGGCTGCTGGCGGAACTGCCGGGGGCGGCGGAGGCGGCCGGGGAGGCGGGCCTGCCGTGAGGGTCCGCGTGGACCGCAGCAGCGTCGCCATGGGGGACGACGCCCTGCCGCACGCCGAGACCCTGGACGTGCCGCCCGGCGCCTCGCTGGCCGAGGTCGTCGACGGGATCGTGGCGGGCCACTTCCTGGCCACGATCGCCGGCGGGCGCGCCACCTGGGTGCTGGTGGCCGACCGCCCGCTGGCGGTGCTGGCGCAGCAGTGGGACGAGCCGCGTTACCTCGTGGACGCCGCGCGGCCGATCGGCTCGTTCGCCGCCGCGGACGGGGAGGTTTCCCTGCTGTTCCGGTACTGGAAGCAGCGCGACCCCGCGCACGTCTTCGCGGAACTCGCCGCCGGGCGCACGCCCGCGCGCTGAGCCGGGTCCTGGCCGGGGAGCCGGGCCGCCCGCCCGCCGCGGCGGCCCGCCCGCCGCCGCCCGATGCGGGGACGGCGGCGGGTGGGCGCGCGGCGCCTCGCCCCGGGGCCGGTCAGTCCTGGCCCAGTTCGTCGTCGAGCATGGCGAACAGGTCGTCGTCCGAGGCGGTGTCGAAGTCCACCTCGGGCTCCTCGGCCTTCTTCGGGTCCTCCCGCAGCGAGGCCCACCGGGTGCGCAGCACCTCCAGGCGCCCGGCGACCTGCTTGAAGAGCTGTTCGTCGACGGCGGCCTTGCCGATGGCGCGTTCCAGCGCGTCGAGTTCGGCGAGGACGCCGCCGGTGTCCTCCCTGGTGTCGAGGTCGAGCTGGTCCAGCAGCAGGCCGACCAGCTCGGTGGGCGTCGGGTAGTCGAAGACGAGGGTGGCGGGCAGCCGCAGGCCGGTGGCCGCGCCCAGGCGGTTGCGCAGCTCGACCGCGGTCAGCGAGTCGAAGCCCAGCTCCTTGAACTGCCGTTCCGCCTCGATCTCCGCGGTGTCCGCGTAGCCGAGGACCGTGGCGACCTGCTCCTTGACGAGGTCGAGCAGGGCCTCGCGGACCTCCGCCTCGGTGAGCCCGTTCAGGCGCCGCACCAGGGACTCGGCCCCCTCGGCCCCGGCGGCCGAGCGGCGGGCCCTGGTCCGCACCAGGCCCCGCAGCAGCGCCGGCACCTCGGGCTGGGCCCGCAGCACGGACAGGTCGAGACGCACCGGCAGCACCGCGGCCTCGGCGCCCTCGACGGCGGCGTCGAAGAGGGCAAGTCCCTGTTCCTCGGTGATCGGCGGCATCCCGGAGCGGGCCATGCGGTCGGCCTCGGTCGCGGCGACCATCCCGGTCTGCGCCCAGGCGCCCCAGCCGAGCGAGAGCCCGGGCAGGCCCAGCTCCCTGCGGTGGACGGCCAGCGCGTCGAGGAAGGCGTTGGCCGCCGCGTAGTTGCCCTGGCCCGGGTTGCCGAAGACGCCGGCGGCGGAGGAGAACAGCACGAACGCCCGCAGCTCGCGGTGCTGGGTGAGCTCGTGCAGGTGCCAGGCGGCGTCCACCTTGGGCCGCAGCACGGCCGTCAGCCGCTCCGGCGTCAGGGAGCCGATCACCCCGTCGTCCAGGACGCCCGCGGTGTGCACGACGGCGGTCACCTGGTGCGCGCCGAGCAGCGCGGCGAGCGCGGACCTGTCGGACACGTCGCAGGCGGCGACCTCGGCGTGGGCCCCGTGCCCGGCGAGTTCCGCGACGAGTTCCGCCGCGCCTTCCGCCTCCGGGCCGCGGCGGCTGACGAGCAGCAGGCTGCGCGCGCCGCGTGCGACGACCAGGTGCCGGGCGAGCAGGGCGCCGAGGCCACCGGTGCCGCCGGTGATCAGCACGGTTCCCTCGCCGTCCCAGCCAGCCTCGGGAAGGGCGTCCTGCCCGGCGGGCGCCTCCTGCGCGGCCTCTTCCGCGGCCTGACCTGCCGGGGCTGCGGGCACGGCGACCCGGGCGAGCCTGGCGGTCAGGATCAGGCCCTCGCGGACGGCGAGTTGGGGTTCCTCGCCGAAGGTCTGCGGCAGGACGGCCAGGGACAGGTCGGCGGAGTCGACGTCGACCAGGGTCAGGCGCCCGGGGTTCTCGGACTGCGCGGAGCGGACCAGGCCCCAGACGGCGGCCGTGGCCACGTCGACGGTGTCGGTGGGCTCGGCGGCCACGGCGCCGCGGGTGACGAGCACGAGCCGGGAGTGGGCGAACCGCTCCTCGGCGAGCCACTCCTGCAGAACGCCGAGCGCCTGTGCGGTGACCTCGTGGGCGGCCTTGGCGACCGGCAGGTCGGGGGCCGCGAGCGGCATCACCACGACCTCGGGCACCTCGGGCGCCTCGGCGAGGGCGGACAGGCTCTCGAATCCCGGCCGCCCGCCGAGGCTTTCGGCCAGGCCGAGGACGTCGGGTCCGGCGAGGGCCCAGGAGGGGGCCTCGGCGGGCTCGGTGGCGGCGGGCACCCAGTCGAGGCGGAACAGCGGCTCGCGGCCCGGTTCCCCCTCGCCGAGCTGCTCGGTGGACACGGTGCGCAGCGTCAGGGTCTCGATGGTGGCCACGGGCTGGCCCGCGGTGTCGGCCACCGCGAGGGCCAGCGCGTCCCCGGAGGGGCGCAGCCGCACCCGCAGCGCGGAGGCGCCGGTGGCGTGCAGGGAGACGCCCTCCCAGGAGAACGGCAGGCCCCCGCCGCCCTCGCCCGAGCCGGCGAGCAGGTAGGCGTGCAGGGTTGCGTCCAGCAGGGCGGGGTGCAGCCCGTATGCCTCGCTTGGCACGTCCTCGGGCAGCGCCACCTCGGCGTAGACGTCCTCTCCCTTGCGCCACACCGACTTCAGGCCCTGGAAGACGGGGCCGTAGGCGAAGCCGATCTCCGCGAAGCCCTCGTAGCATCCGGCGACCTCGACGGGTTCCGCCTCGGCGGGCGGCCAGGCGACGGCGTCGAAGTCCGGCTTGTGCCCGTTGCCGGTGAGGGTGCCGGTGGCGTTCTCCAGCCAGGGCTGGTCGGCGGCTCCCTCGGGCCGCGAGTAGACGGCCAGCGGGCGGGCCCCCGACTCGTCGGGGGCGCCGACGGACACCTGGACCTGCACGGCGCCGTGTTCGGGGACGACCAGCGGCGCGGCCAGGGTCAGCTCCTCGATGCGGTCGCAGCCGACCTCGTCGCCCGCCCTGATGGCGAGTTCCACGAAGGCGGTGCCGGGCAGCAGGACGCGGCCCATGACGGCGTGGTCGGCCAGCCAGGGGTGCGTGGACAGGGACAGCCTGCTGGTGAACAACAGGCCCTCGCCGTTGGCGAGTTCCACCGAGGCCCCGAGCAGCGGGTGGCCGATGGCGACCTGGCCGATGCCCGCGCCGTCGCCGGCCCGCAGCGTTCCGGCCGGCCAGAACCGCTGGTGCTGGAAGGCGTAGGTGGGCAGGTCGACCCGCTGGGCGCCGGTCCCCGCGAAGAGGGGCGCCCAGTCGACGGGCACGCCGGCCACGTGCAGGCGGGCCAGCGCGGTGACGGCGGCGGTCTCCTCGTCCCGGTCCTTGCGCAGGGAGGGCACGAGGAGGGCGTCCTCGGGCAGCGAGGCGGCGGCCAGGGCGGTGAGCACCCCGTCGGGGCCGAGTTCGAGGAAGGCGGTGGCGCCCGCCTCGGCGAGCGCGCCCACCCCGTCGGCGAACCTGACGGTCTCCCGCACGTGCCGCGCCCAGTACGCGGGGCTGCGCAGGTCGGCCTCGCCGGCGAGCCGTCCGGTGAGGTTGGACACGACGGGGATGCGGGGCTCGTGGAAGGTGAGGCCCGCGACGGCCGCCTGGAACTCCGCCAGCATCGGGTCCATCAGCGGGGAGTGGAAGGCGTGCGAGACGGCCAGGGCGGTGGTCTTGCGGCCCTGGTCCCGGAGGGCGCCGGCGACGGCCTGGACGGCCTGCTCCTCGCCGGAGAGCACCACGGAGGCGGGCCCGTTGACGGCGGCGATCGCGACGCCTTCGGTCAGCAGCGGGGTCACCTCGTCCTCGGACGCCTGGACGGCGATCATGGCGCCGCCCTCGGGCAGGGCCTGCATCAGCCGCGCCCGCGCCGACACCAGCGTGCAGGCGTCCTCCAGGGACAGCACCCCCGCGACGTGCGCCGCCGCGATCTCGCCGATCGAGTGGCCCGCGACGAACTCGGGCCGCACGCCCCAGGACTCGACCAGCCGATACAGCGCCACCTCGATGGCAAACAGCGCGGGCTGCGCCACCCCGGTACGGTCCAGCTCCGCCTTGTCCGCGCCCCACATCACCTCGCGCACCGCCGGGTCGAGCAGCGCCAGCGCCTCGTCCAGGGCGGCGGCGAACACCGGGAACCTGGCGTACAGTTCACGCCCCATCCCGAGGCGCTGCGCACCCTGACCGGTGAACAGCACCGCAAGACGCCGCTCCCCCGCCACGCCACGGGCCACCTCGGCGACGCCCTCCTCACCGGCCAGCAGCACCGCCCGGTGCTCGAACACCGACCGCGAGGTCACCAACGACAAGCCCACATCCACCGGAAGCTCCGCCTCGGCAAACGCGACGATCCGCTCCACCTGCCCGTCGAGGGCGCCCGCGGTGCGGGCCGAGACGGGCAGCGGCACGGCCGCGGGCTCGGTCTGCGGGGTCTCGATCTCCGCGGGGGTGTGCGGGGCCTGCTCGATGATGACGTGGGCGTTGGTGCCCGAGACGCCGAAGGAGGAGACCGCCGCCCGGCGGGCCCGGTCCACCTCGGGCCATTCGGTCTGCTCGGTCAGCAGGTGCACCGCGCCTGCCTCCCAGTCCACGTGCGAGGAGGGCGCGTCGATGTGCAGGGACTTGGGCAGCACGCCGTGCCGCATCGCCATGATCATCTTGATGACGCCGGCGGCGCCCGCCGCGGCCTGGGTGTGCCCGATGTTCGACTTGATGGAGCCCAGCAGCAGCGGCCGTTCCCGGTCCTGCCCGTAGGTCGCCAGGAGGGCCTGCGCCTCGATCGGGTCGCCCAGCGTGGTGCCGGTGCCGTGCGCCTCGACGACGTCCACGTCGGAGGTGGACAGGCCCGCGCCGGCGAGGGCCTGGCGGATCACCCGCTGCTGCGAGGGCCCGTTCGGCGCCGTCAGCCCGTTGCTCGCCCCGTCCTGGTTCACCGCAGAGCCGCGCACCAGGGCGAGGACCCGGTGCCCGTGGCGCTGGGCGTCCGACAGGCGCTCCAGCACCAGCAGGCCGACGCCCTCGGACCAGCCGACGCCGTCGGCGGAGTCGGAGAACGCCTTGCAGCGCCCGTCGGGGGACAGCCCGCGCTGCCGCGAGAACTCCACCAGCGCCGAGGGCGTGGACATCACCGTCACGCCACCCGCGAGCGCCAGGTCGCACTCCCCCGCCCGCAGCGCCTGCATCGCCCAGTGCATCGCCACCAGCGAGGAGGAGCAGGCCGTGTCCACGGTCACCGCGGGCCCCTCGAAGCCGAAGGTGTAGGCGACGCGTCCGGACGCCACGCTCGGCGAGGAGCCGGTGCCCTGGTGGCCCTCGAACTCGCCGCCGCCCAGGCCCGCCCCGTAGTCGTTGTACATGACGCCGGCGAAGACGCCGGTGGCGCTGCCGCGCAGCGACACCGGGTCGATCCCCGCGGACTCGATCGCCTCCCACGTGGTTTCGAGCAGCAGCCGCTGCTGGGAGTCGGTGGCGATCGCCTCCCTGGGGCTCATCCCGAAGAACGCCGGGTCGAAGTCGCCCGCGTCGTGCAGGAATCCGCCGCTGCGGGTGTAGGCGGTGCCGGGGTTGTCCGGGTCGGGGTGGTACAGGGCGTCGAGGTCCCAGCCGCGGTCGGTGGGGAAGCCGGAGATGGCGTCGGTGCCGTCCAGGGTCAGCTGCCACAGGTCCTCGGGCGAGGCGACGCCGCCGGGGTAGCGGCAGGCCATGCCGACGATGACGATCGGGTCGTCCGACACCGGCGGCAGCGCCCGCGCCGGGACGGCGGCCGCCTCCTGCGCCGCGTCGAACAGTTCCTCGTGCAGGTGCCCGGCGAGAGCGGCGGGGGTCGGGTAGTCGTAGACCATGGTGGCCGGCAGGCGCAGCCCGGTGGCCGTGGACAGCCGGTTGCGCAGCTCGACCGCGGTCAGCGAGTCGAAGCCGAGATCCTTGAACTGCCGGTCGGCCTCGATCCTGGAGAGGTCGGCGTGCGCCAGCACCTCGGCGACCTCGCCCCGCACCAGGTCGAGCAGCGCCTCGCGGCGCGCGTCGGCGTCCAGCCCGGACAGGCGGCGCACCAGCGTGACCGCCGTGTCGGAGCCGGCGGCGGCCCGCCGGGACCGCACCCTGATCAGCCCGTGCAGCAGCGGCGGAATCTGCGCCTGGGCCCGCAGCACCGGCAGGTCCAGGCGCACCGGCAGGACCAGCGCCTGCGGGGCGGCCAGGGCCGCGTCGAACAGGGCAAGCCCCTGCTCCACCGACAGCGCCGGCATGCCGGAACGGGCCATCCGCTCGGCGTCCGAGGCCATCAGCATGCCGGCCTCCGCCCAGGCGCCCCAGGCCATCGACACGCCGGGCAGGCCCTCGGCGCGGCGCCTGGCCATCAGGGCGTCGAGGAAGGCGTTGGCCGCGGCGTAGTTGGCCTGCCCCGGGGTGCCGAAGACGCCGGCCGCCGAGGAGAACACCACGAAGGCCGACAGCTCACGCTCCCGGGTGAGTTCGTGCAGGTGCCAGGCCGCGTCCACCTTGGGCCGGAACACGTAGTCGAGGCGCTCGCGGGTGAGGGAGCCGAGGACGCCGTCGTCCAGGACGCCCGCGGTGTGCACCACCGCCCGCACCTCGCGCTCGGCCAGCAGGCCGGCCAGCGCCGCCCGGTCGGCGACGTCACAGGCCACCAACTCGGCCTCGGCACCGGCCTCTTCCAGGTCGGCGAAGAGCCCGGCCGCGCTTTCCGCGTCGCGCCCGCGGCGGCTGACCAGCAGCAGCCTGCGCACCCCGCGCTCCCGCGCCAGGTGCCGGGCGAGCGCCGCACCCAGACCGCCGGTCGCCCCGGTCACCAGCACCAGGCCCTCCGGGTCCCACGCGAACCCGCCCTCGGGCAGCCCCGCGCGCACCAGACGCGGCACCAGCACCGCACCCTCGCGCACCGCCACCTGCGGCTCCTCCACCGCCAGGGCGGAGGCCAGCGCCTCGGGGCCGGAGCCGGCGTCGAGGTCGAGCAGGCCGAAACGGTGGGGGTGCTCGGACTGGGCGGACCGCACCAGGCCCCACACCGCGGCCGTCGGCGGGTCCTGCACCTCGCCGTCCGCGGGCGCCACGGCGCCGCGGGTGACGAACACCAGCCGGGAGTCGGCGAACCGCTCGTCGGCCACCCACTCCTGGGCGAGGGCGAGGGCCCGCGCGGACACGGCCCGGGCGATCTCCTCGGGCGCGCCCTCCGCCTCGGCGGCGAGCGGGGCCAGCACCACCTCCGGCACCCCGGCCTCCGCGAGGGCGGCCAGGTCGGCGTGGCGGGGCAGATCCCCCAGCCCGAACGGGTCGGCGCCCAGCAGCGCCGCCTGCCGTTCGCCGGCCGCGGCGGGCGGGGCGGGGACCCAGTCGACGGCGAACAGCGAGTCCTGCTCGGTCCTGGCCTCGCCGAGTTGTTCGGCGGCCACCCGGCGGGTCACCAGCGACTCGACGCGGGCGACCGGGCCGCCCGCCGGGTCGGCGCAGGCGATCGCCATGGTGCCGTCCCCGCCGAGGGTCAGCCGCACCCGCAGGCTCGCCGCGCCGGTGGCGTGCAGCGTGACGCCCTGCCAGGAGAACGGCAGCCCGCCCTCCTCCCCGCTGCCCGCGAGCAGCGCGGCGTGCAGGGTGGCGTCGAGGAGCGCCGGGTGCAGGCCGAAGCCGCCCGGCTCCACGCCCTCGGGGAGCGCCACCTCGGCGAACACCTCCTCGCCGCGCCGCCAGACCGACCGCAGGCCCTGGAAGGCCGGCCCGTAGGCGAAGCCGAGTTCGGCGAAGCCCGGGTAGCAGTCGGTGACGTCCACCGGCTCGGCCCCGGGCGGCGGCCAGGCGACGGCGTCGAAGCCGAGTTCCGGCGCGGCCGGGGCGGCTGCGGTCAGGGTGCCGGTGGCGTGCTGGGTCCACGACAGTCCGGCGTCGCCCTCGGGACGGGAGTAGACCGCTACCGGCCTGGCGCCCGAGGCGTCGGCGGCGCCGACGGCGACCTGGATCTGCACGGCGCCCTGCTCGGGCAGGACCAGCGGCGCGGCCAGGGTCAGCTCCTCGACCCGGTCGCAGCCGACCTCGTCGCCCGCCCGGACGGCGAGTTCGACGAAGGCGGTGCCTGGCAGCAGCACCTGCCCCATGACGGCGTGGTCGGCCAGCCAGGGGTGCGAGGAAAGCGACAGGCGGCTGGTGAACAACAGGCCCTCGCCCTCGGCGAGTTCGACGGCCGCGCCGAGCAGCGGGTGCGCCACGGCGAGCTGTCCGAGCCCGGCGGCGTCGCCCGGCCTGGCGACGACCGGGGGCCAGTAGTGCTGGTGGTGGAAGGCGTAGGTGGGCAGGTCGATCCGCTGGGCGCCGGTCCCGGCGAACAGGGCGCGCCACTCGACCCGCGCCCCCGCGACGTGCAGCCGGGCGAGGGCGGTGACGGCCGCCTCCTCCTCGCCGCGGTCCCGGCGCAGCACCGGCACCACCACGGCACCATCGGGCACCGACTCGGCCGCCATCCCCGACAGCACCCCGTCGGGGCCGACTTCGAGGAACGCGGAGGCACCCTGCTCCACCAGGCGGCCCACGGCGTCGGCGAAGCGGACGGCCTCGCGCACGTGCCGCACCCAGAACTCGGGCGAGGTCACCTCACCCGCGGCCACCACCGGGATACGCGGCTCGGCAAACGACAGGCCCTCGACCACGGCGCGGAACTCGTCCAGCATCGGGTCCATCAACGGCGAATGGAAGGCGTGCGACACCCTCAGCCGGCTCGTCTTCCGCCCCTGCGCCTCAAACGAAGCGGCCAGCTCCAGAACCGGCGCCTCCTCACCCGAAAGCACCACCGCGGCAGGCCCGTTGACGGCCGCGATCGACACACCGTCGGTGAGCCGGGCGGTGACCTCCTCCTCGGTGGCCTGCACGGCCACCATCGCCCCGCCCTCGGGCAGCGCCTGCATCAACCGCGCCCGCGCCGACACCAACGCGCAGGCATCCTCCAGCGAGAACACCCCCGCCACATGCGCCGCCGCAATCTCACCGATGGAGTGACCGGCCACGAACTCGGCCCGCACGCCCCAGGACTCGACCAGCCGATACAGCGCCACCTCGATGGCGAACAGCGCGGGCTGCGCCACCCCGGTGCGGTTCAGCGCCTCCGCGTCCTCGCCCCACATCACCTCACGCACCGCCGGGTCGAGCAACGCCAGCGCCTCGTCCAGGGCGGCGGCGAACACCGGGAAACGCCCGTACAGTTCACGGCCCATACCCAGACGCTGCGCACCCTGACCCGTGAACAGCAGCGCCAGGGAGCGTTCGGTGGCGGTGCCGCGGGCCGCCTCGGTCACGCCCTCGGCGCTCGCCAGCAGCACGGCGCGGCGGTCGAAGAGCGACCGGGAGGTCACCAGGGAGTAGCCCACGTCCAGCGGGGATGCCTGGGCGGCGAAGGTGGCGATGCGCCCGACCTGACCCTCCAGGGCCTCGGCCGACTTCGCCGACACCGGCAGCGGCACCACGGCGGGGCGGGTCGCGGGGGTTTCCGCCGGCTCCGCCTGCGTGGGCTCCTCCCGTGTCTCCGGGGCCTGTTCGAGGATGAGGTGGGCGTTGGTGCCGCTCACGCCGAAGGAGGAGATGCCGGCGCGGCGGGGACGGTCCACCTCGGGCCATTCGGTCTGCTCGGTCAGCAGCTCGACGGCGCCCGCCTCCCAGTCCACGTGCGAGGAGGGCGCGTCCACGTGCAGGGTGCGCGGCACGAGGCCGTGCCGCATGGCGAGGACCATCTTGATGACGCCCGCCACGCCCGCCGCGGCCTGGGTGTGGCCGATGTTCGACTTGATGGAGCCCAGCAGCACGGGCCGTTCGCGCTCCTGCCCGTAGGTGGCGAGGAGGGCCTGGGCCTCGATCGGGTCGCCCAGCGTGGTGCCGGTGCCGTGCGCCTCGACCACGTCCACGTCGGAGGTGGACAGGCCGGCCCCGGCGAGGGCCTGGCGGATCACCCGCTGCTGCGAGGGACCGTTCGGCGCCGTCAGCCCGTTGCTCGCACCGTCCTGGTTCACCGCAGAACCGCGCAGCACCGCGAGGACCTGATGCCCGTTGCGGCGGGCGTCGGAGAGGCGCTCCAGCGTCACGACGCCGACGCCCTCGGACCAGCCGACGCCGTCGGCGGAGTCGGAGAACGCCTTGCAGCGCCCGTCGGGGGACAGCCCGCGCTGCCGCGAGAACTCCACCAGCGCCGAGGGCGTGGACATCACCGTCACGCCACCCGCGAGCGCCAGGTCGCACTCGCCCGCGCGCAGGGCCTGCGCGGCCAGGTGCATCGCCACCAGGGAGGAGGAGCAGGCCGTGTCCACCGTCACGGCGGGGCCCTCCAGGCCGAAGGTGTAGGACAGGCGGCCGGAGACGACGCTGGGCGAGGTGCCGGTGCCCTGGTGTCCCTCGAAGCCGCCGCCGTGGAGGATCGAGGAGTAGTCGTTGTACATGACGCCGGCGAAGACGCCGGTCTGGCTGCCGCGCAGCGACACCGGGTCGATCCCGGCGGACTCGATCGCCTCCCACGTGGTTTCGAGCAGCAGCCGCTGCTGCGCATCCGTGGCCAGGGCCTCCCGCGGGCTCATCCCGAAGAACTCCGGGTCGAACTCCCCCGCATCGTGCAGGAATCCGCCGCTGCGGGTGTAGGAGGTGCCGGGGTGGTCCGGGTCGGGGTGGTAGAGGCCGGCCAGGTCCCAGCCGCGGTCGGTGGGGAACTCGCTGATGGCGTCCGTTCCTTCCAGGACCAGGCGCCACAGGTCCGCGGGCGAGGAGACGCCGCCGGGGTAGCGGCAGGCCATGCCGACGATGACGATCGGGTCGTCGGAGACGGGCGGCAGGGCCCGGGTGGGCAGGGCCGCTGCGGGTTCTGCCGCGTCGAAGAGCTCGCCGAGGAGGTGGTCGGCGAGGGCCGTGGGGGTCGGGTAGTCGTAGACCATGGTGGCCGGGAGGCGCAGGCCGGTGGCGGTGCCGAGCCGGTTGCGCAGCTCGACGGCGGTCAGCGAGTCGAAGCCCAGGTCGTTGAACGGCCGGGTGGCCTCGATGCTCGCGGCGTCGGCGTGCCCCAGGACGGCGGCCACCTCACCGCGGACCAGGCCGAGCAGCGCCTCGCGGCGCGCGTCGGCGTCCAGCCCGGACAGGCGGCGCACGAGCGTGACGGCCGTGTCGGAGCCGGCGGCGGCCCGCCGGGACCGCACCCTGATCAGCCCGTGCAGCAGCGGCGGAATCTGCGGCTGCGTCCGCAGCACCGGCAGGTCCAGGCGCACCGGCAGGAGCAGCGCCTGCGGGGCGGCCAGGGCCGCGTCGAACAGGGCAAGCCCCTGCTCCACCGGCAGCGCGGGCATGCCGCTGCGTGCGCGGCGTTCGTCGTCGGCGGCGGCGAGCATGCCGGTGCCGGTCCATGCGCCCCAGGCCAGCGACAGGCCGGGCAGGCCCTCGGCGCGGCGCGTGGCCATCAGGGCGTCGAGGAAGGCGTTGGCCGCGGCGTAGTTGGCCTGGCCGGGGTTGCCGAAGACGCCGGCCGCGGAGGAGAACACCACGAAGGCCGACAGGTCGCGGTCCCGGGTGAGTTCGTGCAGGTGCCAGGCGGCGTCGGCCTTCGGTTCGAAGACGTAGTCGAGGCGCTCGCGGGTGAGGGAGCCGAGGACGCCGTCGTCCAGGACGCCCGCGGTGTGGACGACGGCCGCCACCTCGCGTTCGGCCAGGAGGCCGGCCAGCGCCGCCCGGTCGGCGACGTCGCAGGCCACCAACTCGGCCTCGGCACCGGCCTCTTCCAGGTCGGCGAGGAGTTCGGCGGCGCTTTCGGCGTCGCGTCCGCGGCGGCTGACCAGCAGCAGGCGCCGCACTCCGCGTTCCCGCGCCAGGTGCCGGGCGAGTGCCGCACCCAGACCGCCGGTGGCGCCGGTCACCAGCACCAGGCCGTGCGGGTCCCACGCGAACCCGCCCTCGGGCAGCCCGGCGCGCACCAGACGCGGCACCAGCACCGCATCCTCGCGCACCGCCACCTGCGGCTCCTCCACCGCCAGGGCCTGGCCGAGGAGTGCGGCGGCGGGCGGGGCGGCGGGCAGGTCGAGCAGGCCGAAGCGGTGGGGGTGCTCGGACTGGGCGGACCGCACCAGGCCCCAGAGGGCGGCGGCTGCCGGGTCGGGCACCTCGCCCTGGGCGGCGGCCACGGCGCCGCGCGAGACGAACACCAGCCGGGAGTCGGCGAAGCGTTCCTCCTCCGTCCACCGCTGGGCCAGGCGAAGCGCCCAGGTGGTGCGGGCGCGCAGGGCGTCGGTGGCCTCGCCGGGGGCGGCCTCGGGGAGGGGCACCAGGACCAGCCCCGGCACCCGCTCCTCGGGGAGGGTGTCGAGGTCGGCGTGCCGGGTGGCCTGCGGGAGGCCGAGGTCGTCGGCCCCGAGCACGGCCACGGTGCGGTCGCCGAGGCCGGCCGGGAGGGCCGGGGCGGCGATCCAGTCCAGCCCGAAGAGGGAGTCGGGTGCGCCGGTGGGGGCGCCGAGCTGCTCGGTGGCGAGCGGGCGGGTCACCAGCGTCTCGACGTGGGCGACCAGCTCGCCTGCCGGGTCGGCGGCGGTGATGCCGAGGGAGTCCCCGCTGCCGGGGGTCAGGCGCACCCGCAGGCTCGCCGCGCCGGTGGCATGCAGGGACACGCCCTCCCAGGAGAACGGCAGGCCCGCCGCGGCGCCGGGTTCCGCGCCGGTCACCATCCAGGCGTGCAGGGCGGCGTCGAGGAGCGCCGGGTGCAGGCCGAAGCCGCCGGGCTCCACGCCCTCGGGGAGGGTCACCTCCGCGAAGGTCTCCTCCCCGCGCCGCCAGGCGGCCTTGAGGCCGCGGAAGGTGGGGCCGTAGGCGAACCCGCCTTCGGCGAAGCCCTCGTAGCAGTCGGTGATCTCCACCGGTTCGGCGCCCGCGGGCGGCCAGGTCACGGCGTCGAACTCGACCTGGGGCGGCCCGGCGGTGATCAGCGAGCCCGTGGCGTTGGGGGTCCACGGCAGGTCGGCGGCGCCCTCGGGCCTGCTGTGGACGACGAAGGAACGCCGGCCGGTCTCGTCGGCCACGCCGACCCGCAGCTGCACCTGCACCGCGCCCTGCTCGGGCAGGACCAGCGGCGCGGCCAGGGTCAGCTCCTCCACCCGGTCGCAACCGACCTCGTCACCCGCCCGGACGGCCAGCTCCACGAACGCCGTCCCGGGCAGCAGCACCTGCCCCATCACGGCGTGATCCGCCAGCCAGGGGTGCGAGGAAAGCGACAGCCGGCCGGTGAACAACAGGCCCTCGCCCTCG
Organism: Streptomyces hoynatensis; assembly: GCF_003626535.1. Taxonomy (GTDB): domain Bacteria; phylum Actinomycetota; class Actinomycetes; order Streptomycetales; family Streptomycetaceae; genus Streptomyces; species Streptomyces hoynatensis. Next base: position 208,251 of record NZ_RBAL01000011.1, read on the forward strand.
GCGAGTTCCACCGAGGCGCCGAGCAGCGGGTGCTGGGCGGCGGACAGGCCGAGGCCGTCGGCGTCGCCGGGGCGGGTGACGCGGGCGGGCCAGTAGCGCTCGTGGTGGAAGGCGTAGGTCGGCAGGTCGACGCGGCGCGCCCCGGTGCCTGCGAAGAGGGGGGCCCAGTCCACGGCGACGCCGGCCACGTGCAGGTGGGCCAGCGCGGTGAGGAGGGTGGTCTCCTCGGCGCGGTCCTTGCGCAGGGAGGGCACGATCCGGGCCTGCTCGCCGTCCAGGGTGTGGGCGGCCATCGCCGACAGCACGCCGTCGGGGCCCAGTTCGAGGAACACGTCGGCGCCCGCGTCGCGCAGGGCGCCGACCCCGTCGGCGAACCGCACGGTTTCCCGCACGTGCCGCACCCAGTACCCGGCCGAGCCCAGTTCCCCGGCCTCGACGAGGCGGCCCGTCAGGTTCGACACGATGCCCAGCCGGGGCTCGGCGAAGGCGAGGCCGGTCACGGCCTCCCGGAACTCCTCCAGCATCGGGTCCATCAGCGGGGAGTGGAAGGCGTGCGACACCGGGAGCACGGTGGTCTTGCGGCCCTGGGCCTCGATGGCCGCGGCGGCTTCGAGGACGGCGTCGGTGTCGCCGGAGAGCACCACGGCCTGGGGGCCGTTGACGGCGGCCACGGCCACCCGCTCGGTCAGCAGCGGGGTCACCTCGTCCTCGGACGCCTGGACGGCGATCATGGCGCCGCCCTCGGGCAGCGCCTGCATCAGCCGCGCCCGCGCCGACACCAGCGTGCAGGCGTCCTCCAGGGACAGCACCCCCGCGACGTGCGCCGCCGCGATCTCGCCGATCGAGTGGCCCGCGACGAACTCGGGCCGCACGCCCCAGGACTCGACAAGTCGATACAGCGCCACCTCGATGGCGAACAGCGCGGGCTGCGCCACCCCGGTACGGTCCAGCTCCGCCTTGTCCGCGCCCCACATCACCTCGCGCACCGCCGGGTCGAGCAGCGCCAGCGCCTCGTCCAGGGCGGCGGCGAACACCGGGAACC
>NZ_RBAL01000012.1 GCF_003626535.1 Streptomyces hoynatensis
GTAGTGGGCGTGTGTGGCGGGTCGGGTCAGCGGTGTCCGAGGCTCAGGAGGTGGGAGCTGGCGGCCAGTAGTTCGGGGTAGGGCTCGGCCATCCTGGCCGCGGTCAGTGCGGACTCGAACAGGGGGGGCGTCCCCGAGGGGCTGTCCGGTGTGCTGCTCGGTCGCCTTGAGCATGGCCCACGCCGGGCCCTCGATGCCGGCGATGCTGTCGCGCATGTGCGCCAGGTGCAGGTGGGCCAGGGCCGTGTGCTCGAACAGCGCGTGTTCAGTCGGTGGCGAGCCGGGAGTGGACAACGGAGTCCCGCCAGGCACCGCGGACGTACGCGTGATGCCGGATGGTGCCCTCCTCGACCATCCCGGCCCGCAGGAGCACGGCACGCGAGGCGGCGTTCTCCGGGGCGCGTGCGGCCCACATCCGGTGCAGCCGCAGCGAGTCGAAGCCGAACCCGAGCAGGGACTTCACCAGTTCGGTGCCGTAGCCGAGCCCCCAGCGATCCGGGCGGAGCGCGAACCCGATGGTCCCGGCCTCCTGCCCTTCGAGGGCAAGCCGCGCGAAGCCGACGAGCCGGTTGCCGTCGCGCTCGCGGACGGCCAGGGAGTACTCGGTCCGTGGCGTCGTCGTCGCGGACACCATGGCCCGGGCCACGATGTGCCCGACCTGCTCCCGGGTACGCGGCTCGAACGACAGGTACCGGGTCGCCTCCGGGCTGCCGTAGATGGCGTGGACCGCGTCGACGTCGTCGAGCGTGAGCTCACCCAGCAGGAGACGGTCACTGGTGCGGGTCACGGGATGCATGGCCGGTGACCCTACCGGGTGGGCGGGCGTGACCCACGGTTTCCATAGGCGGTTGCCGGTGAGCCGGACTGCTGTCATGATCACCACCAGTAACGCCGGTATTCGTCGTGCCGGCGGGGGGGAGCAGGCAGCCATGACGGAGGAAGGCGATGGGCCCGACGGCGCGGGCGAGGATGGCGACACGTCCCGCGGTGGCGGCGCCGGAGGGGCGGGACAAGGGAGTGGCAGTGGCACGCCGTCCGATGGCGGGGCGGGTGAAGGCGGCGCCACGGCGGTCAGGATCGCGGTGATCACGGGAGTCTTCACCGTGGCCGCGGCCGCGATCACCGCCATTGCCACGCTCTTCGCCGGAGCAGGTTCCGGAGACACGGCGGCAAAGGAAACGTCGGAAACCTCCGATCCTCCCCCCGCGCCGTCGGGAGAATCCCAGGGCTGGGGCTGGCCCGTGCGGCGGGAACTGCTCCCCAATGCGGTTTCCAATGCGGAGGTGGACGACCTTTTCGGCTGGCAGTCAGAGGGTGACGACTTCGCCGTCGTGGACGATACCGATCACTTCCGTGTCTACAACGGCGCCGGTCTCCTCATGGAGACCAGCACCCGGGAGATGCCTTCCAGGAGCTCGTGCCAGGAGATCGTGGACGGCGGGGACTACCAGGAGGGCCGCAGTGAAACCGATGAGGAAAGCGTTCAAGGAACGCTTGAGGTGGGCGAGTACGTGTGCCTGATCACGTCGCGAGAACATCTGGTCCTGGTCAGGAGGAGCGCTCCTGGTCTTTTCGATTTCTACCCAACGTTGGGGGACGAATGAGGCGCTGCCGGCGGGCGGCCCCTTCCGGACCCGCCGGGCGCGACTCCAACCCGGCGCCGGGGCGGACGGCCGGGGGTGTCACTGCGGGGGATGGAGGGTTCGGCGTCCCGGATCAGTGAGGGCATCCGCCAGCCGACCGGGGTCCGACACCCACCTGATGGACGGGCGGATCTCCGGACTTCGGGCTCAGCGCGCCCGCCTGGACAAACTCCGCGTCGACTCCGTGGAGGTCACCGGCTGCGATTTCGCCTCGTTGCAGTGGGCCGACAACAGGATCGCCCGTGTCGTCTTCCGCGACTGCAAGCTCATGGGCGCCATGCTCGAAGACATCGCTGCGCGAGACCACCTTCGCCGCATGCGACCTGAGCGCCGCCCTGTTCGCCGACTGCGACCTGCGCCTGTCCGAGTTCGACGGCGGGAAGTACCGCGGCCTCGACCTGCGCGGCAACGACCTCTCCCAGCTCCGCGGCCTCGCCTCGCTCAAGCACATCGTCATCGACCGGGCACAGACCCTCCAACTCGCCGACGCGCTCACCGCCGAACTGAAGGTCACCTACGGCGAAGACCCCGACGACGGGTAGCCCCACACCCACCGCCGCCGCCAACCAACACCCCCTCCCACCTTCCGACCCGGCCGACCACCGGTCACCCCCATGGTCTTTCGTCACCGGGAATGGCATCAACAACGGCGCCCGGCCGTTGCCCACCCCGAGAAGTCGTACGCGGCAGCAGCTGCATCGGTAACCCCCACCACAACGAGACCCGCCACCCCCGTACCCACCGCCCCACACCCCCCACCCACCCCGGAACGGCGCCCCACCCACCAACACCCCCGCACACAGCCAACCCCCCGCCACCCACGGCACCCCCCCTTCCGCAGCCAGCCTCCCCCTCGTGCATCCGCACCCACCCGCACCCGGCCAACCACCCGCCACGTAGACCGCCCACCGCTTCCGCCCCGCCCAACCACCCAGCCGGAGGCGGCACCCCTCGCCGGAGGCGGCACCCCTCGCCGGAGGCGACACCCCTCCCCGAAGGCGGCACCCCTCGCCGGAGGCGGCAGCTCGCGCGGAAGGCCGCCGGCTCGGCAGGGCCGTTGCCCCGATATCGGTGGCCCCCGGGTCCCCCAGCCTGGGAGAGTACGGTCATGCGTGGGCGGCGGCACGGGGACACGGCAGTGGAAGTCCCCGACATACACGGCGAGTTGGAGACGCACCTGACCGTGGACTGCCCGGCTTCCGGCGTCGGGGAGCTGGCGGCCTGGGCCGCCGGGCGTGGGCTCGGTTTCGTCCACATCGTGCTGGCCCGGGGCCGTTCCCGCTCCCAGCCGATGGTGACGCTCAGGGGCAACGGCTCGGCCGCGGGCCGGGCCGCGGAGACGGGTCGGCTGGCCGCCGAGCTGGCGGCGGCAGGGTATCCCGTGGTCAGGACCAAGACCGAGGCGGCGCCCTGGGCCCAGGGCGTGCCGCAGCACGACGCGGCGGCCGGCGCGGGCCACCCGGGCCGCTACTTCGAGCACCATGTGAAGCTGCTGCTGCCGCCAGGACACGACCGGGCCGCGCTGGAACGCCTCGTCCTCCCGCACGCCGCCCACGTCTCGTGGAATGCCCGCAGGGTTCGCGCCGACGGCCACGAGGAGCGGTTCGTCACCCAGCGCTGCGCCCGCGTGGGCCGGGCCACCGCGGAGGAGCGCCTGACCGCCCTGCTGGAGGCCCTGGCCGCACCGCCCGTTCCCCATCGGATCGTCGAGGTGGAGCGGGAGTACGTCGTATACGACAGCAACCTGGCCCTGGACGACGGCTGGATCACGGAGGAGCCCACCCCATGACCCCGACCCCCGGCGAGCACGGCACCTGGGAGGGCCTGTGGCAGCACTCCCCCGGCCTCCCGCACACGCCGATCGACGAGGAGAGCCGCAGGCGGTGGGGCCTGCCGCGGACGCTGCTGCCCGCGCCCGAGGGCCTGCGGCAGCCCCCCGTCTTCGACCCGGCGCTCAAGCAGTTCGGCCGCGCCTACCGGGCCGGCGAGCCGGTGTTCGGGGACGAGGCCGCGCGCCGCGCCTGGCACCGTGCCCGCCGTACCGCCCTGGACCTGGTGCTCGCCGGGCTCTCCTGCGGCCGGTGGGCGCCTCACCTGGTGCTGCGCGGCAGCGTGCTGATGGCCACCTGGTTCGGCGAGGCGGCGCGCGACCCCGGAGACCTCGACTTCCTGGTGACCCCCACCGGCTGGGCGATGGACGGCCCGGAGACCACCGGTCTCTTCGGGGACCTCGCCCGGGACACGGAGGCGGCCGCCCGGGCGCACGGCGGGGTGGCGATCGACGCCGCCGGCCGGGTCACCGAGGACATCTGGACCTACGACCGGGTGCCGGGGCGCCGCATGGTCCTGCCCTGGACCGCTCCGGGTACGCCAGGCGGGACGGTGCAGCTGGACGTCGTCTTCAACGAGCCGCTGCCCGCCGCCGCCGAGCCCACCGAGCTGCGGCCGCTGGGCGACGGCCCCGGCGCCGCCGTGCTCGCCGTCTCGCCCGGCCTGTCGCTGGCCTGGAAACTGCTGTGGCTGGTCACCGACGCGTACCCGCAGGGCAAGGATCTCTACGATGCGGTCCTGCTGGCCGAACAGGCGCCGCCCTCCTACGAGCTGGTGCGGGACGCCTTCCTGGCCGCGGGCTGCGAGGGGCTGCGCCCGCCGGGGGACTGGTGGCTTGCGGCGCTGAGCGCCGGCGAGGGCTGGGAGCACTTCGCCCTCGACTACCCGGAGGTGGCGGCCGGTGCCGCCGACTGCCCGGACCGGCTCGCCCGGGCGCTGGCCCCGCTCCTGGCGGAGGCGGGGCGGCCGGGCGACGGCGCGCAGGACCGGTGGGCGCGCTGGCTGGAGCCGCTGGTGCGCGCCACCCGCGCGCGGGCCCCGGCCGATCCGGCCTCCGCCCTCGGCGCGCTGGCCGAGGGCGGCCGGGACGGTCTGGCCGCGGCCGTCGTCATCGTGCGGGAGATCCTGGGGCGCGAGGCGCTCGGCCCCGAGGAGGCGCTGCGGGCGGTGGTGGCCGGTGACGAGCGGTGGGCGCACTGGCGGGACCACCCCGCGTCGTGGCGGTTCGTGCTGGAGCTGATCGGCCCGTGACCGGGGCATGCGGCGGCGAAGGTGCGCCGTCGCCGCCGGCCGGGAGGACGGCACCCCTGCCGGTGGGCAGGGCCGGGAACGGCGCGGTGTGGGCGGCGGGCCGAGCCCGTCGGGGGTGAACTGCCGGGCCAGGCCGGAACCCGCGGGCCGCCGGGACCGTGGCGGTGCCGCGCTGCCGGCGGGGTGGCTCAGCGGCCGGCGAACGCGGCGAGGGTGGTCAGGAGGCGGCCGAGGTGGGGAGGGAAGTCCGGACGGGCCGGTTCGGGGCGAGCACGGTGAAGCCCGCCCGGGTCAGACCCGCCGAGATCCCGGGCGCGGCCCAGAAGCGGCCGGCGTCCATGTCCGCTTCCCACAGCCCGCCGTGGATCAACAGCACGGTGCCGCCGCCGGCGAGGCTGTCGCGGTGTGATGCCATGGGGACCCCTTTTTCCGTTCGTCTCGGGTGGTGGGGGGGAAGGGCCCGGCGGTGGTTTCCGGGGCCGGTGGGGGGTCAGGGGGTGGCCCGGGTGGATTCCCGGACGACGAGTTGCGGGCGGAAGACGAGTTCGCGGTGCTCGTGGTCCGGGTGGTCCTCGGAGAGGAGCAGGTCCGCGGCGGCGTGGCCCAGTCGGTAGGTGGGCTGCCGCACCGTGGTCAGGGCCGGGGACAGCGCCGCGGCGAAGTCGACGTCGTCGTAGCCGACGAGGGAGAAGTCCTCGGGCACGCTCAGCCCCCGGGCGCGCGCCCCGCGCAGCACGGCGAGCGCCGTCGCGTCGTTGCAGCAGATCACCCCGGTGGGGCGTGGCGCCAGGCCGAGCAGCGCCTCGGCCGACCTGGCGGCGACCGTGTCGGGGGCGGCCGGGGCGACCGGGATCTCCGTCAGGGATTCCCTCGGGTCCAGGCCGGCCGCGCGCAGCGCCCGCTTGATGCCCGCCACCCGGTCGTCGATGCTGCGCACCGTGCTCCCCACGCGCACGAAGGCGAGCCGCCGGTGGCCGAGTTCGACGAGGTGCCTGGCGGCGAGTTCGCCGCCCGCCACGTTGTCCACGGTGGCCGCGCACAGGTTCGCCCCGCCGCGCGGGCGGTCGAGCAGCACCACCGGGGTGCCGCGCCGGCTCAGCTGCACGAGGTGCCCCAGCAGGGCGGAGACGGGGCTGACCAGCAGGCCGCGCACGTTCTGCTCCTCAAGCAGCCGCAGGCACCGCACCTCCCGCTCCGGCCGCACGTCGGTGCTGCACTGCACGAGAACGCAGCCGGCCTCGCCGAGGCGGTCCTCGACGCCCCGGGCCAGCGCGGCGTAGTAGGCGTTGGCCGAGTCGAGGAAGAGGCAGCCCACCACCTTGCTCGGGGCGCCGCGCAGCTGACGGGCGGCGCTGTTGCGCACGTAGCCGACCCGGTCCATGGCCGCCACCACGCGGTGCCTGGTGGCCGGGGCGACGGTCTCGGGGCGGTTGAGGACGTTGCTCACGGTGGACATCGAGACGCCGGCCACCGCGGCGACCTCCCGGATGCCTGCCCGCCGTGCGTCCTCACCTGCCGCGCTGGCCATCCGCCCTCCCCCACCCGCCTCGCTGCCCCGGTCGGCGGGGTCAGCGTAACGGAAGGCACCGGCCGGGGCGGGCCGCGCGCGTCCCCGCGGGACGGGGCGGCCGGCGCGCGTCCCCCCGGGGCGGCGGGGCGGGGGGACGGCGTCGCCGCGGGGCGGCGGGGCGGGGCTCCCCTGGCCGTGCCGTTCACGCCGCTGTGTCAGGATGCCCCGGTTCCACCGATCCGTGAGGAGAGCCGTGACCTACGTCGCCGCCGACAACCGCTACGACACCATGAGCTACCGCCGCTGCGGCCGCAGCGGCCTGCACCTGCCGGCCATTTCCCTGGGCCTGTGGCACAACTTCGGCGACGCGCACCCGCTGGAGACGCAGCGGGCCATCCTGCGCCGCGCGTTCGACCTGGGCGTCACCCACTTCGACCTGGCCAACAACTACGGCCCGCCGCCCGGCGCCGCCGAGCGCAACTTCGGCCGGATCTTCGCCGCCGACCTGCGGCCCTACCGCGACGAGATCATCGTCTCCACCAAGGCGGGCTACCGGATGTGGGAGGGCCCGTACGGCGAGTGGGGCTCCCGCAAGTACCTGCTGGCCAGCCTGGACCGCAGCCTGGAGCGGACCGGCCTGGAGTACGTCGACGTCTTCTACCACCACAGGCCCGACCCGGACACGCCGCTGGAGGAGACGATGGGCGCGCTGGACGCGGCCGTCCGGCAGGGCAAGGCGCTGTACGCCGGGATCTCCAACTACTCGCCGGAGCAGACCCGCGAGGCGGCCCGCATCCTGCGGGAGCTGGGCACGCCGCTGCTCATCCACCAGCCGTCGTACTCGATGGTCAACCGGTGGGTCGAGGACGGTCTGCTGGACGCGCTGGACGAGGTGGGCGCCGGTTCGATCGTGTTCTCGCCGCTGGCCCAGGGCCTGCTCACCGACCGGTACCTGAACGGCATCCCCGAGGGCTCGCGCGCCGCCTCGGAGAGCCCGTTCCTGCAGGCCAAGGACGTGACGGAGACCCTGGGCACGGTGCGGGCGCTGAACGAGGCCGCCGGGCGCCGGGGGCAGAGCCTGGCGCAGCTGGCCCTGGCCTGGGTGCTGCGCGGCGGGCGGGTGACCTCGGCGCTGATCGGGGCCAGCAGCGTGCGGCAGCTGGAGGACAACGTGGCCGCGGTCGCGAACCTCGACTTCACCGAGGCGGAACTCGCCGAGATCGAGGGGCTCCTCGGCAACGCCCGCTGAACCGGCCGGGGGGCGGCCGCGGTTCAGCCGCGGGCGCCCTCCTGGGCCGCCGGCCGGGCGCCGCCGCGGGTGGCGGCCCGGGAGGCGAGGAGGCGCAGCCGCTTTGCGGAGGGCAGCGTCGAGGCCCGCCCGGGGACGTGATCCACGCCCCGCCCGGGGAGGAGCACGGGCACGGCGCGGCGCCCGGCCGCTTCACGGCCCACCTCGCCCCGTGGGAGACCGACGAGGTGACCTGGCCGGAGCACGTCACCGACGCCGAGTACGGCGGCCCGCGCCGCAGCACCCGGGCCTGGGCCCGCGGGGGACGCGCGTCACGCCCGGGGCCGGCCGCGGGGGCCGGTCCGCGGGCGTGGGGCCGCGCCTGGCTCAGGAGAGGGGGCGGAAGCGGCGCAGCCGCAGGCTGTTGCCGACCACGAAGACGGAGCTGAAGGCCATGGCGGCCCCGGCGAGCATGGGGTTGAGGAGTCCGGCCGCGGCCAGGGGGAGGCCGGAGACGTTGTAGGCGAAGGCCCAGAACAGGTTGCCCCTGATGAGGGACAGGGTGCGGCGGGAGAGGCGGATGGCGTCGGCCGCGACGCGCAGGTCGCCCCGGACGAGGGTGAGGTCGGCGGCCTCGATGGCCACGTCGGTGCCGGTGCCCATGGCCAGGCCCAGGTCGGCACGGGCCAGGGCGGCGGCGTCGTTGACCCCGTCCCCGACCATGGCCACCGTCCGGCCCTCCGCCTGGAGGCGGGCGACGACCTCGGCCTTGTCCCGAGGCAGCACCCCGGCGATCACGTCCGCCGCCGCGATGCCGACCTCCCCGGCGACCGCGGCGGCGGCGCGGGCGTTGTCGCCGGTGACCAGCATCGGGGTGAGCCCCAGGTCGCGGAGGCGGCGGACGGCCTCGGCCGAGGTGGGCTTGACGGTGTCGGCGACCACCAGCACGCCGCGGGCCTCGCCGTCCCAGGCGACGGCCACGGCGGTGCGGCCGGCCTCCTCGGCCTCGCTCAGGGCCCGTGCCAGTTCGGTGGGGAGGGTCAGCGCCCACTCCGCGAGCAGCCGGACGCGGCCCACGAGGACGGCGTGCCCCTGGACGGTGCCCTGGACTCCCAGGCCCTCGACGTTGGCGAAGTCGCCGGGCGCGGGCAGGACCCCGTGCCGGTGGGCGGCGGCCTCGGCTATGGCGCGGGCGACGGGGTGTTCCGATGCGTTCTCCAGGATGCCGGCGAGGCGCAGCACCTCCTCGGCGTCCTGGCCGGCGGCGGCGTGCGTGGCGACCAGCGTCATGCGGCCCTCGGTGACGGTGCCGGTCTTGTCCAGGACGACGGTGTCGACGCGGCGGGTCCGCTCCAGCACCTCCGGGCCCTTGATGAGGATGCCGAGCTGGGCGCCGCGGCCGGTGCCGACCATGAGGGCGGTGGGGGTGGCCAGGCCCAGGGCGCAGGGGCAGGCGATGATGAGGACGGCGACGGCGGCGGTGAGGGCGGCGGCCACGCCCCCGCCGGTGCCCCACCAGAAGCCGAACGCCGCGGTCGCGAGGGTGATGACGAGGGGCACGAACACCGCCGAGATGCGGTCGGCCAGGCGCTGCACGGCCGCCTTGCCGTTTTGGGCGTCCTCCACCAGGCGGGCCATCTGGGCCAGTTGGGTGTCGGCGCCGACGCGGGTGGCGCGGATCACCAGGCGGCCGCCGGCGTTGAGGGTGGCGCCGGTCACCTCGTCGCCCGGCCGCACCTCCGTGGGCACCGATTCGCCGGTCAGCAGGGAGGCGTCCACCGCCGACGAGCCCTCGGCCACGGTGCCGTCGGTGGCGATCTTCTCGCCGGGCCGGACCACGAACAGGTCGCCCACCGCGAGCCGTTCGACGGGGAGGCGTTCCTCGCGGCCGTCGTCGTGGCGGACGGTGACCTCCTTGGCGCCCATCTCCAGCAGGGCGCGCAGGGCGGCGCCCGAGCGGCGTTTGGCGCGCGCCTCAAGGTAGCGGCCGGCCAGCAGGAAGGTGGTGACGCCGGCCGCGGCCTCCAGGTAGATGTTGCCGCTGCCGTCGGTGCGTTCGACGGTGAGGCTGAAGGGGTGGGTCATGCCGGGCTCGCCCGCGGTGCCGAACAGCAGGGCGTACAGCGACCAGCCCAGGGCGGCGAGGGTGCCCAGGGAGACCAGGGTGTCCATGGTCGTGGTGCCGTGGCGCAGGTTGGTCCAGGCCGCCCGGTGGAAGGGCCAGGCGCCCCAGAGGGCGACGGGCCAGGCCAGGGCCAGGGAGACCCACTGCCAGTACGTGAACTGCCAGGGCGGGACCATGGCCAGGGCGATCACCGGGACCGTCAGCACGGCGGAGCCGATGAGCCGGTCGCGCAGCGCCCGCTGCCGGATCTCCTCCCGGTCCTGCGCCGGCGCGGCGGCGTGCCGTTCCGCGGGCGGGTCAGGGGGCGGGGGTGGTTCCGCGGTGTAGCCGGCGGCCTCCACCTGGGCCACCAGGTCGCCGACGGTCACGCCGGCGGGAAAGACGATCCGCGCCTTCTCGGTGGCGTAGTTCACGCTGGCCTCGACGCCGTCCAGCTTGTTCAGGCGGCGCTCGATGCGGGCGGCGCAGGAGGCGCAGGTCATGCCGCCGATGGCGAGTTCGATCCGGCCGGCCTCCGGGGCCGGGGCGCTGCCTACGGTGCTCATCGTTCTTCTCCGTTCTCGGCCGGTATACGGGGCGGGGGTGTGCGGGTGGGCCCGGGGGCGGGGCGTGCGTGCCGGGTCCGGGGACCGGCGGCCCGGGAGGGCCGGGCCGCCGGCGCAGGGAGGTGCCGGCTCAGTGGCAGGAGCCGCAGCAGCTCGCGGCGGGGGTCGCGGGGTCGCTCGCAAGCGCGTAGCCGGCCTCGTCGACGGCGGCGGCCACGGCCGCGCGGTCGAGGGCGGCGGCGCTGGTGACGGTCAGGGCCCCGGTCTTCAGGTCGACGTCGACGTGCGTGACGCCGGGGATGCCGCCGACCTCCGCGGTGACCGAGTCGACGCAGTGGCCGCAGGTCATGCCGGTGACGGTGAAGGTGGCGACGCGGGGCGGGGTGGAGGTGGTCATCGGTGGTCTCCCGTGGATTGCGGTGGGATCGGCCTCGTGCGATCCGGGCACCCCGAGACCATACATACCCCCCAGGGGTATATGCAAGGCATCGCCCGGCCGGAACGCCAAGCCGCCCGCCCCGCGACCCCCCGGGGGGGCATCCCCGCCCTCACCCACCTTGCATGCTGTACCCCCTGGGGGTATATTCTCCGGCCGCGCGCAGATCAGATACCCCCAGGGGTATGCGAGGTGAGTGGGATGTCCGTGCCGAAGGGGCCGGAACCGCGCCGCCGCCGTAACGGTCCTCGACCCGCCGGCCCCGCGGCGGGGCCCCCGTTCGAGGAAGCAGCGGAAAAACCGTAGGTCATCTCGTGGCCTCCGTATCATGCTGGCTCTCGTTCGGCAGGCACCCCGGAGGAGAGGACCCCCATGGCCGGCGACCGCCCCCCGCTGTACGAGATGTTCGACGACCGCTTCCGCACCGGCCGGTGCATGAACGGTGACGGCGCCCTGGAGGTCCTGTACACCGGCTGCCGCTGGGCCGAGGGCCCGCTGTACGTGCCGGCCTGGCGGCAGCTGATCTGGAGCGACATCCCCAACGACCGGATGCTGCGCTGGGACGAGGAGACCGGGCAGGTCGGCGTCTTCCGCCGCTTCGCCGGGCACACCAACGGCAACACCCTGGACCGCGAGGGCCGGCTGATCACCTGCGAGCAGGGCAACCGGCGGGTGACCCGCACCGAACACGACGGCAGCCTCACCGTGCTGGCGGACCGCTGGGAGGGCAGGCGCCTGAACAGCCCGAACGACGCGGCCGTGACCTCCGACGGCGCGATCTGGTTCTCCGACCCCGACTTCGGCATCACCAGCGACTACGAGGGTCACCTGGCCGAGAGCGAGATCGGCTCGGGCAACGTCTACCGCGTCGACCCCGCCGACGGCCGGGTGCGCCTGGTCGCGGACTGCTTCGCCAACCCCAACGGGCTGGTCTTCTCGGCGGACGAGCGGCGGCTGTTCGTCTCCGACACCGGGGCGGGCCGGGTGTGGGTCTTCGCGGTCCGCGAGGACGGCACCCTCTCGCCGGGGGAGGTCTTCGCCGAGGCCGCGGCGCGCCCGAACGCGCGGTTCGACAACATCCGCCTCGACGAGGCCGGCCGGCTGTGGGTGGCCGCGATGGACGACGGCGTGCACTGCTACCACCCCGACGGCACGCTGCTCGGGCGGCTGGCCGTGCCCGAGACGGTGGCCAACATCTCCTGGGGCGGCGCCAAGCGCAACCGCCTGTTCATCGCCGCGCAGACCAGCCTCTACTCCCTGGTCATGAGCGTCACCGGCACGCACCCGGCAGGACCGGGGCGCCGCCCCCGGCAGGAGGCCGGGTCCCGGTGAACTTCCGCTCGCTGTACGCCCACGGCTTCGCGCGCGTCGCCGCGTGCACCGGCCACACCGCCCTCGCCGACCCGCGCGCCAACGCGGAGAGCGTGCTGCGGCAGGGCCGCGGCTGCGCCCGGGACGGAGTCGCCCTCGCCGTCTTCCCCGAACTGGTGCTGACCGGCTACTCGGCCGAGGACCTGCTGCTCCAGGACGCGCTGCTCGACGAGGTCGAGCGGGCCCTCGCCACCGTGGTGGCCGGGTCGGCGCAGCTGCTGACGGTCCTCGTCCTCGGCGCCCCGCTGCGCCACCGCGACCGGATCTACAACTGCGCGGTGACCGTGCACCGCGGGCGCATCCTCGGCGTCGCGCCCAAGTCCTACGTGCCCAACTACCGGGAGTTCTACGAGCGGCGCCAGATCGCGTCGGGCGAGGACGAGCGCGGGGGGACGATCCGGGTCGCCGGAGCGGAGGTGCCGTTCGGCGTCGACCTGCTGTTCGCGGCCACGGACGTCCCCGGTCTCGTGCTGCACACGGAGATCTGCGAGGACATGTGGGTGCCGGTGCCGCCGAGCGCCGAGGCGGCCCTGGCCGGCGCCACCGTGCTGGCGAACCTCTCCGGCAGCCCCATCGCCGTGGGCAGGGCCGAGGACCGGCGGCTGCTGTGCCGTTCCGCCTCCGCCCGCTGCCTGGCCGCCTACGTCTACTCCTCGGCCGGTCTCGGCGAGTCGACCACCGACCTGTCCTGGGACGGCCAGACCGTGATCTACGAGAACGGGGCGCTGCTGGCCGAGACCGAGCGGTTCCCCCGCGGCGAACAGCGCGCCGTCGCCGACGTGGACCTGGACCTGCTCCGTCAGGAGCGGCGGCGGATGGGCACGTTCGACGACAATCGCCGCGCGCACGCCGCCCGCACCGGCGGCTTCCGGCAGGTGCCCTTCACGCTGGGCCCGCCCACGGCCGACCTCGGGCTGCGCCGCCGGGTGGAGCGCTTCCCCTTCGTGCCCGCGGACCCCGCGCGCCTCGCCCAGGACTGCTACGAGGCGTACCACATCCAGGTGGCGGCCCTGGAGCAGCGGCTGCGGGCGATCGGCGACCCCAAGGTCGTCATCGGCATATCCGGCGGCCTGGACTCCACGCAGGCGCTGCTCGTGGCCGCCCAGGCGATGGACCGCGCGGGCCGCCCCCGCAGCGACATCCTGGCCTACACGATGCCCGGCTTCGCCACCGGCGAGAGCACCAGGGCCAACGCCCACCGGCTGATGCGGGCGTTCGGGACCACCGCCGCCGAGCTGGACATCACGCCGACGGCCCGGCTCATGCTCAAGGAGCTGGACCACCCCTTCGCCTCGGGCGAGCCGGTCTACGACGTCGCCTTCGAGAACGTGCAGGCCGGGCTGCGGACCGACTACCTGTTCCGGCTGGCCAACCGGCACGGCGGGGTGGTGCTCGGCACCGGCGACCTGTCGGAGCTGGCGCTCGGCTGGTGCACCTACGGCGTGGGCGACCAGATGAGCCACTACAACGTCAACGCGGGCGTGCCCAAGACGCTGATCCAGCACCTGATCCGCTGGGCCGCCGGCAGCGGGCAGTTCGACGAGAGCACCAGCGAGACGCTGACCGCGGTCCTGGACACGGAGATCAGCCCGGAGCTGGTGCCAGGGGAGCGCCTGCAGTCCACCGAGTCCCTCATCGGCCCCTACGCGCTCCACGACTTCACGCTCTACCACGTGCTGCGCCACGGGTTCCGGCCGACGAAGATCGCGTTCCTGGCCTGGCACGCCTGGCGCGCCCCACGGGCGGGGGCCTGGCCGCCGAACTTCCCCGAGGCCACGCGGGTGGCCTATGACCTGCCGGAGATACGGCACTGGCTTGAGGTCTTCTGCCGCAGGTTCTTCGCGTTCGCCCAGTTCAAACGCTCCGCCCTGCCCAACGGGCCGAAGGTGTCGGCCGGCGGCTCCCTCTCCCCGCGCGGCGACTGGCGCGCGCCCTCCGACGGCACCGCCAGGGCCTGGCTGCACGACCTGGCCCGCATCGACGCGGCCGAAACCGGCGCCGAAGCCCCCGAACCGGAACGGGAGACCCCAGCAACCGACGGCTAGGTGTTCTGCCGCCCCACCCCCGGCGGACGCCCACCACCGGGCGGGCGGCGTTGCCGGGCGGGCGCCACCGGGCGGGCGGCGCGTCAGGTACGCGCCGCCCGCCCGGTGGCACCGCCGAGTTCCCGACGCCCGCCGCCGCCGGATGGGCACCGCCGCACGGGCGCCCCCGCGGCTACGATGGCGGGCGTCTTCGCGCGTCACGCACGGCCACTGCCGCCGTGAGGCGGCTCACCCGCTGGAGGGCAGGGCCATCGTCACCATGCAGGACGTCGCCCGGGCGGCCGGCGTCTCCCCGATGACCGTCTCGAACGTCGTCAACAACCGCCCGCACGTGCGCGAGTCCACGCGGGCGAAGGTGCTGGAGGCGATGGACCGGCTCGGCTACCGGGTGAACGTCGCCGCCCGCAACCTGCGCGCCGGGCGCACCCAGACCCTCGGCCTCGCCGTCCCCGAGGTGGACCGGCCGTACTTCGCCGAACTCGCCGCCCGCATCATCCGCCACGCGCGCGCCGCCGGGTACCGGGTGGCCATCGAGCAGACGGGGGCGAACCGCGAGGACGAGCTGGAGGCGATCGCCTGGTCGCGCAACAGCCTCTACGACGGGCTGATCCTCAGCGCCGTCGCCCTCGGGCAGGCCGACCGGGACCTGCTGCGGGTCGACTTCCCGGTGGTGATCCTCGGGGAGCGGATCTTCGAGGGGCCCGTGGACCACGTCGCCATGCCCAACGCCGACGGCACCCGGGCGGCCACGGCGCACCTGATCGCCCACGGCTGCCGCCGGATCGCCCTGCTCACCGGCCCGGATCTGGCGGAGGCCAACGTGTCGAGCCTGCGGCACGAGGGCTACCTGCGGGCCCTGCGGGAGGCGGGCCTGCCGCACCGGGACGGCCTCGTCCTGCGGCTGCCCGCGCTCGACCCCGAGCACGGCGCCCGCGGCGCGCGGCGGCTGGCGGAACGCGGCGCCGGCGTGGACGGCCTGGTCGCGGTCACCGACTCGGTGGCGCTCGGCGCCGTCCGCGGCCTGGCCGACGCCGGGCTGCGGGTGCCGGAGGACGTCAGGGTCATCGGCTTCGACAACATCCTCGCCGGCGCCTACGCCCTCCCCTCGCTCTCCACGATCGACCCGGACAACGAGGGGATGGCCGCCCGCGCCGTCGAACTGCTCGTCCGCCGCATCCGCGGCGACGCCACCCTCGGCCCGCCGCGGGACTTCACCGGCCCGTTCCGGCTGGTGGAGCGGGAGTCCACGGCCGGACGCCGGCCGCCACGGCGGACGAAGCGGACCGCGGCGCCGGGGAGGTGACGGGCCGCCCACCCGCAGGCCGGGGAGGTGACGGCCGAAGCCCCCCGCCCCCGGCACTCCCTCCTCGCCCCTTGACACGGCCGCGGGGCGCCGGTTTTTGTATCGTTAAACACCATCGCTGCCACCGGGGGCAGCGCCGAGGCCGGAGGCACGTGTGACCAGCACCAGGGGCACCGCGATCGTCAACCTGGACATCGAGGGCCCGAAGATCAGCCGCCACCTGTACGGTCACTTCGCCGAGCACCTGGGCCGCTGCGTCTACGGCGGCCTCTGGGTCGGGGAGGACTCGCCGATCCCGAACGAGGGCGGCATCCGGCTGGACGTGGTCGAGGCGCTGCGCGCCCTGGACATCCCCAACCTGCGCTGGCCCGGCGGCTGTTTCGCCGACGAGTACCACTGGAAGGACGGCATCGGGCCCAGGGAGCGGCGCCCCCGGATGGTCAACACCCACTGGGGCAACGTGGAGGAGAACAACCACTTCGGCACCCACGAGTTCCTGGCCCTGTGCGAACTGCTAGGCGCCGAGCCGTACATCAGCGGCAACGTCGGCTCGGGCACCGTCCAGGAGATGAGCGAGTGGGTCGAGTACCTCACCCGCGACGGCGACTCCCCCATGGTCAGGCTGCGCAAGGCCAACGGCCGTGACAAGCCCTGGCGGGTGCGGTTCTGGGGCCTGGGCAACGAGACCTGGGGCTGCGGCGGCAACATGCGCGCCGAGTACTACGCCGACCTCGCCCGCCAGTACGCCACCTACTGCCGCGACCACGGCGACAACCGGCTCTACCGCATCGCCTCGGGAGCCTCCGACGCCGACTACGCCTGGACCGAGACCCTGATGAAGCAGATCAGCTGCTTCGGCTGCGAGGCCACGCCCAAGAACTTCTTCCAGGCCCTGTCCCTGCACTCCTACACCCTGGCGGGGCCGTGGGAGGCCAAGGGCAGCGCCACCGAGTTCGGCGTCGCCGACCACTACCGCACCATGGCCGCCGCCCGGCGGATCGACCGGCTGCTGGCCGGCCACTCCGCGGTGATGGACGTCTACGACCCGGGCCGCACGGTCGGCCTCGTCCTGGACGAGTGGGGCACCTGGTGGGACGTCGAGCCGGGCACCAACCCCGGCTTCCTGTTCCAGCAGAACACCCTGCGCGACGCCCTGGTGGCCGGTCTCCACTTCGACGTCTTCCACCGGCACGCCGAGCGCCTGGTGATGGCCAACATCGCCCAGACCGTCAACGTCCTGCAGGCCATGCTGCTGACCGAGGGCGAGAGCCTGGTCCGCACGCCCACCTACCACGTCTTCGAGATGAACAAGGGCCACCAGGACGCCACCTCGCTCCCCCTGCACCTGCGCACCACCTCGGGGGGCACCCGCGAACTCGCCGACGGGACCGGGCTGGCGACCCTGTCCGCCTCGGCCAGCAAGCGGGACGGCGCCCTGCTGGTGTCGCTGTCCAACCTGGACGCCGAGGCCCCCGCCGAGCTCACCCTCGACCTGCGCGGCGGGCGCGTCGGCACCCCCTCCGCCCGCCTGCTGACCGCCGAGCGCCTCCAGGCGCACAACACCCCGGCGGACCCGGACGCGGTCGCGCCCCGGGCGTACGAGGAGGGACTGCGCGCCGACCCGGACCGCGCGGGCCTGCTCACCGTGACCCTGCCCGCCCACTCCTTCGTCACGGTGCGGGCGCCCCTGGCCGGCTGAGCAAGGCGGGCCCGCCCGCGCCCTGTCGCCGGGCGGGCCCGGCCGGACGGGCGGACCCGGGCCGGCCCGCGTTCCGGCCGGCCCGGACGGGGAGTTCGGGGGTGCGCGGCCGGGGCGCTGGCCCAGCCCGCGCTCGACCGGGTCCCCCTCGCCGCCGGCACCGACCTCTTGCGGACCGTGGCGGAGCACCTGTACCCGAGCGGGGACCGCGCCGCCGCGGCCGCACTCGCCCGCCGCGGCCACGCCCGCGCGCTCGCCCACCGCCTGCGGGTGCTCGACGGCCTTGACGAGATCTGCGGGCCCCCGGGGTCCCGGCGCGGCCCGCGCCCGGCGCGCGGCCGGGCGCAATAGTGCACGCGCCGCCCCTCATCGTCCACATCGCTCGGCCTACCATCGGCCTGATCGAGCCGCGCGGCGCCCGTGAGCGGCCACCCTCACCGGCGCCCGACCTCCCCACTTCCTCACCCGCGCCGCCGCTTCGGCCTGCCCACGGCGGCGTGGCGGGGCCGCACGACGGCCGCCCGTCCGGCACCGCGCAGCGCCGCGGGCCGCCGGGCGCGCCGGGGTGGCCGCCGCGGCGGGACCTGCGTCTCCCGCCGCCCACCTCCACGCTCCAGGCACGGAAGGGAAGAAGCATGTCCCGAAGCAGAAGAGCGAGAACGCTCGTGGCCGCGTGGTCGACCGCCCTGCTCACCGCCGTGGCGACCCTCGCCGCGACCGGCACCGCGCGGGCCGACACCGTCAGGTACGAGGCCGAGGGAACGTCGGCCCACTGCGACGGAACCATCGAGACCGAACACGCCGGGTACTCCGGCTCCGGCTTCTGCGACACCACCAACGCCACCGGCTCCGCGGTGCAGTTCACCGTCACCGCCGCCCAGTCGGGACAGGCGGCGATCGCCGTCAGGTTCGCCAACGGCAGCGGCAGCGCCCGCGGCGCCTCCCTGCTGGTGAACGGGACGGCGGTGCAGTCGACCTCGTTCGAGGCCACGGGGGCCTGGACGAACTGGGTCACCAAGAGCCTCACCGTTCCGCTCGACGCGGGCACCCACACCATCCGCCTCTCCGCCACCGGCTCCGGCGGCCTGGCGAACATCGACTACCTCGACGTCACCACGGAAGGCGGCACCACCACGCCGCCCGACACGCCGGGCGACGCCCTGTACGTGTCCCCGAACGGCTCCGCGGACGCCGCGGGCACCGAGTCGGACCCGACGACGCTCACCTCGGCCATCGACCGGGTCAGCCCCGGCGGAACGATCTACCTGCGCGGCGGCACCTACCGCCTCTCCCAGACGGTCACCATCCCGCCGGGCAACGACGGCACCGCGAGCGCCCGCACCGAGCTGACCGCCTACCCGGGCGAGACCCCCGTGCTGAACTTCTCCGCCATGAGCGAGGCCGACGCCAACCGCGGGCTCGCCCTCAACGCCGACTACTGGCACCTGTACGGCCTGGTCGTGGAGCACGCCGGGGACAACGGCATCTTCGTCGGCGGCAGCAACAACGTCATCGAGCGCACCGTGACCCGCTACAACCACGACACCGGGCTGCAGCTCTCGCGGATGTCCTCCAGCACCCCCCGCGAGGACTGGCCCGCCAACAACCTCATCCTCAGCGCGGAATCGCACGACAACGCCGACTCCGACGGGGAGGACGCCGACGGCTTCGCCGCCAAGCTCACCGTCGGCTCGGGGAACGTCTTCCGCTACGACGTCTCCCACAACAACATCGACGACGGCTGGGACCTGTACACCAAGACCGACACCGGCGCGATCGGCGCGGTGACCATCGAGAACTCGCTCTCCTTCGAGAACGGCACGCTCAGCGACGGCACCCAGAACTCCAGCGGCGACCGCAACGGCTTCAAGCTCGGCGGCGAGGACATCTCCGTCAACCACGTCATCCGCCACAACATCGCCTACGGCAACGGCAAGCACGGGTTCACCTACAACCGGAACCTGGGCACGATGACGATCTCGGACAACGTCGGCATCGACAACGGCGAGCGCAACTACTCCTTCGACGGCGGCACTTCGGTGTTCCGCAACAACACCTCCTGCCGCAGCGACGACGGGTCGAACGACAGGGTCATCGGCGACGCCGACGGCTCGAACCAGTTCTGGTCCGGCTCCAACGGCTCCCGCTGCTCCGCCTACTCCGGCGCCCTCGGCTGGTCCTTCGCCGGGGACGGCAGCCTGGTCGTGACCTTCGGCGGCAACCGGGTCACCCCGTAGCCACCGCCGCGGCCCGAGGCCACCCGATCGGGCCGCCGGGCGGCGCGGCCGGCCGTACGGACCTGCCGCCGCCCGGCGGCCCCGCGGTGCGGCCCGCGACCCGGCGCGGGCCGCACCCGGCGAACGGCCCGGTCAGGGCAGCCGGACCGACAGGGCGTGCCGGAAGACGTCCCCCGCGTCCCAGCGCGCCTTGGCCCGCTGGAGCCTGGGATAGTTCTCCCCGAAGTGGAAGGCGTGCCGGGGCACCCCCGAGGCGTTCCAGGCGGGATCGAGGATGTCCGGGTCGGGGCGGCGATGCCGCAGCCGTCGGTGGCAGGTCCGGGGACCGGGTAGCCGCCGGTGCGGGCGTACACGTCGCGGTACACCGCGCGCAGCCGGCCCAGGTGCGTCCCGTCCTCGCCGGGCGCCGTTCAGAAGCTCTCGAAGGAGACCAGGAAGGCACAGCCCCGGTGCGAGAAGGCACGGGCGCCGGGCGGCACGGCGTTGGCCTGCCCCCGCCCGTCTGGAGCACCAGCCGGGAGGTCGGGTTCGCGTAGTCCTCCCGCGTCAGGTGCCGGTGGGCCGCCGCGCACTGCTTCTGGGTCCAGCAGCCCTTCTGGAACGCGAACGTGATGGCGTTGCGCGTGGTCAGGTCCCACGTCGTCGCCGGCTCGGCGCCGGACAGCGACCGGTAGGCCTGGTCCCACCGCAGCCGCACGGTGGGCGCGACCGGCAGGCCGGCGCCTCCCACGACCGTGGCGAGGAACTCGTCGAGCGCGTCCTGCGCGCCGCGCCCGGCCGGTCCGCGACGACCACCTCCACCGCCTCGATGTGGTCGGAACCACGCCGTACTGCGGCTGAGCAGGCCGCCGTCCCCGCCGCAGGCGTGCCCGCCCATGCCGACGGTGGGGCAGGCCCCGGCCGGGAGCAGCACACCCCAGCCGCGGTCGAGGGCGTCGTAGACCTCCCCGAGCCGCGCCCCCGGCTCGATCGCGAACGCCCGGCGGCGCGGGCCGCAGGCGCCCTCCTAAGGCATATCGCGGCGCCCGCCCGCGGGGGTGCGGGGGACGGCGAAGGAGATCCACGCGTCGGGCGGCAGGTCCGGGCGCCCGGGAACGGGCCTGCGCTCCACGGCCCAGGTCTCCCCGGCCAGTTCGGTGGCGACGCGGCGCCAGAACCCGGCCGCGGCCGCGTTGCGTTCCTGGAAGGCGACCTCCCAGGCGCCGGGGTGCCGGGCGACGATCTCCCGCACGGCGCGCAGCCCGAGCCCGGTGCGCCGCGCCCCACGGACGACGAAGAAGCTGTTCAGCACCCGGGTGGGCCCGGTCAGGCCGCGGACGAAGGCGAGTCCGGCCGGGTGCTCCCCGCGGGTCAGCAGGTACGGCGCCCAGCCGGGTTCGGTGAAGGCCGAATCGAGCCGCTCGCTGCGGAAGGTGCCGTCGGGGCGGGGCAGCGTGCCGCCGAACTCCGACATGTCGTGGCGGAACATCAGCCACAGGCGCTCCAGCACGGGGCGGTCGGCCTCGCGCGCGAGGCGGACGGACGCGTCTGTCATGGCAACTCCTCGGGTGGTTCGGGCCCGGCGAAGGGGCGGGCCCGACATCGGACGGGGAACGAACAGGGAACGAACAGGGAACGGACAGGGGGCAAACAGGCACCGAACAGGATGGGCAGGGAGCGGGCAGGAGGCGGCACGAAGCCGCACGAAGCGGCTTGACGTTCCCTCACGTTCCGTGAAAGGGAACGAAAAAAGCCTCCCCGGCGGACGTGTGTCCTGGCCGGGGAGGCCGAGTCGATGCGAGTGAGGCTATCAGGGGGCCGGGGGGCCGCGGCGGGCGGGCCCCGGGAATCCCGCGGCGGGTCAGGGCCGTTCGGGGAGTTCGCCGAGCTCGGCGAGTTCGGCGGCGAGGATCAGGTACATGGCGTGGGACCAGAGCAGCGGGGTGGCGTTCGGGCCCCACTTCGCCTCCCAGCGGGCGAGGTGCTCGGGGTGCAACAGCCGCGCGCCCGGGGCCTGTTCGGGCAGCAGGCCCTCGGGGGTGGCCTGGGCCGCGATCCAGTCGAGCCGGCGGCGGGCCGCGGCGGTGCGGCCGGTGCGCGCGTAGTGCCAGCCGAGGAACCCGGCGAGGACGGGCCACTGCCCGCCGCCGTAGAAGACGTCGCCGAGGTAGCGGTGCACGCCGCCCTCCGGCTCGACAAGGTCGCGTTCCACCGCGGCCAGGGTGGCGGCGGCGAGGGGCCCGGCGGGGTCGGTGACGGCGAACGGCGTCAGGCAGGCCAGGAGGGCGGCGTCGACGGCCCGGCCGCCGAGCCACCCGGCGAGGCGGCCCTCGTACGTGCCGCGCTCGGCGAGCAGCCGCGCGATCGCCCCGGTGATGCGGGTGGCGCGCGCGGGGTCGGCGAGCCCGGCGCGGGCCGCGGCGGCGAGGCCGCCGTGGAGGGCGCCGAGGGTGGCGACGTGCCGGCGCGCGGGGTGCTCCTCCCACCAGCCGTGGCAGGGAAGGTCCCAGGTGGCCTCCAGGTAGCGCACGGTCAAGCGGGCGGCGGCGCGGTAGGGCCCGGGGGCCAGGCCGTGCCGGTCCAGGTGGCGGGCGAGGGCCCACAGCCAGGTGCCGTAGCCGTCGGTCTGGAAGTCTGTCCACTCGCCGCCCTCGGCCTCCCGCCCTTCGAGGGTGTAGCGGGTGGGCAACAGGGCGCCGGGCGGCGGCCGTTCGCCGCGGGCGCGGGCGGCGGCGACGGCCTCGATGCGGTCGGCGCGCTCCGTGATCACGCGGGCGCACCAGTCGTGGAAGGCGGTCGCCGAGTCGGGCGCCCCGGACCGCGAGGCGGCCTCGGCGGCGAACGAGCCGTCGCGGAACCACGCGTACCGGTACACCGGGTAGGCGGGGCAGGCCGGGTAGGCGCCGCCCGGCGCCTGGTTGCCGGTGAGGACGGCCAGGCCGACGGCGGCCAGGCGGGCGTGGTCCCAAGGAGGCACGGCGGGTCCTTCGGTGGTGCGGGGGCGGGCAGGGGGCGGGTCCGGCCGCCGGCGACCGGCGGCCGGGGGCTCAGTCGAGGCCGGGCTCGGCCGGCAGGTCCAGGGGGCGCTTGTAGTAGGCCCAGGGCGACTCGAAGTGGGAGGGGGTGACCAGCTCCCAGCCCCGCTCCGCCATCCGCTGCCGCCTCCGCCGCGTCGGCCACCACAGCCGCTGGTGCTCCCACTGGTGCGGCGAGGACTCGACGAGGTGGTGCAGGTGGCCGTAGTCCACGACGTGCCAGCCGTGCCGGCCGGCCTGGGCGAGCGCCTGCATCTCGTTGAAGGCGTTGAGCGGGGAGAGCACCCTGCGGCGCGCGGCCGGCTCCCCGGGCGCGGCCTGCTCCGCGGCGCCCGCGGCGCCGCGCGCGGGGGCGGCGCCGAAGCGCTGCTGCGCGGCCTGGCGGCTGATGCCGAGCAGGCCGCCGACCGCCTCCCAGCTGTGCCCGGCCGCGCGGGCGCCGTTGATCGACTGGCGCAGCAGCCGGCTGGTCTCCTCGGCGGCCACCCGGGAGGCGTCGACCGTGAGCAGGTGGGCGGCGGGGTCGTTGCCGAGCCCTTTCCGGCCGGCCGGGCGGGCGGCGAGCACCGCCTCGGCGATCGCCTCGCGCAGCGCGCCCGCCTCCGCCTCGGTCAGCCGGTCGGCGGGGGCCGGGCCCACCTCGGCGGGCGTCTCGCTCACGGCTGCTCCTCCTCCCGGTCGGCCGCCGGGGCGGGCGGCAGCGGCTCCAGCTCGTTCAGCCTGGCCTCGTCGATCTCCGTCTGCCCCCGCTCCCGCGCCCACCGGGCGGCCGACGCGACCCCCGTGGCGAAGATCGTCAGCGAGACCAGGACGTAGAGGACGAGCAACAGCGTGCTGTCCGTCGCGGCCCACAGGGCGACCAGCCCGCCGTCCAGGCACAGCAGCGGAACCAGCCAGGCCAGGAGCGGGGCGGGACGAACGCCGGGGCCCGGCCCCGGCTCGGCTTTCCTGGATTCCATGCGTCAAGGATTCCTTGACAGTTCACCCCTTGTCAAGGATTCCTTGACACCTGGCCCGGCTTCGGGGCGGCAGGGGGCTTGCGCCCGGCAGGCGCCGCGGGTGGAATCCCGCGGGGGCCGCACCCGGCGGCACGAGACAGGTGGTGTGTGCAGGTGGCGAAGGAACGGATCGTCCTCCGGGCGTGCGCGCCGGAGCGCGACCTCCCGGCGATCCTCGGCGTGTGGGTGGCCTGCCGGGAGGGCGGGGGCGTGGATCGCGCGTCGGTGGTGGAGCCCTACCCGACCCCGCGGGAGGTCGAGGCCGCGATGGCCGCGATGGCCGACCCGCGGCGCGATCAGGTGCTCGCCGAACACGAGGGCAGCGTCGTCGGCCACGCCACCGTCGGCTGGTGGCGGGAGGGCGACGCGGCCGGGGGCACCGCGGTCTACCTGCACCGGGGCCGGGTGGTGCCGCACTGGTGGGGGCGCGGCGTGGGGACGGCCCTCGTGCGGTGGGCGGAGGAGCGGATCGCCGCGCTCGTCGCGGCGCACGGCACCGCGGCACGCGCCTGCTTCGCGGCCAACGCCTCCGACGCCGAGCCGGGCGCCGTCGAGTTGCTCACCGGCCTGGGGTACCGGCGGGTCTTCGGCGTGACGGAGTTCGAGTGGACCGGGCCGGCGAGCGGCCGGACGCCGCCCCCGGCGGCGCTGCCCGGCGGCGCGGAACTGCGCCCCGTCACCGCGGACCACTACCGGCCGGTGTGGGAGATGGTCAGGGCGGCGTACGCGGACACCCCCCACGTCGGGGGCTGGGACTTCGGGGCCTTCGCCGCCGGCGCGGAGCCCGCGCACTGGCAGGTCGCGTGGGAGGGCGGGGAGGTGGTCGGCGCCGCGCTGTGCGTGGCCGGCCGCGAGGGCGGTCCCGCCGAGGTGCGGGAGCTGAGCGTCCGCAAGGACCGGCGGCGGCGGGGGCTCGGCAGGGCGCTGCTGCTGCACGGCCTGCACGCCCTCACGGAGCGCGGCGAGCGCGGCGTGCGGCTGTTCACGGGCTCGGCCAACCCGTACCGGTCCTGGGAGCTGTACGAGAGCGTCGGGTTCCGCCGGCTGGCGGAGTTCGGCCGCTACCGGAAGGCGTTCGGCCCGGCCGCACCGGCGTAGGCGCGGGCGCGGGGCCCGGCGCGTCGGGCGCGCGGCGGCGCGGCGTGGCCCGGGGCGCGCGGTGTGGCCCGGGGCGTTCGGGGGCGCTCGGGGCGCCGTTGTGGCCGGGGGCGCTCGTTGTGGCCGGGGGCGCTCGGGGTGGCTCGGGGTGGCTCGGGTCCGCTTGGGCCGGGGGGCGGTGGACCGGCACACTGCAAGGGTGAACGCCATGCCCCGCGTCGAGTGCCCGTGCTGCCACCGGCAGATCGCGGCGGCGCCGGTGAGCGGCGCGCCGCGCACGGGGCGCCTGTGGCGGCACGACCAGCCGGGCACCCGCCGGTCCGAGGACGGTTCGCTGCTGTCCTGCCCCGGCTCGCTGCACCTCGTGGAACTCCCCCTCCCGGCGCGGGAGCCGGGGGCGGCCGCGGCCCAGCTGGAACTCCCGGGCGCCGAGGCGGAGTTCCCCCCGGAGGGCAGCAGAGGGCAGGAGAGCCAGGAGGGTCCCGGGGCGGCCGGGACGGGTCCCGGCCCGGGGCGGGCGGAGCCGGGGGCGGACGCCGGCCTCCTCTTCTAGCGGGCCCGGAAAATTTCGGACCCGCGTGCGATCGGGTCAGCGGCGGGGCGGCGCCGCCGTGCTGGCCCGGGTGATCAGGGTGGTGGGCAGTTCCACGCGCTCCT
This sequence comes from Streptomyces hoynatensis, assembly GCF_003626535.1. Classification (GTDB taxonomy): domain Bacteria; phylum Actinomycetota; class Actinomycetes; order Streptomycetales; family Streptomycetaceae; genus Streptomyces; species Streptomyces hoynatensis. The sequence goes on from NZ_RBAL01000012.1 coordinate 24,991, forward strand.
GGGGCAGCGCCTCGCCGCGGGCGAGGGCGACGATCATCGTGACCGCGGCGGCCCCCATGTCGGAAAGGGGCTGGCGGACGGTGGTCAGGGAGGGAACGGCCCACTCGGCGGCCGGCAGGTCGTCGAAGCCGACGACGCTCAGGTCGCCGGGCACCCGCAGCCCCGCCTCGTGCGCGGCCCGGTAGACCCCGAGCGCCTGCAGGTCGTTGCAGGCGAACACCGCGGTGGGCGGCTCGGGCAGGGCCAGCAGCGCGCGGGCGTGCCGCAGCCCGTCCGCGACGTGGAAGTCTCCCTCGCGCACCAGGGCCGGGTCCACCGGAACGCCGGCCGCGTCCAGGGCGGCCCGGTAACCGTCCAGCCTGGCGCGGCTGGAGAGGACGTCGGCGGGCCCGGTGACGATCGCGATCCTCCGGTGGCCGAGGGCGAGGAGGTGGCGCACGGCCAGCAGCCCGCCGTTCCAGTTGCCCGCGCCGACCGAGGGGAAGGCGTGGCCGGGCTCGCCCGTCGGGTCGACGAGCACCGTGGGGATGCCGCGGCCGGCCAGCTGGTGGCTCTGGTCCGCGGTCAGTTCGGAGAAGACGGCGATCACGCCGGTGGGCCTGCGCCGCATCACGCCCTCCGCCCAGCCCCGGCCCGGCACGTGCCGCCCCTGGGACTCGGAGAGCACCACGGCCAGGCCGTGCCGGCGGGCCACGGCGCCCACGCCCTTGATGATCTCCATGGCGTAGGCGCCTTCGAGTTCGTGGAAGACGAGCTCGACCAGGGCCGCGCGGTTGGCGGCCTTCTTCTGGCGGCGGTAGCCGCGCTCCCGGATCAGCTCCTCGACCCGGGCCCGCGTCGCGGGCGCCACCTCGGACCTGCCGTTGACCACCTTGGACACCGTGGCCACCGAGGTCCCCGCCAGCTCGGCGAGCTGCGCCAGGGTCGGCGGCTCCGACCCCTCCGCCACGCCCCCCGCGCCGAAACCGCCGGTCGTCGTCATGTCCGCAGTGTACGGCCGGGCCCGCCTGGCCTTTTGCGCGCTTTCGCCCGCGGAGTCTTGACGCCTCCCGGCCCTCGCCCTAGATTCCGCCCTCGAAAAGATCGCCATTCCTGACGAAAGTTTCGTCGCTTCGCGCCAGGTTCGTACTCGCCCAGGATTCGGAAGGACCCCCCACCGTGTCTCCGAACGACCCCACGCGACCCCAGCGCGGCACGCGCCCCCAGCCGCCGCGGCGCCGCCCGTTCCGCGCCCGCCGCCCGCTCCGCGCCCGCCGCCTGCCGGGCGCCCTCGCCCTGCTCGCCCTGGTGGCCGGCCTCGGGGCCGCCTCGGCCGCCGCCCCCGCCACCGCCGCCGACCTGCCCGCCGCGGACGCCGGAACCCAGGCCGCGGCCGAGCCCGCCACGCTCGGCGAACTGGCCGCGGCCCAGGGCCGTTACTTCGGCTCCGCGACCGACAACCCCGAGCTGTCCGACAGCCAGTACACGGAGATCCTGGGCAGCGAGTTCGGCCAGATCACCGTCGGCAACACCATGAAATGGCAGTACACCGAGCCCGCCAGGGGCCAGTTCGACTACGCGGACGCCGACGCCATCGTGGACCTGGCGGCCTCGCACGGCCAGGTGGTCCGCGGCCACACGCTGGTCTGGCACAACCAGCTGCCAGGCTGGGTCTCCTCGGTGCCCGACGCGGAGCTGGCGGACGTCATGCGCGACCACATCACCGACGAGGTCGGCCACTTCAGGGGCCAGGTGGTGCAGTGGGACGTGGTGAACGAGGCCTTCGAGGAGGACGGCAGCCGCCGCCAGTCCGTCTTCCAGCAGAAGATCGGCGACGGCTACATCGCCGAGGCGTTCCGCGCCGCCAGGGCCGCCGACCCGGACGCGAAGCTCTGCTACAACGACTACAACATCGAGGGGATCGGCGCGAAGAGCGACGCCGTCTACGAGATGGTCCGCTCCTTCCTCGCCGAGGGCGTCCCGATCGACTGCGTCGGCTTCCAGTCGCACCTGATCGTCGGCCAGGTGCCGGCGAGCTTCCAGGAGAACCTCCAGCGCTTCGCCGACCTCGGGGTCGACGTCGCGCTCACCGAGCTGGACATCCGGATGGAGCTGCCGCGGACCACGGACAAGGACACCCGGCAGGCCGCCGACTACGCCACGGTCGTCGAAGACTGCCTCGCGGTGTCCCGGTGCCTGGGCATCACCGTGTGGGACTACACGGACAAGTACTCCTGGATACCCTCGGTCTTCCCCGGGCAGGGGGCGGCCCTGCCGTACGACGAGAACTTCGGCAAGAAGCCCGCGTACGACGCCGTCTTCGCCGCGCTGGGCGGGGAGGGCGGGCCGACGGACCCGCCGGCCGGGGCCTGCGCCGCCTCCTACCGGGTCACCGGCCAGTGGCCGGGCGGCTTCCTCGCCGAGGTCACGGTGCGCAACGAGGGCACGACCTCCGCCGGTGGCTGGCGGGTCACCTGGACCCTGCCGGAGGGACAGGCCGTCACCAGCCTGTGGAACGGCAGGCTGACCACGGAGGCCGGGGCCGTCACGGTGACCGACGCGGGCTACAACGGCGCCCTCGCCCCCGGCGCGAGCACCGCCTTCGGCCTCCAGGGCACCGGCCCCGCCACCGTCCCCACCCTGGCCTGCACCCTCGCCTGAGCCCCGCACCCCGGGAACACCGCGGGACCACCCCAGGAGCACCGCGGGACCGCTGCCCGCCCGGCTGCCCGGCCGGGCGGGCAGCCGGGCGGGCGGGCGGCGGTAGGGTGAGGGGGTGCGTGCGGGGCCGACCTTCCGGGAGCTGGCCGTTCAGGCCCTCTCCTCCGTCGAGCGTGGCTACGACCTGCTCGCCCCGAAGTTCGACGCCAGCCCCTACCGGACCCCGGACCGCGTGCTGCGGCCGGTGGCGCGCGCCCTGGCCGGGCTCGGCCCCTTCGGCACCGGACTCGACCTGTGCTGCGGCACCGGGGCGGGCGTGGCGGTGCTGCGCGAGGCGTGCGCCAGGCAGGTGGTCGGCGTGGACTTCAGCGCCGGGATGCTGGCACGGGCCGCCGCCGCCCTCGGCGCTCCCCGCACCGGGCCCGAGGTGCGCTGGGTGCGGGCCGACGCGCGGGCCCTGCCCTTCGCCGCGGCCTTCGACGTGGCGGTCAGCTTCGGCGCGTTCGGCCACTTCCTGCCGCGGGAGCGGCCCGGCCTCTTCGCCGGGGTGTACGCCGCGCTGCGCCCCGGCGGCCTCTTCGCCTTCCCCGTGGCGGCGCCGCCGCGCGTGGGCTCGGGCCCGTACCTCGCGCTGTGGGGCTTCGACGCGGCGATGCGGGTGCGGAACGCGCTGTGGCGCCCGCCGTTCGTCATGTACTACCGGACCTTCCCGCTGCCCGCGGTGCGCGCCGACCTGGTCGCGGCCGGCTTCACGGTCACCACCGCGGCGCTCGGGGAGCTCGGCCGCAGGCCGGACGGCAGCCCCCGCTGCCGCCTGGTGCTGGCCCGCCGCCCCGCCTGAGCCGCCGCGCGTCCGCGGTCACCGGCCGCCGTCCCGGCCCGGCGGACCTGCGGCCCCCGGGGCGGTTCCCCGGGCGGCAGGCCGGGCCGGCCCGCTCGGAGTCCCCGAAGGGCACGATGGACACCGGGATCCTCCGTGCGGAGCCCGGCAGTTGGCCCGGGTACGCGGCGAAGTCGCCGTGGTGCGCGCGTCGTTGGGGCCGCGCGGCACCCTCCCTGCGTGCCCGTGCCCGTGCCCGTGCCCGGCCCCGCCCGCGGGCCGCCGGGGCGGTGCGGCCGGGGCGCGCCGCGGGACCCGGACGCGGCTCGCCTCCCGCGGAGGGCGGCCGGTAGGGTGGGAGGCCGGTGGCCAGGTGCCGCCGGGCGGCGGTGGGGCCCGCCGGAGAAGAACCGCGGCAGCGTGCCGCCAACGGTCCCTGCTTGCGATCACGCGCCCCCGGGCGCCCGAGCAGCGAGTGGGAGAACACCGTGCAGCACACCGCCTGGCGCGACCAGGCCCCCGTCCTCGGCGTCGTGGCGCTCGGTGGAGTGCTCGGGGCGTGGGGCCGCTACGGGGCCTCCCTGCTGTGGCCGGTGCACGCCGGCGGCTTCCCGTGGACCATCCTCGCGGTCAACGCGGCGGGCTGCGCGGTCATCGGGGTCTTCCTGGCGCTCCTGGACGAGGCGTGGGCCGCCCACCGGCTGGTGCGGCCGTTCTTCGGCACCGGCGTGCTCGGCGGCTTCACGACCTTCTCGACCTACGCGGTCGACGTGCAGCGGCTGTTCCACGACGGGCACCCGGGCACCGCCCTCGGCTACCTGGCCGCCACCCCGCTCGCCGCCCTGGCCGCGGTGTGGTCGGCCGCGACCGCCACCCGGCGCGCCCTGCGCCGGCGAGGCCACCGGGAGGCGCGGCCGTGAACTGGCAGAACTGGCTGCTCGTCGGGGCGGGCGCCGCCGTCGGCGCCCCGCTGCGCTACCTCACCGACCGCGCGGTGCGGGCCAGGCACGACACGGTCTTCCCCTGGGGCACCTTCACCGTCAACGTGGCGGGCAGCCTGCTCCTCGGCCTGCTCACCGGCGTCGCCTGGCAGGCGCAGCTGGTGGCCGGGACCGGGCTGTGCGGCGCGCTCACCACCTACTCGACCTTCTCCTACGAGACCCTGCGCCTGGCCGAGGAGGACGCCGCGCTGCTCGCCGCCGCGAACGTGGGGCTCAGCCTGGCCGCCGGCCTCGGGGCGGCCTTCCTGGGCGCGGGTCTCGCCCACGCCTGGTGGGCCTGACCCCCCACGCCCCCTTGCGCCCCGCGGCACCGGCGTCCGGCGGCGCGTGCCCCCGGCGCCCCGCGGCACCCCAGGCCCCGCGGCACCCCGCACCCGGCGGCCCGTGCGCCCCCGGCGGCCCGCGCGAACCCGGCGACCCGCGCACGGCGTCACGCGGCAACGCGCCGTCCCACGCGGCCCGGTGCCCGGCGCGGCCCCGGCCCTCGCCGGCCTCAGGGGCCGAGCAGCGCGGCGGTGTCCTCCCGGTTCAGCAGGTCGGCGCAGAACCCGAAGTGCCCGTCGCGGCCCTCCGGATCGTAGGCGTTGGCGGTGATCAGGCCGTAGACCGCGCGGTAGAGGACCAGGCGCTCGGGCGGATAGCCGAAACGGGCGGTGAAGGCCGCGTCGAGCAGCGCCTCGGCCTCCCGCCGGCGCGGCCCGTACATGTCGAACACGCCGGCCGTCACCGCGGCGTCGAACGCCGGGTCGCCGACGGTGGAAAGGAAGCCGAAGTCCAGCACGCCCGTCACCCGCGGCCGGCCGTCCGCGCCGGCCTCGGCCAGCACGTTGTCCGGCACGAGATCCCCGTGCAGCAGCCCGAGCGGCACCTCGCCCAGGCCGCCGACCAGCTCCCGCAGCCGCCGCAGCTTCCCCTCGAAGCCGGGCACGGCCGCGCTCAGCCGCGCCCCGAACCTGGCCGTCCTGCGGTCGATCAGCGCGAGCAGCGCGGCGGGCCAGGAGCCGTGCCCCGCCCAGAAGGGCTCCGGCTCGTCCAGCACGGCAAGGCCGCGCAGCGCCGGGGAGCCGGCGGCCGAGAGCGCGGCGTGCACGTCGAGCAGGCACCCGGCGGCGCGCGGCACGCTCCATGGCCCGCGCGGGCCGAGGAGGCCGCCGAGCGGCGCCCCGGTCAGCCGCCGTTCGATGGTGACGAACGGGCCGCCCGCCTCCCCTGGCCGCAGCACCTCGACGATGCGGGGCGTGGCGAGGCCGGGCACGGCCTCGCCGAGCGCCTCGTAGAACCGGCGGAGCCGTTCGAGCTCCGTGCCCGAGCGCACGCCCCAGACCTTGGCCACCAGGCCGCCGTCGAGCGCGTACACCGCGCCCTCCATCCCGGCGGCCAGCGGCCGCGCCCCCGGATACCCGCGGGCGGCGACATACGCCGGCCACCCTTCCTCGTGCGTGCGCACCCGGCCTCCCTTCCTCCGGCCCGCCCGGCAGGCCCCGAGTGTGGCAGAGGCCGGACTGCGCCGGGGAGCCGGGCCTCAGGCCGCGGGGCCGGGCCCGGGCTCCCGGTGGGCGGCGGCCAGCTCGTCCAGCTGGGCCGCGAGCGAGGCGGCGAGGGCGGCCGGCGCGGAGAGGCCGCCGTCCGGGGCGATCAGCGTGCCGACGTGCGGGATCGCCGTGGCCGCCGCGGTGACGCGCAGGGCCAGCCGCCGCAGCACCGGCCTGATCATCTTCGCCGCGGGCGCGCCCCCGGTGGCGCCCGCGCTGTAACTCACCAGCGCCACCGGCTTGCCGTGCCACTCCGCGTACAGGAAGTCGAGCGCGTTCTTCAGCACGGCCCCGTAGCCGCCGTTGTACATCGGCATGACCAGGACGAACGCCTCGGCCGCGGCGACGGTGGCGCTCCACTCCTTGGTGTGCCGGTGGCGGTAGTCGCCCGTCGAGGGCAGTTCGGGTTCGTCGAGGAAGGGCAGCCGCACGGCCGCCAGGTCCACGAGCCTGACCTCGAAGGCCCCGTGCTCCGCCGCCCGCGCGGCCACCCACTCGCCCACGGGGCGGCCGTTGCCGCCGGGACGGTTGCTTGCGACGATCACCTGGAGCCTGATCGCCCGGTTCGCCTGGCCGGTGGTGGTCATGGCAGTGCCCTCTCTCTCGACGGCGCCGCTCACCCGGCGCCCGGGTGCGCGCGCCGCCCCGCGGCCCGCCGTGCCTGGCCGGCCGGGCGAGGGGGCGCCTCGCCCCCTGAAGAACTGCGCGCCCCTCCTCCCGGTCACCCGCACCCGCGCCCACGCCCCCGCGCCCCGCGCCCTCCGTGCGCCCGGTCCCGGGCGCCTGCGCCGACCCCGCGCCCCGCCGCCGTCCGGGCCGGCCGCCCGTGCCCGGGCAAGCGCCGGCCCCCGCCCGGGTCCTGGGCGGGGGCCGGCCGGGGCCGGGGCGGTGGCGGCCGCACAGGGGCGTGTCGGCGCGGCCACCACGGCCGCCGGCTTGCCCGCGGCCCGCGGGCTCCCACTCGCCGGAAGGAGAAAGCGGGTGGCCTGCGGGGCGGGCGTCCTGGAGGGCTCAGCCTGCGCCGTCCGTCAGGGAGACGTCGTCGAGGCAGAAGGTGTACGGCTCGGCGCTGCCGCCGATCTGGAAGACCACCTGCGCCGCCGGGTCGTCCGTCTCGGCGGTGAAGGTGCCGGTGAAGGTCTCGGGCGTCGCGGTCAGGTCGTCCTGCGAGGTGTACTGGGCCGCATAGGGCTCGGCCGCCTCCTGCACGTGGGTGGTGATGGTGACCGGGACCGTGGCGCTCGCGGTGTAGGTGAAGGCGTACGTCTCCCCCGCGGTGAGGGGGATGTCGTCCTGGCCGATGATCGCGTCCCAGACGTTCGTCGTGTCGCCGGGGACCTCGGCGCACAGCTGCCCGTCGACCACCGTGCCCGGGCTGTTCTCCGTCCACCACCAGGGCACGCCGTAGTCGTCGTCGAAGCCGCCGTTCACGATGAGTTCGGCCTGCGCGCCGACGTCGCCGGCCGGGGCCGCGGCGAGGGCGGGCGCCCCGAGGGCGCCGAGCAGCCCGGTCACGGCGACCGCGCCGAGCAGGCCGCGCCGGGTGCGGCGCGGCAGCCGCCCGAGGGCGGCGCTCCGGGGGGCCGGGGGCGCGTCGCGCCGGTGGGAAGTGCCGTGTTCGCTCATGACTCGTCCTTTCCGGCCGCACCGCCTGAGGTGGGGGGAGCGGGGCGACCGCAGCGGAGTGCTTGCCCCCAGTGGGGGTGGGAGCGCTCCCATATTTGGGCGGGGGCCCGCCGCAGTCAAGCCGTCGGGCGCCCCGGCCCGACGCGCACCCGGCCGGAACCGGCCACCCGGTCCCGCCGGGCCGGGGCGGCGGGCCCCGGCCCGAACGGGGCGTCCCCGGCCGGGAGTCGCCCGGCGGGTCCGGCGTTCCCCGCGGGGCGGACCGGCCAGGTCAGGGCACGCGGGCGACGCCGCCGAAGCCGACCCCTGGCGGCAGCTCCCCGAGCGGCGCGGTCTCCGCCCGCCACTCCGGCATGGCCACCACGCCCGGCTCCACCAGGGCGAGGCCCGCGAAGAACCGCTCGATCTGCGCCGGGGTGCGCAGCACGTAGGGGACCGCGCCCGAGTCGTTGTAACGCCGCTGGGCCTCGATGATCGCCGGGTCGTGCTCCACCCCGTGGCTGAGCACCAGGTAGCTCCCCGGGCTCAGGCCCGCCACCAGGCGCCGCACGATGTCCACGGCCTCCTCGTCGTCCGCGACGTGCCCCATGACGTCCGAGAGGATCAGCGCCACGGGCTGCTTGAAGTCGAGGGTGCGCCCGGCCTGTTCGAGGATGTTCTCCGGCTCGTGGAGGTCGGCCTCCAGGTAGGTGGTGCTGCCCTCGGGGCTCGACGTGAGCAGGGCCTGGGCGTGCAGCAGCACCAGCGGGTCGTTGTCGACGTAGACGATCCGCGACTCGGGGGCGCTGCGCTGGGCGACCTCGTGGGTGTTGTCGACGGTGGGCAGCCCGGTGCCGACGTCGAGGAACTGCCTGATGCCGGCCTCGGCGGCCAGGTACTTGATGCTGCGGACGAGGAAGTACCTGGAGGCGCGGGCGATGTCGACGATGCCGGGGAACGTCTGGCGGTAGGCGTCGCCTGCCTCCCGGTCGACGGCGTAGTTGTCCTTGCCGCCCAGCCAGTAGTTCCAGATCCGGGCCGAGTGCGGCACCGAGGTGTCGATCCTGGAGGCCCCGGAGGCCGGTTCGAAGGCCGGTCCCGACGCCGGGGCCGCCCCGGACTCCGCCCCTGACGCGGCGGAGGCGCCACGAGCGGGCCGCTCCTCGGGCGTGTCGGGCTTGGCGGACGGGGAGGACGTGGCGGAGTGGTCCATCGTCGTCGGGCTCCTTCCCAGCAGGGGGGCACACGGTACCCACGCAACAAGGCACCGGCGCAAGCGTCTTGGCCGATTCCCGACGTCCGCCCTTCCCGGCGCGCCGCCGCGCGCCCGGCGCGGCGCGCCCCGGCTCGTGCGCCGCGCGGACCCCGGCTCCCCGGGGGCGGGGCCGCACGCGCCCGGCGCGGCGGGGTTCAGGCGCGCGCCGTGCGGCGTCCCCCTCCGGCCGTGAGCAGCAGGCAGGTGACGGCGCCGAGCAGGACGGTGGCGAGTCCGGAGCCGCCCAGGGTGGCCCGGGGGCCGAACGCCGCGGTGAGCGGTCCGCCGAGCGCGGTGCCCAGGGGGGAGGCGGTGAGCAGGGCCGCGCTGCGGGCCGCGAGCATGCCGGCCAGGTGCCGCGGGGGCGTCCTGGCCTGGACGAGCGTCACCGAGAGCGCCACGAACGGCCCGTAGATCACGCCGCCGAGCGCGAAGCAGGCCACGGTGCAGGCCGTGGGCGCCCCGTATCCGAAGGGCAGCAGGGCCAGCCCCCAGCCGATGACGATGGCGACGGTCACGGGCCACAGCGGCAGCCGTTGCAGCGCGCCCGCGGCGAGCCCGCCGAGCACGGCCCCGATGCCGAACAGCATCCAGTAGAGGCCGAGCAGCGTGCCGGGCGCGTCCAGGTCCTCGGTGACGTGCAGCGGCAGGGCGACCTCGACGGGTCCGTAGAGGAAGTTGAAGAACCAGGTGAGGGCCAGCAGTCCGAGCAGTTCCGGGTGGGAGCGCAGCAGGGCGAGGCCGCCGCGGGCGGCCGTCCCGTCGACGGTGGAGACCTCAGCGGCCGCGGGGAGCCGGGTGCGCAGGACGAGTGCGGCGAGGAAGGCGTAGGTGAGGGCGTCCAGGCCGAGGACGAGCGCCGCGTCGGCGTAGGTCACCAGCACCCCGGCCGCGGCGGGCCCGGCGATGGTGGCGGCGAAGTTGAGCGAGCTGACGAGGGTGTTCGCGGCGAGCCGCTGCTCGCGGGGCAGCAGCTCGGCGAGCAGCGTGTACTTCCCGGCGCTGCCCCAGGCGTGCAGCAGGGAGGAGACCGCGAGCAGCAGGACGTACAGCGCCGGCGTCAGCAGCCCGGCGAGCCTGGCGAGCGGCACGGCCCCGAGGAAGACGGCGCGGACCGCGTTGTCGGCGAGCAGCAGCCGGGCGGCCGGCACCCGGCGCAGCCTGCGGCCGAACAGGAGGGCGCCGAGCACGCCGGGCAGGGTGTAGGCGGCCACGGCGCCGCCCACCCACAGCCCGCCGCTCGACTGCGGGGCGAGTTCGGCGGCGAGCCAGGCCACCGCGACGAAGCTCATCCCGTCCCCGAGGTACGAGACCGCGAAGCCGAGCAGCAGCCGCCGGAACACCCGGTTGCCGAGCACCGGCCGGTAGGCGGAGGGAACGAGACGTGCCGGCACCGAGGCCCCCCTTGTGTGTGTCTGCGACTGCCTATGGCTGTCTGTGATTCTCTCCCGAGAGCCTGTCCGAAAGATCTGTGCCCCGCTCGGCTGGGCCGGCCGGGGCTCAAGGGGGCTGCCACCCGCGACCACCGCAGCGTCACCTGCCACCCACCCCGCGCGAGGACGGCCGTATCGTCCGGCCGCACCCCCACGCGGGCGCCACGCACCGGCAGCTCCCCGGCCGCGGGGCCGCTACGGCCCCGGGACGCGCGTGCAGCGGGTGAGCTCAAGGACCAGCTGGTTCGCGAGGAACCAGGGGGCGGCGGGGTGGCCGTAGGGCAGGTCGGCGTCTCCGCCCGCGATCAGGTGCCCGCCGGGTGCCGGGGTGACGAGGCCGCCGAAGACCCCCCACACGCGGGGCTTCGCGGACCGCACGAACACCGGCTCGCCCAGGTGCGGACACAACCCGGCGGCGAGCCGCGCGCAGGGCCCGCACACCGGCGGCTTCGTGCACAGCAGCCCCTCCGGCCAGCCCGGAGCCTCCTCCGCCGCGGCCGGGCGCCCCAGCACGAACAGCCAGCCCTTCCCGTTACGGTCGGCCGGGCCTGCGCAGACCTGGCACAGCCGCTCCAGCATCGCGCGGCGCTGCCGGGCCGGGTGCATGGCCCGGAAGTCGGGCCGGCCGCTGCCGGGAGCGTCGAGGAGGCGGGCCCACAGCACGCCGTGCCGGTCGCGATCGCCCACGGTCTCCCCGCGGTAGGCCAGCCCCCGGCCGTCCGGCCGGAGGGTCACGTCCTCGTCGGTGACGACGAGTTCGCCGCTCCAGCGGACCACATAGGGCACGGGCAGCCGCTTCGGCCCCCAGAGCAACGGCGTACGGGCAGGAAGAGACACGGGTTCAGGTCCTCGGTGAAGTCGTGGTGGCCGAGTGGAGTCGAGTGGAGTGTGGTGAGGCCGGGCCCGAGGCGACGGGTGAGGCGGGCTGTCCACCACGCCGCCGCGCGGGGTATCGGCACGGCCAGGGCGACGGCGCCGGTCGCCGGGGCGAGCGGGGTCACGGCGCCCCTTCCGCCGTGGTCAGGCCGCCGCGGGCGAGTGTGCGCAGATCCAGGAGTGCCGAACGCAGGAGGGCGCCCGCGGCGTGCCGGTCCGGCGGCGGCGTGCGCCGGTCCCTCAGCCGGGCGTCCGCCGCCAGGAGCCGGCGCACCACGGGCGTGAGGCGGGGGTCATCGCCCAGGAGCGCCAAGCGCCGAAGGAGGGCGGCGGGCACCACGTCCGGGTAGCGCATCCGGGGCCCGCGCGCCATTGCCGGGTGGTGGGCGAAGGGGACGAGCCGCTCGGCCGCGAGGCAGCCGGGGCAGGCGTGGTAGCCCCAGCCGCAGGCCGAGGCGCCTGCCTCGACGGCGTAGAGGATGAGGGTGCCGAGGGTGGTGCGGCACCAGGTGCAGCGCGGGATCACCGGCCGCCGCCCCCCGTGGCGGGCCACAGGCGGTGGCAGTCGTGGGTGCAGGGGTCGAACGCGATCCCGTTCTGCGGCTCCGCCGGGCGGGCCTCGTGCTGGGTGCAGTCCTCGCACCGCCGCTCGGCGCACTGCGAGGAGATGAAGCGGCCCGCGGCCGACACGGGCGCCTTGAGGGAGGGGTTGGGGGGTGCCTGCGTGGGCGCCGCCGGCGTTGCGCTGCTGCTGGACATGCTCGCCTCCACGGCCGGAAGAAGTCCGTGCCCAGGAAGGTAGAGAGCGAGCGGGATCAGCCTCCACAATCTTGCGGATTCTTGCGCAACTTCACCCGAGGGAGTGCAGCGCCGCCGTGATGAGCTCGCGCGCCTCTGCGCCGTGCACGGCAAGCGCGGACAGGTCTGCGAAGGCACGGACGTACTGCTGAAGGTCAGTCGGGGACGTCACCATGACCCGGGCCGTGAGGAGCTCCACCTCGACGCACTCCTCGTCGAAGATGCTGAAGGTCTCCTGAGGCCATATGCGCCGCTGCGCGGTGAACGGGATGACCCCCAGCGAGACGGACGGCAGAACCATCGCGCTGAGCAGGTGGCCGAGTTGGCCGGCCATCGTGGCAGCGTCACCGACGCGGTAGCGGAGAACAGCCTCTTCGACGAGGAGCGCGAACCGGCGGTGGCCGCGGCGGATCACCTGCGACCGCTCGACCCGGGCCGCGGCAGCGTCCGCGGAGTCGTCGGCCTCTGCGCCCTGGAAGTCGGCGATGACGCCCATCAGCGCTGCCGCGTACTCGGGCGTTTGCAGCACGCCGGGCATGACGTTCGAGCAGTAGATGCGGAATGCGCTCGTGCGCTCGTACAGCGGTGCGTAGGACTCCTGGATGCCTCGCAGGCCGCCACGGTGCAGGCGGCGCCACTCCACGTACATGGAGTCCGCCGACCGGGAGGCGGCGATCAGGTCGGCGATGCGGTCCGGGGCCCCGCACGCCGTACACCACGAGCGGATGTCCGCGTCGGTTGGTGCTGCCCTGGCGTTCTCGATCCGGGAGGTCTTCGCCGGGTGCCAACCGCACCGGCGCGACAGCTCGTGGCCCGTCAGCCCAGCGTCCAGGCGGGCCTCGCGTAGCCGTTGCGCGATGGCCTTACGGGCTTCCTGGACGCTGGACGACGGAGAAAGCGGCATCGAGATGGCGGGGCTCAGACGTGGAACTCACCGTGCGGGACAGCCCGTTCCCACACCGCCTCGAAGGCGTGCCCGCAGAGCTTCACCACGGCAGGGTCATCGGAAAGCTCGTGGCCGGCCAACTCGCCGTCGCCGGTGAAGTGGTTCCATTCCACCAGGCGGTCGTCGAAGAGCCAGAAGTCGTTTCCCGGCAGCGCGAGGTCGGACGCCCGGCGGCGAGGAAGCCAGCGGACATCCTCGCCCGCTGCCACGTTGTTGCTCGTCCCGGCGTACTCGAAGCGGATGTACTCGGTGACGGGTTCGGAGACGATGCGCGCGCGGCGCATCGCGACGCCGCGGCTGACGGCGTCGCGCACCAGAGTCATCCACGGCTCCCAGTAATCGGGGTTGTCCCAGCGGCCTGTTCGGCGCCAGGCAGCCAGGTCCTCGGCTTCGTAGGAGACGCCGTAGGAGTCCCGCATCTCCAGGTGAACGGCCGACCTACGGCAGCTCGCCAGCAGCTTGTCGAAGCTGGGCACGCTGCTCTGCGACATCGCACGCCTCCCTCACGATCGCGATCATCCGGGCCGGGATCTTGACGACTGCCTCGTGGTCGGGGATGTTCCCCGTCCGCAGGCACTCCGCCACGGTGTCCTCGTCTGCCTTCCACCCCTGGAAGATGAGACCGTTGTCGGCCTCGTCAACCCACACGGTCGGGCTGGCGTTGCTCCCCGTGTTGGGGTCTTTCGCGATGAACCGTAGTGCCATGACGGGACCTCCTGTCGAGTGGGTTGCGCCCGCTTGCGCGACCATCACCTATTCGAGCGCCGATTGTCAACACCCAGTCACCGTCGGTAGTTGCCGCTTGGCGTGAAAAACGTCCCCCCGTCGTCCCGGAGGACGACGGGGGGGGGTGAGGTGTTGGGGGTCAGGGCCGCCGGAGGGTCCCGCAGGTGGTGCAGTGCGGCACCCCGGCGTATCCGCGGACGCTGCCGTCGGGCTGGAGCGCCACGGCCCCGTATGGCGGCATCTGCGGGTGGTCGGCGCGCAGTTCGAACCACTCGCCGCCGCACACGGCGCACTGGGCGCCAGGCGCTCCGGCCTCGGCGGTGCTGTGGTCCTTCTGGAGCGCGGACAGAGCAGAGGCCCGGAGAAGCAGGCTGCCCCGCACCGCCATCGTCGCCGGGTCGCCGTCCGCATCGAGGTCGCGCAACGCCACCCGCATCAACGCGCGCGGGATCACCGGCCGCCCCCCGTGGCGGGCCACAGGCGGTGGCAGTCGTGGGTGCAGGGGTCGAACGCGATCCCGTTCTGCGGCTCCGCCGGGCGGGCCTCGTGCTGGGTGCAGTCCTCGCACCGCCGCTCGGCGCACTGCGAGGAGATGAAGCGGCCCGCGGCCGACACGGGCGCCTTGAGGGAGGGGTTGGGGGGTGCCTGCGTGGGCGCCGCCGGCGTTGCGCTGCTGCTGGACATGCTCGCCTCCACGGCCGGAAGAAGTCCGTGCCCAGGAAGGTAGGAAGGCGACGCGGCGAGCCACTACGAAGTTCTACGAGGTTGCAGGGGAGTTCACCCGTGAGAGTCCATCGCCGACGTGATCAGGGCCCGCGCTGCGGCCCCGTACACGGCCAATTCGGCCAGCTCGGCGAACGTGTCGGCGTACATCGCGACCTCACGCGGCTGCGTGAGGGTCAGGTACCCCGACACCAGTTCCACGTTCACCTGTGCAGCGTCGTAGATCCAGAAGCCCTCGACCGGCCACCGCGCCCGGTCCGCCCGCATGGGCACCACCCCCACGCTGACCGTGGGGAGCGACCCCACCGTGATGAGGTGGGCGAGCTGTCCGATCATCACGTCCCGTCCGCCCACGCCAGACCGCAGTACCGACTCCTCGACGAGGAAGGCGAAGCTGCGGCCGGACTCGTACAGCACCCGCTGCCGGTCCATCCGTGCGGCCACAGCGTCGCTCACGTCGTCGACCAAGCCGCGCCGCTGCTGGATCGCCTGAAGGACCGCGGTGGTGTAGGCGTAGGTCTGGATCAGGCCCGGCACCAGCCAGGCCGAGTAGGACCGGAACCGGCGCGTCCGCTCGTACAGCGGAAGCCGCGCCTCCTGGGCCTGCCGCAGGCCGGCTCGTTCCATCCGTCGCCACTCGACGAACATGCCCTCGACGGCGCGCAAGGAGGCGGTCAGGTCCTCGGCCTCGCCGTCCGCGCCGCAGGCACGGCACCACGCCCGGATGTCGTCGGCTGAGGGGGGAGTCCGGGCGTTCTCGATGCGCGAGGTTTTCGAGGCGTGCCACCCGCACCGAAGGGCGAGCTCACGCCCAGTCAGGCCGGCTTCTCGCCTGATCTCCCCGAGGCGATCGGCGAGGATCTGCCGGGCCTGCTGGACGCTTGATGATGAGGAAGTGGCCATGGTGCGGTCAGGCGGGCTGGTACTCCGCATGCGGCGTGGCGCGCTCCCACAGCTGCTCGTACGCGGCCGCGTACCGCTTCGCCGGGTAGATCCCCAGGAATCGTAGGGCCATGGTGCCTCCGGGACGAGGGGGTTGCATCGGCTTGCACGACGATTCCCTTTCCGAGGGAGGGGCGTCAAGGTGGCCCCCGGGCGCACTGCGCCATCGGCAGGCGCATACGCAACGGCCCCCGCCGTCCCGGAGGGCGGTGGGGGCCGTTGCGCTGCGCGGCGCGCAACACCGAAACGGCATGTCGCCATGGCGGCAGCGGACGAGTACACGACCTTCCTCGGTGGCCCGAGGGACGGCTACCGCATGCCCGTCACCGGCCCGGCGGCTCAGCGCACCTCGTTGATGCGGACCATGTTGCCCGCGGGATCGCGGAAGGCGCAGTCGCGAACGCCGTAGGGCTGCTCGGTCGGCTCCTGCACCACCTCGACGTCGCCGGCCTGCACCCGCTCGAAGGTGGCGTCGAGGTCCCGGGTGGCCAGGAGGATCATGCCGTAGGTGCCCTTGGCCATCATCTCGGCGATGGTGCGGCGCTCCTCCTCGGTGATGCCCGGGTCGGCGGCCGGCGGGTGCAGGACGACGGAGGTGCCGGGCTGGCCGGGGGGACCGACCGTGAGCCAGCGCATCTTTCCGCTGCCGACGTCGTTGCGGACCTCGAAGCCCAGGGTGTCGCGGTAGAAGGCCAGGGAGGCCTCGGGGTCCTCGTGCGGGAGGAAGCTCGCGTGAATGGTGATGTCCATGGCCGTCACGCTAGCCGGGGGCCGGGACCTGGGCTTCTCGATTCCTGACCGGTCTCGTCACCTGTTTCGTGATGCACGAGGGCGGCTCCGCGGCGCCGCTCGCGGCCCGGCGCCGGTAGACGCTGGGCGGCACGCCGACCAGCTCGGTGAAGCGCGTGCTGAAGGTGCCGAGCGAGGCGCAGCCGACCGCGAAGCACACCTCGGTGACGCTGAGGTCGCCCCGCCGCAGCAGCGCCATCGCCCGTTCGATGCGCCGCGTCATGAGGTACGCGTAGGGCGACTCGCCGTAGGCGAGCCGGAACTGGCGGCTGAGGTGCCCGGCCGACATGTTCACGCCGCGGGCGAGCGCCTCGACGTCCAGCGGCTGCGCGTACTCCCGGTCGATCCGGTCGCGGACCCGGCGCAGCCTGGCGAGATCGCGCAGGCGCTGCTCACTGGCGGGTTTGCTGTTCACCCAGGTGATCGTGCCATCCCCCACTGACACCGCCCAGGGTCCTTGGGCCCCTTTCCCTCCCCCGCCCTGCTCCCCGCCTGACCGGTTCTCCCGCCCGGCGGGTGTGCTCGCCGCCCGGCTCCCCCGGGCCGCTCAGCCGGGGAGGGGGGTGATGCGGAGGGCCTGCCAGGGCTCGGCGGGGAGGGGGACGGCGCGGCCCGCGCGGTCCACGGCCAGCCTGCCGGTGCGCAGCGTGGCGGTGAACGGGCCGGGGATCTCGGTGATCCGCATGTGCCAGGTGTCGAGGACCTCCACCCGGAAGCGGGCGCCCTCGGCCACCTCGTGGCGGCCGGGGTTCACCGGCAGCCGGAAGGGCCAGGAATCCGGGGCGCGGTCGCCGAGGTAGACCAGGTAGTGGCCGCCGGGTGCGTAGGCGGTGTCCGGCGTCCGGTCGTCGTGGCCGATCTGTTCGAGGCCGGCGGGCAGGGCCTCAAGGACCTCGCGGAGGAAGGCGAGCCGGGGCGGGCTCTCGCCGCGCAGCACGCCACCCTTGGACCACCACAGCAGGTCCTCGGGGTGCCGGTAGGTCTCGCCGTGGCCGACGTAGGTGCCGGCCACGGTGCCCTGCCAGAAGCGGTGGACGAGTTCGCGGGCGGTGATGCGGCCCCAGGGCTGGTCGATGTCGCCCTCGTACCTGACCTCGTCGAACACCACGGGCTTGCCGTAGGCCTCGCGCAGCACGGCCGCCCCGCCCCAGCCGGCCACCGCCCGGCCGCTCTGCACGCTGGCGTGGGTGATCCAGGGGCGGTTGTGGTCGTAGAAGGCGTGGCAGTTGTGGATCGACCTGAGGTGGCCGTACGGGTCGAGGTCGCGCAGCAGGCGGCCGAGCCGCTCCCAGTCGGCCCGGCTCTTGGCGGCGAGGAGGTCGTACTCGTTGGCGAGGGACCACCAGACGTTGCGGTAGGGGGCGAGCCGGGCGACGACGTAGCGCAGGTAGTGCTCGTCGGCCTCCGCGCCCATGGCGTCGAAGCCCCAGTGGCCGCGGTCGTAGGGGTGGAAGAGGATGAGGTCGGCCTCGATGCCGAGGTCCCGCAGCGCGGCCACCCGCCGCTCCAGGTCGCGGAAGAAGGCGGGGTCGAAGCGGTCGAGGTCGAAGCCGGCCTGGCGCGAGCCGGCGAAGGGGTAGCGCTCCGGGTCGTTGCGGTTGTACGCGTAGTGCTTGGGGAAGACGCACATCCGCAGCTTGTTGAACGGCGCGCCGGCGAGGGTGGCCAGGGTCTGCGCGGCGAGGGCGTCGCCCTGGTGGGTCCAGGCGTAGCAGGTGGTGCCGAGTTGCCAGTAGGGGGTGCCGTCCGCGTAGGCGAAGTGGTGGGTGTCGCGGACGCGCACCGGCCCGTGGTTGTCGCCCGAGGCCGGCTCGCAGGTGAAGGAGCCCCGCCTGGCGTCGAGTCCCGGGTCGTTGCTGCGGGTCTCCCACCGCCAGGTGCCCGGCAGGTGCGGCATGAAGCGGAGCAGGTAGCGGCCCTCCCCGTCGTAGCAGCCGGTGGTCTCGACGGCCGCGGCGCTCTGCCCGGCCCCGGCCTCGTGGCGGAAGCGGGCGGTGAGGTGGACCTCGCGGAAGGGGTTGCCGTGCGCCGGGCCGT
Source organism: Streptomyces hoynatensis (assembly GCF_003626535.1). Lineage (GTDB taxonomy): Bacteria > Actinomycetota > Actinomycetes > Streptomycetales > Streptomycetaceae > Streptomyces > Streptomyces hoynatensis. Next base: position 43,114 of record NZ_RBAL01000012.1, read on the forward strand.
CCAACGCGGCCTCGTACAGGTCCCATTGCTCGACCGGCATGGGTGCGTGCCTCCTGGCGGGCGGGCGGTGGTGGGCCGACCCGGTGGTGGGCCGACCCGGTGGTGGGCCGACCCGGTGGCGGGCCGACCCGGTGGCGGGACGCCCGGTGGTGGGTGGCCCGGCTCGCGGGGGCGGGCCGCGCGCCCGCGAGCCGGGCCCGTCGGGGGGGCCGGCCTGCTCAGCCGAACAGGGCGGTGCGGACGAGGCGCTGGGCCGCCATCGCGTCGTGGCGTTCCTGGGCCGCGCGCAGTTCGTCCAGCGGCAGCCTGGCGGCGCGTTCCTCCAGGGCCCGCAGCGTGGCGACGCTCTCCCGGACGGCGTCCGCCGGGTCCTCGCGGTAGGGGAAGAGGTCGAGCTTGACCGGGTGCCGCCAGCCGATGGAGCGCACGACGTGCAGGAACTCCAGGGTCTCCACCAGGTGCAGGGCGCCCGCGGTCAGGTCGTCGTCCCACTCTCGGTAGTTGTCGTCGATCTCCACGTCGACCAGCCGGCCCATGGAGTGGGCGAGGCTGAGGGCCTCGGCCGGGTTCTCCTTGGCGAACAGGGAGTGGCCGAAGTCCACCACGAGGCCGACGTTGTCCACGCCCATCTGCTCGATGGCCAGCAGGCTGGCCGCCGCGGTGGACCAGAACAGCCGGTTGCGCGGCTCCTTCAGCTTGTACTCGATGGCGAAGGTGGTGTCGGGGTGGGCGCGGGCGATGTCGCGGATCGACTCCACGGCGTGCCGGCGCAGGGTCGGGTAGTCGACCTGGAAGGGGTAGTCGTACCCGTCCTGCCCCGGCCAGAACTTGACGTAGCGCGCGCCGAGTTCGTGGGCCACCTCGACGGACTCGTGGGCCAGCGCGACGGCGGCGTTCCTGGTCTCCTCCCGGGCGCCGGTGAAGGAGCCGCTGCGGAAGCGGCGGTCGTAGATGACCGGGGTGATGTTCGTGGCCACCAGGCCGTGGGCGGCCAGGGTCTCCTTGACCTCGGCGACCGAGACGCCCTCGTCGAAGGGGTAGTTGAGGTCGAGCCCCGACAGCTCGCCTGAGGCCGCGGCGAGTTCGATGGTGCGCAGCGTCGGGATCTCGGGGCCGTAGCCGTCGGTCGCGTACCGGTCGATGATGCGCCCGAAGCTCCACATGCCCCCGGCGAAGGAGCGCGGGGCCTCCCCGGCGGGCGGGGCCGGCGCGGACGACGGCGCTTCGGGAAGCGACATCAACCCTCCTGCATATTTATTCGAGCAAACGGTGGGTATGCGGGAGAACCTAGGTTTGCCCGAGGGGGCGCGTCAAGGGTGCTGCACGAGGTTCCGCGCCGTGCCTCCGGCCCGTCGGCGCCGCCGGAAATTCGCCCTATACGCCAAGGATTTATGGGTCGTTGCGGCGCCGGGCCGGGGCCGGTCGCCGTCCGGCCGCACGGCTTGACTGGGCCGGGGGCGTACTCCACCATCTGGCTACATAGAAATTACTTGCGTGAATGGATATTCACCATGCTGACCGCCGATCCACCGGCCGCGGCCCGCTACCGCGCGCTGCGGCAGGAAGTGCGCGCGGGGCACGCGGAGCGGGCTCGTGAGACGCTGCGGAAGATGTCCGCCGAGATCCGCCTGAAGATCGTGGAGATGATCGCCGGGGCCCGGATGGGTCACCTCGGCGGCGACCTGTCGGTGACCGACATCCTGGTGACCCTCTACGGCGGCGTGCTCGACCTCGACCCCGAGCGGCCCGAGGCACCGGGCCGGGACCGGCTGATCCTCAGCAAGGGGCACAGCGCCGCCGCCCTCTACGCCACGCTGGCGCGCTGCGGCTACTTCCCCGGCGCCGAGCTGGGGACCTTCCTGGCCCCGCTCTCCCCGCTGGGCGGCCACCCCGACCGGCGCAAGGTGCCCGGCGTGGAGAGCAACACCGGGCCGCTGGGGCACGGGCTGCCCGTCGGCGTGGGCTGCGCGCTGGCCGCGCGGCTGCGCGGCGCGCCCTGGCGGACCTTCGTGGTCCTCGGCGACGGGGAGTTGCAGGAGGGCAGCAACTGGGAGGCGGCCATGGCCGCGGGCCACCACCGGCTGACCTCGCTGACGGCCGTCGTCGACCGCAACCGGCTCCAGCAGGGCGCCCGCACCGAGGAGACCAACGCGCTCGAACCGCTGGCCGCCAAGTGGGAGGCGTTCGGCTGGGAGGTGCGGCGCGCCGACGGGCACGACCACGCGGCGCTGCTCGGCGCCTTCGCCCCGGCCGCCGCGGGCCGCCCGGTCGTGGTGCTCGCCGACACCGTCAAGGGCAAGGGGCTCTCCTTCGCCGAGGACCGGGCCGAGTGGCACCACAAGGTCCCCGACGCGGGGCAGGTCGCGCTGGCCCGCGCGGAACTGAAGGAGGCGACGCGGTGAACGGCCCCACGCTCCACGACTGCAGGCAGGTCTTCGCCGAGGAACTGGCGGCGCTGGCCCGCGAGGACCCGCGGGTGGTCGCCGTCTGCAACGACTCGGTCGGCTCGGGCAACCTGACGGCCTTCCGCGAGGAGTTCCCCGACCGGCTGATCAACGTGGGCATCGCCGAGCAGAACATGGTGGGCGTCGGCGCGGGGCTGGCCAACGGCGGCATGGTGCCCTTCGTCTCGGGCGCCGGCCCCTTCCTGACCGGCCGCGCCCTGGAGCAGATCAAGGCCGACGTCGCCTACAGCCGCCGCAAGGTCGTGCTGTGCGGGCACAGCCCGGGACTGGCCTACGGGCAGCTGGGCCCCACCCACCACTCGGTGGAGGACCTGTCCTGGCTGCGGGCCGTCGCCGACCTCACCGTCGTGGTGCCCACCGACCGGGAGCAGACCCGGGCCGCCGTCCGCTGGGCGTACGCCGCCGAGGGCCCCAGCTACCTGCGCATCCCCCGCTTCACGGTCCCCGACGTGGTGCCCGCCGGCTCGCCCTTCGCGCCGGGCGCCGCGCTGACGCTGCGCGAGGGCGTGGACCTGACGATCCTCGCGATCGGCTCCCTGGTGCCGCGCGCCCTGGCCGCCGCCGGGGAGCTGGCCGCCGAGGGCATCTCCGCCCGGGTGCTGAACACCCCCTTCGTGCACCCGCTGGACGAGGCGGCCGTGCTGCGGGCCGCGGCCGAGACCGGGGCCCTGGTGGTCGCGGAGGAGGCCACCCTCAGCGGGGGCCTGGGCGCGGCCGTCGCCGCCCTCACCGGGCAGCGCCACCCGGTGCCGCTGCGGCTGCTCGGCGTCTCCGGCTTCGCGCCCACCGGCGATCCCGCCTTCCTGCTCGACCACTTCGGGCTCGGCGTCGAGGACGTCAAGCGCGCGGCCCGCGAGGTGCTGGCGATGGCCGCCGCACGCACCCCGGCCCCGGCGGTGTGAGCATGGCAGCCGCCGCCCCGCTGCTGCTCGCCCTCGACCAGGGCACCTCGGCCACCAAGGCGGTGCTGCTCGACGCGGCCACCCGCGAGCCGGTGGCCGCCGCTTCGGCGCCGCTGGCCGCCGCGCACCCGCGGCCCGGCTGGGTGGAGCAGTCGGCCGAGGAGGTGTGGCAGAGCGTGTGCGCGGCCGTCCGCGACTGCCTGGCGGGGCACGACCCCCGCCGGGTGGCCGGGCTCGGCCTGTCCACCCAGCGGGAGTCGATGCTGCTGTGGGAACGCGCCACCGGCCGTCCGCTCGGCCCGCTGCTCGGCTGGCAGGACCGGCGCACGGCGCGGGCCTGCGCGGACCTGCTGCGCGAGGGCGCCCAGGAGCTGGTGCGCGCCCGCACCGGGCTGCCGCTCGACCCGATGTTCAGCGCCCTCAAGGCCCAGTGGCTGCTCGACGCCCACGACCCGGGGCGGCACCGGGCCCGCCGCGGCGAGCTGTGCCTGGGCACCGTGGACAGCTGGCTGCTGTGGCGGCTCGGCGGCGGGGCGGCACACGTGATCGAGGCGGGGAACGCCTCCCGCACCCAGCTGTTCCGCCTGCGCCCGGGGGACTGGGACGAGGAGCTGCTCGGCCTGTTCCGGGTGCCGCGGGCCGCGCTGCCCCGGGTGCTGCCCTCCACCGGCCCCTTCCCCGCCGTGCGGGGGCTGCCGCCGCTGCCGGACGGCACGCCGGTGGCGGCCGTGCTCGGCGACTCGCACGCGGCGCTCTTCGGGCACGGCGCCTTCGCCCCCGGCGCCGTCAAGGCCACCTACGGCACCGGCTCCTCCGTCATGGGCCTGGCCGGCGCCCCGGCGGGCGAGGGGGCGGGGGCCGGCGGGGAACTGTGCCTGACCCTGGCCTGGCACGACGCGGCCGCCGGGGAGGAGCCCGCCTACGCCCTGGAGGGCAACATCCGCTCCTCGGGCGCCACCCTGCGCTGGCTGGCCGGGGTGCTCGGCCTCAGCGAGGCCGAACTCGCCGAGCGCGCCGCGCCCGACGCCGAGGGCGTGCACCTGGTCCCGGCCTTCGGGGGACTTGCCGCACCCTGGTGGGACAGCGCGGCCACCGGGCTGCTCAGCGGCCTGACCCTGGGCACCGGCGTGCCCCAACTCGCCCGGGCCGCACTGGAGTCGATCGCCTTCCAGGTGGCAGACGTGGTCGCCGCCGTGGACCGGGCGGCCGGGCGGGTGGAGGTGATCCTGGCCGACGGCGGCGCCTCGGCCAACTCCGCGCTGATGCAGTTGCAAGCGGACCTCTCGGGCCGCGCCGTGCGCCGCCCCGCGGACGCCGGTCTCTCGGCGCGGGGCGCGGCCCATCTGGCGGGCTGCGCCCTCGGGCTGTTCGGCCGCGCCGAGCTGGCCGCGGCGCGGGACGCCCCCGGCTCCGCGGCCGGCTTCGCGCCCCGGCTGCCCGCGGCCGAGCGGGAGCGGCGGCTGCGCGACTGGCACGGGGCGGTGGCCCGCGCCCGGGGCGGCGCGCCGGGCCGGGAACGGGCGCCGTGAGCGGGCAGGCCCACGCCCCCCTCGGCTCCCGTAGGGTGCGGGACGTGTCCGAGCGTCCCGAGATTCCCGGCAACATCTCCGTCGCGAAACTGCGGCAGATCGTGCGCGTGGCGCGCATGTACCACGAGCGCGGGCTGCGGCAGACCCGGATAGCCGAGCTGCTCGGCCTCAACCAGGCGGGCGTCTCGCGCCTCCTGCGCACGGCGGCCGAACTCGGCGTGGTCCGCACCGTCATCGTGGCGCCGCCCGGCATCCACAGCGAGCTGGAGGACGCGGTGGCGGAGCGGTACGGGCTGACCGACGTGGTCCTCCTGGACGGGGACGACCTGCTGGACGACCCGCCCAGCCTCACCCGGGCGCTGGGCAGCACGGCGGCCGGCTACCTGGAGACCGCCTTCCGGCCGGGCGACCGGATCGGCATCTCCACCTGGAGCGAGACGCTGCTGGCCGCCGTGGACGCCATGCTGCCGCTCAGGCGGCAGGTCGCGGGCACCGTGGTGCAGCTGATGGGCGGCGTCGGCGACGCCCGCAGCCAGGTGCAGGCCACGCGGCTGACCGCGCGCCTGGCCGAACTGACCGGCTCCGCCGCCCTGTTCGTGCGCGCGCCCGGGCTCGTCGGCTCGGCCGAGGCCCGCCTCTCGCTGCTGCGCGACCCCTCGGTCCTCGACGTCGGCCTGGCCTGGCAGCGGCTGACCGCCGTGCTGGTGGGCATCGGCAGCCTGGAGCCCTCCCCGCTGCTGCTGCGCAGCGGGAACGCGGTGGCGGAGGAGGAGCTGGCCAGGCTGCGGGCGCTGGGCGCGGTCGGCGACATCTGCCAGCGCTTCTTCGACGCCATGGGGGTGCACGTGGACGCCGGGCTCGGCGAGCGCACCGTCGGCATTCCCGTGGACCAGCTGCGGACCGTGCCCCGGCGCATCGCGGTGGCCGGCGGCCCCGGCAAGTACCAGGCCATCCGCGGTGCGCTGCGCGGCCGTTGGCTCACGGCCCTGGTGACGGACACCGGCACGGCCAGGCGCCTGGTCGACGAGCCCTGACCTGCGGCCGCGCGGGGCGGGCCGCGCGCGGGGGCACCGCTCAGCCGGGGTTGACGATCTTGAGGTCCCAGCCGCCGGTTGCGGTGCGCTCGCCGACCTCGAAGCGGACCCCGCTGGCGGGGTCGAGGTAGCTCTCCCCGGCGCCCAGCGGGGCGTCGGCGAGCCGCGGGTGCACCGAGGCGGTGCGGCAGGCGCCGGTGCCCGGGTGGCCGTCGAGCACCTCGACGGGCCCGGCCGCCGAGGGCACGTCGCTGCGCACCCGGTACAGCAGCACGCCCTGGGTGCAGGTGGTGGCGTCGTTGCCCGCCGAGGTGCGGGCCTCGGCGACCAGCGCCTCGGCCGGGCCGGTGCGGACCACGGCCAGCCTGGTGTCGGCCGCGGGGCCGGCCTCCTCCAGCGGGGCGGCCAGCGGCTGGAGGGTGTGCAGGCTGGTGCCGGGGCCGCGGACGCAGTCGACGTGCCCGGCGTCCAGCCAGCCGAGCCGCCACTTGTGCCAGCCGAAGGGCTCGGGCGAGAGGCCGAACTGGCTGCCCATCAGGTCCCAGTCCCCCACATGGGTGTCCCAGTCGCCCAGGCCGTCCGCGGGGCGCCGGTAGAGGTCGGGCAGGTCGAACACGTGCCCCGTCTCGTGGGCCAGCACATTGCGGTCGGGCGGCCGATGTTCGAAGACGGTCACCACCCGCCGGATCTTCGCCGTCCCGACGGTCAAGGGCCGCTCGAAGTTGACCACTTTGGTCGCGTCCGAGTCCACGCCCGGGGCGTCGGGGTCGGCCACCAGGTAGACGATGTCGAAGTCCGCGAGGTCGACCCGGGCGGAGACGGCGTCGAGGGCATCGTGCAGGTAGGCCGAGCGCCGGTCGGGGTCCCAGTCGCGCCGTATCGCGTAGGAGGTGGAGTCGGCGGGCATCGTGACCCACCGCGGCACCACCTTGGTCCGCAGCTCGAAGCGGCCGTAGGAGGCCCGGCGGAAGAAGTCGGCGGTGGCGGGGAAGTAGTCGCCCGCGATGTCCTCCGGGTCCGCGCGGGGCGCCGCGTCGGGGAAGGAGAGGAAGAGCATGACGGCCCGCAGCGAGCCGATCGGGCGCGGGTAGCTGCCGTTCCAGCCGTCCACGCCCTCCGAGTGGTGGCTGCCGGAACGCGGGAGGCTGCACAGCTGCTCCGCGACGGCTCCGGTGCCGGGCCCGGCCGCGAACGCGGTGCCCATCAGGGCGGCCAGCACGGTGAGCACCGCCGCCGGGCGTCGGCAGGAGCGGCGCACATCGACCTCCCCTCTCCTCCGGGAGGGAACTCGCCGGGAGGGAACTCACGCGACGGCCGGGGGGACCGGCCGCCCGCCGGAAGGACCCCGGAAGGGCCCCGGAAGACCCCGGAAGGGCCCCGGAAGACCCCGGAAGGGCCCCGGAAGGGCCCGAGAGGCGCCGGGCGCCCCGGAGATCACCGTCACCACTTTCGCTTGCGTTGCCCACTTTGTTCTGATTTGCCGCCGCATGCCCTGTTGCGGTAGGCCGGGCGAGTCACCGGCGCGACGATGACCCTACGTAAGCATCGGTCGGGTTCGATCGAGAGCAGATCGAGAGGAGAACGAGGCCGAACAGAAATGATCGGCTGGGCCTGGATCAGCCGCGCGCCGCTCGAAAGTCTGTCGCAAGCACAGATTTCAGAGATGGAGACAGGCCCGCAAGGCACTGGCTACGGTTCGGCTCCAGCCTCTATGATCGCCACATTTCCAGCGCGGATGCGCCCGCGGCGGCCGGGAAGAACCCGACAGGGGGCATCCACAGGCGACCCATGCCCTCCGGGAGCGAGCGGTGAACGGACCCCCACAAGGACCGGGCCAAGACCCGGGAGGCGGACTCGGCACGACTCCCCCCACCCTCACGGACGGTAACCTTCTCGCCGACTACCGGGCCGCGTTCCGCATCGCCCAGCTCCCGATGGCACTCGTGGGCAGGTCGGGCCAGATCCTCGCCGCCAACCCCGCCCTCGGCCTCCTGCTGGGCGTGGCCCCCGCGGACCTCGCCGGGCGCCGCGCCGACGCCCTCACCGGCCTCGGCCTCGACGGCCGCACCCGCGGCTCCTACCACGCGGTGCTGCGCGGCCGCAGCGACCGCATGCGCTGCACCCGCCGCCTCAAGCACGCCGACGGCCACACGCTCTGGGCCGAGGTCACCGTCCTGCCCACCGGCCAGGAGGGCGCCGGGCCCGGCGAGTCCGCGGCGCTGCTGACCGTCCACGACATCAGCGAACAGCGGGACCTCCAGGAGCAGTTGCGCCACATCCAGATGCACGACCCGGTGACGCGGCTGCCCAACAGGGCTCTCTTCTTCGAGCGGCTCACCAGCGCGCTCACGGACTCGGCGACCGGCCGGATCGGCCTGTGCTACCTCGACCTCGACGGATTCAAGGCGATCAACGACACCCTCGGCCACCGGGTCGGCGACCAGCTGCTCGGGGCCGCCGCCCAGCGGCTCACCCACTGCGCGAGCGGCGCGGGCGGCCACCTGGTGGCGCGGCTGGGCGGGGACGAGTTCGCCGTGCTCGTCGAGGGCGCCACCGGCACCGAGCAACTCACCTGCCTGGCCGAGAAGATGCTCACCGCGCTCCAGCGCCCCTTCGACCTGGCGGGCCAGCGCCTGGCCGTCTCCGCGAGCATCGGCGTCGTCGAGCGCGAGTCGGCAGGCACCACGGCGACCGGGCTGATGCAGGCCGCCGACACCACGCTCTACTGGGCCAAGGAGGACGGCAAGGCCCGCTGGACCCTGTTCGACCCCGAGCGCAACGCCAGCCGCGTGACCCGCCAGTCCCTGACCTCCACGCTGCGGCGCGCCGTGGACCGCGGCGAGTTCCGCCTGGAGTACCAGCCGATCGTCGGGCTCGCCGACGACATCGTGCGCGGCGCGGAGGCCCTGGTGCGCTGGCAGCACCCGGAGTTCGGCCGGCTCGGCCCGGACAAGTTCATCGGCCTCGCCGAGGAGAACGGCGCGATCGTGCCGCTGGGCCGCTGGGTGCTGAACGAGGCCTGCCGCCAGGCGCGGCGCTGGCAGCTGAACCAGCCGGGCCCGCCGCTGTTCGTCAGCGTCAATGTGGCGGTGCGGCAGGTGTGGGACTCGGACCTGGTCAGCGACGTGGCCACCGCGCTCGACGCCTCGGGGCTGCCCTCGGGGCTGCTCCAGCTCGAACTGACGGAGTCGGCCGTGATGGGCTCGGCCGGGCGGCCGTTGCAGGCCCTGCAGGCGCTGTCCGACATGGGCGTGCGGATCGCGATCGACGACTTCGGCACCGGCTACTCCAACCTCGCCTACCTCAGCAGGCTGCCGGTGCGCGCGCTGAAGCTGGACGGAACGTTCGTGCGGGGCTTCAGGACGGCGCGCCACCTCAACCCGGCCGACGAGACCATCGTCACCTCGCTCGTCCAGCTCGCCCACAAGCTCGGCCTCACCGTCACCGCCGAGTGCGTGGAGGGCCCGGCCCAGGCCGAGCGGCTGCGCCGGATCGGCTGCGACACCGGCCAGGGCTGGCACTACGCGCGCCCCATGCCGGCCGATCACCTCGCCGAGCTGCTGTCCGCCTCCCGCGGCTGAACCCGCCGCGCGGCGCCCCGCGCCCGGCCCGCCCGCCGGCCCCTGGCAGACCCTCGCCAAGGTCTGTACGCGTCAAGAACCGCGGAGCATACTGCCGGGGCATGACGATCACGGCTGAAAGCATCTCCGCCGACCGCTTCGAGGCCCTGCTGGCCGACGCCTCCATCCCCGTCGTGCACCGGGCGCTGTGGCTGATGCTGTGGGAGACCGACGTCCGCGTCCTCGACCTGCTGGCGCTTGAGGTGCCGGACGTGGACCTGACCGCCCGGCGGATAAGACCCGGCACCGCCGAGGGGGCGGCGGACCTCGGCGAACGGGCCACCGCGCTGCTGGCCGAGCTGGTCGGCGCCCGCACCTCGGGACCGCTGTTCGCCGTCGGCAGCCCCGCCCTGCGGGCGCTGCCCTGGGAACAGACCGTGCGCGTGGCCGAGGAGCACGGGATCGCGGCGCACGCCTTCCGCGCCAGCGGCCGCAGCCACCGGCGCGCCGAGGGCGGGGACGCCGCCCCCGCCCCGGCCTGAGCGGCGGCCGTCGCCCGGGGCCGAGGGACGGCACACGCCCCGGCGGCAACGGGCAGGGTGCGGGGGCCGCGCGGCGGCGGGGGAACCAGGCGGCAGGGCGCACGGCCGGACCCGGGCGCGCCCCGCCGCGGCGGGCGAGGGCGGGACGCGGCGGGGGCGGACGCGGCGGGCACGGGCGGGCGGGGGCGCGCGGCCGGCCCGGGGCGCCCGGCGCGCGGGGAAAATCAGGCCCGTGCGGGGGCGCGGGAGAACAGCGAGCCGAGGGCCGGGCAGGGCGGCACCGGCTGCCCCAGCAGCCGCAGCCCCTCCCAGGCGGTGACCTGGTTCGCCGTCAGCACCGGCTTGCCCAGCGCCTCCTCCAGCTCCGGCACCCAGGCCGCGGTGTGCAGCGCGGTGTCGGGCAGCAGCACCGCCTCCGCCGCCGGGTCGTCCCCCGCGAGGGCGAGGGCGCGCACCTCCGCGCGCCCCCAGGTGCCGACCTCGGCCGCGGTGATGATGCCGCTGCCGCGCATCGCCACCACCTCGCTGCCCGCCGCCCGCAGGAAGCCGGCGAACAGGCCCGCGACGTCCTCCGGGTAGGTGGCGGCCACCGCCACCCTGCGGACCCCGATCTCCCGCACCGCGTGGGCGAAGGCGAAGGAGGTGCTCGACGCGGGCAGCCCGGCCGCCTCGGACAGCCGCCGCACCTGCTCGGCCGCCCCCTCGTGGCCGTAGACGAAGCTCGCGCTGGTGCAGGCCCAGACCACCGCGGCCACCTCCCGCGCGAGCAGTTCGCCGAGCACGGCCACCAGCCGGTCCACCGAGCCCATCTCCCGGAGCGCGTCCACCCGGTGCGCGTCGGTGCCGATGTCGGTGTGCACCAGCGGCAGCCCGACCCCGGCCCCCGCCTCGTTCAGCAGCTTCTCCATGCGCGGGAAGTCGTCCTCGGCCGAGTGGCCCGGGTAGAGGAAGCCGACCCGGGCGGCGGCGGGCGCCGCCGGGCCTGCGCCCCGGGCGACGGCGGGCGACGGGTTCGCCGTGGTGCCGGTCATCGTTCCTCCTCGGGAAGGGCCGTCTCGGCCGCCTCGGCCAGGACCGGCCCCGGCTGCAACTCGGGCACCGCCTCCTGGACCGCCTCGGGCAGTGTCTCGGGGACTGTCCCGGGGACCGTCTCCGGCATCGGGGCCACGGGCACGACCGGCACCTCGGCCGTCAGCGAGACCACGGGGGTGTCCGGCGGCAGCGCGGGAGCGGGCAGGGCGGCCGGCGGCAGCGCCGCGGGGCCGCGTCTGGCCGCCGGGTCGAGCAGCGCCTGGTAGGGCCCGACGGCCTCCTTGCCGATCGAGCGCAGCGCCGCCCACATGGTGACCTGGTTCGCGGAGATCACCGGCATCCGCAACTCGGCCTCAAGCTGCGGGATCACGTCGTAGGTCGGCAGGTTGGTGCAGCTGATGAACAGCGCCTCGGGGCCGTCCGCGACGGCCGCCCTGGCCATGTCCACCACGTCCCGGTAGGGGACCCGCCAGATCTCCCGGGTGAGGCCGAGGTAGCTGCGGCCGCAGACCTGCACGCCCGCCTCCCGCAGGTACTCCTCCAGCGCATCGGTCACGGACCTCGTGTAGGGCGTCACCACGGCGATGCGGCGCGCCCCCAGTTCGCGCAGGGCGTCCAGCAGCGCCCCGGAGGTGGTCAGCGCGACCGTGCCGCCCGCCCGGCTCATCGCCGCGCTCATCGCGCGCTCGCCGGCCACCCCGCTGACGAAGCTGCCCGAGGTGCAGGCGTAGGCCACCACCTCGGGACTGACCGCGCACAGCGCGCCGACCGCCTCGCGCAGCGTCTCGTGCTCGCTGACCATCCGCGCCAGGTCCAGGCTCACCTCGACGGGCACGAACGGGGTTCTCGTCAGGTGCAGCGACACGTCGTCGGGCACCCAGCGCCACAGCTCGCGGTCGAGGGCGAAGTCGAAGGGGGCGACGACGCCGACACCGCGCTGCGGAGCCGGGCCGCCGAGGAAGGAGACATCCATGGTGGACCCCATTCACAAGACGGAGGGGGGCCGGTGGGGCGCCGTCGGGGCCCCGGCCTGCGATGCGGGAACTCGTGGGTCACTGCCGGCACGGCCGAGAGACGCCGGAAACATCCGGCGCACCGGACACACCGGAAACGCTCGAAACACCGGAAACGCTCGAAACACCGAACACGCTGGACACGCCGAACACGTTGGGCACGCTGAAAACAACCGAACACGCCGTGCAGGTCCCCGGGGCGTGCCCGGGAGCCCGCGACTCCCCAAGACCTCCGAAGGCCCCGGGACTTGTCCCCAACGTTGCGGGAAAAGCCCCCGGAGCCGCAGGAAGACCCGGGAAAACCACGGGAAGAGCAGATGCCTTCGTTGACGAAGGTAGGGGCCGTTCCTACCGTGGTCAATCCTTGACCCAGGCCAGGAAAACGGCCTCGCGTTTCGAAACGGTTCCCGCCATGTCAGAACCTCGCGTCCTCGTCCTCGACGCCGATCCCCCGCCGCGCCTCGCCCGGCTGGCCGGGCGCGCCCGCGTCCTGCACTGCGACGAGGACTCCCTGGCCCGCCACCTGCCGTGGGCGGACGTGCTGCTGGTCTGGGACTTCACCTCGGACGCGGTGCGGCACGCCTGGCCGGGTCCCGGGCCCCGCCCCCGCTGGGTGCACACGGCAAGCGCCGGGGTCGACCGGCTGCTCTTCCCCGAACTGCTCGACTCGCCGACCGTGATCACCAATGCCAGGGGCGTCTTCGACGGGCCGATCGCGGAGTACGTGGCCGGCCTGATCCTCGCCATGGCCAAGGATCTGCCCGGCAGTTGGGAGTGGCAGCGGCGCCGGACCTGGCGGCACCGCGAGACGGTGCGGGTCTCGGGCAGCAGGGCCGTCGTCGTGGGCTCGGGGCCGATCGGCCGCCGGATCGGCGTCACGCTCGGCGCGCTCGGCATCGAGGTGGCGCTCGTGGGGCGGCGCGAGCGGCGCGACGACCCGGAGTTCGGGCGGGTGCACCCGAGCGCCGCGCTGCACGAACTGCTCGGCGACGCGGACTGGGTGGTGTGCGCGGCGCCGCTCACCCCGCAGACCACCGGGATGTTCGACGCCGCGGCCTTCGCCCGGATGCGCCCCACGGCGCGTTTCCTCAACGTGGGGCGCGGGCCGCACGTCGTGGAGGAGGACCTGCTCGCCGCGCTGCGCGCGGGGCGGCCGGCCGGCGCGGCGCTCGACGTCTTCGCGCGGGAGCCGCTGCCGCCCGACTCCCCCCTGTGGGACGCGCCGGGGCTGCTGATCTCCCCGCACATGAGCGGCGACACCCACGGCTGGCGCGCGGACCTCGACCGGCAGTTCCAGGACAACTTCGACCGCTGGCAGGCGGGCGAGCCGCTGTTCAACGTGGTCGACAAGCGGCTCGGCTACGTCCCCTGACCCGCGCGCCGCGCCCGGGGGAGCCGGCCGCCCGGCCGACCGGGCGGCACGGCCGGCGGCCCCGCGGCAGGGCGGCACCCGGTGGGAGGACGGCGGGGCCCAGGCAGGACACAGGAATCGGGACACCGGAGGAAGCATGACGGAGCTCACCGCACTGACCGCCGCCGAGCTGACCGCGGGCTACGCCGCGGGGGAGTTCTCCCCGGTGGAGGCCGCCACCGCCGCCCTGGAGCGGGCCGAGGAGGCCCAACAGGCGGTCAACGCCTTCGTGTTCCTCGACCGCGAGGAGGCGCTGCGCCGGGCGCGCGAGGCCGGGGAACGCTGGCGGCGCGGGGCGCCGGCCGGCCCGGTGGACGGCGTGCCGGTGACCGTCAAGGACATCCTGCTGCTGCGCGGGCACCCCACCAGGCGCGGCTCGGCGGCCGTGCCCGCGCCGGGGCCGGACGCGGAGGACGCGCCCGCGGTCGCCAGGCTGCGGGAGGCGGGCGCGGTGTTCCTCGGCAAGACCACGACCCCCGAGTACGGCTGGAAGGGCGTCACCGACTCCCCCGCGTTCGGCTCCACCGGCAACCCCTACGACCCGACCCGCACCGCGGGCGGTTCGAGCGGCGGCAGCGCGGCGGCGGTGGCGCTGGGGGCCGGGCCGCTGAGCCTGGGCACCGACGGCGGCGGCTCGGTGCGCATCCCGGCCGCCTTCTGCGGGATCTTCGCCCTCAAGCCGACCTACGGCCGGGTGCCGCTCTACCCGGCGAGCGCCTTCGGCACCCTGGCTCACGTCGGCCCCATGACCAGGGACGCGGCGGACGCGGCGCTGCTGCTCGACGTGATCGCCCGCCCCGACTCCCGCGACTGGTCCCAGCTGGCGCCGCGGCCGGGGAGCTTCCGCGACGCGCTTGCCGGGGGCGCGGCGGGGCTGCGCGGCCTGCGGGTGGCGTACGCGCCCGCGCCCGGCGGGGCGAAGGTGCAGGGGGCGGTGGCCGCGGCGGTGCGGACCGCGGTCGCGCGCATGGCGGAGCTCGGGGCCCTGGTGGAGGAGGCGGAGCCGCCGCTGGGCCCGCCGGAGACGCTGCGGGAGGCGTTCCACGTCCTGTGGTTCAGCGGGGCGGCCCGGGTCACCCAGCACTTCGACGCGGCGCAGCGCGCCGCCCTCGACCCGGGGCTGCGGGAGATCTGCGCGGCCGGCGCCCGGTACGGGGCGCTCGACTACCTGGCGGCCGTCGACGTGCGGATGGCGGCCGGGCGGGCGATGGGCGCCTTCCACGAGCGCTACGACCTGCTGGTGACGCCGACGATGCCGCTGACCGCCTTCGGCCGGGGCGTCGAGGTGCCGGAGGGCTCGGGCCTCGGCAGGTGGACGGAGTGGACGCCGTTCACCTACCCGTTCAACATGACGCAGCAGCCCGCCGCGTCCCTGCCCTGCGGGGTGGACGCGGCCGGGCTGCCGATCGGGCTGCAGCTGGTGGGGGCGCGGCACGCGGACGCCACGGTGCTCGCGGCGGCCCACGCGCTCTACGCGGCGGGCGCCGTGGGGGCGCCGGTGACGCCCGCGCCCCGGCTCAGGCGCGGCGGAAGCTGAGCGTCTCGCCGAGCGCCCCCGCCCGCCACAGGTCCTGGCAGGCGTCGGCCATCCGCTCCAGCCCTTCCACCACCGTGCCCCAGACGATGCCGGGCACCCAGCCGGCGTCGCCGTTGATCAGCAGGTTGTTGCGCTCGTAGAACAGCGCGAGGTCGACGACGGTGTTCCGGCCGCGGTGGGAGGCGTCCTGCTCGTAGCCGTAGGAGGCGGTGGCCAGCTGCGTGTCGCTGAAGGTGAAATAGCACAGGTCGCCCGGAATGGGGGTGATGGTGGGGTTTTCCAGCGGCGGCTCCTGGGGGGCGAACGGCGCCACGAGCGCGTAGATCTCGTTGCGCGCGTACTTGGCGTGATAGACGTCACCACCCAGGGGCAGCGCGTTCCACACCGCCTCGCAGGTGACGGGCGCCCGGTCGAACAGGAGCCTGGCGGTGCAACTCACCTCCCGCTTGTCGAGCGACACGGTGATGAACCTCTCCGTGGCCGCCGCCTGGGCCCGGCGGCCGGTCCCCGTCTCGGCGGGCTGGTCTGCTGACATGCCGGTCTCCTCACTGCTCACGTGTGGTGCGGATCACCGTGGGGCATGGTCGCACCGCCCGGGCCGGAAACATCAGCCGCATACATCGGGAAAGTCTGGGTAGCCGCGCCGCCATGGCTCCACCAGAGGGATTCACTCATGGACATCCGGGATCAACCGGAACACATACGAAGACGCACCGCGGAAGATCCGGCGGGCTCAATCGGCGTGCGCTCCTCGGCGGCTTCGCGGCACTCGGCGTCCTGGGCGCCGCGGGGTGCAGCAGAATCGCCTCGGCGGGCACCGTCGAGGGCGGCAGCCTGCTGGATCGGCTGCGCGACAAGGGCAGCGCGAAAATCGGCATCGCCAGCGAGCCGCCCTTCGGTTACATCGACGACGACGGCGAGCCGACGGGCGAGGCACCCGAGCTCGCCAAGGTGATTTTCCGCAAACTCGGCGTCGATCATGTGACGCCCGTCCCGGTGGATTTCAGCGCGCTGATTCCGGGGCTCCAGGCGCAGCAGTTCGACGTGGTATCGGCCGGCATGTACATCAATGCGACCCGGTGTGAGCAGGTGCTCTTCGCCGATCCCGAATACATCATGCTCGACTCGTTCATCGTGCCCGCAGGCAACCCGCACCACCTCACCGGCTACGAGGACATCGCCGAGCAGGGCCTGACCCTGGCCACCGGCGAGGCCTACGCCGAGATCGCCTACGCCGAGGCCGCGGGCGTGCAGAACATCCTGATCCTGCCCGACCAGGTGGCCGGACTCGACGCCGTGTCGCAGGGCCGCGCGGACGCGTTCGCCGGCACCAATGTCACCGTGACGGGCGTGGTCGAGGGGAATTCCCGGGTGGAGGCGATCGAGCCGTTCCAGCCGATGGTCGACGGAGAGCCCGCCTACGGCGCGGGCGGCTTCGCCTTCCGCAGATCGGAGAAGAACCTGCGGGACGCTTTCAACGTGGAGCTGCACAAACTGAAGGAGAGCGGGGAACTGCTCGACATCATGGCGCCCTTCGGCTTCACCGAGGCGGAGATGACGGACTTCACCGCCGAGGAGCTGTGCCGATGATGACCGAGGGGATGTTCACCAACTACTTCCTGCCCGGCATCTGGATCACGATTCAGGTCACCCTTTACAGCGCGGCCCTCGGCCTTGTCGTGGCCTTCGCCATCGGCCGGCTGCGCGCCTCCCGGCTGTGGATCGTGCGCTTCCTCGCGGGCTGCTATTTCGAGATCTTCCGCGGGCTTTCCGCCCTGATCCTGATGTTCTGGCTGGTTTTCGCGCTGCCGGTGATGTTCCGCTGGCAGCTGGTTCCCCTGTGGGCCGCGGTGCTCGCCCTCGGCCTCACCTACGGCGCCTACGGCTCCGAGGTGGTGCGCGGCGCCCTGGCCGCCGTGCCGGCCGCCCAGCGCGAGGCGGGGATCGCGCTCGGCTTCACCCGGTTCCAGCGGCTGCGGCGCATCGAGCTGCCCCAGGCCTGGCCCGAGATGCTGCCGCCCTTCAACAACCTGCTGATAGAGCTGCTCAAGGGCAGCGCCCTGGTGTCGACCGTGACCGTCGCGGACATGACGTTCGCCGGCAACCTGGTCCGGCTCGGCAGCAACGAGAGCGCGCCCATCTACACGCTGCTCCTCGTCCTCTACTTCGTCATGGCCTTCCTGCTCACCCGCGGCATGCGGCTGCTGGAGCGGCGCGCCAAGGCGAACGTCGGCCAGGGGCGCCTGCGGGCGAGCCTCGCGCCGCGCGAGGAGGCCGGTGAGGGCCACGGGGCGCTGACCGCGGGAGGTGCCCGATGAACTGGGACTGGAGCGTCGTCGACGAGTTCATGCCGAGGTTCTGGGACGGCGTGGGCGTCACGCTGCGCGCCCTGCTGTTCGGCAGCCTGATCGCCTTCGCCCTCGGCCTGGTGTGGGCGATGGCCCAGCGCTCCGGCCACCGCTGGGTGCGCTGGCCGGTGAACGCGGTCACGGAGTTCATCCGCGACACCCCGCTGCTGGTGCAGCTGTTCTTCCTGTACTACGTGCTCCCCGAGTGGGGCCCCTCGATGTCGGCGCTGACCACCGGCATCGTCGGCCTCGGGCTGCACTACTCCACCTACACCGCCGAGGTGTACCGGGCCGGGATCGGCGGTGTCCCGGCCGGGCAGTGGGAGGCGGCGACCGCGCTGAGCCTGCCGCGCTCGCGCACCTGGATCGCCGTGATCCTGCCGCAGGCCATCCGCCGCGTGGTCCCCGCCCTGGGGAACTACGTGATCTCGATGCTGAAGGACTCCCCGATGATCGCGGTCATCGGCGCGCTCGACATGTTCGGCCAGGCCGAGGGCTACAGCAACGAGACCTTCACCGCCGAGGCGTACACGGTGGTCGGCATCGCCTTCCTCGTCATCGCCTACCCCGCCTCTCTGCTGATCAGATACCTGGAGCGCCGCCTTGCCCTCACCCGCTGAATTCGCCAAGTCCACCTCCCGCGCCAACGGGTCCGAGCTGGTCCGCTTCGAGAAGGTCACGAAGCGGTACGGCGACGTGACCGTGCTCGACGAGCTCGACTTCTCGGTGTCCACCGGGAAGCACGTCACCCTCATCGGCCCCTCGGGCTCGGGAAAGACCACCATCCTCCGGCTGCTGATGACGCTGGTGCGCCCCGACGAGGGCACCATCCGCGTCGACGGCGACTACCTCACCCACGAGGAGCGCGGCGGCAGGCTGATCAAGGCGGGCGAGAAGCACGTCCGCGAGGTCCGCAAGAAGATCGGCATGGTCTTCCAGCAGTTCAACCTCTTCCCCAACATGCGGGTGCTGCGCAACGTCATGGAGGCGCCGGTCCACGTGCTCGGCCTGCCCAAGGACGAGGCGGAGCAGCGGGCCAGGGAGCTGATCGAGCTGGTCGGGCTCACCGAGCACCTCGACAAGTACCCCACCCAGCTGTCCGGCGGCCAGCAGCAGCGCGTCGCCATAGCCAGGGCGCTGGCCATGCGGCCGCAGGTGCTGCTGCTGGACGAGGTCACCTCCGCCCTCGACCCCGAGCTGGTGCAGGGCGTCCTCGACGTGCTGCGGGACATCGCGCACAGCACGGACATCACGATGCTCGTCGTCACCCACGAGATGAGCTTCGCCCGCGACATCTCGGACGCGGTGCTGATGTTCGACAAGGGGAAGATCGTCGAGTCCGGGCCGCCGGACAAGATCTTCAGCGAGCCCGAGCACCAGCGCACCCGCGACTTCCTGAGCACGGTCCTGTGAGGGGCCGGCGCACGGGGAGCGCGGCCGCGGCCTGAACCGGAGGGACGGGGCGTGAGGTGACCCGGCGGGGACGGGGCGCGAGGTGACGTGGAAGGGGCGCGCGCCGAGAGCGCCTGGCGCGTTGCGACGAACGGGGCCAACCGCGGGACCGCCGGGGCCCATCGTCGCTAGGCTTGACCCAAGCGCGGGCCGGGAGGACGCAGGCAGGAGGAGCCAGTGCCGATCACATCCGGGCGGACCGCCCCGTTCCACTCCGTGCGGTATGCGCTGCGGTTGCTGGAGACCATCGCCGCGGCCCCCGAGGGGCTGCCCGAGGAGGAGCTGGTCAGGCGCGCCATGGTCCCGCCCGGCTGGCAGGGGCACCTGCTGCGGATGCTGCGCCGCGAGGGCTACGTCTCCCAGCTGCCCGACGGGGCCTACGCGCCGGGCGCGGCGCTGATCGGCCTCAGCTCGGGGACGGAGCACGCGCGGGTGCGGGAGGAGAAGCTGCAGCAGGCCCTCAACGCGCTGCGCGACTCCGTCGGCGCCGCGGTCTACCTGGGCCGCTACGCCGACGGCGAGCTGGACGTGCCGCACGTCTCGGAGTCCCCGCAGCGCCCCGTGGTCAACGAGTGGGTGGACTTCAGGTCCGCCGCGCACGCCACCGCGATCGGCAAGTGCCTGCTCAGCCAGCTCGACCACGACGGCCGCCAGGACCACCTGGCCCGGCACAAGGCCGCCCGGCTCACCTCAAGGACCATCACCGACAAGCGGACGCTGCTGAGCACCCTCGACCGGCAGCCCGCCACCATGCCGGTGCTCGACCTGCAGGAGTACGCGGTGGGCACCCTGTGCGCGGCGGTGCCGCTGACCGCGGGCGCCACCGTCGGCTGCCTGGCGCTCTCGCTGCCGGTCGGCCAGGCCCACCGGCTGCGCCGCGCGGCCGAGGCGCTGAACCAGCAGGCGGCCCCCACCCTGCTCTCGCTGACGCTCTGATCCCCCGCCGCCGGGCGCCCGCGCCCCGGCGGCGCTCCCGCCTCCCGGCGCGTGCGCTCCCGCCTCGCGGCGCGCGCTCCGGCCGCGCGCGCCTCCCGCCGCCCCGCGCCTCCCGCCGCCGCGGGCGCCCCCGCCGGGGCGCCGTGGCCGCGGCCTTCCGCGCCCGGGGCACTCAGACCTGGCGGGTGGGCAGGGCGACGATCTGCCGCAGGTTGACCCGGCGCGGGCGGCTGACCGCGTAGCCGATCAGGTCGGCCACGTCCCCGGCGGTCAGCCCGCCGAGTTCGTCGAACATCCCCGCGAGGGCCCCGGAGAGCTCGGCGTTGTCGATGTGCTCGCCCAACTCGGTGTCGGTCAGGCCCGGTTCGATGTTGGTCACCCGCACGTCCCGCGGCCCGAGTTCCGCCCGCAGGCCGGCCGCGAGCTGGGTCAGCGCCGCCTTGGTCGCCCCGTACACCGCGTAGGTGGGGAAGACCACGTGGGCGCCGATCGAGGAGACGGTGACCAGGTCGGCGGCGCCGCCGGCCCCGGCCGCGGCGAGCAGGTCCGGCGTGAAGGCGCGGACGATCCGCAGCACGCCCGTGAGGTTGGTGTCGATCATGCGCGTCCACTCGTCGATCCTGGCCTCGGCGAGCGGGTTGGGCAGCATCACCCCGGCGGCGTTGACCACCAGGTCGGGGCGGCCGAGTTCGGCGCGCACCCGGCCGGCCGCCGCCTCGACCGCGGCCCCCTCGGTGACGTCCACCGGCACCGGCAGGGCCCGTCCGCCCTCGGCGGCGATCCGCTCGGCCAGGGCGGTCAGCCGCCCGGCCCGGCGGGCGAGCAGGGCGACCCGGGCGCCGTTCGCGGCCAGCAGGCGGGCGGTGGCCTCGCCCATGCCGCTGGCCGCGCCGGTGACGACGGCGACGCGCCCGGCGAGGCCCGGGTAGGCGGCGCGGGAGGCGGCCTCCGCGGGCGTGCCGGAAGGAGCGCCGGAGGGGGCGCCGGCGTGGGGGGCCGAGGGGGTGGTGGGGGCCGGGGTGGCGGCCGGGGTGGGGTGCTGGTGCTGGGTCATCGCCCGTGCTCCTCGTGAGATCCGGTGTCGGTGCCTGTGGTGGCGGACACGAGTCTGGGCGCGGCGGAGGACGGGACCCAGCGCACGGCTTTTCCTGGGTCTGCGTTTACCACCCTGGGACGCACCCGGTTAGGGTCGAGGGCATGAGCGGCGGAGAGGTCGGGGAGTTCCTGCGCGCCAGGCGGGCCCGGGTGCGGCCCGAGGACGTGGGGCTTCCCGCGTTCGGCAGGCGCCGGGTGCCCGGGCTGCGGCGCGAGGAGGTCGCGCACCTGGCCGGGGTCAGCGTCGACTACTACGTGCGCCTGGAGCAGGGCCGCGGCCAGACCGCCTCGGACGCGGTGCTGGACGCGGTGGCCCGGGTGCTGCGCCTGGACGCGACGGAGCGGGCGCACCTGCGGGCGCTGGTCAGGCCGCCGCGTGAGGGCGGGACGCCCGCCTCGGGCAGCGCCCCGCAGCGGGTGCGCGAGGGGGTGCGGCTGCTGCTCGACCTCACCACCGGCATGCCCGCCTTCGTCCTCGGGCGCCGGATGGACGTGCTGGCCTGGAACGCGCCGGCCGACGCGCTGCTCGGCTTCTCCGGGCTGCCGCCGCGCGAGCGCAACATGGCCAGGCACGCCTTCCTCGACCCGGCGGCCCGCGCGCTCTACCCCGACTGGCCCGAGGTGGCCGCCGAGACGGCCGCCCACCTGCGGCTGGACGCGGGGCGGCACCCCGGCGACCCGCGGCTGCGCCGCCTGCTGGACGAACTCACCGCGGGGAGCCCGGAGTTCGGGCCGCTGTGGGCGCGGCAGCAGGTGCGGGAGAAGGCGCACGGGCGCAAGCGGATGCGGCATCCGCGGGCCGGGGAGCTGGACGTGGGCTACGAGACGCTGTCCCTGCCAGGCGACCGGGACCAGCTGCTCGTGCTCTACACGGCCGAGCCCGGCTCGCCCACCGCCGCCCGCCTCGCCGCCCTGAGCGCGGCCTCCCCGCTCGCCGTCTGAGCCCCGGCCCTGCCGTGGCGGCGGCCTGACCCGGCACCGGGGGCGGGCACTACACGGCCACGAGCCGGACGCCCCGGCCGCAGAGCTTCCCCATGTCGTCGAGATCCGAGGTCAGCAGGGCCACCGGCCGCTGCCGACGCATCGCCAACTCGGCCACCACGGCGTCGATTGCCTACGTGTGCCCGGGCAAGCCGGCGTCGCCCAGGAGCGCCGAGGCCGCCTTGGCCTCCTCCTCCCCGACGGAAACGACACGCAGGCCGGAGAGCAGCCAGTTCAGCCTGGGCTTGGGGACGCGCGGATGCATGGCCTCGATGATCGTCAGGGCGCTGACGACGACTTCTCCCCCCGTCACCGCGCCGGGACTCGTCGTCGCAGGCGACGCGGACGACCTCCCGCTCTCCACCCGGGGACCCGCCTGGACGACCGACCCGTACACCCTGGCAGGCGGCGCCAGGAGCCTGCTGACGGTCTACGGCGGCCGGCATTCCCTCGGCGGCATCTCCGGCTACGAGGCGGCGGAGACCACCGACGAGAATCCCGCCCGCGTCGCCCTGATCCAGCAGGTCACCCTCGCCTACCTGCGCCACGTCACCGGCGTCGGCCAGGCCGACTGGGAGCGGGCGCGGGCCGCCCTCGCCGGCGGCTCCCACCCCCTGGGACGGCTCGACTCCAGGTGACCACCGCCGCGCCCGCGGCCGGGCGGCGGGGCCGGAAATCCGGGTGCGGGAGGGGGAGGCCGGTGGCAGCCTGGGGCGGAGGCGAGCGGAGGGAGCCGGGAACATGGCGGGTGAGGGCGCGCACGGCGTCGAGGCGTTGTTCGTGCGGGGGCGGCTGGTCGCCATCCCGCGGCGGGCGGCCAGGCGCACCCAGTTGCTCGCGCACCTCACCGAGACGCTGTTCCGGCCCGGCCGCGACTACCCGGAACGCGAGGTGAACGAGGCGCTGCTGACGGTCCACGAGGACTGCGCGGCGCTGCGCCGCTACCTCGTGGACGAGGGCTGGCTGACCCGGCACGCCGACGGCACCCACTACCGCCGCGCCAGGTGAGCGACCCGGCGGGCGCAACGGGCCCCGCCGCCCGGGACGATGGCGGCGGGGCCCGTCGGGTGTCGCGTTACCGGCCAGGGGCCGGGCGGGGGCGCCTCAGTCGAGGAGCTCGGCCTCCAGCGTGATCGGCGCGCCGGCCAGGGCCTTGCTCACCGGGCAGTTGGCCTTGGCGTTCTCCGCGGCCTGCTGGAAGTCCTCGGCGGTCAGGCCGGGCACCTTCGCCTTCACGCTCAGGGCGATCCCGGTGATGCCCTCGCCCGGCTGGAAGGTCACGCTCGCCTGCGTCTGCACCGACTCCGGCGGCGTGCCGGCCCCGGCGAGGCCGTGGGAGAGCGCCATGGAGAAGCAGGACGAGTGCGCCGCGGCGATGAGCTCCTCCGGGCTGGTGCGCCCGTTCGCCTCCTCGGACCTGGAGGCCCAGGTGACGTCGAACTTGGCGACTCCGGACGTGTCCAGGGAGACGTTGCCGGAACCGCCCATGAGGGGGCCTTCCCAGTGCGTCGTCGCGATGCGTGTGGTTGCCATGGTCGATCCTCCTGGAGGAACGGAGCAGCAGGTCACGTACAAGCACGTACGGATACGTGCCAGGACACGCTATCGCTGCGCCGCGCGCCGCGGGACGGGATGTGGCTGGGGACACCCCGCCCGCGGGCCCCGCGCAACCGCCGCTTCAGCGGGACTTCAGAAAGGCGCAGGGAGCGGGCGGGAAGGCAGCGGCCGGGCGCGGGGCGGGGGTTGTGGCGCGGCGGGGCGAGGAGGTGGGGCGACGCGCACCGGGCGCGGTCGCCCGGGCCGTGGGGCCGACGGGCCATCAGGTGCGGCCGGAGGGATTCGAACCCTCACGCGCGTAAGCGCACTGGGACCTAAACCCAGCATGACTGCCCATTCCATCACGGCCGCTCGCCGCCCCATCGTACCCGGTCAGCCGCCTGCCGCCTGGGTCGCCGTGTGGATGAGGAGACCGGCGAGAGAGCCGATGACGGTGCCGTTGATCCGGATGAACTGGAGGTCGCGGCCGATGTGCAGTTCGATCCGCCGGGAGGTCGTGCGGGCGTCCCAGGAGGCCACGGTGTCGGTGATGAGGGCGGTGATCTCGTTCCGGTAGCCGGAGACGACGTGGAGGGCGGCGTCGATGACCCAGCCGTCGAGCTTCTCCCGCAGCCCGGCGTCCGCGGACAGCCGGGCGCCGACGCCGAGGATCGCGCCGTGGGCGCGGCGGCGCAGGGCGCTGCGCTCGTCGGCCGCCGCGGTGAGGATCATCACGCGCACGTTCGCCCAGGCGGCGGCGATGAGTTCCTGCACCTCGGGGCGGTGCAGGAACTCCCCCTTGAGGCGCTCCACCTTCGCCCTGGTCTCCGGGTCGTGCTGCAACTGCCCGGCGAAGTCCGTGAGGAAGCGGTCGAGCGCGGCGCGCGCCGGGTGGTCGGGCGAGTCGCGCATCTCGGCGGCGAAACGCAGCAGTTCGCGGTAGACGCGCTCGCCGACGCGGCGGTCGACGAAGCGCGGGGTCCAGCCGGGCGCGCCGCCCTCCACCGCGGAGAGCACCGAGTCGCGGTGCTTCTCCAGCCACTCGTGGGCCTGGGCGCACAGCAGGTCGACGACCCGGTGGTGCCCGCCCGCGGCGACGGTGCGCTCCAGCAGGCGGCCGAGCCCGGGGGAGATCTCGGCCTGCCCCGCCCTGCGGGTGACGGCCTCGCCGATCACCGCCTGCACGTCGGCGTCGCGCAGCACGGTCAGCCCGCCGCGCAGGGCGGTGGCCAACTCGGCGGTCACCCGGTCGACGTTGGCCGGCCGCGACAGCCACTGGCCGAGCCGGTGGGCGAGGGCGACGGAGCGCAGCCGGGCCCTGACCACGTCCTCGGCGAGGAAGTTCTCCCCTACGAAGTCGCCGAGGGACTGCCCGAGTTGGTCCTTCTTCGTGGGGATGATCGCGGTGTGCGGCACGGGCAGGCCCAGCGGGTGCCGAAAGAGCGCGGTGACGGCGAACCAGTCGGCGAGCGCGCCCACCATCCCCGCCTCGAACGCCGCCGCCAGGTACCCGGCCCAGCCCCCCGCGCCGCTGTGCTCGGCCCAGGTGCTCAGCGCGTAGCCGAGGGTGACGAGGATCAGCAGGCCGGTGGCCACGAACTTCATCCGGCGCAGCCCGCGCAGCCGCGCGGCGTCGCCCGCGGCCGGGGCCGCCCCGGCCGGCCCCCCCGGCCCCCCCGTTTTCTTGTCGTCCATACCGTCGATTGTCGCCGTACCCCTCGCGAAGCGGCGGCCCGTGGGGTGCGCCTGCCCCGTGCCCCCGCCCGCCCCCCTGGTAGCCCGGGCGGGTGAGCC
Source organism: Streptomyces hoynatensis (assembly GCF_003626535.1). GTDB lineage: Bacteria > Actinomycetota > Actinomycetes > Streptomycetales > Streptomycetaceae > Streptomyces > Streptomyces hoynatensis. The sequence goes on from NZ_RBAL01000012.1 coordinate 68,281, forward strand.
GGGCCGGTCGTGTCATGGGATCATGTGCGCGTGGGAGAGGTGCGCAGACGGCTGGCGGCGAGCCTGCTCGCGGGCCTGTGCGCGGTGCTGCTCGGCGTGGCGGTGGCCCTGGGCACGGGCAGCGAGGCGCGGCCGGGCGCCACTCCCGCACCCGTCTCTCCGCAGACCGTGCTGCCCGCGACCGGCAGCCAGTGGGTCGCCACCTGGACCGGCGCCGCCACCGGCTCGGAGCCAGGCACCGGCACGGGGCTGCCCGGCCGTTCGGTGCGCAACGTGTTGCGTGTCTCCGCGGGCGGCACGGGCGTGCGGGTCGAGGTCTCCAACGAGTACGGCACGCGCCCGGTGACCTTCACCGACGTCACGGTGGCGCTCGCCGCCGCGGGCGGCCCGGCCGCCACGCCGGGCACGATGCGCCGCCTCACCTTCGGCGAGGGCACCTCGGTGACCGTCCCGGCCGGCGGCACCGCGCTCAGCGACGCCACCACCCTGGAGGTGCCGGCCGGCGCGGAGCTGCTCGTCAGCCTCTTCGCCCCCGAGCCCTCGGGCCCCGTCACCTACCACCGCATGGCCCAGCAGACCAGCTACCTGGCGCCCGGCGACCAGGCCGCCGCCGAGTCGGGCGCGGCCTACGGCGAGACGAGCGAGCACTGGCGCTATGTGACCGCCGTGCAGGTGCTCAGCCGGGGCGTCGAGGGCGCGGTGGTGGTGCTGGGCGACTCGCTGACCGACGGCATCACCTCCACCCCGGGCGCCGACCACCGCTGGACCGACTACCTGGCGGCCCGGCTGCGCGAGGAGCCCGACGCGCCGCGGCTGGCCGTGCTCAACCAGGGCATCAGCGGCAACCGGCTGCTGCGCGACGGCAACCCGGACCGCACCTACAGCGGCGACAGCGGCCTGCGCCGGCTGCCCTCGGACGTGCTGCGGCAGCCGGGGGCCCGCGTGCTGGTGGTGCAGCTGGGCATCAACGACATCATCGTGCCGCCGCGGCAGGGCGATCCGGGGACGATCGTGACCGGGCTGCGGCTGCTGACCGAGCGGGCGCACGCCTCCGGGCTGCGGGTGGTGGGCGCGACGCTGACCCCCTTCGCCGGGCACCCGAGCCACAGCCGCGAGCTGGAGCGGATTCGGCAGCGGGTGAACCGGGAGATCAGGGCGGGCGGCGTGTTCGACGCCGTGGCCGACTTCGACGCGGCCCTGCGCGACCCGGCGCAGCCGCTGCGGCTGCGGCCCGCCTACGATTCCGGGGACGGCCTGCATCCCAGCGACGCCGGCTACGAGGCGATGGCCGGGGCCCTGGACCTGTCGGTGCTCGGCCCCGAGGGCGTGGGCCGCTCCCTCTGAGGCGGGCGGCAGGGATCGTCGGCGCGGCGGGTTCGCCCGGGCGTTCGCGCTACTCGAACGGGTGAGCCGGGCGGCCGTTCGGGGGATCGCGGGGCCGACGGGCGTGACGCGTGATGCCACAGTGGTGGGCACGGACAGCCGGGATGCCGGGATGAGGGAAGGCACCGTGTCGGAGCCCTGCCGAGAGCCCCATGAGTGACGAACGCCCCGCGGGCGGGGACAGCGCGCGCGGCGCCCGGTGGCGCCGCCTGCCGTCCTGGCTTCCGCGGCGCCGCCGGGCCCGGCCCAAGCGCACCGGGCTGCGCCGCCTCCTGCCGACCTGGCGGATGGTGCTCAGCGGCGCGCTGCTGGGCACGACCGTGCTGTTCGGCGCCCTGCTCGCCGGCTATCTGCTGGTGGAGATCCCCGCCCCCAAGTTCGCCGCGGCCGCGCAGAGCAACGTCTACCTGTACGCGGACGGCTCGCGGCTCGCGGCGGTCGGCGAGGTCAACCGCGAGAACGTCGCCCTGTCCGAGGTCCCGCGCCCGGTGCGGCACGCGGTGCTGGCCGCCGAGGACCGCGGCTTCTACCACGACCCCGCGGTCGACGTCACGGCGATGGCCAGGGCGGCCTGGAACATGGTCCGCGGCGGCGGCCGGCAGTCCGGCTCCACCATCACCCAGCAGTACGTGAAGAACTACTACCTCGACCAGCGGCAGACGGTCAGCAGGAAGGTCAAGGAGTTCTTCATCGCGATCAAGCTGGGCCGCGAGGTGAGCAAGGACGAGATCCTGGAGGGCTACCTCAACACCAGCTACTTCGGCCGCAACGCCTACGGCATCCAGGCCGCCGCCCGCGCCTACTACGGCAAGGACGCCCGGGAGCTCGACGTGGCCGAGGGCGCCTACCTGGCCGCCCTGCTCAACGCGCCGAGCGCCTACGACGTGCGCGCCAACCCGGCGGGCCGCGAACAGGCCGAGGCCCGCTGGGAATACGTGCTCGACGGCATGGTCTCCGAGGGCTGGCTGAGCCGCTCGCGGCGGGAGCGGCTGCGGTTCCCGGAACCGGTGGAGATCACCCCCGTCACCGGCCTGTCCGGGCAGCGCGGCTACCTGGTGCAGGCCGTCACCGAGTACCTGAAGGAGAACGGCATCGCCGACGAACGGCAACTGGCCGCGGGCGGCTACCGGATCACCACCACCTTCCAGCCGGAGCGGCAGCGGGCGCTGACCCGGGCCGTGCGGGAGCAACTCCTCGACCGGCTCGGCGACTCGGGGCCGCCGGACTCCTACGCCAGGGCCGGAGCCGCCTCGGTGGACACCAGGACGGGGCACGTGGTGGCGATATACGGCGGCGAGGACTACACCCGGCAGTACGTGAACGGCGCCACCCGCCGCGACTACCAGGCGGCCTCGACCTTCAAGCCCCTGGTCTACGCCGCCGCGCTGCGCTACGAGGCGCGCACCGCGGGCGGCGAGCGGATCGGGCCCGACACCCGCTACGACGGCCGCAGCGGCCGGGAGGTGATCGGGCGCGACGGCGAGGGCACCGGCTTCGCGCCGGAGAACGAGGACCAGGAGGACTTCGGCGACCTGTCGGTGAGCGCGGCCATGGACTGGTCGGTCAACTCCGTCTTCGCGCAGATGGGCTCGGACGTCGGCCTCGACCGCGTCAAGGACACCGCGGTGGCCCTCGGCATCCCGGCCGACACCCCGGGACTCGACTCGGCCCAGGGCTCGGTCACCCTGGGCACCGCGACGCCGAGCCCGCTGGACGTGGCCGAGGCGTACGCCACGCTGGCCGCGCACGGCTGGCACCGGCCGGCGGTGCTGGTCGAGAAGGTCACCAGGGAGGGCCACGAGATCCCGCTGCCCGAGGCGGCGGGCGCCCGCGCCGTCCCGCGGGAGGCCGCGGACGGCACCACCCGGGTGCTGCGCCGGGTCGTGGAGGGCGGCACCGGGACGGCCGCGCGCGCCGCGGGCCGCCCCGCGGCCGGGAAGACGGGCACCGCGGAGGGGGACCTGGCGGCCTGGTTCGCCGGGTACACGCCGGAACTCGCCACCGTCGTCGCGGTGTTCGGGCAGGACCCGGAGACGGGGGCGCAGCGGGAGCTGTACGGGGTGGGCGGCCTGTCCCGGGTGGGCGGCGGCGATTTCCCGGCGCGGATCTGGGCCGCGTACACGGCGGACGCGCTGCACGGCCAGCCGGAGACCCCCTTCCGGCTCGACGGCCGCGAGCCGAGCGGGGAACCCTCCCCCGCCTCCTCCCCCACCGGGCGCGCCTCGCCCTCGGAGGAGCCCGCGACGCCGCGCGAGACCGGCCGCCCGGCCGAGCCGGGGGCGGGGACGCCGACGGGTCCCGGGCCGGGCGCCGACTCGCCCACGGGCGCCCCTGCCACGCCGGGCGGCGAGCCGCCCGGCACGCCCACCGGGGCGCCGCCGCCCGAGCCGGGCGCGAGTCCCGAGGTGCCGGGCGCCCCGGGGGCCGAGGCCGCCGCGGCCCCGCCGCCGGCCGGGGAGGTCACGCCGCCGCCGGCCACGCGGCCCGAGCCGTCCGCCGCGCCCGGGTAGCCGCCGGGGGCGTCAGAGGTAGAGGCCCGTGGACCCGTCGGTGTCCTGGAGCCGTTCCGCCGCGACGGCGTGCAGGTCCCGCTCGCGCATCAGGATGTACGAGACCCCGCGCACCTCGACCTCGGCCCGGTCCTCCGGGTCGTACAGCACCCGGTCGCCCGGCTCGACGGTGCGGACGTTCTGCCCGACGGCGACCACCTCGGCCCAGTCGAGACGGCGGCCGACCTGGGCGGTCGCCGGAATGACGATGCCGCCGGAGGAGCGGCGCTCGCCCTCGGCGGTGTCGGCCCTGACCAGCACCCGGTCGTGCAGCATCCGGATGGGCAGCTTGTCGTGGGAGGGTGCGGAGGAACTCACGGGACGACCGTATATCAGGCCACGGGGCGGCGGACTACCGGCGTCGGCGCCGGGAGGAGAGCACCAGCAGGCCGAGGGCGGCGACGGCGATCAGGGCCGCCGGCACCACCCGGTCGAGCCGCGGGGCGCCCGCCTCGTCGACGAACTGGCCCCGCACGCCGCTGACCGTGCGGTTCACCGTGGCGAGCGCGCGGCCCGCGGTGCGGTCCACGGTCGCCGCGGCGCGGGCCCTGATGTCCCCCGCGATGGTGCTGGGGTGGACGCGGACGGCGATCTCGTCGAGGGTCGCGGCGAGGTGACGACGCCGCTCGGCGATCCGCGCCTCGATCTCCGCCGGGCTGCTGGCTGATTCCGGCACGCCTCTGCCTCCGTGCTCCGCCGGTACTGGGTCAGCGCACAGTGTGTCAGCTCCCTCGGCACAGTGCCCGTCCGAGTCCCCGATTAGGCTGGGCGGCGCGATCCCGTCCCCGGTGCGCCGGGGGCGCGGCCGCCGCCATCCGGGCGGCGGGCGAGCAGCCGAGCACAATCCGAAGGAGCCCGCAGATGAGCGCGCGTCTTGAGCCGGGCGACCCGGCACCCGCCTTCACCCTGCCCGACGCCGACGGCAAGCCGGTGTCGCTGGCCGAGTACGCGGGGCGCAAGGTCATCGTGTACTTCTACCCGGCCGCGCTGACCCCCGGCTGCACCAAGCAGGCCTGCGACTTCACCGACAACCTCCAGCTGCTCGCGGACGCCGGCTACGAGGTCGTCGGCGTCTCGCCCGACAAGCCGGAGAAGCTGGCGAGGTTCCGCGAGCGGGAGTCGCTGCGGGTCACCCTCGTGAGCGACGAGAGCCGCGAGGTCATGAAGTCCTACGGCGCCTTCGGCGAGAAGAACTCGTACGGCAGGACCGTCACCGGCGTGATCCGCTCCACCTTCGTCGTGGACGAGACCGGCCACGTCGAGCGGGCGCTGTACAACGTGAGGGCCACCGGCCACGTCGCGAAGCTGATCAAGGACCTCGGTCTCTGAGGGCCCGCAGACCGCTGTGCCCCCGAAGACCGGAAGACCCCGGAAGACCCCCGAAGACCCCGAAGACCCCCGAAGACCCCCGAAGACCTGGGAAACCTCTGAAGGAGGCCGCGGACGTGTCGACGCGCAAGCCGATCGAGTCCTGGCTGACGGACATGGACGGCGTCCTCATCCACGAGGGCGTGCCGGTGCCCGGCGCGGACCGCTTCCTGAAGCGGCTGCGCGAGTCGGGCAAGCCGTTCCTCGTGCTGACCAACAACTCCATCTACACCCGGCGCGACCTCCAGGCGCGGCTGCTGCGGATGGGGCTCGACGTGCCGGTGGAGAGCATCTGGACCTCGGCGCTCGCGACGGCGCAGTTCCTCGACATCCAGCGGCCCGGCGGCAGCGCCTACGTGATCGGCGAGGCCGGGCTGACCACGGCGCTGCACGACGTGGGGTACGTGCTCAGCGACGTCTCGCCCGACTACGTGGTGCTCGGGGAGACGCGGACGTACAGCTTCGAGTCCCTGACCAAGGCGATCCGGCTGATCAACGACGGGGCGCGGTTCATCGCCACCAACCCGGACCACACCGGGCCCTCGGCCGAGGGGGCGCTGCCCGCCACCGGCTCGGTGGCGGCCCTGATCACCAAGGCGACCGGCCGCGACCCGTACTTCGTGGGCAAGCCGAACCCGCTGATGATGCGCACGGGCCTGAACCTGATCGGCGCCCACTCCGAGAGCAGCGCGATGATCGGGGACCGGATGGACACCGACGTGCTGGCGGGCCTGGAGGCGGGGATGGAGACCTTCCTGGTGCTGACCGGGCTGACCCGGCGGGACGAGATCGACCGCTACCCGTTCCGGCCCTCGGTGGTGGTGGACTCGATCGCGGACCTCGTCGAGCGGATCTGAGCCGGCCCGGCGCCCACCGGCCGCGCGAGGGTGCCGGCTGCCGGTCCCGCGCACGGGGCGCACCGTCCCCGCAACGGGCCCGCGCCGGGCGCCCGGACGGCCCTGGCCCGGCCCCCGCACGGCCCAACTCCGCGGCGCAGCGGATGCGGCGCGCGGCGGGCCGGGGGACCTTCGTGGTATCGACCCGGAGGTTCGCACCATGGGCACCCGCGCCAGCATTCCCCCGAGCACCCGCCAGGGCGGCGCCCCCGGCCGCCGCCAGGCGCGAGCAGCGTCCCTCGCTCGCGGCCCCCGCGCCCTGGGGCTCGTCCTGGGCACGGCGGCGGCCCTGGCCGCCGGGGCCGCCGGCGCACCGGGCGCCGCCGCCGACTCGGGGCCCGGGCGGGCGGCCGTGCGCGTCACCCCGGTCAGCCCGCGCCCGGGCCAGGACGTCGAGTTGCTGGTGCGCGGCTGCGAGGACGAGGCGGCGACGGCGCGTTCCGCCGGCTTCGTGACGGGGGCGCGGCTGGCCCCGGCCGCGGCGGGCGGGCTGTTCGGCGAGGCCAGGGTGGCCTCCACCGCGGAGCCCGGCGCCTACCCGATCGCGGTGTCCTGCGACGGGGAGGAGGCCAAGGTCTCGGGCCGCCTCGTGGTCACCGGCGTGCCCGAGGGGGCGCGCGCGCCGGGCGCGTTCGGCGATACCGGCGAGGCGGAGGGCGGCGGCACCGCGGGGCGGGAGGGGGAAGAACCGGCCGAGGGCACCGCCGAGTTCGGCGGGGGCACGGAGACGGAAGGGGCCTGGGAGGGGCAACGGCGGCCGGGCGGCGGGGAGGAGGGCGGCCTGGGCGAGCGGGAGGGCGGCGCGGGCAGGACCGGGGGGACCGGCCGGGAGCCGGGCGAGGACACGCGGCCCGGCCGGCCGTATCCGCCGGGCGCAGGAGAGGCCGGGGAGACCCGGGAACCCAGGGAGCCGGGCGCGGGGCTGCGCCCCGAGGAGCCCGCGCCGCGGCCGACCGGCCCGGTGCACGCGGGCGGCGGGGGCACGGCGGGCGACGCCGCCGGGCGGGAGGGCGCGGCGGGTGGCCCCGGCGGCGCGGCGCCGGCCGGCCTGGCGCTGCTCACCGGGGCCGCGCTGGGCGGCGCGCTGCTCGCCGCGCGCCGCCGCCGCGGCCCGGAAGGCTGAGCCGTGCGCGCGCCGCGCGACGCGGGTCCCGGCCGCCTTCTCGCCGCGCTGACCTGGGTGTTGCTCGTGCTCGGCCTGTGGTCCTGGGCGCGGGAGCTGACCGGCGGCGAGTGGGCGGATGAGACGCTCGGCGGCTCGCGGCCCGCCGCCGAGGGCGGCGCCGCGGCCCGGGAGCCGCTCGCCCCGCTGCCGGGGAGGCCGCCGCCGCGCGAGGTGGCCATCCCCTCCCTCGGCCTGCGGGCCGAGGTGGTCGAGCGGGGCCTGGACGCGGAGGGCGGGGTGTCCCCGCCCTCCTTCGCCACCCCGGAGCGCGTCGGCTGGTACGCCGACGGGCCCACCCCGGGCCAGGAGGGCGCGGCGATCCTGGTGGGGCACGTGGACACCGAGCGGGAGCCCGCCGTGTTCCACCGGCTCCGCGAGGTGGAGCCGGGCAGCGAGGTGCGGGTGGGCCGGCGGGACGGCAGCGTGGCCGTCTTCACGGTGGCGGGGGTCGAGGAGGTGCCACGGGACCACTTCGACGCCGAGCGGGTCTACGGCCCGCGCCGCGCGGGGGCCGCCGAGCTGCGGCTGATCACCTGCGGCGGGAGGTACGACGCCGGGGAGGGCGGCTACGCGGCGAACGTGGTGGTCTCCGCCTACCTCACCGGCTCCGCCAGGTGAACCCCGCGGCCGGCGCGCGGCACGGGCGCGGGGAACCGGCGCGCGGCACCGGCGCGTTCAGCTCGCGCCGAACAGCTCGCGCAGGTCGGCGGCGAGGGCGCGGAACGCCCGGCCGCGGTGGCTGATCGCGTTCTTCTCCGCCGGGCTCAGCTCCGCGCAGGTCCGCGTCTCCCCCTCGGGCTGGAGGATCGGGTCGTAGCCGAAGCCGCCCGCCCCGGCCGGCGCGTACCTGAGCGTCCCCTCAAGCCGCCCCTCGGCGACCCGCTCGGTGCCGTCCGGGAGGGCGAGCGCCGCGGCGCAGGCGAAGTGGGCGCCGCGGTGCTCCGCCGGCACGTCGGCGAGCTGCCCGAGGAGCAGGTGGAGGTTGGCCGCGTCGTCCCCGTGCCGCCCGGCCCAGCGGGCGGAGAAGATCCCGGGCGCCCCGCCGAGCACGTCCACGCACAGGCCCGAGTCGTCGGCGATGGCGGGCAGCCCGCTGAACCGGGCCAGGGCGTGCGCCTTCAGCAGGGCGTTCTCCGCGAAGGTGACGCCGGTCTCCCTGACCTCGGGGGCGCCGGGCACGGCCTCGGCGCCGACCAGTTCGGCCGCGAGCCCCGACTCGGCGAGGATGGCGCGCAGTTCGGTGACCTTGTGGGCGTTGCGGGTGGCGAGTACGAGACGTTGCATGCCCGCGATTATTCCCGGGCGCGCCGGGGCACCCGCCACCGCCGCCCGCTCAGCGTTCCGCGAGCACCCGCACGTCCCAGGGGCCCAGGCGCAACTCCGCGCCCGCGGGCAGCTCCTCCCCGCTGAGGACGTCGCGCACCGCGCCCGGCAGCGGGCAGGTCCCCGGCTCCCAGGACCAGTTGTGCACGAAACGCAGCCGGGTGCCGTCCGCGGCCGTGGCGCCGGTGACGGTCTGGCTCGGCGAGCCGGGGCGCCAGGTCCGGGGCGCGGACCCGGCGGCGCACCAGCCGAGCACCGCGGCGGCCAGGGCCGGGTCGGGCACCGTGCCCAGGTAGGTGACCCGCCCGGCGTGGTGGGCGCGGGTGGTGACGGCCGGCCAGCGGCCGAAGTGCGGGTGCACGTAGCGGGCGAGCACCTCGGCGGCGCCCTCCTCCGGCAGGCAGAGGCCGTCGGCCCAGCGGGTGGCCGCGGCCTCCTCCGGCAGCGTGAGCGGGGAGCCCTCCGCCGCCTCGACCGGCAGCGGGGAGCGCAGCGTGGAGAACTCGTCGTACCAGACCCCGGCCGCCTCGGTGAGGAAGGCCGGCTTGCGCTCCTGCCTGGCCCGCGCCTCCTCGTCCTCGTAGCCGGTCCTGATGCCGAGCAGCAGGTGGCCGCCGGCCGCGGCGTACCGTTCCAGCCAGCGCAGCTGCGCGTCGTCCGCGATGAGCAGCCCGGCGGCGACCAGCAGCGGCTGCCTGGCGGCGAAGTCGGCCGGGTCCTGGGCGAACAGCTGTCCCGGGTGCAGGATGCGGCTCTGCAGCCCGGCGTCGAACGCGCCGCGGTAGAAGGCGTCGAAGAGGGTCTGGTACGAGGCGCGGTCGGGCTCCACGCCGCCCGGCAGGGGCAGCGCGGGGTGGCCCTCAAGCGACCACTTGGTGTCGGTGGAGTACACCAGGGCCACGTCGGCGTCCGGGACCAGCCCGGCGACCAGCGCCCCGGCCTTCTCGAACTCGCCGCCGAGTCCGGCCAGTTCCCGGTAGACGCGGCCGGGTTCCGCGCTGTGCGGGAGGATGCCGCCCCAGTAGGTCTCGGTGCCGAAGTGCAGGGTGTGCCAGTGCCAGTACTCGATCATGCGGGCGCCGCGGGAGACCAGCGCCCAGGCCGCCTGCCGCCACTGGCCGTCGTAGGCGGGCTCGTTGACCCAGGGGTGGCTGATGGCCTGGGCGTTGGTCTCGGTGACGAGGAAGGGCTCCTGACGGCTCGAGTACATCCGGTCGGCCGAGCGGTACAGGGCCCAGGTGCCGTCGGTGGACCAGTCCTGCCCTGCGCTCCTGGCGTCGGGCAGGGCGAGGGCGTCCTGCATCCGGTAGTAGGGGTTGCCCGCGGTGACGTCCAGCCGGGCGGCGAGCTCGTCGTCCCTGACGGTGCGCCTGGGGTAGGAGATGCAGGTGGTGACGAACTGGTCCTCGCGGGCGTACTCGCGCACGATCTCCGCCTGCCAGCCGATGAAGTCGCTGGTGAGCGTGCCCTGGAAGCGGCGCCAGGCCAGCGCGTACTGCGGCTGGGCGTTGGCGTCCGGCGTCCACAGGTCGGCCCAGGTGGACAGCCGGTGCGACCAGTAGGTCAGGCCCCACTGCTCGTTGATCTCCGCCACCGAGCCGTAGGTGTGCCGCAGGTGGTCGACGAAGCGCTGGAAGACGCCGCGGTTGTGGAAGATCTCGTTGCCCGGCTCGTTGTCCACCTGGTAGCCGATGACGGCGGGGTGGCCGGCGTAGCGGGCGACGATCCGGCGGATGAGGCGTTCCGCGTGGAAGAGGAACGCGGGGTGGCTGTAGTCGATCTCCTGGCGCGCGCCCCATCCGGCGGGCTGCCCGGTGCGGCGCTCGGCGTTGAGCTCCGGGTAGGTGCGCTGCAGCCACGGCGGGATGGCGTAGGTGGGGGTGCCGAGGATGACGCCGATGCCGCGGGTGTGGGCCCCGTCGAGCACCGGCTGCAGCCAGTCCAGGTCGAAGACCCCGTTCTCCGGCTCCCAGGTGGACCAGACGGACTCGCCGACCCTGATCACGGAGAAGTGGGCCCGGCGCATGAGGTCGAGGTCGGCTTCGAGGCGTGGGGTGGGCTGGTACTCGTGGTAGTAGGCGGCGCCGAAGAGCACCCGGGCGGGCAGCTGGGACATGATCCTGCCTTCTGGTCTTTCTCGGTGTTCCCCCCCGCCTGCGGCACAAGGCGCCGGGCGGCGTGGGGGCTTGCGTTGCGGGGGCGGCTTGGGTTGCGGGGGCGGCTTGGGTTGCGCAGGGGCGGGCGGGGCTGACAGCGCTGTCAGCACGGACGGGTTGCGGCCCGGGGGCGCGCGGGCGGCCCCCGGGCGCCGGGGCCGGGGCGGCGGGCCTCAGCCCTTGACGGCGCCGGTGGAGAGCCCTTCGAGGAGCTGCTTGCGCAGCAGCAGGAACACCAGGATCGTCGGCACCGAGGCGAGGACCGCCCCCGGCAGCACCAGGTCGAACTGCCGCTGCTCGGCGCGGAAGAGGATGTTCAGGCCCAGGGGCAGCGTGTAGTGGTCGACGTCGGAAATGAGGACGAGCGGCCACATGAAGCTGTTGTAGCTCTGCAGGAACTGCCACACGGCCAGGGCGCCGAGCGAGGGCCGCAGCAGGGGCAGCACGACCCGCAGGAAGATGCCGAACTCGCCGGCGCCGTCGATCCGCGCGGCCTCGATGATCTCGTCCGGGATGGACTGGATGATGTACTGCTGCATCATGAAGATGCCGAAGGCCGGCGCCACCCACGGCACGGTCAGGGCGAACCAGGGGTTCGACAGGCCCGACTTGACCACCAGGATGAACAGCGGGACGACGATCACCGCGAAGGGCACGGACAGCGAGCTGAACATCACGTTGAACAGCAGCCGCTTCCCCGCGAACCGGTACTTGGCGAAGGCGAATCCCGCCATCGCGCAGACGAAGACGGCGACGGCCGTGCCGAGCCCGGCGGTGACGACGCTGACCGCGAACCAGTGCCAGAAGGGCTGATCGGACAGCAGCGACCGGAAGTTGTCCAGGGTGGCGGGGTCGGGCAGCAGCTTCGGCGGGTACTCGAAGATGTCGCCGCGCGGCTTGAAGGAGCCGCTGACCGCCCACACCATCGGGGCGACGAAGACCAGCGCGAGCACGGTCAGGGTGCCGTAGAGGGCGAGCCGCCCGGGTATGCCGGACCGGCGGCGCGGGCCGGTGCGGCGGTCCGTGGGCCGGGCCGCGCCCGCGGCGGGCCGTTCGGTGCGCTCGGTGGCCGGGGCGCTCATCAGACCCTCCCGATGGACAGCAGGCGGTTCAGGATCTGGCTGATCCCGAAGACGATCACGAAGAGGACCAGCCCGGCGGCGGCCGCGTAGCCGAACTGCTGGCGTTCGAAGGCCGCCCGGTAGACGAACATGGCGACCGACAGCGTCTCCTCGCCCGGGCCGCCGCCGGTGATCAGGTAGGGCTCGTCGAAGAGCTGGGCGGCCCCGATGAACGAGGTGACCACGACGAAGGCGGTGACCGGGCGGATCGCCGGCAGGGTCACGGCGGTGAACGTCCGCAGCCGGCCGGCCCCGTCGAGTTCGGCCGCCTCGTAGCGCTCCTTGGGCACGGCCTGGAGCGCGGCCAGGAAGAAGATGGTGAGGTAGCCGACCCAGCGCCAGAGGATGACGAAGCCGACCGAGACCTTCGCGAGGGTCGGATCGCCGAGCCAGTCGGTGTTCCCGCCGCCGAACAGCGCCCGCAGCACCGAGTTCAGCAGGCCGTAGTCGCGGTCGAGGAGCAGGCTGTAGACCAGGGCGATGACGATGGGCGAGAGCACCATCGGCAGGAAGAAGGTGATCCGGAACAGGTCCCTGGCGCGCAGCCCCTTGGTGTGGAGCGCCTGGGCGATCAGCAGCGCCGCGGGCACCACCACGAAGACGCTGACCAGCACGTAGATCAGCGAGTTGCCGAGCGCCTTGTGGAAGCTGGTGTCCCGGGCCAGGTTGGCGAAGTTGCGCAGGCCGACGAAGTCGGGGGTGCCGAGGCCCACCCACTCCGTGGTGCTCAGGTAGACCGCGGTGCCGATGGGGACCACCATGAACAGCGTGTACAGCACGTAGAAGGGGGCGATGAAGGCGTAGGGGGCGAGCTGGCGCCGCTTGCCGGCCGGCTTCGCCGTGCCGCCCGTGGGCGCGGCGGTGGGCGGGGGGATCGTCATCGCTCCTCCTCAGGAACGGGTCTGGCCGCGGAAGTCGTCGGCGGCCCGGCCGAGCGCCTCGCGCGGGGAGAGGTCCCCGTGGTAGGCCCGGAGCACGTAGCCGCTGAGCACGGTGTCGAGGACCGGCCGGTCGGCGCTGAGGTAGTACACCGGCGCCTCGTCGATGACCTCGCGGTAGACCTGGAACATCCGCTGCCCGCCGCAGTAGTCGTCCTCGATGTCGCTCAGCGAGGGATCGTCGAACACCGAGCGCCTGGTGGGCAGGTAGCCCATCTCCACGTAGCGGCGGACCTGCTCCTGGGGCGTGAGGAAGCCCGCCTTGATCAGCTCGACCCCGGCCAGGGTGTTCTCCTTGCCGCGCAGCGCGGCGAAGCCGGTGCCGCCGGTGAACGAGGTGCGCGCGCCGCCGTCGGGGAAGACCGGCAGCGACCTGATGCGCCACTCCCCCTCCTGCTCCGGCACGTTGTTGCGCAGGCCGTACACCTTGTACCAGGTGGCCATGGGCACGCTGATCACCTTGCCGGTCTTCAGCGCCGTCTGCATCGCGGGGCCGTAGAAGTCGGAGACGGTGCCGAAGCAGCCGCTCTGCACCCCGCGGACCAGGACGTCGAGCGCCTGCTCGGCCTCCGGCGTCTCGATGGAGAGCTCGCCGTCCTCGTCGAAGAAGCGGCCGCCGCGCTGCATGGTGAGCATCTCGTAGACCTGGACCACCTGGCCCAGCTCGCTGCCGACGGCCACCGCGCCGAGGGAGACGCCCTCCCGCTCGTAGAGCCGCTCGCCGACGTCGAGCACCTCCTCCCAGGACGCGAAGTCGGGGGAGATGCCCAGGCGTGCGTACTCCGGCTTGCGGTAGTAGAAGACGCACAGCGGCGCGTCGGAGTCCAGGGCGTACAGGCGGCCGTCCTTGGTGTACGGGGCGGTGCGCATCGGCAGCAGGTCGTCGCGGACCTCGGCCACGTCCTCGGTGAGGTCCTCCAGCAGCTCGGCGGCCAGGTCCCCGCGCAGCAGCCGGGTGAAGCTGCCGATTTCGAGTCCTGCCACGTCCGGGGTGCCGCGCCCGGCGATGGCCTGGGCGATGCTCTTGGTCACCACGTCCTGCGCCGAGGCCTGGGTGAGGTGAAGCCGCCAGTGGAAGCGGCTCCCGGCGGCCTCCGCATGCTCCGCCGCCGCGGCGAAGAAGTCGTAGTACACCTGGTCGTGGGTCCAGAAGGACAGGTCCACGGTGCCCGAGGTCACCGGCTCGGCGGCCCGTCCCGTGCCGCAGCCCGTCAGGGCGCCGCCGAGCAGGCCGGCCATGCCGAGGCCGCCGCCCAGGCGCAGCAGTTCGCGGCGGCCGAGGCCGCGGGGTGCCGATCGTGGGGTCATGGCCGTCCCTCTCCGTCTCGCAGCTGTGGCCCGTCCCGCCGGCCGCCGGGGGGCAAAGGCCCGGCCGTGCTCTCCCGGACGACGAGGGCCGGGGTGATCAGCTCCTCGCCCTCCTGCTCCCCGGTGCCGGCCATCGCGGACACCAGGCGCCGCATGCCCTGCCCGGCCGCCGCCCGGAAGTCCTGGCGGACGGTGGTCAGCGGCACCGTGAGGTAGGCGGCCTCGGGGATGTCGTCGAAGCCGGCCACGCTGACGTCGCGCGGCACCGACCTGCCGGAGCGTTCCAGGGCGTGGAGGGCGCCGATGGCCATCTGGTCGTTGGCGGCGAACAGCGCGGTCATGCCGGACGGGCCGGTCTCGGCGAGCAGTTCGCGCGCCGCGCGGTAGCCGGAGGCGGGGCTCCAGTCGCCGTGGCGCGGCTCGGGCACCGGGGCGCCCGCGGCCTGGAGGGCCGCGCGCCAGCCGCGCAGCCTGCGGGAGGTGGCCGCCCAGTGGGGCGGCCCGGCGAGGTGGTGCACGGTGCGGTGGCCGAGGCCGAGCAGGTAGGCGGTGATCGCGCGGGCGCCGCCGGCGTCGTCGTTGGCGACCACGAGGGCGCCGCGGCGCGGCCCGCCCTCGGGGAAGTCCATGGCGAGCACGGGGATGCCGGCGGGCACGGCCGCGGCCAGGTCGGCCGAGCCGGTCACCGGGGCGGAGATCACGATGCCGTCGACGCCCTGGCTGACCAGGTGGACCACGGCCCGCCTGACATCGTCCTCCGGCCTCCCGCCGCCCCCGCCGCCCGCACCTGGTTCCCGCTCCCCCGCGCCCGGCTGCCGTCCCCCCGGCTGCCCTTCCCCGGGGCGCCGCGCGGCGCCGTCGTGGACGTGGACGATGCTGACGAAGTAGCCGGCCTCCCTGGCGGCCCGCTCCAGGCCGTCCAGCAGGGCCGCCGGGCCGTGGTACGAGGGGCTGGTGGTGAGGACGCCGATGCGCCGCGATTTGCGGGTGACCAGGGCGCGGGCGTTCTCGTTCGGCAGGAAGCCGAGGCGCTCGATCTCGCGGAGCACCCGCTCGCGCACCGCACGGCTGACGTGGGCCTCGCCGTTGACGACGCGGGAGACGGTCTTCTGCGAGACCCCCGCGCGGCGCGCGACGTCCGCCATGGAGACCCGACCCGTCATCACCAGCCCCTTTGCCAGAAGTACGCCCGGCGGGGACCGCGTTGACTGCGCAGTCAGCCGGTTGCGCACACGCTAGGGACAGCGAATCGGCAGCGTCAATAGTTTGATTCGAAATTCCGGTGATCGTTCGACAGGCCGAACACGCTCGGTGTCAGGAGCCGCACGCGCCCGTCAGGTGGGCGCTGGCGTCGCCGAGCGGTTCGAGGTCGAGGCTGACCCCCTCCCGGGCGTCCACGCGGATGCCGTCCACCGCCTCCTCCAGGGAGTCGAGCGCGGCGTTCACCTCCGCGTCGTCGATGTCGCCCCGCGCCTGTTCCAGGTCGGCGTCGAGCCGGTCGGCGGCGGCCCCGAACGCGTCCGGGTCCCCCGCGCTCGCCGCCTCGCCGAGGTCGTCGACGTGGCCGGTGACGCTCACCGCGAGCTCCGCACAGTCCACCGCCTGCTGCAGGTCACAGGCTCCGGCCGCCCCGGCGAGCGCCGTCAGCAGCGCCGCGGCCGGAAGTAATCCACCCCGCCTCGTGTCTGGCCTCATGCCTTCCCTCTACCCGGCGGCGAGGGCCGCACGCTGCGCGCCGTCCAGCTCCGCGCAGCCCGCCGCCGCCAGGTCGAGCAGCGCGTCCAGTTCCTCGCGGGCGAAGGGGGCCTGCTCCGCGGTGCCCTGCACCTCGACGAAGCGGCCGTCGCCGGTGCGCACCACGTTCATGTCCGTCTCGGCGCGCACGTCCTCCTCGTAGGCGAGGTCGAGCAGCGGCACGCCGCCGACGATGCCGACGCTCACCGCGGACACCGCCCCGGTCAGCGGCTCGGCCTTGCTCTTCACCAGCTTGTTGCGCCGCGCCCAGGCCACCGCGTCGGCGAGCGCCACCCAGGCGCCGGTGATGGCCGCGGTCCTGGTGCCGCCGTCGGCCTGGAGCACGTCGCAGTCGAGGACGACGGTGTTCTCGCCGAGCGCCCTGAAGTCGGTGACGGCCCGCAGCGAGCGGCCGATGAGCCGGGAGATCTCGTGCGTCCTGCCGCCGATCCTGCCGCGCACCGACTCGCGGTCGCCGCGGGTGTTGGTGGCCCGCGGCAGCATCGCGTACTCGGCGGTGACCCAGCCCTCGCCGCTGCCCCGCCGCCAGCGGGGCACGCCCTCGGTGACGCTTGCGGTGCACAGCACCCTGGTGTCCCCGAAGGAGACGAGGACCGAGCCCTCCGGGTGCTTGCTCCAGCCGCGTTCGATGCGGACGGGACGGAGCTGGTCGGCCGCACGGCCGTCGATGCGAGACATGCCAGGGAGCCTAGTGGCCCTCAGATCTCGTAGACCGCCCCGGGGCGCGCCAGCTCCACCGGCCCGTCGAAGACCGCCTTGGCGTCACAGAGGTTGACCTGCCCGTCGGTCCACGGCGGGATGTGGGTGAGCACCAGGCGCTCGGCCCCGGCGCGGGCGGCGCACTCCCCGGCCTGCCGCCCGTTGAGGTGCACGTCGGGCAGGTCCTCCTTGCCGTGGGTGAAGGAGGCCTCGCACAGGAACAGGTCCGCGCCCGCGGCCAGCCGGGACAGCGAGTCGCACCGGCCGCTGTCCCCGGAGTAACAGAACGTGCGCCCCTCGTGCTCGACGCGGAAGCCGTAGGTCTCCACCGGGTGCACGACGCGGCCCGCGGTGACCCTGAGCGGGCCCACCTCGAAGACGGAGCCCTCCCCGATCGTGTGGAACTCGAAGACCTCGCTCATCGACTTCTCGCTCGGGGTGTCGGCGTACGCGGTGGTCAGCCGCCGCTCGGTCCCCTCCGGGCCGTACACCGGGATCTGCGCGCAGCGACCGCCCTCGTACCGGTAGTAGCGGGCCACGAAGTAGCCGCACATGTCGATGCAGTGGTCGGGGTGCAGGTGGCTGAGCGCGATCGCGTCGACGTCGTACAGGCCGCAGTAGCGCTGGAGCTCCCCGAGGGCGCCGTTGCCCAGGTCAAGGAGCAGCCGGTAGCCCTCGGCCTCGATGAGGTAACTGGAGCAGGCCGAGTCCGCGGACGGGAATGACCCCGAACAGCCGACGACGGTGAGCTTCATGAAAGGGGGAACCTCCGTAGTGGGGTTCGAACGACTCTAAGTCGCTTCGGCCCACCGCGTGCCTCGTGCGTGCCACGGTGTGGGCGGAATCACCAGCGCGGGGTACGGTCGTACGTGTGGACGGAGTGTCATCGCTGGTGTGGCTCGCGATGGCCGGCGTGGCCGTGCTCGGCCTGCTCGCCGCCCTCGTCGACGGCCTCGGGCGGCTCGGCAGGCACCGCAGAAGACGCAAGTGACCACCGCCGCGCCCCCGCCACGGGGTGCCGCGGGCCGGTCACATCCTGGTGCGGGAGCGCACCCGGATCGCCAGCAGCAGCCCGATCGCGATCCACACCGCGAACATCGAGGAGCCGCCGTAGGAGAGCAGCGGCAGCGGCAGCCCGGTGACCGGCATGATGCCGAGCGTCATCCCCATGTTCTGGAAGGTCTGGAACGCCACCCAGGCGACGATGCCGGCCGCGACGATCGTGCCGTACATGTCGGGGGCGCCCACGGCGATGCGGCAGCCGCGCCACAGCACGACGCCGAGCAGAAACAGGATCAGGCCGCCGCCGACGAAGCCGAGTTCCTCGCCCGCCACGGTGAAGATGAAGTCGGTGTGCTGCTCGGGCACGAACTGCCCGGTGGTCTGGCTGCCGTCGAACAGGCCCTGCCCGGTGAGGCCGCCGGAACCGATGGCGATCCTGGCCTGGTTGGTGTTGTAGCCCACGCCCGCCGGGTCGAGCGCGGGATTGGCGAAGGCCGCGAACCTGTTGATCTGGTACTCGTCGAGCAGTCCGAGCTGCCACACCGTCAGCGCGCCCCCGACGCCGAGGGCCGCGATCCCCACGATCCAGCCGCGGCCGGTGCCCGAGGCCAGCAGCACCCCCAGCGTAATCGCGGCGAGCACCATGGTCTGGCCCACGTCGGGTTCCAGCATGATCAGCGCGGCGGGCGCGGCGACCAGGGCGAGGGCCTGGGCGACGGTCCTGTTGTCGGGGCGCGGGCGCAGATCGCTCTCCAGCGGGGCGGCCAGCAGCGTGGCCATGGCGAGGATGACGCCGACCTTCACCAGCTCGGAGGGCTGGAAGGCGAAGCCGCCCGGCAGTTGGAGCCAGCTGCGCGAGCCGTTGATCGAGGAGCCGAGCGGCGTGAGCACCAGCACGCTGAGCGCGAAGGCCAGCACGTAGAGTCCCGGCGCCGCGTTGCGCAGCCTGGTGTGGCCGAGCCAGACCATCAGGGCGGCGAGGCCGGCGCCGATGGCGATGTTGAGCACGTGCCGCAGCAGGAAGAACTGCGGGTCTCCGTTGTTGAGGTCGGTGCGGCCCCTGGTGGCGGAGTAGACCAGCAGGGCGCCGAGCACCGAGAGCGTGACCGCCGCGCACAGCAGCCACCAGTCCAGCCGTCTGGCCAGGGAGTTCTTGGCGGTGATCCTGGTCCAGACGGTCTGCTCCGCGGCCTGCGGCGGACTGGGGTAGCTGTGCACGGTCACGCATCTGACGATACGTGTCCGCGCGGCGACGCGGAGTGAGCCGGGTCGTCTCGTGTGGCCTACGCCCAGAGCTGCCCGTGCAGGCGGGCGACGGCCTCCTCCGTCGAGGCCGCCGTGTAGACGCCGGTGGAGAGGTACTTCCAGCCGCCGTCGGCCACGATGAACACGATGTCGGCCTCCTCGCCCGCGCGGTCCGCCTTCCGCGCGGTGCCGAGCGCGGCGTGCAGCGCGGCCCCGGTGGAGACGCCGGCGAAGATGCCTTCCTCGGCGAGGAGTTCACGGGTGCGGGCGACGGCGTCCGCGGAGCCGACCGAGTACCTGGAGGTGAGCACGGACGCGTCGTACAGCTCGGGGACGAAGCCCTCGTCCAGGTTCCGCAGGCCGTAGACCAGGTCGTCGTAGCGGGGCTCGGCGGCGATGATCCGCACGTCCGGCCGGTGTTCCCTGAGGTAGCGGCCGACGCCCATCAGGGTGCCCGTGGTGCCGAGCCCGGCCACGAAGTGGGTGACGGAGGGCAGGTCGGCGAGGATCTCCGGGCCGGTGGTGGCGTAGTGGGCGCCGGCGTTGTGCGGGTTGCCGTACTGGTAGAGCATCACCCAGTCGGGGTGCTCGGCGGCCAGCTCCTTGGCCACCCTGACGGCCGTGTTGGAGCCGCCGGCGGCGGGCGAGGAGATGATCTCCGCCCCCCACATCGCGAGCAGCTGCCGCCGTTCCTCCGAGGTGTTCTCCGGCATGACGCAGACGATCCGGTAGCCCTTGAGCCGGGCGGCCATGGCCAGCGAGATGCCGGTGTTGCCCGAGGTGGGCTCCAGGATGGTGGCCCCGGGGGCGAGCCGCCCCTCCTTCTCGGCCTGCTCGATCATGAACAGCGCGGGCCGGTCCTTGACCGAGCCCGTCGGATTCCGGTCCTCCAGCTTCGCCCAGATCCTCACCGACTCGCTCGGCGAGAGCCGCGGCAGCCGCACCAGCGGGGTGTGCCCCACGGCCGCGAGCGGGGAGTCGAAGCGCATCAGCGCATGCCCCCGGCGACGGCGGGCAGGATGGTGACGCTGTCGCCGTCGCTCAGCTTGGTGCCGATCCCGTCCAGGAAGCGGACGTCCTCGTCGTTCAGGTAGACGTTGACGAAGCGGCGCAGCTCGCCGTCCTCGACCAGGCGCTCCCTGATCCCCGGGTGGCGGGCGTCCAGATCCGCGAACAGCTCGGAGAGGGTCTCGCCCGCGCCCTCCACGGCCTTCTTGCCGTCGGTGTAGCTGCGGAGAATGGTCGGGATGCGGACCTCGATGGCCATGAGTGCTCCAGAGAAGACGGGCGGTTGCGGAAGTGGGCGGCTGATCAACGAGGCACGGGACACACGGCATGGGCGAGCCGGCCGCCAGGTCGTTCGTCGCTCACGCCGTGGGAAACCATGCCTTCATCGTATCGATTCCCCGGTGGGCGCCCGACTTCGTTCATCATGCGGACGATTCGTCTCGCGTTCGCCGCGGGTTGTCCGCCTGCCGGGGCCGCTCAGGCGATCCGGACCTCTTCCTCGGTGACCACGCCGTCCACGATGCGGAACGAGCGGAAGGACACGGGGCCCTCCTCGTTGCCGCACTCCGCGGTGGAGACCAGGACGTAGTGGGCGCCGGGCTCGTTGGCGTAGGAGATGTCGGTGCGCGAGGGGTACGCCTCGGTGGCGGTGTGCGAGTGGTAGATCACCACCGGCTCCTCGTCCCGCTCGTCCAGCTCCCGGTACAGCCGCAGCAGGTCGCCCGAGTCGAACTCGTAGAACGTGGGCGAGCGGGCCGCGTTGAGCATCGGGATGAACCGCTCGGGCCGGTCGCTCCCGGCGGGTCCCGCGATCACCCCGCACGCCTCGTCCGGGTGGTCGGCGCGGGCGTGGGCCACGATCCGGTCGTGCAGTTCCTGCGAGATGGTGAGCATGCGGCCCAGCGTACGTATGTCCGGTGCCGCGCCCGCCGGGCGGGGTGCCGCCCCGGCGCACCCCCGGCGCCGCCACGCCCTCACTGGGGCAGCCGCACCGCGCCGGCCTCGCCCGCCGCCGCCTCCCCCGCCTCGATCGCCGCGTCGCTCAGGCCGGCGTCGCGCAGCCTGACGTAGTCGAGCACGCGGTCCAGCTCCCTCCTGACGACGGGGGCGAGCAGGTACAGGCCGAGGATGTTGAACACCGCGGCCAGGAAGAGGAAGGCGTCCGCGAGGTCGACGAGGGTGCCCAGGGACAGCAGGGCCCCGGCGAGGACCATCAGGCAGAAGAGCGACTTGTACAGCCCCACGGTCAGGGGCGCGCCGCCGAAGAGGTGGGTCCACGCCTGGAGGCCGTAGTAGCCCCAGGTGATGAGCGTGGAGAAGGCGAACAGGAAGACGGCCAGGGTGAGCACGGCGGGGAACCAGGGCAGCACCGTGGCGAAGGCGTCCGAGGTGAGGGAGATGCCCCGCCCCGTCTCGTCGCCCCCGCCGCCGGCCGCCCGCGCGGCCCGGTAGGCGGGCCCGCCGGCCACCACGATGGTCAGCGCGGTCATGGTGCAGATGACCACCGTGTCCAGGAAGGGCTCGATCAGCGCGACCAGCCCCTCGGTGGCCGGGCGCCTGGTCTTGACGGCCGAGTGGGCGATGGGGGCGGAGCCGACCCCGGCCTCGTTGGAGAACGCGGCCCGCTGGAAGCCGGCCGCCATCGCCCCCGCCGCCCCGCCGGCCACCCCCGCCGGGTCCGTGGCCTCGCGCAGGATGGTGCCCACCGCGCCCGGCACCTCCCCGGCGTTGCACAGCAGCACCACCAGGCAGGCCGCCGCGTACAGCAGGGACATCGCCGGCACCAGGCGGCTGGTGACCCGGCCGATGGTGCGGATGCCGCCGAGCAGGACGGCGGCGGCCAGCAGGGCGACGGCCGCGCCGAACAGCAGCGCCCCGGCCGAGCCGGCGAAGAAGCCGGTGTGCCCCTCGGTGGCGGCGACCAGCTGTTCGAGGGATTGGTTGACCTGGAAGAGATTGCCGCCGAAGAAGGCGAAGAAGAGGATCATCGCCGCGGACAGCGGGGCCAGCGCCCGGCCGAGCCGCGGGAGGCCGCGTTCGGCAAGGCCCTTGCGCAGGTAGTGCATCGGGCCGCCGGAGACCCGGCCCGCGGCGTCGATCTCGCGGTACTTCACGCCCAGGGTGCACTCGACGAACTTGGTGGCCATGCCGAGGAAGCCGCAGAGCATCATCCACAGCGTGGCGCCCGGGCCGCCGACGGAGACCGCGAGGGCCACCCCGGCGATGTTGCCGAGCCCGAGGGTTCCGGAGACGGCCGAGGTCAGGGCCTGGAAGTGGGTGACCTCGCCCGGCGCGTCCTGCTGTTCGTAGCGCCCGCGCATCAGCCTGACCGCCACCGGCAGGTGCCGCAGCTGCACCAGGCCGAACCCCACGGTGAACACCAGCCCCGCCGCCACCAGCCAGCCCACGATCAGGGGGATGCGCCCGCCGAAGAACGGCACCTCGCAGAAGACGATGCGGTCCAGCACGTCCCGGAGCGGCTCGAAGACGCGGGTGACCGCGCGGTCGACCTCCTCCGCCCACTGCCCATCGCTCGCCATGCTCCGTTGGTACCGCCGCGGGCGGCCCCCCGCATGCGGGGCGTGGCCAGGGGAGGTAACGGCGGCCGGGCGGCGGCCCTCAGGGCAGCAGCGTCTCGATCAGCGACTCCTGGAGCCCGCCGAGCCAGAAGTAGGCCATGACCATCGGCTTGTCCGGGTCGCCGTCCGGCAGGTCGAAGAGCTTCTCGGTGCTGTCCTCGTCGGTGATGCCGAGCCGGGTGGCGATGGCGAGCCGCAGGTCGTTCAGCGCCCCGAGCCACTGCTGCGACTGGGCGGAGCGCAGGGTCAGCACGGCGGGCGCGCCGCCGCCCTCGCCCGCCGCGGCGGAGGCCGCCGCGTCCAGGCCGTGCACGACGGCGAGCAGGTCCTCGCGCTTGCGGGCCCGCAGGTCGCCCTCGGTGAAGCGGCGGAACTCGGCCGACAGCCGCCGGCTCTCCTCGTCCGGCCCGCGCTCCGGGTCGCCGTAGGCGTCCGGGAACAGCCTGGCCAGCGCGGGGTCCTCGGGCGGCTCGCTCGGGCCCTCGACGAAGAGGGCGTCCAGCGGGTCCTCCTGCCCCCGGGTGCGGTCCGGGCCGATCAGCTCCAGCAGTTGCGTGGACAGGCTGCGCAGGATGGAGATCTCGACCTCGTCCAGCGCGATGGCGGCGCCGCCCTCGGGGCGCGGCTCGAAGTAGCCCGCCATCAGCGGTCCTGCTGGAGGGTCGCCCAGAGGCCGTACCCGTGCATGGCCTGCACGTCCCGCTCCATCTCCTCGCGGGTGCCCTGGGACACGACCGCCCGGCCCTTGTGATGCACGTCCAGCATCAGCTTCTTCGCCTTGTCCTTCGGGTAGCCGAAGTACGCCTGGAAGACGTAGGTCACGTAACTCATGAGATTCACCGGGTCGTTGTGGACGACTGTGACCCATGGGACGTCCGGCGCGGGGACCTCGGACGGCGCCTGCTCGGTTTCGGTGTGCTCGACTTCCATGGGGATGGCACTCACCCCTCCCATGCTGCCACCACCCCTGCCTCTGCGCCCAAACGGCCCGTCGGCCGAGTGGCGGCCCCGGCCCCCGCCGCCCCGGCGGGAGCGCCCGGGCGCCCGCCGCGGGCGGCCGTGCGCGCCGGACGCCCGCCCCCACCCCCCCATATATCGTCAAACTGACGAGATGGGGTGTACCCTTGTTCCCATGGACGTCACGAACGAGGCGCGGGCCGCCGGGCTGCCGGTGACGGTGCCCTCCACCGCGCTCTTCACCGACCAGTACGAGCTCACCATGCTCCAGGCCGCGCTCCGCGCCGGGACCGCCGGGCGGCGCTCGGTCTTCGAGGTCTTCACCCGGCGGCTGCCCGAGGGCCGCAGGTACGGAGTGGTGGCCGGCACGGGACGGGTGCTCGACGCGGTGGAGAACTTCCGGTTCGAGCCCGCCATCCTCGACTTCCTGCGCGAGCAGCGGGTGGTGGACGAGCCGACCCTCGACTGGCTGGCCGGCTACCGCTTCACCGGGGACGTGGACGGCTACCCGGAGGGCGAGATCTACTTCCCCGGCTCGCCGATCCTCCAGGTCACCGGCACCTTCGCCGAGTGCGTGGTGCTGGAGACGGTGATCCTCTCGATCCTCAACCACGACTCCGCGGTGGCCGCGGCCGCCTCCCGGATGGCGGTCGCCGCGGCCGGCCGGCCGCTGATCGAGATGGGCGCGCGCCGCACCCACGAGCTGGCCGCGGTCGCTGCCTCGCGGGCCGCCTACGTCGGCGGCTTCTCCACCACCTCCGACCTGGCCGCCGGCTTCCGCTACGGCATCCCCACCGCGGGCACCAGCGCACACGCCTTCACCCTGCTGCACGACAGCGAGCGGGACGCGTTCACCGCCCAGGTGGAGTCGATGGGCGCGGGCACGACCCTGCTGGTGGACACCTACGACGTGGCCGAGGCCGTGCGCACCGCGGTCGAGGTGGCCGGGCCCGGGCTCGGCGCCGTCCGCATCGACTCGGGCGACCTCCTGGTGGTGGCCCACCGGGTGCGCCAGCAGCTCGACGAGCTCGGCGCCCGCGACACGCGGATCGTCGTCACCAGCGACCTGGACGAGTACGCCATCGCCTCGCTGGCCGCCGCCCCCGTGGACGCCTACGGCGTGGGCACCCAGCTGGTCACCGGCAGCGGGCACCCGACCTGCTCGATGGTCTACAAGCTGGTGGCCAGGGCCGCGGGCGAGGACCCGGAGGCGCCCCTGGTCCCGGTCGCCAAGAAGTCGCTGGGCGGGAAGCTCTCGGTGGCCGGCGTGAAGTGGGCCGCGCGGCAGCGCGACGCCGAGGGCATCGCCGAGGCCGAGCTCGTGGGCACCGGGCCCGTGCCGCCGGAACTCGCCGGCCACCTGCTGAGCGTGCCGCTGATGCGCGAGGGCAGGGCCGTCGCCAGGGAACGCCTCGACGCCGCGCGGGAGCGGCACGTCAGGGCCCGCGCCGGGCTGCCGCTCTCGGCCACCCAGCTCTCCCGCGGCGAACCGGTGCTGCCGACCCGCTACCTGACCGGGACCGCGTAGGTGTGCCGCCCGGGCAGGCCTCTCCCGCGGCGGCTCGTGGAGGCCGCGAGGGGACACGCGTAGACTTCGGCGTCCCATGTGCGGCGCCCGGCGCCTCGCACGCGTAGCCCCCGTTGCCCACCCCGTTCGCCCGCCCCCGCCTCGCCCGCCACCTGCCAGCCAGGCGCCACCCGGCGCCCCTCAGCCCGAAGGGGTGTTCCCATGCATCGCGCCCTGATCGTCGTCGACGTGCAGAACGACTTCTGCGAGGGAGGCAGCCTCCCGGTGGCCGGAGGCGCGGACGTCGCCGCGGGCATCACCGACCTGATCGGCGCGGCGGTCCCCGCCTACCGGCACGTGGTGGCCACCCGCGACCTCCACATCGCGCCTGGCGACCACTTCTCCGACCACCCGGACTTCGCGCACTCCTGGCCGCCGCACTGCGTCGCGGGCACCGAGGGCGTCGGCTTCCACCCGAACTTCGCCCCCGCCATCGCCTCGGGAGCGGTGGACACCTGCTTCGACAAGGGCGCCTACGCGGCGGCATACAGCGGCTTCGAGGGCCGGGACGAGAACGGCACCCCGCTCGCCGACTGGCTGCGCGCCCGGGAGGTCACCGAGGTGGACGTGGTCGGCATCGCCACCGACCACTGCGTCCGCGCCACCGCCCTCGACGCCGCCAGGGCCGGGCTGCGCACCCGCGTCCTGCTCGCCCTGACCGCGGGGGTGGCCAGGGACTCGGTGGACGCGGCGCTGCGGGAGCTGCGGGAGGCGGGCGTGGAACTCACCGGCGAGCCCGTGGTCGCCCCCGTCTCCTGAGCCCCCGCCGCCCGCCCGCGGTCAGGCCCGCCCGGTGCTCAGCCTCGTGCCGCGCTCAGCCTCGTGCCGCGCTTCAGGCGGCCGGGCGGTCGTGGGCCAGGAGGCGGGCCATCGGGTGCCAGCCCTCGGTGACATCCCCCCAGGTGGAACGCCACACCACGCCCTCGGGGTGGTGGAGGACCGCGGAGATCTCGTCCGGGGTGGGCGCCCCGGCGTTGCCGCGGGGCGAGAACACCCGCAGGCCCAGGTTCCGCAACCGCGTCAGCGCCCGCGGCCTGCTCGCCGCGTGCACGAGCACCCGCACCTTCCGGCCCGGCATGGCCGGGTGCGGAACCGGAAGGGCGACCACGACGCTGCCGTCCGGCAAGCGGACGAAGCCTCCGTGGCAGGCCGCTTCCGAACCCCTGGCGGAATCCTCGATGAGCATGGACACATCCTTACCCCGTTCGGCCGCCCCCGTCGAGGGGCGAAGGCCGAGACGTGGGCCGATTACTTTCCGTCCCACCATGCTCACCAGTCGATCACTCACCGCAACATTCCGTACGGTGACGCCTCGCTGACACCCCCACCGTCCGCATAACGATCACCGGGGCCCGCCGCAGCCGGCGGCGACGGCCACGGCCGGGGCAATCGACACCTCGGCCGTGTCCGTGGCGGGGCAGGTCCCAGGTCGTGCCGATCTCAGGTTGCGCCGAGGACGTCCGGAGATCACGCGCTTGACCTCAACCACCCTTGAGGTCCTACGTTCTCCGCATGGCCTGCACCGGCGTGCAGGCTCCGCACGCGACGTACCAGGAGGGGACTCCCATGGCGACGACCCAGCAGATCTCCGACGCCGAACTCGCCGGACAGCCCGCCGCCTACTGGACGGGGGTCGCCTACGAGGCGCTCATCGCGTACACCCGGGCCCGGCAGGCCGAGAAGGGCTACACCCAGCCCCAGTACTGGCTTCTGCGCAACCTGTCGGTGAACGACATCTCGCCCGACGGCAAGGGGATGACCCTGTCCGAGCTGCGGGCGGCGATGACCTCCTACCTTCGGCCCGAGGACGACCTGTCGGCGGAGGCCGAGGTGCTCGTGGAGCGCGGCTGGCTGACCCGGGACGCCGAGGGCCGGCTGTGGCTCACCGAGGAGGGGGAACAGGCCCGCATCGACCTCGCGCGCAACGCCCCCGCGATCCGCGCCGCCCTCCACGAGGGGATCGACGACGCGGACTACGTCACCACGCTGAAGGTGCTCCGGCAACTGATCCGCAATGCGGGCGGGACGGCCGCCTGACAGAGGGGGACGGCCGCCTGACAGAGGGGCCGCCTGCGGCGACTCGCGTGAGACCATCCGTTCATGAGCAGCGACCCGGAAGTGAGTGCCCTGGCGATCAACGTCACGATCCCGCAGGCGCTTCGCTGGACTGACACGCGGCGCGGCAAAGCGTTCACGCTGACCACACTCAACGTCCGGCTGCTCCCGGACGGCCGCCTCGCTGCCAAGGCATACGGCCGGCCCGTTGGTGGTGGCCGGGGCGCATACGTCTCGTTCCCCGTCCCCGACAACCCCGAACTGGCGGCCCTGGTCGCCGACGCCGCCGGCCGTGCCGGGGCGTTGTGGGCCGCTCATCGCGGTCTCGGCTGAGCTTGGCTCGACTCGAAGGCGGACGGCAACCGTTCAGGACTTCGCTCTCGCGGCACGGCCTGGAAGGGAAGATCTTCCTGCGTGCGGCGAGTGCAACCGGTGGGTTCCGAGCGGGAGTTCGTGAAGCCGTACGCCGCCGATCGGCGAGTGCGGTCCGGTGGATCGAGCATGCCGGGGCAGACAGGTCAGGGGTTGATGAGGCGGCTGGTGAAGCCGTCGCGGACGAGGGACTCGTACGCGGCATGCACGCCCTCCGGCACCTCCTGCTCGACGGCGAATCCGCGCTTCGGATACTCGACGACCCGCTGGAGGTCGCCGACGAGCATGTCCAGGACGAGCTTCTCGTCGCCGATGAACGTCAGATAGTCGTCGAACTCCAGCGGCTCCGACGCACAAAGGATCTCCACGTCAGGCCACACCTTGCGAGCGGTCGCAAACGATCGCCTTTCCATATAGGGCTTGGAGACCAGCAGCACACCCATCCCTGGGATACCACCACGCGCCGCCCCCCGGCAGGCCGACCGGAAAACCTTCAGTCCAGGGTGGTCCCTCCGGCCAGGACTCAGGTTGACGGTTCGGCGTGGCGTGGCGTCGCCTCCTCGATACCCTCGGCACACATACCGAGGAGGGGTTCATGGCCGACCACATCACGGTGCTGACCACGACCGACGGCAAGGAAGCCGCCGAGGCCCTGGCGAAAACGGCCGTCCAGGCACGCGTCGCCGCCTGCGCCCAGATCGACGGGCCGATCAGAAGCGTCTACTGGTGGGAAGGGGAGGTACAGGCCGACGAGGAATGGCGCATCCTCTACAAGACGACGGCCGCCAAGTACCCCGATCTCGAAGCCCACATCAAGGCTCACCACACCTACGACACCCCCGAGATCATCGTCACCGACATCCCCCTCGGCAGCGCCGAATACCTCGCCTGGCTCGACGAGGAAACCCGCTGACGAAGCGCCGGTCACTTCACCTGGCCCGGCCCGTCCCGGTCGGCACCTCAGGACGGGCTGGGCAGGACGGGCTGGGCAGGACGTAGACGCGGGCGAAATGGGTCTTGATGGTGGCGGCATGCAGGTGTCCGGCCACGGCCTTGTCGCCTTCGACACCCATGACGACGTGAAGGTGAACGAAGCCGTTCTTGATTTCGCCGGTGCCGGTCATCTCCGCCGGAAGGTCATAGGTGGTGATGTCGTCCTTCAACGCGTCGCCGGCGGGCATGGTGGAAATGGTGAAGCCCTCCGTGGCGCCGATCAGGGAAACGATGGCTGCTTCGCTGATCCCGGCCTCGGCGATCTGGCGGTTGAGAGAGGCAACCAGCTCGTCGTCGCGGACTTCGAAGGTGATCATTTAGGGCTCCATCCGGGCCGCAATCGTCGTCATCGGTCCTCGTCTCGGTTCAGCGTGCGCCGTGTGCTGCGGCGATGGCGTCGATGCGTTCGGCCAGGTCGAAGTCGGCCGCGGTCAGCTTGTTGCCCGCGTCGTGCGTCGTGATGGCGAACCGCACGGAACCCCACCGAAGATCGATGTCGGCATGGTGCCCGATCAGCCGCTCGACATCGGCGACATGAACGATCAGGGCCACCCCACCGTGGTACCGGATCGCGAACGTCCGGGTGATCTCGTCACCCGCCCGCCTCCACCCGGGACGCTCGGCCAGCCGGCTCGCGATCTCCTCTTCGCTCAACGGCGTTGGCACCGTGGACACCTCAACCCTCCCCGTCACCGAGGACAGCGCCTCGCTCATCCGCTGACCCATCCCTGGGATACCACCACGCGCCGCCCCCTGGCAGGCGGAGCGGAACACCTTCAGTCCCGGGTCGCTCCCTCCGGCCAGAGGATGCGCACGGGGACGCCGGTGCGTTCCGCGTGGGCCACCACGTCCGCCGTACCCCCGTACCCGCGCGCCGGCTTCCCGTCCCACACGGCGATCAGCCGGTCGACGAGCCCCACCAGCAGCTCACTGCCCGCCATGTGCGCCTCGGACGTGGACGCGTCCATCCCCGTCTCGTGCACCGTGGCCGCCCTGCCCAGCAGGGCGTCGTAGAGGGAGTGGTGCCACTCCGGCAGCCCGTCCCGGTACTGCCGCGCCGGGACGACCGCCTCGATGACGCCGCCGAGGCCCAAAACCGCCTCCGCGAACCAGCTGTCGGGCCCGTCGGCAAGACAGGACACCCCGACCAGGCCACCCGGCCCGTAGCCACCCAACTCGGCCCGCAACAGCGCACGAACCTGCTCCTCGACGTGCCCGGCCAGGCCCCGATGTCCGGTGATCCCCACGCGCATGAGGTGTCCTCCATTGGTCACAAGTAGACGCCGTGCAACTGCTCGTCAAAGTCCCGGACGACCCGCGGAGGCGTCGGCGACGTGTATGCCCGCCGAAGCGCGCGGGCTCGCTCCACAGTGCGGCCCGAACGGTAGCGAAGCCCGATCTCCAGCGCGCGGGTGGCGAGCGCAAATGCGCCATCGATCCGCCCGCTGGCAAGCTGTCCGAATGCGAGGTCGAGTACGAGTTGAGCGCGCTGCTTTTCGTGCCCGGACGAAAGCATGGCCCCGGCGGCATCCTGAGCCGTGGTGACCCACTGTGGGCGTCCCAAACGCGCGCCGCAGGACAGGCGGCACGCCGCAACCTTGGCGTGGCTGAAGGGGAATACCCACGGCCAGGGGGGTGGCTCTTCAACACCGATGCGGTCCGTTGCTTCCTCGGCGGCGCGCAACGCCTTCTCAGCAGCGGTTGCTGCGCCGACCTCTGCGTGTGCAAGCGCCTCGACGGTGCTTAGCCACGCGGTGGCGATCGCGGGGACGGCCTGCCCGAGTTGTCGGCGGGCCGATGCGATGAGCGCCAGTGCTTGCGTGTTGTTCCCCACGTGGCCTTCGAGTTGCGCAAGGCTGCCCAACTGGTAGGCAGAGAGCAACGAATCGCCCGAGCGGCGTGCGGCGGTGATGGATGCGCCGTACCAGGTGCGGGCAGACCCCAGGTCGCCCATGTCCCAAGAGAGCCAGCCCGCAAGGCTGGCGGTCTCGCTCGCCGCTGCGGCATAGCGGGCTCTGTCCCGGTCGCCTTGCGCCTCCGAGGTGAGGGTCTGCGTCATCCGGAGATGAGCAAGTACGGGTTCGATGAGGTGACGTGAGGGGGTCATGCCGTCCAACCGCCGGAAGGCAGTGGTCGCCATACGGAGGGTCGCCAGCTGTGCGGTTGGGCCCGCCTCGGGGGGTGCAGGCTGAGTGAGGGCGGGGGTTGCGGCGATCGCCGCGGCCCCCGCCAGGAAGCTGCGTCGTTCCACGTTGTCATCCGGGTGCGTTGCGAGTTGGTCGGCGAGCCCGACCAGTCGCATGGGAATGCGCAGATGAGTGGCGGCTCGCGCAAGGACCGTCATGTCGTAGGCGCCGGTTCGCTGGTTCTCCAATCGTGATACAGCCGACTGGCTGATCCCGCAGGCGTCGCCGAGTTGCTGCTGCGAGATGCCTGCGCTGAGACGTGCGAGGCGGATGACTCGCCCGAAGTTGCCAGTCCTCGATGCCTCACGAACGGTTTGAGACGACCAGGTCATGTACGTGCCCTATCACGAGTGGTACCGCGCGCTGTCTGGAAACCGTATGCATGTATGCGAGAGGCGCATGAGGTTATGCGGCCACCGGGTCATTTCTGGCCCGTCGGGGAAGGTTCACGGTTTCTTCGTCGCATTACCCACTGTCGAGATGCGCACACCATCTGCAACGAGAGTGTGCACTGGAGCCGACAATGACGACCACCGCACCATGCGCCGAGGCCCCGCGCCGGGTCCTCGCCCCGCTCCTTCGGCGGCGCGCGCGAGGGGGTGTGTGCCGTGTCTGAGGACCGCCTCCTGGGCAGCCCGCCGCGGGCCTACATCTCCCTCGCCTGCGCGGAGCGCCGTTGCGAGGACTGCACGCAGCACGAACCCCGCCCGCCAGAACGGCACCTCGGCATCGCCTTCGACCCCTGCACGCACGGGTGCCATACCGCATGGGCCCGGCCCTCGACCGCCGCATCCACCGCCAACACGCCGCTCACGCCCCACTCCCCCGCCGCCACGGAGGACCCGACCCGATGCCCGAGATCCTGACCTGGGGGCCCAACCGGCTGCCCGTGCCGTATGTCGCCAAGTGGAGCGGGGAAGAGGTCCTCGCCGGTGGGGCGTTGGGCCTGCGGCCGGGCGGGTGGGGGCTGGTCTACCGGGACGAGGCGGCCGGGGACCGGGACCGGCACGGGGTGCTGTGGGCCCGGGTCGGCCACGCCCCCGGCACCGGACGCCCCGACTTCCGCGTCATGCACCCGGCGCGGCAGCGCCGCGCCATGCAGGAACGCCTGTGCCAGGTATGCGCCGGGCCCGCGGACCGCAACGGCAAGGGCTGGCTGTTCGCGCTGCGCCGGCCCGACGTTGCCGACGCGCTCCCCGGCTGGCCCGAGGGACTGCTGTCCACCAAGCCGCCGGTGTGCGCGCCCTGCGCACGGCTGGCGACCGAGCACTGCCCGCACCTGGGCGAGCCCGTGTTCGTCCGGGTGCGCAAGCCGCGCGTGTGGGGGGTGTTCGGCGGGGCCTTCGGACCAGGGCTGACCCCCGGGCCGGACGACTACCTCCCCTACGGCCACCCCGCCACACCCGCCTTCCTCGCCAACCAGCTCGTCACCGAACTCACCCGCTGCACCCTCACCCCGGCGCCATAGCCACCAGGCCGCCGCGGCAGGGGAAGGGGGCGGCAGCCGCCGGGGGGCACGGGGCGGGCAGCCACCCCGGCGGGCCACGCGGCCCCCGGGGAGGCAGCCACCCCGGCTGGACCGCCGAGGCCGGGGCCGCCGGGGCCGCCGGGCCCGGGGCCGCCAGGGCCCCGGGACCACCGTCGCCGCCGGGGCCACCGGCGAGGTGCGGCGGTCAGTGGCCGCTGGCGGAGATCCGGATCGTGATCGGGCGGTTGGGGTCGCGGGGCTGGTCGGTGAGGGTGATGCGGGTGTGGGTGTCGGGGACGCGGACGCTGCCCTGCGGGTTGTCCTCGTCCCAGTAGGTGCCCCGGTGGTCGTCGAACGCCGCGGCGCCGCGCTGGGAGGGCAGCGTCGTGGCGTGGCCGTTGAGGTGCAGGGTCAGCTGGCCGGTGGGGCGGGTGCTGAAGGTGGCGTCCCTGGCCTGGAGCCGGTTGCGCAGCACCGAGCCGTCCGGCCAGCGTTCGGCCTGCGGGTGGGCGTCGACCGGCAGGACGAGGCCCTCGCCCGGGTGTTGGCTGACGTCGTTGTCGAGCTGGGAGGTGTCCCAGAGCCAGACGAGCAGGCCGTTCTGGTAGGGGAAGTGCTCGACCCAGTCGGGGCGTTCGTTCAGCCAGCCGAAGTGGTACGGGCCGCGTTCCAGCGTCGCGTCGAAGCCGGTGTACTGCCGGTTCTCCACCAGGTAGAACTGCGGGTAGTCGTCGGTGATCGAGGCGCCCACCACCGAGAAGCCCTCGGCGGCCCAGTCGCCCGGCCCCGACTCGGCGTCGTCGGCGTACACCGGCGCGCCGTCGGCGGTGACGGTGATCGCGTCGGCGGTGAAGCCCGGCAGCGAGAAGGAGCCGTCCGTCCGGTAGTGGAAACGCAGCTGGATCTGCTGCCCGAGGTAGCCGGTCAGCGGGTACACCAGGCCGGCGTCGCCGCCCGACTCGCCGGTCAGGGCGGGCCGGTCGGCGCCGTCCCTGGGCAGGGCCCGGCCGTCCGCGGTGCCGTCGAGGGCGGTCCAGGTCTGCCCGCCGTCCGCCGAGGCCTCGACGTACAGGTAGTCGTAGCCCTCCTCGATGCTCCACCAGCCGGTGAGGCCGAGCGTGGCCTCGGAGTCCGCGGCGCTCAGGTCCACCGTCCTGGTCAGGGTGTTGTCGAGGCCGTCGCCCGTGCCGCTCCACCACTGCGCCTCGCCCTGCGGGGGCTGGTGGATGTCGGTGGTGACGGTCTTGTCGGGCAGTTCGACGATCAGCGCCTGGCTCGCGTCGCGCCGCTCGCCCTCGGGGTATGTGGCGGCCGAGGGCCCGAGCCGGTGCCGGGAGTCGGTGGCCGCGCGGGCCAGGTCGTAGTCCAGCCAGCCGAGTTGGAGCTTCTCCCAGGCGCCGAGCGCGTTGGGCAGGGCGCCGATGGTGCCGTCGCCGAGGCCGAGCCAGGAGCCGGAGGACATCGCGGTCCAGAAGGCGGTGCCGTTCTCGCCGCCCTGGGTGTCGTAGAGGTCGGGCAGCCCGAGGTCGTGCCCGAACTCGTGGGCGAACACGCCGACCCCGCCGTTCTCCGGCTGGATGGTGTAGTCGCCGACGAACAGGCCGGTGTCGCCGATCTCGGTGCCGCCGCTGAGGTTGCCCTCGGGCCCGTCCCGGCCGATGGCGTCCGGGTAGGCGTACCAGCGGTGCGCCCAGATCGCGTCCTCGCCCTGGGCGCCGCCGCCCGCCGACTCGTCCTCGCCCGCGTGCACCAGCTGGAAGTGGTCGAGGTAGCCGTCGGGCTCGTCGAAGTCGCCGTCGCCGTCGTAGTCGTAGCGGTCCTGCCGGTCGTACTCGGCCAGCGTGGCCCGCAGTTCCTCCGGGGTGGCCCCGGCGGCCAGCCGGTCCTCGTACCAGGCGTTGACCCCGTCGCGCACCAGGTCCCACACGTCCTGGCAGACGCTGGAGCCGCAGGCGTTGTTGCCGTACCTGGCCTCGTTGTACTCCAGCTTCACCCAGTCGGTGACCAGGCCCTCCACCGTGTACCTGCCGGAGGACTGGCTCTCGTAGTACTGCTTGACCGAGGGGGTGGCGGGGTCCTCGGAGTAGTAGACGTCCTCGTAGTACTGCCGGTCGAAGTCCTCGCGCCAGATGGTGGTGTTGTCCACCGAACGGTCGGGCTCGGGGATCTCGTTGACCAGCGGGCCCGGGGTGCCGCCCACCTGCGGGTCGGTCTGCTCGCCGAACTCCACGAGGACCGTGAAGATCCGGTCCGTGCCCGTGGTGGCCGTCTCCACGAACTCGCCGTCGGCGAGCTCCACCACCTGGGAGCCGCCGCGCGTGCGCACGGTGGCCTCGCCGCCGAGCAGTTCCCGGTAGGCGGCCTGACGCAGCGATTCCTGCTTGTCGCCGAGCGGGTTCACCAGGCGCGGCGAGGCGGAGAACAGCCGGTCGGCCCCGGGGCCGGCGAGGTGGTCCTCCGGCGGCTGGGCCCCGCCCGCGGCCTGGGCTCCGGCGGGGTGCAGCAGGCCCGCCCCGAGCGCGGCGACGGCCCAGGCCGCCACCAGGGCGGCCGGCCGGCCCCGCCTGTTTCGCTTGAGCTTTCTCACCTGTCGTCTGACCTCCTCTGCCACGGAAGCGGCGTCGCCCCGCATTTGACATGAGTAAGTCAGAAAAAGACAGACCCCCGGGGCGCGCGTGGCGCCGCCCGCCCCGGCGCACGCCGTTGACCCGTGA
The DNA here is from genome assembly GCF_003626535.1 of Streptomyces hoynatensis. Taxonomy (GTDB): domain Bacteria; phylum Actinomycetota; class Actinomycetes; order Streptomycetales; family Streptomycetaceae; genus Streptomyces; species Streptomyces hoynatensis. The sequence continues at coordinate 103,088 of NZ_RBAL01000012.1, forward strand.
ATCCGTGCGCCCCCCATGCATCACCCGACGGGCAGGCGGGGCGCTTATCGCCCCGGCCACGCGGGCATCTCGGGCCGTAGAACCGTTCGAGAGATGGACGTTCCCCACCCATCCTCCTCGCGGACAACGCCGGCACCCCTCCGAGGACGGACATCGCCATGCGGCACCCGACCCCCCTCCACATCGCCTACGGTTCGGCCACCGTCGTCGTCACGACCCTTCTCCTGCTGCTGCTCCTCCCCACCGATTCCCCGGTGGCGCTGACGCTGATCGCGCTGGGCGCGCTCGCGCTCGGCCTGACCGTCACGCTGGCCGCCGCGAACAGGCGGGCCGAACCCGGGCCCACCCCCGGCGGGCAGGTGGCCAAGGCCCCCGCCCCCCAGGCGGGACGGCGCCCGCACGCGCGGGTCTGAGGCGGCGCGGGGGCCCGGCGGGAGCTCAGGCCCGCGGGCTCAGGCCGTGGAGACCACCACGGTGCGGGCCGCCTTGTCGTGGAGGCACTGCCGATAGGGCTTGTCCCACGTGCAGTTGAGCACGTTGACCAGCCAGAAGACGAAGCCGATGCAGGGCAGCACCTGCGGCAGCGAGTAGACGGCGGCCCGGGTCCAGCCCGGGCCGCCGCGCGGCACGGCCCCGTCGTGCAGCATCGCCACCCGGATGCGCAGCGCCATCTTGCCCAGGGTCTGGCCGCGGGCGCTCAGCATGAGGGCCTCGTAGAGGAAGTAGACGACCAGGATCACGGTCTCCTGGACGAACGGGCCCACGCCCGCGGCATCCGTGTTGTCGGTGTCCCAGTCCCCCCAGGTGGGCCACAGGGCGAGCGAGACCGGGATGCCCACCACGAAGGAGTCGATGATCCTCGCCAGCAGCCGCCGGCCGCGCGAGGCGAGCGGCGGCATCCCGGGGAGCGGTCCGCCCTCCCCGCGGGCCTCGCCCTCGGGGCCCCGGCCGCCGGGCTCGCCCGACTCGCCGGGCGGCGGGGCCTTGGGCAGCCCCGCCCCGGGTTCGGGAGCGCCGGGCCCGCCCTCCCCCCGCGGGGAGCCGGGCCCACCCTCCCCGCGCGGGGCGCCGGGCCCGCCGGCCCGGCCCTCGGGCCCGCCCTCGCCCTCCGGCGGCTGATCGCTCGTCATGCGGCCCAGTGGAACCCGGCGCGGGGTGCCGCGCACCCCGGCGCCGGACGTTCGGGCGGAGCGCTCCGCCGGGCGGGTCAGCCGGGCTGTTTGTTCCCGGCCACGAAGGTGTGGGCCGCCTTGTCGTGCCAGCCCTGCCGCCACGGCCGGTCGCGGACGGCCATCACCATGCTGACGATGCCGACGACGAGCAGGCCGAGCACGTTGAACAGCAGCCAGCGCAGCAGGGCCGCCCCGAAGGAGGGCTTCTGCTGCCGCTCCACGTCCAGCACCTGGGTGCGGAACATGCCCTTGCCCAGGGTCGTGCCCCACAGCGCCACGGGCAGCGCCTCGAAGAGCAGGCCGGCCACCAGGAAGGCGCCGAGCACCATCGCCAGGTAGGGGGCGGTGGTGCCGTCGATCAGCCAGACGGTCTTGGTGACGCCGGCCCGCTCGGCGGCGTCGACCCGGTCCTGGATGTGGTCGCCGATGTCCCCGGCCACGACCGCGGCGACGCCGCCCGCCGCGGCCAGCGGCAGTATCGCGTCGACGATCCGCGCCATCAGCCGCCGCCCGAGCCCGGCCGGGTACTTCTGCCCCGGGTCGACGAACTGGCGGACCATGGTGAGCGGGTCGCCCTCGTGGGACTGCAGGAAGGGCGACTGCGGGGCGCGCGCCGCGTTCTGCGGCGGGTAGCCGTAGCCGCCCGGCTGGGCGCCCTGCCCGCCGGCCGCCGGCGGGTAGCCGTAGCCGGGCTGGGCCGGCTGCTGCGGCGGGAAGCCGTAACCGCCCCCGGCCGGCGTGGCCTGGGCCGCGGCGGGCTGCTGCGGGAAGCCGTAGCCGCCGGGGGCCGCGGCGCCCGGGCCCGGCTGCGGGGGCCGGTCGGCCGCCGGGCCGCCCTGGGCCGGAACGCCCTGGGCCGGGCTGGGCTGGGGCGCGGCGGGCGCGGAGCCCGCCTGGGGCGGAACGCCGACGCCGGGCGCCCCGGCGGGCGGCCCGGACTGCGGCGGGACCTGCGCCTGCGGGGAGGGCTGGGGCGCGGTGGGCGCGGAGCCCTGAGCCGGGCCGCCGGCCTGCGGCGGCACCGGGAGGCCGAGCGGCGGGGACTGGGCCGGCGCGGCCTGCCCGCCCTGGGCCTGCGGCTGCGGCTGACCGGGAGCGGGCGAAGGCGCGGGGGCCTGGCCCTGCGCCCCCGGCGCCTGCTGCGCGAGGTCGTGGACCTGCCGCTCCCAGGAGCCGCCGTCCGGCGCCTCGATCCGGCGCAGGGTCGCGGTGTGCTCGTTGGGCTCCGCCTCCGGCTCCGGCTCGCGCCGCGCGCCCGGCGGCTGCGAACCCTCCGTCGAGGTCCTGCGGAACTGGCCGCGCGGGTCGACGCGGACCGGCGAGGTGCTGACGTCCTCGTCCGAGCCCCAGGTGACCCGCTGCTCGGGGCCGGACTGGGCGCCGGCGTCGGCGCGCCAGGCGGCGCCCTCCTGGCGCGCGGGGGCGACCTCGCCGCGGCCGCGCACCTCGGGCAGCGCGGACTGCCCGGAGGGCCGGTCCTGCGCCTGCCCGGCCTCCTGCTCGCCGGTCCCCTGACGGGGCATGTCCTCGTCGAAGAAGAAGGGCTGCGTCTCGTTCTGCGGCGGGGCCTGGGCTGGTGCGGGCCCGGGGGGCGAGGCCACCGCCCCCGACGGGGGCGTGGGAGCCGGCTCGCCCTCCCGCGGCTCGGGCCGGCTGCTGCCGGGCACCCAGGCGGTGCCGTTCCAGTACCGGATGTAGCCGGGAATGGACGGGTCCGGATACCAGTTGGGCCCCGGGCCGCTGGCGTTTCCTGCGGGTGGGGAGCTCATAGGCGGTCCGAATCTCCTCGTCCGTACTGACTGGTCGCTTAGGGGGTCTACGGCCTAAGCATCGTACGTCGCCTGGCGACCAGCGTTACTCGGTGTCCGTGCGGTCTTTTGGTCTTTCGGGTCCTTCCGGGAAGGACCTTAACGAACACCGGAGCGTAGCCGGGAGCCGAGCCGGGAAAACCCGCGGGGGCCGCGGGGGTTCAGGCGCCGGGGAGGGCGGCGACGGCCGCCCGGATCAGCCCGTGGTTCCCCAGAAAGTCCGTGTTGTCCGCCCATTGGTCCACCCCGCCCGTCAACGGCAGTGCGCGCAGCCGGGGATCGGTGAGGGTGTCCGCGAGCGCCTTGGCGAAGCGCTCGGCGTGCAGCACGAGGAACGGCCTGCCGTAGTACGGGCGGCGGGCCGGGTCCACCGGGGCGGTCAGGCCCGACTCGTTCTGCAGGGCGGCCACCGCCTCGTACGCCTCGCACAGCCGGCGTTCGCGCATCGCCTGGCCCGTCGCGGCCAGGGCGCCGCGCAGCACCGGGGTGAGCGTGGCGGCCACCGGGAGCCGGGCGAAGGCGCTGCCCAGCCACTTGCCGTAGGGCGCGTAGGTGCGCGAGAGCAGCAGGCACAGGCGCATCAGGTCGCGCACGAGCCGGCCGGCGAGCACCGCCGCGCCCAGGTCGTCGCCCACCTCGGCGCAGCGGCCGGGGAACGCCTCCTCCTGGGAGAGCCGCTGCCACTGGCAGGCGAGCAGGTAGCGCCACACCTGGTCGGGGTACCAGGCCAGGCGCCGCCTGGCCGCGGTCAGCTCGCCGAGGCCGTCGTGGAAGACCTCGCCTGCGGTCGCCTCCGCGAGGCGCTGCTGGGGCATCGCGAGCCAGTCCGCGGTGGCGGGCTCGCCGGTGAGGCCGAGGTTCTCGCGCAGCCAGGAGCCGACGTCCGCGACGGAGACCCGGTGGCTGACCGGGCCCTCGGTCGGCTCCATCCGGCCGACCGGGTCGAGCGGATCGCGGGTGTCCGTGAAGTGCGTGGGCCAGCCGCGGACCTCCTTGGGCAGCCGCTCCGCCAGCAGGGCGCGGATGCGCGGGCCGAGCGCGGCCGCGTCGGCGGCGGACAGGAAGAGGTTCAGCCGCGGGCCCCACTCGTGGTCGGCGGAGCGCGCGGTGTCGAAGCCCAGCACCTCGGAGCCGGTGCCGACCCGGGCCGCGGCGTAGCGGAGCCGGGGGAACTCGGCGGCGAGCAGGGGGCGCACGGCCTCCTCGTAGAGCACCCGGGACAGGCGCAGGCCCGGCAGGAACGCGGCTTCCGGTTCATGGCTCAGCACGGAGCCCACTGTGCGAGCCGTCCCGCGCGCAGTCCAGCGAATAACCGCCGTCGCGGGGCGGAAAGCCCCGGCCGGACCAGCGCCCGCGGCGCCCGCCCGGCCTCACGCACCGCCCGGCCTCGCGCACCGCCCGACCACGGGCCCCGGCGGGCCGGGCGGGCTCAGCCCGCGGCCAGCGTGCGGCGCCAGTCGTTGCAGCGGACGGGGTGGCCGGGCGGGTACTCCAGGTCGCAGGGGCCGAGCAGGGTGAAGCCGGCCTTGCGGCAGGTCGCGTTGGACGCCAGGTTGGCCGTCGAGGGGTAGGCGTGCAGGTACCGGTGGGTGCCCTCGGCGGCGGCGAGGGCGGCGACGGCCAGGGCCGCCGCGGTGGCTATGCCGCGGCCCTGGAAGGCGGGCAGCACGGTCCAGCCCGTCTCCCACACCACCTCTCCCCGCCACTCCCGCTCCCAGTACCCGACGACCCCGGCCGGCTCCCCCGTCGGCAGGGACACGCTGAGCATGCGGCCAGGGCCCGTGTCGCTCAGGGCGACGTACCTGGCGTGCCGCTCCCGCAGGCGCTCCTCGGTCTCGGGGCCGCCCAGGTGCGTCATCAGCTCCGGGGCGTTGGCCTGCCGCAGCAGGTCAAGGTCCCCTTCGGCCCAGGGCGCAAGGCGCACCCGCGACCCGCCGCCGGGGCCGCCGCGCCCGCTTCTCGTCTCGTACACCGCTTCGTCCACCCCGACGACGCTACCCGCCGCCACTGACAGCGGCCCCGCCGAGCGCCCCCCGGCCCGCAGCGCCCGCACCGCCGCACCGGGCGGCGGTGCGGGCGCTGCGGGCGCTCGGCGAGGGCGGGATTGCCCGCTCGGGTGCAACGCGCGGAAACAATCCGTGCGATCCGCGTAATGAACCGCCCGGCAGGCGCTCTCACTGGGGAACGGACTTCGCGCGAGTCCGTTCCGGCGTGCCCGGACCGGGCCGGGCACGCCCCCAGCACAGGAGGGAAGAGGGCCGCACACATGCACACCACGATCGAGAGGGAACTGGAACTCCAGCTGGTGCTCACCCCCGCGCGCGCCATCCCCGTGCCCGCGCGGCTCGCCTACCACTCGGGCGATCCCTACGCCGTGCACATCACCTTCCACATCGGCTCCGACGTCCCCGTGAACTGGGTATTCGCCCGCGATCTGCTGGTGGACGGGGCCTTTCGGCCGACCGGGGACGGCGACGTGCGGGTGTGGCCGGCGACGGCGGAGGGCCGCCGGGTCATCTGCCTCTCGCTGCGCTCCCCGGACGGCGAGGCGCTGCTGCGTGCCCCCGCCACGCCCCTGACCGCCTGGGTCGAGCGGATACTGCGGCTGGTGCCGCCCGGCACCGAGGCGGAGCGGATGGACCTGTCCGGCGGCCTGTGCGCCCTGCTGTCCGCGGGGCCGGGCGAGGAGGCCGGAGGCACGGCGCCGGCGCCGTAGGGGCGCTCACGCGGCGGAACCGGCCCCGGCGGAGGGGGCCGGACCCGCCCCGGCTGCCGGGGCCTTCAGGCGGACGGCCCCGGCAGCCCCGCGGCGTGCCGCACCAGCGGGATGACGCGCAGCGGCACCGGGTTCTCCATCACGATCGCGGTGTCGGAGCGGACGATGCCGGGGAAGCCGAGCACCCGGTCGATGACCCGCTGGAGGTCCGCGGTCGAGCGGGCCACCAGCCGGCAGAGCATGTCGCCCTGCCCCGTGATGGTGTGCAGTTCGAGCACCTCGGGCACCCCGCGCAGGTGGCGGCGCACCTCGGCGCCCCGGCCCTGCCTGATCTCCAGCGTGGCGAAGGCGGTGACGGGAAAGCCGAGCGCGGCCGGGTCCACCTCGGGCCCGAAGCCCCTGATCACCCCGCCGGCGCGCAGCTTGTCCAGCCGGGCCTGGGCCGTGCCGCGGGCCACCCCGAGCCGCCGGGACGCCTCCAGCACGCCGATCCGCGGCTCGCGGGCCAGCAGCTCGATCAGCCGCGCGTCCAGTTCGTCGATCGCCATGCCGTTCCTCCTGGGCAACCTGTACAGATTTCCCCGGCTCCCGCGGAGCCCGCTGTACAGAGTGCCCACTATCCACGCAAACTATTGCGCACTCTGCCAGGCGGCCTCACCCTTCGTTACATGTCGTACATGGCGGAGAACACGCTGGAGACCACATCCGACACCGCCTCGGCCGAGGCGCCCGCCGACCCCTTCCCGGTGCTGGGAATGGACGCGGTCGTCTTCGCCGTGGGCAACGCCAAACAGGCCGCGCACTACTACTCCACGGCGTTCGGGATGACCCTCGTCGCCTACCAGGGACCGGAGAACGGCTGCCGGGAGACCGCGAGTTACGTGCTGGAGTCCGGCAGCGCCCGCTTCGTCTTCACCTCGGTGATCAGGCCCACCACCCCCCGCGGCCACGCGCTGGCCCGGCACGTCGCCGAGCACGGCGACGGCGTGGTCGACCTGGCCATCGAGGTGCCCGACGCCCGGGCCGCCTACGCGCACGCGGTGGCGCACGGCGCCCGCGGCATCGAGGAGCCGCACGAACTCGCCGGCGAGGGCGGCACGGTGGTGCTCGCCGCGATCGCCACCTACGGCGAGACCCGCCACACGCTGGTGCAGCGGACCGGCTTCCGCGGCCCGTACCTGCCCGGCTTCACCGCGGCCGCGCCGCTGGTCACCCCGCCGGAACGGCCGGTGTTCGAGGCGGTCGACCACTGCGTGGGCAACGTCGAGCTCGGCCGGATGAACGAGTGGGTGGACTTCTACCGCACCGTCCTCGGCTTCACCAACATGAAGGAGTTCGTCGGCGACGACATCGCCACCGAGTACTCGGCGCTGATGTCGAAGGTGGTGGCCGACGGCAGCCGCAAGGTCAAGTTCCCGATCAACGAGCCGGCCCCGGGCAAGAAGAAGTCGCAGATCGACGAGTACCTGGAGTTCTACGGCGGCCCCGGCGTGCAGCACGTCGCGCTCACCACCGACGACATCGTCCGCACGGTGCGCGTCATGCGCGCGTCGGGGGTGGAGTTCCTCGACGTCCCCGGCTCCTACTACGACACGCTCGGCTCCTGGGTGGGCGACACCCGCGTCCCGGTGGACACGCTGCGCGAGCTGAAGATCCTGGCCGACCGCGACGAGGACGGCTACCTGTTGCAGATCTTCACCAAACCCGTGCAGGACCGGCCGACCGTCTTCTTCGAGTTGATCGAGCGGCACGGTTCCCTGGGGTTCGGAAAAGGGAATTTCAAAGCACTCTTCGAAGCAATCGAGCGTGAACAGGCGCGGCGGGGGAATCTGTAAGACACCACCCCCCACAAGCCGCCCCCGCCACCTGCACTGCGGGGGCGGCTTCCGTTTCCGTACGCGACGGCCCGCCCCGGCGGCCTCGCGCGCGGGCGGCACGCGGGGCACGCCGGGCGCGGCGGGCGGGCAGAAGGGCGCCGGGGGCGTCAGCAGGAGGGCACGGACCCGCCGCCGGCGAGGTCCCGCAGGGCGGTGACCGCCTCGTCGAGGGAGGACACCGGGATCAGGCGCAGCCCCTCGGGCAGGTCGGCCGAGGCCTCGCCGCACTCCTCGCGCGGCAGCAGGAACACGCTCGCCCCGTCCCGGGCCGCCGCCTGGGTCTTCAGCGGCACGCCGCCCACCGCGCCCACCGTCCCGTCCGGCTCGATGGTGCCGGTGCCCGCGATGGTCCGCCCCCCGGTCAGGTCGCCCCCGGCCCCGTCGCCCTCCAGCATGTCGACGATGCCCAGGGAGAACAGCAGCCCGGCGCTCGGGCCCCCGACGTCGGCGAGGTTCAGCTCGACGGAGATCCCGCTGTCCTGGAGCCCGAGGTGGTTCAGGGCCGCGGCCACCGCGGCGTCCTGCGAGCGCTCCATCTCCTCCGCGTTGTGCCGGCGGATCTCCCGGGTGCTGTCGCCCGCCGGGTAGACCGCGTCGCGCGGCATGACGGCCTCGTCGTCGGCGAAGTAGCCGCTGATGACGTCCGTGAGCCGGACCGTGGCGTCGGGCGAGGTGGCGGTGATGGTCGTCAGCCGCAGCTCGCCCTCGGTCTGCCTGACCTCCGCCCCGCTGATGGAGATCACCGGCTCCCCGTCCCGCTCCCCGAGCACGTTCGCGGTGAGCCCCGGATGGGTCACCGAGAAGGGCAGCGGGGCGAGCAGGGCCACCGCGAGCAGGGCCACGAGCACCGCGCCGCACAGCACGAGCACCAGCGGGTGCCGGCGGCGCCACAGCGGCGGGGGCGGGGAGGCGGGAGCCGTCGGGGCGCTCGGGGCTGCGGACATGGGAGCGAATCTAACGCAGGACGGCGGCGACCTCCTGCGCGGCCCTGATCACCCGGGGCCCCACGTCCGGCGGCACCGCGTCGTTCAGCATCACCACGCCCACGCTGCCCTCGATGCCGCAGTCCCGCGGCAGCGGCGCCGCGGCCCCGCTCGCGCCCGCGTCCAGCTCCCCGCGGGTGAAGACGAAGCCCTCCTCGTCGGTGATGTCCTTGCAGCGCCCGGTGAGGATCGCCCGCCCCGCCGCGCCCCGGTCGAGCGGGTGGCGGAAGCCCGTGCGGTAGGCGACGTGGTAGTCGGTCCAGCTCGGCTCCACGACCGCGACGGCGAGCGCGTCCGTGCCGTCCACCACCGTGAGGTGCGCGGTGGCGCCGAGGTCCTCCGCGAGCGAACGCAGCGCGGGCAGCGCGGCCTCGCGCACCAGCGGGTGCACCTGCCGCCCGAGGACGAGCACCCCGACGCCCACCCGGGCCCGGCCGCCGGCGTCCCGCCGCACCAGGGAGTGCTGCTCCAGCGTGGCCAGCAGGCGGTAGATCACCGTGCGGTTGACCCCGAGCTGCTTCGACAGCTCGGTGACGGTCAGCCCGTGGTCGGTCTCGGCCAGCAGTTTGAGGACTCGAAGTCCCCGGTCGAGCGTCTGTGAGGTCTCCGCGGTCACGGCGCCCCCCTTCCGAGGCGTGCGATGCGGCTGCCCGTCCCTTGGCAGCAACGCACTCAAGGCCATCGCCCCGACAGAGCGACGGCCAGGCAGGTCAGAAGATCCACATGCCACTGCGCACCGGGGCGACGCTGCCGCCGGGCGTGCGCGTGGAGTGAAATTAATCGATCTGCACCGCTCACCGGAAGGCCCTGTCCAGAATCCGAGCGTCCCGCGGTCCGTTACGGCCGCTATGCGGCGATTCCCGCCCTCTGGCCCGCCCCCCGGACCCGCATCACGCGCCCCCGCGCGCCCCGGCACCTCCCCCACACGCCCCGGCGCATTCCCCGCGCGCCGCCCGCCGATCCGCCCCACGAGTGCCCCAACGCGCCCCGGCGCGGGCCGCGTTGGGGCCGCGGACGGGTGGGGGCAGGCGCCCGCGGCTCAGCGGATCCGGGTGGCCCACTCCCTGACCTTCGCGACGCGCTGGCGCAGCTGCCCCGCCGTCGCCTCGGCCGTCGCCGGGCCGCCGCAGGTGCGGCGCAGCTCGGTGTGGATGACGCCGTGTGGCTTGCCGGACTGGTGGGCGTACGCGCCGACCAGCGAGTTGAGCTCGCGGCGCAGCTCCATCAGCTCCTTGTGGCTGACCACGGGCCGCCGGTCCGCGGGCAGCTCAAGCAGGTCGGCCTCCTGGTCCGGCTTCCTGCGGCTGTGGGCGAGCTGCCGCGCCTGGCGGCGCTGGAGCAGCAGCTGCACCTGGTCGGGTTCGAGCAGGCCGGGAATGCCGAGGTAGTCCTGCTCCTCCTCGCTGCCGGGGTGCGCCTGCATCCCGAACTCGGCGCCGTCGTACATCACCCGGTCGAACACGGCGACCGACTCCAGGGCCTCGAACGGGAGTTGCTCCTCGCCGCCCTCCCCGTCCGGCTCGTCCCGCTCCCGCTCCGCCTCCCGGAGCAGCCCGGCCTCCTCGGCGTACGGGTCCTCCTCCCCGCCCTTCTTCGGCTTGTCCAGCACGTGGTCGCGTTCGAGTTCGAGCTCGTGCGCGAAGCCGAGCAGCGAGGGGATCGTCGGCAGGAAGACCGAGGCGGTCTCGCCGCGGCGCCTGGAGCGCACGAAGCGGCCCACCGCCTGCGCGAAGAACAGCGGCGTGGCGATGGTGGTGGCGTAGACCCCGACGGCCAGCCGCGGCACGTCCACGCCCTCCGACACCATCCTGACCGCGACCAGCCACCTGTCGTCCGAGCCGCGGAACTCCTCGATGCGCCCCGAGGCCCCGCCGTCGTCGGAGAGCACGAGGGTGGCCCGGGTCCCGGTGATCTCGCGGATCAGCTTGGCGTAGGCCCGCGCCGAGTCCTGGTCGCTGGCGATCACCAGGCCGCCGGCGTCGTGGATGGAGCGGCGCACCTCGGTCAGCCGCCGGTCGGCGGCCCCGAGCACGGCCGGCATCCACTCCCCCGCCGGATCGAGCGCGGTCCGCCACGCCTGGGAGGTGGCGTCCTTGGTCATCGGCTCGCCGAGCCTGGCGGCCACCTCGTCGCCCGCCCTGGTGCGCCAGCGCATGCTGCCGCTGTAGGAGAGGAAGATCACCGGGCGGACGACCCCGTCGGCGAGCGCGTTGCCATAGCCGTAGGTGTAGTCGGCCACCGAGCGCCTGATGCCGTCGGCGCCCTCCGCGTAGGAGACGAACGGGATCGGGTTGGTGTCGGAGCGGAAGGGCGTGCCCGTCAACGCCAGCCGCCTGGTGGCCGGTTCGAAGGCCTCCAGGCAGGCCTCGCCCCAGGACCGCGAGTCGCCCGCGTGGTGGATCTCGTCGAGGATCACCAGCGTCTTGCGCTGCTCGCAGCGGTTGCGGTGCAGCATCGGCCGCACCCCGACGCCGGCGTAGGTGACGGCCACCCCGTGGTAGTCGCGGGCCAGGGGCCCCGCGCTGTAGTCGGGGTCGAGCCTGATCCCTATCCGCGCGGCGGCCTCGGCCCACTGCGACTTGAGGTGCTCGGTGGGGGCGACGACCGTCACCTGCTGGACCACGTGGTGGTGCAGCAGCCAGGAGGCGAGGGTGAGCGCGAACGTCGTCTTGCCCGCGCCCGGCGTGGCCACGGCGAGGAAGTCCCGTGGCTGCCGCCGCAGGTACTCCTCCATCGCGGCCTGCTGCCAGGCGCGCAGCTTTCCCGCCGTGCCCCAGGGGGCACGGCCGGGGAAGGCGGGAGAGAGGTGGGACGAGGCCGAAGTGGGCGAGGAAGAGGAGGTGGTGGTCACGGTCTCCACGCGGGGTCGGCTGACGGGCGGGCCCGTTCAGCGTACCCAGCCGGCACCGCGGGCCGGCCGCCCCCCACGCCCCGGCCCCCGCGCCTAGTCACGCAACGCCAACGCGCCGCAGGCCGAACTCCGGCGCCACGCGGCCGAACGCAGAGCGGCGCACCACGGCGCGCCCGCGGGGAGCGACGGGCCGCCGACGGCGGGCCGGGCCGAAGGCACGGGCGAACCGCCGCGTGCCCGCGGGGAGTTACGGCGCGCCGACGGCGCTCTGCGGCCGGATCGGCAGCCGGTTGACCGGGCGCCCGGTCGCCGCCCGCACCGCGGCGGCCACCGCCGCCGGGGAGACGACCACCGGCACCGCGCCCGCCGACTTGGCGCCGAACGGCGCGACCACGTCCCGCTCCTCGGCCAGCTTCACGATCCGCACCTCGGGGGCGTCGAGCGCGGTCGGCAGCGCGTAGCCCGAGAGGTCGGGGCGCCTGACCACCCCCCGCGCCACCCGCAGGTGCTCGGTCAGGGCGGCGCCCACCCCCTGGATGACGCCCGCCTCGATCCTGGCCCGCAGCTGCCGCGGGTTGAGCACCCGGCCGACGTCCTGGGCGATGGCCATCTCCACCACCCGGACCGCGCCGAGTTCCACGTCCACGTCGACCACGGCCCGCACCGCGGCGAAGGAGAGGCCGACGAACGCGTCGCCCTGCCCGGTCTCGTTCAGCCGTTCCGTGGGGTGGGGGCGGCACTGCGCCGTTGCCCACAGCTCCTTGCCCTCCAGGGCCTCGGCCACCGTGGTGCTGAGCACCCCGTCGTAGGAGGTGATCTTGCCGTCCGCGATGCTCAGCAGCTCGACGGACATCCCGAACTTCGTGGCCAGCGGCTGGAGGAGCTGCGTGCGCACCATCTTGGCCGCGCGCTCCACCGCCCCCGCCGAGACCCAGGTGTGCCGCCCGCGACCGCCGGGCCCGGCCGGCGGCTGGTCGGTGTCCACGGGCGCCACCTGCACGTCCTCCACGCCCAGGACCTCCTGCACGATCTGCCTGGCCAGGGTGGCGAAGCCCTGCCCGGTCTCCACGGCGGCGCACAGCACGGTGGCCACCGTGCCCTCCGCCGTGCCGTCCACCTTGACCGTCGCCGTGGACACCTCGTCGGTGCCCTCGGCGCCCAGCTGGTGCACCATGCCGAGCGCGTAGCCCACGCCGCGGCGCACCGCGCCCGGCTCCCCCGCGCCGTCGGGGCCGCCGGGCAGCAGCCAGTCCTCCACCGGACCGTCCTTGGGCAGCGCCGGCATCGGCGCGGACCTGACGGCCTCAAGCAGCTGCGCCACCGGCGCCGGGCAGGTGACCGTCTGGCCGGTGGGCAGCGCGTCGCCGGTGGCCAGCACGTTGCGCGCGCGCAGTTCGGCCGGGTCGATGCCGAGCCTGGCCGCCAGCTTGTCCATCTGCCCCTCGTAGGCCGCGCACACCTGCATCGCGCCCTCGCCGCGCAGGTAGCCGGAGGGCGGGTTGTTGGTGCGCACCGCCCAGCCGTCGATCACGGCGTTGGGCACCACGTAGGGGCCGGCGGCGAAGGACACGGCGGCGGCCAGCGCCTCCGAGGCGTCCTCCGCGTAGGCGCCCGCGTCCATCAGCAGCTGCGCCTCGACCTTGATCAACTTGCCCTCGCGGTCCGCGTGGTGCGCGTAACGCAGCAGCGTCGGGTGCCGGTGGCCGTGGCCCAGGAAGGACTCCTCGCGGGTGGCGGTGAGCTTGACCGGGCTGCCGGTGTGGATCGCCAGCAGCGCGAGCGGCAGCTGGAAGCTCAGGTCCTCCCGGTCGCCGAGCGCCCCGGGGACGCCCGTGACGTACACCTTGACCTGCTCCTCGGTGAGCCCGAGGCAGGCCGCGATCCGGTCGCGGTCGGCGTGCGGGTCGGTGCTCGCGGTGTAGATCTCCACCCCGCCGTCCGGGCGCGGCACGGCCAGCACCGCCTCCGCCCCGATCGGGGCCGGGTCCTGGCGGCCGACCCGGTACAGGCCCTCGACGACGACCTCGCCGGCGGCCCCCGGGTCGCCGTGGCGCAGCGGGATGTGCCGGATCAGGTTGCCCTCGGGGTGCAGCGGGGCCGCCTCGAAGGACTTCTCCGGATCGGTGACCGGGTCGAGGACCTCGTACTCGACGACGACGGCCGCGGCGGCCAGCCGCGCGGTCTCCGGGTGGTCGGCGGCCACCGCGGCCACCGGCTCCCCGTGGTGGCGGACCACCTCCGCGGCGAACGCGGGCCGCGCGCCCGGCCTGCGGCCCAGCCCCGCCTCCCCCGCGACGTCCTCGTGCGTGACCACGGCCCGCACCCCCGGCATCGCGGCGGCGGCCGAGGTGTCGATCCGCTTGATCCTGGCGTGCGGGTGCGGGGAGCGCAGCACCGCGGCCCACAGCAGGCCCTCGGCCCACAGGTCGGCGGTGTACGGGTAGGTGCCGAGCGCCTTGGTCTCCGCGTCGGCCGCCGGCAGGGAGCTGCCGAGGCCGTGCGGCCGGTGCCGTTCCCCCGGGGCGGCGCCGGGGCCTGCCCCGGCCCCGGCGGGGGTCACGGTGACGGCTGCCGGTCCTGCGGTGTCTGTCATCACATGCCTCCGGCGGGGGGACCGGCCTGGTGGGGAATGCGCGGGGCGGGGTGCTCGCCCTGCGGCGGCGGCCCGCCCTCCGCGGCGCGGGCCGCGGCCTCCGCGCGTTCCTCGACGACCCGGCGGACGGCGTCGAGGACGCCGCGGTAGCCGGTGCAGCGGCAGAGGTTCCCGCTGAGCGCCGTGCGGGTCTCGAGTTCGGTGGGGGCGTGGTTGCCCTCCAGCAGGTCGTGCACGGTCATGGCCATCCCCGGCAGGCAGAAGCCGCACTGCACCGGGGTGGCGGCCAGCGCCCGCTGCACGTCGGAGGGGACGCCCTCGGTGCCGAGCCCCTCCACGGTGCGGATCTCGGCGCCCGCCGCGGTCGCGGCCGGCACCAGGCAGGCGGCGACCAGGCGGCCGTCGACCTGGACCGAGCAGGAGCCGCACTCGCCCTGGGCGCAGCCGTCCTTGGCGCCGGCCAGGCCGAGCCGCTCGCGCAGCACGTAGAGCAGGGACTCCCCGATCCAGGCGCCGGAGACGGGCCGGTCCACCCCGTTGACCCGCAGCACGTAGGAGACCTCGGGGTGGTCGCTGCGGCTGGGCGCGGGCGCCGGCCCGTCCGCGGCCTCCCCCTCGGCGGCGGCCTGCGCGGGCAGCGCGATCCCGGGCGCCTGGGCGGCGTGGTCCTCCGGCTCGGCGCGGCGCGGGACGAACCCGCCGGGCGCGCCCTCCCTGGTCTCCTCCGCGGCGGCCGCCCCCAGGAGGTGGGCGGCGGCCTCGCGCGGCTCGGCCGCCTCGACGGGGTGCGGCTCGCCGGCCGGGGGCAGGGACCAGGGCCCGGGCGGCTCGGCCTCGGTCACCGGCGCCAACCCGCCTCCGGCGGCCTCGTGCCCGGCCGGCTCGGCGGGTCCGGCGCCCAGCGGGCGGCGGGCGCCCCCGGAGAGCGCGGCGGCGCCCTGGCCCATGGCGGCGGCCCGGGAGGCGGCGGGCCTGGAGGCGGGCGGGGGGGCCGCGCCGAAGGCGAAGGGCATCGTCCACTGGCCGGTGGCGCCCGGGTCGGTGGTGGCCCCCGGCGTGGCGGGGGCCACCGTGGGCTCCCCGATGACGGGCGGCTCGTACCCGTGCCCCGGCGCGGCCAGCGGCTCGCTGCCCGGCTCCTGGGAGTAACCGCTCGGCAGCTCTATGAAGGCGGTGGTGTCCGAGTCGTACTCCCCGCCCCAGCCCCCCTGCGGACCCGGGGCGTTCGGGTCCTGGCCGGCGAAGCGGGGGGGCAGGTCGCCCGAGGCGTCCGGGGGGAAGTCTCCGGGAAAGTCCCCGCCCGGGAAGCCGCCTTGGGGCTGCTGGTCGTTGCTCATGCGAGAGCCCTTCCGAGTCCACGGCGGGCCAGTGTTGCCACCGTACGCCTCATGTGCAGTACGGCGGGCGGGAGTTGCGGAGGTTCGCCGCCCTCGCCCGCGGGCTGCGGATCGGGGATGCAGGCCATCCCGACATAGTCGCCGAAGGCGGTCAGCACCTCGGGGGCGAGCCCCCGTTCGCCGTCCCAGTCGACCAGGGAGGCCACCCAGCGCTCCGCGTCGAGCGGGCGCAGCGGCATGGGGGCGACGGCGCCGACCGCGCAGCGCACCTCGCGGCGCACCGGGTCGAGCACCACGGCCACCGAGGCCTGGGCCCTGGCGGGCCCGGTGCGGCTGGTGGCCTTGAGGAAGGTCTGCGGGGCGTGCAGCAGCGGCACCCGCACGTGCGCGAGGAGCTCGCCAGGCTGCAGCCGGTCGCGCCCGGCCAGGAGGTGGCTGACGGGGATCTGGCGGCCCTCGCCCTCCGGGCCCGCGACCAGCAGCGTCGCCTCCAGGGCGGCGAGCACCGGCAGCGTGTCCCCGAAGGGGGCGGCGGAGATGATGTTGCCGCCCAGGGTGCCGGCGTTGCGCACCTGCGGCGGCCCGGCGGAACGCGCGGCCGCCGCGAGCGCGGGGATCAGCGCGGCGAAGTCGGGGCGGCTCATTCTGGAGTGGGTGAGGCAGGCGCCGAGCAGTGCGTGACCGTCCTGGTACGCCCAGCCACGGAGTTCGGCGAGGCGCCCGAGGCCCACCAGGGCCGCGGGCCGCAGCAGGCCCGCGTTGACCGCCGCCATCAGGTCGGTGCCGCCCGCGACGGGCACCGCCGCCGGCTCCGCCGCCAGGGCGGCGACGGCCTCGTCCAGGGTGGCCGGGAGCGCGACCAGCCGCGCGGAGTCCGGTGCGTGCGGTGCGTGCGTG
The DNA here is from genome assembly GCF_003626535.1 of Streptomyces hoynatensis. Lineage (GTDB taxonomy): Bacteria > Actinomycetota > Actinomycetes > Streptomycetales > Streptomycetaceae > Streptomyces > Streptomyces hoynatensis. The sequence continues at coordinate 119,322 of NZ_RBAL01000012.1, forward strand.
CTCAATCCAGCTGCCCCTTTCCGGAAGTCCCGGCTGCCGAGCCGTACGGTACGTGCTCGCGGCGAGGACGTGGCAACTCTGGCATAGATTCCGGCGCCGCAGACGCCGGGGTTTGCCGGTGCCGTCACCGGCCCGTCACCGGCCATGGACAGGGGAGGCGGGGGCAGCCGCGACGTGCCCGGGTGCCGCCCGCCGCTCACACGATCAGGGCACCCGCACAGCGCCGCGGGAGGGGAGACGGGCCACGCTTCCGGGGCGCCGGCCGGCCCCCCGCGGGGCTACTTGTCGCCGCCCTTGTCCCTGCCGCCGCCGAAGGAGCCCATGGATTCGTAGATCTCCTTGCAGGTGGGGCACACCGGGTACTTCTTGGGGTCGCGCCCCGGCACCCAGACCTTGCCGCAGAGGGCGACGACGGGGGTGCCCTCCAGCGCGCTGGCCATGATCTTGTCCTTCTGGACATAGTGGGCGAAGCGCTCGTGATCGCCGTCGCCGTGCGTGGTCTGCGGTGCGGGTTCGACGACGGTGCCGGTGCCCGCTCCGCGTTCGGGCTCGAGAGTGCTCATGCCCCCCAAGACTAGTTGAGCGACGGGTCGTCCGGGTACGTCGCGAGCAAGGCCAGGCTCCCGCGCTGGCGGCGCAGCACGGCCCGCCACAACCGCTCGGGCGCGGGCACCGAGACGTCGCCGGGCTCGGAGTCCACGACGTACCAGGCGCCCTCGTCCAGCTCGCGTTCCAGCTGCTTGGGGCCCCAGCCCGCGTATCCGGCGAAGATCCGCAGCGAGCCGACCTCGGCCGCCAGCACCTCGGGCGGCGCCTCCAGGTCGACCAGGCCGATCGAGCCGTGCACCCGCCGCCAGCCGAGCGGTCCCGCGCCGGGCACGACGGCGAGCGCGAGGGCCGCGTCCAGGGCCACGGGCCCGCCCTGGAAGACCACGCCCGGCTCTCCGGCGAGGGCGGCCCAGGGTTCGAGCACCTCGGACACGCCGACGGGCGTGGGGCGGTTGAGGACCACCCCGAGGGCACCGTCGTGGTCGTGGTCGAGGAGCAGCACCACGGCGCGGTCGAAGTTCGGGTCGGACAGTGCCGGGGTGGCCACCAGCAGCCGCCCGGTGAGCGAGGACGCCTCGGTCATGCGGCCATGATTCCGCATCCCGCGGGCGCTGGGGAGGGCCGGTCTGTGCCGGTCTGTTCCGGTCGTGCCACAGTCCGGCACGGCGGGCGGCCGGTCATACGATGGCCGACTAGCATGCGAAGCCGGAACGCGGGTGCGCCCGGCCGCCCGTCCCGCAGCACGCGAGTCCGATGAACCGTCCGCCGGCACACACACCTGGAACCGTCATGAATGACGATGTACTGCTTGTCCACGGTGGCACCCCGATCGAAGGGGAGATCAAGGTCCGCGGGGCCAAGAACCTGGTGCCCAAGGCGATGGTGGCCGCGCTGCTCGGGAGTTCGCCGAGCAGGCTGCGCAACGTCCCCGACATCCGCGACGTGCGCGTGGTGCGCGGCCTGCTGCAGTTGCACGGGGTCACCGTGCGCAGCGGCGAGGAGCCGGGCGAGCTCGTGCTCGACCCCTCGCACGTGGAAAGCGCGAACGTGGCCGACATCGACGCGCACGCCGGGTCCTCCCGCATCCCGATCCTCTTCTGCGGCCCGCTGCTGCACCGGCTCGGGCACGCGTTCATCCCGGGCCTCGGCGGCTGCGACATCGGCGGCAGGCCGGTGGACTTCCACTTCGACGTGCTGCGCAAGTTCGGCGCCACGATCGACAAGCGGGCCGACGGCCAGTACCTGGAGGCCCCGCAGCGGCTGCGCGGCTGCCGGATCAGGCTGCCCTACCCCTCGGTGGGCTCCACGGAGCAGGTGCTGCTGACGGCCGTGCTCGCCGAGGGCGTCACCGAGTTGACGAACGCGGCCGTCGAGCCGGAGATCGAGGACCTCATCTGCGTGCTGCAGAAGATGGGCGCGATCATCTCGATGGACACCGACCGCACCATCAGGATCACCGGGGTCGACCGGCTCGGCGGCTACACCCACCGGGCGCTTCCCGACCGCCTGGAGGCGGCCTCGTGGGCGAGCGCGGCCCTGGCGACCAAGGGCAGCGTCTACGTGCGGGGCGCCAGGCAGCGGGAGATGATGACCTTCCTGAACGTGTACCGGAAGGTGGGCGGGGCGTTCGACATCGACGACGCCGGCATCCGCTTCTGGCACCCGGGCGGCCCGCTGAACGCCATCGCGCTGGAGACCGACGTGCACCCCGGCTTCCAGACGGACTGGCAGCAGCCGCTGGTGGTCGCGCTGACGCAGGCCTCCGGCCTTTCGATCGTGCACGAGACCGTCTACGAGTCGCGGCTCGGCTTCACCAGCGCCCTGAACCAGATGGGGGCGCACATCCAGGTCTACCGCGAGTGCCTCGGCGGCACGCCCTGCCGGTTCGGCCAGCGCAACTTCCTGCACTCGGCGGTGGTCTCGGGACCGACCACGCTCCAGGGCGCCGACCTGGTCATCCCCGACCTGCGCGGCGGGTTCTCCTACCTGATCGCGGCGCTCGCGGCCCAGGGACCCTCGCGGGTGCACGGCATCGGGCTGATCAACCGCGGCTACGAGAACTTCGTGGCCAAGCTGGAGGGGCTCGGCGCCAAGGTCGAGGTGCCCTCGGCGCGGGAGCGCCGCCCGGCGTGACGGCGGCGTGAACGCCGGGTTGCCGGCGAGGTGAAGGCGCGGCGGCGCGACGGCGGCGTGGACGCGAAGGGGGCGGCCCTCCCGGGAGGGCCGCCCCTGTGACGACTGTGCGCGGGGCGTCAGTTGCCCCGGGCCGACTCCTTCAGCTTCGAGCCCGCGGAGACCTTGACGCTGTATCCGGCCGGGATCTGGATCGGCTCGCCGGTCTGCGGGTTGCGCGCGGTGCGAGCGGCGCGGTGGGTCCGCTCGAAGGTCAGGAAGCCGGGAATGGTGACCTTCTCGTCCCCCTTGGCAACGACCTCCCCGACGGTCTCGGCCAGGGCTGCCAGCACCGCGTCGGCGTCCTTCCGGGTCACCTCGGCGCGCTCGGACAGAGCGGCCACCAGCTCACTGCGGTTCATATTTCGTACTCCCGTGTTCAACTTGCCAATGAGGCGTGAGATCGAAGCCGATGCTGCCAGGGCCCACTGACAGTCCCCGGAACGGGGCCTGCTTCCTGGGCCCCTCGCGCCCGGGTACGCATCCTGCCCTCACGAGTGGCGCGAAGGCCAATCCGGCACCCGTTGGGTCACACGAAGAGCGCCCGAGGCTTGCCTCCCGGTCACCCTAAGGGGCGGCCGCACGGGCCCGGCAACCGACTCGCCGCCCGCGCGGGCCCCCCGGCGCCCCTCAGACCGCCGGCGCGTCCCCGGCGCCGCCCGCGGCGGCCCGGGCGGCCTGCACCGCCTGCGCCGCCTCGCGCACCGCCCCGGCCACCGCACCGGAAACCTTTTCGTTGAAGACGCTGGGCACGATGTAGTTGGCGTTCAGCTCCCCCTCCGCGACCACGTCGGCCAGCGCGCGGGCCGCGGCCAGCATCATCGCGGGACTCACCGTTCGCGACTGCGCATCGAGCAACCCGCGGAACACGCCGGGGAACACGAGCACGTTGTTGATCTGGTTGGGGAAGTCGGAGCGCCCGGTGGCGACCACGGCGGCGGTCTGCCGGGCGACGGCCGGGTCGATCTCCGGGTCGGGGTTCGCGAGGGCGAAGACGATGGCGCCGTCCGCCATCGCGGCCACGTTCTGCGCGGTCAGCACGTCGGGGGCGGAGACCCCGACGAACACGTCGGCGCCCACGATCGCCTCGGCCAGCGTGCCGGTGACGCCCTCCGGGTTGGTGTTGTCGGCGATCCAGCGCAGCGGCGAGTCCCCGTCGGCGTCCACCAGGTCGGGCCTGGCGGCGTGCACCACGCCGTGGATGTCGGCCACCACCACGTGCTTGACGCCGGCCTCGATCAGGAGTTTCAGGATGGCGGTGCCCGCGGCCCCGGCGCCCGACATCACCACGCGCACCGCGCCGAGTTCCTTCCCGACCACGCGGAGCGCGTTGTGCAGGGCGGCCAGCACGACGATCGCGGTGCCGTGCTGGTCGTCGTGGAACACCGGGATGTCCAGGGCCTCGCGCAGCCTGGCCTCGATCTCGAAGCAGCGGGGCGCGGAGATGTCCTCCAGGTTGATCCCCGCGAAGCCGGGCGCGATGGCCTTGACGATCTCCACGATGGCGTCGGTGTCCTGGGTGTCCAGGCACAGCGGCCAGGCGTCGATGCCGGCGAACCGCTTGAACAGCGCGGCCTTGCCCTCCATCACCGGAAGCGCGGCGTGCGGGCCGATGTTGCCCAGGCCGAGCACGGCGGAGCCGTCGGTGACCACGGCCACGCTGTTGCGTTTGATCGTCAGCCGGCGCGCGTCCTCGGGGTGCGCGGCGATCTGGGTGCACACCCGGGCGACGCCCGGGGTGTAAATCATCGACAGATCGTCACGGTTGCGAATCGGGTGCTTGGACTTCATCTCGATCTTGCCGCCGAGGTGCATGAGGAAGGTCCGGTCGGAGACCTTTCCGAGGGCGACCCCCTCGATGCCGCGGAGCTTGGCGACGATCTCCTCGGCGTGCGCCGTGGAACTGGCGGCGATGGTGACGTCGATGCGCAGCTTCTCGTGCCCGGACGCCGTCACGTCGAGCCCGGTGACCGAGCCACCCGAGGACTCGACCACGGTGGTGAGCTGACTGACCGCGGTACCGCTGACCGGGACTTCAAGCCGCACGGTCATCGAGTACGAGACACTGGGCGCCGTTGCCATGGCCGAACTTCCTTCGCTTTCCAGAAAACGCCCCCCGAAAACCTTGTCACCATACGAGAGACACACGTCACGGTGAAAGTCGGGACGCCACAGGAGGGCACAGAGCCGGAGAACGCTGGAGGAACGCCCAGAGAACGGACGGGAATGCGGCCCCCGCGCGGCGGCCCCGGCAGAAGCCCGGGAGCCGGAAGGGGGGAACAACCGGGAGCCGGAGGCGGGAAGCAGCGGAAGCCGGAGGCGGGAAGCAGGGGGAAGAAAGAGGGGCATCGACCCGCCAGCTCGCCTCGCGGCAAGTGGTCGCTCGAAGCGACAATGGTTGGGCCCGGGGGCATGGAACGGGCCGATGCCACCTCCAGGCTACCGCACTGGGCACGCCGGTCAACCGCACGCGTCTCCGGCCTCACCGGCCCCTCATCCGGCCGGGACCGCCGGTGACGGAGGGTGCCGTCTCACGCCCGCAGGGCGGCGGGCACCCCGGCGGCGTCCGGCTCGTCCGCGGGCCCGGAGAGCACGGTGAGGCGCTGGGTCGCCCTGGTCAGCGCCACGTACAGCACCCGCATCCCGGCCGGGGACTCCCCGGCGATCTCGCCAGGGCAGACCACCAGCGTGGCGTCGTACTCCAGGCCCTTCGCCTCCAGGCTGCCCAGCACCACCAGGCGCTCGCCGGCCTCCGCGAGCCACTGCCCGGCGCGTTCCCGGCGGGCCATCGCCACCACGACCCCGACCGTGCCCTCGACCTCGGCCAGCAGCCGGGCGGCCTCCGCGCGCACCGCGTCCGCCAGTTCCTCCTCGGTCGCCGCGGCGGCGAAGGCGGGCTCGACGCCGGTGGTGCGCACGGCCCGCGGCGGGCGCGCCCCGGGCATCGCCCGGGCCAGCACCCCGTCCGCGACCCGCGCGATCTCGGCCGGGTTGCGGTAGTTGACCGTCAGCTCGAAACGGCGGCGCGGCTTGCCGCCCAGCGCGGCCCGCTGCTCGGCCGCCGCCTCCTCCGGCGCCGACCACGAACTCTGCGCCGGGTCCCCGACGATCGTCCAGGTGGCCCGGCGCCCGCGCCTGCCGACCATGCGCCACTGCATCGGCGTGAGGTCCTGGGCCTCGTCGACGATGATGTGCGCGTAGTCGGCCCGCTCCCCGGGCTCGGCCGCCGCCGTGCGGCGCTCCCGGCCCCCGGCCTGGCGTTCGGCGTAGGTGGTCAGCTCCGCGAGTCCGGTGAGCTGGTCCAGCGGGTCGGCCTCGCGGGGGGCGGCGGGCCGCGCCGGGGTGCCGAGCAGCACCCGCAGCTCGTCGAGCAGCGCCACGTCGTGCGCGGAGAGACCGCCGCCCCGCGGGGTGACGCGGCGCAGCGAGCGGGCGAGGCGGCGCGCCTCGCGCGGCCGCAGCAGGCGGCGGGCGAGGCGCCCGAGGCGCTGCTCGTCGGCCATCGACCGCAGCACCGCCAGCGGCGTCAGCTCGGGCCACCAGGCATCGAGGAAGGCGGCGAACGCGTCCTCGCCCGCGATGTCCTCGTCGAAGGCCTCCCGCGCCTCGGCCGCGAACTCGGGCTCCTGGTAACGCCGCGGCGCGCCGGACTTCTCCCACAGCGCGTCCAGGAGCAGCCGCCTGGCGCGCGGGCGCAGCAGGTTGACCGGGGCGGTGCCGCCCAGCGCCTGCCTGCGCACGGCGGCGAGCTCGGCGGCGTCCAGCTCGACCCGGCCGCCGAAGGCGACCACGCGCAGCCGCTGGGGCGCGTCCGCCGTCTCCAGGGCGGCGCGCGCGGCCCGGGCGAGCACCCGGGCCATGGCGGCCGAGCCCTTGATCGCGGCCACCTCCTGGTCGTCGTACGCGTCGGCCGTCACGCCCTCGGCGAGGGAGCCGAGCGCCCTGATGACGACCTGCCCCTCCTCGCCGAGCGAGGGCAGCACCCCCTCGGTGTAGGCGACGAGCAGCGGGGTGGGGCTGACCACGAGGATGCCGCCCGCGTAGCGCCTGCGGTCCTGGTAGAGCAGGTAGGCCGCGCGGTGCAGGGCGACCGCGGTCTTGCCGGTGCCGGGGCCGCCCGCCACCTCGGTGACCGAGCCGGCGGGGGCCCTGATGACCTCGTCCTGCTCGGCCTGGATCGAGGCGACGATGTCGTTCATCCGGTGGCCGCGGGCCCGGCCGAGCGCGGCGAGCAGCGCCCCGTCGCCGACCACCGGCAGCTCCGCCCCCTCCAGCAGGGCGCGCACCCGGGGCCGCAGCAGGTCGTCCTCCACGCCGAGCACCCGGCGGCCCCTGCTGCGGATGACGCGGCGGCGCACCACCCGTCCGGGCGCCACCGGCGTGGCCCGGTAGAACGGCGCCGCGGCCGGGGCCCGCCAGTCGATGACGAGGGGCACGTAGTCGGCGTCGAGCACGCCGAGGCGGCCGATGTGCAGGGTCTCGGCGATCTCGGCGACCCGCGTGCCGTCGGGCTCCTCGCGCACCGCGTCCTCGGCGGGCTCGACGGAGGTGTAGGCGCCGTCGGGGCCGCGCACGCCGTCCTTGCCGCGGAGCAGGTCGATGCGGCCGAAGAGGAAGTCCTCGAACTCCTTGTTCAGGCGCGACAGGTGCAGCCCGGCCCGGAACACCTGGGCGTCGCGCTCGGCGAGGGCCCCAGGGGTGCCGACCTGCACCCTGCTGGCGGCGTCCGCCACCAGGTACTCGGCCTCGTCGATCTTCTCGGCCAGCCGCCGGTAGACGGCGTCGAGGTGCCGCTGCTCGGCCCGGATCTCCCGCTCCCGCACGTCCACGGCTGTGCCCCCTCTTGCTCTCGGCAGCGCAAACGCAGCGCTCCACCGTACGCGAGTCGGCGGCCGGCCGCGCGCCGCCACCCGCGCTCCCGGCGGGCGCCGGGCCGGGGCGGGGGCCGGGAGCGTGCGCCGGTCACCCGGCGTACTTGCTCGTGTCCGTGGTGGGGTCGAGGGCCAGGCGGTAGCCGCGCTTGACCACCGTCTGGATCAGCCTGGGCGAGCCGAGGGCGCCGCGCAGCCTGGCCATCGCCGTCTCCACGGCGTGCTCGTCGCGGCCCGCCCCGGGCAGGGAACGCAGCAGCTCGGCCCGGGGCACCACCCACCCGGGGCGCTGGGCGAGGGCGCGCAGCAGGGCCATGCCCGCCGGGGGGACCGGGCGCAGCAGCCCGTCCATCACCACCGCGTGCCCGCGGATCTCAAGCCGGTGCCCGGCCACCGGCAGCGGCCGGGACCCGGCCGGCAGCTCCCGGCACAGCAGCTGCACCAGCGGGCCGAGCCGGAAGCGTTCCGGCTGCCTGGTCGGCACGTCCTGGGCCTGGAGCGGCAGGGCGGTGACCGGCCCGACGCAGGCGGCCAGCACGTGCCTGCCGAGGGCGGCGGTGAACTCCTCGCGCATCCCGCGCTCCCCGGCCCGCCGCAGCAGGGAGTGCGCGGCCGGGGCGCTGGTGAACGTCACCGCGTCCACGCCGCGCGCCAGGACCGCGTCGAGCAGCCGGTCGACCGGCGCCAGGTCCTCCGGCGGCATCCACCGGTACACGGGCACGGCGATCACCTCGGCGCCCGCCTCGCCCAGCGCCTCGATGAAGCCGGGCAGCGGCTCGCCGTGCAGCTGGAGGGCGACCCGCCGGCCGCGCACCCCCTCGTCGAGCAGCCGCTGCAGCACCTCGGCCATCGACTCGGAGGCGGGCGACCAGCTCTCGGTCAGCCCGGCCGCCCGGATCGCGCCCCGCACCTTGGGCCCGCGGGCCAGCAGCCTGGCGGTGGCGAGGGTGGCGAGCAGGTCCTCGCCGAGCCCCCATCCCTCGGCCGCCGCGATCCAGCCGCGGAAGCCGATGGCGGTGGTGGCCACGACGACGTCGGGCGCGTTGCCGATGAGGTCGCGGGTGGCGGCCAGCAGCCGGTGGTCGTCGGAGAGCGGGACGATCCGCAGCGCGGGGGCGAGCAGCACCTCGGCCCCGCGGCGGCGCAGCAGGGCGGCCAGCTCGTCGGCGCGCCGCGCGGCGGTGACGCCGACGGTGAATCCGTCCAGTGGCCTGATGTCGAGCGCCTGCTGCCGGGTCTGGTCGTGCATTACCGCATCCGCTCCGCCCGCCCTCGGGCTTCCCTGTGGTCCGCAAGGCCGCGCGCGCCCCAGGAAGCGCGCCGCGGCGCGGGGTGGCCCGCTCCCCGGCGCGCTTGGGGCACGGCGGCTCGTCGATGGTTCGGTCTGTGGTTCGGTCGATCGCTCGGTCGATGGTTCGCGCGCCGGCTCGTCGCCGGCTGGCGCAATGGTGTCAATGTGGCATGACGCCCCAGGTTCTCCCTGGTTTCCCCGGCGTTACAGGGAACGTGCCCGGGCCGGGCCCCGCCGCTCACACCTCCGAGTAGGCGCGGGGCCGCCCTTCGGCCCCGTCCGCCGCGGCGGCGCCACTCGCCCGGCCGCCGCCCGCCGCCGCGGGCGCCGCCCCCGGGACGGGGGCCGCGGCCCGGCCGCGCAGGTATACGAACCAGGTCACCGCCATGCAGGCGGCGTAGCAGCCGAGGAAGGCCCAGAAGGCGCCGGCCCCCGAGCCGGTGGCGAGGAAGGACTGCCGGAAGGCGAGGTTGATGCCGAGGCCGCCGAGCGCCCCGACCGCGCCGATCAGGCCGATGGCCGCCCCGGACAGCCGCCGCCCGTAGGCCGCCGCCTCCTCGCCGGCCAGTCCCCTGGCCGTGGCCTTGGCGTGGTAGATGCCGGGGATCATCTTGTAGGTCGAGCCGTTGCCGAGGCCGCTGAGGACGAACAGGGCGCCGAAGCCGGCCAGGAAGACCGGCAGGGACTCGATCGCCGAGGCGAGGAGCACCACCCCGGTGGCCGCGGCCATGCCCGCGAAGGTCCACAGCGTGATCCGCGCGCCGCCCCTGCGGTCGGCGAGCAGCCCGCCGAGCGGCCTGACCAGCGAGCCGAGCAGCGGCCCGAGGAAGGTGATCGACGCGGCCTCGAGCGGGGTGCGGTCGAACTGGTTCTGCAGCACGAGGCCGAAGGCGAAGCTGTAGCCGATGAACGAGCCGAAGGTCCCCACGTACAGGAAGGACATGATCCAGGTGTGCGCGTCGCGGGCGGACTCGGCGGCGGCGCCGATGTCGTTGGTGACGGGTGCCAGGTTGTCCATGTAGCGCCAGGCGAGGCAGGCGGCCAGGACGATCAGCGGCGCGTAGCAGGCGAGCAGCACGCGGGGGTGGCCCTCGCCCGCGGCGGCGATCACCAGCAGCCCGGCGAGCTGGATGACGGCGACGCCGATGTTCCCGCCGCCGGCGTTGAGGCCGAGCGCCCAGCCCTTGCGGCGCAGCGGGAAGAAGGAGTTGATGTTGGTCATGGAGGAGGCGAAGTTCCCGCCGCCGACCCCGGTGAGGACGGAGACCAGCAGGAACGTGCCGTAGCTCGTGCCCGGCTCCATCACCAGCCAGGCCGCGGCGATCGGCAGCAGGAGCAGCGAGGCGGAGACGACGGTCCAGTTCCGCCCGCCGAACCTGGCCACGGCGAAGGTGTAGGGCACCCTGACGAGGGAGCCGACCAGGGTGGCCACCGAGACGAGGAAGAACTTGCCCGCCGCGTCGATGCCGTACTCGGGCCCCATGAAGAGCACCAGCACCGACCACAGGGTCCACACGGAGAAGCCGATGTGCTCGCAGAGGATCGAGCACACCAGGTTGCGGCGCGCGATCCGTTCGCCCGAGCGGGCCCAGAACTCCTCGTCCTCGGGGTCCCACTCGGTTATCCAGCGCCCGCCGCGGCGGGCGGGGCTGCTTCCGGCTGGGCTCTGCGCTGGCATGGCGTCCTCCCTGGGGTGGGGCGTCCTCGTGCCGTCCGAAGGTAGGCAGCCCAGGTTTCGGCGCGGCTTTGGGACGTGACACGGGCGAAACCTTGCTCTCACCCGGGGCCCCGCCCGGCCGTGAGCGTTCCGGCTTCCCACCGGGAGCGTTCCGGCTTCCCGCCGGGAGCGGGCGGAAGGCGCGGGCCCGGGGCCGCTACCCGCGTAGGAGGTGCAGCGGGCCCGGCAGGGGGGCCGGGCCCAGGCTGGTGCTCTTGGCCGGCATCCCGGTGCCGCTGGCCGCCCCGGCCCAGATCTGGTCCCAGGTCGGCGGCGGCAGCACGATCCCGGACTCCCCAGGCGCCGGCAGGCCGCTGGTGTAGCGGAGTTCCGCCTCGATGCCCTGGTCCTCGCACAGCGCGGGCACCAGCACGTGGTCGCAGATCGCGGTCGGCAGCTCCACCCATTCGGCGGGCAGCGAGCGCAGCCGCCCCGCCATGGCGGCCGGGGAGACCTCGGAGAGCTCCCAGGTGCGGCCGGCGCCGGCGAGCAGGAACGCGCCGGGGCGTGGCGCGGGAAACGCGCCGGGCGGCAGCTCGGTCACCCGGGCGATGCGCGCCGCGGCCCTGGCCGCCCGCCCGGCGTCCAGGCCGGGCACCACGCGGTGGGTGGCCGAGAGGGTGAGGGGGTAGCGCCTGTGGTCCACCACGAGCGCCGGAATCCGGTCGGCCATCGCCTCCGGCCGCGCCCGCCGCAGCCGCCGCGCGGCCTCGAGGCGGTGGTGCCCGTCGGCGAGCAGCACCGGGGAGAGGGCCGGGGGGCCTGCCGTCCAGGCCAGGTCGCAGGCCCACAGCAGCTGGAGCCCGCCCTCGGGCGTGGGCTGCACCAGGTCGGCGGGCCCGCCCTTGATGGTCTGGTCGATGCACTCCTGGAAGGCCCCGAGGTCCGGGGCGGCCAGCAGCAGCGGCTCGGGAGTGCCGCCGCTCTCCTGGAGCAGCCGCGTGTGGTGCCTGACCCCGGCCTCGGCCACCCGCTGGTGGCGCAGCACGTGCCCGCTGTCCACGCCGCGCAGGCTCAGCGCGCCGAGCACGCCGCGCTGCTGGACGCCGCCCAGGGCGTCCCTGCGTTCCAGCACGTAGTAGCCCGCGGGCCGGGGGGAAGGCCGGGAGGAGGACGTGCGGCCGGGGCCTGAGCGGCGGTCCTTCCCCTTGAGGGGCCCTTGGAGTGCCGTCCCTTGGGGTGTCCCCTGACGGGCGGAGGCGGGGGCGGGGGCGGGGCCGAGCGGGAGGAGCAGATCTGTCCGTGGGGCCGGGGTCCCTGGCGGAACCAGCACGGGGAACAGCTCAGGCGGCAGTGTGCTCCTCCTCCTTCGGGCGCGCGGCGGCCTCGGGCGGTGAGTCGGCTGAGGGCTCGGGCACCACCACGGGGCGCAGCGTGTCCAGCGCCTTGCGGAGCAGTGCCTCCAGCTCCTGGGGGCTGTCCGCCACCGCGGTGACGTAGCCATGTCCGGCGACCCGGCTGGTGGCCTCCGGAACATGGCTCCCGATCGGAACGGTGACCTCGGCGGCCCGCACCCCGGGAAGCGCCCGCGCCTCGGCCACCCCGTCCACGGCCGTGAGCAGGCCGGGCGGCAGGTGGAGGAAGCGGATGCCCGCGTAGCCGTGCCCGGGGACGGGCGTGGGCAGGGGCAGTTCGAGCGCGCTGGCGATGCTGAGGGCCGGGAGGTCGGTCCCGGTGGTCATCAGCAGCAGGTCGCTGATGCAGTCGGCGCCCGGGTGGGCGTGCGACTCGATCAGCCTGGGCCCCTGCGAGGTGAGGACGACCTCGGTCTGCGAGGGCCCGCTGCGCTGTCCCGCGGTGTTGAGCGTCGCGTCGACGAGCCGGTGGATCTCCTCCGTGGTCGCCGGGTCGAGCTCGGCGGGCACGTCGTAGCCGTCGGTGCGGCACCCGGTGACGCAGGTGCTGTACTTCCTGGTGAGCGCCAGGACCGTGTGGACGCCCGCCCTCGAATGCGCCTCCACGCTGTACTCGGGCCCGTCGAGGAACTCCTCGACGATCAGGGCGGGTTCCGGGGGCAGCTCGGCGGCCAGGCGCGCCGCGTCCGCCGCGTCACGCAGCAGATGCACGTCCTGGCCGCCGGCGCCGGTGCGTGGTTTGGCCACGCACGGGAAGCCGACGCGCTCGGCGACAGCTTCCAGGTGCGCGGCTCGGTCGCAGTGCTCGAACCGGACGGGGGCACCGGTGAGCAGATTGACCTTGCCGCGCAAGGCCGCCTTGTCCGTGAGGTACGCGACGGCCGCATGGGGGTTGCCGGGGAATCGCAGGGCCTCGTTCGCCCGGGCGGCGATGAGCGCCGCGGTCTCGGTGAAACCGAACACCGCCGCTCGCGCCGGGAGGTTGGCGAGGTGGCCGATGGCCATCATCAACCGCGGGTGGTCCCGCCAGTCGACGGTGAGGGCCTCGTCGGCCGCCACGGCGGCCTCCCGGATGCCGGGCCGCGAGAGGTCAGGCGCGAGAACGAGACTGCGTGCGCCGACCCTGCGAGCCGCCTCGACGACCGAAAGACGCGGGCTGAGCAGGACCGCCAGCGGAGTCTGCGGGGACATCGTGGCGCCTCCTCACCCCTCGTCACCCTTCGTCGTGTGTACGTGCCGGGCTCAGTACCACAGGCTGGTGGTGGTCACCGCGGGGGACTCGTCCACGGCCGCGGAGTCGGTCCCCTGCGCGGAGGCGACACCGGCCGAGGCCGCCGTAAGAAGGAGTGCGGCGGTCAGGCTGAGAACGAACTTCTTCACGGGTTCCCTCTTCCGTGTCCACATAGACGAACATGAGTGGCATGCTGGCCCAATCATGCTCACGAGCTTTCACGACGAAGTCGAGGGAGACGCTGTGGCATCATCTCGCCTGTCAGGTTGACGCCAAGGGGCTGGCTGATGTCGTTCAAGGAAGAAGAGCGTGCACGAATCCGGCGAAATAGACGCAGCGGCCACCCGAGTGTATCGCCTTCGCGTGATCCATCCCACAGAATCCGTCGAACAGATCGCGGTGCGTTCGGGATTGACGCCGGAGGAGGTCACGGCCGCGGAGACCCGCCTTTTCGCGCTGGGACTGCTGCGCAGTTCCCCCGGGGGCGGCCGGGTGGCAATCAGCCCGGAAAGCGCGGCCGACGCCCTGCTCGCGCCGCTTGAACAGGACATCCTCCAGCGGCGGATCGCGATGGCGGCGGCCAGGGCCAGGCTGCACGCGCTCTCCGGGGACTACCTGGAGGCCCGCAGCATGCGCTCGGCCAAGAGCAGCATCGAGGTCGTCCAGGGCATCGACAACATCCGCGCCGTCATCGACGACCTCGACCGCACCTGCGCCACCTCCATCGACGCCCTGAACCCCGGCCGCCCCACCGAGGACGCGATCCGCGCGGCCCTCCCGCTCGACCTGAAGACGCTCGAACGCGGCGTGCGCAAACGGCAGTTGTTCCAGCAGGCGGTGCGCACCAACCGGGCCGTCGTGCAGTACGCGGAGCAGCTGGTCTCGGCCGGCGCCCAGGTGCGCACGGCCAGCGTGCTCCCGGCCAGCATGCTCATCTACGACCGCAGCTGCGCGGTGCTGCCGCTGGACCCGCAGCAGGCGGCGGCGGGCGCCGCCCTGGTCCGCGACCCCGCGGTGCTCAACTTCCTCCAGCAGCTGTTCGAGCACTGCTGGGACCTCGGCCTCGACTTCGCCGAGGACGAGCAGAAGGCCGGTCCCGAGCCGACGGGGGTGGAGAAGGACGTCCTCGTCCTCATGGCGGCCGGCAAGAAGGACGAGGCCATCGCCCACCAGCTGGGCATGTCGCCCCGCTCGGTGAGCCGGATCGTGGCCCGGCTGATGGAACGGCTGGCGGCGGAGAGCCGTTTCCAGGCCGGGGTGCGGGCCGCGCTGAACGGCTGGCTGTCCTGACCGGCGCGGACGGCCCCGCCGGCCGGGCGCCGGACGCGGGGGAGGCGAGCCGGGAGGGCCGGGGGCGCGCCGCGCCCGGGAACACGGAAGGGACGGAGGAGGTTGCCCCGGTGACGGACCCGCTCGCCACCGAACTCGACGCGGCGGCGGTACGCGTCTACCAGCTGCGCGTCACCCATCCCACCGACCTGGCCAGCCAGTTGGCGAGCCGGGCCGGGCTGAGCCGCGAGCAGGTCTCCGAGGCGGAGGACAAGCTCGCCACGCTCGGGCTCATCCAGCGCTCGCCCAGCGGGGGCTGGGTCGCGATCAGCCCGGAGAGCGCCGCCGAGACCCTCATCGCGCCCATGGAGCGCGACATCCTCCAGCGCCGGATCGCGATGGCCGCGACCCGCGAGCGGCTGCACACCCTCTCCGGGGACTACCTGGAGGCCCGCAGCATGCGCTCGGCCAAGAGCAGCATCGAGATCGTCGAGGGCATCGACAACATCCGCGCCGTCATCGACGACCTGGTACGCACCTGCGTCTCGACCCTGCACGTCCTGATCTCGGGCGGCGGGCAGAGCGAGGCCGGCATCCGCGCGGCGCTCCCCCTGGATCTCGAACTCAGGTCGCGCGGGGTGGAGATCCACGCCGTCTTCCTGCACAGCGCCCGCAGGCACCGGGCCACCGCCCAGTACATGGACGCCCTCAGCGGGGCAGGCGCACACGTGCGCTGCACCGGCATCCTGCCCTCGCGGATGCAAATCTACGACGGGGAGTGCGCGCTGCTGCCGCTGGACCCGAAGGACCCGCAGGCCGGCGTCTCGATCGTGCGCGACCCCTCGGTCCTCAGCTTCCTCGGCCAGCTCTTCGCGCACTGCTGGGCGCAGAGCACCCCCTTTCCCGAGGAGGAACGCCCCACCGCGCAGGGCCCCACGGGCACCGAGCGGCAGGTGCTGTTGCTGATGGCCTCGGGCAGGACCAACGAGGAGATCGCCGGGCGGCTCGGGATCTCCCAGCGCTCGGTCAGCCGGACGGTGGCCCAGCTGATGGAGCGCCTGCAGGCGGCGAACCGCTTCCAGGCCGGGGTGCGGGCGACCCAGCTGGGCTGGCTCTCCTGAGCTGCCCGCCGCCGTCTTCGTTCGCGTCCGCAAGCTGCCGGTCGGCCTCCGGCAGCCAGTGCCCAGGCGGCCGGCCCAGCCAGCCCTCCGCGCCGGCGAGCCCGAGCGCCGCCCGGGTCAGCGCCGCGAGCCCCGGGTGCCGTAGCCCGCGCCGCCACACCAGGGACACCGGCGAGAGCGGCACCGGATCGGTCAGCCGGCGCAGCGCCATCCCCGGCACGCCGACGAACTCCTCGCTCGCCAGCACCCACCAGCCACGCCCGCGCACCACGCGGACGAACTCCGCCTCCCCCTCGATCTTCGGGAACGGCGCCGCCAGCCGGATGCCGCGCCCCGCGAACAGGCACCGCGCGTAGTCGGTCCACTCGGTGGTCTCCTGATTGCCCGCCCCCGCGTACAGGGTCTCCCCGGCGAGCGCGGACAGCGGCACCGTCTCCCGCGCGGCCAGCGGGTGGTCGCCCGGCAGCAGCACCGCGACCCGCTCGTAGCGGATCAGCCGGTGCGCGAGCCCGGCGCGCAGCGCCGGCGCCAGCCCCGCGACGCGGCCGAAGGACACGTCCACCCGGCCCCCGGCGATCTCGGCCGCGGCCCCGGCCAGGCCGCTGTGGAAACGGGCCACGAACTCCAGCCCCGGGGCCGTGCGCCTGGCCTCCGCGAGCACCCGCTGCCCGGTGGTCACCGGCCCGGCCACGTCCACCACGAGGGGCCGCTCGCCGCCCTCCCCCACCGCGTCGCGCAGCTCGTCACAGGCCGCGAGCAGCCGCCTGACGTACGGCAGCAGCCGCTCCCCCTCGGGGGTGAGGCGCACGTGCCTGGTGCTCCTGGCGAACAGCGCGGTCCCCCACTCCCGCTCCAGGCGCCCGATGTCGCGGCTGAGGGCCTGCTGGGCGACGAACAGCCGGGCGGCGGCACGGGTGAAGTGCAGCTCCTCGGCCACGGCCACGAACGCGCGCAGCAGGCGGGGGTCGGTGTCGCGGCGCACGGCCGCATTCTCCCAGCCGCCCTCCCCGCCCGGCAGGGGCCGATTCACCGCCCTGGTGCGTGAATCCGGTCACGACAGGTGTTGGACGCCGCGCCCGGCCGGCCCGCAGCGTAAGGGGCATGCCCTCGCCCCCCTCGTCGCCTTCGTTGCCCTCGTGCGCCGCGCCGCCCGCGCCGCCGCCCCTGCTCGCCCTGTGCGGGGACCGCCTCATCGCCGCCGCGCCCCCGCCCCGCCCCCCGGGGCCGCGGCCGCGCCGGAGCCCGCCGCGCTGGGCCGCGCCCTACCTGCGGCTCTTCGCCGTCCCTGGCGCCCTGGCCTTCGCCCTGCCGAACGCGGTGGGCCGGCTGCCGATGGGCATGTTCCCGGTGGCCGCGGTGCTCATGATCACCGCCCGCGGCGGCTCGTACGCGCTCGCCGGCGCCGTGGTGGCCACCTCCCTCGCGGCCTCGGCGGTGGCGGGCCCGCTGGTGGCCAGGCTGACCGACCGCCGCGGCCAGGGGCGGGTGGCGCCCGGGGCCGCCGCCCTGTGCGCGGCCGGGCACTTCGGCCTCGTGCTGTGCGCCTGGGCCGGCGCCCCGACCTGGGCCTTCCTCTGCTGCGCCCTGCCGTCGGCGGCCACCCCGAACACCGGCGGCATGGCGCGGGCCCGCTGGGCACACCTGCTCGCCGGGGACGAGGCGGCCCGGCACGCGGCCACCTCCTTCGAGCAGGCCCTGGACGAGCTGTGCTACCTGTGCGGCCCGGCGCTCGCGGCCCTCCTGTGCACGGCGGTGGCCCCGGAGGCCGGCACGGTGGCGGGCTGCCTGCTGCTGGTGGGCGGGGTGTCCCTGTTCGCCGCGCGCCGGGACACCGAGCCCCCGCCCTGCCCTCCCGCGCCCGCCCGGGGCGGCCCCTCGCCCGCACGGGCCCTGGGCCCGCTGCTCGCGGCCTTCGCCTGCACCGGGGTCGTCTTCGGCTCGCTCCAGGTGGCGACGCTCGCCTTCGCCGACGCGCACGGGCAGCAGGCGCTCGCGGGCACCGTGCTCGCCGTGCAGGCCGCGGGCTCGGCCGTGGCGGGCCTCGTCTTCGGCGTCTACGGCACCGCCGGCGCCCGCCTGACCTCCTGCGCCGCGGCGATGGCGCCGGCGGTGGCCGCCACCGCGCTCGCCGCCCAGGCCGGCAGCCTCGCGGTCCTCACCCCGGCGCTCCTGCTGGCGGGCCTCGCCACGGCGCCGACGATGATCAGCGGCATGTCCCTGGTCCTGGCCCGCACCCCGCGGGGCCGCGACAACGAGGGCATGACCTGGGCGGTGACCGCGATCCTCACCGGCTCCTCGCTCGGCTCGGCCGCGGCCGGCTGGGCCGCCGATCGCCTGCCGGGCGCCCCGGCCTCCGCCTACGCCCTGCCCGCCGCCGCGGCGTGCCTGGCCGCGCTGCCCGCCGCCCGGGCGCGGGCGGGGGAACCGCGGTAACCGGCGGCGTTCACGGAAAACCCAGAAAGGAAGCAGAAAGGAAGCAGAAAAGCAGCAGAAAAGCAGCCGAGAAGAAGCAGAAAACACAGAAAGGCGGCGGGGCCCACGTCTGTGGACCCCGCCGCCTGTGTGTTCGTGGAGATGGCGGGAATCGAACCCGCGTCCAACGGAGCGGAAGGAGGGCTTCTCCGAGCGCAGTCCGCTGCGATTTTCTCGGCCCCGGAGATCACGCGGACAAGTCTCCGACGGGCTCAGTCACTGTGTGGTGTCCCGCTCAGCTCCCGTGACCGGAGCGGAGGGTGAGTTCCCTAGCTGATGCCAGGACCCGGGACGGGAACGCGCCCGGACTGACACTTCGCAGGTCGCTGATCAGGCAGCGAGGGCGAAGGAATCGCGCTGGTTATTGGCGATTATTTTTTCGCGGCATATGGTTAACGAGATCATTGCCGCTTCCTCGGCTCGCTTCCCCTACTTCGACATCCGCTGTCGAAACCGATCATCCCCATGTGGTGTTGACAACCCGCCCGCCTCCGGTATTCCGGCGGCTTCCCGGCCGAGGTCGGCCGGCGAGACCACGCGGACGGCGCTGCCTCCATTATACGGCATCCGGCCGAGAGATGCCTCAGCCGCGCTCCCTGCGGCGCGCCGCGGAGATCGCGCGCTCCGCCTCCCTGCGGTCCTGCTTCTCGCGCAGCGTCTGCCGCTTGTCCCACTCCCGCTTGCCCCGGGCGAGCGCGACCTCGACCTTCGCCCTGCCCTCCTTGAAGTACAGGGCGAGCGGCACCAGGGTGACGCCCGACTCCTGCGTCTTCCCGATCAGCTTGTCGATCTCCGAGCGATGCAGGAGCAGCTTGCGCTTGCGGCGCGCGCTGTGGTTCGTCCAGGTGCCCTGGGCGTACTCGGGAATGTGCACGTTGTGCAGCCACACCTCGGCGTCGTCGACCTGGGCGAAGCCGTCCGCCAGCGAGGCGCGCCCCTGCCGGAGGGACTTCACCTCGGTGCCGGTCAGCACCAGACCGCACTCGTAGGTGTCCAGGATGTGGTAATCGTGCCGCGCCCTCTTGTTCTGCGCGATCAGCTTCCGACCCGTCTCTTTTGCCATGACCTGCCGATTCTACCGATCCAACGGGCCCGGCCCACCCCGTTATTTCCGCGGGCGCTGCCCGCGGCTCACTCCCCGCCGGCCAGCCCGCCCAGCACCGTGCGCGCCCGCGCCTGGGCGTCCTCGCCGGGCGCCACCACCAGGTCGGGCACGATGCCGTCCTCGTCCACGGTCCGCCCCAGCGGCGTCGCGTAGTGGCCCACGGTCAGCTCCGCCACCGAGCCGTCCGGCTGCTCGCTCGGCATCTGCACGGTGCCCTTGCCGAAGGTCCGCGACCCCACCACCACCGCGCGGCCGCGGTCCTGGAGCGCGCCGGTGACCATCTCCGCCGAGCTCATGGTGCCGCCGTCCACCAGCACCACCAGCGGGGTGCCGGTGTCCCCGCCCTGGTCCGCGTACAGCGCGTGCTGCCTCCCGTGCACGTCGTAGGTGGCGACCAGTCCGCCGTCGAGGAAGACGGAGGCGGCCTCGGCGGCCTCGGTCAGCAGCCCGCCGGCGTTCCCCCGCAGGTCGAGCAGCACCCCGTCGCCCTCGGGAACCTCGGCCATGGCGGCGCGCAGCTGGTCGGCCGCGCCCTGGGTGAAGGAGCTCACCCGGATTCTGGTGGCGCCTGGCGCGTCCCGGCTCACGGTCACCGCCCGGTCGGTCAGCCTGGCCCGCTCCACCTCG
Organism: Streptomyces hoynatensis; assembly: GCF_003626535.1. Classification (GTDB taxonomy): domain Bacteria; phylum Actinomycetota; class Actinomycetes; order Streptomycetales; family Streptomycetaceae; genus Streptomyces; species Streptomyces hoynatensis. The sequence continues at coordinate 139,102 of NZ_RBAL01000012.1, forward strand.
ACCGTCCAGTGCCTGCCGTCCCGCTCCAGGCCGATCCGCACGGTGGAGCCCGGCCCGGCTGCCGCGGGCCGATCGCTGCCGCGCAGCCTGCCGACCACGTCGGTGACGGCCCCGCCGCTGACCCGGACCCCGTCGATGGTGCGGATCCGGTCCCCGGGGCGCACCCCGGCGCGCTCCGCCGGGCTGTCCTCGTGGACCTCGCTCACCTCGATCCGGCCCTCGGCGGTGCGGACCACCGCTATCCCGGTGCCCACGTACTCGCCCGCGAGGTGCCGGCGCACCTCCGCGTACTCCTCGGCCGAGTACGCCGTCGCCCAGCGGTCGCCGCCGCGGCGGCTGACCAGTTCCCCGGCCTCGCCGGCCTCCCCGTCGGCCGCGCCGTCCGCCCGGCCCGCCGCGCGGGCGTCCGCCGCGGGCTCGGCGACGTCGGCGTCGGCCGCCTCGGGCCAGGAGCCGGTGGCCGCCCCGGTGGCCAGCACCCCGGCGAACACGCACGCCAGGGCCGCACCCCGCCGGAAAGACCGGGACGAACTACGGTGAGAGGGACGGGACATGCTGCGGAGTGTAGGGCACATACGGGTGACTTAAGGAGAAACGAACGGGACGCGGCCGGCGCGTGCCGCACAGCCCGCGGGGACCCGGCCGGGCACGGCCTACACCTTCAGGTACCTGCGCAGCGCGAAGAAGGCCGCGACCGAGGGCATCAGCGCGCCGACGGCCAGCACGAAGGGCAGCACCGAGAGCACGGCGTCCCACCCTATGAAGTTGATCAGCGGAATCCGCTCCGCGAGGAAGTTGTTGATCGCGAAGTACTTGACGCCGACCAGCAGGAGGCAGGCCAGCAGGGCGCCCATCAGCCCGGCGATCGCGGCCTCCAGGATGAACGGCAGCTGGATGTAGAAGCTGGACGCGCCGACCAGCCGCATGATGCCGGTCTCCCGGCGCCGGGAAAAGGCGGACACCCGCACGGTGTTCACGATCAGCAGGAGCGCCACCACCAGCATCAGCAGCATCAGGCCGATCGCGGCCCAGTTGACGCCGTTCAGCAGGTTGAAGAGGTTGGTCAGCAGGTCGCGCTGGTCCTGCACCGACTGCACGCCCTCCCGCGCCGAGAAGGCCGAGGAGATGACGTCGTACTTGGTCGGGTCGGTCAGCTTGACCCGGAAGGAGTCCTGCATCTGGTCGGGCGTGACCACGGCCGCGATGGGCGAGTCGCCCTGCTGCTCCTGGTAGTGCTCGAAGGCTTCCTGGGCGGACTCGTAGTAGACCTTGTCGACGATGTCGTAGTCCTCGAGCTCCGCCTGGATCTGTTCCTTCTGCTCGTCGGTGACCGCCCCCCTGGAGCAGTGCGGGTCGTCACTCTCGGCGTCGTTCTCGTTGCAGAGGAATATCGACACCTCGACCTTGTCGTACCAGTAGTCCTTCATGCTGTTGACCTGCCGGTTGGCGAGCAGCGAGCCGCCGAGCAGGGCCAGCGAGAGGGCGACCGAGACGATCACCGCGAAGGTCATGGTGACGTTGCGGCGGAGACCGACGCCGATCTCCGACAGAACGAAGTGGGCGCGCATGGCGTCCTTTCAGTGGAGACTCAGTGCTGGTAGCCGTAGACGCCGCGGGTCTGGTCGCGGACGAGGCGGCCCCGTTCGAGCTCGATCACGCGCTTGCGCATCTGGTCGACGATCTGGGCGTCGTGGGTGGCCATGACGACGGTCGTGCCGGTGCGGTTGATGCGGTCGAGCAGCTTCATGATGCCCACGGAGGTCTGCGGGTCGAGGTTGCCGGTCGGCTCGTCGGCGATCAGCAGCATCGGGCGGTTGACGAACGCGCGGGCGATCGCGACGCGTTGCTGCTCACCACCGGAGAGCTCGCCCGGCATCCGGTCGTCCTTGCCGCCGAGGCCGACCAGGTCGAGGACCTCGGGCACGGTCTTGCGGATCTGGCCGCGCGGCTTGCCGATGACCTCCAGGGCGAACGCGACGTTCTCCCCCACGGTCTTGTTCGGCAGCAGCCTGAAGTCCTGGAAGACCGTGCCGAGTTGGCGGCGCACCTGGGGGACCTTCCAGTTGGAGAGCCGGCCCAGGTCCTTGCCGAGCACGTGGACGGACCCCGTCGAGGCGCGCTCCTCGCGCAGTATCAGCCGCAGGAAGGTGGACTTGCCGCTGCCGGAGGAGCCGACCAGGAAGACGAACTCGCCCCGCTCGACCTCTAGCGAGACGTTCTGCAGGGCCGGGGCGCTCTGCCTGGGGTACGTCTTGGAGACGTTGTCGAATCGGATCACGGTTACACCCTGTCGGGACGGGGTACATGCCGGAGGTTCCCTCCGCGCTGGGGCAGACCATACGCGAAGCGGCGGCCGGCGCGCAGGCGCCGCCCCATGCCGTCCTCTTTGTCCGGTTGTTGACCCCGGCCGATTGTCCGGGTTGGCCGTCCGGGCTGGTTCCCCGGCGGTTTGTCCCGTTCCGTGACGGGCGGGCGCGCCCGCATCCACGCCCGCGTCCACGGGTGGCCGGTTCCGCGCCGGGCGGCGGCCTTCTGCGTTTTCGCCGGAACCCTGGCACAGTAGGTTGCGAGGGGCGAGGAGAGGAGACGATCGCATGACCGCCGACTGGCTGGTGTGCGCGAACTGCGCGGGGCGGGTGAGCGAGGGCCGCTGCCCGGTGTGCCGGGCCGAGCTGGCCCGCCTGCGCGAGGAGCGCAGCCCATGGGCCGCCCTGGGCAGCCCGGCGGGGCTGATCGCCCTGCTGATGGCCTTGCTCGCCGTCTGCCTGATCGTGGTGCGGCCCGCCTGAGGCCGCCGCGGGAGGAACGGGCGCGAGGGCCCGGCCGCACGAGGAACGCGCGTGAACGCCCGATGGGCCCGGAGCGGAAGCTCCGGGCCCATCGGCTGTGTGAGACACCTCACACGCGGTGAGGCGCGTGAGGCAGGCGGCCTGGGATCAGGCGGCCGCGCCGTTCCTGTTGATCAGACGCGGCAGGTAGCGGAAGGCCACACCGCCGGCGATCATCGTGGCGGCGCCCGCGATCAGCAGGGTCTCGTTCATGCCGGAACCGGTCTCGGCCAGCTCGCCGCTGTCGCCGGCCGGCCTGGCGTCGGTCACGTCCGAGTCCGGGGTGTCCTGGGTGATCGGGCTGCTGCTGCCCTGGTCGTCGGTCTCGATGCCGCCGTCGGCGCCCTCGGAGACGCCCTGCGGCCCGTTGCCGTTTCCGTTTCCGTTGCCGCCGTCCTCGTTGCCGCCGTCGCCGCCTTCCGCGGTGCCCTCGGCGCCGTTGCCCTCGGCAGTGCCTTCGGCGTCGTTGCCCTCGGCGGTACCCTCCGCGTCATTGCCCTCGGCGGTACCCTCCGCGTCATTGCCCTCGGCAGTGCCTTCGGCGTCGTTGCCCTCGGCGGTACCCTCCGCGTCGTTGCCCTCGGCGGCACCCTCGTCGTCGTCGCCACCACCCTGGATGGCACCGACGGCCGCGCCCTCGTCGTCGCCACCACCCTGGATGGCACCGACGGCCGTACCCTCGTCGTCGCCACCGCCCTGGATGGCGCCGACGGCGGCGCCCTCGTCACCCGCGCCGTTCACGGCGCCGACGATGGCCCCTTCGGGAGAGGACTCGGAGGCGTCACCCTTACCGCTCGCCGACGCGGTGCCGACCACGGCGAGCGAGGCGCCCGCCGCGAAGATCGCGGCGGCGGCGATGCGCGCCATGTTGGCCCGTGTCTTGGGACTGGCCATGTATCCACTACCCCCTGTAGCTGTTCGTGTAGACCGTGCAAACCTTGCCGACCATGCAGACAAGGTCTCGTCTCGGGGCTGCCTCAGGCAAGGGCGGCGCCGGAGCGGGGGGTTGCGTTCAGCTCGCACTCGCCCCTTGCGCAACACGCGCACCCCAAACATAGGCATGCCAAGCGAACAGCTTTCCCGCTGAACGGACAGTCGTCAAGCAGGATGTCCGGTAAATGCCCGCCGGGTCATGAAAGTTGCGTGAAGGTTACTTGTCCTGCTGTTTGCGCCACCGGATTCCGGCTTCGAGGAAGTCGTCGATATCCCCGTCCAAAACGGCCTGGGGGTTTCCGACTTCGTGTTCGGTGCGCAGGTCCTTCACCATCTGGTACGGCTGCAGGACATAGCTGCGCATCTGGTTGCCCCAGGAGTTGCCGCCGTCGCCCTTGAGCGCGTCCATCTTGGCCTGCTCCTGGGCCCGTTGGTGGGCCAGCAGCCGGGCCTGGAGCACGCGCATCGCGGCGGCCCGGTTCTGGATCTGGGACTTCTCGTTCTGGCAGGAGACGACGATGCCGGTGGGCAGGTGGGTGATGCGCACCGCGGAGTCCGTCGTGTTGACGGACTGGCCGCCGGGGCCCGAGGAGCGGAAGACGTCCACCCTGATCTCGTTCTCCGGCACCTCGATGTGGTCGGTCTGCTCCACCACGGGCAGCACCTCGACCCCGGCGAAGGAGGTCTGGCGGCGGCCCTGGTTGTCGTAGGGGGAGATGCGGACCATGCGGTGGGTGCCCTGCTCGACCGACAGCGTGCCGTAGGCGTAGGGGGCACGGACCGTGAAGGTCGTGGACTTGATGCCCGCCTCCTCCGCGTACGAGGTGTCGAGGATCTCGGTCGGATACCCCTTGCGCTCGGCCCAGCGCAGGTACATGCGCTGGAGCTGCTCGGCGAAGTCCGCCGCGTCCACGCCGCCCGCCTCGGCCCTGATGCTGACCATGGCCTCGCGCTGGTCGTACTCGCCGGACAGCAGGGTGCGGACCTCCAGCTCGTCCACGGCCTTCTGCACCGCGGCCAGCTCGGCCTCCGCCTCGCGGCGGGTCTCGGCGTCGTCCTCCGACTCCGCCAGCTCGAAGAGGACCGCCAGGTCGTCGATGCGGCCGTGCAGCTCCTCGGTCTTGCGGACCTGCCCCTGCAGCAGCGACAGCTTGCTCGTCACCTGCTGGGCCCGCTCGGGGTCGTCCCAGAGCGTCGGCGCAGCGGCCTGCTGCTCCAGCTCGGCGACCTCGCTCCGCAGCCGGTCCAGGTCGAGCACGGCCTCGATCGACTCCATGGTGGAGGCGAGGGACTTCAGGGATTCGGAAACATCGACGACTGCCACGCGTCCAGCGTAACCGCTGCCTCAGGGCGAGGACGGGCCCTCGTCTTCCTCCACGCTCGCCGAGGGGCCGCCGCCGCCCGTGTCGCCCGAGTCGCCGCCGCCCCCGGAGAACAGCAGCCAGCCGCCGATCGCGCCCACCCCCACGACGGCCGCCGCGGTCACCGCGAGCCGCCGCTTGCGGCGGGCGGCGGCGGAGTGCCTGGCCGAGCCCGCCCGGGGCTCGCCCGGGGTGCGGATGGTGCGCGCGGTGCCGTGCGCGCCGCCCGCGAGCTCCTCTGCGTCCGGCACCCGCATCCTGGTGTGCGTCTCCCGCTCGGAGTCGGGCGCGGCGCCCCTGACCAGGGGCACGGCCGCCCGGGCGGCGGCCGGCGCGGCGAGGGCCGCGGGCTCCTCCGCGGCGGGCGCCTCGGCCTCGGGCACCGGGTCCCCGATGGCGAGCGGGGGCAGCCCCTCCAGGGCGGGCATCAGCTCGCGCAGCCGCGAGGCCAGCTCGGCGGCGCGCAGGCGGGAGGCGGGGGCCTTGGCCAGGCACTGCTGGATCAGCTCCCACAGCTCGCGCGGGATGCCGGGCAGCCGGTCGGCCGTCTCCGTGACCTGCCGCCGCAGGACGGCGCCCGGGTGCCCGCCGCCGAAGGGGGTGAAGCCGGCGAGCAGCTCGTACAGGACGGTGACCAGCGCGTAGATGTCGACGGCCGCCCGGGGCGGGAGGCCCTCGACGATCTCGGGGGCCATGTAGTCGGGGGTGCCGACGACGCCGCCCCGGCCGCCGTGGCGCGGCTCGTCGACCAGCTTGGCGACGCCGAAGTCGGTGAGCAGCGCGGTGGGCGCGCCCTCGCCCGCGGAGAGGTCGAGGAGGATGTTCTCCGGCTTGACGTCGCGGTGCACGATGCCGGCCGCGTGCGCGACGGCCAGGCCGCCGGCCACGTCGGCCACGATGGCGGCGGCCCTGGCGGGGGCGAGGCGGCGTTCGCGCTCCAGGTGGCTGCGCAGGTCGCAGCCCCTGACCAGGTCCATGACCAGCGCGATCTCGTGGGGCGCGCCGGGCTCGGTCCCCTCCTCGATGAGCAGGTCGCGGACGGCGACGATGTTCCGGTGCTCCAGGCCGAGGAGGGCGTGCCGCTCGTGGGCGAAGCGCTCGGCGAGGTCGGGGTCGGCGGCGAGGTCCTCGCGCAGCAGCTTGATGGCGACCGGGCCCTGGGGTCCCTCCCCGAGCCACACGGTTCCCGCGCTGCCGCGGCCGAGGACGCGGTGGACGGTATAGCGGCTGCCGATGTTCCGTGCCATGGCGTGAGGCTACGACGCCCGTCAGGCGGCCACAGGACAGCACGCCCGGCTTGCCCGGTTTTATTGGCATGCCGTGGCGGAATTCCACCGACGGAAGTCGATAAATCCCCGAGGTGACCGCGAGATCACCCCGGAGATCACTGACTATGGGGCACGCTGTCCTGGATCTGATCCACGTTGTCGCCGGTCTCGTCGATCAGGCCCATCCATTCGCGCACGTCGTCGAACCAGTCGGTGACGGTGTCCCAGAAACTCTTCCCGTCGGCAATCCAGTCCTGGAGCGGCGTGAAGTTCCACACCAGAAATGCGATCACCACGAGGATCACCAGCACGATCAGGCAGCCCTGCAGGCAGCCCATGCCGGGAATGCGGACGCGGCCGCGGGACCTGCCCCGCTCCTCGCGCCGCGAGGGCACCGGCTGCTGCGGCGGCGCCTGCCGTGGCTCCTGATACCGCTGGGGCTGCTGGTACTGCTGCGGCTGTGGATAGTGCTGCGGCTGCTGGTACTGCTGCGGATAGGGCTGGGCGTACGGCTGCTGGTACGCGGGCGGGTAGCCGTAGCCCTGCCGCTGCGGCGGCGGGGCGCTCTCGCGGCGCTGCGGGCGGCGCTGGGGCCGGCGCTGCGGCGGCCGGTAGAGCGGGTCGCGGGGTGGCTCGGCGGGCTGGACCCTGGTCGGCTCGTTGCGGTCACGCGCGGCCCGCAGCTGCTCCTCCCAGGGGTGCGGGCCCTCGGGCTCCGGCGGGCCCTGGGCCGGCATCGCCCGGGTCGCGCCGAGGCCGCCGTCCGCGCCCGGCTGCGGCAGGACGCTGGTGGCCGCGAAGGGGTCGCCGCCGCCCGCCAGGCCGCCGGAGCCGCCGGGCAGGGCCTGGGTCGGCTCGGCCGCCCCGGGCGGGCTGATGCCGGTGCCTGCCACCTTGACCGGGCGCGGGTCGGGGGCGAGCAGCGCGGCCACCCCGAGCGCCGCGGAGCGCTGCTCGGCCGAGGCCCGCTCGCCGATGCCCGCCGCGACGGTGCGCAGCGCCCGGGCCAGGTTCGCGGCGCTGGGCCGCTCGTCGGCGCTCTTGCGCAGGCAGACCTCGATGACGGTCCACAGGGGACCCGGGACGGACTCCGGGCGGCGCGGCTGCTCGCTGAGGTGGCGCCTGAGCACGTCCAGGGTGTTGCTGCCGCCGAAGGGCGGGTGCCCGGTGACCAGCTCGTACAGCAGGATGCCCGCGCTGTAGACGTCGACGGCCGAGGTCTGGGCGCGGCCCTCCGCGGACTCGGGCGCCACGTAGGAGGGCGTGCCGACGAACTCGTGGGTGCGGGTCACCCCGGGCGAGTCGGCCAGCCTGGCGATGCCGAAGTCCGTGAGCATCGGGCGCAGCGGCCCGCCCTGCTCGCCGGCGCCGGCGAGCAGCACGTTCGCGGGCTTGAGGTCGCGGTGGACGACGCCCTTGGCGTGCGCGGCGGCCAGCGCGTCGGCCACCTGGGCGGTGAGCAGGGCCGCGCCCACCGGGCTGAGCGGCCCGTTCTCGCGCAGGTAGCGGTGCAGGTCGGGGCCGTCGATCAGGTCCATCACCAGGGCGATCAGGTCGCCCTCGACGACGAGGTCGCGGGTGCGGACGATGTTGTCGTGGGGGTCGCCGCCCAGCCGCAGGAGCACCGCGCGCTCGCGCAGGAAGCGCATCACCACGTCGGGGTCCTGGGCGAGCTCCTCCTTGAGGATCTTGATGGCGACCTGCTCGCCCGGCTGCCCGGCGACCGCGGCCTCCTCGCCCGCGGTCTCCCGCTGACGGCCCCGCCACACGGTGCCCGTGGCGCCGTGCCCGAGCGCCTCTTCGAGCAGGTATTTGCTGCCTACCGGCCGCACGTGCGCTCCCTGTGCTTCGCTGGTGGTTCGCCGGTGGTGACGAGACCCGGGCTCCCTACTGTAATCGCGCGGCCCCCGGCCGCGGGTGCCCGCGGAGGGCGGGCGCGGGCCGCGAGGAGCCGGCGGCGAGGAGGACGCGCCGCGGCCCCGCGCGGTTGCGCCGCGCCGGGGCGGACGGGGGCGGTCCCGCGGCGGGCGGGGTGGGGGCCGTCGGGTCGCCGGGTGACGGAGCACCGCGTGACGGGCCGTAAGGTGAACGGCGCCTGATCGACCTGGCCGGCGTCGCCGGTCGCGTCAACTGGCGGGTGTCACGGATCAGTTCTGGTGAGCCCTAGACGGAGCTAGACGGAATCTGGACAGATATGAACGGCTTCGGCCCAATCAGGATCATGGGGCGCCGACGACGCGGCGGGCTGTCAGTGGCGGGTGCGAGGATGCTTTCAGCATCAGCATCCGATGCGATCAGGTCGTGCGCGGGGCGCGCTCCGGGTTCGCCCGGGCCGTGGGCCGCGTCCTGGCCCGACCGCGATCGGGACGTGTGACCAGCGTGACCAAGACGTTGCAGCCGGGCTGGCGAGGTGACCGGGAGGGCCGATGCCGATTCAGATCAGGTTGACCGTTCTCGGTCACGGCGACGCCGAGCGCGGCGGCCCCGCCGGCGTCGACCTGCGCGTCACCGCCCCGGAGAACACCCCGCTCGCCGCCGTCCTCGGCGCGCTGGCCGGGGCGGCCGCGCCGGGCTCCGCCGCCCCGGGCGCCGTCTTCTGCGAGGAGGAGCGGCTCGACCCCCGCGCGGCGCTGCTCGGCGAGCCGCCGCTCGTCGACGGCGCGGTGCTGTCCTTCCACCGGCCCGTGGCCGGCCCGGGGCCCGAGCCGGTGCCCGCGCGGCTGCTGGTGGTGGCCGGTCCCGACGCGGGCGGGGTGCACCTGCTGCGCGGCGGCTCGGTGCGGATCGGCAGGTCGGCGGACGCGGACGTGCCCCTCGACGACCCGGACGTCTCGCGCATGCACTGCGCCGTGGCCCTGGAGCCCGACGGCTCCGCGACGGTGGCCGACCTCGGCTCGACCAACGGCACGTTCCTCGACGGCCGCGAGGTGACCGGCCGGGTGCCGCTGCCGCCAGGCGGCGTGCTGCGGCTCGGCGAGACCGCGCTGCGCCTGGTGCCCGGCGAGCCGGCGGCCCGCGCCGGGCTGCCCGCGCCGCGCCGCGACCTGGACCGCGCCCCGGCCCCGGGGGGACCGGCTGCCGCCCCCCCGGTCCTTCCCCCGGCTCCCCAGGACCTCCCTTCGGCCTCCTCCGCCGCGCCGGGGGACGCCGCCCCGGCCCCCGCGCGGCCCGCCGCCTCCCGGCCGGGGCCGAGCGGGCCCACCGTGCGGCGGCGCGGCTTCGCCACCTGGGCCAGGGAGCGGCTCGGCGGCCCGGGCGAGACCCGCGAGGTGCCGCGCTGGGACGCCGAGGCGGAGGCGGCCCGCGCGCGGCAGGACGACGCGCGGGCCGAGGCCGCCCACCCCGACCTCGCCCGGGTGCTGCTGACCGCGCTCGAACGCGGCCCGCGCCTGTGGGAGCGGACGGCGGACCACCCGGAGGCGTTCACGGTGCGCCTCGGCACCGCGCACCGCGCCTCGCGGGCCCTGCCGCCGGTGGCCGTCTCGCTGCGCGAGGCCGGTTCCCTCGGCCTGGCCGGGCCGCGGCACCGGGTCGCCGGCCTCGCCAGGGCGGCGCTCGCGCAGCTGGCCGCCCTGCACGGTCCCGGGGCGCTCGAACTGGTGGTGCTCGCCCCGGGCAAGGCCGCGGAGTGGTCCTGGCTGGGCTGGCTGCCGCACACGCGTCCGCGCCGGGGACAGGACTGCGGCCTGCTGCTCGCCTTCGACGCCGAGCAGGCCGCCGCCAGGACGGCGGAGCTGGTGGCGCGCGCCGGCGCCCGCGCCGAGGCCGGGCAGGCCCGCACGGTGGTGCTCGTGGACGGCGAGCCGGGCGGGGCCGAGACGACGGCCGCGCTGGCCAGGCTGGCGGCCGAGGGACCGGCGGCCGGCATCCACGTGATCGCCCTCGCCGAGTGCCCGCCGGCCACCGCGGCCTCCCCCGCCGCCGAGACGCTGGCCGCGGCCAGGGCCGCCTCCCCCGTCTTCCGGGGCTGCGGCACGGCCGGCCTGCTCAGCGGGCAGGTCGCCACCTCGCTGCGGGTGATCGGCCCCGCCGGCGAGTGGGGCCCGGTGGCGGGCGCCGACGCGGTGTCCTGCGCCTGGGCCGAGCGGCTGGCGCGCGCGCTCGCCCCGCTGAACGACCGGGCCGCGGGCGGCGTGGGAGGCGCCGCGGGCGAAGGGGCCGGCGCGGCCGCGGCGGGCGCCCCGCCGGAGAGCTGCCGCCTGCTCGACGCGCTGCGGCTCTCCCGCGTCACCCCGGGCGCCCTGCGCGAGCGGTGGCAGGGCGGGGCGGGGCTGCCCTTGGTGCTCGGCGCCTCGGGCGGCGGCCCGCTCTCCCTCGACCTGGCCGGGCGGCCCGGCCCGCTGCTGATCGAGGGCGGGCCGCGCTCGGGCCGGACGGAGCTGCTGAGCGCGCTCGCCGCCTCCCTGGCCACCGCCCACGGCCCGCGCGACCTCTCGCTCGTGCTGGTCGAGGGGGCGGGCGAGGGGCTGCGGCCGGTCGCCGAGCTGCCGCACGTGGCCTCCTACGTGGGGGCCACGGACCCGGTCAGGCTGCGGGCCTTCGCGCAGGCCCTGCGGGAGGAGCTGAAGTGGCGGGCCGCCGCGCTCGGCGAGGCGGAGTTCGAGGGCGGGCGCGCCCGCGCCGCCAGGCTGTGCCCGCCGCGCCAGGCCCCGGAGGGCCAGGCGGGCGGGGCGCCCGGCGGCGCGGAGGGCGCGGGCGGGAAGGCGCCCGCGGGGGGCGCGCCGTCGATGCTCGCGCCGGGCAGCGACCCGCTGCCCTGGCTGGTGGTGCTCGTGGACGACCTCGACGCCCTGCTCGACCCGCCGCTCGGCGCGCCCGGGCGGCAGGCGGCGGGCTCCGTGCTCCGGGCCCTGGACGCGGTGGCCGCGGAGGGGCGGCGGCTCGGCGTCCGCCTCCTCGCGGCGGGCGCCCCCTCGGCGGCCAGGCCGCCGTCCTTCGACCCGGGCGCGGTCATACGGGTGGCCCTGGGCGGCGGCCCCGCGGGCCGGGGCGAGCTGCGGCTGCCGGGCGAGGGCCGGGCGGCGCCGTTCCAGGGAGGCCGGGTGACCGGCCGCATCCCCCGCACGGCCACGCAGCGCCCCACCGTGACGCCGGTCGACTGGGCCAGGGCGGGCGACCCGCCGGCCCGCCGCCAGATCAGGGAGCTGGGGAACGGGCCCACGGACATCGCCCTGCTGGCCAGCGCCGCCGCCCGGGCGGCCGAGACCGAACGCGCCACTGCCGCCACACTGGTGTGATCCCGCCCCATCCGTCACGTCAAGTAAGTGATCCACCAGTGTTGTTGAGCGCTCGGTAACAGGGGCATCACAAAGGCCGACCGGCCCCCACGGTGGACTTGCCCGCTCAGCGCGCCCGGGCGTAGGACCTTGGGCACAGGACGTGCGGCGTGGCAGGCCCTGAGCGGGGTCGGGGCACTGCCGCACCAGACGGATGAGGCGGTGCTCATGCGCGGTTCGGGCCGGGATTCCCGGCGGAGAGCCTTCCGTGCGGCGGCGGCGGTGACGGTCACGGCCGCGCTGACGTTGACGGCATGCGGTGGCGACGAGGACACCGGAGGGCAGAGGTCGGGCGAGGTCACGGTGGAGCTGCCGGACCTGTCGGGCCAGCACCTTGAGGTGGCCGCGGTGTGGACCGGCGCCGAGCAGGAGAACTTCCTGCGGGTCCTCGACGAGTTCGAGGCCAGGACCGGCGCCACCACGAGCTACGTGCCCAGCGGCGACAACGTCTCGCAGTTCGTCGGCACGAAGATCGCGGGTGGCTCGCCACCCGACGTCGTGATGGTGCCGCAGCCCGGCGTGCTCAGGGAGTTCGCCGAGAACGGCTGGATAGCCCCGGTCGGCGACCTGGTGCAGGAGCAGCTCGACCGGAACTACACGCAGGGCTGGCAGGATCTGGGCGCCGCGGACGGCGTCCAGTACGGCGTCTACGTGAAGGCGGCGAACAAGTCGCTGATCTGGTACAGCACCGCGGCCTTCGACTACGCCGGGGTGCAGCCGCCCGAGACCTGGGACGACTTCGTCGACACGGCCTGGACGCTGTGGGAGTCGGGGACCACCCCGATGTCGGTGGGCGGCGCCGACGGCTGGACCCTCACCGACTGGTTCGAGAACATCTACCTCTCCGAGTCGGGCGGCGAGATGTACGACCGGCTCGCCGCGCACGAGATCCCGTGGACCGACCAGAGCGTCACGGACGCGCTGACCACGCTCGGCCAGCTCTTCGGCGAGGACCGGCTGATGGAGGGCGGGGCGGACGGCGCCCTGCAGACCCTCTTCCCCGACTCGGTCACCCAGACCTTCCTCGACCTGGACTCCCCCGACGCGGCCATGGTGTTCGAGGCCGACTTCGTCGGGGCGAACATCACGGACAGCACCGACGCGGTGATCGGCGAGGACGCGCAGGTGTTCCCGTTCCCCAGCGTGGACGGCGGCCCGCTGCCCGTGGTGAGCGCGGGTGACGCGGCGGTGGCGATCGCCCCGGACGGCGAGGCCAGCGAGGCGCAGGAGGCGCTGCTCGCCTTCCTCGCCTCCTCGGACGCGGCGGAGATCTGGGCCGAGCCGGGCGGGTTCATCTCGCCCAACAAGTCGATGAACATGGACGCCTACCCCAACGACGTGCAGCGCGGCATCGCCGAGGCACTGATCGAGGCGGGTGACGACTTCCGCTTCGACCTCTCGGACCAGACCCCGGCCGCCTTCGGCGGCACGACGGGCCAGGGCATGTGGCAGGGGCTGCAGAACTTCCTGCGCAACCCCGAGGACATCCAGGGGGCCCAGGAATACCTGGAGTCCCAGGCGGCCGACGCCTACGGCGACTGACGGACACACGACGGACGGAGACTGACTTCCCATGGAATCCGGCAAGGCGGTGATCAGAGCCCGCCCCTGGGCCGTCGCGTGCTTCTTGCTGCCCGCGCTCGTGCTGCTCGGCGCTCTGGTCATCTACCCGATCGGGTACTCGATCCAGCGCAGCCTTTTCGACGCCTCAGGCGACACGTTCGTCGGGCTCGACAACTTCCAGGAGATCTTCTCCAACGACTCGATCAGGCACGCGCTGCGCAACAACCTCATCTGGATCGTCGTCGCCCCGACGGTCGCCACCGGCCTCGGCCTGATCTTCGCGGTCCTCACCGAGCGCATCCGCTGGGCGACGGCGTTCAAGCTGGTCGTCTTCATGCCGATGGCCATCTCGATGCTGGCCGCCGGGATCATCTTCCGGCTGGTCTACGAGCAGGACCCGGACCGGGGCGTGGCCAACGCGATGCTGACGACGGTGCACGACACCTTCTCCGGCACGTCCACCTGGCCCGACGCCCAGCCGCGGCCCGACGGCCCGCTGACCGTGCAGGACGACGGCTCCTACCTGCTGGAGCAGCCCGTGACGGCGGGCACCCCGGTGCTGCTGCCGCTGGTGGCGGTTCCGCAGCCCGAACTGTCCGACGCGGAGCCGGCCGCCACGGCCGCCACCGACCCCGGCCAGGTGACGGGCACCGTGTGGATGGACTTCACCCGCGGCGGGGCCGGCGCCGAGGGCGTCATCGACCCGGAGGAGAAGGCGCTGTCCGGCATCACCGTGGAGGCGGTGCGGGACGGCGAGGTGGTCGCCGCGGCCAAGACCGGCGACGACGGCACCTTCTCGCTGCCCGCCGAGGCCGACGGCGCCCAACTGCGGCTGGCCTCGGACAGCTTCACGGCGCCCTACAACGGCGCCGAGTGGCTGGGCCCCGACCTCATCACCCCGGCGATCATCGGCGCCTACGTGTGGATGTGGTCCGGCTTCGCGATGGTGCTGATCGCCGCGGGCCTCGCCAGCGTCCCCCGGGAGACGCTGGAGGCCGCGCGCGTGGACGGCGCGAACGAGTGGCAGGTCTTCCGGCGCATCACCGTCCCGCTGCTCGGGCCGGTGCTCGGCGTGGTCCTCGTGACCCTGATGATCAACGTGCTGAAGATCTTCGACCTCGTCTACATCATCGCCCCGAGTTCGAGTCAGGCGGACGCGAACGTGCTGGCGCTCCAGCTGTACCTGTCGTCCTTCGGCACGGGGGCCGACCAGGGCGTGGGCAGCGCGATCGCGGTGCTCCTGCTGCTGCTCGTGGTGCCGGTGATGATCGTTAACCTGAGAAGGCTGCGACGGGAGAACAAGCGGTGACCGCGACTCTCATAACCGCCCAGGCACCCGACCCGTCGGCGGCCGGGCCCGCCCCCAAGACCGGCCCACGGCCGCGCTCCCTCGCCTCCCGGCTGGCCTCGCTCGCCGCGGGCGGAGCCGTCCGGGTGGTGCTGGTGGTCCTGGCCGTGCTGTGGCTGCTGCCGACGGCGGGCCTGCTGGTCTCCTCCTTCAGGAGCCCGCGGGACATCGCCTCCACCGGCTGGTGGGAGGCGCTGACCGACCCGGGCCAGTGGACGGGCGCCAACTACGACGCGCTGCTTGGCGACGACACGTTCACCAGCTCCATCTGGACCACGGTGGCGATCACCGTGCCCTCCACGGTGCTGGTGGTCGTGCTCGGCGCGGCGGCCGCCTACGCCTTCGCCTGGCTGGAGTTCCCCGGCAGGGACTACTGGTTCCTGCTGGTGGTGGCGCTGCTGGTGGTGCCGGTGCAGGTGGCGCTGATCCCGGTGGCCAAGCTGTTCAACGCGCTGGGGATCTTCGAGACCACCTTCGGCGTGATCCTCTTCCACTCGGCCTTCGGCCTGCCGTTCGCCGTCTTCCTGCTGCGCAACTTCTTCGCGGAGATCCCGCGGGAGCTGCTGGAGGCGGCGCGCCTGGACGGGGCCGGGGAACTGCGGCTGTTCACCCGGGTGGTGCTGCCGCTCGGCGGGCCGGCGATCGCGGCCCTGGCCATCTTCCAGTTCATGTGGGTCTGGAACGACATGCTGGTGGCGCTGATCTTCGCGGACTCCGGTTCCCCGCCGATGACCGTGGCCCTCCAGCAGCAGATGCGGCAGTTCGGGAGCAACTTCGACGTGCTGGCGCCCGGGGCGTTCCTCACGATGCTCATCCCGCTGGCGATCTTCTTCGCCTTCCAGCGGCAGTTCGTCTCCGGCGTCATGTCGGGAGCGGTGAAGTGACCGGGTCCCGGCCCTGAGGGCCGGGAACACCGGCGGCACGTAGGCCGATCGGAGGGAACGCAGCCGCGACACCTCCGGCGTCCACGCGACGGCACCACAGAAGAGCGATTGTCGGATGGTCCGTGTAATCCGATCTTTCGCTGCGGATGTGGTGCCGTGCTGCTTTTCCGCGATTCCCGTGATTCCCACGAGTCCCGTGATTCCCACGAGTCCCGCGTTCCCCCCGTCCCCGCTGTTCCCCCCGTTGCCGGCGTACCCGCTGTTCCCGGCGTTCCCGCGGTTTCTCACGTTCCCTTCGTGCCTCGCCTTTCCCGCGTGCCACGGGTGCCCGGGGTTCCGCCGGCGTCGCGCCTGCCGTGGGCGCCGCGGGTGTGGCGGGGCCGCGGGCCCCGGCGGGTGCAGCAGGCCCATGGGGCGCAGCGGGTTCGCCCGGCCCACCGGGGCGGCCCGGCACACCCGGTCCACCCGGCCTGCCCGGCGTGGCCGGCGGCACCGGCCCGTTCGGCCGCACCGGCCCGTTCGGCGCCCCCGGCCCAGGCGCCCGCCCCGGTTCCCGCCGGGCCGCCCGCCCGCGGCTCTGCACACGTGCCCCCCGGTTCCGGCACGGGCGCCGCCGCGCGCCCGGCCTCTCCCGACCCCCAGGAGCAGACCCCATGTCCTTTCTGATCACCGGCGGTGCCGGGTACATCGGCGCCCACGTCGTCCGCGCCCTGGCCCTGGCGGGCGAAGAGGTCGTGGCGTACGACGACCTGTCCACCGGCCAGGCCACCCGGCTGCCGGAGGGCGTCCCCTTCGTCCAGGGTTCCGTCCACGACCGCGGCCTGCTCGACCGGACGCTGGCCGAGCACGCCGTCACCACGGTCGTCCACCTCGCGGCCAGGAAGGAGGCCGCCGAGTCCGTCCGCCAGCCGCTGCGCTACTACCGGGAGAACCTCCACGGCCTGCAGGTCCTGCTCGAAGCCTGCCGCGGGGCCCGGGTCGAGCGGTTCGTCTTCTCCTCCTCGGCCGCCGTCTACGGCGCGCCCACCGCCGACCTGGTGATGGAGGACCACCCCTGCCTGCCCGTCAGCCCCTTCGGGGAGACCAAGCTGGCCGGCGAGTGGCTGGTGCGCGCCGCGGGCCGGGCGTACGGCATCGCCACCGCCTGCCTGCGCTGCTTCAACGTCGCGGGGGCGGCCCTGCCCGAACTCGCCGACAACGAGACGGCCGACCTGGTCCCGATGACCTTCGGGCACCTGGCGGCCGGCGAGCCGCCGCGGATCTTCGGCGAGGACTACCCGACCGGCGACGGGACCTGCGAGCGGGACTTCGTCCACGTGGAGGACGTGGCCGAGGCCCACCTGGCGGCCGCGCGGACCCTGGCCGAGCGGCCCATTCCCGAGCACCTGACCCTCAACATCGGCCGGGGCGAGGGGGTCTCCGTGCGCGCGTTGGTCCGCGCGATCGCGGAGATCACCGGCCACGGGCGGCTGACCCCGCTGGTCATGCCGCGCCGCCCCGGCGACCCGGCCCGGGTGGTGGCCTGCCCCGACCAGGCGGCCAAGCACCTGGCCTGGACGCCGGCCCGCGGCGTCGAGGAGATGATCACCTCGGCGTGGGCGGGCTGGCTGCGGAACGCCTGACCGCCCGGTGCCGCGCCACCGCGTCGTTGTTGGCGCAGCGCACCGAGCAGTAGGTGCGGCGGCCGTTGCGCGAAGTGTCCACATAGGCACGTCGGCAACGCGCGCAACGGCCCAGCCGATCGGCGCCCGAGAAGCAGATCACCGAGGCCAGGCCCGCGGCGGTGACGGCGCGGACGTGCGCGGCCGGGTCCGCGTCGGGGGCGCTGTAGTGCAGGTGCGGGGGCCGGCCGTCGTGCATGGAGATGCGCGGGCTGCTCGACGCCTCGGCGAGCAGTTCGTTGACGGCCGCGCAGCGCCGGGCGAGATCCTGCGGGCCGAAGCAGGAGCCGAGGCGCCGGCTCCACTCCCACAGCGCCCCGGACTGGGCGGGCGTGAGGCGGGTCCTGGTGATGTCCCTGGCGGCGAGCAGCGGTTCCAGTTCGGCGGGGGAGGGCGGGGCGGCGAGGTTGACGAGGTCGGCGGCGAGGCCGGCCGCCTCGCCCCCGTAATGGTTGAACTGCATAGACACATGACATCATGCTGGCGGCCATGCGCGCCTCCCCTCGCCCCGCAGCACCGGCCGCCCCCGCCCCCTTCCCCCAGGACGCGTGCCCCTTCTGCGGCAGGCCGGCCCCCGGCGGCGCGCGGCAGTGGTCGTTGCGCTCGTGGCACGCCACCTCGGGCGGCCGGCTGGAGTACTGCGTCAGCTCCGGGGGGTGCCTGGTGGTGCTCCTGGACGGCGAGTTGCTCAAGCACGTGGCGGGCGGCCCGCGCGCGGCTGGTGGCCGAAGCGGACGCCCGTGAGGTCGAAGCCGTGGACGGCCGCGTCCACCCGCCGCTGGTGGGGCACCCGCTCCGGGGCCCGCTCGATGGTGGCCGGGGGCTCGCCCGCCTCGGCGGCGCGGCGCAGCAGCCGCGCGCGCAGGTCCTCGGCCACCGCCCGGTGGGAGGCGAGCCCCGCGAGGTTGTCCAGCTCGTACGGGTCGTGCGCCAGGTCGTACAGGGCCGTCTCGACGTAGCGGGTGGCCGCCGCGTCGTCCCAGCCGTCGGCGTCCGGCGCGACGACGTGGTACTTCCACCGCGCGGTGCGCACCACCCGCCCGCACTCGGACTCGCTGACCTGGGCGTAGACCTCCTCCTGCCAGTCCGCCCCCGGGTCGGCGACGAGCGGCAGGAACGAGCGCCCCTGCATCTCCGCCGGCACCTCGACGCCCGCGGCCGCCAGCAGGGTGGGCGGCAGGTCGAGGGTGCTGATCGGCTGGTCGAGGACCCGCCCGGGGTGGAAGCCGGGGCCGCGGACGGCCAGCGGCACCCGCAGCGAGGCGTCGTGACAGGAGCGCTTGTACTCGGAGTTGCGGGTCTTGAAGTGGCTGCCGTGGTCCGAGGTGTAGGCCACGATCGTGTCGTCGAGCAGGTCCATGCTGCGCAGGGCGTCCAGCAGGCGCCCGAGCCCCTCGTCGACCCGCTTGATCTGGCCGAGGTAGCCGCCCATGTGCTGGTGCGGGGTGCCGCCCTGGCCGGAGAGCGCCGCCAGGTCGGGCGGCATCCAGCGGCCCTGGTAGCGCTCGGCGTAGCCCTCGGGCGCCGGGTAGCAGTCGAGTTCGTTCTGGTGGTGCGGCTCGATGAGGGAGAGGAAGAGGTAGAACGGCTCGGCGTGGTGGTCGGCGGCGAAGCGGACGGCGGCGTCGAAGAGCGCGTCGGAGCGGAAGCCTGGCAGCCGCACCGGATCGCCGGCCTCGTCGTACATGACCGTCAGGTACGCGTCCGAGGTGTGTTCGAGGCCGTTGGAGCCCAGCCAGTGCCGGTAGCCGCCGCGCTGCTCCGCCGGCACCGGCTCGCGGTCGGCGAGGTGCCACTTGCCGATGTAGCCCGTGGTGTACCCGGCGTCCGCGAAGTGGTGGGCGAGGGTGCGGGCGTCGCCCGGCAGCGGAATGCCGTTGCGGTACACGCCGGTTGCGGTGGGGTACCTGCCGGTCTGGAGGGCGGCGCGGGCGGGGGCGCACACGGGCTGCGGGGTGGTGGCCCGGCTGACGTGGACCCCGGCGCGGGCCAGCCGGTCGAAGTTCGGGGTCAGGCCGAGCGGGTTGCCCTGCACCCCGGTGGTGTCCCAGCGCTGCTGGTCGGTGAAGACGACGATGACGTTCGGGCGCCCTCGTGACATGCCGTGTCCTTGCCTTTCGAGCCTGTTGCGCGGATCTGAACTCTGCGGCCGGCCGGTGCGGTCGCCCGGTCAGGCGCTGCCGCGGGGGATGAACGACCAGGGCCGCACCAGCTCGCGGTCCTCCCGCTCGCCGTCCGCCGACAGGCGGTCGAGGAGCAGGCCGACCACGTCGGCGAAGTCCCGCTCCGGGGGCCCCACCGTGCTCAGCGCGGGCCTGGTGACCAGGCCCTCGCGGAGGTTGCCCGCGCCGATCACCGCCACGTCGTGCGGCACCGAGAACCCCCCGTCGCGCAGGGCCCAGATCGCGCTGACCGCGGCCCGGTCCGAGGCGCAGAACAGCGCGTCCGGCGGCTCGCGCAATTGCATGAGGCCGGTCACGGTCCAGTACGCCTGGCACCGGTCGTCCGCGCCCACCACCGTCAACTGCTCGTCGCGCGCCACCCCGTGGCGCTCCAGCGCGTCCAGGTAGGCAGCGAGCCGCTCCGTCGGCTCCGCGCCCGGCACCAGGTCGAAGGCGTGCCCGACGAAGGCCACGCGCCGGCGCCCCGAGGCGAAGAGGTGGTCGAGCGCCTCGGCGCACGCCTCCCGCTCCGGGATGCGCACGACGTCGAAGCCGCTGGGCTCGATGAGGTTGTCGAGCACCACCATGGACAGCCGGCTGTGCGCCAGCGTGGTCAGCCGCTCCCGGTCGAGGCAGCGGAACGGGTCGGAGACGATCGCCCCGTCGGCGATGCCCTGTTGCAGCAGGTCGAAGGCGCGGCGGGCGCGGGCCTCGGTGTCGACGAGCAGCGTGATGACCCCGTAGCCTGCCGCGTCCGCCCCGTCGTGCAGCTGCTGGGCGAGCACCGCGTTGGCCGGGACCCCGATGGAGCCCGCGATCAGGCACACCTGGTCGGTGCGCCCGCGGCGCAGTCCGCGCGCCGCGCCGTCGGGCACGTAGCCCAGCCGCCGGATCGCGGCCAGGACCCGTTCGCGGGTCTCGGGGGTGCACCGGCCGCTGCGGCCGTTGACCACGTGCGACACCGTCGCGACGGAGACCCCGGCGAGGCCGGCGACGTCCCGGACGGTGGGGCGCGCTCGCTTCTGCATGTTATTCGTTTAACGCAGGTTCATCGCCGGGGGCAAGGAGCGTGCGCGAAGTTCCCTCCGCGCCGCCCCGGCCATCCGTCCGCCCCCTGCCCGCTCTTCACGCCCTCTCACCAGGGCATGTCTCCCTCGGTCCGCGCCCGGCCCGGTCCTTCCGCCGCGAAGGCGGGAGCCCCATGGGTAAACGTTTTATCGCCGAGGTATTGCCCTGCGCGGTCCGGGAGTGCTTGGGTGACGCCTGCTCCCCCGGCGTCCAAGGAAGAGCAAGAGGGGACGGTCGCATGTCAGCCATACTCCATCCGCCCCACGGGCCCGGCGGCCTGTCACGCCGCGCCCTGCTCGGCGGCCTCGGCGGTCTCGGCGCCGCCGCCCTCGCGGGCTGCACCCCGGTGGCCCGCCAGGTCGGCTCCGGCGGCCACGGCCGCCAGGGCGGCAGCCTGGTCATGGCCCAGGCCGAGGAGCCCAACCTCCCGACCCTGCGCCAGCAGAACAACTCGAACACCTCCTGGTCCCGCCTGGTGTTCAACTCCCTCACCCAGTACGACCACAGGACCTACCGGCCCCGGCCCCAGCTGGCCACCGACTGGGAACTCACCGACGGCGGCCGGACGGTGGTGCTGCGGCTGCGCGAGGACGTGACCTTCCACTCGGGGCGGCCCTTCGGCCCACGCGACGTCGCCGAGAACATCGCCTACCAGGCCGACGAGGACGGGGCCCCGGGCCAGCTGCGCTCGGCCGCCGCCGCGGTCGCCGACCACTCCGTCACCGGCCGCAACGAGATCACGCTGCGCCTGGCCCACGGCATCACGAACTTCTTCGACCTGTGCGAGATCATGATGATCGTCGACCACGAGTCGATCGCCGAACTGGAGAGCGGCGAGGTCATCAACGGCACCGGCCCCTTCGCCTTCGCCGGGTACGACCCGGGCATCGCGATGCGCTTCACCCGCAACCCGCGCTACTGGCTCGCCGGCCGCCCCTACCTGGACGAGGTCGAGCTGCACATCGACTCGCAGCCGCAGGCAATCGTGGCCTCCCTGCGCAGCGGGCAGACCGACGTGGCCTACGCGCTCAACGGCCTCAGCCGGCTGACCGTCCGCGACGACGACCGCCTGCGGCTGATCGAGGTGGACACCCGCGACGCCGGCTACTACGTCGGCTGCAACGTCGAGCAGGAGCCGCTGGGCGACAAGCGGGTCAGGCAGGCCATCTCCTGGGCGGTGGACCGGCAGAAGGTCCTGGACATGGCGCTCCAGGGCATCGGCTCGGTCACCTCCGTGCCCTGGACGCCGGTCTCCCCCGCCTACTCCCGCGAGGCGGCCGGCCACTACCACCAGGACCTCGACCGCGCCCGCTCCCTGCTCGCCGAGGCCGGGGTGAGCGGCGCCAGGCTCGAACTGGCCATCAGCGGCAACGAGCCGGGCGGCGTCCGCTCGATCGCCGAGATCGTGCTCGACGGGCTGCGCGCCGTCGGCCTCGACGCCTCCATCACCCCGCTCCAGCCCGCCGAGTTCCAGCAGCGCCTGGGGACCGCGACCCTGCCCGGGCTGTGGATCAACGGGCACGGCTTCGGGCAGCTCAACCCGGCCACCATGCTGAACGGCGCCTACCCCTTCAACGCCGCGCGCAACGCCTCCAACTTCTCCGACCCCACGTACTTGCGGCTCGCCGAGCAGGTGTGGACGACCTCGGGCCAGGACGCGGCGCGCGCGGCCTACGCCGAGGTCACCGACTTCCTGCTGGACCAGCAGTTCGTCATCGACCTCGTCAGCAGCTCCGTCACCTACGCGACGACCAGGGCCCTGCACGGCTGCGCGTTCACCATGTTCAACTACCTCGTCCTGGACGAGGCGTTCCTCGGGGAGGGCTGAGGGTGCTCCGCTACCTGCTGCGCAGACTTCCCGTCACCGCGCTGGTGCTGCTGCTGGCCACCGTCCCGATCTTCGCGGTGCTCCGGATGGCGCCGGGCGACCCCGCCGCCACCCTCGCCGGGCCGGACGCCTCCCCGGAGGCGGTCGCGGCCATCCGCCACGACCTGGGCCTGGACCGTTCCCTGGCCCGGCAGTACCTCTCCTGGCTCGGCGGCGCCCTGCACGGGGACTTCTCCACCTCCTTCGTCAACGGCGCCGAGGTCTCCGGGCTGGTGGGCCGGGGCCTGGGCAACACCGGGACCCTCACCCTGTGCGCCCTGGTGCTCGCGGTGCTGCTCGCCTTCCCGCTCGGGGTGGCGACGGCCCTGGCCCGCACCGCCCGGCTGCGCACCGCGCTCTCCGCGCTGAACGTCGTGATGCTCGCGGTGCCCACCTACGTCACCGGCGTGCTGCTCACCATGGTCTTCTCCGGGGCGCTGCGGCTGCTGCCCCCCGGCGGCTACGTCCCGGTCCTGGACGACCCGGTGGAAGGCGCCCAGTTCCTCGTCCTGCCGAGCGTCTGCCTGGCCCTGCCCTCGGCGGCGGTGCTCGCCCGCTTCCTGGCCGCCTCGCTGCAGCGGGTGTTCCACGAGGAGCACTACTTCGCCTCGCGGATGCGCGGCCTCTCGCGGCGCCGGCTGATCCTGCGGCACGGGCTGCCCAACGCCGTGGGGCCGCTGGTCACCGTCCTCGGCATCCAGATCGGCCACCTCCTCGGCGGCGCGGTCATCGTGGAGGCCATCTTCGCCTGGCCCGGCCTGGGCGAGGCGATGGTCTCCTCGGCCAACGCCCGCGACTACCCCATGGTGCAGGCGATGCTGCTGCTCGCGGTGACCGTGTTCATCGTGCTCCAGCTGTTCAGCGACCTCGTCTACGCCCTCGTCGACCCCCGAGTTCGGGAGCAGCCATGAGCGAACCCACCGGTCACGGCGCCACGCCGCCCGAGACGGCGGGCGGGGCCGCGGCGGCCCCGGGCCCCGCCGGCGCCCCGGCCACCACCCCGCCGCGCGAGCCGCACGAACCACATGAGCCGCACGAACCGGGCGGGCGGCACGAGGTCGACGGGGCAGCCGAACGCGCCCCCTCCCGCGGCCCGTTGCGCGACCCCGTCGTGCTCGGCTCCCTCGGCGTGCTGGTGTTCCTCGCGCTGGCCGGCCTGATTCTCCCCTCGCTGCTGCCGCACGGGCCCAACGAGCTGGTGTCCGACCGGGCCCTGGACGGGCCCTCGTGGGGACACCCGCTCGGCACCGACGAGCTGGGCCGCGACCTGCTGGCCAGGGTGCTGGCCGGAATCCGGGTGAGCCTGCTGGTCATCGTGTCCTCGGTGCCGCTCGCGCTTGCCGCGGGCGGGCTGCTCGGCCTCTTCTCCTCGGCCAGCCGGTGGCTGGACACCCCGGTGCAGCGGCTCTTCGACGTGGTCCTCGCCTTTCCCTCGCTCATCCTCGGGCTGGCCTGCGCTGCGGTCCTCGGCAGCGGGCTGACCTCGGTGATCGTCACCGTCGCGGTGGCCGCCTCGCCGGTGACCGGCCGGGTGCTGCGGGACGCGGTGCGTTCGCAGGCCACGCGCGACTACGTGGTCTCCGCCCGGGTGCTCGGGGTGGGCACCTGGCGGCTCTACCTGCGGCACATCCTGCCCAACTGCTTCGACGTGGTGCTCGTCCAGGCCGCGCTCGCCTGCGCCACGGCCGTCTTCGTGGAGGGCGGCATGAGCTTCCTCGGCCTCGGCGTGCCCCCGCCCGGCGCCTCCCTGGGCAGCCTGCTGAGCACCAGCCTGAACGTGCTGACCTCCGCGCCGTTCTACGCGGCGGGGCCGCTGGTCGTGATCAGCGCCCTCGTGCTGTGTTTCACCCTGCTGTCCGACGCCCTCAACCGCACCATGGCCGCGCGCTGAGCGCCCCGCGCACCCCCGTCGGCGCGCTCGAAAGGCCCGCGCACCGCCCGCGCAGTGCCCTCGCAGTGCCCTCGCAGTGAAGGAGAAATCCCATGCCGGAGCCGGTGATCTCGATACGGGACCTGCGGGTCGGCTTCCGCGCGCCCGGGGGCTGGGTGCGTGCGGTGCGCGGGGTGAACCTCGACGTGCACCCCGGCCAGACCCTGGCCCTCGTCGGCGAGTCGGGCTCGGGCAAGTCGGTCACCGCCCTGTCGATGCTGGGCGAGGTCCGCGAGCCCGGGCGGCTGGAGTCCGGGACGGTCGCCTTTCACGGGCGGGACGTCTTCGCCATGGACCCGGCGGAACGCACCGCCCTGCGCGGCCGGAAGATCTCCATGGTCTTCCAGGACCCGATGACCTCGCTCGACCCGGTGATGAAGGTGGGGGCCCAGCTGGAGGAGGCGCTTCGGGCCAAGCGCCCCGGGCTCGGCAGGCGCGAGGTGCGCGAGCGGGCCCTGGAACTGATGCGGCTGGTGGGCATACCCGCGCCGGAACGGCGTTTCCACGACTACCCCTTCGCGTTCTCCGGCGGCATGCGGCAGCGGATGATGATCGCGCTGGCG
This sequence comes from Streptomyces hoynatensis, assembly GCF_003626535.1. Classification (GTDB taxonomy): domain Bacteria; phylum Actinomycetota; class Actinomycetes; order Streptomycetales; family Streptomycetaceae; genus Streptomyces; species Streptomyces hoynatensis. Next base: position 163,814 of record NZ_RBAL01000012.1, read on the forward strand.
ATGTGCGCCGACCCCGAGGTGCTGGTCGCGGACGAGCCGACCACGGCGCTCGATGTCACCGTGCAGGCCCAGATCCTCCAGGTGTTCGCGCGGCTGAACCGGGAGTTCGGCACGGCGATCGTGCTCATCACCCACAACTTCGGCGTGGTGGCCGAGGTCTGCGACGCGGTCGCCGTGATGTACGCCGGGCGCATCGTGGAACGCGCCCGCGTCCCGGAGGTGTTCACCGCCGCGCGCCACCCCTACACCCGGGCCCTGATCGAGTCCGTGCCGCACCTGGGCACCCGCCCCGACCGCAGGCTGCCGGTCATCGAGGGCGCCCCGCCCGACCCGGCCCGGCCCTCCCCCGGCTGCGCCTTCGCCCCCCGCTGCCCGCGGGCGGACGCGGGGTGCCTGACCGAGGACCCGGCCCTGGAGCCGGTGGACCGGGCCGGGGAGCCGGTGGAACCGGCCCTGAAACCGGTGGACGGGGCAGGGGAGCCGGTGAACCGGGCGCCGGGGCCGGTGGACCGTTCCTGGCCCGGGCGGGACGCCGGTCCCGCGGGGCGGGCCGAGGTCGCCTGCCGGCACCCCGTTCCCGCGGGCGAGCCGCCGGCGGCGGCCGATCTTCCGCCGCGCGCCCCCCGGCCCGGGCGCGCGGCGGAGGCCGGCGACCTGCCGGCGTCCCTGGCCGGGCGCGGCCTGGTCAGGCACCACCGGGTGCGCGGCGGGCTGTTCGGCGGCCGGGGCCGCTCCGGGGTGGTGCGCGCGGTGGACGGCGTGGACCTGACGGTGGCGGCCGGCGAGACCCTGGGCGTCGTCGGCGAGAGCGGCTGCGGCAAGTCCTCCCTGGCCCGGCTCCTGGTCCGCGCCGACACCCCGACCGCGGGCGAGATCCACGCGGCGGGGCGGGAGGTGACCGGCCTGACGGGGCGGCGCCTGAAGGACTTCAGGTGCGCGGTCCAGATGATCTTCCAGGACCCCAGGGCCTCCCTCAACCCGCGCATGACCATCCGCGCCCTGCTGGAGGAGCCGCTGCGGCTGCACGGCCTCGAACCCGACCGGGCCGCCAGGCGCAAGCGCTGCGCCGAACTCCTGGAGGCCGTCGGGCTCTCCGCGGACGTCCTCGACCGCCGCCCCGGGCAGTTCTCCGGCGGCCAGTTGCAGCGGATCTGCATCGCCCGCGCCCTGGCCGTCTCCCCCGAGGTCCTGATCTGCGACGAGATCGTCTCCGCCCTCGACGTCTCGCTGCAGGCGCAGGTGATCAACCTCCTGGACGCGCTGCAGGCCGAGCGCTCCCTCGCCTACGTCTTCATCTCGCACGACGTCTCGCTGGTGCGGTACTTCGCCGACCGGGTCGCCGTCATGTACCTGGGCAAGGCGGTGGAGACCGGGCCCGCCCGCACCGTCCTGGACCGCCCGCTGCACCCCTACACGCGCAGCCTGGCCGCCTCGGTGCCCGAGCCCACGGCCGCGAGCCGCCGCGGCCCGCGCGCCCCCGCCCTCGCCGGCGACCTGCCCAGCCCCCTCGACCCCCCGTCCGGCTGCCGGTTCCACACCCGCTGCCCCCTCGGCCCGCTGCACCACGAGGGCCGCGAGCGCTGCCGCACCGAGGAGCCCGCAATGCGCGAGCTGCGCCCGGGGCAGCGCACGGCCTGCCACTTCGCGGAGGAGTTGCTCCCCCTCGGCCCGCCCACCGGGACCCCGGAGCAGGCGAAGGACCCGGGCACGGGCCCTGGCACCGGCCCGGGTCCTGGCACCGGCGCGCCCCCGGACACGGGCACCGGCACCCCCGCTGACACCGGCCCCGGCACCGCCGAGGGCACGGACTCCCGCGCGGGCACGGACTCCCGCACGGGCACGGACTCCCGCACGGGCGAGGACTCCGGCCGGGAGGGGAGCGGGGCGCAGGCCGGCTGAGGCGCGGCCCGGGGCCGTTCACCGGTCGATCTCGGCGAACAGCTCCTCCCAGCGGTCGAGCACGGCCGGGGTGGCCAGCGGCCTGACGTGCTCCCTGGCCGCCGCGCCGTAACGTTCCCGCAGGGCGCCGTCCGCCATCAGACGGGCCAGGGCCCGGCCGAGGGCCGCGGTGTCGTGCGGCGGCACCAGCGTGCCGGTCCGCCCGTCGGCGACCAGTTCGCGTACGCCGCCGGAGAGGTCGAAGCCGACCGCCGGCACCCCGGCCGCCGCGGCCTCGGCCAGGGCCATCGGCCGCCCCTCCCGCTCGCTGGTCAGCGCGAGGACCGAGAGCTCGCGGTAGGCGGCGGCCATGTCCCCGACCGCGCCGCGGAACCGCACCAGGTCGCCCAGCCCGCGCCGCGCGGCGTGGGCGCGCAGCTCCCCCTCCAGCGGGCCCTCGCCGAAGAGGTGCAGCTCCCAGCCCGGCAAGGGCCCGGTGTCCGCGAAGGCGTCGATCAGCCGGTCCAGCCGCTTGACGGCGTCCAGGCGGCCCACCGCGCCGATCCGCCCGGTGTCCAGCGGCGCGGCCGAACCCGCGGGGAACGGCAGCGGGTTGGGGATCACGCCCGCGTTGGGCAGCCGCTGCCTGCGGAACTCCTCGGCGTCCGGCTCGCTGAGGAACACCGCCTTCTCCAGCGCCGGGTAGTGCCGCAGGATCAGCCGCAGGTTCGCCGAGGAGCGGGCCTGCGCGTAGGACTCGTGGTACTGGCCGATGCCGCGCAGCCCCGGCGGCCAGGGCATGCCGCGCAGCCAGTCCGCGGCCCAGGGCGAGCCGATGATCAGGTAGCCCTCGGGCGCCTCGGCGAACAGCGCGGCCATCCGCCGCCGCGCCCGCTCCCGGTCGGCGCGCAGGGCCCGCCTGGCGCGGATCGCCCGCGGGTCGAGGCGCTCGGCGAAGGTGCGCGGACGCCAGGGCGGGCTCGCCGGCCGGGAGTAGAGGGTGGCGTGCCGGTAGGCGGGCTCGGCGTGGAAGCGGTGCGGCTGGGGGCTCGGCCTGATGCCGATCAGGCGGACCCGGTGGCCGCGTTCGGCAAAGCCCTGGGCGAGGGTGTGCAGCACCCGCTGCGAGCCGCCCATGGAGTCCACGTCGATGCCGGCCAGGAAGATGTTCCGGCCCCTCATGCGCTGCCCCTTCCCGGCCGCGTGCCTCAGCCGCAGTCCGCCGCGAAGAACGTGTCGACCACCGTCTTGCTCGCGTGTCCCGCCTCGTAGGCGGTGAACCTGTCCTGGAACTCCGTGTACTTCGCCGCGTACGCCCGCCGCACCTCGTCGAGGCCCCGGCCGCGCAGCACCTCCACCAGCTCCCCGGTGCGGGTCAGCATCGGGCCGGGCGCGATCTCCGCCAGGTCGTAGTAGGTGCCGCGCCCGCCGCCCCGGTAGCGCTCGTAGTCGTCCGTGTAGAGCAGGATCGGGCGGCCCAGGCAGGCGTAGTCGAACATCACCGAGGAGTAGTCCGTGAGCAGCGCGTCCGAGGCGAGCAGCAGGTCGTTGACGTCGACGAAGCCGTGGCTGCCGTCGCGCACCGCGTGCGCCAGCTCGGGGGGCGCGGCGAACCGCTCGTAGTAGTGGGGCCGCACCACGATGGTCCACTCCTCGCCGAGTTCCCCGGCCAGCCGCGGCAGGTCCACCCGGATCGACTCGCCGGAGCCGCGCGCCCCGTCGCGGAAGGTCGGCGCGTACAGCAGCATCCGCCGCCCCGGCGGGATCTGGAGCCTGGCGCGGGCGGCCCTGGCCCGGTCGCGCTGCGCCGGCTCGTCCCAGCGCACCAGCGCGTCGTTGCGCGGCAGTCCGCAGCGCAGCAGCTCGCCCTGGTAGCCGTTGGCCCGCACGAAGGTCCGCTCGAACTCCGGGCTCGGCGAGATCAGGGTGTCCCAGCGGCCGATCATCTCCCGCAGCTGCCGCCGCCGTTCCGGGGGCCCGTACTTGATCTCGGGGAGGTCGAAGCCCATGTGCTTGATCGCCTGCCCGTGCCAGGTCTGGAGGTAGCGGGTGCCGGGCGGCTTGTCGTACGCGGCGGGGAAGCCGTGCGAGTCCACCCAGTAGCGCGCCCTGGCCAGGGCCCGCACGTACGCCCAGCTGCCGCGCCGCACCACCGGCACGCCGGGCGGGAAGGAGGAGCGGTCGCCCGAGCCGACCCACACCGCGCGCAACGGCAGCCCGCGGCGGACCAGTTCCTCGTGGATGTAGCGGGGGCTGTCGGCGTAGCCGCGGCCTTCGAGCGCCTCGAAGACCACCAGGTCACGCTCGGCAGGCAGGCGGCGCAGCTCGTGGTACGTGAGCGCCTTCAGCCGCGGGCCGGTCAGCCGGCGGCGCACCCGCCGGGCGCGCGCCTGCAACGGGGACAGGGCGGGCGCCAGGTCCTCGGCCAGGGCCAGCGGCCCGGTGCGGGCCCAGGCCACCTGGAGGCGCCCGGCGCCGCGTTGCTCGGCGCCCACCGTCAGCCGGTGCAGCGGCAGGTGGAGGCGCCACTCCGGGAGGTCGGCCGGGGCGAGCAGCGGGTCGGTGCGGCGCAGGCCGAGCCGCCGCAGCACGACGACCGGGTGGCGGCGGCCCGTGAAGCCCTTGAGGCCGAGCGGCACCCGTTCCAGATCGAGCGTGGCGGGGGCGGCGGCCGGCTCGCCGGGGCCGGCCGAGGGCGTGAACGGCACCTTCAGCGGGGAGCCCCCGGCCGCGAGCCACAGCTCGCCGGTGACGTGCTCGTCGAGCAGCCCGGCCGGGTCCCAGGTGCGGACGCCGAGGCGCAGGGTCCGGCCGGTCACGTCGAGGGACACCAGCTCGTGGCGCAGCGGGCCGGTGAGGAAGGTCTGCTCGTCCAGGCGCCAGCCGGTGATGTCGAGGGCCTCTTCCGGCTCGCCCGCGCCCCAGTAGACCCGCCCGCCCGACCTGGTGACCTGCCGGGGGGCCAGCCGGGGGCGGCCGATGGTCCTGGCACAGTCCGCGGCCTCGGCCAGGCGCCCGGCGCACAGCAGGTGCTGGCACACGCGCTGCTCCCGGGGCAGCCGCTCCCAGGAGGCGGGCGGCAGTTCGGCGAGGTAGGGGCCGACCACGGCGGCGAACTCGGCGACCCAGGACGCCTCCCGGAAGGGCAGGTCGCCGAGGTAGAGGCGCAGGTCGTGGCTGAGGAACTTGGCGTCCTTGGCGGGGCGCAGGTCCTCGTTGCCGCTCTCGGCGAGGAAGGCGTCGACCATCCGGGCCACGGCGATCCGGTCGCGGACGTTGTGCACGAGGTGCCGGCTGGAGGAGATGGACGGCTGCTCCTCCTCGCTCCGCTGGGCGAGGTGCCAGGTGTACACCGGCCAGGGCACGACGGCGAAGCTGCGGGCGTGGACGAAGGCCCGGGCGGAGAACAGCTGGTCCTCGTAGTGGACGCCCTCGGGGAACCGCAGGTCGTGACGGGCGATGAAGTCGGCCCGGTACAGCTTGTTCGTGGACAGGTGGTCGGTGAAGTACTCGGGGGCGGCCCTGATGCCCGGCACGAGCCGGGGCTCGGCGAACAGCTCCGGGTACCACAGGCGCTGGGCCCCGTTGCCGTCGACGTGCCTGACCACCTCGCCCGTGACGAAGTCGGCGCCGGTCCGCTCCGCGGTCAGCAGCAGTGACTTGCAGGCGTGGTAGGGGAGTTCGTCGTCGCTGTCGAGGAACATCAGGTACGGCGCGCGGGCCGCCTCGATGCCGGCGTTGCGCGGGGCGCTGCAGCCGCCGCTGTTGCGCGGCAGGCGCAGGGTCCTCACCCGGGGGTCGGCGGCGGCGAGCCGGGCGGCCACCCGCGGGGTGGCGTCGGTGGAGCAGTCGTCGGCGATGATCACCTCGACCGCGCGCAGGCTCTGGCCGAGCACCGAGTCGACGGCCCTCGGCAGGCGTTCGGCATCGTTGTAGACGATCACGACGACCGACACATCCGGCTTGCCCGCACTCACGCGCTCGCTCGTCCTCCCGCTCGTCCGGGGCGGCGCCGGGAGGCCGGACGGCCTGAACGGCCCCGGCCGGTCCCGCGACCCCCACCAAGGTCAATACGGTCATGACACCATAAGACCGATAAAGCCGCCAGGCACGGACACCCGGGAGGAGGGGACGCGGGAGGGAGGCAACGCCGGGCCGGGCGGCCGGGGAAAGCCGGGGCCGCCGGACGGGCCCGGCGGTGCGGAGGGGCGGCCGCGGGGCCGGCGGTCAGGGCGGTCCCGGGCCCAGGAGCGTGAAGGCGCCGTAGGCGCCCGAGGCCGCGGCCGCCGCGGCGAGCACCAGGGCGCGACGCGGGCGGGGCAGCCGGGCCAGGGCGAGGGCGGCGGGCAGCAGCAGGCCGAAGGCGGGCATCATCAGCCGGGGCCGCGAGCCGAAGTAGCCCGAGCCGGCCAGGGAGGTCGCCACCATCACGGCGGTGTACGCGAGCAGCGGCCACGGCTGGCGCTGCCGCACGCCGAGCCACAGCAGCCAGGCCACCAGCGCGAGGGCGGCGACGAGGCCGAGGCCGCCCAGGGCACTCGCCGGGCCCCCGGTGAGGTTCCGCCAGACGAAGCCGAGCAGCGCCACGCCGCCGTCGAAGCCGTTGCCCCAGCCCGCCTGCACCTCGAAATACCCCAGCGGGCTGCCCTCGTGCAGCCCGACCCAGGCCACGTAGCCCAGCCAGCCGAGCGGCGCGAGGCCCGCGCCCAGCAGCGCGCGCCACGGGGGCGCGCGGCGCTCGCGCCACAGCGCCGGCCCGTGCGCGTTCCCCACCGCCACCCAGACGGCGGCGACCACCGCCGCGCCCGAGGGGCGGGTCAGCCCGGCCGCGGCGGCCAGGGCGCCCGCCGCGACCCACCGGCCGGTCAGGGCCGCGTACAGCGCCCAGGCGGCCAGCGCGGTGAACAGCGCCTCGGTGTACGCCATCGACTGCACGAACGCCGTCGGGTACGCCCCCCACAGCGCCACCAGCGTGAACGCCACCGCGCGGCGCCCGGTCACCAGCATCGCCACGGCGTGGATGCCCCAGGCGGCGAGCAGCGAGGCCGTCCACCCGATCAGCAGGCCCGCGTCGTGCACGCTCAGCGGGGTGACGGCGGCCACGGCCCGCTCCAGGGCCGGGAACAGCGGGAAGAAGGCGAGGTCGGCGTGCACGTCCCCGTTGGGGAGTGCGATCCGGTAGCCGTAGCCGTCCTCGGCGATCCGCGCGTACCACACCGAGTCCCAGCGCTGCGCGAGCACCCGGTGCGGGGACCGGCCGGCGCCCGCCGCCCAGACGGCGAGGACGAGCAGCCCGAGGGCGCGCACCCCGGCGTAGGCGAGCAACGCGGGCCCGGCCGCGCGCAGGGCGGCGCGTGAGACAGGGGCGGGCGCCGCCGTCTGCTCCCGAAGGGCCGTCACCTGGCGCCGGTCCGCCCCCGGGCCCGCTCCCGGCCCGCCTCCCGCCCCGGGCCCGGCACGGGCTCCGGCGCCGCCTGTGCCTCCGCCTTCACCTCCGCGGCGGCAGTGCCACCGCCGGAAACCTCGCCGACCGCCCCGGCCGTTCGGCCGGCGCCCCCGGCCGTTCGGCCGATCACCCCGGTCGCCGGTCCGGCGGCAGGCCCGCCCGCCCCGGCCGAAGCTCCGGACGCGGCCCCACCCGATGCCCCACCCGATGCCCCGGCCGCCGCCCGGCGGCCGGTCAGGTCGGCGAGCAGCAGGCGCCAGGGCAGCAGCGCCGCCTCGACCTGGACCCCCGCCGACATCTTCGAGGCGCCCGCCCGCCGTTCCTCGAAGCGGATGGGCACCTCGACGGCCGGGTGGCCGGCCCGCACCGCGGCGTGCTTCAGCTCCACCTGGAAGCTGTAGCCGTTGCTGCGGACCCGCTCCAGGCGCAGCGCGCGCACCACGTCCGCCCGCCACAGCACGAAGCCGGCGGTGGCGTCCCGCAGCCCGGTGCGCAACACCGCGCCCACATAGCGGTTGGCCCAGCGGGAGAGCAGCCGCCGGTGCAGGGCCCACTCGCCCGCCAGCCGCCCGCCGGGCACGTACCTGCTGCCGACGACGAACCCGGCGCCGGTCACCAGCGCCGTGCCGAGCAGCCGGGGCACATGGGCCGCGCCGTGGCTGCCGTCCGCGTCCATCTGGAGCACGAACTCGGCGCCCTCGGCGACCGCCCTGGTCATGCCGGCCACGTACGCCCGGCCGAGCCCCTCCTTCTCCGCGCGGTGCAGCACCCCCACCCGGCCCGGGTGCTGTCCGGCCAGCTCCTCGGCGATCTCGCCCGTGCCGTCGGGGCTGTTGTCGTCCACCACGAGCAGCCGCAGCCCCGGCAGCGGCAGGCCGAGCAGCTCGGCGGCCAGCCCCGGCAGGCCCTCGGCCTCGTTGTACGTGGGCATCACCACGGTCAGCGCGGCGTCCCCGCACATCTCGGCCGCCCTGGCGGGAGACCACCGCCGCGGCGCGGCTCCCGCCATCGCTGCCCTCCCTGCCCATGGATGCCCTCGCCCCGCGCCCGCCGCCTCGACGGCGGCGGGCGCACGGGCCGCTCACGTGCCCGCCATCCTAGGACGGCGGCGTCAGCGATTGCTCCGCAGCAGGGTGCGCATGGTGCGCATGGCCACCGAGAGGTTCGCCAGGTCGAAGCTCTCGGAGGACAGGATCTCCGCGAGCGTCGACCTGGCCCGGGTCAGAATGGCCGAGCTGCGCGTGGCCCAGGCCCCGAACCGCTCCTCGGGCGCGGCCTCCGGGTCGCCCTCCGCGAGCACGTCCGCGGTGATCAGCTGATGCGCCGCGTACAGGTCCTCCCGGATCGCGGTCCGCGCCATGGACTGCCAGCGGTCGGCCCGCGGCAGCTCGCCGATCCGCTCCTGCAGCTGGGAGATGCCGAGCTGGTCGCCGAGGTGGAAGTAGACGGCGGCCACGTCCAGCAGCTCCCGGCCGGTGCGGTCGGCCACGGCCACGATGTCCAGCGCGGGGAACGCGGCCGAGAACCCGGCCACCTGCTCGGCCACCGCGTCCGGCACGCCCTGGCCGACCAGCTCGGCGTGCCGCTCGCGGTGCCGCTCCAGGTCGGGGCCGCGCAGCAGCTTCGGCAGCTCGCGCCAGACCTGCCCCACCCGCTCCTCGAACAGCTCGATGGTGTCCGCCAGCTTCAGCGGCTGCGGCCTGTTGTTCAGCAGCCAGCGGGCGCCGCGCTCCACCAGCCGGCGAGCGTGCAGCCTGACCTGGCTGAGCGTCTCCGCGGAGACCTGGTTGTCCAGGCGCTCGGCCGTGTCCCAGATCTCGGCGAGCCCGAAGATGGCCCGGGCCGCGGTGTGCGCCCGCACCACCTCCTCGACGGAGGCGCCCGACTCCTCCTGCATCCGGTGCAGGAAGGAGCTGCCCGCGACGTTGACCGTGTCGTTCACCAGCAGGGTGGTGATGATCTCCCGGCGCAGCGCGTGGCCCTCGATCTGCTCGGGGAAGCGCTCGCGCAGCGCCGTCGGGAAGTACGCGTACAGCAGCCGGCTGACGTAGGGGTCGTCGGGCAGGTCGGTGCCGAGCAGCTCGGCGGTGGCCGTCAGCTTGGCGTAGGCGAGCAGCACGGACAGCTCCGGCTGGGTCAGCCCGCGGCCCGCGGCGCGCCGCTCCCGGAACTCCTCGTCCGAGGGCAGGAATTCCAGCTTCCGGTCGAGCTTGCCCTCCTCGCCGAGCTTGCGCACCAGCCGCCGGTGGGCGAGCACCAGCCCTGGGGCGGTGGCCTGGCTGTTGGCGAGCGCCACGTTCTGCGCGTAGTTGTTGCGCAGCACGAGGGCGGCGACCTCGTCGGTCATCTCCGCCAGCAGGGCGTTGCGCTGCTTGACGGTCAGGTCGCCGTTGGCCACCACCGCGTTGAGCAGGATCTTGATGTTGACCTCGTGGTCGGAGGTGTCGACCCCGGCGCTGTTGTCGATGGCGTCCGTGTTGCACTTGCCGCCGGCCGCCGCGAACTCGATGCGGCCGCGCTGGGTCATGCCCAGGTTGCCGCCCTCGCCGACCACCTTGGCCCGCAGGTCCCGCCCGTCGACCCGGACCGCGTCGTTCGCCTTGTCGCCCACGTCCGCGTGGGTCTCGGCGGCGGACTTGACGTAGGTGCCGATCCCGCCGTTCCACAGCAGGTCGACCGGGGCGAGCAGGATCGCCTTGATCAGCTCGGCCGGGGTCAGGGCCGTGACCTCGCCCGCGATGCCGAGGGCGGCCCGCACCTGCGGGGTGATCTGGATGGACTTGGCCGAACGGGGGTACACCCCGCCGCCCTTGGAGATCAGCTTCGTGTCGTAGTCCGCCCAGGAGGAGCGGGGCAGCTCGAACAGGCGGCGCCGCTCGGCGTACGGGGCGGCGGTCTCCGGGTCCGGGTCGAGGAAGATGTGCCGGTGGTCGAAGGCGGCCACCAGCCTGATGTGCTCCGAGAGCAGCATCCCGTTGCCGAAGACGTCGCCCGACATGTCGCCGATGCCGACGGCCGTGAAGTCCTCGGTCTGGGTGTCGTGCCCCAGCTCCCTGAAGTGCCGCTTCACCGACTCCCAGGCGCCGCGGGCGGTGATGCCCATGCCCTTGTGGTCGTAGCCCGCGGAGCCGCCGGAGGCGAAGGCGTCGCCGAGCCAGAAGCCGTACGCCTGGGCCACCTCGTTGGCGATGTCGGAGAAGGTGGCGGTGCCCTTGTCCGCGGCCACCACCAGGTAGGTGTCGTCGCCGTCGTGGCGCACCACGTCCGCCGGCGGCACCACCCGGCCGTCCACCAGGTTGTCGGTGATGTCGAGCAGTCCGGAGATGAACGTCCGGTAGCAGGCGATGCCCTCGGCCAGCCAGGCGTCGCGGTCGGTCGCCGGGTTCGGCAGCCGCTTGCCGACGAAGCCGCCCTTGGCGCCGACGGGGACGATGACGGTGTTCTTCACCTCCTGGGCCTTGACCAGGCCCAGGATCTCGGTCCTGAAGTCCTCGCGCCGGTCGGACCAGCGCAGGCCGCCGCGGGCGACCTTGCCGAACCTGAGGTGCACGCCCTCGACGCGCGGCGAGTACACCCAGATCTCGTAGGCGGGGCGCGGCTCGGGGAGGTCGGGGATGCCCTTGGGGTCGAGCTTCAGCGAGAGGTAGGCGTGCGGCTTGCCCGCGCTGTCGGACTGGAAGTAGTTGACCCGCAGCGTGGCCTTGACGACGTTGAGGAAGGCGCGCAGCAGGCGGTCCTCGTCGAGGTTCTCCACCTTCTCCAGGGCGCCGTCCAGCTCCTCCAGGAGGCCGTCGATCAGCTCGCGTCCTGCGCTCTGCCGCTGCGGGGCGAGCCTGGCCTCGAAGAGGTTGACCAGCAGCCGCGTGGTGTGGACGTGCCGCCTGAGGGTGGCCTCCATGGTGGCCTGGGTGAACCGGGCGCCGGCCTGCCACAGGTACTTGGCGTAGGCGCGCAGCACCATCGCCTCGCGCCAGGTGAGGCCGGCCGACAGGACCAGCGCGTTGAACCCGTCGTTCTCCGCGGCCCCGGTCCAGGCGGCGGCGAAGGCGTCCTGGAAGCGCTCGCGCGCGTCGCCGCCGAGGCCCCCTGCGGGCGGCTCGGTGACGCGGAGGCCGAAGTCGTAGATCCAGGCGGTGGGGGCGTCGTGCGGGCGCAGCTCGTAGGGCCGTTCGTCGACGACGTCCACGCCCAGGCACTGGAGCACCGGCAGCACGGCCGAGAGGGAGACCGGCTCGCCGACGCGGTAGATCTTGAACCGGCGCTCGTTCGGGCCGGCGTCGACCGGCTCGTACAGGCTGAGCGCGAAGTCCTCCTCGCCCCCTGGCCGCAGGCCGGTCAGGTACTGCAGGTCGGCGACGGCGGCCCGCGGGGCGAAGTCCGCCTTGTAGCCCTCGGGGAAGGCGTGGGAGTAGCGGCGGCCGAGCTCGGCGGCCTGCTCCTCCCCGTACTCGGCGAGCAGCGCGTCGGCGAAGCCGTCGGTCCAGGAGCGGGAGGCCTCGGCGAGCCGCGCCTCGATGCGGTCCACGTCGGCGTCGGTGAGCTCGGGCAGTTCCGCGCCGGGGGCGACGCGGACCACGAAGTGCAGCCTGGAGAGCACCGACTCGGTGTTCCATGCGGTGAAGTCCACGCCGGTGCCGTCGAGTTCCTCCATGAGGATGTCGGTCAGGCGCAGCCGCACGGAGGTGGTGAAGCGGTCGCGCGGCAGGTAGACGAGCGCCGAGTAGTAGCGCCCGTACTCCTCCTGCCGCAGGAAGAGCCGCAGCCTGCGCCGCTCCTGGAGGTGGAGGACCGCCGTCGCGATGGACTGCATGGTGTCCGCGGGGGTCTGGAACAGCTCGTCGCGCGGGTAGGTCTCCAGGATCTGCAGGAGGTCCCGGCCGCTGTGGCTGTCGGGGGCGAAGCCGGCCTCGGCCAGCACCTCGGCCACCCGGCGCCTGATGACCGGGATGCGCCGCACCGACTCGGTGTAGGCGGCGGCCGAGAAGAGGCCGAGGAAGCGGCGCTCGCCGGCCACGTTCCCCTCGGCGTCGAAGGTCTTGACGCCGACGTAGTCGAGGTAGGAGCGGCGGTGGACGGTGGCGCGGCTGTTGGCCTTGGTGAGGATGAGCAGCCGCGGCTCGCGGGCCTTGGCCCTGGCCGAGGGGGACAGCCGGCCGAACGCGGCCGAGGTGGCGGGCGCGGGCGCGTCCGGGTCGAGGGCGGGGTCGGAGCGCAGGATGCCGAGGCCGGTGCCCGGCAGGGCGCGCAACTGGTCGCCGCCTCCGCCGTTGTCCTCGCGGACCAGCTCGTACTCCCGGTAGCCGAGGAACGTGAAGTGGTCGGCCGCCAGCCAGCGCAGCAGCTCCCTGGCCTCCTCCACGTCGGGGGCGCCGAGCTGGGCGGGCAGCGGCTCCTCCGGCAGGCCCTCGGCGATGCGCAGCGCGGTGCCGCGCATCTTCTGCCAGTCCTCGACGGCCTCGCGCACGTCGCTCAGCACGCGCCGCAGGTCGGCCTCGATCCGGCGCAGGTCCTCGCGGTCGGTCTCCCGGTCGATCTCGACGTGGATCCAGCTCTCCACGAGGGCGTCGGGCGGCAGTTCGTCCTGCGGCTTTTCCTCGTCGAGCAGTTCGAGCAGGCGTCCGGCGACGTCGCGCCTGACCGGGACCTGCGGGTGGATGACCAGGTGGATGCCGCGGCCCTGCCGGGAGAGTTCGTTGGTGACGGAGTCCACCAGGAACGGCATGTCGTCGGTGATCACCTCGACCACCGTGTGGCTGCACGTCCACCCCATCTCGTCGACGGTCGGGGTGTGCACGCGGACGTTGGCGGTGCCCTGCGGCCGGTCGGCCGCGAGGCGGTAGTGCGAGAGCGCGGCGCCGTAGAGGTCGACCGGGTCACGCTGGGCGAGGTCCTCGGGGGTGATGTAGAGGTAGTAGCGCTGGAGGTAGGACCGGAGGGCGGCCGGGTCCAATCCGTGCGCGGCCGGCCCGCGCTCCGCTACCTGGGCGGCCTGTGCCAGCAGTTCAGCCTTGGCTTCGTCCAGCTTGGTGTGCATGTCCTCTGGCTCCATTGACGCGCACCGTTGCGCGCCGTCGAGAAACGGTCACCGGGCAGCGGTCGGTCCCCCCGCGGGGTGGCTCCCGGCAGGACGGACCAGCGACCGGGCTGCCCCGGAAGGACACCGGGAACCGCCGGGGAGGCGACACTGCCTCCGGCCGGACCTCCAGCCGATATCGCACTGATCACGTAGGTAGGTTACGCGCTTCACGAGGGCGATCGAGGAGAGTTGAGGAGAATCAGAGGGTCGGCCGCGCGCCCTCCACGAGCTCCCGCGCCACCTGCACGGCCTCGGCCAGCGAGTCCACCACGGGCACCCCCGCGCGCGCCAGGCTGCGCCTGCTGTGCGAGCCCCCGGTGTAGAGCACGGCCCTGGCGCCCGCGAACGCCGCGGCCCGCGCGTCGTCGGTGGCGTCGCCGACGACCACCACCCGCTGCGGGGGCAGGGCGAGGGCCGCGAGGTGCCTGGCCATCTGCTCGGCCTTGCCCGGGACCGTGGCGCCGGACGCGTTGCCGTCGACGCGGGTGAAACGGCCGGCGATGCCGAGCCTGGCGAGCCAGGGGCCGAGCCGCTCGTGCGGGGCGAGCGAGCACACCGACTGGGTCCGGCCGCCCTCCTGCCAGTCCGCGAGCAGCCCGGCCGCGCCCTCGGCGAGCCCCGCCGAGTCGGCCGCGGCGAAGTAGTGCCGGTGGAAGGCGCGGTCGAGCAGCTGCCACTCCTCGTCGCTCGGCCGCCGCCCGAGCAGCCGCTCGTAGAAGCGCGGGATGGGCAGGCAGTACAGCTCGCGGTACCGCTCCAGCGTGATCGGGGGTATGCCCACCTCGGCGAACGAGGCGTTCGTCGCCGCCACGACGACGTCGATGTCGTGGAGCAGCGTGCCGTTCCAGTCCCAGACGAGGTGGGTCCCGGCCTGCGGAGGGGTGGGTGTCGCCATGCGAAGACGGTACGACGGGCCACTGACATCGGGGAGAGCAGGGCGGGGGGCACAGGGGCCGGGGCCGGGGGGCCGGGGCCGGGGGCCGGTCAGAGCAGGTCGGGGATCTCCTGCACGCCGTACCACAGGAGTTCGTGGTCCGCGGCGCCGTCCACCGTGAACCTGGCGTCGTCGTCGCCCTTGTCCGCGGCCTCCACGACGGCGGCCGCGGCCGCCACGTCCGCCTCCGCCTCGACGCCGTCCACGTGCACGGCGGCGGCCTTGGCCAGCGGCACCGGCTCGGTCAGCCGCACCTCGCCGAGCGCCTCGGGCTCCAGGGCACGGTCGGGGTCGGCGACCGCCGTCCTGTCGGGCACCTCGGCGGCGAGCACCACCCGGCGCCTGGCCGCGTCGGGATCGGCGGCGAGCAGCCGCAGCGAGGCCTGGGCGGCGCGGCTGAGCGCGGCGTACTCCAGCTCCTCCTCGTTGCCCTCCAGGTACCACTCGCGCAGGGCCGGGGTGACGGCGTAGGCGGTCAGCGGGGGCGGGTCCGTCCGTCCGGCGCGGTGCAGCCGGGCAAGCCCCGGCAGCGTGAGAGGCACATAGACGCGCATGGGCGGCAGCTTTCTGGGACGACCCGCGAGGGGCGCTCACTGTACCAGCAGCCCCACCCTTGCCGCTCCGTGAGCACCTGATTACAATCCGCACGCAGCTAGTTACCGGCCAGTAGCTTACGGGGGTAGCCACATGAGGATCAGCGATCGCCGCCCGGCCGCGCGCCACCAGGGCCAGGCGCCGCCGCGCCGCGCCGAGCCCGGGCACCGGGGGCGCACGCGTCCTCCCGGCCACCCCGGCGGGCGCGCACGCGCCGCGCGGCGCCACCCGCCCGGCCACCCGCTCGTCCGCCCGCCGGCGCCGGCGCCGCGCCCGCAGGACTGGTTCGCCGAGCAGCTGGTGCAGGTGCTCAGCGGCAGGCGCCCGGTCCACGCCCTCCTCGGGCACGCCAGACAGGCGGCGTACGAGCAGCTGATCCGCCTCGCGCCCCACGCCCCGCTCGGCGCGGAGGCGGACGGGCGGCCCGGGCCCGAACTGCGCGGGGTCGGCAGCTGCCGCCCGCGCGCGGACGTCCTCGAGGTCTTCGCCCGGGTCGAGACCCGCGGCAGGACCAGGGCCCTGGCCTTCCGGCTCGAACGCTCCGCCGCGGGCCGCTGGCAGTGCTGCGCCGTGGAACTCGACACCCCGGGCTGAGGCCACGGGGACCGCGCCCGGCCGCGCACCCGCGACCCCGCACCCGCGCCCCGGAGGCCGGGGCCGGAGGCCGGGAAGCACAAAAGCGCCAGGGGCGCGTCCCCCGAGGACGCGCCCCTGGCGCCGGCGCCCGCCCCCGCGCGCGGCGGGAGCGGGCGCCACGGTCTCACTTCTTGCGGCGACGGCCGCCCTTCTGCGCCTTGCGGCGCTCCGCGCGGGTCGTTCCGGTCGGCTCGCCGCCCCCGGCCTGGCCGCCGGCCCCGCCGGCCCCGTCCGCCCCGCCATCGCGCCCGCCGAAGTCGCCCTCGACGACCCCGCCCGCCCCGTCCACCGTCGGCGCGGAGAAGTGCAGCCGGTCGGCCCGCTTGGGCGCCTCCAGGCCCTTGGCCAGGATCGCCGGCCGGGCCCCCGCCGCGGCCCCGGCCGGCACCGCCTCCTGCGGCTCCTCGGCCGCGGGCGCCGCCTCGGGCTGCTTCTCGCCGCCCTGCACCGGAACCTGCTCGACCTGCCGCTCGACCTGGACCTCCAGGTTGAACAGGTAGCCGACGGACTCCTCCTTGATGCCGTCCATCATGGCGGTGAACATGTCGAAGCCCTCGCGCTGGAACTCCACCACGGGGTCGCGCTGCGCCATCGCCCGCAGGCCGATGCCCTCCTGCAGGTAGTCCATCTCGTACAGGTGCTCGCGCCACTTGCGGTCGAGCACCGAGAGGACCACGCGCCGCTCCAGCTCCCGCATCACCTCGGAGCCGAGCTCCTGCTCCCGCTTCTCGTACTGCTCGTAGATGTCCTTCTTGACGGCCTCGATGAGGAACTCGGGGGTCAGCGCGTCGCGTCCGCCGGCCTCCTCCTCCAGCTCCTCGACGGTCACCTGCACCGGGTAGAGCTGCTTGAACGCGCCCCACAGGCGGTCCATGTCCCATTCCTCGGCGAAGCCCTCGACCGTCTCGGCGTGCACGTACGCCTCGATCGTGTCGTCCATGAAGTACCGCACCTGCTCCTGCAGGTCCTCGCCGGACAGCACCCGGTGCCGCTCGCCGTAGATGACCTCGCGCTGCCGGTTGAGCACCTCGTCGTACTTGAGGACGTTCTTGCGGATCTCGAAGTTCTGCTGCTCGACCTGGCCCTGGGCGGAGGCGATGGCCCGGGTGACCATGCGGTTCTCGATCGGCACGTCGTCGGGCACGTTGGCGATCGCCATCACGCGCTCGACCATCTGCGCCTTGAACAGCCGCATCAGATCGTCGCCGAGCGAGAGGTAGAAGCGGGACTCGCCCGGGTCGCCCTGCCGTCCGGAACGGCCGCGCAGCTGGTTGTCGATGCGCCGCGACTCGTGCCGCTCCGTGCCCAGGACGTAGAGCCCGCCGAGGCTCTTGACCTCCTCGAACTCCTCCTTCACCGCCTTCTCGGCCCGCTTGAGCGCCTCGGGCAGCAGCTCGGTCCACTGCTCGACGTGCTCCACCGGGTCGAGGCCCTGGCTGCGCAGCTCGCTCTCGGCGATGTCGTCCGGGTTGCCGCCCAGCTTGATGTCGGTGCCGCGGCCGGCCATGTTGGTCGCCACGGTGACGGCGCCCTTGCGGCCCGCCTTGGCGACGATCGCCGCCTCCCGCTCGTGGTTCTTGGCGTTCAGCACCTCGTGCCTGACGCCCCGCTTGTTCAGCTGCTGCGAGAGGTACTCGGACTTCTCCACCGAGGTGGTGCCCACCAGGACCGGCTGGCCCTTCTCGTGCTTCTCGACGATGTCCTCGACGACCGCCTCGAACTTGGCGACCTCGGTCCGGTAGATCAGGTCGGACTGGTCGATGCGGGCCATCGGGCGGTGCGTCGGGATCGGCACCACGCCCAGCTTGTAGATCTGGTTGAACTCCGCGGCCTCGGTCATCGCCGTACCGGTCATGCCGGCGAGCTTGTCGTAGAGGCGGAAGTAGTTCTGGAGGGTGATCTTGGCGAGCGTCTGGTTCTCGTCCTTGATCTTCACCCCCTCCTTCGCCTCGATCGCCTGGTGCATGCCCTCGTTGTAGCGGCGGCCGGCGAGGATGCGGCCGGTGTGCTCGTCGACGATCACGACCTCGCCGTCGAGGACGACGTAGTCCTTGTCCTTCTTGTAGAGCTCCTTGGCCTTGATCGCGTTGTTCAGGTAGCCGACCAGCGGGGTGTTCACCGACTCGTAGAGGTTGTCGATGCCCAGCCAGTCCTCGACCTTGGTGACGCCCGCGTCGTGGATGGCGACGGTGCGCTTCTTCTCGTCCACGTCGTAGTCGCCGGTCTCGGCGATCTGCCGGGTGGGCACCGCGGGCTCGCCGCGCTCCAGGCGCTGCACCAGCTTGGCGAAGTCCGAGTACCACTTCGTGGCCTGGTCGGCCGGGCCGGAGATGATCAGCGGGGTCCTGGCCTCGTCGATGAGGATCGAGTCGACCTCGTCGACGATCGCGAAGTGGTGCCCGCGCTGGACCAGCTCCTCCTTCGACCAGGCCATGTTGTCGCGCAGGTAGTCGAAGCCGAACTCGTTGTTCGTGCCGTAGGTGATGTCCTTGGCGTACTCCGCGCGCCGCTTGGCCGGGGCCATGCCCGCCGTGATGCAGCCGACCGTCAGCCCGAGGAAACGGTGGACCCGGCCCATCCACTCGGCGTCGCGCTGCGCGAGGTAGTCGTTGGTCGTGATCAGGTGCACGCCCTTGCCCGAGAGCGCGTTCAGGTACGCGGGGAGCGTGCTGACCAGCGTCTTGCCCTCGCCGGTCTTCATCTCCGAGACGTAGCCGAGGTGCATCGCGGCGCCACCCATGATCTGCACGTCGTAGTGGCGCTGGCCCAGGACCCGCTTGGCCGCCTCGCGGACGGTGGCGAAGGCCTCGGGCAGCAGGTCGTCGAGGCTCTCGCCGTCGGCGTAGCGCTGCTTGTACTCCTCGGTGAGGGCCTTCAGCTCGGCATCCGTCAGGTCAACGAAGTCCTCTTCAATGCTGTTCACCTGCTTGGCGATGCGTTGCAGCCTGCGGAGGATCTTGCCTTCGCCTGCACGCATGATCTTGTTGAAGACGGACACGAGGGCTGGTCTCCTTGCCGGTCGGGCCTGGCGCCAATATGGATGTCGCGGGCACAGCGGATGCCCCCGCCGCACCGGCCATGGTATGCGAGCGGCGGAAGGAGTGTCAGTGGTCGGCCGTACGATCCCACGCATGACTGCCGCTTCCACGCAACCCACCGCCGAGCTCTCCGCCGACGAGGCCCGCCGCCTCGCGCTGCGCGCCCAGGGTCTGCTCGGCGCCCCCGATCGCAAGGCCGGGGTGCGGGGCGTGCTCCGGCGCCTGGGCGCCGTGCAGCTCGACACCATCTCGGTGCTCGCCCGCTCCCACGAGCTGCTGCCGTACGCCAGGCTCGGCGCCGTGGGCCGCCCGGCCGTGGAGGCGGCCTACTGGAGCGGGGAGGCCGCCTTCGAGTACTGGTCGCACGCCGCCTGCGTGCTCCCCTTGGAGGAGTGGCCGCTGTTCGCCTTCCGCCGCAGGCACTACCGGGCCAGGGCCGCGCGGGAGCAGGAGCCGCCGGCCGCCGCGCGGGAGAAGGTCCTGGCCAGGCTGCGCGCCGAGGGCCCGCTGACCGCCACCGAGCTCGGCGGCGCGAAGAACGGCGGGCCCTGGTGGGACTGGAGCGACACCAAGCGGGCGGCCGAGCGCGCCCTCGCGAGCGGGGAGGTGGTGGTCACCCGCAGGCGAGGCTGGAAGCGGGTGTACGACCTGGCCGAGCGCGCGATCCCGGCCGGCCTCTGCCACGACGACCTGGACGACGCCGACTGCCTGCGCCGGCTGGTGGCCCAGGCGGGCGCCGCGCTCGGCGTGGCCACGCAGGCCGACCTGGCCGACTACCACCGGCTGACCGGCGCGCAGGTGGCCTCGGTGATAGCGGACACCGGCCTGGTGCCCGTCGAGGTGGCGGGCTGGTCCACGGCCGGGCGGGATGCGGGGCGGCACCGCGCCTGGGCCGACCCGGCGGCGCTGGCATCCCCGCCGCGCGGCAGGCACCGCACCACGCTGCTCTCGCCCTTCGACTCGCTGGTGTGGGACCGGCCGCGCACCGAGCGGATCTTCGGCTTCGTGCACCGCCTGGAGGCGTACGTGCCCGGCCCCAAGCGCATATACGGCTACTTCACGATGCCCCTGCTCGCCGGCGGGCGGCTGCTCGGCCGGGTGGACCCGGCGCGCGAGGGCAGGACCCTGGTGGCCAGGCACGCGGCGTTCGAGGGCGGCGAGGCCAGGGCGCGCAAGGCGGTGGAGCCGATGGCCGAGGCCCTGGCGGAGGCCGCCCGCTGGGTGGGCTGCTCCGCGATCCGGGTGGAGCGGACGACTCCGGCCGCGCTGCACGCGCCGCTCACCGCGGCGGTGGCGCGGCTGGGCGGCTAGGGGGCGGCCAGGCGGGGGCCGACCGGCGGCGGGCGCCCGTCAGCCGGCCGGTCGCTCAGCCGGTTTCCAGGTCCAGGATCTTCTCCCGCATCGCGTAGACGACGGCCTCCATGCGGGAGTGCAGCTGGAGCTTCTCCAGGATGTTGCGCACGTGGTTCTTCACCGTGTTCTCACTGATGAAGAGCTCCTTGGCGATGTCCCGGTTGTTGCGCCCGGTGGCGACGAGCTTGAGCACCTCCAGTTCGCGGTCGGTCAGCTTCGGCGCCGGCACCAGGGGCCGTTCGTCGGTGCGCTGGATCATCGACTTGAACTCGGTGAGCAGCTTGGCCGCCATCGAGGGGCTGATCTGGGACTGCCCGTCGGCCACCGCGCGGATCGCCGCGGTCACCTCGTCGGTGGAGATCTCCTTCAGCAGGTAGCCGGTGGCCCCGGCCTTGATGGCGTCGTAGAGGTCGGCTTCCTCGTCGCTGATGGTCAGCATGATGATCCGCGCGCTGGGCGCCACCTCCTTGATGGAGGTGCAGGCCTCGATGCCGCCGCGCCGCGGCATCCGCACGTCCATCAGCACGATGTCGGGCAGCAGGTCGGCGGCCTTCTCCACGGCCTCGGCGCCGTCCCCGGCCTCCCCCACGACCTGGATGTCCTCCTCCTGCGCGAGCACGATCTCCAGGCCGCGCCGGAACAGCTCGTGGTCGTCGACCACCAGCACCCTGATCGGCTCCTGCCGCTCACCCCCGGGCGCCGTCTCGCCCTCGCCCCGCCGACCGTGCGGCATCGTGGGCCCGAACGTGTCCACCATCGCATCCTCCCCCTGCCGACCGTACCGGGACTGCCACCCTCGGCAACCCCATGATTCCATGGCGGCGCCCGTGACCGGTTCCGCGATCCGGTCACGGGCGTCACCGTGGGGAGCGTGCGCTCAGGCGCCCAGTGCGCCTCCCGCGCCCTGCGGGGCCGCCTCGGCGAGCGGGTCGGTCTCCAGGTGGATCACGCCGTAGTCGTAGGCGTGCCGCCGGTAGACCACGCTGGGCTGCTTGGTCTCCGCGTCCACGAACAGGTAGAAGTCGTGGCCCACCAGCTCCATCTCGTACAGCGCCTGGTCGAGGGACATCGGCCCCGCGCGGTGCGTCTTCTCGCGGACGACCAGCGGGCCCTCCCCCTCCACGACGACCGAGCCGAGCCTGCGCACCGGCGGCGGCCCGGCCGCCTCGGCCCGCGCCGCCCCCTCGCCGTTCAGCGGGGCCGCGTCCGGCACCACCTCGCCGACCTCGCTGGCCGGGATGCGCCCGCGCCCGCGGCGGCAGCGGCGCTTGTCGTGCTGCCTGCGCAGCCGCGACTCCAGCTTTTCCACCGCCAGGTTCAGCGCGCCGTACGGGTCGGCCGCCGCCGCCTCGGCCCGCACGACGGGCCCGCGGTGGCGCAGCGTGATCTCCACTCGGTCGGAACGGTCCGCCAGGCGCGGGTTGTGCTCCTTGGACACCTCCACGTCCAGGCGGGTCACCTTGCCGTCGATCCTCTGGATCTTCTCCAGCTTGAGCTTCTCGGCCACATACCTCCGGAATCGCTCCGGCACATCCGTCTTGCGACCCTTGACGACAATGTCCACGAGAACTCCGTTCCCGGACCGCTCCACCCGCGGCGGAGCGGCTCCTTGGTGCAGTATCCCGGCCGGGTTACACGCCCTTCGGTGTCCTCAGCGCCCCGGCCGGCCTTGACTCGGGGTTACGGCTTTCACCTCTTCTCCCCCGGCACGAAGATCACAACCCCCGCGAAAGTGACGGGTTCGGCTGCACAACGGTCGGAATTCGTGCCCTCGGGGGACGGTTCGCAGCGTGCGCGACGGAACATTCACGGCCTGCGGGAGGCCGCCGGCCCCGGGCCCGGCCCCACTCGCGCGGCGCGCACCCGGGCCGCACCGTGCGGCTCCCCGGGGCGGTTTCCGCCGCCTTCTCCCTGTTCGTGTTCCTTTGTGGTCCTTCTCCTGCCGAACCTACCTCGCGGTCCCCTCTTGTGACACCCCTACCGACGCGTACGTCAGAACCACCCGTTCGAGGGACCGGCCACCACCGCGGCCCCCAGGGGCAGGCCGCCCGCCTCCCGCAGCGCCCGCGCCGCCTCCGCCAGCGAGGCCCCGGTGGTGACCAGGTCGTCCACCAGCACCACCGGCTCCCCCGCCGCCAGCGCGCCGGGCCGCACGGCCAGCGCCCCGGCGAGGTTCACGGCCCGTTGCCGCGCGCCCAGGCCCGCCTGATCGGCCACGGGCCGCCGCTGCCGCAGCACCGGCCGCACCCGCACCGCAAGCCCCTCGCGCCGCAGCCATCCGGCGGCGGCCAGCGCGATCCTGCGCACGGGGTCGTGCCCGCGCCTGGCCACCGCGGCCCGCGCCGAGGGCACCGGCACCAGCCCGAGCACCCGGCCGGGCGCCGCCGCCTGCGGCCCCTGGACGCAGGCCGCCCGCACGCTCAGCGCCAGCGCGCGCCCGAGCGGCCCGGCCAGCATCAGCGCCCCGCGTTCCTTGTGGGCGAGCAGCACCGCCCGGCCCTGGTCGGCGTAGCGGACGGCGGCGTACACCGGGGGCAGCCCGGCCGGCTCCGGCACCGGGCGCACCCGCCGCGCCGGCCCCGCCCGCAGCAGCGCCCGGCACGGCTCGCACAGCACCTCACGCGCCCCTCCGCAGCCGGCGCACTCCGTGGGCAGCACCAGCGAGGACAGCTCACGCCACCAACCGCGCATGTCCCCACCGTGACGGACCGCGCCGGGCCCGCCAATTCCCCGCAGGGGGCATTCCCGGCCCCGGCCGCTGACGCCGGCCGCTAACCCTGCCCCGCCGGAAGCGGGCTCCCCGGCCCCCGGCGGCAGACGCGGCCCCACCCGCAACCCCGGCCGCTCGGCCCGGAGAAGATCCGGGAAGGCTCCCGGAAGACCCGCTCAGCCCGGATAGACCGGCGCCAGGCCCGCGTCGACCCGCTTCCACTGGGCGTTGTCCTGGAGCAGGGCGATCGCCGTCCCCGTCTGCGCCAGCAGCGGCTCGTTCTCGTCCTCGGAGGCCGCCACCCCGGTGACGTCGTTCAGCCCCGGCACCGTCGCCGTGCTCGCCGTCGACCCGTCGGTCTCCACGTACAGCAACTGCTCCACGCCGTCCGCCGGCCGGCCCACGACCACCAGCCTGCTGCCGCCGGCCCAGGAGACCGCCGCCACGTCCGCCAGCTGCGGCGCCACCGGCCGCAGCCCGTCCACCTCGGCCACCACGCCCTGGCCGGTGTCGGACCGCTTGACCCGGCCCAGCTTCAGCGAGGTGCTCGACCCGTTGTCGACGAGCACCGCGATCCGGACCCCGTCGGAGGCCAGCCGCAGCGCCTGGATCGTCTCCCCCGCGTGCAGCCCGTCGACCGGAATCTCCTGCGCCTCGCCCGCGCCGCCGCTCAGCCGCAGCAGCCGCGGCCGGTCCGGGTCCAGGTCGGCCACCCACAGGTCTCCCAGCCCGTCCCAGCTGGGCGCGCTCAGCCCGGCGCCCTCCCCCGAGGAGCCGCTGCTGTACACGCTCTCGGCCTCCTTGCCGCCGGTCAGCGGCGCCACCAGCAGCTCCGAGCCGTCCGCGCTGACCCCGGCCGCCTGATCGCCGTCCCGGGAGACCGCGGCGGAACGCAGCCCCGCGTCCTCCTCGCCGAGCGCCCCCGGCACCGGCCGGGCGCCGCCGTCCTCGTCGGCCGCCGCGACCAGCCGCTGGTCGCCGTCCACGAAGTAGGGCCGCGCCAGGTCGCCGTCCAGCAGCCCGGGCGCGTGGTCCCCCGCCTCGCCCGCGCTCACCGAGCACAGCGAGTCGCCGCTCTCGGTGTACAGCTTCGCCTCCGTCACCTCGGCCGAGGCCACGTTCGAGGCCGTGTGCAGCAGCTGCGCCGCCATCCGCTCGCAGCGGTAGAGGGGCCAGTCCGTGGGCACCCCCGTCAGCCACACCGGCAGCGCCCCCGACTCGTCCACCGTCGGCGGGTGCCCCTCGGCCAGGCCCACCCCCTCGGGAAAGGCGGAGCTCACCACGGGGGCCAGCCAGTCCCCCGGCCCGTTCAGCAGGGTCCGCACCGCCTCCTCGACCGGCTGGATGCGGCGCCGCACGTAGATCGGGTCGGCCACCAGCACGTCCGCCCCGTGCGCCACCCGCCCGGCCTCCGCGCCCAGATCCGCGTAGTAGTACAGGTTCACCGGCCGGTAGATGCGGCGGAAGTCGGACTCGCCCACCACCAGGCCGGGCGGCAGCGAGTCGATCCGCCACTCCCCGTCCACGAGCCGCAGCTGCAGCGTCGTCTCGTACGCCCCGTCCCGCGGGGTGTACGCGTGCGCCGCGTCCACCGTCGCCAGCCGCGTCCCGCTCAGCTCGATGCGGTACACGTCGCCGCTGCCCGGCTCGGGCTCGCCGTAGATCGGGCCCACGTCGGGCCCGCCCGACAGCACCGTCGTGCTCTCGAAGGGATCCCACTGCTCCCGCTGCCGCGGCGTGAGGTACAGCTTGGCCGTCTCGAAGGACGGGTCGTCGCTGGTCACCGCCTCCAGGAAGCCGCGCACGATCTGCTGCGGGGTGGCGCCCTCCTCCGGCTCCTCCGCCCACACCCGCACCGGCGAGTCGGCGTCGGCCCGCTGCGAGGAGTCCACCCGCTGCACCGGCCCGCTGCCCGGCATCGAGGCGCAGCCCGCCAGCGCGAGGCCCGCCGCCAGCAGGCCGAGGAGGCGCCACCGGCCCGCCCCGGCACGCTCACGCCTCATGGCCGCCCTCCCCCGGGCCCTCGTGCGCCACGGACACCGCCCGCTGCTGCGCCGGGATCACCGCCCCGGCCGCGGCCTGCCGCCTGCGCAGCGAGTCGTGCGGCTCCAGCGGGATCGGCGAGCCGCGCAGCGGCTCCCCCACCGAACGCGGCAGCGTCAGCCGGAACTGGGCGCCCCCGCCCGGCTCGCCCCACGCCTCAAGGCGCCCGCCGTGCAGGTGCGCGTCCTCCACCGCGATCGACAGGCCGAGCCCCGTGCCGCCCGTCGTCCGCGCCCGCGCCGGGTCCGCCCGCCAGAACCTGTTGAACACCCGCTCCGCCTCGCCCGGCTTCAGGCCGATGCCGTAGTCGCGCACCGCGACCGCGACCGCGCCGCCGTCCCGGCTCGCCGCGAGGCGCACCACCACGTCCCGGCCCTCGCCGTGCTCGATGGCGTTGACCACCAGGTTGCGCAGCACCCGCTCGATGCGCCGCGCGTCCACCTCGGCCGCCACCGGCCTGGCGTCCCCGCGCACCCGCAGCCTCGACCCCTTGCGCTCGGCCAGCGGCTCGGCGCCCTCCACGACCCGGTGCACCACGTCGCGCAGGTCGGTCAGCTCCGCCTCAAGCACCGCGGCCCCCGCGTCGAACCTGCTGATCTCCAGCAGGTCGGCGAGCAGCGACTCGAACCGGTCGAGCTGGCTCAGCAGCAGCTCCGCCGACCTGGCCGTGGCCGGGTCGAACTCACCGCGCGACTCGTGGATCACGTCCGCGGCCATCCGCACCGTCGTCAGCGGCGTCCGCAGCTCGTGCGACACGTCGGACACGAAGCGCCGCTGCATCCGCGACAGCTCCTCCAGCTGCTGGATCTGCACCTGCAGGCTGCGGGCCATCTTGTTGAACGACTCGCCCAGCCGCGCGATGTCGTCCTCGCCGCTGACCTTCATCCGCTCCTGCAGCCGCCCGGCCGCCAGCCGCTCGGCGATCCGCGCCGCCAGCCGCACCGGCGTGACCACCTGCCGCACCACCAGCCACGCGATCGCCCCGAGCAGCACCACCACGAAGATCCCCGCCGTGGCGATCGTCCCCGTGACCAGGCTGAGCGACTTCTCCTCCTGCGTGAAGGGGAACAGGTAGTACAGCTGGTACCAGTTCCCCTGGTTGTCGGTCAGCCGCCGGCCGATGATCAGCGCCTCCTCGGTGCTGCCGTCGGTCCGCACGATCGTCCCGTACTGCCGGTGCGTCGCCAGGTCGGCGTCCACCGCCTCCCGCAGGTCCTGCGAGATCGTCTCCTTGGGCCGCACGTCCTCGGGCCCGCGCGGCGCCCGCGGCGCCGCTCCCGGCTCCCCCGCGAACTGCCCGCTGGAGAGGTTCGAGGCCATCGCGAGCACCGCGTACACGCCCTGCCCGCCGCTGGCCAGCTGCTCGACGATCTGCGTCTCCCAGCTGCGGGCGTCCATCGGCTGCCCGGTCGCGCTCTCCGTCGCGTCGGCGATCGCCCGCTCCCTGGCCACCTCGAAGCCGCCGGCCGCCTGGCTCTGCGCGGTCTGCCGCTTCGCCTCCAGCAGCCCGTTGCGCACCTGCCCGATCACCACGATCCCGAGCACGAGCACCACGGCCATCGACAAGAGCAGCGTGCTGGCCACCACCCGCAGCTGGATGTTGCGCCGCCACAGCCGCATCAGCGACAGCAGCGGGCCACGCGCCCAGCGCCCGAAGATCCGGATGGCGGGCTGAGCCCCGGTCGCCGCCCCTTCGGTCAGCAACCGGGAGCGGTGCCACCACAGCCGCTCGGTCACCTCAGCTTGACCCGGCCTTGTAGCCCACGCCACGCACGGTCACCACGATCTCCGGCCGCTCCGGGTCCTTCTCGACCTTCGAACGCAGCCGCTGCACGTGCACGTTCACCAGCCGCGTGTCCGCCGCGTGCCGGTACCCCCACACCTGTTCGAGCAGCACCTCGCGGGTGAAAACCTGCCACGGCTTGCGCGCCAGCGCCACCAGCAGGTCGAACTCCAGCGGCGTCAGCGAGATCGCCTGACTGCCCCGCTTCACCGAGTGCCCCGCCACGTCGATCACCAGGTCGCCGATCGCCAGCTGCTCCGGCGCCGGCTCCTCGGAACGCCGCAGCCGCGCCCTGATCCTGGCGATCAGCTCCTTCGGCTTGAACGGCTTGACGATGTAGTCGTCGGCCCCCGACTCCAGGCCCACCACCACGTCGACCGTGTCCGTCTTCGCGGTGAGCATCACGATCGGCACGCCCGACTCGCCCCGGATCAGCCGGCACACCTCGATGCCGTCCCGCCCCGGCAGCATCAGGTCGAGCAGCACGAGGTCGGGCTTGATCTCCCGGAAGGCAGCCAGCGCCTTGTCCCCGTCGGCCACGAAAGACGGCTCGAACCCCTCCCCGCGCAGCACGATGCCGAGCATCTCCGCCAGAGCGGTGTCGTCATCGACGACGAGTACACGTCCCTTCATGCCTTCATCATCCCATCCCCTGATCAGGACTTAGTCGAACGTGATCTGGAACACACATCCGCAAGGTTGCCACGGTCCACCGGGGAGACCACGCCGAGGTCCGTCACGATCGCCGTCACCAGCTCCGGCGGCGTCACATCGAACGCCGGGTTGTACGCCTGCGCGCCCACCGGCGCCACCTGCACCCCGGGGCGCACCTCCGTCACCTCGCGCCCCGGCCGCTGCTCCACCGGGATCGCCGAGCCGTCCGCCGCCTCGGGGTCGACCGTCGTCACCGGCGCCACCACCACAAACGGTACGTCGTGATGCCGGGCGAGCACCGCGAGCGGATAGCTGCCCACCTTGTTCGCCACCGACCCGTCCGCCGCGATCCGGTCCGCGCCGATCAGCACCGCGTCCACCTCGCCCGCCGCGAACAGCGAGCCCGCCGCCCCGTCCGCCAGCACCGCGTACGGCATCCCCTCCCGCGCCGCCTCGTACGCCGTCAGCCGCGCCCCCTGCAGCAGGGGCCGCGTCTCCCCCACCCACAGCCGCCGCAGCTCCCCCGCCCGGTGCGCCGCCCGCACCACCGCGAACGCCGTCCCCCCACCGCCCGAGACCAGCGACCCCGTGTTGCAGTGCGTCAGCAGCCGGAACCCACCGCCCGGCATCAGCTCCGCCAGCAGCTCGTGCCCGAACTCCGCGAGCCGCTCACCGGCCTCCGCGTCCTCCCGGTGCAGCGCCCGCGCCTCCGCCAGCGCCGCCGCGGCCCCCGCCGCCCCGCCACCGGCGGCCAGGTACGCCTCCCGCGCCCGCCGCACCCCGTACCCCAGATTCACCGCCGTCGGCCGCGCCCCGGCCAGCTGCCGCGCCGCCTCCTCCACGTCGTAGCCACGCGCCGCCGCCAGGGCCACCCCGTACGCCCCCGCGAGCCCCAGCACCGGCGCCCCCCGTACCGCGAGCGACCTGATCGCGCCCACCAGGCCCGGCACGTCCGTGCACACCAGCTCCACCTCCTGGGCCGGCAACCGCGTCTGGTCGAGCAACACGAGCACCGGACCCTCGGGCGGCTCCGCCCAGCGCAGGGCGGGGAGTGTGAGATCAGCCATTGGGCCAGTCTGCCCGGCCCGCCCCCGGCGAGAGAAGGCAATCCCTCCCCCGCCTCCGCGCGCCCACCCCTACCCGCCCCCATGCCAGGGGCGGGCCCCGCGGCGCCGTGGCACGATGGGCGCCTAGGAAAGCCTAGGAGTACAGCGCGGAGACAGCGGGTCGAACAGCCATCGGGCCGCGGACCAAACGAGGTGGACACCGTGAGTGACACGCCGGGCTGGGCCTCGCCCGGAAGCCCCGCCCCCCAGGACCACGGGAGCGGCCAGGACGACCGTCCCCCCGCGGACCCCGCGCCGCAGCAGCCCCCGGCCGGCCACCCCGCCCAGCCCCAGGGCTGGACCACCGCGCCCCCGCCCCAGGGCCCGCCCGGCTGGGGCACGACCCCGCCCGGCGGCCCCCAGCAGACCTGGGGCGCCCCGCAGCCGGGCTGGGGTCAGGGCCAGGCCGGCTGGGGCCAGGGCCAGAACGGCGGCTGGGGCGGCTGGCGCGGCTGGCACCCCCACCTCTTCGTCGCCAAGCCGGGCGTCATCCCCCTGCGCCCGCTGGGCGTCGGGGAAATACTCGACGGCGCCGTCACCACCGCACGCACCCACTGGCGCACCGTCCTCACCGTCGCCCTCGGCATCGCCGTCATCACCCAGCTCATCTCCACCCTCGCCATGCACTACTGGCTCGGCGACAGCGACGGCCTCGCCGCCCTGGAGGACAACCCCAACCCCACCGACGCCGAGATCCGCGACGCCCTCGCCGACCTCTTCGCCTTCACCTCGATCACCGGCCTGATCACCCTCCTCGGCACGGTCCTGGCCACCGCCATGCTCACCATGGTCGTCGGCCGCGCCGTCCTCGGCCGCAGCGTCACCATCGGCGAGGCCTGGCAGGACTCCCGCAGCCGCCTGCCCCGCCTCCTCGGCCTCGTGCTCCTGGTGCCCCTCGCCGCCGGCCTCGCCGTCGGCATCCCCGTCCTGCTCGCGGCCCTCACCGGCAGCCCCGGCCTCACCGCGGCCGTCGCCATCGCCGGCATCGTCTTCGCGATCTGGCTGTGGATCTCCTCCTCCCTCGCCGCCCCCGCCCTCATCCTGGAGCGCCAGGGCGTCGTCGCCTCCCTGCGCCGCTCCTTCAAACTGGTCCGCGGCTCCTGGTGGCGCGTCTTCGGCATCACCCTGCTGAGCGTCCTGCTCATCACCGTGGTCGGCGGCATCATGGAGATCCCCACCTCCCTGATCGCCGGCTGGGTCTCGGGCGACGGCGGCGGCAACCCCTTCGAGGCATCCTCCACCGACCTGTCCTCCTGGGCCTACCTCGTCGTCTCCGGCATCGGCGCCGTCATCTCCTCCACCCTCACCCTCCCCATCAGCGCCGGCGTCACCGCCCTGCTCTACATCGACCAGCGCATCCGCCGCGAGGCCCTCGACATCGAACTCGCCCGCAGCGCCGGCGTCTCCCCCAGCGGCACACCGGAGAGCTGACCCCGTGCCCTCACCGACGACGGCACTCCCCCTGCTGACCCCGCTCGCGGCCGGCCCCCCGGGCCCCCCGGTCACCGTCGACCGCGAGCAGGCCAGGCGCGAGGCCGCCGAGGAACTCTCCCGGCAGATCTACGCCGCCCACCGCCCCGGCCCCTTCCGCCGCGCCTGGAACTGGCTGTGGGACCACCTCTTCCACGCCCTGGAAACCGCCGCCTTCCACACCCCGGGCGGCTGGCTCGGCCTCCTCCTCATCGCCCTCCTCGCCGCCGGCCTCCTCCTCGCCCTGCGCCTGCGCCTCGGCGCCCTGCGCAACGCCGCGGGCCCCGGCCGCCGCACCGCCCTCTTCCCCGACGGGCCCCGCAGCGCCGCCCAGCACCGCGCCGCCGCCGAGGAACACGCCGCCGCCGCCCGCTGGGAGCAGGCCGTGCTGGAACGCATGCGCGCCCTCGTCCGCTCCCTGGAGGAACGCGCCCTCCTCGACCCGCGCCCCGGCCGCACCGCCCACGAGGCCGCCGCCGAGGCCACCCGCCCGCTCCCCGCCCTGGGCCCCGAACTCACCGCGGCCGCCGCCACCTTCGACGCCGTCGCCTACGGCGGCCTGCCCGCCACCCCCGCCGACTACGCCAGGCTCGCCGACCTCGACACCCGCCTGCGCCACACCACGCCCGACCTCACCGCACCCGCCTGGGCCGCCCCATGACCACCACCGGCACCCCGACCGGCCCCGGCCCGGCAACCGCCGAGGACGCCGGCCCCGCGCCGGCCACCGAGGAACCCCGGGGCACCGCGCCCACGCAACCCGCCGCCACCGCCGTCTCCCCCACCGCACGCCAGCTGTGGCGGCGCGCCCGGGGACCGCTCGCCGCCGCGGCCGTACTCGCCCTCACCGGCCTGCTCATCGCCCTGTTCACCGCGGGCGACACCGGCACCCTCAACCCCCGCTCCGCCACCCCGACCGGCAGCCGCGCCCTCGCCGAACTCCTCGCCGGCCACGGCGTCGACACCACCCTCGTCACCACCGCCGCGGAGGCCGCCCGCGCCACCGGCCCCGGCACCACCCTCCTCGTCGCCCACCCCGAGGCCCTCACCCCCCACGCGAGCCGGCGACTCGCCGAGGCCACCGCCCGCGGCGGCCGCACCGTCCTCGTCGCCCCGGGACAGCAGGCCCTCGACGCCCTCGCCCCCACCGTGACCGCCGCCGCCCCCGCCCCCACCGCCGAACGCGCCCCCGACTGCCCCCTCGACGCCGCCCGCCGCGCCGGAACCGCCCGCCTCGGCGGCTACCGCTACGCCCTGAGCACCCCGCCGCCCGAGGGCGCCGCGGCCTGCTACCCCGTCGACGGCCTGCCCACCCTCCTGCTCCTCCCCACCGGCACCGGCGGCACGGACCCCACCGCCGACACCGTCCTCCTCGGCACCCCCGACCTCCTCTACAACGACCACCTCGACGAGCAGGGCAACGCCTCCCTCGCCCTCCAGCTCCTCGGCGCCCACCCGCACCTCGTCTGGTACCTCCCCTCCGCCGAGGACGCCCCCACCGCGGAGGAACAGCGCAGCCTGTTCGGCCTCCTCGACCCCGGCTGGCGCTGGGCCACCCTCCAACTCGCCATCGCCCTCGGCCTCGCCGCCCTCTGGCGCGCCCGCCGCCTCGGCCCCCTCCTCACCGAGCCCCTCCCCGTCCTCGTCCGGGCCGGCGAGACCACCGAGGGCCGCGCCCGCCTCTACCACCAGGCCGGCGCCCGCGACCGCGCCGCCGAGGCCCTGCGCGCCGCCTGCCGCGCCCGCCTCGCCCCCCTCCTCGGCCTCCCCACCGCGCCCGCCCCCGAGGCGCTGGCCGCGGCCGTCGCCGCGCACACCGGCCGGCCCGCCCCTGAGGTCCACGCCCTCCTCTTCGGGCCCCCGCCCCAGGACGATCCGGCCCTCGTCCGCCTGGCCGGCGCCCTGGACGACCTGGAACGCCGCCTCTCCCCCCACGAGAACCCCCCACCGACACCGCACCCACCACGGAAAGGCGAGGACCGCAGCTCGTGACCGTCTCAACAGACCGCCCCGACCGGCCGGCCGCCGGCCCGCACGCCGCGCTCGAAGCCCTGCGCGCCGAGATCGGCAAGGCCGTCGTCGGCCAGGACGCCGCCGTCACCGGCCTGGTCGTCGCCCTCCTGTGCCGCGGCCACGTCCTCCTCGAAGGCGTCCCCGGCATCGCCAAGACCCTCCTGGTCCGCACCCTGGCCACCGCACTCGAACTCGACCACAAACGCGTCCAGTTCACCCCCGACCTGATGCCGAGCGACGTCACCGGCTCCCTCGTCTACGACGCCCGCACCGCCGAGTTCTCCTTCCGGCCCGGCCCGGTCTTCACCCACCTGCTCCTCGCCGACGAGATCAACCGCACCCCGCCCAAGACCCAGGCGTCGCTCCTCGAGGCCATGGAGGAACGCCAGGTCTCCGTCGAGGGCGCCCCGCGCCCGCTGCCGGAGCCCTTCATGGTCGCCGCCACCCAGAACCCCCTCGAATACGAGGGCACCTACCCCCTCCCCGAGGCCCAGCTCGACCGCTTCCTCCTCAAGCTCAACCTCCCCCTCCCCAGCCGCGAGCAGGAGATCGACGTCCTCACCAGGCACGCCGCCGGCTTCGACCCCCGCGACCTCTCCGGGGCCGGCGTGCGCCCCGTCGCCGGCCCCGCCGACCTGGCCGCGGCCCGCGCCGCCGTCGCCAAGGTCACCCTCGCCCCCGAGGTCACCGCCTACGTCGTCGACCTGTGCCGCGCCACCCGGGAGTCCCCCTCCCTCTCGCTGGGCGCCTCCCCCCGTGGGGCGACCGCCCTGCTCGCCACCTCCCGCGCCTGGGCCTGGCTCTCCGGCCGCGAGTACGTCGTCCCCGACGACGTGAAGGCGCTCGCGCTGCCCACCCTGCGCCACCGCGTCCGCCTCCGCCCCGAGGCCGAGATGGAGGGCGTCACCGCGGACAGCGTCCTCACCGGCCTGCTCGCCCGCGTCCCGGTGCCCCGCTGATGGCCCTCACCGGACGCACCGCGCTCCTCGCCGCCCTCGGCGCGCCGGTCGCCGCGCTGTTCCCCGGCTGGGGCGGCATCCTCGCCGTCGCCCTCCCGCTGCTGGCCGCCGTCCTCTACGACCTGGCCCGGGCCGCCCCGGTCCGCACCCTGCGCCTCGACCGCTCGGGAGACACCTCGGTGCGCCTCGGCGAGGAGGCCCTGGTCCGGCTGACCGTCACCAACCCCTCGGCGCGCCCGCTGCGCGCCGAACTCCGCGACGCCTGGCCGCCGAGCAGCTGGCGGCCGGGCACCGCGTACGCCGCGGCCAGGCACCGGCTCACGGTGCCGGCCCGCGAACGCCGCCGCCTCACCACGGCCCTCGGCCCGACCCGCCGCGGGGAGCACCGGCCGGTCCGCGTCACCATCCGCTCGCACGGCCCCCTCGGCCTCGCCGCCCGCCAAGGCAGCCACGCGGTCCCGTGGGCGCTGCGCGTCCTGCCGCCCTTCACCAGCCGCAGGCACCTGCCGGCCAAGCTGGCGAGGCTCCGTGAACTCGACGGCCGCACCACGCTGTTGAGCCGCGGCGAGGGCACCGAGTTCGACAGCCTCCGCGCCTACGTGCCCGGCGACGACGTCCGCTCCATCGACTGGCGCGCGACCGCCCGCCAGTCCGCGGTGGCCGTCCGCACCTGGCGCCCCGAGCGCGACCGCCACCTGCTCCTCGTCCTGGACACCGGCCGCACCTCGGCGGGCCGCGTCGGCGACGTGCCGCGCCTGGACGCGGCGATGGACGCGGCCCTGCTGCTGACGGCGCTCGCGACCCGCGCCGGCGACCGCGTGGACCTCCTCGCCTTCGACCGCACTCTCCGCGCCTCGGTGCGCGGCGGTGCCGGCCGCGACGTCCTGCCCGCGGTGGTCCGGGCCCTGGCCTCGCTCGAACCCGCCCTGGTGGAGTCCGACACCCGCGCCATGGCCGCGGCGGCCCTGGCCGGCGCCCCCCGCCGCTCGCTGATCGTCCTGTTCACGGGGCTCGACGCCGCTCCCCTCGAGGTCGGACTGCTGCCGGTCCTGCCCCGGTTGACGCAGCGGCACACGGTGGTGGTGGCCGCGGTGGGCGATCCGCGGATCGCGGAGATGGCCCGCACCCGCGGCACCGTCCCCGGGGTCTACGAGGCCGCCGCCGCGGCCCACTACCAGGCCGAACGCCGCCAGACCGCGGAACGTCTCCGCCGCCTCGGCGTCACGGTCGTCGAGGCGGACCCCGAGGAGCTCCCGCCCGCCCTCGCCGACGCCTACCTGGCCCTCAAGACCTCCGGAAAGCTCTGATTCCAGGGGCTGAATCCAGGGGTTGAACCGGGGGGAAACACAAAGAGCACGCGAAAGGGGCCCTTTACCGAATTCCTTCGGTAAAGGGCCCCTTTCTGTCACATAATTGTCCGGCGGTGTCCTACTCTCCCACACGGTCCCCCGTGCAGTACCATCGGCGCTGGAAGGCTTAGCTTCCGGGTTCGGAATGTAACCGGGCGTTTCCCCTCCGCCATGACCACCGGA
>NZ_RBAL01000013.1 GCF_003626535.1 Streptomyces hoynatensis
TCTCCGTGAATGCTTCACGCGAGAATCCTCGCTAAAAATGAACTACTCAATCAATAAACTGGCATTGACGAGAATAGACACGCTGTTGAGTTCTCAAGGAACGGACCCTCACCGGGCTTCGTTCGGTATGCCCACTACTTTAGAACCAATCCCCGCCGGAAACCAAATCCAGCTCCCGCAGCACCTGTTCCGGACACACCAAAACAGACCCTCACGGGCCGATCAGCCTTACAGTGGATTGCGCCCTTTCCGAGCGCTTGGGCAACGTTACGCGTTCGCCTGTGCGGCGTCAACTTGAGACGGGGAGGGCGAACTCCGCCCAGACCGCCTTGCCGCCCTCGGGGAGTCTGCGGGCCCCCCACTCGGCCGCGATGGTGGCCACCACCGCGATCCCGCGGCCCGCCTCGTCGGCCGGCTCGGCCTGCTGGCGGCGCGGCAGATGCTCGTCCCCGTCCGTGACCTCGACGATCAGCCGCCGGTCGGTCCTGCGCAGCCGCAGGCCCAGCGGGGCGCGGCCGTGCTTGAGCGAGTTGGCGACCAGTTCGCTCGCGGCGAGGACGCCGAGTTCGCGCAGTTCCTCGGGGAAGCGCCAGCTGGCGAGCACCCCGTCGGCGAAGGCGCGGGCGCGTGGGGCGGCTTCGACGCCGCCGAGCAGGTCGAGGGCCGCGCCGCGGAACAGGTCGGCCTCCTCGCCGTGCCGCTCCGGGCAGGAGAGGACGAGGATCGCGACGTCGTCGTCGTGCTCCTCGGTGATGCCGAGCGCGCGCAGCAGCCGGCCGCAGATGATCTGCGGGCTGTCCCCCGCGCCGGCCAGGGCGCGTTCGAGCGCGTCGAGCCCCTCGTCGATGTCGGCGTCGCGGCGTTCGACGAGGCCGTCGGTGTAGAGGACGGCGCTGGCACCCTGGCCGAAGGGGACGACGCCCGAGGCGTGGACCCAGCCGCCGGTGCCCAGCGGCGGGCCGGTGGGCTCGCCGACCCGGCGCACCGAGCCGTCCCGCTCCCTGATGAGGACGGGCAGGTGCCCGGCGGAGGCGTAGGTGAGGGTGCCCTCGTTGGGGTCGTATACGGCGTAGAGGCAGGTGGCGATCTGGCCGGGGTCGATGTCGGAGGCGAGGCCGTCCAGGAGCTGGAGCACCTCGTGGGGCGGGAGGTCGAGCCTGGCGTAGGCGCGGACCGCGGTGCGCAGTTGCCCCATGACGGCGGCGGCCAGCACGCCGCGGCCCATGACGTCGCCGATGACGACGGCGGTGCGGCCGGCGCCGAGGGTGATCACGTCGTACCAGTCGCCGCCGACGGCCGCGTCGGTGCCGCCCGGCTGGTAGGTGGCGGCGACGCGCAGGTCGTCCGGCTGTTCGAGCTCCTGGGGGAGCAGGGTGCGCTGGAGGGTCACGGCGGCGGCGCGCTGCTTGCTCTCGCTCTCGCGCAGCCGCTCGGCCGAGACGACCTGGTCGGTGACGTCGGAGGCGAAGACGAGGACGCCGCGGGCCGGGGTGCGACGTTCCGGCACGGCGAGTTCGACGGGAGTGCAGGTGAACGTGAAGTAGCTCTCACGGGGGCGGCCGGGCACGCTGCGGGACTTGAGGGTGCGGGGGGTGCCGCTGCGCTGCACCTGGTCCATCAGCGGGAGCAGGCCGAGCTCGACGAGCTCGGTGAGGGCCTCGCGGGCGGGGGCGCCCGGGGCGCGTTCGCCGAAGAGCGCGGCGTAGGCGTCGTTGACGTAGGCCACGCGGTGATCGGGGCCGTGGACGACGGCGACGGGCGCGGGCACCTGGCCGAGCAGCTCGTGCACGGCGAGGGGTTCCACTCCGCGGGTGGGTGCCGGGCTCGGTGCCCGCTCCCGGTATTCGCCGCGGGCCGCCGGCACGCCGCCGGACTCGGCTCCGGTGGCGGCGTGGCGCCGCTGCGCTCCGGGCAGCCGGATACCCCAGCGCGTCAAATTCACAGCGTTCCGATCCGATTCGTGTCGCGTGGTGTACGGGGTCTTCGTGGTCTACGCCCATCCCGCGCGGTTCGCAAGGTGTGGGGGGTGTGGGTGGGTCGCGCAGGTTTCGCGCGGGTTTCGGGCGGGTCCTGTCGTGCTCTTTCTCCACTCTTCGCCGAACGCCGGTCCACCCATGGTCACATGGGGACCCGGCTCACCTGGCTTCCGGTTGCCCTCCGGCGCCGGCCGCGAGCTCGAACTCGGCCCGCGGGTGTTCCAGGGAGCCGAGTGAGACGATCTCACGTTTGAACAGTCCCGCAAGTGCCCATTCGGCGAGAACCCGGGCCTTTCGGTTGAAAGTGGGGACGCGTGAGAGGTGGTACACACGGTGGGCCAGCCACGCGGGGTAACCGCGCAGGCGGCGGCCGTAGATGCGGGCGACTCCCTTGTGCAGGCCGAGGGAGGCGACGGAGCCGGCGGACCGGTGGCGGTAGTCGGTCAGCGGCCTGCCGCGCCGCGCGGCGACGAGGTTGTCCGCGAGGCGGCGGGCCTGGCGCAGGGCGTGCTGCGCCTGGGGGGCGCACGGCGGCCACGCGCCGGTCGCCTCGTCCCGCTGTGCGGTGAGGTCGGGCACCGCGGCGGCGTCGCCCGCGGACCACACGTGCGGGACGCCCTCGACGCGCAGGCCGGGGGTGCAGCGGACCCGGCCGCGGGCGTCGAGGGGGACGCCGCAGGAGGCGAGGACGGGGTTCGGCTTGACGCCGGCGGTCCAGACCAGGGTGCGGGTGGGGTAGCGGGAGCCGTCGCCGAGCACGGCGGTGCGGCCGGCGCAGGATTCGAGGCGGGTGTTCAGGCGCACGTCTATGTTGCGTCCGCGCAACTCGCGCACCACGTACGTACCCATGCGCTCGCCCACCTCGGGGAGAATCCGGTCGGTCGCCTCGACCAGAATCCACTTCTGCTCTTCCGGGCGGATGTTGTGGTAGTAGCGGCAGGCGAAACGCGCCATGTCCTCCAGTTCGGCCAGCGCCTCGACGCCCGCGTAGCCGCCGCCGACGAAAACGAAGGTCAGGGCGGCGTCGCGGACCTCCGTGTCGCGGGTGGAGGAGGCGATGTCGAGCTGTTCCAGCACGTGGTTGCGCAGGCCGATGGCCTCCTCGACGGTCTTGAAACCGATGCCGTGCTCGGCGAGTCCCGGCACGGGAAGGGTGCGGGAGACGGAACCGGGGGCGAGCACCAGTTCGTCGTATGCGATCTCGGTGAGTTCCGCGCCGGACTCGGCGCCGGCGAGGGTGCGCACGGTGACGATGCGGCGTTCGGTGTCGACGGAGGTGGCCTCGCCGGGGACGAAGTGGCAGCGGGCGAGCACGCGGCGGAGCGGGACGACGACGTGCCGGGGCGAGAGGGACCCGGCGGCGGCCTCGGGCAGAAAGGGCTGGTAGGTCATGTACGGCTCGGGGCTGATCACCGTGATCCGGACGTCGCCGCGCTTGAGCTCGCGCCTGAGTCGACGCTGGAGGCGATGCGCCGTGTAGAGACCGACATAGCCGCCGCCGATCACCACGATGTGCTCGGGTTGCTTCGTCACCCGTCCATGAGGCACCCGCGGGCGCGGATTTGTCCACAGGTCGGCAGCGGTCGCTGCTCCGTTCGGGGGCGCGAGGCGGGCGGGGTGCGCGGCCGTTCGTTCCCGGTGCCGCCGGGTGGTCCGGCGCGCGTCCCGCGGGGTGGGGCCGGGCGGTCACGCCTTCTCACTGTCAGAGGGCTCAACTATGTTCGTACTCGCGACCACGGGCGGTACCGCCGCTCCTCCGGCTGACGGGTGGGGCGGTCTTTCGGGAAACGGTTCGGGGCACGGGGGAAAAGTAGTATGCGTATTCAGGGGTCAGGAAGTCCGCGGAAAGCAGCGGGTCATCGGGAGGCCGCCCTGCCGAAGGGGCGGTGTGCCGTGGGTGGAAATGCGGTGGGAAAGGCGACGTCTTTGCGGGTGGACGCGCAGCGCAATCTGCGGCACGTGCTGAGCGCGGCGCGCGACGTGTTCGGGGAGCAGGGGTACGGGGCCCCGATGGAGGAGGTGGCGCGCCGGGCGCGGGTCGGCGTCGGGACGGTGTACCGCCGCTTTCCGAACAAGGAGGCGCTGGTGCGGTACATAGCGGAGGAGGAGACGCAGCGGCTGACGGCGAGGGCGCGGGAGGCGCTGGCCCTCGACGAGGAGCCGTGGGGGGCGCTGGAGGATTTCGTGCAGCGTTCCGCGGCGGGTGGCGCGGGGCGGTTGCTGCCGCCGGAGCTGCTGGTGGCGAGTGCCTCCGCCGGGGCGCAGGAGCGGGTGCCGCGGCAGCGGGGGGCGGCGCCGGGCGGGGGCGGCGAGGCGGAGTCCGGGGCCGGGGCGGGATCGGCCGGGCCGGCGGGTGCGGGCGGGGGGCCGCAGGAGCCGGCGGGTGCGGCCGGGGGCGGGGCTTCGGAGCGCCCGGCGGGGTGTGCGGCGGAGAGTGCGGCGGGAAACAGCGAGGCCGCCGAGGGGGAGGCGGGGGCCGAGGGTGCCGGTGCCGGGGAGGCGGCCGGCGGGGGTGCGCGCGAGCTGCTGTCCGCGGTCGGGCAGCTGGTGGAACGGACGCGGGCGGCGGGACAGTTGCGCCCGGACGTGACGGTGGCGGACCTGATGCTGGTGATAGCGACGACGCCGCCGCGGATCGACGATCCGGCGCGGCAGACGGCGGTCGGCGGGCGCCTGCTGCAGATTCTGCTCCAGGGGTTGCGTTCGGAAAGGTGCTGAGCGCCTTCCGTGGTCCTCCGCGGCCGTGGGGGCGGTGGGGCGTTGCCCGGCCGGGCCGCGGTGCGGTTCCTCAGGGGCGTGCTCGCGGGGTGCGCTCCTGGCGGGCGGGGCCTGCGGGCGGGAGCGCGTCGAGCAGCGAGTCGAGGAGCGCGAGCCCGCCCTCGGGGTCGAGCGACCGGGCCGCGGCGGCGGGGGCATCGGCCGTGTCCCGGCGCAGCGTGGCGATCTCGCGCCGCTCCGGGGCCGTCAGCGAGGCGGCGCTCCGCGGGGCGAGGGCGGCGCCGAGCAGGCGCGCGGCCTCCTCCTTCCTTCCCGCGTGCCGGGCGGCGGTGGCGGCGGCGAGCGTGACGGAGGAGATCAGGGCGGCGGAGCAGCCGGTGGTCAGGGCGGCGTGCAGGGCGTCGCGGGCCTCGGTCACGGCCTGCCGCGGGTCGCCGTCCTCGGCGGCGAGCAGCCGGGCGGTGAGGGCGCCGCAGGCGACCTCGAGGGTCGGCGGCGGGGTGGCCCGCTTGGCGTGCCGCAGGGCCAGGGCCCGCAGGGCGCGGGCCCTGGCGAGGGCGCCGCGGTCCAGGGCGATGGCGGCGCCGGTGAGGTGGGCGATGCTCAGCACGTCCTGGCTGCCGAGGCGTTCCGCGTCGCCGAGCGCCCGTTCCAGCAGCTTCTCGGCCCGGTCGAGGTCGTCGGCGTAGAAGGCCACCTCGGCCATGCGCACGGTGAAGAAGGGCACCTCCGCGTCGGCGCCGATCTCCTCGGCGACCCGGATGGCCTCCTCGAACTCCCTCCTGGCGACGTCGAAGTCGCCGCGGGCGATCTCGGTGGCGGCCCGGACGCCGTGCACCTCGCAGCTGAGCCAGCGGTCGCCGACGTGCCGCGCCAGCCGTTCCAGCTCGGGGAGGTCGGCCGCGGCGTCCTCGACGGTGCCGGCGGCCGCGGCGGCGCCCGGCACGTCGAAGCGCAGGTGGGTGCGGAAGAGCAGGAGGACGGCCAGCTCCCAGGGGCCGCCGAGTTCGCGGCAGCGGGCGACGGCGCGGTCCATCTCCCGCAGCCCGGCCGGGTAGCCGCCGCTGATCAGCGCGGTGAACGGCCACAGCAGGCCGGGGAAGCGGACGCTCTGCGGCACCGGGGAGCGGCCGAAGGCGGCGGTGACGCGGCGGGCGTAGCTGGTGAGCGGGCCGAGGCTCGGCTCCCGCTCCTCCCGGCCGGTCTCCTGGCGCAGGAAGTAGGCGAGCAGGCGCAGTTCGAGCCGGCGCAGGTAGGCGGGGCCGGTGGGCGAGGGGTCGTGCTCGCCGAAGGGCGCGTGGTCGAGGGCGGCCTCCGGGTCGAGGGCGAGGGCGCCTTCGATCCAGCTCACCGCCTCCTCGCGGTGGTTGCGCAGGAACCAGAACCAGCCCAGGGAGAGGATGAGGCGGCTCGCGGTGTCCAGGTCGGCCTCGTCCAGGGAGCGGCGCAGGGCGGCCCTGATGTTGTCGAGGTCCGCCTCGATGCGGGCGAACCAGCGCAGTTGCCCCGCGGTGCGCAGCCGGGGGGCCGCGTGGTCGAGGAAGGCGAGGATCTGCTCCGTGTGCCGGCGGCGGGTGGCCGCGAGTTCGGCCGCCTCGGCGGCGGCGCGCGCGGCGGCGTACTCGTGGATGGTCTCCAGCATGCGGTAGCGGACCCCCGAATCGGCCCCGGAATCGGCCCCCGCGCCGGCCCCGGGGCCGCCCTCCGTGCCGGGTGCTGGCCGGAACTCTTCGCGCGCCTCTTCGAGTGCCACCGCGTCGCCGGGTCCGGAGGGGGGCGCGCCGGGGCGCACGGCCGGGGCCGCGGGGGGCCTGCCGGGTGCCGCGGGGCGGGTTTCCCGGGTGGTTGACCGGTGGTGCGCGCCCGGCGCGCGACTTTCGCCGCGCGCGCCGTTCGCGCCGTTCGCCTCCCGCCCGTTCGCCTCCGCCGGCCCGTGCGCCTCTTGGGCCCGGTGCGCCTCGGGCGACCCGGCGCCGGGGTGCGGCGGGCCCGGGCTGGGGCCCGGGGTCGGCTGGACGGCGACCAGGAGGGACTTGTCGACGAGGGCGGCGAGCAGGCCGAGGACGTCCTCGCGGCGGACCGACTCGCCGTCGGCGCAGACCCGTTCCGCCGCGCCCAGGGTGCAGCCGCCCTGGAAGACGGAGAGGCGGCGCAGCACGGTCCGCTCGGGCGGGGAGAGGAGGTCCCAGGACCAGTCGACGACCGCCCGCAGGGTCTGCTGCCGGGGGAGCACCGTCCTGCTGCCGCTGGTCAGCAGGCGGAAGCGGTCGTCGAGCCGGTCGGCGATCTGCCGCGGGGTGAGGGAGCGCAGCCTGGCCGCGGCCAGTTCGATGGCGAGCGGCAGCCCGTCGAGGCGGCGGCAGATCTCGGCGACGGCGGGCGCGTCGAGGGCCGGGTCGAAGTCGCGGCGGGCCGCGGTGCCGCGTTCGGCGAAGAGCCGGTGGGCGGGTCCGGGCGGCAAGGGCTCGACGGGGCGCACGAGTTCCCCCGGGACGCCGAGCGGTTCGCGGCTCGTGGCCAGGACGGTCAGCCGGGGGCAGTGGGTGAGCAGCGTCTCGGCGAGGGTGGCGGCGGCCGCGACGAGGTGTTCGCAGTTGTCGAGGAGGAGCAGCAGCCGCCGCCCCGAGCAGTGGTCGAGGAGCCTGCCGGTCAGCCCGGAGTGGTCCTGGGCGCCGGTGAGCACGGTGGTGTCGCGGCGGCCGAGGGCGGCGAGCACCGCGCCGGGCACGGCCGCCGGGTGGTCGAGGGGGGCGAGTTCGGCGAGCCAGACGCCGTCGGGGTACGCGGCGGCGGCCGCCGCGGCGGCGTGCTCGGCGAGGCGGGTCTTGCCCGAGCCGCCCGGGCCGGTGAGGGTGATCAGCCGGGCCTGGCCGAGGTCGGCGCGCAGCGCGGCGAGTTCGCGGGCGCGGCCGACGAAGCTGGTCAGCCGGGGGCGGAGGTTGCCGACCCGCCCCGGGGGCGGCTCCTGCTCCGCCGGGGCGGCGAGCAACTCGGCGTGCAGGGCGCGCAGTTCGCGGCCGGGCTCGGTGCCGAGCCGTTCGGCGAGCGTGTGCCTGGCCGCCGCGTAGGCGGCGAGGGCCTCGGCGGGGCGCCCCGCGGCGCGCAGGGCGCGGAGGTGGAGCGCGCGTATCGGCTCGTCGAGCGGGTGGGCGGCGGCCAGTTCGGCGAGTTCGGGCAGCAGGGCCTCGGCGGGGCCGCGGGCGAGGTCGGCGGCGAGGCGGTGGCGCAGCGCGGCGAACCGTTCCGCCTCGG
Source organism: Streptomyces hoynatensis (assembly GCF_003626535.1). GTDB lineage: Bacteria > Actinomycetota > Actinomycetes > Streptomycetales > Streptomycetaceae > Streptomyces > Streptomyces hoynatensis. The sequence goes on from NZ_RBAL01000013.1 coordinate 7,947, forward strand.
GGCGCGCGGCGGCCCGCCCGCGGCCCGGCAGGTCGGCGAGGGCCGGGCCACGCCACAGGGCGAGGGCGGCGCGCAGGTGCGCGGCCGCGGCGGCGTGGTCGCCCGCGGCGGCGGCGCGCTCCCCGGCCGCGGCGAGGCGGCGGAAGCGGAAGAGGTCGACCTCCTCCTCGGGGGCGGCGACGCGCAGCCGGTAGCCGCCGGGCCCGGAGAGGACGCGGCCGTGGCCGAGGGCGCGGCGCAGGCGGCCGACGAGCGCCTGGAGGGCGGCGCGGGCGTCGCCCGGCGGCTCCTCGGCCCAGATCTCGTCGATCAGCCGCTCGGCGGGCACGAACGTCGCGCGGTCGGCGCGCAGCGCCAGCGCGGCGAGGAGGGCGCGCAGGCGCGCCCCGCCGAGCGCCACGGGGCGCCCCTCGGCGTCCCGCGCCTCGGTCCCGCCGAGAATCAGATACCGCACTCCCCCATTGTCGCCACCCGCGCCCGCCGGTTCCCCCCGCCCGCCGCCCCCTTCCCCGGCGCCGCCCCGCCCCGGGCCACGCCGCCGCGCGCGGGCGGCGCGGGGGAGCGGGCCGGGGGGAGCGGGCCGGGGGAGCGGCGCGAGAGGCGGAACGAGGCGGCCCGGGAGGCGGGTTGCGGGCGCGTGAAGCGGCGGCCGTGGGCGGGGGAAGGCGGAGCGAGCCGGATCGTGGCCGCCCGGGAGACGGGCGCGGGCCGGGAGACGGGCGCGGGCCGGAAGACGGGCGCGGGCCGGAAGAGGGCGCGGCGGGGCGGGTCAGCGGGGGGTGGTGCGGGGGGAAACGGGTGGATCACGGTGCGCCGGGGTGCGCCGGGGCGGTGCGGTGCGGGGCCGGAGGAGGTGGGGCCGGGCGGTCAGGGGCTGACGCCGCTGGTGACGGCGCGCGGGTCGTGGTGGCCCTCGGCCGTCCAGCAGGAGCCGCGGCGGGTCAGCAGGCGCCGCAGCCACACCTCCGTGGAGACCAGCTCGGCCAGCCCGTCCAGCGGGAGGAGTGCGCCCTCCGAGGCGGCGCGCAGCGCCTTGCGCACCACGCGGGCCTCGATCAGGCCCGCGTCCGCGAGCAGCGGGGCGTCGAAGAGGTCGACCAGCTCGCCGATGTGGCGGCGCAGGCCGGTGCGGACCGCCTCGCCGTGCGTGGCGTATGTGGTGGCGCCCCAGCCGGGGGGCAGGCTCCGCACGCCCGCGCCCTCCAAGACGGCGCGCAACACGTCGGCGCGCGCCCCGGGTTGGACGCGGAGGGTCTCGGGCAGCACCTGGCAGGCGCGTACCACCTGGTTGTCGTAGAAGGGGGCGTGCAGGCGCTGATGGCGTACCTCCGCGGCCTGTTCGAAGACGCGGTGGTCGGCCGCGTGCCTGGCCAGGGCGGCGCGCGCCCGGAGCGCGCCGGGGCGCCCGCCGGCCGAGGCGGCGCGCGGGCGCGCGGCCACCGCCTCAAGCCGAATCGATACTTCGGCCAGGGCCTCGCCGGTCAGCCAGCGGGCGGCCGGGCCCGGGCGGCACCAGGCCAGCGCGGCGAGCGAGGCGCCCAGCGCGCCGTCCTCGTGCGGCTCCTCGCCGAAAGCGTCGATCGGCTGCCGCAGCAGGACGGCCGCGTGGGACAGGCCCTCGGGGTAGGGGGTACGGGCCAGGCGGCGGGCGGCGCGGTAGACGGTGAACGGCACCAGCATGGAACGGCTGCCGCCCCCGCTTGCCCTGGCCAGCGCGGTGACCGGGCGCAGCAGGTGGCGGCGGCGCCGGTCGAGCAGCAGGTCGGCGAGCCGCGCCGGGTGGGCGTCCATCACCTGGCGTGCGCCCTGGCCGATGAGGTGGTCGGCGCTGCCGGCGGCGAGGCGGTGGCGGTGGCGCGCGGCGCTCACCAGGGAGGGCCCCGGCTCGTCGGTGAGCGGCCCGTTGTCGAGGCCCGCGTAGGGCAGCGCCTCCTCCCCCGCCGCGACCACCACGTGGTGCAGGCGGGGGTTCTCGGCGATGGCGCGGGCCCGTTCGAGCTCGGCGGCGCGGGCGACGGCGCTCGGGGTGCCGGTGGCGGTCAGGTCGTTGAAGGTGACGGCGAGCAGCCGCTCGCCCGCCTGGGTGGCGCCGGTGCCGAAGACGGTGCCCGGCATGCCCGGCAGGCCGGCGGCGAGCAGCGCGAGGGTGGCCGAGGCGCTGCCGCCCGAGAGGTCGGCGCCGACGCCGGGGGCCGGTTCCGGGCCGCGCCGGGCGGCGCGCCTGGCCTCCGGGCCCATGCCGGGGACCGGGCCCGCGTCGCGCGCCGGCGCGTGCCGCGGGGCCGCGAGCCGGGTGCGCACGGCCTCGACGAGCGCGTCGCGCACGCCGGCGATGGCGGCCTCGCGCTCCACGGGGGGCGCGGCGACGACCGTGGGGGTGGCGGGCTCGTAGTCGACGAGGTCGCGGCTGCCGCCCTCGCGCAGCATCAGCGCGTGTCCTGGCGGGACGCGGTGGACGCCGCGGTAGGGGGTGCCCTGGCCGACGGCCTCGGGGGCCTCGGGGCAGGCGAGCAGGGCGGCCAGGTGCGGGACGTCGAGCTGGGCCTCGGTGAGGTCGGCCAGCGGCAGGGCGGCGGTGGCGTAGGCGGTGCCCCCCGCCCAGTCGGCGTGGAAGACGGGCCGGGTGCCGGCCAGGTCGGCGGGGATCACGGTGCGGCGGCCGAAGCGGGCGACCGCGGTGTAGCTGCCGGGCCAGGTGGTGAGCTGGCGCAGCGCGCCGGCGCGCGCCGAGACGAGGGAGCGGCGCAGGGTGGCGTCGTCGGCGCCGCAGTAGCCGAAGACGGCGAGGTGGGTGTCGCCCTCGGCGTAGACGAGGCGGATCTCGTCCGGGCGCCAGTCGCCGACGGCCCACAGGGGGTCGGGCCCCTCCCACAGCAGCTGGGCGCCGAGCGGCTGGATGTCCCTGGCAGCGCTGGCAGAGGCCCCCGACCAGCCGACCAACCACCGCATCGCCGCCTCCCCCGCTGAAGAATGAGCCTCGGGCCTCGTCCGGGTGGGCCCGTCGCGTAGGTGTGCCGAGGCCCATGCTGCCATGCGACTGACGTGAACGTGGCATACCTGGGAGGTAGTTCGCGTGGCGTGGCGAACTACCGCACGTACCCGGCCGGTTCCCGGAGTGACGCCTGATGCGTTTCGCGGAAAACCGGCTGTTTTCGGCCAAAGTCTGGCCGGAGAACGGCTCATGACGCCGCCTCCGCCGGGGCAGGAGAGTTGTGGTCCGGGAGGCGCTGGTCGCCTCCCGGACCAGGCCGCCATCCGCGGGGAATGAGATGGCGGCTTCCCCCGGCCCGCCGATTCCGTCAAGGGCAGCGGGCCGACCCACGCGGTTTCCATCGAAGCGCTCCACCCCGCGCGCCGGCAGAGCGCACGGCCGGGCGCACGGCCACATGCCCGGAGCACAATCGGCAAAGAGACGGCGGACGGGGCAGCGTTCGCACACCTGTACGGCAACAAACGCGCCATCCGGAGCACACCCCCTTAACGGTCAGCAGGCGCCGAACTACGCTGGGTTGGCGGAGGTACGGAAACGCCTCGTGCTGGTCGCGGGGCTGCCGTTGGTGTGTCAGGGGTGCGCACATGTCCAGGGAGCCACGCGGGCCGAACGAGAAGCTAGGTGCAGTTCTCGCCCTTGCGGGAATCAGTAACGCCGGTCTCGCCCGTCGGGTCAACGACCTGGGGGCGCAGCGGGGATTGACGCTGAGATATGACAAGACCTCCGTCGCCCGCTGGGTGACGAAGGGCATGGTGCCGCAGGGTTCGGCGCCCCATCTCATCGCCGCGGCGATCAGCGGCAAGCTCGGCCGCCCGGTTCCGCTCCACGAGATCGGCCTGGCCGACACCGATCCGGCCCCCGAGATCGGCCTCGCCTTCCCCAGGGACGTGCCGGGCGCCGTGGACTCGGCCACCGCCCTCTACCGGCTCGACGTCACCCCGGGCAAGGGCATCTGGCAATCGCTCGCCGGCTCCTTCGCGGTGAGCGCCTACGCCGGCCCCGTCTCGCGCTGGCTGATAAGCCAGGTCGACGCCTCCGTCGCCCGCGAGGCCCCGGCCCCCCAGGAGGGGGCAGGCGGCCGGGTGGGCCACTCCGACGTCTCCAAGCTGCGGGAGGCCGCCGAGGAGGCCAGGCGCTGGGACTCCAAGTACGGCGGCGGGGACTGGCGTTCCTCCATGGTTCCCGAGTGCCTGCGCACCGACGCCGCGCCGCTGCTGCTCGGCAGCTACAGCGACGAGGTCGGGCGCTCCCTCTTCCGCGCCACGGCCGAACTGACCAGGCTCGCGGGCTGGATGGCCTTCGACACCGGCCAGCAGGAGGCCGCCCAGCGCTACTACATCCAGGCCCTCAGGCTGGCCAGGGCCGCCGCCGACGTGCCGCTCGGCGGCTACGTGCTGGCGTCGATGTCGCTGCAGGCGACCTACCGCGGCTTCGCCGAGGAGGGCGTCGACCTCGCCCAGGCCGCCCTGGAGCGCAACCGCCAGTGGGCCACCGCCCGCACCAGGAGCTTCTTCCACCTCGTCGAGGCCCGCGCGCTGGCGAAGGCGGGCGACGCCGCGGGCTGCGGTCACGCCCTCGCCGCCGCCGAGAGCTGGCTCGAACGCGCCAGGGAGGGCGACGACGACCCCGGCTGGCTCGACTTCTACGCGCACGACAGGCTCGCCGCCGACGCCGCCGAGTGCTACATCGACCTCAAGGTGCCCGGCCAGGTGCGGCGTTTCACCGAGCAGGCCCTGTCGGAGCCGACCGAGGAGTTCGTCCGCTCGCACGGCCTGCGGCTGGTGGTGGCGGCCGTCGCCGAGCTGGAGTCGGGCAACCTGGACGCCGCCTGCGCGGTGGGTTCGCGCGCGCTTGAGGTCGCGGGCCGGATCTCCTCGGCGCGCACCACCGACTACGTGCGCGACCTGCTGCACCGGCTGGCGCCCTACGAGCACGAGCCGCTGGTCAAGGAGCTGCAGGAGCGGGCGCGCACCGTGCTGACCGCTCCCGCATGAGCTCGCACATGACAGCGGCACGGGACGCCGCCCGCGGGCGCCCGGCTCAGCGCTCGTAGGCGCGCAGGCGCAGCGCCTCGCCCCCGGGCGCGTCCGCGGACTCGACGGCGGTCAGCACGTAGAGCTGGTCGTCGTCGTAGGCGACGACCGGGCGGTCGGTGGCGCGGTGCCCGTCGAGCGGGACGGTCGAGGCCGGGGTGAGGGTGCCGTCCGCCGGGTCGAGCCGGCGCAGGGCGAACGCGTCGCCCGCGGTGTGGCCGATCAGCAGCCGCCCGTCGCCCTCGACCCCGAGCAGCCGCGTGCCGTCCGGCAGTTCCGCGGTCCAGCGGCGTTCGCCGTCGACCAGGCCGTAGCCCGCGAACCGCATCCCGCCCTCGGCGTCCTCGGTGTCCCCGGTGTCCCCGGCGTCCCCGGTGTCCCCGGTGTCCTCCGTGCCTCCGGTCCCCTGCGTGGCGCCCGGCTCCTCCGCGTCCGCCGCGAAACCGGCGCACAGGACGCCGCCCGCCACCCGGAACGCGTCCGGCCGCGGCATCCGCCACAGCTCCTCGCCGGTCTCGGAGTACGCCACCAGCTCCTCGCCCTCCGCGCCGGCGCCCGGCCCGCCCTCCGCGCCGTCCGCGCCGTCCGCGCCGTCCGTGTCGCCCGTGCCGTTCGTGTCGCGCTGGGCCAGCAGGACCGGGTCTCCGGCCAGGATGCCCGTGAAGGCGGACACGGGGTCGCTCACCGGGTGCGTCCACTGCAGTTCGCCGGTGTCCATCGCGTAGGCGGCGAGTTCGGGGACCGCGCCCGCGCAGGTGCTGAGCGCGACGATCCGCGAGCCGGCGTGCCTGATCGCCTCGGTGCGCCGCTCCACCGGGCAGGGCGCGGCCTCGTCCCGCGGCGGCTCGGGAAGCGGCAGTTCCGCGCCGCCTGCCGCCTCGAAGCGGTGGAAGCCGGCGGGGCTGCCCGCCCGGTCCAGGTTCGCGGTCACGGCGGCCTCGCCCACCGTCACCGCGACCTCGTCCGGCGCGGCGGGCGGCCGCCCGGGCACCGCCAGGTCCGTGGACCACAGCAGGGCGCCGTTCGTGGTGTCCAGGACGGCGAGCACCGAGCAGCCCCCGTCGCCCGCCGTGTAGAACACGGCGCCCAGACCGGCGGAGTTCTCCCCAGGCGCCGCCGCGCAGGGCGCCCCGGCCCCTGACGGGGCGGCCGCCTCCCACCGCGGCTCCCCGTCGGCCGTGCCGTAGCCGACGACCCCCGCCGCGGACACCAGGGTGAGCGTGTCCTCCCCCGGCCACAGGCGGATGGCGAGCGCCCGATCGCCCTGCGCCGCGGCGGGCACGTCCCGTGCCCGCCACACCTCCGCCAGCTCCAGGGGAACGGCGGGCGCCGTCGTCTCCTCCCCTGCCCGCTGTCGGCGGCCCCGTCCTGGCGGCTGAACACCACCACCCAGACCGTCAGCACGGCGAGCAGGATCACCCCCACCGCGACCGCGAGCCCTATCCGGCCTTCCCCTTCCGACATGGCACCTCCGCGCGCTTCCCCCGGTTCACCGGGCCGCGCGCCCCCCCGCGCCCGATCCGGTCACCCCCTCCGACGTGGCCGGGACGCCGCCCGGTTCCTCCCGGGCTGCCCCAAGGCGGGCCCGGCGCCGCGCCAAACCCGTAAAATCGGACGCATTGTGTGCGACGAACCCTCCGCTCAGCCCCGCCCCGCGGCCGGGGCCATGGCACCCGCGGTGCCTCAGCCGCGGGCGGCCACGATGTTCGCGCCCGGGGCCGGGCCGCAGCCCGATCCGGCCGGGGACCGCCACCAGCGGCGCATCCGCAGCTTCCAGCCCAGGCGCAGCCGCGTCACGCAGGCGCAGCGGCAGGCCCTGGAGCGGCTGTGGCCGCGGTGGGGCATCGAGATCGACGGCCTGAGCCGCCTGGACCTGCGGGCCCTGTTCTCCGGCCGCCCCGTCGTGCTCGAGGTCGGGTTCGGCATGGGGGAGGCCACCGCGGAGATGGCCGCGGCCGACCCGGACACCGGCATCCTCGCCGCCGACGTGCACACCCCCGGCCAGGGCAACCTGCTGCGCCTGGCCGAGGAGCGCGGCCTGGACAACGTGCGGGTGGCCAACGGGGACGCCGTGCTGCTGCTGCGCGAGATGCTGGCGCCGGGACCGGCGCTGGCCGGGGTGCGGGTGTTCTTCCCCGACCCGTGGCCCAAGTCCAGGCACCACAAACGGCGCATCATCCAGCCGGAGTTCGTGGAGCTGGCCGCCTCCCGGATGGCGCCGGGGGCGCTGCTGCACTGCGCGACGGACTGGGAGCCCTACGCCGAGCGGATGCTGGAGGTGCTCACCGCGAGCCCCTCCCTGCGCAACGCGGTCCCCGGCGGCGGGTTCGCCGCGGCGCGGGCCGCCGGACGGCCGGCGACCAGGTTCGAACGCCAGGGGCTCGCCAAGGGGCACGTGGTCCACGACCTGCTGTTCCGCCGCCTGCCCTGAGCCCCGGCTCCCGCGCGCCGGCGCCCGGCCGCCGCCCGGCGAGACTCCCGCGCCCCCGCGCCCGGCGCCCCCGCGCCCGGCGCCCCCGCGCCCGGCGCCCCCGCGCCCGGCGCCTCCGCGCCCGGGGGGTGCACGCCGGGGCGCGGGAGGCGGCGGGGCCCTCAGTTCACCGGCAGGCTCTCGGCCCAGGTCGAAAGGAGCCGCAGCGCCGTCTCCGAGGGCGAGCCCTCCTCCACCGTGTGCGCGACCAGCGCCTGATCCGGGTCGTCGGGGAGCCGCAGCGTCTCGAAGCCCAGGTCGAGCTCGCCCACCACCGGATGCCGGTAGCGGTAGCGCCCGTGGGTCTTGTCCTTGAGCCGGTGCTCCGCCCAGGCCGCCCGGAACTCCGGGCTGGCGGCGTCGAGTTCCTCCAGCAGCCGCGCCGTCTGCGGGTCGCCTGGGTGGCGTCCGGCGTCGAGCCTGAGGTAGGCGGCCACGTCGCGGGCCTTGTCCCACCAGTCGGCGTACAGGCTGCGCGTTCCCTCGTCGAGGAAGACCAGGCGGGCCAGGTTCCGCTGCCGGGGCGGCAGCGCCCCGAAGTCCGTGATCAGCGCCGCAGCGAGCCGGTTCCAGGCCAGGACGTCGGTGTTCCGGCCCACGACGTACGCCGGCACGTCGGCCGCCGAGTCCAGCAGCCGGCGCAGCCCGGGCCGCACCCGCTGCGGCTCTTCCCCCTCCGGGCGGCCCGGCTCCGGCCGGCCCTGCGGCCAGGGCCGCGCCAGCCGGTACAGGTGCTCGCGCTCCACGGCGTCCAGGCGCAGCGCGCGGGCGACGGCGTCCAGCACGGCCTCGGAGAAGTGCAGGGTGCGGCCCTGCTCCAGGCGCACGTAGTGGTCCACGCTCACCCCGGCCAGCCGCGCCAATTCCTCCCTGCGCAGGCCGGGGACCCGCCGCCGCCCGCCGTAGTCGGCCAGCCCCAGCTCTTCCGGCCGCAGCCGGGCCCGGCGGGAGCGGAGGAATTCGCCCAGTTCTGCGCGTCTGTCCAGGGACATGCCGCGAGTATCCCCGCCCGGCCCCGCCCGCGTCGCCCCCGCAGCCTGGTCTCGCCGTGCCCAGGCACCGGCCGCCACTGGGTGGGCGGCGGCCGGGCGAGCAGAGTGAGCCGGGCCGGAACGGTTCCGGCCCGGGCGCCCACCGCGCCCCTCGGCTCTCCCACCGTCAGATCCCCGGAAGGAAACCGCTGTGTCCTCCCCTCTCCTGCCCACCCGTCCCCTCGGTGGCACCGGCATGAACGTCTCCCGCCTCGGGTTCGGCTCCTGGGCGGTGTCCGGCTCCGGCTGGCGCTTCGGCTGGGGCCCCACCGACGACACCGAGTCGATCGCCACGATCCGGCACGCGATCGACTCGGGCGTCAACTGGATCGACACCGCCCCCGCCTACGGCCTCGGCCACGCCGAGGAGCTGGTCGGCAAGGCCGTCGCCGCCCTGCCCGAGGCCGAACGCCCCTACCTGTTCACCAAGGTCGGGCTGGTCTGGGACCCGCGGGAGCCGCAGGCCGCGCCCCGCCGGATCATGCGCCCCGACAGCGTCCGCCGCGAGGTCGAGGACTCGCTGCGCCGGCTCGGCGTCGAACGCATCGACCTCTACCAGGTGCACTGGCCCGACACCGGCGAGTCGCTTGAGTACGTCGGCGAGGGCGGCGGCGCCGTCTCCGCGAACGCCACGCCGCTTGAGGAGTACTGGCAGGTCATGGCGGAGCTGAAGGCCGAGGGCAAGGTCCGGGCGATCGGCCTGTCCAACCACTCGCCCGAGCAGCTGGCTGCCGCCGAGCGGATCGCCCATGTCGACGCGATCCAGCCGCCGTTCTCCGCGCTCAACCGCTCCGCCGCCGCCGAGGTCGCCTGGGCGCACGCCCACGGCACCGGCGTGATCGCCTACTCGCCGCTGCAGTCCGGGCTGCTCACCGGCGCCTTCTCCGCCGAACGGGCCGCGAGCCTGCCCGCGGACGACTGGCGCGCCTCGCACCGGGACTTCACCACGGGCCTGGCCGCCGGCCTCCAGGCGGTGGACGCCCTGCGCCCGGTGGCCGAGCGGCACGGCGCCAACCTCGCCGAGGTGGCCCTCGCCTGGGTGCTGGCCTGGCCCGGCGTCACCGGCGCCATCGTCGGCGCCCGCAGGCCGGGACAGGTCGACGGCTGGATCGGGGCGGGTTCGGTGCGCCTGACCGCGGCCGACCTGGCGGAGATCGCCGCCGCCCTCACCGCCTCAGGGGCGGGCACCGGCCCCGTCCGCCCCTGACCGCACGTGCCCGTCCCTGACCGCATGCGCCTGCCCCCGACCGCGGGCGCCCGGTCCCGCACCGTAAGGAGACCCATGTCCCTCACCGTTCTCGCGGAATGCGTCGCCGCCCCCGGCCGGGAGGACCGGCTCCGCACCGCCCTGGAGGCGATGATCGAGCCCTCCGTGGAGGAGGCCGGCTGCCTCGCCTACCGCCTCTACGCCGACCCCAACGACGGCGCCCGCATGGTGATCGTCGAGGAGTGGACGGGCCCGCGGGCCCTGGAGGAACACTTCGCCACCGCGCACTTCCGCCACGTGGAGCAGGTGCTCCGGGAGGTGCTCGCCCGGCCGATGAGCATCCGCCGGCTGGTCGCCGCTCCCGCCTGAGCGCCGCCGCCCCGGCCCCGCGGGAGGCGGCGGCGAACCGGCGCGGCACGGCGGGGCAGGCCCGGCACAATCTGTTGGCGCCGACATGCCACACCGTACAGTCGGGGAGTGCCCCCACTCCCCGCCCCGCGCGCCTCCCCGCGCACCACCACCCCCCGCTCCCTGGCCGTCGGCGCCCTGCTGACGGCCTGTGGCGTGGGCGCCGGGCTGCTGGTGGGCAGGGAGACGGGCGGGGCGGGCTTCGCGGCGGGGCTCGGTCTTGCGCTGCTGCCGCTGCCCTTCCTCTTCGGCGTCTTCTGGTGGATGGACGCGGTCATCCCCAAGCCGCGGCGGGCGGTGGCCTTCGCCTTCGGCTGGGGTTCCTGCGCGGCGACCCTGTTCGCGCTGCTGGTCAACGGCCTGGTGACGAAGTGGCTCACGGGAGACGCGGCCACCATGACGCCGGAGCACGCCGACACCCTGGAACTCACCGTGGTGGCGCCGATGGTGGAGGAGTCCGCCAAGGCGGCGGCCGTGCTGCTGCTCTTCGTGCACCGGCCGCGGGCCTTCCACGGCGTACTCGCCGGAGTACTGGCCGCGGGGGTCACCGCGACGGGCTTCGCGTTCACCGAGAACATCCTCTACCTGGGCGGCTCCTTCGCCGAGGACCGCGAGGCCGGGGTGACGGACGTGCTGGACTCGCAGACGGTGCTCACCTTCGTCGTACGGGTGGTGCTGGCGCCGCTGGCCCATCCGATGTTCACCGCGCTCACCGGCCTCGGCTTCGGCCTCGCGACGGCGCTCGCGCCGGGGCGGCGGGCGCCGCGGATCGCGCTCCCGCTGCTCGGCCTCGCGGCGGCGATGGGCCTGCACTCGGCGTGGAACGCCTCCACCTCGCTGTCCTTCACCGGGTTCGCGCTGGTCTACGGGCTGCTGATGCTGCCGGTCTTCGCGCTGCTCAGCTGGCTGGTGGTGTGGGCGAGGCGGCGTCAGCTCCAGGTGCTGCGGCTGATGTTGCCGGTGTACGCGGAGGCGGGCTGGCTGGGGCCCGAGGAGCCGGCGGCGCTCACCTCGCTCCGCGCGCGCCGGCTCTCACGCCGCATGGCGCGGCGCCGGCACGGCGCGGCCGGGGCGCGCGCGGTGGCCGCGTACCAGTCCGCCGCCCTCGCGGTGGCGCTGCTGCGGGACCGGGCGGAGCGCGGGGCGGCGGGCCCCGGCTTCGCCGAGGCCGAGGGCGAGCTGCTGCGCAGCCTGTGGCAGCACCGCGCCCTCGCGGCGGCCCCCATCGCCGCCTCGGCCCCGGGCCCCTTCCCGCCTGAGGAGTAGCCCGGCGCCCCTTCCCCTGAGGGGTGGCCAGGCGCCCCGCAGCGTTCCCGGCGGGGGCGGCAGGGGCGTGGCGGGAGGATGGCGCGGCGGGGCCTGCGGCGCGGCGGGGAGGGTGGCGTGCCCGGCCTGACGGGCCGCCGGCGGGCGGGAGTTCAGCGCAGGGAGATGCGGACCCCGTCCACGCCGCGGGCGTGCGAAAGCACCCACTGCCGCTCCTCCGGGCGCAGTTGGCCGGGCAGGGCGAAGCCGAAGAGGTCGATGGCCGGGCTGACGTCGAGGAAGTCCAGCAGGCGGGCCACGGTGAAGCCGGTGCCGGCGTCGACGGCCCAGCGGGACTCCCCGATCAGGGCCGGGTCGCGCACCGGGCGGCTGAGCGAGCGGTCGCCGACGCGGCGCTGCGCGCCGGGGACCAGGCGGCTGCGGATCGCCTCCCGCCACTCCGAGGGCTTCTCGCCGAAGACCAGCCTGGTGTCCACCTGCCGCCGCCAGCCGGGGCCGCCGCTGCGGTGCGAGACCGCGTGCACGTCGACCCGCTCCCCGGTGCCGGCCGGGTGCGTCTGAAAGGAGTCGAGCCGGATCACCAGGTCGTAGGAGTCGATCTCCTTGCCCAGGCCGCGGCCGGCCAGCTCCTCGCCGTTGGCCACCACGCAGACGCGGCGGCCCTTGACCTGCGCCCTGAAGTCGCCCACGCCGATGGGCTCGCTGCCGCCGAGCAGCGGGTCCTCCATCGGGGCCTCCACGGAGAGCCTGGCGTAGCTGCCGAACGCCCCGGCCAGGGCGCGCATGCCGGGGTCGGCGGCGCCGCGGCCGGCGAGTTCCCGCTCCACCGCGCCGGTCAGCGCGGCCTTGGCCTCCGGGGCCGGCCGCTCGGCGAGCAGCGCGTCCGACACGATCCGCCCGGCCTCGACCAGCGCCGCGCGCTTGTGGCGCAGCAGCGTGAGCCGGCGCGCGACCTCCTCGGTGCCGCCCCCGGCGAGCGCCTGGTACCGCTCGTACGCCTCGATCGCCTCGTGCTCGCGGCCGTCGGCCTCCAGGGCCTCGCCGCGCAGCCGCCAGGCGCCCTTGGAGCTGTTCCGCAGGGCCACGGCCGAGTCGGCGACCCGCCGGGCCAGCCGCACCTCCCCCGCGTCCAGGGCCGCCCTGCCCACCTTCAGCACCGCGTCGAACGCGCGCTCCGCGGAGGGCTCGTGGTCCGAGTGCTCGACGACCAGCGCCCCGACCGCGGCGACCAGCCCGGCGTGGGTGGGGCCCGTGGCGAGGTAGGCGGCGCACTCACGCACGCACGCGGTCAGCATGTCCTCGGCGCGCGCGACGCTTCCCGGCCGCAGCCTGAACTTCATGCCCACGAGGGTGCCCGCTCCCGCTTCAGCCCACGTGACCCGAAAGCACCGGCAAGGTGAACGCCTCCTGTCTAGCGCTTCTCGCCCACGCACCGTAACGTCGTCCTCACATCCCGCTTGGCCGGTAGGACGGACGATGTTCACCGAGTACCAGCAGCAGCTCCGCGAGCGTTTCCTCGCAGCCCCCATATCCCCGGCCCCGCCCCCCTGGCGCCGGGTCCTGCACACCGGCATCGCCGGCCTGCTCGGCGTGGGCTTCGCGACCGAGCCGGCCACGGGTCACGAGGCGCTGATGGTCGTCTCGGCCGGCGGGCACGGGCTGCTCGACACCGGGACGGGAGCCCTCCTCGCGCGGGACCGCGCCCCCGACCCCGACGTGTGCGAGCCCTCGGGCCCGCACCTGACCTGTCCCGGGCTCGGCCCGCTCGCCGGAGAGCAGGTGCGGATCGCGGGACTGCACGGCGGCGGGCTGCACACCATGACGGAGGACGGCTGGACCCTGGACGTGGTCAGCCCGGACTGGCCGCACCACCGCGTGATCCTCTCCGCGGACGGCGGCCTGTGCCACGGCCCGGCGGGCGGCGACTGGTGGCACATCCACCACGCGACCCACACCACCCTGCGGGCCACCGGCTTCTCCCCCACGGGCGCGAGCCTGGTGATCGCGACGAACTCGGACCTCACGCTGCTGACGCGCACGCCCCCGGTCCGCTGAGGCCGCTCGCCCGAGAGCCGGGCCCCGGGACGGCGGGTCCCGGGGCCGGGCGGCTCAGGCGCAGGCTGCCTGGTCTCAGGCGGAGGCCTCGGTGAGGCGGGTGAGTTCGTCCGTGGTGAGGGTCGTGCCGCTCAGGGCCAGGAGGGCGGGGAGTTGCCCGGTGGTGCGGGCGCTGGCGATGGGGGCGGCGACGGTGGGCTGGGCGGCCAGCCAGGCGAGGGCGATGGTGGCGACCTCGGCCGAGTGGGCGGCGGCGACCTCGTCGAGGGCGGCGAGGACGCGGCGGCCCCGGTCGGTCTCCAGGTACTCGGAGGCGCGCCCGGCCCGGACGCTGTCGACGGTGGTGCCGGGGCGGTACTTGCCGGTGAGGAAGCCGGAGGCCAGGGAGAAGTACGGCATGGCGGCCAGTCCGTACTCGGCGGCCACCGCGGCGAGTTCGCCCTCGTAGGTGTCCCGGGAGACCAGGTTGTAGTGCGGCTGGATCGCGGTGTAACGGGCCTTGCCCTCGGCGACGGAGAATTCCAGCGAGGCCCGCAGCCGGGCCGGGGAGATGTTGGAGGCGGCGATCTCCCGCACTTTGCCCGCGCGAACCAGGTCGTCCAGTGCCGTGATGATTTCCGAGACGTCCACCGACTCGTCGTCGAAGTGGGTGTAGTACACGTCGATGTAGTCGGTGGACAGGCGGCGCAGGGACTCCTCGGCGGCGCGCTTGATGTTCGCGCCGGAAAGGCCCTTGAAGTCGGGGTGCGCGCCGACCTTCGTGCCGATGACGACCGATGCGCGGTTGCCGCGTTGCCGCATCCAGTTGCCGATGATCGTCTCGGATTCGCCGCCCGAATTGCCTTCCACCCAGGCGCTGTAGGCGTCGGCGGTGTCGATGAAATTGCCGCCGCCCGCGACATAGGCGTCGAGGACCGCGAACGACTCGGCCTCGTCCGCCGTATAGCCGAAGACGTTCCCGCCCAGGCAGAGCGGCGATATCCGCAGATCGCCGACCGTGTATGACGTTGCACTCATGGCCGCCAGCTTAGACCGACGGCCCTGGCGGCGGGGGGGTGCGACCAGGACCGTCGGCGTCGGTGTGTGGGGGTGGTGCGGGCCGGATCAGACGTTCAGGCCCTTGTCGCGCAGCCAGGGCAGCGGGTCGACCGGGTCGCCGCCGCCGGGGCGGACCTCGACGTGCAGGTGGGGGCCGGTCGAGTTGCCCGTGGAGCCGACCAGGCCGATCTGGTCGCCGGTGGTGAGCTCCTGACCGGCGGAGACGCTCATCGAGGAGAGGTGGCAGTACCACAGCTCGGTGCCGTCCTCCAACTCGACGACCACGCGGTAGCCGTACGAGCCGGCCCAGGCGGCCTCCTTGACGGTGCCGGTGTGCACGTTCTTCACGGGCGTGCCGGTGGGGGCGGCGAAGTCCTGGCCGGTGTGGTCGGCCTGCCACATGCCGCCGCTGTCGCCGTAGCCGGCGGTGAGGGTGAAGTCGGCCAGCGGCAGCCGGTAGCTCTCGCGCAGTTCGCGGGCCCTGCGTTCGGCCTCGGCGGCGGCGCGTTCCGCCTCGGCCGCCGCGGCGGCCTGCTCGGCGGCGTCCTCCTCCGCGGCCTGCACGGCGGTCGTCACGGCCGCCGCGGCGGCGGCGCTCTCCTGCTGGTCGGCCTGCTGGAGGATGCGGGCGCGCAGCGCCTCGCCGGCGTCGGCGTGGCCGGCGGCGGTCTCGGTCGCGGTGAGGCCGGCCTCGGTGAAGGGGGCCACGGAGTCGGGGGCCGCGGAGTCCGGCGAGGAGAGCAGGTCGCCCAGGACGGGGATGTCGGCCTGTATGGCCTTGAGCTTGTCGGCGGCGGCCCCCATGCCGGGGAGGGAACCGGCCCCGTCGTCGTTGGCGGTGGCCATGCCGCCCGCGCCGACCGCGGCGATCACGCCGACGCCGAGCACCGCGCGGCTGCGGGCGATGGTGCCGCCGCGCTGGCGCACCACGCGGTGCCTGCCGCGGAGCGGGCGAAGGGAGTCCTCGCTCGGGTTCCACTCGGTGTAGGGCTCGCCGTCGGAGGGCCGGGGGCCGAAGTACGCGGGGTGGCCGCCGTCGGACGGGGGCAGGCCGTCCCCGGTGGCGGCGCCGAGGGAGTCGCCGTAGGTGCCGGCGTGGCCGTCCCGGGGGAAGTCCTGCCGGAGGTCCTGGTGGAAGTCCTGGTGGATGTCCTCGTGGAAGTTCTCGTGAAAGCCGTAGGGGCCGGGAGAGCCGTCGGGGCCGCCGGGGACGGTGGCCGTCCGGACCGGGTGCGTGTCCTCGATCGAGGCATAGCGATAGGACGCCACGGAGGCGCTCTCCTTTCCTTCCCTCGCCTACCGGGTTAGCTGACGGGTTCGGAGCAGGAAGGTCTCCTACGGGCGGCCGGCGGATGCTGCCGACTGTCCGATTCACCCCATGTGGTGGTTCCCCGGTTCCTTTGGTGCGTTGTTGCGCACGCGCCGGATTCGGCGACAAGGCGCGGCGCCGTCCCTGTGACGGCGGTGACGACCGCGCTGCGTTATCGAACGTTAATAGACTTGACCGCCGGATTCCAAGCTCCCGCGGGAATAAATGAGGAGACCCCCGGGATCATCGGTCACCAAATCCCGCAAATCCGGGCATAATTTCGGCGTGCCGTACGCCACATCGCTTTTTGATGCCGCGTCAACTCTGCTGCGCTGCGGCGCTCTTCGCTCACGGAATGTGATCCCGGGGACGCGGTGGGCGCCCGGAGGGGCGCGCGGGGGGCGCCCGCGGGCCGGCTCAGCCGCCGGCGGAGGGCTCGGGCTCAGCCGCCGGCGGAGGGCTCGGGCAGCCGCCCGTCCAGGGCGAGCGGCAGCAGCTCGTCGAGGTCCTCGGCCGTGGAGCGCACGTCCCGTTCGTCGCCCGCGCCGTCGCCGAGGAGTGCGGCCACCTCGGTCCGCAACAGCTGGGAGAACTCCGGGTAGTACGGGGTGGCCGGGCGCTGGTGGGCCTGCCGCAGCGCGCACCACAGCAGCGCCGCGTACTCCGGGTCCCGGCTCGGCGAGGTGCCCGCCGCGGCGTCGCCCCCGCCGTCCCCGGCCTCCCCCGATTCCCCGGCCTCCTCGCCCGGCGGGGTCTCCCCGGCGGCCGGGCGCAGCACGGTGCGCGGCCGGTCGCAGTCGAGGTGGTCGGGGTCGTCGAGGGGGTAGGCGTCGCGCAGGGCGGGCGCGAAGCCGGCGTCGAGCAACTTCCGCTGGCTGTCCTCCGAGGTGAGGAAGCGCATCAGCTCCATGGCGTCCGCGGCGCGCGCACTGCTCGCGCTCAGCACCAGGCTCTGCCCGCCGAGCGCCGCCGTGCCCGGCAGCTCCGTCACCCCGAACGTCCGCTCCCCCGGCGGGAAGGCCGCCGCCACCTGGGCGTAGGCGAAAGGCCAGTTGCGCATCAGCACGGTGCCCGCCTCCGGGTCGGCGAACTCCGCGATCGAGGCCGACTCGTCCGCCTCGTAGGAGGCGTCGTTCAGCTTGCCCGGGGTGGCGATCTGCCGCAGCGCCGTGAGCCCGCGTTCGAGCGCGGCCTCGCTGCCCTGGTAACGGCCCCGCGAGTCGACCAGTTCGACGCCCTCGCTCCAGAACGCCTCCAGCGTGTTGACGGTCAGGCCCTCGTACGGCCGCAGCTGCGTGACGTACAGCCAGTTGCTGGAGCCGGGCCAGTCGTGCACCAGGTCCGCCATGCCGTCCGCGGCGAGGTCGCCGGCGTCCCGGCCCTGCCGTTCGAGCAGGTCCTGACGGAAGTACAGCAGCCCCACGTCGCTGTTGAACGGCACCCCGTAGGTCCTGCCCTCCCAGCGGCCGGCCGCGGCGGCCTGGGGCAGGAAGTCGGCGTCGAGCAGGTGCTGGTCCTCGTCGAGTTCCCTGATCAGGCCCGCCTCGGCCAGCTCCGGTATCCACGCGGTGTCCACGTTCAGCACGTCGAAGTCGCCGGCGCCCGACTGGAGGGCGGCGATCAGCTCGCCGCGCTGCCCGTCCTCGGCGGCCGGGAGTTCCACCAGCCGCGCCTTGCGGCTGTGGTCCCGGTTCCAGTCGTCGATCAGCCGCTGGTGCACGCTGCCGCCCTCGTCCGTGGCGGTCAGGTCGGCCCCGCTGACGACGACCAGCGGGCGGCCGTCGTCGGGCGGCACGTCGGGGCCTGAGCCGCCGGAACCGCCGCAGGCCGCCGCCAGCCAGCCCAGCAGGAACGTCACGGCCAGCGCCCCGCGCCGCCACGCCCCGCGCCCGCGCGAGGCGCGCCCGTTGGCTCCCGCGCCGCCCCCCGCGGCCCCGGCTCTCGCACCACCCCTCACGGCGCCGCCTCCCCGGCCGCGAGCCGCGCCAGGACCGCGGCCAGCTGCGTGGCCTGCGCCGAGGGGTCGTCGAAGCAGAAGTTCGAGGGCCGGGCGAGCGACTGGTTGAACGGCAGGGCGCAGCCGCCGCGGCCGAAGGAGACGACGGCGGCGGGGATCGAGGAGTCCGGGCGGCTCGGGTCGCCCTCGCTGTCGAGGTCGTCGGTGATCAGCACGAGCAGCGGGGAACGCCGCCCGCTGTCGCCGAGCAGCCGGAATCCCCGGTCGAGCGCCTCGTTCACCGGGGCCCGCGCGTTGACCGCGGCGAGCGAGTCCACCTCGGCCAGGGCCTCCTCCGCGTCGAAGTCGCGCAGTTCATCCGGGCCCCGCACGCCCCCGCCGAGATCCGCGGGCGCGGTCAGCAGGGCGTAGCGGTCCCCGGGCGCGAGCTGCCCGAGGGCGCGGCGCAGCACCTCGTCGATCAGGTCCACCCGCTGCCCCGCGTAGGAACTCGTGGAGACGTCGACGACGAACACCACGTCCCGCCCGGTGCGGGAGGTGCCGTCCCGCTCCAGGTACTCCTCGACCTCGCCCGCCGCGGGCGCGAAGGAGTCCTCGCGCAGGGCGGGCGGGGTGGCGAACTCCTGCCGGTTGAGCGGGTCGCCGCCGTCCCGCTCGTGCCCGATCCCGCGCCGCGCCTCGCGGAAGCCCTGGGCGGTGAGGGCCGCGCGGCCCTCGCTCCCGCCGAGCCAGTCCCGCAGCCGCTCCACGGCCGCCTCCCGCACCGTGGTGTCGCGCGTGGCCGACTCCCAGTGCACGGGCACGAACTCCAGGTCGAGCACCGGCACATCGCTCGGGTAGTACGCCACGTAGTAGGGCAGCGCGTCCTGCGGCGGCGTGTAGTCGAACTCGCTGTC
This sequence comes from Streptomyces hoynatensis, assembly GCF_003626535.1. Taxonomy (GTDB): domain Bacteria; phylum Actinomycetota; class Actinomycetes; order Streptomycetales; family Streptomycetaceae; genus Streptomyces; species Streptomyces hoynatensis. The sequence goes on from NZ_RBAL01000013.1 coordinate 26,609, forward strand.
GCGGCCGGTCAGGCAGCCGGGCCCGCGTTCCTCGTCGAGCAGGGACACCAGGGACCGCTCCGCGATCAGCAGCGCCGCATCGCGCGCCTGCGGCCCGTCGGCCAGGCCGCACAGCAGCGCCAGGTCGTCGAGCGCGGCCGGGCCGGTGTCCGGCAGGCGGTGCGGGCCGACGGCGAGGCCGGCGTCGAGCGAGGCGTCGGAGGAGGCCGGGACCGCCCTGCGCACGGTGAGACCCGCCCCTTCCGCGGCCTCGACCAGCTCGGCGAGGCCGTGCCCGGTCTGCGCGGCGGCGAGGTCCCCGTCCTCGGGGGCGAGCCCCGGGAGTCCGCCGGGCACGGCCAGCACGGCCGGGGTACGGGCCAGCGTCACCGGCTCGCCGAGGTAGACGGCGCTCTCCGGGAGCGCGGTGGCGTCCTTGACCCGCTCGTAGGAGGCGGCCGAGGCGGGCAGCCAGACGTCGGGGCGCGGCCCGAGGTCCCGCAGCGGCCTCGGGCAGGGCTCGCCCTCGGGGCAGGCGCGTTCCGGCTCGGCCCAGGCCGCGCTGTCCCGGAACGCCTCGGACACCTGCGCGCCCGGCGCCGCGTACACGTAGGCGTTCAGCTGGCGGCAGCCCTCGGGGCGGTCCCCCAGCGGGTCCGCCGCCGCCTGGGAGCCCTCGAAGGCGGCCAGCACCTCGCTCATCGCCTGCTCGTACTCGGGGGTGGTCAGCACCCGCAGCTGGAGCGGGATGGGGCAGCTCTCCGGCGGCGGGCTGAGGGCGTCCGCGGCCCGCACGACGCCCAGGCAGCCCCCGGCGAAGGCCAGCGCGGCAAGCGCCCCGGCCAGCCGGTGCCACAGCGGCCTGCCCCGGCCGAAGGCCCAGGTGACGGCGTCCCGCACCGCGACCCGCGTCGTGCGCGCGGCCTCCCGCAGCAGGCGCCAGGCCGCCACCAGCGGGGGCTCGTCGCCGTGGGCGGCCCGGGTCAGGCTGGTGTCCCCCGCCCCCTCCAGGGCCGTGACCTGCGGGAACCAGTCGTCCGGGTAGCCGCCGTGCCCGGCCGCCTTGGCGGCCTCCTCCGCCGCGTCCCGCGCGGCCCGCTCCCGCAGCGGCGCCGCCAGGTCCCCGACCGTCACGGACCCGCCCCCCGCGCGCAGGGCGGCGAGCAGCGCGGCGGTGAAGGGGGTCGGGCCCAGGCCGTCGCCCTTCCACTGCTGGCCGCGCGGCTTGGCCGAGGTGATCAGCGCGAACGGCCTTCCGGTGGGCAGGGGTTCGCGCTGGGCCGCGCCCGAGTAGCAGCAGTCCAGGATCAGCACGACGCGTTCCGCGGGCGAGCCGGCGCACAGCTGGTCGCGCAACTCGCCGTATCTGATGCCCTGTTCCCAGGGCCGCTCGGTGGTCGCCTCGCGCGGCAGCAGGTACAGCTCGGTGCTCGGCCCCGCGCCGCCGTGGCCCGGGTCGAAGTGCAGGTATCCGTGCCCGCTGAAGTAGCACAGCAGCAGGTCGCGCGCCTCGCCCGCCGCGCGCCGCACGGCCCGCCTGAGCTCGGCGCCGGTCGGCGACTCCAGGGTGCGGGCGGCGACGCCGCCGGTCAGGCGCCCGGCCTCGTCGCGGGTGAGGACCTCGCTCAGCAACTGCGTGAGGTTGTGGCGCACCGAGGGGATGTCGCCGTAGTGGTCGTAGTCGGCCACTCCGATGAGGAGGACCCGGGTTTTCTTGGCCCGCGGCTCGTGGGCCACCGTCTCACTCCGGCTCGCCGCGCAGGTGCCGCGCCGCCTCTTCGGCCCGGCGCTCGAGCTCGGCGCGCGTGCACTCGGTGGTCGAGGTCAGCTCGATGCTCAGGGTGTCGCTCACGTCGACCGTCACGGACAGGTTCCGGCCCCGCAGGTTGCGCACGTAGTTGTACGCGGCGCGCAGCAGCCGGAACACGCCGGCCTGGATGGCGCCGGTGACGAGCGACACGAGCAGGTCCTCGCCCGGGCCCATGCCGCTGCCCTCCGCGGCGTGGAAGTCGAGCCCTTCGAGCTCCGGGTCCTCCCGCAGCCACAGCAGCAGCAGCTGGGCGTCCTGCGCCGTGGCCTCGTCCCCGGCCACGCCGAGCCGCAGGGTGACCCGCTCCCCCGTGTCCCGCGCCCGTCCGCTCTGCCCGGGCTCCGCCGCTCCCGCTGACTCTGCCGATTCCGCTGATTCCGCTGATTCCGCCGGCAACGCTTCCCCCTGTGGTCCCCCGGCCCGTCTTCGGCGACGGGCGGATTGGCGTGCCGCTCATTGTAGGAACCCACGGTGACAACTCAACAGCGCTGCGGCGAGGTTGCCCCGAACCGGGGAGCCGGGGACGCCGCCGGCGCCGGGACGGCGGGCGCCGCCGGGCCGCCACGGCGGGGACGCCCCCGGGGCCGCCTGATGGCCGCGGCCCCGGGGTGCATGTGCCGCGGGCATGGGCGCGGCACCGGTCGGGGGCCCGGGCCCTCCGCGGTGCAACCGGGCGGGCGCCGGGGGACGTTGCACTCCCCACAGGAAGCCGTCACCGGGACCCCTCCCCGGCGGCGGGCGGCACCATCGGCATGCCGCGGGCTTCCGGCCGCGGACGTCCCGGGTCCGCCGCCCGCGCGCCGCGGCCCGGCGCGAGGCATGGGGAGGCACCGTGTGTGGTGAGGGAGAGGACGAGGCGGGGAGCGCCCACTTCCCGTCCGGCGAGGGCAGCGAGGAGTTCCTGGAGGCGTGGCTGGCCGCCGCCGTCCCGCGGGAGCGGCGCGCCAGGCACCGCCGCAGGCGCGCCGTGCTGCCGCCCGCCGTGCTCGTCACGACGGGCGCGGAGCGGCGCGAACGGGCCCGCCGGGTGAGCGCCTGGCTCGACCGGTGCCTCCACCGGCAGGGGCCGGGGCGCCGGCTCGCCGCCCTGGTCCCGCACGCCACCCTGTCCGCCGCGGACATCGCCGCGGCCACCGGGCCCCTCACCGTGCCGCTTGCGGAACGCCTCGGCGGGAACCTGCCCCGGCGCACCGGCCGGCTGCCGCTGCGCAACCACCGGCTCGCCCTCGACCTGGTCACCCGCCTCGGCAGCCCCGCGGACGCGGCCGCCCCCGGCGCCGCCCCGGGCACCCCCGGCAGCCCCGGCACCCCAGGCGATCCGAGCCGCCCGGCCGCCGCCGGAACCCGGGACGGCGCGGGCGATCCCGGTGGCACCGCGGGCGCGGGAGGCGCGGGCGATCCCGGGAGCGCGGGGGGCGCGGGCGATCCCGGGAGCGCGGGCGGCGCGCCACCCCTCACGGCGACCGCCCTGCGCGACCACTGCTACGACCTGCGCTGCCAACGCGGCCAGCTGCTGGGCGCGTTGCGGTCCGCCGGGACGGTCCCGGACGCGGTGGCGGGCGGCGCCCTCGGCACCCTGTGGCGCTTCCTCGCCGAGCCCCTGTTCTTCCGGCTGCCCCGCTGGTGGTGGGGCAGGCACTGCACCAGGCGGCTGGTGCGGTCCCAACGGCACGGCTGGTACGCCCGGGCACGCGGCCTCGCGCACGGCTACAGCTCGGCCGAGTTCTTCGCCGACGCGCTACAGCTTTCGCCCGCCGACCAGGAGACGGTGCTGCTGCACGCCCTGTTCGCCGACCTGGGCCGCGCCACCGCGCCGGTCCGCCTCTCCCCGTGGCGGCGCAGGCGCAGCACCCGCTACGTGTTCCTCCTCGAACTCCCGGGCGCGCTCCCGCGGGACCTGGGCGCGCGGCTCGCCCGCCCGGCCCACCGGGAACACCCCGCGGCGGACCGCGCCACCGCCTTCCTGCGCGCCTACACCCGCGCCGTCAGGGACGCCGGCTGCACGGCGACCCTGCTGCTGGCCGTCGGCCACGCCGCGGCGGCGCCGGACGGCACCACCCCGCTCGCCGCGGCGGCGCGGCACTTCGGCCCGCCGCGCGGCCGGGAGCCCGGGGCGTTCGGCCCCCTCCTGGTCACGCTGCCCGCGGGGCCCGGCGCCTGGCCGGCGTGGGGCAGGGCGCCGCTCGCCGTCCGGCCGCGGGAGTGGCGCCTCGGCCCGGCGGCTGCGGCCTCGCTGCAGGCCACCTCGGCCGGCCTCGCCGCGTTCGGGCTGCTGGCCACGCTGGTGGGCCACCTCGCCCCGGGCGGGGAACACGACTGCCTCGGCGGCCCCCCGCCCGGCCGCTCGGGCTCCGCCGTCGTCCCCGCGCCGGAACCCGAGCCGCGGCCGGTGCCCCTGCAGGCGGAGTACCGCGCGGCCGAGGCCCTGATCGAGGAGCAGAACGCGCGGGCCGAGCAGGCCGAGGCGCAGGGCCGCGTCGTCCGCACCGTCGCCTACGTCGGCACCCCGGTGAGCGACGACTGGGACCAGGAGCGGCAGCGCTCCGACGGGGCCGTCCCCGAGCTGCGCGGCATCGCCCTGGCCCAGGCCCAGCTCAACGACGAGGCCCGCAGCGACGACCAGAAGATCTGGCTGCGCGTCGAACTCTTCGACGCCGGGGCGCACTTCGCGGGCGCCGTCGAGGCCGCGCGGGAGATCGTGCGCCTGGCGGAGGCGGACCCCGAGGGGCTGATCGGCGTGGTCGGCTTCGCCCAGAGCTGGGAGGTGACCCAGTCGGCCGTCCGCATCCTCAACGCGGCGGAGGTGCCGACCCTCGCCACCAACGCCACCGCGGACGAGATGCAGGCCGGAACGTACTACCACCAGCTGGCGCCGCCGAGCAGCCGGGAGGCGGCCATCGTCAGCCGCTTCGTCCACGAGGCCCGCATCGTCGAGGACGGCTCGGGCGGCTGCCTGCCCGCGCGGGCCGCGATCGTCGTCCAGGACCCGGCCGACCTGTACAGCAAGTCCGTCGGCGACGGCTTCACCCGCTCCTTCGAGGCCGAGGGCGGCACCTGGCGGACGCTGTGGCACACCCCGCCGGGCGAGGGCACCGGCGCCCCGCCGCGCTCGCCCGACACGCGGATCGGCTGGGAGAGCAGCATCCACGGCGTGGCCGAGGCGGTGTGCGCGCAGCTGCGGAACGCCTCCGGCACCCCGACGGTCGTGTTCTGGGCGGCCAGGTCCCGCGAACTCGGCGCGTTCCTCAACGACTTCGAGGACTCGACGGACTGCTCGGGCGACCCGCTCACCGTCGTCGGCGGCAACGAGCTCACCAACGCCGCCCTGTCCGGGATGTACCGCACCCCCGGCTGGCTGCGCCTCTACCACGACGACCATGTGCTGCCCGTGGGCGAGTCGCCGAGCGCCATCACCGCGGAGTTCAACGCCCGGTACGCCGCCGCCTTCGGCGAGGACGACCTGTGGCGCAACGACGGGCACGCCGCGCTCGGCTACGACGCCATGCAGGTGATCGCCGAGGCCGCCAACGACGCGTACGGCAGCACGGGTGGCCGGGGCCTCAACCGGGAGAGCGTGCAGGTGGTCCTCTACGGCGGGGTGCACAAGGCGGGGGCCAGCGGCGTGCTCGACTACCGGGCCGGCGACCCGGTGCCGCGGAACAAGCCGCTGGTGATCCTGCGCTACGTCGACGGCCACTCGGAACCGGTGATGTCCTGCGGCGCGTTCGCGGTGAACCAGCCGCCGGCCGAGCACTGGGGCCCGGACGGCGCCTACGACTGCCCCGAGGAGGGCGACTGAGCCGGCGCGCGGGGCGGGGGCGTTCACGCGGGGCGTTCGCGCGGGCGCGCTCGGGCGGGGCCGGCGCGTTCAGGCGGGGCCGACGCGCTCGGGCGGGGCCGGCGCGTTCAGGCGGGGCCGGCGCGTTCAGGCGGAACGGGGGCGGGTGGCGTGCCGCACCCACACGTTGGGCTCCACGTAGACCGCGTAGCCGTGCGCGGCCTCGCACCGCACCGGAACCAGCGCCCCCGGCACCTCCACCTCGCCGTCGCGGTCGAACGGCAGCCCGGTCCACTCCCGCCACTGCGCCAGGGAGCCGCTGACCGTCATCGAGGCGGGCGCGATCCCCTCCACCCGCCCGCCGGACCGCACGTGCACCCGCAGCCAGGGGTCCTCGGGCAGCCCGTCGGGGCGCAGCAGGCGAAGGTAGTCGGCCATGGGCAGGCGCGGGCGCAGGTGCTTGGCCGTCGGCCTGACCGGGGCGAGCAACTCCCCGTGCCCCTGCCGCCCGGCCGCCTGCCGCAACGCGTCCAGCATCAGGTACGACAGGCCGCGGCCGAGGTACCCGGCGTCCACCGTGATCTCCAGCGCGCTGGCCGCCGTCGCCTCCCGGCCCCGGCTCGCGTCGTGGAAGGCCCAGCCGAGCACCCGGTCCCAGCCCTGGTCCGGGGTCTCCTCCCGGCCCGGTGACCGCGCGTCGAACGGCACGGCGAACCCCCGGGCCACGACCCGCTCCCCCTCGGTCGCCACCACGCAGTACGCGGGGAACTCCGCCGCCACCCGCCCCAGCAGCACGTGCGCCACCACCTCGTGGTCGAAGAAGGCGGGCCAGGTGTCGGCGATCTCGTAGAGCCGTCCGGCCAGCGCGGGCCGTTCGGCGAGGGTCGTGATCCGGATGCGCGCGTCCTGTCCCATACCCGCACGCTGCCACGGCCGCCCGCCGACGGCCACGCGGTTTTCCCCTTCCCCCGGGCCGCCGCGCCGGTGGACCCGGGCCCGGGGCGGGTAGAAACCCCCCGGGGCGCCCGCGAAGTGCCGGAGCGGCGAAAGGCCACCCGGGCGGCGCCCGGCGCGGCTACCGTGGGGACGGCCCACGGGCGGCAGGTCCGCGGCGGCGCGGGCCGAGGCGAGCAGGGGGGGCCGATGGAGGTCTGGCAGTGCGCCGTGCTCGGCGGCGCGGGCGGAGGGCTGATCGAGCTGGTCACCCTCTACGACCGGCTCGGCTCCTGGCAGCAGGCCAGGAGAACGCCCACCGGGCTGTTGCGCAAGAACCCACCGCGCCTCGCCGCCTACGTGGACCTGGGCCCCTTCCTCGTGATCGGCGCCATCAGGATCGCCCTGGGGGCGGCCACCGCGACGGCCTTCGGGGCCAGCGGCCAGGTCGGCGGCGGCTACGCCGCGCTGACCGTGGGGGCGGCAGCCCCGGCGCTGCTGGCCCAGGTGGGCAGCCAACTGCCCGTGGTACGCGAGGCGGTGGCCACGCCCCGCGGACGCGGGGCCCGTTCCGAGGGCGACGCGGGGCAGGCGGCGCCACCGGCCGCGGACGCCCTGGGAACAGCGGCCGGTCCGGTGGCGGAAACCTTCGGCGGAGACGGGAGCGGCCAGTGAGTGACAGGAACTTCTCCTTCGGTCAGCGCGTCATCGGCGGGCTGTTCAACATCGGCAGCCAGGGCCATGTGGCCAACACGCCCCAGGTCGGCTCGGGACCGCCCCCCGAGGGGGCCGGCGCCGCGCTGCGCGAGGCCGCCGCCCAGGTACGCGCCGACCTGGAACGCGTGGTGCGGGACGAGGCAACCGACCGTCTGGAGGCCCTGCTCGACCGGCTCGACGAGGCGATGGAGGAGGGCGACCGCGAACGGCTGCGCGCCGTGGCCCCGCGGGTGGAGGAACTCGCCGGCCACTTCGCGTTCCTGGCCTCGGTCACCCGCCTCCGCGAGGCCCTCTCCGCCACCCTGGCCTGAACCGGCCCCGGCCCCGGCCGACCGCAGACCGGCCCCGGCCCGGCTCCGCCGCGAGGGCGCGTTGCGGGCGCGGGGGCTCGTTGCGGGCGCCCAGGCGCGAGGGCGGCGCGTCGCCCAGGCGCCTTACGGGCCTGGGCGCGCCTTGCGGGCGCCTTGCGGGTGCCTCGCGCCGCCACGGGAGTTGCGGCACGCGGGCGCGTTGCGGGTGCGTTGCGGCACGAGAGGGGCGCCTCGACGCACCGGGCGACGCGCCTTGTTTGCCGCGAGCGGTCAGTGGGGACACATCCTCGTTACCACACTTGGGACCTCGCGTTCCGCCGGTGCCGACCTACCCCCACCCCCTCCCGCCCGCCCGCGCGCGGCGAGGGCCCGCGCGCCGGCGGGCGACGCATCGCCTGACGCATCCGCCGACCACCGCCCCCGGTGCCGTTCGGCCCGGGGCCGACTCAGGAGGCCACGTGATCAAGGGGATCGACGTCTCCGACCACCAGGGCTCGGCCTACTCGACCGACGGCCTGGACTTCGTGTTCGTCAAGGCCACCGAGGGCAGAAGCTGGATCAACCCGAAGCAGCACGACCAGGCCGCGCACGGCCGGAAGGCGGGCCTGGTGGTGGGCTGGTACCACTTCCTGTGGCCCGGCAACATCGCCGCCCAGGCCCGGTACTTCGTCGACAAGTGCGGCAGCGTGGAGGGCGACCCGCTGTTCGTGGACTGGGAGACCACCGGCAGCGGCACCCGCGCCTCCTGCGCCGAGAAGGACCAGTTCATCCGCGAGGTCAGAAAGCTCCGCCCGGGACACCGGGTCGGCCTGTACTGCAACCGGGACTTCTGGCTGAACCGCGACACCACCTCGTTCGCCGGGGACGCCCTGTGGATCGCGGACTACAACGGCCGCCCGGGACATCCCGGCATCGAGGCCACATGGCTGTTCCACCAGTACACCAGCTCCCCCCTGGACACGAACGTCGGTGCCTTCGCCGACCGCGCCGCGCTGCGCCGCTGGGCCGGGGACCCCCACTCGGAGACGGAGGATGCCATGCCCGAGCGCTCGCTCTACTCGACGACCGAAGGACACACCCAGACCGCCCGGCCGGGCACGTGGCTCACGCTCACGTTCGACCGGATCTACCAGGACGGCGACTGGCACACGAAGAAGGCGGAACAGACCGTCCTGAACGGCCCCGCCTCCTACGTCGGCGGCTTCGCGATCCGCGCCCGCGGCCTCGCGGCCGGCCAGGAGATCCAGCTCAGGCTCGGCCACAACTACCGGGACTCCTCCGGCTGGCACGAGGGAGCCCGCATGCCGATCGCCTCCCCGGTGCACGACGCCGGCGACGGCCACTTCACCTACACCTGGCAGGCCCACGTCGGCGGCAGCCACGACGACCGCGTCGTCTGCCAGGTCCTCGTCCCCGGCGGCGACGACCCGGCGGTCATCGAGTGGGCCCGCGCCGAACTCCTCTACTGGAAGGGCTGATCAGGGTCCAGGAGGCCCACCCGGTGGGAACGCCCACCCGGCCGCGGGCGCGGCCCCGGCTCCGGCCGCCCGGCCGCAGCCGGCCGCCCCGTCCGCGCCGGGGCGGCGGCCGGGGGCCCCGGTGTGCCTCAGCGCCCTGCCGCGGCGGGAGCCAGTGCCCGGGTGGAGGCGTCGAGGATGTCGCCCAGGGCGGTGCGGGCGCGGGTCAGGTCGGCGATGCGGGAGTCCATGTCGGCCAGCTGGCTTCTGAGGTGGTCGAGGACGCAGGCCTGGAGCGCGGTGCCGTCCCCGGAGAAGCAGGGCATGAGTTCGCGAATGATCCTGGTGGGGAGCCCGGCGGCGAGCAGGGTCCGGATGCGGGCGACGGCGGCGGGGGCCTCGGGGCCGTAGTGGCGGTGGCCCCCCTCGCTGCGGCGGGAGGCGAGCAGCCCCTGGGCCTCGTAGTAGCGCAGCAGGCGCACGCCCACCCCGGTCTCGTGAGCGAGCTCCCCGATCTTCATGTGACCCACCTCACGGGAAACGACCTTGAACCTGACATGGATTGCACATTTTACCGTGGGCGCATGACCACGACATCGCAGGCCCAAACGCCCGTTTCGCTCTACGGATTCCTCACGCCCAGGCCCGGGCACGCCGCCGCCCTGAGGAAGCTCCTGCTGGACCTCGTCGAACCGTCCAGGGGACACGAGGGCAGCCTTCAGTACCACCTCCACGAGGAGGAGGACGGCCGGTTCTTCCTCTACGAGGTCTGGCGGTCGCAGGAGGACCTCGACCGGCACCAGGCGACCCCGACGCTGCGCGCCTTCCTGGCCGAGCTGCCCGAGCACCTCGACGGCCAGGTCGAGGCCCACTCCGGCACGATGAGAAGCCCCTACCCGGCCCCCGTGGCCTGACCACGCCCCTGCCGCGGGCCGCGAGCCGAAACGAGCGAGGCCCCAGCTCAACGGGCGCTTGAGCTGGGGCTTTTCCGTAGGCCGTGTGGGACTCGAACCCACAACCAATGGATTAAAAGTCCACTGCTCTGCCAATTGAGCTAACGGCCCGCAAGAGCAGCATAGCCCGGGGGCTCGCCCCGGCCCCGGTGGCACCGGGTGGTGCCGGGGGCCGGGGCGGTCGGCTCAGCTGCCGCGCTTCCAGCGCGGTTTGTCGCCACGCCGGTCGTACGCGGAGGGCCGGTCGTCGCGGTAGCCGCCCCTGCGGTCCTCGCGGCGGTCGTCCCTGCGGTAGTCGTCCCGCCGGTGGTCGTCGCGCCGGTGGTCGTCCCTGCGGAATCCGCCGCGGTCGCCCTCGCGGCGCTCGCCCTCGCGACGGCCGTACGGACGCCGGTCCTCACGGAACCCGCCGCCCCTGCGGTCCTCACGCCGGTCGTCCCTGCGGTAGTCGTCCCGCCGGTGGTCGTCCCTGCGGTAACCCCCGCGGTCGCCCTCGCGGCGCTCGCCCTCGCGACGGCCGTACGGACGCCGGTCCTCACGGAACCCGCCGCCCCTGCGGTCGTCACGCCGGTCCTCGCGCTCGTGCCGCGCCGCCTCGGCGCGGGCCGCCTTCTCGGCGCGCCGCGCCTCGCGGATCGCCTCGCGCTCGGCCTCCCGCTCCGCCTCCTCGACGGCGGCGGTGCGGGCCTCGGTCGCCGCGGCGATGGCCTCGGCCGGGTCGTCGCCGCGTTCCCTGGCCGCCCTGGCGACCAGCCGCTCGGCCTCCTCGCGCAGCTCCGTGGCGCGGGCGCGGGCCCGTTCCAGCTCCCTGGCGAGCCTGGCGGCCTCCAGTTCCGCGTGCTGGACGGCGCCCATCGCCGCCTCGGCCTGCACCTCGGTCAGCGAGCGCGCGCCGATGATCCGCGCCACCTCCTCGTCGAAGAGGTCGCCGCGGCCGATGATGTGCCGCGCGGCGTCCACGCCCGCGTCCTCCATCAGCCGGAAGATCGTGCGCCGCTGGTGCGGCAGGGCGAGGGAGACGACGGTGCCGGAACGCCCGGCGCGGGCGGTGCGGCCGGAACGGTGCAGGTAGTCCTTGTGGTCGGCGGCCGGGTCGACGTTCAGCACCAGGTCGATGCCGTCCACGTGGATGCCGCGGGCCGCCACGTCGGTGGCGACCAGCACGCTGGCCCTGCCGTCCTTGAAGTCCGCCAGGGTGCGGGTCCTGGCGCCCTGGGTCATGCCGCCGTGCAGCGCGTCGGCCCGCACCCCGGCCTCGCGCAGCTGACCGGCGACCCGGTCGGCGCCGAGCTGGGTGCGGACGAAGACGATCGTGCGGCCCTCGCCGCCGGCGATGGCGGCGGTCAGCGGCGCCTTGTCCCGCGGCTTCACGATCAGCACGTGGTGGCTCATGGTGGTGACGGCGCCCTGGGCCGCGTCCACCTCGTGGCTGACCGGGTCCACCAGGTACCGCCGCACCAGGGTGTCGATCTCGTGTTCCAGGGTCGCGGAGAACAGCATGCGCTGGCCGCCCGGCGGCACCAGGTCGAGCAGCTCGGTGACCTCGGGCAGGAAGCCGAGGTCCGCCATCTGGTCGGCCTCGTCGAGGACGGCCACCTCGACGTCGTCCAGCGAGCAGGCGCCGCGGCCGATCACGTCGCGCAGGCGGCCCGGGGTGGCCACGAGGATGTCGACGCCGCGTTCGAGGGCGTAGATCTGGTTCGCCATCGAGGTGCCGCCGCAGACGACCTTCAGGCGCAGGCCCAGCACGTCGCCGTAGGGCTCCAGCGCGTCCGAGACCTGCATGGCCAGCTCGCGGGTGGGGGTCAGGATGACGGCGCGCGGGCGCTTGGCGGCGGTGCGGCCCCCGGCCAGCCTGGCCAGCAGCGGCAGCCCGAAGCTGAGCGTCTTGCCGGAGCCGGTACGGCCGCGGCCGAGGATGTCACGCCCGGCGAGCGCGTCGGGGATGGTGGCGGCCTGGATCGGGAACGGGGTGGTCACGCCGTTCTCCGCGAGCTTGCGCACGATGTCCTGCGGCAGGCCCAGATCGGCGAACGTGGTGGTCGGCTCGTCCTCCAGCGGGAGCAGAGCCTCTGGCGTGGTGACGGACATGCGAAACGAGAACCTTCCGGAGTCGTGGGGTCGGCACGCGCCTTGTGCTCCGTAGGTGCTTCAGACCGCCTGGATGCGGTCAGCCACGGCTGAGTGAGGAACGCGCCACACGGCGCGCTGCATCGGGGCGCCGGGCAAGTGGGATCAAACGATCTACAAGCATACGCAGGGTGCGACCCGCCGCGCAAACGGCCCTCCTACCCGGATGCCCCGGGCCCGGGCGCCGGGCTGCCCGAGGGCTCCGGGGCCGGGGCGGAGGGCTCCGCAGGCGCGGGGCCGGCGCCCCCGCCTTCCCCGGGTCCCGGGCCGGGCTCCTGGCTTGGGGCGGTTCCCGGGTCCCGGTCCGGGTCCGGGGCCGTGGGCGCGGGCTCGGGCCCGGGTCGCGGCTCCGGTTCCGGCGGCTCCGCCCTGCCGGGCCGGCCGCTCCGCCCGGTGGGGAGCGCGCCGCGCGCGGAGGGGACGGACGGCGGGCTTGGCTCGGGGCCGGCGGCCGGGGAGGGCGAGCGGCGCGCGCGGTCGTCCCGCGCGCCGTGCGGGGCGCGCGAGGGCCCGGCCCCGGCGGCCCGCGCGCCCGCGGACCCGTCCCCGGCCAGCGGCGCCCGCGCGCGGCCCTCGCCGTCCTGGGCGCGGTGGCTGCCCGCCGGGGGCCGGCCGGCCGGCGCGCGGTCCGGCTCTGCGGTCACGCACCCGGCGAGCAGGACCGCGGCCAGCGCGCCGAGCAGCGCCCCACGGGCCGCACGGGCGCCCCCACGGACCGCACGGGCGATCGCCCGGGCCGCACGGGCGACCGCCCGGGGCCCGGGGAAGGGGAAACGGGAGACGAGTACGGGACGACGGCGCACGGCGCAGCACCTCCGAGCCGGCCACGACGGAAACTTCCGCGTGCACAACTCCCCCGGCCGAGTCGAGGACACGGCGTCACCGGGGCCGGACGCCCCACGGCCCACCCCGCCGCCGCACCGCCATGCCCTCGCACCGCCCCGCCGCCGCGCCGCCCCACGGTCGCACCGCCGCGCTGCCGCGCCGGCCAGGCGGAGCACCGGCCGGGCGGGGACGCCGGCCAGGCGGGGGCGCGGTCAGCCGTAGCCGAGGTCGTGCAGGCGGGCGTCGTCGATGCCGAAGTGGTGGGCGATCTCGTGCACGACCGTGATCTCCACCTCCTCGACGACCATCTCCCGGTCGCCGCCCTCGCGCGCGCACATGCGCAGCGTGGGGCCCATGAAGACGAGAATGCGGTCGGGCAGGGCACCGGCGTACCACTCGCCGCGTTCGGTCAGCGGTATCCCCTCGTAGAGGCCGAGCAGTTCGGGGTCCTCGGCGGGCGGCTCGTCCTCCACGAACACGGCGACGTTGTCCATCAGCCGCGTCAACTCGGGCGGGACCCGGTCGAGCGCCTCGCTCACCAGGCCCTCGAACTCCTCGCGCGTCATCTGCAACACGCTGCCATTCTCCGCCGGAAACCGTTTTGCCGATCCGCCGCCGCATCGCCTATGCTGCGGACGTCCCCGGGGCACCACTGGTGCCAGGAGCCATCGGCCCCCGTCGTCTAGTGGCCCAGGACGCCGCCCTTTCAAGGCGGTAGCGCGGGTTCGAATCCCGTCGGGGGTACCCAGTACGAGGGAACGCTCGTCGCGTTCCTGACGGGAATCTGCCGTCCGCTCCTCGATGAGAACGCGGGATCCGCTACCTTCCGTCCGCGCCGGTCGGCGGCTCTGGATGTTCCCATGTTGCGGGTCCCCCGCCGGGGGCGCTCCACGTGAGTGCCGCATCGCCCCGCGACCGGCGTGGACGCTGGTGCGGGGCGTTCGTGTGCGGGCGGCCGGGCGCGGGCCTCAGCCCTTGATGGCGCCGGTCAGCATGCCCTTGGCGAAGTGCCGCTGCATGAAGGGGAACACCAGCAGGATGGGGATGAGGGTCAGGACCACCAGCGCCATCTGCAGGGAGAGCGGGGCGATCTGGACCGCGCCGGTGCCGAAGCCGGAGTTGGCCTGGCCGGGAACCGTGGCCCCGAGGTTGACGTACTGGTATAGAACGTATTGCAGCGGCCACTTCTCGCTCTCGGTCGGCAGGTAGAGCAGCACGCTGAAGAAGGTGTTCCAGTAGCCGACCGCGTAGAAGAGCGTGATGACGGCGAGCACGGCGCGGGAGGTGGGCAGCACGATGGACCCCAGGATGTGCCACTCGCCGGCGCCGTCGATGCGGGCGGCGTCGATGAGGTCAGCGGCCGTGCCGGAGAAGAAGGCCCGCAGGACGATGATGTTGAAGACGTTCACCGCCGTCGGGAGGATCAGCGACCAGTACTGTCCGTAGCCGCCCAGTTCGTTGACCACCAGGAAGGTGGGGATCAGGCCGCCGTTGACGAACATGGTGACGACGAGGATCAGCAGCAGGAAGCGGTGGCCCAGCGAGCGTGAGCGGGACAGCCCGTAGGCGCACAGCACGGAGACGATCATCGACAGGGCGGTGCCGACGACGGTGATGCCGAGGGTCACGAACAGGGAGCGGCGTATCGGCCCGCCGGAGAGCATCGTCTCGTAGGCGTCGAAGGTGAGGCCGTCGGGCACCAGGACCAGGCCGCCGGCCCGGTTGATCGCACCGGGCGTGGAGAGGCTGGTCAGCACCACGCAGTACAGGGGGACCAGAATGATCAGCACCACGGCGGTCAGCGACAGGCCCTTGACGGCCTGGCCGGGCGCGGTGGGCGGCTCCTCCCACACCGGGCGCCGGGGGTGGCGGCGCCGCCCGGGCGCCTGCCGGGGGACGCGCGGGGCGGGGGTGCCGGAACGGGTCATCGTGGTCATGAGCGGTACAGTCCGTCCTCGCCGAAGCGGTGGGCCAGCGCGTTGGCGCCCCAGAGGAGGAGCAGCGAGATGACGCTCTTGAAGATGCCGGCTGCCGCGCCGTAGCCGTAGTCCTGGGTGCCGATGCCGTAGTAGTAGGCGAAGGTGTCCAGTACGTCCGCGGCGTCGTGGCCGACACCGGCGCGCTGGATGAGGAGTTGTTCGAAGCCGACGCTGAGCGCGTTGCCCAGGCGCAGGACGAGCATCAGGACGATGATGCCGCGCATGCCGGGGAGGGTGACGTGCCACATGCGCCGCCAGCGGCCCGCGCCGTCCACGGCCGCGGCCTCGTACAGGTTCTGGTTGATCGCGGTGAGCGCGGCGAGGAAGACGATGATGCCCCAGCCCGCGTCCTTCCACACCACCTGGGAGGTGACCAGGAGGGCGAAGGTGTCGGGGTCGGTCATGAGGTCCCAGGTGCCCATGCCGTGATCGCGCAGGAACTGGTTCAGCAGCCCGGCGCCGCCGAACATCTGCTGGAAGATGGTGACGACCAGGACCCAGGAGAAGAAGTGGGGCAGGAAGGTGACCGCCTGGATCACCGCGCGGACCCGCTCGTTGAGCACCGAGTTGAGCAGCAGGGCCAGCATGATCGGGATCGGGAAGTACAGGACGAGTTGCACCGCGCTGAGGTAGAGGGTGTTCTCCAGCGCGCCCCAGAACAGCGGGTCGCCGAAGAGGCGCTCGAAGTTCTCCAGCCCGATCCACTCGCTGTCGGCGATGCCCACCAGCGGGTCGTAGAACTGGAATGCGGTGACGATGCCCAGCATCGGCAGGTAGGTGAAGACCACGAGCAGGCCGATCGCCGGGAGCGTCATCAGGATCAGCGTCCGGTCGCGGCGCAGCCTGATCCGCCAGGTCAACCGGTTCTCCGGGGGCACCGGCCGCCGCCGGTGCCCGCGCCGGCGCGCCGGGGAGGTGACACCCGGCTCGTCGCCGGGCGCGAGGGTTGAGGCCATGAGGTAACTCCGTGAAGGGGAAGACCCGGACGCCGGCCGTGGGCCGGCCGGCGTTGCCGTCCGGCGCCGGTGGCGGCTGGGGGGCTATTCCTGGCCGGTGCCGAGCTTGTCCAGGACCTCGGTCTCGTACCAGCCGACCAGCTCGTCACCGCCGTTGCGCTTCCAGGTGCCGAGGGCTTCCTGGAACGCGGAGACCGGCTGGATGCCGCGGCTGACTTCGCTGATGGTGTCCTCGACGGCCTGGGCGGCGTCCGCCGTGGCCAGGCGCCGGGGCACGGTGATGTTCATGTTCCAGAACACCGGCTTGTAGGCGTACCGGACGGCCTCGGCGGCCCACGCGCAGAAGTCCTCGGTGATCTGCGGGTACCCCAGGTTGGAGACGACGGCGATCGGATTGGCGAGGAAGACGTAGGTCCCCGGCTGGGCCTCGATCGTGCCCTGCTCCGTGTAGCGGGGACCGTCGGGGCCCTCGGTCCAGTGGGTGCCCTCGACGCCGAAGGTGATCCGGGTGTATTCCTGCGAGCCGTAGGGCGCGGCCAGGTAGTTGGCGATGCGCAGGCACTCCTCGATCTGTTCCGGCCTCAGCTTGATGTTGAGGTAGCTGTACCAGCTCGCCGTCCACATCAGGGGCAGCCGCGGCTCGGAGGTGCCGTCGGCGGAGAACGGCATGAAACAGCCGCGTCGGTAGCCGGGGTTGGCGGCCCGGCCGGCGTCGGCGTCCGCGCCGTTCCACGAGCCACCGCCGTCGGCGGTGATCAGCGACTGGCCGGCGTAAAAGCGCGCCTTGGAGGCGTCGTCGTTGTGGCTGCCGGTCAGTGCGTCCGGATGCAGCAGACCGGCGTCGACGATGCGCCGGCACCAGTCGAGGGCTTCGATGAACTCCGGCTGCTCGTACCGGTGGACCAGCCTGCCGTCGACCACCCGGAACTTCGCCTCGATCGGGAAGATCAGGTCGATGAAGGGCCACAGCTCCTCGAACGCCCATACCCCGGCGCGGGCGTCGGTCAGCTCTTCCCCCAGGGCGAAGAGGTCGTCGGCGGACCGGACCTCGTTGGCGTCGATACCCCGCTCCTCGAAGATGTCGCGGCGGTGGTAGAACATGCCTCCCAGCGTGAAGGTGCCGGAGTGGACGGGGATGCCGTACAGCTTGTCCTGCCAGATCCCGCCCCGCCACGCGCCGGTCGGCAGCGCGGCCAGGTTGGGGTACTGCCTGATCCTGTCCCCGGCCAGGTAGGGCGTGAGATCCGCGAGCTGGGTGCCCACCAGCCGGCCCGTGCTGGCCTGGGCGTTCAGCCATCCCGGCAGCTGCACCCAGTCGGGCAGCCGCTCGGCCGCGGTGAGGGTCGGCAGCACCGTGCCGTAGTTGGCGCCCGCCGACGGCGCCATCTCCAGGGTCGCGCCCAGCGCCTCGTTCATGGCCCGGTAGTGCTCGTTGTCGGCGGGCGGGACCGCGCCCCACAGCGGGGTCAGCGTGGTGTAGGTGCCGCCGGAGCCCGGGACTTCGGGGACCGTCCTGACCCGCTCGGTGGGGTAGCGCAGGAAGCCGGGAGGGCTGATGGCGCCGGCCGCGCCCTCGACGGGGGCGATGTCGGGGGTGACGGCGTCGCTGGGGACGTGGTCCGGCAGCGCGCTCGCCAGGCCCTGCTCGGAGCTGGTGCCGCCCTGATTGCCGCTGCCGCCCCCACCGCACGCGACCAGCAGCGGGGAGAGTGCCGCAGCGCCGGCGAGGGCGGCCGCTCCGTTCAGGAGGGATCTACGGCTCGGTTCGACGTTCATGTGGTTCGCTTTCCGTGGGTTTGCCGGGAGGTGGACGCGGGGCCGGCCACGGGGCACGACCGCGCCGGTGGGGGTCGCTCGGTGTCCGGCGGGCCTCGGGGTTGGCCGCCCCGTCAGCTGGGGCGGCCAACCCCCGGTGGCGAGCCGGTCGTGGGGGGTGCTCGGCTCACCGGTCGGTGGCGGTCGTGACCGCGGTCGGACGGTGGTGCGGGATCAGGCGGTGGCGCAGGCGTCGCCGTTGAGGGTGAAGGCCGTGGGCGCGGGGTTGGCGCCGTTCTTGCCGGCGATGAAGCCGAGGGTGACGGTGCCGTTCGCCGCGATGGTGCGGGTGTAGTCCGCCGGGGTGACGGTCACCGTGCCGCCGTTCTGGGTGGGGGTGCCGCCCCACAGGTTGGTGATGGTCTGGCCGCCGCTGAAGGTGAAGCCGAGCGTCCAGTTGGTCAGGGGGGCGGTGCCGGTGTTGCGGATGACGATCTCGCCCTGGAAGCCGTTGTTCCACTCGTTGACGACGCGGTACCCCACGGCGCAGGCGGCCACCGGTGTGCGGCTGGTGGTGACGGTGACGGTGGCCGAGCGGGCGGAGCGGTTGCCGGCGGCGTCCCGGGCGTAGGCGGCCAGGGTGTAGGTGGTGTCGGCGGTCAGCCCCGTGAGGGTGACCCGGTTGGTCGCCGAGCTGCCGACGCGCGTCTCGGTGGTGCCCTGCACCCGGACGATGTCGTAGCCGGTCACGCCGACGTTGTCGGTGGCCGCCGGCCAGGTCAGGACGGCGGACGTCGCGGTCACCTCGGAGGCGGTGGGGGTGCCGGGCGCGGTCGGCGCCTGGGTGTCGTCGGGGTCGCCGCCCCCGCCGAAGATGGTGGCCTCCTCGGCGGTCTCCCCGATGCCGTTGGGGCCGTGGAAGACCCGCTCGCCCCACCAGGTGAGCTGGGCCGGGTCGAAGTTCAGCGTCAGGTCGTGGATCGGGTCGGCGTTGCCGCTCCAGGACCAGGCCAGCCAGCCCAGGTCCAGCTCTTCGGCCGTGGCCATGATGGCGTCCTCGTTCACGTCACCCCACTGGTCGGCGGGGTGGCTGAACTCGCCGACCACGATCGGGAGGCCGGCGTCGACGAAGTCGTGCAGGTACGCGCTGATCAGGTCGGCGCTCTCGTAGACGGCGTACATGTGGACCGAGAAGATCAGGTTGCCGGTGGGGTCGGCGTCGTAGACCTGCTGCGCGGTGGTGCGCATGGTGTTCTGCCAGTCCTGGCCCCAGTTGGGGCCGTCGACCATGAGGGTGTGCTCGAACCCGGCGTTCCGGAGCTTCTGGACCGCGTCGATGGTGGCCTGGGTCCAGCCGGCGGCGTTGGTGTTGCCCCACGGCTCGTTCCCGATGTTGATGACGACGTAGTCCTCTTGGCCGACCAGGACGTCCCGCAGGCCGATCCAGTAGTCGGCCGCCTGGTCCAGTGAGGCGGCGCCGTCCTGTTCGCCGTAACCGGTGGTGTCGTGCACCTCCAGCACGCAGATCATCCGGTTGGCCTTGCACAGCTCGATGACGTTCGCGACGTTCTCGGGGCTGTCCGGCCCCCAGCGCTGGCCGCTGCCGAGCACGACGCGGACGGTGTTCGCGCCCAGTTCCTTGATGTCGGCGAACGACTGCGTCTCGCCCTGGTACCAGGTGTGCGCGTGGTTGACGCCCCGCATGACGAAGTCGTTCCCGTTGGCCTCCAGCAGGCGGCCGTTCTCGATGTGCAGTCCGGTCGCGAGCGGCTCCGCCCGGTCCCCGTCCCGGGCGGCGGCCGGGCCGGCCAGGCCGAGGAGGGTGGCCAGTCCGGCCAGCAGGACTGTCAGTGTTCTCCGTGTTCGTTTCACTGCGGCTCCCGAGGTGAACGGAGGCACCTGCCTCCATCGGAAGAGGAGCGACCGCTCCGGGGGGCCGGGAAGGCGGCCTCGGAGGGGCACCCCTCACAGGTGCGAGCAAGCAGACAAGATCGATTCCGCTACAGAAGCAACTCCCGCGGAATCCGGGCCGGTTCGACCCTGGCGAGGAGTGTATGGCGGGGATTTCCGGGTGACTAGGTTCTGGACCAAAAACAAGTACGGGTGTTTTCCCCCCGTCGCGCGAGCGGGCTCCCCGGCCGGGCGGCCTCCGGCGTCGCGCTGCCGGAGCCCGGCCGGGCAGGCCGCCGCCCAGGATTTCCCCGCGGTGCCTTGTACGCTGCGCGGGTGCACGCAGGATCCGAACAGAGGGGCGGCCGGCCGGCGGTCGGGGACTGGGAGGCCGTCTCCCGGCCGGCCCGCCCCATCGTCAAGGAGCTGCTGGTCAACGGCCCGCGCACCCGGACCGAACTCGCCCGCCGCCTCGGCCTGTCGAACGGCAGCCTGACCCGGCTGACCAAGCCCCTGGTGGAGTCCGGCCTGCTGGTGGAGCGGGGAACCGTCCACGACCCCGTGAACGGCCACCCCACCCGCCCGCTGGACGTCGTCGCGGACGCCTACCACTTCCTCGGGGTGAAGCTCACCTCCGACCACATGCACGCGGTCGTCACCGATCTGCGGAGCGAGGTCGCGGCGGAGCGCAGCGAACCGCTCGGCGACCGGACGCCCGAAGGGGTCGCGGCCCAGGCCAGGGACCTGATGGACCGGCTGGCCCGGGACAGCGCGAAGCCCGCCGCGGCGGGCTTCGCGCTGGGCGGGCGGGCCTCGCCCGGCGGCGACGCGGCGGAGGCCGGGTTGTTCGACGCGCCCTTCCTGGGCTGGCGGCGGGTCTCGCTGGAATCCGTCCTGAACGCCGCCATGGGCATCCCCTGCGTGGTCCGCAACGACGTCCACGCCCTCGCCCGGGGCCAGCACTGGTTCGGGGAGGCCCGCGGCCTCACCGACTTCGCCCTGGCCACCGCCGGCGCGGGCATCGGCTACGCCGTATGCCGGGACGGCCGCATCCTGGAGACCACCGAGGAGGACGTCGTCGCCTTCGGGCACCACATCCTGGACCCGGGCGGCCCCATGTGCCCCACCGGGCACCGCGGCTGCATCTCGGCGTATCTCTCGACCGGGGCGCTCCTGTCCGCCGCGGCGTACGGACTGCACCGGCCGGTCTCCCCCGAGGAGATCGCCCGCAGGGCCCGGCAGGGAGACGTCGTCTGCGGCGACATCGCCCGCCTGGCGGGCTGGGCGGTCGGGGCGGTCGCCGCCGGCATCGCCAACCACACCAGCGTGCGGACCGTGCTGGTGGCCGGCGAGAGCGTGGACGTGATCCTTGCCGGAAGCCGTCACATCGAACAGGGCCTGAGCGAGCGCCACTTCTCCGGTTCGGTGGACATCCTGACGCTGTCCTCCTCCTCCACGGACTGGTCACGCGGCGGGGCCGTCGAGGCGATCAGGGCCTTCGTCATCCGGGACGGCTGAGCCGGCTCCGCCGGTTCACCGCCGGTGGCGGTCCGCCCGGACACCGGACGCCCACGACCACCTCCTCACTCACATCGGGCGTGATCAGCACCCGAAGCGTGATCTCTTCCCGCGGGCGGCTGTGGCGGACCTCCACCCCGAAGGCGTCGTACCGCGCGCCGCACGGGCCTGCGGGCGGCGTTCCCCCGTGCTCCTGCGGGATCCGCCCGCGGAACCGGTCTTCGTACAGCGGGTCGAGGTCCTCGCCGGACTCTGCCCCGGGCTCCTGAATTCGGTGCCGGACCAGCGCGGACTCCTTGTCGCCCGGATCGGGGAACTGCCGGAGGCCCGCCCTCTTTCCCGGCTTTCCCAGGTCCTGACCTCGATGCCCGAGAGGTGTTGACGCCGCTCGCCGGTTCCCTATCATTCGGGTTGTTCGACATTCCCACCCGCGTTCGATATCACGAACACATGGAGTCGCCCCTCGCGCAGCAGGGCGACTCCGAGTCGCATCCCCGAAGCCGGAGCCGCAAGGGGCCGCATCGTTTCACATGTCATGACCTCGCCAATTTTTCGTGCCGCCCTCTTCGGCCATGTCAACCGGGCGCTCGGCGGTTCCGTCCCCGCCAGGCCGTTCGCCGGCCGCGGCAGTCCTGTCGGCGCCCGGGAGAAGGGCACGAAGAACCGGGTGTCACAAGCGGTCTGCCGTGGTGCTCACAGACCGCTGCGCACTGCACCGACAGTCCGGGCAGCCTCTGACGAGGCCGACCGGAACCGCCTACTCACAGTTGAGGAAGTCCCCCATGCACAGAGGAAGTTTCAGCCGCAGACATCCGTCTGCGGTGATCACCGCCGTGGTTGCGGCCCTGGCCGCATTGGCGGCGTTGCTCGCGGCGGCCCCGGCTCAGGCGGCTTCCAGTGGCGCCTTGCGCGGTGTCGGTTCCGGCCGGTGTCTCGACGTGCTGGGCGCCGGCCAGACCGACGGCACGCAACTGCAGATTTACGACTGCTGGGACGGGACCAACCAGCAGTGGACGCTGACGGACAGCAACCAGCTCACCGTGTACGGCAACAAATGCCTGGATGTTCCGGACCACGCCACCACGGCCGGCACCCGGGTGCAGATCTGGAGCTGCTCCGGCGGTGCGAACCAGCAGTGGCGGGTGAACGCCGACGGCACGATCGTCGGCGTGGAGTCCGGGCTGTGCCTGGATGTCGCGGACGGCGGTACGGCCAACGGCACAGCGGTGCAGATCTGGACGTGCAACGGCGGCAGCAACCAGCAGTGGACCGGCCTGTCCGGGACGCCGGGCGACGGCACATGCGCTCTTCCCTCGACCTACCGGTGGACGTCCACGGGCGCGCTGGCGCAGCCGGCGAACGGGTGGGTCTCCCTGAAGGACTTCACCAACGTCGTCTACAACGGCAAGCACCTGGTCTACGCGTCGAACGTTTCGGGATCGTCGTACGGCTCGATGGCGTTCAGTCCCTTCACGAACTGGTCGGACATGGCCTCGGCCGGTCAGACCGGGATGAGCCAGTCCACGGTGGCGCCCACGCTGTTCTACTTCGCGCCCAAGAACATCTGGGTGCTGGCGTACCAATGGGGCGCGTGGCCCTTCATCTACCGCACGTCGAGCGACCCCACCAACCCCAACGGCTGGTCCGCGCCGCAGCCGCTGTTCACCGGCAGCATCCCCAACTCCGGTACCGGCCCGATCGACCAGACCCTGATCGCCGACGGCCAGAACATGTACCTGTTCTTCGCCGGTGACAACGGCAGTATCTACCGGGCGAGCATGCCGATCGGCAACTTCCCGTCCAGCTTCGGCTCGTCGTACACGACGGTCATGAGCGACACGACGAACAACCTGTTCGAGGCGCCACAGGTGTACAAGGTGCAGGGCCAGAACCAGTACCTCATGATCGTTGAGGCGATCGGTGCGAACGGGCGCTACTTCCGCTCGTTCACGGCCTCCAGCCTGAGCGGTTCGTGGACCCCGCAGGCCGCCGGCGAAAGCAACCCCTTCGCGGGCAGGGCCAACAGCGGTGCCACCTGGACCAACGACATCAGCCACGGCGACCTGGTCCGCAACAACCCCGACCAGACCATGACCATCGACCCCTGCAACCTGCAGTTCCTCTACCAGGGCAAGTCCCCCACCGCGGGCGGCCCCTACGACCAGCTGCCCTGGCGGCCGGGCGTCCTCACCCTGCAGCGCTGACCTTCCCGGTGCACGGTGACCGACGCTCACCGCCTTGAGGAACCCCGGCCGTGCGGCGGCCGGGGTTCCCCGGGACTGCCGAACGAGCGGTGTAGGTGGAACCACGGGCCGGTGTGCCGGGCGCGGAACACCTTGTGCGTGGCCACGAGGTCTCCCTCCCCGACGCAGTGCAGAATCCGCACGGTCAGGCCGGAGAAGGCCGCGTGCAGGGCCCTCGTGGTCGCCCGCACTCCCTCCCGGTCCCTGCCCTGGCCCGGTTCTGCCGTGTGGTTGCGGTAGTCGGGGTGGACCAGGCTGTCGATCAGTTCGAACCGGCCCGCCTGCTGCACCTGTGCGACGAAGAGCCGCATGCGGGCCACGTTGGCCTCCGGCCCGGCCGTGTCTGGCCGTGTCTGTCATGGCTCCCGGTCCGCCAGCCGCCGGTGAGCGGCACCGAGACCGACCGGGGCCCCGCACCCATAACCTGAGGGTATGGAGTCGCGGGAACTGGCCTGCTTCGTCGCGGTCGCCGAGGAGCTGAACTGCAGCCGGGCCGCCGTCCGGCTCGGCATCGCCCAGCCCGCGCTGTCCCGGTCGGTCCAGCGGCTGGAGCGCCGGCTCGGCGTCCGGCTGCTCGACCGCACCAGCCGCCGGGTCTCCCTCACCCGGGCCGGCGAGGTGCTGCTGCGCGAGGGCCGCACGGCACTCACCGCGCTGGCGGCGGCCGGGCGTTCCGCCCGGCGCGCCGGGCAGGCGGCACGGCAGCTGACGGTGGTGACCACGGGAGCGGACCCCGAGCGGAGTCGAGGGGCACCGGTGATCCCGTGAACCGGCCCGCTGGGCGGCGGCGGGCTGCCCCGGGCACGGGCGCGGGCGGCGCGTGGGGGTGTGGCCGCGGGGGCACCGCGGGGCCTGGGCGGGCGGGCGTGACCGCGCGCCGCCGTGGCGGGTCGCCGGCGGCGGCGGTGCTGGTGGTGGGCTTCCGGCTGGTGGCCGCCGCGCTGACGGCCGGCTTCGTGGTCGTCGGCGCGGTGGCGTTGCCCGCGCTGGCCGCCCCCGGGGCGAGCGGGCGGGTGCTCGGCGCGCTGCTGTACGCCGTGCTCGGCCTCGCCGCGCTGCCGCCGCTGCTGTTCGTCCTCGCCGGCGGGGGCCGGATCGGCCCGCGGCCGGGCACGATCCCCGTCGGCCGCCGGGAGGCGCCGGAACTGTGGGCCGAGGTGACGGCCCTGGCGGACCGGGTGGGCGCCCCCGCGCCGACCGAGATCCGGCTCACCCCGTGGCCCAACGCCTCGGTCGACGAGGACTCCTGGGGCGGGCTGCCGCCCCGTCGACGCCGCCTGTACCTGGGGGTCCCGCTGCTCGGCGGGCTGCGCGCCGACGAGTTGCGGGCGGTGCTGTGCCACGAGCTCGGCCACTACGCGCACGGGCACACCAGGTTCGCCGCCACGGTCTACCGGGGCGCGGTCGCCCTGGAGGCGACGCTGCGGGGCATGGCCGGGGCCGTCGGCGGCAACAACCCGGTGAGCGCGGCGTACACCGGCTTCCAGTACCTGTGCATGCTCGGCTGCGCCCGGCTGTACGAGGTGACGTCCTTCGCGGTGCGCCGCCGGCAGGAGCTGGCCGCGGACGCGGCCGCGGCGGCGGTCGCCGGGCCGGAGGCCCTGGCCCGGGCGCTCGCCGCGTTACCGCTGCTGGCCGCGGGCTGGGCGGACTTCCGCGACCGGTGCCTGGGGCCCATGGCCGCCATCGGGCGGCGGCCGGACGATCCGGTGCGGGCGTTCGCCGCGCAACTCGCCGATCCCGGGCGGCGCGCCCTGCTGGAACACCGGCTGTGGGCACGGCCGGCGGAGCCGAGGAGCGCGTTCGACTCGCATCCCCCGCTCGCCGAGCGGCTCCGGCGGCTGGCCGCCGACGAGGCCGGGGCGGGCGGCGGGGGCGCGGGCGGCGGGGTGCCGGAGGACCCCCGGCCTGCCCTCGCCCTGTGGGGGCCGGGCAGGCCCCTCCCCGCCGGCGTCTGGCGGGCGCTCTTCCCGACCCCCGAGGAGGCGCCCGCCAGGCACCCGGCGGGAGACACGGCGGGGGGCACGGCGAACGGCGCGGCGTCGGCCCCGGCGGAGGGTGCGGCCGGGGAGGGCGTGGTGCTGCCCTGGCAGGAGTGGCTGGCGGAGGTGGCGGAACTGCGGGCCGTGGCGGCCGTCCGCGACCTGGCCGCGGCGGTGCGGATCCTCGGGCGGCCCCGGCCCACCCCGGGCGGCCTGCTGGAGGCGGTCGAGGACGGGCGCGGCGCGGAGCTCGGCGGGGCGCTGCGGCTCACCCGCTGGGGGCTGCCGCAGTGGGGCGACCTCGGCGAGGCCAGGGCGGGGACGGCGGTCCGGTTGCTCGCCTGGCAGGCGCTGGTCGCCGCGGGCCGGGCGGTGTGGGACGCCACGGCGGCCGGGGCCACCAGGCCCTGTGCGCCCGTCCCCCGCGATTCCGGGGCGGCCGCGGTGCTGGACCTGACGGCCGAGGCCCCCACCGATCCGCAGCGGGCGGCCCGGCTCCGCCGCGCGCTCGTGCGGTGCGGGGCGGACCTCGACCTGCCGCTGACGGCGGTCGCCGCCTCCTTCGGCGCCGAGCCGCCGCGGCCGGGCCCGGCGCACCACCATGCCGTTCCCGAGCCGCCCGCCTCCCGGGTAGGGCAGGCCGTCGCCGCGCTGCTGCTTGGCCTGATCACCGCGGCCCTCCTCTACGACCGTCCCGAGGAACCCAGGCCCGCGCCCCAGCCCCCGCCCGGGAGGGGCTGCTCGCTTGAGCTGCTCCTGGTGGACGGCGTCTGCCTGCCCGAGCCCACCGAGCCGACCGGCCCGACGGAGCCGACGGGGCCGACGGGGCCCACCAGGTCGACCGGACCGACCGAGCCCACCGCGCCCGGTTTCTCGCCACCGGCGGCGCGCCCATGCTGCGCAGGATGGGCGGCGGCCCCGCGGAGGACGGCGGGGAAGGGCGTGGGCCGGTCAGCCGGGGGGCGGGACCAGGAGGTTCTCCCCGGCGCGCCCGGCCAGGTGGTCGCGCACGTTGGCCACGGTGGCCGCGACGATCTCGCCGACGGCCTCGCGGGTGAAGTACGCCTGGTGGGAGGTGACGATGACGTTGCGGAAGGTCGTCAGCCGGGCGAGGGTGTCGTCCGTCATCACCTCCAGCGACTTGTCGAGGTGGAAGAGCCCCGCCTCCTCCTCGTAGACGTCCAGGCCCACTCCGTCGAGGCGCCCGGCGCGCAGCGTCTCGACCAGGGCCTCGGTGTCGACGAGGCCGCCGCGGCTGGAGTTCACCAGGATCGCGTCGTCCTTCATCCGGGCCAGCTCCTCGCGGCCCACGATGTGGTGGGTCTCGCGCAGCAGCGGCGCGTGCAGGCTGATCAGGTCGGACTCGGCGAACAGCCGGGAGGGCGGCACGTACGTCATGCCGAGCGCGAGGCACTCCGGGTTCTCCCGGACGTCGTTGCCGAGCAGCCGCATCCCGAAGCCGTGGGCGATGCGTGCGAAGGCGGTGCCGATCGCGCCGGTGCCCAGGATTCCGGCGGTGCGGCCGTGCAGGTCACGGCCCATGAGCCCGTCCAGGCGGAAGTCGAACTCGCGGGAGCGGCCGGCGGCCCGCACCACCCGGCGGCCCACCGCAAGGGCCAGCGCCCAGGCGAACTCGGCCACCGAGTACGGCGAGTAGTGCGAGACCCGGGCCACGGCCAGGCCGTGGGCCCGGGCCGCGTCCAGGTCGATGTTGTTGTAGCCCGTGGCCCGCTGGGCCACCAGCCGGGTGCCGCCGGCCGCCAGGGCCGCGATCACCTCGGCGTCGAGTCGGTCGTTGACGCTGCTGAGGACGATCTCGTGGCCGGCGGCGGTGGGCGCGGTGTTCCGGTCGAGGAACAGCTCCAGGCAGCGGAGCGCGTGACGCCCCTGGAACGCCTCGTCGAACGCCGCCTGGAGCAGCGGGCGTTCGTCGCCGAGCACCCCGTAGGCGGTGATCTCCATCGGTGACCTCCCTGTCGAAAGCCTCGGGCCTACCGAGACAACAGCACCCGGCCCCTCCCGGCCCTCCCGACGCGCCGGGCGGCGGCCGGGCGCGCGGCCATACGGAATCCATATGCCGGGGGCTGAATGATGGCCGGGTGAGGATTCTGCTGGCCGAAGACGAGCAGGCCCTGGCCAAGTACGTCGCCACCGGGCTGCGCAGGCAGGGCTTCGCCGTCGACCTCGCCCCCGACGGCCGCACCGCCCTCGACAAGTGGGAGCTCGCGCCCTACGACGTGGTCGTGCTCGACCGGGACCTGCCCGTGGTTCACGGGGACACCGTGTGCCGGCGGCTGGCCGAGCACGGCGGCTCCCGCATCCTCATGCTCACCGCCTCGGGCACGGTCCAGGACCGGGTGGAGGGCCTCACGCTGGGCGCGGACGACTACCTGGGCAAGCCGTTCGCCTTCTCCGAACTGGTCGCCCGCGTCCGGGCCCTGACCCGGCGCAGCGCCCCCGCCCGTCCGCCGGTGCTGCGCGCCGCCGACCTCGTGCTCGACCCCGCGCGCCGCACCGCGGAGCGCGCCGGGCGGCTGCTCGCCCTGACGCCCAAGGAGTTCGGGGTGCTGGAGCATCTGCTCGCGGCCGGCGGCGACGTGCTCAGCGCCGAGACGCTGCTGGAGAAGGTGTGGGACGAGCACGCCGACCCGTTCACCAACGCCGTGCGCATCACCGTGGGCACGCTGCGCCGCAAGCTCGGGGACCCGCCGCTCCTGGAGACCGTGACCGGCTTCGGCTACCGGATCGGGCCGTGAGCCCCGGGGCCGTCCGGCGCCGGGGCGTACGCGGGGGCGGGTGGGCCGGGCGGCTCGCGCCCCGCCACCTCACGGCGCGCGGCAGGCTCACCCTCCTGTACACCGCGATGGTGTCGGCCACCGGCGTGGTGCTGACCGCCCTCACCTACCTGCTGCTGCGGCGGCGGCTCGGCGGGCGCCTCGGCTTCTACCTCCACGACACGGCCGGCGAACCCGGCGCCCCGCCGCTGCCGGAACTCCCCGCCTCGGTGTCCGGGGTGCGGGACGTGACCCTGTCGGCCTTCCTCACCCAGTCCGCGCTCGCCCTCGCCCTGCTGACCGTGCCGGCCGCCCTCGTGGCGTGGCTCGTCGCCGGGCGCGTGCTGCGCCCGCTGCGCAGCGTCTCCGCCACGGCCCGGCGCCTGTCCGCGGAGAATCTGTCGGAACGCGTCCCGGTCGGCACCCCCACCGACGAACTGACCGCACTCTCCGCCACGATCAACGACATGCTCGACCGCATCCAGCGCGGCATCGCCGAACGCGACCGGGCGCTGCACAGCCAGCGGATGTTCGCCGCCAACGCGGCCCACGAGCTGCGGACCCCGCTGGCCACCATGCGCACCGCGCTCGACGTCACCCTGGAGGGCGAGCCGGACCGGGCCGAACTCCTCGCCATGGCCGCGGACATCTCCGCCGCCGTCACCACGAGCCGGCGCACCCTCGACGGCCTCCTCCTGCTCGCCCGCAGCCAGGCGGGTCCCGGCGCGCGGCGCCCCGTCGACCTCGCCGGCCTGGTGACGGCCGCCCTCGGGGCCCGCGCGGAGGAGGTGCGGGCCCTGGGCCTCGGCTCGGCCACCGACCTGCGCCCCGCCGTGGTGTGGGGCGAACCCGTGCTGCTCGAACGGCTGGTGGACAACCTCGTCGGCAACGCCGTCCGCCACAACCACCCCGGCGGCCACCTGGCGGCCGCCACCGGCACCGCGGGCGGGGAGGCGTACCTGCGCCTCGCCAACTCGGGCCCGCCCATCGCGGCCGAGGAGACGGCCGCGCTCCTGGAGCCCTTCGTCCGCGGCGTGGGCGCCCGCCTGCACGCCGAGGGCGGCAGCGGCCTCGGCCTGTCCCTCGTCCAGGCCGTCGTCACCGCCCACGACGGCCGCCTGATCCCCACGCCGCGCCCCGGCGGCGGACTCGTCGTCACCGTCCTCCTCCCCGCCGCCTCCCCCGCCGCGCCCTCCGCCCCCGCAGACCTTTCCGCCCCCGCGCCCCCTTCCGCCCCACCCGCCGCGCTCGCCCCGCCGCGGTAACGGCCGCGGGACCGGCCGGGGCAGGGCCGCGGGAGCGGCCGGGGCGGGGCGGGGCGGCTCCCGGCGGGCCGCGGGCCCGCGCCGCGGGCCGCACCTTCGTGAAATCCTCACGCCGCACCCCCACCGCGGGCACGCCTCGGCGCGATGGAGTACATGACGGACTTGCGCCCGATGGGCCCCGTTGACGCCCTTTGGGTTTCGTTGCCGCGGGCACCGGCCCGCCCGCGGCGGCCGATTACGCGAAAATATTGGGGTACTTGGCAAAGGATGCTGCACGGCCGTCACCCGAGGTTTCCCTTCGGCCGCCGCGGGCGGCGGCATGGCTGGCCCGGGCATCCGTTCGCGTGCTTACATCCTGCTCGCCACGGAGGTGCTTCCGAACCGATCTCCGTCGCGCTCCATGGCCTCGCGTGCCGTTTCGCCGCCTCGCAGCATTGCGGCACCGCGGCATTGCGGCATTGCGAAGAATTCACAGTGAAGGGAATGACCATCTTGCGTAACGAGCTTGAGACCCGCGAGATCGACGACGCCGAGCTGGACGCGGTCGCCGGTGGGGTGGCCGGGATCAGCGTGACCAGCGGCCTGGTCGGCGCCGTCGTGTCCGACGTCACCGGCGCCGTGAACAGCCTGGAGACCGTCAACTACCTGCAGGGCACGGTCGCCTCCACCACCGGCGTCGGCGTCACCGGCG
This sequence comes from Streptomyces hoynatensis, assembly GCF_003626535.1. Taxonomy (GTDB): domain Bacteria; phylum Actinomycetota; class Actinomycetes; order Streptomycetales; family Streptomycetaceae; genus Streptomyces; species Streptomyces hoynatensis. The sequence goes on from NZ_RBAL01000013.1 coordinate 56,555, forward strand.
TCCTGGGCGGCGTCGCGGGTCTCTGAGGTCGCGGGGCGTCCCGGGAGAAACCCGGAGGAAATCCGGCACCCGGAAAGCCCCTGCCCCGGGGAAACGCCCGAGTAGCCCCACGTACAGCGTGGCCGCCCCCGTGGCCCGGAAAGCCCTGCCGGGTCGCGGGGGTGTCACGCGTCTCGCGGATTCGGCCCCGCCCGTCACCTCCTCGCCGGGGCCGGAAGTGTGAAGGAATGGCCCGTGGAGTTCCGCCACAAAGCGCTCTCCAAACTGCAGTCACCGGAAGAACTCGACCTTCCCCTGCGCTTCGCCCGCCCGCAGGGCCGGCTGGTCCTGGCCGTGACCGTCGCCGTCATGGCCTGCGCCGCCTTCTGGGCCCTGACCGGCACGGTCTCCACCACGGTCAGCGCCCCCGGCATCCTCACCTACCCCGAGGGCAGTTACGTGCTGCAGAGCCCCGTGGCCGGGCAGGTCGTGCGGGTGCTGGCCGAGCCGGGCGAGCTGCTCGCCCCCGACGCGCCCCTGCTGCGGCTGCGCACCGAGGAGGGCGAACGCGAGGTGCCCGCCGTGGACGGCGGCCGGCTGACCACCGTCCTCGCCCAGGTCGGCTCGGTCGTCACCGCGGGCGAGGACCTGGCCACCCTGGAGCACGCGGCGGGGCCGGACGAGCCGCTGATCGCCGTGCTGTTCCTGCCCGGTTCCCAGGGCGCCGCGATCCCCACCGGCGCGGCCGTCGACCTCAGCGTCCAGTCGGCGCCGCGGGAGCGGTACGGGGTGCTGCGCGGGCGGGTGGCGGCCGTCGCCGGCGCCCCGCAGACCGAACGGCAGCTCGGCGGGTTCCTCGGCGACAGCGCACTCGCCGCCAGGTTCGCCGCCGAGGGCGACCCCATCGCCCTGTTCGTGCGCCTGCTGCCCTCCTCCGCCACCGAGTCCGGCTACGCCTGGTCCTCCGCGGACGGGCCCCCGTTCACGCCGGCCTCCAGGACCCCCGTCACCGGCTCCGTGCGCCTCGCCGAGGAGCGCCCCGCCGATTGGCTGCTGCCGTGACCGCCCCCGCCGGACCCGCGGGCGCCCGCCGCCGCAACGCGCCGCCCCCGCCCGCGGCCCGCCGCCACGGCCAAGGCCGCCCAGGCGGCGCGCCCGGGCACCGGCAGCGCCCCGGCCGCCGCGGCGCCCGGCGCGCCCGCCGCGGGCCGGACCCCGCCCGCGCGGGCCGGACCCCGCGGCGCGTGCGCACCCCGACCGTCCTGCAGATGGAGGAGGTCGAGTGCGGCGCCGCCGCCCTGGCCATGGTGCTCGGGTACCACGGCCGTTTCGTCCCGCTGGAGGAGTTGCGCATCGCCTGCGGCGTCTCCCGCGACGGCTCGCGCGCCGGCAACCTCCTCAAGGCCGCCCGCGGCTTCGGGCTGCGCGCCAAGGGCATGCAGATGGACCTGACCGCGCTGGCCGGGGTGCGCGGCCCTGCCGTGCTGTTCTGGGAGTTCAACCACTACGTCGTCTACGAGGGCATGCGCCGCGGTCCCGGCCGCCGCGGCGCCTGGATCAACGACCCGGCCAAGGGCCGCCGTTTCGTGCCCATGGCGGACTTCGACACGAGCTTCACCGGCGTGGTGCTCGTCTTCGAACCCGGCGCCGGCTTCCGCCGCTCGGGCCGCAAGCCGGGGGTCGCGCGCGCCGTGCCCGCGCGCCTGCGGGGCACCTCGGGCACCCTGTTCGCCGCCCTGGTCTCCAGCCTGCTGCTGGTGGCCGTCGGCGCCACGGTGCCCGCCCTGGGCCGCACCTACGTGGACACGTTCCTCATCGGGCACCAGACCTCCACGCTCGGCGTGCTGTTCGCCGCCATGGCGGGCGCGCTGCTGCTGACCGCGACGCTGACCGCGCTGCAGCAGGCCAACCTGCTGCGGGGGCGCGTCATTTCGTCCACCCTGGGCAGCGCCCGCTTCCTGCGGCACCTGCTGCGGCTCCCGGTCACCTTCTACGCCCAGCGCAACCCGGCCGACCTGGTCCAGCGCCTCGAATCCAACGACACCGTGGCCGAGATCCTCGCCAGGGACCTGGCCGCCGCGGGCGTGGACGCGGTGGTCGTCGTGCTGTACGCGGCGCTGCTGTGGACGTACGACGCGCAGCTGACCGTCGTCGGGGTGGCCGTCGCCCTGCTCAACGTGGCGGCCGTGCGCCTGGTCATCGGGCTGCGGGCCACCGGCACCCAGAAGCTGCGCGCCGAGACCGCGCGGCTCACCAACACTTCCTACGGCGGGCTCCAGCTCATCGAGACGATGAAGGCCACCGGCGGCGAGGACGGCTTCTTCCGCCGCTGGGCCGGGCAGCACGCCGTCACCCTGGACGTGCAGCAGCGGCTCGGCGTGCCCAGCGCCTGGCTGGCGATCGTGGCCCCCACCCTGGCCGTGTGCAACAGCGCGCTGATCCTGCTCATCGGCGGCCTGCGGGCGGTCGAGGGGCACCTGACGGTGGGGCTGCTGGTCGCCTTCCAGGCGCTGGTGACGAGTTTCACCGCGCCCCTGACCCGGCTGAACGGCGTGGCCGGGCGGCTCCAGGACTTCGCCGCCGACATGGCCCGCCTCAAGGACGTGGAGAACTTCCCCGCCGACCCGCTGTACTCCAGGCCGGGCGCGGCGGCGGAACCTGGCGCGCCCGGCCCGGGTGGCACCAGGCGCCTGGCCGGGCACGTGGAGCTGGACGGCGTCACCTTCGGGTACAGCCCGCTCGACCCGCCGCTGCTGAAGGGCTTCTCGCTGACGGTCGGGCCCGGGCAGCAGGTCGCCCTCGTCGGCGGCTCCGGCAGCGGCAAGTCCACCGTGTCGCGGCTGCTGGCCGGCCTCTACCCGCCGTGGGAGGGCTCGATCCGGGTGGACGGCACGCGGATCGAGGACATCCCGCGCGGCGCGCTGGCCGCCTCGGTCTCCTTCGTCGACCAGGACGTGTTCCTCTTCGAGGGCACCGTCCGGGACAACGTCGCGCTGTGGGACCCGTCGATCCCGGACGAGGCGGTCGTGGCCGCCCTGCGGGACGCGGCCGTGTACGACGTGGTCTCCCGCCGCCCCGGCGGCGTCCACAGCCGCGTGGAGCAGGACGGCCGCAACTTCTCCGGCGGCCAGCGCCAGCGCCTCGAACTGGCCCGCGCGCTGGTGCGCCGCCCGAGCGTGCTGATCCTCGACGAGGTGACCAGCGCCCTGGACGCGGTGACGGAACAGGCCGTCATGGACAATCTGCGGCGCCGCGGCTGCGCCTGCGTGATCATCGCCCACCGGCTGAGCACGGTCCGCGACAGCGACGAGATCCTGGTGCTCGACCGCGGCACCGTCGTCGAGCGGGGGCGCCACGAGGTGCTGGCCGCGGCGGGCGGCCCGTACGCCCGGCTGGTCGGGGAGCGCTGAGGTGACCGCCCCGCTCCCCGGCCCGGCCGCGGAACCGCGGCCGGATTCCCCGCACGGCCCGGCGGACGTCCCCCAGGCGGCGGACGGCCTCGCGGCCCCGGGGGCGGCCTTCCCCGCAGTCTCCGCCGCCGCCTCCGCCGCCCCGGTGGTCGCCGCCCTCGGCGGCCTCGGCGCGGCCGTGGACTGCGCGGGCCTGCGCCGGCTCTCCCTGGCGGACCCCTCCGTGCTGTGGCTGGTCGTCGCGGGCGCCATGGACCTGTTCGCGGTGGACGCGGCGCGGGAGGGGCCCTGGCACTTCCTCGGCAGGCTGGACGCCGGCACGCTGCTGCTCGGCTCGGTCGCCGGCCCCCGGCACACGCTGGCCGCCCGCCCGCTGCCCGGCTGCCTGCTGCGCCGCATCCCGCTGTACGAGATACCCGAGACGTACGAGACACCCGAGACGTACGAGACGCCCGGGGCGTACGAGACGTACGGGGTGTACGGGGCGCCGGAGACGTACGGGGTGCCCGGGGCGTACGGGATGCCGGGGAACGCGGTCGCGCACGGCGGGGGGTACGCGGCGGGCGCGCCCCCGGCGTACGGCGACGGGTACGGCACCGGCGCGGGCGGGGCGTACGGCACCGCGCCCGGCGGGGCCTGGGCCGCGGGGCAGCCCGGGGAACCGGGCCGCCGGCAGGACCCGGCCCAGGGGTGGGCGCAGGAGTGGGGCCAAGGGTGGGGCGGGCAGGGGCAGTTCCGGGACGGGGCGGCGGCGGGGCCGCTTGAGGAGGCGTTCGCGCGGGGCGTCGGCCACGGCCTGCGGGTGCTGTACGAGGCCCCGCTGAACGGGCGGGCCGCGGCCCCTGGCGCGGCCGACGAGGACATCCTGTGGCTCCAGGTGCCCCCGGGCGGCGTGCGGTACGGCGCCCCCGCGGCGGCGGGCGAGGGCGGCAGCCTGCTCCTGGACGGCGGGATGTGGCGGGGCATGATCGACCGGCAGCACCGGCTGCTGCGCGCCCTGGACCGCTGGATCGAGCAGGTGGAGCGCGCCCACGAGGACCGGGCCGCGGCCGGGCTCAGGGCGGGCGAGGCGGCCCGCACCCGGGCCGACGAGGCGCTGCTCGCCTCCATCGACGGCGGCCGCCCGCCGCAGGCGGGGGCCGACGCCACCTACGCCGCCTGCCGCCTCGTCGCCGAGGAGGCCCGCATCGCCCTCGGGCCGGCCGCCCCCGCCGCCGGCGCCGCGGACGGCACCGATCCCGTGGAGCGCCTCGCGCTCGCCGCCCGGGTCCGCACCCGCCGGGTGCGGCTCGCCGGCCGGTGGTGGCGGGAGAACAGCGGCCCCCTGGTGGGCTGGCGGCTGCGCGCCACGGCCGACGGAACCGACGGAACGTCCGGGACCGACGGGACCGACAGGACGTCCGGGACGGACGGGACGGGCCGGACGGACGGGACCGACGGGACCGACGGGACGGCGGGGACGACCGAAGCAGCGGGGGCGGCGGAGGCGGTGCCGGTGGCGCTCCTGTGGCGGCGCGGCGGCTACGTGGCCCTCGACCCCGCCACCGGCCGCAGGGAGCGCGTCGGCGCGCGGAACGCCGCGGCCCTGGCCCCGCACGCCGTCATGTTCTACCGCCCGCTGCCCGACCGGCCGTTGAGCCTGCCGCGGCTGCTGTACTTCAGCCTGCGCGGCACCCGCGGCGAGCTGCGCAGGCTCGTGCTTGGCGGCCTCGTCTCCGTCGGCCTCGGCGCGCTGGTGCCCCTGGCCACCGGCAAGGTGCTGGGCGAGTACGTGCCCCGCGGCGAGACCGGCCCCCTCGTGCGGGTCGGCGTGGCGCTGCTGGCGATCGGCCTCGTCTCGGCCGCCTACGCGCTGCTCCAGAACCTCGCCATCCTCCGCATCGAGGGCCGCATCGAGGCCACCCTGCAACCGGCCGTGTGGGACCGGCTGCTCCGGCTGCCGCCGCCGTTCTTCGCGGGCCGCTCCACCGGCGAACTCGCCGCCGCCGCCATGGGCATCAGCGCCATCCGCCGCGTCCTGTCGGGCACCGGCTCGGTGTGCGTGCAGGCGGGTGCGGTCGGCGCGGTGAACCTCGTGCTGCTCCTCGTCTACAGCGTGCCGCTGGCGCTGGTGGCCCTCGCCATGCTGCTGGCCGTCGCCGGGCTCTTCGCCGGACTCGGGCTGTGGCAACTCCGGTACCAGCGGCGGCTGGTGCGGCTGACCAACCGGCTGAGCAACCAGGCGTTCCAGACCCTGCGCGGGCTGCCCAAGCTGCGGGTGGCCGCCGCCGAGAGCTTCGCCTACGCCGCCTGGGCGGGGGAGTTCGCCCGCACCCGCGCGCTGCATCAGCGCATCGGCCGGGTCAAGAACACCGTGACGGTGCTCAACGCGATCTACCTGCCGCTCAGTTCGCTCCTCATGTTCCTGCTGCTCGCCGGGCCGGCCGAGGGCAGCATGTCGGTCGGCGGGTTCCTCACCTTCAGCACCGCGGTCACGATGCTGCTCTCCTCGGTCACCCAGCTCACCGGCGCGCTGCTGTCGGCGGCCGCGGTGCAGCCGATGTTCGAGCAGGTGCGGCCGATCCTGCGGGAGCCGCCCGAGGTGCGCTCCTCCAGCGTCGCGCCCGGCGAGCTGCGGGGCCGGGTGGAGGCGCGGAACCTGTCCTACCGGTACGCCGAGGACGGTCCCCTGGTGCTGGACGACGTGAGCATCGAGGCGCGCGAGGGCGAGTTCCTGGCGATCGTCGGGCCAAGCGGCTGCGGCAAGTCCACGCTGCTGCGGCTGCTGATCGGCTTCGACCGGCCGCTGTCGGGCAGCGTGCTCTACGACGGGCAGGACCTGGCGGCGCTGGACCAGGCGGCCGTGCGGCGGCAGTGCGGGGTGGTGCTGCAGCACGCGCAGCCGCTGACCGGCTCGCTCCTGGACTGCATCCGCGGCGCGGGGACGTACGCGCTGGAGGAGGTGTGGGAGGCGGTGGCGAAGGCGGGCCTCGCCGAGGACGTCAAGGCCATGCCGATGGGCCTGCACACCGTGCTGTCCGACGGCGGCGGCACCCTCTCCGGCGGGCAGCGGCAGCGGCTGATGATCGCGCAGGCGCTCATCCGCAGGCCGCGGGTCCTCTTCCTCGACGAGGCCACCAGCGCGCTGGACAACGAGGCGCAGCGGGTGGTCATCGAGGCGACCCGCGGGCTGCGCGCCACCCGGATCGTCATCGCCCACCGGCTGTCCACGGTGCTGGACGCGGACCGGGTGGTGGTGCTGCACGACGGGCGGGTGGCGCAGCAGGGACCGCCGGCCGCGCTGCTCGCCGACACCGGCGGGCTCTTCCACGAGCTGGTCCGCCGCCAGCTCCGGTGAACCGCAGGGGGCGCCGCGGGGGAGCGCCAGGAGCACGGCCGGGAGCGTCCCGGCCGTGGCGAGAAGGGCAGGGAGACGTGGCAGACGACGGGATGTCCACCGAACGCGCCCCAGGCGGCGCCGGGGCGCCGGGCGGCGGCCGGCCGGCGGCCGGGCTGCGGCAGGCCCCGGACGCCGTGCTCGCGGCGCGGGCCGGAAGGGGCGACGAGGCGGCCTTCGCCGAGCTGTACGGGCGCCACGCGCGCGCGGTGCGGCGGGAGGCGCGGGACAGCGGGCTGAGCGCGGACGCGGCCGAGGACCTGACCGAGGAGACGTTTCTGCACACCTTGCAGGCGCTCCGCGGCGGCGGGACCGTCGCCCGGGTCCGGGAGCATCTGCTCGCCACCGTGCGGCGGATGGCCGCGGACTGGCCGGCGGAGGGACGGCCCGGGGCGGACCGGCCGGCCGCGGACTGGTCTTCGGCCGGGGACTGGCCGGCGGCGGAGGGCGGCGGGGAGGGGGCCGCCGCGCCGGCGGACGGGAACGCGGCCGGCGGCCCCTCGGCCGAGGAGCAGGCCCTGCGCCGGGCGGAGCGCGGCATCCTCGCCACCGCCTACCGCAGCCTGCCGCCGCGCTGGCGGAAGGTCCTGTGGCTCACCGCCGTCGAACGCCAGCCGCCGGAGCGGGTGGGGCGCGAGCTGGGGCTGACGCCCAACGCCGCGGCCGTGCTGGCCCACCGCGCCCGCGAGGGCCTGCGGCAGGCGTACCTGCAGGCGCACGTGAGCGCCGCGCTGACCGGGCGCGCGTCCTGCCGCCGCTACGCGAACAAGCTGGGGGCCGGCCTGCGCAGGCCCTCGATGCCGCGCGGGCTGCGGCGCCACCTGGACGCCTGCGCCCGGTGCCGTTCCGCCTACCTGGAGCTGGCCGACCTCAACGCGCGGCTGCGGGAGGTGCTGCCGGTGGCGGTGGCGGGCTGGTTCGCCGCCTCCCTGCCCACCGGCGGCTCCCCCGCCCTCGACGTGGCCGCGGGCACCGGGCTCGGCTCCTCGGGGGCGGCGGCGGGGGCGAGCGGAACGGGCGGCGTGCTGGGGAAGTTCGCCGTGGCCGCGGCCGTCGCGCTGGCGGGCGGGCCCGCGGCCCCCGGGGTCGCCCACGCCGCCGGGGACGAGGCCGCCGCGGGGGCCGCCCCGGCCGCGGCGGGGGCGGAGCGGCCCGCGGCCTGGCCCACCGGCCGCGCCGCCGCGGAACCGGCCGCCGGGGAGGCGGGCGGCGGGCCCGCCCGCACCGGTCCCGGCGCCGGCGGGGGGCCGGGCGCCCAGGCGCCCTGCCCGCAGCTGCGGGCCGCCGTGCTGCCCGCCCTGGACTGCGCCGTGACGGCCCTGACCGGCGAACTCGCCGGCGTGACAGGCCCCTTGCTGCCCCTGGCCCAGGCCGGTCCGCTCGGCTCCCTCCCCCTGGACGGCGGCCCGCTGCCCGGCCCGGCCGGCCGCGCGGGGGCCCTGGAGTCGCCCGCCGCACCCGCCCCGCTGCCCGGGGACCCGTCCCCCGCGGGGCCGGGTTCGGTACCCCGTGCCGACGCGCCCGCCGCCCCGCTCGCCGGCTCCGCGGCCGGCGCCCTCCCCGATGCGCTCCAGGACACGCTCCCCGGCGCCGCCGCCGGGGGGCCGGCCCCCGCCGTCGCCACCCTCTCCGCGGCGCTGTCCCCGGCGGCCGGACCGCCGCCGGGCGCACCATCCGCCACGCCGCCCGGCGCGGAGCCCGGCACGGAATCCGCCACGGAGCCCGGCACGCTGTCCGGCGCGCTGTCCGCGCTCACCGGCCGGGACGTTCCCGGGCCGCGGTCCTGGGCGTCCCCGGCCCGGCCGTAGCGGGCGCAGAGGCCCGCGGGCCGTGGGGACCGTGGGGGCGCCTTGCCCGCAGCCAGTCCTCGAAGCTCAGCAGCCCCGGGTGCCTGGCGCGGAGCGCGGGGAGGTCGGCCCGGTACCCGGTCTCGTTCAGCCAGGCGAACATCCGCGCCAACTCCCCTGAGTGAGCGCGCAGTTCCTCGACGGGCTGCCGCTCGAAGCGGGTCGGCACGCCGTCGGCCCGGCCGAGGGCGGCGGCGATCTGCCGTGGGGTCAGCTCGTCGCCCGCGATCTCGATCCTCCGGCCGAGGAACTCCCCCGGGTTGCCGAACGCCTCCGCGGCGATCCGGCCGATGTCGGCCAGGGCGATCATCTGGAGCGGGGTGCCGGCGTCCAGCGCGATCCGGGCCACCCGCGCGCCGTTCTCCGGCCCGGGCAGCAGCGAGAGCCAGTTCTCCATGAAGAAGACCGGCCGCAGCACGGTCGCCGGCGGGCCCCCGGCCGCCAGGTACGCCTCGATCTCCGCCTTGGACTCGAAGTGCCCGACGCCCGAGCCGCGCCCCGCGGCGCCGACCGAGGCGTACACCAGGTGGGCGGCGCCCACGGCCCGGGCCGCGTCGATGACGTTCCTGCCCCGCCGCACCTCGGCCTCGGGGCGCGGGTCGGTCAGGTCGGCGGGCTGCACGCTGAAGACGCCGTACGCGCCCCGCGCCGCCGCGCGCAGCGTCCCCGGCTCGTCGAGGTCCCCGGCGACCGGCCGCGCGCCGAGCGCCGCCAGCGCCCTGGCCCGCGGCGCGGCCGGGTCGCGGACCAGGGCGCGCACCTGCCAGCCCGCGCGCAGCAGGCTGCGGGCGACGGCGCCGCCCTGGCCGCCGGTCGCGCCGGTGACCAGGATGGTCTTTTCCTTCTGCCGGTTCGGCACGGTGAGGGTCCTTCCGTTGGGGTTTGTGGCGCGGGCCGGCGGCGGCCCGGGAGGCGGGTCAGGCCCGTGGCCCGGCGGCCGGCGGGACGGGGCGGGGCGTGGGGGGCGGCGGGGCGGCGGCGGGCGTGCGGCGGCGCCGGGCGGGGGCGGGCAGTTGCCCGGCGACGATGGCGGCGAGCGAGAGGGCGAAGCCCACGAGCTGGACCGGGCCGAGGGTCTGGCCGAGGACCACGGCGCCGAGGACGGCGGCGACCAGCGGGGACAGCAGGACGAGGACGGCGACCGAGGCGACGGGCAGGGTGGTGATCCCGCGGAACCACAGGACGTAGGCGATCAGGCCGCCGACCAGGCCGAGCCAGAGGTAGCCGAGGACGGCGTCGAGGTCGACGGCGGGCGGCGCCCCCTCGGCGAGGAAGGTGACCGGCACCAGGAACAGCCCCCCGGCGCCGAGTTGCCAGCCGGCGAAGGCGGTGGGGCTCGCCCCGGGAGGACGCCCCCAGCGCTTGGTGAGGGTCACGCCGAGCGCCATGGAGGCGGCGCTGCCGAGCCCCGCCGCGACCCCGGCCAGGTCGAACGCCGCCTCGGGCCCTATCACCACGAGGCCCACCCCGAGCACGCCCACCAGCCCCCAGGCGAGGCGCCAGCCGGAGGGGCGTTCGTGCAGGACCGCCACGGCCAGCAGGGCGACGATCAGCGGCTGGGCGGCGGCCAGGGTCGCGGCCACCCCGCCGGGCAGCCGCTCGGCGGCGAGGAACAGCAGGGGGAAGCACAGGCCGATGTTCAGCACGCCCAGCGCCGCGGCCTTCCCCCACCAGGCGCCGCGCGGCAGGGTGCGGGTGAGCGCCAGCGCGATCAGCCCGGCGGGCAGGGCCCGCAGGAGCCCGGCGAAGAGGGGGTGTCCCGGCGGCAGGAACTCGGTGGTGACGACATAGGTCGTGCCCCACACCATCGGCGTGAACGCCGTCAGGGCGGCGCGGGGGAGATTTCCACGGGGGGCACCGCTCCCGGTGCCGGCTGCGGGACTGGTCATGCCCGCAGTCTCGGCTCGCGGCGATCAATGAGTCCAACACATGTTTGTCACGTCATCGATCGTGGTTCACGATGGATCGGTGGAACTCCAGCAGATGCGGTACGTCCTCGCCGTGGCCGAGACGCGCAGCTTCACGCGGGCGGCCGGGCGCTGCCTCGTCGTCCAGTCCGCCCTCAGCCATCAGATCGCGCGCCTGGAAAGGGAGTTGGGCGCGAGGCTCTTCGAACGCACCAGCCGCAGGGTGCGGCTGACGGCGGCCGGGGCCGCGTTCCTGCCCGCGGCCCGCCAGTGCGTGGAGGCCGCGGAACGCGCCGCCGCCGAGGCCGCCGCCGCCGTCGGCGAGGTCCGCGGGCGGCTCGCCGTGGGCCTGATCCCCTCCGTCGCGGCGGTGGACATCCCGCGGGCGCTGCGGGAGTTCCGCGAGCGGTACCCGTCCGTGCGCATCGGCCTGCGGGTGGACGCGAGCGACGAGCTGGTGGAGCAGGTCAAGCAGGGCGCCGTCGAGGTGGCCTTCCTCGGGCTGCCCCTGGACGCGCGGCCCGCGGGGGTCGCCGCCCGCGCCCTCGCCCGGGACCGGCTCGTGGCCGTGGTCGCGCCGGACCATCCGCTCGCCGGGGAGCCGGAGGCCGACCTGCGCAGGCTCGCCTCCGAGGTGTTCGTGGACCTGCCGGCCAGGACGGCCGGACGCGCCCAGTCCGACCGGGCCTTCGCGGCGGCCGGCCTCAGCCGCGAGGTCGCCTTCGAGGTGACCAACGCGGACTTCCTGGCCCGGCTGGTCGGGGAGGGCCTGGGCATCGCCCTGCTGCCCTCGGCCTACGTGCCCCGGCTGGCCGGCCTCGTCACCGTCGAGGTCACCGACGCGCCCGCCCGCGTCGAGTACGTCATCTGGAGCCAGGCCGGCCCGACGCCCGCGGCGGCCGCGTTCCTGGCCGTCCTCGGCGTCCCGCCCGAGCCCGGCCCGGCCTACGCGGCCGATGCCCTTCCCGCTCCGGCCCCTTCCCCTGCGGCCCCTTCCTCCTCGGCTTCCCGGGAGGGCGTTCCCCCGGCGGCGCGCAACGGCCGCGCTCCCCGGGCGCGGGAGGCGGCCGGGGAGCGCGGCGCCGGGACGGCCTGAGCGGGCCGGGCGGCGGGCCGTGGGAGGGCGGCGCTCAGGGGGCGAGGGCGGGGCGGCGGGGGCGGAGGAAGAGGGCGGCGAGCAGGACGCCGAGCAGGACGAGTGCGGCGTTGACGGCGATGGCCAGGGTGACGCCGTGCAGCACCGCCGCGGCCGAGGCGGCGCCCCCGGAGCCCGCGGTGACGACCGCGGCCATGATCGGCGTGCCCATGGTGATGCCGACCTGCTGGGACATCGAGGCGAGGCCGGTGGCCAGGCCCTGTTCGTGGTCGGGGAGGCCGGCGGTGGCGGTGACCATGAAGCCCACGATGACCAGCATGTTGCCGAGGCCGCCGAGGAAGGTGGCGGGCAGCAGCAGGGCCAGCGAGGCGGTCGTGTCGCCCAGCAGGAGCAGGACCGCGGTGAAGACGGCCTGGAGGAGCCCGCCGCCGGCCAGGGCGCCGAGGGTCGAGGTGCGGGCGATCACCCGGGGCGCGAGGGTGCCGCCGGCCACGGTGCCGAGGCCCAGGACGCCGAAGGAGGCCCCGGCGGCCAGCGCGGAGAAGCCGAGGGTCCGCTGCAGGTAGAGCGTCAGCAGGTAGACGAGGGAGGTCTCGGTCACGAAGGCGAGCAGGCCGAGCAGGTTGCCCCAGGCCACGGTGGGTTTCCGCAGGATGTGGACGGGGACCAGGGGCTGGGCGGCGGCGCGTTCGATGCGGTGGAAGACGGCCAGCAGCACCGCGCCGCCCAGCAGGGCCGCCAGGGCGAGGGGGTGCGTCCAGCCGTGCTCGCCGGCCTGGGTCAGGCCGAAGACGAGGGCGAGGAGGCCGAGGGTGACGGTCAGGGAGCCCGGCAGGTCGAGACGCGGGCGTGCGGCCGGTCGCGACTCCCTGATCACGAGGGGGGCGAGGAGGAGGACGGCCAGGGCGACGGGGACGTTGAGGAAGAAGGCCCAGCGCCAGGAGAGCAGGTCGGTGAGGACGCCGCCGAGCACGGCGCCCGCGGTGAACCCGGCGGACATCAGCGCGCCGTTGAGGCCGAGCGCCCGCCGGCGCAGCGGGCCCTCGGGGAAGGCGGTGGTGAGCAGGGCGAGGCCGGCGGGGGTGGCGGCGGCGGTGGCCAGGCCCTGGGCGACCCGGGCGAGGAGGAGGACCTCCGGGTTCGGGGCCAGTCCCCCGGCGAGGGAGGCCAGGCCCAGCAGGCCGATGCCGCCGAGGAAGATCCGCTTGCGGCCGATGAGGTCGCCGATGCGGCCGAGGAAGAGGGTGAAGCCGGCCGCGCACAGGGCGAAGGAGGTGGCGATCCACTGCAGGTTCGCCAGGGAGAAGCCGAGGCCCTCGCCGATCTCGGGCAGGGCGACGTTCAGGAGGGAGAAGTCGACCGCCAGCATGAACTGGGCGACCAGCAGGACCGCGAGAATCAGCCCGGGGCGCCCGGCCGGGCGGGCGGGTTCCGCGCCGGCCTCGGGGGCGAGCCCGGGGGAGGCCGGGGAGGCCGGGGAGAGGGTGGTGGACGGTGAGGTCGGTGAGGATGGCGAGGACGGCGAGGACATGATCCCTCATTAAAGGTTCTGGAGTTCCGTTACGATGAGGACCGTAGCACCGTCACCGAGCATAAGGGAACCCCGGTCCCGATAAGCGCCTCTGCGCAGGGGCGAGAAGGAGTCAGCCATGCCCACCGCACCGCAGCCCGGCACCGTCCGCCCCGGCGGGCGCACGGCCCGGGTCCGCGAAGCCGCCCTGCGCGCCGCCGGGGACGTCCTGGCCGAGCGGGGCTTCGACGCGCTCGACCTCGCCGAGATCGCCCGCATCGCGGGGGTCGGCAAGACCACCGTCTACCGCCGCTGGGGGACCGTCGGCGCGCTGGTGGCCGACCTCCTCGACGACATGGCCGAGCAGTCCCTGCCGCGCGCCCGCACCGGCAGCGTGGCGGGGGACCTGCGGGAGAACGCCCGCCTGGTCGTGAAGACCCTCACCGACCCCCGGCAGGGGCGGCTGTTCAAGGCGCTGATCGCCGCCTCCCTCTGCAACGAGCAGGCGGCCCGGGCCCTGCACCGCTTCTACGCCACCCGCATCGACGAGTGGGCCGGCTGCGTCACCGACGGCGTCGAGCGCGGGGAGCTGCCCGCGGGCACGGACCCGAGGAGGGTGATCGCCGACGTCTCCGCGCCGCTGTACTACGCCCTGCTCAACACCGGGGAGCCGCTCGACCTCCGGGCGGCCGACCGCGCGGCGGACGCGGCCCTGGCCGCCGCCCGCGCCGGGCTGGCGTGACCCCCGCGGCCCCCGGGGCCGGGGCGGGAGCGGGGAAAGCCGGAAAGCGGGTGGGCGAAGTGGCCGGGTGGGGAAGGAGAGTGGACAGCACCACGTGTTGTTCCGTACACGACACCCACTCCCCCTCGTGAGGTGAGGACGCACCCCATGAACCGGACACGACTCATCCCCGCTTCCTCCGCGGCGGCCCTGGCCCTGCTCGCCGCCGGGGCGGCCGCCACCCCCGCCGCCGCCGAGGACGGCGCGGCCTACGCCACCGTCGGCGCGAACTGGCGCACCCAGTCGATCTCCTACGTGGCCGCGGCCGGCCAGGAGAACGACCTCTACGCCACCTCCCTGGGCCCGGGCACCGAGGGCCGGCGCATCGGCTTCAACGACGAGGTGCCGATCCTGCCGGGGGACCACTGCACCTACCTCGACCCGAACGACGACACCTTCGTGGTGTGCGAACTGCCCACGGACAGCAGCAGACCCGACGACATACGCATCCAGCTCGGCGACGGCGACGACGGCATGTTCACCAACGACCCGGGGGTCACCGAGGTGCACGGCGGGGCGGGCGACGACGAGTTGCACGCCCACACCGCCCGCGTGGTGACCGGGGACGCGGGCGACGACATGCTGATGGGCAGCCGCTACCTGTTCGGCGGCGCCGGCATGGACCACCTGATGGGCAGCATCGCCGACGAGATCCTCAGCGGCGGGCGCGGCGACGACATGATCGAGGGCAACGAGGGCAACGACGTCGCCGACGGCGGCGCCGGGAACGACGAGATCAGCGGCGGCGACGGCAACGACGTCCTCTACGGCGGCTTCGGCGACGACATGCTCTCGGGCGATGCCGGCCGCGACCTCGTGCTCGGCGGCCCCGGGCACGACGAGGTGACCGGCTGAGGCGGCGGGCGCGCCGCCCGGGACCGCCCGGACGGCACGGCCCCCGGCACCCACGCGCCCGCGGGCGGCCCGAGCCGCGCCGCCCGCGGGCGCGTGGGCCGGGATCGAGGCCCTGGCCACCGTCCCGCCCGGGTGGCCCCGCCCCGCCCGCGGCCGGCCGGTGCCGCGCGGCGGCTCAGCCTCCCGCCTCCCCGCCCGGCTCCCGCGGCGGGTGCCCACTCAGCCAGGCGGCCGGGTTGCGGGAGGTGACGGCCCGGGTCAGGTCCTCGCCCCCGGCCGCGCGCAGCCGGGGCAGGAAGCGCTCCCCGAGGTAGGCGAGGCCGGGCATGCCGCCGTAGGCCGTGTACCTGCTGCGGCGCGCGACGTCGCCGCCGAGCAGCAGGCGGTCGGCGCGGCCCGCGGCGGCCACGGCGAGGAGGCAGCCGAGGACGGTGGAATCCGGCCAGGACCGGTGGCGGGCGAGGCCGTCGTAGCCCAGGTAGGCGCCGGTGGCGGCGAGTTCGGCGTGCAGCCCCGGGTCGGGGTTGCGGTCCACGTGGGCCAGGGCGACGCGCCGGGCGGGCACGCCGTGCCCGGCGAGCAGCGCGAGGACCTCGAAGGCGGCGCTGCCGTGTTCCAGGTGCACCATGACGGCGGCCCCGGTGCGGCGGTGGGCCTCCCCCACCGCCTCCAGCACCCGCCGTTCGAAGGGGCCGATCGACCAGTAGCCGAGGCCGGCCTTCAGCACCCCGGCCAGGACCGGCTCGCCGCCCGGGGTCCGGGCCAGGGGTTCCGGGGTGGGCGCGTCGCGCACGGGCAGTCCGCGGGTCAGCTCGGCCGTGAACCTCGCGGCGAGGGCGGCGGCGTCCAGGGCGGTGAGCCAGTGGCCCTCGCCGTAGTGGGCGTGGCGGTGGGCCCCCGTGGTGGCGACGACGGTGAGGCCGGTGCGCGCGCTGATGCGGGCGAGGGCCGCGGGGCGGCGCCCGAGCCCGACGGGGGTGGCGTCCACCATCGCCGTGACGCCCGAGGCGCGGAGCAGCGCGGCCTCCGCCTCGCTCGCCGCCTCGTCGTCCAGGTCCTCGCCCGGCAGCAACGGGCTGCGCTGGAAGAGGTGTTCGTGGTAATCCCAGACGGCGGACGGGTCGCGGGGCCGGTCGCCGAGGACGGTGCGGACGCGGCCGGTCATCCGGGCCGGTCCGCGACGAGGTGGGCCGGGGTGCGTCCGGCGAGGACGGCCAGCACGCTGTCCACCGCGGCGGCGCCCATCCGGTCCACGGCCTCCACGGTCTGGGCGGCGACGTGCGGGGTGAGGATCACGCGGTCGCGCAGGTCCTCGGCGAGCAGCGGCCCGCCCGCGCCGCCGTGCTCGGCGTGGAGGGTGTCGGCGGCGTAGGCGGCGAGCCGCCCGGCGCGCAGCGCCTCGGCGAGGGCCGCCTCGTCCACCAGGTCGCCCCGTGCGGTGTTGACGAGGATCAGCGGGGAGGCGGCCGTGGCCAGCCAGGAGGCCGTGACCAGGGTGCGGCCGCCGGGGGCGTGCAGGGTGACGATGTCGCAGCGGCGGGGCAGTTCGGCGAAGGGCACGGGGGTGACGCCGAGTTCGCGCAGGGCGGGCTCGCCGAGCAGCGGGTCGTGGCCGAGGACGCGGCAGCCGAAGCCGGTCAGCCTGGCGGTGACCTCGCGGCCGACGCGGCCCAGGCCGACGACGCCGACGGTGGCGCCGGCCAGCTCGCGGGAGCGCCAGGGGCGCCAGTCCCCCTCCCTGATCCGCCGGTTGCCCAGGGCCACGCCGCGGACGGCGGCCAGCAGCAGGGCGAGGGTGTGGTCGGCCACGGCGCGGGTGTTGGCGCCCGGGGTGTTCGTGACGAGGATGCCGAGGCGGGCGGCGGCGGCCCGGTCCACGGCGTCCACGCCCACGCCGTAGCGCGCGACGATCCGCAGCCTCGGGGCCGCGGCGAGGTGGGCCGCGGTGACGGGTCCCGTCCCGGCGATCCAGGCGACGGCCTCCCGCAGCGGCCCGGCCAGTTCGGCCGGGTCGTGGGAGGGCGCGCCGCGCACCACGCGGCAACCGGCCTCGCGCAGGCGGCGGTTCAGGTCGAGGGCGCCGGAGGAGAAGGAGCGCGAGGTGACCAGCACCAGGGGCCCCGGGCCTGCCTCGGCGAAACCGCCGGGGCCGTCGGGGAGTTCGGGAACGTCGGGGAGTTCGGGAACGTCGGGGCCTTCGGGAACGTCGGGGGCACGGGGGTCTTCGGGAACGTCGGGCGCGTGCGGGCCCCGGGCGGCCCTGGGCGTTTCCGGGACGGGTGCGGTGGGGTCGGCGGCGGTCATGCTCAGGCGTCCTGCGCGGTGGGGGCGAGGACGGCCTGCCGCAGGCTGAGGTGCTGGGGCAGCCGGTAGGCGTGCAGCATGGCGGCGGCGATGTCCTCGGGGGCGAGGCCGCCGCCGATGCTCCGCTTGTAGTCCAGGTAGCCGTCGAGGACCGCGCCCGGGCCGGTGCTCCCGAGGAGTTCGGTGTCGACCATGCCGGGGGAGATCAGCAGGACGCGGACGTCGTAGGGCGCCATCTCGCGGCGCAGCCCCTCGGTCATCGCGTGCAGGGCGAACTTGGTGCCGCAGTAGACGGTGTGGTCGCCGTAGAGGGTGGCGCCCGCGATGGAGCCGATGTTCATCACGGTGCCGCCGCGGCGGGCCCGCATCGCCGGGAGCACCAGCCGGGCCAGCTGGATCGGGGCGACGCAGTTGACGTCGAACATCCGCTGCACGTGCGCGGCCGGCAGTTCCTCGACGGGGGCCAGGGACATCAGCCCGGCGTTGTTGATCAGCAGGTCGGTGGGGCCGAACTCTTCCTCTGCGGCGGCAAGGTGGGCCGCGACGGCCGCCGTGTCCGTGACGTCGACGGCGGCGGTCCTGGCGCGGGGCAGGCCGAGCGCGGCCAGCCGGTCCGCGCGGCGGGCCAGCAGGAGCAGCGGGTGTCCTGCGGCGGAGAAGGCCCGGGCGGCGGCGGCGCCGATGCCCGAGCTGGCCCCGGTGATGACGACGAGGGCGCGGTCTGTCATGTCCTTCGGTCCTGTTCTGGTGTGCGGGGGCGTTCCCCGGGCGCGCCGGGCGCCGGGCGCCCCGGGGGCGTGCGGGGGCGGGCTCGCGCGGCGCGCGAGCCGGTGTGGGGGTGCGGGCGGCGGGGTGCGCCGGGCGCGTGCGGGCGGCTGCCGGTCAGGGCCCGGTGGTTCCCGGGTCGGAGTCCCGCTCCGCGGCCAGGGCGGCGTGGGCGGCGAGCGCCGCCTCGAAGCGGCGGCGGCCCGTCGCGTAGGCCGCCGCGGCGGCGGGCTCGGGCAGGTGGCGGCCGGTCACCGCGTGCGCCGCGTCGGCCGGGGCGAAGTCGCGCCAGGCCCCGATGCCGACGAAGCCGATGGCGGCCGTGCCCAGCGCGGCGGCCTGCCGCTCCACGCCGGTGCGGAGCAGGGGAACGCCGAGGACGTCGGCGTAGATCCGGTTCCACAGCGGGTGGCGGCTGCCGCCGCCGGTGATCAGAAGCTCCTCCTCGCAGGGGGTGAGCCGGCGCATCTCGTCGAGGCTGCGGCGCAGCGCGTAGGCGACGCCCTCCAGGCCCGCGCGGGCCACGTCGGCGCGGCCGTGGGCCAGGTCGAGCCCGCACAGCACGCCGCGGGCCGCGGGCCCGCCCTCCAGCGGGGTGCCGCCGCTGAGCATCGGCAGCATCAGCACGCCGCGGGCCAGGGCGGGGGCGGTGCCGGCCTCGTCGACGAAGGCGCCGACGGACATGCCCGGCGCGATCAGGTCCCGCAGCCACTCGATGCTGCTGCCCGAGGAGAAGGTGGACAGGGCGCTGACGAACAGTCCCGGCACCGCGTGCGCGAACACGTAGGGGCGGCTGGCGAAGTCGAGGACGGGCGCGGCGGTGGTGACGGTGATCCAGCTGGAGGAGCCGAGCGCGGCGAAGATCCGGCCCGGGGCGGTGCCGCGGGAGCCCAGGGCCATGCAGGCGTTGTCCACGGCCCCGGCGAGCACCGGGGTTCCCGCGGTCAGGCCGAGCGCGTCCGCCGCCTCCCTGGTGAGCGTGCCGACGACGTCGGTGGCCTCGCGGAGCGGCGGCAGCAGGGCGGGGTCGAGCCCGCCCGCGGCCAGGAGTTCGGGGTCGAAGCCGCGGGCGGTCAGGTCGTAGGCGCCGCTGCCCGAGGCGTAGGTGTGGTCGGTGGCGAGTTCCCCGGTGAGGCGGAGGTTGATCCAGTCCTTGCAGCCGGTGACCACGCGGGCGCGGGCCCAGCTCTCCGGGCGGTGGGCCCGGTACCAGGCGGCCTTGAACAGCGGGTAGAGCGCCGGGGGGAAGCCGTTGCCGGTGCGCTCGTACCAGTCGCGTTCCGGGAAGCGGGCGAAGAACGCGGCGGCCTCGGCCCCGGCGCGGGCGTCCGACCAGATCGGCGTGACCGGCTCCACGGGCTCGCCGTGCCGGTCGAGCAGCAGCGTGCCGAGGCTGTGGCCCGAGAGGGAGACGCCGTCCACGCCCGTCCCCGCGGGGCGGCGGGCGGTGACCTCGCGGGCCGCGGTGACGACGGCCCGCCACCAGTCCGCGGGGCGTTGCTCGTTGCGCCCCGCGGCGGGGTGGTGGGTGGGGTACTCGGCGACGGCCTCGGCCAGGCAGGCGCCCTGGGCGGTCCACAGCGAGGCCTTGCAGCCGCCGGTGCCCAGGTCGAGCGCCAGCACGGTGGCCGCGCCCGTGCCCGTGGCTCTGCCCGTGCCGGCGGGGGTGCCGGTGGGGGTGCCGGTCATGGCTGGCCTCCCGGGGAGCGGATGTCGCCGCCGGCCTCGTGGCGCATGACGGCCAGCTGGCTCTTCATCCGGCGCACCCGCTCGCGGTGTTCCGAGCTGCGGCGCAGGGCGACGCCGGTGGCGAGGATGTCGATGACGACCAGGCCGGCGAGGCGGCTGGTGCTGGGCGTGTAGACGTCGGTGTCCTCGAAGGTGACGGCCTTCAGGGTGATGTCGGCGAGTTCGGAGAGGGGGCCCTCGTTGCCGACGAGGGCGATCACCTTCGCGCCGTTCTTGCGGGCGGCGCGGGCGACGGTGAGGGTCTCCGCGGTGTGCCCGGTGTTGGAGACGGCGAAGGTGACCGCGCCCGGGCGGCTCATCGAGGCGGCGATGAACTGCTGGTGGAAGTCGGCCGGCGCGTCGCAGGGCACCCCGAACAGGGGGAACTTCTGCTGCGCGTCCTGGGCGATGATGCCGCTGGCGCCCAGCCCGGCGAACAGGATGCTCTCGGCCTCGAACAGGGCCTGGATGGCCCGCTCGACGGCCTCCGGGTCGAGGTTGCGGCGGGCGCGGTCCAGGCTGGTGATGGTGTGGTCGAAGATCTTGCCGGCGAGGTCCGCGCTGTCGTCGTCGGCGGCGATCGCCGAGTGGGTGACGGGCAGGCCGAGCGCGACGGTCTGGGCCAGCTGGATGCGGAAGTCCTGGAAGCTGCGGCAGCCGACGGAGGAGCAGAACCGCATCACGGTGGGCTCGCTGACGCCCGCCACCTGGGCGTACTCGGCCATGGTGAGCTGCATCGCGCGGGCCGGGTCGAGCAGCACGGCCTCGCCGACCTTGCGCTCGGAGCGGCGCAGGGTGGGCATGGCGCGCGTGATGCGCTCCAGCAGCGTCTCGGTGGTGCGGGGGGTGCTCTCGGTCTCGGTCATCGCGCCGCCTCCTGATTCGTGGCCTGGCCGGCGAGCACGGACAGCTCCTCGAAACGCGGTCCGGACTCCGGGACATGGACGCGGAAGACCTCGGCGATCACCTGCGTCCAGCCGTGCAAGAAATAGACCCAACCGTCGGCGACACGCAACGAGCGGCGAGCGGCCTGGGCGCGGGCCTGATCGAGGAAGACCAGGTCGCCGCGGTAGTTGAGGTCCCAGGCGAGTCCGCGCTCGGGGAAGGTGGCGGCGGCGGTCAGGGGGGAGCCCGGGGCGTCCTTGCCCAGCCCGGTGGCGTTGACGACGAGGGAGCCGGGCGGCAGGGCGGCCAGGGCCGCGTCGTTGCGCTCCGCCCCGTCGGCCAGGACCCGGCGCAGCTCGGTGCCGGTCCCGGTCCGCTCGTGCAACGCGCCCAGGTGCGCGAGCCGTTCGGCGGACCGGTCGGTGACGGTGAGGCGCCGGGGCCGGTCGGCCCCCCGGTCCGGGTGGGTGAGGTACCAGCTGATGGCGACGGTGGCGCCCCCGGCGCCCAGGCACAGCGCCTCGGCCTCGCCGCCCGCCCAGTGGCCCTCGGGGAGGAGGGCGCGCAGGGCAAGGCCGGAGGAGACCGCGTCCTTGGCGTGGGCGGTGAGGCGGCCCTCCGGCTTGGAGAGGCAGCTGGCCTCGGCCATCAGCCGGGCGTGCGGGTCGATGTCCTCGAACAGGTCCTGGCAGGCCCGGTACAGGTTCAGCTTGTGCGTGGTGATCAGCGCGCCGAGGCTGAGCTCGTCGCCCGCGATGAACTCCACGACGCGCCGGTACTCCTCGCGCGTGGCGTCCAGCGGCAGGTCGATGCCGCGCAGCCTGGCGCCGTCGAGTCCGAGGTGCTCGGCCCAGCGGGGGAAGACCCGCTGGATGGAGGAGCGTCCGGTGCTGACGCCGATGAAGTAGAGGGTGGGGGCAGCGGCGGGCACCAGGGTCCGCGCGGTGAGGACGGGCAGGGTCACGCCGCCGCCTCCCCGGCCGCGGTGACCGCGGCGACGGCGGCCGTGAGGTTCATGCCGAAGCGCCGCACGCCGAGTTCCTCCATGGTGCGGATGGTCGCCAGGTCCCGGATGCCGCCCGCGGCCTTCAGCAGCGTTCCCTCGCCGATCTCCGCGCGGATGAGGCGGATGTGGTCCGGGGTGGTGGGGCGCCCCGACCAGCCGGTGCCGGTTTTCAGCCAGGGGACGCCCGCCTCGGCGACGCAGTGGGCGGCGGCGCGGATCTCCTCCTCGGTGAGGCGGCCCACCTCGATGATGGCGCGCAGCGGCACGGCCCCGTCCACGAGCCGCCGGACGGCGTCGAGTTCGCGGCGCACGTAGCCGGTCTCGCCCGACTTGAGCCGGCCGATGGCGATGACGACGTCGAGTTCGCCGACGCCGAGGCCGAGCAGTTCGCGCGCCTCGGCGAGCTTGGCCGCGGTGGTGGCGCCGCCGGAGGGGAAGCCGACGGGCGCCCCGGCGAGGGTGCCGGAGCCGGCCAGCAGCTCGCGCAACTCCGGGACCCAGGAGGGCAGCACGTGGGCGCTGACGAAGCCGTGGGCGCGGGCCGCGGCGGCGAGCCGGTCGATGTCGGGGCGGCCGTGCTCCGCCTGCACGCAGGAGATGTCGATGCGCCGGGCGAGAGACCCGGCGGGGGGTCGCGGGGATTCAGTCATGGCGGTATCCGGTGTGGTCGGGGTTGGGCCTGGTGCGCCAGCCGTCGCCGTCGCGGACCACGAGCTGCCGCATGCCGCCGGCGCGGGCGATCAGCTCGTAGTCCTGCCCGGCGTCCGCGGCGTAGGCGAAGAGGGTGGCGAGGCGGGTGGTGCCGACGTTGACCGAGCGGTGCACCCAGTGGCCGGGGATGTGCACGGCCTGTCCCGGGCCGATCTCCAGCGCGTGGGACTCCCCCTGCAGGGAGTCCATGAGGATGACGCCGTGGCCGCTGAGGCCGTAGTAGACCTCGGCCCGGCCGGCGTTGCGGTGCAGGTGCCCGCGGGTGAGGTAGAACTCCTCGCCGATCGTGCCGGGTTCCATGACGCTCAGGCCCACGGTGAGCGCGCCCTCGCCCTGCTCCGGGGTGCTGCTCTCCACCCAGTAGACGGGCGCGCCCGAGTCGGCGGCGAGGGCGGCCTCGAAGGCGGCGGTGTCGCGGTAGAGCCCGGCCAGGTCGCCGAGGGTCTTGGTGTACCTGGCGTCGGCGCCGGGCATGGTGCCGTCCTCCGGGCGGGTTTCGAGCAGCACCGGGGGGACGGGAAGGGATGCGGGGCTCGCGGGCACAGGCTCCTCCATACAGAAGCGTTGAGTAGCGGTGAGTAGCAGAACTAGCTGCGACTGCTCGGCAGCCGGGGGTCTTATCCGGCAACTGACCAGATAAAGGGGCAAAAAAACTGAGCAAACCGTCTTGATCGTGCGGGTTCTTGGGGCGACTGTGTAGCGAAACAACCTTTCCTGGCCGGGTTCGCGGCGGTGTTCGTCCCTGCGTCCGGCCGTCTGACGAAGGAGTGGTCGATGTACCGGGAACGTCTTGAGCTGTCGGGCCGGGTGGCCGTGGTCACCGGCGGCGCGCGCGGCATCGGGCTCGCCACGGCGCGGGCGCTGCACGAGATGGGCGCCGGGGTGGTCCTCGCCGACGTGCTCGACGAGCCGGGCCTGGCCGCCGCCGCTTCCTTCCCCACCGGGGCCGCCGCCGGGGCCGCGGGCGCCGTGGAGTACGTATCCCTCGACGTCCGCGACCCCGAGGCGGTCGCCACCGCCTTCGACGGGGTGGTGGAACGCCGCGGGTCGCTCGACGTCCTGGTCACCTCCGCCGGCATCGCCTCGCACACCCCGGCCCTCGACCTCACGCCCGAGGAGTGGCGGCGGGTGTTCGAGGTGAACGCCGCCGGCTCCTTCTGGTGCGCCAGGGAGGCCGCGCGGCGGATGACCGAGGGCGGCTCGATCGTCGCCATCGGCTCGATGTCGGGGGAGATCGCCAACGCCCCGCAGGCCCAGGCGGCGTACAACGCCTCCAAGGGGGCGGTGCACCTGATGGTCCGCTCCCTGGCCGTGGAGCTCGCCCCGGCCGGCATCCGGATCAACGCGGTGGCCCCCGGGTACGTGGCGACGGACCTGACCGCGGAGGGGGTCCCCGAGGAGTGGCAGGCCGACTGGCGCCGGCGCACCCCCACCGGCCGGCTGGGCAGGCCGGAGGAGGTGGCGTCGGTCGTGGCCTTCCTCGCCTCCGAGGCGGCTTCGTACATGACGGGCTCCGTGGTGCTCGTGGACGGCGGTTACACAACCTGGTGACCCGGCCGGGGACTTGGGCCGGGGGCGCGGCCGGGGGCCTCACCCGGCGGCCCCGCCCGGCCGGTCCCGCGCGCGGCGCCGGCCGGGCGCGGGAGCGGGCGCGGCCGGCACCGCGAAGGCGTACGTGCCGCCGGGCACGGTCACCCACAGGCCGCCGGCGCCCCCGGCCTCCCCGGCCTCCCCGGCGCCCCCGGCGTCCCCGGCCCACCGGGGCGCGCCCGCCCGCACGGTCACGGCCTCGGCCTCGGCCAGTGGCCGCCCCGACTCGGTGGCCCGCTCCGGGTCCGCGCCGGGCAGGCACACCTCGGCCCGCGCGCCGGGCGGCACCGTCACCTCCAGGTGGAGGGTGCCGCCCGCCTCGCGGTGCCAGGCGACGGCCGCCCGGCCCCGCGGGATCTGCGCGAAGGCCCTGGCGTGGCCGAGCAGCGCGGTCAGCGCCGGGCGCACCAGCAGCGTGTCCGCGTCGGGCACCCCCACGGACAGCCCGGCGACCTGGCGGAACAGCCAGTCGTCCACCGTGCCGAGGAAGTAGTGGCCGCGGGAGCGGGACCGCGGGCTCCAGTGCTCCCACAGCGTCGTCGCCCCCTCGGCCAGCCACCGCCCCCAGCCGGGGAACTCGGGCTGGGTCGCCACCTTCAGCGCAAGATCCGCGTATCCGTGGCAGGTGAGGACGGGCAGCAGGTACTTGGTGCCGAGCGCCCCGGTGTTCAGGCGCCCGCCGCGGGCGCGGACGTCCCCGGCGAGCAGCGCCGCCGCGCGCCGCCGCTCCTCCCCCGCGTCGAGCAGCCCGAACGCGAGGGCGAGCACGTGGTGCGTCTGCCGGAAGCCGGCCTCGCCCGCGCCCCGCACCGCTCCGGTGGCCGGGTCGAGGAACGCGGCCCGGAACGCCGCCCGGACCGCCGCCGCCTTCCCGGCGAACTCCGCGGCGGCCGTCGCCTCCCCCAGCACGCCCGCGGCCAGCCGGCAGGTCCGCAGCATCGCGTACAGGTAGGCGGTGGCGGCGACGCGGCGGTCCTCGGGCGGGTTGCCCCCGCCCGGGTCGGTCTCGGGCGCCACCCAGTCGCCGAGCGTGGAGTCGGCGAGGCCGCCCGGGGACCTGGCCAGCTCGAAGCGGACGTACTCGGCCATGCCCGCGAAGTGCCGCCGCAGCTGCCGCACATCCCCCGTGGTGCGGTACAGCCACCACGGGATCAGCACGTACGCCGAGTGCCAGGTCGGGGCGGGCGACCAGTCCAGGTGCCAGCCGCCGTGCGGGGCGATCACCTCGGGCGCGCCGCCCTCCCGCCTGGTGTCGGCGATGTCCGTCACCCACTTGGCGAGGAACTCGTGCATGCCCGGGCCGAAGTTCGCGAGGAAGAGCTCGGCGCCGAGCATCCCGTCGCCCGTCCAGCCGTTCTTCTCGTACATGGGGGTGTCGGTCGGGATGTGGTGCAGGTTGTTCAGGACGGTGGCCACGGTGATCTCGTGCAGCCGGGTCAGGCGCGGGTCCGAGGCCACGAAGCCCCCGGTGCGCGGCAGGTCGGTGTGCACGACGCGGGCGGTCGGCCGCACGGTGGCGGCCGCGGGCCCGGTGACCTCCACGTACTGGAAGCCCTTGTAGCTGAAGCGCGGCTCCCAGTCCTCCGGCTCGCCCGTCCCGGCCAGGGTGAAGGTGTCGGTCTGGAAGCGGCCCGCGTAGTGGCCCTTCTCGTCCGCGCAGTGGGGCCTTCCCTCCGGGGTGAGCCGCTCCCCGTACCTGAGGGTGACCACCTCGCCGGCCCGGCCGGTCGCGGAGACCCGCACCCAGCCCGCGACCACCCGCGGGAAGCGGAAGACCCGCACGCCGGGGGCGGGTTCCGTGACCTGGTCGGGCTCCAGGCTCTCCGTGACCCGCACCGGCTCCTGGCGCCGGTTCTCCAGGCGGCCGGCGGGCGCGGCCAGCACGTCGGCCGGCCGCCAGCCCGCGTCGTCGTAGCCGGGCAGCGCGTGGCCGTCGCGGCGGTGCCCGGCGTCGTGGGACTCGCCCCCGTACACGTCGTCGTGGCGGGTCGGCCCGTCGGCGAGGCGCCAGGCGCCTGAGGAGACCACCGTCGTGGCGCCGCCCCCGCCCGGGGCGGCGGGCCGCGCCGTCAGCAGCACCAGGGCGCGCGGCTCGCCGTGCCAGGGGGCGGTGTGCCAGTCCCAGGTGCTGGCGCCGGTGACCCCGAAGAAGCCGCGGCCCAGTTCGAGGGCCAGGGCGTTGCGGCCCCGGCGCAGCAGGCCGGTGACCTCGTGCACGCTGTACTGCACGCGGCGGGTGTAGTCCGTGAAGCCGGGCGCCAGGACCTCGCCCGACACCGGCAGGCCGTTGAGCCGCAGGTCCGCGTAGCCGCCGGCGGCCAGCGCCACATACGCCTCCCCTGGGCGCTCGTCCAGGGTGAACTCGTGGCGCAGCAGGGGCGCGGGGGGCCGCCGCTCGGCGCGTCCGATCCACTGCGCGCCCGCCCACGCCTCCGCGTCGAGCAGGCCGGTGACGAACCAGGAGAAGGCGGGCTCGGCCCTGCCGTGGGTGGTGAGCACCTCGACGTGCCAGCGGTAGCGGGTGAGCGAGGCGAGCGGCGGCCCGGCGTACTCGATCTCGGCGGAGCGGCCGTCGGCGACCTCGCCGGTGTCCCACACGGGCGCGCCCTGCGCGGTGCGCAGCACCAGGCGGTACGCGCGCTGGGCGCAGCCGCGGGCGGTGGCGCGCAACTCCCAGGAGAAGCGGGGGCGTACGTCGACGCCGAGCGGGGTGGTGCGGTGCTCGACCCGCAGGCCGGCCAGGGCGAGGGTCATGCGCGGGCCGCCTTCAGCAGTTCGGCCAGTTCGGGGCTGTCCGCGTAGCGGGTGGTCAGGTCCCCGGCGAGGGCGGGCCTGGCGTCGAGGAAGGGCCCGAGCGGCACCGGGGTGTCCTGCGGGCGGGTGCGCTTCTGGTTGAGTTCGCCGAGCAGGCTCCAGTTGCGTTCGTCCAGGCCCTGCGGCTCGGCGGGCGGGAGCCGGTAGCCGGTGTGGTCGAAGACCACGGGCCCGGCCGCCGCCCGCCGTGCGGCCCGCGCGGAGCCGGGCCGCACGGTGTCGGCGACGCCGAGCCGGTAGCCGCCGGTCATGAACCAGGTGACCCGCTCCCCCGCGGCGGAGGCGCCGATGCCGCTGCCCTCCTGCTGCAACAGGTAGCGCAGCCCCTCGTTGTCCTGGTGGCGGGCGCGGTGCTCCTCGCCGAACTCCGCCATGGTGGGGCAGCCGAGGTCGGGCCAGGTCTCGCCGAGCCAGCGCAGCCAGGAGCCGAACGCGCGCAGCACGCCGGGGTCGACGGCCAGCCCGCGGGCGACCTCCGCGATCTCGTAGTTGGTGGTCAGCCAGCCCAGCCCGTTGCGCGCCACGTTGCGCTCGCCGAGGTGCGCCGCGCTGGTGGCCCGCAGCGCGCGCAGGGCCAGGTCCAGGGGCATCCGGTGCAGGGTCTCGATGGGGCCGGTGCCCATGCGGGAGGAGACGGCCCCCTCGCCGCCGGCCGCGCCGGGCGCGCCGGGGCGGCCGGGCACGTGGCGGGCGGCGAGGAGGTCCACGGTCCAGCCGTCGAGGTTGACGACGTCCAGCCGGTCCGCGCCGCGGCCGGGGGCCAGGAAGTGCCGGCGCGAGGGGTAGTAGGGGTAGGAGATCGAGCCGTCGCAGTCCTGCATGTCCACGCTGTACTGGCTCCAGGCGTGGCCCTGGACGGTGCGCAGGCCGAGCGCGCCGGCCCGCTCGATGTTGGCGGCGGAGAGGAAGCCGGCGAGCAGCGAGCGCACCGGGCGATCGAAGTGCTCGCCGAGCAGGCCGAGGGCGTCGGCGATGTCCGCGGCCACCTGCTCGCGGCCGGCGTAGCGGTTGGCGAAGTAGCCGCCGGGCACGAAGGTCACCTCGTCGCCGTACGCGGCGCACAACTCGGCGACCGTGCGGCGGATCGCGGCGTACCTGGGGGATTCCTCGGTCAGGGCGCACCAGGAGAAGCCCCAGGTGACGCGGGCGCCGGGGAGGGCGGCGCGAACCTGTTCCGACAGGGCGAGCACCAGGTCCGCCGAGTGCAGTTCGGTCTCGTCCTCCCACAGCCACCGGTCCCGGGTGGCCTCGATCTGGTACTTGCGGATGACCGAGTTGATCGTCAGCCGACGCGTTCCGGCCGGTCGCGGTCCATCCTGCGCGGAGGGCGTCATGGGCGCTTCCCGTCTCCGTCAGTCGCTTCACGCAACATCGCGGTCGCTTCGCGAATGGATGTAGTAAAGCTAGCTATTGCGTTGCCGCGATGCTAACGTGCGGGGCTAAATCGTTTCAAGTAGCCCTCTTAGAGCTCTATCCACGTAGTAGCGCTACGTAGTGAGGCTACCGGACGGGCGAGGGAGAAGACCATGAGAAGAAGGCTCCGGTTGGCCGGCCTGCTCACGCTGGCCGGTGCCCTGATCCTGCCGACCGGCTGTTCCGTCGGCGGCAGCGCCGCCGACTCGGCGAACACGCTCAGCTTCATGCTGTGGGACGACGGAGGCGAGTCCGCCCAGGGCTACCGCGACGTGATCGCCGCCTTCGAGGCCGAACACCCCGGCGTGCACGTCAACTTCGAGACGTTCAACACCAACGACTACGACACCGTCCTCAAGAGCCGCCTCGCCGGCGGGGCGGGCCCCGACGTCTACGGCTTCGACCAGAAGAACCTGACCGACTTCATCGAGGCCGGGTACACCACCGACCTGTCGGGCGAGCCCTGGTTCTCCACGCTCACCGCCGACGCCCAGCGCGAGGCCGGCCGCAACGCCCCGGAGGGCGAGGCGCGTTACGTGCCCATCTCCCAGTCGGGCAACGGCATCATCTACAACACGCAGCTCTTCGCGCAGGCGGGGATCACCGAGGAGCCGCAGACCTTCGACGAACTCCTCGCCGCCGCCGACCGGCTGAAGGAGGCGGGGATCACCCCCTTCGCCATGTCGGCCCAGGACAACTGGTGGCCGCAGTTCATCCTCTACTACGCCGTCGCCCAGCACGTCTTCGACGAGGACCCCGACTTCAACGACGAGCTGATGGCGGGCCAGGCGAGCTTCGCCGGCAACGAGGGCTGGCACGAGAGCCTGGAGATCTACCAGGACCTCGTCCCCTACTTCATGGACAACCCGCTGGGCACCAACCAGACCGTGGCCCAGTCCGCCTTCCTCCAGGGCCAGGCCGCCATGTTCCCCGCGCCCTGGATACTCCCCGAGGCCCGCTCGGCCGGCATGGACGTCGGCTACATGAACTTCCCCACCACCGGCACCCCGGACACCGGCGCCATGTGGGGCAGCTACCTCGTCTCGCTCGGCGTCAACCCGAACAACGGAAAGCAGGAGCTGGCCGGCGAGTTCATCGGCTTCCTGCTGTCCGAGTCCCAGTACCCGGACTTCCTGGCGAAGGTCAAGGCGTTCCCCGTCACCGAGGGCGTCGACGTCTCCGCCATCGACCCGCTCTACCCCGACATGCAGGAGGCGTGGGAGGGCCACACCCTCGTCTCGCTGCTGCTCCCGAGCAGCCCCGCCATCCAGGACACCCTGCTCACCCAGCTCCAGGACCTGACGGGAGACCGCACCGACGTGGACGCGGTGCTGAGCGCCATGGACGACACGATGGACGAGATCCGCGACTGACCGCCGACGCCTCGCCGTTACGAAAAGAGACACCCCGATGGCAGCAACGACAGCGGCCTGGCGGGCCGGCTCGGCCTCCGGCGTCCGCCCCCGCGGCATCTTCACCAGCGCCCGCACCTTCTGGCTCGCGCTCGCCCCCGCCCTCCTCTTCTACACGGCGCTGACGCTGTACCCGATGGCCCAGGTCATCGTCTCCGGCTTCACCGACGCCAACGGCTTCACCGGCGACCGGGACTTCGTCGGCCTCGACAACTTCACCCACATGTTCACCGACGACCCGGCGCTGCTCGACGCCCTCGGGCACACCGCGGTCTACAGCTTCTTCAAGGTCGCCGTCCAGACGGTGGTGGCCTTCCTCATCGCCGTCCTGCTCAACAAGAAGATGCGCGGCGGCAACATCTACCGGGCCATCTTCTTCGCCCCGATCGTCATCAGCCCGGTGGCCGTCGTCTTCACCTGGTCGTTCATGTTCGACCCGACCAACGGCTCGATCAACACCCTGCTCTCCGACGTCGGCCTCGGCTCCCTCGCCCAGGACTGGCTCGGCGACTACGACCTGGCCCTCTACAGCGTGATCCTCGTGGACATGTGGTCGGGGCTCGGCTTCAGCGTGGTCATCTTCCTCGCGGGCATGTCCACCATCCCGGCCGAGATCACCGAGGCCGCCCGCGTGGACGGGGCCGGGCCGCTGCGCACCATGTGGAGCATCACGCTGCCGCTGCTGCGCAACACGACGGGCCTGGTGCTCGTCCTCGCGATCAACGGCGCGCTGCGCGCCTTCGACACCGTCTACCTGATGACCCAGGGCGGCCCTGGGGACTCCACGGAGCTCTACATGACGCGCCTGTTCGACGAGGGCTTCGTCCGCAACAACTTCGGCTACGCCTCCTCCATGGCCCTGGTGGTGATCCTCGTGCTCATCGGCATCGCCTGGCTGCAGAACCGGCTGAACGACGAGCAGCGGGCAGGGGGTCGGGCCTGATGCGCCAGCGTTCCCGGCTGCTGCCCACCGTGCTGCGGCACGCCGTCCTCCTCGTGCTCAGCGCGGCCATGCTGTACCCGCTGCTGATCATGCTGCTCACCGCCTTCAAGTCCAACACCGAGGCCCTGCAGAACCCGACCGGGCTGCCGCACCACTGGACGCTGGGCAACTTCGGCACCACCTGGCGCGAGGGCGACTTCGGTGCCCTGTTCGTCAACTCGGTGCTGCTGACCGTCGTCAGCATGGGCATCGGCACCCTCGTCTCCGCCCTCGCGGCCTACGCCGTGGTCCGCCGCACCGACCGCATCGGCTCCGGCGTCTACCTGCTGCTCGCCGCCGGCATCTTCCTGCCGATGCAGCTCGCGCTCATCCCGCAGTTCCGCGTGGTGCGGGACGCGGGCCTGATGAACTCCTACCTCGGCGTCGTCCTGGTCTACGTCGCCGGGGCGATACCCTTCGGCGTCTTCCTGATGGCCGCGTTCATGCGGCAGGTGCCGCGCGAGATCGTCGAGGCCGCGACCATCGACGGCGTGGGCTACTTCCAGCTGTTCCGCACGATCTTCCTGCCGCTGGCCAGGCCCGCCATCGTCACCTACTGGGTGCTGCACGGCATCACCGTCTGGAACGACTACCTGGTGCCCTACCTCTTCCTCACCGACCCGACCAAGCGGACCCTGACCACCGGCGTCCTCTACTTCAAGCAGCAGTACCTCGCCGACTGGGGGAACATCATGGCCGGCGTGGTCATCATGAGCCTGCCCGTGCTGCTCCTCTTCGTCCTCGCGCAGCGCTACTTCGTGCGCGGCCTGTACGCGGGGGCGGTGAAGTAGCGCCGTGCGGCACCTGGACGACGTCGAGGAGGAGCGGTACCGGCGCGCCCGCATCGTGGGGGACGACTTCGCCGAGCACCACGCCTGCCTGCCGGTGGAGCACGTGCCCACCGCGCCCGCGCCCGCCGGGGCGCTCCCGGAACCGGGCGCCCCCGGGGATCGGCTGAGCCTGGCGGGCGAGTGGCGGATGGCCTCGCACCGGCCGGCCGCCGCCTTCTCCATCGGCCACTGGACCGCCCCGCCGGGGCAGAAGCCGAAGGGCGGGCCGCCCTCCTGGTGGCGCGAGGACACCGACAGGTCCGGCTGGCTGCCGGCGCGGGTACCGGGCACGGTCCAGTCGGCGCTGGTCGAGGCGGGCGTCCTGCCCGACCCGCACCGGGACGACGCCACCTGGGAGGAGCTGACCCGGCACGGCGTGCCGCGCGAGTGGCCCTGGCACTTCCGCCGCACCCGCGTCGAGGAGCGCGAGTGGTGGCTGGCCCGCCGCTTCACCGCGCCGGCCGGCTGGGCCGGGAGCCGGGTCCTGCTGCGCTTCGACGGCCTGGACTACGCCGCCACCGTCTACGTCAACGGGACCCCGCTGCGCCACCACACCGGCATGTTCGGCGGCCCCGACGTGGAGGTCACCGAGCTGCTGCGGCACGGCCCGGGCGAGACCAACGAGGTGGTGGTGCGGCTCTTCCCGCCGCCCCGCGACTGGCACGGCGTTCCCAAGGGCAGCCCCGGCTGGGGCTGGCACTACGGCCACCTCATCAGCATGGGCATCTGGCGGGAGGTGTGGCTGGAACGCGTCCCCGCCGTCGAGGTGACCGACCTCTTCGTGCGGACGGTGTCCCTCGAAGGGGACCGCGCCCGCCTCTCGGTGACCTGCGACCTGACCCACCGGGAGGCGGCCCCGCTCACCCTGTCCTTCACCGGCCGGATCGCCCCCGCGGACCCGGACGCCCCGCGCCCCGCCGGCGCCGGCGACCCCGCCTCCGATGGCCCCGCCGGCCCCGGCGGCGCCGGCGACCCCGAGGACCCCGCGGGCGGCCGGGTGGTGTGCTTCACCGGGAGCGTCACCGCCCACCGCGGCACCCACCGCTACGCCTTCGAGGTCACCCTGGAGCAGCCCCGCGTCTGGTGGCCCCTCGGCTACGGCGCCCAGCCGCTCCACCGCCTCGACCTGGCCGTGCGGGCGGCCGGGGCGGACGGCGGCGAGGGCCCGGAAGCGGGCTCGGCGAGCTGCGAGTTCGGCGTGCGGACCATCGAGATGGCCGGCCTGCCCGACTGGCCAGGCGAGGAGAACTACCGCTGGCGCTTCGTCGTCAACGGCCGCCCGCTCTTCGTCAAGGGCGCCAACTGGTGCTGGACCGACCCCCTGCTCGCCGAGGACTTCGAGGCGAAGAACGCCCACCTGCTGACCCTCGCCAGGGACGCCAACATCCAGCTGCTGCGCGCCTGGGGCGGCGGCATCGTCGAGAGCGACGCCTTCTACCGGGCCTGCGACCGGCTCGGCATCCTGGTCTACCAGGAGTTCCCGCTCACCTTCGGCCTGCCGGAGGCGCCGGCCACCGACCTGGGCGTCCTCGACCGGCAGGTCTCCCGCATCGTCCGGCGCCTGCGCAACCACCCCTCGCTGGTGATGTGGGGCGGCGGCAACGAGAACGCCCACCACGCCGGGGCCGACGAACCCCACCTGCTGATGGGCCGCCGCTGCCGCCGGCTCGACCCCTCGCGCCCCTTCCACCGCACCAGCCCCGAGGGCGGCAGCGCCCACAACTACACCGTGTACCACGAGGGTCTGCCCGTGGACGTGGGCTACCCGAACGTGGACGCGGCGTTCTACGGCGAGTACGGCATCCCCAGCCAGCCTGCCCCCCGGATGCAGGAGCGCTACCTGCCGGCGGAGAAGCTCGCGGCCTGGCCGCCGCCCGAGGACGGCGGGATCCTCGCCCACCAGGCCCAGTTCGGCCTCTTCGACCTGGTCAAGCAGCTGCGGTACGCGGATTACGGCCCGGTCGCCGGCTGGGAGACGCTGGCGGCCTACGGGCAGCTCGCCCAGGGCGACGCCCTGCGGTACGCCTCGGAGATGCTGCGCGCCCGGAGCGGCGCGCACACCAGCGGCTTCCTCTTCTACAAGCTGACCGACCTCTTCCCCGGCGCCTCCTGGTCCGTGGTGGACTTCTACGGCGTGCCGAAGCTGTCGTACTGGCGGGTGCGGCAGTTCTGCCGGGCCCGCTGCGGCTTCGCGTTCCGCAGGTCCCTGACCGTCGCCCCTGGGGAGCGCTTCACCGCCGGGGTGCACCTGGCCAACGACACCCCGCGCGCCTGGCGGGACGCCCGGGTGACGGCCACCCTCTACGGCCACGACCTGACCGAGTTGCACCGCCGCCACGCCACGGTGACCGTCGCCGCGGACGCGCGGGTGCACGCCTTCGACCTGGACGCCGACTGCGGGGCGTACGCCGGGCGGCTGCTGGTGCTGCGCGTGGCCGTGCACGAGGCGGACGGCACGCTCGCCTCCGACCAGTGGTACTGGTACAACGACCGGGTCAAGCCCGGCCGGATCAGGGAGCTTGAGGCCCTGCCGCTGGACGAGCTGGCCGCCCTCCCGGTGGCCGAGGTGATCGCCGCCTACGCCGAGCCGAAGCCCGCGCCGCTCCTTGAGCTGCCCCGCACCCGCCTCACGGCCGCGGTCAGCGCGGACGGCGCGGCCCTTGAGATCGCCAACGAGGGGCCGGTGCCGGCCGTGCACGTGGTCGTCGAGGGCTTCGACGGCGGCCCGGGCACGGCCCGCCCGGCCGACAACGCGCTGGGCCTCGGCCCGGGCGAGCGGCGCCGCGTCCCCTTCGAGGGGGGCCCGGCGGCCGGCCTGCCGCACCTGTCCGTGCGCGCCTTCAACGCCCCGCCGGCGCGGGTCGCCCGCGGCTGAGCCCACCGGCGCGGGCGGTCTGCGGCCGAGCCCACCGGCGCGGGCCGCCCGCGGCCGGGGGTGCGCTTCCGCGCACCCGCGCGCCCGCGCGCCCGCGTGCGGCTTCCCGGCTCGTCCGCCCGCGGCGCGGAACTCGCCGCGGGCGGACGCCCGTTCCCCTCCCGGGCCCGCGGCCTCAGGCCGCGGCCACCGCCACCTGGTCGATGAAGGCGGTGTTGTCGCCCTCGGTCGTCGTGGCCTGGAAGCGGATCGTGTGCGGCCCGGCGTCCACGGTGAACGCCTCGGTCTCGTACGGCTGGTAGGCCCCCGAGGGCGGGGCGAAGGAGCCGACCCGCGCGTCGTCCACGTAGACGTCGAAGGTCTGCGGCCCGCCGAAGCCGGTGCGGATCGCCGCCTGGAAGGTCAGCCGGTAGCTGCCCGCGGGGAAGGCGGCCTCCTGGCTGATGAAGGAGCTGAGCCCGGAGTCCGTCTTCAGGTAGGCCGTCCGCTCGCCCTCGGGCGCGGGCTCGTCCGGCACGAACGGGCTGTCGTTGTGCTGCACCCCGGCGCGGGCGGAGAAGTACCAGCCGTTGGTCATCGGGCCGTTGGCGGCGCTGGTGGTGGCCGGCTTCTCGAAGCCGGCGTTGTAGAGCGTCACCAGCGGCGGCTCCTCGGGGATGTCCGCGGAGGAGAAGCAGCGGTTGTCGCCGCCGGGGTTGGGGTCGCCGCCGAACTCCTCGGCCGTGCACTCCACGCCGTCGGTGAAGGTGCCGTAGCGGAAGAGGCCGTCGGAGCCGAACGCGACGCTCGCCTCGCCGTCGAACTCGCAGCGCCCGCGGTCGGCGTACATGCAGAAGCGGTAGCCGTCGGGCGCGTTCTGCACGTCGAGGACCTTGTAGAGGCGCGAGGTGACCCCGGAGGGGGCCAGCCCCCCGCGGAAGGCCGCCGCCCGCAGCAGGACGTTGCCCGACTCGGGCAGGAAGACGGGCCCGTCGCCGTAGCGCGGGGAGCGGGCGGTGGGCTCGCTGCCGTCGGTGGTGTAGTGGATCTGCGCCCCCGCGGTGCCCGAGGTCATGAAGACGGCCTCGGCCGAGTCGTACTGCCCGGGTTCGAGGTCGAAGACGGGCGCGTCCACCCGCTCCGGGTCGTGGGCGGGCAGCACCGTGAGCCGCGCGATGGCGTACGCGTCCGGGTCCGTGGCGCTGGCGGCCCGGACGGCGACGCGCCGTTCCGTGGTGACCTCGGGCGCGGTGTAGACGCCCTCGGGGCTGACGCTTCCGCCGCCGGCGACGACCGACCAGCTGAGGTCGCCCGTGCCGTCGACGAGTTCGGCCGAGAGGGCGGTGGACTCCCCGCCCGTCACATACGGCGAGGGCTCGTCGAGCGCGACCTGGGTGGCGGGCGGCGCGGTGGTGTAGACGGTGACGGTGTACGCGTCGGCCGGCACCGTGTCGGTGAACGAGTCGCCGGCCGGGAGCGTGCCGCTGCTCGCGGGCAGCAGCGCGTTCGGCTCCGGCGTGACGTCGGCGAGGGCGGTGGCGATGCGGTGGAAGGGGCGGCCGATGTCCGTGCCGCCGAAGTCGACCGTCAGCCGCCGCTCCGCTCCGGCCCTGGCCTCGACGAGGACCGTGTAGTCGCCGTTCGCGTCGCGGAAGGCGGCGGACCTGAGGTCGTCCGCCTCGGTGTGGGTCGCCAGGACCTCGCTGTGGGCGGGGATGTAGCGCATCAGCGGGCCGACCGCGTAGTAGGCCGACCGCGGCTCCTCGCCCAGGACGTTGGAGTCCCACAGGTTGTAGGAGCCGTTGGTGTCCCCGTCCGGGTCGCGGGTCCACACGCCGTTCAGCTGCCAGACGAGATGGGAGCGCACGCCCTCCTCGGCGCTGCGGGCGATGTAGTTGGCGTAGCCGGTCTCCCAGGTGCTGAGCTCGCCCGAGGTCCAGCCGAACTCCGTCATGTTCAGCGGCTTGCCGCCGGTGGTGGCCTGCCGCTCGGCGATCGCGTCCGCCATCGCCTCGTACGACTCGCCGTACAGGTGGAAGGAGTACGCGTCGAAGACGTCCGGCGCGTGCTCCTCCAGGTACGCGGTCCACTCGGGGGCGCCGGTCTCCTCGGGACCCCAGATCCGCACCTCGTCGCGCAGCCCGTCCGCGGTGAGCCGCCGGTCCACGGCGCTCGCCATGTCGGCGTAGTAGGCCATCTCGTCGCCGGGCGCCTCGAAGTCCCAGCTGCCGTTGGGCTCGTTGTAGAACGTCAGGTAGTCGACGTTGTCGTAGCCGCGCCGGTTGATCAGCTCGTCCAGCAGCGCGGAGGCCGAGGCGCCGTACGCCTCCAGGTCGGCGGGGGCGCTGATGGTGGGGTCGGAGACGCCGGGGATGGAGAACCAGTCCTGGACGCTCTCGCCCACCTTCCAGCCGAAGTTGAGCTCGATCTCGGTGCCGGCCGCCCGGAAGGCGTCCAGGTAGCGGTAGACGGCCCGCATCTGCGGGCTGTCGAAGTCGTACCGGCCCTTCTCGGGCTCCATCCAGTCGATCTGGAACCACAGCCTGGCCACCTTGGGCCGCAGCCGCTGGATGCGTTCGACGTCCACCTGCCAGTCGGCCTCGGTGTACCCGTAGGCGGCGGTGCCGGCCATGAGGCTCTGCGGGATGACGTCGACGCCCACCCCCAGGTAGTCCTCCTGCACCACGTCGCCGGTGTCCACCGTCACCGAGCGCTCCTCGGGCTGCTCCGCCGCCTGGGCCGGGGCGGCGGGCACGACCGCCGCCCCGGCCAGCGGGACGGCGAGGGCGGCGAGGCCGGCCAGCACCCCCCGACAGCGCCCGCCCGCTCTGGGGTGACTGCCCGTTCTCCCATGACTGCCCGTTCTCCCGTGCATACGCGCGGCTCCCCTCACCGCGGGGGTGTCGCACGCCCCGCGATTTTCGTAGTATCACTACCGAAACAGCCTGCGCACGACCCTAGAGTTGCCGGTTTCACGGGCACAAGAGACCGTCGAGCGCTACATGAAGGTAGTGAAATTACCGACCGGAGGGACCTCGCGCATGCACTCGCCCGCCCCGCCCACCCGGCCGCGCCCCGGCGGGCCGGGCGTCCCGGGCGGGCCCGGCGCCTCAGGCGGGCCCGGCGCCTCAGGCGGCGAACACCGCGGCCAGCGCCTCCGGGTCCGCGGGCAGCCCGGAGCCGACGCCGACGGCGAGCGCCCCGGCGGCCAGGTAGGCGTCGGCCCCTTCCACGGGAATGCCGCCGGTCGGGATCAGCACGGCGGAGGGCAGGACCGCCCGCAGCGACCTGAGGTACTGCGGCCCGCCGACGTGCGCGGGAAAGACCTTGGCCGGCCCGCGCGAGGCGGCGTCGGCGACCTCCGCGGGGGTGAACCCGCCCTCGACGAACAGGACTCCGGCCCCGCGCGCGACCTCGCGCACCTCGGGCGCCGGGAAGGGCGAGACGAGGAAGGCGGCCCCCGCGGCGACCGCGTCCCTGGCCTGCCCGGCCGTGGTGACCGTCCCGAGGCCGAGGAACGCCCCCGCTTCGGCGCCGAGTTCGGCGCGGGCCCCGGCGAGGGCGTCCCGCCAGCCGGGGGTGGAGGTGGTGAGTTCGACGACGCGGCAGCCCGCGCCGAGCAGTTGGCGCGTCCTGGCGAGGGCGGCACCGGCCTCGGGCGACCGCAGAACCGGAAGCAGGCGCTGCGCGGCCAGGGCGGCGAGGAGGGGATGCGTGAGCTCCATGTCTACCTATCTGATGAAATTTCCGGCACGAGGGAACGCGGGTCACCGTAGAGCGGCCGTGCGGCCCTGTCAACGCCGCCCGGCGGCCCCCGGCGGCCCGCCCGCTCCGGCCACCGCCCCCGAACGGCCCACCGGGCGGGGAGCGTTGACCACGCGGGAGGGGCCGACTCCACGGAAGGGCCGGCCGCCCCCTCGCCGCCTCCGCCCTCGCCGCCTCCGCCCTCGCCGTCCGCGCCCGTCACTCGCCCCCGTCACTCGCCCCGCGGCGCACCGCAGGCAGCAGACGGCCCGCGGCCCGCGGTTGCGGCGGATGGCAGACCGCAGGTGCGGCGGACCGCCCCGGGGCAGGCGAGGGGTGCCCCTCCGCGGGTGGGGAGTGGCCCTCCGCGGGTGGGGGGTGGTCCTCGCCGGGCGGCGGGAGGTGCGCCGGGGGCGTGCCGAGCCGCGGGGGCGTGCCGCGGGGCGCGTGCCGGGCCGGGGGGGGCGCCGCCTCAGCCGGCCGCGCGCGGGGCCGGCACCGGGCCGAGGTCCGCCAGGCGCCGTTCGAGACGCGCCCGGCAGGCGGGCCACTCCTCGGCCGTGAGGGAGAACATCGCCGAGTCGCGCAGCCTGCCCTCCTCGCCGGGGACCCAGGAACGCGTCCAGTTGCGCAGCACCCCCTCGAAGCGGGCGCCGACGCCCTCGATCGCGGCCCGGGAACGGGCGTTGCGCGCATCGGTCTTGAGGTCGACGCGGGACACCTCCCAGGTCTCGAAGGCGTGCCGGAACAAGAGGTACTTCGCCTCCGCGTTCAGCCCGGTACCCTGCGCCGACCTCGCCAGCCAGGTGTACCCGACCTCGATGGCGGAGAGTTGGTCCTCGCTGATCCAGTACCGCGGCTCCCAGTAGGCCGTGACCCCGACCGCCCGCCCCGTTGCGACCTCGACCTGCGCGTAGGGGGCCAGCCGCCCCTCCGCGACGCGGGCGAGCTGGATGTCGACATATTCCGTCATCTCCGCCGCCCTCGGCACCCAGGTGAGGCCGTAACGGTCCCGGTTCTCCTCCGCGGCCTCCGCGAGGTCGGCCACGTGAGCGTGACCGAGCGGCTCCAGACGCACGCGGCTGCCCTCAAGCACCGGTCCCTCAAGCCTGAACGCCATGTCCCTGCCCGCCCTCTCCTGCTGTCACCCCGCGTGCTCTCGCGCACACGATGCCCGCGCGCCGCCCACCGGCGCGCGGGCATCGTGACAGACCCGCCCCGCCCTGTCGCCGCAATTACCACCCCACACCCCATGCCCGCCCCGCGCGCCCATGCCCGCTCCACGCCGCCGCGCCCACCCCGCGCGCCCGCGCCCACCCCCGGCCCGCGCCGCCACGCCCCGCCCCCACCGTTACGCCCGGCCGCCTCCGGGTACTCGCGGCCCTGCCCACGGCCGGGCGCGCCCCGGCCGCCTCCGGCCGCGCCGGGCGCGGTCCGGGAGCCCCCGAGCCGTCGGGCCGCAAGGAAACGGAGGCACGCCATGAACCACGACACCTTCATCGGCCAGGTCCAGTCCCGGGCCAGGCTGGACAGCAGGGGCTCGGCCGAGGCCGCCTCGCGGGCGACCCTGGAGACCCTGGCCGAGCGCATCCCCGCCGCCCTGGCGGACAACCTCGCGGCCCAGCTGCCCACCGAGATCGGCGAGCACCTGCGCCGGGTCGCCTCGGCCCCCGACCAGCTGGCCACCGGAACCAGGATGCAGCCGGACGAGTTCTTCGACCGGGTCGCCCAGCGGGCCGGCGCGGACCTGCCGAAGGCCACCTTCGAGGCACGCTGCGTCATGGAGGTCGTCGGCGAGGCCACCCAGGGCAGCCTCACCGGCAAGGTGCGCCAGTCCCTCGACGAGGAACTCGCCGACACCCTCTTCGCCGGCAGCACCGGCTCCGCCTGACCCCGTCCCCCACCCCCGGGCCGTGCGCGGGTTCAGCGCTCCCGCTCCCCCTCGGCCGCGAGCCGTTCACGCATCGCCCTCGCCGCGGCGTCACCGAACCGGGCCACGAGCCGCAGCCCCTCGGCACGGAACCGGGCTGCCGCGGCGGGGTCCCGCTCGCGCAGGATCGCTGCCAGGGCGGCCAGGGCGAGTGCCTGGTTCCAGGGCTCGCCGAGTTGGCCGTGCACGGTGGCCGCCATCCGGCAGAAGTCCGCGGCTTCCTCCTCCCGGCCGAGCGCGCGGCAGGTCTCGCCGGTGCCGCGCCAGGCCAGCGCCTCGCGACTGCGATCGCCCAGGGCCCGGTGGATCACGCCCGCCCTGCGGTAGGAAGCGAGGGCATCCGCGTACCGCCCCGAAGCCGCCAGGGCATGGCCGAGCGAGAGAAGCACGTGTCCTTCGAGCACCCGGTTGCGCAGATCGAGGGCCAGTTCCACCGCCTCCTCCGCGGCCCGCAGCGCCTGGGGCAACTCTCCGCGTCGCAGGTGAAGGGCGCTGCGGACCCGCAGGACGTTCCCCAGGCTCCGGGGGTTCCTCATCCGTCGGTGGAGTCGCCCGGCCCGATCGAGGTGCTCCGCGACGCCGTCGAGACGGCCCGCCTCCAAGCGTGCCTCCGCGAGGTTGACGTGGCTGACGGCCTCCCAGTGCTCGGCACCGATCTCGCGGAAGGTGGAGGCGGCACTCACGAAGTCCTCCTCCGCTTCGTCGAATCGCCGCAGCCGGAGGAGCACCAGGCCCAGCGCGTTGCGCGCGGCCGCCTCGCCCCTGCGGTCCCCGAGGCGCCGCCGGATGTGCAGCGCCTCCTCGTGTGAACGCAGCGCTCCCGTCAGGTCGTTGAGCCGGCGGCGGGCGAATCCGAGGTTGTCCAGGAGGCCCGCCTGGGCCGCCGGGTCGCCGACGCGCCGCGCCGCCCGCAGGCCCGCCTCCCCCGCCGCCAGCCACTCCGCGACCGGGGCGGAGGGCGCCTGGGCGTTGAAGAAGATCGCGGCGAGCCGCCAGGCGTACCCGTCGAGCCCGGCCTTCTCCGCGGCCCGGACGGCGGCCAGCACGTTGCCGTGTTCCCGCTCGGACCAGTCGACCGCCTGGTCGTAGTCGGCGAAGTCACCGGCTACGGCACCCTCCGGCGGCGGGTCAAGCGGCACGCGCGCCCGAGCCGGAGTGATCCACCTCTGGGCGGCGTCTGCGGTGCGGGCGTACCAGTCGCACAGGCGACGCAGCGCGGCCTCGCGTTCCCCGACGCTCTCCTCAAGCCGCGCCTGGTCCGTCGCGTACGCGCGCAGCAGATCGTGAAACTCGAAGCGGTCGGGGGCGGTCTGTTCCAGCAGGTGCGCGCTCACCAGCGAGTCGAGCAACTGCCGCGCGCGGCGGGGACTCAGCGCGGCCAGAGCGGCTGCGGCGGCGATGCCGAAGCCGGGTCCGGGGTGCAGTCCCAGCAGGCGGAACAGCCGCGCCGTGTCAGGAGACAGCGCACGGTAGGACCAGGCGAACACGGTCCGCACCGCCTCGGCATCCTGCTCGTCCCCCGTGCTCAGGGCCTCCCACAGCGCGGACTCGTCCCGCAGGTCGGCGATGAGCGTGTCCAGGCGCAGGTGAGGCCGGGCGGCGGCGCGTTCCGCGGCGATGCGCAGCGCCAGCGGCAGGTGCGCGCACAGCCGCGCCAGCTCGGCCAGCTTCCCGCCGTCGTCCTCGGGTCTGAAGCCCGCGGTCACGGCGCGCAGCAGGGCGACGGCCTCCGCCTCGGGCAGGGTCCCCAGCGTGAGGTGGTGGGCCCCGTCGCGGATGGCGAGGCCGGAGAGCCGGCCGCGGCTGGTGACGATCACCAGGCAGCCTGGATGGCCCGGCAACAGGGGCCGCACCTGCCCGGCTGAGGCGGCGTTGTCGAGCACGACGAGCATCTTGCGGCCGGCCACCAGGGAGCGGAACAGGGCGGCGGCCGACTCGGTGTCCTGCGGCACCGCGTTCGCCGGGACGCCGAGTGCCGTGAGGAAATGGTGCAGAGCCTCCTGCGCCCTGACGGGCTCGCCGGGGTCGTAGCCGCGCAGATTGACGTACAGCTGGCCGCCGGGGAAGTTCGCCTCGACCTGGTGGGCCCAGTGCAGCGCAAGCGAGGTCTTTCCCGCTCCCGCGGTTCCCGAAATGACGCACACGTCCACGACCATGACGCCGTCGGCGGGGCGGCACTCGTCCTCGCCTGAGCCCCCGGCGCCGCCGTTGCCGCGGGCATCGGCTCCGGCACCGGCGGTCAGGATGGCGTTGAGGCGGGAGAGTTCGGCGCGACGGTTGACGAACCCGCGGATGTCTCGGGGGAGTTGCCGTGGTGTGGGCCGCGGGGTCTCGCCCGGGGCCGACGGGCCGTGGAAGTGGATGCCGCCACGGACGGAGCCCGCCTGGACGACGTCGC
This sequence comes from Streptomyces hoynatensis, assembly GCF_003626535.1. Classification (GTDB taxonomy): domain Bacteria; phylum Actinomycetota; class Actinomycetes; order Streptomycetales; family Streptomycetaceae; genus Streptomyces; species Streptomyces hoynatensis. The sequence continues at coordinate 98,682 of NZ_RBAL01000013.1, forward strand.
GCGAGGTGCCTGACGCCTCGTTGTGCCCGTGCGGCGGACGTACGTGCGGCCGCTCTTCCCCTTGGTCACCGCCGTCGGGCGCCTGCTTGCCGTCGATCGTCTAGTCCCCCGTCTCCGTGTGCGGTGGGGGCAGGTGGGCCACGTCGCGGGCGAAGAAGGGGAGCAGGTCCTCGCCTGCCGCGTAGAGGCGCTGGATGAGGGCGCGCCAGTCCTCGATGAGCTCCGGGTCGGTGAAGCGCACGCCGCCGTCGAGCGCTCCTTCGGGGGTGTAGACGATCTCGTACAGCACGCGGTCGCCGAGGACGGCCAGTTCCGGCAGCGGACGCGCGGCCTCCAGCGGGGCCGCCTCGGCGGGGCCGACGACCCGGATCGGCTTGCCGCACTCCGCCTGCACCCGAAGCGCGTGCAACTCCCACTGGAGGTACGGCGTGAGCGGCTGCTCGACCACGCGGACGCGGTGGAAGGCGGTGTTCCGTTCGCGATCGCGGCGGGTGGCGGCGAGCAGGGCCGGGCGGTCCTCGTCGAGCCGGGCCAGCGCCTCCTGCCAGTGCCCGCGGCGGAACGCGCGCCAGCTGTCGCTCTGCTCGACGAAGTGCTGCCTCCGTTCGAGCTTCCAGGAGTCCTGGCCCCGCAGCTCCCCCCGGTGCCGCCGGAAGTCGGCGCGGTACTCCGCCAGTTCGAGCCGCTCCCCCCGCGCGGCGGCGAGAGACGGCGGGGTGACCTCACGCATCGGCGATGTCCGGCTTCGCCGAGCGGAGCATGGCCCCCGGGATGACGACCAGGCGTTCGTCGGGTGCGAGGGTGACATCGGCGGGCAGCCGCGCGGCGTAGGCGTCGGTGAGGTCCCGGCCGACGACGGCGATGTCACCGTTGCCGAGCTCCCAGATGTCGGGGCAGCCGTCCTCGTCCGCGGTGGTGCCCAGTTCCCTGGCGGACTTCCCCAGGCGCCGGACGAAGGGTACGGAGGGATCGGCCTCCCAGGGGCGGGGCATGGTTCCTCCAGACGACGGCGAGGCAGACCTCACGCATCGTATCCACCGAGGTCACGGACCGCACAGGAGCGATTCGGTCAGTCCCCCGGCCTCCGGGCCCCGTCGCCCCGGTCCCGTCGACCCGGCTGCGTCGCCCCGGCCCCGGCCCCGGACGTGGCACGTCCGGCCGCGGGGCCGCCGGGTCCGGGGCCGGCGCGGCTCAGGCGCCGGCGCGGCGGAGGCGTTCCGCAGCCTGGGCGCGCAGGGCCTCACCGCACACCGGGGGCGTGCCGTGCAGCGCCTCCCAGCGCGCGTTGTGCGCCGCGGGCCACAGGCTGGCCGCCCACGCGATCTCCCGTTCCTCCGGCGTGAACCGGCGTCCCCGCAGCTCCTGGTACGCCTCCAGGAACGCGGCGGAGCTCTCGACGGGGGCGAGGGTGGGCGGGGTGGCGCTGGCGAAGGTTCCGGACGCCGCCCCCGCAAGTGCGGCCTCGGGCTGCCAGGCCAGGCTGTCCCAGTCGTGCACCGTCCACACCTCCCCGCCGCGCCAACGGAGGTTCTGCGCCTCGAAGTCGGCGTGGCCCAGCACGGGCGGCAGGTCGGCGGACCACAGCCGCCCGCGGGCCCGGCGCGCGGTGTCGACGACGTACGCGGGCACGGCGCTCTGGTCCCGCTCGTCGAGGAAGGCGAGCGCCGGCCACGGCCCGGGGCCGGCGTGGTCCCAGCGGGACCAGCGCGGGTTCGGCAGCGGCGGCGGCACGGTCACCCCGGCGAGTTCCGCCATCAGCCGGGCGAACACCGCCGCGTACCGCTCCGCGACGTCGGGCGAGTCCCCCGGCAGCGGCTCGCCGCCGGGCCGGAACTCCTCGGCGTGCACGGCCAGCCCCCCGGCGCCCACCGCGGGCGTGAGCGGCCGGGCACACGGGAAACCCCGCTCGGCGAGCCGCAGTTGGGCGGCAACGCAGGACGCGGCCCGGCCGTCGTCCTCCCGCGCCTTCACCACGACCTCGCGCCCGTCGGCCAGCCGCAGCCCGAACACCGCCGACATCGACCGCGCCCCGAACAGCACGCCCACCGGCGCGTGCCCCAGGTGCCGCACACACCAGCCGGGCAGCCAGCCCGGCACCTCCTCCCGCCACACGACCGGCACTATGCCACGCACCACCGACACAACGGGCGCCCCGGACGCGCCGACGTTCCCTCCCGGGCAGGACGAAGCCGGTCCGGGCGGGGGCCCGGGGCGGGGACCGCGGGCACGGGGCGGGGACCGCGGGCACGGGGCGGGGGCCCGGACGGGCCGGCTCGGCGGCACTGTCGGTCCCCCTGTGTACCGTGCGGAAGGAGTGCTCACGCAGGCACCGCGGTTGTCAGGAGGTACCCACATGGCGAGTACGGCAGGCGAGCCCGCGGCGAGGTCCCGGCCCACGGAGGAGGCGTCCCGGGGGCGCCCCACCCACGCGTCCCGGTGCCGCGGCGAACGGTGCGCCGCCCGGTGAAGGCCGAACTCGCCGCCCTCAAGGGCGCCTTGGACCAGCAGCGGGCGCACGTCCTCGGCATCCTCGACGGGCTCTCGGAGGAGGAGCTGCGGCGGCCGGTGCTGCCCAGCGGCTGGAGCTGCCTGGGGCTGCTGCGCCACCTCACCCTGGACGACGAGCTGTTCTGGTTCGCCGGGGTGATCGCGGGCGAGCCGGATGTGGCCGAACGGCTCAGGGCGGGGGCCGAGACGCACTGGTCCGTGCCCGAGGGGATGACCGCGGCAGAAGTCTTCGCCGACTACCGGGCGGCCATCGCGCGTGCGGACGCGGTGCTGGCCACCGCCACGCCGGAACAGGAGCCCGCCGCCTGGCCGGTGGAGATATGGCCGGACTGGCGGTTGCCGGACGTGCGGCACATCCTGCTGCACGTGCTCATCGAGATCTCCTGCCACAGCGGCCACCTGGACGCGGCGCGCGAACTGATCGACGGCAAAACCTGGCTCGGCGGCAGCCCCTACGCCGGATAGCCCCTGCGGGCCGGAGATAGCCGCGCTGCGGGCCCGAGGCGGGCGACCACCGTCGGCGCCCCGCCCCCGCCCTGCCGGATCGGGGATCAGCCGGCGCCCACGGGCGGGCGGCCTTGGGGATGGCGTGGGGCCCGCTCGCGGTGAAGCTCAGGGCAATGTTTCGCCGTCAACCACGGCGGCGACGAACCGCTTCCATGAATCCGCCGGGAAAACGACCGCGGGACCCTCCGGCACCTTGGAGTCACGCACGGGCATCACGCTCCCGAACCCGTCCGCCACCTCCACGCAGCCCCCGGACGCGTTCTCGCTGTAACTGGACTTGCGCCAGGCATCAGTCAGGGCCGAGGCGTCAGAAATCGATGTCACTTCCGTACTCCTTCAGACACTCCCGAATCAAGCCGAGAGATTCCTTTTCGGACAGGGCATGCGACTGCACAAGGTCGAAACGCTGAGCGAGGTCCGCGAGACGACGAGGCTCCTCGACGGTATCCGCTCCATCGAAACTCTCCACCAGCCCGACCGTGCCACCGTCTTTCATCGTAAGCAGCGTGAGACTTCCCCCCAGCATCGTGTGCAATCCCGCCGCGAAGGGCACAACCTGCACGGTCACGTACGGCCGCTCGGCAATCCGCAACGTGTGAGCCAACTGGTCACTCATGACTTGTTTGTCAGTGGTGGGACGCCTGAGAGCCGCTTCATCCATGATTGCCCAGTAATATGGCGGGTCTTCGCGCTCGAAGATGCCTTGCCGATCGATCCTGGTCGCGACGAGGGCACCCACCCCCTGCGCGGGAATTCGCGGCATGCCGGCCAGAAAAGCCGCGTGCGCATACCCCGATGTCTGCAGGAGGCCCGGGATCAGGCTGCTCGTGAACACCTGAATCCGGATGGCGTCCTTCTCTCGCCTGATGAAGTCTCGACTGTACGTGGCGACGTGAAAATCGTGCGACAGACCGTGAATGTCGGCCAGCACGCCCCCGGTGCCGAAATAGTCGTCAAGCGCCTCCACGAGCGCGTCGGAAGCCCGCTGCTTTCCGAGTTCCACCCTCCCGAGGTAGCTGTAGGAATAGCCGGTGACCTTCTCGGACAGCCCTCTGAGAGACAGCCCGCGTTGAGTCCGCAAGGCGCGGATGTGGCGCCCCAGCCGCACTTCTGGCGTGGTGTGGCTCTCGTTGGCCAGTTCCACGTCTCCGCCCCCTGTCAACTCGTTGTGAAGCACGTTGGTTTGGTGACAGTGACGGCGTGCGTCTCGCCTCACCACGGCGCCATGCTTGTCACCGAACACGTACAGGCACTCGCCGATTACGTTACGCGTCTGCCTGTCAGGACGAAAGCAGCAGGTGACGCCCGTGAACGCACCGAAGCACCCCGCGCCAGGCAATGGCACACACCCCACCGCGCAGGAGCTCGCTCAACTACGCGAGAAGGTGGCCAAGTTGAGCGAGGAGATCCGCAGGCATCTCGGCGGCCCAGGGTCCGCATGGACGTGCGGTGCGGCCAAGAGCCTCATGGTTTCCGACGACTCCACCAGGAAGGACCCCGCCGATGTCCCAGCAGACCGCTCCCGCCCGGCCGTTGACCTGGGGGCCGAGGCGGCTGCCGGTGCCGTTCGTGGCGAAGTGGAGCGGTGAGGAGGTCGTCGTGGGTGGGGCGTTGCGGGCGCGGCCGGACGGTGGGGGGCTGGCCTACCGGGACGAGGCGCGGGGCGATCGGGACCGGCACGGGGTGCTGTGGGCGCGGGTGACCGAGGCGCCCGGGGACGGACGGCCGGACTTCCGGGTGATGCACCCGGTGCGGCAGCGGCGGGCGTTCCTCGAACGGCTCTGCCAGGTGTGCGGCGGGCCCGCCGACCGCGACGCCAAGGGCCGGCTGTTCGTGCTGCGGCGGCCAACGGCGGCGGAGGCGGTGTCCGGCTGGCCCGAGGGGCTGTTGTGCACGAAGCCGCCGGTGTGCGTGCCCTGTGCCGACACGGCCGCCCGGCTGTGCCCGCACCTGGACGAGCCGGTGTTCGTCCGCGTGCGCAAGCCGCGCGTGTGGGGGGTGTTCGGTGGATTCTTCCTGCCCAGGTCCGGCGGCGGCCTGGCCGCGGGCGAGGACGACTACCTGCCCTATGGCCATCGGCAGGCACCCCTGTTTCTGGCCAATCAGCTGGTCGCCGAACTCACCCGCGTCGTCCGCGTATCGGGGCCGTAGCGGGCGTTAGGGGCCGTAGCCCGCGTAAGGGGCCGTGTCTCGGGAGGGGCCGTGTCTCAGTGGCCGTTCGTTTCGGGGGTGGGCGGGGGCGGAGCCGGCTGCGGCGTCTGCCGGAGGGCGGCGAGGCTGCGGCGCAGGCGGGCGCGGTACCACAGCAGCGGGAGGGAGCCGACGCCGAGGACGGCGAGGCCGACCGGGCGGGAGACCGAGAGGAAGGTGCCGGTCGGCAGGGCGAGGGCGAGGGCCACGATGACCAACGCGTGCACCAGCAGCAGGGCCCCGATCAGCGCGGTGAGCACCATCAGGGGGCCGCGCCCGGCACGGCCGGCCAGGCCGGGGGCGGCCAGGCCCGGGGCGGCCAGGCCCGGGGCGGCCAGGCCCGGGGCGGCCAGGCCGGGGGCGGGGCCGCGCCGCGCCATGGCGAACCTGAGCACCACGGCGAGCAGCGGTTTCCGCATCGCGGCCGAGATCAGCATGGCCAGGCCCAAGGGGCCGGTCAGCCAGGTGTCGTGGAGCTTCAGCACGAAGGAGTTGCCGCCGGAGAGCGCCGCGGCGGCCAGCGCGAGGACGAAGCCCGCGCAGCCGACCGCGCCCACCGGGTCCACCCGCCGGTGCCACAGGAACTCGCCGAGGGTGAACGCGACCGGGATCGCCGCGCCCAGGGCGAGCGCCGTGACCTCGGAGCCGGTGTGCGGGCGCAGCAGGGCGTAGGCGAGGAGCGGGGCGACCCAGGCGACGAGCACGCCGGGCGCGGCTGCGCGCAGGGCCACGGCGAGTGGGCCGCGCCCGCCGCCGGGTACCGCGGGCGCGCCGGGGAGCCCCGGCGCATCGGCCCGCCCCGGCACCTCGGCGAGCCCCGGCGTCTCCGCACGCCCCGGCGTCTCGGACATGGCGGGCGCGCCGGGGAGCCCCGGGGCGTCGGGGACGGGCGGCGTTCGCGGGCCCCGGCCGTTCATCGCGCCGCCTCGCCGGAACGGCCCCGGAGCAGCAGGGCACCGAGCACGCCGGCGACCAGCAGGACGCCCCCGAGCACGGAGAGCCAGGGCCCGTTGCCCCGCACGTGCAGCAGGCCGGAGGCGAGCAGCAGGGCGCCCGCCACGGCGATTCTTATGCTCATCCGCATCGTTCACTCCGTTCCTTCTCGGTGTGGGGGCTCCCAAAGGGTGAGGGGCCCCTCAGGTACCCCTCAGGCCTGAGGGGCCCCTCGGCACCTCCCGGTGGGTGGGGCCCCTCAGGTCTGGGAAGGGGCCCCTCCCCGTGAGGCACTTCGGACGTGGGGGACGTCCGACGACACTCAGGTGTCCGGCCTCGGTACCCGAGGAGGGCCGGACACGATGCTGCTTCCGAGGCGGGGCCCACCGCGTCGGCGCCGGGATGGAATCGCGTCGGCACCGCCGCGTCCACCCACGGGTGCAGGGGCGTCCACCCACGGGTGGAGGGCCGCTGACCTGCGAGGTCGTTCTCCGGCACCTCCCGCGGCCCCGGTGCCCGGGGTACGGTCATGGCCATGCGCGCGCAGTCGAAGGCCGAGTCGGCCCCCGAGCGGACCGCGCCCTTCGCGCCGCCTTGGTGGGAGGCGCCGCGCGGGCGGCGCGCCGTGCGGTACGGGCTGGTGCTGCTGGTGCTCGCCGTCTCCGTGCAGGCCCAGCCGCGGCCGGGCGTCCACGGCACGAGCCTGGTCGCCCTCGCCGGCCTGGCCGGCGTCTTCGGCGGGGGCGCCGCCCTGGTCTGGCTGCGGGGCCGGGGGCGGCAGCCGATGGCCGCGCAGGTGGCGCTGTTCGCGGTGGTGCTTGCGGCCTCGGTGGCGCTGGTGTGGGTGGAGCCCGACGGCCGGGGCTTCCTCGGCGGCTACCTCCTCACCAGCGTGGCCGCCTCCCGGGAGTCGACGCGGCTCGGCGCGGCGGTGACGGCGGCGACGCTCGCGGTCCTCGGCGTCGCCGGTCTCGCCGCGCCGGATCGCTCGGCGGTTGCCGTGGTGGTCAGCGAGCTGGGCATGGTCGCGTTCTACCGGGTGGGCAGGTACGGGCGGTGGCTCCGGGAGCGCACCGAGCAGGCGGAGCGGCTGACGGCCGAGGTGGAAAGGACCAGGGCCGCGCAGCTGCGGGCGGCCACCCTGGGCGAACGGCAGCGGCTGGCGCGGGAGATGCACGACGTGCTGGCGCACTCGCTCTCCGGGCTGCTGATCCATCTGGAGGCGGCGCGGCTCCTCGCGGCGCGCGAGTCCGCCGACCCGCGGCTCACGGACGCCATCCGGCGCGCCCACCACCTCGCCGAGGCGGGGCTCGGCGAGGCGCGCCAGGCCATCGGCATGCTGCGCGACGCCGACCTGCCGGGGCCGGAGCGGCTTCAGGCGCTGGCGGAGGAGTTCACCCGCGACACCGGCCTGCCCTGCGAACTGGCGCGCTCCGGCCGCCCGGTGCCGCTCGGCCCGGAGAGCGGCCTGACGCTCTACCGGGTGGCGCAGGAGGCGCTGACCAACGTCCGCACGCACGCCGCGCCCGACCGGGTCGAACTGCGCCTGGCGTATGAGCCGGACGGCGTGACGCTCACCGTGGAGGACATGGCCCTGACCGCCGGGTACGCGGCCACCGAGGGCGCGCTCCGGACCGCCGGGGACACGGCACTGACCGCCGGGGACGCGGCACTGACCGCCGGGGACGCGGCCACCGAGGGCGCGCCCCGGACCGCCGGGTACCTGGCCCGAGCCGCCGGGGACACGGCACCGCCCGTCGGGGACGCGGCGCCGCCCGCCGAGGACACCGCGCCGCCCGTCGCGGACGCACCGCCCGCCGGGGACACCACGCCGGCCGCCGGGCATGTGGGCGCGGCCCGCCGCCGGGAGGCGGCCGGGGCGGACGAGAGACGCGCGGGCCGCGGGGCGGCGGAAGTGGCCGGGGGCGGCGGGGAGTTCGGGCCGGGGCCCGGCGGGGTGCCGACGCCGCGGGCGGGGTCGGCCGGTGACCACGGCTACGGTCTCACCGGCATGCGGGAGCGGGCCGCCCTGCTGGACGGCACGCTGACCGCGCAGGCCACGCCGCGGGGTTTCCTGGTGCGGCTGTGGATTCCGGAGGGGGCGAGCGGGACGTGAGCGGCGGGGAGCCGGTGCGGGTGCTGGTGGCCGACGACCAGCGGGTGGTGCGCGAGGGCCTGGTCATGCTGCTCGGGCTGCTGCCCGGCGTCGAGGTGGTGGGGGCGGCGGCGGACGGCGAGGAGGCCCTCGACCTGGTGGCGCGGCTCGCGCCCGACGTGGTGCTGATGGACCTGCGGATGCCGCGCTGCGACGGGACGGAGGCGACGCGGCGGATGCGGGAGCGCGGGGACGCGACGCGGGTCATCGCGCTGACCACGTACGCCGACGACCGTTCCGTGCTGGAGGCGCTGCGCGCCGGCGCCAGGGGCTTCCTGACGAAGGACGTGGGGGCCGAGGAGATCGAGCGGGCGCTGCGCCGGGTGACCGGCGGCCAGGCCGTGATCGACCCGGCGGTGCAGCACCACCTGGTGGACGCGATCGCCGGCGGGCCACCGGCCGCCCCGGCCGGGCCCGAGGGGGCGCCGCCCAGGCCGGAGGGGCTGACGCCGCGGGAGACCGAGGTGCTGCGGCTGGTCGGCGCGGGCCTGTCGAACGCGGAGATCGCCCGCCGCCTCGTGGTGAGCGAGGCCACGGTCAAGAGCCACATCAACCACCTGTTCGCCAAGCTCGGCGTCCGGGACCGCGCCCAGGCCGTCGCCTGGGCCTGGCGGCACGGCCTCGGCCCCGCCCAGGACGGGGAACGCGCCTGAGGCGGGGCCGTGGGCGGGCCGAGGGGCCGTGCGCCCGGGGGTTTCAGGAGCGGTGGATGGGGACGGGGGCCTCGCTGAGGGGGAGGCCGGTGCCGCCGCGGCGCAGGGCGACGATCTCGGCCGCGATGGAGATCGCCGTCTCGGCCGGGGAGCGTGCCCCGAGGTCCAGGCCGATCGGGGAGCGCAGCCGGGAGAGTTCCTCCGCCGTGAGGCCCGCCTCCCGCAGCCGCTCCACGCGGTCCTCGTGGGTGCGGCGCGAGCCCATGGCGCCGACGTACGCGACCGGCAGGCGCAGGGCGAGTTCGAGGAGCGGCACGTCGAACTTCGGGTCGTGGGTGAGGACTCCGAGCACCGTGCGGGCGTCGGTCTCGGTGCTCTCCAGGTAGCGGTGCGGCCAGTCCACGACCACCTCGTCCGCCTCGGGGAAGCGTTCCGCGGTGGCGAACACCGGCCGGGCGTCGCAGACCGTCACGTGGTAGCCGAGGAACTTGCCGGCCCGCACCAGGGCCGCCGCGAAGTCCACCGCGCCGAAGACGATCATCCGCGGCGGGGGCAGGCTCGACTCCACGAACAGGGTGACGCCCGCGGTCTGCACGGTGCCGGTGAGCCCGGCCGCGAGCAGTGCCCCGGCCGAGTCGGCCACCTCGCGTTCCAGCCGGGCCGGGCCGCCGAGGCGGCCGACCGTCGTGCCGTCGGCCCGCACCAGCAGAGGCCGCCCGAGGAGTTCCGGTGGGCCGCCTGCCACCCTGGCCAGGGCGAGCGGCCGGGTCCCGCCCGCGGCGTGCAGGGCCTCGGCGAGCACCTCTCGGTTGTCCTCGGTGACCGGCGTGATGAGGACGTCGATCACGCCGCCGCAGGTCAGGCCGACCTCGAAGGCGTCGGCGTCGCTGTAGCCGAAGCCGTGCCGCAGGCTGCGGCCGGACTCGATGGCCTCCAGGCACAGGTCGTAGACCGCGCCCTCGACGCACCCGCCCGAGATGCTGCCGAGGGCGGAGCCGCCCGCGTCGACGGCCAGCGCCGCGCCCGGGGGGCGGGGCGCCGAGCCGTGCGTCGCGACGACCGTGGCCACGGCGAAATCACGGCCGTCGGCGAGCCAGGGCCGCAGGTCGGCGGCGATGTCCAGCATGGGCCTCAGCTCCCGGCCAGTTCGATCCGGCCCATCGCGATCTCCTTGCCGAACTGGTGCAGGCCCACCCGCACCGCGACCCGGCCGCCCGGCGCCTGCTCCGGCTCGTCGGCGCGGAAGAAGAGGGGCGCCTCGAACTCGCCGAAGTCCGTGAAGGAGGTCAGCAGCCCGGTGAGCACCGCGTCGGAGGACTTCAGCACGCCGGAGCGGTGCGCGGTCATGATGGCCATCTGCCGGAAGCCCTCCACGGTGAAGGGTCCCGGCACGTGGTCGTAGTCGTGGTCGAAGAAGGAGGGGTGGGTGCGGTCCACGACCACCGGGTAGTCCTCCTCGCCGGCGGCGGGCCGGCCGACGGCGACGTTGCGCGGGTTGAAGCGGCCCACCAGCTCCGGGTCGATCGGCTCGGCCGTCGGGGGCGGGGGCGCGCCGGGGGTGATCGGCTTGTTGGCGCGCTGGAAGGCGCGCAGCGCCTCGTAGTCGTCGCGGGACATGAAGACGATGTCGCCGCCGATGCTCATGACGGTGCGCCCGGCGATCTCCAGCTCGCCGGCCAGCGTCATGTTGTTCAACTGGCCGGCGCGCTCGTCGCGTTCGGTGATGCGGTACCGCAGGAGGCCCTGGAGCGGGCGGTGCCGGTCGTCGAGGTAGGGCTCGATGTCGGAGACCTGGAACTCGAAGCGCTGGAGGCTGAACGGCACCCCCACCTGCACGCCGAGGTGCCGGTGCAGCACGACGAACGTGCCCTGCCTGGCGGCCTCGGCGCTGGCGAAGGGGTCGTGGTGGCGGGTGCGGCGGTCCGCCCACAGCAGGTGGGCGCGGGGCAGCTGCCAGGCGAGGAGGAATTCGTTGTCGGCGACCTGGGCGGAGTCGGTGACGAAGACCTCGCTGACCGCCCAGCGGTGCGCGATGGACTTCGGCACGGTCTGCTCGAAGCTCAGCTCGGGAGCGGCGCCCGCGGGCGCCCGGTTCTCGGCACTCACGACAGCCGGCCCTCCGTGGTCAGCGAGCCGTAGACCGGCCTGCGGTTGCGCCAGACGCGGACGGCCTGGGTGCGCAGCGTCGATCCGAGCTCGGCGAAGAAGGCCCCCCGACCCCTCGCGGGGGGCAGCAGGTGGCGACCCGTCACGCCCAGCAGATTGCCGGGGGTGACCAGGTCGGTGAGGTCGGCCTCGTGGTTGTAGAGCTTGAGGAAGGTGTCGATCCGGCCCTTCTCGTGGAGCCGCTTGACGACGTCGACGACGACGCCGGGCAGCGGCCCGACCCGGCCGACGTCGGCGGCCAGCCAGTAGAACTGGGCGAAGGTGCGGTCGCGCCAGCGGCCGAACTTGGCGGTGGCCCGGTCCACGTCGGCGTCCGTGCCGCGCAGCGCCTTGACCAGCCGCGGGGCGAGCTCGTCGGCCTGGTGGAAGGCGTCGCCTATGCCGCGGCCGACCGAGGGGTCCTTGAAGTGGCCGGCGTCGCCGACCAGCACCCAGCCGGGTCCCGCGGGCTCGGCGAAGTAGCCGTTGAAGTGGATGATGCCGTAGATCTTGGTGGCGATCCTGGCGCCCGCGATGCGCTTGGCGATGGGCTCGCAGCTCTCGGCGTGCTTCATCAGCATGCCCTCGGTGTCCGCCCGGAACGCCTCCTTCTCGTGGGCCTCGGGCGAGACGCCCACGATGTACAGGCCGTTGTCGGAGGGGGCGCCGAAGATGTGCCGGTCGCCGACGCGGTGCAGCACGAAGGTGGGGGTGCCGGAGAGGTCGGCGCCCTCGAAGTAGGTCCAGTAGTAGCCGCGTTCGTTGGTGGTGATGTTGTACTTGCGGGACCCGACGCGCTTGGCGACGGTCGAGCCCCTGCCGTCGGCGCCGACCACGAGGCGGGCGGAGATGTCGTAGGTGATGCCGTTGCGGGTGGCCCGCACCCCGGAGACGCGGCCCTTGTGGTCCCACAGCAGGTCGGTGACCTTGGTGCCGAGCCGCACCTGGGCCCCGGCGTCGACGGCCGCCGACATGACGATCGGGTCGAGGGTGCGGCGGCGGATGTTGGCCGCGCCGCCGACCGAGCCCGGGGTGAGGGGGAACTCCTCGATGAAGCGGAGGTCCTCCAGCGTGTTGTCCGTGTGGGTCAGGAACGGCGCCCCCGTGGCGCGCACCTTGTCGATGACGCCGAGCCGGTCGAGGAAGGCCAGGGCGTCGGACTGGATGAGGTGCGAGGACAGCACCGGGCGCAGGTGGGTGGCCTGCTCGAGGACGGCGACCTTCACCCCCCGGCGCGCCAGCAGGGCGGCGAGCGGCGAGCCCGCGACCCGCGCGCCCACCACCACCACGTCGAATTGCTCCCCCACGACTGCTCCCTTCGGTTCCTTGCGTGCGAGTCAGGAGACCCTGACCGCCGTCACTGCCCGTCGCTGCCCGTCGCCGCGCGTCACTGTTCGTCGTTTCCCCGTCACTGTCCGCCCGCCGCGGGGGCGCCGTCGTGCAGCGCCTGGGCGACGAGCCGGGCGAGGCTGGCCGGGCTGCCGCCTTCGAGGAAGGGCCGCAGCGGCACCTGAGTGCCGAACTCCCGCTCGATCCGGTTCTTGAGCTCGACGATCAGCAGCGAGGTGAGGCCGAGGGCGTCGAGGCGGCCGTCCACCGGGACGGGCTCCTCGCGTTCCAGGGCCACGGCGAGCTGATCGCGGATGAAGTCGGTGACCGCCGCCTCGATCTCGGCGCCGGAGAGCGCGGCCCCCGCCGCCTCGGCTGCCGTGCCGCTCTCCGCCGGCGCCGCGGTGAACGATCCCTGGGCGGTGGCGAGTTCGGCGGCGGGCCGCATCCGCAGCCAGTGCCTGCGGCGCTGCCAGGGGTAGGTGGGCAGGGCGACCTGGCGGCGCGGGGCCGGCCAGATCGCGTCCCAGTCCAGGCGGAGCCCGGCGCAGTACAGGTCGGCGAGGGACTCGTGCAGGGCCTCGGTGGCGGGCCGGTCGCGGCGCAGGCTGCCGGTCGCCAGGTGGCCGGCGCCGGCCGTGCCGCCCTCTTCGGCCCGCTCCTCCAGGGTGGCGCCCAGGTCGCGCAGCAGGGCCGGGTGCGGCCCGACCTCGACGAACACGCCGACCCCGTCCCTGGCAAGCGCGGCCACCGCGTCGCGGAACCGCACGGTGCCGCGCAGGTTGCGGCCCCAGTGGGCGGGGGTCAGGTCGGCGGGTTCCACCCGGTCCCCGGTGACCGTCGAGTACAGCTGGGTGGTGCCGCGCCGCGGCGTCAGCGAGGCCACCTCGGCGGCCAGCGCGGCGTCGGCGCCGTCGAGCAGCGGCGAGTGGAAGGCGTAGCCGACGGACAGCCGCTTGGTCTTGGCGCCGAGCGCGGCTGCGGCGGCCTCCACCCGGGCCACGGCCTCGGGGTCGCCGGAGACCACCGTGGAGCGTGGGCCGTTGACGGCGCCGATGCCGATGCGGCCGCCTGCCTCGGCGAGCAGCGGCTCCACCTCGGCCAGGGGCAGGGTGAGGGAGGCCATGGCGCCGCCGCGGGCGCCCTCCTCGGTGAGGCGGGCGCGGGCGATCAGCAGGTCGACGGCCTCCTCGCGGCCGAGGATGCCGGCGGCGCGGGCGGCGACGATCTCGCCCATGCTGTGCCCGGCCACCGCGTAGGGTTCCACGCCCCAGGAGCGCCACAGCTCGGCGAGTCCCCACTGGAGCGCGGCCATCGACAGCTGGGCGACCTCGGTCTCGTGCAGCCGGCTCTCCCCGGGCGGCGCGGTGAGCTGGTCCAGGACCGACCAGCCGACGCGCTCGCGGATGACCTCGTCGCACTTCTCGACCTCGGCGCGCACCACGGGTTGCGTGGCGAGCAGTTCGCGCCCCATGCCCTCCCACTGGGTGCCCTGGCCGGAGAAGACGAAAGCGACCCGCCGGGCGGCCGGGCTGGGGCGGGTGAACTCGGTGCGGGCGGCGCGCAGTTGGGCGACGAGCCCGGCCGCGTCCGCCGCGCCGGGGCACAGCCGGTAGGCGTGGTGGGTACGGCCCCTGGCGGCGGCGGCGCAGAACTCGGCGGCCTCGGCGGGGCCCAGGTGCGCGAGCCGGTCCGCGTACCCGGCGGCGAGCGCGGCCAGCGCCCCGGTGGAGCGGGCGGACAGCGGCAGCAGCAGCGGCGTGCCGCCCTCCCGCGCGTCCGCCCGCCCCGGCCCGGCCTCGGCGCGGGGGGTGGGGGGCGCGGCCTCCAGCACGACGTGCGCGTTGGCGCCGCCGAAGCCCATGGCGCTGACCGCGGCCAGCCGCCGGCTCGCGGCGGGCAGGTCGGTCAGCTTGGTGGGCACGGTCAGCCGGGTGCCCTGGAGGTCGATCTCCGGGTTGAGCCTGGTGAAGTGGACGTTGGGCGGGACCTGCCCCATCTGGAGCACCAGCATCGCCTTGAGCAGGCCGATGATGCCGGCCGCCGCCTCCTGGTGCCCGAAGTTGGTCTTCACCGAGCCGACGGCGCAGGGCTCCTCGCCCGCGCCGTAGACCTCGCGCAGCGCCTCGGCCTCGATCGGGTCGCCGAGCCTGGTGCCGGTGCCGTGCGCCTCCACGTACAGCACGTCGGCCGGGTCGGCGGCGGCGTCGGCGAGGGCCCGGCGCAGCAGCCTGGTCTGGGCCGGGGGGCTGGGCGCGGTGAGGCCGTTGGTGCGGCCGTTGTGGTTGACGGCGGTGCCGCGGATGAGGGCGCGGACGTGCCGGCCGTGCCGGTCCGCGTCGGAGGCGCGCTCCAGCAGCAGCACGCCGCAGCCCTCGGCGCGGACGATGCCGTCGGCCTCGGCGTCGAAGGTGCGGCACCTGCCGCCCGGGGCGATCGGCAGCACCTTGCCCGTGGCCTGGGTGGTGGCCTCGGAGAGGATCACGTTGACGCCGCCGACCAGGGCGTAGTCGCAGTCGCCCTGGCGCAGCGCGCGGCAGGCCAGGTGCAGGGCCACCAGGGAGGAGGAGCAGGCGGTGTCCACGGCCACGCTCGGGCCGTGCAGGTCGAGCAGGTAGGAGAGCCGGTTGGCGGCCATGCTGTTGGCGCCGCCCGGCGCGGTGTAGGTGGTGATGTCGGCCTGCCCCGAGAGTTGCAGGCCGAGGTAGTCGTGGTTGTAGACACCGAGGAAGACGCCGGTGTCGCGCTCCCTGAGGCGCTCGACGGGCAGGCCCGCGTCCTCCGCGGCCTCCCAGGCGGCTTCGAGCACGAGCCGCTGCTGGGGGTCGAGGTGGTCGGCCTCGTCGGCCGAGATGCCGAAGAAGCCCGCGTCGAAGCCGTCCACCTCGGACAGCAGGCCGGCGTAGCGGCCCGGGCGCGGCTCGCCCGGGCGGTGTCCCTCGGGGCCGCCCGCCTCGGGGCCGACGGCGTCGGTCCCCGTGGCGAGCAGCTGCCACAGCGAGTCGGGGTCGCTCACGCCGCCCGGGGCCCGGACGGCGGCGCCGATCACGGCGATCGGCTCGTGCTTGGCGCGTTCGCTCGCGGCCAGCTGGGCCCGGACGCCGCGCAGTTGGCGCAGTGCCTGCTCCAGGAGCTGCCGCTGATCCTTGGTGGCGGTGGGTGGCGTCATCGCTTGTCCTCCATCTCGCCTGGCCGGCCGGATGGGTCGGGCTGGTCGAACGCCCCGGTCTCGCCGAGGGCGTCGAGTTCGGCGGCGAGCAGGCTCGCCACCTCGTCGTCGTCGAGGTCGGACAGGTCGTCGGGGAGTTCCCCCGGCGCCTCGGCCGCCGGGGCCGCCGCCTGCTGAGCGGCCGGGGCGGGGCCCTCGGCCTGGGGGGCGATCCTGGCGAGCAGCGCGTCGGTGAGGGCGTCGGCGGTGGGGTGGGCGTAGACGAGGGTCGCCGAGAGCCTGGTGTCGAGGGCGACTTCGAGGCGCCCGCGCAGCTCGATCGCCATCAGCGAGTCGAAGCCGAGGCTCTGGAACGGCACGTCGGCCGGCACGCCGCCCGGCGCGGCGCCCAGGACCTGCGCGACCTGCTCCACGAGGTAGCGGCCCAGCAGGTCGCGGCGCTGCTCGGGACCCGTGGCGGCCAGCACCGCCTCGCGCACGGCGCCGCGCCGCGCCGCGCCGCCCTCGGCGGCGGCGGAGCCGATGACGCGGGCGAGCAATTCCCTGGCGGCGGGCCAGGCGAGGGTGCGGCCCAGCTCCACCGGGTCGAAGGCGCCGGCCGCCAGGTGCGGCCTGCCGCTGCGGACGGCCTCGTCGAGCAGCGCCACCGCGGTGTCGGGGGCGAGGGCCGGCATGCCGCGGGCGGCGAGCCGTTCCACCGCGCCCACCTCCACGGCGAGGCCGGTGCCCGCCCAGGTGCCCCACGCGATGCTCTGGGCCGGGAGGCCGAGGGCGGCGCGGTGGTGGGCGAGGGCGTCGAGGAAGCAGTTGGCCGCGGCGTACGCGCCCTGCCCTGGCGAGCCGAGCAGCCCGGCCAGCGAGGAGAACAGCACGAACGCCTCGACGGGCTGGTCGCGGGTCAGCTCGTGCAGGTTCCAGGCGCCGGCGGCCTTGCCGTCCAGGGCGCGGCCCAGGGCGGCCTCGTCGAGGTCGGCGAACAGGGCGTCCTCCAGCACGCCCGCGAGGTGGAACACCCCGCCGAGCGGCGGCTCGCCCGCCTCGGCCCGCAGCGCGGCGCGCAGCGCCGCCGGGTCCGCGGCGTCGGCAAGGGCGACGCGGAGGCCGGCGCCCGCCGCCCGCAGCGCGGCCAGTTCGGCCTCCGCCTCGGGGGAGGGCGCGGTGCGGCCGAGCAGCAGCAGGTGCCCTGCGCCCGACTCGGCAAGCCAGCGCGCGGTGCGCAGGCCGAGGGCGCCGAGGCCGCCGGTGACCAGGTAGGTGCGGTCGGGGCGGATCGTGCAGCCCGCCTCCTGCCCCGCGGCCCTGGCCAGCGGGCGCAGCACCGGGACGCGGTGCCCTGCGCCGCGCACGGCCGCCTGGGTGGGCGGCTCGGCGGAGCGCAGCAGGGCGACGACCGGGTCGAGGTCGAGGCCCGCGACCGCGGCGTCCCCTGCGCCCGGCGGCAGGTCCAGGTCGAGGACGGTGGCGCCGGGCGCGGAACGCTCGTTGGCGAAGGTCCTGCCCAGGCCCCACAGGGTGGCGTCGGTGGGGGCGCCGCCCGGCGCCGCGTCGGGCTGGGCGCCCGCGGTCAGCAGCCACACCCGGGGGGTGGCGGCCCGCCAGTCGCGCTCGGCCACGGCGTTGATCAGGGCGAGGGCCTCGGCGGTGCGCCGGCGCAGGGCGGCGGGCACGTCGGCCTGCGGCCCGGCGGGCAGGCGGGCGTCGAGGACGCCGGTGGGCGCCCAGTCGGCCGCGTCCGCCTGGGCGAGGAGCCCGTCGAGGTCCTCCCCGGTCAGGCAGCGGTCCCCGGCCCTGGTGAGGCGGGCGGCGAGGGCGGCGCCAAGGCCCTTGGGCCCTTCCGGGCCGGTGAGGATCAGCCAGCCGCCGGGGCCGGCGGCGGCCTGGGGGGCGGGCGCCTGCTGCCAGTGGACGTCGTAGAGCCGGCCGGCCTGCGGGGGCCTGCGGCCCGCGGTGATCCTGGCCCGGAACCCCGCGGCGTGCCAGCGCGGTTCCCCGTCCTCGTCGAGGACGGTGAGGTCGGCCACCACCAGGTCGGGTTCGGCGCGCACCAGGCGGACGTGGCACCAGCCCTCGTGCAGCCGGGCGCCGCCGACGCGGCTCCACACCCGGTCGGCGCCGACCGGGAGCGGGAGCGCGCCGTCGTCGAGGGCGCCGGGGGCGCAGGCGGCGACGGACTGGAAGCAGGCGTCGAGCAGCGCCGGGTGCAGCCCGGGCAGCGCCGGGTCGAGGTCGTCCGGCAGCCGCAGCCGCGCCACGGCCTCGCCTGCCACGGTCCACAGCGCGGCGATGCCGCGGAAGCGCGGCCCGTAGCGCAGCCCCGCCCCCTCCAGGCGGGGGTAGTAGTCGGCGGCGGCGACGCGGACGACGTCCGGCGCGCCCGCGGAGTTCTCCGCGGGGTCGCGGGTGAGTTCGGCGACGCGGCGCGCGGCCTGATCCGCGGCCTCGCGCGGCGCCTCGGGGGCGTCGCCGAGCACGCCGGTGGCGTGGACGGTGGGGCGCCCGTCGCGGGTCACCGAGGTGACGGTGAAGCGGCGCGCGCCCTCGGGCGAGGGCCGGACGCCGAGTTGCAGCGCCTCGGGGGCCGCGGTGGCGTCGGTGGCGGCGTCGTCGCCGACCAGGTAGGGCGCGTCGATGGTGACGTCGGAGAGCACCGCGGCGGTGCCGCCGGCGAGCCCGGCCGCGGCCTGGGCGGCGGCGGTCAGCCAGTAGGCGCCGGGCACGATGGCCAGGTCCTCGGCGACGTGGTCGGCGATCTCCGGGTGGGTGTCCAGGCCGAACGGCAGGTCCCACAGCTTGAGTTGGGGTTCGACGCCGACCGGGATGCGCCGCCCGAGCAGGCTGTCGCCGCCGGTGGCGGCGGGCCGCCCGGCCGGGGCGGCGGCCTTGGGCGCCGCGGGCCTGGCGATGGGGAAGCGGCGGTGCCGCCAGCCGTGCCCCGGCAGGTCCACGTGCCGGGGGGTGCCCGGGTGGAGCGCGGACCAGTCGACGTCGAGGCCGGCGGTGTAGAGGGTGCCGAGCGCGCCGAGCAGGGTGCGCACGGAGTCCTCGCCGCGGCGCATGGAGGAGACCACCATGGCGTCGGCCGCGCCGGTCTCGTCGAGGTAGTCGGCGATCGGGCGGGCCAGCACGGGGTGCGGGGAGATCTCGACGAAGGCGTCGTAGCCGTCGGCGAGCAGCCGCCGCACGACCGGGCCGAAGAGCACGGGCTCGCGCATGTTGCGCGACCAGTACTCGGGGTCGAGAGCGGTGCCCTCGACGGGTTCCCCGGTGACCGTGGAGTACAGGCGGGTGGCCGCGGGCCGCGGCGCGATCCCGGTCAGGGCCTCCCGCAGCCGGGGGCGCAGCGGCTCGACCTGCGGGCTGTGCCCGGCGACCGCCTCGGCGATCCTGCGGGCGAAGACGCCGCGTTCCGGCAGGGTGGCGAGGATGTCGTCGAGGGCCTCCTCGGTGCCGGAGAGCACCGTGGCGCGCGGCCCGTTGACGGCGGCCACGGAGACCTCGTGCTCGCGTCCCGCGATGAGGGCGCGGGCCTCGTCCGCCGGCAGTTCGAGCAGCGCGAGGCCGCCGGCGCCGGTGAGGGAGGTCAGCAGCCTGCTGCGTTCGCAGATGACGGCCGCCGCGTCCGCCACGGACAGGGCGCCGGAGACGCAGGCGGCGGCGACCTCGCCCATGCTGTGCCCGACGACGGCGTCCGGGACGACGCCCCAGGCGCGCCAGGCGGCGGCGAGGCCCACCTGCATGAGGAAGAGCGCGGGCTGCACGGTGTCGATGCCGCCGGCGACCAGGCCCTCCTCGTCGCTCCACAGGGAGCGGCCCAGGTGCGTGGCCACGGCCGCGTCGGCCTCCAGGACGGCCTCGCGGAACGCGGGCAGGGCGGCGGCGAGTTCGCGCCCCATCCCGTCCCACTGGGAGCCCTGTCCTGAGAAGACCATGGCGACGCGCGGGGCGCGGCGGCCCACGGCGCGCGGCCCCGCGGTGGCGGGGTCGTGCTCGCCGCGGCCGATGGCGGCCATCGCGGCGGCGAGTTCTGCGGGGTCGGCGGCCACGACGGCGGCCCGGTGCGGGGCGTGGGTCTGGCGCAGCGCGGCGGCGGCAGCGGCCCGGCCGACCCAGTCGTCCGGCCGCGCGGCCCCGTTCGCCTCCCCGGCGGCGCGGGGGGCGGCGGCGAGCCCGGCCCAGGCGGTGGCGCGGCGGCGCAGCGCCTCGGCGGTCTTCGCCGACAGCGGCACCAGCCGCGGCACCGGGGCCCCGCCGACCGGCAGCAGCGTGCCCGGGTGGCGCGCGGCGCCCTCGCCGGCCTCGCCGAACGTCCCGGCCTCGCCGTGCGTGCCGCTCTCGCCGCCCGGTTCGGGCGCGGCGGTGAGGACGAGGTGCGCGTTGGTGCCGCCGAAGCCGAAGGAGCTGACGCCGGCGAGCGCGGGGGGCGTGCCGTCGCCGCGCCGCGGCCAGGGCTCCTCGGCCGCGACCACGCCGATGGGTATCCGGTCGAGGCCGAGCAGCGGGTTCGGCTTCTCGAAGTGGATGCTCGGCGGGATGCGCCGGTGGTGCAGGGCGAGGGCCGCCTTGATGAGGCCGGTGACCCCCGCGGCGGCCTCCAGGTGCCCCAGGTTGGACTTGGCGGAGCCGACGAGCAGCGGGCGTGCGGCCGGACGGCCCTGCCCGTGCACGGAGTTGAGGGCGTTGATCTCGATGGGGTCGCCGACGGCCGTGCCGGTGCCGTGCGCCTCGACGTAGTCGACCTCGGCCGGGTCGACCCCGGCCGCCTCGCAGGCCGCGCGCAGCACGTCCTCCTGGGCCTGGCCGTTGGGCGCGGTGAGCCCGTTGGTCCTGCCGTCCTGGTTGACGGCGCCGCCGAGCAGCACGGCGTAGATCCGGTCGCCGTCGGCCACCGCCCGCGCCAGCGGCTTCAGCACGACGACGCCGACGCCCTCGCTGCGGACGTACCCGTCGGCCCGGTGGTCGAACGCCTTGCAGCGGCCGTCGGGCGCGGTGAGGCCGCCCTGGCTGAAGCTGAGGGCGATCCTGGGGCTGGTGATGACGTTGACCCCGCCGGCCAGGGCGATGTCGGCCTCGCCGGCGCGCAGCGCCTGGGCGGCGAGGTGGGTGGCCACCAGCGAGGAGGAGCAGGCGGTGTCCACCGAGATGCTGGGGCCGCGCAGGTTGAAGTTGTAGGAGAGCCGGTTGGCGACGATGCTGAGCGCGCCGCCGGTGCCGTCGTAGGGCTGGACGTCCTCGGGGGAGCCGAAGACCGCGGTGGCGTGGTCGAAGGTGGACACGCCCATGAACACGCCGGTGCGGGTGCCGGCCAGGTGCTCGGCGGCGAGGCCGGCGTCCTCGATGGCCTCCCAGGCGACCTCGAGGGCGAGCCGCTGCTGGGGGTCGACGCGGGCGGCCTCGCGGGCCGAGATGCCGAAGAACTCGGCGTCGAAGCCCTCGACGTCGTCGAGGAAGCCGCCCCACTTGGTGTTCATCCGGTCGGGGGTGGTGTAGTCGGGGTCGTAGAACGCCTCGGCGTCCCAGCGGTTGGCGGGGACCTCGGTGATGGCGTCGCGGCCCTCGGTCAGCAGGCGCCAGAAGCCGTCCGGGCCGAACACCCCGCCCGGCAGGCGGCAGCCGATGCCCACGATGGCGATCGGCACTCGCCCCTCGCGATCCGCGGCCGGCGCCTCCCCCGCGACGGCCGCGGCCCCGGCGGCCTCCGCCGCCGGAGCCGGGTGGGTGCTGCTCTCGGTCGTGGCAGGGGCCGGGCCGGCCCCTTCGCCCCGGGCGGCCTCCCCGGCGTCACCGCCTCCGGATCGCCGCGCGACCTCGGCGGCGATGTCGTCGATGGTCGGGTAGTCGTAGAGGATCGTCGGGGGCAGCTCGACGGCGGCGAACTGCTGCAGGTCGTCGGAGAGTTCCAGCGCCTGGAGGGAGCTGAGGCCGAGCGAGGTGAACAGCTCGCCCGTCGGCACCTCCTCCTCCGGCAGGCCGAGCAGCTCGGCGACGCGGGCCGCGAGCCAGTCCGCGATCTCCTCCCTGCGCTCGCGTCCCGCCATCAGCGGGCACCTTCCAGGGCGCGGGCCGAGGGGTCGGCGGCGAGCTGGAGGGCACCGTTCTCGTAGGCCGCGCGGCAGGCGCTGCGCTGGATCTTGCCGCTGGACGTCTTGGGCACCGAGCCGGGCAGCACCAGCTGGATGTCGTCGACCTGGATGCCGTGCTCCTCGCTGACCGCGGCCTTGATCAGCCGCTTGACGCCGGTGAGGGAGGGCGGCGGGTCGCCCGGCTTGCCGGACTTGGCGGCGTCCTCTGGCCACACGAACTCGGCGACGACGACGACCTGTTCGCGGCCGTCGCGGTCCACGGAGAACGCGGCGCAGCAGTCGCGGCGCAGCCAGGGGTGCACGTCGTAGACGGTGAGCTCGATCTCCTGCGGGTCGTGGTTGCGCCCGCCGACGATGATCAGGTCCTTGGCGCGCCCGGTGATGTAGAGCTCGCCCTGGTACAGCACGCCGAGGTCGCCGGTGCGCAGGTAGGGCTCGTCGAAGTCGTGGTCGCCCGCGGGGCGGGCGTGGAAGGTGCGCTCCGTCTCCTCGGGGCGCTGCCAGTAGCCGGTGGCGATGTCGGGGCCGGTGAGCCAGACCTCGCCGATGCGCCCCTCGGGCAGCGGCTCGGTGGTCTCGGTGTCCACGATGAGCACCCCGCGCCCGTACCTGGCCTTGCCGACGCCGACCAGCTTGTGGTCGCCGCCAGGCACCAGCTCGCCCTTGCGCATGGCCTCCAGGTCGACCTCGAGGATCGAGGGGCCCTCGTCGCGGACCGAGCCGGTGGCGATCAGGGTCGCCTCGGCCAGGCCGTAGGCCGGGTAGAGCGCCTTGCGCTGGAAGCCGCAGGGCGCGAACGCCTCGGAGAAGGCGTCGAGCGTCGCCGGCCGCACCGGCTCGGCGCCGCTGAAGGCCAGCTTCCAGCTGCTGAGGTCGAACTCGGCCCGCTGCTGCGGCGGGATGCGGCGCACGCACATGTCGTAGGCGAAGTTCGGGGCGCCGGAGACGGTGCCCTTGTACTCGGTGATGGCCCGCAGCCAGCGCACCGGCCGCTGCACGAAGTCCAGGTTGGGCATGAGCACCAGGTGCGCGCCCAGGTACAGGTTTTGCAGGACCTTGCCGATGAGCCCCAGGTCGTGGAACAGGGGCAGCCAGGAGATGAGGGTGTCCTCCTCCGTCAGGCCCATGCAGCGCGAGAAGTTGTCCTCGTTCAGCAGCAGCGAGCGGTGGCTGACCGTCACCCCCTTCGGCGTGGAGGTGGAGCCCGAGGTGTACTGGATGAACGCCAGGTCGTCCGGGATGACGGGCGCCTTCTCGTAGGCGCCGGCCTCGCCGGCCTCGACCTCGTCGACGTGGATCCACTCCAGCCGGTCCAGCTCGGGCGCGATCCCGGCCAGCGGCGTGCGCAGGTCGGCGCCGCCGCCGGTCAGCACGGCGCGGGCGCCGCTGTCCTTGGCGACGGCGCGCAGCGTGTGCACCCTGCGCTCGGAGCGCAGCGGCCACGGCGGCGCCAGCGGGACGGCGATGACGCCGGCGTGCTGGCAGGCCAGGAAGGCCCGGATGAAGTGCCTGTTGTCCGTGGTGAGGATCAGCGCCCGGTCCCCGCGGCGAAGCGAGCGCTGCAGGCGCGCCGCGACCGCCCTGGCCTGCAGGTCGAGTTCCCGGTAGCTGAGCGAGACCGGCTGGTCGCTGCCGCTCTCCAGAAACGTATAGGCGGTTTTGTCTCCCCGCTCCCCGGCGTGCAGGGAGAGCAGGTCAGAGATCGTTGGAGACTTCAGTTGCAGTTCCAATTTCGCGCTCCCCTGTTGCGCGTAAAAACCGACGGCACGTTCTACGTGGCGGCAGCGGACACGCTGCGGCGACATTGCCAGGCAGCGCAGAATCCCCACCTTATTCGGGTCAGTACGCTAGGCGCCGGGCCCGTCGTGGGTCAATCTTTTGGTGAAAAGATTGCAGAAGCATCGTGGAGGCGCTGGTGACATAGCGCCGCCGAAAATTGCGGTGACTTTAGCGGAGATGAAAAGGGCGTGTCGTCTCTTGTGCTCCCCCCCGTGGAAGCACAAGAGACGACAGGGAACATGCGGGAAAACGACCGGACAACACCAGAGAACACCAGGGAGCGCCCGGCAACGCCCAAGAGCACCGGAGAGCACCGGAGAGCACCAGGCACCGTCCACGCGCGCCCGGGCACCGCCCGGGGCACGGTCAGAGCACGCTGTGCTTCCAGTTCATGACGCTGCGAATCGCGCAGTACACCAGAACGTGTCCCCACACCTCCTGTTCCACCATCTCGGGCGAGCGCGAGCGCAGGTCCATCGAGGGCCCGGGGCGCTGGGTGCGCAACTCCTCCAGGGCGACCCCGAAGCGCCACCTGCTCGCGTGGACGGACCGCAGGTCGGGGGCGGGCGCCACGTGCGGGTCGAGCAGCGTCGTCATCAGCTGCCCCCCGCCGGGCGGCCCGTCGAGCAGCCGGACCGTCGTGGCCTCGCCCCGCGGCGGCTCGAAGACGTGCAGCATCGAGCCGTCGGCCAGCCTGCGCAGCGGCAGCAGCCTGGCGTCGGCCGGCCGCCCCCACAGCAGCTGCGCGCCGGTGGCGCTCGCCGTGGCCCACGCCTCGGCCGAGGCGTAGGGGCCGTCCGCCAGCACTAAGTCACCGGGGCCCGTCTTCGCCAGCATCGCCGGGGAGGCCGGCGGCTCGCCCCCGAGGTCGGCCCTGACCTCCACGTCCCGCAGCAGCCCGGTGCCGCACTGCGCCAGCGCGGAGACCCGCACGTGGCCGGGCGCGCCCCCCGGCGCGTACCCGAACCACTCCAGGTTCTCCTTGCTGGGCGAGACGGCGGTGGTGCCCCCGTCGAGCGACTTCAGCCACCAGCGGCCGTACCGCGTGCCCTGGGCGCTGTAGAGGGCCTCCTGCTCGCTCGTCACCGTGCGGAACAGCGCCTTCAGCGGGTCGGAGCCAAGGCGCCGCCTGGCCCTGGAGATCGCCGCGGTGCTCGGTATCTGCCCCGGCCGGCCCGCCGCGAAGTTGAGCAGGTTGGGCTCCACCCAGGCCAGGCCGTCCGAGAGCACCCCCGCGACCTGCTCGTACGGCGCCCCGGAGAAGAGGCACATCGCCAGCACGAAGTAGACGGTCTTCCCCGGTGGCAGCAGCCGGTTGCGCTGCCCCGCGCGGCCACTCTCGCGCACCGCGTGCTCCACCAGATGTGGTGGGTATACACGGGTCAGGAGACCGACCGCGAGCCGATCCGAAAGGCTCTCGGCGATAAGGTCCACGTTTGTTACACCCCCGTTATCGGAGCCCTTTAAGTCACTGGATAGCGCGGCTCGTGTCCATGATCATTCAGTTTTTTGCTTGCCCTTGGCACCCCGAATGGTGTGTTCTTGTTCCGGGCGCCGTCGCGTGCGACCGCTTATCGGGAAGGGAGCCCTACCGTGACGGGGACGATTAACGGAGGCGTGCTTCGCCTCGGTCCTGACGGCGACATAGCCGAAATTCCGGAAGAACATCAGGCCATCGTCATCGGTTCCGGCTTCGGGGGTTCCATCGCGGCGCTCCGGCTGGGCGAGGCCGGCGTGCAGACCCTCGTCCTCGAACGCGGCAGGGCCTGGTCCTACGACGCGGAAGAGGCCGTCTTCGGCAGCGAGCTGCGCCTGCGGGACGACATGTTCTGGAACAACGACTTCGCCGTCTGGCTGACCATGTCCCCCACGCTGATCAACCGGGTGCCCGGCATCATCGAGGTGGTGCAGGCGGGCGGCGTGCAGATCGCCGCCGCGGCCTGCGTCGGCGGCGGCTCCGTGGTCTACGCGGGCGTCACGGTGGCGCCCACCCGCCGCTACTACGAGGCGCTGTTCCCCGCCGGCATCCCCTACGACGAGATGAACCGCGTCTACTTCCCGCGGGTGCGGCACATGCTGTCCGCCTCGGCGATGCCCGAGGACATCTACCGGACCGACCCCTTCACCCACTCCCGCGCCTTCGACGAGCAGTGCGCGGCGGCCGGCTTCCCCACCAAGCCCGTGGCCACCACGTTCAACTGGTCCAAGGTCAGGGGCGAGCTGGCCGGCCGGCTGCGCCCCTCCGCGGTCATCGGCGAGTCCTCCTTCGGCAACAGCAACGGCGCCAAGAACGACCTGACGCAGAACTACCTGCCGGCCGCCATGGCCACCGGCAACGTCAGGATCAGCCCCCTCACCGAGGTGACCTCCATCGAGCGCGGGCCGCACGGCCGCGGCTACGCGGTCCGCGTGCGCCGGCTGGCCGCCGACGGCACCGTGCTCGGCACCAGGGAGCTGGTCTGCGAGATGCTCTTCCTGGCCGCCGGCTCGGTGAACACCACCCGGCTGCTGGTCGCCGCCCGCGACTCCGGTGCCCTTCCCGACCTCAACGAGCACGTCGGGACCTGCTGGGGAAGCAACGGCGACGCCTTCGTCTACCGCACCTTCGCCGGCCCCACGGGCCTCACGCAGGCCGCCCCCTGCGCCTCCACCGCCTTCCTCGAAGAGGGCTTCGGGATGCCGATCCGGGTGGAGAACTGGTACTCCATGGCCTTCAACGGCACCCCCTACATGAACCAGCTGAGCGTCGCCGTCGACATGGACAACCGCGGCACCTGGACCTACGACCGCGCCACCGGCAAGGTGGCGATGCGCGACTGGGGCCCGGAGAAGAACGCCCCCTCCGAGGCGGCGGCCAACGGCTTCGTCCAGCTGCTGATGGAGAAGGGCCTGGCAGGCCCCTCCCCGGTGCTCTCCCCGATGGGCGGCACCGCCCACCCGCTGGGCGGCTGCCCGATCGGCAAGGCGACCGACCTGTACGGGCGCGTCAGCGGATATGACGGCCTGTACGCTGTGGACAGTTCGCTGGTCCCCGGGAACGCCGGTGGCGCCAACCCCTCGCTGCTCATCGCCGCGCTCGCCGAGCGCGCCATGGACGACATCGTCGCCGCCAAGGGCTGACGGGCCCGGAAGGAGGCCGTGATGGCCGACGCGCACGATCCCGCCGAGCCGGCCACCGCGAGCGCGGCACCCCCGAAGACGATCGTCCTCACCGGCGGCACCGCCGGCATAGGCCGGCAGGCCGTGCGGCAACTCGCCGCCCTCGGCCACCGGGTCATCCTGATCGGCCGGGACCGGGAGCGCGGGGAGCGGGTCGAGGCCGACCTGCGCCGCTCCGTCCCCGAGGCCGGTCACGCCCTGGTGCTCGGCGACCTCGCCACCGCCAAGGGCATCGAGGAGATCTCCGGGCGCGTGGGCGAGCTGACCGACCGCGTCGACGTGCTGGTCAACTGCGCGGGCATGATGACCCCGAAGCTCCGGCTCAGCGAGGAGGGGTTCGAGCTCAACGTGGCGGTGAACCATCTCGCTCCCTTCTCGCTGACCAGCCGCCTGCTCCCGCTGTTGCGGAACGGCGCGGGGCGCGTGGTGAACGTCAACTCCGAGGTACACCGGAACGCGCACGGCATCGACGTGTCGGACCTGCGCGGCGAGGGGGGCTACGAGCCCTTCCGCGCCTATGGCAAATCTAAGCTGGCCAATCTGCTATTTTCCCTCGAACTGAGCAGCCGGTACCCGGAGCTGACCGTGCTCGCGCTGCACCCCGGCGTGGTCAGGACCAGCCTGGGCAGGTCGTTCCCCAAGGCCCAGGTGATGCTGTTCATGGCGATCGCCACCTCGGCCACCAAGGGGGCGCGGCCCGTGGTGCGGCTCGCGGTCGAGGAGGGGCTGCCGAGCGGCGGCTACTGGGACCGCTTCACGCCCTCCCAGCCCTCCGCCGCGGCCAGGGACGCCGCAGCCGCGGCCTGGCTGTGGCAGGTCACCGAGGAGCTGCGCGGCCCCTTCGAGGGCACCCGCGCCGCCTGACCGCCACGGCGACAACGACAACAACGACGGGGCCCGGCCGGTCACTTCGACCGGCCGGGCCCCGTTTTGACTGTTGTGGCTGTTGTGGCTGTTCCCGCTGTTCTCGCTGTTCCCGCCGTTCCGTTCCGCCGCGACATCCCCGTCCGCGGGGCTTCGCCGGGTCACCGCCGGGCGGCCCCCGGCGGTGACTTAACGACGGCTCAGTGGATGTTCGTGCCCGCCCGCATCCGCGGCAGGATCACCCACCGCATCAGCAGGAACGCGAAGCCGTGCGGCAGGTGCCGCCCGGAGAGCGCCTGGACCTTGGCCATGAAGCCCGGGATCGCCACCCGGCTGCCCCGGTCGGCCTCCCGCAGCGCCACCTCGGCCACCGTCTCCGGCGTCTGCCAGGCGAACCAGCGGCGCTCCTCCAGGTCGGCCGCGCCGCCGACGGTCATGAACTCCGTCTTCACCGGCCCCGGCGCGAGCAGGGTGCAGGTCACGCCGGTGCCCCGCAGCTCGCCGCTGAGCGCCTCGGCGAAGGTGTTGGCGAAGGCCTTCGTCGCGGAGTACGTGGCCGCGGTGGGCACCGGCTGGAGCCCGGCCGTGGAGCCCGTGATGACGAGGGAGCCGGCGC
Source organism: Streptomyces hoynatensis (assembly GCF_003626535.1). Lineage (GTDB taxonomy): Bacteria > Actinomycetota > Actinomycetes > Streptomycetales > Streptomycetaceae > Streptomyces > Streptomyces hoynatensis. The sequence goes on from NZ_RBAL01000013.1 coordinate 126,769, forward strand.
GCTTGGCCAGCATCCCGGGCAGCACGGTGAGCACCAGCTGGTGCAGGGCCACGGCGTTGAGCTCCACCTCGGCCGCCTCCCGGGCCGGGTCGCACTCCGCGAGCGAACCACAGGTCGTGAACCCGGCGTTGCTGCACAGCACCGAGACGTCCAGCGTCTCCAGCTCCCGGCACAGCTCCGCGCGTTCCGCCCGGTCCGCGAGGTCGCAGGCGCGCACCGCGACCTCGGTGCCGTGCTCGGTCCGCAGCCGCTCGGCCAGCTCCTCAAGCCGGTCCTTGCGCCTGGCCACCAGCCACAGCCGGTAGCCGCGCCGCGCCAGGCCGGCGGCCAGCGCCGCCCCGATTCCCGAGGAGGCGCCGGTCACCACGGCCCAGCCGGGGCCGCCCGTCAGGCGGGAGCGCCGGCTCATGCGCGCACCGGGCTGGTGCCCGTGAGGTAGTGGGACAGCTTGGCGCCTGCCTCGTTGCCGGAGCGGGCGCAGGCCTCAAGCGACACGCCCCACAGGTAGTCGCCGGAGAGCTCAAGGCCGGGCACGGAGGCCACGGCCGCCCGCACCTCGGTGAGGAACTCGCTGTGGAAGGGCGAGTAGGCGCAGTACGCGGCGTCCCAGGCGCGGCTGACGGAGTTGACCCGCTTGGCGCGGCTCGCGCTGAGGTAGCGGGTGAGCCGCTCCTCCGCCTCGCCGACCCACTCCTCCAGCTGCTCCGGCGCGGTGGTCAGCGACTGGCCGTCCTTGCCGGTGCGGCCGTTGCGGCCGCTGAAGGTGTACCTGACGATGTGCCGGTCCTCCATGCCGTACGAGCCGGCGTTGCTGCACGGGCCGCCGTCGTGCATGGCCAGGGCCCGCACCTCGGGCGTGAACACCGGCCGGTCGTACTCCACGACCACGACGCTGGAGGGGAAGTACCTGGCGTCCTTCAGCCGCTTGCCGAGGCCGGGCAGCTCGGAGGCGACGATCTCGGCGGTGGCGTAGGCCGGGGTGGCGATCACGACGCCGTCGTAGGACTCCTCCTCGGCCGGGCCGCCCTTCTCGGAGAGCTTGAGGCCGGTGACCCTGCCGCCGCTGATGACCAGCCCCTCCGCCTTGGTGTGCAGGCGGGCGTTGACGCGGTTGGCCATCGCGTCCAGGGCGGGCTGGATGCTGTGGGTCAGCTGGTCGTAGGTGTCGAGCAGCAGCGCCAGGTTGGTGTTGAAGTTGCCGAGGTAGACCTCGTCGGGCTCGGCGCCGTTCATCCGGACCGTCATCGGCCGCAGCAGGGTGTTGGTGAGGGTGCGGCCGAACCAGGCGCTCAGCGGCTGGTGGTCGCGGCGGCTGCCGAGCTTGCTGAAGTACGTGGAGCCGAGGAACTTGTTGGACTCCTCAAGCCGGATGTGGGCGACCAGGTTGAGCAGCTTCGCAAGGTCGCGGGGGGCGCCCATGCGGCGGATGTTGTTGATGGAGCGGTTGCGCTTGGTGCTGTCCAGGGTCAGCACCTCGCCTTCCTTCATCATGGAGGCGTTGATGCCGAAGGGCTGCCACTCGTAGGAGCCGAGGGCGCCGAGGAAGCCGCGGAAGGCGTCGTACTTGTGGCCGATGTTCTTGCCGCCGAGCATGACCGGCCGGTCGCCCAGGTGGGCCGCGCCCATGCGGCCACCGAGCACGTCGCCGCTCTCGATCAGGTCGACCTCGAAGCCGGCGCGCTCCAGGCGCAGAGCCGCGGTGAGGCCGGAGATTCCGCTGCCCACCACCGCGACCCGGCGGCCCTCGCTGTCGATGTGTCCTAGCACGGTCAGTCCCCCTCCGGGAGTTGCGAAGAACGCGAAGAGCCGATGAAGCCAGTTGAGTTCGCCGCGTGGCTCCCTTGCCACTCCGGCAGGCGCTTGCTGAGGAATGCGGCCGGATCCAGGCCGCTGCCCGGCTGTTCCTTGAGGAACGCCAGGTAGGCGCGGAGCGCGTCGAGGGTGGCTCGGCGGCTGGCCAGGCCCATGAACCGGTTGCGCTCCATCGCCAGGCCGCGCCCGGTCCTGCCGAAACCGCCCTGGTAGACGGCCTGCTTGACGAAGCGGACCGCGCCGGGCGAGCGCCTGGCGAGCCGCGCCGCGGTCTCCAGGGCCTCGGCGACCACGTCGTCCCGCTCGACCAGGCGCTGCGCGAGGCCGGCCTGGTGGGCCTGCGCCGGGGTGAACAGGCGGCCTTCGAGCAGGGCGGCCACGGTGTCGCCCGCGCCGAGCAGGTGGGTGAGCAGCTGGCTGCCGCCCCCGCCCGGGATCAGATCGAGGGTGATCTCCAGCAGGCCGACGTAGAAGGGGCCGTCGCCGATGATCCGCACGTCGCAGGCGAGGGCGAGTTCGAAGCCGCCGCCGTAGGAGTGGCCGTCGATGGCGGCCACGAAGGTGGCGTCGCTGTCGCGCATCCTGCGGACCGCGTCGTGGAAGCGGAGCAGCGCCCGCAGCCCGGCGGTGGGCCCGCGGTCGAGCAGCCGCCCCATGCCGGGGATGCGGCCGAGGCCGGCCACGGCGCGCAGCGGGATCGCGGCGGCCCGCGGCGAGAGCTGCACGCCGCCGCGCTCGGCGCCGGCGATCAGCTCCTCGATGTCGAAGTGGTTGATGAAGATCCCCGGCTGGGTGCCGCTGAGCACCACGGCCCGCAGGCTGCGGTCCGCCTCGACGCGGTCGAGGACGCGGTGGTACTCCACCAGCACCCGGTCGTTGAGGAAGTTGAAGGGCTCGTTGTCGAACCTGACGATGAGGACGGCGCCCTGCCGCTCGGTGGAGATGAGGCTCATCGGCGCGCCTCCCCCGCGGCCTCGGGCTCCCGGGAGCCGTCTGCTTCCTCGGCGTCTTCCTTGGCGTCCGCGGCCTTTCCGGCGTCTGCCGCCCGCTTGGCCGCGGGTTCCGGGTCGGCGTTGGCCAGGGCGGACAGCACCTCGCCCGCGGCCCGCTCGCCCGAGGCCACGGCGCCCTCCATGCCGCCGTAGTCCTTCAGCACGGTCTCCGAGCCGGCCCAGTGCACCGGGCCGATCGGGTCGCGCAGGGTGCGCAGCGGGCCGCACACCACGCCGGGCCCCGGCACGGCCATGAACCCGCCGCGGGTCCAGGGGTCCTCGGTCCAGTTCTTCTCGTGGTAGGTCGTGGGCTTGGCCGCCTCGGGGCCGAAGAGCCGCCCGAGGGTGCCGAGGACGGCCTCGCGGCGCTCCTTCTCCGGGAGCCTGGCCAGCTCGTCGGAGCGCCGCCCCGGGACGAAGGCCACCAGCATGCCGGGGCCGCCGTTGCCCGGCTGGGAGTTGTCGAAGGTCGCGGTGACCGGCCCCTCGGTCGTCAGGCCCTGGCCGCTGAGCCCGTTCAGGCGCCAGAACGGCCGCTCGTAGCCGACGGAGATCTTGGTGGCCCGGCCCATCGGCAGGCTCTCCAGGGCGAGTTCGCGTTCCCGCGGCAGGCGGGGGGTGAACTCGATCTCGGCCGCAAGCTGCGGCGGGACGGCGATGACGACGCGCCGGGCGCGGACCGTGCCGCCGGCGGTGTGCACCTCCACGCCTGAGGCGTGCCGGGTGACGCCGGTGACCGGGCAGTTCAGCACGACCCGCTCGCCCAGCGCCGCGGCGAGCGCGGGGGCGATCCGGCCGGCGCCGCCGACGATGCGGTCCTGGAGCTTGGTGGTCATCAGGTCGGTGAAGCCGCCGGTGCTGCCGATGTTGAACAGCGCCTGGAGCAGGTTGACCCGTCCCGGGTCGGTGGCCCAGACGCTGTTGACCGCGAGTTCGAGCAGCGCCCTGGCCTCCTTGGTGCGCAGGGTGCGGCTCATCCAGTCGCCGAAGGTCCGCTGGTCGAGTTCGGCCGCCCGGGGCGCCCGCCAGGGGGCGTTGACCGGGACGGAACGCACCAGCCGGTCCAGGCGCAGCAGGCCGATGCCCGCGTCCACCATGGCCAGCGGGCGCAGCGGCGGCAGGGTGCCGCGCTGGTGGCGGATGCTCCCGCCGAGCTCCACCACGCCCTTGCCCTCGGTGTAGGTGCGGAACAGGCCGTCGCCGAGGGTCCTGGCGAGTTCGCCCATCCGCTCGTTGCCCTTGGCCAGCCACTGCCCGCCGTGCTCGACGACGGCGCCGTCGCCGAGGGGTTCGTTCAGGGTCCGGCCGCCCACCCGGTCGCGGGCCTCCAGCACCAGCGGCTCGACGCCGCCGCGCAGCAGGTGGGTGGCGGCGGTCAGGCCGGCGAGGCCGGCGCCCACGACGACGACGTCGGCCTCGGCCGGGTGCGTCGGCGGGGCGGCCTGGTCCGCCGCGGAAGTGTCCTTGGTTGCCTTGGGTTTCCTGGTCGGCATGGCATCACGCTCGGTGGGTGTCGTTGGCGAAGGCGAAACGGACGCCGGTGGCCTCCTCGGAGACCTCCCACAGCCGGGCCGCCAGTTCGGTGTCCTGGGCGCGCTTGGCGGGACGGGCGATGCCGGGCGAGCCGCGGTAGCCGCCGAGGCTGCGGGGCCCGACGAAGGTGCCGCCCGGCAGCCCGGGCAGGGTGGCGGCGCACAGGATCGACCTGGCCCCCGACCGCACGGGCGCCGCGAAGAGCAGGTTCGAGCTCCGCATGACGACCCGCATGAGGGGGCCGTAGCCGTTGGGCTGGAGGTTGGTGGAGACCCAGCCCGGGTGGGCGGGGAGGCTGCGCGCCGGGGAGCCGACGGCGGCGAGGCGGCGGTGCAGCTCGGCGGCGAAGAGCAGGTTGGCCAGCTTCGACTGGGAGTAGGCGCCGTTGCGCGAGTAGCGCTTCTCGCCGCGCAGGTTGCCGAAGTCGATCGAGCCGAAGGCGTGGAAGGTGCTGGTCACCGTGACGACGCGGGCCTCGGGCGCGGCTTCGAGCACCGGCAGCAGCAGGCCGGTGAGCGCGAAGTGGCCGAGGTGGTTGACGCCGAACTGGGTCTCGAAGCCGTCGGCCGTGGTGCCGCGCGGCACCGCCATGATGCCGGCGTTGTTGACCAGCGTGTCGAGCCGGTCGTGGGCGGCGGCGAACTCGGCGGCGAACTCGCGTACCGCGCTCAGGTCGGCCAGGTCGAGCCGCCGCACCTCGAGGTCGGCGCCGGCGGCCCGGGCGCGGATGGAGTCGGCAGCGGCCTCGCCCTTGGCGGTGTCGCGGCAGGCGAGGACCACCCGGGCTCCCGCTCTGGCGAGTTCGCCTGCGACGACGAGGCCGAGTCCGCTGTTGGCCCCGGTGACCAGGGCGAGACGCCCGGTCTGGTCGGGTATGTCGCCGAATCCCCACGCGTTCGGAATGGCGGCTTCGGCGGGCGCCGGGGGCGAGGTGGCGTTCCCGGCGCTGTTCCCTGCATCTTTCCCAGCGGCGTTCCCAGCGGTGTTCCCTGCTGGCAAGGTGGGCCTCCCGTCCTCCGGCGCCCTGGGGCCGGAGAAGGATCGGAGAAGTGGGCGGACGTGTGACGGAGTCGGGACCAGTGAAACCCGCCGGGCGCGGGGCGAATCACTAGAAAGTCCGGCTCCGTGACCCGCCCCTTCGGCCCGCCGGGTCAGAGCAGCTTGTCGACCGTGATGGGCAGGTCGCGCACCCGGACGCCGGTCGCGTGGTAGACGGCGTTCGCGATCGCGGCGGCCGAGCCGACGGCGCCGATCTCGCCGATGCCGCGGGCCCCGATCTGGTTGAAGCTGGTGTCGGGGTGGCGCAGGAAGTGGACGTCGAAGTCCGGCATGTCGGCGTGCACCGGCAGCAGGTAGTCCGCCAGGTTGGCGTTCGCGAAGCGGCCGGTGCCCGCCTCGGGCCTGGCGTCCTCCAGCAGCGCCTGGCCGAGGCCGAACAGGACGCCGCCGACGATCTGCCCGCGGGCGGTGACCTCGTTGATGATCTGGCCCGCGTCGATGACGCTGGTCCAGCGGCTGACCCGGGTCTCCCTGGTGAAGCGGTGGACCCGCACCTCGCAGAAGTGCGCGCCGAAGGAGTGGATGGCGTAGCGGAGCTTCTCGGCGCCGGGCGCGGAGGCGCCGGTGCCGTCGACGCCGGCCGATTCGAGCAGGGTCAGCAGCTCACCGAAGTCGGCCTGGCGGCCGCCCGGGGCGGAGAGCCTGCCCTCCTGGTACTCGACCGTCTCGGGGTCGAGCCCGTGGAAGGGGGAGCGCTCGTCGGAGACCGCGAGCCGGATCAGCTCGGCGCGCGCCACGAACGCGGCCTGGGCGACGGCCGAGGCGGTGCTCGCGGTGCCCATGGAGCCGAACGCCCCGAAGTTCAGCGGCAGTACGGAGTCGCCGAGCAGGGGGGTGACCCGGTCCAGGGGGATGCCGAGCTCCTGGGCGCAGACCATGGCGAGCACGGTGAGCATGCCGGTGCCCGGGTCGGCGGTGGCGCTGGAGACGGTCGCGCCGCCGTCGGGCCGCAGCGTGACGACGGCCACGGTGGTGGGCAGCAGGTTGCCCGGGTAGACCGTGCCGGCCATGCCCTGGCCGACCAGCCAGTCGCCGTCGGCCTGGGTGCCGGGCCGCTCGGCGCGGTCCGCCCAGCCGAAGCGCTCGGCGCCGATCCGGTAGCACTCGTCGAGATGCTTGCTCGACCAGGGCACCTCGCGGCCGGGCATGGTGTCGGCGTAGTTGCGCATCCGCAGCTCGATCGGGTCGATCCCGAGCTCGACGGCCAGCTCGTCCATCGCGCTCTCCAGCGCGAAGGAGCCGGGCTGCTCGCCCGGGGCGCGCACCCAGGTGGTGGGCGGCAGGTCCAGCGGCACGATCTTCTGGCCGACGTGGATGTTGGGCGACTTGTACAGCACGCGGGAGGTGGTGTGGGCCGCGCTCTCGAAGAGCACGCCCGAGGCGGAGAAGCCCGACCAGGCGTCGTGCTTGACGGCGTTGAGCACGCCCTCGCGGCTCGCGCCGAGCTCGATGCGCTGGGCCACTCCCGAGCGGTGCCCGGTGACGGTGAAGACCTGCTCCTGGGTGAGGACGGTCTTGATCGGCCGGTTGAGTTCGCGGGCGGCCACCGCGGTCAGCAGCGGGTGGCCGAAGAGGTACATCTTGCCGCCGAAGGCGCCGCCGACCACGGGGCTGACGACGCGCACCTGGAAGACGTCGATGCCCAGGGCCTCGGCCGTGGTCATCGCGGAGCCGACGGCGGACTGGGTGCCGACCTGGAGGGTGAGGACGCCGCCCTCCCAGGTGGCGAGCACCGCGTGCGGCTCGATGGCCGTGGGCGTGTCGACGGGCTGCGAGTAGTCGGCGGCCACCCGCACCTCGCTGGCGGCCAGGGCCTCCTCCACGCTGCCCACGCCGTCGGCGAGGAGGTTCAGCTCGGGCTCCTCGTAGTTGACCGGGATCGGCGGCGCGACGGCCCTGGGGATGCCGGCCTTGAGGTCGGTCTTCGGGGTGCGCTCCTCGTAGGTGGCGGTCACCAGCGAGGCGGCGTACCTGGCCTCCTCGTAGCTCTCGGCGACGACCAGGCCGATGATCTGGCCGTAGTGCCGGATCGTGGTGTCCTGGAGGGGCAGCCAGAACTGGCCGACGAAGCTGAGGTCCGGCGTGGTCTTGATGGACTGCAGCTTCAGCGGGTTGAAGGGGCTGTAGACGGCGAGCACGCCGGGGGCGGCCTCGGCCGCGGCGGTGTCCATGGACAGCAGTTCGCCGCCGCCGACGGAGGCGAGGACGAGATAGCCGTGGGCCATCCCGGCCGCGGTGTGGTCGGCGGTGTACGTGGCCTCCCCGGTGACCTTGAAACGGCCGTCGACGCGGCCGACCCGGGTGCCTATCAGGGGTGCGGTCATGACCGGCCTCCAAGGCGGAGCAGCACGTGGGTGAGGGTCCGGCGCAGCAGCGGGATCTTGAACGCGTTGTGGGCGAGCGGCCGCGCGCCGTCCGCGGACCTGGCGGCGGCCTCGTCGGCCGTCTCCTCGGTCAGCTCCCGGCCGCGCAGCGCGTCCTCGACGGCGGTCAGCCGCCAGGGCTTGGTGCCGACGCCGCCGGCGGCCAGCCGCACGTCGGCGACGACGCCGTCGCGCAGGTCGAGGGCGGCGGCCACGGACACCACGGCGAACTCGTAGGCGGCGCGGTCGCGCACCTTCACGTAGGCCGAGTTCCTGGCCCAGGGCAGGTGCGGCACCTCGACGGCGGCGAGCAGCTCGCCCGGGGCGAGGGCGTTCTCCACGTGCGGGGTGTCGCCGGGCAGCCGGTAGAAGTCGTCGAGCCTGACGGTCCGTTCGCCCTCGGGGCCCGCCAGCTCGACGGAGGCGTCGAGGGCGACGAGGGCGACGCAGGCGTCGCTCGGGTGGGTGGCGACACAGGAGTCGCTGGTGCCGAGGATGGCGTGGCCGCGGTTCTGGCCCTGCTGGGCGGGGCAACCGGAGCCGGGTTCACGCTTGTTGCAGGGCATGGCGGTGTCGCGGAAGTAGCCGCAGCGGGTGCGCTGCAGCAGGTTGCCGCCGATGCTGGCCATGTTGCGCAGCTGGGGGGAGGCGCTGTGCAGCAGGGCCTCGCGGAGCACCGGGTACTCGGTGGCGACGGCCGGGTGGGTGGCGACGTCGCTCATCCGCTCCAGGGCGCCCATCCGCAGCCGCTGCCCGTCGAAGCCGACGCCGGTCAGCGGCAGCGCGTTGATGTCGACCACGCGCTCGGGGCGGACCACGTTCAGCTTCATCAGGTCGACGAGGGTGGTGCCGCCGGCCAGGTAGGCGGCGCCCTCGCCGGAGCGGGAGAGCGCGTCGGGCACGGTGACCGGCGCCGCGTATTCGAAGGACCGCATGTCAGACCGCCTCGCTCCGCCGCTCTCGCTCCGCCTCGATGGCGCGCAGGATGTTCTCGTAGGCACCGCAGCGGCACAGGTTGCCCGACATCACCTCGCGGATGGCCTCCCGGCCCTCCGCGTCGCTGTGGGTGTCGGCCTCCTCGACGGCGCACACCGCCGACATGATCTGTCCCGGGGTGCAGAACCCGCACTGGAAGCCGTCGTTGTCCAGGAACGCCTGCTGCATCGGGTGCAGTTGCTCGCCCTCGGCCAGTCCCTCGATGGTGGTGACGGGGCGGCCGTCGACGCCGGCGGCCAGGGTCAGGCAGGACAGCACGCGGCGGCCCTCGACGTGCACGGTGCAGGCGCCGCACTGGCCGCGGTCGCAGCCCTTCTTCGTGCCGGTGAGGCCGAGTTCGTTGCGCAGCGCGTCCAGCAGCGTCGTGCGGACGTCGATCTCCCTGGTCTCGGTGGCGCCGTTGACGCACAGGTCGACGGTGATACGGCCGTTCTGTGATGTTCTTTCCTCGCTGGCCCCTGCCGGGTTTGCCATGAAATCCCCCTGAAGAGCTGGTCGGCCTCGGGGGAAACGGTCGTACACTCACCAGGCAAAGTCAAGTGCTTTACAACCGCTTTATACTCGCTAGGATGGGGACCATGGGTGACCAAACGTTCAATCGGGTTATCTGGGCCTCGCGGCGGGCCAACAAGACGCTGAACACCGCCAAGGAGCAGCGTCTTCGCCCCCTCGACCTGCCGGTGGCGCACTACACCCTGCTCGCCGCGATCTCCTTCCGCCCCGGCGGCACGGGCGCCGAGATGGCCCGCGAGCTGAATGTCTCGCCGCAGAACATCGTCGGGCTCGCGGCCAGGCTGGAGCTGCGCGGCCTGATCGAGCGCAGGCCGCGGCCGAGCCACCGGCACGTCATCGAACTGTGGATCACCGAGGCGGGCGAGGAGCTGCTGGCCCGCGCCGACGCGGCCATGATCGAACTGGAGCGGCAGATCGCCGACATCCTCGGCCCCGACAGCGCCCGCCAGCTCGGCGAGTTGCTCGAAACCCTGTCGGACGGCCTGGAAAAGAGCCCGCTCCCGCGCTGAGCGCGAGCGGACGGGCCCCACGGTGAGCTGCCTGACCCCGCGGCCTGGCGGGCCGGCCTCCCGGCCGGCCGTGCCGCGCACGCCGCCCGGCGGCGGCCGGCTCCCGGGGACCTTGGGCCCACTCACCCGGCCGGGCGGCCGCCTCCCGCCGTCCGCACGGCCCGGCGGCGATCGCCGCGGCCTCGGCACTCTCGGCACAGGCGGCGGCCCCGGCGCGCGCGACGGCCGCCGCGCCCTTCCCGAACCCGGCGGGCCCCGCGGGTCATTCGGTGGGCAGCGAGGCGAAGTACGCCCGCATCACGCCCTTCATCTCGGTGACGAGCGTCCGGCGCTCGGCGCCGCGGGCCGCGTAGATCAGCGGCACCATCGCCCGCACGATGCCCAGCGCCACCGTCGCCTTCACCTGCCGCACCTCGGCGGGCAGCCCGGGACGGAACGCCGCGAGCAGCGCGTCCATCCAGCCGTGCAGGGCCGAGTGGAGCCGCTGGGTGGAGGCGGCCAGATGCGGCGGGGTGGCCGCGCCCGCGAAGATCGCCTTGAAGCCGGGGTTCGCCGCGGTGAAGGCCACGACGGGCTCGACCGTCCGCTCGACCAGCTCCTCGGCCGGCAGCAGCGCGAGATCCGGGTCGTGCACGAAGGAGTAGACCCGGCTCAGCTCCTCCAGGTACCGGTCGGCCAGCGCCTGCGCCATGGCCTCCTTGTTGGGGAAGAACTGGTACAGCGTCCCAGGCGAGGCGCCCGCACGCGCCGCGATCCCATTGGTCGTCGCGGCGTGGTAGCCCACCTCCACGAACTCACGCTCGGCGGCGTCGAGGAGCTGCGCGATCCGCTGCTCTCCCCTGGCCAGTCGGCGACGCGTGGCCGATGGTGTCGTGCGCGGCATCTACCCCTCCTCGAAGGCTTCGCGGACGGAACCAGCTTTCAGGCTACCCCCGCGGCGCGTTTGTGGAACTGGTGCGTGAACCTCGGGGGAAACGGGCCGTGACCCATTGACAGAGACGAGTAATCGCTCGTAATGTCGCCGCCAGAATACGAGTTTTTACTTGTAACTCATGTCCGGTGCTCCACCACAGCCCCACCTCCGAGGGAGTTCGCAGGTGACGACAGCCACACCCTCAGCACCCAGCCAGCGGGAGGTCAACCCCTGGGTGGTCCTGATCGTGCTCTGCTCGGGCTTCTTCATGATCATGCTCGACAGCACGATCGTGAACGTCGCCCTGCCCGCCATGCTCGACGGTCTGGACGGCTCGCTCGACCAGATTCTCTGGGTCATCAACGCCTACCTGCTCGCCTACGCCACCCTGCTGATCACCGGCGGCCGGCTCGGCGACATCTTCGGGCCGCGCAACCTCTTCATCACCGGCCTGTCGGTCTTCGTCCTGGCCTCGATCGCCTGTGGCGTCTCGCAGAACACGACCCAGATGATCATCGCCCGCGTGGTGCAGGGCCTTGCGGGAGCGCTGCTCACCCCGCAGACCCTGACGATCATCACCGCCGTCTTCCCCAAGGAGCGGCGCGGTGCGGCGATGGGCGTGTGGAGCGCCCTCATCGGCATGTCCGCCATCGCGGGCCCGATCATCGGCGGCGTCCTCGTCGACGGCGTCAACTGGCGCTGGATCTTCTTCGTCAACGTCCCGATCGGCGCGGTCGGCCTCTGGGGCGCCTTCCGCTTCGTCCCCGACCTGCGGCCCGGCCGCAGCCACCGCCTCGACCTGCCGGGCGTCCTCCTGGTCAGCGCCTCCCTCTCCCTGATCGTCTACGGCCTCATCGAGGGCGAGCGCTACGACTGGGGCGAGTGCTGGGGCCCGATCACCATCTGGGAGATCATCGGCGCCGGCGTGGTGCTCCTCATCGCGTTCGTCGTCTACGAGCGCCGCCCGAGCGAGCCGCTGCTGCCGCTGGCCCTCATCCGCAACCGCAACTTCGCCGTCCTGAACTGGCTCCAGGCCCTCATCGCCTTCGGCCTGATGGCGCTGTACCTGCCGGTGGTCCTCTTCCTCCAGTCCGTCCTCGACATGAGCGCCATCAGGGCCGGCCTCACGATGGCTCCCTGGGCCGTGGCCACCATGTTCACCGCGCCCTTCGCCGGCCGCCTGGCCGACAAGTACGGCGCCAAGTGGGTGCTCATGCTCGGCCTCGCCCTCTTCTCCCTGGGCGTCGGCCTCATGATCGCCGCCGTCGACCTCGACGCGGGCTTCCTCTCCTTCCTGCTCCCCGGCTTCGTCGCCGGCGGCGGCCTCGGCCTCAGCATGGCCCCGCTGACCGCCGAGGCGCTGCGCGAGGTGCCACCCGTGCAGGTGGGCGCGGCCTCCGGCATGCTGAACGCGGTCCGCCAGGTCGGCAGCGTCATCGGCACCGCCGTGGTCGGCGCGGTCCTCCAGGCCCAGCTGTCCTCCTCCTTCGCCAGCCAGGCCCGGGACCGGGTGGCCGGGGTCGACGCCCCCGCCGAGGTCAAGACCCAGCTCATCGACGCCTTCAGCGAGGCCTCCGACTCCGGCCTCCAGGTGGCCCCAGGACAGAACGGCGGCGTTGCCCTCCCGGACGGCGTCGCCCCCGATACCGCGAGCACGCTCGAGCAGGTGGCCCACGACGTCTTCGTCAACGGCTTCACCGACGCGGTCAAGCCGACCCTGGCCGTGCCGGTGGTCGTCCTCGCCGTGGCCGCGCTCAGCTGCCTCGCCATAGCCCGCCGCCGGGCGGCGGCCGAGGTGACCCCCGCACCTGCCGCCGCCCCCGATAAGGCCCCTGCGGCCGCGGACTGAGGCCCCCCTCTCAGTTCGCCGCCCAGGCGGCCAGGACCCCGCCCCACCACGACGGTCCGCGGCTCTCCCCCAGCCGCGGCCCCCGGTGGGGCGGGGTTCCCCGGTTCCGCCCCCGCCCCCAAAGGTGAGCGAGCGGCCCCGGTCCCCGTGATAGGCTGCTTCAGCGACATCAGCCCGGCCGGGTCTCCGGCCAGAGGGAGTCGCGCAAGCCGGGTCCTGTGGAGCAGTTTGGAGTGCTCGCCACCCTGTCAAGGTGGAGGCCGCGGGTTCAAATCCCGTCAGGACCGCTCCGGCTGGGTAGCTCAGTTGGTACGAGCGTCCGCCTGAAAAGCGGAAGGTCGCCGGTTCGACCCCGGCCCCAGCCACCTTCTTTGACCAGCAAGAACCCCCTACCGGATCACTCCGGCAGGGGGTTTTCGTGCGTTCTACGCCAACGGGTACGCCAACGTGATCAGCTTGGGGGCCACGGACCCAGTCGAACCGCCCCTCACCTCAGCCAGCGGTCCACGGAGGGGGACGCTCACGGACGGCACCTTTGCAGCCGACGAGCCGTTGAGTGCCACCCGGAGGCATCGCGATGACCCACCGCGTACGTCTCGGCCGGCCATGATGCAGACGGTGGACGATGGCCCCCGCGGACCGACCTACCTCAAGCCGACTGAACCTCCGACAGGGGACATCATGAGTAGGAATGAATGGCTCACCATCGCAGCCACATGGATTTTTATCTTATACGCAACAGTATCCACGTCCACCCTCACCCGACACCTCTTTGGCTATATAAACACAGCAAAGCCGTGGGAAAAAAGAGCGAGAAAACCTGGAAAAACGCCAGCCCTCACCCGACGCCAGGTGGAAACCTCGACAAGGCGAGCATTGGCCGTCTTCCGATTTTACACCAGCCAGACCCCCTTCACCTATGCGAGACTGACCCATCTCCACGTCGCAGCGCTGTATGAGATTCGATGGCACGCAAGACCAGTCATAGCGGCCGTAACATTAGGCATGTCTCCCCTATTGCTCGCATCATTAATCATAGGGGACATTGACCTAAAGCTAGACTTCCGGAACGTGCTGGCAAGCACCATTACGGTCGGTGCAGTGATATACGGGGGAACGCTATTCACCATTATCCTCCTCGCATCACGTAAGTGGCGAAAACTGGGCGCGAACCTCACGGCCGTATCCACCTGCCTTCATATCGCCACCACTTGCACTGCTTATGCGCGAGGTAACGTCAGCGCGCTAACTATCGTCAAGCTTGTCGATACGCTGTGCCGTCAGGTCGCCGACTTCACCGCCACGCACGAAGCGCTGCTGACGCCGCCCCTAGATGCCGCCGTCGGGCAGCATACAGCCGCTGTGCGGCGCGAACTGATGGAAGCCTCAGCGTGCCTACTTCGAGAAGGACCAAGCGCCCTACCTCGGCTTGTTTCGTTGATCCACACGATGATTCAACGCATAAACTCTGACCAGTGGCTTGCTCTGCTGGATTTGGGCGACTCGTCATCGTTGCCGAACTCTCAGGGTTCTGCGGGAGACGTCGCCGAGAGCAACAAAGATGCGGGGATAGCGATGCTCACTTCCCTCCTTGCCTCCGCCGCCCTGGCAACCGCAACCACAATGGGCCTACCACTGGCCGCTGGCGTCCCTGCCGCGCTCATTCTACTCATCGGCCCCACTATTTGGTTCGGTAGCCGTCGACTCAGAAGCACACCGGAGAATCTGTTGGTCGCCGTCCGACAGTCACTTACGGAAGCCTCACAAGAACCTGCTTCCTCACCGAACTCTCAGCCAGGCGATGCTCAATCACAACTTCCACGCAGCCCTTGAAAGATAACTGCTCGCACGGTAACCGAGCGGCGTGGACGCAGAATAAGAGGCGACCCGCTTCAAGCACAGTCACCCTGACGCCTCGGCAGTAAATACCGCCGAGGCACCAAGAACTTCAACTGAGCCGACTCCCCAGCTTGTCCAGCCCCTTCCGCATCTCGTCCAGCGATGCATGGGCGTAGACCTTCATGGTCACTTCGATGCCGCTGTGTCCGGCGATCTGCTGGACGACGTGCGGCGGGACGCCGAGATCAAGCAGCAGCGTCACGCAGGAGTGGCGGAGATCATGGAAGCGGAGTTCGAGCCCCAGCCGCTTCCGGAGCGGGTACCAGCTCCGGCGGAGGTTGTCCGGCTCCAGCGCGGTGCCCACCCGGGAGGTGAAGACCAGCCCGGTCTCCGTCCACGTGTCGCCGGCCGCCGCCCGTTCCTGCGCCTGCCGCTCCCGGTGCTGCTCCAGCGCCTTCACCACGACCGGCGGCAGCGGCACGGTCCGGACCGATGACCGCGTCTTGGGTTTGACCAGGGTTAGCGCCCCGTTGACCCGTTGCAGCGCCCTCTCCACGATGAGTGAACCACGGTCCAGGTCGATGGAGTCCCAGCCCAGTCCCAGCAGCTCCCCGCGCCGCATCCCCATGACGAGCGCCAGCACATACAGCGCGTGCAGCCGGTCCTTCTCGGCCTCCTTCAGCAGTAGGCGCGCCTGCCGGAGGCTGAGCCCTTTGCCCGTGTCGTAGGTGGGCGTCGGCACCTGGACGAGCTGGGCCACGTTGCGCGTGATCAGCTTCTCCCGAACGGCGTTCTGGAGCGCGTTCCGCAGCACGGCGTGAATCGACTGGACCATGCGGCGGGACAGCAGCGTCCGGCAGCACTCCCCGGCCGCGCAGCACCGCTTGCGGTCGACGTCCAGCCCGTGCTTGCAGCACTGGCACTCCGCGGCCACCTGAGCGAGCCAGGTCCGCACCTCGGCGGCGCGAAGCGTGCGGATCTTCTTCCGCCCCAGCCCCGGAACGAGGTGGACCCGGGCAACGCTCTCGTACCCCTGGTAGGTCTTCGGCCGGCGGTTCACCTTGACCACCCGGGCCAGCCAGTAGGTCAGGTAGTCGTCCAGCTTCATGTTGGTGTCCGGCTGGGGTACGCCCTTGGCCTCCTGCGCTTGCAGCTCGGTGACCTTCTCGCGGATCTCGTCGCGGGTCTTGCCGTAGACCGAGACCCGCTTGCGGACACCGCTGGTGGTGGTCACGTAGACCCGACCGTGATAGGTCCCGTCCTTGCGGCGGGTGATGCTGCCCTCTCCGTTGGCGCGCTTGGCCATCAGGCGGCTTCTCCCATCTGGTTGTCGATGTACTGGCGGAGTGCTTCGGTGGGGATCCGGCGGGCGCAGCCGGCGGTGAAGCTCTTGAGCTGGTTGGTACGGAGCAGGTCGTAGACCTTGGACCGGCTGAGGCGAAGGGCGGTCATGACTTCGGGAACGGTGAGGGCGGCGGGGGGCGGCGGGGGCGTGGCGGTGCGCACGGCGAACCTCCGGGTGTGGCCGGGGGGCTCTGGGCCCTTCTGAGAAGTCCGCTACATCCGCTACAGCGCTACATCGCAGGTCAGCGGGCGGATTTTTGTAGCGGAGGGTTCGCGTGTAGCGGCTACGCACGCTGCGGCGGGGCGTGTGCGTAGCCGCTACACGCCTCGGTGCCGCTACTGATTCAGCGGCCCTGAGCTGGGCGGTAGCGGCGTAGCGGATGTAGCGGAGTCCTGAGGTGGGGGCGGGCAGTATCGGGCCCACGCATCGGTCAGGTCGGCAGCGTGGAAGCCTTTGAGGACTCCGCCAGCGGTGCGGATGTTGCGGGAGCGGATCGGCTCGTTGTCAGCCGTCATGTACTCCCCGAGCAGCCTGGAGAGCTTGCGGTTGTCGAGCGGCCGGCCGTCCAAGTCCGCCCATGGGGCATCGTCCAGGGCATTGAGCCGGTCCAGGATGGCGATGGTGGGCAACCGGTCGATACCGATCAGGACGTGGTCGCGGAGGTCGGTGAGCAGCCGGACACCGAGGCTGCCTTTGTCGTTGGCCTGTGAGGCTTTGACCAGGGTCAGGCAGGCTTCCCGGGCGCGCTTGGGCCAGTGGCCCCCGGCGGCGTCCGCGACGGCGAGCAGGGGTTCGCACACGTCGGCCGGCCGGTCTGCCACCCCTTCGGGCATGTCTGGCCATGCCCCCATGACGAACCCGCGCGCGTGCTCTGCCCACTGCGCGAGCCGGTCACGTAGCTTGTGTCCCTCCGCCTCGTGGATGCGCGCCCGGAAGCTCTCCACCTTCTCGTTCCGTGCCCGGCGGCGCATGCGGATGATGACGGAGCGGGTCAGGATTGTTGAAGAGGGTTCGGAAGGCGGGGAGGGCACGGATGGCCGGCCGCCGCCCCCAGGAAACGGCCGCGGCACCAGGAAACCTCGGGAAAACCCTGGAAACCCTGGCAAGCCTGGCAAGCCGCAGGAAAACCCCAGGGAGCCCCAGGGCACCCCAGGAAAGGGGAGAAGAGAAGCAAGGGGGAGGAGATGGGGGCGCGCAGCGCGGGATGCGCCTCCGCCGGAGCTGCGGCGCGCCTCCGCGGGAGCCGCGGGGCGTCTTCGCCGGAGCCGGGGGCGCGGGCGGCAGTCAGGCCGCCGGGGACCAGTCGTGGGGGCGGCCGAGGAACGCCGCCAGCCGGTCCTGCGCGTCCGCCTCGGCGGGCGCGGTCTGCACCGGGCCGAAGGGCCGGCGGCCGTCCCGTTCCCCGGCCGGGGCGAACTGGCCGGCCACGGCCTCGGCGAACCGGACCGGACCCGGCTCGGGACGCCGCTGTCCACCGGTGGCCCGGGCCAGGTCCCAGCCGTGGACGACCGCCTCGAAGACGGGGATGGCGAGGGTGACGCGGCCGGGGAACTTCGGCCCCCAGGGCAGCTGGAACACCTCGTCGAGCTTGGTGTCGTCCGCCCAGACCGCGGACAGGTGCGCCCTGGCCGCGGCGAGCGCGGCGCCCCAGCCGTCGTCGGCGATCTGCGCGGCGGACATCATGCCCGATCCGCCCGGGGCGGTGCCCGTCTCGCCGAGTACGGCGATGCCCTCGGTCGCGGCGACGAGGTGGCTGAGCAGGTCCCGCACGGTCCACCCGGCGCAGGGGGTGGGACCGTCGAGCTGGTCCGGCCGCACGGCCGCGACCAACGCGCCGAGGTAGTCGGCGGCCTGCTCGTAGACGGGTCTTGGGTCCATGGAGGTGACGCTCGTCTCAGTCATGGCGCGGACCATATAGCCGCTGGCAAATGGTTGACAAGCAGTTGACAACTGATCGTTTTCCCGGCCGCACGGCCTCTCGCCACCCCCGCCCTCGTGCCCGTTCGGCACCGGCCGCCGCCCGCTCCCTGCCCGCTCCCTGCCCGCTCCCCACCGCCCCCTCCCCCCGCCGGTGCCGGCAGACGTGCGCCCGGGGCCGCCGCGCTCCTGCCCCGCGCCCCTCCCGGCCCCCGCCCGCCGGGCCCGCGCGTCACACGCCCGGTGGAATAACGGCTCGCCGCCCGCCCCGCCGAGGTGAGACGCTTGGGTGCGTATGTCTACCCACCCCTCTCCCCCGTCTTCCCGCGCGCCGTCCCCCGGCGGCTCGCCCGCGCCGGCGCCCGGGTCACCCGGCCCCGGGGGCAATTCCGGTGCCGGCCCAGGTGACGCCACCGGCGGCCCCGCCCAGGCCACGGCACCCGTCACCGCGGCGGAGCTCGCGGCGCGGCTGCCCGCGCTCATGCTGCGGGACGAACGGCGGCTCGGGCGGCGGCTCGACGGCGTCCGCCGCATCAGGAAGCCCGCCGCCAGGCAGCAGGCCCTCGACTCGATCGCCGAGGCCGTCGAGGCTGCCGAGCGGCGCGCCGAGCGGCGGCGCGCCGCCGTGCCGCGGATCTCCTATCCCCCGCAACTGCCGGTCAGCAACAAGAAGGACGAGATCCTGGCGGCGATACGCGATCACCAGGTGGTGATCGTGGCGGGCGAGACCGGCTCGGGCAAGACCACCCAGCTCCCCAAGATCTGCCTGGAACTCGGCCGCGGGGTGCGCGGGCTGATCGGCCACACCCAGCCGCGGCGCCTGGCCGCCCGCACGGTGGCCCAGCGGGTGGCCGAGGAACTGGGCACGCCGCTCGGCCAGGCGGTCGGCTACAAGGTGCGTTTCACCGACCAGGCGAGCGAGGACACCCTGGTCAAGCTGATGACCGACGGCATCCTCCTCGCCGAGATCCAGCACGACCGCGAGCTGCGGCAGTACGACACGATCATCATCGACGAGGCGCACGAGCGCAGCCTCAACATCGACTTCCTGCTCGGCTACCTCGCCCAGCTGCTGCCCCGCCGCCCCGACCTGAAGGTCGTCATCACCTCGGCGACCATCGACCCCGAGCGCTTCGCCCGGCACTTCCGCGACCGCGAGGGCCGCGACGCCCCGATCGTCGAGGTCTCCGGCCGCACCTACCCGGTGGAGGTCCGCTACCGGCCGCTGCTCGAAGAGCCGGAGGAGGACGAGGAGGAGGGTCCCGGCGCCGACCGCGACCAGATCACCGCCATCTGCGAGGCCGTGGACGAGCTCCAGGCCGAGGGGGACGGCGACATCCTCGTCTTCCTCTCCGGCGAGCGGGAGATCAGGGACACCGCCGACGCCCTGGAGAAGCGCAGGCTGCGGCACACCGAGGTGCTGCCGCTGTACGCGCGCCTCTCGCACGGCGAGCAGCAGCGCGTGTTCCAGCCGCACCCGGGCCGCCGCGTGGTCCTCGCCACCAACGTGGCGGAGACCTCGCTGACGGTGCCTGGCATCACGTACGTGATCGATCCCGGCACCGCCCGCATCTCGCGCTACAGCCATCGCACCAAGGTGCAGCGGCTGCCGATCGAGCCGATCTCGCAGGCCAGCGCCAACCAGCGCAAGGGCCGCTGCGGCAGGACGAGCGACGGCATCTGCATCCGGCTGTACTCGGAGGAGGACTTCCGCTCCAGGCCGGAGTTCACCGACGCCGAGATCCTGCGCACGAACCTGGCCTCGGTCATCCTCCAGATGAACGCGGCGGGCCTCGGCGACATCGAGCGCTTCCCCTTCATCGACGCGCCCGACCACCGCTCGATCAAGGCCGGCGTCCAGCTCCTGGAGGAGCTCGGCGCCCTGGCCGGCGGCCGGCTGACCGAGACCGGCCGCACGCTCTCGCAGCTGCCCGTGGACCCGCGGCTGGCCCGGATGGTGCTGGAGGCCGACCGCAACGGCTGCGTGCACGAGGTCATGGTGATCGCGGCCGCCCTCTCCATCCAGGACCCGCGCGAGCGCCCGGCCGACAAGCAGCAGCAGGCCGACGCCAAGCACCAGCGTTTCCGCGAGGGCCCCGCGGAGGAGTCCGACTTCCTCGCCTTCCTCAACCTGTGGGACCACGTGCGCGAGCGTCAGAAGGCGCTCTCCTCCTCGGCGTTCCGCCGCATGTGCCGCACCGAGTACCTCAACTACCTGCGGATACGCGAGTGGCAGGACATCCACGCGCAGCTGCGCACGGTGGCCGGCTCGCTCGGCATCGAGACGCGCCGCGGCGGCGGGGAGCGCGACCCGCAGCGGGTGCACCAGTCGCTGCTTGCCGGGCTGCTGTCCCACATCGGCCTCAAGGACACCGACAAGCACGAGTATCTGGGCGCGCGCGGCACGAAGTTCGCCGTGTTTCCCGGTTCCGCGCTGTTCCGCAAGCCGCCGCGCTGGGTGATGTCCGCGGAGCTGGTGGAGACCTCCCGGCTGTGGGCCCGCGTCAACGCCAGGATCGAGCCCGAGTGGATCGAGCCGCTGGCCGGCCACCTGGTGAAGCGTTCCTACAGCGAGCCGCACTGGGAGCAGAAGCAGGCCGCGGTGCTGGCCTACGAGCGCGTCACGCTGTACGGCGTGCCGATCGTGGCCCAGCGCAAGGTCAACTACGGCCGGATCGACCCGGAGACCTGCCGCGACCTGTTCATCCGCAACGCGCTGGTCGAGGGCGACTGGCGGACGAACCACCGCTTCTTCCACGACAACCGCAGGCTGCTCGCCGAGGTCGAGGAGCTGGAACACCGGGCCCGGCGCCGCGACATCCTGGTGGACGACGAGACGCTGTACGACTTCTACGACCGGCGCCTGCCGGAGGACATCGTCTCCGGGGCGCACTTCGACGCCTGGTGGAAGAAGAAACGCCAGGAAGAGCCGGACCTGCTCAACTTCGAGAAGTCCATGCTCATCAACGAGCAGGCGGAGCGGGTCACCAAGGCGGACTACCCGGACCGGTGGCGGCAGGGCCCGCTCTCCCTCAAGGTGACCTACCAGTTCGAGCCGGGCGCCGACGCCGACGGGGTGACCGTGCACGTGCCGCTCCAGGTGCTGAACCAGGTCACGCCGGACGGCTTCGACTGGCAGATCCCGGGCCTGCGCGAGCAGTTGGCGACCGAACTGATCAGGTCCCTGCCGAAGCCGATCAGACGGCACTGCGTTCCCGCCCCCGACTTCGCCCGCCGCTTCCTGGAGGAGACGGCGGAGCCGACGCCGGAGCCGCTGCACGTGGCGCTCGCCCGCGCCCTCACCCGGATGACGGGGGTGCCGGTGGCGCCCGAGGACTTCGACACCGACCGCATCCCGGGCCACCTGCGGATCACCTTCCGCGTGGTCGACGAGCGCGGGCGCCGGCTGGCGTCGGGACCGCGGGCCCCCAAGGAGCCCAAGGGCCGGCGCCCCGGCGCCGGCCGCGGCGAACCGGCCGCGGACGCCCGGGAGTTCGAGAGCAAGGACCTGTCCGCGCTCAAGGAGCGGCTGCGCCCCAGGACGCGGGAGTCCCTGGAGGGCGCCTTCGCCGCCACGGCGAAGGGCCTCACCTCCTGGACGATCGGCAGCCTGCCGCGGACCTTCGAGACCCGCCGCGGCGGGCAGCCGGTGAAGGCGTACCCGGCGCTGGTCGACGAGGGGGCCACGGTGGCCGTGCGGCTCTTCGACACCGCGGAGGAGCAGCGGCGCGCGATGGCCCGCGGCACCCGCCGCCTGCTGCTGCTCAACCTCCCTTCCGACCCGGCCAAGTTCGCCCTGCGGCAGCTGGACAACGCGGGGAAGCTCGCGCTCTCCGCCAACCCGCACGGCAGCGTCGCGGCCCTCTTCGACGACTGCGTCGCCGCGGCGGCCGACCAGCTGATCGCGGCCCACGGCGGGCCCGCCTGGGACGAGGAGGGCTTCACCAAGCTCTTCGACGCGGTGCGCGCCGACGTCGTCGACCTGACCCTGCGGATCGTGCGGCAGGTGCGGGAGGTGCTCGCCGCCTGGCAGGCGTGCGAGCGGCGGCTGCGCACGCTCGGCAGCCCGGTGCTGGCCCCGGCGGTGGCCGATGTCCGCACGCAGCTGGGCGAGTTGGTGGGCCCGGGATTCGTCTCGGGGCACGGCGCCCGGCGGCTGCCCGACCTGCTGCGCTACCTGATGGCCGCCGACCGCAGGCTCCAGCAGCTGCCGCACCAGGCCGAGCGCGACCGGGCGCGGATGGCGAAGATCCACGAGATGCGGGACGAATACGCCTGGCTGCTCGAACAGTTCCCGCCGGGCAGGCCGGTGCCGCCGCAGGCGGAGGAGATCCGCTGGATGATCGAGGAGCTGCGGGTCAGCTACTTCGCGCACGCCCTGGGCACCGCGTATCCGATCTCCGACAAGCGCATCGTGAAGGCGGTGGACGCCCTGGCGCCCGCGCGCTGACGTGCGCCGGGGGCGATTGGCTACGCGCCCCCGGGCTGGGGTAGAGTCACGCTCGCAGCCTGGTCCTGTGGAGCAGTTTGGAGTGCTCGCCACCCTGTCAAGGTGGAGGCCGCGGGTTCAAATCCCGTCAGGACCGCTCGATCCGAGATGCCACGTCAGCAGAGTCGCCGGCCCGGACCCCCACACGGGGGTCCGGGTTTCTTGTGTGGGGGCATTCCGGGGAGAAGCCGGGGAAGTCCGGGAGAGCACAGGGCACGGCGGTAAGACAGGGGGAAGACCGACAGAGGGCGGGGGAAGGCGCGGGAAGGCAGGGGGAGGTGGCGCGGGAGAACGAGGGGGAAGCCGGGGAGCCACGGGGACCGGGCCCGCACTACCGCAAGATCAACAGGCTCGGCAAGACACGAAGGGTGTGACGGGAGTCACGGAACTCGGTTGCGGGCTGAGCTCGTTCGACCCCGTAGAGACACGCGTCAATTTAATATGTGCAATTGCACGGCCCTCGGATGTCCCCACGGGACACCACCAAGCCCCCGCGGAAACTCCGCACGCGACGCAAAAAGATCGCGTCGGACTCGGCGGAGTCCGACGCGATCGGGGCCAAGCCGGCCGGGGTGGGGGCCCCGGAGCCTGGGGTGTGCTGTGTTGCTCAGGCCTCGCCACGCTGCTGCGGGATGCCCGCGAGCAGTGCGCGCACCTCCGCCTCGCGGTAGCGGCGGTGCCCACCGAGCGTGCGGATAGACGTGAGCTTGCCCGCCTTTGCCCAGCGTGTGACCGTTTTCGGGTCGACGCGGAACATGGTGGCAACCTCAGCCGGGGTCAGCAGCGGCTCGGCATCAGGGGTGCGAGCGGTCATGGGCGGCCTCCTCGGGAGAACCGAACCATCACGGTTCTTTCCTCTAAATTCTGCACCTTGACCCACCTTGCCCGAAATGACAGAGGCGGGTCGAGTCGGTTATAGGACGAACGGCTTGTCCTCGGCACTACAACTACACCATCCGTCCAGCCGGGTCGGCCAAACCGATGGAATTGCCCTCTCAGGTGTTCAACCTCGACGGAAGCCGAACGGACCGTGTCATAACGGACAGTCACTCGACCGTGACAATCAGTCACTCCGTGATGACTCGCCATCAGCCCCGCCAAGGAGCGCAATACCGATCTATCCACCCTTCGCCCCATCGACGAGCGGAGAGAAGGAACCCTTCCGAGCTCCTTGTCCTATTTTGACACGAGGAGACTACTTGAAGGCAAGAGTTCCTTACAGTGCAATCCATCACGCTTGGGGCTTTAGTCCCTTGCGCCATGGACCTTGGTCCCGCCGCCGGTCCCACGGTCAGTTGGCGAACTGCCGCTCGCGCACGGTCATCCAGCGGTCGGTCAGCTCCTCGTAGAGCCGCCCGGCCCGTTCCAGGTCACCGGCGGCGAGCGCGGCAAGCCCCGCGGTCACGTCCGCGGCCGAGCGGTCGGCCGCCAACTGGTCCTCGGAGATCGTATAGACCAGTCCGCCGTAGTCCAGTTCGACCAGGGACCGCGGGTGGAACTCCTCCAGCCAGCGCCCGATGTCGGTGAGCGCCTCCGCCAACGGCCCCTGCACCATCGACTTCCGCACCGTGCGCAGTCCCCGCGCCAGCCGGCGCCGCGCCTGCACCATCGGCGTCCGGTACGTCAGCGAGGGCGCGGCCGGGTCCCCCTGGTGCTCCCCCGCCTTGCGGAAGACCCGCTCCTCGTCGGCGAACAGCGCGAACCACCGCACCGGCACGTGCCACAGGGCCGACCTGATCCACGGCCGCGCGTCCGGGTTCCGCTCCCGCCACCGGTCGTAGTCGGCCGCGGCCCGCCGGCGCACCCCGGGCGGCAGGGCCGCGTCGAGCACCGGCTGCGGCATCAGCCAGTGCCCCACCTCGCCCAGCGCCTGCCAGGAGCGCAGCCGGGTCTGCCACGGGCACACGCACAGCACGCCGTCCACCGTCGTCACGAACGCGTCCGTGCTCTCGCGCGCCGGCGCCACCCGCGGCGGCCAGGCCGCGAGACCCGCCATCGCGAAGGCCAGTTCGTCCTGCGCCGTGGGCAGCCGCTCCCGCCTGGCGTACTCGGCCCAGCGCACCCGTTCCGGCTCGGGAAAGGCCGCCAGCGGCTCGTAAACCCTCAGATACGCCGCGTACGGAACCTTCGGCACGCCGCCACCCTCCTGTTCTGTTCGCCCGTCATGCTCGCGCTTCGCGTCTCGCCCGCGGGCGCGCGCTCCGCCCCCGCGACCGTCTCCCTCCACCCCACGATCGTGTCAGTCTGGGGAAACCACGGCACCCCGCGGCCTAAGGTCGCCGTAGGCTCATCTCATCAACGCCCCCCCGACCCGAAGGGAGGGCATCCGCTCCGACATGCAGGAGTCACCACCGTGACCGACGTACGTCCCGCCGTCACCGTCGACGGCCCCGCGGAAGCCGGCGTCCTGGACACGCTCTTCCACTCCGACCTGGGGGGCCACGAGCAGGTCGTGCTGTGCCAGGACCGGCCCACCGGCCTCAAGGCCGTGATCGCCATCCACTCCACCGCCCTCGGCCCCGCCCTGGGCGGCACCCGATTCCACGCCTACGCGGACGCGGCCGACCCGGCGGAGGCCGCGCTGCGCGACGCGCTCAACCTCGCCCGGGGCATGAGCTACAAGAACGCGCTCGCCGGCCTGCCGCACGGCGGCGGCAAGGCCGTGATCATCGGGGACCCCGAGCGCCTGAAGACCGAGGAGCTGCTGCTCGCCTACGGCCGCTGCGTCGCCGCGCTCGGCGGCCGCTACATCACCGCCTGTGACGTCGGCACCTACGTCCGGGACATGGACGTGGTCGCGAGGACCTGCCAGTGGACCACCGGCAGGTCGCCCGAGCAGGGCGGCGCCGGCGACTCCTCCGTGCTCACCGCCTTCGGCGTCTTCCAGGGCATGCGCGCCTGCGCCGAGCACCTGTGGGGCTCGCCCGCCCTGGACGGCCGCACGGTCGGGGTGGCCGGGGTCGGCAAGGTCGGGCACCTGCTGGTCGGGCACCTGGTCGAGGCGGGGGCCCGGGTGGTGATCACGGATGTCAGGGAGCAGGCGGTGCGCGAGGTGCTGGACGCGCACCCGGGCGCGCCGGTGCGCGCGGTGGCGGACACCGATGCGCTGCTCGCCACCGAGGGCCTCGACATCTACTCGCCCTGCGCGCTCGGCGGGGCCCTGGACGACGCCACGGTCTCCCGCCTCACCGCCCGCGTGGTCTGCGGCGCCGCCAACAACCAGCTCGCCCACCCGGGGGTGGAGAAGGACCTGGCCGACCGGGGGGTGCTGTACGCCCCCGACTACCTGGTGAACTCGGGCGGGGTGGTCCAGGTGGCCGACGAGCTGAACGGTTTCGACTTCGCTCGCGCAAAGGCAAAGGTGGAGAAGATCTTCGACACGACGCTGGAGATCTTCGACCGGGCCCAGACGGAGGGCGTACCCCCGGCCGTTGCCGCGGACCGGGTGGCCGAGCACCGGATGGCGCAGGCCGCGGGCCGCTGATCGGCCATTTGCGTAAGACATGTCACCCCCTCGGCCGTGTTGCGCCGAGAAAGAAGGTAAAATCGCCGCTGACCAGCAAAGAGAAGGTCATCGGTCGTCGCACCCGCGACCCCGGTCCTGCGGACGGCGTACCGTAGGCCCGCGGAAGCAGGTACGGTTGAAGGCCGATGGACCGGGCGCTCGTCCGAGGGCCCGCTCTCAATCATGAACGGATGTCAACACTCCGGGGCCGTTGCGCCCCGTCGTTGAGGGGGTCGAGCCAATGGGGCGCGGCCGGGCCAAGGCCAAGCAGACGAAGGTCGCCCGCCAGCTGAAGTACAACAGCGGCCGGACGGACCTCTCCCGTCTGGCCGAAGAGCTGGGTGCATCAACCACGCCGGACCGGGCGTCGAGCGACCGGTTCGAGGACGACGAAGAGCTGGACGACGACCTGTACACGCGGTACGCGGAGATGTACAGCGACGAGGAAGAGGACGACGAGGACGAGGCGTCGCCCGATGCCTCCGCGAAACGTCGCCGTGCCTGACACGCGTCTCTGACCACCACCGACAACGCGCATACCTGTTCCCGGTCCGGCCCGCCGGACCGGGTTCAGTGTTGTCTTCGGCGGCCCGGCCGCCGTGGCGCCCCGCGGCTGCCGTGATCCCCGGCACCCGCTCCGGCCTCGCCCGCACTCGCCCGTCCCTCGCCCCGTGCCGCGGCTGCCTCACCCGGCGTAGTCGCCGGTCAGCGTCGCCGCGGGCCCTTCGTCCGAAGCGGTGATCTCTCCCACGACCCAGGCCGGGACGCCGCGCTCCGCCAGCGTGGCCAGGGCCGTGTCCACCGCGCCCGGCGGGACGACGGCCACCATCCCGACGCCCATGTTGAGCGTGCGTTCGAGCTCGTCCCGCGCCACCTGCCCCGCCTCCGCGACCAGGCCGAAGATCGGGGCGGGGCGCCAGGTCCCGCGGTCGAGCCTGGCGCCGAGCCCGGCCGGGACGACCCGGGCGAGATTGGCGGCCAGCCCGCCCCCGGTGACGTGCGCGAAGGCGTGGACCTCGGTGGCCCTGGCGAGCGCGAGGCAGTCCAGGGAGTAGATCCTGGTCGGCTCCAGCAGCTCCTCGCCGAGCGTCCGGCCGAGCTCGGCGACGTGCCGCTCGGTCGACCAGCCGGCCAGGTCGAAGAAGACGTGCCTGACCAGCGAGTACCCGTTGGAGTGCAGTCCTGAGGAGGCGAGCGCGAGCACCGCGTCGCCCGCGCGGACCCGCTCCGCGCCCAGCACCTCGTCCGCCTCCACCACGCCGGTGCCGGCGCCGGCCACGTCGTACTCCTCGGGACCGAGCAGCCCGGGGTGCTCCGCGGTCTCGCCGCCGACCAGCGCGCAGCCGGCCAGCACGCAGCCCTCGGCGATGCCCTTGACGAGGGAGGCGACCCGCTCCGGGTGCACCTTGCCCACGCAGATGTAGTCGGTCATGAAGAGGGGCTCGGCCCCGCAGACCACCAGGTCGTCCACGACCATGGCGACCAGGTCCCGGCCGATGGTGTCGTGCCGGTCCATCCGCTGGGCGATGGCCACCTTGGTGCCGACGCCGTCGGTGGCCGAGGCGAGCAGCGGACGCCGGTAGCGGGTGAGGGCGGTGGCGTCGAACAGGCCGGCGAAGCCGCCCAGGCCGCCGACGCTCTCCGGCCGCTGGGCCTTGGCCACCCATTTCCGCATCAGCTCGACGGCCGTCTCGCCGGCCTCGATGTCGACGCCGGCCGCGGCGTAGCTCACGCCGGACGGACCGGAGGCGTTCTCGGTCATCGGTTCCTTCTCGCTCGTGGTCGGGGCCTGGCATCCCCTGGGATGTCCCGTTGTGCGCCGTGCGCCCCGGCG
This sequence comes from Streptomyces hoynatensis, assembly GCF_003626535.1. Lineage (GTDB taxonomy): Bacteria > Actinomycetota > Actinomycetes > Streptomycetales > Streptomycetaceae > Streptomyces > Streptomyces hoynatensis. Next base: position 154,237 of record NZ_RBAL01000013.1, read on the forward strand.
CGCCCCCTTGGGCCGCGCCGGGCGGGCGCGCTCAGGGGCGCCGCAGCGCGTCGGCCGCGCCGGGCCCCGTCAGCAGGGGCAGGGGGTGGCCGTCGCGCTGTTCGAGGACGTCCTTGCCCAGGAGTGCCGGGTCGGGCAGCTCGATCGGGTAGTCGCCGTCGAAGCACGCGCGGCACAGGTTGGCCTTGGGGATGGTGGTCGCCTCGATCATGCCGTCGAGGGAGATGTAGGCGAGGGAGTCGGCCCCGAGCGAGGTGCCGATCTCCTCGACGGAGAGGCCGTTGGCGATCAGCTCGGCGCGGGTGGCGAAGTCGATGCCGAGGAAGCAGGGCCACTTGATCGGCGGGGAGCTGATCCGCACGTGGACCTCGGCCGCGCCGGCCTCGCGGAGCATGCGGACCAGGGCGCGCTGGGTGTTGCCCCGGACGATGGAGTCGTCGACGACCACCAGGCGCTTGCCGCGGATCACCTCCTTCAGGGGGTTCAGCTTGAGGCGGATGCCCAGCTGCCTGATGGTCTGGCTCGGCTGGATGAAGGTCCTGCCCACGTAGGAGTTCTTCACCAGGCCCGAGCCGTAGGGGATGCCGCTTGCCTCGGCGTAGCCCACGGCCGCCGGGGTGCCCGACTCCGGGGTGGCTATGACGAGGTCGGCCTCTGCGGGGGCCTCGGCGGCGAGCCTGCGGCCCATCTCGACGCGGGAGAGGTAGACGTTGCGGCCCGCGATGTCCGTGTCGGGACGGGCCAGGTAGACGTACTCGAAGGCGCAGCCGCGGGGCTTCGCTTCCGCGAATCTGGTGGACCTGAGGCCGCCCTCGTCCACGGCGATCAGCTCGCCCGGCTCGACCTCGCGGACCACGGAGGCGCCGACGATGTCGAGGGCGGAGGTCTCCGAGGCCACCACCCAGCCGCGCTCCAGGCGGCCGAGGACGAGGGGCCTGATGCCGTGCGGGTCGCGGGCCGCGTAGAGGGTGTTTTCGTCCATGAAGACGAAGGTGTAGGCGCCCTTGATCTGCGGGAGGACCCGCGGGGCCGCCTCCTCGACGGTCAGCGGCCTGCCCGTCTCCGCGTCGGTCTGCCCGGCGAGCAGGACGGTGACCAGGTCGGTGTCGTTGGTGGCGGCGACCCGGTGCCTGGGGCCGCGGCCGGCGGGGAGGGCGGCGGCGAGCTCGGCGAGCTCGGCGGTGTTCACCAGGTTGCCGTTGTGCCCCAGGGCGAGCGAGCCGTGCCCGGTGGCGCGGAAGACGGGCTGGGCGTTCTCCCAGGTGGAGGCGCCGGTCGTCGAGTAGCGGGTGTGACCGACGGCGATGTGCCCGGTCAGCGCGCCGAGGGAGGATTCGTCGAAGACCTGGGAGACCAGGCCCATGTCCTTGAAGACCAGGATCTTGGAACCGTCGCTCACCGCGATGCCCGCGGATTCCTGACCCCGGTGTTGCAGCGCGTACAGGCCGAAGAAGGTGAGTTTGGCGACCTCTTCGCCCGGGGCCCAGACGCCGAAGACGCCACACGCGTCCTTCGGGCCCTGGTCTCGGGGGTCCAGGTCGTGGCTGAGTCGTCCGTCACCACGCACGTCATTGAGTCTAGGCCAGGTGCCCTGGGCCCCGAGAACCCCTGGAAGGTGAGAGATGCCCCATACGGGACCCGGGAGCGGCCCGTGCGGTGCCCGGCCGCGGTCAGGCGAGCACGGGGAGTTCCGCGGCGAGGGCCCCGGCCCGCTCCCCGCCGGCCCGCAGCCGCCCGGAGGCGGTGGCGGCCTGCCAGTCGAGGCGTCCGGTGGCCAGGCGCAGCCAGGTGACCGGGTCGGTCTCCACGACGTTGGGCGGGGTGCCGCGGGTGTGCCGGGGGCCGGCGAGGCACTGGACGGCGGCGAAGGGCGGCACCCGGACCTCGGTCGAGGCGCCGGGCGCCTTCGCGGCGAGCGCGTCGGCGAGCGCCCGGACGGTGATCGCGAGGGCGCCGCGGTCGATGCGGACCGCGCTCCCGGTCGCCCGGGCCAGGTCGTCGCTGTGGACGGTGAGTTCGACGACGCGGCTGACCGTGAAGTCCAGGGCGCGCATCGCGCCGGTGGGGTGCGGCACCAGCAGGTCCTCGCGGACGCCGGTCTCCAGCACGGCGTCGAGTTCCTCGGCCGCGGCGTCGATGGCGGCCGCGTGGTCGGCCCCGGCGCCGGGACCCGCGGCGGCCTGGGCCGTCTCGGCGGAGTGGGCGGCGGAGGAGAGCACCCAGCGGGTGAGGTCGGACGCGGGGCGGGTGACCGGGGGCGCGGGTTCCGCGAGGCAGCGGGGCAGGGCGTCGATCTGGGCGGCGAGGTGGGCGAGCAGCGCGCCGACGTCCCGGCCCGGCAGCCCCGAGGGCCGCGCCAGCTGCTCCGGAGTGAGCTCGTGCGCGCCAAGCCGTACGAATTCCACCTGCGCGAGGAGCGCGGCGCGGACCCGATCGGGATGGTAGGCGCGGGGCTTGCGCCGGACGGCACCAGACATACGACGGAGCTTACGACGATCTCCGGCGCCCGGTAGCCGCCCGGAGGCACGCGGGAACACCCGGAGGCGCACGGGGGTGCGGCGGCGCGGGCCCGCGGCCGGATGCGCCGGGAGGAACCCACGGAAGAAATCGCCGCAATCGGCACACAACGGCTCGAATGTCCCCGCGCGGGGCGGGTACCCCGCCGGTATGGCTGCTATGGAACTACAGAGCACCGCGTTCGCGGACCAGGCCCCGATCCCGCATCGGTTCGCCAGGGAGGGCGAGAACATCTCGCCGCCCCTGACCTGGTCCGACCCGCCCGCGGGGACCCGTGAGCTGGTCCTGATGTGCGAGGACCCGGACGCGCCCTCCGGGACCTTCCTGCACTGGCTGGTCACCGGGATCGACCCGGCGAGCCGCGGCGTGGCGGCCGGGGACACCCCGCCCGGCGGCACGGCCCACCGCAACGGCTTCGGCGACCGGAGCTGGGACGGACCGAGCCCGCCGCCCGGCGACCCGGCGCACCGGTACCGCTTCGTGCTGTACGCGCTGCCCGAGCCCTCCGAGCTGCCGGACCGCGTCTCCGCGGCCCAGGCGCACGAGGCGCTGGACGGCCACCGGCTCGCCGGAGCCGCGCTGACGGGCTACCACCGGCGTTGAGGAGGTGCACGACATGGTCCGCAAGAAGGTCGAGGGCAACGAGGAACAGCGGCGCGCGGCGGCCCGCGAGGCCGAGCAGGCCGGCGAACTGCCGAGCGCCAGGCGCACGACCACCGGCGCGTCCAAGCAGCGCGCGCATGTGACGCGCGGCTCGCAGGGACCGGAGCCGCCGCCCTACCCGGGCAAGCAGCGCGAGCAGGCGGTGGAGGCGACGGCGGAACGCGCCGAGCAACCGGAGATGCCCCCGCCGGGGCCCGGGCGCATGTACCAGGACCGCGGCCCCACCGCGTACGGCCCGGAGCACGCGCGCGTCTTCGAGGCGATCGGCGTGGCGGAGCGGCGGCACGGCGGCGAGGCGGTGTTCGCCTCCGAGATCGCGCGGACCGCCGAGCTGCCGGTGGACCGGACCATCCCGATCCTGCACGACCTGGTGAGCGAGCACCGCCTGGTGACCGAGCTCAGGGGCGCCGACACCCCCGACCAGGGCCCGCGCTACGAGATCAGGCCCGGCCGCTGAGCCGGCGCGCCCCGCCCCGGCTCCGGCGGCCGGCCGTGACCGCCGGGGCCCGGCGGCCGCGGGCCCCCGCCACGGGCGCGCACCCCCGGGCGCGGCGCCCGGCGCACCCCCGGGGCACGGCGCCGGGGCGTGGGCCCGGGCGCCGCGCTCCGGCGCGCTCAGCCGAAGAGGGCCGGGAGCGTACGCTCGTGGGTCTCCCTGAGCTCCGCGAGCGGAATCGTGAAGTGCCCCTGGAGTTCGAGCGCGTCCCCGTCGACGACGCCGATGCGCGCCGCGGGCTGGTTCCGCGCCGCGCACATGTCGGTGAACCGCAGCTCCTCGCTGCGCGGCACCGCCACCACGGCCCGCGCCGTGGACTCGGAGAAGAGGAACGTGAACGGGTCGAGCCCGTCCGGCGGCACCAGCCGCGCCCCGCGCCCGCCGCGCACGCAGGACTCGGCCACGGCCTGCACCAGGCCGCCGTCGGACAGGTCGTGCGCGGCGTCGATCATGCCGTCGCGGGAGGCCGCGACGAGGATCTCGGCCAGCAGCCGCTCCCGCTCCAGATCCACCCGCGGCGGCAGCCCGCCCAGGTGCCCGTGCACCACGTCGGCCCAGGCCGAGCCGCCGAACTCCGCGCGGGTCTCCCCCAGCAGGTACAGCAGCAGCCCCTCCTCGCGGAAGGCCATCGGGGTGCGGCGCGCCACGTCGTCGAGCACCCCGAGGACGCCCACCACGGGCGTGGGGTGGATGGCCGCCTCGCCGGTCTGGTTGTAGAGCGACACGTTGCCGCCGGTGACCGGGGTGCCGAGCACCCGGCAGGCGTCCGCGAGGCCCCGGGTGGCCTCGGCGAACTGCCACATCACGGCGGGGTCCTCGGGCGAGCCGAAGTTGAGGCAGTCGGTGACGGCGAGCGGGCGCGCCCCGGTGGCCGCCACGTTGCGGTACGCCTCGACGAGGGCCAGCTGCGCGCCCGCGTACGGGTCGAGCTTCGCGTAGCGGCCGTTGCCGTCGGTCGCCAGGGCGATGCCGAGGCCGGTCTCCTCGTCGATCCGCAGCACCGCGCCGTCCTCGGGCTGCGCGAGCACCGTGTTGCCCAGGACGTAGCGGTCGTACTGGTCGGTGATCCAGCTCTTGGCCGCCTGGTTGGGGGAGCCGGCCAGCCGCAGCACCTGGGCGCGCAGCTCGGCGCCGCCGGACGGCCTGGCCAGCCGCGCGGGGTCGTCGGCCTGCAGCTCGTCCTGCCAGCCGGGGCGGGCGAAGGGGCGCTCGTAGACCGGGCCGTCGTGGGCCACGGTGCGCGGCGGCACGTCCACGATCTGCTCGCCGTGCCAGAAGATCTCCAGCCGCTCGCCGTCGGTGACCTCGCCGATCACGGTGGCGATGACGTCCCACTTGGCGCAGATCTCCAGGAAGCGCTCCACCTTGCCCGGCTCGACGACCGCGCACATCCGCTCCTGCGACTCGCTCATGAGGATCTCCTCGGGGGAGAGCGAGGGGTCGCGCAGCGGCACGCGGTCCAGGTCCACGCGCATGCCGCCCGAGCCGGCCGAGGCCAGCTCGGAGGTGGCGCAGGACAGGCCCGCCGCGCCGAGGTCCTGGATGCCGACGACCAGCCCCTCGGCGAAGACCTCCAGGGTGCACTCGATGAGCAGCTTCTCCTGGAACGGGTCGCCGACCTGCACCGCGGGCCGCTTGGAGGGCTTGGCCGCGTCGAAGGTCTCCGAGGCCAGGATCGAGGCGCCGCCGATGCCGTCCCCGCCGGTGCGGGCGCCGTAGAGGATCACCTTGTTCCCGACGCCTGAGGCCTTGGCGAGGTGGATGTCCTCGTGCCGCATCACGCCCACGCACAGCGCGTTGACCAGCGGGTTCCCCTGGTAGCAGGGGTCGAAGACGACCTCGCCTCCGATGGTGGGCAGGCCCAGGCAGTTGCCGTAGCCGCCGATGCCGGCCACGACGCCGGGCAGGACCCGCCGGGTGTCGGGGTGGTCGGCGGCGCCGAAGCGCAGCGGGTCGAGGACGGCGATCGGGCGGGCGCCCATGGCGATGATGTCCCGGACGATGCCGCCGACCCCGGTGGCCGCCCCCTGGTAGGGCTCGACGTACGAGGGGTGGTTGTGCGACTCGATCTTGAAGGTGACCGCGTAGCCCTGGCCCACGTCCACGACCCCGGCCTGCTCGCCGATGCCCACCAGGAGCGCGTCGCTGTGCGGGGCCTTGTCGCCGAACTGCCGCAGGTGCACCTTGCTCGACTTGTAGCTGCAGTGCTCGGACCACATGACCGAGTACATCGCCAGCTCGGCCCCGGTCGGGCGGCGGCCGAGCACCTCCCTGATCCGATCGTACTCCTCGCGCTTCAGGCCGAGTTCCGCCCACGGCTGGGCGGCGTCGGGGCTGCCTGCCGCGTGCTTGACGGTGTCGAGGTGGCGGGTGGGTGACGTGGACATCACGAGACCAGCTTCTTCAGGACCGACGTGAAGAACCCCAGGCCGTCGGTGCTCGGCCCGGTGAGCTCCTCGACGGCGTGCTCGGGGTGGGGCATGAGGCCGACGACGTTGCCGGCCGCGTTGGTGACGCCCGCGATGTCGCGGCGGGAGCCGTTCGGATTGACCTCCAGGTAGCGGAAGACGACCCGGCCCTCGGCCTCCAGCTCGTCGAGCGTGCGCGCGTCGGCGACGTAGCCGCCCTCGCCGTTCTTCAGCGGGATGGTGATCTCCTGGCCGGCGGCGTAGGCGCTCGTCCAGGCGGTCGCCGCGTTCTCCACCCGCAGCCGCTGGTCGCGGCAGACGAAGTGGAGGTGGTCGTTGCGGGTGAGGGCGCCGGGCAGCAGGTGGGATTCGCAGAGCACCTGGAAGCCATTGCAGATGCCGAGAACGGGCAAACCAGACCGGGCCTGCTCGATGATCGTTTCCATGACCGGGGAGAAACGGGCGATCGCCCCGGCGCGGAGATAGTCGCCGTAGGAGAATCCGCCGGGCAGGATCACGGCATCGACCTGACGCAGGTCTTTATCCCCGTGCCAGAGCGCCACCGGCTCCGCGCCGGCCAGTTTTACCGCGCGTTGCGCGTCCCTGTCGTCGAGGGAACCCGGAAATGTGACGACTCCTACACGAGTTGTCACCGGATCGCCTCTTCTTCGACGTGGACGTGGAAGTCCTCGATGACGGTGTTGGCGAGAAAGGTCTCGGCCATCTCGCGGACGCGGGCGAGCACCGACTCGTCGACCGGGCCCGCCACCTCCAGCTCGAAGCGCTTGCCCTGACGGACGTCGGTCACGCCCTCGAAACCAAGCCGGGGCAGGGCGCGCTGCACCGCCTGGCCCTGCGGGTCGAGGATCTCCGGCTTGAGCATGACGTCGACTACGACGCGAGCCACTGGTACTCCCGGGTGGTCGTGCGATGGGTTGTGCTTGACGCACCGCTCAGCCTACCGGGCCCCCGGATCTACTCGGGTAGATACGGTCGACTCCGAACTTCGGTCACGTTAAGGTATCGAGGGCGGAAACCCCTGCAGGAAACGGGAAACTAAAAGTAGGGTCCGGGTATGGCTCGCGAAGCGGCGCGGAGCGCGGTAATTCGCCATCCGTGCATTACCCGGCCGCGCACGGGCACAAATAAAAGAACCATACTGGTGATCTAGGGGAGCACAGCACCGCAGCGCAGAAACCGCGGTGACGGCCGGGCACCGCCCCGCGCGGTAGCGACCCTCCCGAAAGGACCGATATCCGTGGCACAGCGTGTAGTGGTCACCCTCGCCGACGACATCGACGGCGGTGAAGCGTCGGAAACGGTTGCCTTCGGCCTCGACGGGAAGACCTACGAGATCGACCTCAGCCCGCACAACGCGGAGAAGCTGCGGACCGCGCTCGCCCCCTACGTGGAGGCGGGCCGCAAGCGGGCCAGGTCCGGGCGGACCTTCCACCACACCGCCGTCGCCCCCGACCCGAAGGCGGTGCGCGCCTGGGCGGAGTCCAACGGCTTCGGCGTGCCGACCCGCGGGCGCATCCCCAAGAAGGTCTACGACGCGTTCAACGAGGCCCACGCGCCCGCTCATTGAGTCGACTTGCCATGAACCCCGGGTGATCGGCTAGAGTCTGGAGCGCGCCGCGGGGCAGGGCCGAAAGGCCGAAGCCCTCGGGTCGCGCGGGTGTAGTTCAGTAGCAGAACACCCTCTTTCCAAGAGGGAGGCGCAGTGTGCGATTCCTGTCACCCGCTCCAGCCGCTGGACCGATCCCCAGGATCGGGTACAGTAGGCGCCACGCGGACGTGGCTCAGTTGGTAGAGCATCACCTTGCCAAGGTGAGGGTCGCGAGTTCGAATCTCGTCGTCCGCTCGGCACGAAGGGGCCGATCCCCCAGGGGATCGGCCCCTTCGCCGTGTGCGCCGTGCCCGCGCCCCGCCGCTCCCCCGCCCCCGCCCCCGGCCGCCGTCCGGCTGCCGCGGCCTTCGGGCGCCGCCCCGGCCTCGGGCGCGCCCGGCCTCCCGCCCCGGGGGCCCTCGGGGGTTCCGGGCCGCCGGGGCGCGTCGCCCGGCGGCCGTGCGCCGGCAAGCCGGCCCCCGCGCCGGCCGGTTCGCGGGCCGGGGCCCGCCGTCGTTTCCCGCCCGCCGCGGTAAAGCTTCACAAAAAATTCCCCGGCCCAGGCTCGCGGAGGAGTGGGCCGGGGCGGGGCAGAAATACCCCTTCGGGTGACGGGCGCCTCAGTCCCAGGCGCTGCCGGTCAGGAGCCGGTACGCCTCGGTGTACCGCTCCCTGGTCCGCGCCACGATCTCCTCGGGCAGCGGCGGGGGCGGCGCGTCGCCCGTGCGGTCCCAGCCGGAGGCCGGCGAGGTCAGCCAGTCGCGGACGTACTGCTTGTCGTACGACTTCTGGGGGCGGCCCGGCTGCCACTCGTCCCGGCGCCAGAACCGCGAGGAGTCGGGCGTGAGCACCTCGTCGGCCAGGACCAGCGGGGCCGGCCCCTCCTGCCTGGGGCGGCCGAACTCGAACTTCGTGTCCGCCAGCACGATGCCGCGGGAGCGGGCGATGTCCCTGGCCCGGCCGTAGATCGCGAGGGTGGCCTGCCGCAGCTCGGCGGCGGTGTCCGCGCCGACCTGGCGGGCGACCTCCTCGTAGCTCACGTTCTCGTCGTGGTCGCCGACCGCCGCCTTGGTGGCCGGGGTGAAGATCGGCGCCGGCAGCTCCGAGCCGTCCACGAGGCCGGGCGGCAGGGCGAGGCCGCAGACGGTCTGGTCGCGCTCGTACTCCAGCAGTCCCGAGCCGGTCAGGTAGCCGCGGGCGACGGCCTCCACCGGGATCATCTCCAGGGAGCGGCACACGGTGACCCGGCCCGCCCAGTCGGCGGGCGCCCCCGCGGGCACCTCGGTGGAGATCACGTGGTGGGGCACCAGGTCGGCGAGCTGGTCGAACCACCACAGCGAAAGCCTCGTCAGAATCCTGCCTTTGTCCGGAATCTCGGTGGGGAGCACCCAGTCGTACGTGGAGATCCGGTCGCTGGCCACCATGACCAGCTCTCCCGCCTCGTTCTGGTAGAGGTCGCGCACCTTGCCGGTGTGCAGATGAACAAGCCCCGGCACCTGCACGGGCTCTGGCTTCTCGACGAATCCTGGCACAGGTCCTCCTGGCAGCGACTGCGGACTGTGTGACCGCGCACTCTCATTCTCCCGCAGCCCCGGAGGCGGCCTCCGGGGGGTGCGGGCGGGCAGGCAGGAGCGGCGCGGGGCGCGGCCTCAGTCCCGTTTGCAGATGCGGTCCAGCAGGTTTGCGGTGGCGCGCTGAATCCTGACGTCGGTGTGGCCAGGGCGGCCGAGGGCGGGGGTCCAGGCGAAGGTTCCCGAGGCGAAGACCCAAGCGCCGCTCGGCGCCCGGTACAGGGAGGTCTCCTGGTGGCGGCGCACCCCCGACTCGTCGCGGTAGGGGGAGTGGGCGAGCAGGACCCGGTCGGCCGACTCGGGCAGCGGCGTGCGCGGGTGGTAGCGGTCGGCCTCCCCGGCGACCAGTCCCGGCAGTTCCTCGCCCTCGCGGGCGCCGGTCGCCTCCCACAGCCAGTGGTGCGCGTTGCGGACGACGAGCGGGTGGGGGCGGGGGACGCGGCCCACGTACTGGATGCCGAGCAGCAGCTGTTCCGGGCGGCCCTGGTCGCGCCAGAGCAGGGAACGGCCCGGGCCCTGGCGCTTGCGGCAGTGGAGCAGGCGGTCGGGGTCGCCGGAGGGCAGGGGGCCGAGCGAGACCTGCCAGTACATGGTGTTGGCCGAGAGGAACACCAGGGAGGTGCCCTCGTCGCGGGCCTGCTCCACCGCGGCCCGCATGGGCAGGGACCAGTACTCGTCGTGGCCGGAGAAGACGATTCCGCGGTAGCGGCCCGGGCGCACCCGGCCCGCGTGCAGGTCCCGCGCGGTGGCGTAGGACAGGTCGTAGCCGTAGCGCTCGGCCCAGCGGATGAAGTCGTAGGCGTGCCCGGCGTGCAGGGGCAGGCCCGCGTTCGCGTAGGGGCGGTCGAAGCAGACGGTGACCGCTGCCCCGGACTCGCCGAGCAGCCGGCCGCCGGTGTCCCAGGCGTGGTACAGGCTGGCCCCCTGCCTGCCGTCCTCGGGGAAGAGGTTGTACGCCTGCCAGGTCAGGTCGGGCAGGACGAGCAGCAGGTCGGCCGGGCGGTCGTCCCTGATCGTGAACGGGATGTGGGAGCGGAAGCCGCCGTCGGCCGTGGTCAGCACCGCCACGTGGGCCCCCGGGCGCCAGTCGGGGGGCACCTGCCAGCGCCAGGAGAGCCACCAGTGGTGGCAGGAGACGGTGCGGCCGGCGACCATGGGGGGCGGCTGCCTGATGCCCATGAGTTTCGGGCTGCTCTGGAGCAACTGTGCGCCGTCGCCCGCGAAGTGGCCGATGCGGTAGATGTCGATGGTGAACTCCTGCGGCGGGTTCACCGTGACCCTGAAGTCGAGGGGCCGGCCCGGGGCCACCGCGGACTCGGTGACGAAGCCCTTGATCTGGCAGCCGATGTCGTCGGCCATGCGCGGCCCGGACGGGTGCCAGGGCACCGCGTGATCGCTGCGGCAGAAGCTGCCCTCGTCCCCCCGCAGCCAGGGCAGCGGGCCCTGGCCGAACGGGTCGGACACCGCGTGCGTGAGGGTGCCCGACTCCCAGCGGCGGATGCGTTCCGTGCCGTCCCGTGTCGCCGGACGGGCCGGCTGTCGCGCCGTCGTCTTCACTTCCCCTCCCTGCACCTCCGTGCGGCCGTGCCGCGCCCCAGCACATCACATCCGGCGAGCGGCCGGTCACCGCTCGTCGCGGGATTGACCGGAGGTGGTTGCCTGATATTGACGCCGGAGGCGGGGGGTGTCGAGACCTCTCACAAGGACATCGGTACGGACATGTCCGGCGGGGTCACACGAGGCGCACGGGCTTGTCGGGACGGACTCCGGCGGCGGCGAGCCAGTCCCGCAGCGGCCCGGGGTCGCCCTCGTCCACCAGGCGGTGCACCGGTCCCGTCAGGTCGCGGCGGCGCACGCCGTCCGCGAGGAGGACCGGGCCGTCCAGCCAGTCGAGGCCGGGAACGGCGCCCGTGGTGTCGGCGGCGGCGCAGCAGACCGCGGCCGCGACGTGCTCGGCCAGCGACTCCCGCTCCCCGCGCGAAGGGCGCGCGGGCAGCGGCTGAAGCGCCGGCGGGAACGCCGGGGGCATCGTGCCGGGCGGGCTCTCCTGCCGCACGCCCTGCGCCGCCTCCGCGCGGGCGGCCTCGGCGTCGACGCGCGCGGCGAGCTCGTCCGTGCCCGCGGCCCCCGCGGCCTCGGCGAGCCGGTCGAGGGCGCAGGCCAGGGTCGGCGTCTCCAGGGCGTCGAGGGCGGCGAACAGCCGGGCGGCCCGGTCCCGCCAGATGCGGTCGACGACCTCGTCGGCGTAGGCACCCCAGTCGACCGGGGCCCAGTCGGCGCCGCGGCCCTGGGGTATGCCGTGGAAGAGCCTGGCGGCGAGCAGCGAGATCTCCTCGTCCACGGCGCCCGGCTCCTCCAGCAGGTCGCAGGCGGGCCGCTCGCCGAGGCGGGCCGCGAAGCCCTCGGCCAGCCGGTCGCGGCGGGAGAGCTCGGTGAGCGCCGCCACCACGCCGGCGTCCAGGCGGCGCGGCCAGCGGCCTATGCGCCAGGCGGGCAGCGCGACCCGGGTCAGCAGCCGGTCCCAGCCCGCGTAGGCGAGGCCGACCTGCTCCTGGGCCGCGGCTCTGAGGCCCTGGTCGACGCCCTGGGCGCGGGCGGAGGCGGCGCGGGCGACGCCGCGCTCCATGTCTCCCGCCCGCTGTGCGGCGGCCCGCAGCAGGCGGCGGGACAGCAGGCCGGAGAAGGCGAGGAGGGGATGGCGCACCCGGGAGGCGCCGGCGGCGAGTGCGGCGGTGGCGTCCCAGGCGCGCAGGCAGCGGCGGGCGGCGGCGATGTCGGGGTGGGCGGAGGGGCCGGTGCCGGCGACGACGGGCGCGAGCAGCGCGCGCAGCTCTCCCACGCGCATCCACCACAGGAAGGGGGAGCCGATGACGAGCACCGGGGCCGGCGGGGGCTGTCCGCGGGCGCCACGGGGGCGGCCCGGGATCTCCTCCAGCCAGCTGTCGCAGTCGGGGGTGAGCGCGATGCCGCCGGGGACCGGGACGTCCAGCCGCTCGGCGAGCTCGCGTATCAGCCCGTGCAGGGCGGGCGCGGCGCGTTCCGGCACTTCGATCACGGGGGTGAGGGCGGGGCGGGAGCGGGCCATCAGCAGGGCGCTCGCGGCGGCCAGGGCCAGGCAGGCGGCGGCGCACCCGGCCACCGGCAGGCACAGCGCCGGGTCCGCGCCCGCGCTCCACAGCACGATGGCGACGGCGGCCGGCAGCAGGGCGAGCGCCAGCGCGCCGTCGCGCACGCGGAGCACGGCGAGCGCGTCCTGGCGTGCGGAGCGCCCGGCTTCGCCGGTCCCGCGCGCTTCACGCTGCAGCATGCCCCTGCCCTCCGCTCCCGGCGCGGGCGCGCCGGACGACGACCGTGACGGTCTCCCGACCGGACTCGCGCCGGGCGCCGCACTGTCTCCCACTGTCGCACCGGCCACTGACATCGCAATCCGCGATGGACCGATCGCGCCGCGTGGGGACGGGCGGCGCGGCGAAAGCCCCTGCGCCGCACGATAGTTGGGCGAGACGGAGGCGTCAGCCGCTCAGCTCACCGGTCACTCGATGGTGGGGCTTTGGGCAGAGGAGGCCCCGCCCGGCGCGCCGGGACCCGCGGCAGGGTCCGGCGCGGGACCTGCCGCGGCACCCGCGGCGGCGGCCGCGATGTCGGTGCGGTGGTGCGAGCCGGCCAGGCCGATCCGGCCGACGGCGCGGTAGGCCCGCGACCTGGCCTCGGCCAGGTCGGCCCCGGTGGCGGTGACCGAGAGCACGCGCCCCCCGGCGCTCACCACGCGGCCCTCCTCGTCCAGGCGCGTGCCGGCGTGCAGGACGTAGGCGCCCGGGCCCTCGGCCGGCCCGGCCGGCCCGGCCAACTCGTCGAGCCCCTCGATCGGATCGCCGGTGCGCGGGGAGCGCGGATACCCCTCGGCGGCGATCACCACGGTGACCGCGGCCTCCTCACTCCAGCGCAGCGGGGGCAGGTCGGCCAGCGTGCCGGTGGCGGCGGCGTGCAGCACGCCGCCCAGCGGGGTGCGCAGCCTGGCCAGCACGACCTGGGTCTCCGGGTCGCCGAACCTGGCGTTGAACTCCACGACGCGCACCCCGCGGGAGGTGAGGGCGAGCCCGGCGTACAGCAGCCCGGAGAAGGGGGTGCCGCGCCTGCGCATCTCGGCGATCGTCGGCCGCAGCACGGTGTCGAGGACCTCGTCGGCCAGCTTCGGGTCGGCCCAGGGCAGCGGCGAGTAGGCGCCCATGCCACCGGTGTTGGGGCCCCGGTCGCCGTCGAGGGCCCGCTTGAAGTCCTGGGCGGGCTGGAGCGGCAGGACCGTCTCCCCGTCGGTGACCGCGAACAGCGAGACCTCGGGGCCGTCGAGGTACTCCTCGATCACGACCCGGCCGCAGGCGCGCGCGTGCGCGCGGGCCTCGGCGAGGTCCTCGGTCACCACCACGCCCTTGCCCGCGGCGAGGCCGTCGTCCTTCACCACGTAGGGCGGGCTGAAGGCGTCGAGCGCGGCGTCGGCCTCCTCGGGGGTGGCGCAGAGATAGGAGCGGGCGGTGGGCACGCCGGCGGCCGCCATCACCTCCTTGGCGAAGCCCTTGCTGCCCTCGAGGCGGGCCGCCGCGGCCGAGGGCCCGAAGACCGGAATCCCGGCCTCGCGCACGGCGTCGGCGACCCCGGCGACCAGCGGCGCCTCGGGGCCGACGACGACCAGGCCGGCGCCGAGCCGGGTGGCGAGGCCGGCCACGGCCGCGCCGTCGAGCTGGTCCACCTCGTGGCGGGTCGCGAGCGCGGCGATCCCGGCGTTGCCCGGCGCGCAGTGCAGCTCGGTGACGGCCGGGTCGCGGGACAGGGCGTGGCACAGGGCGTGTTCGCGGGCGCCGCCGCCGATGACAAGGAACCTCACAGGGGCAGCCTAACGGCGGCATTCCGCCCCCCACTCTTTCGGGTGAGGCCGGTGGGTGCCGGAGAGCTGACGGGCCGGAGTTTCCGGCTGGTTTGCCGTAAAAGCGATGATCTGCCCGGTGTTGTCTCCCCGTCGCGGCCGTTACAAAGGGTAGTCAGCTTCCGCCCGTTCGCCGGGCGGGCGAGTTTCGTGGGGAGCGCGAGGGTGAGCAGCCAGCCGGAGAAGCAGATGGCGGACGGGACGCACCTGCCGCCAGGGGCCTGGGCGGAGCCGGGCGACCGGCTCGGCGAGCTGTACGCCAGGGCGGAGGCCGAGGCGCTGCGCAGCGTGGCCTGGTACCTCTCCGTCCGGCGGCGCAAGCGGCGCGCGGCGCGGGCGCTGCGGCTGGGCACGGTGCTCGGCGCGGCGCTCGGGGTGGCGCTGCCGCTGTTCGGCCTCGGCAGGCCGGGCCACCTGGCGCTGCTCGGCGCCGCCGCCTGCCTCGGCTGCGACCGCTACCTCGGGGTCACCTCGGGCTGGCTGCGCTCGGTCGACACCGCCCAGGCGATTCGGCGGCGGCTCGAACGGCTGCGCTACGAGTGGGCGGCGGAACTGCTCGGGCCCTGCGACGGCCTGGTGGGCGAGGCGGCCGAGCGGCGGCTCGGGGTGCTGCGCCGGTTCTCCGAGGACGTCACCGAGCTGGTGCGGGCCGAGACCGCCACGTGGATGCGGGAGTTCGGGGCGCCGGTGGGCGCGGCGCCGCCGCTCGCGGCGGCCGGGCAGGCGGCGCCGGGCGCCCGCCCCGAGCCGCAGGCCCAAGAGCCGCCCGCCCGCTTCCGCTTCCCGGGCGACCCGCACCTGCGCCCCAGCATGCCGCGGCAGCGCCCGCCCGAGTCCGGCCCGGGCGGGCAGACCTGAGGACGGGCCACGGCCTCGGCGGCCGTGGGCGGAGCGCCTGGGCTTCCCGGGGCCGCGATTAGAGTCCTGCCCATGACCGCTTATCTGATCGCGAACGTGCGGCTGACGGGCGACGCCGGGGAACTGGCCGAGTACCGGTCGAAGGTGGCCGCGACTCTCGAACCGTACGGCGGCAGGTACCTCGCCCGCAGCAGCGAGGCCGAGGTCGTGGAGGGCGACTGGGAACCCGGGCAGGTGGTGCTGGTGGAGTTCCCCGACGCCGCCGCCGCGAAGGCCTGGAACGAGTCGGCGGAGTACCGGGCCATCGCCCCGCTGCGCGCCCGGAACACGGAGAGCACGCGGCTCATCGTCCCCGGCCTGTGAGCCGGGGGCGCCCACGCGGCGGGCCCGGGCGGCGGCGGGAGGCGCCCGCCGCCGGGCCGTGGCGGGCGCTCAGCTGAAGACGATCATCGAGCCCTGGGCGAGGCTGCGGGTGGCCGCGGCGTGCAGCCCGAGCCAGACGTGCCGCTCCCGGGCGAACGGGCCGTCCTCGGCGCGCGGCCCCGCGGCCGGCTCCTCCAGCCGGGTCGGCCGCTCGGGAGGGGCGGGCGCGGGCGGCGGGTTGAACGGGTCGATGCCCAGGACGGGCGCCACCGCCTCCAGTTCCCGCAGCAGGCCCTGGCTCGAACCCAGCGGGCCGCCGCCGGCCAGCAGCGCGTCGTTGACCAGCGGGTGCGGGAAGTCCACCGGCACATACGCCCCCGCGTGGTCGAAGTGCCAGACGAGATGGGCCTGCTGGGCCGCGGTCTCGAACATCTCCAGCAGCTGCTGGTAGTCGCCGTCGAGCCGCTCGGCCGGGGTGACGGGCAGCCCGCTGAGCTGCAGCAGGTAGGCGCGGCGCAGCAGGTGCAGGGCCGCGTAGTCGAAGCCGGCGACGGGGGCGACCGTCCCCGACATGCCCGCCACGTAGCCGAACACCGGCACGGGCGGCAGCCCGGCCTCGGCCAGGGCCCGGTCGTACTCGGCGAGTTCCTCCGCGAAGGGGTTGTCGGGGCTGTGGCACAGCACGTCGACGAGGGGGACCAGCCACAGGTCACAGGCCACGGAGGGGCTCACTCTCGAAATCCGGCGGGCGCGGGACGGGCGCGGCGCGGGCCGCGCCAGCTCAGGGTACGGGGCGCGCGGGCAACGGCCCTGCAGGCGGTGGCGAGTTCGGCCGCTCAGGCGGTGGCGAGTTCGGCCGCCATGGCGAGGGCGTGCTCGCGGTGGTCGCGCAGCAGGCGCCTGGTCTCGGCGCAGTCCACCCGCTCGACGGCGTCGCTGAGTTCGAGGTGGGCCGCCCAGAGGCGGCCGGCGAGGCGCCGCTCGCGGCGCAGGTAGGGAACGGTGAAGGCCCAGCAGCGCACGCGGAGTCTGTCGAGGAACTCCCCGATGTGCGGGTTGCCGAGCAGGGCGTCCAGCTCGCGCCAGAAGCGCAGGTCGTAGGCGATGAAGATGTCGAGGTCGCCGGCGAGCGCGGCCTGCCGCGCGGCCACGGCGCGGCGGCGAATGGAGGTGAACGCCTCCGGGCCGCCCTCGCGGGGGCTTAACGCCGGTCTGTGGGCGAGTATCCCGTCGCTGACCAGGGTCTGCGCCTCGATCATGTGCTGGAAGTCGGCGAGCGAGAAGCGCTTGATGCGAAAGCCCCGGTGCTGCTCCACCTCCAGCAGCCCCTGCGCGGACAGGTCGACGAGCGCCTCGCGCACCGGGGTGGCGGAGACGCCGTACTGCTCGGCTATCTCCCGGACGGTGAACTCCCCGCCGGGGCCGAGCCTTCCGGCCAGGATCTCCTCCCGCAAGGCGTCGGCGAGCTGCTCTCGCAGCGTGCTGCGTCGAATCACGGCAGTCCAGACTACAGACGCCCCGGGCATATGACAGGATGTTGTCAACGGGCGAGGGTGGCGCGCCTCCCGGACCCGAGGGCCCGTGCGGCGGACACGGGCGCGAGGCACGCGAGGAGCGCGGAACAGGTGGGAGGCGCGGCGGGCGCGGGGCGCGCGGCGGGAAGCGCGGGCGCGGGCGGCAACACAGGCGCGGGCGGAAGCGCGGGCGCGGGCGGGGAGGCCGGCGCGGGCGCGGGCGCGGCCGGGAGCGCGGAGGCACGGCAGTTGCTCGCCGCCTACGCGCGCGCCGTGCGGCGGCTGGACGGCCGGTTCCAGGCCGCCGCCGAGCGGCTGGCCCGGCCGGCCGGGCTCACCGCCGCCTGGTGGCAGGTGCTCGACGCGGTGCGCGACCGGCCGCGTCCGGTGGCGGAGATCGCCCGCGCCACCGGGGTCACCCGGCAGAGCGTGCAGCGCGTCGCCGACCTGCTGGCCGCCCGCGGGCTCGCCGACTTCAGGACCAATCCGGCGCACCGGCGCGCGAAGCTGCTGGCGCCCACCGCCGAGGGCCGGGCCGCCCTGGCCGCCGCCGAGCCGGAACGGGCCGCGTTCGCCGCCGCGTTCGCCGCGGAACTCGCCACGGCGCTGGGCGGGGAGCGCGAGCCGGCCGCCACGCTGCGTGCGCTCGCCCGGCTCGCGCATGCGCTGGACCGGCTCGGGGAGGCCGGCGCGGGCACCCCGCGGAAGGACACCGGATCGTGACCGCGAGGCCGCCGGGAAACTGATCGTTCCCCGCCCCCGGCCGGGCCGTTGGGCTTATCCTCGTGCCGGGCGGCCGGGCCGCGCCGGGGCCACATCCGGAGATTCCCGGGAGAAAGCCGTGGAAAGGCTTGGGGAAGAGGGCGCCGACGCAGCGCGGAAGGCCTCCCCGGCCCGTGGAAGGGGGCGTGCGAGGCGGAGGGCCGGGCCGCGGCTCACGCCGGCCGGTTGCCCGCGCAAGCCCGCAGGCCCCGGGCCGCGGGGAGCCCGACGTCACGCACCGTATCGAACCCACAGGGCCGCCGAGGGGGCCGCGCAACTATCCTCGGTGACGCAACCAACGTACGTATCGGGGGAGTCTGCTCCACATGGATCGGCTGACGCCACAGGACCCGCACCGAATCGGCCGCTACCGGCTTCTCGGGAGGCTGGGCGAGGGCGGAATGGGCCAGGTCTACCTGGCGCGCTCCGAACGTGGCCGCATGGTTGCCGTCAAGACCATCAGGTCGGCGCTGGCCCAGGAGCCCGACTTCCGGGAGCGTTTCGCCCTGGAGATCACCGCGGCCCAGCGCGTCGGCGGCCAGTGGACCGCCCCCGTGCTCGACGCGGACACCGAGGCCGCCACCCCCTGGGTGGCCACCGGCTACATCGCCGGGCCCTCGCTGCACCAGGTGGTCAGCCAGCAGTTCGGGCCGCTGCCCGAGCGGAGCGTCAGCCTGCTGGCGAACGGGCTCGGCCACGCGCTGCGCGACATCCACGGCGCGGGGCTCGTCCACCGCGACCTCAAGCCGTCCAACGTCCTGCTGACCATCGACGGCCCGCGCGTCATCGACTTCGGCATCGCCCGCGCCCTCGACGTCACCACCGGCGGCCTCACCCGCACCGGCGCCACCGTCGGCTCCCCCGGCTTCATGTCGCCCGAGCAGGTGCGCGGCCGGCGGCTGACGCCCGCGAGCGACATCTTCTGCCTCGGCTCGCTCCTCGCCTACGCGGCCACCGGCAGGACCCCCTTCGGCTCGCTCCAGTCCGGGGTGCACATCCTGCTGTTCCGCATAGTCGAGGAGAGCCCCGACCTCTCCGAGATACCGGAGCAGCTGCGGCACCTGATCTCCGGCTGCCTGGCCAAGGAGCCCGACCAGCGGTTCTCCCTCGACGACATCCTGAGCCTCACGGCCCCCGACGGCTCGCGCGAGCCCTGGCTGCCCGGGCCGCTGGTCGCCCAGCTGGGCCGGCACGCCGTGGAACTCCTCGACTCCGAGGACCCGCAGAGCCGCACCGACGGCCGGGCCCTCGGCGCCCCGACCCGGCTCGCCACACCCCAGGTGCCGCAGGGGCACACCGGCGCCCCGCCCACGGCCTCGGCGCAGCCCGCGACCTCGCCGCAGCCCGCCCAGCCGGCGCACCCCTCCCCGCCGCAGCCCTGGCCCGCGGCGGCGCCCACCCCGCACCCCGTGCCGGTGCCCTCCCCCTACTCGCAGCCGAACCTGTCCTACACCCCGCACTCGATGCCCTCCGTCGGCTCGATGCCGAACACCGGGGGGTTCGGCGCGCCCTACGCGACCGGGCCGCAGCCGGCGAGGCGGCGCCGGCCGCCGCTGGGCGTGGTCGCCGCCATCGGCGTGCTCGCGCTGGTCGCGGTGCTCGGGGTGGTCGTGGCGAACCAGCTCGCCGGGGGCGACGATTCCACGATCGACGAGGCGTACCTCGGCGCCTGGCAGGGGGACTACGAGGACGGCAGCGGCGTGCTGCACAAGCTGCGTTTCGAGATCGTCCAGGGCGGCGAGGGGGACGTCGTCGGCACCGCGATGACCCTCGCCCCGCGCGAGCTGTGCCGCTTCGACATGGTGATGACCTCCTTCAGCGGGGACGACGGCCTGGAGTTCACCGAGCGGTCCGACTGGAGCGTGCCCGAGGACGCGGTGACCAGCGGCGGCTGTGGCGACGACGACCGGCCGCAGCGCCTCAAGCTGGGCGAGGACGGCCTGGACTGGAGCTACCGCGAGGAGACGTCGACCCTGCACGAGGCGCCGTCGGACGGCAACGCCGTCGTGCCCGACACCCTGATCGGCGACTGGGGCGGCGCCTGGGAGACCGACGACCACACCCAGGGCAGGAGCGACATCACCATCTCGCAGGGCTCCTTCGGCGACTCCGTCCTGCGGTACACCGAGACCACCGACGAGACGACCTGCACCTGGGAGAACCGCCTGGTCCAGGTCAACGGGCGGGAGATCGTCCTGGGCCCGGACACCCTGGTGGAGTCCGGCGAGGGCGACGAGTGCGACGTCTACGCCGCCTTCCGTTTGTGGACGGAAGAGGACGACGACAGCAAGATCAAGATCGTGTGGCTGAACGATCTCGACCGCGATCCGGTCGAGTTTGCCCGGAATGGCTAGCCTTCCGCGGATCACGATCGCGCACACCCGCCGAACGCGGCACAGGACCGGGAACCGTTCGCCGTTCCGCTTCTGTCCTTCCTGAGCGTGCAGGGAAACGGCCCGGGAAGTCGCGTGGTCCCCGCGTCCGCCCGGAGCCCGGTCCCCGGCCGAGCGGGCGGGGGCGCGGCGAGCGGCGCGGGCCGGGAACGACGGGGGGACGACGGGGTGTGAACCACGGGGTGGATCACGGGGGAACCACGGGGTGAAAGGAAGTAGTTCACAATGAAACCGCTCGGGCCGACAGATCCCCAGCAGGTGGGCCACTACCGGCTGCTGGGGAAATTGGGCGCCGGCGGAATGGGCAGCGTCTACCTCGCCCGCTCCGACCGCGGACGCACGGTCGCCGTCAAGCTCGTCCAGCCGGAACTTGCCGCCCAACCGGAGTTCCGCCAGCGCTTCCAGCACGAGGTCGACGCGGCGCGCCGGGTCGGCGGGGACTGGACGGCGCCGGTGCTGGACGCCGACACCGAGGCGGCCACCCCCTGGGTGGCCACCGGCTACGTGGCCGGGCCCTCGCTGCACGACGCCGTCACCGGCATGCACGGGCCGCTGCCGGAGCGCACCCTCTTCCCCCTGGGCAACGGCCTGGTGAAGGCGCTGCGCGACATCCACGCGGCCGGCCTCGTCCACCGCGACCTCAAGCCGTCCAACGTGATGATCACCATCGACGGCCCCCGCGTCATCGACTTCGGCATCGCCCGCGCCCTCGACGTCACCACCGGCGGCCTCACCCGCACCGGCGCGGCGGTCGGCTCCCCCGGCTTCATGTCCCCCGAGCAGTGCCGCGGCCAGACGCTGACCACCGCGAGCGACATCTTCTGCCTCGGCTCCGTCCTCACCTTCGCCGCCACCGGACGCACCCCCTTCGGCGACCCGCACACCGCGATGACGACGCTGATGCTGCGCATCGTCCAGGGCGAGTACGACCTCGACGGCGTGCCGGAGAACATCCGCGGCGTCATCGAGGACTGCCTGCGGCAGGAGCCGGGCGAGCGGCCGACGCTCGACGAACTGGCGCGGCGGACCGACGTTCCCGATCCGAGCGGCGACCCCTGGCTGCCCAGCGCCCTGGTGGCCCACCTCGGCCGGCACGCGGTGGAACTCCTCGACTCCGAGGACCCGCTCACCACCTACCAGCCCGCCCACCCGGCGCAGCCCACCCAGGGGACGCCGTCCCCGCCGCCCCAGACCCCGGGGACGAACGGCATGGCGACGATGGCCTCCGCCACCCCGCCGCCCTCGCCGCCCCCCGGCTACGCCACCCCGCCGCCCTCGCCGCCCCCCGGCGGGGCCTACGGCTACCCGCAGCCGACGGCGGGCGCCCCCGCCTACGGCTACCCCCAGCAGGGGGTGGGCCCGGCCACCGGCCCGGTCGCCGCGAACCCGTACGGGACCGGCTACCCGGGCGGCCCCGCCGGCCCCGCCGGCCCCGGCGCGAGCGGGCCGCGGCGCAACAACGTGCTCCTCATCGGCATCGCCGCCGTGGTGGTCTTCGCGATCGCCGTGGTCATCGGCGTGGTGGCGCTCGGCGGCGGCTCGGACGACGAGGCGGACGACGGCGGCCCGACCGGCGGGCAGACCAGCCCGTCGGGCAACTCCTCGACCGGGCCCTCGGAGGACCCCTCGGACGACCCCTCGGACGACGGCTCCGACGACTCCTCGAACAACGTCGACGCCGATCCGAACGCCACGGTCGGCCCCCAGTACGTCGGCGCCTGGGAGGGGGAGGTCTACGAGAACGACGAGGACAAGCACTGGTACCAGCGCATCGAGATCACCGAGGGCGACGGCGGCGACACGGTCGCCACCCAGTGGACGCTGCTCAACGGGCTGCTGTGCACCGAGCAGGCCGCCCTCGTCTCCTCAGGAGAGGACGGCCTCGGCATCCAGGGCACCGGGGCCACCGCCGCCTCACCCGCCGGCGAACTCGACAACTGCGGCCCCTACTCCAACCAGACGCTGACGCTCCAGGACGACGGCACGCTGCTGTGGGCCAATGGCAACCTCCACGCGACCATGGCCCCCTCCGCCCTGTCGCCCGGCGGGGACGGCGTCTCGATCGACATCTACAACAGCACCTACCGGGCACCCGACTTCGAGATCACCACCGCGCACGACGGCAACGCCGGCGACCTCGCCCTCACCTACGACAACGGCTCCTGCCAGTGGGAGGCAGTGGTCTTCTCGGGCAACCAGGACGACACGACCCTGATCGTGGGTCCGGGCGACCCGGTCTCGGGTGGCTGCGACCGCCTGCCGCCGTACAAGCTGACCTGGGACGACGTCGGTTTCCTCGAAACGGCACCGACGATCACCTTCACGCCGTTCTTCGGCTCGGACGACGAGGGCTTCACCGCGCAGTTGCAGGAATGAGATCCCCCGGGCACGCCCGCGCCGGGGCGGGATTCTCCGCCCCGGTGAGCCGGAAATCGAGTCGCCCGTATGCTCGTGGGACGGACTCGTGGGACGGAAGAGGGCGAAGCGCGGGTCGAACCCGGAAGGCTGAGGGAGTAGCCACACATGAAACCGCTCGGGCCGACAGACCCCCAACGGGTGGGGCACTACCGGCTGTTGGGGAAATTGGGCGCCGGCGGAATGGGCAGCGTCTATCTCGCCCGCTCCGACCGCGGACGCACGGTCGCCGTCAAGCTCGTCCAGCCGGAACTCGCCGCACAACCGGAATTCAGGCGGCGCTTCCAGCACGAGGTGGAGGCCGCGCGCCGGGTCGGGGGCGACTGGACGGCGCCGGTGCTGGACGCCGACACCGAGGCGGCCACCCCCTGGGTGGCCACCGGCTACGTGGCCGGGCCCTCGTTGCACGAGGTGGTGGCGGACACCTACGGGCCGCTGCCGGAACGCTCCTTGTTCCTGCTGGCCAACGGCCTGGTGAAGGCGCTGCGCGACATCCACGCGGCCGGCCTCGTCCACCGCGACCTCAAGCCGTCCAACGTGATGATCACCATCGACGGCCCCCGCGTCATCGACTTCGGCATCGCCCGCGCCCTGGAGTCCGAGGGCCCCGGCCTCACCCGCACCGGCGCGGCGGTCGGCTCCCCCGGCTTCATGTCCCCCGAGCAGTGCCGCGGCCAGACGCTGACCACCGCGAGCGACATCTTCTGCCTCGGCTCCGTCCTCACCTTCGCCGCCACCGGACGCACCCCCTTCGGCGACCCGCACAGCGCCATGACCGCGCTGATGCTGCGCATCGTCCAGGGCGAGCACGACCTGGAGGGCGTGCCCGCGAGCGTGCGGCCCATGATCGAGGCCTGCCTGAACCTGGACCCGGCGCAGCGGCCCACCCTCGAACAGCTGGTCCAGCACACGGAGATACCCGACGACGGGGAGCCCTGGCTGCCGGGGGCGCTGGTGGCCCGCCTGGGCCGGCACGCGGTCGAACTCCTCGACTCCGAGGACCCCCTGCAGACGGCGACCCAGTTCGCCGCAGGGCCCCCGCCGCAGGGCGGCCCCCCGGCGACGCCGCCACCGAGCCCGCCCCCGCCGTCCGGCACCGGCGTCAACGCCATGCCGACGATGGCCTCCGCGACCCCGCCCCCCGGCTACGGGACGCCGCCGCCCGGCGCCTCCTACGGCTACCCGCAGCAGGCCCCGCCGCCGGGCTACCCGCAGCCGACCCCGCTGCCCGGCCAGAACCCGTACGGCGCGGGCTATCCCGGCGGGCCCGCGGGCCCCGGAGGCCCGCAGCCGCCCGGCGGGCCGAAGCCGGGCGGGCGCAACAACGCGCTGCTCATCGGCATCGCGGTGGGCGTCGTCATCGTGCTCGCCGTCGTCATCGCCGTGGTCGCCTCCGGCGGCGGCGACGACGATCCCGACCCGAACCCGACCGCGACCGGCGAGAACACCGAGGGGCCCACCGGCGGCCCCACGGACGGCGGATCGAGCCAGGAGCCGGGCACCGGCAGCGTGCCGGACAACATGATCGGCGCCTGGGAGGGCCGGCTCCAGGGCGACGACACAGCCTACTTCGAGCGGATCGAGATCGTCGCCGGCGAGGCCGGCGCCACCGTGGCCACCCAGTGGACGGTCGGCCCCACCGCCATGTGCGTGGAGTCCTCCACGCTCTCCTCCTCCGACGGCACGACCGTGACCCTCCAGGGCTCCGGGATCACCTCGCAGACGCCGAGCGACGCGGGCTGCCAGCCGTACGGGAACCAGACCCTCCAGCTCCAGGGGAGCACCCTGCACTGGGAGGACGACGCGGGCTACTCGGGCGACCTGACCCTCTCCTCGATGACCGACTACGACACGTACGACGAATCCAGCGGCGACGACACCTACGACGGCATGCCGTACTCGGTCTTCGACCAGACCTTCGCGGGTGCGGGCTACACGGTCGCCCCCGAGGTCAGGGCCCCGGCCGGGGAGATGGCGTTCACCCTCACCCAGGGCAACTGCACCTGGACCGACGCCATGATCAGCGGGGGGCTCCAGGCGACATCGCTCGTCCTGGGCCCGGGCACCGTGACCGCGGGCAGCGGCTGCGACCCGCTGCCGAGCTTCTCGGTGCAGGTGAACGTCGCCGAGGACGGGGACGCGAGTTCCCTCGTCTTCACCCCCTTCGGTGCGGACAGCGGGGGCTTCACGGTGAACAGGGAGTAGTTACCGACCCGTTGGGCGCCGAAGTTTCGCCAGGGCCAACTACAGTGTCCGCACGGGCCTTCGGCGCCCGACGGGGGCGGCAGCGGTGCTGTCGGCCGTCGGCTCCGCGGCATGCAACGACTCGGTCTGATTCCGGTCACGAATAGGCACAGACTTCAATCCCCCTGCCGGTGCGGGAACCGATTACGGTTCGGCTTCTGTCCTCCTTCGTGTGTGCAGGCGCCCGTATTCTCATGAGGCTTACCGCAGCGAAGAGGAGTAGCGCAGGATGAAACCGCTCGGGCCGTCAGATCCTCAACGGGTGGGGCACTACCGGCTGCTGGGGAAATTGGGCGCCGGCGGAATGGGCAGCGTCTACCTCGCCCGCTCCGACCGCGGACGCACGGTCGCCGTCAAGCTCGTCCAGCCGGAACTTGCCGCCCAACCGGAGTTCCGCCAGCGCTTCCAGCATGAGGTCGACGCGGCGCGCCGGGTCGGCGGGGAGTGGACCGCCCCCGTGCTCGACTGTGACACGGAGGCCGAGACGCCCTGGGTGGCGACCGGCTACGTGGCCGGGCCCTCGCTGCACGAGGTGGTGGCGGACAGCTACGGCCCGCTGCCGGAGCGCACCCTGTTCGTCCTGGCCAACGGCCTGGTGAAGGCGCTGCGCGACATCCACGCGGCCGGCCTCGTCCACCGCGACCTCAAGCCGTCCAACGTGATGATCACGATCGACGGCCCCCGCGTCATCGACTTCGGCATCGCCCGCGCCCTGGAGTCGGGCGAGGGGCTGACCAGGACGGGCGCCGCGGTCGGCTCCCCCGGCTTCATGTCCCCCGAGCAGTGCCGCGGCGAGACCCTGACCGCGGCGAGCGACATCTTCTGCCTCGGCTCCGTCCTCACCTTCGCCGCCACCGGACGCACCCCCTTCGGCGACGCCAACAGCGCCATGACCGCGCTGATGCTGCGCATCGTCCAGGGCGAGCAGGACCTGGAGGGCGTGCCCGAGGCGGTGAAGCCGCTGATCGAGAGCTGCCTCACCCAGGACCCCACGCAGCGGCCGAGCCTGGACCAGCTGCTCCAGTACACCGACATACCCGACGCGGGCGACGAGCCGTGGCTGCCCGGCGCCCTGGTGGCCCGGCTCGGCCGGCACGCGGTCGAGCTCCTCGACTCCGAGGACCCGCTGCAGGCGCCGCCGCTGCCGCAGAACGCGCCGCCGCCCGCCATGCCGCAGCAGCCCCCGGTCACCCCGCTGCCGCCCGGCGCCTCCCCGGTGCCGCCGGCGCCCCCGACCCCGACGCAGCTGAGCGTTCCGGCCACGCCGCCGCCCCCGCAGGGGCCGGGCACGGGCGTCAACGCGATGGCGACCATGACCTCGGCCGTGCCGCCGCCCGGCTACGGCACCCCGCCCCCGCCGGGACAGGGCGGCTACGGCTTCCCGCAGCAGGCCCCCGGCACCCCCGCCTACGGGTATCCGCAGGACCCGAACGCCCAGGGCGCGTACGGCCCCGGCTACCCGGGCGGGCCCACGGTCGTCGGCCCCCCGGCGGGCCCGGGCGGCCCGCGGCGCAACAACAACACGGCCTGGATCATCGTCGCGGCGGTGGCCGTGCTGGCGCTGGTCGTCGGCGTGGCGGTGTTCGCGCTCGGCGGCGACTCCGACGACGAGGCCGACGACCCGCCGACCAGCCCCTCCTCCTCCGCGAGCCCCGACCCCTCGGGCAGCGCCTCGCCCTCGCAGGAGCAGAGCCAGTCGGCGCCGCCGCAGGACCCGTCGGCGACCGTGCCCTACGAGTTCGTCGGCGCCTGGGAGGGCGAGGTCAGCGGCGGCGCCGAGGGCGCCAACTTCCAGCGCATCGAGATCAGCGAGGGCGGCGCGGGCGCGACCGTCGCCACCCAGTACACGGTCCTGACCCAGCTGATGTGCACCGAGCAGGCGGTGCTGACCTCCGCCACGGGCAGCTCGATCAGCATCTCGGGCACCGGCGTCACCGGCACCTCCCCCTCCGGGGCGACCTGCCAGCCGTACGGCGAGCAGACCATCCAGTACCAGACGGACGGCTCGCTGCTGTGGAGCGACGGGACCAGGACCGCGACGCTCCAGCCGGCCGCGCTCTACGTGGACTCGGACGGGATGCCGCTCGGCATCTACGACCACACCTTCGCCGCCCCCGACTTCCAGTTCACCGCCGAGTACTCGGCCAACGCCGGCGACCTGGCCCTCACCTACACCAACGGCTCCTGCACCTGGCAGTCGGTGCTCATCGCCGGCGGCGTCAGCGAGACCTCGGTGCTGGTCGGTCCCGGCGAGGTCACCTCGGGCAGCTGCGACCCGCTGCCGCCTTACCGGATCGAGTGGACGGACCCGAGCACCACGAACGACGTGGTGCAGATGACGCCCTTCGGCGAGAGCAGCGGCTTCCAGGCCACGCTCAGCCAGTAGTCCCGAGGCGGGCGAGGAACGGGCCCGGCGCGCGATCGGCTCGCGCGCCGGGCCCGTTTCCCGTGCGCCGCCGGGAGGGCGGCGGCGCACGGTCCTCACAGGAAGGAGTTGATCTGGATGGTCTCCTCGCGGCCCGGGCCGACGCCGATGGCGGAGACGGGGGCTCCCGAGAGCTCCTCGAGCGCCCGCACGTACGCCTGTGCGTTCTGCGGCAGTTCCTCGAAGGCCCGCGCCTTGGTGATGTCCTCGCTCCAGCCGGGCAGGTACTCGTAGATCGGCTTGGCGTGGTGGAAGTCGCTCTGGCTGTAGGGCAGTTCCTCGACCCGCCGGCCGTCGATCTCGTAGGCGACGCAGACCGGGACGCGTTCCCAGCCGGTGAGGACGTCGAGCTTGGTGAGGAAGAAGTCGGTCAGGCCGTTGATGCGCGTCGCGTACCGGGCGATCACGGCGTCGAACCAGCCGCAGCGCCGGTTGCGGCCGGTGGTGACGCCGAACTCCCCGCCGATGCGCCGCAGCGCCTCGCCGTCCTCGTCGAACAGCTCGGTGGGGAAGGGGCCGGCGCCGACGCGCGTCGTGTACGCCTTGAGGATGCCGATGACCCGGCTGATCTTCGTCGGCCCGATGCCGGAGCCGGTGCAGGCGCCGCCCGCGGTGGGGTTGGACGAGGTGACGAAGGGATAGGTGCCGTGGTCGACGTCGAGCAGGGTGCCCTGCCCGCCCTCCAGGACCACGACCTTGCCCTCGTCCACCGCCCGGTTGAGGACCAGCGTGGTGTCGCAGACGTAGTCCCTGATGCGCTCCGCGTAGCCGAGCAGCTCCTCGACGACCTGGCCGGGGTCGATGGCGCGGCGGTTGTAGAGCTTGGCGAGCACCTGGTTCTTCTGGTCGAGCGCCGCCTCGATCTTCTGGCGCAGGATCGATTCGTCAAAGAGGTCCTGGACCCGGATACCCTGCCTGTTGATCTTGTCCACGTACGCCGGCCCGATGCCGCGCCCCGTGGTGCCGATCTTGCGCTTCCCGAGGAAGCGTTCGGAGACCTTGTCGAGCGTCTGGTGGTAACCGGTGATCAGATGGGCGTTGCCGCTGATCAGCAGGCGGGAGGTGTCGACGCCGCGCTCGGCGAGGACGCTCAGCTCCTCCAGGAGCACCTTCGGGTCGATGACCACGCCGTTGCCGATGACCGGGGTGCAGCCGGGGGAGAGGATGCCGGAGGGCAGCAGGTGGAGCGCGTACTTCTCGCCGTCCACCACGACGGTGTGCCCGGCGTTGTTGCCGCCCTGGTAGCGCACCACGTAGTCGACCGAGCCTCCGAGCAGATCGGTCGCCTTGCCTTTGCCTTCGTCACCCCACTGAGCACCGAGCAGCACAAGTGCGGGCACAGGCGTACACCCCTTCCGAGCGGGGCATCTACGCAAAAGCTGCCCCGGATCGACGAAACCCCTGGCGCAATCGCGACAGGGGCTCTTGCACAGAGAGCTTACGGGAGACGCAGCCGGGAGGCGAACAGTCAGTGCTCATCGTCATCGACCCGACGGCCCGGGAGACGGATGGTGAATCGGTACGGATCGCCAGGGACGTGCTGAGCGCGGGCGCGAGCGAGGTCAAGGTCTGCGTGCTGGACGGGCCCTGGGCGATGTCCCGGGCGCTGGCCAGGCGGGGCGGGCGGCGGGTGGTGGTGGTCGGGGACGACCGGGCGCTGCTGAGCGCCGTGCGCGAGCTGCACCGCAACGGCGAGCTGGGGAAGAGCCCGCTGGGGATGGTGCCTGTCGGGCCCGCCACCGCGGTGCCGGTGTCGCGGGCGCTGGGCCTGCCGACCGATGCGGTGGCGGCCTCCCGGGCGGTGCTGACCGGCACCGTCAGGCGGCTCGACGTGCTGGTGGACGACGCCGACGGCGTGGTGCTCGGCTCCCTCGGCATCCCGGCGCCGCCCAGGCCGCGGTCCTTAGCGGCGCCGCTGTGGTGGCGGGCCAAGCACCCGGCGCGGCAGCGGCTGCGGGTGGAGGCGGACGGCCGGGTGCTGGCGGACGTCGACCGGCCGGTGGCGGGGGTCTCGGTCCGGGCGGCGGACGGGCTCGCCGAGGTGGTGGTGCGCTCCTGGACCGGGGCGCGGGCCGGGGACGTCCACGTGCGGGCGACCTCCGTGACGGTGTCGGGCGCGGCGTTCAGCTACCGGGCCAACGCGGTGGACTCGGGGCCGACCCGCACCCGCACCTGGACGGTGCGCCCCGGGGCGCTGCGGCTGACGGTGCCCGCCCAGGGCTGATCAGCCCGCCACGGCACGCGGCCCGGCCGCCGCGCCTGACTCCCGGCCCACCCCGGACTCGCCGGTCGCGGCGGTAGCGCCGTTCACGGCCGGCTCGCCGGACACGCGCTCGCGCCAGCGGGCGAGGATGCCGTCGAGCTCGGTCTGGAGGAACTCCATGAACTCGGCCGTCTCCGAGAGCCTGGCCGCGGCCGGGGTGCCCGCGCCCACCGCGTCGATGCCGGCCCGCAGGCTCGCCGACCAGCGCGAGAGCAGCGGCTCCCGGCTGAGCATGGTCTCGTACCAGGCGTTGTGCAGCAGCCGGTAGCGCTCGCGGCGGGAGCCTGGCTCGCGCTCGCGGCGCAGCATGCTGAGGCGGGAGAGGTAGCGGACCGCGCCGGAGACGGCGGCGGGCGAGATCTGCAGCCGCGTGGCGAGCTCCGCCGAGGTCAGGCCGTTCTCCTGGGAGGCGAGCAGGCAGGAGAAGACCCGCGCGGGCATCCGCTGCATCCCCGCCTCGGTGAGGTCGGCCGCGAACCGTTCCACGAAGGCCGCCATCTCCTCGGTGTACGCGTGGCGCGGCTCGGCGGGCCGACGCGGCACCCCGGGCGGCCCGGTCCGCTCATCGGTTCTTCGTGTCGTGATGTCGCGTTCGATCACCGTGCCATCCTCCCACCCCTCCCGCGAGGTCTTAACGCTTCATTGACTTCAGGAAACTTCACAAATTTTTGAAGACACACTAGGTTGCTCGGCATGACCAAGGCAAGCAATGCCGGCACCTCCCCGGGCCCCGGAAGCCCCGAGAGCCCGGGAAACGCCGGGGAGACCGGCGACCCAGGGGACGCCATCTCCGTCTCCGGGCTGGTGAAGACCTTCGGGCGGACCCGCGCCCTCGACGGCCTCGACCTCAGGGTGGCCCGGGGCGAGGTCCACGGCTTCCTCGGGCCGAACGGCGCCGGGAAGTCCACCACCCTCCGCGTCCTGCTCGGCCTGCTGCGCGCCGACTCCGGCACGGCCAGGGTGCTGGGCGGCGACCCCTGGCACGACGCGGTGGAGCTGCACCGGCGCCTGGCCTACGTCCCGGGCGACGTCGAGCTGTGGCCCAACCTCACCGGCGGCGAGGCCGTCGACCTGCTCGGGCGGCTGCGCGGCGGGCTCGACGGGAGCCGCAGGGCCGACCTCGTCGAGCGCTTCGGGCTCGACCCGACGAAGAAGGGCCGCACCTACTCCAAGGGCAACCGGCAGAAGGTGGCGATCGTCGCCGCCCTCGCCTCGCACGCCGAGCTGCTGCTGCTCGACGAGCCCACCTCGGGCCTCGACCCGCTCATGGAGGTCGTCTTCCAGGACGTGATCGACGAGGCCAAGGCCGAGGGCAGGACGGTGCTGCTCTCCAGCCACATCCTGGCCCAGGTCGAGAAGCTCTGCGACCGGGTCAGCATCGTCCGGCTCGGCCGGGTCGTGCAGTCGGGCACGCTGAGCGAGATGCGCCACCTCACCAGGACGACGATCGAGGCGGAGACCAGCCGCCCCGCCGGCACCCTGGCCGGCCTCCCCGGCGTGCACGACCTGCGCGCCGAGGGGAGCCACGTGCACCTGACGGTCGACGGCGGCAGCCTCGACGAGGCGATCCGCGCCCTGTCCGCGCTGGGCCTGCGCAGCCTGGTCAGCCACCCGCCGACGCTGGAGGAGCTGATGCTGCGGCACTACGGCGACGAGCTCGGCGAGGAGCGCGGAAACCACCAGGCCCACGCGTCCCCCACCACCCCGGGGAACCGCGGCGGACGGGCGCCCCGGAGCGAGGCGGCGCGATGAGCATCGCCACCGCCCGGCGCCCGGCCCCACCCGCCGGCCCCGCGGCCACCGGCCGCGGGCACCCGCTCGCGGGCACCGGCACCCTCCTCAGGTTCAGCCTGCGGCGCGACCGGGTCCGCCTGCCGGTGTGGATCGCCGCGCTCTACCTCACCACCGTCTCCACGGTCTCGGGCTTCTCCGGCCAGTACGGCACCGCCGAGGACCGCGCCGAACTCGCCGACACCCTCTCGGGCCCCGCGGGACTGGCCATGTCCGGCCCGGAGCACTACCTGGACGGCGGCTACGACTACGGCGCGATGACCGGCCACCAGCTCATCGGCTTCATGGGCGTCGCCGTCGGCCTGATGAGCGTGCTCACCGTGGTGCGGCACAGCAGGACCGAGGAGGAGACCGGCCGCGCCGAGCTGCTGCGGGCCTCCGTCGTGGGACGGCACGCCCACCTGGCCGCGGCCCTCGCGGTCGCCGCGCTGGCCAACCTGGCGCTCGGCCTGCTCCTGGCCGGGACGCTCGCCGGCCTGGGCATGGCGGGCGTCACCGGCGCCGGCTCCCTGCTCTACGGCGCCACCAGCCTCGGCATCGGCCTGTCCTTCGCCGCGATCGCCGCCGTCACCGTGCAGATCACCCCCTTCTCCCGCGGCGCCTCCGGCCTCGCCCTCACCGCGGTCGGCACCGCGTACGCGCTGCGCGCCGTCGGGGACGTCGGCCCGGACGCGCTCTCCTGGCTCTCCCCCATCGGCTGGGCGCAGCGCTGTTACGTCTACGTCGACGACCGCTGGTGGCCGCTCGGCCTGCACCTGCTGCTCGTCCTCGGCTGCTGCGCCGCCGCCCTCGCGCTCAGCGCCAGGCGGGACGTCGGCGCCGGGCTGCGCCCGCCGCGCCCGGGCCGCCCGGCCGCGTCCACGGCGCTGTCCCGGCCGGCCGGCTTCGCGTTCCGGCTCCAGCGCGGCGTCCTGGCCGGCTTCGCCGCGGGCGCCCTGCTGTTCAGCCTCATGTACGGCTCGATCCTCGGCGAGGCCGAGGACCTGCTCCAGGACAACGAGGAGCTGCGCCGGCTGGTGGAGGAGCTGGGCGGCGACCTCGTGGAGTCCTTCGCCTCCGTGGCGATGAGCGTGCTGGCCATCCTCGTCGCCTGCCACGTGGTGATGGCCACGCTGCGGCCGCGGGCCGAGGAGTCCGCGGGCCGCGCCGAGCCGGTGCTGGCCACCGGCCTGTCCCGCACCCGGTGGCTGGGCAGCCACCTGGCGGTCGCGCTGGCCGGCGGCACCGCGCTGATGCTGCTCGCCGGCTTCGGCTTCGGCGCCTCGGGCGCGGCCTCTGCCGACGACGGCGCGCTGCTGTGGAAGCTGCCCCTGTCCTCGCTCGCCTACGCGCCCGCGCTGTGGGTGACCGCCGGGGTGGCGGTCGCGCTGTACGGCTGGTTCCCGCGCGCGACGGCGGCGGCCTGGGTCGTGCCGGCGTACGCGTTCTTCACCGTCTACCTCGGCGAGTTGATCGCCCTCCCGGACTGGCTGAGCGACCTCTCCCCGGTGGGCCACGTGCCCCAGGTGCCGGCCGCCGACCTGGCCTGGACCCCGCTGCTGGTGATGACGGCCCTGGCCGCCGCGCTGATCTGGCTCGGCCTTGCGGGCTTCCGGCGCCGCGACCTGGAGTCGAAGTAGCCCCTTCCCCGTGGGGCGGCCGGGCACCCGGCCGCCCCACGGGCACGCCGGCCCGCCGGGGGCGCGGGCGCCGCCGGGAGCGCGGGCGGCACCGGCCCGAACGGCGCAACCCGGCACCCGCAGGGAGGCGCTCCGGATGCGGCGGGCGTGACGCACTGTTCGCATAGGTGACATCCCGTCACGCCGCTGCGTGCCGCAGACGACCCGGAGGTCACCTTTCATGAAGCCCCTGCACCCAAGAGGCAGCCGCCGCCTGGCCGTTACGGCCGCCACGCTGCTCACCCTCGGCCTCGCCACCCCGGCCCTCGCCGCGGAGGGCGCCGGCACGACGGCCGCCGAGGCCGCCGCCCCGGCCCTGCCCGGCTGGAGCAACTCCTCGCCCCTGACCATCAGCCCGAGCTCGGGCGGCGCGGGCACGCGGGTCACCGTGCGGGCCACCTGCCGCCCCAGCGGCCCGGCCACCTCGCAGGCCTTCCAGCAGAGCATCACCCTGCGGCAGACCAGCAACCACCAGTGGACGGGCACCGGCACCATCAAGACCAGCGGTCTCGTGGTCGGCCAGCGCTACCCGGTGACCGTGCCCTGCGACGACGGCACCACCCTGACCACCAACTTCACCTTCACGGCCACCCCGACCGGCGGCGCGGCGGCCGGCTTCGGCGGCGCCGCCCGGGGCGGTGACGAGGGCGGCAGCCAGACGACGGCGCTGGCCGTCGGCGGCGGCATCGCCCTCGCCGGTGCCGCGGGCTACGTGTTCCTGGCCCGCCGCCGCCGCTCCACCGGCGACCACTACTGAGGGGGAGCGGGCGTGCTTCGACACCCGCGGCTGCCCGGCAGCCCCAGGAGGCGACGGCGGCCCCGGCCGGGAGGCGAGGCGCGGGCGGCCCGCGAGCCGCGCCACCGCCCGCAGCCCGGCCGGGGCGGCGCGCCGCGGGAGCCGCGGGCCGGCCGCACGCCCCGCGGCCCCTCCCACCCCACGTCTGTACTCCAGTCACATTCAGAAAATTCGAAGACTCTCCTCTGCCTGGACAACAA
>NZ_RBAL01000014.1 GCF_003626535.1 Streptomyces hoynatensis
GAGTGTTCCGGTGGTCATGGCGGAGGGGAAACGCCCGGTTACATTCCGAACCCGGAAGCTAAGCCTTCCAGCGCCGATGGTACTGCACGGGGGACCGTGTGGGAGAGTAGGACACCGCCGGACAATTTGTGAATAAGTAGGGCCCGTTGGTCATCCAGCGGGCCCTACTTGTTTGCAGAGCGGCACGCGTGGTGCGAGCATCGCCGCATGGGGTACACAATCCGACAGACGTCCCGGCAGGATTGGGAGCGGCTGCGTGAGCTGCGGCTCGCCGCGCTGCGGGACCCGGTGGCGCCCGTGGCGTTCTACGAACCCTACGAGGAGGCCGTGCGGCTCACCCGGGGCGAGTGGGAGCGCCGCGCCTCGGGCCGGGAGACGGTGACGTTCATCGGTGAGGCCGAGAACGGGAGTTGGGCCGGCATGGTCGGCGCCTTCGCCAAGCGCGGGCTGGTGTACGTCGTCGGCGTCTACATGCTTCCCGAACACCGGGGCACCGGCCTCGCCGGGCAGCTGATGCGCGCGGCCATCGACTGGGGCCAGGGGCGCGAGGTGCGGCTGCGCGTCCACGAGAACAACCCCAGGGCGGCGCGGTTCTACGAGTCGCTCGGCTTCCGGCCCACGGGCAGCAGCGACACTGATCCGCGTGATCCCGCCTTCCGCGCCTTCGAGCTGGCCCTCAGACCCGTCTGACCGATCGGTGCCCCGCTGAACGCCGCGCTCGCCGAACCGCTCTCCCTGCTGGTGCCGCTCGCCGTCCTCGGCTGGGCGGTGGCCAGGCACCGCGGCCTGCCCGAGGCGGTCGGGCCGTTCGCGCGGCCCTGCCGGCGAACCTGGTCAACGACCTGCCCGCCGTGCCGGTGCTGCTGCCGCCGGCGGCGGAGGCGGGAACGGGCGCGGTGGCGGCGGTGCTGGTGGGGGTCAATGTCGGGCCGAACCTCACCTACGCCGGTTCGTTGGCGACGCTGCTGTGGCGGCGCGTGGTACGTATGCAGGACGGAGAGGTGAACCTGCGGGAGTTCACCGTGCTCGGCGTGGCGACGGTGCCGGCCGCGCTGGTGTCGGCCGTGCCGGCGCTGTGGGTCTCGCTGCGGATCGTTGGAGGGTGAGGACCGTGGCCGTCGTCGTCTGGATCGTGGAGGGCACCTGGCGGGCCTGCGTGGCGGCGGCGCGGGAGCACGTGCCGGAGAACTGCCGCATCGTGCTGTTGCACGTCTCCGCGGAGGAGGTGCCGGGGGCCGCGCGCGGGGCCTATGCGGGCCTGCTGGGGCGGGGGCATCCGGAGCGCGATCCGGGGCCGCGGGTGGCGGGACTCGCCTCCTCGGCGGCGCGGGAGCTGCTGGCCGCGGCGGCCGGCGAGCTCGGCCGGCCCTGCACCCGTTCCGAACGGGCCGGGCGGGTGGAGCACGAGGTGGTGGCGGCTGCGGACGGGGCCGAGTTGCTGATCCTCGCCAGGGACGGCGATCGGGAGCACCTGGGGCCGCGGAGCCTGGGGCCCGCGAGCCGGTTCGTGGTGGACCACGCGCCCTGCCCGGTGCTGCTGGTGTGGCCCGGGCCGGCGCCGGGGCTCGGGACCATTCCGCCCCCGCCGCCGCACGGGCCGGACGGGCCCCCGGAACCCCAGGGGCATCCGGAACGCCCGGAACACCCCTGACCGGCCTGGGGAAAACGCCGGAGCCCGCGGGGCGTTCGGGGGCGGGGACGTGGTGGCGGGCGGGTCAGCCCGCCAGGAAGACGAGGGTGGGCTGGTCGGCGCGGAGGGCGTCGACGAGGGCGCCGCGCAGCCCGGCGGTCTCCCGCTGGTCGCCGGCGACGTAGAGGGTGGCGCCCTCGCCCGCGAGGTTGTCCAGGGCGAGGTTGTCCACGCGTCCCGGGGTGCAGGCCTGGCGGATGTGGAGCTGTTCGAGGCCGCCGAGGGCCTTGGCGATGAGGCGCAGGGCCGCGTCGCGGCGGGCGGGGTGGCCGGTGAGGGCGCTCTCCAGCTCCATGGAGGCGCCGCCTGCGGCGCGGGAGTGGGTGCGGAGGATCTTCGCCGGGGTGGCGGGGGAGATGCCGTGGGCCCAGCGGTGGACCTGCTGCACGGGCTCGCCGGCGAGGGCGGCGGCGTGGAGGTGGCAGCGCAGGATGATCTCCGCGGTCTCCGCGTCGAGCCGGAAGACCGGCTCGGTGGGGCGGTAGGGGGCCAGCAGGGCGGCGGCGCGGCGGCGGGCGACGGACATGTCCTGGCAGCCGCGGTGCGGGGCCCAGCGCAGCCGGACGGGGGCGTCGGTGGCGTGGCCCGGGTCGTAGACGTGGACGGGGCCGATCCTGCCGCGCTGGCGGGCGGTCTTGGCGAGGAGCCGGCCGTGGGGGTCGGCGACGATCAGCCCGGGCGGGGCTTCGAGTACGGCGCTCACCGGGTCCTGCCGGCCCGGGTCGTGGCGGTCCTGGCCGGGCTCGGTGGGGGCCGGCCGGCCTGCCTGGGGGAGCAGGAGCGGAACCTCGGGCCGCGGGTGGGGCTCGGGCCGGGGGCCGGGCTCGGCGTCAGGGGCGGGAGCGGGCTCGGTGTCAGGCTCGGGGTGGTAGCCGGCGTTGGGCTCGGGGTGGTAGCTGGCGTGGGGCTCGGGTTGCGGGCCGGGCGCGGGCGGGGCGGGTTCTGCGCGGGCGGCGGGGCGGGGTCCTTCAGGGGTGGGGCGGACGGTGTGGCGGGCGCGCCAGCGGGCGAAGCGGACGTAGATCCACAGGGCTGTGGAAAACAGCAGGGCCGCCTCGACGAGGAAGGTGAGCCACAGCGCGGGGGCGCCGGGCAGGGTGCCGGGGTCCGCCTCGGGCCAGGCGGTGGGGATGTCGCCGGGGTCCGTGAGGAAGGACCGCATGGCCCTCGCGGTGCGCAGGAAGGTGACGCCCCGCGGCCAGGAGCCGTGGGCGAGCAGGCCGGCCAGCCCGGTGGCGGTCCAGGTGAGGGCGGTCAGGCCGACGGCCAGGGCGAGGGCGCCGAGCAGCAGTTCGTCGGGAACGCCGCCGCGTCGGCCCGGTCCCTGCGCCGGGTGGGGGGACGGGGACTGCTCGTACGTCATCGCCTGTGCCCTGCCTGCCGCTCAGCCGAAGGTGCCCGGCGCCGTCAGCCGACGCCCTGTCGTTTCTCGAAGGACATCACACGCGCCTCCGTCTCCGCCTCGAAGGGGTCCTCGCTCGCGGCGAGGGCCTCCTCGGCGAGCGCCGCCGCGGCGGCCCGGGAGGCGGACTCGGTCATGGCCCTGTCGGTGAAGACGAGGGGGCGTTCGGCCTCGGTGACCAGGTGCTTGACGACCTGCACGTTGCCGTTGACGTCCCAGACGGCCATGCCGGGGGTGAGGGTGGGGATGATCTCGACCGCCCAGCGCGGCAGGCCGAGGACCTGCCCCGTGGCCCTGGCCTCGTCGGACTTCTGGGCGTAGACGGTGCGGGTGGAGGCCATCTTGAGGATGGCCGCCGCCTCCTTGGCCGCGGCGCCGTCGACCACGTCGGAGAGGTGGTGGACGACGGCGACGAAGGACAGGCCGAGGCGGCGCCCGAACTTCAGCAGGCGCTGGAAGAGCTGGGCGACCGAGGGGGAGTTGATGATGTGCCAGGCCTCCTCGACGAGGAAGATGCGCTTCCTGCGGTCGGGCCTTATCCAGGTGTGTTCGAGCCAGACGCCGACGATGGCCATGAGGATCGGCATGGCGATCGAGTTGCGGTCGATGTGGGAGAGGTCGAAGACGATGAGGGGGGCGTCGAGGTCGATGCCGACGGTGGTGGGCCCGTCGAACATGCCGCGCAGGTCGCCGTCGACGAGCCGGTCGAGGACGAGGGCGACGTCCAGGCCCCAGGCGCGCACGTCCTCCAGGTCGACGTTCATGGCGTCGGCGGACTCGGGCATGGGATGCCGGAGGCGGTCGACGATGTCCCCCAGGATGGGCTGGCGGTCGACGGTGGTCTGGTTGACGTAGGCGTGGGCGACCTTGAGGGCGAAGCCGGAGCGTTCGTCGAGGGGGCGGCCCAGGGCGACCTCGATGATGGTGCGCAGGAGGGCGAGCTGGCCGGTGGTGGTGATGGCCGGGTCGAGGGGGTTGAGCCTGACGTTGCCGTCGAGGGTGGCCGTCGGGTCGAGGCGGATGGGGGTGATGCCCAGCTCCTGGGCGATCAGGTTCCATTCGCCGACGCCGTCCTCGCCCTGGGCGTCCAGGACGACGATCTGCCGGTCCCGGAAGCGGAGTTGACGCAGGACGTAGGTCTTCTCCAGGGCCGACTTGCCGTTGCCCGACTCGCCGAGGACGAGCCAGTGGGGGGCGGGCAGCTGCTGGCCGTAGAGCTGGAAGGGGTCGTAGATGTAGCCCTTGCCCGAGTAGACCTCGCGGCCGATGATGACGCCCGAGTCGCCGAGGCCGGGGGCGGCGGTCGGCAGGTAGACCGCCTGCGCCTGGCCGGTGGAGGTACGTACGGGCAGCCGGGTCGTTTCCGTCCTGCCGAACAGGAGGCTGGTGAACGCCTCGGTGATGAGGCTCAGCGGGTCGCGCGGCGGCATGGCGGCACCTCCTTCACTGGGGACTCCTAGCGCTTGATTCCGGTGGCGAACGGGAGGGTGTTGACGAAGGCGCGGTGGTGCTCGCGGTCGCACCATTCGAGCTTCAGATAGGACTTACCCGCCGAGGCGCGGATGGTGCGCTTGTCCCGGGCGAGCGCCTCGGGGTTGGGGGAGGAGACCGTGAGGTAGCCGACGAGGTTGACGCCGGCGGCGCCGGAGGCGAGGTCGTCGCCGCGCTGGTCGATGCGGCCGTGGGCGGCGATGTCCCTGGGGTCGACGGTGCGGTTCATCTTGGCGGCGCGGGAGGCCTCGGCCACGTCGTTGGTCTTCTCGGTGAGCATCCGCTCGATGGCGATCTCGGTGGGCTCCAGGTCCATGCAGACGGCGACGGTGCGGATGACGTCGGGGGTGTGAACGAGCAGGGGGGCGAGGAAGTTGACGCCGACGGGGGTCATCGGCCACTCCTTGATCCAGGCGGTGGCGTGACACCAGGGCTCGCGGGTCTCCGACTCGCGGGTCTTGGCCTGGAGGTAGGTGGGCTCCCTGGCGTCGAGCTCGGCCGGCCAGGCGTTGCGCCGCGACATGGCCTGGAGGTGGTCGATGGGGTGGTCCGGGTCGTACATGGAGTGGATCAGGGAGGAGAGGCGGGCCTCGCCGAGGGGCTGGCGCACCCGGATGTCGGCGTCGGTGAGGCGGGCGCAGATGTCGGTGAGTTCGCGGGCCATGATGACGGCGAGCGCCTCGTCGCGGCTCATCCTGCGGCGGGCCTGGCCGCGGCCTGAGGCGGCGGCCTTGGCGATGGCCTGGGCCTCGTGGCTGAGCTCGCGGGAGTGGTGCATGCAGGCGACGAGGTAGGCGCGGTGCTGCTCGCTCGAGGTGGAGACCATGGACTGGAGGTGCTCGTAGGAGTCCTGAATCCAGCGGGGGGCCTGGTCGTCGCCGCGTTCGCGGACGTCGTTGGCGTGGGCGTCGGGGTCGGCGGGGAGGGTGCGGGCGAGCATCTGGAGGCGGCTGACGTGGCCGTCGCCGTTGGCGACGTGCTTGAGGAGCGTGCCGAAACGTTCGACGAGGGCCTCCTGGTCCTCGCTGTCGCGCAGGCCGACGCCCGGGCCCTCGATCTCGATGGCCGCGGTGATGGTGCGGCGGTCGGTGTGCAGCAGGACGGCGAGCTCGTCGGGGCCGAAGGCGGCGGTGAGCCACTGGACGCGGCCGACGCCGGGGGGTGCGCCGATCTCGATCTCGCGGCCGTCGAGGGTGATGCCGGCCTCGGGGGCGGCGGAGCGGTAGGTGGCGCCGCGGCGCTGGGTGCGGCGGAAGGAACGGTTGATCTCGAACCACCTGTAGAACGTGCGGCCGTTGTAGGGCATGTAGACGGCGGCGAGGGCCAGGAGGGGAAAGCCGACGAGGCCGACGAGGCGGAGGGTGAGGAGGGGGATGAGGATGCCGCTCATCATGCCGAGGAACGCGCCGACGACGATGAGGGCGATCTCGCCGGCCTCGCGGTTGCGGCCGACGAGGGACTGGGGCCTGGCGCGCCCGATGAGGTAGGTGCGGCGGCGGGTGAAGGTGGGGGGTGGTGCGGTCACCGGCTGCCTCCCTGGCTGCTCGCGGGCCCGGAACCGCCGCGGTTCCCGGTCCTGTTCGTCGATCCTGTGGTCGATGATGACGTGGAGTCTGCGCCGCGGGTACCGTGCGCGGCGACGCCCTGGGCGAGCGGGTTGGCGGGCCTGGCGGCGCCCTGGCCGGTGGCGGCGCCTGCGGCGGCGGCAGGTCCCGCGGAGGCGTCGCGGGCGCCGTGGGTGCTCATGCCCTGGCGGAGCAGGTTGGCCGGGGTGGACAGGGCGGCGCTCGCGGCGCGGGTGGAGGTGTCCTGGCGCATGGCGCGCTGGCTGACGATCTCGTCGCCGAACCCGGGCACGAAGCGGTAGATCATCGCGGAGGCGAAGATGGCCAGGATGATGATGGCCAGGCCGGAGACGACGGCGGAGACGGCGGTGGGGCCGTCGTCCTCGCCGGTGGTGAGCGCGGCGGCGAGGCCGAGGACGATGACGATGACCGGCTTGATGAGGATGACCGCGATCATGATGCCGGCCCAGCGGCGGACGTGGCTCCACAGGTTCTTGTCGACGAGGCCGGCATAGACGGCCGTGCCGAGGAGGGCGCCGACGTAGAGCATGGCGGCGCGGATCACCAGCTCGAGGGCGAGGACGCCGGCGGCGAGGATGGAGATCAGGGAGACGACGATCAGCATGATCGGGCCGCCGCCGATGTCCTCGCCGGCCTCCAGGGCGGCGGCGAAGTCCCCGAAGAACGCCTCGGAGTTGTCTCCGGTGCCCGCGACGATGCCCTGGGTCATGCCGTCGGTGGCGGAGACCACGACGTACAGGATCAGGGGGGTGAAGGCGGAGGCCATGACGGTCAGCCAGAGGAAGCCGACGGCCTCGGTGAGCGCGGTGGTGAGGGGAACGCCGCGGATGGCGCGCTTGACGATGGCCAGGAGCCACAGGATGAGGGTGAGGACGGTGGAGGCGGCGAAGACGACGGCGTACTGACGCAGGAAGGAGGCGTTGGTGAAGTCGACGTTGGTGGTGGACTCCACGAGGTCGGACAGTTCGTTGACGATCCAGGCGGCGGCGTCGGCGCAGCCCTTGGCGAGAGAGGAGAGGGGGTCGAGGGAGGGGTCGGCGTCCGGGAGGCCGCCGCCGTCACCGCCGGAGTCGCCGCCCTCGCACAGGTCGCGGGCGCCGCCGGAGATGAGCTCGCAGTCGTTGGCGCCGTCGTTGTTCCGGTCGGGGGGCTGGGTGGCGTCGGGGTCGGCCGGGGGGTCGGTCTCGTCGGCGTGGGCGCCGGTGGCCAGGCAGAGGCCGAG
The DNA here is from genome assembly GCF_003626535.1 of Streptomyces hoynatensis. Classification (GTDB taxonomy): domain Bacteria; phylum Actinomycetota; class Actinomycetes; order Streptomycetales; family Streptomycetaceae; genus Streptomyces; species Streptomyces hoynatensis. The sequence continues at coordinate 7,392 of NZ_RBAL01000014.1, forward strand.
GGCGAGGCCGAGGAGGCCGCCGCCGGCGGCGGCCGGGGCCAGCCGGGCCAGGCGCGGCAGCCTGAGTGCGGTGAACGAGCGCAGGCCCGCGAGGCTAACGCGCATAGGTGAACCCTCCGTACTCTTGGACCGCTTCGGCGATCTCGTCGGCTCCGGAGATCACGTTGTCGCCGTTGACCGGGGTGGGGCCCTCGGACTGCTCGGTGCTGACGACCTTCCAGTCGCCCTCGGCCCAGGAGAGGCTGAGGTGGAGGGTGAACCAGCTGGTGCGGACGGGGTTTTGCGAGTCGAGGCCCGCGATGCCGGTGAGTCCCGCGCACCAGACGGAGACCTCGGCCGAGGTGTCGGCGTACTCGGTCAGGGAGGAGCCGACGGGCATGGTGCGGTTGACGAAGGTGTCGCCCTGGGGGGCCAGGCCGTCCTCGTCGAGGCCGAGGCGCTCGTTGAGGCCGGGGCTGTAGGCGGCGTCGTAGGCGGCCTGGAGGTCGTCTCTCGCGGTGGGGGCGGCGATGGTGTCGACGATGGTGTGGCGGCGCTCCGGGTCGAACATCTCGGTGCCGCCGAGTGCGACGGCGTAGTTGGCGGCGGCGCTCTGGGCGCCCTGGCCGGTCTGGGCGAAGCCGCGGGGGATGCCGTTGGTGGAGCCGTCGACGGGCTGTTCGCCGGTGGGGGCGGTGGCCTCGGCCGAGTCGCCCTCGGCCTGGCCGGAACCGCCGCCCTCCTGCTCGCCCTCGCCGCCGGCGCGGTCGGCCAGGACGATGGCGGCCAGGAGCAGGACGACGACGCCGACGATGGCGCCGATGGTGCGGCCGGGGGAGGCGGTGGGGCGGCGGGGGCCCTGGTCCGGTTGCTCGGGGAGGCGCGTGCGGGTCTGTGCGGGGACGCTGCGGGCGCGCGTGTCGTCGTATTCGTCGCCGTAACTCATCAATCGCGCCCCCTCAACAGCAGTGAGTCTATTACCTCCTCACACGACGTTAGCGTCCTCGACTGACGTTCGCCCCTCGCCGAGGGGTGCTCCCGTGGGCGGCAGCGCCCTGGCCAGTTCCTCCCGGGCGCAGGGGAGGCAAACGTGACCCAGGTGACACGTCGGGACCCGCGGCGGGGGCGGGGCGCGGGCCGGTGGCGTGCGGGAGGTGCGCCGCTGCGGCGTGCGAAAAAAAGGGGGGTGGGCGGGTGGGAGGGGCGTGATGGTATGGGGGGATGTGTGAGACAGAGGGGATGCCCGGGGGTTCGGGGGCGTCGGGTCAAGAGGGCGGGGCGAGCGAGGTGCTGGTGCGGGCCGCCGTCCTGGCGGAGGTGGCCGAGGTGCTCGCGTTCTGGCGGCGGGCCGCCGAGGGGGTGAGCGTGAGCGACGACGTGGCGGGGGTGCGGGGGCTGCTGGAGCGGGACCCGGAGGCCCTGCTTTCGGCCTGGATCGGCGGGCGGCTCGTGGGCACCGTGATCGCCGGCTTCGACGGGTGGCGCTGCCACCTCTACCGGCTCGCGGTGGCGCCCGAGTACCGGCGGCGCGGGGTGGCCACGGCGCTGCTGGCGGCGGCCGAGCGGCGGTTCGAGGCGCTGGGCGGGCGGCGCGCCGACGCGATGGTGCTGCACCGCAACGAACTCGCCCGGCACGCCTGGGCGTCGGCGGGGTACCGGCGGCAACCCGAGTGGGGGCGCTGGGTGAAGCCGCTGCCCCGATGAGTCCGGGCGGCGGCCGGGGTCTCTTTCCGCGGGGGCCCGCGAACTGGCGTGGGCGCCCGCGGAGTTCCCGGGAGGCCGGTGGTGGGTGCGGTGGAGTTCGTGGTGCGGGGACCGGTACGGCTCGGGGACGTCCCCGGGGTGTGCGCGCGGTTCGCGGGCGCCGTGCGGCGCAGCGGGGCCGCCCGGGCGGTGGTCGACCTGGCGGCGCTCGACGGGGCCGGCCCGGCCGCGATCGAGACGGTGGCCAGGCTGCGGCTGACCGCGACGCGGCTGCGGTGCGCGCTGGCGTACCGGAACGTGGGCGAGGAGCTGTACGGCCTCCTTGCGGCGCTGGGGCTGGCGGAGCTACTCGGCGGCTGCGGCCTCGGGGAGGTGGCCGGGCAGGCCGAACAGCGGGAAGAGGCGGGCGGTGTCGAGGAAGGCGTTGATCCCGGTGATGCGGCCGCCTGAGAACTCGATGACCTGCAGCGCCCAGGGGCGGTGGCCGCCCGCCGGGTCGGGGCGGTACTGGCCGAAGGCGGGGAGGCCGTTGGCCCGGGTCGGTATGAGGCGGGAGCCGGCGCAGCCTATTCCCTCGCCCGCCATCCAGGCACGGATGTCCGCGGGGCCGCGCATCCACAGCTCGTAGGGCGGCATGGACAGGGTGGCGTCCTCGTGCAGCAGGGCGGTGAGGGAGTCCAGGTCGTAGGCCTCGAAGGCCCGCAGGTAGCGGTCGAGGAGGCCGCGCTGCTCCTCGGTGAGGGCGGCGGCGCCGTGCTCGGCGGCGTCGCCCGCCTCGCTGAGGCCGGTGGCGGCGAGGGTGCCGCGGGCGCGCTGGAGGGCGCTGTTGACCGAGGCGACGGTGGTGCCGAGGAGCTCGGCCACCTCGGCGGCCCGCCAGCTGAGCACCTCGCGCAGGATGAGGACGGCGCGCTGCCGCGGGGCCAGGTGCTGGAGGGCGGCGACGAAAGCGAGCCGGACGGACTCGCGGGTCTCGGCCTCCTCGGCCGGGTCGCGCAGCATGCGGCTGTCGGGCATCGGCTCGATCCAGGCCGTCTCGGGCAGCGGGGGGCCGAGGACGGCGGAGGCGGTCGGGGTGGGCGAGGACAGGTCCATGGGGCGGGCGCGGCGGCTGCTGCCCGAGAGCATGGTGAGGCAGACGTTCGTCGCGATGCGGTAGAGCCAGGAGCGCAGCGAGGAGCGGCCCTCGAAGCGGTCCAGGCTGCGCCAGGCGCGCACCAGGGTCTCCTGGACCGCGTCCTCGGCCTCGAAGGCCGAGCCGAGCATGCGGTAGCAGTAGGCCGTGAGCTCCCTGCGGTGCTCTTCGAGCTGCGTCTCGCTGATGCGCGGCCGGCCGGCCGCCTCCCCGGCGGGGGTGGCCTGCGCGGCCTGGGGGGTGCCGGCGCCTGCTGCCGTCGCGGTCTGGCTCATTGCTCGCTCCCTGGCGTGTCCGGCCACGGAGCGCTTTGCCCCGGTTGGCCCTCGTTGACGGTGGATCGACCTACGACCGTCACCATAGTCAGGGGGTCTGACAATGCCGGGTAACCGCGGGCCCGGCCGGCCCGGGACCGGCCGGGGGAACGGCCAGGAGACCCGTGCGCAGCCCATGCGAAGCCCGTGTACAGCCCGTGCGGGAGCGGCACGGCGCGGCTGCCGGAACGGGGGGCGGGAGCCGCGGCCGGGGCGGGACCCGGGCGCGGGCGGGTGTCAGGCGCGGAGCTCGTCGGCGAGGTCCTCGGCCTCGTCCCTGCTGTAGTCGCCGGCGAGCACGATGGAGCCGCCCGTGATGGGTTCCGGGAGCGCGGGGGCGGCCAGCAGCCGGTCCCCGTGGAGCATCGCTATCCGGTTGGCGGGGGGCTCCCGCCGGGCGACGTCCGCGGACAACGCGCCGAAGGCGGTCGCGTCCTCGGGCTGGAAGGTGATCTGCACCTGCCAGGTCGCCGGGTTGACCGGGTCGGCGACGGCGACGACCTCCCGCAGCCGGTCGGTGACCATGCCCCGTTCCGGGGCGATGGTCAGGCACGCGTCGTGGGAGACGTCCTCGACGGTGTTTCCGCCGGTGGCGGGGCAGCCGCCGGCGGCCGCCGCGGTCACCGGCAGGACGCGCAGCGGCTCGGCGAGGCGCCCGTCGGCGCGGGCCGCGTTGTCCGCGGAGGCCAGGGCGAGGAAGGTCAGCAGCCCGCCGAGGAGGGCGAGGACGGCGACGAGGAGGAGGGCCGCGGAGTTGCCGGCGAGGCGGCCGGGGCGGGGAGAGCCGCCGGCCTGCGGGCCGGGCGGGCCCGGCGGCCGGGGCGCCGGGGGCCCGGGGAACTCCGGGACCCCGGGAGGCTGCGGGGACTGCGGGGGCTGCCGGAACTGCTGCGGCTGCCGCGGCTGCCATGGGTGCCGTGCCTGCTGCGGCTGCCGGGGCAGGTGCGGGGACGGGGGGCCGGAGGGGCCGGGCGTTCCGGGTCCGTCCTGCGCCGGGCCGCCCGCGTCGCCGTAGCTCATCCCGGTCCCCCTCGCGAGCCGTTGCCTCCCGCTTAAAGTAGCGGTATCGGTGCCCCCTTCGCAGGTGGCTTCGGGGAACGGATGCTTGGGGGTTCGGGGAATGCCTAACCGCGTTGTCGACGGCCGGTACCGGCTCGGTCAGCAGCTGGGGGCGGGCGCCATGGGCACCGTCTGGGAGGCGTTCGACCTGCGCCTCGAGCGGACCGTCGCGGTGAAGATCGTGGGCGACGCGGCGGTGCGGCGCGACCCGCGGGCCAGGGAGCGGTTCGAGCGGGAGGCCAAGCTGCTCGCCGGGCTCTCCAGCCCGTTCATCGTCACCGTCCACGACGTGGGGGAAGGCACCCTCGGGCCGGGCGCCGCGCTGGGCGGTCCCGACGAGGAACTCGACCGGCACCCCTTCCTGTACCTGGTGATGGAGCGGCTGCGCGGCCGTTCGCTGGAGCAGGTGCTGGCCGGGGACCTGCCGCCGCTGGGCGAGGTGGCGCGCTGGGGGGAGCAGGTGTGCCTGGGCCTCTCGGTGGCGCACGAATCGGGCGTGGTGCACCGCGACCTGAAGCCGGCGAACGTCATGGTCGGCCCGGACGGGCTGGCCAGGGTGCTGGACTTCGGGATCGCCGCGGTGCTCGCCGAGTCGGCCGACCATGCGCGGCTGACCTCGACCGGGGTGGTGGTGGGCACGCCCGCGTACATGTCGCCCGAGCAGATCGAGGGCGGCACGGTGGGGCCGCGCAGCGACCTGTACGCCGCGGGCTGCGTGCTGTACGCGCTGGTCACGGGGAGTCCGCCGTTTCACGGGCCCTCGCTGTACCAGCTGTTGCGGCAGCAGATGGAGAGCGAGGCCCCGCCGCCGAGCGCGCTGCGGCCCGGGCTGCCGGCCGGGTGGGACGCGCTGATCCTCTCGCTGCTCGACAAGCGGCCCGCGGCCAGGCCGGGCAGCGCGGCGGAAGTGGCCGAGCGGCTGCGGGAGTTGTCGCTGCTGGGCGCCGGGGGCGTGGGGGCGGCGGGCGGCGGCACCGGGACGGTGCTCGCGCCCTACCAGCCGACGCGGGTGGACGTGGACCCGCGGGCGGTGCTGCTGGCGGCCTGCCCGCGGCCGGGCGGCGGGCGGCTGCCGCTGGCCACCGGGCAGCGGATGCGGCTCGCGGACGTGCTGCCCGGGGCGCAGGCGTTCACCGTCGGCCTGGACTGGCAGGCGCCCGGCGCCCCGGGGGACGGCTCGGGGCCCGAGGTGGACGTGGACGCGAGCGCCTTCGTGGTGGGCGCGAACGGGCGGGTGCTGTCCGACGGCCACTTCGTCTTCTACAACAACCCGGAGCCGCCCGGGGTCGGGGTGACGCTCGGCGGGGACGACCCCGAGGCGCTGTTCCGGGTGGACCTCGCGCGGCTGCCCGAGGCGGTGGAGCGGATCGTGTTCGCGCTGTCGGTGGACGAGGGGCAGGCGCGCGGGCAGGAACTGTCCGCGGTCGGCCTGCTGCACACCCGGCTGCTCGACCGGGAGGGCGGCACGGAACTGCTGTGTTACGGCTTTCCCTCGGGCCCGCGGGGTTCGGCGGGGCTGACGCTGGGGGAGCTGGTGCGCGAGGAGGACGGCTGGTGGTTCTCCGCGGTCAGCCGCAGCTTCGCCGGGGGCCTCGCGGAACTCGCCGAGGTGCACGGCGTCGCGGTGGACTAGGCGCGTTCCGGGGGCGCCCGGGGGCGCCCGCGGGCGGCCGCGCGGAGGCGTGCGCGGGAAGGCGCCCGCGGGAAGGGGCGCGCGCGAAGGGGCGCGCGCTACTTCAGCAGGCGGGACAGGCGGCGGTCGGCCAGGGGCTTGCCGCCGGTCTGGCAGGTGGGGCAGTACTGGAGCGAGGAGTCGCTGAAGGAGACCTCGCGGATCGTGTCCCCGCACACGGGGCACGGCTCCCCGGTCCTGCCGTGCACCCGCAGTCCGCTCCTCTTCTCCGCCTTCAGCCGCCCGGCCACGACCCCCTGCGCACGCCCGACGGCGGCGCGGAGGGTGTCGCCGAGGGCCGCGTACAGCCGGTGCGCCTCCTCCTCGGTCAGCCGGCCGGCCGGCCGGAACGGCGACATGCGGGCGGCGTGCAGGATCTCGTCGGAGTAGGCGTTGCCGATCCCGGCCAGGACGCTCTGGTCGCGCAGCAGGCCCTTGAGCCGCCGCCGCTCCCCGCGCAGCAGCCCGGCGAACGCCTCCGCGGTGAACGCGGGGTCGAGGGGATCGGGGCCGAGGCGGGCGATGCCCGGCACCTCGGCGGGGTCGCGCACGCAGTGGACGGCCAGCCGCTTCTGGGTGCCCGCCTCGGTGAGGTCGAAGCCGGAGGCCGGGGCGCCCGGCGGGTGGGGGCCGAGGGCCAGGGCGACGCGCAGCGCGAGCGGGCCCTTGCCGGGGCGGGGCGGGGCCGCCGGGAGGGCGTCCTGCCAGCGCAGCCAGCCGGCCCTGGCGAGGTGGAAGACCAGGTGCAGCTCGCCGGCGCGCAGGTCGAGGAACTTGCCGTGCCTGGTGACCGCGGCGACCGTCTCGCCCTCGAGCGCGGTGAGTGGGGGGTCGTAGGTCTTCAGCACGTGGAAGGCGACCGGGACCGCGCGCACGATCTGGCGGCCGACCGTGTGCTCGGTGAGGAAGGCGCGCAGGGCCTCGACCTCGGGCAGTTCAGGCATGTTTTCATCCTATTTCCTCCCTTGTTTTTCCGCCCCGATGTCCCGGAAGGGGCGATCGGGGGTGGCGGGGGCGAACGCGCGGCACCGTGGGCGGACACGGACACGTGCCGGCAGACGCGAACGGGTGCGGAGGAGCGCGGATGGGCGCCGGGAAACGCGGGTTTCCCGGCCCGCCGGGCCGGGGTGCGCGGGGGCCGGGACGCGGAACTCAGCGCTTGCGGGCCAGGGTCAGGCCGTCGCGGATCGGCAGGAGCACCGACTCGACCCGCTCGTCGGCCACCACCGTGTCGTTGACCTTGCGGATCGCCAGGTCGGCCGGGTCGGAGGCGGCCGGGTCGGCCACCCGTCCGCCGCGCAGCACGTTGTCCAGGGCGAGCAGGCCGCCGGGGCGCATGCGGGGGACCAGCTCCTCGTAGTAGGCGGGGTAGCCGGTCTTGTCCGCGTCGATGAAGGCGAAGTCGAAGGTCTCCTCGCGCGGAAGGGCGCGCAGCATGTCGAGGGCCGGGCCCAGGCGCAGCTCGATGCGGTCGGCGAGGCCGGCGCGCGCCCAGTAGCGGCGGGCCACCGAGGTCCACTCCTCGTTGACGTCGAGGGCGAGCAGGCGCCCGTCGGCGGGCAGGGCGCGGGCGATGCAGATCGAGGAGTAGCCGGTGAAGGTGCCGATCTCCACCGCCTGCCGCGCCCCGCACAGCCGGGCGAGCAGGGTGAGGAGGGCGCCCTCGTCCTGCGTGATCTGCATGCTCAGCCGCTCGGGCAGGGTGCGCGCGGTCTCCTCGGCGAGGTCGCGCAGCACCTCGTCCTGCGGGGTGGCGTGGGCCAGGAGGTAGTCGTTCAGGGCGGGATTCACGATGCTCATGGGGGGAGGGTACGCACGGCGGCGGGCGCCGGCCCGCCGCCCGGCCGCCCGGGCCCGCCGCCCCGGCCGCCCCGCCCCGGGCCCGCCGCCCCGGCCGCCCCGCCCCGGGCCCGCCGTCCCGGCCGCTCAGGGCTGCATGGGCCCCGGCACGTCCGCGCGGTCCTCGTCGGCCGCCCGCTCCTCGTCGCGCACCTGGAGGTAGAGCAGCGCGACCGCCAGGTCGTCCGGGGTCAGCGGCCGGTCCTCGGCTCCCTCGCCCTCCCCGGACTCGGGGGCGTTGAGGGAGAGCGCCGAGCCGCCCGCGAGGGACAGGCTCAGCGGCAGGGAGCCGGCCTCGGGGCCGCCGAACTGGCCGAGGTCCACGGTGACCTCGTCCAGGACGCCGTTGCGGATCGCGAGTTGCGCCTCCACCGGGGCGTTCTCGTCGGCGGGCTCGTCCACCAGCGGGGGCAGCCCGAACCGTTCGGTCTCCGCGGCGAGCACGGTGAACAGCGGGCCCAGGGCGCGCCGCGCGTCCCCCGCGGACATCGTCACGGTGACCAGTTCGGCGCCGCCGGCCTGCCCGGCGGGGTGCAGCGTGGCGCCCGAGCGGAGCGCGGAGTTCAGCTCCTCGACCAGCTCCCACTGCGCCTCGGGCGTCAGCAGCTCGCCGCCGTCCAGCAGCGCCCCGCCCAGCCGGTCGGCGGTGGCGGCGTCCACGTGGCCGCTCTCGTGCAGCGCCTGCGCGTACGCGTCGAACTCGTAGGGGTCGACCTCCACCCAGTCGCCCCCCAGCGCCCTGGCGGCGTTCTCCAGGGAGCCGGGCAGCAGGTCGGTGTCCTCCTCGAAGCGGTGGGCGCGCGAGACGGCCGCCTCGTCCCCGCCGAGTACCTCCTCCACCAGCGCCTCGGTGCCGAGCCTGACGTAGGTGCGATCCCCTATGTTCTTGATGCCGGTGACGTCGCGGCCACCGAAGTTGACGGTCATCGCGCCGTCGAGCGGGTCGTCCTCGTCCAGGTCGCGCAGCGCCTCGTCGCGGCCGGGGTCGCCCACCGCGACCGTCAGCTCCAGCTGGGAGAGCAGCCGCGCGTCCTCGGCCGAGGGCTGCCGGCCGGTGCCGTTGCGCGCGGCCGACCGGCTGAGGTAGTCGCGTACCTGCTCCGGGGTGGCGTCCAGCGAGGCGGCGACCGTCAGGGCCTCCCAGGACAGCAACTCGTCGACCGCGTCCGACACCTCAAGACCTGTCGTGGCGTTCTGCACCGCCTGGCAGGCCCCGACGGCGGCGGTGAGCAGCGCGACGCCGCAGACGGCGGCCAGCCGCAGGAACGAGGGGCGGGTGTGCGCGCGGGTACCGATGACGTCGCTCCTGTGCGGGTAGGGGGCGGTGACGCACGGGCGTCGCCGCCGGCTTCGGCGGGCGGCGACGCCCGTGCGTCACCGACCAGTCTCCACCGGCACCGCGGGAACTCCCCGACGGCCCTCCCCCTGTGGCCGAGGCGTCACCGAGCGGTAAGCGGCTTGTTAGAAACGAGGCCGCAACGAGGGCGTGCCGCGCCCCGCGCGCCCCCGGGACGGGCCCCCGCGGGCGGCGGCCCCGGCGGGGCTAGCCTCGGACCATGCAGCCCAGCGAGCCGGAAGCCGTCCCCGCACCCGCGCGCGAGCCGTGGATCGTCGGAATCTCAGGCGCGTCCGGGACGCCGTACGCCGCCGCCGTGCTGCGTGCGCTCCTGGCCGCGGGGTGTGAGGTGGACCTGGTGGTCAGCCGGGCCGCCAGGCTGACGCTGCTCGACGAGACCGGCATCCCCTTCCGCGACGCGCACTGGGCACAGGACCTGGCCGAGTGGCTGGGCAGGGGAGCGGACGGCAAGCCGGGCGCGTTCGAGCCGGCCGCGGCGGACCTGGCGCGGGTGCGCCACTGGGCCGCGGGGGACCTGGCGGCGGGCCCGGCCTCCGGCTCCTACCCGGCGCGCGGGATGCTGATCGTGCCCGCCTCGACCGCCGCGGTCGCCGGGGTCGCCCTCGGCCTGTCCAAGGACCTGCTCCAGCGCGCCGCCGCCGTCACCCTCAAGGAACGCCGCCGGCTGGTCCTCGCCGTCCGCGAGACGCCGCTGACCGGCCAGACGCTGCGGCAGCTGGTGGCGCTCGACGAGGCCGGGGCCGTGGTGCTGCCCGCCTCCCCCGCCTTCTACGCCGGGGCCACGCACCTGCAGGACCTCGTCGACTTCGTCGCCGGCCGGGTCCTGGACGCGGCCGGGGTGCCGCACGGCCTCTACCGGCGGTGGCGCGGGGAACTCGGCGGGCCAGGCGGGCGGTAGGGACGTGCCGCGCCCGGGCGGCCGACGGCCAGGGACGCCACCGGGCCGCCCACTCGTAGGTGGCCGGGCGCGAATGCCTTAGATTCGTCTGTGCAATCGACCAGGGGACGAGGAAGGCTCTGCGACGATGGACGCGGTGGACAGGCAGCTCATCCAGGCCCTGCGGGAGAACGGCCGGGCCTCGTATGCCGAACTCGGCCGCCTCGTCGGCCTCTCGGGACCCAGCGTCACCGACCGCATCAACCGGCTGGAGGCGGCCGGCGTCATCACCGGCTACCGGGCCACCGTGGACGCCCGCTCGCTGGGCCTCGGGGTCACCGCCCTGATCGGCATCCAGCTCTCCGACGCCGTCGACCACGAGGAAGTCGCCGACCGGCTCCGGGACTTCGCCCAGATCGAGGACTGCTGGTTCATCGCGGGGGAGGACTCGTTCATGGTGAAGGTCCGCGCCGGGGACGTGGACGGGCTGGAGCGCACCGTGCGGCGGCTCACCGGCACCAAGGGCGTCTCCCGCACCAGGACCACCGTGGTGCTCTCCACCAAGTGGGAGAACCGGGTCGGCGACCTTCCCGGCGGGGCGCAGGCGTAGTCTCGACCGCAGCGCAAGACGGATCACCGGGCCGGGCGAGGCCGAGCCGGACCGGAGCACACACAGGCCGAACGGGGCCGAACGGGGCTGTACAGGGCCGAACGAGGCCGGGCGAGGCGGGCAGGAGGCGCGAGGCGTGGACGCGGGGCTGAAGCGGGAGCTCGAGGAGAAGGTGCGCGCCGGGGAACGGCTCAGCCGGGAGGACGGGATCGCGCTCTACGAGGCGGACGACCTGGCCTGGCTCGGCGGCCTCGCCCACGAGGTGCGCACCCGCAAGAACGGCGACGTCGTCTACTTCAACGTCAACCGCCACCTCAACATGACGAACGTCTGCACCGCCTCCTGCGCCTACTGCTCCTTCCAGCGCAAGCCGGGCGAGAAGGACGCGTACACGATGCGCATCGAGGAGGCCGTCCGGCTCGCCAAGGCCATGGAGGGCGACGGGCTGACGGAGCTGCACATCGTCAACGGCCTGCACCCCACGCTGCCCTGGCGGTACTACCCGCGTTCGCTGCGCGCCCTGAAGGAGGCGCTGCCCGAGGGCGTGTCGCTCAAGGCGTTCACGGCGACCGAGATTCACCACTTCGAGACCATTTCGGGCCTGCCCGCCTCCGACATCCTCGACGAACTGATCGACGCCGGTCTTGAGTCGCTGACCGGCGGCGGGGCGGAGATCTTCGACTGGGAGGTGAGGCAGCACATCGTCGACCACAGGACCCACTGGGAGGACTGGTCACGCATCCACCGCCTCGCCCACGAGAAGGGGCTGAAGACCCCCTGCACGATGCTCTACGGCCACATCGAGGAGCCGCGCCACCGCGTGGACCACGTGCTGCGGCTGCGCGAGCTGCAGGACGAGACCGGCGGCTTCCAGGTCTTCATCCCGCTGCGCTACCAGCACGACTTCGTGGACATGAAGGACGGCAAGATCCGCAACCGGCTCCAGGCCCGCACCACGATGGCGACCGGCGCCGAGGCGCTGCGGACCTTCGCCGTCTCCCGGCTGCTCTTCGACAACGTGCCGCACGTCAAGGTGTTCTGGGTGATGCACGGGGTGCAGACCGCGCAGCTCGCGCTCCAGCACGGCGCCGACGACATGGACGGCTCCGTCGTCGAGTACAAGATCACCCACGACGCCGACAACTTCGGCACCCCGGCGAAGCTGACCCGCGACGACCTGCTCGCCCTCATCAGGGACGCCGGCTTCCGGCCCGTGGAGCGGAACACCCGCTACGAGGTGGTCCGCGAGTACGAGGGCCCCGACCCGGAGCGGCGCCAGTCGCCGCAGCCGATGCGGGTGTGAGCGCCATGCACGAACCGGTGGGCGCGGCGCGCGGCCGGACCGCCGACGGCGGCGAACCCGGCCGGGACGGCGGGCCCGGGCGCCTGCGGTACGTCCTCGACCCCGCGGTCACGCCCGCGCTGCGCGAGGAGCTGGCCCGGCTGTGGGCCGAGGTCGTCAACGCGGGCGGGGCCGTCGGCTTCGTCCCGCCCGTGACCGCCGAGGACGTCCAGCCCGCGCTGCGCTCCCACCTGGTGGGCATGGCCGACGGCACGACCCGGCTGCTCGCGGCCTTCACCGAGCGCGGCCGGCTGGTCGGCACCGCCTTCCTCGTCCGCAACGGCCACGCCCTGATGCGGCACTGGCTGTGGCTGCGGACCGTGATGCTGCACCCGGCCCTCCAGGGCCGCGGGGCGGGCCGCGAGCTGATGGCCGCCGCCGCCTCCGCGGCGCACCGGGTGGACCCCGCCGTCACCGGCATCCGGCTGACCTGCCGCGGGGGCCTGGGTCTTGAACGCTTCTACGGCGCCTGCGGCTACCGGGAGGTGGGCCGGGTGCCCGGCGCGATCAAGGTGGCCGAGGGCGAGTTCCGCGACGACGTGACCCTGTGGCTGCCGCTGGGCTGACCCGGGCCCCGGGCCCTGTGGTGCCTGTGCTTCACTGGACAAGGCGTAGCGAAACGGCAGACGGAGGTGGAAGCGACGTGAGCGGCGGACCCTCGAACCACGCGACGCTCCGGTACACGGGACTGCGGTTCGGCATCTTCGCGATCTGTTTCCTGGTCGTCGCCGTCCTGGCCTACGTCGGGGTCATCCCCGAGTCCGTCGGCAAGGCCAACCCGCTGTGGATCGGCCTGCTGGCCATCGTGCTCTCCGCGCCGATCAGCTACGTGGTGCTCCGCGGCCAGCGCGACGCCATGTCCGAGCAGGTCGCCGAGAAGGTCGAGCGCGCCCGTGAGCGGCTGAACGCCCACCGCGGCATGGAGGACGCCGCGGTCGACGCCGCCGCGGCCCCCCGGCCGGGCGCCGTGGCAGGGGAAGGCGCCAAGCCCAAGAGCGCCTGAGCCAGGCTCCTGAGCGCAAGGCGGTGCGGCGGCCACCGCCCGCCCCGGGGGAGAACCGGGCGTTCTCGGCCGTTCCCGCACCTTCCCGGGGCTTTGGCGGACAATCGGGTGGTGCTACCGTGCTACGCGTGACTCTCGCGACCGCGCCCTGGGCTCCCCCGGGCCTCCTGCTCGTCGCGCGGCTGCACATCGACCTGTGCCGCCGCGTCGCCGCGGCCTGTCGCTGACGGTCCCCTCCTCCCGGCGCCCGCACGGCGGCCTCGGGGTCCCGGCCTCTCCCGGGCCTCCCCGGCGTCCGTCCGGCACCTCCCGGACGTTTCCCCGGCGCCCCCTCCCGGGCACTTCCCCGATGTCTCCCGCGTGCGGCCGCCCCGCGGCCTCGCGCGGTCCCGCACGGGGCCGGCCCGCGGCGGTCCCGGGCCGGCCCGCGGCCGTCTCCGGCCTCGGGGGCCGGGAACGCCGCGAACGCCGGTAACGACGCCGCGAACGCCGGTCCGGCCGGCCGCCGCGGCCGGCCCCGCGGGGGCAGATCCCCCCTTCCCCACCCACACCTCTCCCACCGGAGTGAGTCCTCATGTCCTCCCCCTCTCCCGACGCGGCTCCCGCCCCGGCCCCCGGCGCGGACTCCCCCGCCGCCGGCGCCCCCGCGCGCAGCCGCCCGCTCATACCCCTGCCGCCGTTCTGGGCGCAGATCCTCGCCGGCCTCGTCCTCGGCGTGCTGCTCGGCTGGATCGCCAGGCACTGGCAGGTGGACTGGCTCGGCAGAACCCTCGAGGAGGTCGGCGGCACCTTCGTCCAGCTGCTGCGGCTGGCCGTCGGCCCGCTGGTCTTCTTCGCGATCGTCATCTCGATCACCAGCCTGCGCAACGTCTCCAACGCCGCCCGCCTGGCCGGGCGCACGCTGCTGTGGTTCCTGGCGACCTCGCTGATCGCCGTGGTCATCGGCCTCGCCATCGGCCTGATCACCGACCCGGGGCAGGGCACGGGACTCAGCCCAGCCGACGGCGAGACCCCGGAGACCAAGGGCTCCTGGATCGACTTCCTCACCGGCATCGTCCCCACCGACGTGATCACCCCCTTCACCGATCTCGAGGTCCTCCAGATCGTCTTCATGGCCGCGGTGGCCGGCATCGCCGCGCTGCGGCTGGGCGAGAAGGCGGCGCCGCTGATCACCTTCGGCGAGTCCGCACTCACCCTCCTGCAGAAGGCCCTGTGGTGGGTCATCCGGCTCGCCCCGCTCGGCAGCGTCGGCCTGATCGGCCGGGCCATCAACGAGTACGGCTGGGACCTCATCGGCGATTACGCGACCTTCACCGCCGACGTGTACGTGGGCTGCCTGCTGGTGCTGTTCGGCGTCTACCCGCTGCTGCTGCGGTTCGCCGCGGGGCTCAACCCGCTCCAGTTCTTCCGCGGCGCCTGGCCCGCCCTCCAGCTCGCCTTCGTCTCCCGCTCCTCGGTGGGCACGCTGCCGGTCACCCAGAAGGTCACCGAACGGCTCGGCGTGCCGCGGGAGTACGCCTCCTTCGCCATGCCCTTCGGCGCCACCACCAAGATGGACGGCTGCGCCGCGGTCTACCCGGCGCTCGCGGCGATCTTCGTGGCGCAGATCTTCGGCATCGGCCTCGACCTGCGCGACTACCTGCTGATCGCCTTCGTCTCCGTGGTCGGCTCGGCCGCCACCGCGGGCCTGACCGGGGCCACGGTGATGACGACGCTGACGCTCAGCACCCTGGGCCTGCCCCTGGAGGGGGTCGGCCTGCTGCTGGCGATCGACCCGATCCTGGACATGATGCGCACGGCCACCAACGTCGCCGGGCAGTCGGTGTGCGCGATCCTCGTCGCCGCCCGCGAGAAGATCCTCGACCGCGAGGCGTACGCGCACGCCACCAGCTTCGAGATCTCCGGCGCCGACCAGGAGGAGGAGGCCGGCGCCCTGGCCCGGCCCGAGAAGGTGCCGGCCGCGGCCTAGCGCCGCAAACCGGGTGCACGGGCCCGCGGGTTCACGGGCCCGCAGGCCGGCGGGTTCACCGGCTTGCGGGGCCCGGCGGGGTGGCGGGGGTGCGCGTGCGCGCCCCCGCCACCGGCGCGTGTGCGCCCCGGCGGCCGGCCCCGGCGGTGCCCCGACCCGGGGCCCGGCGGATGCACAAGCCGGCGGCCCGCCCTGGGCGGTCACGGGGTGGCGCGTTGCCTCACCCCTCGAATTGACGTGCCGGGGGCGGCCGGTCGGCAGATATGAAGTTCCCGCTGGGGCGGGGTCGTTCGCGTGGGACAGGGGTGCCGCCGCGGGGCCGGGACGCCTGTGCGAACCCGGCCGGGGGCGGGCGCGGGAAAACTGGTCCGCGACCTGTCAGGGCCGCGCCAGGAGCCGCCCCGGCCCGCCGTACCGGGCCCGAGCGCGGCGGCGCGGCCGGATCACCTTCGTGCCTCCCCACGGCAGACAAGGAGCATCCGCATGCCCGAAGACACCTCACGCCGCCGCTTCCTCGGCGCCGCAGCCACCGCCACCGGCGCCGCCGCGCTCGGCCTGACCCCCGGTGCCGCGCGGGCCGGCGAGCCGCGCCGCGGCCCGGCCGGCGGCACCCCCCGCATCGGTGCCTCCACCGCGGACCCCGCCGACCCCAGGTACGCCGACCTGGTGCGCGGCTGGAACGCCAGGTTCGTCGGCAGCCCCGACTACGTCCGGGTGGCGGGGAGCGTCGCGGACGTGGAGGAGGCCCTGGCCGAGGCCGCCGGGCGCGGCAAGCGCCTCGCGGTCCGCAGCGGCGGCCACTGCCTGGAGAACTTCGTGTGCGACGAGGACGTGCGGGTGGTCCTCGACGTCTCCCAGCTCGAAGCCGTCGGCTACGACGCCGGCCACCGCGCCATCGTGGTGGAGCCGGGCGCCACCCTGCGCAAGGTCTACAAGACCCTGCACACCGCCTGGGGCGTGACCGTGCCCGGCGGGGCCTGCCCCGCGGTGGGCGCCGGCGGGCACATCGCGGGCGGCGGCAACGGCCCCCTCGCCCGCCGCGACGGCGTCGTCGCCGACCACCTCTACGGGATCGAGATCGTGACGCTGGACGAGTCGGGCACCCCGCGCACCGTGCTGGCCACCCGCGAGGAGAACGACCCGAACCGGGAGCTGTGGTGGGCCCACACCGGGGGCGGCGGCGGCAACTTCGGCGTCGTCACCAAGTACCTGCTGCGCTCGCCGGGGGCGCGGGGCACCGACCCCGCGGCGCTGCTGCCCAGGGCGCCGGGCCAGGAGCGGTCCGTCAGCTACGCGCTGCCCTGGAGCGAGCTGGACGAGCGGAAGTTCGGGCGGCTGCTGCGCGGCTACGTCGAGTGGTTCGAGGCCCACAGCGCGCCCGGCGCGCCGGAGGGGGCACTCAACGCCCACTTCTTCGGCCTGCACGCGAGCACCTCGCCCGTGGTGAACGTGCAACTGCTCGTCGACCCCACCGAGCCGGGCACCGAGGACCTGCTGGCCCGCTACCGCGCCGACGTGCTCGACCCGGTGGGCGTCACCCCGACGGTCACCGACCAGGTGCTGCCCTGGCTGCGTTCCACGAACGTCGAGGGCTTCGCCGACACCGGCGAGGCCATGCTGCGCAGGTGCAAGGCCAAGGGCACCTACCTGCGGAGCAGTTACACCGACGAGCAGATCTCCACCAGCTACCGCTACCTCACCACGGGCCGGCTCCAGGCCCCGCTGGCCGGGCTGCTCCTGGCCGGGCTCGGCGGCCGGTACGCGGCGGTGGACCCGGGCGCCACCGCCGTGCCACAGCGCGACTCCGTGGTGAAGGTGATGCACGCGGCGCACTGGCACGACCCGGCCACCGACGAGCTGCACCTGTCCTGGGTGCGGGAGTTCTACCGGGATGTGCACGCCTCCTCGGGCGGCGTGCCCGAGCTGGACGGGGTGACGGACGGGGCGTACATCAACTACGCGGACGCCGACCTCGCCGACCCGCGCTGGAACACCTCGGACGTGCCCTGGTACCGCCTCTACTACAAGGACGCCTTCGAGCGGCTGCAGGCGGTCAAGGGGGCGTGGGACCCGCGCAACGCCTTCCGGCACGCGCTCTCGGTGCCCCTCCCCGCCTGAGCAGGCCCCGGGAACGGCCTTTTTCGGGGGCGGCTCGCCCCTTTCCCGGGGCGCCGCCCCCCTCCTGACCCGAGCCGCGGCGCACGCCGCGCCTCTGCCTGCGCATTCCCGCAGGTCGGGCGGGGGGCTCACGGGGGGGCTCACCCCGCGCACCCAGTGAACCCCCTCGGTGTGTTTATGAACCCCCTTGTGAGAGTTACGAGTTGGCCCCTTCCGGCTCTTGACTGTCAAGCATGAGGGCTTCGCTTGGCTCACGGAGGGGGTACACCATGACGTCGCCATCGCCGAACGCGAGACCACTGCCCATACCAGCGGCGCGGCCGGCGCCCCTGGAACCGGCGGCGTTCTCCTCTGCCTACCGGTTCCGGTCGATCACGCTCATCGCCAACGCCACCGACACGCCGATGGTGGCCCGCAGGATGGCGCGCGAGACGCTCCGGGACTGGGAGCTGCCCGGCCTCGTCGACGACGTCGAGCTGTGCGTGTCCGAGCTGGTGGGGAACTCGGTGCGGCACGTGCCCGGCGAGCGGCGCATCGGAGTCACCTTCAGGTACTGGCCGCGCCGCCTGTTCCTCGAGGTGGCCGACGAGGACCCCAGGCCGCCGATGCTGCCCTCGGGCGGCCGCCTCGGCCGGGAGCTCGACCTGCTGCCGGAGAACGGGCGCGGCCTGTTCATCGTGCAGAGCCTGGCCGACGCGACCTGGTGGGCCCCGCGCGAGCAGGGGGGGAAGAGCGTTTTCTGCCGGTTCGACTGGACCGGCGGTGGGGCAAGGTGATGGTCAGCCGCCTCTCCGACTGGACGCTCTCGCCCGACCCGCACGGCGGCCCGCCCATCTACGCCGCCGAGTGCACCACCTGCACCGAGGAGTCCCCGGCCGCCGACACCACGGAGGCCCCCGACATCTGGTGCCTGCGCCACGCCGGGCGCACCGGCCACACCGGCTTCCGGATGACCGTCATGACCTTCCTGCGGGCCACGCCGGTGGACCCGCTGATCGGCTAGCCGCCGCCCCACGCCGGGGGCGCACGGGGGCGCACGACCGGCACCCCGCCGGGGGCACGCGGCGCGGGGCACGGGGGCGCGGGAGGGGCGCACGGTCGGTTCCCCCGGGGGCCGGGGGCGGCGTGAGGGGGGTGCCGCCCAGGGAAACGGGCCCTTGCCGGCGTGACGGTCCCGTGAAGGAGGCGGTCGGAATCGCCCACCCGAGTGCACTTCCGGGGTATCCAGGGAATCGCCCCTCCGAGCGCGACCGGGAGGTCCCCATGGCACGAGAGAGCCCGCCACGCGCGGCAGGCACGCTCCCCGCGCCGTTGCTCACCCTGGACGGCGGCCGGGTCACCGGGGCCGCCACGCCCCCCGTGGCGCGGCCCCCGGACAGCGGCAGCCTGGCCGACCTGCCCTTCCTCAACGCCGGGCAGGCCCCGGACGAGGTCCTTTTCAGCCGCAGGTTCAGCCGCGGGGACCCCGGGGCGGAAGGCGGCCGTGGCGGCGGCGGGAACGGGGACGCGGGCTGGCAGGACGTCACCTGCGCCGAGTTCGCCGCCGAGGTGCTCGCCCTCGCCAAGGGGCTGATCGCCTACGGCCTGCGGCCGGGCGACCGGCTCGCCATCATGTGCCGCCCCCGCTACGAGTGGACCCTGGTGGACTTCGCCGCCTGGGCCGCGGGGCTGATCACCGTGCCCGTCTACCACACCGCCTCGCCGCACCAGGCGAGCTGGGTCCTGTCCGACTCGGGCGCCAGGGCCTGCGTGGTCGAGGGGGTGCGGGAGGCCAGGACGCTCACGGCCGTGCGGCACCGGCTGCCCGTGCTGGAGCACCTGTGGCAGCTCGACGCGATCTCCGCGCACCAGAACAGCGCGATCGGGCAGATCTCCGCCTACGGCCGCGGGGTGCCCGACGAGGCGGTGACCGAGCGCCGCGCGAACCTCATGCCCTGGCTGGCCGCCACCGTCATCTACACCTCGGGGACCACCGGGGTGCCCAGGGGCTGCGTCCTCACGCACGCCAACCTCATGGCCGAGGTGGACGCCGCCATCGAGGCGCTGCGCCCGGTCTTCGCCGAGCCCACGCCGGGGGAGCGGCCCTCCACGCTGCTCTTCCTGCCCCCGGCCCACGTGCTCGGCCGGATCGTCACCCTCGGCTGCGTCCGCGCCCGGGTCCGCCTCGGCCATGCGCCGAGCCTGCGGACCGAGGACCTGCTCGCCGACCTGGCCTCCTTCCGGCCGACCTTCCTGTTCGCCATCCCCTACCTGCTGGAGAAGGTCTTCAACGGCGCCAGGGCCAGGGCCGAGGAGCTGGGCAAGGCGGGCTCCTTCGACCGGGCCGCCCGGGTCGCCCGCCGCTACGGGGCGGCCTCCGAGGCCAGGCAGCACGGCGGCGTGCACGGCCCCGGGCTCGGGCTGCGGGCCGCCCGCTCGCTGTACGACACGCTGGTGTACCGGCGCGTGCGGGCGGCGCTCGGCGGGCGGGTGCGGCACGTGATCTGCGGCGGCTCCCCGCTGGGGCGGCGGCTCGGCACCTTCTACGAGGGCGCCGGGGTCTCGGTCTACGAGGGGTACGGCCTGACCGAGACGAGTGCCGCGGTGACCGTCACCCCGCCCGACGCGCCGCGGATCGGCACGGTCGGCAGGCCGCTGCCCGGCACCGAGGTGCGCACCGCGCCCGACGGCGAGGTGCTGGTGCGCGGCCCCCAGGTGTTCGGCGGGTACTGGGACGCGGCCCTGGGCAGGGTGCTTCCGGCCACCGACGCCGAGGGCTGGCTGGCCACCGGCGACCTCGGCTCGCTCGACGAGGACGGCTACCTCGCCATCACGGGCCGCAAGAAGGACCTGATCATCACCTCGGGCGGCAAGAACGTCGCCCCGGCCCCGCTGGAGGACTGCCTGCGGGCCCATCCCCTGATCAGCCAGTGCGTGGTCGTCGGCGACAACCGCCCCTACCTCGCCGCGCTGCTCACCCTCGACGCGGACGGGCTGCACCACTGGCGGCTCCTCGCCGGGCTCGGGGACGTCCCACAGGCGGAACTGCTGCGGGACCCGGAGCTGCTGCGGCAGTTGCAGCGGGCGGTGGACGAGGCCAACGACCTGGTCTCCTCGGCCGAGTCGATCCGGCGCTTCCGGGTGCTGCCCAGGGACTTCACGATCGACTCGGGCTACCTCACGCCCTCCCTCAAGCTCCGCAGGGCCGAGGTGCTGCGGGACTTCGAGACGGAGATCGACGCCCTCTACGAGGAGCCGCAGGCGTGATCGGGACCGGGGCGCCGGCCGCCCGCGATTGTCAGACCCCCGGGGCACCATGGGAGGCATGACAGACCCAGTCGCCCCCGGGGAGCAGCAGCTTCCCGCCTGGTCTCATACCGTCGGCCCCGGCTGGGCCGCCCTGCTGGCGCGCCTGCACGAGCAGCTGCTTGCCCTCGCCCCCGACTACCGGATCGAGAGCTGCCGGCGCGCGCTCGGCGGTCTTCGCATATGGGTGGCCGAGCGCTTCGACGAGCAGGGCGAGTTCGACGGGCACTGGATGGACGCGGCGAGCAGGCTCACCGAGGAGGCGGAGGCGCGCTCGGGACGCACCTGCGAGCTGTGCGGGGCTGAGGGCAGGCCCCGGTTTCGCGGCGGCCGGCACGGCGCGTGGATCACCGCGCTGTGCGACACCTGCGCCGCCGACCCGCGTACGCACGCCCCACCCGTGCGCGTCCACGCCCACGGGTGACCGTCCACCCCGCCGGTGAGCCGTCCACCCCACCCGTGAACCGTCCACCCCGCCGGTGAGCCGGTGCGCGTCCGCCGGTGACCCGCCGGCCGCCGCGCGCCCCCGCCGCGCCCCCGCGCCGCGGCCCGTGCCGCCCGCCCGGGAATTCCGGCCGGGGCCCCCGGCCAATTGCCTCCGGCCCGCCCTGCCCGGAGCCCGGCCGTTCGCCCTTCCCGCGAAGACCGGCCGGAAGCCGAACCCGAAGGCCGGCCAGAAGTGGAACCCGAAGACCGGGCGAAAGGGAAGGCAAAAAATAGGCAAAAGGGGAGCGGCCTCGGCGGCGGCCCGGGGGAAGCGCGGAGTTTCCCGGGCGCGCGGAGGCCGCGGTGCCCGGGGGCGCGGCCCGGGCGCATTCCGGGGAGAATTCACGCCACCGCGGCCGGGAATTTCCCGTCCCGTCACCGGGCGGCCGGGAAAGCGCGCCGCCCGGCCGCTTCCGGCCCGCCGCCGCCCTTCCCGCGACATGCAGGAGCCCCCGCCACCTGGCGGGGGCTCCTTGGAAAAACGCCGAGGTGGTGGCCTCAGACGATGGTGACGTTCTCCGCCTGCGGACCCTTCGGGCCCTGGGTGACGTCGAAGGTCACGGTCTGGCTCTCCTCGAGAGAGCGGAAACCGGTGGCGTTGATAGCGGAATAGTGAACGAAGACATCAGGGCCGCCGCCATCCTGGGCGATGAATCCAAAGCCCTTCTCGGCGTTGAACCACTTGACGGTTCCGGTAGCCATAAGCCCTCCCTGGGCCTAAAAGGGTCGCCCTGCTCCAGAACCTGCATGAAGCCTGAAAACGACGAAAGCCTGCGGTCACATGCTCCGCAGGCTCGTACTGCAAGGGAAACCAAACTGCAACTCGGCTCGAGCCTAGCACGCGGTGTGCACGGCCGGAAGGGCGCAGTTCCCCCGTGAGGGGGATCAGCTCCGGACCGTCGGCTCGCACGACCTCAGGCGTACCCTGCCAGGCGTGACTACACACTCCCGGAACCGTCCTCGTGTCGGGCACATCCAGTTCCTCAACTGCCTCCCCCTCTACTGGGGCCTCGCCAGAACGGGCAGCCTGCTGGACCTGGAGCTCACCAAGGACACCCCGGAGAAGCTCAGCGAGCGGCTGGTCGCCGGGGAGCTCGACATCGGCCCGGTGCCCGTCGCCGAGTACCTCAAGCACGCCGACGAGCTCGCCGCGCTCTCCGACATCGCGGTGGGCTGCGACGGCCCGGTGATGTCCTGCCTGATCGTCTCGCAGCTGCCGCTGGACCGGCTGGACGGGCGCCGGGTCGCCCTCGGCTCCACCTCGCGCACCTCCGTCCGCCTCGCCAGGCTCCTGCTGGCCGAGCGGTACGGGGTCGCCCCCGACTACTTCACCTGCCCGCCCGACCTCGGCCTGATGATGCAGGAGGCGGAGGCCGCCGTCCTGATCGGCGACGCCGCCCTGCGGGCCGCGCTGCACGAGGCGCCCAGGCTCGGCCTCCGGGTGCACGACCTGGGGAGCATGTGGAAGGAGTGGACCGGGCTGCCCTTCGTCTTCGCGGTGTGGGGGGTGCGCCGCGAGTACCTGGAGCGGGAGCCCGGCACCGTCCGCGAGGTGCACCGCGCCTTCCTCGACTCGCGCGACCTCTCGCTCGCCGAGGTCGCGAAGGCCGCGGAACAGGCCGCCCGCTGGGAGGTGTTCGACGCGGAGGTCCTGGAACGCTACTTCACCACCCTCGACTTCAGGTTCGGCGCCAGGCAACTGGAGGGCGTCACCGAGTTCGCCCGCAGGATCGGCAGCGAGGAGGCGGCGCGCCGCATCGAGGTGCTGCCCGCCCCCGGCAGCTGAGCGCCCGCCCCGGCCCGCCCCCGCCGCCCCGGGCCGGGGAGGCGCACGGGCCCGCGCGGGGGCGCTGGCGTACGCTGGGGCCGACGTCGCGGCCCTCGCCCGAAGCCGGGCGGCGCCCGGCGGACTGCCACCACCCGGCGAAGGGATCGTGCCCATGGGCCAGCGCGCAGAGCTTCAGACCGTGCTCGACCGGGCCGCCGACGGCGGCCGGATCAGCCCGGAGGAGGCCGTCGAGCTCTACCGCTTC
Source organism: Streptomyces hoynatensis (assembly GCF_003626535.1). Lineage (GTDB taxonomy): Bacteria > Actinomycetota > Actinomycetes > Streptomycetales > Streptomycetaceae > Streptomyces > Streptomyces hoynatensis. The sequence continues at coordinate 30,174 of NZ_RBAL01000014.1, forward strand.
GCCCCCCTGCACGCGCTCGGCCGCGCCGCCGACGCCGCCCGCCGCAGGCGCTTCGCCGGCACCGAGCACATCGCCACGTACATCATCGAGCGGAACATCAACTACACCAACGCCTGCGTGACGGCGTGCAAGTTCTGCGCCTTCTACGCCGCGCCCAAGAGCGAGGGCGTGTGGACCCGGGACCTCGACGACATCCTGCGGCGCTGCGCCGAGACCGTCGAACTCGGCGGCACCCAGATCATGTTCCAGGGCGGGCACCACCCGGACTACGGCGTGGAGTACTACGAGCGGCACTTCGCCGCCATCAAGGAGGCCTTCCCGCAGCTGGTGATCCACTCCCTTGGCGCCTCCGAGGTGGAGCACATGGCGCGGGTCTCCGGCGTCAGCGCCGAGGAGGCGATCCGCCGCCTGCGCGCCGCCGGCCTCGACTCCTTCGCGGGCGCGGGCGCCGAACTGCTGCCGGCCAGGCCCAGGCAGGCGATCGCGCCGCTGAAGGAGTCGGGCGAGCGCTGGCTGGAGATCATGGAGACCGCGCACCGGCTGGGCGTGGAGTCCACCACGACGATGCTGATGGGCACGGGCGAGACGAACGCCGAGCGGATCGAGCACCTGCGGATGATCCGCGAGGTGCAGGACCGCACCGGCGGCTTCCGCGCGTTCATCCCGTACACCTACCAGCCGGAGAACAACCACCTGAAGGGGCAGACGCAGGCCACGCTCTTCGAGTACCTGCGGATGATCGCCATCGCGCGGCTCTTCCTCGACAACGTGGCGCACATCCAGGGCTCGTGGCTGACCACGGGCAAGGAGGTCGGGCAGCTCTCCCTGCACTACGGCGCGGACGACCTGGGCTCGGTGATGCTGGAGGAGAACGTCGTCTCCTCCGCGGGGGCCAGGCACCGCTCCAACCGGATGGAGCTGATCCACCTGATCAGGACCGCGGGACGGGTGCCCGCGCAGCGGTCCACCACCTACGAGCACCTGGTCGTGCACGAGGACCCGGCGCTCGACCCGGTGGACGACCGGGTGGTCTCCCACCTGTCCTCCACCGCGATCGAGGGCGGCACGGCCCACCCGGAGCTGAAGCTCCTCGACGCCCGCTGAGGGGCCACCGGCCGCCGGGAGATCGCCCGGCGGCCGGCCGCGCCGGGGTCAGTCCTCCTCGAAGAGGCCGTTGATCTCCTCGTTCACCTCGTCGAGCGAGTCGACGGGGGCGCCGCTCATCACCGCCTCGAAGGCCGGGATCAGCAGCGCGGAGATCTCCCCGGCGTGCTCGGTGATCGGGAAGCGGAAGGTCGTGCCCTGCTCCACCTGGTCGGTGAAGGGGCTGACGTCGATGCCCTCCTCGGCGAACTTCTGCTGGGCCACGTGCCAGGCCTCGGTGATCGCGGGGAAGACGACGTGGTACTCCCCGACGACCCGCTGGCAGGCGGGCGAGGCCAGGTACTTGACCCACTCCCAGGCGCCCTCGGGATGGTCGGTGCCGGCGAAGATCGAGTCGGCGAGCGAGTTGGACATGCTGGCGCGCTCGCCGCTCGGGCCGATCGGGGTGGGCGCGATCCCGACCCGAATCCCCTCGATCCCGGTGAAGGTGCCGGTCATCCAGCTGCCGTCCATGGCCATCGCGGCGTTCCCCGCGGCCATCTGGTCGGCGGACTGCTGGCCGTCCTGCACGGCGAAGGCGGGGGAGTAGCCCTCCTCGATGAGGTGCTGCCACCAGGTCATCGTCTCCTGGAAGGCCGGCTGGTCGAAGTTGAAGTGGGTGCCCCAGGGGTTGGTGTCGGTGTACTGGAAGCCGTTGGACACCGCGTACATCGACCACTGGGCCTGGCCGAATCCGTCGCCGCCCGCGCCCTGCATCCACAGGCCGTAGGTGCGCACGTGGTGCTTGTCGAAGCCGGGCTCGTCGCCGCGGACGCCGTTCTCGTCGACGGTCAGGCGGGCGATGACGTCCTCGTAGGTGCCGCCGTCCTCCGGGTTCCAGGTGAGGTTCTGGAGCTGCGCGGGGTCGAGGCCGGCCTCCCGGAGCATGTCCTCGTTGTAGAAGAGGCCGACGGCGTCCCAGTCCTTGGGCAGCCCGTAGCGGGCGCCGTCCTCGCCGGTCCACAGCTCGGTCAGGCCCTCCTCGTAGATGTCGAGCGGCAGGTGGTCGCGCTCGACGAGGTCGTCAAGCGGCATGAGCAGGTCCCGGGTGACGTACTCCGGGTACTTCGAGAGGTGGTTGGTGAACACGTCGGGGGCCGAGTCGGAGACGAAGCCGAGGGCCAGCTGCGTCCAGTAGTCCTCCCAGCCGTGCTGCTGGACGTCGATGCGGTACTCGGACTGGGAGTTCTCGAAGTCCTCGGCGCACTGCTGGTAGGCGGGCTGCTGGTTGGCGTCCCACAGCCAGTACGTGATCGTCGTCCTGCCGTCGCCCGTGCCGAACGCGCCGCCCCCGCAGGCCGTCAGGGCCAGGGCGGACAGCGCCGTCACCCCGCCGAGCAGGCGGCGGCGCAGCCGGACCGAGGCGCGCGGGAGGGCGGCGGGGCCGGTGGTTCCCGGGGTGCCTGAGGTGCTTGCCATCGCTTTCGCCTCGCTTGTCACTTCACGCCGGTGAACTGGATGGAGTTGATGATCTTCCGGCCGAAGGCGAGGAAGACGAGCATCGTCGGAACGGCCGCCACCAGCGCCGCGGCCATCAGGCCCGCCCAGTCGGGGCCGGTGTTCGGGGTGGCGGTCCTGAAGGCGCTCAGCGCCACGGTCAGCACCCGCACCCCGTCCTTCTGCCCGACGAGGTTCGGCCAGAAGTACTCGTTCCAGGCGTTGATGAAGGTGAGGATGCCGAGGGTGGCCAGCGGCGCCGAACTCGCGGGCAGGATGATGCGGAAGAAGATCCGGTAGTAGCCCGCCCCGTCGATCATCGCCGCCTCCTCCAGCTCCCGGTTGATGCCGAGGAAGAACTGGCGCAGGAAGAAGACCGCGAAGGGCGTCATGAAGAAGAAGGGCGCGACGATCCCCGGATAGGTGTTGAGCAGGCCGAGCTCCTTGATGAGCACGAAGTTCGGCAGCATGGTGAAGACGGGCGGGACCATCAGCGCGGTGAGGAAGACGAAGAACACCTTGTCGCGGCCGGGCCAGCTGAGCCTGGCGAAGGCGTAGGCGGCGCAGGCGCTGAAGAAGACCTGGCCGACCGTGATGAGGGTCGAGACGATCAGCGAGTTGCGCAGGTAGACCCAGAAGTGCAGGGAGGCGCCCGAGCCGCCCTCGGCCTGGGCCTCCTCGGTGCTTGCGGTGCCGAAGACCCGCTGAAGCGGCCCCCAGGTGAAGTCCACGGGCAGCGGCGAGTTGGGCTCGGTGAACAGGCTCCTGTTGTTGGAGAGCGCGGTGCGCAGCATCCACAGGAACGGGGCGATGGTGACGAGGAGGAACAGCAGGAGCACCGCCCAGGCGAGGAGGCGGCCCGGGTTGAGCGGGCGGCGCCGCCCGCCGGGGCGGAGGCGGGTGCGGCGCGGCGCGTCCTGCGGGGCGGGCGCGGCGGGCTGTGCCACGGCGGTCATGGCGGGAACTCCCTCTTCCGGTGATGGGTCCGGTGGGTCCGGTGGGTGCGGTGGGTGGGTCCGGTGGCTCAGGACTGGTCGGACTCGCCCGCGCGCATCAGGCGGAGCTGGGCGAAGGCCACGAAGGCGAGGATGAGGAAGAGGGCCACCGAGATGGCCGAGGCGTAGCCGAAGTTGAAGCGGGTGAACGCCTGGTCGTAGATGTAGACCTGGACCGTGCGGGTCGCGTCCACCGGGCCGCCCTTGGTGGTGACGGCCACCGTGTCGAAGATCTGCCAGGAGCCGATCACCGTGATGATCAGGACCAGCGCGAGGACGGGCCGCAGCAGGGGGAGGGTGATGCCGAAGAAGATCCGCCGTTCGTTCGCGCCGTCCACCGCGGCGGCCTCGTAGACGTCGCGGTTGATGGCCTGCAGCCCGGCGAAGATCAGCAGGGCCGTGTAGCCCATGTGCCGCCAGACGTTGACCAGCGCGATGGTGGGAATCGCCCAGTTCTCGTCGCCGAAGAAACCTATGCGGTCCAATCCGATCCAGTCCATGCCCTGGTTGATCAGGCCGAGGTTGAAGTCGGCCATCCAGTACCAGACGAGGGCGACCACCACGTTGGAGATCAGGTAGGGCAGCAGCAGCACGCCGCGGATCACCGTGGACTGGGTGAGCCGGTGCATCAGGACGGCCAGGGCCAGGGCGACGACCGTCTGCACGCCGATGTTGATGACGACGTACTCCAGCGTCACCCACAGGGAGTTCCAGAACACGTCGTCGTGGATCAGCGTGCGGTAGTTGTCCAGGCCGCTGAACTCGGGCGCGGTGAGCAGGTCGTAGTCGGTCAGGCTGAGGTAGAGGCCGCGGAGGGTGGGCCAGGCGAAGAAGACCAGGAACCCGAGGGCCGCGGGGGCCAGGAAGACCAGCGCCGCGCGGGTCTCCCGCCTGCGCCGGTTCGATGGGGGGTGGGCCGCGGGGCGCGGCACGGGGGTGGCGGCGGCTGCGCCGCCGGTGATCGTTGCCATCGCTCAGTCCTTCGTCGGGTGGAGCACGGCGAGCCGGGGCGGGCGCGGGCGCGCGGGCCGGCGCGCGCCGGCCGTGGGCCCGGCGGGAGGGGAGGACCGCCTGAGCCGGCGCGGCCGGCTCGCCTGCACCCGGTTCCCCGGCCGCGCCGAACTCGCCGGGCCCCTCAGGCACATCGGGCACGGCAGGCGCGGCGGGCACGCCGGACGCGGCGGAAACACTGACACACACCCCCTTGTGCTGATGTCAGGACGTCCTTACCGAACGCGTTGAGAGTTGGGCGAAAATGTTGTCGTAGGTGGCCCTTCTGTCAAGGCTGTGGGGAGCGGCCTTTACCGCAGCGTTATCGCCCGCCGCCGGCCGGCCCGGTCACCGGACCTTCGCTCGTGCAACGCCCGGCCCGCCAGGTGGCCTCCGGGGAGCCTCGGGCGCGCGGCTGACCGAAAATTCCGCAGAGGTCGCGACTCCTCACAGCGGGTGTGGAATGCTGCCGTCGCAGGTCTCAGCCGTGAGGCGTTCCGGGACCTGTCGGACTAGCTGGCGGGAGAGGCATGAGCACCGAACTGGCCTGGTTCAAGAGCAGCTACAGCGGCGACGAGGGGGGCAACTGCCTGGAGGTCGTGGCGTGCAAGGACACGGTCCGCGTCCGGGACTCGAAGGACCCAGAGGGACCCCACCTCGCGATACGTCCGGCCACGTGGGCGGAGTTCACCCGCTTCACGGGGCTGATCGGCGCCCACCGGGTTATTCGCTGAGTTCACAGGCGCGTAGTTTTCTTCCCCCACCTTCGCGCCTTCCGATGTCCGCGGGCCGCCTTCGGGCGGCCCGTGACAGTCTTGCCCCATGACGGCAGAAGTGATCGTTCTCAACGGCGGATCCAGCTCGGGGAAGACCACCCTCGCGCGCTGCCTGCAGGAGATCCTCCCCGAGCCCTGGCTGGCCTTCGGCACGGACACGTTCGTCGAGGCCCTGCCGGAGCGGCTGCGCACGGCGCCGGACGGCCTGGAGGTCGGCGCGGACGGCGCCGTGGCCGTCGGGCCCGTCTTCCGCGATCTTGAGGCGGCCTGGATTCGGGGCGTGGCCGCGATCGCGAGGAGCGGCGCCCGGGTCCTGGTGGACGAGGTCTTCCTGGGCGGGCCCGCCTCGCGCGCCCGCTGGAGCGCCGCCCTGCACGGCCTGCGGGTGCTGTGGGTGGGGGTGCGGTGCGAGCCCGCGGTCGCGGCCGAACGGGAGCGGGCCCGCGGGGACCGCGCCGGCGGCATGGCGGCCTCCCAGGCCGAACTGGTGCACCGCGGCCTGACCTACGACGTGGAGGTGGACACCACGCACGCCGAGCCGATGGCCTGCGCCCGCCTCATCGCCGAAGCGCTCGCCTCCGCCGCACCCGTCGCGCCCGCCACATCCCCCGCGCCCGCGAAACCCCCGGCGCCCGCGGAACCCCCCGCTTCCCCCGCGTCCGCCCCGGCCCCGCCGGCCGTCACCACCCGGGCCCTGGGCCCAGCCGGCGCCTGAGCCCGAGGCGTTCCGCCAGCTCCCGGTGGCTCCCCACGAACCACACCTCATCCCCGCGGTTCGCCCGCGCCACGAACTCCCGCATGGCCGGCCGGGCCAGGGTCGGGAGGGTGAAGTCCCCGACGAAGACCAGGTGCAGCCGGTACGCCGTGAAGGTGGCGACCAGGCGGGCCGCCAGGCCGGTCCCCGGGTCGAACAGGCCGGGGCCGACGCGCGTCAGCGGCACCGCGACCAACTCGGCGCCGAGACCGAGGGCCTCCCCCGCCACCTCGACGGCGGCCGCCTCCCCGGCCAGGGAGGGGCCGAAGGCGGCGCACAGGAGGGCGGGCACCCCGTGCAGTTCGGTGAACGAGTCGGTGGAGTTCATGGCCTTCCTGGCCCCTTCCGGCGTTTCCGGGTGCGTGGTGCCCGCGGCGACGCAGGGACCGCCGGCGCGCGCACACCTGAGGGGACGGGCGGCGGCGCCCGGCAGTTGCGCAACGGGCCCGCTTTCCGCTCCGGCGCTCGCCCCGCGGGTAAGCGCCCGTCGGCCATTCTCTGGGGACTTCCCCAGTTGCCCGCGCCCGGGGTGAACCTCTCCGCCCCCCGTCTCGTGGTCAGGAGTGCCGGATCTCCGCTCGCGGGGACCGGCTCGCGCGGGGGCACGCGGTCGGGGTGGGCCTGGTAACCCGGCCGCGCGGGCCGTACGCCCGGGGCCGCGGGCCGCGGCGCCGGGGAGGGCGCGGCGGCGGTACACCCGCCCCGGGCGCACGGTCCAGGCGGCCGGAACGCGGGGGCGCGCCGGCGCCGAACGTGAGAACCCCCGCCCTCGGGCCGCCGGGGGAGGCGGCCGGGGAGCGGGGGAGCCGGGGTGGGGGTGAAATGGGTGGTATGGGTGATTTCATCGGCTGGGTCGACAGCCCGGGACACATCGAGAGCTTCGTCGACGAGTGGGCCAGGACCCTCGTGCGGCGGGCCGACGGGCTCACCGAGGACGAGGCGCGGCAGCTGGTCAGGGAGATCTACGCGGCGGCGCGGACGAACGCGGTGGGCCGGTACGAGGAGGAGGTGGCCGTGCGCGAGGCGGAACGCGAGGAGTGAGCCGCCCCCGGGTCAGCCGATCGGCAGCCCGCCGAGCAGCCGGGGCGTGAGCCCGCCCACCAGGCCGCGGGCGGAGCCCCCCTCGGCGATCGGCCCGGTCAGCTCCCCGGTGCTCATCGGCCTGAAGTCGGCGACCTGGGTGCCCGCGGAGTTGGACAGCGGGTCCACCGGGGTCTCGGCCAGCGGGTCGAGCCGCAGGTCCAGCAGCGGGTCGACGGAGGAGGCCAGCGCGCCCGTCGCCACGCCGGCCGTCCCGGTGAGGGGGCCCGCCGGCCGGTCGTGCGGCGCCGCCGAGGCGCCGCCCGCGGCGGCGAGCACCGCCCCGGCCGCCGAGGCGGTGACCGTGGCCAGGCGCAGCGCGCGGGACGCGAGCAGGGGACGCGGAAGCTGAGTCATGGCAGGCACCGTAGTTGCTCGCCCGCAAGGGTCCCGCATCGGCGAGGAGGAACTCACTCGAACGGCGTACCGGGGCATCCGGGAGAATGGACGGGTGACTCGTGCCACGCTGGACAAGCAGCCAGGGGAAGTCGCCGCCATGTTCGACGCGGTGGCCGCCCGTTACGACCTGACCAACGACGTGCTCGCGCTCGGCCAGAACCGCCGCTGGCGGCGCGCGGTCGCCGCAGCCGTGGCGGCCAGGCCCGGCGAGCGGGTGCTCGACCTCGCGGCCGGGACCGCCACCTCCTCCCTCCCCTTCGCGCTGGCCGGGGCGTTCACCGTGCCCTGCGACTTCAGCACGGGCATGCTGGCCGAGGGCAGGAAGCGCAGGCCCTGGCTGCCGTTCACGGCCGGGGACGCCACCAGGCTGCCCTTCCGCGACGGGGTGTTCGACGCGGTGACCATCTCCTTCGGGCTGCGCAACGTGCAGCGGCCGGACGCGGCGCTGCGCGAGATGCTGCGGGTGACGCGCCCCGGCGGGCGCCTGGTGGTCTGCGAGTTCAGCCAGCCGGCGTGGGCGCCCTTCCGCAGGATCTACACGGAGTACCTGATGCGGGCGCTGCCCCCGGTGGCCACCCGCGTGTCCAGCAGCCCCGAGGCGTACGTCTACCTCGCCGAGTCCATCCGCGCCTGGCCCGACCAGCCGGCGCTCGCCGGGCGGCTGCGGCAGGCGGGCTGGGAGCGGGTGGCCTGGCGGAACCTGTCCGGCGGCATCGTCGCCCTGCACCGGGGGGTCAGGCCGCGTGCCGCTTAGACTCCACAGCATGCGCAGGCATCCGCCCCTCGCGGTGCCGCCGGAGATTCCCGGAGTTCGCCGGACCCCGACCGATTGGGAGTGCTGACCGTGGCCGAGCCCGCCGCCTTGGAACACACCGCCGACGTGATCGTCGTCGGGGCCGGTCCCGCCGGTTCGACGACCGCATTCCACCTCGCCCAGGCGGGACTTGACGTGCTGCTGCTGGAGAAGACCAGCTTCCCGCGCGAGAAGGTCTGCGGCGACGGCCTCACCCCGCGGGCCGTCAAGCAGCTGGTCGCCATGGGGATCGACGTCTCCGAGGAGGCGGGCTGGCTGCGCAACAAGGGCCTGCGCGTCATCAGCGCAGGCAAGCGCCTCGAACTCGACTGGCCCGAGCTGTCCTCGTACCCGGACTACGGACTGGTCCGCAAGCGCGACGACTTCGACGAACAGCTGGCCAGGCAGGCGGAGAAGGCCGGGGCGCGGCTGCACGAGCAGTGCAACGTCTCGGGCCCGATCAGGGACGAGCGCACCGGCCGGATCGTCGGCGTGGAGGCGAAGCTCGGCCAGGAGAAGCGCCAGGTGGCCTTCCGGGCGCCGGTGGTGGTGGCCGCGGACGGCAACTCCTCGCGCCTCTCGCTGGCGATGGGGCGGCACCGCGACGAGAAGCGCCCGATGGGCGTGGCGGTGCGGACGTACTTCACCAGCCCGCGGCACGACGACGACTACCTGGAGTCCTGGTTCGAGCTGTGGGACCGGCGCGGCCCGCGGGAGAAGCTGCTGCCCGGCTACGGCTGGGTGTTCGGCATGGGCGACGGCACCTCCAACGTCGGGCTCGGCGTGCTGAACAGCTCCCCCGCCTTCAAGGACCTCGACTGGCGCGAGGTGCTGCGCGCCTGGTGCGCGTCGATGCCGCAGGAATGGCAGTTCACGCCCGAGCACATGACGGGGCCGATCCGCGGCGCCGCCCTGCCGATGGCGTTCAACAGGCAGCCGCACTACGCCCGCGGCCTGCTGCTGGTCGGCGACGCCGGCGGCCTGGTGAACCCGTTCAACGGCGAGGGCATCGCGTACGCCATGGAGTCGGGCCGGATGGCGGCCGAGGTGATCAGCCAGGCGCTGGCCAGGCAGACCCCGGCCCAGCGCGAGGTCGCGCTGCGCGGCTACCCGAAGGCGCTGAAGGACACCTACGGCGGCTACTACACGCTGGGCCGCGCCTTCGTGCGGCTGATCGGGAACCCGCGCGTGATGCGGCTGGCGGCCGAACGCGGCCTCGACCACCCGGCCCTGATGCGTTTCCTGCTGAAGCTGCTGGCCAACCTGACCGACCCGACGGGCGGGGACGCCACCGACCGCGTCATCAACGGCCTCTCGAAGGTGGCGCCCCGCTCCTGAGGGCCTCAGCGGGCGGCGAGTTCGGCCAGCCGCGCCGTGGCCGCCGCCAGGGAGGCGGCGGCCGCCTCCCGGAAGGAGGCGAGCTTCGGCAGGTCCCCGGCCCTGGTCAGCTCGGCGTGGACGAAGCTCAGCCGCTCCGGCGCGATGGCCAGGTGCTCGGTGAAGTACGCCCGCAGGTAGGGCTCCTGGAAGTCGCACGCCGCGCGCGGGCTGCCGGGGCCGTAGCCGCCGCCGCGCGCGGTGACCACCACCACGTGCGTGTGGCACAGCAGGCCCTCCCCGGTGCGCGGGTCGCGGTGGACCCCGGGGAGGGTGATCCGGTCGATCCACGCCTTCAGCGCCGCGGGCACCGAGAAGTTGTACATCGGCACGCCCAGGAGCAGGGTGTCCGCCGCGTGCAACTCCTCGATCAGCGGCCGGGTCATGGCCCACTCCCGCCGCAGGTCCGCGGCGTCCTCGGGGCCTTCGAGGTCCGCGCCGGCGGCGCTGTTCTCGCCGGTCCCGCCGGTCTCGTCGGTCCCGCCGGTCCCGCCGGCCGCGGGGCGTGCCACCAGTGCCGACACGCCGTCCAGGCCCAGGGGCGCCGGGCCGAGCCGCTCCACGCGCTGCCCGAGCGCGGCGTAGCCGGGCCCGATCGGCGGCACCGGGGTGGCGGCCAGGTCGCGGTACCGGTAGCCGGCCGAGCCGTGCCGCTCGCGCCAGGCCGCGGCGTAGCGCCCGGTCAGCCGCCGGGTGAGCGAGGCGGGGCCGCGCGTCGCGCTGGAATCCAGGTGCAGCAGGACCGGGCGCGCGGCGGGGGCGCCGCCGGCGGGGCCGGAGGTGGGGCGGGACGTCGGGTGGGACGTCGGGTGGGACGTCGGGTGGGATGTCGGGTGGGAAAGCGTCATGCCGGTACTCCTGTCACTTTTGCGGCCGGTCGGCCGTCGGACTGGGCGACGGAGCGTGCGGCGGAAAGGTGACCGATGGACGAGCGCGAGCTGCCTGCGGAGCGTTTCGAGGAGCACCGTGGTCATCTGCGGGCGGTGGCCTACCGGATGCTCGGCTCGCTCGGCGAGGCGGAGGACGCGGTGCAGGAGACGTGGCTGCGGCTCGCCCGCGTGGACGCCTCCGGCATCGTGAACCTGGCCGCCTGGCTGCAGACGGTGCTGTCGCGGGTGTGCCTGGACATGCTGCGGGCCCGGCAGGCGCGGCCGGAGGAGCCGGTGGGCGGGACCGAGGACGCGGAGGCGGCGGGGCGGCCGGGCGGCGCCGGAGGGCAGGGCGGCCCCGAGGAGGAGGTGCTGCTGGCCGAGTCGGTGGGCAGGGCGCTGCTTGTGGTGCTGGGCACGCTGTCCCCGGCCGAGCGGATCGCCTTCGTGCTGCACGACGTCTTCGCCGTGCCGTTCGGGGACGTCGCCGCCGTCCTCGACCGCACGCCGGTGGCCGCCAAGAAGCTGGCGAGCCGGGCGCGTGCGCGGGTGCGCGGCACGCCCGCGGTGCCCGCCGCGGAACTGGCCAGGCAGCGCGAGGTGGTGGAGGCCTTCCTCGCCGCGGCCCGCGGCGGGGACCTCGCGGGGCTGCTCGCGGTGCTCGCGCCCGACGTGGTGCGCCGCGCCGATCCGGCGGCGCTTTCGCCGGGGGCCGCGCCGGTGGTGCGCGGGGCGCGCGCCGTCGCGGAGGAGTCCGTCGCCCTGGCGCGTACCTCGCGGCACGCGCAGACGGCGCTGGTCGACGGCGCGGTGGGCATCGTCGTGGCGCCGCGCGGGCGGCTGCTCTTCGCCCTCACCGTCGCGGTGGAGGGGGAGCGGATCGCGGCCTTCGAGGTGATCGCGCGGCCGGAGCGGCTGCGGCGGCTGAGCTTCGCCGTGCTCGGCGGCTGAGCCACCCCGCGCCGGCGGCCGGGGGAGCAGCGGGCCGCCGGCTCAGCCGGCCCAGCGGCGCAGGCCGGCGCGGTCGTCGAAGCGGCCGACGTTCGTGTCCGGGGGATCGCTGGTGTACTGGTGGAACCTCCACTCCGCCGTGATCCCGGGCTGCCCCGGCTTGCCGTTGCCGTGCGCGATCCACAGCGCGTCGCCCGCCTCGCTCGTGGCGTCCCGGTGCAGCCGGAAGTCCTGCCCCGCGGCGTGCCGTTGATGCGGGCGGCGGCCCGGCGGGCCGCCGCATCCGCGGCCCGGGGGCTGACGCCCCCGGCGCGCCGCGGTGCGCGCCGCGAAACGGCGGCGGCCCGCGGCCGGTTCGGCCGCGGGCCGCCGCCGGGCGCGCCCCCGTGCTCAGAGCACGCGGACCGCGCCGGTGGGCTGGTCCCAGCTCAGGTCGTGCTCGACCACGCCGGAGGAGGGGTTCTGGGCGCCTATGTAGGAGCCGCCGCCGACGTAGATCGCCACGTGGTACGCCGAGCCGCGGCCACCCCAGTAGAGGATGTCCCCGGGCTGGAGGGCGTCGAGGGAGACCTCGGTGCCCTGCGCGGACTGGTCGGCGGCCACCCGCGGCAGCGAGACGCCGACCGAGGCGTAGGCGGCCTGGACGAGTCCGGAGCAGTCCCAGACGCCGGGTCCGGTGCCGCCCGAGGCGTACCCGTCGCCGAGTTGGGCGGTCACGAAGCCCACCACCGCGGCCGCGCCGCCGGTCGCCGCGGCCGAGGACGGCTGCGCCTCCTGGGCCTGCTCCTGCGCCTCCTGGGCCTGTTGGGCCTGTTGGGCCTGTTGGGCCTGTTGGGCCTGCTCGGCCGCGGCCTGCGCCGCCCTGGCGCTCGCCTCCTCGGCCGCCTGGCGGCGCGCCTCCTCGGCCTGCGCGCGCTCGGCCGCCGCCTGCCGCGCCTCGGCGATGGCGCGCTCCTCGGCCGCCTCCCTGGCGCCGGCCAGGGCCGTGTCGCTGACGTAATCCTGGGTGGCGACGGCCGCCCTGGCCGCGGAGGCGGCCAGCGCGCCGTGCAGCGCGGGCAGTTCGCCGGTGGACTCGGCGGGTGCCTCGGCCGCGAAGGCCGGGTTGGCGGCGCCGGTGACCGCGACGGTGCCGGCGAAGCCGGTCAGGACGCCGCCGCGCAGCAGGCCGGTGGCGCCGGACCGGCCCGCCCTGCGGTGCCGGCCTCGGGGACGGAACGTGAACCTCGGGGACCTGGGAACCATGGTCACCCTGGCTATCAGCAATGACCGGTTCCGCTCAATTGACGTGTGATGCGCCACAGTGCGCCATGCGGGGTGCATAGCGGGGGAGTTGTCGCGCTGTTTGTCCGAAGTGCCGTTTCGCCGCCGCGGCGGCCTTTCGGGCGGATGTGCGGTCATCTCCCGCGCGCTGCCCGGTTTTTCGCCGCCGCGGCGGCGCCCGGGCGGCTCCGGGGGCGCGGAGCGGCGGCTTGTCAAGGCCGGCGGCCGCGGGCGGGGTGCGGCCGTGGCGGAGGTCACGCCCACCACTGGTCCCAGGCCAGCTTGGCCACCAGCCCGGCGACGACCGCGAGCAGCACCACCCGCACGAAGCCGCTGCCGCGCCGCAGCGCCATGTGCGCCCCGGCCCAGCCGCCCGCCATGTTGAACAGCGCCATGAAGGGCACCAGGCCCCACAGCGCGGTGCCGCGGGGCGCGAAGACCAGCAGCCCGCCGACGTTTGTGCCGACGTTCACGACCTTCGCCGTGGCGGAGGCCGTCAGCAGGTCGAGGCGCAGCAGTGGCACCAGCGCGAGCACCAGGAAGGTGCCGGTGCCCGGGCCGATGAGGCCGTCGTAGAAGCCGATGCCCACCCCGGCCACCAGCAGCGCCGCGGCCACCCTCCGCCGGGAGGGCGGCGCCGTGCCGGGCGCGGCGGGGAGGGTCCCGAACCGCGGGCGCAGCGTCACGAAGGCGGCGACGGCGAGCAGCACGACCATGATCAGGGGCTGCAGCACCCGCTTGTCGACCGCGGAAGCAAACAGCGCGCCGCCCGCGGCCGAGGCCAGGGCGAGGCCCCCCAGCCGCAGCGCGAGCCGCACGTCGAGGGTGGCGCGCCGCGCGTAGGTGAGGGCGGCGATGGCCGTTCCGGTGACCGAGACCGCCTTGTTGGTGCCGAGCGCGTAGGTGGGCGGCAGGTGCGGCGGGAGGCCGATGAGCAGGGCGGGCAGCTGGAGCAGTCCGCCCCCGCCGACCACCGCGTCCACCCAGCCGGCGAGTGAGGCCGCCAGGCAGAGCAGCAGGGCGGTCGTCAGCGATATGTCAGCCACGTGCCGAGACCCTAGGGCGTGGCGCCCGGCCCGGGCGACGGGATATCCGCCGGGCCGTCTTCCTTACCACCACCCGGTCCCACGTGCGAATTTGCGGTGGACGCCGGGATGGTGATAAGGGGCGCGGCTCGCGGGGGGTGGGCGAGGGGTGGGGGATTCCCCGACGAGTCGGCACATCGTGAGCGATCCGCCACCTTAGGTGGCAGATCCGGACCTGGTGCGGCTTGCCTGCCTTGGGTGGGTGGGAGAGATCACAAAGTTCGTGGGTGACCCCGTGTCGAAGGTCACAGGGCCTCGGGCTTAAGATGCCTCCAGTCTTGTGAACTGACTCACATAGCGATGATCTTCGAGGTAGCAGTCGCCGTCGACTGGAAGGAGCGGGGCCGGTGAACGCGTACGTTCCCATCCTCGTACTGGGTGCCCTGGGGGCCCTCTTCACCGTTGGCTCTGTGGTCGCGGCGGCGATCATCGGCCCCAAGCGCTACAACCGGGCAAAGCTCGACGCGTACGAGTGCGGCATCGAGCCCACCCCGCAGCCCTCGGGTGGTGGGCGGTTCCCCGTCAAGTACTACCTGACGGCGATGCTCTTCATCATCTTCGACATCGAGATCGTCTTCCTTTATCCCTGGGCCGTGGAATTCGACTCGCTGGGCATGTTCGGACTCGTGCAGATGCTGGTTTTCGTCGGTCTGATCGGCGTTGCCTACGCCTACGACTGGCGCCGAGGAGGGCTCGAATGGGACTGAGGGCTCGCATGGGACTGAGAGAAGGACAGCTCTGATGGGTTTCGAAGAGAAACTTCCCAGCGGTTTTCTGCTGGACACCGTCGAGAATCTCGCCGGGCTGGCCCGGAAGTCCTCCGTCTTCCCGGCCACGTTCGGACTCGCCTGCTGCGCGATCGAGATGATGACCACGGGCGCGGGCCGCTACGACCTCGCCCGGTTCGGCATGGAGGTCTTCCGGGGCTCGCCGCGGCAGGCCGACCTGATGATCGTGGCCGGGCGGGTCAGCCAGAAGATGGCCCCCGTGCTGCGTCAGGTGTACGACCAGATGCCGAATCCCAAGTGGGTCATCTCGATGGGCGTCTGCGCCTCCTCCGGCGGGATGTTCAACAACTACTCGATCGTGCAGGGCGTCGACCACGTCGTTCCCGTCGACATCTACCTGCCCGGCTGCCCGCCGCGCCCGGAAATGCTGATGGACGCCATTCTCAAGCTGCACGCGAAGATCCGCGAGGAGAAGCTCGGCATCAACCGCGAGCAGGCGGCCCGCGAGGCCGAGGAGGCCGCCTTGAAGGCGCTCCCGACGATCGAGATGAAGGGGCTGCTGCGGTGAGCGGCGAGCAGGAGCGGCCCGGCACCGGCGGCGCTGCCGGCGAGAGTCACGTGAACGGGAACACGAGCACAAGCACGCCCGCGCCGCGCTCCCAGGCCGGCGAGCCGATCGCGCAGCGCCGCGGCATGTTCGGCGCGAACAACGGCGGCGACACCAGCGGCTACGGCGGCCTCGCCCGCACCGTCCGGATGCCCGCGGGCAGCGCGCGCCCCTACGGCGGCTACTTCGACGAGGTCGCGGACGAGCTCGAAGGCGCCCTGGAGGAGCAGGGCCTCGACCCGGAGGCCGTGATCGAGCGCACCGTGGTCGACCGCGGCGAACTCACCTTCCACATCGCCCGCGAGCACCTTCCCGCGGTGGCGCGGACGCTGCGCGACGACCCGGCGCTGCGCTTCGAGCTGTGCACCGGCGTGAGCGGCGTGCACAACCCGCAGGACGCGGGCCGCGAGCTGCACGCCGTCTACCACCTGCGTTCGCTCACCCACGGCCGGCTGATCCGGCTGGAGGTCAGCGTCCCCGAGAGCGACCCGCACCTCCCCTCGATCGTCTCCGTCTACCCGACGAACGACTGGCACGAGCGGGAGACCTACGACTTCTTCGGCCTCGTCTTCGACGGCCACCCCGCGCTGACCCGGATTCTCATGCCCGACGACTGGATCGGCTTCCCGCAGCGCAAGGACTACCCGCTCGGCGGCATTCCCGTCGAGTACAAGGGCGCCCAGATCCCGGCACCCGACCAGCGGAGGTCGTACAGCTGATGTCTGCCACACACGCCACCAGGCCCGCGGAGCCGCGGGAGACCACCGAAGGCCCGGTGTACACGGTCACCGGAGGCGACTGGGACGAGGTCTCGCAGTTCGCCGCCGAGCGGGCGGACGACGAGAAGATCATCGTCAACATGGGCCCCCAGCACCCGTCCACCCACGGCGTGCTGCGGCTGATCCTGGAGATCGACGGCGAGACGGTCACCGAGGCCCGCTGCGGCATCGGCTACCTGCACACCGGCATCGAGAAGAACCTCGAGTACCGGACCTGGACGCAGGGCACGACCTTCGTGACGCGGATGGACTACCTGACGCCGTTCTACAACGAGGCCGCCTACTGCCTCGGCGTGGAGAAGCTGCTCGGCATCACCGAGGACGTGCCCGAACGCGCCAGCGTCATCCGGGTGCTGCTGATGGAGCTCAACCGGATCTCCTCGCACCTGGTCGCCCTCGCCACCGGCGGCATGGAGCTGGGCGCGACCACGGTCATGATCTACGGCTTCCGCGACCGCGAGCTGTGCCTCGACCTCTACGAGCTGATCACCGGCCTGCGGATGAACCACGCGTTCATCCGGCCCGGCGGCCTCGCCCAGGACCTGCCGCCCGGCGCGATCGACGCCCTGCGCGAGTTCGTCAAGAAGATGCGCAAGAACCTGCCGGAGTACGACAAGCTCTGCACCGCCAACCCGGTCTTCCGCGCCAGGCTGAAGGACGTCGGCTACCTCGACCTCGCCGGCTGCCTCGCCCTGGGGGCCACCGGCCCCATCCTGCGCTCCGCCGGCCTCCCGCACGACCTGCGCAAGTCGGACCCCTACTGCGGCTACGAGACCTACGACTTCGAGGTCCCGACCACCGACACCTGCGACTCCCTGGGCCGCTTCCTGCTGCGCCTGGAGGAGATGCGGCAGTCGCTGCGGATCATCGAGCAGTGCATCGACCGCCTGGAGCCGGGCCCGGTCATGGTCGCCGACAAGAAGATCGCCTGGCCCGCCCAGCTGGCCCTCGGCCCCGACGGCCTCGGCAACTCCCTCGACCACATCAAGAACATCATGGGCACCTCCATGGAGGCCCTCATCCACCACTTCAAGCTGGTGACCGAGGGCTTCCGGGTGCCGCCGGGGCAGGTCTACACCGCCGTCGAGTCGCCCAAGGGCGAACTCGGCGTCCACATGGTCAGCGACGGCGGCACCCGCCCCTACCGGGTCCACTTCCGCGACCCGTCCTTCACCAACCTCCAGTGCATGGCGGCGATGTGCGAGGGCGGCATGGTCGCCGACGTCATCGTCGCCGTCGCGTCCATCGACCCCGTGATGGGAGGCGTCGACCGATGAGCGACGTGAACCTGGGGATGCCGCCGCTCCCTGCCCCCGCCTACCCGGAGGAGGTGCGCGCCCGGCTGGAGAAGGACGCGGCCGAGGTGATCGCCCGCTATCCCGACAGCCGCTCCGCCCTGCTGCCGCTGCTGCACCTGGTGCAGTCGGAGGAGGGCTACGTCACCCGCACCGGCATGCAGTTCTGC
This sequence comes from Streptomyces hoynatensis, assembly GCF_003626535.1. Taxonomy (GTDB): domain Bacteria; phylum Actinomycetota; class Actinomycetes; order Streptomycetales; family Streptomycetaceae; genus Streptomyces; species Streptomyces hoynatensis. The sequence goes on from NZ_RBAL01000014.1 coordinate 47,665, forward strand.
GCCGACGTGCTCGGGCTGACCACCGCCGAGGTGACCGCGGTCGCCACCTTCTACTCCATGTACCGGCGCAAGCCCTCGGGCGACTACCAGGTCGGCGTGTGCACCAACACCCTGTGCGCGGTGCTCGGCGGCGACGCCATCTACGCCGCCCTCCAGGAGCACCTCGGCGTGGGCAACGGCGAGACCACCGAGGACGGCAAGGTCACGCTGGAGCACATCGAGTGCAACGCCGCCTGCGACTACGCGCCGGTGGTGATGATCAACTGGGAGTTCTTCGACAACCAGACCATCGAGTCCGCCAAGCGCCTGGTCGACGACCTGCGCGCGGGCCGCAAGGTCATCCCCACCCGCGGCGCCCCGCTGTGCGACTTCAAGCAGACGGCCCGCATCCTCGCCGGCTTCCCCGACGAGCGCCCCGGCGCCACCGCCGCGGGCGGCAGCGCGGGCCCCGCCTCGCTCGCCGGGCTGCGGCTGGCCAAGGGCGAGGCCGACCCCGTGGTGCCCCCGCGCTCCGCGGGCACCCGAGCGGAGGAGGCGTGATGGGCGAGCAGTCCCCCGAGAAGCTTCTGACGCCGGTCCTTTCCGCCTCCTGGGACCAGGAGGACTCCTGGACCCTGGACAACTACCGCGCGCACGGCGGATACCGCGCCCTGCCCAAGGCCCTGGCGATGCCCCCGGACGAGGTCATCGCCTACGTGAAGGACTCCGGGCTGCGCGGCCGCGGCGGCGCCGGCTTCCCCACCGGCATGAAGTGGCAGTTCATCCCGCAGGGCGACGGCAAGCCGCACTACCTCGTCGTCAACGCCGACGAGTCCGAGCCCGGCACCTGCAAGGACATCCCCCTCCTCTACGCCAGCCCGCACGCCCTCATCGAGGGCATCGTCATCGCCTGTCACGCCATCCGCTCCCACCACGCCTTCGTCTACCTCCGCGGCGAGGTCGTCCCCGTCCTGCGCCGCCTGCAGGCCGCCGTGGCCGAGGCGTACCGGGCCGGATACCTCGGCAAGGGCGCCCTCGGCGCGGGCGGCGACCTGGACATCACCGTCCACGCGGGCGCGGGCGCGTACATCTGCGGCGAGGAGACCGCGCTGCTCGACTCCCTGGAGGGGCGCCGCGGCCAGCCGAGGCTGCGCCCGCCCTTCCCCGCGGTGGCCGGCCTCTACGCCTGTCCCACCGTGGTGAACAACGTCGAGTCCATCGCCTCGGTTCCCGCCATCATCGACCGCGGCAAGGAGTGGTTCCGCTCCATGGGCAGCGAGAAGTCCCCCGGCTTCACGCTGTACTCGCTCTCCGGGCACGTCGCACGGCCGGGACAGTACGAGGCGCCGCTCGGCATCACGCTGCGCGAACTCCTCGACCTCAGCGGCGGGATGCGCCCGGGCCACCGGCTGAAGTTCTGGACCCCGGGCGGCTCCTCGACCCCGATGTTCACCGACGAGCACCTGGACGTGCCCCTCGACTACGAGGGCGTCGGCGCGGCCGGCTCGATGCTGGGCACCAAGGCGCTCCAGTGCTTCGACGAGACGACCTGCGTGGTGCGCGCGGTGACCCGCTGGACCGAGTTCTACGCCCACGAGTCCTGCGGCAAGTGCACCCCCTGCCGGGAGGGCACCTACTGGCTGGTGCAGCTGCTGCGCGACATCGAGGCGGGCAAGGGCCTGCTCAGCGACATCGACAAGCTCGCCGACATCGCGGACAACATCAACGGCAAGTCGTTCTGCGCCCTCGGCGACGGCGCGGCGAGCCCGATCTTCTCCTCGCTGAAGTACTTCCGCGAGGAGTACGAGCAGCACATCACCCAGCGTGGCTGCCCCTTCGACCCCGCCAGGTCAACGGCCTGGGCGGACGACGACTCCTCGGCTCACCTGGAGGTGAACGCATGACGGTCACCACGGAGGGCAAGGCGAAGGCCGCCGCCTCGGCAGAGATGGTGACGCTGACCATCGACGGGATCGAGATCTCGGTGCCCAAGGGCACCCTGGTGATCCGGGCCGCCGAGCAACTCGGCATCGAGATCCCCCGGTTCTGCGATCACCCGCTCCTCGACCCGGCCGGCGCCTGCCGCCAGTGCATCGTGGAGGTGGAGGGCCAGCGCAAGCCGATGGCCTCCTGCACCATCACCTGCACCGACGGCATGGTGGTGCGCACCCAGCTGTCCTCGCAGGTCGCCGAGAAGGCCCAGCGCGGCGTGATGGAACTGCTGCTGATCAACCACCCGCTGGACTGCCCGGTCTGCGACAAGGGCGGCGAGTGCCCGCTGCAGAACCAGGCGATGAGCACCGGCGACCCGGAGAGCCGCTTCGACGGCGTCAAGCGCACCTACGAGAAGCCGGTGCCCATCTCCGCGCAGGTGCTGCTCGACCGGGAACGCTGCGTGCTGTGCGCGCGCTGCACCCGCTTCTCCCAGCAGATCGCGGGCGACCCGATGATCGAGCTGATCGAGCGCGGCGCGCTCCAGCAGGTCGGCACCGGCCAGGGCGACCCCTTCGAGTCGTACTTCTCGGGCAACACCATCCAGATCTGCCCGGTGGGCGCGCTCACCTCCGCCGCCTACCGCTTCCGCTCCCGCCCCTTCGACCTGGTGTCCTCGCCGAGCGTCTGCGAGCACTGCGCCGGCGGCTGCGCCACCCGCACCGACCACAGGCGCGGCAAGGTGCTGCGGCGGCTGGCGGCCAACGACCCCGAGGTCAACGAGGAGTGGATCTGCGACAAGGGCCGCTTCGCGTTCCGCTACGCCCAGCTGCCCGAGCGGCTGACCACCCCGCTGGTGCGCGACGCCGAGACCGGCCGCCTCGCGCCGGCCGGCTGGCCCGAGGCGCTGCGCGCGGCGGCCGAGGGCCTGGTCGCGGCCAAGGCGCGCGGCGCGGCGGTGCTCACCGGCGGCCGGCTCACCGTCGAGGACGCCTACGCCTACGCCAAGTTCGCCCGGGTCAGCCTCGGCACCAACGACATCGACTTCCGCGCCAGGGCCCACAGCCAGGAGGAGACCGCGTTCCTCGCCTCGCAGGTGGCGGGCCGCGGCCTCGACCTGGACGGCACCGGCACCACCCACGCCTCCCTGGAAGCCGCCCCGGCCGTGCTGCTGGTCGGCTTCGAGTCCGAGGAGGAGGCGCCGGGCGTGTTCCTGCGGCTGCGCAAGGCGGCCCGCAAGCGCGGCCTGCGGGTCTACTCGCTGGCCACCCACGCCACCCGCGGCCTGGCCAAGACCAACGGCACCCTGCTGCCCGCCGCCCCCGGCACCGAGCCGGACTGGCTCGACGCCCTGGCCGCCGACGCGGCGAGCCTGGACGCCGCGGGCCACGCCGCCGCCGGGGCGCTGCGCGAGCCCGGCGCGTTGATCATCCTCGGCGAGCGGCTGGCCACCGTGCCGGGCGCCTACACCGCGGCGGTGGCCGCGGCCGCGGCCACCGGCGCCCAGCTGGTCTGGATTCCGCGGCGGGCCGGCGAACGCGGGGCCATCGAGGCCGGCGCCCTGCCCGGGCTGCTGCCCGGCGGACGCCCCGAGGGCTCCGCCCGGGCCAGGGCCGAGATCGCCGCGGCCTGGGGCCTGCCCGCGCTGCCCGCGGGCACCGGACGCGACACCGGCCAGATCCTGCGGGCCGCCGCGGCCGGCGAACTCGGCGCCCTCGTGGTGGCCGGCGTCGAGGTCGCCGACCTGCCGGACCCCGAGGGCGCCCGCCGGGCGCTGGACACCGTCGCCGCCCACGGCTTCCTGCTGAGCCTGGAACAGCGGCCGACCGAGGTGACCGAGCGGGCCGACGTCGTGCTGCCGGTGGCCGCCGTCGTCGAGAAGGCGGGCACCTTCCTCAACTGGGAAGGCCGCGCCCGGCCGTTCGACGCCGCCGTCAAGCCGGACCAGATGACCCGCCGCCTGGTGCAGGCCGACACCAGGGCGCTGCACATGCTGGCCGAGGAGATCGCCGCGCTCGACGAGGAGTCGGCCATCCCCCTCGGCCTGCCCGACGTCCAGGCCGTCAGGAGCGAGCTGGACGGGCTGCCGGTGTGGACCGGCGACCTGCCGCTCGGCCCCACCGCCACCGGCTCGGAACTGCCCTCCCCGCGGGCGGGCGAGGCCGTGCTCGCCGGGCACCGGCTGCTGCTCGACCGGGGCCTGCTCCAGGCCGGGGACGAGGCGCTCGCCGCCACCAGGCACGCCGCCGTGGCCCGCGTCTCGCCGGCCACGGCCCGCGAGGCCGGGCTCGCCGAGGGCGGCGACCTGTCGGTCACCGGGCCCGCCGGGTCCGTCTCGCTGCCCGTCGAGGTGACCGCCGGGATGCCCGACCGGGTCGTCTGGCTGCCGCTCAACTCCGTAGGCGGCGGCGCCTACGACGACCTGGGCGCGGTGCCAGGCAGCGTCGTCCAGGTCACAGCCGGGCCCGCGGCCCGCGCCGAGGAGGTGAACGTCTGATGGCACCGGCAGCGCACGCGGAACACACCCTGCGGCTCGCCCAGGAAGCCGATCTCTCGATGTTCGGCCAGGACCCGTTCTGGCTGATCCTGATCAAGGCGGTCGGCTGCTTCGCCATCCTGATGCTGTTCGTGCTGATCAGCATCGTCATGGAGCGCAAGGTGCTCGGCTGGATGCAGCTGCGCATCGGCCCCAACCGGCACGGCCCCTGGGGCATGCTCCAGTCGCTGGCCGACGGCGTGAAGCTGATGCTGAAGGAGGACATCATCGTCAAGGGGGCCGACCGGCCGGTCTTCCTCCTGGCGCCGGTCCTCGCCGCCGTCCCGGCGTTCATGGCGATCGCGGTCATCCCCTTCGGCCCGGCCGACCACCCGGTCAACATCTTCGGCACCGAGACCGTCCTGCAGCTGACCGACCTGCCGGTGGCCCTGCTCTACGTGCTGGCCACCTCGGCGATCGCCGTCTACGGCACGGTCCTTGCGGGCTGGTCCTCCGGCTCCACCTACCCGCTGCTCGGCGGCGTCCGGGCGACCGCGCAGGTCATCTCCTACGAGGTCGCGATGGGCCTCAGCTTCGCCGCGGTCTTCCTGTACTCCGGCTCGATGTCCACCTCGGCCATCGTGGACGCGCAGGACGACCGGTGGTTCATGATCCTGCTGCCGGTGTCCTTCCTGATGTACATGGTGGCGATGGTCGGCGAGGCGCACCGCCCGCCGTTCGACATGCCGGAGTCCGAGGGCGACCTGGTCGGCGGGTACCTCACCGAGTACTCCTCGATCAAGTTCGCCTTCTTCATGATGTCCGAGTACATCCACACGGTCACCGTCTCGATGCTGATGACGACCGTCTTCCTCGGCGGCTGGCGCGCCCCGGCGCCGCTGAGCTTCTGGGAGGGCGCCAACTCCGGCTGGTGGCCGCTGCTGTGGTTCATCGTCAAGACGGCCGCGGTGGTGTTCTTCTTCATGTGGATCAGGGCCACCCTGCCCCGGGTGCGCTACGACCAGTTCATGGTGCTCGGCTGGAAGGTCCTCATCCCGATCGCCCTGGTCTGGCTGATGCTGGTCGCCACCGTCCGGGCCATGCAGAACGAGGACTACGACTTCCGCGAGATCGTCCTCTACGTCGGCGGCGGCGTCCTGGCCCTGCTGCTCCTCTCCTTCGTCTTCGACGTCTTCCGCGACCGCGCCGAGGAGCGGCGCGAGGCCGAGGAGGCGGCGAGGCCACACGCCACGTTCGACCCGATGGCGGGCGGCTTCCCCGTGCCGCCGCTGCCGGGACAGACCCTGCCACCGGTGCCGCGCCGCCCCTCCAGGGCCGCGAAGGAGAAGGTGCCGGCCTCGGTCTCCGGCGAGTCCACCGAAGGCACCCAAGGAGAGGAGGGCGACGATGCCTGAGTTCCAGAATCCCCTGGGCGGCTTCGGCGTGACCTTCAAGGCCATGTTCAAGAAGCGGCTCACCGAGCAGTACCCGGAGGAGAAGAAGCCGACGGCCCCCCGCTTCCACGGCCGCCACCAGCTCAACCGGCACCCGGACGGCCTGGAGAAGTGCATCGGCTGCGAGCTGTGCGCCTGGGCCTGCCCCGCGGACGCCATCTACGTGGAGGGCGCGGACAACACCGAGGAGGAGCGCTACTCCCCGGGCGAGCGCTACGGCCGCGTCTACCAGATCAACTACCTGCGCTGCATCCTGTGCGGCCTGTGCGTCGAGGCGTGCCCCACCCGGGCGCTGACCATGACGAACGAGTACGAACTCGCCGACCGCTCCCGCGCCTCCCTCATCTACACCAAGGAGGAGCTGCTGGCCGGCCTGACCGAGGGCATGGTCGAGGCCCCGCACGCGATGTACCCCGGCACGGACGAGCAGTCCTACTACCGGGGCGAGGTCAAGGGCGCCGCGCCAGGCACCGTGCGGCAGGTGGCCCGCTCCAAGGGGGAGACCGGCCCCGAGGACGCCACGGCGCAGGACGGCGCCGGGGACGAGGCGGACCCGATCGCCGCGGCGGCCCGCCTGCCGGAACCGGGGGTGCGCGCATGAGCACGCTCACCACGCTGGCCGCCGAGACCTCGACCTCCACCGGCGAGGCCGTCCAGTTCTGGGTGCTGGCGCCGCTGGCCGTCGTCGGCGCCCTGTGCACCGTGCTGCTGCGGCGGGCCGTGCACTCGGCGCTGTGCCTGGCCGGGACGATGGTGATCCTCGCCCTCTTCTACCTGGCCAACGGCGCCTACTTCCTCGGCGTCGTGCAGATCGTCGTCTACACCGGCGCGGTCATGATGCTCTTCCTCTTCGTGCTGATGCTCGTCGGCGTCAGCGCGACCGACTCGCTGAAGGAGACGCTGACCGGCCAGCGCTGGCTGGCCGCCGCCTGCGGGCTCGGCCTGGGCATCCTGCTGCTCTCCGGCATCGCCCAGGCCTCCGCCGGCTCCTTCACCGGCCTGGCCGAGGCCAACGCCGACGGCAACGTCCACGGCCTGGCCGCGCTGCTGTTCACCCGCTACGTCGTGGCCTTCGAGATCACCGGCATCCTGCTGACGATCGCCGCCATCGGCGCCACGCTGCTCACCCACCGGCAGCGCATCGAGCGCAACAAGACCCAGCGCGAGCAGGCCGAGGAGCGCGTGCGCAAGGGCACCCAGGTCACCCCGCTCCCGGCGCCCGGCGTCTACGCCAGGCACAACGCCGTGGACCTCCCGGGCCTGCTGCCCGACGGCACCCCATCCGAGCTCACCGTCAACGCCACGCTGCGCGCCCGCGGCCAGGTCCGCGAGGTGCACGCGGAGGCGCTCGCCGGCGTGGCGGCCCTGGAGGAGCACACCGCCCGCTACCACGGCCAGCGCAGGCCCAAGCGGGCCGTGACCGCCCCGCGCGGCGCGGCCGTGACCGGCGGCGCGGAAGAACCGCCGGCCACGCAGACCACCCAGGCCGCCGCCGGCGAGGACGGCGCCGGGAGCACCGGCGACGCGGCGGCCGCGAGCAGGGACGCCGAGGAGGCCCGCAAGTGAACCCGGAGAACTACCTCTACCTGGCCGCCCTGCTGTTCACGCTCGGCGCCTGCGGGGTGCTGCTGCGGCGGAACGCCATCGTGGTGTTCATGTGCATCGAGCTGATGCTCAACGCCGCCAACCTGCTGCTCGTCACCTTCTCCCGCATGCACGGCAATCTCGAAGGCCAGATCATGGCGTTCTTCGTGATGGTCGTGGCCGCCGCCGAGGTGGTGGTCGGACTGGCGATCATCGTCATGGTCTACCGCTCCCGGCACTCGGCCTCGGTCGACGACGCCAGCCTGATGAAGTTGTAAGGGGTCTGAGGACGTTGACGAACTTGATCGGACTGCTCGTCGCGGCGCCGCTGCTCGGCGCGGCGCTGCTGCTGCTCGGCGGGCGGCGCCTCGACCGGGTGGGCCACTGGCTCGGCCTCGCCGCCTCCGCGGCCTCGCTGGTCTTCGCCCTCGTGCTCTTCACCGACCTGCTCGGGAAGGACGGCGAGGAACGCAGCCTGCACCAGCACCTCTTCAGCTGGGTCCCGGTCGCCGACTTCCGCGCGGACGTCGCCTTCCAGCTCGACCAGCTGTCGATGACCTTCGTGCTGCTGATCACGAGCGTGGGCACGCTGATCCACCTCTACTCGGTCGGCTACATGGAGCACGACGAGCGGCGGCGGCGCTTCTTCGGCTACCTCAACCTCTTCCTCGCCGCGATGCTGCTGCTCGTCCTCGCGGACAACTACCTGCTGCTCTACGTCGGCTGGGAGGGCGTGGGCCTGGCCTCCTACCTGCTGATCGGCTTCTGGCAGCACAAGCCGAGCGCGGCCACCGCGGCGAAGAAGGCGTTCGTCGTCAACCGTGTCGGCGACGTCGGCCTCTCCCTCGCCATCCTGCTGATGTTCACCACCTTCGGCAGCTTCTCCTTCACGCACGTCTTCGCCGGCGTCGACGGGGCGAGCGAGGCCACCCTCACCGGCATCGGCCTCATGCTGCTGCTGGCCGCCTGCGGCAAGTCGGCCCAGGTGCCGCTGCAGTCCTGGCTCGGCGACGCGATGGAGGGCCCGACCCCGGTCTCGGCCCTGATCCACGCCGCGACCATGGTCACCGCGGGCGTCTACCTGGTGACCCGCTCCGGCGTGGTCTTCGACGCCGCGCCCGACGCGCAGACCGTCGTCATCACCGTCGGCGCGGTCACGCTGCTGTTCGGCGCGATCGTCGGTTGCGCCAAGGACGACATCAAGAAGGCGCTCGCCGGGTCCACGATGTCGCAGATCGGCTACATGATGCTGGCCGCGGGGCTCGGCCCCCTGGGCTACGTCTTCGCGATCATGCACCTGGTCACCCACGGCTTCTTCAAGGCGGGTCTCTTCCTCGGCGCCGGCTCGGTGATGCACGGCATGAACGACGAGGTGGACATGCGGCGTTACGGCGGGCTGCGCAAGCACATGCCGATCACCTTCGCCACCTTCGGCCTCGCCTACCTCGCCATCATCGGCTTCCCCTACCTGTCCGGCTTCTTCTCCAAGGACGAGATCATCTACGCCGGGTTCGCCAAGGGCGGCAACGAGGGCTGGCTGCTGGGCGGCGTGATGCTGCTCGGCGCGGCGCTGACCGCCTACTACATGACGCGGATCATGCTGATGACCTTCTTCGGCGAGAAGCGCTGGCAGCCGGACGAGGCCGGGCACGAGCCGCACCCGCACGAGTCGCCGCTCGTCATGACGGTGCCGATGCTGATCCTCGCGGTCGGCTCGGTCGCCGCCGGCTTCGTCTTCGACTCGGGCGAGCGCTTCGTGAAGTGGCTTGAGCCCGTCACCGGCCTCGCCCACGGCGACTCCCCGGTCAGCCACGGCGAGGTGTCGATCGCGGCCACCGTCGTCATGCTGCTCGGCGTCGGCGGCGCCTACCTCCAGTACGGGCGGCGCGAGGTGCCGGCGGTGGCGCCCGCCGGCCGGCTGCTCACCCGGGCCGCGCGGCGCGACCTGCTCCAGGACGACTTCAACCACGTGGCGTTCGTCCAGACGGGCAACTACCTGACCCGCGGCCTGGTCTACCTCGACCACAAGCTGGTCGACGGCATGGTCAACGGCACGGCCGCCGCCTTCGGCGGCCTGTCGGGGCGGCTGCGGCGGGTCCAGAACGGGTTCGCGCGCTCCTACGCGGTCTCGATGTTCGGCGGTACGGCCCTGCTGGTCGCCGCGACCCTGTTGATGAGGGCGGTCTGAGATGTCATTTCCCCTGCTGACGGCGACGGCCGCGGTGCCCGCGATCGGCGCCGTGGCCACCGCCGCGGTCCCGGCGGCGCGGCGCACCGGCGCCAAATGGCTGGCGCTGGCCTTCTCCCTGGTCACGGTCGGCTTCGCCGCGGCGGTCCTGCTGCGCTTCGACACCGGCTCCGGCGCCGACCGCTTCCAGCTCACCGAGTCGCACTCGTGGATCGAGGACTTCGGGGTCAGGTACGAGCTGGGCGTGGACGGCATCGGGGCGACGATGATCGCGCTCACCGCGGTGCTGGTGCCCTTCCTCATCGGCGCCGGGTGGAACGACGCGGACCCGGTGGAGGGGGAGCCGCAGGCGACCCGCCGCTGGCGGCCCACCCAGGGCTTCTTCGCGCTGATCCTCATGGTCGAGGCGATGGTCGTGCTGTCCTTCGCCGCCACCGACGTCTTCCTCTTCTACCTTTTCTTCGAGGCCATGCTCATCCCGATGTACTTCCTCATCGGCGGCTTCGGCGACCGGGCGGGGGAGCAGGGCGAGGAGGGGCAGGCAAGGCAACGCTCGTACGCGGCGGTCAAGTTCCTCCTCTACAACCTGGTCGGCGGCCTGGTGATGCTGGCCGCGGTGATCGGCCTCTACGCCCAGACCGCGGACCAGCTCGACGCCGGGACCTTCTCGCTGCAGGCGATCCTGGAGGCCCGCGCCTCCGGCGACCTCGACTTCTCGACCGGCGTGGAGCGCTGGCTGTTCCTCGGCTTCTTCTTCGCCTTCGCGATCAAGGCGCCGCTGTGGCCGCTGCACACCTGGCTGCCCAACGCGATGGGCGAGGCCACCGCCCCGGTGGCCGTGCTGATCACCGCGATCGTCGACAAGGTCGGCACCTTCGCGATGCTCCGCTTCTGCCTGGGTCTCTTCCCGGAGGCCAGCGACTGGGCGACCCCGGTGATCCTGGTGCTCTCGCTGGTCAGCATCCTCTACGGCGCCTTGGTGGCGCTGGGGCAGCGGGACATGAAGCGGCTGATCGCGTACGCCTCGATCAGCCACTTCGGCTTCATCGTCCTCGGCGTCTTCGCCATGACCAGCCAGGGCCAGGGCGGCGCCACGCTGTACATGATCAACCACGGCATCGCCACCGCGGCCCTGCTGCTGGTCGCCGGCTTCCTCATCGCCCGGCGCGGCTCCCGGCTCATCGGCGACTACGGCGGCGTGCAGAAGACGGCGCCGGTGCTGGCGGGCACCTTCCTCGTCGGCGGCCTCGCCACCCTCTCGCTGCCCGGCACCGGGCCCTTCGTCAGCGAATTCCTCGTGCTGGTCGGCACCTTCAGCCGGCACCAGGCGGTGGGCATCATCGCCTGCACCGGCATCGTCCTCGCGGCCCTCTACGTGCTGGTCCTCTACCAGCGGACGATGACCGGGCCGGTGCGGGCGGGCCTGGAGAAGCTGCCCGACCTGCGGGTGCGTGAGCTGGCCGTGGTGACGCCGCTGATCGGGCTGCTGCTCTTCCTCGGCGTCTACCCGAAGCCGCTGACCGAGATCGTGAACCCGGCGGTGGAGCACACGCTCTCCGACGTCCACCAGACCGACCCAGAACCGCAGATCGACGTGTCAGAAGTGGAGGCAGCCGAATGAACCCCGGGGATCTTCAGGCTCCGGACATCGAGTGGGTGGCGCTCTCGCCGAGCCTCGTGGTGTTCGCGGCCGCCGTGGTCGGCGTGCTGATCGAGGCGTTCGCCCCGCGTTCCGCCAGGTACGCCGCGGAGGTCGTGGTGTCCTCGGTGGGCCTGGCCGGCGCCTTCGCCGCGGTCGTCGCCCTGGCGGCGAACGGGCACGGCACCTCCAAGTCGCAGATCGCCGGCATGGGTTCGCTCGCCGTGGACGGGCCGGCGCTCTTCCTGCAGGGCGTGACCGTGCTGGTCGGGTTGGTCTCGGTGTTCCTCTTCGCCGAGCGGCGCCTTGAGCCGGTGGCGCACGGGGCGCGGGTGGACTCCTTCGCCGCGCAGCCCGCCGCGGTGCCCGGCGGCAAGGCCGAGCAGGAAGCGGTCAGGGCCGGTCACACCACGACCGAGATCTTCCCGCTGCTGCTGTTCGCGGTCGGCGGCATGCTGCTGTTCCCTGCGGCGAACGACCTGCTCGTGCTGTTCATCGCGCTGGAGATCCTGTCGCTGCCGCTGTACCTGCTGTGCGCCCTGGCCAGGCGCCGGCGGCTCCTGTCGCAGGAGTCGGCGGTGAAGTACTTCCTGCTGGGCGCGTTCGCCTCGGCCTTCCTGCTGTTCGGCGTCGCGCTGCTGTACGGCTACGCCGGCACCACCTCCTACGCGGGCATCGCGGACGTGATCAGCGGCGAGCCCTCCCACATGGAGCCCGGCCTGGCCTCCACGATGGGCAACGACGCGCTGCTGCTGATCGGCGGCGCGATGGTGCTGATGGGCCTGCTGTTCAAGGTGGGCGCGGTGCCGTTCCACATGTGGACCCCGGACGTCTACCAGGGCGCCCCGACGCCGGTCACCGGCTTCATGGCCTCGGCCACCAAGGTCGCCGCCTTCGGCGCGATGCTGCGGCTGATGTACGTGGTGCTGCCCGGCCTCCAGTGGGACTGGGAGCCGGTCATGTGGGGCGTGGCGATCGCCTCCATGGTGGCGGGCGCGGTCATCGCGATCACCCAGACCGACGTGAAGCGGCTGCTGGCCTACTCCTCCATCGCGCACGCCGGGTTCATCCTCTCCGGCGTGGTGGCCGTCAGCGAGGACGGCGTGTCCTCGGTGCTGTTCTACCTGGGCGCCTACTCCTTCGTGACGCTGGGGGCCTTCGCCGTGGTCACGCTGGTGCGGGACGCGGGCGGCGAGGCCACCCACCTGTCCAAGTGGGCCGGGCTCGGGCGGCGTTCGCCGCTGCTGGCCGCGGTGTTCGCCCTGTTCCTGCTCGCCTTCGCCGGCATCCCGCTGACCTCGGGCTTCGCCAGCAAGTTCGCGGTGTTCAGCGCGGTCGCCCAGTCGGGCGGGATGGGCCTGGTCATCGTCGGTGTGCTGGCCTCCGCGGTCGCGGCGTTCTTCTACATCCGGGTGATCGTGCTGATGTTCTTCAGCGAGCCGCGGCCGGACGGCCCCTCGGTGGTGATCCCCAGCCCGCTGACGATGTCGGTGGTCGGCGTCGCGGCGGCGGCCACGGTGGTGCTCGGTGTGGCGCCGCAGTACTTCCTCGACCTGGCCGACCAGGCCGGGGTGTTCGTCAGGTGACGCGGCGGCCCGCCGCGGGCCCCGCATGCCGGTGGCCCGGCTCCCACGGGGGGAGCCGGGCCACCGGCATGAGTGCCCGGTCCGGGATCAGTTGAAGTTGAGGCCCTGGAGGCGCTCGATCGTCTCGTTGATCTCGGCGACCTCCTCCTCGCTGAAGCCACCGGTCTCCGCGTTGCGGTAGGTCTGCGTCTGGCCGGAGGACCAGGTGACGTTGAGGACGTTCTCCGACTCGAGGGTCCAGGTGGCCGACATGTCGGTCCAGGACTCGTCCCCGTACTGCTGGCAGCCGCTGAGCGAGAGGCCGGCGTCGGTGACCTGGCCCTGGCACAGGTCGCCCTCCACGTCGAGGTCCTCGTAGTAGGTGACCTCGCCGCTCCTGATCTCCAGGTTGGCCGACAGCGGGTCGGTGCCGGTGTACCAGTCACCCTCCAGCTGCTCGGCGGTGGGCGCGGTGCCGGTGCCGCCGCTCCCCGCGTCCCCCGTGTCACCGGTGTCGCCGGTGTCACCGGTGTCGCCACCGGTGGTGTCGCTCGGCGGGGCCGTGTCCTCGCCGCCGTCGCCGCCGTCGGCCGAGCCGCCGTCCTGCTCCCCGCCGCTGCTGCCGCCGACGGACCCGAACGCTCCGTCACCGTCGTCGTCGTTACAGCCGGTGAGCACCAGTGCCGTCGCGGCGGCCACGATCGGCAGGGCGAGCCGTATTGAGCTGCGCATGGAATCCCCTCACACTTTCGTACTTGCTTTCGGCAGGCTATCGCGTGCGCGAATGCGTGGCGCGCGGTGTTACGCAGCCATGGCAAAGCGTGCCGTATTGATACGTCGGTGATGGGGGAGGGGCATTCCCGCGGGAAAGTGGATCTTGCTGCGCGGGCGAACGGCGGGAAAAACGCCAGGCGGGGGGCGGGAAACGCAGGGTGGGGGGCGGGAACAACGCAGGGTGGGCGGCGGGAACAACGCAGGGTGGGCGGCGGGAACAACGCAACGGTGGCCGGCCCCCGGAGGGAACCCGGCCACCGCACGGTCCTTTTCGTGCCGCCTCAGTAGGCGTTGGTGTAGGTCTCCTGGAGGCCGGAGGCCCAGACGACGGTCATGGTGCCGTCGGAGTTGAGGGTCGCGGTCGCCGTGGTGTCGGTCCACTGCTCCGAGCCGAGCTGCACGCAACCGCTCAGCTGGATCTGGCCGTTGGAGAAGGTGCCCGAGGGGCAGTAGTCGCCCTCGACGCCCTGGTCCTCGAAGAACATCACGGTGGTACCGGTGATGGTGAGGTTGTGCGACTCCGCCTGGTTGCTGATGTCGACGTACCAGTCGCCGTCGAAGGAGCCGTCGCTCATGCCGCCGCCCAGGCCGCCGTCGGTGCTGCCGCCGTCCGTGGTGCCGCCGTCGGTGGTGCCCGCGTCGGAGCCGGTGTCTCCTTCGTCGGACGGCATGCTCGGGAGGTCGGAGTCGTCCGGGACGTAGTCGCCCGGGTCGATGGCCTCGCCGCCTCCGCCGCCGATGGCGCCGAAGGTGCCGTGTCCGTCGTCGTCGGCGCACCCCGCGAGCGCGAACGTCGCCACCGTGGCGACGATCGGCAGGGCCAGCCGTATGGAGCTGCGCATGGTATCCCCTCGTAGGAAAACTCTTGTTCCGCGTGTTCGCGGGCCGCGCCCGCGCCAACGGGCGGACCGAAGCGTCGCGCGCTCGTACCAGGGTGCCGGATCGATGCGCCGCGCTGGCGGGCGGGTCGTTCCCGCGTGCAAGCGATCTTGCCGAGTGGACGGCGCTCCGTGCCCCCGGGCCGTGCCGTTGCCGGGCCCGACCATCTTCGCCGGTGCGGCTCCCCGGGGCCATCCCCGGCGCATTGCGGATGCGTTGCAGAAGGCGGCGGCTCCCGGCGGGAACGCCGACGGGCGGCCCGGGCCCGTCCTGGGCCCGGCCACCCGTCGTTGGCGTTCGGCCGCGCTGTCAGCCGACGTTGACGTACGTCTCGGTCAGGCCCGAGGCCCAGACGACCTGGAGCGTGCCGTCTCCGTTGAGGCTGAGGGTGGCCGTCATGTCGGTCCACTCCTGTTCGCCGTACACCGAGCAGCCGCCGAGCGTGAGGTTGGGACCGTTCAGCGTGCCGGAGTCGCACAGGTCGCCTTCCGCACCCAGGTCCTCAAAGAAGGCGGCGCTCGTGCCCAGGATATAGAGGTTGTGCGACTCGTCCTGGTGGGTGGGGTCGACGTACCAGTCGCCGTCGAAGGAGCCGTCGCTCATGCCGCCGCCCAGGCCGCCGTCGGTGGTGCCCCCGTCGGTGCTGCCGCCGTCGGTGGTGCCCGCGTCGGAGCCGGTGTCTCCTTCGTCGGACGGCATGCTGGGCAGGTCGGAGTCGTCCGGGACGTAGTCGCCCGGGTCGATGGCCTCGCCGCCTCCGCCGCCGATGGCGCCGAAGGTGCCGTGTCCGTCGTCGTCGGCGCACCCCGCGAGCGCGAACGTCGCCATCGTGGCGACGATCGGCAGGGCCAGCCGTATGGAGCTGCGCATGAAATCCCCTCGATACCTTGAGCCGGTGCCCGGCAGGGTATCGCGGCGGTGGCCGGGGGCGGCCGGCTGTTACGAGTCCATGCCAGGGGAGTGCCGTATGGAGACGCACGGCCGCCGCTCGCGGCGGGCGGGAACGTGACGGTGGCCGGGACCCGCGGGTCCCGGCCACCGTCTGCCTCCTCGATGACGGCCGGGCCCCGTCGGGCCCGGCCGCCGGTTCATCAGCCCAGGCCCTCCAGGTCCTCCAGGTCGCTGAGGTCACCCAGGTCGCCCAGGTCCCCGAGGTCGCCCAGGTCCCCGAGCAGCGAGGTGTAGGTCTGGGTGGTGCCCGAGGCCCAGGTGACGTTGAGCGTGTCGCCGTCCATGGTCAGGGTCGCCTCCGTGTCGGGCCAGAGCTCGCTCCCGTACTGGGAGCACTCGACCGTCATGGTGCCGTCGCTGACCGAGCCGGTGCACACGTCGCCCTCTTCGCCGGAGTTCTCGACGAAGTTGGCGGAGCCGTCGCTGAACATCAGCGAGCTGGCGTCCGGCTCGTCGCCGGTCTCGCCGGTGGTCCAGAAGCCCTCAAGGTCTTCGTTGGTCGGGGCCGAGCCGCCGGCCGCGGCCGCTCCGCCGTCGCCGCCGTCGCTCTCGGCGCCGTCGTCGCCCTGCGCGTTCTCCTCGGTCTGCGACTGGCCGCCGCCCGTGCTGCCCGACGACTCGTTGCTGTCGTCGTCGTCGCTGCAGGCGGTCAGGGCGAGCGCCGCCGCCGCCGCTATCGCGGGCAGGGCGAGCCGAATGTTCCTACGCATGAAATCCCCTCGTGCGTATGGGTGAACTGAGGGGTTGAGGTTAACGCAGTGACGGAGGGGGTAAGTGTCACTGTTACGCGCCTATGGCAATCGCCTCCATACTGCAACGTATGCCGACGCCGCCTGCGCGGCCCTTTCACCGGCTCTCCTCAAGTCCGCCCAGCTCAGAGGCCCTTGTGGTAGGTCTGGACGCGGCCCGAGGCCCAGGTGACCGTCATCGCCGAGTCCACCAGGGTCACGGTGGCGTGCGTGTCGGGCCACAGGGACTCCCCGATCTGGTCGCAGGTCACGTCCAGTTGCCCCCGGTCCACGGCGCCGTGGCACACGTCCCCCTCACCCCGTGGGTCGGTGTCCTCGTAGTAGGTGACGGCGTAGGCGGACTCGCCTGGGGTGCCGGGCTCGATGTCGATGGCCGGGTCCTCGGGGGCGTAGCCGACGTACCAGCTGCCGGCCAGCTCCTCGTTGTCCGGCACCCGGCCCTCCCGGGGGCCCGGGGAGGCGCCGCCGGGGTCCCCCGAGGAGGCGGCGGGGCGGGGCGTGGGCCCGCCCGGCTCCTCCTTTGCGCCGGCCCGTTCCCGGGCGGAGCCGGGCGACCCGCTTCCTGCGGTCGCGCCGGGGCCCGCCGGGTGGGCGGGTTCGCCGCCCGGGTGGCCGTCCTGGCGCGGGGCGGCGTCGCCCCCGCAGCCGGTGAGCGCCAGGAAGGCGGCCGCGGCGACGGCGGGCAGCGTCCTCCTCGTTGGCCTGTGCAATGACATCCCTCGCCTCCCGGTTCGGCGCCTGCTCGGTGTCTTCTCGGCGTGGTGCCGGCGCCTTCGCCCCCTGTGCAACGCGGGGGTGCCCCCTCCCGGAACGGGTGCGCCACCCGCTTTCCGCGCCCGGGTGAGCGCGCCGGGCGGCTCCGGGCGGAATGCGGCTCGCCCGAGCCGGAGATGACGCCGGTTGAGGAGGCGGGGCAGGCGCCGGGAACGGAAGTCGCGCGGGAGGGAACGGAAGTCGCGCGGGTGGGAACGGAAGTGGCGCGGGTGGGAACGGAAGTCGCGCGGGTGGGAACGGAAGTGGCGCGGGAGGGAACGGCAAAGGAATGGCGAAGGGCCGGGAAGGAACGGCGAAGGAGCCGGGGAAAACGGGGAAAAGGGGCGGCGCGGGCCGGAAGGGCGTGCGAGGCGGAAAGTGCGGGCGGGAATGGCGAAAGGTCAGCGTGCGGGCAGAATGCGCCCGCTGACCTCGGCGAGCCCGATCCGGCTGCCGCCGGGGCCAGGTGCCCAGGCCGTGAGGCTGACCTCGTCACCGTCCGCGAGGAACGTCCGTTCCATGCCGCCGAGTCGGAGCGGCCGGCGGCCACCCTCCGTGAGTTCGAGCAGGCAGCCGCGCTGGTCCTCGCCCGGGCCGCTGACCGTGCCCGAGGCGTACAGGTCGCCGGTGCGCAGCCGGGCGCCGTTGACCGTCAGGTGGGCCAGTTGCTGGGCGGGCGTCCAGTACATCGCGGCGAACGGCGGCTCGGCGATCAGGTGGCCGTTCAGCCGCACCTCAAGCCGCAGGTCGAGCCCCTCAGGCGGCAGGCCGGCGTCGTCCAGGTAGGGCAGCGGGGGGTGGGTGCGCGGCGGGGGCGGCACCCGGGCGGCCTCCAGCGCGTCGAGCGGCGTCACCCAGGCGGCAAGCGAGGTGGCGAAGGACTTGCCGAGGAAGGGGCCGAGCGGCACGTACTCCCAGCCCTGGATGTCGCGGGCCGACCAGTCGTTGAGCAGGCAGAGGCCGAAGACGTGCTCGCGGTACGCGTGCTGGGGAACGGCGGTGCCGGGGGCCGAGGGCACGCCCACCACGAAGCCGACCTCGGCCTCGAAGTCCAGGCGCCTGGTGGGCCCGAAGGCCGGCGTCTCCGCGCCCCGCGGGGGCCTGCCCTGGCCGTGCGGCCTGACCACCGGGCTGCCCGAGACCTGCACGCTGCCGGCCCGCCCGTGGTAACCGATGGGGAGGTGCTTCCAGTTGGGCGGGAGGCCGGGGGCCTGCGGGCGCAGGATGCGGCCGACGGCGGCGGCGTGGTGCTCGCTGGCGTAGAAGTCCACGTAGTCGGCCACCTCGAAGGGCAGATGCATCCGCACGGCGCCCAGGGGCCGCAGGAAGGGGCCGAGCCGCTCGGCGGCGTCCGGCCCGGACAGCCAGTCCTGGACCCGCGCGCGCACCGCCCGCCAGGCCGCGGGGCCCGCGGCCAGCAGCGGGTTGAGCGAGGGGCGGGTCAGCAGTTCGGCGTGTGGCGCGCCGAGTGCCGCGGCGGCGGCACCCAGGTCGAGCACCCGGCCGAGATGGCGGACGCCGAGCCGCCGTTCGCCGGGCCGCTCCGCCGTGCTGAACACGCCGTAGGGCAGGTTCTCGATGCCGAAAAGGCCGTCCTCGGGCATGCCGGTCACCCTAGTGCCGTCCCCGGGCGGCTTCGCCGGCTTCCGGCAAACCCGCCCCGCCACCGCGCGAGACGGTACGTCCCCGCGTTGATCCACTTCGAACCGGCTACGCTGCCGGAGACAACGCACCGAAAAGACAGGGGATCGCTCGTGACCGTCGTGGGGCCCTTCGGGGCGAGCGTGCGGGACCCCGCGCTGGAGGCCGATGTCCAGGCGGGGCTGAGGGCCGTCGAGACGGGTCTGATCGAGGCCACCAAGAGCGACGTCCCCTTTATAACGGAGACGGCGCAGCACCTGGTGCGCGCGGGTGGCAAGCGCTTCCGGCCTCTTCTCCTGCTGCTGGCGGCCCAGTTCGGCGATCCGTACGCGCCGGGCGTGGTCCCCTCCGCGGTGGTGGTGGAGCTGACGCACCTGGCGACGCTCTACCACGACGACATCATGGACGAGGCGCAGGTGCGCCGCGGGGTGCCCAGCGCCAACGCCCGCTGGAGCAACTCGGTGGCGGTGCTCACCGGCGACTTCCTCTTCTCGCGGGCCTCGACCATAGTGGCCGACCTCGGCCCCGAGGCCGTCCGGATTCAGGCGGAGGCCTTCGAACGCCTGGTGACCGGGCAGATCCAGGAGACCGCGGGGCCGCAGGAGGGCGAGGACCCGATCGCGCACCATCTGGAGGTGATCGCGGGCAAGACGGGCTCGCTGATCGCCGTCGCCGGGCGCATGGGCGCGATGACGGCGGGCGCGTCCGAGAGCGTCGTCGACACCCTGGCCCAGTACGGGGAGCGGATCGGCATCGCCTTCCAACTCGCCGACGACGTCCTCGACATCGCCAGCGAGGGACAGGAGTCGGGGAAGACGCCGGGCACCGACCTCAAGGAGGGCGTGGCCACGCTGCCGGTGCTGCGGCTGCGGGAGATGGTCGCACGCGGCGGCTCGGCCGGGGACCGGGAGCTGCTCGACCTGCTGGCGGGCGACCTCAGCGACGACGCGCGGCACGCCGAGGCGCTGGCCAGGCTGCGGGCGCACCCGGCGCTGGAACGGGCGCGGCAGGACGCCCTCTCGTTCGCGACGCAGGCGCGGCAGACGCTCGAACCGCTGCCGGACATCCCGGCCAGGGCGGCGCTCGCCGAGCTGTGCGACGCGGTCGCGGACCGGACGGCGTAACGGGCCTGGGGCACGGCGAACGGCCGTGCGCCGGGCGGCGAACGGCCGTCCCCGAGGCGGCGAAGGGCCGTGCGCCGGGCGGCGAACGGCGGTCCCCGGGGCGGCGAAGGGCCGTGCGCCGGGCGGCGAACGGCCGTGCCCGGGGCGGCGGGTGGCCTGCCCGGGCGGCGGGGGGATTGCGGCGGCGCCCGCCCTGGGTACATCCCCTACGGGTTCAGGCCGTACGCGCGGCCACGCGGTCATCCCTTGGTAGTACGCGGATCGATCCCGATGGCTGATGTCTGAATGGCCCCGGCCTGGTGCACTTGGTAGTGCCGAGAACCGAGTGGAGGGGCATCAGATGGCAATGCACAGGAGTATCCGCCGGGCGGCCGTGCCGACCGTCGTGCTCGCCGGGCTCGCCGCGGTGGGGGTGGGAGTGTGGCCGGCGCTGGCCAGCGACGGAGGCCCCGACCTTCCCGACGTGTCGGCCGAGGACCTGCTGGTGCGGATGGCCGAGTCGGACGCGGAGCAGCTGTCGGGGACGGTGCGGGTGCAGACCGACCTCGGCCTGCCGGAGTGGGGCGGCATGCTGGACGGGGTGCTCGACGGCCTCGACGGCCCGGCCGGGCGCCTGGCGGGGCTGGCGACCGGGGACGGCACGCTGCAGGTGGCGATGGACGGGCCGGAGCGGCAGCGGGTCTCCCTGGTGGACGGCTCGGAGGAGCTGACCGTGATACACGACGGCGACCGGCTCTGGCTCTACGACAGCGAGGAGGGCACGGTCTACCGCTCCGAGCTTCCCGAGGAGGCCGCGGAGGGGGAGGCGAGCCCGGAGGCTCCCGGGGACCTGACGCCGCGGGAGGCCGCGCAGCGGCTGCTGGACGCGGCCGGGGAGCACGCGGACATCTCCGTGGACGGCACCGCCAGGGTGGCGGGCCGCAGCGCCTACCAGCTGGTGGTGCGCCCGGCCGGGGAGGACGCGCCGCTGGAGCGGCTGCGGATATCCGTGGACGGGGAGACCGGGGTGCCGCTCGCGCTGACGGCGGACGGGCCCGGCGGGCGTTCGGTCGACGTCGCCTTCACGCAGATCGACTACGCCAAGCCGGCCGGCGCGGTCTTCGACTTCACCCCGCCCAGCGGGGCGGAGGTCCGGGACCTCGACCCGCAGGCGCTGCTCGGCGGGCTGCTGCCCGAGGGCGTCGAGCTGCCGGGCGGCGAGGGCACGGACGAGACCTGGCTGCCGGACCCGGAGGAGTTCGAGGGGCTGGACGAGCTGGAGGGCGACATGCTGGAGGGGCTGGAACGGCTGGAGGACGTGCCCGAGTTGCAGGGGCTCGCCGAGCACCTGACCGGCCTGCTGGACGAGGCGGCCGCCGCCTCAGGGGACCGCGCCTGAGGGGCGCCCCGAGGGCGTCCCGGCCCGGCGCCGCCGCCCGCCCCCGGGCGGCGGCCCCGGGGCTTGCCGGGACGCGGCCCGCGGCCGGCCCGGCCCGCACGCGCTCGCCCCTCACCCGCCCGTGCGGTACGGGGCGTTGGGGGCGGGGCCGTGCGGGCCAGGGGCGTTGGGGCCCGGGGCCTTGAGGGCGGGGCCGTTCCCGGCCGGCCGTGTGCCGGGGGCGTGGCGGCCGGGGCGGGTCAGGCCGCCTGCATCGCGGGCCTGAAGACCTCCTCGCACCACTGCCGGAAGGTGGTGGGGGTGTCGGCGGCGTGCTGTGGCGTGCGGGCGACCCCGTGGTCGAGGCCGTTCTCCTTGGCCGCGATCATGTCCAGCATGGCCTGCGCCATGGCCTCGGACGTGCCGAGGCCGGTGAGCTGTTCCCGGAGCGCCTCGGCCGGGATCTGCCGGTAGGAGACGGGGGTGCCGAGCACCTCGGAGACGATCGCGGCCATCTGCTCGTTCGACAGGTCCTCGGGGCCGAGCAGGGGGATCTCCTCCCGGCCCGACCAGGTGTCGTCGAGCAGCAGGCGGGTGGCGACCGCCGCGATGTCGCGGGTGGCGACGGCGGGCAGCGCGAAGCCGGGGTCGAGGACGCCGAAGAAGGCGCCCTGTGCCTTGATCACCTCGACCTGGCGCAGCAGGTTGTCCATGAAGGTGGCCGCGGCCAGGGCACGGAAGGCGACGCCGGTGCCGGCGATGAGGTCGTCCATGGCCAGGGAGGCGGTCACGTGCCCGGCGTGGCCCGCCTGGGCGGTGCCGCGGCCCAGGCCGCTGACGTCCACGACGCGCTTGACCCCGCGGTCGCGCAGGGCCTCGGCCGCGGGCCGGGTGAAGCCGGAGAACGCCTCGTCTACGCTGGCCGCGTGGGGGTCGCCGGGCAGCAGCCAGAACACGGCGTCTGCCCCGTCGAAGGCGCGGTCGACGATCCGCGGATCGCCGTGCGAGCCCTGGACGACCTCGACCTGCTCACGGACGCCCGGGGCCAGCCTGGCCGGGTCGCGAACGACGACGCGGACCTTCTCCCCGCCCGCGAGGACCCCGTTCAGGACCTGGTGCCCGATCTTTCCGGTAGGTGCGGTGATGACGATCATGACTTCTCTCCCATGGAAGGGGACGGCAATGCCTCGACAGGTAAACTCTACCGTACCGTTTACTTCTCGGGGTGGGTGCCGGTGACCGGGGCGGAGGGGCCGCGCAGGCGTGGCGAGCAGCGCCGCGGGGAGGAGCTGCGCCGCCACATCCTCTTCGTGGCCAAGGACGTGTTCCTCGAAAGCGGCTACGAGCGGGCGTCGATGGATGCCGTGGCGGCGCGCGCCGGGACCTCGAAGCGCTCGCTGTACGCGCACTTCGAGAGCAAGGACAAGCTCTTCCTCGCCGTCCTCGGACTCATCCGGGAGCTGTACCTGGGGAGGTTGCGGACCCCGGACGCGTACGCCGACGACCCGGCGGAGGCGGTGGCGCTGTTCTGCGACCGGTTCCTGCGCCTGATGGTGTGGGAGCCCCAGGTGCAGACCTGCCGGCTGAGCATGGCCGGGGCCGAGCGGCAGCCGGAGCACGCGCACGCCTACTTCGACGCCGTGTTCGCCAGCGCCTACGAGCGGCTGGCCGCCTACCTGTCCGAGCGGTACGGGCTGGAGGGGGCCGAGGCGCCGGCGCTCGCGGAGGACCTGCTCGGCCGCACCGTGCTGCCGCGGCTGTTCCGCACCCTGCTCGGTATCGAGCCGGCGGCCAAGGAGCCCCCGGCCGAGGCCCCCGCGGCCGAGGGCGCGGAACTGGACGCGATCCGCCGCCTGGTCGCGGCGGCCCTGCCCGGCGGAGCGGCCGGGTAGCCGGGCGGCCGGGCCGAGCCGTCGGGCCGAGCCGTCGGGCGGAGTGGTCGGGCCCAGCCGTCAGGCCGGGTTGCCGGGTCGAGCCGTCAGGTCGGGCTGCCGGTCGGGCTGCCGGTCCGAACGGGCGGGCCGCCCGGTCGGCCGGGCGGTCAGGCGATGCCGCCGTTGGCGTAGATCACCTGCCCGTTGACCCAGCGGCCGGGGCCCGCGAGGAAGGCGACGGCCTCCGCGATGTCCTCGGGGGTGCCGAGCCGTTCCAGCGGCGCCTGGTGCGCCAGGCGGTCGACGGTCTCCTGGTCCTTGCCGGTGAGGAAGAGCGGGGTGGCGGTCGGCCCGGGGGCCACCGCGTTGACGGTGACCTCGCGTCCGCGCAGCTCCCGGGCCAGGACCAGGGTCATGGCGTCGACCGCCCCCTTGCTCGCCGCGTAGGCCGCGTAGCCGGGGAAGGCGAGCCGGGTCACCGTGGTGGAGAAGGTGACGATCGCCCCGCCCCGGCGCACCCGGCGGGCCGCCTGCTGGGCCACGACGAAGGTGCCGCGGATGTTGGTGCGGTGCATCCGGTCCAGGTCGTCGAGGCCGAACTCGGCGACCGGGCCCAGCGTCATCACCCCGGCCGTGTGGACGACCACGTCCACGCCGCCGAAGGCGGACTCCACCGCGTCGAAGGCCGCGGCAACCTCCGCCTCCTCGGCGACGTCCGCCCGGAGGGCGAGCGCCGAGCCGCCGCCGGCCCGGATCTCCGCGACGGCCTCCTCGGCCGCCGCCGCGTTGCCCGCGTAGTGCACGCCGACGGCCATGCCCTCGGCGGCCAGCCGCAGGGCGACGGCGCGGCCGATGCCGCCCGACGCCCCGGTGACGAGCGCGACCCTGGTGTGTGCGGTGCCTGACATGAAGCCTCCTTGGGCCGGGCGGCAGAACCGGCCGGCTGAGCTGGACGAACGAGCTGGCTGAACGAGCGGGGTGAACGAGCTGGCTGAACGAGCGGGTGAACGACGTGCTGAACGGTCCGGCGCACGGTCCGGTGGACGGGCCGGCGCACGGGCTCGCCGCGCGAGGCGCGGGCTCGCCGCACGAGCCGGGTTGCCTCCCGTCCCGGGGGGCGCGGTGAGGCGGACGCGGGTCCGGCGCGGCCCGAGGCGGACCGCATTTGTGGACGCCGAGTCCATAAAACCACACTTGTGGACGCCGCGTCCATATGCCAGGCTGGGCGGCGCGGGCACCGGAACGTCCGGGCCCCGGCACGGGCGGGCCGCAGACACACGCGGACGAATGGGAGAGGGGACCGATGGCCACGGAGGCGGCACGGCCGGCGGAGCGGCGCAGGCGAGGCCGCGGCCGGCGGCCCGCGGCGGAGGTCAGGGCGGACGTGCTGGCAGCGGCCGGTGAGCTGCTGCTGCGCGAGGGAATGACGGCCTTCACCATCGAGCGGGTCGCCGAGGCCGCCTGCGCCAGCAAGACGACGATCTACAAGTGGTGGCCCTCGAAGGGCGCCCTGGCCCTGGACGGCTACTTCCACGCCGTGGAGACGACCCTGGCCTTCCCGGACACCGGCGACCTGGAGGCGGACCTCACCGCCCAACTCGGCGCGTTCGTCCACCTCCTCGCCGAGACCCCGGCCGGCCGGGTCATCGCGGAACTCATCGGCCAGGCGCAGACCGACCCGGAGCTCGCCACCGCGCTGCTGACCCGCTATTCGGGGCCCCGGCGGGCCCTGGCCGTGGCCGCGATGGAACGCGCCAGGGAACGCGGCGAGTTGCGCGACGACGTCGACCTGGAGGCCGTCGTCGACCAGCTGTGGGGCGCCTGCTACCACCGGCTCCTGCTGCCGAACCTGCCGGTGACCCCGGAGTTCGCCGCCCAGCTGGTCCGCAACCTCCTGCACGGCCTGCGCCCCTGACCCCCACGGACCCCCGCGCCCCCGGCTCCCGCGGTCCCCACGAGGAACGCCGCGCGCCCCGGCGGCCGTCCGGTGGGGGACCGGGCGGGGTGCCGGGGCGTGCGGCGGGGGCGTGTGGCGGGGCGCCTGGGAGACCGCGGCCCCGCGGGGGCGCCCCCGGGGACCGCGGGGCGCGGAACCTCACATGTGGAGGGGAGGAACCGCCGCGCCGGCCTTCGGGGCGCCGCGGCGGTAGAGGATCAGGCTGGCGATCATGCCGACCAGGAAGAAGCCGGCCGACCACCAGTACGCCGTCGAGTAGCTCTCCATGCTCGCCTGCGCCAGCACGGCCGGATCGGTCGGGTCGCGGCCGACCAGGTAGTCGGTGGCGGCGCTTGAGGCCAGGGTGTTGAGCACCGCGGTGCCGATCGAACCCCCCACCTGCTGCGCCGTGTTGGCCAGCGCCGAGGCGACGCCCGCGTCCTCGGGTGCGACGCCCGAGGTGGCCAGGCTCATCGCCGGGGCGATCACCGCGCCCAGGCCGGCGCCGAGGAGGAGCAGCGGCGGCATGATGCGCGCCGCGTAGCCGCTGTCCACCTGAAGGGAGGTCAGCCAGACCAGCCCCCCGGCCGAGGCCGCCATGCCGAAGGCGACGATCGGCATGGCGCCGAGCCGCGGGAAGAGCACGGTGTTCGAGAGCGTCGCCGCCACCGTCAGCGTGCCGATCATCGGCAGGAAGGCGAGGCCGGTGTCGACCGGCGTGTAGCCCTTGGTCTGCTGCAGGTAGTAGGTGACGAAGAGGAAGACGCCGAACATGCCCGCGCCGCTGATCAGCACCGCCGCGTAGGAGGCCCCGCGGTCCCGGTCGAGCAGCACCCGCAGCGGGAGCAGCGGGTGGGCGGCGCGCGTCTGCCACCAGAAGAACACCACGAGCAGCACGCCGCCCGCCGCCAGGAAGCCCCAGGTCGCCGCGGAACTCCAGGCGTGGGAATCGGCGTTGGCGAAGCCGTAGACGATGCCGAACAGGGCCGCCGAGACCACCACGGTGCCCGGCACGTCGAGGGTGGCGGACCGGTCGCGGGCGGTCCTGACCAGCAGGGCGCTGCCCATGACGAAGGCGAGCACCGCGAAGATCAGGTTGACGTAGAGCGTCCAGCGCCAGTTGAGGTGCTCGGTGAGGAAGCCGCCGAGCAGCAGGCCGATGGCGCCGCCGGTCCCGGCGATGGCGCCGTAGACGCTGAACGCCTTGGCGCGCTCCTTGGCGTCGGTGAAGGTCGTGGTGAGCAGGGAGAGCGCGGCCGGGGCGAGCAGGGCGCCGAAGATTCCCTGGAGCACGCGGGCGGAGACCAGGATCTCGAAGTTGCCTGCGGCACCGCCGATGGCCGAGGCGGCGGCGAAGCCGACCAGGCCGACGAGGAAGGTGATCTTGCGGCCGAAGAGGTCGGCGATCCGGCCGCCGAGCGGCAGCAGGCCTGCCGAAGGCGAGCGCGTAGGCGGTGACCACCCACTGGCGGTCGCTGTCCGAGAAGCCGAGGTCGGCCTGGGCCGAGGGCAGGGCGATGTTCACCACCGTGCCGTCGAGGACGACCATCAACTGGGCAATGCCGATGACCGCCAGAATCCACCAGCGGCGCGTGGCGGGGTCATCGGCGGTGGTGCGGGGGGACCTGGCCGCGCCCGTGGCGTCGGTCGTGGTCTGGGACATCGGTGGCGTTCTCCACTTCAGGTGTGCGTCAGGGCGGGCATGAGCACCTCGTCCAGGAGTCGGACCAGGTAGTCGGCGTCGGCGTAGGCGTCCTCGAAGAGCGGCCTGGTCAGGACGGCGCCGAAGATCAGCTGGGACAGGTGGGCGAGCGCGGCCGGGCGGGCCGTCAGCTCTCCCCGGGCGACGGCCCGGTCGACCATGGCCGTCAGCTCGGCCATCTCGGTCTCGATCAGGGCCTCGCGCATGGCCCGGGCCAGTTCCCTGTCGACGAGGGCGGCGTGCGCGAGACCGGCGATGAGCGGGGTGTCCTCGCGGCACTTGTCGATCATCGACAGGAAGCGGGCGTGCAGGTCGCCGCGCAGGCTGCCGGTGTCGGCGGCCGGGGCGTTCCCGCTGGCGTGGCCCACGGCGGAGATCGCGCGGGCGACCAGCCGCGGCTTGCTGTGCCACTGCCGGTAGAGGGTGGCCTTCCCGCAGTGTGCGCGGGCCGCGACGGCGTCCATGGTCAGCGCCTCGTAGCCGCTCTCGCGGACGATGTCGACCACGGTGCTCAGCACCTCCCGCTCCCGTTCCTCGGTCATGCGGGGCCGGCGGACGGAGGCGGCGGGCGCCGAAGGGGAGGCCGCGGCCCCCGGCTGCCCGGGGGCGGGGGACTGCGCGCGGGCTCCCGCGGAGGGCTGCGCGGGGGAGGGGGACGAGGGGGGCCGGGAGATGGCGCGCTCCTTCCTTGGGCGGCCCTCGGGGGGCTCGGTGACGGGCGGGGGAGAACGGGCGGACCGCGCCGGGAAGATCGAGCGGGATGGAACGAGACCGTTCCGTTCTATATGTGATCAGCCTACGCCGCCGTATGGACGGGTCACAACCGCTTTCCCTTCAATTCCCGTGCATGTCCAGTGCTGTTCGACCCTCGCTCGACCGTCGGCCGACCGGTGCCCGACGGTCGGCCGATCGTCGGCCGACCGGCGTTCGACCAGCGTTCGACCGGGATCCGAGCGGCGCTCCCTCGCGGCCAGGGCAGGTCCCGACGCGGCCCCCGTACCAGCCCCCTACGGGCCGTCCCCCCCGCCAGCCCGGCCCGGGTGGTCCCCGTCGGCGCGGGCGGGCTTCGTCGACGTGGTGGTCTCAGCCGGCGAGGCGGTCTCAGCCGGCGTGGGTGGTCTCGGCCGGGGTGCGCCCGGCCGCGGCGGCGCGCCGGCCGCGGCGGGCCTGGCGCAGGAGGTCCCAGGTGAGCACCGTCAGCGCGAGCCACACCAGCAGGAAGCCGGCCCAGCGCTCCGGCGGCATCTCCTCGTGGAACACCAGCAGCCCGAGCAGGAACATCGTGACCGGGGTCAGGTACTGCATCAGCCCGAGGGTGGCGAGCGGCAGCCGCAGGGCGGCGGCCCCGAAGAAGATCAGCGGCAGGGCGGTGGCCAGGCCGCTGCACACCAGCAGCGCGGTGTGCCCGGCGCCCTCGCCGGTGAACGTGGAGTCGCCGCGGGCCGTCAGCACCACGAGGAAGGCGAGGGCGGGCAGGAACTGGAGGGCGGAGTCGGCGGAGAAGCCGGCCAGCCCGTCGAGCCCGGTCTGCTTCTTCACCAGGCCGTAGAGGCCGAAGCTGACGCTGATGGCCAGCGAGACCCAGGGCACCTGCCCGTAGGCGAGGGTCATCACGAGGACGGCGAGGACCCCGATGCCCACCGCGGCCCACTGGGCGCGGCGCAGCCGCTCCCGCAGCAGGAGGACGCCGAAGGCGATGGTCAGCAGCGGATTGATGAAGTAGCCCAGCGAGGCTTCGAGGACCCGGTCCTGCCCGACGGCCCAGATGAACAGGTACCAGTTGACCGCGATCAGCACGGCGGAGGCGGCCAGCAGGGCCAGGCGCCTGGGCTGCCGCAGCAGGGGCCGTATCCAGGACCACTCGCCGGCGAAGGCCAGCAGCACCAGCGCGGTGGGCAGCGACCACACCATGCGGTGGGCGATCACCTCCGCGGCGCCCGCCGACTCCAGGCGGTCCCAGTAGAGGGGCAGCAGCCCCCACATCCCGAAGGCGCCCAGGCCGAACGCGAGTCCCGCTCGGCTGCGCGCCTCGGCAGCACCCACCACAGCCTCCTCGAACGCCCGCACGATGGACGTATGCGAGCGTAATGCCGCCTCGTGGCCCGCCGGAGGGCGGCCCCGGCGCGGCACGCGGAACGCACGCCCCGGCGAGCAACCGGAACGACGGTAACGACGGTAACGACGGTAACGACGGGAACGAGGGGAACGAGGGGATCGACGGGAAGAACGGGAACGACGGGAAACGACGCCGGCAGCGGCAACCACGGGTACGCGGGAGCACAAAGAGGCGCCGGTGCCGCCCGCCGGGGGGGAGGGCGGGGGCACCGGCGCCGGCGTCGCGGGTCCGGCCTGGGGGGGATAGGTCAGCCCGCGACGGTCCAGGTGTCGTTTCCGGCCAGCAGGGCCGCCAGATCGCCCTTGCCGCGCTGCTCCACGGCGCGTTCCAGCTGCTCGGCCATCTGGTCCTCGTACGTCGGACGCGACACGTCACGGAAGACGCCCACCGGCGTGTGGTGCAGGGTGTGCGGGTCGGCGAGCCGCGACAGGGCGAAGGCCGTGGTCGGCGACGCCGCGTGGGCGTCGTGCACGAGCACGCCCTCGGTGCCCTCCTTGGCCACGTCGACGACCCTCAGGTCCCCGGTCGCCGGGTCGCGCACCACGCCCTTGGAGCCGAGGCCGTCCCCGCCCTCCTCCACGGGCAGGGGGGCGCCGAACCGGATGGGCTTGCCGTGCTCCAGCCGGATCACGGCCTCCTCGGCCTGCTTCTTGTCCTTCAGGACCTCGAAGGCGCCGTCGTTGAAGATGTTGCAGTTCTGGTAGATCTCCACCAGGGCGGAGCCGTGGTGCTCGGCCGCGGCGCGCAGCACGCTCGTCAGCTGCTTGCGGTCGGAGTCCACCGCGCGCGCCACGAAGGAGGCCTCCGCGCCGAGGGCGACGGACACCGGGTTGAACGGGGTGTCGAGCGAGCCCATCGGCGTGGACTTCGTGATCTTGCCGGTCTCGGAGGTCGGCGAGTACTGGCCCTTGGTGAGCCCGTAGATCCGGTTGTTGAACAGCAGGATCTTCAGGTTCACGTTCCGGCGCAGCGCGTGGATCAGGTGGTTGCCGCCGATGGAGAGGGCGTCGCCGTCGCCCGTGACCACCCACACGGACAGGTCCCGGCGCGAGGCGGCCAGGCCGGTCGCGATCGTCGGGGCGCGGCCGTGGATGGAGTGCATCCCGTAGGTGTTCAGGTAGTACGGGAAGCGCGAGGAGCAGCCGATGCCCGAGATGAAGACGATGTTCTCCTTGGCCAGACCGAGCTCGGGCAGGAAGCCCTGGACGGCGGCCAGCACGGCGTAGTCGCCGCAGCCGGGGCACCAGCGGACCTCCTGGTCCGACTTGAAGTCCTTGGCGGTCTGGGGGGTGTCGGCCGTGGGCACCAGCGCCAGTGCGGTGCGGGTGCCGGGCACGGCGGGCGCCTCAGTGGTCATCGTCGAGAGCCTCCTTGAAAGCGGATGCCAGCTGCTCGGCCTTGAAGGGCAGGCCCGTGACCTGCGTGAGGGACTGGACGTCGACCAGGTACTTCGCGCGCAGCAGCAGGGCGAGCTGGCCGAGGTTCATCTCGGGCAGGAGGACCTTGTCGTAGGCGCGCAGCACCTCCCCCAGGTTGGCCGGGAAGGGGTTCAGGTTGCGCAGGTGGGTCTGGGCGATCCGCCCGCCCTCGCGGCGGATGCGGCGGACGGCCGCGGTGATCGGCCCGTAGGTCGAGCCCCAGCCGAGCACCAGCACCCTGGCGCCCTCGCCGGGCGGGCCGCTCGGGTCGTCGACGACCACGTCGGGCACGGTGACGCCGTCCACCTTGGCCTGGCGGGTGCGCACCATGTGGTCGTGGTTCGCCGGGTCGTAGGAGATGTTGCCGGTGCCGTCCTGCTTCTCGATCCCGCCGATGCGGTGCTCCAGGCCCGGGGTGCCGGGGATCGCCCAGGGGCGGGCCAGCGTGGCCGGGTCGCGCAGGTAGGGGTGGAACGCCTGGCCGCCGTCGGGCAGCGTGACGTTCGGCCCGGTGGCGAACTGCACCCGCAGGTCGGGCAGTTCGTCCACCTCGGGCACCCGCCACGGCTCGGAGCCGTTGGCCAGGTAGCCGTCGGAGAGCAGGAAGACCGGGGTGCGGTAGGTGAGCGCGATGCGGGCCGCGTCCAGGGCCGCGTCGAAGCACTCGGCCGGGGTGGCGGGGGCCACGATCGGCACCGGCGCCTCGCCGTTGCGGCCGAACATGGCCTGCAGCAGGTCGGCCTGCTCGGTCTTGGTGGGCAGGCCAGTCGAGGGGCCGCCGCGCTGGATGTCGATGATCAGCAGCGGCAGTTCCAGGGAGACGGCCAGGCCGATGGCCTCCGACTTCAGGGCCACGCCGGGACCCGAGGTGGTGGTCACGCCGAGCGAGCCGCCGAAGGAGGCGCCGAGGGCGGCGCCGATGCCCGCGATCTCGTCCTCCGCCTGGAAGGTCCGCACCCCGAAGTTCTTGTGCCTGGACAGCTCGTGGAGCACGTCGGAGGCGGGGGTGATCGGGTAGGAGCCGAGGAAGAGCGGCAGGTCGGCGCGCACCGAGGCGGCGATCAGGCCGTAGGCGAGCGACAGGTTCCCCGAGATGTTGCGGTAGGTCCCGGCGGGGAACGCGGAGGCGGCCGGGGCCACCTCGTAGGAGACGGCGAAGTCCTCGGTGGTCTCGCCGAAGTTCCAGCCGGCGCGGAAGGCCGTGATGTTGGCCTCGGCGATCTCCGGGCGCCTGGCGAACTTCGCGCGCAGGAACGCCTCGGTGTTCTCCGTCGGCCGGTGGTACATCCAGGACAGCAGACCGAGGGCGAACATGTTCTTCGAGCGGCCCGCCTCCTTGCGGGTCAGGTCGAAGGGCTTGAGCGCCTCCACGGTGAGCGTGGTCAGCGGCACCGGGTGCACGTGGTAGGCGTCCAGCGAGCCGTCCTCCAGCGGGTTGCCCGCGTAGCCGACCTTGGCCAGCGCCCTGGAGTTGAACTCGTCGGTGTTGACGATGATCTCCGCACCGGGCGGCAGGTCGGGGACGTTGGCCTTCAGCGCCGCCGGGTTCATCGCCACCAGCACGTTCGGGGCGTCGCCCGGGGTGAGGATGTCGTGGTCGGCGAAGTGCACCTGGAAGGAGGAGACGCCCGGCAGCGTCCCGGCGGGGGCGCGGATTTCCGCCGGGAAGTTCGGCAGCGTGGACAGGTCATTACCCAGAGAAGCGGTCTCCGAGGTGAAACGGTCGCCCGTCAGCTGCATTCCGTCCCCGGAATCGCCGGCGAACCGAATGATCACCCGGTCCAGACGCCTGACGTCCTTCTTGTCCCGGCTCGTCCGGTCGACCTCAGTGGTCACTGCTGTAGCCCTCCTTCGAGGCGGCTCTTGTCAGCCATGGTACGCGGGTAAGGGTTGCCTTCCTGAAGGTGATCACATGATGGACGTGCAGCCGCCGCGTCGACGTCCGATCTTCTCCGGCCGCCCTTGAGCGGTCCTGAGGCGTGCCTTAAGCCCCGCCAGCAGGCATGGCTGAGCCGCAGTTCAAGCGTGTCAGGGGGGTCAGGAATTCAGATAGGTGAGAACCGCCAGAACCCGCCGGTGATCTGTGTCACTCTGCGCCAAGCCGAGTTTCATAAAGATGTTGCTCACGTGCTTTTCCACCGCGCCGTGGCTGACCACCAGCTGCTGGGCGATGGCGGAGTTCGTCCGGCCCTCGGCCATGAGGCCGAGGACTTCTCTTTCCCGCGGGGTGAGTCCCACGAGAACATCCTGTTTCCTGCTGCGGCCCAGCAGCTGGGCGACCACCTCCGGGTCCAGGGCCGTGCCCCCGGCCGCGACCCGGGCCACCGCCTCCACGAACTCGCTCACGTCGGCGACCCGATCCTTCAGCAGGTAGCCCACGCCGCGGCTGGAGCCGGCGATCAGCTCGGTGGCGTACTGCTCCTCCACGTACTGCGAGAGCACCAGAACGCCCAGGTCGGGGTGGCGCTGACGCAGCCGGACCGCGGCGCGCACCCCCTCGTCGGTGTGCGTCGGCGGCATGCGCACGTCCGCCACGACGACCTCGGGCAGCTCCCCGCGGGCGGCGAATTCCTCCACCGCCGCGATCAGCGCCTCCGCGTCGCCGACTCCGGCGACGACCTCGTGCCCGCGGTCGTGGAGGAGCCGGGTCAGGCCCTCCCGCAGCAGGACCGAATCCTCGGCGATCACTACCCTCACGTCCGGCGCCCCCATCCGACGAGCTCTGTGTGCCCTGGCAGCATCTCACCCGGCGGGACCGTACCGGATGCCGCGGCACCGGGCGCGCGGTTTCGCGCCCCCTCCGTCCCCCGCGGGCCCCTGCCTTCCTCCGCGCGCCCCCGCAAGCCCGCGCCCGCCCTCCCAGGGCCCCCGCGCGCCCTCCCGAGCCCGGCCCGCGCCCTCCCGGGCCCGGCCCGCCGCCTCCCGGGCCCGGCCCGCGGCCGGACCGGGGCCGTTCGCGCCAGGGCCGGGGCCGTTGGGTCCCGGTCTGCGTCGGGCACGGGACTCAGCGGGGGCCGGCGACCCGGGCCGCGCGCTCCCGCCAGGGCAGGGCCGCGGTGATCGTCGTGGGCCCGCCGGTGGGGGAGTGGATGGCGAGGAGGCCGTCGACGGCGGCGAGGCGTTCGGCGAGGCCGGCGAGGCCGGTGCCGCCGGTGGCGTGGGCGCCGCCTTTGCCGTCGTCGGTGACTTGGAGCATGAGGCGGTCGTCGGTGCGCCAGACCTCGATGGTGGCGTGGTGGGCGGCGCTGTGTTTGCTGACGTTTTGGAGGAGTTCGGAGGCGGTGAAGTAGGCGATGCCTTCGATGGCTTCTGCGGGTCGTGTGGTGAGTTCGACGTCGACGGTGACGGGGACGGTGCAGCGGGTGGCGATGGTGGAGAGGGCGGGGCCAAGGCCGCGGTCGGTGAGGATGGCGGGGTGGATGCCGCGGGCGAGGTCGCGGAGTTCCTGGAGGGCGAGTTTGACCTCGCCGTGGGCTTCTTCGACCATGCGGGCGGCCTGTTCGGGGTCTTCGGTGAGCTTTTCCCTGGCCAGGCCGAGGTCCATGGCCAGGGCGACCAGCCTGGCCTGCGCCCCGTCGTGCAGATCCCGCTCGATCCGCCGCAGATCGGCGGCCGAGGCGTCCACCACCACCGAGCGGTCCGACTCCAGCTGCAGCATCCTGGCCGCCGCGGCCGAGGGGCCGAGCAGGCCGGACACCAGCAGCCGGTCCACCGCCGCCATCCCGCGGATCAGCGCCGTCCCCGCCAGCAGCACCAGGTAGCCCAGGAGCACGGCCAGGGCCACCTCGAAGGGGTTGTCCCAGTACCAGCCGTGGCCCTCGCCGTCCGTGTTGATCCCGACGCCCGGCTCGTCGGTGAAGGTGGGTATGGTCCAGAACCACAGCGGGAACAGCAGCATCGTCCAGCCCGCCGCCCACACGGTCACCACCACGCAGAAGGTGCACACCGCCCACGGGAAGTGCAGCAGGGCGTAGGCGGCGCCGCGCCAGGAGACGTTGCTGCGCAGGAGCGCGCCCATCCAGGCCATCGGGCCGCGGCGGCCCGGGTGCAGCCGCAGCGGCTCCGGCGGCGGCACGTCGTGGTCGAGCAGCACCCTCGCCCTGGCCCGCTCCAGGTGGCCGAGGGCCCGCAGGGTCCACAGCACCAGGGCCATCAGCGGCAGCCCGACGAAGGTGATCAGCAGCCCGGCGCTGACCGAGAGCCCGGTCACGGCGAAGACGAAGCCGGCCAGCCCCACCGGAAAGTTCAGCAGCCCGTACAGGCCCTCGCGCAGCGCGCGCAGCTGGAACGGCAGACGCAGGGCGGTGCTCATCGGGAGGCTCCTTCAACGGCGGTGCGGTCGCGCCAGGGGAGTTCGGCGGTCACGGTGGTCGGTCCCCCGGTGGGGGAGTGGATGGCGAGGAGGCCGTCGACGGCGGCGAGGCGTTCGGCGAGGCCGGCGAGGCCGGTGCCGCCGGTGGCGTGGGCGCCGCCTTTGCCGTCGTCGGTGACTTGGAGCATGAGGCGGTCGTCGGTGCGCCAGACCTCGATGGTGGCGTGGTGGGCGGCGCTGTGTTTGCTGACGTTTTGGAGGAGTTCGGAGGCGGTGAAGTAGGCGATGCCTTCGATGGCTTCTGCGGGTCGTGTGGTGAGTTCGACGTCGACGGTGACGGGGACGGTGCAGCGGGTGGCGATGGTGGAGAGGGCGGGGCCAAGGCCGCGGTCGGTGAGGATGGCGGGGTGGATGCCGCGGGCGAGGTCGCGGAGTTCCTGGAGGGCGAGTTTGACCTCGCCGTGGGCTTCTTCGACCATGCGGGCGGCCTGTTCGGGGTCTTCGGTGAGCTTTTCCCTGGCCAGGCCGAGGTCCATGGCCAGGGCGACCAGCCTGGCCTGCGCCCCGTCGTGCAGATCCCGCTCGATCCGCCGCAGATCGGCGCTCGCCGTGTCGCTGACCGAGGCGCGGTCCAGCTCCAGCTCGGCTATCCGCCGCTCCAGCCCGTCCGAGGGCGAGAGCAGCCCGCGCACCAGCGCCCGGTCCACGTTGGTCAGCCAGCGGGCCAGCCAGGGCAGCGCGGGCCAGCCCACGACCAGCGAGACCAGCGTCACGCAGAAGGCGAACACCGCCCACGGCAGCCCGACGACGAAGAACAGCGCGGTGCGCCAGCCCACCGGGTCCTTCAGCCCCGACCACAGCCAGGCGAAGAACCCGGCCCCGCGGGAACGCGGCAGCGGGCTCGGCTCGTCGATGGCCAGCCGCAGCATGGCCCGGGCCCTGGACCGCTCCCACGCGCCCAGCCGGCGGCAGCCCAGCAGGCCGAGGACGAGGAGGGGCAGGCCGATCACGGTGATCGAAAGCAGCACACCGGCGTAGATCCACAGCAGGACGTAGCAGAAGGCCACGAGGTGCACCGGCAGGCCCATCAGCAGGTACCCGCACTCCCGCCAGGTCTGCGCGCCGAGCGCGAGCCGCGGCGGCGGGAGCTCCTCGGGAGCCTGGGACACGTTGCTGGTCATGGCCTCAAGGGTGCCGGGCCGCGCAAGCGGAGGCCATGGGGTGGGTCGGTGAACGTCGGTGGGGATATCCCCACCACCCGACCGCGTGGATACCGCGGGGACCGTGGTCACATCCGGCCGCGCACCGCCTAGACTCGCCTCCCGTCGGTGGTGCCCCCACCCGCGGACGCCCGCCCGTGCCCGCGGAACCGGCGGGCGACCGCCGGCCCCGGACAGCCCCATCGCCCCGTATCCCCGTGTTCCCGCTCCCCCTGGTACGCCGGAGGCCGCACAGTGCCCGACTACTTCCACGGCTACGCGGTCGTGGGCCTGGTCCTGGTCGTGGGCGTGCTCTTCGTGGCGTGCGCCTTCGCCGCGGGCCGCCTGCTGCGCCCGCTGGCCCCCACGCCGGAGAAGCTGCTGCCCTACGAGTGCGGGGTCGACCCGGTGGGGGAGGGCTGGGCGCAGACGCAGGTGCGCTACTACCTGTACGCCTTCCTCTACGTGATCTTCGCGGTGGACTCGGTGTTCCTCTTCCCCTGGGCGACGATCTTCGCGGGCGACGCGTTCGGCGGGGTCACGCTGGCCGAGATGTTCGCCTTCCTCGGCTTCCTCGCGGTGGGCCTGCTCTACGCCTGGAAGAAGGGGGTCCTGGCATGGACGTGAGACCCGTCACCCCCGGCCCCCTGGCCAGGCTCGCCCCGCGGCCCATGAAGGTGATCCTCAACTGGGGCCGCCGCTACAGCCTGTGGGTGTTCAACTTCGGCCTGGCCTGCTGCGCCATCGAGTTCATCGCCGCCTCCATGTCCCGGCACGACTTCATCAGGCTCGGCGTGATCCCCTTCGCGCCCGGGCCGCGGCAGGCCGACCTGATGGTGGTCTCCGGCACCGTCACCGACAAGATGGCGCCCGCCGTGCGGCGCCTGTACGAGCAGATGCCGGAGCCGAAGTACGTGATCTCCTTCGGCGCCTGCGCCAACTGCGGCGGCCCCTACTGGGACTCGTACGCGGTGACCAAGGGCGTGGACCAGCTGATCCCCGTGGACGTGTACGTGCCGGGCTGCCCGCCGCGTCCCGAGGCGCTGCTCCAGGGCATCCTCAGGCTCCAGGACAAGATCGCCGCCGAGTCGGCGCCGGGGCGCGAGGCCGCGCCGCCGCGCCCCTCGGCCGCCGCGCTCACCAGCGGCCTGGTCCGGCCGGAGCCGCGGGCGCCCGGCGCGGGCGAGGAGCGCGGCGAGGACCGCGGCGCGGGCGGCGGCGAGGAGCGCGGCGCGGGCGGTGGCTCCGGCCGGGAGGAGGGCGGCGCGTGACGGTGGGCTGGCTGCCGCGTGAGGCGGCGGAGCTCTTCGGCGAGGGCGCCGTGGCCTCGGAGAGCTACCAGGTGCTGACCGTGGACGTGCCGGCGGCGGGCTGGGAGCGGGCGCTGCTGGCCGCCAGGGACGACCTGGGCTGCGGGTTCCTCGACTGGCTGAGCGCGGTGGACGAGCCGGGCAGCGGCCTGTTCGTCTGCGCCCACGTCGTGGCGCTCGGCAGGCCGCCGCGCAAGCTGCTGCTGCGCACCTCCCTGCCCCGCGAGGGCGCCTCGCTCGCCACCGCCACCCGGGTGTACCGGGGCGCCGCCTGGCACGAGCGGGAGACGGCCGAGATGTTCGGCGTCGACTTCGCGGGCCACCCCGGGCTCAGGCCGCTGCTGCTCCCCGAGGGCTTCGAGGGGCACCCGCTCCGCAAGGACTTCGTGCTCGCCGCCCGGGTGGCGAAGGCCTGGCCGGGGGCCAAGGAACCCGGCGAGCCCGGGGAATCCGGCGAATCCGGCGCCCGGGAGGGGGCCGCGCCGCAGGCCCGGGCCGGGCGCGCCGCCGGGCCGCGCCGCAGGCAGAGCCTGCCGCCCGGCGTTCCCGACCCGAACGAGTGGGGGCCGCGCCGCGGGCAGCTCGCGCCGCCGCCCCCCGCAGGGCAGCCCGGCGCGGGCACCCCGCAGGGCCGGGAGGACCGCCCGGGCCCGGCCGCCCCCCGCCCCGCCGCCGGGCCGCGCCGCCCCCGCCGCAACCGTTCCGCCGCCCAGGGCTCGGCCAGCCAGCGCCAGGCGCAGCCCCCCGCCCCGGCCGAGCCCGGCCAGGGGCACGCCGCCCCGGCCGCACGCCCCCCGGCCGCACGCCCCCAGGGCCCCGCGGACCCCGCGGACCCACGGGGCCCCGCCGCCCCGGGCGAACGGGCCGGGCGCCCGGCCCCCCGCACCCCCGACGCGCCCTGGCACGCCCGCCCCCGGCCCGCCGGCCACCCACCGGACGAGGCCCAGGCCGGCACCGAGGGCGCGCCGGACGAGGCGCAGGCCGGGGCCGAGGAAGCGCCGGGCGAGGAGGGCCGTTGACCGACCTCCTGCTGCGGCTCGGCTGCGTGCTGGCCGCCTTCCTCGTGCTCCCGCTGCTCGTCGGGCAGGCGGAACACAAGGTGATGGCCCACATGCAGGGCAGGCTCGGCCCGATGCAGGCGGGCGGCTTCCACGGCTGGGCCCAACTCGTCGCCGACGGCGTGAAGTTCGCCCAGAAAGAGGACATCGTCCCGGCCGCGGCCGACCGCCGCGTCTTCCGGCTGGCCCCCGCCGTCGCCCTCCTCCCCTACCTGGTGGTGCTCGTCGCCATCCCGCTCGGGCCCGACGAACTCGTGGGCCAGTCCCTGGACGCCGGCATCTTCTTCGTCCTCGCCGTCCTCGGCGTCGGTGTCCTCGGCTCGCTGATGGCCGGCTGGGCCTCGGCGAACAAGTACGCGCTGCTCGGCGCCCTGCGCACCGCGGCCCAGCTGATGGCCTACGAACTGCCCCTGCTGCTGGCCGCCGCCTCGGTCGCCATGGCCGCGGGCACGCTCAGCCTGCCTGGCGTGCTCGACGCGTTCCACTGGTGGTGGGTCCCCTGGCAACTCGTGGGCGCCGCCGTCTTCTTCACCGCGGGCCTCGCCGAATTGCAACGCCCGCCCTTCGACGCCCCCATCGCCCCGGAGGAGATCATCTTCGGCGCCTACACCGAGTACTCGGGCCTGCGCTTCGCCCTGTTCCTGCTGGCCGAGTACGCCGGCATCGTCGTCCTCTCCGCGCTCACCGCCGTGCTCTTCCTCGGCGGCTGGCACGGCCCGGCCGCCGGCCGGCTCGGCTGGCTGTGGATGCTGCTGAAGACCGGGGCGCTGAGCTTCGCCGTCATCTGGGCGCGCGTCGCCTGGCCGCGGCTGCGGGCCGACCAGATCCAGCGGTTCGCCTGGACCGCGCTCGTTCCGCTGGCCCTCGCGCAGATCGCCCTCACCGGCACCCTCCGGGTGGTGACCGCATGAGCTGGGGTTCCGGACTCGCCAAGGGCCTGGCGATCACGCTGCGCGCGATGACCCGCAGGGCCGTCACCCAGCAGTACCCGAAGACGCAGCCCGCGTTGCCGCCCCGCAGCCGCGGCGTCATCGCCCTCTTCGAGGAGAACTGCACCGTCTGCATGCTCTGCGCCCGCGAGTGCCCCGACTGGTGCATCTACATCGACTCCCACAAGGAGACCCTGCCGCCCGCCGCCCCCGGCGGGCGCCCCCGCAGCCGCAACGTCCTGGACCGCTTCGCCATCGACTTCGCGCTGTGCATGTACTGCGGGATCTGCGTCGAGGTCTGCCCGTTCGACGCCCTCTTCTGGTCGCCCGAGTTCGAGTACGCCGAGACCGACATCCGGGAGCTGACCCACGAACGGGACCGGCTGCGCGCGTGGATGTGGACCGTGCCCGAGCCGGCGCCGCTCGACGAGGCCGCGGAGGAGCCCAAGGAGGTCACCGCCGCCCGCCGCGCCGCCGAGCGGGCCGGGGACGGCGGGCCCGCCGAGGGCGGGGAGGCGACGGGCGGGGAGGCCGGATGACCGGCAGGGAACTGCTCTCCCCCTCGGGCCAGGACGTCGTCTTCGTGCTCGTCGGCCTGGTCACCCTCGGCGCCGCCGTGCTCTGCGTCACCAGCAGGCACCTGGTGCACGCCGCGCTCTGGCTGGTCGTCGCCCTCGGCGGGATCGCCGTGCACTACCTGCTGCTCACCGCCGAGTTCGTCGCCTGGGTGCAGGTGCTGATCTACCTCGGCTCGGTCGTCGTCCTCGTGCTGTTCGGCCTCATGCTCACCCGGGCCCCCATCGGCCCCTCGCCCGAGGCCGACTCGCGCAACCGCCCGGTCGCCCTCGTGGTCGCCCTCGCCGCCGCGGGCGTGCTCGTCACCCTCCTCGTGGACGCGTTCCGCACCACCTGGATCGACCTCGACACCCCGCACGGCACCTCCCGGCAGGTCGGCGACGGCCTGTTCCGCGCCTGGGTGCTGCCCTTCGAGGCGCTCTCCGTGCTGCTGCTCGCCGCCCTCGTCGGCGCCATCGTCCTCTCCAGGCGCCCGGGGAAGCGGCCGGAAGGAGGCGAACGCTGATGCACCTCGTCTACCCGGTCGTGCTGGCCGCCCTCCTCTTCTGCACCGGCCTGTACGGGGTGCTCGCCCGGCGCAACGCGATCCTCGTGCTGATGTCGGTCGAGCTGATGCTGGCCGCCGTCGGCCTCAACCTGGTCGCCTTCGACGTCTGGCTGCGCGACGAACTGCGCTCCGGCCAGGTCTTCACGCTGTTCCTCATCGCCCTGGGCGCCGCCGAGATCGGCATCGGCCTCGCCATCGTCCTGCTCGTCCACCGCGAGCGCGGCACCTCCGCCGTCGACCGGCTGCGCGAACTGCGCGAGCCCCGCGGCACGCCGCGCCCGGCGCCCGGCGAACCCGGGGAGCACCCCACGCCGTGAGCCACGCTCCCTCCCCCACCGGTCCCCCCGGCCCCGCCCGGCCCACGGGGCCCCACCCACCCCGCCGCCGCTGACCCGGGCGGCCGCTCGCCGCGGCGCAGCCCACCCGGAGACCCCGTGAACACCATCACAGCCGCCGCCCTCGTGCCGCTCCTGCCCTTCGCCGCGGCGGCACTCGTCCTGCTCACCGGGCGCCGCGCCCCCGGCTTCGTCCAGCCGCTCGCCGTCCTGCCCACCCTCGCCTCCGCCCTCCTCGCGATCCTGGTCGCGGTGCGGCAGGCCGGCGCGGAGCCCCTGACCGCCGCCACGACGCTCGCCGACCCGGGCGACGCCCCCACCGTCCACCTGGCCCTCCACCTGGACGGCTTCGCGGTCCTGGTGGCCGTGCTGGTCTCCGTCGTGGCCTGCTGCGTGCAGCTCTACTCCACCGCCCACCTGCGCGAGGACCCCCGCTACCCCTCGTACTCCGCCCTCGTCTCGCTGTTCACGGCGGCCATGCTGCTGGTCGTCTACGCCGACGACCTCATCGTGCTCCTCGTCGGCTGGGAGGTGATGGGCGCCTGCTCCTACTTCCTCATCGGCCACCACTGGGAGACGCCCGCCGCCCGCGCCGCCTCCCTGAAGGCCTTCCTCGTCACCAAGCTCGGCGACGTCCCCTTCCTGATCGGCCTGTTCGCCCTGGCCGGGGACGCCGGCACCTTCCGCATCAGCAGCATCCTCGCCCGGCTCGCCTCCCCGCCCTCCCCGCTCGAACTCGCCCACCCCACCCTGATCGCGCTGCTCCTGCTGGCCGGGGTGGCCGGCAAGTCGGCGCAGGTCCCGCTGCACACCTGGCTGCCCGACGCCATGGCGGGCCCCACCCCGGTCTCCGCCCTCATCCACGCCGCCACGATGGTCGCCGCCGGCGTCTACTTCGTGGCCAGGCTGCTGCCGGTCTTCGCCGCCTCCTCCGCCGCCCTCCTCGTGCTGGCCGCCGTCGCGGCCCTCACCATGGTCGGCTCCGCCCTCGCCGCCCTCGCCCAGGACGACCTCAAGCGGCTGCTCGCCTACTCCACCATCGGCCAGCTCGGCTACATGACCGGCGCGCTCGCCGCCGCCGACCGCGAGGCGGCCGTCTTCCACCTGCTCACCCACGGCGCGTTCAAGGCCCTGCTCTTCCTGTCCGCCGGCGTGCTGATCAAGGCGGCGGGCACCGGCTCGCTGACCGCGCTCTCCCGGCTGCGCGACCTCAAACGCCGCGCCCCCGACGCCTACGGGACCATGACCATCGGCCTGCTCGCGCTGGCGGCCGTCCCGCCGTTCTCCGGTTTCTTCTCCAAGGAGGCCGTGCTCGGCGCGGCCCGGCACACCGCCGCGGGACACACCGGCGCCCCCGCCGCGGCCGGCTGGCTGGTGCTGTGCGCCGGGCTCGCCGCGGCCGTCCTCACCGCCGCCTACGCCGCCAAGCTGTGGCTGGCCGTCTTC
Source organism: Streptomyces hoynatensis (assembly GCF_003626535.1). Lineage (GTDB taxonomy): Bacteria > Actinomycetota > Actinomycetes > Streptomycetales > Streptomycetaceae > Streptomyces > Streptomyces hoynatensis. Next base: position 89,468 of record NZ_RBAL01000014.1, read on the forward strand.
CACGACCCGGTGGGCGCCCGCGCCGGCGAGCCACCGGCCGCGCCGCCCGCCGCCCCCGCCGTCACGGCCGCGCTGTGGCTGCTCGCCGTGCCCTCCCTGCTGCTCGGCCTCGCCGCCTGGCCACTGCCGGGCTGGCTCGACGACGGCGACCTCGCCCCCGGCCCCGGCATCTCGCTGCTCGCCGTGGGCGCCACGCTGGCCGGCGGGCTCGCCGCGTACGCCACCTGGCGCGGCGCCTACGAGGCCATCGGCTCCGAGGAGACCGGCGTCGACCCCACCCCCGCGCTCCTCGGTCCGCTGCGCCGCCACGCCGCCGCCGGTTTCCACCTCGACGCCCTCTACACCGCCGCCCTGGTCCGGCCCACCAGGGCCGCCGCCCGCCTGGTCGCCTTCCTGGACCGGGCCGTGGTCGACACCTACGTGCGCGGCGCCGCCGCCGCCCCCGGCTGGCTCGGCACCCTCACCCGCCGTGCCCAGACCGGCAACGTCCAGACGTACCTGAGCGCCATCGTCGCGGGCGTCCTGGTGATCGCCGTGGCCGCCGTCCTCGTCGCCGCCGGAGAGTGACCCGTGTTCCCGCTGTCAGAAACCACGCTGCGCCTCCTGCTCATAGCCGTCCTCGCGCTGCCCCTGCTCGGCTCGGGCGCCGCCCTGCTGCCCGCGCCGCCGGGGCTGCGGGGCGCCGGCGGACCCGAGCGCGACGTGCTGCGGCACGGGGTCACCGTCACCGGCGCGGTGCTCGCCGCGGCCCTGCTGCTCGCCGCCGGCTTCGACCACGGGCAGCCCGGCCGGGTACAGGCCGAGACCGACGTCGGCTGGATATCCGCCCTCGACGTCCGGCTGCACCTGGGCGTGGACGGCATATCCCTGCCGCTGCTCGTGCTCACCGCGCTGCTGACGTTCCTCTGCGCCCTGCACGCCTACGTCCGGCCGCCGGGCGGCGGCGACCCGCGGGCCTTCGTGGCGCTGATGCTGCTGCTCGAATGCGGCACCCTGGCGAGTTTCGCCGTCCTTGACCTGCTGCTGTTCTTCCTCGCCTTCGAGACGGTGCTGGTCCCGATGTACTTCCTCATCGCCCGCTGGGGAGGCGCCCAGGGAACGCCCGCGGGCCGGGCCGCGGGCGAAGCGCCGGACGCGGCGGGGGACCCGGCGGACCCGGCGGCGGACCCGGGGGACTCTGCGGAGGACCCGGCGGACTCTGCGGGGGAGGGGACGCCGGGCCGGGCGGCGGGCGGCGCCGCGGCCGCGGCCTGGAAGTTCGTCCTCTACACCGTGCTCGGCTCCGTCGTGATGCTGCTCGGCCTGCTGCTGCTCGGCCTCGACGGCGGCACCTTCGACATGGTCGCCCTGGCCGCCGCGCACGGCGAGGGCCTCTCCCACACCAGCCAGCTCCTCGCCGTCCTCGCCATCGGCCTCGGGCTCGCCGTCAAGGCGCCGATGTGGCCGCTGCACAGCTGGCTGCCCGACGCGCACACCGCCGCCCCGACCACCGGCTCGGTGCTGCTGGCCGGGGTCCTGCTGAAGATGGGCACCTACGGACTGGTCCGCATCGCGCTCCCCGCCGCCCCCGAGGGCATGCGGACCTTCGCGCCCTACCTCGGCGCCTTCGCCGTCGCCGGCATCCTCTACGGCGCCCTCGCCTGCCTGTCCCTGGTGCGGGAGGGCGCCGCGGGCGACCTGAAGCGGCTGATCGCCTACTCCTCCGTCGGCCACATGGGCTTCGTGCTCCTCGGCATCGCCACGCTCACCCAGACCGGAGTCAACGGCGCCCTCTTCGCGAACATCGCCCACGGCCTCGTCACCGGCCTGCTGTTCTTCCTCGTCGGCTCGCTGCGGGAACGCACCGGCACCACCGACCTCGACCGGCTGGCCGGGGCCGCGGGCGCCGCGCTCTACGGCCGCTCGCCCCGGTTCGGCGGCCTGCTCGCCTTCGCCGCCCTCGCCTCCCTCGGCCTGCCGGGTCTCGCCGGGTTCTGGGGCGAACTCCTCGCGATGCTCGGCGCCTACCAGCCCGCCGAGGGCCTGAGCCGGCCCGCGTACGCCACCTTCCTCGCCCTCGCCGCCCTCGGCACCCTGCTCACCGCCGCCTACCTGCTGCAGGTCGTGCGCCGGGTGTGCATGGGCGAGGCCGGGCAACAGCCGCTGCCCGACCTGCACGCGCCCGAGTACGCGGCCTTCTCGCCGCTGGCGGCGCTGACCGTCCTCGCCGGGCTCTGCCCCGCGCTGCTCCTCGACCTCACCGGTCCTGCCGTGCGGGGCCTGCTCGCGGGGGTGGCGGGATGAACGCGCTCCAGGACGTCGACTGGCCGGCGCTCGGCCCGCCGCTGATCGCCGCGCTTGCGGCCGTGGCGGTGCTGCTCGCCGACCTCTTCCTGCCCCCCGCCCGCAAGGGGCTGCTCGGCGGGCTCGCCGTGGCCGGTCTCGTGCTCGCCGGGCTGTCGCTGCTGCCGCTGCGGGGCGCGGACCGGGCGACGTTCTGCCTGGCCGCGGACCCGGGGCTGTGTTCCTACCGCGCCGACGAGTTCGCCCTCACCGTCCAGCTGATCGTGCTGGGCGGCGCCCTGCTCGCCGCCCTGCTCTCGCTCCCCGAGACCGGCCCCGCCTCCCGCCACCCGGCCGCCCCGCACCCGGCCTCGGGGAAGGCGGCCGCGGGGAACGGCGCCGCGGGGAAGGAAACGCCGGGGACCGGCGCGCCGAAGAGGGACGCTTCGGGGACCGGCGCGTCGGGCGGCGCGGGGGAGGGGAGCCTGCCGGGCGGCGAGTTCTGGTTCCTGCTGCTCTGCTCCGCCTGCGGGGCCACCCTCCTGCCGGCCGCCCGCGACCTGGCCACGCTCGTCGTGGCCCTGGAGATCACCACCCTGCCCGCCTACGCGCTCGTCGGGCTGCGCCGCCGCGGCCCGGGACCCGAGGCCGCGCTGAAATTCTTCCTCACCTCGGTCACCGCCACGGCCGTCGGCCTGCTCGGCATCAGCTTCGTCTACGCGGGCGCCGGCAGCCTCCACCTGTCCGAGATCGCCGAGCGGCTCCCCGATGCCGACCCGCGCCTGGCCACCCTCGCGGAGGCCGGCGTGGTGCTGACCCTGGCCGGCTTCGCCTTCAAGACCGCGGCCGTGCCCTTCCACTTCTGGGTGCCCGAGACCTACGTGGGGGCGCCGCTGCCGGTGGCCGGGTACCTCTCGGTGGTCGGCAAGACCGCGGGCCTGGCCGGGCTCGTCCTGGTCACCACGGGCGCCTTCCCCGGCTACGGCGGCCTGTGGGGACCGGTGCTCGCGGTCCTCGCCGCCTGCACGATGACCGCGGGCAACGCCGCCGCGCTGCGCACCCCGGCCGCGGCCCCGGACGGCGTGGTCCGCCTGCTCGCCTGGTCCTCGATCGGCCAGGCCGGGTACCTGCTGGTCCCGGTGGCCGCGGCCGCCTACACCGCTCCCGGGGACGCCCTCGGCGCCCTCCTCGGCTACGCCCTGATGTACGCGGTGACCAACCTCGGCGCCTTCGCGGTCGCCGCCCACCTGGCCAGGAGGCACGGCGCCAGGCGCCTGGCCGACTACGCGGGCCTGTACGCGCGGCAGCCGGGAACGGCCCTGGCCCTCGCCTTCTTCCTGCTGTGCCTGGCCGGGCTGCCGCCGGGGCTCGCCGGGCTCTTCGCCAAGGTCGCCGTCCTCCGCTCCGCCGTGGACGCCGGCCTCGGCCCGCTCGCGGTGGTCACGGCCCTGAACGTGGCGCTCGCCCTCGCCTACTATCTGCGCTGGACGGCCCTGCTGTTCCGCCCCGCCCCCGCCGGGTCCCCCGCCCCGCCGCGGCCCGTGCCGCCCCTGGCCGCCGCGACGGCCCTGTGCGCGCTGGCCGGTGCGGCGTTCTCCGTGGCGCCCCAGCTGATCCTCGGCCTGGCCCCCGGCGTCCTGCGGTGAGTCGCTCCCCGCGGTGAGTCCCCGCCCCCGGCCCGTCCGGGGGGCGCCCCCGCCCCCGGGGCCGACGGCCCCGCCCGGGCCCGGGAACGGATCGTCCCCGCAGGGCGTTGTGTCCTCTGGCAGAGGAGAAACCGCGCCAACCGGTACCCCCCGGCACCCCCACGCGCGCTCATCCTGGAGGGCACACCCGTGCATAGCAGGCACAACGGACTGAGGACTGCGGCCCTCCTGGGCGGCATGTCCGTGCTGATCCTGCTGATCGGCAGCCTCTTCGGCCGAAGCGGCCTGCTCATCGCCCTGCTGGTCGCCCTGGCCGTCAACGGCTACGCCTACTGGAACAGCGACCGGCTCGCCCTGCGCTCCATGCGCGCCAGGCCGGTCGGCGAGTTCGAGGCCCCCGAGCTCTACCGCATCGTGCGGGAGCTCGCCGGAGCGGCCAGGCAGCCGATGCCCCGCCTGTACATCTCGCCCACCGACGCCCCCAACGCCTTCGCCACCGGCCGCAATCCACGCAACGCCGCGGTCTGCTGCACCGAGGGCATCCTGCGGCTGCTGGACGCCAGGGAGTTGCGCGGCGTCATCGGCCACGAGCTGAGCCACGTCTACAACCGCGACATCCTCATCTCCTCCCTCGCCGGCGCCATGGCCTCGGTGATCATGTTCCTGGCGAACCTGGCCTGGTTCGTGCCCCTCGGCCGCGACGAGGACGAGGACGGGCCCGGCATGGTCGGCATGCTGCTGATCATGCTGCTCGGCCCGATCGCCGCCTCACTCATCCAGCTGGCCGTCAGCCGCTCCCGCGAGTACGAGGCGGACGCCTCGGGCGCCCGGCTGACCGGCGACCCGCTCGCCCTCGCCAGCGCGCTGCGGAAGCTGGAGGCCGGCACCAGGGCCCTGCCGCTGCCGCCCGAGCCGAAGCTGGAGACGGCCAGCCACATGATGATCGCCAACCCCTTCCGCGGCGGCGAAGGACTGTCCCGGATGTTCTCCACGCACCCGCCGATGGCCGAGCGCATCGCGCGCCTGGAGCGGCTGGCGGGCCACCGGTACTGAGGCCATCCTGGGAGGGTGCGTACCCTCCTGAACCTCATCTGGCTGATCTTCTCGGGGCTGTGGATGGCGATCGGCTACGCGCTCGCCGGCCTGATCTGCTGCGTGCTCATCGTCACGATCCCCTGGGGCATCGCCTGCTTCAGGATCGCGGCGTACGTCCTGTGGCCCTTCGGCTACCGGGTGACCGACCGGCCCGAGGCGGGCCTGGCCAGCGGCCTCGGCAACGCCGTGTGGCTGATCTTCGCCGGCCTGTGGCTGACGATCGCCCACCTGGTGCTCGGCGTCTCCTTCTGCCTGACCATCATCGGCATCCCCTTCGGCCTCGCCCACTTCAAGCTCGTGCCGATCTCGCTGCTGCCCCTCGGCCGCCGGATCGTCCCCACCAGCACCCACGCCTACCCCAGCTACCGCTGGGCCTGAGCCCGCCGGCCCGCGCCGCGTCGCCGTCCGGGCCGCCGTCATTCGCCGGCGGCGGCCCGGGCGGCGGCGCGGCGCTGTCGCAGGATGCGGACGCCCTCGTGGATCACGGTGATCAGCAGCGCCAGGCCCAGGCCAAGCGCCACCCCCCGCAGCGGGTTGCGTTCGAACGCCGAGCCGCCGACGAAGCCGATCCCCGCCGAATAGGCCGCCCAGCTCAGCGCGGCCACCGCGTCGTACCGCGCGAAGGACCGCAGTGGATACCGCGTGGCCCCGGTGATCAGGGTCGCCGCCGTCCGCCCGCCCGGAATGTAACGGGCGATGATCAGCATCAGCCCCCCACGCTGCTCCAGCATCGTGCCCACCCGGTCGTAGGCGCGGTGGGTGCGGCTGCCGGGTTTCAGTCTCGCGTAGATCCTGGAGCCGGATTTCCGGCCTATGAGATAGGAGATGTGATCCCCGGCGAAGGCGCCGAGCGCCGCCACGATGATGATGAGGAAGAGGTTCGGGTGGCCGTCCGCGGCCGCGAAAACCCCCAGGGTGACCACAAGGGTCTCGCTGGGCACCACAGGAAAGAAGCCGTCGAGCTTGGCGACGGCGAAGAGTGCCACGTACACCCAGGGGGTGGCGACAAACCCTTCGATTGCGTCGAGGATCGCGTTGTCCACAGAGCCAGCCTAGGCAATGCGAATCCCGCGGCGGACCTGCCCTTCGGCAAGCGTTCACCAGACTTTGGTCAGGAACCGGCTCACAACCAGCCGTTACGGCGGAAACCGCGGTGGATCAGCAGGCAGGCGACGAAGATCACACCGATGACCAGCGGGTAGGAGAACCGCCAGTGCAGCTCGGGCATATGGTCGAAATTCATGCCGTATACGCCGGTGACCATCGTCGGCACGGCAAGGATCGCCGCCCAGGCCGTGATCTTGCGCATGTCCTCGTTCTGCGTCACAGTCACCTGCGCCAGATTGGCCTGCAGGATCGAGTCGATGAGCGAGTCGAACCCGGTGATCTGCTCCGTCACCCGGGTCAGGTGGTCGGCCACGTCCCGGAAGTAGCTGCGGATCTCCGGCGCGATCATCGGCAGCCCGCCGTCCGAGAGCTGCTGCAGCGGCCGGTCAAGCGGCGCGACCGCCCGCCGCAGTTCGAGCAGTTCACGCTTCAGCTGGTAGATCTCCCCGGGGCCCGCGCCGTGCCGCCGCGCCGCCTCCGAGAACACGGCTGCCTCGATCTCGTCGATGTCGTCCCGCACGGCCGCCGCGACATCCAGGTACTGGTCCACCACATGGTCGGCGATGGCGTGCAGCACCGCAGAGGGCCCCTTGGCCAGCTGCTCGGGGGACGCCTCCAGATCCTCCCGAAGCGGCCCGAGCGAGCCGTGGCCGCCGTGCCTGACGGTGAGCACGAAGTCCTCCCCGAGGAAGACCATGATCTCCCCGGTCTCCACGACCTCGCTGTTCGCCGTCAGTTCCGCGTGCTCCACGTACCGCACCGTCTTGAACACGGCGAACAGCGTGTCGTCGTAACGCTCCAGCTTCGGCCGCTGGTGGGCGTGCACCGCGTCCTCGACCGCCAGCGGGTGCAGCTCGAACAGCTGGGCCATGGCGCCGAGTTCCTCCTCGGTGGGCTCGTGGAGGCCGATCCACACGAACCCGCCGCGCTTCTTGCGCGCCACCTCCACCGCCTCGGCGGGCCGCGCCCTGCCGCTCTTGCGCACCCCGTTCTGATACACCGCGCAGTTGACCACGGCCGTCCCGAGCGGCGACCTGGCGGGATGGCTCAAGTCCACCGGCCGCGCGCCCTCGCGGGTGCCCACCCGCCCGTATCCGATACGAACGGCCCTGCGCAGGCCGCGGATCATCGACACGTGTGCTCCGTAACGTCCGGGTGGAGGCCATCGCCGCGCCGCCCGGCGGTGGCCGCAAGCCACCGCCCGATCCCCGGAGCCGCCCGGCGCCCCACCTGCCTATGCTGACCTGCGGGAACTCCCTGAGGCACGTCTTCTCGCCGGCTGAACCCACCAGCGCGGCGTTCCCCCATTCTGCCCGCTTGCCCCAGACGGGACCGCAAAACCCACCGGGCGCGGCGCCCCGGCCCACCGCACGACGACGCCCCCCACACCCCCGCCAGGCCCCGGCCCCCGCAACCCGAGGCGGAGGCACCAGGACCCACCCGGCCGCGCGCCCCACGCGGCCAAGGCCCCCTCGCCTCCGCCCACCCCGGAACGATTCAGCGGTAGTTGACGAACTGCACCGCGAAGTCGAAGTCGCGCTCCCGGATCAGCCGCTGCACCTCCTGCAGGGCGTCCCGGCTCTTGGAACTGACCCGCAGCTCGTCGCCCTGCACCTGCGCCTTGACGCCCTTGGGCCCCTCGTCCCTGATCAGCTTGGCCACCTTCTTCGCGTCCTCGGCCGAGATGCCCTCCTTGATCGTGGAGAACAGCCGGTACTCCTTCCCGGACGCCTGCGGCTCCCCCGAGTCGAGCGCCTTCAGCGAGATGCCCCGCTTGACGAGCTTCGACTGGAAAATGTCGAGCACGGCCTTGGCCCGCTCCTCGGCGTTGGCGCGGATCTCGATCCGGTCGTCGCCCGACCAGGCGATCGAGGCGCCCACGCCGCGAAAGTCGTAGCGCTGGGAGATCTCCTTGGCCGCCTGGTTCAGGGCGTTGTCGACCTCCTGCCGGTCGACCTTCGAGACGATGTCGAAACTGGAGTCGGCCATGGTGTGAAGGCTCCTCACGGTAGCTGGACGGGCGCGGTCGCCGGACAGCCTAACCACCCACCCCACCCTCCACCCCGCACAACCGAGTGGCGAACCACCCCCGGGCATCGGGTATCGTTAGCCGCGTTGCAAGGCGGTGTGCCCGAGTGGCCAAAGGGAGCAGACTGTAAATCTGCCGGCTCAGCCTTCCCAGGTTCGAATCCTGGCGCCGCCACCCTCAACAACCGGTCCTTGACCTGCGAGAACGCAGGCGAGGGCCGTTTTTTTCGTCCATCGAACGGCCCGCCGGTCAAACGCCCCTTGTGTCCGATTCGTCCCACCCGATTCCGGGCGCCGACCAGCGCGTGTGGGGCATGTGTGCGGCAGGACGGAGCCGGCCGACGGCCTCAGGCCCGCCCGCCGCGCCGCTCCCCGAGCCGGGCGGAGATCTTGGCGTTGGCCGCGTCGTCGCTGTCGGCCGCGGCCCGGGCCCGCACGGGAGCAACCCCGCGTGGGCGGGGAGCAGCCCACCAACCATGTGAGCCGGGCGGATTCGAGGGTTTGGGCCATCTGTGTCAGTGGGCCCGGGTACGGTCTGGCCCATGGAGCAGAACTTAGCGTTACCGGGTGAGCGCGGTGCGCCGTCGTTGTTGGCTCACAGCCGCAGTAAGGTCTCTGGGCTGCGGCACGGCTTGGAGGCCCATCTGCGGGGGTCTGCCGCGTTGGCTCGGCGGTTCGGGGACGTCTTCGCCATGGGGGAGTTGGCGGCGTACCTGGCTCTCGTGCACGACGTCGGTAAGGGCTGTCGGGCCTGGCGCCAGGCCTTGCTCAAGGTTGAATCATCCGGTGGGCGGGTGGGTGTCCCGCACAAGGAAGCCGGAGCGCGTCTGGCGGCGGAGCATCTGACGAGAGAGTTCGGCGCGGTGGTGTACGGGCACCACGGAGGGCTGCCGGATCAGCCGTCTCTGAAGGGCATGTTCAAGCGCGTCCTGCGCGCTTCTCCTGAGGCCCGGGCGGTGCAGGAGGCGATCGACGCGGTCGAGCGGCTGGTTCCGGAGATCCGTCCGCGGGTGCCGCCAGCGGTTCCGCAGTGGGTCACGGAGGGCTCGCTGGCTGAGACCCGGGTGCGGCTGGACTTGTTGCTGCGGATGCTGTTCAGCTGCCTGGTGGACGCCGACTACCTCGATACTGAGGCGCACTTCGACGCGGCTCCGGTGCGTCTTGGTCCGGTAGCCGACATGCAGGCGTTGACGCGGCGCTTCGAGCGGCGCCGGGAAGAGATGCTGGCCGAGCGGGCTCCGTCTCCCATGGATGCGGCGCGGCAGAAGATCTACGAACTGGCGGTCCGCGCCGCGGCGGGCGAACCGGGTATGTACCGACTCCATGTGCCGACCGGGGGAGCGAAGACGCTGGCGGCCGGGGGGTTCGCGCTGCACCACGCCGCGGCGCACGGCATGGACCGGGTGATCACCGCGGTCCCGTTCACCAGCATCACCGAGCAGAACGCTGCTGTGTACCGGCGGCTGCTCGACTCGGCGGGCGGTGACGAGGCAGAGGACCGGGCACGGGGCGAGTGGGTCGTATTGGAACATCACAGTTCCGTCGATCTCGACTCCGCGGCCGAGAGCTGGGCGCGGTTGGCGGCGGAGAACTGGGACGCGCCCTTCGCCGTGACGACTACGGTGCAGCTGTTCGAGTCGTTGTTCTCCCACAGGCCGGCTGCGATGCGCAAGCTGCACCGGCTGGCCGGTGCGGTCATCGTGCTGGACGAGGTGCAGGCATTGCCGGACCGGTTGTTGGTGCCGATCCTGAGCGGCTTGCGCGGGCTGGTGGAGCACTTCGGTACCACGGTGGTGCTGTCCTCGGCGACCCAGCCGGAGTTCGGTTCGCTTCCTGGCCTGCAGGATTTCGAGATCCGCGACATCGTCGAGGAGCCGGCTGCATTCTTCGAAGAGCTTCGGCGGGTCCGGTACGAGTGGCGCCTGGGCGAAGACGTGACGTGGACGAGCATCGCCGAGGAGATGGTGGAGCACGAGCACGTGCTCGCCGTGGTCAACACGACTGACGATGCCGCCACTCTGCATCGGTTGTTGCAGAAGAGCACGGATGCGTGCGTCTTGCATCTCTCTCGCCGAATGACAGCCGAACACCGGCGGGAGACCATCGAGGCCATCCGCAGACACCTGGCCATACCGCTGCCGCAACGGCCCCCGCTGTACGTGGTGTCGACCACTCTGATCGAGGCGGGGGTCGACCTGGATTTCCCGTGTGTCTACCGCGCGTGGGCACCGGTGGAGTCGTTCCAGCAGGCCGCGGGGCGCTGCAACCGCGACATGCGGCTGGACGGCTTGGGCACGGTGGTCATCTTCCGGCCCACGGACGGCAAGCAGCCGAAGGACCCGTCGAGGAACGCGGCGATGACGGAGACGGGAAACCGTTTCGGTCCGGATCTGGCCGCACCGGACGATCTCTCGGCTCTCGCCGGCTACTACCGCAGCCGGTTCGTCGCCCAGCAGGCAGGCGCTGGCGGCCTGGGACGCGAGATCGAGAAGCTTCGGGTGGAGCTGGACTTCCCCGAGGTGGACAGGAAGTTCCGCATGATCGAGGACGAGGCCGCCGCGCCGGTCGTCGTCATCCGTACGGAAGAGCAGCGGCAGCTCGTCGAGGAGGCCGTCAAGGTACTCCGTGACGGGAAAGGCGGGTTGCGGGACGCCCTGCGGCGCCTGCGGCCTCACACCGCCACCCTGCCCAGGCACCAAGCGAACAGAGCCGTCCGGGAAGGGCTGGCTGAACCAGTGATCGGCGACCTGCTCCTGTGGGTGGGCCACGGCCAGTACCACGATCAGCGCGGCCTGGAGCCGGACGCGCCCGAGGACAGGGAGGATTTCACCGTATGACGTCGACCCCAAGCCGCAAACGTCTCGCACGGCGCCCAGACCCGGACGGCTGGACCCATCCGGACATCGTGGTCGAGACCAGCGGCGCGCTGGCCTGCTTCACACGACCTGAGCTGAAGGTCGAGCGTGTCAGCTATCCGGTGATGACTCCCTCCGCCGCCCGTGGCCTGTTGGAGGCCATCTTCTGGAAGCCGCAGTTCACCTACGTGATCCGCAGGATCGAGGTCCTCAAGGAGATCGAGTGGACGCAGCTGCGGCGCAACGAGGTGAAGTCGACGATCAGTGACCACCAGGTTCGCGCACTGCGCGCCGATCCTTCGCACCACTACGACGTTGAGCGGGACCGGGACCAACGCAACACGGTGGCGCTGCGGGATGTCGCCTACCGCATCCACACCCAGCTCCGGGTGCATCCCGACGCCGGCGCCCCCGAGGCCAAGTACCGCGACCAGCTGCGGCGCCGGATCGTCCGCGGGGCCTGCTTCTCGCAGCCGTTCCTCGGCTGCCGCGAATTTTCCGCCGACTTCGGCCCGGCCACGGACCGGAGCCCCATTCCGCGTAACGAGGAGCTCGGCATCATGCTGCATTCCATCGAGTACGCCGACGGCGGCGAGCGCTATCGCTGGTTCCGCGCTCAGCTGAAAGCCGGTGTGCTCACGGTGGAGGAACCGCTGCCCGAGTCGGCTGTCGCGATGCCCTCCGGACCGTGGCGCGCAGACGCCGGAGAGCGGTGAACGCATCGTGCTCCTGAAACTCCTCACCGACCAGGCCGCACGTATCCCCGAGCTCCCCCCGCCTCACTACCGGGCCAAGCAAATCCACTGGGTGGTGTCGATCACAGCAGACGGCGCGCGCGTTGGCGTGAGCGACGTCCGCCCACCCAAGGGCAGTTCGGTCCCCCCGCAGATCATGCCTGTGCCGCATACCTACCGTTCCGGAAAGCTCCCGCCGGCGAACCTGCTGGTCGACACCGCACAGTATGTCCTTGGCGTGCCCAAGCCCGATCCCACCACCGGCGAGATCACTCAGGCTGCCACCGAGGAGGCACGCCGACGCCACGAGGAGTACCTCACTCTCCTACGCCAGTGGGCGTCGACCAATTCCGGTGAACGGTCGGTCGCCGCCCTGCTGCGGTTCCTGGACGACAACTCCCTGACCAGCCTGGCCGAGGGAGAAGGCATCGCCGCGGGCGACATCGTGGCTCTCCTGGTGGCTGACACCTGGCTGCACACCTTGCCCTCCGCGCAGAAGGCCTGGGCAGAGACCGTCCGCCGGCGCAAGGCGGGCGGGACGCCCCCGGGCCTGTGTCTGGTGTGTGGCGAAACGCGCCCCCTGCTGGCCACCATCCCGGAAAGCGTCAAGGCCGGCGCGATCCCCAGCAGCGGGCGGGGACGGGACGCGCAACTGGTGAGCATCAACGCCGCCGCCCATGGCCGCGGCGGGATCAGCGACGGCCTGGCCGGCACACCGGTGTGCGAGGAATGCGGATCGCGGGCCATGGCCGTGCTCAACCACCTGTTGGCCGCGCCCGAACATCACCGCCGAGGGCCCGATCACGTCTTCCTCTGGTGGACCCGCGAACCAGTCCAGGAGAAGATCACCCACGCCCTTTACGACGCCGACCCCGACCCGAAGGACATCGCGCACTTCTTCGACGCCCTCCGACGGGAGGCCGACCCCACCAGCCTCGAAGACGTCGACAGCAACGACTTCTTCGGCCTCACCCTCACCCTCAACAACGCCCGCGTCGTCGTCCGCGACTGGGTCAACACCTCTGTCGAACGTGTCAAGGCCAACTTCGGCGCCTGGTATCGCGACCACGCCGTCTACGACGGCTGGCAGGACCGCGACCGTTACCTACCGCTGTGGCTGCTGGCCGCGGCCAGCGGACGCCGCGACACCGCCCGCAACCGTTACGTCGCCGACACCGGCCACCACGGTCTCGAACGCACGCTTCTGCACTCCGCCCTCCACCGCGCAGGACCCCCGGCCCAACTCCTGCCGCACCTATTGCAACGCATTCGCGCCGACGGCCACATCGATGCCGCCCGCATCGCCCTGCTGCGCCTGATCCTCATCCGCGTCTACCAGGAACGTGAACTCGTGTCCCGACTCGACGAGAACAACACCGATCCCGCCTACCTGTGCGGCCGAGCCTTCGCCGTCCTGGAATCCATCCAGCGCAAGGCCCTGGGCCCAGACGTCAACACCACACTGCGTGACAAGTACTTCCGCACAGCCATGACCGCGCCCGCCGCCGTGTTCGCCACCCTGCGCCGCGACGCGGTCGGCCACCTCAAGCGCCTGCGCCGCGACAACGCCGGAGCCCGAGTCGCTCTGGAGAAACGCCTCGGCGAGGTCTTCGCCGCCATGGATGGCCACGCTGGCATTCCTCTCACCTTCAACCCTCGTGAGCAGGGCATCTTCATCATCGGCTACGAACAGCAGCGCGCCGCCGACTTCGCCGCCGCCCGCGAACACGGCGACGGCGACCAGTAGAACCTCCAGCTCTTTGCCCGGCCCCAACACGGGGCCGAGACACACCCCCGAACGAATCCCGGAGGACAGCCATGACCGACGAACCTCACTGCGACCCCACTCGCAAGCACGACTTCGTCTTCTACATCGAAGCCCGAGACAGCAACCCCAACGGCGATCCGGACAGCGGCGGCATGCCTCGCACCGACCCCATCTCGGGTCAGGGCCTGATCACCGATGTCGCCATCAAACGCAAGATCCGAACCACGGTCGCGCTCCTCACCGAGCACGACACCACCGGCCGATACAACATCTACGTCCAAGCCGGCACCGCACTGAACACCCAGCATGAACGCGCCCACGCCGAGCTCGGCGACCGGGCCACCACCGACAGCGCCCGCGACTGGATGTGCAACACCTTCTTCGACGTCCGAATGTTCGGAGCCGTCATGACCACAGGAAAGAAAGACAAGCAGGCCGGCCGCGTCCAAGGACCCCTCCAGCTCAGCTTCTCCCGCTCCGTCGACCCCATCACCCCACTTGAGATCGGGATCACCCGCGTCACCCCGACAAAGCAGGAGGACATCGATAAGAAGGAAACCGAAATGGGCTCGAAGCACATCGTGCCCTACGCCCTCTACCGCGGAGAAGGCCACTTCAGCGCCCCCCTTGCCGCCCGCACAGGCGTCACCGCCGACGATCTCGCGATGTTCTGGCGGGCCTTCACCCTCATGTTCGACCACGACCGGGCCGCCGCCCGCGGCGACCTCAACCTCCGCGGACTGTACGTCTTCACACACGACGACGCCTATGGACGCGCCCCCGCTCGCCGCCTCCTCGACCTCGTGAACGTCAAGCCCCTGGGCGACGCCACCGCGCGCTCCTTCACGGACTACAGCGGCATCACCTTCGACCAGGCTGCCCTCCCGAACGGCGTCACCGCGAAGGCACTGGTGGAATGATCGGGGCCGACGCCACCATGGGGGACCTGCCGCAGGTCCCCCTCTCCGCCCTTGAACACTTCGCCTACTGCCCCCGCCAGGCAGCGCTGATCCTGCTGGAAGCCACCTGGTCCGACGACGCCGCGACCGTCCGCGGCACACTCGCTCACCAGCGCGTCGACACGCCCGGCAGCCAATCCCGGGCAGGCACGCGCACGCTACACGCTCTGCCGGTCTGGCACGACGGCCTTGGGCTGTTCGGCATCTGCGACGCCGTGGAACTCCACCGAGACGGAGTCGTGCTCCCTATCGAACACAAATCCGGCCGCTACCGCCCCGGAGGACCCGCCGACCTCCAAGCAGCAGCACAGGCCATCTGCCTGGCGGAGATGTTCCAACGCCCGGTACCGCACGCGGCCATCTACTCCGGGAGCGACAAACGACGGCACACCATCCCCGTCACCGACGACCTACGCCAACGCGTCACCGACGTCACCACGGCCATCCGCACGATGCTCACCCGACAGCACATGCCACCCCCGGCAGCGGACAAACGCTGCCGCAGATGCTCGCTCGCCACCGACTGCATGCCCCACGCCTTGGCCAACACCCACCGCTACCGAAAAGCCCTCGCCGCCCTCTACGACGCCCCCGACCCAGATCCCGACGGAAACCCCAGTGACGACTGAACTCCTCAACACCCTCTACGTCCAGACCCAAGGAACCGAACTGCGCCTCGACCAGGACTCCTTACGCATCCACATTCCCGACACGCCCCGCCGCACGCTCCCACTACGCCGCATCGAAGCAATCGTGCTGTACGGCCACATCCACCTCAGCACAGAACTCATCACCCGCTGCGCCGAGGACAGCAGACCCATCACCTGGATGACCCAATCCGGACGATTCCAAGCACGCCTCGACGGCCCAACCCGCGGAAACGTCCTCCTACGCCATGCCCAACACCTTGCCCACACCGACCCCGAACAACGCCTCACCATCGCCAGGCCCTTCGTTGCCGGGAAGATCCGCAACACTCGATGGATCGTCCTCAAGGCCGCCCGAGACGCAGACTCCGCGCCGAAACGAGCCCTCCGAGCCGCGGCCGAAGACTTCGCCGACCTCCTCGAACGCCTTCCCGCCGCGCAAGACATCGACACCGCGATGGGCATCGAAGGCAGCGCAGCTCGCACCTACTTCTCCACCATGCGCCACCTGCTACGTCCCGCCGACGGCATTCCACCCCTCACCACACGAACCCGCCGGCCACCCACCGACCCGGCCAACGCGCTGCTGTCCTTCTCCTACGGCCTGCTACGCAACCTGGTCCACGGCGCTTGCGAACAAATCGGCCTCGACCCCTACCTCGGCTACCTCCACGGCCTCCGCCCAGGCAAACCCGCCCTCGCCCTGGACCTGATGGAAGAATTCCGCCCGGTCCTCGCAGACCGCTTCGCCCTCACACTCCTTAATCGCCGACAACTCCGCGCCGAACACTTCGAAACCCTCGACGGGGGCGCCGTACGCCTCACCGACGATGGCCGCAAAATCACCCTCACCGCCTGGCAAGAATGGAAGACCCGCACCTGGCCACACACCATCGCCGCCCAACCCGTCCCCGGCGGTCTCCTCCCCGTCATCCAATGCCGCCTCCTCGCCCGCCACCTACGAGGCGACCTCCCCGGCTACCTCCCCTGGACCGCCTCCTGATGGACCTCCTCCTCACCTACGACGTCGACACCACCACAGCCGCAGGACGCCGCCGTCTACGCAAGGTCGCGAAACTTTGTGAAGGACACGGTCTTCGCGTCCAGTACTCCGTCTTCGAAATCGTCGCCGACGAAAAAGACCTACTCCACCTGATCGACGCCCTCGACGACATAATCGACACGAGCAAGGACAGCATCCGGATATACCGCCTCCCCAAGGACGGCTTCGCCCAGATCCACACCCTCGGCACCGCCAGACCCCACCCCCACCGAGAAGACCTGGTCCTGTGACACCCTCGCAGGTGCCGCAGGAAGGAGCCTGCACTAATGACCACCTCCGAACCCCAAGCTGACACCCGACACGCGACCCACACCGAAGCAAAACGCCCTACATGCCCCCCTTCATCCCCCACCGTCCACTCGAACCCACACGCCCCGAACACGAAAACCGCTGGTCAACCGGCGCTGCACCGGCCCGCACCGGTCGGTGAGGATCGCAACTTTGCCGCGGTTGAGCAGCACGGTCGTCTCTCCGCCGCTGCACCGGCCCGCACCGGTCGGTGAGGATCGCAACAGCACCCTCTACGGGATGCTGCTGATCCTCACCGGCGGGCTGCACCGGCCCGCACCGGTCGGTGAGGATCGCAACAACGGGGAGGTCCTGGTGACTCCACCGCTGAACGCAGGCTGCACCGGCCCGCACCGGTCGGTGAGGATCGCAACCTCCTCTCCTCCGGGGGTGCTCCGGTGCGCACGCCGGAGCTGCACCGGCCCGCACCGGTCGGTGAGGATCGCAACCCGAACACCGAGACGAGCGCGGTGAACTCGCCGGCGCTGCACCGGCCCGCACCGGTCGGTGAGGATCGCAACGCCCTGGGGTGGAGTCTGCGCTAAACGTTCGACTGGAAGGCTGCACCGGCCCGCACCGGTCGGTGAGGATCGCAACCGTGCGTTGGCGGCGGCGGTGCGCAGCAGGTCGAGGCTGCACCGGCCCGCACCGGTCGGTGAGGATCGCAACCCTTCGCCGCGGCCTGCGAGGTGTCCATGTACCAGGCTGCACCGGCCCGCACCGGTCGGTGAGGATCGCAACCTCCTCTGGAGTCCGGGGTGGCGAAGGGGAGCCGTCGCTGCACCGGCCCGCACCGGTCGGTGAGGATCGCAACAGCCGGCGCCGGACCGGGCGACGTACGCGGGCTGCGCCGCTGCACCGGCCCGCACCGGTCGGTGAGGATCGCAACATCCAGCCCACTGTGTCCCGCACGGCGGCGGTGCCGGCTGCACCGGCCCGCACCGGTCGGTGAGGATCGCAACACCTGGATCGGTTGCCGGAGACGGAGCCGCCCGCGCGGGCTGTACCGGCCCGCACCGGTCGGTGAGGATCGCAACTCGTATGTGCGGGAGTGGCGGCCCGGGACGGTCGGCGGCTGCACCGGCCCGCACCGGTCGGTGAGGATCGCAACCACCTCGCCGGTGTCAACATCCACGATATGCGGGTCGCTGCACCGGCCCGCACCGGTCGGTGAGGATCGCAACTGCTTGGGGTCGAGGAGGTCCACCAGCCATCCGTGCTGCTGCACCGGCCCGCACCGGTCGGTGAGGATCGCAACGCCACGGAGACGCAGGTCATCGCCGGCCGCTGGGCGGCTGCACCGGCCCGCACCGGTCGGTGAGGATCGCAACTCGTGTGCGTCTCGGTGTCCGCGGTGGCCACGGGGGCGCTGCACCGGCCCGCACCGGTCGGTGAGGATCGCAACACGGAGGGCCGCACGGGCACCCCGAGTTCGCCGAGCGCTGCACCGGCCCGCACCGGTCGGTGAGGATCGCAACTACAGCGTCTTCGCGTCGCCGACCCACGCCTCCATGGCTGCACCGGCCCGCACCGGTCGGTGAGGATCGCAACTCTGCTCCGCGCGGCTGAGGCCGTCGAAGTAGCGCCGGGCTGCACCGGCCGGCACCGGTCGGTGAGGATCGCAACAGTTGGGCTCTGCGCGGCCGCAGTCGCGGCCCGACTGCTGCACCGGCCCGCACCGGTCGGTGAGGATCGCAACTCCACCAGCGCCAGCTCCGCAACGGCGTCAAGAAGGCTGCACCGGCCCGCACCGGTCGGTGAGGATCGCAACCCCTCAGGCCGTGGACGGACGGCGAGGGGCTCGAGGCTGCACCGGCCCGCACCGGTCGGTGAGGATCGCAACTCCGGGTAGATGGCCACGGTGATCGCGGTCACCCCGGGCTGCACCGGCCCGCACCGGTCGGTGAGGAATCGCAACATGCCCACGCGCGACCTGGTGATGCAGACGATCGAGGGCTGCACTGGCCCGCATCGGTCGGTGAGGATCGCAACTTCGCCCCGCGGCGATCCGGGATGTCACGGTCCCGGCCGCTGCACCTGCACCGTCGGCGAGGTCGGTGCGGACGACAGCCGCATTAGCGCGGGGCGCGATCAGCCAGGCCGCGGAGATCGGCGAGGGGGTGTGGGGGTTGCGGTGGCGGGTGGCCCATTCGGCGCGGCTTCCTGCGGTGGTGCTGAGGCGGAGGTGGGCCGGGCTGACGCAGGCGGCCTCGTCGCAGCGGTGACAGACGCATACTCCCTCGTGCCGCGCCGGTCGAGTGGGTCTCCGCTGTCGCGGACGGCCTTGGGAGCGGCCGTGCCCCGGGTGTCCTTCACGAGAGTTGGCGTGACCCAGCCATGGCTTTCGCCGGCGTTCGCCATGTCGCGGTTTCTCCAGCAGGGCCGGCTGGAGGAGGCCGTGACCGCCGCGGGGGGGGCGCTGGATTTCCTTGGCGGGGTCCACAGCGAGCGTTCGGTGCAGGCCCTGCGTGACTTCCGCGGCCGTCTGGCGCCGTTCCGGGCGGTGCCGGTGGTGTGGGCCTTCGAGCGCAGGGCCCGGCCGGTTCTGGGCGTGGCGGCCTGAGCGCGGGGCGTTCAGGAGCCGTCCGGCGTGGGCGTGTTCTGCCCGTTGTCGACGGGGATGTTGACGTCGGTGATGCCGCTGGAGGTGGGGGAGAGCAGGAAGGCGATGACCTTGGCGACCTCCTGCGGGGTGACCAGGCGGCGGGCGGAGATCGGCTGCCCGGGCGAGGTGGGTGTGCCGGGGTCTGTGGGACCGTGACGCTTCGCCTGTGGGGCAGTTGTGGGGCGGCGGGCGCCGGGATTCGGGAAGTGCCTGGTCGGAGGCTTGTGCTGGGGAGACTGTAAAGGAACTGGGCGACGGCTCTTACACGGGAACAACCCCGCGTGTGTGGGGAGCAGCTGATCTCCAATACCCAGGACATGGCCAAGAAGGGAACAACCCCGCGTGCGCGGGGAGCAGGCGGCGTGGGACTCGATGGCGCGCTCCCAGTGGGGAACAACCCCGCGTGCGCGGGGAGCAGGAGGTACTGGGAGACCGCGAAGAACAGGGGGCGGGAACAACCCCGCACGCGCGGGGAGCAGGGCGGCGGTCCGCGAGGGGCTGGCCGAGCTTCGGGAACAACCCCGCGTGCGCGGGGAGCAGAGTTCGTGGCCTGCGGGTTTAGTTGGGGTGGGGGCTGGTTTTGCTTACTTGCTGGAAGTTGGACATAGCTGTCATTTGCCGTTGAGGTGGTGGTGCGGGGCGATGCGTGCTGGTGTGGTGTCCGGTGTCGATCGACGCGTGTTCAGGTTACTGGGGTGGGGCGCTTCGGGTGCCTGGCGAAGGGGGCGCGTTGGGCCTGGGGGGCCGTGACGCTTCGCTTGTGGGGCAGTTGTGGGGCGGCGGGCGCCGGGACTCGGGAAGTGCCTGGTCGGAGGCTTCTGCCGGGGAGGCAGCGGTCGCCGAGCCGGGTGGAGGGTGCGGCCGGGGCGGCGTCCTGAAGACCCGTGCTCACGGCGTCGACGGCGGGCGGTGGGGGGCGCGCGAGGGCCGTGGCCGGCGCTCGTGCCGGAGGGAGGGTCGCTCCACGGCGAGCGGCCTGGGCTCTCCGTCTGCCCGCAGGCCCGTCTCCTCGGGCGGTCCGCCACCGGGGAGCGCACCGTCGCCGACCTCGCCGGCGGGTTCCCCGTCTCTCCTGCGTCGGCGTGCCGGGGCCGGCCGCGGCGCCCGGTTATTTGACCGATCATTCCAGAGAGGCTTATGGTCTTCGACGTGGCCAGGACCAAGGAATTCGATCCGGACGCCGCGCTGCAGTCGGCCCTTGAGCTGTTCTGGCGGCGCGGCTACGAGGCGACGTCGCTGACGGATTTGGTCGAGCACCTCGGCATCGGCCGTGCCAGCATCTACGCGACCTTTGGCAGCAAGCACGAGCTGTACCTGAAGGCCATGGACCGGTACGCCGAGACGCGCGATTCGGCTCTCCTTGCCGAGTTGTCGCAGCCGGGCCCCGCACTGCCTGCGGTGCGGGCGGTGGTGCGCCGCTTCGCCGCAGAGGCCGCCTCCCCCGAGGGCCGGCTGAACGGCTGTTTCGTCACCAATACCGCGGCCGAGCTGGCGCCGCACGACCCTGCGGCGGCCCGCCGGGTCGAGATCAGCTGGGAGCACATCGAGACCCTGCTGCACTCCGCGCTCGTGCGGGCCCAGGCTCAGGGCGAGCTGCCCGAGGACCGCGACCCGCGGGCGCTGGCCCGCATGCTGTTCGTGCTGCTCCAGGGGGTGCGCATCGTCGGCAAGGCGTCCAACGACTCCGCCCGGGTGCGGGACGCGGCCGAACAGGCCCTGGCCCTGCTGGGCTGACCCGCCTCCGGCGAATCCACCGGGCTCCCTTTCGCATGGCCAAATAATGAACCGATCGGTCAAATATCAGGGGGAAGGCATGACCGCCATGGGCGCCGGCCGCGTCGCCGCCGTGCATCGGCGATACGCCTTCGTCCTCCTCGGTGGCGTCCAGACCACGCTGATCTTCACGCTCGCCGCGCTCGCCATACCGCTGCCTCGCATAGCGCGCGAATTCGATCTGGCCCGCGCGGATGTGATCCTGCTCAACGCTGCCTACGGACTGACCTTCACCGGGCTGCTGCTCTTCGGCGGACGCCTCGCGGACCGCTACGGGGGCCGGCGTGCCCTCACCGCGGGCCTGCTCCTCTTCGCCGCCGCCTCGGCCCTGGTCCCGCTCGCCCCCGGCATGGGGATGTTGCTCGTGGCGCGCTTTGCGCAGGGAGCGGGGGCGGCCCTGATCGCGCCCGCCGCCATGGCCGTGCTGCACGCCGTCTTCCCCTCCCCGACCGAGTACGGCAGGGCGATGGCCACCTGGGGCGGGCTCTCGGTGCTCGGCGCGACCGCGGGCAACCTGCTCTCCGGCGTCATCTCCACGCTGCTGTCGTGGCGTTGGGCCTTCGCCATACCGCTCGTGGTGGCCCTCGCAGCCCTCGTCCTCACGCCCCGGCTGCTGCCGGACACCGCGCCGAGCCGGAGCAGGACTCTCGACCTGCCGGGTGCTCTGCTCGCCACCGCCGGGATCTCCCTCGCCAGTTACGGGCTCATCGTCACCGACACCCGCCCCTGGTCGTCGGGCGGCGTGCTCGCGCCGCTGCTCTGTGGGATCGTGCTGCTGGCCGCGTTCTGGTACGCCGAGCGCCACGTCCGCGACCCGCTGCTGCGGCCCGGCTTCCTGCGTGACCGGCAGCGGGTCCTGGCTCTCGCGGCCATCGCACTGAGCGCCTGCGGAACGGCGATGACCTTCGTGGTCCTCTCGCTCCAACTCCAGCAGGCGCGCGACTGGTCACAGCTGCAGACCGCGGCGGCGTTCGCACCGTTCGCCGTTGCGCTGATCGCCTCAAGCCGGACGGCAGGACCGCTCATCGGCCGGTACGGGGCCCGAACCGTCACGGCCGCCGGGCTCGGCACCGCTGCGGCCGGGCTCGCCCTCCTCGCGTTCACCGGGTTCGACGCACACCTCTCCTACGGGTGGGGACTGCTGCCGGGCCTCGTGCTGCTGCCGGCCGGCGCAGCGGCCTCCTTCGCGGGAGGCGCCGTGCTCGCCACCGAAGGCGTGCCGCAGCAACGGGCCGGGCTCGCGGGCGGCGTGCTGAACACCGCGATGGAATTCGGCCCGACCCTCCTGCTCGCGATCCTGCTCACGCTCGGCAGCGACGCCTCGTCCCTGGCCGCAGCGGGGGCCGCACTCGCCGCCGTCGCCCTTCTGCACCACCGCACCAGGTAATCCATCACTCAAGGGAGCCACCGCAATGAACCGCTTCACCGGCAAGACCGTCCTCGTCACCGGCGCAGGCTCCGGCCTCGGCCGCGCCATCGCGCTCGCCTTCGCCGCCGAGGGCGCATCCGTGGTCGCCGCGGGACGCACCGCGGCCTCCCTGGACGAGACGGTCGGTCTCATCGAGGCCACCGGCGGCACGGCCACCGCCGTCACCGCCGACGTCACCGACTCCGGCCAGGTCAAAAACCTCATACGCCGGAGTGTGACCCGGTTCGGCGGGCTGGACATCGCGGTCAACAACGCCGGAATACTCCGCGGCACCGTACCCGTCGGCGAGGTGAGCGAGGAGGACTGGGAGGCGGTGCTGCGCACCAATGTCACCGGCGTCTGGCTGGCCATGAAGCACGAGATCGCGCACATGAAGGGAAACGGTGGCGGCTCCATCGTCAACATCGCCTCCAACCTGGGCGCCCACCTCCGCACCCCGAACCTCGCCGCGTACATCACCTCGAAGGCGGCGGTCTCCGCGCTGACCCGCGCCGCCGCTCTCGACCACATCCACCAGGGCATCCGCATCAACGCCGTCAGCCCCGGCGCCTCCGCCGCTCCCATGTCGCTGCGGCCCGGCGAGACCGAGGCCGACCGTGCCGAGCGCGTGAAGACGCAAAACCCGCTCGGCCGGGTCGCGGAAGCCGAGGAAGTGGCGGCCGCGGTGCTCTATCTCGCCTCCCCCGCAGCCGGCGCGGTGGTCGGCACCGACCTGGTCATCGACAGTGGAGCCTCGGCCTGACGGCCCGTGGGCTTCGGCGTCGCCCCTCGCCGGCAGGAATCTCCGCCACGGCGGAGGGGAGCGTGCCGGGCCGGAGCGGCGACTCGTGAACGGAGCCTGTGGCCGGTCTGCGTGGCCGGCCGTCGGCCGGGTGCGGGGCCGTGCGCATGCACGGGAGACGGGCCGGCTGCCGAGGGGGCGCCGGGGGTGGCAGGGGGCGTTTTTCTGCAACGGGCCCCGGGCTGGGCGCCGTCCCGGTCGGGCCGGGGGTGCGCGCCGGTGGATACGGGGGCGCAGGTCTCGCCGTGGCCGGGGTCACCGATGCAGCCGCTGCCGCGCACGACTACTCACCGCGGGTACGGCCGGGCGCCGTTGCCGATGCCACTCCCGTCGACGGAAAGCGGCCTCGCCGGGGAGGCATTGCGGCGCAGCAGCACACTCCAATGCACGTCAAGGCAGCCCCTTGTGGGGATGTGCCCTTTCGAGGGCGCTCGTCCGGGGGCGATTGCTCCTTGGGCCACTGCGGAAGGCGGCCACCTCAGAGGGGGAGGCCACGTCAGAGGGGGAGGCCACCTCAGAGGGGGAGGCCACCTCAGAGGGGGAGGCCACCTCAGAGGGGGAGGCCACGTCAGAGGGGGAGGCCACGGCAGAGGGGAAGGCCGCGCCGGCGGGCAGCCTGCGTTCCTCCGCGCCGGGCTCGGCGGCGGGCGAGGGCGCCGACGGTCCACCGCGGCGCCCAGCGACTCCCGGCAGAAGCCTTCGGGGGCGCGGCCCGGCCGGCGCCGGCGATGCCGGCGGTGTCGACCGGCACGTCCAGGCCGCCGAAGCGATCGCCGTCGGCGCCCGTGGGCCGGGGCGCCGACGAGGACGGCGGCGTTCCTCCTCCATGTCACAGGGAGCCGGGCTGTCTTGTCTCGGGTAGCGAAGGCAAGCGGCGCTCACGTCAGGAGTGATGGTCATGCGCGTATTCGTGGCAGGAGGGACCGGGGTTCTGGGGCGGCGGCTGGTGCCGCAGCTCGTGGCGCGCGGGCACGAGGTGACGGCGACGAGCACGAGCCCGGCCGGGGTGGATCTCGCGCGGCAACTGGGCGCCGCCGGCGTCGTGATGGACGGGCTGGACGCGGCGTCCGTCGGCGAGGCGGTGGCCAAGGCCCAGCCGGAAGTGGTCGTGCACCAGATGACCGCGATCTCGATCAGGCACGCGGGCAAGCCCGACATCAAGCACCCGGACCGCTGGTTCGCCCTCACCAACCGTCTGCGTCGCGAAGGCACGGACCACCTGCTGGCCGCGGCGGAAGCCACCGGCGTCTCCCATGTCGTTGCCCAGGGCTACGCCAGCTGGAACGGCATTCGGGAAGGCGGGTGGGTGAAGACCGAGGAGGACCCGCTGGACATGCTGGTGGGCACGGCGGCGCAGATCGGTTTGGAGACGCTGCGCTACGCGGAGGACTCCGTCCTCAGGGCCGGCGGCGCGGTGATGCGGTACGGCGCGTTCTACGGGCCGGGCGCCATTGACGACCAGGTCGAGCTGATCCGCAAGCGGCAGTATCCCCTGGTCGGCCGTGGCACCGGCTACAGCTCCTGGATCCATCTCGATGACGCAGCGAGCGCCACCGTGCTGGCCGTGGAGCAGAGGGCGTCGGGCGTGTTCAACATCGTCGACGACGAGCCGGCCCCGGCCGGCGAGTGGCTGCCGCACCTGGCGGCGTGCGCGGGGGCGAAACGCCCGATGCGGATTCCGGTGTGGCTGGCGCGGGTGCTGGCCGGGGACCAGGCAGTGGTGATGATGACCGAGGGGCGCGGCTTCTCCAACGCCAAGGCCAAGCGGGAACTCGGCTGGCAGCTGCGCTACCCGTCGTGGCGCGAGGGCTTCAAGGCGGAACTGGCGTGAGCGGATCGACGTCCAGGGCCGAGGAGTTCGAGGAGCTGCGGCCCTTGCTGTTCTCGATCGCCTACCGGCTCCTGGGCAGGGTGAGCGAGGCCGAGGACGCGGTGCAGGAGACGTGGCTGCGCTACGAGGGGTCCGCCACGCCTCCCACCTCGGTCAAAGCCTTCCTGTCGGCGGTGGTGACGCGGATCTCGATCAACGTGCTGCGCTCGGCTCGCGTCCGCCGGGAGGAGTACGCCGGGCCATGGTTCCCCGAGCCGCTGCTGTCGGACCCCTACCAGGACCCGGAGCGGTCGGCGGAGTTGGCCGACTCGGTGTCCATGGCGGCCCTGCTTCTGCTGGAGCGGCTGACCCCGCTGGAGCGGGCGGTGTTCGTGCTGCGCGAGGTGTTCGGGTTCGACTACCGGGACATCGCCTCGGCGGTGGGCCGCTCGGAGGCAGCGTGCCGCCAGCTCACGGTGCGGGCGCGTCGCCACATGGACGCCGGCCGGCCGCGGTTCGAGACCGACCGGCGTGCGCACGAAGAACTCGCCGATCGGTTCTTCGCCGCCCTCCGGGAGGGGAGCGTCGACAGGTTGCGGGAACTGCTCGCCGCTGACGTCCGCATGGTCGCCGACAGCGGCGGCAAGGCCCCGCGGTGGGCCCAGGGCATCTTCGGCGTCGACCACGTCTCCCGGCTCCTCGCCACCCTCCTCCCGGCGTTCTCCCGGACCGGCGGCCTCGTGGAACCGCACCGGGTCAACGGCCAGCAAGGGGCGATCTTCCGAGACCGCACCGGCAACGTCGTCAACACCTGGGCGCTCGACATCCGCAACGGGCAGATCGAGACCATCCGCACCGTGAGCAACCCCGACAAGCTTGCGCACGTCGGCCCAGTGGCGGACGGCTGGGCGGTCCTGCGCGAAACGCAGGCGGCACAGCGGGCCCCGGGCCGACGTGCCGAGCGGACGTTCACCGGAATGCCTCGCAACCAGGAAGGACAGCCGGCGTGCGCCTCGCCGTCTTCGGGGCCAACGGCCCCACCGGCCGCCTGCTCACGGGCCAGGCACTCGCCGCCGGACACCGGGTCACGGCCGTGACCCGGCAGCCCCACGCGTTGCCGCCTCCACGGCGTTGCCGTGGAGGCCGGCGTCTACCCGAACGCCGCCGTCGAGACGTTCCAGGCGGGTGATGTCATCCCCAACTACACCCTGGCCGCTCCGGCGGCTGCCTCGGGCGGTGGCTTCAGCGTCTTCGAGAACTCCCTCACGGTCGCCGAGCGGACATCGCTGAGCGACCTGCGGAGCGAGGGCATGGGCAACGTGCACGGGGCGGCATGCCGGGAGATCAGGTGAGCGCGGCGCCCGGCGGTCAGCCATCGCGGCAAGAGAGGATCCAGCGGTGAACTACACACATACCGAACGGTCCTGGGTGGTGACGGAGGCCGCGCTGGAGGTGCGCGGGAGCGATCTCGATCCGGAGCGGATCAGCGAGCACCTCGGGCTCGACCCCACCGGTAGCCGTCGTCCCGGACCCGACCGGTGGGACCCGGAGGCGGACGAGGCGGGTCTGTGGCTGCTGAAGGTGAGCGCGCAGGCCACGCCGCTCGCCGAGCAGCTTGACGAACTGCTTGGCACGGTGGAGCCGCGGGCCGTGGGCCTGCAGGAGTTGCGCCAGGAGGGGTACGACGTGTTGCTGCGGCTGTTCGGGTTCGTCGGGACCGGCTCGTTCTTCGAACTGTCACCGGTCGCGCTCGGCCGGCTGACGGCGCTGGGCGTGCCACTCCGCCTCGCGGTCAGTACCAGCGAGCGCTGAACGCCGTCGTCCCGTCCGAGGCACGATGCCGGGCGGGGGACACCGGTCTGGGAAGCCTGGAGAGACGGGAAAGAAGAGAGCGGGATGATGGGGAGCGAGAGGCAGTGGGCGCAACTCGCCGTGACGCTGCTGGTCAGCGGGGCTGATCTGGACCCCGGATCGGTGACCGAACGGCTTGGTGTGCCGCCCGACTTCAGCCGTGCGCCGGGCGCGGTGCCCGCCTTCCGCGCGGGGGCCGGATGCTGGGGCCTGGTCGCCGACGCCCCCGGCACGTCGCTGCCGTCGCTGCTCGACGCGCTGCTGGCAAGGGTGAGGCCCCTGTCGGCGCAGTTGAGGGCACTGCGTGCGGAGGGCCACCGGGTCTCGATCGACGTCTCGGGCCTCGTGGAGTCCGGGGCCGAGTTGACTCTGCCGCCCGACGTGTTGTCGCGCGTCAATGAGCTGGGACTGGCCCTCTCGTTCAGCACCGAGGCGCCGGTCACCGAGACGGCCGAGGACCTGCTCGACCAGATCCTCGACCAGCGCGAGAACGCGACGGAACAGGACCGCGGCTGAGCGGCGTGCCCACGGCCCCGCCGCTTCAGGGGCACCTTTGACCGACCGCGCACGCACCCAGCGGCGTCTGCCCGCCTGTACGCGTGGCGACGGCCCGACCGCGGATCTGCGGACGGCATGAGTGCGAGTGGGCATCGAGGCGATCGTGGGCACGGTCGCGGGGCAGGGAGTCACCGCGCTACGGAGAGGATTAGTGCTTCGATGCCTCTGATTCGTTGGACCGACCCGGACTTCCGTGTATGCCGCATCAGTTTCAATACATTGCTCGAAATTCAGTTGGAGGCGGAGAAGCGTGGCTGGGCGACGCGGTGGTCATCAGTGGACGCACTTCGGAGCCAGGTCGGGGAAGCGGACATGCTACTCCAGTCGCTGATGCGCGAGGAACGAGGGGGTGACGTCCACGCCTATCGATGCCTCGTGTTGTTTTCGACCCCTGGCGGCAGGGACGCTGGTGGAATTGCCGCGGTCGATGTTGATCCGGATAGATTCGAGGCGCTGGAGCGACTCGATCGAGATTTGGAAGTTCGGGATGCGTTTATTCGGGTGTTCTCTCTCGCGCAGGGTGGTATTTCGATGATCTCGAAGAAGTAGCGGGCGATCCTGGTGGGCAAGATGTGAATCAGGCTACTTCCGGCAGGGGCGCGCTCTGGGGAAGCGGGCACGACCGTCGCCGACGCCGCCACGGGGAGCACGCACGAAGCCGTCTACACCTGGATCTACGCACTCCCCAAGGGCGAACTTGCCCGCCTGGGGTCATGCTGCCCAGCAGGAGAACACGGCGCGGCCCCCGCAGCAGGCCGGACGCTTCCCAAGGCGCCCGCATCGCCGGGATGCGATCCATCCACGACCGCCCCGCAGAGGCACTGGGCCGCAAGGTCCCCGGTCACTGGGAAGGCGACCTGATCGTCGGGAAGAACGGAAAGTCCGCCGCGGCCACCCTCGTCGACCGCGCCACCCGCTTCTGCATCATCCTCGCCCTTCCCGAGGGGAAGAACGCCAGTGGCCTGTCCACCGTACTGGCCGAACAGATCCACGGAATAACGGAGTTGGTGCGCAAGTCCATGACCTGGGATCAGGGGGCCGAGATGGGTCGCCATGCAGCCCTGACCCTCGCCACCGGTCTGGACGTGTACTTCGCCGACCCGCACTCGCCCTGGCAGCGGCCCACGAATGAGGACACCAACCGCATCATCCGCGAGTACCTCCCCAAGGGCAGCGAGATCACCAGCCATCAGCCCTATCTCACCGCCGTCGCCGAAGAGATCAACAACCGCCCCCGGCTACCGCGCCCCACAAGAAGCCTTCCCACGGGCTCTGACCGAAAGTGTTGCTTCAACGGATTGACACCACCTCCTCATCCTTGGAGTCCAGGTAAGAAGCTGCTATGTGGGCTAATTTCTGTCCTTGCGATTGACTGAGCCTTTGCCAACTTCCCGTGCTGCGCCGATAGTTGGCTGGACTCATGGATGAAACCCCTGATGAACGGGTTCATGACCAAGATCACCACGTCCAACCAGAGGTTTCACGTGCTTGTCTGCCCGCGCGGGCTCGACGTGTTCAGCCGGACTCTTCGTTTCCTTGCCACGCAACTGCGCGGCCACCGCCGTCGGATCGGGTGCCGGTGGCGGCACCTGCCCGCCGGCCGCGGGTCCACGGGACGTTCCAGCAGATCCGGGCCCGCCTTCCGGCCGCCGTCGCGAGCCTGGAGGAGCAGGAGTCCGCGGTCGGCGAGGGCCCGGCCACCGAGCGCTGGCCACGCGTCGGCCGTTCGTCATCGAGCACCCCGACGAGCTCCGCGGCCGCGTCACCGCGCTCGCGGATCGCCTCGCGTCCTACGCTCGCTGACCCTGACCGCGAGGAACCAACGTCAGCGTA
This sequence comes from Streptomyces hoynatensis, assembly GCF_003626535.1. GTDB lineage: Bacteria > Actinomycetota > Actinomycetes > Streptomycetales > Streptomycetaceae > Streptomyces > Streptomyces hoynatensis. Next base: position 118,560 of record NZ_RBAL01000014.1, read on the forward strand.
AGGGCGAGCGCGACCGGCCTCGCGCATCGCTCGGACCGGCGGCGCGTACGTTGCCCCGAGGGCAACGCCGCACCAGGCGATCCCGAGTCGGCTTGCTTGGGTGGCAGCCGACGTGGTGAGTGAGGGCATTGCGCGGCGTCAGCCCGTCGTGCGCCGGCCGGTTCCCCGTGCGGCTCACCGTGTTTCATCGTCCCGCCTGGCCCCTTCGTGCGTGAGCAGGGTGGTGAGTGATCAGTTGTCGGTCGGGGGTGAGGCGGGCCTCGAAGGCGATCTGGAAGGCGTTGAGGGGCAACTGCGGGGTGGTTCCGTCGTCCGACCCGGCGCCCATGCCGTCTTTCGCCTGCTCGGCCGACGAAAGATGATGGGGGAGGTGTCCGTCAGATCCGGCAAGTACGGCGATGCGGTCGCATGAGGGGTGGGGAGGCAGGGACGTGCCACCGGACTACGAGTCCCAGCGTCGCAGGACGGGAAGGAACTGGCCTCGGCGGAGTTACCTCGGCGGCTTGCCCGACCCGCTGCGGGACGAACTCCTCCACGTGGCAGCGCCGTGCCAGTACCAGAGTGGTGAGAGCCTGATGCGCGAGGGGGATCGGTCCACGCACGTGGTGCTTCTGCTCTCCGGGATCGCCAAGATCAGCGCGCGCTTGGATGAAGGGCACGAGGCTCTCCTCGCGATCCGTGCCAGCGGCGACGTGGTGGGCGAGATGGCCGCCATGGACGGCAAGCCGCGGTCTGCGACGGTGACCGCCTGCGGCGCGATCCGGGCCGGTGTCGTGCAGAAGAACGACCTGCACGCTTTCTTCCGGCGACATCCGGAAGCCGCCCTCTCGATGGGCAGCGTGGTGGCCGAGCGGCTGCGTTGGGCGAACAGACGCCGGATCGAGTTCGCAGGCTACCCGGTCAAGGTACGGCTGGCCCGGGTGCTCGCCGAACTCGCCGCGTCACATGGGCGACCGGTGCTTCAGGGGCTGGTCATCGGGGTCAACCTGAGCCAGCCGGAGCTGGCCGCGCTGGCCGGCTCGGCGGAGGACACCGTCCAGAAGGCGCTTCGCGCGCTGCGTGAAGAGGGTCTGCTGACGACCGGCCATCGGCGTATCTCCGTGCTTGACCTGCGCCGTCTGAGGGAAATCGGTCATCTTCCCCCAGGCATCGCCTGATCCGCAAGAAAGGCCGTACTTATGCGGATCGCTCGGTGCCACGGGTCCGGGGGACGAAAGTTGACGCCCACACGCGTGGCCAGGCCACGCGCACCAACCCCCGATCAGACAGGCGTCCCATGACACCGCAGGACATCATCACCCGCCATCTGTGCATGGCGGTCGATGTGGAGAAATACAGCAGGCTCGACACCCCGCATCAGGAGGCCGCGCAGGCCGACCTGGTGCGGATTCTGGAAGACGCGGCGGTCCTCAGTGGACTCGACCGGACCCGGTGGGGCCGGCAGGCACAGGGCGACCAGGAGTTCACCGTGCTTCCTCAAGACACCTCGGAGGCGGCCCTGCTCGGCGACTTCGTCCGGCACCTGGCCGCGACGTTGGCCGAGCGCAACCTCCGACACGACGCGGCCAAACGGCTCCGGCTGCGCCTGGCATTCGACATCGGCGTGGCCCGCACCGCCGCCCTGGGCTACAGCGGCCCCACCCCGGTCTCCGTGGCGCGATACCTGAACGCCCCGCAGCTCAAGCGCGTGCTGGCCGCCGTGACCTCGACGAACCTGGTGGTCATCGTCGCCGACCGCCTCTACCAGGACGTGGTCCGGCTGCGCGCGCACGGCCTGAATCCCGAGGAATACGCCCGGGTGCACATCCAGCAGAAAGAGTTCACCGGCTACGGCTGGATTCACCTTCCCGGGCACGGCCCGGCCGACATCCGGGCTGCGGTCGCACGTACCTCGGCACCTGCTCGGGCGTCCACCGCCGAGGTGAGCAACGGCGAGAGCCGCAACGCGACCACATCAGCGCGAGAGTTGGGAAGGTCCCGCATGAACACCCCCGCAGAGATCGCCGCCCTCGCCGCCAGCGCTGTGATCGGAGCCATGGCCACCGACACCTGGGCCTACGTCCGTGCGCGCTGCGCGGCGTTACTCGGCAGGCATGCGCCGGAGGCGAGTGAACAGATGCTTCATCAGCTCGACGCCTTCGAGCAGGCTCTTGCGGGCCAGGACCCCGCCGCGCGTGAGCACCTTGCGGCGCATTTCACGCAGCGCACCGCTGAACAACTCGCCGTCGTCGCGGACCGATCCGCGGAGGCCGCCGAGGCCGTGCGCCTCCTCGCCATGGTGCCGCCCGCCACATCCGCCCCGAGCGGATTCCGCTCCGGCCAGGTGTTCACGGACATCGACACCGGCGGCGGCGACTTCATCGCGAGCGGCCGCGACACCAACGTCTGGAAGAAGGACCGATGACCACGGACGAGGAGCTGTACCAGGACTTCCCGGACGACTCGTCTCCGGCCCAGGGCGTCGCCCCGTTCCGCCCCAGCCTGAAGGACGTCAGCGTGGGCGGCAACATGAACCTGGCGATGCGCGACGTCAACATCTACACGTATGTGGCCGGGCTGGCGCTGCTGAGCCCCCACCCGGTCGACCCGCGGCTCATCCTCCCCGACCACCTTTTCGAGACCCCGCACATCACGCTCGACGAGCCGGCGGCTGATCCCGCCGCCCAGATCAACCCGCTGGGCAACGCGGTCCTCGCACTGCTCGGCCCCGAGGGCTCGGGACGCCGCACGACGGCACTGCGTCACCTGAACGACATGATCAAGGACCTGACCCGGATCTTCGAGCTGTACCCCGACTGGGAGGAGCCGGACGCAACCCGCCTCCCCTGCGAGCCCCAAACCGGGTACCTCCTCAACCTGACGGGAGTCCACGAGCCGCTCGGCGAACGTTTCCACGAGCAGCTCGCCGAGTACGGAATCCGGGCCCGTGCCGTGGGCGCCAGGTTGATCATCGTCGCCACCGAGCGAGTGTGGGAGGGCGGTCTCGCCGACAGCCGCGCCACCCCGGCCGCCGTGATACGGATGCGGCGACCTTCCGCGCTGAGGATCGCCCGCCGGGCCATCATGTCGCATGCCGAGCGTGCGGTCCGCGCCGCATGGCTCGATGATCCCGAGAGCGTGTTCGCCGGACTGCTGAGCGGCAACGAGTCGCCGCAGGAGGGCGTGCGGCTGGCCGACGTCGTTCTGCAGGCCAAGGACAAGCGGGACGGTGAGGCCCGCGACCGTTTCCTCGGCTGGGAGCACAAGCTCACCGAATGGTTCGGTACCGACGACGCCCGCGCACCCGAACGGCGGGCCCTGCAGATCGCGGCGGCCTTCCTCGACGGGGCCCCGGCACGCACCGTCCTGGACGCTGCGGACCTGCTGCTGGCCGATGCGGCACTCAACTGGCCACCGCGCAAGGGCGGTCCGCTGGCCGGCGCCGACGACACCGAGCGGTGCACGGCGGCGGGTCTGGACTTCAGGGAGGGCAGGGTCTCCCTGTCCGCCATCCGCCCCGGAATCGACCAGGCGCTGCTTCAGCACGTATGGCGCAAGCGCCCGCAACTGGTCCCCATCCTCATGCGCTGGCTCTCCGCGATCAGCAAGCCGAAGGGCATCGCCCAGGAAAGCCTGCCCCGGCTGGCCGAGGTCCTGACCACGATGGCGAAGACCGAGGGACTGGACAGCGTTTCCTGGCTCACCCATGAATGGCTGCGGGGCGGGAGCCGCCACGCCGACCTTGCCGTCGATCTCGTCGACCGGCTGGCCACCGACGTGCGTCTGGGGCCTGCGATGCGCAAGGAGCTCTCGCTCTGGGCCAAGGCGCCGACCATGCCGGAACGCCAGCAGGCCGTCATCGCCGTATGCCGCGGACGCCTGGGCCGCGAGTATCCCCACATCGCGCTCACCCGACTGAGGTACGTTCTCGACAAGGCGGGCGAACCCGGCGTGCGCGAGGCGGCCGTTGCCGCGCTCAGGAATCTGCTGGGCAACCCCGAACTGTCCCCGCACGTCCTCAACGCGCTCGTCCAGTGGACCACCGCCTCGACCCCCGGGGCGCCGAGCGGGACCGTCTTCCTCGACGTGTTCGCCGAAGCCGCGGCCGGGGACGCCGAGCCGACGGCGTACGGGCTGCTGCGCGCGGAGGGAGCGCGGGGCGATGCGGTCAGGAAACTGCTGCGCGACGGCTGGCGCGCGGTCTGGCGGCGGCAGGAACTACGCGCCCGGGCGGCGACCGTGCTCGGCAGCTGGTGCGACGCGGTGGGAACCGAGAACGGCCCGACGGCGGAGGCGGTGGAGGAGATCGTTGCGGTGATCTTCCCCGATGAGGCGGACGCTCTCGGCGACGACCTGAACCGGGTCATCGGCGGCACAACTCCCTTCCGCAGCCGCCTCCGTGCCCGATTCGTCGACGTAGTCAGGGAAAGGGCCGCGCGCCGTTCGGCCGACCACGCGGACCGAGCGGCCTGAGGAGCGTGACCGTGTTCCGTCGCAACCGCGCCCGAGGCGTTGCGCGGAGCGGGTGGGGAGGGCCGGCCTCGGCCTTCTCCACCCGGTTGCCCAGCGCCGACCACGCACTTCACTTCGATGCCGTCATCACTCACAGGTGGGAGCCGAGCGGTGCTTCGGGGAGCATCCTGCATGGCGATGCGGTGGCCAGGTCTCTCGTGAGAGACGTCGCCGCGAGCGTTGCCGAGCGGTACTCGGTCGTGCAGGCGGACGATGCCGAGGCCGCGATCAACCGCGAGCTGTCGACACCGATCAGGTCCGACTCCCGGCTGAGCGTAAGCGGTCGGACGGCGCTGAGCGTGTCAGAAGAGACCAGCGCGGCCGCGCAACGACGCGAAGCAGCCGTGCAACATGAGCAGGTGAGGGCAGCTGCCGAACTCGCGCGCCTGGAAGCCCTGCGGGAACTGCTGCTTGACCGTCGGCTTGGGCTGGCCTGGTGGGTTGACCGATACGCCGACGCGCAGTTCGCCGTGGGGGACCCCGCCGCGAAGACCCGATCCGTGCTCACGGCCTTCGGACTGCTCACGGACGCCCTGCGCGCCGATATGGCGCGCGGCCGACCCGACGAGAACGCGGCGATCAGGGCACGCGTAGAGGAACTGCTCGCCGCCTTCCACGACCCGGCGACCCGCACGCGAGCCATCGATCTACTGGACACCATCCTCCAGACTCTCGTGCCGCCGCCGCTTGGCGCCACGAGCGGTGGGGAGACGGGGAGCGCCGCGTAGCCATAACAGCTCGGGAAACCGCAGCATCGCCCCCCGGCCGGGCACCGTAACGCCTTGAGCTGTGTCGTGTGGATGTCCGTGCGGACCTGTACGTCCGCTCAAGCGGCTCAAGGCCAGGCTGGAGCCGGTCACCGCGCTGATCGACGCGCAGGATGCGGAGCTCGCGGAGGCTAAGCCGGCGCGGAGCGCCGCGCAGGCGGCGTTGAGGCCGTTGCGGACCAAGGCCGGGCATCCGCGGGCGCGATGTTGCGGGACAGGCGGCGGACCTCGCGGCCGACCTGCGCGAGGTCTCGTGGGGGGCCCAGGGAGGGGGCCGAGCTGTGCCCCGGGATGGCGACGGGCTCGGTGACGATCCGCTGGCGTCCAGAGGGCTGGCACCTCGCCCACACCGGGCGCAGCAACGGGCCGGGGCGGCCTGCTATCGGCCACTCCCCGGGAACCGGTACACTCCTGACTGGCGGGCCTGCCCGAGCCGTTCGTAGAGCCGGTTCGCTGTCCGCCGTGAGGGACGCGACGCCAGGTCCACGGTCCGGGCACCTGCCTGCTCTGCCAGGCACAACGCTTCCTTCGCCGGCGCAGCGCCGGCCCCCTGGCCCCGGGCGTGCTCGTCGTCGGCCACGTCCTCGATGCGGGCCCGCAGCCCGGACCGGACGGGGAACGTCACCAGCGTGAGCGTGCCGACGATCTCGCCTCGGACCCGGGCCATCAGCACCGTGTTGGTGCGGCAGGTTCACCAGCCGTGTCACCGCGTCGCGATCCAGCGGCGCCGCGGTCCGCGACAGCTGCGGGAGCAAGCGGGCGAACGCCGCCACCACCTCGTCACTCCCCGCGTCACTCTCGCGGAGACGGCCGGTGGTATGACCGGATGACGCCGGTCGCCTCCCGCGTGACAGCGACGTCGTCAGCCCACGCGGAAGCCCAGGTCGCGGACGCGGCCACCGCGTCCGCGTCGTAGTCTCCCGGCTCCGCCATGGCGTCGTGGGGGAGTCGCGGTAGATCTCGGGCGGGGTCTCGCGCATCTCGCGGAAGAATCCGACGTAGATCATGGGGCAGTCCTTCTCAGCGGGGCACGAGGGGGAGGAACGTGCGCCAGTATCCGTCGTTGGCGATGATGGGCTGCTGTCCGGGCCCCGGGGCGTCGTACGTGGAGGAGTACGTGCCGGCCCGTATGACGCGGCTGCCTTCGAACGTCCGGGTCCCCCTGGCGTCGTGGCCGGGGAGGGTGTTCGGCCAGGTGGCGTCGGTCGGGTTGCCGGCCTCGTCGTAGGCGTAGCGCTCACTCCAGCGTGTCCCTTGCACTGCGGTGACGTGCCCGGCCGCGTCGAGGGTGAACGCGGTCTCGCCGCGCTCCGCGTCATGTACGCCGACCAGTTGCCCGCCCGGCTGGTAGACGTAGGAGTGGTTCTCGACCATGCGCTCGGGCGTGGTGGCCGTGGACCCGGTGAGTCGTCCGAGTGCGTCCCAAGCGTACTCGAAGGTGCCGGAAGTCGCCGAATTCGGCGGCGGTTTGGCGCCCGGCGGCGTCGCAGGAGAAGCCCAGGACGCGTCCCGCGGCGTCGAGTTCGGCCCGACGGCCGGCGAGGTCGTAGCCCTACTCCGTGACGGCGCTGACGGGGGCCGTGCGGGCGAAGCGCTGTCCTGCGGCGTCGTAACGGATGGTGAGGCGGCGGCCGTTCACCGTCTCGCTGAGGCCGCGCCCCATGGCGTCGCGTTCCCAGAGGATGTCCGCGTCGGGGCCCGTGGCGCGGGTCATCGCTCCGAGGGTGCTGTACTCGTACGAGGTCAGGGCGCCGTCGACATCCTTGGCGGTGATCTGGCCGCGCGCGTCACAGGCGTAGGAGACGCTCTGGCCCAGTGCGTTGCTCCGGCGGGTGCCCCGCCCTGCGGCGTGCACCTGACCTGGCTCTCGGCGTGGTAGCCGATGCCCAGGTGCGGGTAGCGGCCCATAGCGGCGAGGGCGGGGGCCGGAGACGAGCTGGTCGATCAAACCGCCGTTCCATCGCGGCCGGCGGCTGCGTCTCATCCGCCTGGATCGGACCGCTCCTGGACGAGTTCTTGCCGGCCACAGATGCAACTTCTGTGATCGGCACACGCCGCTCGTGAGCTGATTTCTCCGGCGGCGAGCACGGGCGCCTTCGGCGCAGACGACGTGTTCACTTCGTCGGAGGGCGAGACGGAGCAGCAGGTTGCCGTCGACTGTGAAGGTGAAGGGCTCGGCGAGGTCGTCTGAGGGTTGTTGGGCGAGCCATGCCGAGAGGTCTCCGCGGGAGGTGATGGCGTGACCGGCGGCTTCAGGCCGGGCTCTGGCGAGGTGTTCCCGGGGGCCGATGTAGGGATAGAGCTTCACGTCTCTTCGCCGGGGGCTGCCAGTGGGCCAGGTCCTCGAGTGATGCCGTGCGGGCTTCGCTTGTGTAGTGGGTTGCCGTGTTCGGAAGCAGAGGGGCGGGGTTTCCTGGTCCCCAGTACTCCCAGCCGTCGAAGAAGTAGTGTCCGGCGACGATGGTCCGAGGGCCGGCGCCTGTGGGGCCGGGCGCCGTCTCAAGCCGCAGTTCCTCGGAGAGTCGGCGCAGCAGGCCGCTGATGTCGGCCTCGCTTGCCGGGGCGTGGCTGCCCCAGATCCGTGCCCAGGCCGCGGGGTGGGTGGCCGGTTCGTCGGCGAGGCCCACCCATGCCTTGCCTGCGGCGGCGAAGACGCAGGCGGTGTGCTGTGCGAAGAGGCGGATGCTGAGGCAGGTGGTCATGCGCGTATGAAGAACTCGATGAGGACGTCGGGAGACTTTTCTCCGCGGCCGACTCGGTCCGCGATCTCGGCGGTTCGGTGGTGGCCTCCGGTGATGTGGACCTGGGAGCCAAGGTAATTGATGCTGTCTCCGGGGGCCGGTCGCCGAATCCGCACGACTCCCCTCCACAGCCGCATCCGCGCCCGATTCGTTGACGTGGTCAGGGAAAGGGTCGCGCGCCGCTCGGTACGGCCGTCGCGGCGCATGCGGTGCGGCGGCGTTGCCGGGACTGGGAAGGGGGTGAGCGGCGGTCCCGGGCCGCGGAATCGGTGATGCCGTCGCCGGGGCGAGGTCCGTATCGTTCGGCGGGTGAGTCTCATCGAGGCGGCGTCCGGGCGGGTCGAACTCCTGGTGCGGGGGCCGGGGACGCCGGCGGCCTCTGTCCGGCTGTTCGACTGGTCGCGGGTGGACGAGTACGAGACGGCCTTCGCGGTGGAGGCCGTTGCCGAGGGGGTGCGGGCGCGGCTCGACACGGTGACCATCACCTCCTGGGACGACATGGATGCGTTCTTCGACGGCCTCGCGCGTGACTTCCGCGGGTGGGCGGGGGAACGGGTCTGGAACGGCAACAACCTGAAATGGTGACGGCGACCTTCGGGGCGGGCGGTCACGTGCGTCTGGGCTGGACCCTTCGGTCCGGCCTTTTCCCCGTCGACTGGACGTGCACGGTGACGACGGTGATGGAAGCCGGGGAGGGGATGACGGCTGTGGCTGCGGAACTGCGGGAATTTCTCCGCCAGGGGGAGGCCGCCCACGGCCGCTTCATGCGGGTGCCGCTCCGTGCGGCTCCGCTCCGAGCGGGCGCAGTTCCGCTCCCAGCGGGTGCCGTTCCGTGCGGGTGCCGCTCAGGCGGGCCGGGGGACACGCGGCTTTCCGCGGCCGACGGTCCTGTGGCCTCGCCTGGCGGCAATCCGCAGCTCCCGGCGGTCAGTCGCACCGGCCGCACAGGAACCCGCGCCGCTCCGGGAGCCGGGACCTGGCCGGCACCGGCACGGGCGCCCACCGGCCGCGGGCCGACCGGCGCGGCGGCGGGCCGTACGGCGACTGCCAGGCCGGCCGGTCGGTTCGGCCCGGGCCGCCCACGCCACGGCGCCGGACGACCTGCTCCGGGAGCAGTGCGGCCGCCGGGCCGGGCCCGTTGCCACGCAGCGGGTTCGGGAACGCGCGTTGCGGGGAACGCCCGTTCACCCGCCCCAGGACGGTGGGCCCGGCGCCCTTCCCGCGGCCGGTGTACGGCGCGAGGAGCCAGGCGTCGAGGAACTCGTGGTTCACAGGGATGTGGAAGCTGCCGTTCGCCGCGAAGCGGCCGAGGGCGCGCGGGTGGCAACGGCGGAGAACGAACGGCAGGAAGGCGGGCATGAACACCCGGTTCTTGGACACAGAGATACACCGGTTCCAGTGAGAAGACCGCAGCGAAAAGGAGCGCGGCGCACAGCGCGACGGATCAGCGCTCGAGGGATCTCACTCGGTGTACAACGGCGTGTCCTCGACGGGGTGACTGCGGGCGGGAACACGGTAACGGCACCCGGGAGTGCGGCTCCACCGACTTTTGGCCGGGTGGCCGCCTCCGATCGGCCCGGAAGCCGCGCCGGTCGAGCGTGAGGACCGCGTCGGTGCCGTAGTCGGCGGCCAGGGCCACGTTCACCGCGTCGGCGAGGTCGAGGTCGAGGGCGCGGTGGCGGGCGCGCACCGACTGAGCGGCGGCCAGGTGGTCCTCGGTGATCTCCGGGACGGCGACGCGCCCGCGGCGCATCCAGCGGCGCATTGTTCGGCGCCGCCGGCCCGTTGCGGTCCGGGGCGAGCCCGGGAGGCCGCGGATCAGGGCGGGGTGGCTGCCTGGAGTTCCCGGGTCAGGCGCGCGAGCGTGTGCGGGACCCTGCGTACGGCCATGCTCTGCCGGAGGAGCGGGAGGTCGGCGCCGTGGGCGCCGAGGTGGGCCAGCAGGGGCCGGTATCTGTCGGGGCGGTCGCGGAGGAACTCGGTGGTCAGCCGGAGCTCCAGGCTCACGCAGTCGATGCGGTGCCCGCCGCGGACCACGGTGACGAAGTGCCGCCACGGGCCGGGGCCCTGGCACTCCCACCCGTCCTCGGCGCACGGCGATTCGACCGTGCTGATCTCGAAGCGGATGCCGTCCAGGCTGTAGCAGGCAAAGTACTGCCCGGACGCCTCGATCCACCGTGGCGCCGTCACGCACGGCAGGCCCGCCAGGGCCTGTGCCACGGCGTCGACGTCCTGGCGCCGGGCGACGAGGAGGTCGACATCGCCCACCGGCACGTCGACGCCCTGCAGGCAAGCAGCCGCCGTGCCGACGAGCCGGTGTTCCAGCCTCGGCACGACGGCCCTGATGAGGTCGAAGCCGCGGCTCAGCACCGCGTCCAGCTCGTGGCGGTCGCGCGGCGGCCGGGTTCGCGGCACATCCATGGCAGACAGGATGCCCGCCGGGTCTGACACCGCCGCCCGCCGGCCACCGGCCCGCGCCGCCCGCCGGCCACCGGCCCCCGCCGCCCGCCGGCCACCGGCCCCACCAACCCCACCGCCGCCCACGGCACCCCCCTTGCCCGGTCGACGCGGATCGGCCGGCCGGGATCAGCCCTTCGTGGCCGGGCGGGGCAGGCGGATCGACGAGATGAGGAAGAAGATTCCCCCGAGGGTGGCGTAGCCGGCGAGGGTGGTCAGCGAGGGGTCGTCCTGCGCGGCGCTGCGGATGAAGGAAGCACCGGCCAGGGCCGAGATGCCGCCGCTGAGGATCATGGCCCACTGGCCGCCCAGCGGCCGGCGCGCGACGCCGACGAGGAGCTGGACCAGGCCGGAGAGGATCGCCCACGCGCCCCAGACGCGCAGCACGTCGGCGACGCCCGAGGCGCCGGCGACCGCGACGCCGGCGGTGGCCAGCGCGCTGACGGCCATGTTGACGTACAGGCCCTTCACCGGCCCGGCGACGCGCGCCGAACTGGCGTCGACGACGGCCGCGGCCACGTCGAAGGCGGGATAGAGGACCAGCAGCAGCCTGACCCAGGCGGTGAGGTCGGAGCCGGACACCAGGAGGAGCGCCGCCCAGGCGACGGCGAAGGCGAAGCGGACGACGTACAGCCGTCGCAGGGCGGGCGTGGTGGCGAGGCGCGCGGTGGATGTGGTGGATGCCATGAGGTCCTCCGGTGAGTGCGGAAACGGGTGCGGGACGGGTCCGGCCGTCCACGGCCGGGGCGTGTGGCTTCCCCCGGGGCGGCGCGGCGTGTGGCAGCAGCACGGAACGCGGGAAGCCGCCCCGAGGTAGAGAGAACGCTCTCTCTCGTTGAGAGACTGGCACACCCTCGGCCGGTTAAGCAAGAGAGACCGTTCTACCTGCTACAGTCGGCGGTATGAATCAGACGGAAGCGCGCACCGGCAGGAGGGTCTCCGAGGCCAGAGAGCGGCTCCTGAGGACGGCCGGGCAACTCTTCTACGCCGAGGGCATCCACGCGGTGGGCGTCGACCGTCTGGTCGCCGAGTCGAAGGTCACCAACGCCACCTTCTACCGCCACTTCCGCAGCAAGGAAGACCTGACCGTCGCCTACATCGAAAGCGTCGACCACGCGATCCGCACCCAGGTCGGCTCCCTGACGGCCACGGACGCGCCGGCCGACGACATCCTCCGCGGCATCGGCGCCTCCCTGGCCGAGCAGATCCGCTCGCCCGGCTACCGCGGCTGCGCCTTCCTCAACGCGGCGGCGGAGTACCCCGCTCCCGACCACCCGGTCCACCGGGCCGTCGTCCAACACCGCGAGTGGTACCTGCAGACGGTCACCGGACTCTTCGCCAAGATCACGGAAACCTCCGCCGCATACGCCGGACGGCACTTCGTCATGCTCCGCGACGGCGCCATGAGCGCCGGCTACCTCGGCGACCCCGTCCAGGCCGGCGAGACCCTGCTGCGCGGCATCGACGGTCTGCTGCGCGTCCACCAGAGCCGCGAGTCCGACGAGGGCGCCGCTCCCGCCTCCGGCCAGGCGCCTTCGGCAGCCACGGCGGTCTCCGACATCGCCTGCTCGCCCCCCGGCGCGTAACCCCCCGGCGGCCCGGCCGACCGCGCCAGGCGCCGAGGGCGGCCGGGACGAGCCGCGCGCCCTCGTTGCCCGAATCCGGCGCACGGAACGCACTTGCGCCGGCTCACACCCCGGCGCCGCAGCGAAACGTGCCTCGCCGCCCCGGACCGTCTCGCCCCGCCGCCCCGGAACGTGGCGCGTTCTCACCGCCCCGCGCCCGCCCCCGGCTCCGCGGTGCGGGCGGCGTGGGCGGTGCGGGCGGTGCGGGCGGCGTGGGCGTACCGGGTGGCGAGGTCCCCGAAGGCGGCGGCCAGTTCGGGCGGGCCGATGACCTCGATGTCCGCGCCGAAGCCCCCGATGGCCGCGGCGAGCCCGGTCCAGGACCAGGAGCCGAGGACGAGCCGGCAGCGGTCGGGGCCGAGTTCCTCGACGATCCCGCCCTCGGCGAAGGGCGCGACCTCGGCGGCCGGAAGGTGGAGGACGACGTCGCCGCGGCAGGGCCAGTCCTCGGTGCTGCCGTCGCCGCCCCGGAACCGGCCGGTGACGAAGGCGGAGACGTCGCCGCCGGGAAGCGGACGCGGGGCGAAGCGGGGGCCGGTGGGGGTGCGCGGCCGGACCCGGTCGGCGCGGAAGATGCGCCAGTCCTCGCGATCCAGGTCCCACGCCACCAGATACCAGCGATGGCGCCACACCACCAGGTGGTGCGGCTGCGCGCGGCGAAGATCGCCCGCGGAGCCCTGACCCGGGGCGTAGTCGAAGCGCAACTCCTCCCGGGCGTGGACGACGCGGCTCAACTCCACCAGCAGCTCCGGATCGATCCGCGGGGTGCCGCGGCCCGCGGGAGGCGGGACGGCGGTGAGGCGCAGCAACTCCATCCGGCGGCGCAGGCGGGCAGGCATGACCTGGCGCAGGGTGGCCAGGGCACGGGCGGCGTCCTCGCCGACCGCGGTGCCCAGGGGCGCGGTCTGGAGGGCGAGGGCGAGCGCGACGGCCTGGCCCTCGTCGAACAGCAGCGGCGGCAGGTGCGCGCCGGCCGCCAGCCGGTAGCCGCCGGCCGGCCCCTTGACGGTGGTGATCGGGTAACCCAGCTCCCGCAGGCGGTCGATGTCCCGGCGCACCGTGCGCGGGGTGACGTCGAGCCGCCCGGCGAGTTCCCCGCCCGACCAGTCACGGTGCGCCTGGAGCAACGACAGCAGCGCAAGCAGCCGCGACGACGTCTTGTGCATGCCCCTCACCCTCCCCGCGGTAGCGGACACACCCTGTCCGCTACGGCTCCTACCGTGGCGATCGCGCACCCGCCGTTCGGGAGCAACCCCGGCCACGGCGGGCCACCGCCGAGCCGGACGGACGGCCGGCGCAACAGCCACTTCAACGCAGGCAGGGAGCAGGCCATGCCCATCACGACCACCACCCACCTCAACTTCCGGGGCACCGCCCGGGAGGCACTGGACTTCTACCAGTCCGTGTTCGGCGGGCGTACCGTCGCGGTCACCTACCGGGACGCCGGCGCCGTACAGAACGAGACCGAGGCGGACTGGGTGACCTGGGGCGAGGTGGCCGGCGACAACGGCTTCCACATCATGGCCTACGACGTGCCCTCCCACCTGCCGTGGAACCAGGGCGAGAACCCGTTCTTCGTCTCCGTGCGCGGCGAGGACGCCGAGGAGATCAGCGCCCTGTGGGCCGGGCTCGCCAAGGGCGCGACCCTCGTGCGCCCGCTGGAGCCCGCGCAGTGGTCACCGCTGTACGGCATGCTGACCGACCGCTTCGGCGTCACCTGGGTGCTGGACGTCGCCGCGCCGCACCACAGCTGAAACCGCGCCCGCACCGCCCGGCCGCCCGCGCAGCCACGACGACGACCGGGCGGCGCGGGCGCTTCGGGCGGCGCGGCCACCTCGGAACGCCCGGCGCCCCGGAACACCGGCCACCTCGGAACGCCCGGGCGCAACGAGCGCCTTGGGCAACGAGCGCCCCGCGCACGGCGGCAGCCGACCGCGGACGTGCCCCACCTCGGTACGGATCAGCCGTGGCGTTGACCGCTCAGCCGATCGCCCTGACGGGCGCGCTGCTGCGGCCGCGGCGTCGACCGCTCAACTCGGCGTCGAGCGTCTCCTGGGCCACGCGCATGGCCCCGGCGTAGACGGGGTCCGCCAGCCGCTGCCACATCTCCTCCTCGGCGACCTCCGCCACCCGGCTGACCACCCACCAGATGGTGCCGAAGGGGTCCTTGACGCGCCCGCCGCGCTGCCCGAAGGCATCGTCCGCCGGCGCGGTGACGACCTGCCCACCGGCCGCGACGGCCCGCGCGAGCGCCTGGTCCGCGTCCGCGACGAACACCCGGAGCAGGCTCGGCATCGCGGGCCAGTCCGCGTGCCGGTCGAACGCCAGCACCACGGTGTCGCCCACGCGGATCTCACCGTGACCGATCAAGCCGTCCTCGGTCACCACCCGCCCCAGCTCCTGTCCGCCGAACGCCCGGGAGACGAAGTCGAGGAAGGCCCCCGTGTCGTCGGTCACGACCCACGGCGCCACCGTGGTGTACCCCTCGGGCTGGAAGTTGATCTGCTCCGGCATACCGGTCCTCTCGCCGACGTTGCCTGCCAACGCCGACGCTAGCGACGAAAGAGGCACGCCTCTTTCCTGAACAAGCCCAGGCCCCACGTACCCCCTCGCCGACCTCGCCGAGTGCTGTGTTCCGCGGCTCGTACCCCGGCCTGTTCAAGCACTTCTCCGACCTGGCCGGCCAGTACGCCCTCGCGAACAAGCCCGTCTTCCTCACCGCGACCGGCGGCGGGGATCACCACGCGCTGGTCCTGGAACACGCCCTGCGCCCGTGTTCACCTCCCGGCGCGGTACGCTCCCGCGGCCCACTCCCGGCGACGGCGACCGCGAGGGGCACAGCCGGGTCTCCGCGGTAGGTAGTGTGCGGAAATGACAAGAAGCGAGCGACTCGCGGACCAGCTGGACTGGTACTGGCAGAAAAACCTGCGGCCGCGGCTGCACGGTCTTGCCGATGAGGAGTACTTCTGGGAGCCGGTGCCCGGCTGCTGGAGCATCCGCCCGCGCGGCACGTCCGCCGCACCGGTGTCGGCAGGCTCGGGGGAATGGGCGATGGACTTCGCGTCCCCGGAACCGGTGCCCCCGCCGGTGACGACAATCGCCTGGCGGCTGGCGCACCTCATCGTCTCCTGCCTGGGCTACCGGGTCGGCTGGTACTTCGGCGGCCAGGACGTCGACTTCGAGACGTTCGCCTACGCGGGGACCGCCGACGAGGCGCTGAAACAGCTCGACGACATGTACGGGAGATGGAACGCCGGGGTCCGCGAACTCTCGGACGCCGACCTGGAGAACCCGCCCCGGGTGGGTCCCGAGCGGTTCCCCATGGAGAACAGAATCCTGCACGTCAACAGGGAGATGATCCACCACGGCGCCGAGATTTCCCTGCTGCGTGACCTCTACCGTCGGCAGGACGAGGCCGCGCCGCGCCCGACATGACTTCCCGGCAACCGGCGATCGCACTTCGCCCGGTCGCACGCACAGCGGATACGGCGGCGGGCCGTCGGCGTTCCCACTTGCCCACCCCGGGGCCCGGCGCGGAGGAACGCAAGGGGTCCGCGCCGGTCGCCGGGTTCCGTTGTGGGTGGCCTCGCCGGCCGCTACCAGGGCAGCGGGCCTTCTTCGCTGAAGAATCCGCCGGTGGGGCCGTCCTCGCCGAGGGTGGCCAGGCGGATCACCACGGCTGCGCCTTGTGCCGGGGTGAGGAGGCCGGTGTGGCCGTTGATGTCGGTGTCGACGTAGCCGGGGGCGGCGGCGTTGACCAGGATGTTTTCCTTCCGCAGCTCGTTCGCGTACTGCAGGGTCAGGGCGTTGAGAGCCGCCTTGGACGGCGAGTAGGCCGCCGACGTGAGCCCGGACAGGGGCCCGTCCACCTGGGCGGTCATGGTCAGGGACGCGGCGTGGCTGGAGACGTTGACGATGCGCGCGGCCGGGGACCGTCGCAGCAGCGGGAGCACGGCGTTTGTCACCGTGATCACGCCCAGGACGTTGGTGGCGAAGACCTCGCGGACCAGGTCCACGTCCACCGCGCTGGGGACGCGGTCGAGGGCATCCTGCGGCGCGGCCTGGCCGGAACCGGAGATGCCGGCGTTGTTGACCAGTATGTCCAGTCGGCCGAAGCGGTCGCCGATCCAGGCGGCGGCGGCCTGGGCCGTGGCAGGGTCGGTCACGTCCAGCGTGAGCGGGTACGCGTCGCCCCCCGCGGCCCGTATCGCCGCCGCGGCCGCCTCACCGCGCCCGGCGTCCCGGGCGCCGACGAGAACGGTGCCGCCCTGCGCGGCCAGCAACTCGGCGACCGCGCGGCCGATCCCCTTGTTCGCACCAGTGATCAGGGCCACCTGCCGCGGTGAAGTGCGCTCGTCCATGGGGGAGTCCCTTCCTTCTCAGGCGTGTGACGGTGTCGCGGGCGCCGCGCGTGCGGCGCGGTCGTCCCGGTGCCATGGAGAGGCCGCACTCACCGGCCCTGTGACGGCGCAGCGGTGTGGCGCGCGTCACCCCCGCGCCGGGCGACGGCCGTTGAAGGGCGGTACGTTCCCCCCTCCACGCCTGCGCCGTCTCCTCGGGCACGAACCAGGACGGGCCCCCTGGATGTGAGCCAGGGCAGGCCCTCGGTCCCCCGGGGAGACGACCTTGCCCACGTTGCGCCCGGTGAATGACTGCTTTACGTCGACGGGAATGGCCTCAGCAACGGCGCCCGGCCGTTGCCCACGCCGAGAAGTCGTACGCGGCAGCAGCTGCATCTCTGACCCCCGCCCCGGCGAAAGAAGCCACCCCCGTACACACCGGCCCGCATCCCCACCCACCCCGGAACGGCGCCCCACCACCCAACACCCCCGCAGACAGCCAACCCCCCGCCACCCCCGGCCCCCCCTCCCTCCGCAGCCAGCCTCCCTCTCGAGCATCCGCACGACGCCGAACCCGGCCGACCACCCGCCACGTAGGCCGCCTACAGACCCCGCCCCGGCCGGCAACCCGCCACGTAGACCGCGCACAGCCCCCGGTCGGCCGCACATCACGCGTACGGCGAGGGGGAGGGGCGCGGTCATGCCGTCGGCAGGGGCAGCGGTCGGAGCTGACCTGCCCCAGGTGGGATTCCGGGCCCCGATCACACCACCCGGGGACGTGGCACGGCGTCAGCGCTCGCGCAGCGGGTCCCGGTGCTCGCCCCACTGGAACGCGAGCCCCCCGGAGGTCGCGCTGACGCCCGCCCCTGTCGCGGGCAGGCCGAACTCCGCCCGCAGCCAGCCGTCCATCGCCAGGGCGGCCGCCTCCGAGCGGTAGTCGGCCAGGGGATAGGTGAGCTCGTGGACCTCGATCAGCAGCCCGGCAGGGAACCGTTCGGCCAGCGCGGGCCCCGACAGGTCGACTCCCGCCGCCAGCCAGGCCGCGTCCCGCCAGTACAGGCCATCCGGAACGGCCAGCGACACGCCCCGGTGGACCCGCACACCGCGCTCCACCGGGGCGGGCGGCACGTGCGCCTCGGCACGCAGGTCGGCGGCCAGGCCCCCTCTGCCGCCCGGTGCCCGAAAACGGTAGCGATACTCCCGTGCCATGCGATTCTCCCGACCTAGCTGAATTTCAGGCGGCAGAAGACCGCGCTGCTGAAGAAGTGCTCGTTGCCGAAGTTGTTCGTGAACCCACGGATGTAGTCCCGGTTGTGCGGTACGCCCTCACCGTAAAGCCTGCTGTGACGGTCGACGAATGCCTCGGCGTCCGCCTCCGGCATGGCCGTGATGTCCGCGCGGTTCATCGCCGCGAAGTCCGCCTCGGAGACCCGGAAGTGCAGCACCTCGACGTTGGCGCCTCTGCGGTTGCGCAGCAGGTCGGCGTACGCGTCGGCATCCTGCCGTGTGCCCCAGGAGTAGACGCCGTCGCCCCACTGCCCCCGCGTGGCCTCGCCCGGCCAGGGCGTGCCGTCCCCCCGAAGCCGCGTCGCGTCCTCGGGGCTCTGCACGGTGAAGAAGTCGAGATAGCCCTCAAGGCCGAGCGGGTCGGACCAGATGTGCGGATTGCGCACGTAGGCCACCGGATGGGGAGCCGCGGTCAGCCCCATGGGGTCGGGCGAGGCGTATCGAGCGGTCTCCGGGTCGTAATGGCGATGGTAGTTGTAGTTCCAGCCGGTTTCCTCGTCCGCGTACTGGCCCGGGAACCTCAGCGGGGTGCGGGCAGGCCCCGTGCTCGGGGCGAGCGGGTTGCCCCACAGGCTCGTGCGGTGGTGCCAGCCGATCTGCCCCGACTCGTCGACGAGTTCGGTGGGCGCGCCCACGGTGTCGGTGACGATGGCGTAGAACCGCTCGTCGATCTCGCCTTGCGGGGCGTCGACTGCCGAGTGCCGCTCCCGCTGGGCCACGGGGTGGTTGCCCACGTAATCCCAGGTGACGGTGTGCCGTCCGGCCTGCTCCCCACGGAGGGAACGGCGCTCCTCGACGACGGACGCACCATCCCAGGAGAAGTCCACCCGTTCGGTGACCGCGCCGTCTTCGCCCAGCCTGAGCTTGGCGATCCGCCTTCCCAACGGGTCGTACAGATAGCGCCATCGGCTGCCGTCCGGGGTGCGCACCTCCGTGAGACGCCCTTCCGCATCCCAGGAGTAACGCCAGGTGTCCGGCTTCCGCGACAGCCGCTTCTTCTGGCACAGGACCACTCGCCCGGATGCGTCGTGCTCGTACCGGGTGCCACCCGCACGGCTGATCACGGTGCCGGAGTATGTCCGGTCACCCACGGCCGCCGGTGTCCCCGCCGCCGCGGGCCACTGGGCGAAGGCCAGGTTGCCCGCCGCGTCGTAGGCGTACGACTCGTTGCCCGCAGGGCTGTTCACCTCGGTCACGCGTCCGTCGGCGTCCAGGCCGAAGCGGGCAACGTCCACCGGGCCCAAGAGCCCGCCCTCTTGCGTCTGAACCGCCGCGAGGTAGTGGTCGGCGCGGTAGGCATAGTCGCGTTCGCGGACCGGTGCGCCCGCCCTGACGATGCTCTGCTTGACCAGACGCCCACCGCGGTCCCACGCCCGCGTCAGGAACGGCACGCTGCCGAAACGCCGGGCCGTTTCCCGGCCGGCCGTGTCGTACCCGAAGGTGAGCAGATGGCCGTCCGCGGCGAGCGCAAGCGGTCGGCCCGTCGCGTCGTAGGCCCATTCCGTGGTGATGCCCCCGGGCGTGGTCCGGTGGAGCGGATGTCCGACCTCGTCGTAAGCGTGGGTGACCGTCGCGCCGTTGCAGGTCTCGGCCAGGACACGCCCGATGCGGTCACGGGAGAGGATCAGCTCGGCGTCGGGTCCCACCGCCCGTGTCACCCGCCCGGCGGGATCGCGCTCGTACCGCGTGACCTTCCCCGCCGCGTCCTTCTCCACGATGAGGCCCATGCCATCGCGCGTGAAGGAGACGACCTCCCCCGCGGCGTTGACGCGTGCGCTCAGCTGCCCGGCCGCGTCACGCCTGTAGTGCGTACGGCGGTCGTCGAAGTCGACCTCCGCCACGAGGCGCCCGGCGGCGTCGTAGGCGTACTCCCACGTCAGGCCCGCATCGCCCGACACCCGGATCACCCGAAGTTCCGTGTCGTGCCGGAAGGTGTGGCGCGTGCCGTCGGGGCGCACCTGGAGCACGGGCAGGTCGAAGGCGCCGTAGGCGAACTCCGTGCGGCCGCCGTTCTCGTTGATGTGGGTGAGGCAGTTCCCCTCGCTGTCCCGAACCCAGGTCTGTGTGCCGCCCAGCGCGTCCGTGTGGCGCAGCAGCCTTCCCTCGACGGACCACTCAAGCCGCCGGATGCCCCCGTGTGGCTCGACGACCTCGGCGACCCGGCCGAACGCATCGAGCCGGTACCGCGTCTCCCGGCCGGTCGGACCGATGGCGGCGACGAGTTGACCCGCGCCGTCGCGCTCCAGGGCGGTGACGTGGCCCATGGGGTCCGTGACCGCGGTGATCGCACCTGCCGGATTGCGCGCGTACCGTGTCACGGCCCCCTCGGGATCGGTGACGGAGACGCGGTTGCCCGCCTCGTCGTACTCCTGCCGCCAGATGCCGCCGTCGGCCTCGGTGATCCGCTCCGGCAGGCCGAGGGAGTTGTGCTCGAACTCCACCCGATGGCCGTCAGGCCGGGTGACGACGGCGACGTGGCCGTTCTCGTCGTACGCGTAGGTGGTGGTGCGGCCGAGCGGGTCGGTCACGGTGAGGGGGCGGTCGTAACGGTCCCAGGTGCGGTGGGTGTGGTGGCCGAGCGGGTCGGTCTCGGTGATCAGCTGGTAGCTGTCGTTGAACTGGTAGACGGTGGTGTGCCCGAGGGAGTCGGTGAACAGGGTGCGGTGGGTTTCGGCGTCGTAGACGATGCTGCCGGCCAGGAAGCCACCGGTGCCGTCGGTCGCGACGCACCGGCCCTGCTCGTCGTAGGTGTAGCGGTACCAGGTGCCATTGCGGTCCTCCCAGCCGGTGACGCGCCGCTGCTGGTCGTAGCCCAGCTTCAGCGGCAGCCCGGAGGAGTTGTAGATCTCCGCGAGATTCCCGGCCTCGTCGTAGCCGTAGCGAACCAGGACCGGCCGGTCGGGGGCGCTCAGCAGCCGGAACGCGGTGACGCGGCCGTCGGCGCAGGTGACGCCGAGGTGGTAGCCGCCGTGGTGGATCATCTCGCTGGGCGCCCCGTGCGCGTCGTAACGAAGCTCGATCCTGTTGCCGTTGCGGTCGCTGAGCGCGACAAGGGGAACTTCCCCACCCGCGCGGCCGGCGACCGGCGCGAAGTGCAGGGTCTGCCCGGTGTCGCGCTGGTGCACGGTCAGGGGGGCGCCCGGCACGCCGTCCCAGGACAGACCCCAGCGCGGGCCCTCCACCGGCAGGACCTCCTCACCCGGGATGGGGCGCGGATAGTCGAGCACCATGCTGTCCTCGGTGACGAAGCGCAGCCCGGCCTCGTCGAGCAGCAGGCGCTGGTCGAGGGTGGAGGCCCACGAGGGGCCGAACCAGGAGCCGTGGCGGAAGCTGCTGCGGTGGTGCCGGCGAACGATCAGAGGCAGGACCCCGGGCAGCGTCACGTCGACGGCGTCCATGATCATTTCGCCGGTGGCCATGTCGATGGGGTCGGTGCGGCAGACGAGGTTGTCGCCGCCGCGCCCCATCCGGCGGAGTCCCTGGCCGAGTCCGCGGATGCCCTGGCGCAGCCCGCGCAGGCCGGTGCGGGCGGCGGACAGGCCGCCGCGTAGTCCGCGGGCGAGGCCGCCGAGGGTGGTGATGCCTTTCATGCCGGGGATGCAGTCCAGGGCCGCAAAGGCGACGTCCCACAGGGATGCTTGGCCGTTGGCGTATTTGATCAATGTGTCGGCGAGGACGACGAGGGCGGCGGCGAGGACGACCCAGGCGAGGGGGCCGCCGATGATCATGACGACGATGCCGAGGACGGCGACGATGGTTTTGCAGACGGCGACGATGGTGTCCCAGTTTTCGGTGACCCAGTGGATGGCGTCTTCCCACCAGTGGCGGTTGTGGATGCCGGCGTCGGAGGCCTCGTCGATGCCCTGGGCGCAGGTGCGGGCGGCGTCCTCGCGCATGTCGCGGGCCTGGCGGGCGAGTTCACGGGCCGCGTCCAGCCGCTGCTGGGCGTCCTCCACGCGGGTCTGGGCTGCGGAGGCGGCCTCCTGTGCGGCCTGGGCGTTGCGGGTGGCGGCACGCACCTGAGCCTCGTCGGGCGGCGCGGCGCTGCTGCCCTGCCCCTCCTGCTGGAGGCGGTCGGATTCCTCGCCCGCGCGCGAGACCCAGTCCTGTGCGTCGGCCAGCTGCCCCTGGGCTGTGGTCAGGTCGGCTTGGGCTTCGAGGGCGCGTTGGAGGGCGCGGTCGGCCATGCCTTGTGCGGTGTCGAGTTGGGGGGCGTAGGCGGAGAGGGCCTGGGCGCACAGTTGGTAGCTGGTGTGGAGTTTGGTGAGGTTGCCGGGGACTTCGTCGAATTCGGAGCGGAAGGCTTCGGCGGATAATCCGGCCCAGTCCTGCATGGCGCGATCGGAGGCCATGGCGCGGATCTTTCCCAATGCTTCGCCGACGTCGTCGGCGAAGTCCTGGAGGGAATCGGCCAGCGTCCGGATCTCCTCGGGATCTCCAGGCGTCGGATCGGAGTCCATGTCCACCGGACTCCAGTCGGACGGACGCGCCATGATCTCTCTCCCCCCGACGATCAAGCGACGTGTGCGATACAGGGCACGGTAGACATGAAGGGCCAAGCGGGCCAACGGTTTTGGTCGTCACTCAAGGGACACGGCAAAGCCCGGCGGCGGTTCCCGTCATTCGGCCCGGCTGAGTTCGTCGAGGGGCGCCTGCCACTCGTAGCCGCCGCCGACAGGCCGCAGGAACGCCGTCTGCCGGACGATCCTGCCCGTGTCCTTGCTCCGCTCGATCAGGCCGCCCATCAGCCTTCCCCGCCGACCGGACTTGTCCTTGACCAGGGTCCCCGCGGGGAACGGCAGCACGGTGGCCCATTCGGCCTTCGGCAGGTTCACCGGCTGACCGGACGGCCGTAGATCAGCGCGCCGCAGGCCGCACAGCGCAAACCCTCGGGCGACTGCTTCATGTCCTTCAGCTCGCCTGGATGGGGACAGGCGGTGCCAGGCGCAGGGGACTCGGTGGCTGTGGAGGGCTGAGGCAGCACGATCGGACTTCTTTCTGTAGTCGGACGACTACCAGGTTTGCTCCGTGGGTACGGCGCTGACCAGCAGGTTGACGTGGCCTCTGCGACGGGCCACACACGCGCGTTCGGATGAGGGAAGTCGATGGCCCCACGCAAGCCGGCGCCGGACCAGATCGCACCGGCCCGACGCAAGTACATGGACGAACTGCTCCAACTCCGCGAGGAATCCGGCATGTCCCTGGGCGACCTGTCGGAGGCGACGCGGTACGACCGCTCCTACCTCGGCAAACTGGAACGCGGCGAACGCCTCGGCGACCTGGCCACGGCCAGACGCCTCGACGAGGTCTACGGAACCCGCCGCAGCCTCCAAAACCTCTGGTCACTCGCCAAGGACGACGCCTACCTGGGGCGCTACCAGCGGTACATGGCGTTGGAGGGCAGGGCGAGGGTCATGCAGATGTACGTCCCACAGACCATCCCGGGACTACTCCAAACCGAGGAGTACGCCAGAGAGTTGCTGTGGTCCAGGCCGCACCGTCCTGATGAGGAGGATGCTCTTGAGGAACAACTCGCCCTGCGCGTGGACCGGCAGCGCATCCTGCGCCGCGAGGAATCCGCTCCTCATCTGCGTGTCGTGATGGACGAGGCTGTCTTCCGGCGCCCGCTGAAGAACCGGGAAGCCTGGAATCGGCAGTTGCAGCGTCTCCTGGACGACGACCAGTTGCCGAACGTGACCCTCCAGGTCCTGCCGTTCATGGACGGGCTGCACGCCCTCCTCGGGGGTGCCCTGACCATCTTGTGGCTCCCCGACGGCACCTGCGCGGCCTACTCGGAGGGCAGCAAATCCGGCGAAATGATCGAGGAGCCTGAGGCGGTGGAACAGCTCAGGCTCTCCTACGATGAACTCGGTGCGCTCGCGCTCACCCGCAAGGACTCCTTGGAGTTCATCCACAACCTGTTGAAGGGCGGCTAGAGAGCATGCGATTTCCGAGCCCGGACCTGAGCGGTGCCGCCTGGCGTAAGTCCAGCTACAGCGATGGAGGACAGAACAACTGCGTTGAGGTTGCCGACGGCTTCCCGGGTGTCGTTCCGGTGCGGGACAGTAAGGCTCCCGGCTCGGCGTTGATCGTTCCCGCGGATGCCTGGGCGGCGTTCGTGGCGTACGTGAAGGGCTGACCGCCCAGCGGGCCTGCGGCCATGACCGGGTGCCCGGCGGGCTTCCGGCCGGCCCTGGCCGCTGCGTTGCGGAGGGAGTTCACCACCGGAACGCCCAGGACAACCGCACCCCCACCCACCCCCTCGTCACCGGGAATGGCATCAACAACGGCGCCCGGCCGTTGCCCACACAGAGAAGTCGTACGCGGCAGCAGCTGCCTCTCTGACCCCCACCACGACGAAAGAAGCCACCCCCGTACACACCGGCCCGCACCCCCACCCACCCCGGAACGGCGCTCTACCCCCCACACCCGCGCACACAGACAACCCCCCGCCACCCACGGCACCCCCCCCCTTCCGCAGCCAGCCTCCCCCTCGTGCATCCGCACCCACCCGCACCCGGCCAACCCCCCGCCACGTAGACCGCCCACAGTTTCCGCTCCCGCCGCCCACAGGCCCGCACCGAAATCCTCACCCCCCACCCCGGACTCTGTGGCCGGTCTACGTGGCGGGTCGTCGACCGGGTGCGGCGCCGTACGCATGCACGAGAAGCGGGCCGGCTGCGGAAGGGGGAGCCGGGGGTGGCACAAAGTCGTTGACCTGCGGCGGCGTTGGGGCTGGGCGCCGTCCCGGCGTGGTCGGGGGTGCGGGCCGGTGTGTACGGGGGTGGCCCCTCTCGTCGGGGCGGGGGTCAGAGATGCAGCTGCTGCCGCGTACGACTTCTCGCCGCGGGCATCGGCCGGGCGCCGTTGTCGATGCCATTCCCGGTGACGTGAAGCCCCGGGGCCTGGGCCAGGTGGTGGACCCGGAGGCGGTGGTGGGCCTGGGCGCGCCGGCGCGCAACTCAGCGGCCCCGCAAGCCGAATCCCTCCGCGCAGGGACTCACCCCGGCAGGACCCACAGCATCCCGTCCCCGTCGATCACGATGATCAGGTCCTCGACGGCCGCGGGGCCGCTCACGGTCGAGCTGTCGAACTGGCCCCTCCACACCTCGTCGCCGCCCTCCGCGCCGAGGACCCGCACGGTGGTCCAGCGGTGGATCAGCCGCTCCCGCTTGGTGCGGTAGAACGCGGCGTACGCGTCGGCGGTCCGCACCGTCGGCGTGCCGCCGTCCTCGTCGCGCCAGCGCTCCGAGCCGTCGTCGGCGGCCAGGCACACCGTCGTCTCCCCGGCGGGCACGACGAACCCGCCCGTCACGCTCCTGGCGTCCGTGCCGCCCGCGCCGTCCCAGGTCCACTTCTGTTCCCCGGTGAGCCCGTCCACGGCGGTCGGCTTCGTGCGTTCCCCGGCGCCCGGCGGCAGGAGCACGGTCGTGCCGGACACCAGCGACGCGAGGGGCGGGAGGGCGCCGACGACGGGCTCCGGGTCCTCCTCCCGGTACGGGCTTCGCCACACCACCTCGCCCGTGTCCGCCGCGCGGAAGACGACGTCGACGGCGGCCGTCTCGCCCGCCTCGTAAGCCAGCACCCCCTCGCCGAGGGCGTGCCCCAGGTCGCCCCTCGGGGCCAGGTCCGAGCGTTCCCAGTGCACTTCGCCGGTCTCCGCGAGCACCGCGGGCCCACCGTCGCACAACACCAGGTCCCCGGCGAGCACGAAGGCGGCGTCGTAGGGCGAGGAGACGTCCATGACCCAGCGGGAGTCGCCGGTGCGCGGGTCGGTGCCGGTCAGCAGCCCTCCCTCGCCGGAGATCAGCAGGCCGCTCGGCCCGTGCACGTCCAGCCGCGAGGGGGACTGGTCCCGCCGCAGCAGGCGCGTGCCGTCCGCCGCGTCGAAGGCGTGCACCACGTTGGTGGACTTGTCGGTGCCGCTGGTGGTCAGCGCGAAAACGACGCCGTCGGCCACGGCGAAGCGCGTCGGGGAGGCCCCCACCCACAGGCCGTCGAGGGAGACCTCCCACAGTCCCTCGCCGTCGGCCAGGTCGACGGCGCAGAGGGCGGCGGTGTCGCGGTAGTCGTTGCCCGTGGCCACGACGCAGCGCCCGCCGGACACGAGGAGGTGCGGCTCCGGGGCGTTCAGCAGGTCGATGCCGTCGATCTTCCGCGACCAGGCGACCGGGTCCTTCTCCGGGTCCCCGGAGACGTACACCGCCCCCGCGCCGCCCGCCACCGCCAGCGCGGCCAGGCTGCCGCCCCCGGCCAGCAGGCCGCGCCGGGTGAGGCCCCTCGGGCCGGCCGGCCCGCCGGGCGCCGTGCTCACGGCCGTCGGCGCGGCCACCCCGGGCACCGGGGCGGTCGCGGTCGCCGCGTCCTCCGGCCGCCCGCCCAGGTCCGCCGCGGCCGGCGCGGGCGCGTCCCCGCCCTGCCCTTGGAGGCGGCGCAGTTCGGCGGCGAGCGCGGCGGCCGACTCGTGCCGCAGCCGCGGCTCCTTCGCCAGCAGCCGCAGGATCAGGCGGTCCCACGCCCCGGAGACGCCGGGCGCGACGCTGCTCGGCGCGGGCGGAGGGTCGTTGAGGTGCGCCATGAGGTACCCGACGGCGTCCGGGGCCGTGAACGGCGGCCGCCCCGTGAGCATGTCGAACAGCACGCAGCCCAGCGCGTACAGGTCGCTGCGCCGCTCGGGATTCCCACGCGCCTGCTCGGGCGCCATGTAGGAGGCCGTGCCCACCAGGAACCCGGTGTGGGTCAGCCGGTCGCCGGTGGCCTCGGGGTCGGCGGCGCGGGCGATGCCGAAGTCGAGGACCTTCACGATGCCCGCGGCCGTGACGAACAGGTTCGCGGGTTTGATGTCGCGGTGGAGCACGCCCCCGGCGTGCGCCTCGGCCAGCGCGTCACAGACCTGCGCCCCCCACCGCGCGGTGTCCGCCCCGCCGACGGGGCCGCGGCGGATGACGGCTTCCAGACTGTGGCCCCGGAGCAACTCCATGACCAGGAAGGGCGTGGTGCCCTCCGCGGTGGCCGCCTCGCCGAGGTCGTGAACGGTCACGATGTTCGGATGCTGGAGGGCCGCGGTGATCCGCGCCTCCCGCAGGAAACGGGCCCGCGCCTCGGCGGCCCGGCCGCCGCCGCCCGCCAAAACCGAGACCACCTTGACCGCGACCGGCCGCCGCAGACTCTCGTCGTGGGCCTCCCACACCTCCCCCATGCCGCCCTGCCCGAGCGGCCGCACCAGCCGGTAACGCCCGGCAAGTACCCGATCCCCGTCTCCCACGGCCCAAGCCCCCCGCTGCGGTCCGACTGTCATCCCGGTCAGCCCGCATCGTAGCTCCGGCCGGCCGGCGGCCTGGGGGACTGGGCGACTGACGGACTGGGGGCCTGGCGGCGCGAAGGCCCGGCGACCTGGGGGACTGGCGGCCCGGCGGCCCCCGGGGCCTGGCGGCCCTGCCACCCGTCGGCCACGCGGCCCCGCGGCCCGGCTCCACCCCAACGGCCCCGCCCCAACGCCCCGCGGCAGCCGGGAGATTGCAGCCGGCACCGTCCTGCAGCACCCTGAACCGAGCACCAGGGTGGCCACGCCCACGGCCCTGACAGCCGTGCGGGCGCGCCGCGTTGGGGATGACCGGGGAGGGACCAGGGTTGGCAGAACGACGTCTGACGCGGCAGGAGCTGGTCCCGCGTTCCTGGACGACCTGGCCGCCATCGCCCGCGACCACCCGCTCGTCGTGCTCTTCTTCGAGGTCGACGAGCGGACCGGCCCGTACTCGACGCCTGGCTGCGCGACATGATCTGCACGGACGCCTACGGCTCGCTTGAGGCCAACGTCGTGGTGGTGCTCTCGGGCCAGGGGCGACTCGACGAACGGCACTGGGCCGACTGGAGCGCGGAGATATCCGAGGTGCCGCTCGACGTGTTCACCGAGCAGGAGGCCCGCGGCCGAGGCCGCCCGTGCGGACCTCGCCCTGGCCCTGGAGCGTTCGCCCGGCACCGGCTGGGCACACCTCATCCGGGCGTTTGTTGCCCGGCAATTGCGCGAGGACGAGGAACCCCACTGGGCGCGCGCCCGGGAGATCTTCGCCGGCGGGGCCGAGGCCGAGGACGACGTCTCCCTGGGCAACCTCTTCCTCCTCCACTGCCTGCGGCCGAACGAGGCCGAGGCCCCGCGGACGCTCGACGCGTTCCTCGCCCGGAGCCCCGACCTGCGGATGCTTTCCGAGGCCGCGAACATCCTCCACCGCTTCACCGAGGCAGGCATGACCAACGCCGCGCTGATCGCCCCCCTGCATCGCCGCCTGCGCCAGGAGTTCACCGCCCGGCGCACGCCCCCGGCCTAATCACCAAAGGGACCGACCTCCACCACGAGGATCAACTCGCCGTCCCGCTCCTGGGTGTTGGCGAGGAGGACGGTCGGCTCGGCGTAGCCGTCTTCGATGTCGGTGCCCCAGACGCATCCGACGGCGTCGGTCAGGCACGCGGGGGGTTCCGTGGAGGCATCCGTGGGCGGGTCGACGGGCATCCCGGCCGAGTCGATGCCCGGCGCCGCCTCCAGCCATGACGCCATGTCGGCCCACTGCCGGCTGCTCGGCCCGTCGGTCATGGGTCCCCCCGAGTAGACGACCCGCGCCCGGTCGCCGTCGGCGTGCTCCTTGGACTCCACGGTGAAGGTTGCCGGATGGCCCATGGCCTCGGCCACCCGAAGATTTTCCCGGTAAGCCTCATCCCCGCCGCGGGTGGCCAGGACCGAGGCAACCACAAGGGCCACCACTGCCGCGCCGATCCACGCGACCCGCCGGACTATTCGGCCGCGGGCCCCGGCGGGCGTTCCTCCTCCCGACGCCCCAGGGGCCCCAGGCGCACCCGCAGGACCCGCGGGCGGCGTGGCGGGCGGTATGGCGGGCGGCTGTGCGGGGGCCGTGGGCCAGTGGGCCGGTTCCGCGGGCGGCGCGTGGGGAGCCGGCGGCGCGCCGGCCACCTGATCCAACCGGGCCTGCAACTGCTCCATGGTGAGGCGCTCGGCCGGTTCCTTCCGGAGCAGGCCCTCCAGCGTGGGGGCGAGGGGCCCGGCCCGCACGGCAGGGGCAGGGGCCTCTGTCACGACGGCGACCAGCACGGCGCTCGGGGCCGACCCCGCGAAGGGCGGGTTCCCTTCCACGGCGGAGTAGAGCGTGGCCCCCAGCGACCAGAGGTCGGACGCGGCAGTGGCCGTGAGGCCCCGCACCTGCTCCGGCGCCATGAAGGCAGGCGTACCCATGATCATGCCGGTGGCCGTGAGGGTGACGTCGCCCTCCAGGGCGGCGATCCCGAAGTCGGTCAGGACGGCGCGCCCGTCCTCAAGGAGGATGTTGGCCGGCTTGATGTCCCGATGGGTGATCCCGCTGCGGTGCGCGGCACTCAGCGCGGCGGCCACCTGCCGCCCGATGTCGGCGACGTGCTGCGGAGACAGGGGACCCTGCCGGCGTATGAGGTCGTCCAGCGACCCCCCGTTCACCCACTCCATGACGATCCACGGCCGCCCGTCCGCACCGGTGATCCGGTCGTAGACGGTCACGATGCCCGGATGCTTCAGCCGCGCGGCAGCCCGCGCCTCGCGATCCAGCCGGGCCATCCACGTGGCCCGCTCCTCGGCCCCCAGATGCTCGGGCAGGCGCAGCTCCTTCACGGCCACGTCCCGCCCCAACTCCCGGTCGTGCGCACGCCAGACCGCGCCCATCCCGCCCCGGCCGAGCAGGCCGGTCAACTCGTACCGGTCCGCGAGAAGCTGCGCCGCATCGTCGTCCACGGACGGAATATAACCGGGCCTGCCTTCCGGGGCGGGGCTGCTCACCCGTACCCGGGCACCGGCCTCCTCCCCTTCTCCCGCAAGGTTTTCGCCGCCCAGCCGAAGGGGCTCTTCGCAGTGGAGGGTGCGGGGCGCGTCGGCGGGCGCGGTGCCCGTCGGTGCGTGTGGGGTCGAGGCCGCGCCGATGACGGGTCCTGCACCGCTCATGGAGAAGACCTCGGCGTGCCGGCGCTATCTGCCCTGACTCGGGTGGGGGGTTACCTCAGTGGGCATGCGGTGAACACGGCGTAGGCGAGGTAGTCCGTGTCGCGCCGGGGGTTGACGACGCTCAAGCGACGACGAAGTTCGGCGATCCAGAACCGGCTGGCGTCGTTGCTGTAGTAAGCGTCAGGGCCGAGGTACTCGAAGGCGCGGATGAGTACCCGATTGCGGCAGACGAAGTCGAACAGCGCGTCGAGGTAGGCCGCGAGGGCGTCGGCCGGGGCGGCTCCAGGGCCCAGTGGTGGCGGTCCGCCGGTCACGGCCTCGCGCAGGGTCGTGGCGCGCGGTTCGAGGATGTGCCGGATCAGGCCGGAACGATCGCCGAAGTGCCGGAACACGGCGGCCTTGCTGACGCCGGCGGCTTGCGCGATGTCCTGCACCGAGACGGTGACGACATCACCACGGTCGAGCAGCTCGGAGGCGGCCGCGAGGATCGCTGTTCGGTTGCGTACCGCGTCTGCGCGTCACTCCGGTGCGCTACGGCCCCGGCCTCGTGCAGCGCATCGCTGCCCTCGCACCTCAAGGCGTCGACGCCGCCCTGGACGTCGCCGGCCACGGCGCGATCGCCGACCTGATCCGACTCGTCGGTCGGCCCGAACGGGTCATCAGCCTCGCCGACGCGACCGCCGAGCAACTCGGCGCCCACTTCCTGTCCGGCGAGCCGGCCGACCTGCCCGGCATCCTCACGGAGGTGGCCGCCCTCGCTGCCGCCGGCGAGATCAACGTGCCGATCACCACCTACCCGCTCGTCAGCGCCGCGGACGCCCACGTGGCCAGCGAAACCGGTCATGTCCGTGGCAAGCTCGTTCTCCTCGTTGACTAACGCCCACACGCGGTGTTGCACCCTCCGCCGAGGATCGGCCTACCCGGCTGCGTCGGCGAGTTCCGGCGCGGGAGAACGCCGGGCCGGTGCCGAAGACCGTGGTCCAGGCATTGAGCCGGCCTGGAGGTCGCGGGCCGGGAACACGATCGCGGCAACGACGGGATTGCCGACGGCGAAGGTCCTTTCCGCGCGTGGTGGCCCGGGCGGCGTGCCGAGGTCCTTGCGGGTGGGCGCCGTTGGCACTGGTGGTCAAGCGGCGGAGATGCAGAACGGGTGCCCCTCGGGGTCGATCAGGACCGTCCACTGGCCTTCGCCCGGCTGGAAGTCGGGCTTGGTCGCGCCGAGGACCAGCAGCTCTTCTTCGGCGGCGGCGAGGTCGGCGACCGTGAAGTCGAGGTGGGCATGCGCGGGGCTCTCCGGCCACTGCTGCGCCCGGTAGCCGTCGATCCGCTGGAAGGCGAGCTGGAGGGGCCCGTCGCCCAGACAGACGGAATCGCCGTCGCTGTGGGTGATCTCCCCACGGGTCACGTTCCGGTAGAACTCGGCGAGTGCCCTGGGGTCGGCGCAGCCGAGGACGACGGCGCTGGGTCGGGTGCTGACGGCCATGACGAAGACTCCTCCTGTGTGGCGCTTGTGTCGCCTGCCCACTGAGCATCCGCGCCGGAGCACCACCGCGTCTTGAAGATCCTTGCGGGGCGTTGTCGTACCCGGGGCATAGCGTGTGCGGCGTGCTGTCCGCTGCGACCCTCGCTGCCCGACCGGAGTTCACCGTGGCCACGGTGGCCTGCCGGGCCCGTCACACCCGCTGGTCGGAGCCGGAGGAGTGCGGAGACCACCGCTTGGTGCTGGTGCGGCGCGGCCGGTTCCGGCGGTCGGCCGGGGGGAACGAGGCCGACCTGGACCCGACAGCGGGCTACCTGGGCGCGCCCGGACAGGAGGAACGGTTCGCGCACCCCGCAGGCGGCGACCTGTGCACGTCGATCAGCCTCGCGCCCGGATTCCGGGAAGGCGGCGAGAGCGCGACGGCGATCTACGTGGACGCGCGCGTCGACGTGGCCCATCGCCGCGTTCTGGCGGCCGCGCGCGGCGGCGACATCGACTACGCCGTGACCGAGGAACTGCTGCGGCTCGTCACGGTCGCGGCCAGGCGGCCCACCGAGCAGCCGAAGCCTGCCGACCGCGCACTGGTCGCCGCGGCTCGTGAGGCGATCATCGAGGGAGCGCCGGAGGCGGCGAGCCTGTGTGCCCTGGCCGGACTGCTCGGCGCTTCGCCGTACCGGCTCAGCCGCGCCTTCTCCCGGCAGATGGGCGTCTCCCTGACCCGCTACCGCAACCGGGTTCGCGTCGGCCGGTTCATGGACCGGCTGGCGGAAGGCGAAACCGGCCTCGCCCGCCTTGCCGCGGACCTCGGCTTCGCCGACCAGGCGCACCTCACCCGCACCGTCCGCGCACACCTGGGACACACCCCGACCGCACTGCGTCGACTGCTCGACGCGGACCGCCGGGGCACGGGGCCTCGGCCAGCGTGAAGTCGTTGCCCGGAGGCGGGGCCCGAGACGTGCGGTACCGGCAGCTAAGCTGGTCAGACGTTCGAATGATGAGGGAAAGCATGATCGACGTCGACGGATATCTGGGCCTGCTGGGGGTGGACCGGCCGGCGGCCCCGACCGCCGAAGCACTGTGGGCACTGCACCGGGCGCAGGTGGAACGGGTCGCCTACGAGACCCTCGACAACCAGCTGGGACGGCCGACGGGCATCGGCGCCGCGGAATCCGTCGCCCGGATCCTGCGCGGGCGCGGCGGCTACTGCTTCCACCTCAACGGGGCCTTCGCCGCGCTGCTGAAGGCTCTCGGCTACGACGTGACCCTGCACCGGGCCGGGGTCCAGGGCGAGGTCGAGGACCCCGAGGGCCCGGGCGGCGACCATCTCGCGCTCACCGTGGGGCTCGACGGCGAGCGATGGCTGGTCGACACCGGGCTCGCCGGCGGAATGTACGAGCCACTGCCCCTGCGCGAAGGCACCTACACCCAGGGGCCGTTCACCTACGCGATGGCCCCGTCGGTGGTGGTGCCCGGCGGCTGGCGGTTCACCCACGACCCCCGCGGCGCCTTCACGGCGATGGTCTTCGCGCCCGAGCCCGTGGAGCTGTCCTCCTTCGCCGCGGAGCACCACAGGCTGTCCACCTCCCCCGAGTCCGGATTCGTCCGGGTCTTCCAAGCCCAGCTCCGCGACGCCAAGGGCGTGGACATGCTGCGCGGCTGCGTGCTGCGCCGGATCGACGCCGAAGGCACGTACGAGCGGACCATCGACTCGGCCGACGACTGGTACGACGCACTGACCGACGTCTTCCACCTCAACCTGAGCGACGTCGACGCCCCCGCACGAGCGGCGCTGTGGCACCGCATACACACCGCGCACCAGGAGTGGGAAGCCGCGAGACAGCACGCGACAACGCCCTGACACGACGGTCGGCGCACCGGTTCCTGCCCGCCGTGGCCGGCCGGTCCTCCACGATCCGGCGCCTGACCACCAGCACGACCACGCCGCCGCCGTGCGGCGGGCCGCCGGTCCGCTCGTGGCCCGGCACGTCTGCCGCGTGGAGCACGCAGGGCTGGACCCGGCCGCCGGTGTGCGCGAGCCGGCCGAAGTCCTCCCGGGGCGGCGCCTGGCGGGGCCCCGGGTTGCGCAGCTCCCGGCTCAATGGTCGGCGCCGCCTGGGTCACCGACGACGTCATCTTCACCTCAGGGCGGCAGGCCGAGCGACGATCCACTGCCGCAACAGGCCCTGGTCACCGTGTCCCGCTATCGGTGCACCCGCTGCGGGCCTCGTCACGGCGAATGGCCTCAACAACGGCACCCGGCCGTTGCCCGCGTCGAGAAGTCGTACGCGGCAGCAGCTGCCTCTCTGACCCCGGCCCGGGCGAGAGGGGCCACCCCCGTACACACCGGCCCGCACCCCCACTCACCTCGGGACGGCGCCCCACCCCCCAACACCCCGGCAGGCAAAGGACCCCCCGCCACCCACGGCACCCCCCTTCCGCAGCCAGCCTCCCCCCTCGTGCATCCGCACGACGCCGCACCCGGCCGACGGCCCGCCACGTAGACCGCCCACCGTTTCCGCCCCCACCGTTTCCGCCCCCACCGAAGGTGGCCGCACCACTCCCATGCCCCCCGCGCCCCGGTGGAACGCAACCTGGTGCGCCCCCCACATTCGCCCCACGGTGGAGACATGACTACTTCTCCCGCCCCCTCCGCGACCCCTGTCGCCTCCGCCGCGTCCGCCGTATCAGCCGCCCCCGCCGCCCCCGCCGCCCCCACAACCCCCCTCGCCGGGCGGGTGGCCGTCGTGACCGGCGCGACCAGTGGCATCGGCGCCGCGATCGCCCGGCGGCTGGCCCTCGCCGGTACCTCCGTGGCGCTGCTCGGCCGCCGCGAGGAGCGGCTGGTGGAGCTGGCCGAGGAGGTGCGTCCGGCGGCCGCAGGTCGGGTGCTGCCGCTGGCCGTGGACCTCGCGGACTCCGATGCCCTCGCCGAGGCCGCGGCCTCCGTGCGCTCCGCCCTCGGCCGGGTGGACCTCGTCGTGGCCAACGCGGGCGCGATGCTCGGCGCGCCGTTCGAGTCCGCCGACATCGCCGAATGGGACCGCATGCTCGACGTCAACCTGCGCGGGCTGCTGCTCACGGGCCGCGTTTTCGCCGGCGATCTGCTCGCCGCGGCCGAGAGCGGGCCGGCCGACCTGGTGCACATCGGCTCGGTCGGCGGGCACGGCCTGTTTCCCAACTGGTCCGTCTACTGCGCCACCAAGGCCGCCGTGGCGCATCTGACCCGCAACCTGCGGGCCGAACTCGGGCCGCGCAAGGTGCGCGTACACGCCATCGAACCCGGCGTCACCCTCACCGAGTTGGGAGACGACATGCGCAACGGTGACATGCGCGAGGCGCTGGCGCAGATGCGGGCCGGCCTGCGGCCGCTGTCCGCCGAGGACATCGCCGAGTCCGTCGCCTTCACCGTCTCGGCACCGGCCCACGTGAACGTCGCCGAACTGATCGTGGTCCCCGTACAGCAGGGCTGAACTCCCCGCCGGGGCACGGGCCGCCGTGCCGGTGCGGCCCGTCGCCCGCCTCGCCGGAGCCGCAGGCGGCGGTGCGCCCCGCGCCACGCGCGGGCCCGCCGCGTTCAGGAGCCGTCGCCCAGGACGAACGGGGAGACGGACGGGACGTCGCCCGAGACGGGCACCTCGCCCTGGGTCCAGGGCATGGCCAGGGAATCGGTCTCGTCCGGCGGCGTGACCCAGAGGTACGCGGGCACCGCCGTGGTGGCACCGCTGATGTTCGGGTTTGCAAAGGAGAGACCCGCCCAGGCGCTCTCGCCCGGGCCCAGCGCCACGGGATGCATGTCGGGGATCTCCTCGCGCTCCGGGTCACCGCCCACCTGCCGGCCCGAGCCGTCCACGAACGCCGCCCCGGGATAGCCGTAGAGGAGGCAGTTCTCGTCGGACCCGTTGGTGACGACGAGGGCGAAGTGCGAGTTCCCCGCGCCCGGCCGGTTCTGGCCGATCTCCAGGCTCAGGTCGCGGGTGTGGCAGCGGGTTCCGGAACCGCTGCCGTCGCCGTTGCCCCCCGCGCCGTCATCCGAGGCGGCGGAGTCCGGCTGGCCGCCCGACGCCCCGTCCCCCTGCGCCGCCTCGCCGCCTCCGGACTCGCCGTCCGCCGCCTCGTCCCCCTCCGCCGGGGCCCCGTCCTCCGGCGCCTCCTCACCCGTCGCCTCGTCCTGCGGGAACTTGTCCCGGTCGCCCGACGCCGGCTGTGCCGTGCCCGACAGGCTCTCCGGTTCCCCCGGCTTCTCCTCGTCCCCGCAGGCGCTGAGCAGCAGCCCCAGAACGGCGACGCCCGAGGCCAGCGCGATCCCGCGGGCCCGGCCCCGGCTCCGGTGCGCGGCCCGGCCCGCGCTCCGGTGCGCCACCGGCGCGCCCCCGATGCCCTGAGCCGCCTCGCCGCCGTGGAAGTTCACCATCGCCCTACTCCTTGCCATCCCGCTTGCGCGTCGCGTCTGCGAACGGCGCGCTCTGCTCCGTCACCCGTGTCCGATGCGGGGCGGCGCACGGAAGTTCGCGCGGAGGGCACGGCAATCTCGTTTTTTTTGCTCGCGGGTGCGCGGGTGCGCGGGTGCGCGGGTTCGTGGGGAGAGGCCGGGGCCCGTGCGCGGGGTCTGTGGGCGGTCTACGTGGCGCGTTGTCGGCCGGGTGCGGCGTCGTGCGGATGCACGAGAGGGAGACTGGCTGCGGAAGGGGGGGTGCCGTGGGTGGCGGGGGGTTGGCTGTCTGCGGGGGTGTTGGGGGGTGGGGCGCCGTCCCGTGGTGGGTGGGGGTGCGGGCCGGTGTGTACGGGGGTGGCGGGTCTCGGGGTGGTGGGGGTCAGAGAGGCAGCTGCTGCCGCGTACGACTTCTCGGGGTGGGGAACGGCCGGGCGCCGTTGTTGATGCCATTCGCGGTGACGAAAGACCACCGGGGTGACCGGAGTAGCGACGCGGGCCCTTCGGTTCCTCGTTGCGGAAGGGCAGGGCAAGGGCAGCGCAAGTGCGCGAGGCGTCCGGTCGAGAACGCGGGCCCCTCGGCGGCACGTACGACGTGTGCACCAACGTCTACGACAACCGCGCCGCCAGCGTCGCCGACTGGCGCATCTCCCGCGCCTGACCCCCGGCCGGCGGGGTCTGCATACAGGCCCCGCCGGCACACAGGGCGATCACCAGCGGCCCGCTCTGCGTGGCGGGGGAGCTGCGGGGTGGTGCCGGGCGCTCTTCCCGGTCTGTCAGGGGGTGCGGGCCGGTGGCCGCCGGGGTGGGGGCTGGCTCGCCGCCTTCGGCAGGCCGGAGGGGAGCGGTGGTCGGTGTTCTGCGCGGTTCAGGTTGCGTACCGCCGGGATGGCCAGCAGCAGAGCGCAGGTGAGGAGCGCCATGCCTGCGGACACGTAGAGCAGCGGCACCGCCCCCGCGGCCCCGGCCAGTGGCCCGGCCGCCGCCTGCCCGACCGGCTTCATCACCAGCGAGCCGGCCGCGTCGTAGGCGTGGACCCGGCCGAGGACCTCGTGCGGGACGTGCGTCTGCACGCTGGTGTGGAACATGACGACCCAGAACGCCATGCCCACCCCGCTCACCCCGTAGCACCCGGCGACGAGCGGCGTGGGCAGGCCAAGCGCGACCCCCAGCGGCATCAGCGTCCACAGGACCATGGAGAAGGCGCCGGCCCGGAGCGGGTGCCGCGGGCGGAGCCGGATCGCGACGATCCCGCCCAGCACGCTTCCCACCCCGAGAGACGACATGACCAGGCCGAACGCGGATGTTCCGTAGTCGGTCACCAGGGCGCTGTTGCCGAGAGTCGTGGCGGGCCCGGCGCCGGCCAGCTGCCACAGCATGAAGACGACGATGACGCTCCACAGCCAGGTCCTGACCCGGAACTCCCGCCACCCCTCGACGAGATCGGCCCGGAACGAGGCGCCGCCCCGCCCGGCCGCGCCCATCGGGACCGAGCGGAGCAGGAGCAGGCAGGCGCCGCTGACGCCGTAGGTCAGGGCGTCGAGGGCGACCACCGTCGCCGGTGAGGAGACGACCAGCAGCAGGCCCGCCAGCGAGGGGCCGACCACGGCGGCGGCGGACTCCGAGATGCGGAGGGTCGCGTTCGCCTTCAGCACGTCCCGGGCAATGCGCGGGGTGACGCTGGCGACTCCCGGCTGGAAGAGCGCGC
Source organism: Streptomyces hoynatensis (assembly GCF_003626535.1). Lineage (GTDB taxonomy): Bacteria > Actinomycetota > Actinomycetes > Streptomycetales > Streptomycetaceae > Streptomyces > Streptomyces hoynatensis. The sequence continues at coordinate 155,862 of NZ_RBAL01000014.1, forward strand.
CGCCCGCCCCGACCAGGCCAAGCAGCAGCACGATCTGCCACAGCGGCGGCGTGCCCAGCAGGAACAGCAGCGCGAGCACCGTCTGAAAGCACAGCCGGGTGACGTCGGAGACCACCATCAGCCGCCGGGCGCCGAAGCGGTCGGACAGCACCCCGCCGAAGATGATCAGCGCGGCGAACGGCGCCACCAGCGCGGCCAGCGCGTAGCCGACGCCGCTCGTGCCGTATCCGGCCCCGAGCACCGCGGCGGTGATCGCGACGGGCAGCATCGCGTCGCCCAGCAGGGAGGTGGTGCGGGCCGTGAAGAACAGCCGGAAGTCCGCCGTCCACAGGGGCGATTCGGGCGAGGCCGCGCCGAGTTGCGGGCCGCGGGCCGTGTCCGTGTCAGCCACCGCGCACCGTCCCCACGCCTGCCGTCGATCCCGACCAGGGCGTCACTCTCGTGCCTCGGCCGCCCGCAGTCAACGGAATTCGCCGCCCCCTGGCGGAGGCGCGGCCGCCTCGCCCGGCCCCCATCCCCGGCGCCCACGGCGGTCGCCCGGCGCGAACCACCCACCGCGCGCGACCCGCGACGGCCGGAACGCACCGGGCGTGCCCGTCATCCGGAACGGGGGTGCCGCGCGGGCGGGTGCCGTGCGAGCCTGTCGGCGGCCACGGCACGACCAGAACGGGGAGAAACGATGGACGGACTGACGGACGCGCGGATCGTGCCCGGGACCTCCCTTTCCGCGACGCCGATCAGCATCGGCACCTCCTTCCTCGGCAACCCGCCGGGACCCCAGGGGGAACCCGCCGCGGAAGCCAACGCCCTGGCAGAAGCCCTCTTCGACGGGCCGTTCGCCGTGATCGACACCTCCAACGCCTACGCCGAGGGCCGCAGCGAGACGGTGCTGGGGGGCGCCGTCCGCCGCGTGGGGCTGCCCGTGGGCAAGGCGATCGTCACCAAGGTCGACGCCGACCCGGAGACCGGGGCGCTGGACCGCGACCGGGTCCTGCGCTCGTTCGAGGAGAGCACGGCGCGCCTGGGCCTCGAACGCCTCCCGCTGCTCCACCTGCACGACCCCTACACGATCGAGGTCCGCGACGCCTTCGCGCCCGGCGGGGCCGTGCAGGGGCTGCACGAGCTGCGCGACCAGGGGCTGGTCGGGGCCGTCGGCATCGCCGCGGGGCCGGTGTCCCTGATGCGCCGGTACGCCGAGAGCGGGGCCTTCGACGTCCTGCTGACCCACAACAGGTACACGCTCGTGGACCGCCGCGCGGAAGAGCTGATCGCCTACGCGGCGGACCGCGGCATCGGCGTGTTCAACGCCGCCCCGTTCGGCGGCGGCATCCTCGCGGGCTCGGGCGAGACCTATGCCTACCGCCAGGCGGGACCCGGTCTCCTGGCCTGGCTGGCGCGAGCCCGCGAACTGTGCACACGCTGGGGCGTCCCCCTGCCCGCGGCGGCGCTCCGGTATTCGCTGCGCCACCCGGGAATCGCCTCGACCGTCGTGGGCGTCGGCCGCCCGGAACGGCTCGCGCAGCTCGCGGAACTCCAGGCCCCCGCCGTTCCCGAGCCGTTCTGGCCGGAGCTGGCCGCCCTCGGAACGCCCCCGTCGACCTTGGAAGACTGACCGGCCACCCACCCCCACCCATACGGCAGATGGGCCCGTCCACGCGCGATCCCCCGCCAGGACGTGCGCACTTGCGCCAGACACCGACCAGAGAACAGCCGCCCCGCTCCGCCCACCGCCACCGCCCAGCCCCCGGGGACGAGAACATCCGGCACTTCGCCGCCCACCTCCCCGCACTGCCGGGCGGCCCGGGGGCGACCCGGGCCGCCCGCCAATTCATCCACAGCTGTGGACAACCACCCCCGCCCGCGGACGACTCCCGCCCATGGACCGCTCCCGCCCGGGGACCGCTCCCGCCCATGGACGACCCCGCCCGCGGACCGCTTCGCCGCTTACAGCCCGACCCCGCCGCCGCGAGCCCGACACCAGGCTCCGACACGACAGGCCGCCTCCCCTCGTCACGGCGTCCCCTCGTCACGGCCTTCCCTCGTCACGGCGTCCCCTCGTCACGGCGTCCCCTCGTCACGGCGAATGGCCTCAACAACGGCGCCCGGCCGTTGCCCGCGTCGAGAAGTCGTACGCGGCAGCAGCTGCATCGGTGACCCTCGCCCCGGCGAGAGGGGCCACCCCCGTACACACCGGCCCACACCCCCACCCACCTCGGGACGGCGCCCCACCCCCAACACCCCGGCAGACAAAGGCCCCCCGCCACCCACGGCACCCCCTTCCGCAGCCAGCCTCCCCCTCGTGCATCCGCACGACGCCGCACCCGGCCGACAACCCGCCACGTAGACCGCCCACAGATTCCGCCCCGCGCGTCCGCCCCGCGCGTCCGCCCCGCCGCGCCGAACAACACCGCCGCACCGCGCCGCGCCGAACAACACCGCGCCGCACCACACCAGCTACGCGACCGGAAAATCGAAATACGTGTCCGGGTAGGGCTCGTTCTCCAGCGTGTAGTGCCACCACTCGCAGGCGTAGGGGCGGAACCCGCACTCCTCCATGAGGGACCGGAGCCGCCGCCGGTTTCCCGCTTCCGTTGCCGTGAGTCCCGGTGCGCCGTGGTGGGAGAGGGGGTCCATCACGTCGTGGTCGCCGCCCATGGGCGCGAGTTCGCCGGTATCCAGGTGGTACAGCGTCAGGTCGACCGTGCTGCCGCGGCTGTGGCCGGACTTCGCGGCCACGTATCCCTTTTCGAACATCTCGGCGCGGTTGATGTTCGGGTAATGCCGCGCCTTCGTCCGGCCGTCCTCCGGTTGCTGTGCCCAGCGGAGAAAGCAGTTCACGGCGCGTTGCGGGCGGTAGCCGTCCCAGAGGAGAAGGCCGAAGCCGAGCGATTCCGCCTTCTCCTGCACCCTGGTGAGGGCCGCGCACAGGGCCCTGGTGCCGGCGATCCGGTTCACCAGGTATCCGTCGACCGGTTTGCCGGTGAAGTTGTCCCAGGTGGCGTACTTGGCGTCCCAGCGCAGCCCGGGCACGAGTTCGTCGACGAAGGCGAAGTCCTCATGCATCGGTTTTTCCCGTCAATGCCAGGGACACCAAGCGGTCGACGACCTCGGCAAGCGGCAGTCGGGCCGCCGCCATCATTCTCGGGTAGCGGCTGTAGGAGGTCATGCCGGGCAGGGTGTTGACCTCGTTGAGGACCACTTCGCCGTCCTCCCTGAGGAACATGTCCACCCGCGCGATTCCCCGGCAGCCCAGGGCGCGGTACACGGCCTTTGCCGTCTCCTGGACGCGCAGGCGTGCCTGTGCCGGGATGTCGGCGGGAACGATCGGGGTCGAGTTCTCGGAGCCGCTTTCCGGCTCGTTTTCCTGGTGGATTCTGAAGAAGCCGTGGGAGAGGGCGATGTGGTCCACCTCGCCGGCGATCAGGTCCGGATCGTTTCCGAGGATGGCGCAGCCGATTTCGCTGCCGGCGACGGCCTCCTCGACCAGCACCTTCGAGTCGTACTTCCGGGCCGCTTCCAGCGCGCCCGGCAGTTCCTCCTTTCCGGACACCTTGCTGACGCCGAAGGACGAGCCGGAACGGGCCGGCTTCACGAAGACCGGGTAGGTGAGCCGGTCGGGGTCGACGTCCTCGTTTGCCGCGACGGTCAGGAATGCGGGCGTGGCGATCCCGGCGCTTTTGGCGACGAGGTAGGCGAGGGACTTGTCCATGCACAGGGCGGAGCTTTGGACGTCGCAGCCGACGTAGGGGATGCCGGAGAGCTCCAGCAGGCCCTGCATTGCGCCGTCCTCGCCGAGCTTGCCGTGCAGGACGGGCAGCACCACATCCAGGCCGATCGTTCCGTAGCGTCCCTGCTCCAGAACGAGCAGTCCGTGGACGTTTCTGTCCGGTGAGAGCACGACAGGGCGGCACCTGCCGTTCTCCCAGTCCGGCTCGGGCCCGTCGCAGAGCCGCCAGGCGCCGCTCCTGGTGATCCCGATGTAGAACGGCTCGTACTTCTCGGCGTCGAGGTGCCGCGCGATCTCCTGCGCGGACTTGACGGAGACCGGGTGCTCCTCCGAGACACCGCCGAATATGATTCCGATCTTCAGTCTAGTCATGCTGATGTGTGCTCTCAAATTCCAGGCAGTTGACGAGGGAGTTTTCGACCATGTCCCTCAGGGCGTGGTCCGTGTAGTAGGCGATGTGCGGGCTGACGAGTGCATTCGGCAGCTTTTGCAGCCGCAGCAGCGGCTTGTTGTCGAGGGGGCGGTTCCTGTGGTCGGCGTAGAAAATTCCTTCCTCTCCTTCGAGGACGTCCAGTGCCGCGCCGGCCAGCCTTCCGCTTTCCAGCGCCGGGACCAGGGCCTCGGTGTCGACGAGTGGGCCGCGCCCGGTGTTGATGAGGAACGCGCCGGGCTTCATCTGCTCGATGCGCCGGCGATTCAGCAGGTGATGGGTGTCCGCGTCGAGTGGCGCGTGGAGCGTGACGATGTCGCTCAACCGCAGCAACTCGTCGAGCGGGACGTAGTCGGCGGCCGTCTTGGGGCGTTTGTCGTAGGCGACCGTGTGGCAGCCGAATCCCCGCAGCCTTTCCACGACCGCCGAGCCGATGCGTCCGGTGCCCACCACCCCGACGGTCAGGTCCCGGAGTTCCCTTCCGCGCATGCCGTGCAGCCGGTAATCGTGCACGTCCGTGCGGCGGATGACGGTCTTCGCGTGGCGCACCGCCATCAGCATCAGCATCAGGGTGTAGTCGGCCACGCTGTCGGGGGAGTAGGCGACGTTCTCCACGGAAATGCCGAGGCTCGCCGCGTACTCCACGTCGATGTGGTTGTAGCCGATGCTTCTGGTGGAAATGTACCTGACGCCGATCCGGCTGAGGGCGCGGAGGGTGCGGGAGGTGATCCGGGTCTTGTGGCCGATGCTGACGCAGCGGTTTCCCCGGGCCAGTTCGGCATTCGCCTCGGAGGCGCCCGATTCCGTGAGGGTGGGCGTCACGCCGAGGCGCGGGGCCAGCTCCCGGAACAGGACCGCCTCGTCCCGCCCGCATCCGTAGACGGTGATTCCCGTCGCCGGAGCGGCCGAGGTGGACGAGGCCGGCGGCGCGGAGGTGGGATGGGCCGCCGTTCTTGCTGGTTCGCTGAAGACCATGCCTCAAGTCAAGGCGGCGTGGCGTTGCCGGCGCGTATGCAGTTTTCGATAAGCCGCCCATATACTACCGGCCGGTAAGGTTATTCTCCGCGTATCGAAAAGCGGATACGCGCCGGCAACGTCAACGCGCCTTGACTGGCGGCATGACCCACAGCGAACCGGCGTCCGCCGCACACCCCGTCAGCCCGCCGCCCCTCCTTCGCGCGCTCCCGCTCGCCGGCGTCCGCGCCGCCCGGCCGTGATCCCGCTCAGCCTCGCCGAGATCGCCGCGGTCGTCGGCGGCAGGGTCGAGGGCAACGCCGCCGTGACGGTGACCGCCCCGGCCGTGCTCGACGGCCGGCAGGCCGAGCCGGGCGGCCTGTTCGCCGCCTTCGCCGGCGAGCACGTCGACGGCCACGACTACGCCGCCCAGGCCCGCCAGGCCGGCGCGGTGGCCGTGCTCGGCTCCCGGCCCACCGCGTTGCCCACCGTCCTGGTCGAGGACGTCCGGGCCGCGCTCCAGGCGCTCGCCGTCCACGTCGTGGCCCGGCTGCGTGACCGGCTGACCGTCGTCGCGCTGACCGGCTCCCAGGGCAAGACCGGCACCAAGGACCTGCTCGCGGCCGTGCTGGCGAGCGCCGCGCCGACCACCGCCACCCTCGGCTCGTTCAACAACGAACTCGGCGTGCCGCTCACCATGCTGCGCGCCGACCCGGCCACCCGGTTCCTCGTCCTGGAGATGGGGGCCCGCCGCGTCGGCGACATCGCCGCACTCACCGCGCTGGTCGCCCCCGACATCGCCGTCGTGCTCAACGTCGGCCAGGCCCACCTCGGCGAGTTCGGCTCGCGCGCGGCCATCGCCAGGGCCAAGGGCGAGCTGGTGCGGGGCCTGGCGCCCGGCGGCACCGCCGTCCTCAACGCCGACGATCCCCGGGTGGCCGCGATGCGGGCGTTCGCCGAGGGCCCCGTGCTGACCTTCGGCCGGGCGCGGCACGCCGACGTGCGGGTGCTCGACCCGGCGCTCGACCGGCTCGGCCGGCCCTCGTTCACGCTGCGGACCGCCCGCGCCTCGGCCCGGGTCACGCTGCCGCACGTGGGCGCCCACCAGGCGCTCAACGCGTCGGCCGCCGCGGCCGCCGCCCTGGCGGCCGGCGTGCCCCTCGACGCGGCAGCGGCGGCGCTGGCCACCTCCTCGCTGTCGCGGTGGCGGATGGAACCGCGCGACCTGGCCGGTGGGGCGGTGCTGCTCAACGACTCCTACAACGCCAACCCCGACTCCACCCGCGCCGCCCTGGACGCCCTGGCGGCGATCGGGGCCCGGCGCCGCATCGCCGTCCTCGGCGAGATGCTCGAACTGGGCGAGGACAGCGAGGCGGAGCACCGCGCCGTCGGGGAGTACGCCGCCGCCCGCGCGGACGTGGTCGCCGCGGTCGGGGAGGCCGCCCGGGCGATCGCCGAGGGCGCGGGCGAACGGGCGGTGCTGCTGGCCGGCAACGACGCCGCCGTCGACTGGCTGCGCAACCACCTCGCCGCCGGGGACCTGGTGCTCGTGAAGGGCTCCCGCGGGGCGCGCCTCGACGAGGTCGCCGCCCAACTCGCCTAGCGGGATGGGAGGAACCCGCCGCGGCGCGGCACCGTGGCGGCGTGCCGCCGTGCCGCCGTGACTTCGCGGTCCCGCACCCCGTGCCGCCGTGGCCGCCGTGCGGTGCGCGGCGGCCCCCGGCTCAGCGCCTGCGCCGCTTCATGTACAGGTCGAAGACCCGGTAGACCATCGGCCGCAGCGGCAGGTCCCACTCGCCGGCGTACCTCACCGCCTGACCGCCGGTGCCCGCCTTGAACTGGATCAGCCCGACGTGCGGGTCCCCGGCGTCGAGGGTGGGCGTGATCCCGCGCAGGTCGTAGACGTCGCAGCCGCCCGCCAGCGCGTCGCGGATCATCGCCCACTGGCAGGCGTTGGAGCCGCGCACCTCGCGCTTGTGGGTGGAGGAGGCGCCGTAGGCGTAGCAGGCGTGGGCGCCGACGCGGATCAGGAGGGTGGCGGCGACCAGGTCGCCCCGGTGGTGGGCCAGGTAGAGCCTGATCCGCTCGGGGTCCTCGGCCCGCAGCGCCGCGTACATCGTCTCGAAGTAGCGCAGCGGCCGGGGCGTGAACCGGTCGCGTTCCGCGGTGTGGACATACAGGTCGTGGAAGCCTTGCAGGTCCTCGCCGACCGTGACCTCGACGCCCTCCTTGGCCGCCTTCTTGATGTTGCGGCGCCAGAGCTGGTTCATGCCCGAGAGCACCTCGCCCTCGGACCTGCCCGCCAGCGGGATCTCGTACTTGAACTGCGGATGCCCCACCCCGAAGCCGTCCAGGGGGCTCTGCGGCAGCCAGCCGGCCTCCGCGAGGCGGCCGGTCACCCGGGCGCCGACCGGGTCGGCCTCCCCGCCGGGCAGGTCGGTGAGCCGCGCGATGTCCGGATCGGCAATGCCCTCCTTGACCCGGGCGGCGCCCCACACATGGGTGCGCACCGGCGGGCCGAGCCGGATCGCGAACGCGCCGCGCGCCTTCAGATAGTCCGCCAGCGGGCCCAGGAACGCGTCGATCTCGCCCGCCCAGTCGATGACGGGGCCCTCGGGCAGGTAGGCCAGGGTCAGGCGGTCGAGCCGCGGCACCGGGCGGTACAGGACGAGCCCGGCGCCGACCAGCCGCCGCCCGTCGTACCAGCCGAGGGACTCGCTGCGCCACTCGGTCTTGACGCGGCCCCACGCGGGCGTCTGCAGGAAGCTGACCGACCGCTGCGCCTGCACGAACTCCAGATGCCGTTCGGCGCTGATCGGCCCCACGGTCAGCCGCGTGCCCGCGAGCCGCGCCCCCCGGCGGTGTGCGGTTGCGCTCACCTCTCCGCCGTCCTCGCGCCGGCCTGCGCCGTCTTCGCGTCGGCGCTCCCGGAGGGGGCGCTGCCGCACCCCGGGCGCCACCGGCCCCGGGCTGCCGTGGGTACTGGTTCGCTGTAGGGCATGCCTCAAGTCAATCCGGGGTGCTGTTGCCGGCGCGTATGCGGTTTTCGATACGCGGGCGATAGGTGGCGGGCCGGCGCCGCACGGGCCCGGGGCCGCGGTCTCCCCGTCTCCCGGTCCTCCGGCCCTCCGGCCCTGCGTGCCCCGCGTGGTCACGCGAAGCTGATGCCCGCGGCCACCGGCAGGTGGTCGCTGCCGGTGGCCGGGAGGTTCCAGGCGCTGTCCGCCCGCACGCCCCCGACCAGGATCTGGTCGACCCGGGCCACGGGGAACGTCGCCGGCCAGGTGAAGCCGAAGCCGTCCCCCGCCACCTCCTGCGCCGAGCGCAGCTGCGAGGTGAGGCCGTCGAACGCGCGGTCGTCCATGGTGCCGTTCAGGTCGCCGAGCAGCACCACCCGCTCGTTCCGCTCGGCGGCCACGGCCCGGGCGAGCGCCTGCGCGCCGACGTCCCGCCGGATCGTCCAGAAGCCGCTCCTGGGAAACACCCGCACCGAGCCCAGGTGGGCCACGTAGACCGCGAGCGGCCCCCGGTCCGTGGCCACCGTGGCGTGCAGCGCCCGGGGGGAGCCCATGGCGACGTCGACCGGCCGCGTGTCCGACAGCGGCAGCCTGCTCCACAGCCCGACCGTGCCCTGCACCGTGTGGTACGGGTACGTCTTCGCCAGCTCCTCCTCGCACGCGCTCGTGGCCTGCGGGGTCAGCTCCTCCAGGGCGAGCAGGTCCGCGCCCGAGGCGGCCAGGTCGCGGGCGGCGCCGGCCGGGTCGGGATTGCCGGCGCCGACGTTGTGGCTGACCACGGTGAGGTCGCTGTGGCCCGGATGGGACTTGTCGACGAGCAGTCCCCCGAAGAGGTGCAGCCAGGCCGTGACCGGCAGCAGCAGCGCGGCCACCGCGGAGGCCGAGCGGCGCCACAGGGCCGCGACCAGCAGCGGCGGGACGAACAGGCCGAGCCAGGGCAGGAACGTCTCCACCAGGCTGCCGAGGTTTCCCGTCCCGCCGTTGGGGATCTCCGCGTGCGCCAGCAGGAGCAGGCCGAGAAGCAGCGCCAGCGCCGCGAGCACCAGGCCCCGCTTCCAGGGCCCCGGCCGGAAGCAGCCGCGGATCGCCCGGCGGAGGCGCCCTCGCCAGGCGCCCTGGCCGCCGTCGGGCCGGGCGCCGGGGAGCGGGGACGCCGCCGGGGCGGCCGACCCGGTCGGCATGGTCGTTGCCGTGGCGGTCGCCGGGGCGGCGGTCGCCGGGGCGATGAGGAGGAGCCGGCGAACCCGGCGGAGCATTGTTCGTGGCGAGGGCGGGGTTCGCGTCATCCCACCAGTCAAGGCGGACCGATGTTGCCCTCGCGTATGCGACGTTCGATACGCTGACAATATGCGCCGACTTGTAGCATTCATGCTATGCGCGTGTTGATTGTCGAGGACGAGCCCTATCTCGCCGAGGCCATTCGCGATGGCCTGCGCCTGGAGGCGATCGCGGCCGACCTCGCCGGGGACGGCGACACCGCACTTCGGCTGCTGGACATCAACACCTACGACATCGCCGTCCTCGACCGCGACATTCCCGGGCCCTCCGGTGACGAGATCGCCACCCACATCGTCTCCTCGGGCAGCGGCATGCCGATCCTCATGCTCACCGCGGCCGACCGTCTCGACGACAAGGCCTCCGGGTTCGAACTCGGCGCCGACGACTACCTCACCAAGCCGTTCGAGCTGCAAGAGCTCGTCCTCAGGCTCAGGGCACTCGACCGCAGGCGCGCATACAACAGGCCGCCCGTGCGGGAGATCGCGGGCCTGCGGCTCGACCCTTTCCGCCGCGAGGTCTACCGGGACGGCCGTTATGTCGCATTGACCAGAAAGCAGTTCGCCGTTCTCGAAGTCCTCGTCGCCGCGGAGGGCGGCGTGGTCAGCGCCGAGGAACTCCTGGAACGGGCCTGGGACGAGAACACCGACCCGTTCACCAACGCCGTCCGCATCACCGTCTCCGCCCTGCGCAAACGACTCGGCGAACCCTGGCTCATCGCCACGGTGCCCGGCGTCGGCTACCGCATCGACTCCGGCCCCGACCCCACCCGCACCGGCGACGCTCATGACTAGACGGCCAGGACTCAGCGCCCGCCTGAAATTCACCCTCAGCTATGCCGGGTTTCTCTTTCTCGCCGGCGCCCTCCTGCTGGCCGTCGCCTGGATCTTCGTGGTCCGCTGGCTGCCGAGGGGCGACCCCAGATTCGACCTCCTGCGCGGCTTCGCGCCTGCCGCCGTCGCGGCCCTGGTCTTTCTGCTGGTGTTCGGTCTTTTGGGTGGGTGGATTCTTGCCGGGCGGATGCTGGCGCCGTTGACGCGGATTGCTCATGCGGCGCGGATGGCGGCGGATGGTTCGCTGTCTCATCGGGTCCGTCTGGAAGGGCCCGCGGATGAATTCCGGGAGCTTGCGGACGTCTTCGACACGATGCTGGAGCAGCTCGAATCGCACATCGTGGAGCAGCAGCGGTTCGCGGCCAATGCCTCTCACGAGTTGCGTACTCCGCTGGCGATTTCGAAGACGCTTCTGGATGTGGCGCGTACCGATCCGGATCGGGACCCGGGGGAGGTTATCGACCGGCTGCATGCGGTCAATACGCGGGCGATCGATCTCACCGAGGCGTTGCTTTTGCTGAGCCGGGCCAACCGGCGTTCCTTCACCCGGGAACGGGTGGACCTGTCCCTGTTGGCGGAGGAGGCCACCGAAACCCTGTGGCCGCTGGCGGAGAAGCACGGCGTCACCCTGGAAACCTCCGGGGACGCCGCCCCCACGCTCGGTTCGCGTGCGCTGTTGCTGCAGTTGACCACGAACCTGGTGCAGAACGCGATCGTCCACAACCTGCCCGGACGCGGCACCGCCTGGGTTCACACCGGCACCCGCCCCGACGCGGTGGTGCTGACCGTCGAGAACACCGGGGAGCACCTTTCCCCTGAGCTGGCCGCGACGCTCACCGAGCCCTTCCGGCGCGGCACCCAACGCGTCCACAGCGAGCGCAGCGACCATGCCGGCGTCGGGCTGGGCCTGGCCATCGTCAAAACCATCACCGAGGCACACGCCGGAACCCTCACCCTCACCCCCCGCCCCACCGGCGGCATCCGCATCACCGTCGAACTCCCCACCCCCGGCACCGCCACCCCGGCGGCTACTCGGCGGCCGTACGAATCTCACCGCCGCTGAGGTTCCGCGCGGTGTTGACCAGGCCCACCATGCTGAACGCCTGCGGCGTGTTCCCGATCTGCCGCTTCAGCCGGGTGTCGTACTCCTCGCTGAGAAGGCCCACGTCGTTCCGCAGCGCCAGCAGGCGTTCGAACAGGGCCTTGGCCTCCGCCACGCGGCCGGTGCCGTGCAGGGCGTCGGCGAGCCAGAAGGTGCAGGCGAGGAACGCTCCCTCCGTGCCGGGCAGCCCGTCCACGCCCCCGTCGGCCTCCGGCCGGTAGCGCAGCACGAAGCCGTCCTCGGTCAGCTCCCGCTCCACCGCCGCCAGGGTGCCCCGCATCCGCGGGTCCGACCAGGGCAGGAACCCGACGCGGGGCAGCAGCAGCAGCGCGGCGTCCAGCCCCTGCGAACCGTAGAACTGGGTGAACGTCCCGCGCTCCGCGTCGTACCCCTTCGCGCAGACCTCGTCGTGGATCCGGTCCCGCAGCGCCGCCCACCGGTCGGCGGGACCCGGCAGCCTGCCCTCGTGCACCGCCCGCACGCCCCGATCCAGGCCGGCCCACGCCATCACCTTGGAGTGGACGAAGTGCCGCCGCTCGCCGCGCACTTCCCAGAGGCTGTTGTCGGGGTCGTTCCAGTGCCCCTCCAGGAAGTCCAGCATCGCGTGCTGAAGGTTCCACGCCGTCTCGCTCATCGCGAGGCCGCTCTCCCGCGCGAGGTGCAGGCTGTCCAGCACCTGCCCCCACACGTCCAGCTGGAACTGGTCGACCGCCGCGTTGCCGATCCGCACCGGCGAGGCGCCCTCGTACCCCTCCAGCCAGTCCGCGGTCCACTCCGGGATGCGGCGGGTGCCGTCCAGCGCGTACATGATCTGCAGGTCGGCCGGGTCCCCGGCCACCGCGCGCAGGAGCCACTCCCGCCACTCGTACGCCTCCTCGATGAAGCCCGTGTCCAGCAGCGCCTGCAGGGTGAAGGTGGCGTCGCGCAGCCAGCAGTAGCGGTAGTCCCAGTTGCGTTCCCCGCCGATCTGCTCCGGCAGGGAGGTGGTGGCGGCGGCCAGGATTCCGCCGGTCGGCGCGTAGGTCAGCGCCTTCAGCGTGACCAGGGAACGCCGCACGGCGTCCTGCCAGTGCCCCCGGTAGTCGCACACCGACATCCAGGTGCTCCAGAACCGTTCGGTGTCGGCGAGGGCCCACTCCGCGTCGACCGGCTCGGCGGACGGGAGGTGCGAGGGCTGGTACAGCAGGATGAACGGCACCCGGTCGCCGGGCCCGACGGTGAACTCCGCGGAGGTCTCGTTGCCCGAGCCCTGCGTGGCGACGGGGGTCCTGAGCCAGACGGCGTCGGGTCCGGCCACCGTGTTCAGGTCCCCCTCGATGCGGCTCACCCACGGAAGGATGTGGCCGTAGTCGAAGCGCAGCCGCAGATGCATCCGCATCGGCACCCGGCCGGAGAGGCCCTCGACGACCCGGACCACGTCCGCGGCCTCGCCGCGCGGCGGCATGCAGTCGATGACGCGCACGGAACCCTCGGGGGTGTGCCACTCGCTCTCCAGGATCAGGGACTCGCCGCGGTACTGCCGCCGGTGGGCCGTCCCCCCGGCGGCGGGCGCCAGCCTCCAGTGGCCGGCGCTCTCGTCGTGCAGCAGCGCGGCGAAGCAGGCGCGCGAATCGAAACGGGGCAGGCACAGCCAGTCAATGGACCCGTCCCGGCCCACGAGCGCGCCGGTCTGCAGGTCGCCCAGCAACGCGTAGTCCTCGATCTCGGCGGACATCTGTCAGCCTCCTGTGCGCCCAGGGGCCCGGGCGCAGCCGAAGGTACCCACGTCTGCGGCCCGGGTATCCCGCATCGGGCATCCCAATCCCCGCCCCACCCGGGTACCGCCGCACCACCCCGCGCCCCCGCACCCCCGCGCCCCCGCGCCCCCGCACGCGCCGCCGCCGCTCGCGCCCCGCGCGCCCGCGCGCCCGCCCCCTCACGCCCGGGTGCCCCCGTGCCCGCGCCTCTCTCGCCCGCGCGCTCGGAGTGCCCAGTGACACCCGACCTGATGATCGTCGGCGCGTTGCTCACCGGGCTCAACGCCGCCATCGAGGCGGCCGAAGGCGGCCACCGGGCTCGCCGCCGCGCGGGCGGGAACCGCGTAGGCGGTACCCGGGGTCACCGCGGGCGTGCGTTCCGTTTCGGCGGCGGCGGCGGTTCGCGCCGCGCGGGGCCGGTCCTCTCGCCGGAAAGTGCCAGGGAACCTCCGGCAGGTTCCCGGGCGCTTTCCGGTGTGGACCCGAAGAACGTCGCGGCTGCTCAGCAGTGGGATGCGCTCGCCTTGGACCGGCTTATCGACGAACGGGCCCCCTACGTACGCCGGTTGTGCGCGTACGCCGGTTGTGCGCACGGATGGCGCCCGCGGCGGCCGAGGACCGACGCGGAGACGCAGGCCGCACTCGGCTCCCTGAAGACCACCGGCATGGCCCGGTACGTCCTGGGCTACTTCCACGGCTGGCGGCTCCTCGACTCCTGGCTGGCGCCCCCCGGAACGAAACGCCAGGGTGCGCCGCCTCCTCACCGAGCAACTCCTCCCGGCCGACCTGAACCGGCAGGACTGACCCGGCGCGGACCCGCACGGGACCCCGCGAACGCGCCCCGCGCCCCGCGACGCGCCCCGCGTCCCCGTGCCCGCTCGCCCACTGCGGGGCCGGAGCCGACCGGCCCCGGCCCCAACGCAGGCGCACCGCACCGGGGTTCGGCCGCCCGGCCGCCTGTGGCCCCGGTCAGTCGTATAGCAGCCCAGAACGTGTACGGGTTCCAGGGCCGTGACACGGAAGCCGAAAGCGCCTTCACGTGTTGTTGAAGTATTCACGGGCGCACTGACGGAACTCCCTCACATGCTCATCGAAATCTCTCAGAGCCGCCCTAAATATGGCATCACGCTGCTCTTCGGATTCCTGTACAAGGAGGGCTGCCGAGCTATTGGGAATGGCGAGATCCAAAGGATTGACCAGCGACAAGGTGAGATTACCTGACTCTACGATGCGCGAAGCGAAGTCGATCAAGGAGTCAGGCCCCTCCAGGTCTATTACAGTGCCGCAGCGATTTATCCCTTTGAGTAAATCGCGGGTTTCATTGAATCTCAATCCGAATTCGCGTTCGGCGCGGGCTGCGTCCTCTCTGCTCTGTTCGTCCGGCCATAGTCGCAGAATCGAATTGTGCGTGAATAGTTTTCCCAGCGAATCATAAAAGGTGTGAGTTGCGTCAAGAAAGTCTGCGGCTGCTTTTCGCTGCCAGTCTCGCCGATCCCTTTCGAGCGGCGCCGTCCGTGTAGCTTCTGCTGATTTGTGTGTACCGTCTGCGGCTTTCAGCGCTGCCTGAGCGTTGGCCAAGGCTGCCTGTGCAGCGCGGCTTGACGCTCGTGCCTGGATGAACGTTGCAGGCACCCCGACTAGTGCCACAGCCATCGTTGCCAAAGTTGCCGCTGTCTGTAGCGTGCTCATGGCAAGAGTCAAGCATACCCCCACCCCACCTCGCGGCTCCGGTGCGGATATACGCCGCAAGTTCAGCGGTGATCACGGAGACGGCTAAGGTTCTAGGCAGAACGGCCCCAGGCGTCCCGGCCCCGAACGTCTGGATATGGCCAACTTCCGCATCTGGGATGAGGGACGGCTGTTCCCCGGGCCGCACTCGCGCTACCCGGCCCGTTCCCACTCGGCGAGCGCTGTCGAGATCAGTGCACGCACGTCGGGTCCGTATACCGCTGACTGTTGCAGCATGGTGAACGCGCGGCTGTACAGCTTGAGTTCTCGGGGCTGAGTTACTGAAAGCTCTGCCGAGGAGGTCTCCACAATCACCAGGCTGTCGTCAAAGAAGCTGAACGGGTTGCCCGTCCATATCTTCTGTTTCGCCGTGCGCGGGATGATGCCGAGGCTCAGTCGGGGAAGGGTCGTGACCGCCAACAACCTGTCGAGCTGCCGCGCATGACCTCGGGTCCGCCGTAGTTGGTATAGAGGGCTTGTTCCCCGAGAATGACACTGAATCGACGGTCGCCCTTGTACAGGAACTGCTGTCGCTGCATGCGCATCGCTACAGCTTCGTCCGTGTCGTCGGGAATCTGTAGAAAATCAATGACCTGTCGAAAGGTGGCGGCGGCGTAGTCTGCGGTTTGCAGCGTGCCCCATACGGTGGCCGGTTGAAAGATGCGGAAGTTGGGCGTTCTTTCGTGCAGCGGGAGCGAACGTTTTTGATGCGTCTTGGCTCCGGCGACAAAGGTGCGTCGCCATTCGAGCCACATGGCCTCGATGTTGCGTGTCGTTGTGACGAGATCTGGAATCTGCTCTTCGGCGCCGACAATGCGGCATCAGGTGTGCAGGTCTGGTTCGGTGATCGTTTGCTTATACCGTGTTCGATCCGGGAGACCTTAGACAGGTGCCAGCCTGCGGCATTGGCCAGCGTCCGGCCGGTGAGCCCCTTCTCTTTCCGGAGCTCTCTCAGTCGGGCGCCGAATACCTCTCGTGCTTGCTGAGCGTTGTTCGACACGGCGGAGGTCAGCGCGTGTAGTCGTCGTACGGGATAGCGAGGGACCAGAGTTCGTCTCTGACGCGCACAGCCTCGCTGACAACCGCCGCGTCCGTGATCAGTTCCGCCCCTTCGAATCGCCCGTCGGGGCGGAAGTGGGTCACCGCCAGCGTTTCACCGTCGAAGAGCCACCAGTCGTTTCCGTCGGCTGGAAACTGGAAGCCATCCGGGATGTGGTGCCGGGGCAGGTACCGGATTTCTTCACCCGCCTCGTGGTTCCGGCGAACGCCGGGTTCTGCGGGCGGTCTACGGGGCGGGTGGTTGGGCGGGTGCGGAATCTGTGGGCGGTCTACGTGGCGGGCCGTCGGCCGGGTGCGGCGTCGTGCGGATGCACGAGAGGGAGGCTGGCGGCGGAAGGGGGGTGCCGTGGGTGGCGGGGGGTTGGCTGTCTGCGGGGGTGTTGGGTGGTGGGGCGCCGTCCCGTGGTGGGTGGGGATGCGGGCCGGTGTGTACGGGGGTGGCCCTCTCGCCGGGGCGGGGGCTACCGATGCAGCTGCTGCCGCGTACGACTTCTCGGCGTGGGCACGGCCGGGCGCCGTTGTTGATGCCATTCCCGTCGACGAGTAGGGGGACTTGCCTTGTACGCAGGGGCATTGATCGACGATCAGTGGCTCGACGTCTCTCTCCCTAAAGGTTGTCTCGTAACTGTTGTGGCTGGTGCGCGTTGGGCTGATCGTGCAGGTGCTGAGTGCGGAACGTCGTGACGTGATCGAGGTGTTCACCGGTCTGGCGCCGGGCCGCTTCCGGCGGCTGG
>NZ_RBAL01000015.1 GCF_003626535.1 Streptomyces hoynatensis
GGAGCCGATCACCGGGTTGATCAGGCCCGGAGCGGGGACGGCCCGCAGCAGGGGGGGGGTGATGCCGAGTAAGATCCTCCGTTCGTCCCTGCCCGGCCCGGCCCTCCTCGCCGTCCGCGCCGTCCTCGTCGGTGAACCGCCCGCCGCGGCTTGCCCGTTCGAGCAGGCCGGGGGGCGGGGCGAACCGCTCGCCGTACCGCTCGGCCAGCTCCCGCGCGCGGTCCACGAAGCCGGGCAGGCCGCCCGGGTAGCCGTTGACGTACTGGAGCGCCCCGCCGGTCCAGGCGGGGAAGCCGATGCCGAGCAGCGAGCCGACGTTGGCGTCCGCGACCGAGCGCAGGACGCCCTCGTCGAGCAGCCGCACCGTCTCCAGCGCCTCGGCGAACAGCAGCCGCTCGCTCAGGTCGCGCAGCGGCGGGCGCGTCCCGTCGCCGAAGTGCTCGCGAAGCCCGGGCCACAGGCCGGCCCGCGTCCCGTCCCGGTACTCGTGGAACCCGGCGCCTGCGGCCCGCCCGCCGCGGCCGAACTCGTCGAGCATGCGGTCCACCACCGCCTGCGCGGGCTCCGGCCGCCAGGGGGTGCCCGCGGCCTCGGCCGCGGCCCGTTCCGCGGCCCAGATCCGGCGGGGCAGGCCCAGCGTCAGCTCGTCCGCCAGGGCGAGCACCGGCGTGGGATAGCCGGCCTGGGCCGCGGCCTGCTCGACGGAGGCGGCGGGAACTCCCTCGCCGACCATGGCGATTCCCTCGCTGAGGTAGCGCCCGATGACCCGGGAGGTGAAGAAGCCCCGGGAGTCGTTCACCAGGATCGGGGTCTTGCCGAGTTGCGCGGCGAGGTCGAAGGCGCGGGCCAGGGCGGCCTCGGAGGTGTGGGCGCCGCGGATGACCTCGATGAGCGGCATCCGGTGCACGGGCGAGAAGAAGTGCAGCCCGAGGAAGTCGGCCGGGCGGTCGACGGCCCCGGCGAGCTCGGTGATGGGCAGGGTCGAGGTGTTCGAGCACAGCAGCGCGCCGGGCGCCACGACCTCCTGGACCTCCTGGAACACCTTGTGCTTGAGCCCGGGGTCCTCGTAGACGGCCTCGATGACCACGTCGCAGCCGCTCAGCTCGGCCGTCTCGGCGGTCGGGGTGATCCTGGCCAGGGCCGCCTCGCCTTCCTCCTGGGTGGCGCGGCCGGCCGCGACGGCCCGTTCCAGCAGCCGCTCGGCGTGCCGCCTGCCGCGCTCGGCCGCCTCGCGGGTGACGTCCTTCAGCACCACCTCGGCGCCCGCCACGGCGCAGGCGTGGGCGATGCCGGCGCCCATCATGCCGGCGCCGAGCACGGCGACGCGGCGGGCGCGGCGCTCGGGCTGCCCGGCGGGGCGCGCGGCCCCGGACCTGACCCGCCTGAGGTCGAAGAAGAAGCCCTGGATCATGTTGGTGGAGACCTGTCCCGTCGCCACCTCGGTGAAGTGGCGCGACTCGATGGTCAGGGCGGTCTCGACGTCCACCTGCGCGCCCTCGACGGCGGCGGCCAGGATGTTGCGCGGGGCCGGGGCGGGCGCCCCGCCGGTGCGCTTCCGCAGGAGGGCGGGGAAGGTGGGCAGTTCGCCGGCGAACCGCGCGTCGGCGGGGGTGCCGCCTGGGATGCGGTGGCCCGGCAGGTCCCAGGGCTGCGCGGCGCGCGGGTTCTCGGCGATGAACGCCCTGGCGCGCCGCAGCAACTCCGCCTCGTCGGGGACCACCTCGTGCACCAGGCCGAGTTCGAGCGCCCTGGCGGGCGGGAACGTGGCGCCTTCGAGCAGCACCTGGAGCAGCGCCTCGGCGATGCCGAGCAGCCGGACGGTGCGCGTCACCCCGCCGCCGCCCGGCAGCAGGCCGAGGGTGACCTCGGGCAGGCCGAAGCGGCTGCCGGGCGCGTCGAGGGCGATGCGCCGGTGGCAGGCGAGGGCGATCTCCAGGCCGCCGCCCAGCGCGCTGCCGTTCAGGGCCGCGACGACCGGCACGCCCAGCGTCTCGATCCGGCGCAGGGCCCCCTTGACCCGCTGGGCGGCGGCGAAGACCTCCGCGGCGTCCCCGGGACCTGCCGCGCGCAGCTCGCGCAGGTCCGCCCCGGCGAAGAAGGAGCGCTTGGCCGAGGTGACGAGCACGCCGCGCAGGGTGCCGGCCTCGGCCTCGGCCCCGAGCCGGCCGGCGACCTCGGCGAGGGCGGCGGCGAAGGCGGCGTCCATGAGGTTGACCGGGCTTCCCGGCGCGTCCAGGGTGAGGGTGACCACGCCCTCCGCGTCCCGCTCCCAGCGGATCGGGGAGGCGGCGGGCCCGGGGCTCCCGGCCGGCTCGCCCGCGGGCGGGCCGCCGGCGGCGCGGGGGGCCGTCTCCTGTGCGGTTCCTGTCATCTCTCCGGGCGCCTTCGCTGGCTGGTCGGCGGGCATGTCGGTGTCTCCAAGGGGGGCGTCGGGTCGGGGGCGGGGTCAGACGCGTTCGATGACGGTGGCGATGCCCATGCCGCCGCCGACGCAGAGGGTGGCGAGGCCGTAACGCAGCTCGCGCCGCTCCAGCTCGTCGACGAGGGTGCCCAGGATCATCGCGCCGGTGGCACCCAGCGGGTGGCCGAGGGCGATGGCCCCGCCGTTGACGTTGACCTTGCCGAGGTCGAGGCCGAGTTCGCGCACGAAGCGCAGCACGACGGCGGCGAACGCCTCGTTGATCTCCACCAGGTCGATGTCCTCGATGCCGAGACCGGCCTTGGCCAGGGCCTTGCGGGTGGCCGGGGCGGGTCCGGTGAGCATGATGGTGGGCTCGGAGCCGGTCACGGCCGCCGAGACCACCCGGGCGCGCGGGGTCAGCCCCAGGCGCCGGCCCGCCTCCGCGCTGCCGAGCACGACCAGGGCGGAGCCGTCCACGATGCCCGAGGAGTTGCCCGCGTGGTGGACGTGGTCGATGCGTTCGATCCAGTGGTACTTCTGCAGGGCGACGGCGTCGAAGCCGCCGCGTTCGCCGAGTTCCGCGAAGGAGGGCGAAAGCCGCGCCAGGCTGTCGGCGGTGGTGCCGGGGCGCAGGTGCTCGTCGTGGTCGAGGACGATCAGGCCGCTGCGGTCGGCGACGGGGACGACGGAGCGGGCGAAGCGGCCCTCCTTCCAGGCGGCGGCGGCGCGTTCCTGGGAGAGGGCGGCGTACTCGTCCACGTCCCGGCGGCTGAAGCCCTCGATCGTGGCGATGAGGTCGGCGCCGATGCCCTGCGGCACGAAGCCGACCTCGTGGTTGGTCATCGGGTCCATCATCCAGGCGCCGCCGTCCGAGCCGATCGGCACCCGGGACATCGACTCCACGCCGCCGGCCAGGACCAGGTCGTCGAAGCCGGCCCTGATCTTGGCCGCCGCCGCGTTGACGGCCTCCAGTCCCGAGGCGCAGAAGCGGTTCAGCTGCACCCCGGCCACGGTGTCCGGCAGCCCGGCGGCGACGGCGGCGATCTTCGCGATGTCCGAGCCCTGGTCGCCGTGCGGGCTGACGACGCCGAGCACGATGTCGTCGATCTCGGCCGGGTCGAGGCCGGGGTTGCGGCGCAGCAGCTCCCGCACGAGGCCGACGACGAGGTCGATGGGCTTGGTGCCGTGCAGCGCGCCGTTCGCCTTGCCCCGGCCGCGCGGGGTGCGGACGGCGTCGTACACGTACGCCTCGGTGGTCACGGTTGCCTTCCTCTCGCCCGGCCCTCGTGGGGCCGTGAACTCTTCGGGTGCTACGGGGCCTTGGGGCCTTCGGGGGTCTTCCCGCCCGCGCCGGTGCCCGCGGGCCGGTCAGCGAGCAGCGAGCGGCCGATGATCTCCTTCATGATCTCGGTCGTGCCGCCGTAGATGGTCCCCACGCGGGCGTCGGTGAACGCGCGGGCCACCGGATTCTCGGTCATGTAGCCGGAGCCGCCGTGGAGTTGCAGGCAGCGATCGGCGACGCGCAGCTGCAACTCGGTGGCCCACCACTTGGCCATGGAGGCGTGCACGGTGTCCAGGCGGCCGGCCGCGTGCTCGGCGATGCAGCGGTCGACGAAGGCGCGGGTGACCTCGCACTCGGTGGCCATCTCCGCGATGGTGAAGCGGACGTGCTGGAGCCTGGCCAGCGGCCCGCCGAACGCCTCCCGCTCCCGCACGTGGGTGGTGGTGGCGGAAAGGACCCGCTCGGCCGCGGCGAGGGCGCCGACCGCGATGGTCAGCCGCTCCTGCGGGAGGTGGTCCATGAGGTGGCCGAAGCCGCCGTGCAGCCGGCCCAGCAGGTTGGCCTTGGGGACGCGCACGTCGTGGAAGAAGAGCTCGGCGGTGTCCTGCGCCCGCTGGCCGATCTTGTCGAGCTTGCGGCCGCGTTCGAAGCCCGGCATGTCGCGTTCCACGGCGAGCAGGCTCAGGCCCTTGGCGCCGCCCTGCGGGGTGGTGCGGGCCACGACGATGACCAGGTCGGCGAGGATGCCGTTGGAGATGAACGTCTTGGCGCCGTTGAGGAGCCAGTGGTCGCCCCGATCCGTGGCGGTGGTGCGGATGCCCTGGAGGTCGGAGCCCGCGCCCGGCTCGGTCATCGCGATGGCGGTGATCAGCTCGCCGGAGCAGAAGCCGGGCAGCCAGCGCCGCCGCTGCTCCTCGGTGGTGAGGGCGGTGAGGTAGGGGCCGATGACGTCGTTGTGCAGGACGATGCCGAAGCCGCGGGCGCCCGCCCGGGAGAGCTCCTCGCCCAGCACGGCGCTGAAGCGGAAGTCGCCGGACCCGCCGCCGCCGTAGGTCTCGGGCACGGCCAGGCCGAGCAGTCCCTGGCGCCCGGCCGCGCGCCAGGCCTCGCGCGGGACGATGCCCTCGCGCTCCCAGCGCGGGTAGTGCGGCAGCACCTCCTTGGCCAGGAAGGTGCGCACGGTCTCCCGGAACGCCTCGTGTTCCGCGTCGAAGATCTGGCGCTTCATCCGTCCTGCCTTTCTGGCTGCGTGGATTCCGGTGCGGCCGCGGTGGCCGGGGCCGCCCCGGCCGGTCCGGGCAGGTCCCAGTCGCGGGCGACGGCCGCGGCGTCGGCGCCCGGGGTGGCCGGGCCGCGGCGGAGGGCGGCCGGGGTGGCGGAGAAGCGGGGGGCGGGGGCCGGCTGCAGGACGCCCGCTTGTTCGGCGAAGGTGGCGCGGGCCGCCAGGTGGGGGTGGCGCGGCGCCTCGCGCAGCGAGAGGACGGGGGCCACGCAGGCGTCGGATGCGGCGAAGATCTCGGCCCACTCGTCGCGGGTCCTGGTGGCGAAGCGGGCCGCGATCTCGGCCCGCAGCTCCGGCCAGCGGGCCCGGTCCTCGCGGTCGAGGGCGGCGGCGTCCAGGCCGAGCAGCCGGGCGAACTCGGCGTAGAAGCGCGGTTCGAGGGGGCCGACGGCCAGGTGCCCGCCGTCGGATGCGGTGTAGACGCCGTAGTAGGGCGAGCCGCCGTCGAGGAGGTTGGCCTCGCGCCGGTCCTGCCAGGCCCCGGCCGCGAGCAGCCCGTGGAGCATCGTGGTCAGGTGGGCCGCGCCGTCCACGATGGCGGCGTCCACGACCTGTCCGCGGCCGTGGGCGCGGGCGTGGTGCAGGGCGGCGAGGACGCCGACGGCGAGGTAGAGGGCGCCGCCGGCGTAGTCGCCGAGCAGGTTCGCGGGGAAGGCGGGCGGCCCCGTGGCGGGCCCGGTCAGGCCGAGCGCGCCGCTGAGGGCGAGGTAGGTGAGGTCGTGGCCGGCGCGGGAGGCCAGCGGCCCCTCCTGGCCCCAGCCGGTGATCCGGCCGTACACCAGGCGCGGGTTGCGGGCGTGGCAGTCCTCCGGGCCGATGCCGAGGCGTTCGGCGACGCCGGGCCGGAAGCCCTCGATCAGGATGTCGGCGCGGGCGGCGAGGCCGAGCGCCTGCCCGGCGCCCTCGGGGGTCTTCAGGTCGAGGAGGACGGAGCGCTTGTTGCGGTGGGTGAGGTCGGCGCCCGGCGGCAGCGGCGGCCAGGTGCCGCCGGGGCGGTCGACTCGGACCACGTCGGCGCCGAGGTCGGCGAGCAGCATCGCGGCGAAGGGGCCGGGCCCGATCCCGGCGAACTCCACCACGCGCACCCCGTCGAGAGGGCCGTCGCCCCGCTGCTTCGCTGCTGTCATCGGGCCCCCAGGCGCTGCACTGCCGCGTGCCGCGAGTGCGCTGACAGACGCGATGATAAGAACGTGTTTCACTTTTTACAACCGCCGCAGGTCACGGCGGGCGCGCGGCCGGCCGGCGGCGCGCGGCGGCCGGGGGCCGGGGGCGCCCGGACCGCCGGGGCCGCCGCGGCCGGGCGCAGGGCGCGGGCCGGCGCCCTGCCGCGCCGGGTCCCGCCCCGGCGGGCCGGGGCTCCCGCCCGGCGCGCCGGGGTGCCGCTACGCCGAGGCGCCGCCGCGGGCCAGGAAGTCCGCGAGCGGCAGGGTCGCGGCGCCGACCGTGACCGCGTCCGCGCCGAGCCGGCCGAGGTCAATGGTGGCGCGGTTCGCTGGGTGGCGCAGGGCGTAGGCCCCGGCCGCGCTGCGCACGGCGGGCAGCAGGCGGGGGCCGAGCAGCAGCCCCGCCCAGCCGCCCAGGACGATCCGCTCGGGGTTGAAGAGGTTCACCAGGTCGGCGATGCCGGCGCCGAGGTACTCGGCCGTCTCCCCGAGCAGGGCCTCGGCCTTCGGGTCCTCCTTCTCGGCGGCGGCGAGCAGCGCGGCCAGCGCCACCTCCTGGTCCGCCGCGGGGACTTCGCCGCCCGCCTCGGCCCAGCGTTCCAGCAGGGCCCCGGCGCCGACGTACGCCTCCAGGCAGCCCAGGGCGCCGCAGCGGCAGCGCCTGCCGCCGACGCGCAGGGTGGTGTGCCCCCACTCGCCCGCCCCGCTGCCCGCGCCGCCGTAGGGCACGCCGTCGGTGACGATGCAGGCGCCGACGCCCGAGCCGAGCAGCGCGATGACGGCGTCCCTGGCTCCGCGCCCGGCGCCGAACCACATCTCGGCCTGGCCGAAGGTGCGGGCGCCGTTGCCCACGAAGAAGGGGACCTCGGGCGGCAGTTCCACGGCGGCGCGCAGCAGCGCCTCCAGGGGGACGGCGTCCCAGCCGATGGTCTGGCCGTGCACCACCGCGCCCCCGGCGCCCGCCGGGTCGCGCGCCACGATGCCCGGCACGCCCACGCCGACGCCGAGCAGCAGGCCGGGGGCGGCGTGCGCCTCGCCGAGCACGTCGGCCACGCCCTGCCTGATGTGCGCGACGACGAGGTCCACGTCGTGCCCCTCGTCGGCGAGCGCGTACTCGGCCCTGGCCAACTCGGCGAAGGTGAGGTCGAAGAGCTCGACGCGCACCCGGGTCTCCCCCACGTCCACGCCGATCAACCGGCCGCAGCCGGGGTCGACTTGCAGCAGGGTTCTGGGCCGCCCGCCGTCGGACTCCACCGAGCCGGCCTCCCTGAGCAGGCCGTCGGCGAGCAGCCCCGCGGTGACGTTGCTGACCGTGCCGGAGCTCAACCCGGTGGCCTGGCCCAGCTCGTGGCGGCTGAGCGGGCCGTGGAAGTACAGCTCCCGCAGGAGCGCCGCCCGGTTGGCCCGGCGCAGGTCGCGCACGGTCTGTCTCTTCGCTTCACGCATGTAACCCTCCGCTGAGCAACCTACCTGTGGTCAGACTCTTGACGCACCCTTCTCTTCCCACTTAACTTACGCCAAAATTTAAGCACCCAGGCCAACGAACTCGCGGCCCTGCGGGTGCTGTTGAGAGCCGTCCAGGAGCACCCCGAGAAGGGCCCACCGACCATGCGCAGAACCCGCAGAGCCCTCGCCGTCGCCGTGACCGCCGCACTCGCGGCGGTGGCCGCCACCGGCTGCGGCGGCGGCAGCACGGACGCCGGCAGCAACGACGAACCCGACAAGCTGACCTACTGGGCCAGCAATCAGGGCACCAGCATCGAGAACGACGAGGAGGTGCTGAAGCCCGTCCTGGACGCCTTCACCGAGGAGACCGGCATCGAGGTGGACCTGGAGGTCATCCCCTGGGACAGCCTGCTCGACCGCATCCTGACGGCCACCGCCTCGGGCGAGGGCCCCGACGTGCTCAACATCGGCAACACCTGGTCCGCCTCGCTCCAGGCCACCGGCGCGCTGCTCCAGTTCGACGAGGAGACCTTCGCCCGCATCGGCGGCGCCGACCGCTTCGTGCCCTCCGCCCTCGCCGCGACCGGGGCCGAGGGCCAGGACCCGGCGGCCGTTCCCCTCTACTCCCTGGCCTACGCGCTCTACTACAACAAGCAGATGTTCGCGGACGCCGGGATCGAGACCCCGCCCACCACCTGGGAGGAGCTCGTCGAGGACGGGCAGCGGCTGACCGGGGGCGACACCTATGGCCTCGCCGTCGAGGGCGCCTCCATCCCGGAGAACACCCACCACGCCTTCGTCTTCGGGCAGCAGCACGGCGCCGACTTCTTCGACGCGGAGGGCAACGCCACCTTCGACACCCCGGAGGCCGCCGAGGCGATCAAGCAGTACATCGACTTCCTGGCCGCCGACGGGATCGTCGCCCCCGGCAACGCCGAGTACGCGCAGAACCAGTCGCTGGCCGACTTCGCCGGCGGCAAGGCCGCCATGCTCCTGTGGCAGGCCGCGGGCACCGCCCTCGAACACCAGGGCATGGACCCCGACGCCTACGGGATCGCCCCGGTGCCCTTCCAGGCCGACCCGCCCGAGGGCGGCCGGCAGGTCAACTCCATGGTGGCCGGCATCAACCTGGCGGTCTTCCAGAACACCGACAACCTCGACGGCGCCCTCGACTTCGTGACGTACCTGACCAGCGACGAGGTGCAGGTCGAACTGAACGGCGCCTACGGCTCGATACCGCCGGTCCTCGCCGCCCAGGACGCCCCCGAGTTCGCCACCGAGGAACGCGCCGTGCTGCGCCAGACCCTCGCCGACAGCGCCGCCCCGCTCCCCCAGGTGCCCGCGGAGGACCAGTTCGAGACGCTGGTCGGCACCGCCATGGCCGACCTTTTCGCCGACGCCGCCTCGGGCAACGAGGTCACCCTGGACTCGGTGCGCCAGCGGCTGCACGAGGCCCAGCAGCAGGTCACCGGGTGATCGCGTGACCACCACCGCCACCGGAAACGTTCCGCCGCCCGCCGGAGCCGGCGAGGCCGGGGGAACCGGCGGAACCGGGAAGAGCGGCCCCGGCGCGCGGCGGTCCGCGCGCCGCCGGCCGCGGCTGCCAGGCCGGCTCGGGCGGGGCGCCCTGCCCTACCTCTTCCTGCTGCCCGCCCTCGTGCTGGAACTCCTCATCCACCTGACGCCGATGGTCGTCGGCGTCGTGATGAGCTTCCGCGAGCTGACCCGCCTGTACATCCACAACTGGGGCGAGGCGCCGTGGAGCGGCCTGGACAACTACCGCGTCGCCGTGGACTTCGACGGCCCGCTCGGCGAGTCGCTGCTCCACTCCTTCCTCGTCACCTGCCTGTTCACCGTGGTCTCGGTGGGCCTGTCCTGGCTGCTCGGCACCGCCGCCGCCGTGCTCATGCAGGACCGGTTCCGGGGGCGCGGCCTGCTGCGCGCGCTCTTCCTGACGCCCTACGCGCTGCCCGTCTACGCGGCGGTCATCACCTGGGCCTTCGTCCTCCAGCGGGACAACGGCATGCTCAACCACATCGTCCACGACCAGCTCGGGCTGACCGACCAGCCGCCCTTCTGGCTGATCGGCGACAACGCCTTCTTCTCCCTCGTCGTCATCTCGGTCTGGCGCAACTGGCCCTTCGCCTTCCTCATCCTCACGGCCGCCCTGCAGAACATCCCCCGGGAGGTCTACGAGGCCGCGCAGATCGACGGCGCGGGCGTCTGGCAGCAGATCCGGCGGATCACCCTGCCCTCCGTCCGGCCGGTCAACCAGGTCCTGGTGCTCGTCCTCTTCCTGTGGACCTTCAACGACTTCAACGTGCCCTACCTGCTGTTCGGCAAGGCGGCCCCCGACTCGGCCGACCTGATCTCGGTCCACATCTACGACTCGTCCTTCGGGACCTGGAACTTCGGCTACGGCTCGGCGATGTCCGTGCTGCTGCTGCTCTTCCTGCTCCTGGTGACGGCCGTCTACCTCGTGTTCACCTCGCGCGGAAGGAGGGCGGAGGATGGCTGACACCGCCCGCGCCACCGGCCGGGCGCGCCGCTCCCCCACGGCGCCCCCGCCCTCGTTCGTCTGGACCAGGCGCGTCGTCCTCACCCTGCTCTCGCTGTTCGCGGCCGCCCCGATCTACGTCATGCTCAGCAGCTCGCTGAAGCCGCTGCGCGACGTCACCGGCGAGTTCCACTGGCTGCCGAGCGGCCTGACGATTCGTCCCTACATCGACATCTGGCACACGATCCCGCTGGCCCACTACTTCGTGAACTCGCTGATCGTGGCGGGCTGCGCGACCCTGCTCTCGGTGGCCGTCGCGATCTTCGCGGCCTACGCCGTCAGCCGCTACCGCTTCCGCGGCAGGCGGGTCTTCACGGTCACCGTGCTGTCCACCCAGATGTTCCCCGGCATCCTCTTCCTGCTGCCGCTCTTCCTGCTCTTCGTCAACATCGGGAACACCACGGGCGTCGCCCTCTACGGCTCCCGCGGCGGCCTGATCCTCACCTACCTGACGTTCTCGCTGCCGTTCTCCATCTGGATGCTCGTCGGCTACTTCGACTCCATCCCCCGCGGACTGGACGAGGCCGCCCTCATCGACGGCTGCGGACCGGCCGGGGCGCTGTTCCGGGTCGTGGTGCCCGCGGCCGTGCCCGGGATCGTGGCGGTGGCGGTCTACGCCTTCATGACCGCCTGGGGCGAGGTGCTCTTCGCCTCGGTGATGACCAACAAGACGACCCGCACCCTCGCCGTCGGGCTCCAGGGGTACGCCACGCAGACGGAGGTCTACTGGAACCAGCTGATGGCCGCCTCGCTCGTCGTCAGCGTCCCGGTCGTCGCCGGCTTCCTGCTGCTCCAGCGCTTCCTGGTGGCCGGGCTCACCGCGGGGTCCGTCAAGTGACGGGCCCGGCGGCCCGGCCGGCCCCACCGCGCCGGGCGGGGCCGGCCGCGGCGGCGTTCGGCCCGGCCGCCCCCGGCCCGGTACCCGGGCCCCGGCGCGGCCGGGCCCCCTACAGCTCGGCCCGGATGACGCGCACCACGGTGACGGTCGAGACCGAGCCGCTGACGTAGTAACGGATGATCACGTCGTCCACGGTGGCGTCCCTGCGGTCCCGTTCGCCGCCCACCGGGCTCGACCCGTGCCCGTAAGGGTCCGTGGCCAGCGTCCCGGCCAGGACCTCGTCGAAGCGCCTCCTG
Source organism: Streptomyces hoynatensis (assembly GCF_003626535.1). GTDB lineage: Bacteria > Actinomycetota > Actinomycetes > Streptomycetales > Streptomycetaceae > Streptomyces > Streptomyces hoynatensis. The sequence continues at coordinate 11,266 of NZ_RBAL01000015.1, forward strand.
ATCCGCGGGGGCATCGCGTCGTGCGCCTTCTCCGCGACGGGGTCGTAGACGACGCGGCAGCGCCTCATGCCACCCCGCCACCCGGGCCCTGCTCACGGTCCTGACGGGCGAGCTCGTCCAGGTCCCGCTGCATCTGCGGGTCGTACTGGTCGAGGAGCTCCATCACCCAGCCGCGGAGCACCGCGTGGATGTCGAAGACGCTCGCGCTCTCCACCGCGTCGTTGAACGCGGCCCGGCGCGCCGGGGGCAGTGCGGCCCTGATGTCGCGGATGGTCGAGGGGAGCGTGATCTCCCTGCCGTCCCCCGCGATGGTGCGCAACGGCCTCGCGCTCATGCCCCGCCTCCTCCACTCGCCCGCCGCCCGCCCGAGCCGGCCGGAACGCCGCCAGGGGACGTGTCAACGCCACGGTACGGCACGGCGGATGGCCCTCGCGCGGCCATCCGGCCCTTTCCCCGGCTCTCCCCGGCTTTCCATGGATTTCCCCCGGCTTTCCCCCGCATCCCCCGGCTCACCCCCGCATCCCCCCGGCTTGCCCCCTCCCCGGCCTGTCCCGGCCCCGAGGCCGCGAGCCGGCGCCGGAGGGGGCGCGGAACGCGGTGGCCCGGGGCGAGGCTTGGTCGTTCAGGAGGCGGGGAAGCGGACCGGGCCGCGGAAGGAGACCTCGTCCTCGCTCACCCGGTACAGGTAGGCCATCGGTCCGCGGCCCGCGTAGTCGCCCACCGCGTCGAAGGCCAGGTCCCTGGCGATCCCGTGGTAGCCGGCGGCCCGCAGCCGCGTCAGCAGCCTGCCGCGGGTGAGGCCCTGCCCGGCGGCGAGGAGGCCGCGCATCGCCTCCAGCACCATGAGGGCCGCGTCGTAGGCCTCCGCCGCGTACGGCCCGGCGTGCCGCACGAAGCGGCGCCGGTAGACCGTGTCGAAGCCCCGCGTTCCCGAGTCGAAGGCCGCGTCGGTGTAGGCCGTCAGGAAGTACCAGCCGTCGGCCGCCGCCCCCGCCTCCTCGAAGAAGGGCCGGTGCAGCGCCTGTTCCGTGGCCAGCGACGCGCCCGTGTAGCCCGCCTCCCGCAGCGCCCTGGCCAGCCGGCCGGCCCCGCGCGCGAACCCGCCGTAGACCACCGCCTCCACCCCCGCGGCGGCGCACGCGCCCGCCACCTCGCCGAAGTCCTCGGTGCCGGTGGGGAGCACGTAGGGCAGCAACTCGACGTCCTCGGGGTCGAAGGCGCCGCGCGCCGCCTGCGTGGTCTGCCTGCTGTAGGTGCCGGCCGCACGGTCGTCGATCACCCCCACCCGGCGCGGCCCCACCTCCTCGGCCAGGCAGCCGGGTATCGCCAGGCCCACCGACCTGGTGTTGGGCCTGGCGTGCAGCAGGGTGCCAAGGCCCTCGCGCGGCTCGAAACCGCCCACGGAGAGCGCGAGCAGCGGCAGGCCCGCCTCGGCGTAGGCCAGCGCCGCGGGCCTGGCCACCTCGTCGGCGGTCGGGCCGATCACGGCCAGCACCTCGCGGTCCGCGGCGAGTTCCCCGGCCGCGGCCACCGCGCGGGCCGGGTCGCCCCCGTCGTCCACGGTGTGCAGGCCGACCTCGAAGGGCAGCCCGCCCAGCTCGCCCGACTCCTCCAGGGCCAGCGTGATGCCGTTCTTCTGGCTCTCGCCGAACGCCGCGTGCCTGCCCGTCAGATCGGCGTGCAGCCCGATGGCGAAGCGCCGGCGGCCCGCCGCCGCGGCGCCGCCCGGGGTGCGCAGCAGCCGGGCCGCGGCGGCCCCGGCCGCGAGCAGCGCCCCGCCCCCGCCGAGCAGGGCCAGGACGCGGCGCCTCGGCACCGGCCACGGCCGCCGCCGCGCCGGGGGCTCCTCGGGGGCCGGCGGCCCGGGGCGCGCCGCCGGGGGCGTCCCGGCGGCCGGCTCCTGCTCCGGCTCGGGCACCCGGGCGGCAAGCCGGGCGGCGAGCTCGCGCGCCAGCGGCCCGGGCAGCCAGGGGCCCGCCCCGGCCGGGCGGGCGAACTCCACGATCAACTCGGCGGCGGTGGGCCGCAGTTCGGGATCGCGCTCCAGGCAGGCCTGCAGCACCTCCAGCAGGGCGCGCGGCACGTCGGCCAGGTCCGCCGGCTCCTCACGCGGCGCCGCGGCCGGGTCCCGGCCGCCCTTGCCGAACGGGGCCCGGCCCGCGGCCGCGTAGGCGAGCACCCAGCCGAGCGCGAACACGTCCTTGGCCGCGCCGCCCGGCGCCGTCGGCTCCTCCCTGGTGCCGGTGGCGCCGAAGCCGGTCAGCCGCGGGCCGTCCGGCAGCAGCAGCACGTGCCCCGGCCGCACGTCCCGGTGCGCGACCCCGGCCGCGTGCACCGCGTCCAGGGCCTGGGCCAGCATCCCGCCGAGCGCCCGCACCGAGTCGGCGGGCAGCGCGCCGTGTGCCGTGACCGCGGCCGTCAGGGTGGGTCCGGGCACGTAGGGGGAGGCCGCCCACACCGTGCCGCCCGTGGTGTCGGAGGCGAGCAGCGGGACCAGGTACCGGTGCGACACGCCGGCGGTGGCCGCCACATCCCTGGCGAGCCTGGCCCGGAAGCCGGGGTCGAGCGCGTACTGCGCCCGCACCAGCTTCAGCGCCACCGGCAGGCCGCCGAGCGAACGGGCCAGGTAGACCACGCCGGTGCGGCCCTCGGCCAGCCGCCGCACCAGCCGGTAGCCGCCGATCCGCCGGGGGTCCGCGGGTTCCAGCTCCCTCACCGCAGTTCGCTCTCTCCCGCTCTCGAACGGCATGCGCCGCGCCGCCGGCCAGGGCGGTCCCGCCACGCCCCGGGGCCCGCGGCGCTCAGCTCCCGCCCGGCTCCCCCGAGTTGACCATCACCTTAGCGTCCCCCTCCGGCGACCGGGAGTGGCCACAGGCGCAATCCCCAGGCGGCCGGGGGCACATGCGCCCCGTGCGCAACCGCACGGCCGGGGCGCGGCCTCGTGGACGCCGGCCGCCGCGGGACGCACACTGCGGCCATGCAGGAATCAGAGGAATCACTCGCCCCGGGCGAATACCGGCTGACGACGACGTATCTCAACACCGCCTCCCACGGCCTGCTCCCGGCCCGCGCGGTGGCCGCGGCGCAGGCCATGCTCGCCCAGCTCAACGAGGGCACCGTGGAGGTGGCCGACGGCTTCCGCTCGATCCGGGCCGCGCGCGAGTCGTTCGCGAGGCTGGCCGGAGTGGGGCCCGAGCGGGTGGCGATCGGGGGCAGCGTCGCCGGGCACGCCGCCCTCATCGCGGGAAGCCTGCAGCCGGGCTCCGAAGTGCTGTGCCCGGACACGGAGTTCAGCTCCCTGGTGACGCCCTTCGCGCAGCGTCCCGGGCTGCGGCTGCGGACGGTGCCGCCGGCCGGCCTGGCCGAGGCGGTGGGGCCGGACACCGCCCTGGTCGCGGTCTCCGCCGTGCAGTCCCTCGACGGGCGGGTGGCCGACCTGCCGGCGATCCACGAGGCGGCCGGGCGGCACGGCGCCAGGCTGCTCGTGGACCTGACGCAGGCGCTGGGCTGGCTGCCGCTGTCCGCCGACGACTTCGACTTCACGGTCTGCGCGGGCTACAAGTGGCTGCTGTGCCCGCGCGGCACCTCCTTCCTCACCGTGCCCGCCGACGGGGGCGGGCTGCCCGCCCTGCACGCCGGCTGGGTGGCGGGCGAGGAGCCCTGGCGCAGCACCTACGGGCCGGTGGGCGAACTGGCGCACACGGCGCGGCGCTACGACGAGGACCCCACCTGGCTGTGCTACGCGGCGGCGGCCGAGTCGCTCGCGCTGGTCGAGGAGCTGGGGCCCGCGGCCCTGCGGGCCCACGCCCTCGGGCTCGGCGACCGGTTCCGGGCGGGGCTGGCCTCGCTGGGGATCGAGGCGATCCCGGCGGCCTCGCCGATCGTCTCGGTGCCCGGCGCCGGCGAGGCCGCCGGGGCGCTGCGCGAGGCCGGGGTGCGCGTGGCGGCGCGCGGTGGCCACCTGCGCGCCGCCTTTCACCTCTACAACACGGCGGCCGATGCGGACCGGGCGCTGGGCGCCCTCGCGAGGGCCGTTCACGCCTCCCGCGGCGCCTGACGGCACAGCCGGTCGGCGTGCCGCGTGGTCTCGGGCAGCCGGTAGCGGTGGGCCAGGCCGTGGCCGTCGCAGACGACGAGGTCGACCGGCACCGTGAGCCGCCCGAGGGCGTCGAGCACCGCGGGCAGCTCACGGAAGGCCGGCAGGCCCGGCACGTAGGGGCACGTAGGGGCCACGTAGGGGAAGGAGACGCGGCCGACCGCCGTGGCCTGCTCGACGACGGTCAGTCCTGGCGCCTCCAGGGCCACCGCCGCGGCGGCGACCAGGTCCCTTGCCTCGTCGTAGGCCACGTCGACGCCCACCACCACGGTGCCCGGCGCGCCGGGCGCGGGCCCCGAGCCGTCCAGCAGGACCCGCTCGCGCAGTTCCTCCTGGACGGCGATCGCCTCGGCCTCGCCGGCCGGGGTGGTGTGCGGGTGGAGCACCCGCAGGGCCATGCTCAGCCCAGGTCGACTTCCGGGTAGAGCGGGTGCGTGGCGAGCAGGTCGGCGGCGCGCTCCTCGACCTGCTTGGCCACGCCCTCCTCGAGCACGTACGCCGCCTTGGAGGGCTTGCCGTTCTTGCCGGTGCCCGGGGTGGTGCGGCCGAGGACCGTGTCGATCAGCCCGGCCACCTCGTCCATCTCGGCGGTGCCGAGGCCCCGGGTGGTCAGGGCGGGGGTGCCGATGCGGATGCCGGAGGTGTACCAGGCGCCGTTGGGGTCGCGCGGCACGGCGTTGCGGTTGGTGACGATGCCGGCGTCGAGCAGCGCGGCCTCGGCCTGGCGGCCGGTGAGCCCGTAGCCGGAGACGTCGATCAGCGCGAGGTGGTTGTCGGTGCCGCCGGTCACCAGCCGGGCGCCGCGCCGCAGCAGCCCCTCGGCCAGCGCCCTCGCGTTGTCCACGACGCGCTGGGCGTAGTCGCGGAAGGCGGGCTGCCTGGCCTCGGCGAGGGCGACGGCCTTGGCGGCCATCACGTGCGGCAGCGGGCCGCCGAGCACCATCGGGCAGCCGCGGTCCACCTGCTCGGCGAGGGAGTCGTCGCACAGCACCATGCCGCCGCGCGGGCCGCGCAGCGACTTGTGGGTGGTGGTGGTGACGATCTGGGCGTGCGGCACCGGGTCGAAGTCGCCGGTGAGCACCTTGCCCGCCACCAGGCCGGCGAAGTGCGCCATGTCGACCATCAGCGTCGCGCCGACCTCGTCGGCGATCTCCCGCATCAGCCGGAAGTTGATCAGCCGCGGGTAGGCGGAGTAGCCGGCGATGAGGATGAGCGGCCGGAACTCCCTGGCCGCGGCGCGCACCGCGTCGTAGTCCACCAGGCCCGTCTCGGGGTCGGTGCCGTAGCTGCGCTGCTCGAACATCTTGCCCGAGATGTTGGGGCGGAAGCCGTGGGTGAGGTGGCCGCCGGCGTCCAGCGACATGCCGAGCATGCGCTGCCCGCCGAGCTCGCGGCGCAGGGCGGACCAGTCGGCCTCGCTGAGGTCGTTGACCTGCCGGACGCCGGCCCGCTCCAGGGCGGGCGCCTCCACGCGCTGGGCGAGGACGGCCCAGAACGCGACGAGGTTGGCGTCGATGCCCGAGTGCGGCTGGACGTAGGCGTGCCGGGCGCCGAACAGCTCGCGGGCGTGCTCGGCGGCCAGCGACTCGACGGTGTCCACGTTGCGGCAGCCGGCGTAGAAGCGGCGGCCGACGGTGCCTTCGGCGTACTTGTCGCTGAGCCAGTTCCCCATGGCGAGCAGGACGGCGGGCGAGGCGTAGTTCTCGCTGGCGATGAGCTTCAGCGAGGCGCGCTGGTCGTGGAGCTCGGCGCCGATGGCGTCGGCGATCCGCGGCTCGATGCCGCGGATGACGTCGAGGCCGCTGCGGAAGGCAACGGATTCGGTGGTGGGCGCGGCGGGGTCTGTGGTCACTTCGGGCCTCCTTGAGGAGCTGACTCGCTTGTCGAGCTTGCCGAGAGTCGCGATGGCCCAGGCGCACGGCTCCTCATCGCTCGCCGGGCCGCTCCCCGATGGTTCACCCCATCCCGACGCGCCAGTCACGGCCCGCTGTGAGCGTAGCATCGGGCGCTCGCGGGGTGCCCGCCAGCGTTCGCGCGCGGCGGCCGGGTGAGGCACGGTGGAAGGGCGGCCGCGGTGCCGCGGGCCGCGCAGCACTCAGATCGGGAAGGCCGCCATGAGCGAGCACATCTACCGCGTGACCGAGATCGTCGGCTCGTCCACCGAGAGCGTGGACGCGGCGATCCGCAACGGACTCCACCGCGCCGGCCGCACCCTGCGCAAGCTGGACTGGTTCGAGGTGACGCAGATCCGCGGGCACCTCAAAGAAGGGGAGGCAGGGCAGGCTGCGGACGAGGGCGGGGAAGGAGCGGGCGAGAAGGGCGGCGGCTGCGTCATCGCCCACTACCAGGTGGGCCTGAAGGTCGGCTTCCGCCTTGAGGAGGAGGGGCCGGGCGGGGACTGACCTCCCGCCCGGCCCGGGGTCCGCCCGCCGCCTTTGCGGGCGGGGCGGCTTCACGGAAGTGATGCGCGTAGACACCGGGCGTGACGCACGCCTCGCGGCCGGTGCGGGCCCCCGTTTCCCGCGGCGTCACGCCCGGCGCGCCCCGGATCGCCCCGTGCCGTGGGAGGCACGGGCGGCAGGGGCGGCGCGGCCGGGAAGGCCGGTGCCGGGTCTCAGGCCCGCCACCAGTTGAGGAACGAGCTCCAGAACCCGCCCCTGCTCCCGGAGCCCTGCCTGGCCTCGCCCTCCTGGCCGCCGGCCGGCCGCTCGCCCCGCTCGGCGGCGTTCATCGAGGCCGGCCGCCGCACCGGGGTGAACCTGGCGGGCAGCGAGATCAGGCCGCGGTGCAACGGCCCCGGCCGCCACTGCAGGCTCTCCGCCGGCACCGCGAGCTCGATGTCGGGCAGCTCGTTCAGCAGCTTCTCCATGGCGCCGATCGCCATCAGCTGGGCGGCGTCCTTGGCCGGGCAGGCGTGCGGGCCCGCGCCCCAGGCGAGGTGGGCGCGCTTGCTCAGCATCTGCCGGGAGGAGGAGAGCGCCGGGTCGGTGTTGGCCGCGGCGAAGCTGATCGCCACCGGGTCGCCGACGCCGAGCTTGACGCCGAAGAGGTCGACGTTCTGCGTGGGGTAGTGGATGGCGTAGTTGGCCACCGGCGGGCTGTTCCACAGCACCTCGTCGATGGCGTCCTCCACCAGCAGCGCCCCGCCGTACTGCCCGCCGAAGAACCGCTCGTCGGAGAGGATCAGCAGCAGGCCGTTGCAGATGAGGTTGCGCACCGGGTCGGAGCCGGCGCCGGCGAGGATCACCAGCTGGTGCATCATCTCCTCGTCGGTGAGCCCCGCGGCGTGCTGCACCAGCCAGGAGGTGACGTCGTCGGCGGGCTGGCGCCGCTTGTGCGCGATCAGCTCCATCAGCGCCTGGCCGACCTTCTGGCCGGCGCCCTCCGGGTTGACGCCGTCCCACATCTCGGACATGCCCTCGGCGAGGCGGTCGCCGATCTGCGCCGGGCAGCCGAAGAGCTCGTTGAAGACGAGCAGGGCGACGAGCTTGCCGTACTCCTCGACCAAGTCGGTCGTGCCGCGGGCGCTGAACTGGTCGATCAGGTAGGAGGAGACGCGCTCGACCTGGCGGCTGAGCCGGTGCGAGTCCAGCTTGGCGAGGCTGTCGGTGATGGCCTGACGCAGCCTCAGGTGCTCGGCTCCGTCGGAGAAGAGGGTGTTGGGGCGGTAGGCCATCGCGGGCAGCACGGGACTGTCGGCGGGTATGCGGCCCTCGTTGTAGTCGCGCCAGCGGCGGGAGTCCCTGGCGAACACCTCGGGGCTCTGCAGCACGTGCAGGGCGGCGGAGTAGTCGGTGACCAGCGTGGCCGGGACGCCGGGCGCCAGCTCCACGGGCGCGGCCGGGCCGAACGTGCGCAGGTAGGCGTAGTAGGTGTCGGGCGCGGCGGCGAACTCCGGGCCGTGCAGGGGGACTCGCTCGCTCTTCGGGCCGCTCCCGTTCGCGGACTGGTGCGCCGGGCAGCCGGGGGGGTGGCGTCGCGAAGTCTGGGTGAGAGTTCACTGTTCTCCTATCGGGTGCGGCTCTGCAGATAGCGAACCAGAGCCACCAGGGCGTTCGCGGACGACTTCTCGTCGCGCGCGTCGCAGGTGACGACGGGGGTCTCCGGCAGGAGGTCGAGCGCCTCGCGTAGCTCCTCCTCGGAGCGAGCCAGAGTACCGTCGAAGTGGTTGACGGCGATCGCGTAGGGGACGCCGTACTTCTCGACCAGGTCCATGACGGCGAAGGACTCCTTCAGCCGCTGTGGGTCCACGAGCACCAGGGCGCCGAGCGCGCCCCTGGTCATGTCCTCCCAGACCTGAACGAAACGCTGCTGCCCCGGCGTTCCGAACAGATAGAGGACCAGTCGCTCGTTGAGCGTGAGACGGCCGAAGTCCATGGCCACGGTCGTGGTCGTCTTGCCCGTGGTGCCCTTCAGGTCGTCGATGTGCGCGGCGGCCTGCGTCATGGTCTCCTCGGTCCGCAGCGGCGGAATCTCCGACAGCGTCCCGATAAAGGTCGTCTTGCCCACGGCGAAATGGCCCACCACGAGGATCTTCGCCGCGATCTGCACCTTGTCGTGCAGAAGTGTCTTCTCACCCGAAACGTGCTTGGAGTCCATCCAGCACCTCCTGAAGGACCTGAATATCGGCAAGCTGGGCCGGAGGTATCGGAGCCCGGGTCAGGATGTACCCGTCCTCGGCGAGATCCGTGAGCAGGACCTTGATGATGCCGATGGGCAACTTCATGTGTCCGGCTATTTCGGCGACGGAGAGGTAGCCGCCTTCACAGAGCTCGACGAGTTCACGCTTCTCCGGGCCCAGGTGGGCCTTTCGCTGCTGGTCGGGCGCCGCCGTGACAAGGGTGACGAGATCGAACCGGTCACTGTCCGAGAATCCGCGGCCGTTGGTGATGACGTACGGCCGTACTAATGCGTCGAACTCCGGCTCGTGCTCCTCCGATGTTGTCATGCCTGAATACCGGTATTCTCACGAGGAGGTGTGGTGAGGGCCTTGCCGAGCTGGCCGACAAGCTGCTGCATCCGGAAGGTGATGTCCGCCATGTCGACGTTCGGGGAGGCGGATACGGCGAGATAGGCGCCTTCGCCGGCCGAGATGAGGAACACCCAGCCACCGTCGAACTCGACCACCGTCTGGCGCCACTGCATCGCGCCCTCGCCGCCGAAGCCGGCGACCGTGCGGCTGAGCGACTGCATGCCGCTCATGGCCGCCGCGATGGTGTCGGCCTGGTCCTTGTCGACCTCGCTTGAGCGCGCCATGAGCAGGCCGTCGGCGGACACGAGGATCGCGTGGCGGGCCTCGGGGACCTCGAGGGCGCTCTCAAGCATCCACGATAGTTCGGTATTCACTGGACCTCATGCCCTTCCCTGCTCGGTTCGGTCCTGCTCGAATCGGCCGAACGGCCGGACTGCGTGCCGCGCTGGAATGCGCCCATGATCGACGCGGTCTCCTCGCTGGAGCGCGCGGCGACGGTTCCCCGCTCGGTCCTGGCCTGGGGAACGATGGCCATCTGCCCTCTGCGGCGGCGCTTGGGCAGCCCGCCGGCGGTGGTGGCCGGCTGCTCCCTCGGCGCCTCGGCTGCGGGCTCCTCGGAGGCGGGCGAATTCTCCTGTTCGGGCATGCTGGTGAGCAGCTCCTGGGGCAGAAGGACTACGGCCCGCACGCCTCCGTAGGGTGAGGAGGAGTCGACGGAGACGCTGAAGCCGTAACGGGCGGCGAGCACGCCGATGACCGCGAAGCCGAACTGCGGCGGGTTCCCGAGTTCGGTCACGCCGACGGGGTGCTCTCCCGACAGCAGCCGCGCGGCCCTCGTCTTCTCCTCCTCGTTCATACCGACGCCCGCGTCGTCGACGATCACGCAGACGCCCTTGGGCACGCTTCGGATGTTGATCTCGACCGTGGTCTCCGGGGCCGAGTAGCTGGTGGCGTTGTCCAGCAGCTCGGCGAGGACGAGCGCCACCGGCTCCACCGCACGGCTGATGATGGCGAAGTTGCTCTGCGAGCGGACCTCGACACGGGTGTAGTGCCTGATCCGCCCCTTCGCGCTGCGCGCCACGTCGTACACGGAGGCGACCGCCCGCTGGCGGCCGAGCCAGCCGTCGCACAGCACGGCCACGGACTGGGCGCGGCGGCCGAACTGCGAGTTCATGTGGTCGATTTCCAGGAGGTCTTCGAGGATGTGCTGGTCCCCGTATTTGTCCTGGACCTTGGAAATAGCCAGCTGCTGCTCGTTGGCCAGACCCTGGAGGGTCCGCATGGCGGATTTCAGCGCCGACTTCGTCGCCTCCTCGGCGCGCAGCCGGGCGTCGTCAACGGCATCGGTGAAATTGTTCTGAAGCTCGGTGTGACGCGATTCGAGCTCGTCTTTCTGCTTACGCAGTCGCGCGGTCGTCTTCCGCCCTTGGTAAATAACGGTGGCAGCCAAGGGAGTACCAACGATCAGACCCCAGAGCGCCGGATCCTGTATGTATTGCGTCATGAGATTCTCTTTAAGCTAGACCGCCAGATACTGAGAACAGAGGGTGTCGTGTCCTGAATCCGACTTCCCCCGATGCGGATCCGACCCACCCAGCGACCTGGCACGACGGCGGGGCCCACTCAGCCCGTGGAACCGGTCCATATGCCCCAGTGACGGCATAGTGCTCCTCGGGTGAAACCCTCTCGGCGGCCTTTTCGCGCCGATGCCTGACGCGCTCTCAGATCGCTTGGCAAGCGCGGCGATCGTATCATCTGAGCGGGACTCGTCGACCGTGCACCCAAGTCCACCCAAGTCCCTTACGAGACCTGACGATCACGCAACCATGCCGTGTTTCAGGACGGTTAACCTGGGTCGATCGCGCACACGCCAAAGTCACACATCCGTCAGCTCGCTCCGGTGCGGCGGGTCGGCTCCGACCCTGGTGCAGGTGAGTGCCGCGGCCGCCGCGCACCGCGTCAGCACGGCCGAGAGCGCCCCGGCCCCCACGGGCGGGCCGCCGCCGGTCACGATGGCGTCGAGCAGCGCCGCCTGGAAGGCGTCGCCCGCGCCGACGGTGTCGGCCACCGCCACGGCGGGCGCCGCGACCGCCACCTCCGTGAGGCCGTCCAGGCCCGCCGCGGCTTCTCCTCCGCCCGGGCCCCCGTTCTTCGCGTCCGCCGCCACCGCGAGGGCGCCCGCGGCGCCCAGGGTCACCACGATCAGCCGCGGCCCCGCGGCCAGCAGCGTGCGGGCGGCCTGCGCGGGCCCGGCGCCCGGATAGAGCCAGGCCAGGTCCTCCTCGCTGGCCTTCAGCACGTCGACCGACCCGGCGAGCCGGCCGGCCACCTGCCGGTACGCCTCGCGGTCGGGCAGCACGGCGGGCCGCACGTTGAGGTCGGCGGCCACCGTCACCCCGCGCGCCCGCTGCGCGCGGCACAGCTCGAACACCCGGGAGGCGCCGGGCTCGATCGCCACGGCGAGCGAGCCGGTGTGCAGCACCGCGGTGTCCTCGGGGACCGGGAAGGCGCTCGGGTCCCAGGCGGCGAGGAAGTCGTAGGAGGCGGCGCCGTCCGCGCCGAGGTAGGCCAGGGCCACGGTGGTGCGGTCGCTCTCGGCCGGCAGCCGCCGCACCTCGACCCCGGTGCCGGCGAGGTGGGCGCGCACCAGCTCGCCCGGGGGATCGTCGCCCCACGCGGTCAGCAGCGTCACCTCCCGCTCCAGCCGGTGCAGGCCGACGGCCACATTGGCCGGGCTGCCGCCGGGGACGGCGCGCAACTCGCGCGCCCCCGCGCGCCACAACAGGTCGACCAGGGCCTCTCCCACGACGGTGACCCGATTCCTCACCCTGCCCGCTCCCTCCTGCCGTCCGGGCGCCCCCGGGCGCGGCGGGCACGCTCGCCGGCCCCGGCCACGCGGTGCACCCCCGACCGTACCGGACCGGCCCGGCGGGCTCCCGGCGCCCCTCGCACCGGCGAAGTGGCCCCGGAGCAGGCCGGATCACCCGCCCCGCGCCGTCCCCGCCGGCCGGGGCCGCCGGGCGATGCCGCGCCCTGCCCCGGGCGGCCGTCCGGCGGCCCGGCGTGTCCCGGCCGCCGCCGGGGGACGGCTACCCGGCCTGCCGCAGGTACGCCGCGGTCTCCGGGTCCGCCGGCAGGAAGGTCTCCATCGCCAGCTCGGACACGGTGACGTCCACGGGCGTGTTGAACGTCGCGATGGTGGAGAGGAAGGACAGGCGCCTGCCGTCGTGCCGGATCACCATGGGCAGGGCCAGCCGGCTGCTCTCCCCCGCCCGCTCCTCCCCGCCCGGCGGCAGCGGATAGCCGCTCACCTCCTCGTACAGCTCCCGCAGCGGGCGGGAACGCAGCAGGGCCAGCTGCCGGCGCATCTGGTCCAGCAGGTGGCCGCGCCACTCGCGGAAGTTGAGGATGCGCGGGGCGAGCCCCTCGGGGTGGAGCGTGATCCGCATGGCGTTCATCGGCGGTTCGAGCAGCCAGGGCGCCACGTCCGCCATCAGCATGCCGATCCCCGAGTTCGCCGCCCACACCTGGTAGGTCCCGTCGACGACCAGGGCCGGGAAGGGCTCGTAGCCGGTCAGCAGCCGGTCGATGCCGAGCCGCAGCACGTCGAGGCCGGGCGAGTCGAGCGAGGACTCCGGGTAGTACGGGGCGTGGCCCGCGGCGACCAGCAGCGCGTTCCGCTCCCGCATGGGGACGTCGAGGTGCTCGGCGAGGCGCAGCACCATCTCCTGGCTCGGCCGGGACTTGCCGGTCTCGATGAAGCTGATGTGCCGGGCGGAGGAGTCCGCGCGCAGGGCGAGCTCCAGCTGACTCACCCCCGCCCGCTGCCGCCACTCGCGCAGCAGGGGGCCGACTCCCGGGCTGAGGGTGGCGGTGGTCATGTTCCGGAGGATACCTCCCACCGCGGCGCCCGCCGTTTCATACTGGCTGCGGCAACGCCGCCCCCGTCCCCGGCCCGGCGGCCCCGCCCGGCTCCCGGCCGTCCCACCCGCGCGCGGACTCCCCGGGCGCGCGGGCCCGGACTCCCCGGGCGCGCCGCCGCGGACGGGCCCGATCGGTGCTGACGGCAGGTCAGTTGACGTTCATTCCGTGAAAGGATGCGAACTTCACCAGGTTGCACAGCTTTCATGCCCGACAGCTCCGTGACTCCCGGATGAGGAAGGAAGGCAGCATGCCCGAAAAAGGCGAAGGCGTCCTGCGGGAGGTCGACGTCAACGTCCCGAGCGTGGCGCGCATCTACGACTACGCGCTGGGGGGCAAGGACAACTACGCCGTGGACCGCGAGGCCTACGACCAGCTGGAGGCGCTCGCCCCCAGCGCGCGGCCGCTCGCCATCAACAACCGGCGCTTCCTGCGCCGCGTCGTGCGCGTCCTGGCCGAGGACTACGGCATACGGCAGTTCCTCGACCACGGTTCCGGGCTGCCGACCCAGGACAACGTGCACCAGGTCGTCCAGCGCATCGACCCGGAGGCCCGGGTGGTGTACATCGACAACGACCCCATCGTCCTGGCCCACGGCCGGGCCCTGCTGGAGGAGAACAGCAACACGGCGGTGATCCAGGCGGACTTCAGGGACACCGAGGCCATCTTCGCGCACCCCGACGTCGAGCGGTTGATCGACCTCTCGCAGCCCGTGGCCGCCCTGTTCGTCTCGGTGCTGCACTGCATTCCCGACAGCGACGACCCGGCGGGCCTGGTGCGGCGGGTGGCCGACCGGCTGCCCTCCGGCAGCTTCCTGGTGATCAACCAGCTGATCGGCGAGGACCCCGAGGTCAGGGAGCGGATCACCCGGCTGATGGTGGAGTCCACCCAGGGCGCCTGGGGCCGGATGCGGGAACGCTCCGACGTCAGGCGGTACTTCGAGGGCCTGGAAATCCTGGAGCCGGGCCTGGTGGAGATCAGCACCTGGCGCCCGGACAGCGAGCTGGGGCCGCGTCAGCTGACCGACGAGTGGATCGAGTTCGGCGGCGTGGGCCGCAAGCCCTGACCCGCCCACGCTCCGCACCCGGCGCCGGCTCCGGCCGCTCCGGGTGCAGACGGGCCCGGGGCCCGCGCCGCGCGGCGTTGCGCCGTCTCGCGGTGCGGGCCCCGGGCCCGTTTCCGTCTTTCCGTGGGCCGGCCGGGCGGCCCTCCGCGCTCACATCCGCTTGAGGCCGTCGAGCAGCCGCAGATTGTCCAGCACGTCGGGCGTCTTGCCGTGCGGCTCGGCCACGGCGCACAGGCTGTCCATGACCGCCAGGTAGTCCTCGACGTCCTCGCGCTTGTCCAGGTAGAGCGCGCTGTTGAGCTGCTCCAGGTAGACGATGTCGGGCAGGTCGGGCTCGAGGAAGCGCAGGATGGTGACCGGCCCGCCCGCGGCGGACAGGCCGCCGAGCCGGAAGGGCGCGATCTGCAGCGTGATGTTGGGGCGTTCCGACATCTCGCGCAGGTGCCGGATCTGCCGGCGCATCGCCTCGGCGCCGCCGAGCGGCCGTTGCAGCGCGGCCTCGTCGACCACCGCCCACAGTTTGGGCGCGTGGGCGCGCATCAGCAGCTCCTGCCGCGCCAGCCGCAGCTCGACGCGGCGGTCGACCTGCCGCCTGGTGGCGCGCGGGTTGCCCAGCTCGATGCAGGCGCGGGCGTAGTCCGCCGTCTGGAGCAGCCCCGGCACGAACTGCACCTCGTAGGTGCGGATGACCGAGGCGGCCTCCTCCAGGCCGATCAGCGTCTCGAACCAGCTGGGCAGCACATCGCTGTACTGCTGCCACCAGCCCGGAGTGCTCGCCTTCCTGGCCAGTTCGAGGAACTGGTTGCGCCGCTCCTCGTCGTGCACGCCGTAGAGCGTGAGCAGGTCGGCGATGTCCCGCTCCTTGGCGCCGACGCGGCCGAGTTCGAGTCGGCTGATCTTGGCGTGCGAGCCGCGGATGGCGTCCCCCGCCGCCTCCCTCGTGATGCCGCAGCTCTCCCGCAGCCGTCGCAGATTGGTGCCGAGCACGATCCGCAGTACCGTCGGACCGCCTCTGGGGTGGGAGAGAAGGTCTCTCACCCCGGAGGCGGGACCCGCTTGTGCTGACGCCATGGTTGTGTCCCCTGAGTGTTGAATTCGCGCCCAGTGTTGCACTGTTCGGGCGAGGCGTACAGTCGCCCCCGCGCGACTCAGGGTGATTCGGTCAGTCGGTGCCGGCGATGTAGTCGTCGAAGTCGCCGTCCTTCGCGCCGAGCACGAAGGCGGTCATCTCCGCGCGGGTGTAGATGAGCGCCGGCCCCTTCGGGTCACGCGAGTTGCGCACCGCCACGTCGCCGCCGGGCAGCCCCGCCACCTCGACGCAGTTGCCGTTCGGGTTGCTTCGCCTGCTCTTGCGCCAGACCGCTCCGGCGAGCTGGTCGGCCGGAACACCGTTGACGAACTGCGGCATTGTCACTCCTACGTTCGCATTCGTACTTGCCGACCCGCGTGGGGTGCGGGACGGCCACTGACGGCATAGTGCCCCAAGGAGCCGCGTTCTTGCACCTGTTCTTGCAGATGTTCTTGCATTCGTAGCGTGTAGGCGTCCTTGCAGACGCCCTTGCAGGTGTCCTTACATCGGTTCGTGCATCCGTGCTTACGCCTGTTCTTTCGGATGCACTTGCAGCGATACGCTCGGTTCGGTGAGGATGGACCCAGCGGAGTCATCACGCCGGTCAGGACAGCAGTCAGCGGAGGTCTTCATGACAGCTTTTCCGTTCGCCGCCCTGGCGCCCCACCAGGCGCCTACGGCCAGGAGCGGAGCCGCTGACTCGGCCGGATTCGCCACCTTCCCCCTGGCCAGCGCGCCGGAAGCCTCCAGGTCCGCGCGGGAGATGACCCGCAGCACGCTGCACGGCTGGGGCCTGGACGAGCTCGCGGACGACGCCATGGTGATCGTCTCGGAGCTGGTCACCAACGCCGTGCGCTACGGGCTCGGCGCCGCCCGCCGCGACCGGCCGCTGCCCCCCGCCACCCCGGACCAGCCGTTCCTGCTCAGCCTCGTGCACTGCGAACGCTCGGTGCTCTGCGCGGTGTTCGACCCCGGCAGCGAGGTGCCCCAGGTCAAGGAGCCCGACTACTTCCAGGAGTCGGGACGCGGCCTGCACGTGCTGGAGTCGCTCGCCGAGAGCTGGGGCTGGACCACCCCCGACCGGCACGGCAAGGCGGTGTGGGCACTGCTCGTCGCCGGCGACGTCATGCGGCCCCTGTCCCGCTCCGACCCCGAGTGGGAGCCGCTGACCAGGCTGCTGCTGCTGCTCGAACTGCTCAGCGGTCCCTCGTGGCTGAAGGCCCTCGGCTCCTCCGCGGTGCCGCACACCGCGGGCTGAGCGCCGCCTCAAGCACCAGGCAGAGCGCGTCGAGCGCCGCCGCGAAGCCGTGTTCCGGCGGCGCGCCGTAGCCCACCACTATTCCCTCGGGGATTCCCTCGGGTATGACCTCGGGTATTCCCTCGGGTCCTTCACCTCCCCCACCCCCCTCGCGCTCCCCACGCCGCTCCCGGCTCTCGTGCGCCGGTCCCTCCCGCTCCCCCGGGCTCGCCTGATGCCGGTACGCCGCCAGTCCGCTCAGCCCCACCCCCCGCCGCCGCGCCTCCCGCAGCACCCGCCGCTCGGCGCCCGCGGGGAGTTCCACCACGGCGTGCAGGCCCGCGGAGATCCCCGTGACCCGCAGCCCGGGAAGACGCGCCGCGAGCGCGGCGACGAGCTGGTCGCGCCGCCGCCGGTAACGCTGCCGCATCCGCCGCACGTGCCGGTCGTAGCCCCCCGACTCCAGGAAGTCCGCCAGGGTCAGCTGGTCCAGGCTCCCGGTCGTCAGCTCCCACGGGCCCTTGACCGCAAGCACCTCCTCCACCAGCCCCGCCGGCAGCACCAGCCAGCCCAGCCGCACCCCGGGGCCCAGGCTCTTGCTCACCGAGCCCAGGTACCCCACCCGCTCCGGGTCCAGGCTCTGCAGGGCCCCGAGCGGCTCCCGGTCGTAGCGGTACTCGCCGTCGTAGTCGTCCTCGATCACCAGGCCGCCGCTCTCCCTGGCCCAGTCCACGACGGCCGCGCGGCGCTCGGGGTGCAGCCAGGCGCCCGTGGGGAACTGGTGGGCCGGGGTCAGCAGCACGGCCCCGGCCTGGCGCCCCGCCAACTCGCCTACGACCGCGCCTCGTTCGTCGACCGGCAGCGCGGTGGTGCGTACCCCTTCCGCCGCGAGGAGCCGGTGCTGGGCGAACAGTCCGTACGACTCGACGGCCAGCGTCCGGCGCCGAATCCGCGGCACCCGCGCCAGCAGCCCGAGCCCGTGGTGGAAGCCGGAGCAGACCACGATCCGCCCCGGCTCTGCGAACACCCCGCGCGCCCTGGCCAGGTAGTCGGCCAGGGCCAGGCGCAGCTCGGGCCGGCCGCGGGGATCGCCCACGCCGAGCGCCTCCCGCGGCGCGGCGCCGAGCGCGCGGCGCGCCGAACTCAGCCAGGCCGCCCGCGGGAAGGCCGCCACGTCGGGCCGGCCAGGCAGCAGGTCGTGCACGGGACGCGGCGCCGCCTCGGGCCGCGGCGGCGGGGACGCCTCGGCCGCCGGGCCTGAGGCGGCGCGCGGGGCGACCCTGGTGCCCGAGCCCTGCCTGGCGACCAGCCAGCCCTCGGCGGCCAGCTCGGCGTACGCCCCGGCCACCGTGTTGCGCGCGATGCCGAGATCCGCGGCCAGGGAACGCGAGGAGGGCAGCCGGGTGCCGGGCGCCAGCCGCCCGGACCTGATGGCATCCCGCAGCCCGCGCATCAGCCCGGCCCGCGGCCCGCCCGCACCGCCCGGATCCAGGTGCAGGTCGCGGCCCGCACCGCCCGAGGGGATGGCCCGGCTACCCACCGCCCCAGTGCACCACACCCCCGCCCGCCCCCCGCGCGCGCCCACCACCCCGCGCCCCGCGGTGACGCCGGAGCTCCCCTTTCCCGGGGCCGCGCCGGGGGTGGGCGGCGCTCCTGCGCGCCGGGGGTGGGCGGCGCCCCTGCGGCTACGCCCCGGTCCGCCCCGCGGCCCGGCTGAACGCCTCTTCCCGGTCCCGCCCCAGCACCGAGACGATCCGCTCGGCCGTCTCCGCGAGCCCCGGCACCAGATAGAAGTGGCCGCCGGGGAACACGTGCAGCTCGAACCCCCCGTCGGTGTGCCCCTCCCAGGCCCGCGCCTCCTCCAGGGTCACCCGCGGATCGGCGTCCCCGACGAACACGCTGACCGGGGCGCCGATCCTGGCCCCCGGCTCACCGCGGTAGGTCTCGATGGCCCGGTAGTCCCCGCGGATCGCGGGCAGCACGAGCCGCAGCAGCTCCTCGTCGCCGAGAACGTCGTTCTCCGTCCCGTTCAGCCGCCGCAACTCGGCGATCAGCCCGGCGTCGTCACGCTGATGCACCGTCTCGTGACGGTAGGTGCCCGGCGCGCGGCGGCCCGAGGCGATCAGCCGCACGAGCGGGGCCACCCCGGGGCGGCCCTGGAGGAGCCGCGCGGTCTCGAAGGCGACGATCGCGCCCATGCTGTGCCCGAAGAACGCCCACGGCCTGCCCGCCCACGGCACCAGCGCCTCCGCGATCGAGGCGGCCAGCTCCCGCACATCCCCGAACAGGGGCTCAGCCCTGCGGTCCTGCCGCCCCGGATACTGCACGCACAGCACCTCGACGCCGGGGCTCAGCCGCCGCGACAGGGGCTGGAAGAAGGTGGCGGAGCCCCCCGCGTGCGGAAAGCACACCAGCCGCAGGCTCCCCTCGCGCGCCGGATGGAAGCGCCGCACCCACAGCTCACCGTCCGCCATCCTCTCCTCCTCCGCTCCCGCCTCGCCTCCGCGGCCCGCCCACACCACCCCGGCTCGCGCACCCTCCGCTCACAATCCTGCACGCGCCGCTAACGCGCGTCTAAAGCCCCCCCTCGAGCCCCTCCCTCCCGCCAAACCACCGCGAGAGCACCCCACGAAACTTGGTATGGTTGACCCAGTCGCGACGCCCCACCGGGCGCGCACACCCTGTCCGGGTGGCGGAATGGCAGACGCGCTAGCTTGAGGTGCTAGTGCCCGTTTAAGGGCGTGGGGGTTCAAGTCCCCCCTCGGACACTCCCAAAAACCCCAGTTGACCTGGGGTTTTTCTGTTGTCTGGCCTCTTGCGAGGCCCTTCGTGGCCAACCGCGTGGCCAACGGAAATGACCTTGCTCCGTCAGGCCGCGACCGTGGACAACCCGGTCCGGTCCGCGCTCGCGGTCGCGAGCCTCTTCGCCGAGTCGGCCCGGCGCCGGCCGTAGGCCCGCATCGTGCAGCCCGGGTTGTGGTGGCGGGCGTTCGCCGCAACCTCGACGAGGTTCTCGCCCGCGTCGAGATCATCGTTGATCTTGCTCGCGCGCGAGTCGTGGAGCCGGAACTTCCCCGGCAGACCAAGGCGCTTGCGGACCGTGCGCCAGCGGGCCGTCACCTTGTCGGGCCTCTACCAGGTCGGGAGGGCCGCCCCGTTGCCTTCGACGTCGATGGCCCGCAACCGAGGCCACGACTCGTGCTTCACGCGATGGGCCCCGCCGCGTCAAGGGAGCGCTCGGCGACGCGGTTGAGGTGGTACTCGAAAACCTTCTGCGCGTCCGGGTTGAGGGTCGCCAGGGACACCATGCTCGTGAGGATGACGTCGCACAGTTCCTTCTCCACATCGGTCCAGGTGTGGCTGGCGCCCTTCCTCGGATTCGAGCCCATGGCCCCGTGGATGGCCTCCGCGACCTCCCCCGCTTCCTCCTGGATCTTGATCACGCGCAGCAGACGTGTCAGCTCCGGGGGGTTGGTGTTGTTGGCATCGAGCCATTCCACGAGGCGCGCGATCGTGGTCCAGGTCGCCGAGTCCATGTGCTCACCGATTCGTGAGGGAGGTGGGGCGCCAACTGTCAGAAGAGAGTTTCTGCGGCCGGCGTGACGGACGGGTCGGACACTACCAAGGGGCCGGCGTTGGGAAGGCGGAGTTCGCCAGCCATCGCGGAGTGGTCGTCGCCCTGCGCCCACTGTTCACCTGGGCCAAGCGGAACGGATTGATCTTCTCCAACCCCACCAGCCGGATCAAGATCGGGCAATACGAGTACGCCGTGCTGCAACCGCTCGTCCCCAAGCAAGTCGATCGCTCCGTCGCGACGGCCACCACCCCGGCGACGCGGCTCACCCTCGCCTTCGCAGCGGTCCACGCCGCTCGGGTCGCCCAGATCGCCAACCTCATGCTCGACGACGTCGACCTCGGCAACCGTCGGCTGACCATCGCCGGACGTGTCCGCCCACTCGACGATCTGCCCCGGAAGCTGCCGCTGGACTGGCCGGAGCATCGGCGCCGCCGGTGGCCGAACACCGCGAACCTCCACCTACTGATCAACAACCAGACCGCCACGAAGACCAGCCGCGCCAGTCACCACTGGATCAGCCCCGCGATGCGCGGGCAGGACGCGACGCCGGAACGGCTCCGCGTCGACCGGCAACTCGAAGAGGCCCTGACGCACGGGCCCGACCCCCTCCACCTCGCCGAGGTGTTCGGGCTCGACGAGAAGACCGCCATGCGCTATGCGGACTCCGCACGGGCGCTGCTGCACCAGGCCGCTGAACAGCCACTTCAGTGAGGTTTGC
The DNA here is from genome assembly GCF_003626535.1 of Streptomyces hoynatensis. Lineage (GTDB taxonomy): Bacteria > Actinomycetota > Actinomycetes > Streptomycetales > Streptomycetaceae > Streptomyces > Streptomyces hoynatensis. The sequence continues at coordinate 31,922 of NZ_RBAL01000015.1, forward strand.
CTGACCGGTCCACGCCGTTGCCGAGGATGAGCACGCCAGGCAGAGTCAGCATCCGGGGCCGATCGGCGGAGACGATGTCAGGGCGAGGGCAGCGTTCCGCAGCTGGGCCGCCCACGTCTGCTGGTCAAGCCCCAACGTGTACTCGATGCAGCAATCGCATTGCGGGATCAGCGCCACGAACGATTGCTCAGCCGCGGTCTCGACCTCCGTCTCCCACCAGTCGTCCGTCGCCAGGTCAGCGGGAGTTATCTCTCCATCGATGAGTCTCGCAGCCATCCGGCGCAGAGCGTGGCGCCGTGCCAGGCCCCGATCCGGCAACCCGATCCCGGACTCGGCAAGTGCCTGCTCGAACGCGTCGCGAATATCGCGGGCATCCGCGTTGCGAGGCCAACCGGCGAGCTCGCACAATGCCGGGGTGTCCAGTCCGGCTGCGAGCGCCTCAGCAGCGATCATCGGCAGTTCCTCCGGGCGTACCTCATCCGCCTGATAACGGCACGCCACTTCACCCAGAGATGCGAGCCCACTCTGCATAGAGGTTTCCGGTTCCGGTGTCGTTCCTTCTGCTCTCATGGCTCCTCCAGTGTCAGTACCGTTTCCAGGGAGGGCACCAAGGGGCCCGCTCGGCACCCACCCCACGTGTTCGCCCGAACCCGGAGGCCGAACCCACGAGAACACCACCGTCCATCCTCGGCTTCCCGCGAAAGGTCCTTCAGTTTCCGCGAACTCGCGGGCCTCTCCGGCCTCGGGACATCGGTACAGCGGGCGCTGAGAACGATCATGGTCAGGACGTGAGGGCGCTGCCCCTGTTCTCCTCCTCGCGGCGGCCTTGCGCTGGGCCGGGGCTGCGGGGAGGGCCTGGCCGCCGTCGGGTGGCCGGCAGCGGGCGAGGAAGTCGGCGACCTTGCCTGGCATGTCGAGCGTGACCGGCAGCTCCGGGGCCGGGGCGTCCTCCTCGGTGGCGGTGTGGTCGGGCAGAAGGTCGGCGACGGCCGTGCGGATGGCGCCGCGGCTGACGCCGTGTTCGCGGGCGAGGGCGGCGATGGAGCGGCCCTCCAGGTATGCGGTGCGCACGTCGGTGGTCTTGCCGGCCGGGACGGCGGGGCGGCGTCCGCCCTTGCTGCCCATGGCCTCAGCGGCGCGCAGCCCGTCGTGGGTCAGCTCGCGCTGGAGGTCGCCGGCGGCGGCGAGGGTCTGCACCGTGAACTCGTACGATTTCCGGCTCCGGCTCAGGCTGGTCGATCGGAGGCATAGCGGGCGAGCGTGGTCTCCACCGCTTGCTCGACGGCGTAGCGGATGTCGGAGGCCGTGGGGTTCCAGTCGGTCAGCAGCATGCGGGGCCACAGGACGTAGTTGGCGATCATCCCGAGGAACTGGTTGGCGGCGCTCTCGGCGTCCGGAACGTCGGCGTTACCGGCCTCGTGCTCCGACTCCAGGTAGCGCTGGACGGAGGTGAAGTAGGGCAGCTTGCCGAGCTGGAACTGCATCCGTCCCAGTTCGGGGAAGCGAGGCAGCTCGGCGATGACGATGCGGAACAGGGCTGTCATGCCGGGCCGGCCGATCAGGTCGGCGTAGCGGTGGCCGATGGAGGTCAGGCCGGAACGCAGATCTCCGGCCTGAGGTCGCGCGACGGCGTCGGTGGCGTCACGCTGCCATGACTCGGTGACGATGGCCTCGAAGAGGGCTGCCTTGGTGGGGAACTGCTTGAACAAGGTGGACTTCGAGACTGCCGCTCCTTCGGCAATGCGCGCGAGGGACGTGCCGTCGTAACCGTGGTTCAGGAAGAGGTCCGTGGCCGCGGAGATGATCGCCTCACGCTTTTGCTGGGCGAGACGGCGGTGGTGCGCGGAGAGCTCTGCTGCCATGCGTGCAGTATGCCCCAGACCCGAGGCGAGTCACTTGACTCGCCTCTTTGGGGCTGCCTACGCTGCAAAGGCGAGTCAAGCGACTCGCATTTGAGGGCGGTGCCCGATGTCTCTCCGGTGCCGTGTGACGAGGGAGTAGCGCATGACAGCCGACAGGATCGCTTTGGTGACCGGTGCGAACCGTGGTCTGGGCCGGAGTACGGCTCTTGCGCTGGCGGCGCGCGGGGTGTGGGTCGTGGTCACTCATCGCGGTGATGTGGCCGGGGCCGAGGAGACGGAGCAGCACGTGCACGCTGCGGGTGGGACCGCCGCTGTCGTGCGTCTCGACATCAGCGACGTCTCCTCTTTCGGAGCCTTCACTTCCGAGCTGAGCGGACTGCTTGAGCGCTGGGGGGCTTCGCGGCTCGACATCGTGGTCAACAACGCGGGGGTGGGTGTCTTCGGCCCACTGGAAGCTGTCACGACCGACGACTTCGACACGGTGTTCGGGACGAACGTGCGGGGCACGTTCTTCCTCATCCAGTCGCTTGTGCCGCTGCTGGCGGAAGGTGCCCGCGTCATCAACGTCTCGTCGTCGTTGACTCGCCACACCAGCCCCGCGACCTCGGTCTACTCCGCCTCGAAGGCCGCCGTCGAGGCCCTGAGCCGCACGCTGGCCGCAGAACTCGGCCCCCGGGGCATCCGGGTCAACAGCATTGCCCCGGGGCCGACCGCCACCGACTTCAACGGCGGTGCCATGCGGGATGACGCCGGTATGCGCCAGGGTCTGGCCGGGCAGACCGCGCTTGGCCGCGTCGGCGAACCCGAGGAGATCGGCGCCGCCATCGCCACGCTGGCGTCCGACGGCCTGCGCTGGATGACCGCCCAGCGCATCGAGGTCTCCGGCGGCGCCCTCCTGTGACCGACCGGGCGGGTCCGTTTCGGGGTCACGGGCAACGGCGCGCCGGATTCATTCCGCGCCAGTCTCGTCTTCATCCGGCTCCGACACGTCCGGGTCGCGCAACGGACGGAGAGCGCCGGCGGCCGGGACGCCGGCGGTGAAGCTGGAGCGGCCGAGTAGGTTCAGGTTGCGGTGCTTGAGCGGGGAGAGCCGGACGATGTCCTCGTCCCGGATCTCGTGGATCTCGGCGCGGAGCTGGGCGACGGCGGCGTCGATGTCCTTCGTGGTCCACAGCACGATGGCGTTGAGGACCGGGCCGAGCGCGCCGAGCCGGTTTCCTCCGTCCCGTCCCGGTACGCCTGGTGGATGGTGCCGCGCTTGCCGTGGCACACGTCCCGGGCCGGCGCGCGCAGGTAGTACCGGTCGACGTGCACGAGCCGGGCCCGGGTCAGCGCCTCGTAGCCGGGATCGACCACGGGGGCCAGGCCGATGGTGCATGCCTCGGACACCCAGCCCGCGCACCAGCTCCGCCAAGTGCTCGGTGACGGGACGCCTTTTGCAGCTGCGGCAGCGTCGACAGCCGCTCCTTCGCCGTCTTGCGCTTCGCGGTGTTCGGCAGCCGGGTGGCCATGAGGACCTGGAACACGTCCAGGGCCTCGTCGATCGCCTTCGCCTCCAGGTGCCGCATCACCGCGGTGAGCATCGCCGTGCGCTTCGGCTCCTGAGCCCGCTCCAGCAGCGGCGCCTTCGACCCCAGCGCGTACCGGGCCAGCACCGAGACCCCGGGCAGCAGCACCCGGTGACGGCGCAGCCGGCCCACCGCATGAGGGCCTGACCGGGGGCCGCGATCCGGTCAGGCCTGGGCCACAGGCGAGGGGCGCTGGGTCCTTCGGGTCTTACCCGAGGGATCACCGCTGGCCGGCCCCGCCGTTGCAGTTCCGCAGGACCAGTGGGGTGCCGTTGGTCTGGGAGCCGTTCGGCACGTCCGCTCAGCGATCGATCTGTGCGCCGGCGATCAGGCGCTCGTCCGCCGACATGGTCGTCGATCCGCCGGGCTCGTAGGGGCAGGTGTTCGCGTACCGGGAGACGCCGGTGGAGTCGGCCAGCCCCGGGCACAGGAACTGGGTGTAGCGGGTGTCGTTGTCGAGGAAGGTCTTGAGCCAGGGGATCACCCGCCGCGTCACCTCGGAGTTGCCCCAGGTGGGGAAACCGTGGCCACCGCCGGAGAGTTCGACGAAGGCCCCCTCGGTGCCCGCGGGCAGGGTGGCGTAGAGCCGGTCGAGGGTGTCCGGCGTGATGGTGCCGTCGTCCCGGGCGCCCATGATCATCGTCGGGACCTGGACGCCGGAGAGGTCCTGGGAGAAGGAGGCGGGTGCCAACGGGACGGCCGCCTTCAGCGAGGGCCGCCGCTGGGCCGCGCTGATGGCGCCGCCGCCGCCCATGGAGTGGCCCATCACCGCGAGCCGCTGGGGGTCGACCCGGTCGCGCACCGGGCTGCTCTGGGTGAGGTAGTCCAGCGCGGCCAGGAGCTGGGTGCCGCGAGCGGTGTCCCAGTCGGTGCGGCTGTTCGTGTCGATGCCGATGACGACGAATCCGAAGGAGGCGATCCAATGCCCCATCCAGGCGCCCTCGGCGTCCCAGGTGGCCGTATAGCCGGGAACGACCGCGACCGCGCCCCAGGTGCCCAGGCTGGTGTCGGTGGGGTAGTAGATCCTGCCGCCGTTGAATCCGTTGCCGGCGGGCACGCTGACCTCGGCGGTGGCGAACGTTCCGCGCTGGGCCGCAACGCTGCTCACCGTCGGGTCCGGGCCCCGCTGGTAGGGGTTGTCCTCGGCCGACGCCGCCGGCATCCCGGTCAGGGTGCCGATCAGGCCGATCAGGACGGTGACGAGTGCCGCCAGGGCCGTCCTCGCCCTCGGCCCGGCTCCGTGGGGTCCGGCTCTCCCGGAGCGCCGGTTCTCGGTGGTTCGTGATCGCATGGTGTACCTCCTGATGTGGGGGTCTGTCCCCCTGCACGCCTGCACGGCGCACAGGAGGACGCGGCCATGACAAGCGATCGCGCTGCCGGAACCGCGCCACCCTTGGGGTGAATACGGTGACGTGCGGCACCGGGGCGTCGTACGGCCCGGGCGTGAGGGCTTCGGTCCGGCGCGCGCGGCTGCTCATCGCGACCCTGAAGAGGTCCTTGAGGTTCTTCCGGTTCTGCTGACGATGAGGGACGGTACTGAGGCACCCGGTGCGCGGCAAGACATCACATTCGCCAACTTCCGGCAGCCGGAGGACGCCGGCGACGGCACCTGCGGCCGGGCGCTCGTCAGGCCCCGGCGGCGCGCCGCGCACTTCCGGCCCGGGCATCCGACGGGAGAGGGAGGCGCGGCCACCCCGGGGCGGCGAGGCGTCGCCCCGGGGTGGCACCTCCGGTGATCCGGCTCAGCAGAGCTGCGTCGAACCGTGGTCGACCAGGTTGCTGTCCCAGATCCAGCCGCTGATCTCCCTGCCGTCGTAGATGCTGACCGCCCGGACATGGCTCCAGGTGTTCCCGGCGCTGTTGTACGTGTAGCAGTGCAGGTAGACCTTGTCCGTGTACCGCGCCATCCCGACCACGCCGCAGCCCGAGTTGGGGCCGGTCCTGATGGGGGCCTCCTCCAGCGCGGCGCGCACGTAGTCCACCCCCGAGTCCTTGTTGGACCAGCTCGGGTGGGTGCAGACCGCGGCGTCCTCGGCGTCTGCGACGGCGCTCGGCGCCGCCCCGAGTCCCACCGCCAAGAACAGCGTGGACAGGCCGAACACCATGGACCGGCGAATTGACCTCATGTCGCTTCCCTCATCTCGCGTCAGGACCGGCTTCCATGGCGTCGGTTCGGACCGGCAGGAATGCGAATCCCCTCCATGACGTTCCGTTACCAAGTCCGGGGTTCTTGCTGGACATGGGCACCCGAACGCCGAAGGCTCCGCTCCGTCATCCATTTGCGGACGACAACATAGCCTGCACATGCACCGATGGGGAACGCCCGTGCGACTCTTCCGCCGTCCTGAGCTGTCGTCGGGGGACGGCTTCTCCGGCCGGTCCCCGGCGCCGCAGCGGAGGGATGAATCATGGTGTGGCGAGCCGGCCGCGGGCTTCGGCCCGCCTCGCGTGGCCAACGCGTGGCCGACAACGGTCGGCACCAGGCGCGAAGACCTGCTTCATCTCGGCATGCCGATGGGGAAGTCGGGCAGGTCGCGCCAGGTGGTGGGGAGGCCGGCCCGGCGACGGCATCGCCTTACCGGCCTTGCTGCCGGAAGAGGTCGACGATCGAGCCGAGAGCGTCGGCGGGGTTGACGTACTCGGTCTTCTCCCGCTCTACGAACGTGCCGTCCGGCTTGTGTGTCGTGGTCTTCTCGTGCCTCCTGATTCCACGGGTGGCCAGGAGGTACATGCCGAACATGCACGCGATGGCGATGATCCCCACCTCGATCACGGGCATCTTGCCTTTGGTCTCGGTCAGCACCGCGCGGAGCCGATCCCGCTCGGACTCCTCCGCCCACGCCGCCGACAGCACGACCAGGGCAGCGTTCTCCAACGACCGTGGGTCGCGCCCGAGTTCGGCACACGCGGCGTCCACACGGTCCCGGTCGGCAGCCTCGTACATCTGCTTGAGCATGTCCTCAGGCGGCAGGTCGTCGAGGCGCTCGGCGAGGTAGTAGCGGAGCGCCTGATGGACGCCGTCGGTGTCGACTGCGCGAGCGTTGAGCTCGTCGGCAAGCGATGAGGTCGATGAGGTCGATGAGGTCAATGCCAGGCTCCTTCGAGGATGAGCGCGTGGGCGGACCACGCGGGGACGCCGCGGTGGATCGCATGTCGCACCGCCTGACGGACGCACTGGCCGAGCCCTGCCTCCCGCGCCACAAGGAGGGCGCGGATCTCGCCGAGAACGGGGAGCACGTGGGATGCGACGATGTCCCACTGCGGTGCAATGAGCGATCGCAGGCCGACTTGGCGCAGCACGTTGTACAGGCCGAGGTGCTCGCCGAGGCCGACGATGTGGCTGCCCCCCGTGCCGCAGGCTGCCGACAGGATCACCCGCGGCGCGCTGGTCAGTTCAGCGTACTCCCGCCAGCCGAACCGGTGCCTTCGGCCGCGTTCGCCGGACGCGGCGACCGAGTGCGCGAGGGGCAGCGAACCGTCCGCCGCGAGCATCAGCGCCACCTCGCTCTCCTCCGCGCTGGTGTACCCGTGGGCGAGCAGATGGGCGAGGTCGACGTTCGCCAGCAGGTCGGTCACCGCGCCCCGGTCCGCATCGACACCTTCCAGCACGCGCGTTTCGGCCCCGCAGTCCGCCACGTACCGGGCCATCGCGCCGGTGATCTCGGCCGGATCGCCCACGCGGGGGACCGCGACCACCCCCTCGCGCCTGAGTTCCGCCGCCGGCCTACCGGTCACGGTCGACAGCAACGCCACCCAGCCCGGTTCGTAGGAGCAGGTCACGCGGTCGAAGGCAGCCACGTGCCACGGCAGGTCCCGCCAGCCGGCGAACGGGATGACGACCAGGTGGTCATCGGGTTCGAGGTGCTCGTCGAGCAACTGATCCAGCCAGGCCCGGCAGGTGTGCCACCCGGCGACGCCGAACGGGTCGCCGGCCCGCCCGGCCCGCCACGTCGACAGGCGCCATCTCATGCGCCTGGCCACCCGGCCGAGGTCGGCGTCCGGCAGCGGAACTGCCGTGCCGGCGACGGAACCTGCGGCGTCGACCACGGTGATCAACGCCCGGGTATCGGTGCCGTCGCTCACCCACTCCAGCACCCCGACGCGGCCCCGGCCCGGCGCGATCTCGGCCACTACCGCGTCGTCGAGTCCGTGCTGCCGCCACGCCTGCTTCTCTCCCTCACGCCGTACCGCCCGGCCGGCCATGCCCCGGCGAAGCTCGCCGGCGAGCCGGAGATCCGCCTGCGTGGCACCGGGCTCGGCGAACAGCTCTGAAGTGACCAGGTCGACCTCGCTCGCGGTGTGCCCACCCGCCAGGGCGGCGGCGCCGATCCCGCTGTCGTGGCCGAGTTGGGCGGTGTTGTTGAGGTGGGACGTCAGCGCCTGCCGGGCCCTCGCCAAGAGGCCGATACGGATGCAATGCGCCGCGATGTACAGGTGGGCGTCGAAGGTGGCGGTGCCGAACTCCTCGGACAGCACGCCCGGCATGCGAACCCACGAGCGCAGTGCCGTATCGGGTCGATGGGTCTCGTCGTACAGCGCGGACAGGTAGAGCGCGCGGTGTGCCACGTGGGCGTCGCGTTCTGCCTGCGCTTGCTTGAGCACGGTCTCCACTCCGGCCCGGACGCGGTCGACGAACGCGCGCCGGGCGGCGTCGACCTCGGTGGCCCCCCTGATGAGGAACGCAGTCGCGGCGAACAGGTCCCGACTGGGGTCGGCCGGTTGGTGCTCGCCCATCGCGGGGCCGATCAGGTCGGCATCCGGCTCCCGGCCGCCGATCGCCTGGCACCACAGCGCCTGCGCTGCGAACCGCCCGACCTGCCAGGCCGCCCGGTCCCGCAGCGCCCTGGTGTAGGCGGCGCGCGCGTGGGCGGCGGCCTCCGTGTACCTGCCGAACCGGAGCAGCGTCGCCATGAGCGTCTCGTGCAGGGGCGGTTGCGGGTCTGTCGTCTCTGCGAGCAGGGCTTCCAACTGCGCCAGTGCCGTGGCGGGTGAGCCCAGCTCGCGCACCAGCCGCGCACGCGCGATGCCAAGGCCCTGCTTGCCCGTTGGCTCGTCGAGCACCTCCTGCGGCGCCGAGTCCAGTAACGCCAGCGCGTCAGCGCGCCGACCGAGCGCACGCAGTGCGCTTGCGCGCAGTTCGAGCAGCTCGCAACGGGCGGTGACGGGCATCTGGTCCTCGTCTGGCCCTGGTGCTTCGCCGGCCTCCTCGATCAGACGGTTCGGCATACGCATCTCGAAGAGCTGACGGCAGTACCACACGGTCACTTCGGCGGCCTTGGCCGGGTGCGCCGCACGCATGGCGTCCGCGACCCGTTTCAGGTCGTCGCTGCGGCGCGCCTCGACCAGCGCCATGGACTCGGCCTGGGTGATCCGCAGCAAGGCGTCCACATCCTGGCCGTCTCGGTTCAGGATGGCGATGACGAGGTCGGCGACCTCCTCGATCGGATGGTGGAGTCGCGTGCCGTCGTAGAGGGACAGGTGCTGCTCGCCGAAGCCGGCCTCGTGGTACGCCTCCTGCATGCACCTCATGAATGTCTCGACGTTCGCCCGGGTCACCACGCCGTTTCTGTGATCCGTCAGCGTCAGGCCCAGCAGCTCCGCGCCCGCGTAGCGAGCGCTGTCGGGCGGAATCGTCCGATGGAGCCGGTCCACCGACACCGCGAGTCCGGGGACCTCGGCCACCCCGCGGCCCCCCGCGATACGCAGCTTCAGCTCCCACCACAGCCAGATGAGGGCCCACCGGTCCGCGAGGGGATCCGGTTCGCCGACCCGGGCATGGAGACTCGCGCGCAGCGCCTCCTGACGGTACGTGTCCATGCTTGCGAGGTCGTCTCGCGTCGGGGGCGGGACGTCTGCCAGGCGCTGAGCGAACCGGAGCGGATCACCCAGAAATGCCGTCCGGTCCACGTACTCACTCAGGTCCTCCTCCCACGTCCCCACGCCCAGGCCGCAGGACCAGTCCCGCAACATCCACGTCCACATTCTCGCTTGCAGTGACTCGGCCCGGCCTTCGACGTGGTCCTGTCCCTCGCCACACGCAGCGCTCGCGAGGACATTGATCCCCGGCACCCGTCCGGTCATCGCCACTCCGGCCGCCGCCATCACCGGAGCGGTGAACAACCGCCAGTTGTCGCACAGGTACCTCGCATCTCCCCTGTCGTGCGCGCCACCGGTCATCACGGGAAGAAAGACGCGTACCCGCCGATCGATCAGGTCCCTGGCGACACGGCGAAGCTTCTCGTGATCAGCGACGACCTCGACGATCGCGGTGACATCGGAGAACTCCTCTGCCAGATTGGCCGGCGCGACGTGTTCTCCCGGCGCCACATACAGGCGGCCTGCTTCGCTGTCGTGAAACGCCACGGTCGCCAGCGCGTCCTGCCGGCACCCGGCCTCGCACCACACGTGGTCGAGGTCGCCAGTCAGCAGGTCGGCGATTCCTGACACTTCCAGATCAGCGACGACGCGCCCTGGACCTGACCCCTCGCGTGCAGGTGCCGGCCCCCCGCATTGAGCACATCTGGCCACGACGTCATTCTGGTGGACGGCGCCAGGGGCTGTCCCGGGTTCTGCAGAGTCCGAGGCCGTGTGATCAGGCGCCTTGCGGGTCGGCAGATGTCACAGCACCGACCGCACCCCCGCTCTGCGGGGGTGCCAGGAAGCCCAGGCTGACGGGCCGTGACGGGGCCCGTGCGGGGCCGTGGGGCGGGGGCGCGTGGGCGGCCGGCGGGCCTGCGGCCGGGTCAGGCGCGGCGGGAGTCGAAGCGGAGCAGGACCCGGGCCACCCGCCAGATCCACAGGGCGCCCGCCCCCGTCGCCGCGCTCAGGCCGACGGCGCGGGCGGCGGTGCCTTCCAGGCCCAGGAACCAGATGGGGCTCGCCGGCAGGAGAGCCGCACACCCGGCCAGGAACAGCGCCGAGAAGAAGGCGAAGCCGATCTCCACGGTCATCGCGTCCCGTTCGCTCTCGCTGCGTGGCGCCACGGCTCCCCCTCGTTGTGTCCCGCCTCGGTCACAGGGTACTCGCGGCCGCCCGCGCGAGCGGCGTAGCGCCCGGCCCGGCCGGGGTCAGGGCTCCGAGACGGGCTGGGGCGACGGGGCGATGCGGCGCTGTGGGCGCTCGCCGGAGGGCTGGGGCGGCCGCCGGCGTCCTGCCCGGCGGGTCAGGGGGCGGATGGCGAGGAGGAGACGGAGGAGGGCGGTCAGGACACCGGCGACCGCGGCGACGGATGCGGCAATGGTCACATCGGGCACCCAGGTCATCATCTGCCCGAGCCCCGCCTCGCCGAGGAGTGGCACGGCGGCGAGGCACGGCGCCGCGCCCGCCACACACCACAGAACGGTCACCGTGGCGCGACGCGGCCAGGCGGCCGGCTTCGGCGGGCGGCGCAGGAGCCAGGCGGAACGGCCGGCGGCCAGGGTCAGCGCGACGGCCAGGACGGTGAGGCCCCAGACCGTCACGTGGTATGTGGACGCGGAGGCACCGCCCGGCGCGGATCCGCCCGCGAGCATCCGGGCCGCGCCGAAGCCGACCTGCATGATCGCGTCGTCCTGGAGGAGTCCGTACAGGTTCTGTTGCAGGACCAAGGCGAGGTCTTGATCCGGCAGCAGGAAAAGCATCGCCGAGTAGCCGGGGGTGGCCCCCGTGTGCCAGATCGCGTCGTCCAGTGGCGCTTCCAGGCCGCCGACCCGCCAGCCCAGCCCGTACCCGGTTCCGGTCCCGCCGGGCTGCAGTCTGCCCTCCTCGCGCATGAGGCGCACGGACTCGGGGGTGAGGACGGCATCGCCCTCGGCGGTCGTTCCCGCCCGCAGCTGGAAGGATGCGAACGCGGCCAGGTCGTGCAGGTCGCCGCCGAGATAGCCGTAGCCTGCGCCGTCGTCGTCCACGCCGTCGGCGATGGCGGCGGGAAAGCCCCACAGGAGCTGGTGTCCCGGGGACAGGTGCCGTCGCCTGGCCGTGCCCTGGCCGGTGATGGCGCCGTCCATGCCGGCGGGGGCGAGCACGGACTCCCTGAGGTAGTCGGCGTAGGGACGCCCGGTGACGGCTTCCACCAGGGCGGTGAGGACCAGGTAGTTGGCGCTGGCGTAGGCGTACTCGGCGCCCGGCGGGCCGAGCGGCCCGATGTCGTCCAGGGCCCGCAGGCGTTCCAGGGCGGACGGGCAGTCCGCGTCGACGCAGTCGGTGACCTTGGCGGTGGGCAGCTCGGGGAGGCCGGCGGTGTGGCTGAGCAGGTGGCGCACCGTGATGCGGGAGGCGTGCCCGGGGCCGCCGAAGCGGAAGTCGGGCAGGTGGTCGACCACCCGGTCCTCCAGGCTCAGCCGGCCGTCCTGGACGAGGGTCATCACGGCGGTCGCGGTCACCGGCTTGGCAACCGAGCCCCACAGGAACGGGGTCTCGGCGGTGACGCGGTCGCCTCGCCCGTCGGTTCCCCAGGACCGCTGGTGGAGCGGCCCTTCGGGGCCGACCACGGCATAGGAGAGGCCGGGGGTGTGCGTGGCCTCCATCCGGCCGTGGACGTAGGCGTCGATCGCGTCGTAGTCGACGGCGCCGTCGCCGGATGGCGAGGGGGAGGCGGCGGGTGGCGGGGTGGCCGATGCGGGGGCGGCGGGCGCCCAGAGGAACGGGCACAGCAGCAGGATCACGGCACGCGCGGCGGCGAGCCGTAGCCGGAGGGGCATGGGACTCCTGGGGGCGGAGGACGCGGGCAGGACGGATAACCATATGGCCATACGGTTTTTACCGGATGGCGGTACGGTTATCAAGTGCCGAGGACCGCCGACCACGACCAGCGCCGACGTCAGATCGCCGACGCCGTCTGCACGCTCATCTCCGGTCACGGCCTTGACGCCGTCACCGTGGCCCGCACGGCCGCCACCGCCGGCATGTCGGTCGGCCTGGTGCAGCACTACTTCCGCTCCAAGGACGAGATGCTGCTGCACGCGTTCCAGGAGGTCACCGCCCGCATTCGGGCCCGGGCCGAGGACCGGATCCGGGCCGGCATCGAACACCGGCAGCCCATCTCCTGGGTGCTCGCCGGGGCACTGGCCGAGTTCGTCCCCCTGGACGAGAGGCGCCGCACCGAATTCCGGGTCACCACGGCGTTCGCGGGCCGGGCGCTGGATGCCCCGGCCCTCGCCGAGGTCGACGTCGCCACGGCCCGGCGGCTGCGGGAGGACATCGCCCGGGCCGTCCACAACGGCAAGGAGTGCGGCGAGGTCGACCCCGGCCTCGACCCCTGGCCCGCCGCCGTCCGCCTCGCCGCCGTGACGGAGGGACTGGCGATGCAGGTGCACCGCGATCCGGCCGGAATGAACGGCGTGCCCGCGGCGGAGCTGACGGCATCGATCATCCGGGCCGAACTCGCCGTGGTCTTCACCGGCGAGTGCCGCCAGTACGCCGGGATGTCCGGCTCGTAACGGCCACCCGCGCCGGACCGGCAACGCACCGCGCGGGACCGGCATCGCGTCCGACCCGGGGCGGACGGCGGGGGGCGGAGTGGGACCACGGTCCGATCCGGAAGTGGGGGCCGTGCTCCGACGACGCGGCGGGGGCGGCGGCCGGATCGTTGCCCCATGAGCATTCCGCATCCGTCAACCGCCGTGCCGCAGGCCGCCTTTCCCGGCCGCTGGGTGGGCGGCGCCTCCCTCCTCGCCGGGCCCCCGCTGGTGCTGGCCGGGGTACTGCTCCGCCTGCGCTTCGGCTTCTTCTTTCCGGACCAACTGCGGGCGTACGAGGGGCATCCCGGCCTCATGGCGGCCTCGTACGGGCTGATGTCCGCGGGGTGGGTGCTGCTCTTTCCCGGCGTCGCGCTGCTCGCGGCCCGCATCGCCGCGCGCTTCCGGGAGGTGGCCGTGTGGGGCGGCGTCCTCACCGTCCTCGGCCTGTTCGCGCGCACATTCCACGCCGGGGTCGACCACGCCGGCTTCCGGCTGGTGACCGCCGAGGGGGCGGCCTCGGCGACGCGGACGGTGGGCGAGACCTATGGCGCGTTCCACCCCTTCAGCACGCTCAACGCCGCCGTCATGGGCGGCTGGATACTGCTGGCCTTCGGCGCCTGCCGTGCGCGGGTTCTCGGTCCCCTGCGCGCGGCGGCCCTGGCGCTGGCGGCCGCGATGCCGCTCGGCGTGCTGAAGGGGGCGACCGCCTGGTCGGTCGTGGCCGCCGCGGGGCTGTGTGTGGCCCTGGTTCCGCTGGGGGTGGCCACGGTGCGCGGCGGGCCGGCCCCGCGGGCGGCCACCGCCGCCGGGAGGCTCGCGCTGGTGGGCGCCGCGGGCGTCGCCATGTTCCTCTTCGGGCGGGCCGGATGAGGACCCTTGGGTATCGTCGCCCGGTGCGTACGATGCCATGGCGGCTGCGGACCGGGCCCCATCTGCTGGTTCTCGACGCCGGCGCGGCCGGGGTCGTGACGGCCGCGTACCTGGCGCTGGCCGGGCAGGGCGGCTCGGACGGCCTGCCCCGGTTCGCCGGCCCGGCGTGGCTGGGCTGGCTGGCCGCCCTGTGCGTGGGGGCGCCGCTGGCCGTTCGGCGCCTGTGGCCGCTGCCCGCCTTCGCGGCGGTGCTGGGCGGCACGGCGGCGGCGACCCTCCTCGACATCACCCGCGACCCCTACCTCTCCCCCGCCCTGGCGCTCTACGCCGTGGCGCTCCTGGAGCCAACGCGGAGGGCCGCCTGGGCGCTGGCCCTGTCCCTCCTGGTCTCCGCGGGCGCGGTGCTCGCCGGGGAGGCGGCCCTGACGCCGTCGGGACCGTGGCCCGAGGCCGCGGGCACCGCCGGGTTCGTCTGGCTGGCGGGCGGCGCGGCCTGGGCGGCGGGCCGGATCGTGCGGGAGCGGCGGCTCCTGGCGGCCCGCCGGGAGCGGCGGCTCGCCGAGGAGGCGCTGGCCGGTGAACGCCTGCGGATCGCACGCGAATTGCACGACATCGTCTCGCACAGCCTCAGCGTGATCGTCGTCAAGGCCGCGGTCGCCAACCACGTGGCCGGCGAACGCCCCGGGGAGACGCGGGACGCCCTCCGGGCGATCGAGGCGACCGGCCGCGAGGCGCTGTCCGAGATGCGGCGCGCCCTGGGCATGCTGCGCGGGGGCACCGCGGGAGGGCACACCGGGAGCGCCGGCTCCGCCGAGACCGCGCCCCCGCCCGGGGTGGCGGACCTGCCCGCGCTGGTTCGGCGCGCAGCAGAGGCCGGCATCCGCGCCACGCTCCGCACCCGGCTGAGCGGCCCCCTCCCCGCGGGAACGGCCCTGGCCGTCCACCGGATCGTGCAGGAGGCCCTGACCAACGTGATCAAGCACGCCGGCGACGGAGCGCGCTGCGAGGTGGTCGTCGCCGCGGACGACCGTGGCGGAGTGCGGATCGAGGTGGTGGACGACGGGGCGGGGAACGCGGCCCTGCCGGGCCGGGCGGAACTCGGCGGCGGCCACGGCCTGGTGGGGATGCGGGAGCGGGTGATGATGTACGGGGGAACGCTCGGGGCCGGGCCCCGGCCCGGCGGCGGGTTCGCCGTCTCGGCCCGCCTCCCGGCGGCATCCGCGTCCGCCCCACCCGCCACCACCGAACCCGCCGCCACCGAACCCGCGTCCGCCGGGCCCGCGTCCGCCGGGCCCGCGCAGGATGTGGCCCCAGGCCCCGAGGAGAGCGCCGCGTGACCGAACCGATCCGGGTACTCGTCGCCGACGACCAGGCCCTGCTCCGGGCCAGCTTCCGGGTGCTCATCGACACCGCCCCCGGGCTGACCACCGTGGGCGAGGCGGGCACCGGGGCGGAGGCGGTCGAGCAGGCGCGGCGCCTGCGCCCCGACGTGGTGCTGATGGACGTCAGGATGCCCGGCATGGACGGAATCGAGGCGACCCGGCAGCTGGCCGGCTCCTCAGGAACGGCCGGCTCTCCCGGAGCGGCGGGGACGCGCATCCTCGTCCTGACCACCTTCGACCTCGACGAGTACGTGTACGGCGCCTTGCGGGCCGGAGCGGCGGGGTTCCTCCTCAAGGACGCCACCCCCGAGGTGCTGCTCGCGGGCATCCGCACGGTCGCCGCCGGGGAGTCCCTCCTGGCCCCCTCGGTGACCCGGCGCCTGATCGCCGAGTTCGCCCGGCTGCCCCGCCTGCACCCGGCGCCCGGCTCCTCGCCGGGGAACCTCACGGACCGCGAGCGCGAAGTGCTGGTGCTCGTGGCCCGCGGCCTGTCCAACGCCGACATCGCCGGATACCTCCACCTCAGCCACGGCACCGTCAAGACCCACATCGGGCGGCTGCTGAGCAAACTCCGGGCGCGCGACCGGGCGCAACTGGTCATCTGCGCCTACGAGACGGGGCTGGTGACGGCGGCCGGACCCCCCGAGGACCGCGCCGGCCCCCGGCCCTGAACCGGCGCCCGGCGCGGCGTGGGCACGCGGGCCGTTCAGGAAGGGACGGGAGCGGACAGGGCGGCGCGGGCCGCGTCGGCGAAGGCGTCCCTCGCGCGGTCGATCTCCTCGACGGGCACGTGTCCGGAGAGGGAGGCGACGAAGCCGCGGGCCGCGTGGGCGACCTCCCCGGGGCCCTCCAGTTCCACCGCGGCCAGGGCGCGCGCGAGCGACTGCCCGTCCTCCGCCGCCCTCCCCGGGCTTCTCCTGGCCACAAGCGCGACGTGGGCGGCCTGGAGGAACTGCACGTACGTCTGCCGGCGCAGGTCGAGCAGCCGAACGGCGCGCCCGTCCTCCAGGGTCCTGCGGACCGTGTCGAGCAGGGCGTCGGCCTGCCGGTCGCCCGCGTGCCTGGCCGCCTCGGCCTGCCGGTTGCCGACGATCCAGGTGAACCAGCCGGTGACGAGGCTGCCGGCGAGCGCCGAGCCGGCCGCGATGAGCGCGATTCCCCACTCGTCCATGCCGGGCATTATTCCGTGATCAGCGGAAAAGCGGTCCGAACACAGGGCCGGTATGATCGCCGCATGCCGCCCGTCCCGCTCCGAAAAGGCCCGTTGAGCTGCGAGGACATTGCCCCACGGAAGTCCCCTTATTAGGATGGATACTTCGGGCGACGGGCGACGGGCGACGGGCGACGGGCGACGGGCGACGGGCGACGGGCGACGGGCGACGGGCGACGGGCGACGGGCAACGGGCAACGGGCAACGGGCCGTGTTGTTTGCGGCGCGTTCTGCGGCGGCGCTGTACCGGCTGCTGGATGTGCTGCCGGTGTTCGCCGGGGACGACCGGATCGTGCGGGAGTTCACCCTGGTTCCCGGCTCCGCGTTCGGGATCGACGCCCTCGGCGCCCTGGAGCGCGCCGGGGCGCGCGGCGTTCCCTGGGGGCGGGCGCTCGCGGGTGACTACGACCTGGTGCTCGCGGCCAGCCCCAAGGGCGAGCTGAGCCGGCTGCGGGGCAGGCGGGTGCTCCTGCCGCACGGCGCGGGCTTCGGCAAGTCGGTGGACGGCGAGGGCACCCCGGGACTCGCCTCGGGACTCGACCCGGCCTACCTGCTGTCCCGGGGCGTCCCCCTCGCCGAGGTGCACGCGCTGGCCCACCCCAGTCAGGTCTCCAGGCTCGCCGCCCTCAGCCCGCGGGCGGCGGAGCGCGCCACCGTCGTCGGCGATCCGACCCTGGACCGGCTCCTGGCCTCGCGCGGGTTGCGCGAGCGCTACCGGGCCGCGCTCGGCACCGGTGGGCGCACGCTGCTGGTGGTCACCTCCACCTGGGGCCCGGAGTCCCTGCTGCACCACCGGCCCGGCCTCATCGGCGAGCTGGCGACCCAACTTCCCTTCGATGCCTACCAGTTGGCGCTGGTGGTGCATCCCAACGAGCGCAGCAGGCTCGGGGAACTCGGCCTGGCCGAGTGCCTCTCCCCCGCCCTGGAGGCGGGGCTCCTGCTGCCCGAGCCCTACGAGGAGTGGGCCGCGGTGCTCGTGGCGGCCGACGCCGTCCTCAGCGATCACGGCTCGACCGCCCTGTACGCCGCGGCGCTCGGCCACCCGGTGCTGAGTGCCTACGAGGGCGGCGGCGAACTGCTGCCCGGCAGCCCGATGTCCGCCCTCCTCGCCCGCGCCCCGCGCTTCCTCGGGCCACAGGCGCTGCCCGGGCAGCTGGCCGCCTTCGAGCCGGCGCGGGCGCGCGAGGCGGCCGATGCGGCGTTCGCCGAACGGGGCCGGGCGCTCGGCCTGCTGCGGGCACGCCTGTACGCGCTGCTCGGCCTCGATCCGCCCCGGGTTCCCGCCGAGGCGCGCCCGCTGCCGCTTCCGGCCGGGCCCGCGCGCCTGCCCTCCGCCTTCGCCGTCCGGGTGCGCCTGCGCGACGCCGCCGGGACCGAGGCCGAGGTGGAGCGGCGCCCGGCGCACGGCGAGGCCGCGGCCCACCACCTCGCCGCCGAGCACGGCCCGGCCGGGGAACGGCACGCCCAGTCCGCGGGCCTCCTGTATCGCCGGGCCTCCTCGCCGGGGCCGGGCGCGGGCGGCGCGCCGTACAGCGCCGCCTGGACGGCGGGCGGGTGGATCGGGGAGGTTCTGGAGCGCTACCCCGGCTGCGGGGCGGCCGCCGTCGTGCTGGGCGAGGAGCGGTGCCTGATCCGTGCCCGCTCGGGCCCGCTGCTCTCCGTGCGGGTCGGGGCGTGCCGCGAGGGCGGGCGGCTGGTGCGCACGGACCCGGCCGCCGCGCTGAGCGGGGTGCACGCCTGGCTGCCCCGGTGCGCCGCGCTGCCCGCCGAGTTGAGCTGCCTGATCGGCGGGCGTTCCTTCCCGGTGCGGGTGCGCCTGGCGACGGCGGCCGAGGCCGCCGCGGTCTGCTGAACCGGCCCCGCCCGATCCGCCCCGCCCCGGCCGAACCCGCCGCCCGCTGCCGAACCGGCTCAGGCGAGGCCGCCGTTGCGCTCCCGGATCGCGTCGGCGGCCCGCCGGTGCGCGGCCGCCGCCGCCGCGTCCCCGCTCTCCTCGGCGAGAGCGGCCAGCGCGGCAAGGACCCGCGCCTCCTCGTGCTCCGAGCCCCGCAGGCGTGCGCTCTCCAGCGCCGCCAGGTAGCGCGCGGCGGCCTCCTCCCGGCGGCCGAGGCCGCGCAGCGCGTGGCCCAGTGCGAAGCCGGTGCGGGCCGTCATCCGCGCCCGGCCCAGCGCGCCGGCCGCCTCGTGGGCCTGCCGCAGCAGGGCCGCGGCCCGGTCGTACTCCCCGCGCCGGGTCAGGGCCTCCCCCAGGCGGTAGGTCTGGAGCATCTCGCCGTAGGCGTTGCCGATCGCGCGGTGCATTTCGCGGGACCGCTCGAACTCGCGGGCCGCGGCGGACCAGTCGCCGCGGGCTCCCGCCAGCATGCCGCCGAACTCGACGACGGAGGCCGCCAGTCTGCGGTCCCGCGCCGCCTCGCCCAGGGCCGAGACCGCGCCCAGGGCCTGCCGCAGTTCCGCCTCCGCCTCGTCGAAGCGCTCCAGCTCCCACAGCGGCCTGGCCAGCTGGCAGCGCAGCCGCGCCAGGGCCCGCACGTCGCCCAGGCGCTGGGCGGCCCGCACGCCGAGGCCGAAGCTCTCGACGGCCGCCGCGTGCTGGGGGAAGGCCACGAAGTGCGTCCACAGCGGCTCGCACAGCGCCCACGCCTCGGCGTCCAGCTCCGCCTCGCAGGCCAGCCGCACGCACGCGTGCAGGGCGTGCCGCTCCCGCGCCAGCCAGCCGTACCCCTCGCGCGCCGCGTCCCGCTCCCCGGCCTCGGGGAGGGGCACGTCGGGGGCGTCCGGCACGGGGCCGGCCGGCGCGGCGAGCGTCAGCCGGGGGCCGGCGGCCGCGGCATCCGCCCGCTGCGCCTGCCGCAGGTACCAGCGCACCATGCGGCGCACCCCGGCGGCGCGCTCCGCGGGCGCGCCGTCGCGCCGCGCCCGGCGCCGGGCGTGCGCCCGAAGCAGCTCGGGCAGCCGCACCCGTTCCCCCGCGCCGCCGCCCAGCAGGCCGACGGCCTCCAGGTCCTCCAGCGCCTCTTCCGCGGCCTCGGGGCCGCGCCCCAGCAGGGCCACCACCGCCTCGGCCGGGCAGCCGTCCGCGGGGACGTCCGCCAGCAGGCGGTAGAGCAGGGCCGCGTCGGGGCCCAACTCCCCGTAGGCCGCGTCCCACACCTTCTCGACCACGGGCAGTCCCTCTTCGTCGAGGTCGGCGGTCCATCCCTCCAGCAGCCGCGACAGGGGGCGGCGGCGCTGGCGGCGCATCCGCGCGGCCGCCACGTGCAGGGCCGCCGGGAGCCCGGAACAGAGCCGGACCAGCTCCGCCACCGCCTCCGGCTCGGCGGCCAGCCGCGGGTCGTCCACCAGGCCGCGCAACAGCGCGGTGCCGTCCCGCTCCGCCAGCGGTCCCAGGGGGATGCGGACGGCCTCGCCCTCCGCCAGGTCGTGCAGGGGCGCCTGGCCGGCCACGATGACCACGCTGTCCCCCGAGGCCGGGAGCAGGGGCAGCAGCTCGGAGCCGAACCGCGCGTTGTCCACGATCAGCACCAGCCGCCGGTCGGCGGTGCGTGCCCAGTACTGCCGGCGGCGCGCCGCGAACGAGCGCTCTAGCCACTCCGGGGCCACGTCCAGATCCCGCAGCAACTCGCCCAGGACGTCGGCGACTTCCACCGCGCCGTCGCGTCTGGCCTCGTCGAGGTCCACGTACAGCACGGCGTCCGGGGCATAGCGTTCCCGCAGCAGCCGGGCGATCCGGAACGCCAGCTCGGTCTTGCCGACCCCGCCGAGCCCGCTCACCGCGAGCGTCACCGGCCGGGATGCTCCCCCGCCCCACTCCGCGACGGCCCGCAGGGCCCGTTCCTGTTCGTCCTCCCGGTCGACGAAGTGCGCCGTCTCGGGCCGGATGTGAAACACCAAAGGGTCCGCCCCCCGCTCCCGGATGCCAGGGCGCCGAGCCTACCGACCGTGACCTGGGGAGCTCAACGCCGCGCCCGGGCCGCCCTGAGGTGCGGAACGCCGCCGCGCGGGCGCGCCGCCGCCTGCGGCCCGGCGGCGAACGGCCGCGCCCCGCACGGGGGTTCGCAGGCTGCGCGGCGGGCGGGCGCCGCGGCGCCGGCCTGGCCCGCCGCGGGCCGGCGCTGGGGGCGCGGGCCCGCGGCGGGGGTGCGGCGCGCCGGGCGCCAGGACCGCGGCGCGCCCGGCACGGCGCCGGCGGGGGTCCGGCGCGGCGCGGTCCGGTGCGTGCGCGGTCAGAACTCCACGTCGGAGCAGGCGTAGAACGCGTTGCCCGTGTCGGCCACGTTCCACACGGCCAGGATCAGGTGCCGGCCGCTGCGGTCCGCGGGGAGGGTCCCGGTGTGGTGCTCGGTCGCGCCGGGCCGGGCGCCGTTCAGGTTCACCTGGAGGAACGGCTCGGGGTCCAGGTCGGCGCGGGTGAGCGGCCGGGTGGGGTCGTAGGAGTCGTTGGTGAGGTAGTAGTCGAAGGTGCTGGTGCTGTGCCCGACGGTGAACGTCCAGCTGAAGGTGTAGGTGCCGCCCGCGGTGAGGTGCGTGGCGGGCCACGAGCCCCCGCGCGGGTCGTCGAGTTGCGCGAAGCGGCTGTTGCCGCCCGAGCAGATCTGCCCGTCGGCGGGGCCCGCCTGGGGGAAGTTCTTGGGGCCCTCGACGCTCTGCGGCTCCCAGACGATCTCGCCGCAGCCGCTCACCACGCCCTGGGCGCAGTAGGACTGGCGGCTGGTCGGGGAGGTGGTGTAGCCGTGCGCCTGCGCGGTGCCGCTGGTGGCGAGGACCGAGGCCAGGGCCAGGCCGGCCCCGGCGAGGGCAACGCCGGTCTTTCCGAGCATGATGCGCTCCCTTGGGTGTGGGGGGTGGAGAGAGGCGGGGTGCGGGGGTGGGGGAAGCGAGCGCCGGTCCTTGGTCTGGACCAAATCGAACGTAGCGAACGCTTCCTCATCATGTCCATACCAATGACGCGACGGGACAGGCGACGGGAGGCGGCAGCGGCACGGCCGCGGGCAGGGCGCCCGCGGGCGGCGGGGCGGCGGCCCGCCATGCCGCACGGCCGGCCCGGGCGCCCACCCCCCGCCCCGGGCCCCCGGCGGCGCCGGCCACGGACCCCGCCGCCGGAGCGCCACGGCCCGCACCGGGGCCCGAGGGGCGCACACCGCCCAAGAATTCCCACATTTCCAATCAGGTTTCGATTCACATTCGATCGAAGTTCCATCAAAAACTGACGCCGAGGGATTGACTCCGGAGGCGGGAGGGCGTCACCCTGTTCAGCACGCCGCCCGCGGCCCGTACCGCAGCGTGACCGCGAGGCACGCCGGAGAGGGGCGCGACCACGGGCGCGCGGCGGCCTGGATTCCTGACGGCCGGTCACCCCACCGGTGGCCGCGCCCGGCGCGGAGGACCGGTGCCGCCGCAGCCGCGCACGCCGCCGGACCAGGCAGGACCGCCCCGCGCGCCCCGGTGGGCCACCGCCCGCGGGCACCCCGAAGGGGCGCCGCGCGGCCGAGCCGGGGACGCGAACCCACAAGGGCGGGCGGCCGGTTGCGGCGATCCCGCAGCAGACACCCACGGTGACCGAGGCTTCACGAGCAGAGGCTTGTGTGATCGATCACTTGGACTCTAGAGTCACGCAACGGCAATACCGCCCCTCCCCCGCGGTGCCGTGCGTGCAGTGCCCTTCGCTCAATGGAGAGGAACCACTGGTATGGATGTGACCACGCCACCTCCGCAGGTGGGAGCGGCGCCGCCCCGGCGTGGGCCCCGCCGCCCCGGCCGCGCCGGGCGGGCCATACGGCAGGCCGGGGCGGTCATCGGATGAGCGCGCTCGGGGAGTTCAGGACGCTGCGGCGGCCGGCGGGCCGGCTCAGCGCCGCGGAGAAGCGCGAGCAGACGCGGGACACGAAGGCCGCCGCGGTCTTCCTCACGCCGTGGCTGCTGGGGCTCTTCGGCATCACGATCGGGCCGATGATCGCCTCGCTGTACCTGGCGTTCACGGACTACAACCTGCTGCAGGACCCGAAGTTCACCGGCCTGGACAACATCCGCCGGATGTTCACCGACGACCGGCTGGCGCATTCGCTCCAGGTCACCTTCACCTACGTGATCGTCTCGGTCCCGCTCCAGCTGGCCCTCGCGCTGGCCCTCGCCCTGCTGCTGGACCGCGGCGTGCGCGGCCTCTCCCTGTACCGCTCGGTGCTCTACCTGCCCTCGCTGCTGGGGGCGAGCGTGGCGATCGCCGTGCTGTGGCGCCTGGTGTTCGGCGCCGAGGGCCTGGTCAACGCCTTCCTCTCGCTCTTCGGGGTCGAGGGGCGCGGCTGGGTGTCCGAACCCGACACCGCCCTGGGCACGTTGATCATCCTGCACGTGTGGACCTTCGGCGCCCCGATGGTCATCTTCCTCGCCGGCCTGCGGCAGATACCCCGCGAGCTGTACGAGGCCGCCTCCACCGAGGGCGCCTCCCGCATCCGTCAGCTGTTCTCGATCACTCTTCCGCTGCTGAGCCCGATCATCTTCTTCAATCTCGTCCTCGGGATCATCGGCAGCTTCCAGTCCTTCACGCAGGCGTACATCGTCTCCGGCGGAACCGGCGGGCCCAGCGACTCCACGCTGTTCTTCTCGCTCTACCTGTACCAGGAGGGCTTCACCAGCTTCCGCATGGGATACGCCTCCGCGCTCGCCTGGCTCCTGCTGATCATCATCGGAGCCTTCACGGCACTCAATTTCTGGGCCTCGAGATTCTGGGTCTTCTACAATGACTGACGCCCTCGCCACCCTTCCCCACCGCGACCCCGCGCGCCCGGCGCGGGACCAGGCGGCCCCGGCCCCCGGGCGCCGCAGGAATTCCGCCAGGCGGCGGTTCGCGAGCATCGTCAAGCACGCCTGCCTGATAGCCGTGTGCCTGCTCATGCTCTATCCGCTGCTGTGGATGGTGGCCAGCTCGATACGGCCCAACGACGACATCTTCACCAGCTCGGGCCTTTTCGTCGACACCTTCGACTTCGACCACTACCCCACCGGCTGGGACGCGCTCGCCTATCCCTTCAGCACCTACCTGCTGAACTCCTTCCTGGTCGTCCTCGGCTCGGTCGTCGGCAACCTCATCTCCTGCTCGATGGCCGCCTACGCGTTCGCCCGCCTCCAATTCCGCGCCCGGCGGCTCGCGTTCGCCGCCATGCTGATCACGATCATGCTCCCCATACACGTGCTGATCATTCCCCAGTACGTCGTCTACGCGCAGCTGGGCTGGATCAACACCTATCTCCCGCTGATCGTGCCGAAATTCCTGGCCACCGACGCGTTCTTCGTGTTCC
Source organism: Streptomyces hoynatensis (assembly GCF_003626535.1). Lineage (GTDB taxonomy): Bacteria > Actinomycetota > Actinomycetes > Streptomycetales > Streptomycetaceae > Streptomyces > Streptomyces hoynatensis. Next base: position 55,546 of record NZ_RBAL01000015.1, read on the forward strand.
TGATGGTCCAGTTCATCCGCGGCATCCCGCGCGAGCTGGACGAGGCCGCCAGGATCGACGGGGCGGGCCACGCGCGCATCTACGCCCAGATCATGCTCCCGCTCATGATCCCGGCCCTGGCCACCACCGCCATCTTCACCTTCATCTGGACCTGGAACGACTTCTTCACCCAGCTGATCTTCATCACCAAGCCCGACCTGTACACCGTGCCCGTGGCCCTGCGCTCCTTCATCGACGCCCAGAGCACCTCCGACTACGGCGGCATGTTCGCCATGAGCATCGTCTCCCTCGTCCCCGTATTCCTGGTGTTCCTGTTCGGCCAGCGATTCCTCCTCCGCGGCATCGCCACCACCGGCGGCAAGTAGCCGGCCCCCGGAAAGGCCAGAAAGGCAAGAACATGACCCATCGTGTGCGAAGCGGCGCCCGCGCGGGCCTCGCCGCCGCGGCCGCGGGTCTGCTCCTCGCCGGCTGCGGCGTGGGCGCGGACCCCGTGCAGAACCCGGAGCTCTCCGACGGGGAGGTGACCATCACCTTCAACTGGTGGGGGGCCGACGCCAGGACCCAGCAGACCCTCGACGCCATCGACCTCTTCGAGCAGGAGCACCCCAACATCCACGTCGAGCCGCAGTACTCCGACTGGAACGGGTACTGGGACCGCATGGCCACCACCACGGCCGCCGGCGACATGCCCGACGTCAGCCAGTTCGACCAGCTGTACCTGGCCTCCTACGCCGACCGCGGGGCCCTGCTCGACCTGTCCACCGTCGCCAACATCCTGGACACCTCCGCCCTCGGCGACAAGATGCTGGACGCCGGCCGCGTGGACGGCGACCTCTACGCCGTGCCCACCGGCGGCACCACCAACGGCGTCATCGTCAACACCACCCTCTTCGAGCAGTACGGCGTTCCGCTGCCCGACACCTCGCACTGGACCTGGGAGGACATGGAGCGCGCCGCCACCCGGCTGACCGAGGCCTCCGGCGGCGAGGTCCACGGCATCAGCCCCTTCGGCAGCGACTCCTTCAGCCTCACCGTCTGGGCCCGCCAGCACGGGGGGCGGCTGTTCGACGAGGAGGGGAAGCTCGCCATCGACCCGGATCTGCTGGCGGGTTACTGGCAGCGCGAGCTCGACTTCATCGACAGCGGGGCCGCCCCGTCCGCCGCGCAGCTCACCGAGAAGGTGGGCCTGCCCCTGGACCAGTCCGACCTGGTCACCGGCAAAACCGCCATGTCCTTCATCCCCGCGGGCCAGTTCAGCGCCTACCAGGCCGCCGCCCCCGACTACGACTTCGCCCTCGTCAACTGGCCCGCCGATTCCGACACCGAGCCCGGTTTCCAGTACCTCAAGCCCAGCATGTACTGGGCCGCCGCCTCCACTTCGAGGCACCCGGCCGAGGCCGCGCTCCTGATCGACTTCCTCACCAACGACACCCGCGTCGGCGAGCTGTTCGGCCTGGACCGCGGCGAACCGGGCAACCCCGCCTTCCGGCGGGCCATCGAGCCCACCCTCGACGACAGCGGCCGGGAGGCGCTGGCCTTCACCGAGGCCATGTCCGACGAGGTGGGCGAGACCCCGCCCATCACCCCGGCCGGGGCCAGCGCCATCGAGACCGTCCTCGCCCGCTACAACCAGGAGGTCCTCTTCGGCGAGTCCTCCCCGCGGGAGGCGGCCGAGGCGTTCCTCAACGAACTGGGGGACTCCATCAACGCCGCCGGCTGACCGCCGCCGTTGCCGTGCCCCGGCGCGGCAACGGCACCGGGCGGCAACGGGCACCGGGCCCGTCCCGCCACCGTCCTCGCCCTCGGAAACCACCACAACCCGACTGTGTGATCGTTCACTTGAGCGCGGGTACCTGCCCCGCTCGTTCTCTCAGGAGCCCTTGCAGTGTCCTCTTCAGTGCCCTCCTCGCCCTCTCGCCCGCCCCGGCTGCGCGTCGCCGCCGTCGGCACGGGCGGCATCGCCCGGGGAAACCACCTGGCCGCCCTGCACGCCCACGCCGGGCGGGCCGAACTGGTCGCCGCGGTCGACGTCGACCGCGGCAGGCTCGACGCCTTCCGCGAGGCGGCCGGCGCCCTCGGGATGCCGGACGTGGCGGGCTACGACGACCTCGGCGCGATGCTGGAACGTGCCCGCCCCGACCTGGTGCTGATCGGCACGCCCCCCTCGCTGCACCGGGCGCAGACGGTGGCCGCGCTTCAGGCCGGCGCCTGGGTGCTGTGCGAGAAGCCGCTGTGCCTGTCGCTGGCGGAGTACGACGCGATCGCCGAGGCGGAGAAGTCCTCGGGCGCCTACGCCTCGGTGGTCTTCCAGCACCGGTACGGCTCGGGCGCCGTCCACGCCCGCGAGCTCATCGCGGCGGGCGCGCTCGGCGCCCCGCTGGTGGCGCACTGCCAGACCACCTGGTACCGCGACACGGCCTACTACGAGGTGCCCTGGCGCGGCCGCTGGGACAGCGAGGGCGGCGGCCCGACCATGGGACACGGCATACACCAGTACGACCTGCTGCTGCATCTGCTCGGGGACTGGACCGAGGTCAGGGCGATGGCCGCGCGCCTGGTGCACGACGTGGAGAGCGAGGACGTGTCCACGGCGCTGGTGCGGTTCGCGAACGGGGCGGTGGCCACCGTGGTCAACAGCGTGCTGTCCCCGGACGAGGTCAGCCGCATCCGGATCGACTGCGCCGACGCGACCGTGGAGCTGACCCACCTCTACGGCCACCGCAACGAGGACTGGGTCTACACCCCGCGCCCCGGCCTTGCGGACGAGGCGCGCGTCGCCCGCTGGCGCACCCCCGCGGCCGACCTGCCCAGTTCCCACGCCGCCCAGCTCGGCGCCCTGCTGGACGCCTACGAGCGCGGGGAGCGTCCCCCCGGCAGCGGCCCCGACGCCCGCCGCACCGTCGAGTTCGCGGCGGCCCTCTACAAGGCGGCCTTCACCGGCCTGCCGGTGAAGGCGGGCGAGATCGCGACCGGCGATCCGTTCCACGAAGCCATGCACGGAAACCACCCCGACTGGGCCCCAAGGGAGCAGAAGTGACCCCCCGTCTCTCCGTCGTCCACACGCACGGCGAACGCATCCGGATCGCCGCCGCGGGCACCGAGATCCTGTCCTACGTCTACCGGCCGGACCCGGACCCCTTCGAGTCGCGGAAGCCCTACCTGCACCCGCTGCGCACGCTGGGCGGCAACCTCGTCTCGGGCTACCGGCCGAGCGACCACCGCTGGCACAAGGGCCTGCAGATGACGGCGAGTCACCTGTCGGGGCAGAACTTCTGGGGCGGGAACTCCTACCTGGGGCCCGGGCGGGGCTACCAGCGGGTCCCCGAACTGGTCGGCTCCATGCGCCACGACGCCTTCGCGGCGCTGCGGGCCACGGAGGAGTCCTGCGAACTGGCCGAGGACCTCACCTGGCTCAGCCACGAGGGGCAGGAGTGGGCCCGCGAGCGCCGCGGGATCACCGTCCACTCCGTGGACGAGGAGGCCGGGGCCTGGGCCCTGGACTGGGCGATCCGGCTGACCAACCTCCGTGCCGAGCCCCTGCACTTCGGCTCCCCGACCACCGCGGGCCGCGAGGCGGCCGGCTACACGGGGCTGCAGTGGCGCGGTCCGCGGGACTTCACCGGGGGCCGGGTGCTCACGCCCCAGGGCCCGGCCGCCGACCAGGCGGTCATGGGCCTCCCGGCGGCCGAGGTCCCGTGGATCGCGTTCACCGCCGAGCACGACGACGTCTCCGCGCACTCCACGCTGGTGTTCGCGCACGCGCCGGAGAACTCGGGTCCTGCGGCGATCCACCCCTCCCACTGGTTCGTGCGGTCGGAGCCGATCCCGACGGTAGCCTTCTCCTGGGCCTTCTTCGAGGAGTTCGCGCTGGCTCCCGGGGAGACCTTCTCCTTCCGCTATCGCGTCCTCGTCGCCGACGGCGCCTGGGAGAGCGACCGCGTCGCCGAGCACCTGGAGGGCCTGCCGTGGTGAGCCTGCCGCATCCGCTGCCGGGGGCCGTGGGCCTCTCGCACCTGTCCGCCTACGACTGGGAGGCGGCGGACGGGGTGTGCGGCGGCAGCCCGCACCTGCACCTGGTGTGCACGGAAGGCTACGTGGTGACGGCGGGCCGGGGCGCGGTGCAGACGCTCAGCCCCGACGGCTACCGCGACCTCCCGCTGGAGGCGGGGTCGGTCGCCTGGTTCACGCCCGGCACCGTGCACCGCATGGTGCAGGGCGGCGGGCTGCGGATCACGGTGCTGATGCAGAACAGCGGGCTGCCGGAGGCGGGGGACGCGGTGTTCACCTTCCCCACCGAGGTGCTGGAGGACCCCGAGCGGTACGCCGCCGCGGCCGCGCTCCCGGCCGGGACGGGCCCGGAGGTGGCGGCCGCGGCCCGCAGGCGCCGGGACCTGGCGGTGGCGGGCTTCCTGCCGCTGCGCGAGGCCCTGCAGGCCGGGGACAACGAGCCCTACCTGCGGTTTCAGCAGGCGGCTGCCCGCCTGGTCCGCGCCAGGGTGCCCACCTGGCGGGAGCTGTGGCGGGCCGGGGCCCTGGCCGCGGCGGAGCGCACCGGCGCGCAGCTCGACGCCCTGGAGGCGGGCGATCCGCGGTATCTGGCCGAGGCCACGGCGTTCGGCGCCCGCCCCACGCGGCTGGGCGGGTACGGGATGTGCGGGCGGCGCGACGAGTACGCGCTGCCCGGAGTCACGCTCCCCCAGTCCGGCGACTGAGCGCGCGGCGGGCGCGCGGGTGCCTCGCGCGCCCGCGCGCCCGCCGGAGTGCGGGGGGCCGGCGTCCCGCCGGGGCGGGGCGGGCGGCGCCGCGGCGCGGCTCAGGAGCCGCGGGTGCGCCCCGTGCGGGCGCGCCCCGCGCGGGTGGGGCCGGCGGGCGCCGGGCCCGTGGAGTCGCGCAGGATGATGCGGTTGAAGTTCGTCATCTCCTGGGGGCCGAAGTCGGGTTCGCCGCGCAGCAGGGCGAGCAGCCGGCGCACCGCCTCGCGCCCCTGGCGTTCCCGGTCCTCGCTGATGGTGGTGAGGGAGGGGCGGAAGAAGCGGCTGAGTTCCAGATCGTCCCAGCCGAAGACGCTGACGTCCTCCGGCACCCGCAGCCCGACGCTCTGCAGCCCGGTGATGACCCCGTAGGCGACCTGGTCGGAGGCGGCGAACACCGCGGTGGCGCCGGAGCGCGCGATGACCTCCCGGGCGGCGTGCCAGCCGGACTCGACGCTCCAGTCGCCCTCGATCAGCGCGCGGGATTCGAGCCCAAGATCGGCGACGGTCGCCTCGTACACCGCGCGCCGGTCCCTGGCGGAGGACCACTCGGCGGGGCCCGCGACGTGGGCGAAGCGGCGGTGCCCTCGCTCCGCGAGGTACCGCAGCAGCTCGGCGGCGCGCGAGCCCTCGGCGAAGAAGCCGAGGGTGCGCATGTTGTCGTCGTAGACGCCGTCCACGACGATCGGCACCGGGAAGTCGGACAGCGCAAGCCCGCCGAAGCTGCTGCCGAGCGAGGTGAACGACAGGATGCCGTCGGTGCTTTCCGGCTGCAGCAGCGCCTCGAGGCGGGACGTGCGGGTGGCGGCGTCCCCTTCGAGGCTGACCACGTCCAGGAGGTAGCCCGCCTCGTGCGCCGCGGCCGCGGCCCCGGACAGGACCCGGGTGGGCACGCGTTCCGCGCTGCCGGGGAGGATGACGGTGATCCGGTGGGTCCTGCGGGTGCGCATCGTCCGCGCCGCCCGGTTGGGCCGGTATCCCAGTTCGGCGACCGCCTGTTCCACCCGCCGGGTGGTCTCCGGGCGCATGGTGGGGTCCTTGTGCAGGAAGCGGGACACCGTCTGGTGCGACACGCCCGCGAGTTTGGCCACCTCGTAAATGGTCGGCGGCTTCTTCCTGGCGCGCGGTTCCCCGGGCGGCTTCTTTACCATGTCCGCCACCCTATCCGCCGCACGCCTCGCCGTAAGTGGCAGGGTGGCGCGAATTCTCCCGCCGGAACGGCCGGGTTGCGCGGCCGGGGAAGGCGGGCCCGGCCGGCCGGATTCGGGAATCTCCCGCGGGCCGGAAACACGCCCGCCCTTCCGGCCCGGCCCGCGGCGCGCCCCGCGCCCCTGCGCTGCCCGGCCTTCTCTCCTGCTTCCCCGCTTCCCAGAAAACCGGGCGCTCCCGGAAAACCGCCTGCGCCTTCTCCCTTCGAATGCCGGGGCGGCCCCGGAAAGGGGGAAAGCCGCCGGCGCAGGCGCCTCCCCGAATGGGCGCGGTGGGCGCGGGCGAAATCGCGGGACGGGCCGCGCGGGCGGAAAGGCGGCGGAAACAGGGCGGTAAGACGGCGGGAAGTCGACCCCTCGGGTGAGGGGGCGGGGCCGCCCGTCCCGGCCGTCCGCGGCGCCCGCGGGGGCCGCATACGATGAAACCCGGCAAAGCGCCACATCTCGGCTGTCACCAGACGCCGTCCTCGGCCACGACGGGAGCAGCGGCATGCAGTACGGACGGGCCTTCCGGCGGGCCCTCGCCCTGACCGTGGGCGGCCTGCTGGTGCTGGCCGGGCTGGCGCTGCTGGTGCTTCCCGGGCCGGGGCTGTTGCTGGTACTGGCCGGTCTCGTGGTCCTGGCGCAGGAGTTCCCCGGCGTGGCGCGTTTCGTGGCCCCGGTGCGGGAGCGCGCCATGAAGGCCGCGGAGGACAGCGTCTCCTCGCCCTGGCGGATCGCGGGTTCCGTGGCGACCGCCCTCGCCCTGGCCGGGGCGGGCGTGGTGTGGGGCCTGGTGCCGGCGCTGCCGTTCAGCGGCTGGAGCACCGGGGTCGCCCTGATGATCTCCTCCGCCCTGCTCTGCGTCCTGCTGGTGTGGAGCAGGCAGCAGGTGCGCGTGCAGCGGGCCCGTGGGGAGCGCCCGCCGTCCGGCCCTGAGCCGCGGGACGGACGGGGGCGCTGAGGCCGGGTCGCGGCCCGGGCCGTTGGGGCGTCAGTCCTTGTGCGCCGGCCTCAGGTGCGTGTAGAGGATGGCCTGGTCGGGGTGGCTCCAGGTGGCGGGGAAGGCGTACATGTCCTCCGCCGAGGGCCAGCCGCCGAACTTCTCGGCGTGGAACTCCGTCGTCGTGCCCGCCGTCAGCAGCGGGATGTAGGGCATGTCCTGCTCGATGCGCGCCTGGATGGCGTCGTAGTGCGCCCGGCGCGCCTCGGTGTCCGCGGGGTCCGTCCGGCGCAGGGCCTCGATGGCCGCGTCGACCTCGGGCACGGAGTAGCGGGAGTAGTTGGTCGAGGCGGACTCGCCCACCTCGGCGGTGTTCTCCGAGCCGAAGAAGTAGCTGTACAGGTAGTACGGGTCGGCGGCCGGGCCCGGGTAGAGGGCGTCGATCAGCAGCTCGAAGTCGCCGCGGGCGCGGGCGTCCAGCATCTCGTTGGCGGAGACCTGCGCCACCGTCAGCTCGATCCCGGCCGCGGCGAGCTGCTCGGTGAGGACGTCGAGGGCGGTGATGTAGTCGTTCCAGCCGACGACGACCTTGACGGTCAGGGAGAGCCGCTCGCCGTCGCGGGCGTAGAAGCCGTCGCCGTCGCGGGCGTAGCCGGCGCCGGTGAGGATCTCGTCCACCCGGTCCTGGTCGGCGCTCATCGGGGCGGTCGGGTCCTCCAGCTCGCCGGAGACGAGGGCCGCGTCGCGCTCCGGCAGGGCGAAGCCGGGGGACACCTCGCCGCCGGTGTCCTGGAAGGCGAGCGCGTTGAGCTGCTCGCGGTCCATCGCGTAGTAGACGGCGCGCCGGACGGCCGGGTCGGTCTGCGGGCCCTCGCAGCCGAGGTCCGGGTTGGCGCAGGTGTCGAGCACCGTCTGGTTCATGGGCACGGTGATGGCCTGGTAGCCCGGGTAGTCCTCCTCGACGTGGGCGATGTCGGGGACGGGCCCGCTGAAGACGTCGACCTGGCCGGCGGACAGGGCGTCCGCGGTCGCCTGGTTGCCCGAGAGCGCGTCGTACCTGACGTGCGTCAGGGCCGGTTCGCCGCCCCAGTAGCCGGGGTTGGCGGTCAGCGTGAAGGACTGGGGCTTGAACTCGGTCAGCGTGTAGGGGCCGGTGCCCACCGGCTCGTTGACGGGGTCGGTGCCGGGGTCCTCGATCGCGCTCCAGAGGTGCTCGGGCACGATCCAGATCTTGCCGAGGAGTTGCGGGCCGTCCATGTAGGCCGGCCCCTCGAAGGAGACGAGGACGTGGGTGGGGTCCACCACCTCGGTGGTGCCGGAGAAGCCGGTGGTGTTGGGCACGCCGCCCGAGGCGAGCAGGTCGAAGGTGAACTTGACGTCGTCCGCGGTGAACTCCTCGCCGTCCGACCAGGAGACGCCGTCGCGCAGCGTGATCGACAGCTCGGTGCCGTCCTCGTTCCAGGCGTAGTCGGTGCCGAGCAGCGGGGTGGGCTCCTGGCTCCGGCCGGCGAGGTTGAAGTAGAAGAGCGACTCGAAGATGGTGCCCGAGCCCTCGATGGCGTTCGGCGAGTACGGGTTGAAGTTGCGCACGTAGTCGCCGTTCTGCCCCGGGACGATCAGCGTGTCGGCCGCCGTGGAGCCGCCGTCGCCGCCCGGGGAGTCCCCGCAGCCGGCCACCAGCAGCGCGAGGGCGCTCGCGCCGACCACCGCGGCCCGCACCCGTCCGGCTCTCAGGCTCATCGCGTATCTCCCGTCGTCGGCCCCGGCGTTGGGGCGTGGGCGGAAAATTGTTAAGTCGCCAAATGAAGTAAGTCAAGGGGGTGGAACGCCCCTGGTTTCCGGGCGTCCCAGGGGGACACATCCCTCCCCCGGGGCCCGCCGCGCTACGAGTTCCGCCGCGCCCGGCCCGGGCCCGGCGGAGGGTCAGCGGGCGCCGTCGCGGTACTCGCCGGCGAGAGCCTCGCGGAGCCGGCCGTGGCGGAACTCGTAGCGCGGGCCGTCCGCCCGCAGGACGCGTTGCCGGTGGGCGTCCCGGAGGAAGCGCATCCCCCGTACGGGGAAACGGAGTTCGCGGCGCGCGTGGAGCTGGAGGAAGAGCAGCGTGGTACGCCAGTTGTCCGACATGCCGGCCGTCCCGGCGAGCCCGGCAAGCAGGATGTGCCCCGCGCTGCCGACCAGGCCCGTTTGCAGGCCGCTGTCCAGGCCGTTGGCGATCCCGTGGGGCAGGCCCACGCACAGCCCGGTGAGCAGGCCGAACACGGCGGCCTGCCGCAGGTCGAGGGACCAGGAGGTGGGCGGGTCCGTGCGCGGCTCCGGCCGGGCCGAGGGCCGGGCCGCCCCGACGATCAGCGCGGCGGCACAGGCGCTGAAGAGGCCGGCCTCAAGACCGGCGGCCAGGCCGTTGCCCAGCCAGTAGGCCACCCCGACGGGCAGCCCCGTGGTGCATCCGGAGGCCAGGGCCAGGCGGGCCGGCGGGAGGCTCCACCGCGACCGCCTCGCCGGCCGCTCGCGCGCCGAGTCGAAGACGGCCGTGAGCCCGGCCACCAGCCCGGCGGCCGCCCCGTAGAGGTGGTCCGTCATGTTGCCCGCGGTGATCGCGACGCCGAGGCCGACGACCGCGCCGACCCCGGGGTTGCCCGTGGAGACGAGGGTGCGGCCGGGCCCGCCGGGCCGGGCCGGGCGGCGGGGGCGCGGGCCGCGGCTCTCCGAGAGGGCGCCGACTGCGGTGCCGAAGGTCAGTCCGAGGGCCCCGGTGTACAGGGCCCCGAATCGGGCGCCGCTCCTGCCGAACGTCGCGTAGTCCCCGGCGGGCCCGTAGGTCACCGCGCCGACGAGCACCCCGGCGAGCATGCCGATCACCCCGATCGCCAGCACCCGCGGCCAGGCCGGCGCCCACCAGTGCATCCGCCGCCAGTCCAGGCCCTCCCTGCGGCCTTCGGACAGCCGGTGGGCGAGGTAGCCGAGCCAGCGCCTGACGTCGGCCTGGTGGTAGCCGGGGCCCCCGGACGAGCGGGCGGTGGGGCCGGAGGGGTCTGCGGGGTAGGCGATCTCCAGGAAACGCCGCAGCAGGAACGCCTCGACCGCGGCCCGGTCGGCGAACTCCCGGGTGAGCAACTCGGCGACCTCATCGGTGCCCCCGGCGTAGGTGTCCCGCACCAGCGTCAGCAGCAGCGGGGAGCCGAGCGCCTGGGCGAGGGGGCCCGCCGGCCGCCGCCGCAGGTCCGTCATCAGCCGCCGCCACGCCTCGGGGACGGGATCGGCCGCGTATTCGGTGAGGAACCGCACCGCGTCCTCGGTCTCCACCGGGGCGAGTTCGAGAACGGCCGCGCCGTGCAGTCTTTCCCTGGTGACCGCATCGGCGAACTCCTCGGTACGGGAGAACAGCAGCAGCCGGAAGGGGAGGCGCCGGTTCAGCCTTGCGATGGCCGCGCGCCGCAACGGGGCGTCCATCTCGTCGAAGCCGTCGAGGAAGAGTGCGATCCGGCCGCTGTTCACCAGTTCCCGCGCGGTGCGGGCGTTGAGCCAGCGGAAGTCGGCGCGGAGCCGGTCGGCGACCCAGTCGGCGATCTCCTCCTCCGCCGGATTCCACTCGCGGGCCGAAAGCAGCACCGGCACCGGCACCCGCGCCCCGGCTCCGGCGTCCAGCGCGCGGCGCCGCTTCAGCGCCTCCCAGGCGGTCAGCAGCGCCGCGTCCGACTTGCCGTCGCCCGCGCCGCCCAGCAGCACGACCCGGCCGGAACGCAGCCCGGCGTACACGGAGTACAGGCCGCCGGCCACCTCGCCCCGGCGCAGCGCGCCGGCCTCGGCGGCGGGGACCCCGGGGAGCGGGGGGAACGCGTCGTCCCTGAGCACCGAGTCCATCGAGTCCTTCACCGGCCGCGACGTCCAGGCCCAGGGCACCCGGATGGGACTGGGCAGCACCTTGCGGTTGCGGGCCTCCTCGTCCCACTGGTCCCACCTGTCCCGGGCGAGGTCCTCGGCCGCCCGGTCCACCGCGTCCCCGGCGGGCCTGCGCTCGGCCTGGGCGGCGTTCTGCCGGAAGGTCAGCCAGGACAGGTACGACATCGGCAGCGCGGCGACGGTGGCCACCGCCGTCTCGTGGAGGTCGTAGGCGCGGGCCAGCAGCAGGGAGCCGGAGAGCGCGACCAGCGTCAGCAGTCCGTAGACCAGTCCGGCGCGCTGGAGCCACGGGATGTCCGCCTGCCGCGTCTGCACACTTTGCCCCCGCCCTCGCGACCGTCGCCCGGCGATGAGGCTGCGTCAGGGGTCGTGGCCGTCCGCCCGGCCCGGTGCACACCCACCTACCTCGCTCATGGTGTCACGCACATGACTGGTTGTGAAGCCCATGCAACTCGCCCTGGGCTGCCCGGAGTTCGGGCCGCCGGGCGCCCGGCCCCGGCGCGGTGGGCGGGCCGCGGCGGCGGTGCCGCGGCGGCGTCCGCGCCCCCCTCGGGCCGTGTGCGGACGCCGCCGGGCGCCGGCCGGTCTCCCTCCGGCCGGCTTCGGGGGCGGTGGGGCCCGGCGGCCTCCCGCCGGGCTTCACCGCTCAGGCGAGGAGCGCGTCGCGCACGGAGGCGAACGCCTCGTACTCCTCCCTCTGGTCGACCGGCAGCTGGTAAAAGCCCGCGGCGATCTTCGGCACCGAGGGCAGGATGGTGAAGCGGAAGGTGCGGCCCTCCGTGGTCTGGAGCACGAAACGCCCCTGGAGATCCCGCTTCTTCGCCGAGGCGAGCGTGGCCTTGTCCACGCGGAGTCCACGCGGATCGGCGTGTCGGCGAGGTAGCGGTCGCTGTCCTCGCCGATGGGGAGGATGACCAGGTCGGTCTCGCCCGGCCTGAAGCCGATGACGAAGTTGGCGACCGTGGTGCGCGTGAAGACGAGGTAGTTGGCCGTCTTGATCTGCGCCGCGTACAGCTTGGTGTAGGAGGCGCCGTCGGGCACCGTCTGGTCGAACACGGCGTGGACGGCCCGCTTGATCTCTTCCTTGGTGGGCAAGGTCTCCCTCTTCTGTGGTCCCGGTCGAACCCGGCGGTTCTTCCGTGCGGTCGGTGAGGTGGACGGTGCGCGCGCCGCGGCGGGCGCGCGGGGCGCGGCCGCCGGGGGGCGCGGGGTGGTGCTTCGCCGTGGGGGGTGCGGGGTGGGTCGGCGTCTCCGGCGGGCGGCCGGGGTTGCCCGGCCGCCCGCGGGGGCGGGTTCAGGCCTCCGGCCTGGCGGCGCGCAGCCTGATCGGGCCGGTGCGCTCGGCGAACAGCGGCTGTGGCTCCGGGAGCCGGTAGAGCCGGTACAGGTGACGACGGGCGTCCTCAAGCGGGTAGGTGTCCTCGTAGACGGCGAGCTTGAACGTCACGCCTTCCAGGACGCTGCGGAACATGACGTGTTCGAGCGCCGGGTCCTCGGCGCCGCGCGCGGCGAACAGCGACTCGACCGCGGCCTCGGCGGCCGCGACGCGCTCCGCGGAGGCGGTCTCCACCTCCGCGAACACCGAGCGCGCCGAGGGCTGCACCATCAGGGCCAGCATCAGCCTGGTGACGGAGAGGTTCGCCCCGGCGCCGGTCAGCACGCCGTCGATCAGGCGGGCGAGGCCGCGTTCGGGGTCCTCCTCCTCGCCGGCGCTGATCATCAGGCCGCAGATCTGGTCGAGCCAGGCCGCGAAGACCGAGGCGAGCAGGTCGCGTTTGGTCGAGAAGTAGTAGCTGGCCAGGCCCTGCGAGACGCCCGCGGCCCTGGTGACGGCGGAGAGCGAGGTCGCCTCGAACCCGCGCTGGGCGAAGAGTTCGAGCGCCGCGGCGGTGATCCGGGCGCGCGACTGCTCGCGCATCAGCTTGTTCTGCACGGGATCGCGGGGAGACAACGCCCTCACTCCTGTTGACTGTTCAGACAGTCAATGAATACACCAGGCGGGCTCGCGCGCACAAGCGGCGGTGGGCGGGACGGCGCGTCAACTCGCCTTTGCGGCACGGGGGTTCGGATACGAGGGCCCGCCGGGCCCCACCACGTCGCACACTCCCGCTCATGCATGAAGAATGATGCACACTTCTTATTGATCGCGCGCCACGTTGGCGTTTTCTCGTGACTCTTGTTCGCCGTCCTCGACGGCATGACCGGGGCGCCCCGCGCCCTCTGCCCGAACGGCGACCACGACGAGCTGATCGTCTTCACCACCGACCGGCCCACCGGCACCAGGCTGTACACGCCGGCGCAGAACCCCGCCCACCGGAACGCGATGACCCTCCACGGGGACATGCAGTCGCACGAGCCGGACTACTTCCTCGGCGAGGGCATGGCCGGGCCGCCCCGCCCGAACATCCGCTACGTGACCGGAGGCTGAGCCTCCGCGCCGCCGGGACCACCGGGCCGCCGCCCCGCTCCGCCGGGGAGGCGGCCCGCGCGCCGCAGGGTCCAGCGGCGTTCGGCATACGCCAGGTCGTCGCGCCACAGCCGCCCCGAGGCGGCGCGCAGCAGGGGCCGCAGCACGGGCGCCGCGGCGCGTACCGCGGCGAAGCCGCGCCAGTCCGAGACGGCCACGACGGCCTCGGTCACGAGGGTGACGGGAGTGGCGGCGCCCGCCGGGGTGAGGGGCGTGGCGTGGGTTTCCACCACCGAGCCGGCCCCGGTGCCCTCGACGATCCGCATCACGACGGTGCGCGGACCCGGCGCGGCGAACTCGGCCCGCACCGGCACCACCGCCGGGCCGGCCAGCCGGAAGGAGACGTCCACGGCGAACTCCACGGGGAACTCCCCGCACCCGGGCCCGCCCGCCGGGTCGGCCTCCTCGCCCGGGTCCTGCACCACCGAGAGGTCGGTGAAGGAGTAGGGGTGGAGCCAGGCGCCGTGCCAGGGGTCGAGGCGGTTGGCCAGCACGTCCTCGGGCTCGCAGCGCCCCCGCCCGGCGTACACCGCCGCCACGCCCCCCGCGGGCCTGGGCGGGCAGGGCGGGCGTTCCGTGGGCGGTTCGGCGCCCACCCGGTCCAGCCGCACCCACAGCAGCAGCCCGTCGTCGTGGGCGGGCCACGGCGCCCAGCCCGCGAACCGGCGGCCGTCGAGGGCGAGTCCGTGCCAGTGGCACAGCAGGCGCCCGTCCCTGACCGCCGCCCGGCGCAGCGGCGCCCCCAGGTGGGGGCAGGCGCCAGGGCCCGCGAGCGGCCGTCCGCGGGCGTCGCGCCACAGGACGAGTTCGGTGCCCGCGACGGTGCGGCCGAGCGGCCCGTCCGGCCGCAGCTCCCGCGAGGCGCCGACGACGTACCAGTTGCCGGCGGGGCGGGCCTGCGCGCGGGCGAGGGCGGCCCCGATCGCGGCGGGGGCCGCCTCCCGCCAGGTCGGCCGCTGCCGTTCCCAGGGGGTCGGGCCCCGCCGCAGGCGCAGCGGGAGGCGGCGCGGACCGGGGCTCACGCGGGCGCTCCCGGCGTGGCCCGGCGTGCCGGGGCGCCCGGGCGCCGGGCGCGCACGCGGGCGGCGGCGGCCATCCCGCCGAGCGCGACTGCCGCCCGGCGCCCGCGGGGCACCACCGCGCGCCGGTGCACGGTGGCGTATCCCTCGGCCTCGATCCGCTCCAGGATCGCGCCGTAGAGGGTGAACGCGGTCCGCACGCAGGGCCGGGACGCCGGGTCGAGCAGCGCGATGCCGGGCTCCGCCTCCCGGTACACGGCCCGCGTGAGGGCGACGGCGGCCCGCAGCGCGGCCGTGATGCGCGGATCGCCGCGGCCGGTGCGCCTGCTGTGGACGAGCAGCCCGCGGTCCACGCCGTGGGCGGCGAGCAGGTCGGCCGGCAGGTAGACGCGGTCGCGGTCGAGATCCTCGCCGAGGTCGCGCACGAAGTTGGTCAGCTGGAAGGCGATGCCGAGGGCCGCGGCGTACGGGGCGGCCTCCGCCGGGTCGGTCACCGTGCCCAGGACGGGCAGCAGCTGGAGTCCGATGACGGCGGCCGAGCCGTGCATGTAGCGGCTCAGCTCCGCGTAGTCGGCGTAGCCGGTCACCTCCAGGTCCATCCGCATGGAGGCGAGGAAGGCCGCGAAGTACGAGGGGTCGATGCCGTGGACGCGGACCGTGTGGACCAGCGCCCGCACCGCGGGCTCCTCGCCCGGCCCCTCGGCGAGCGCGGCGGCAAGCCGCCGCTCCAGGGTGGTGAGCGCCGCGGCGCGCGCCGCCTTCCGGGCGCGGGGGCCCGGCGCGTCGACGATCTCGTCGGCCCTGCGGGCGAAGCCGTACAGGGCGTGCACCGCGGGCCTGCGGCCGGGCGGCAGCAGCCGGGTGGCGAGGAAGTACGTCCTGCCGTGTGCCGCGTGGAGGCGCCGGCTGACGGCGTAGTCGGCGCGCAGCGAGGGGGCGGTGATGCCCGCGGCGTCGAGTTCCCTGGCGCTCACGCCGGCGCCCCCTCCGCCCGGCGCGCGGCGGGCGCGCTCCGGGGCGCCCGCCGCCGGGCGCGGGGGCCGGTCACCCGGGCGGCGGCGAGCTTCCCGGAGAGTACGGCGGTGGGCACGCCGACGCCCGGCGTGGTGCCGCAGCCCGCCAGCACCGCGTTCTCGGTGCCGCGCACCAGGTTGCGCGGCCGGAAGGGCCCGGTCTGGGCGGCGGTGTGCGCGGCGGAGAAGGGGGTGCCCGCCGCGTGCCCGCGCGCCGCCCAGTCGGCGGGGGTGACCAGGCACTCCTCCTCCACGGCCGAGGCCAGTCCGCACAGCCCGCGCCGTTCGAGCTCCGCGAGCAGTGCGTCCCGGTACCGGGGGCCGAGCTCCCGCCACCGGTGGGCGGCGGGGCCGAGTGCGGTGTTGGGGCAGGGCGCGAGGAGGTACAGCAGGTGGCGCCCTGGCGGGGCGAGCGCCGGATCGGTGGCGGTGGGGCGGGTGACGAGCAGGGAGGGGTCGGCCGGCAGCTCGCCGGTGCGGGTGAGCCGCCGGAAGGCCGATTCCCAGGAGGCACCGAACCACAGGGTGTGGTGGCCGAGTTGGGGCCAGGTGCGGTCGCAGCCCGCGTGCAGCACCACGGCGGAGGGCGCGTGCCGCAGCGGCAGCGGCCGGCGGGGGCGGCGGCCCAGCAGCCGGTAGGCCGTGGCCAGTTCGCAGGTCAGGACGACGGCATCGCAGGGAACGCGCTCCGCCTCGGTGTGGACGGCGGTGATCCGGCCGCCGCGGCGCTCCAGGCGGGTGACGGCGTGGCCGTAGCGCAGGTCGGCGCCCGCGGCCTCGGCGGCGGCGGCCAGCGCCCGCGGCAGGGCGTGCATGCCGCCGCGCGGGAACCAGACGCCGGCCACCGTGTCCATGTAGGCGATGACGGCGTACGCGGCCAGCGCGCGGGCGGGCGGGAGTCCGGCGTACAGGGCCTGGAAGGAGAAGACGCGGCGCAGCCTCGGGTCGCGCAGGAAGCGGCCGATGGCGGCGTCCAGCCTGCCGAACCCGCCGAGGGCGGCGAGCCGGGCGAGGTCGGGGCCGAGCAGCTGCCAGGGGGAGTCGAAGTTGGCGTCGATGAAGCTGCGCATCTGCACGGCGTGCAGCCGGGTGAGCCAGGCGCGCAGGCGCAGGTATCCGGCGGCCTCGCGCGGCCCGGCGAGGCGCTCGACCTCGGCCGCCATCGGCCCGGCCTCGCTGTGCACGTCGAGGGAGCTGCCGTCGGCGAACCTCGCCCGGTAGGCGGGGTGCAGCGGCACCAGTTCGAGCCGGCCTTCGAGGCTGTCGCCGACCGCCGAGAACGCCTCCCCGACGAGGTGCGGCATGGTCAGGACGGTGGGGCCGGTGTCCATCAGGTAGCCGCCGCGGGCGAGCAGTCCCGCCCGGCCGCCGGGCAGCGGCTCGCGTTCGAGGACGGTGACGCGGCGGCCGGCGCCCAGCAGGTGCAGCGCGGCGGAGAGCCCGGCCAGGCCCGCCCCCACCACGGCCACGTGGCCGGTGGGCCCGGGCAGCGTCCTCATCGGGCGGCGGCCACGGCGGGCGGGCGGGAGTAACCGCCCGGCGGGCCCTGGCGGCCGTGGGGTGGTCCCGGGCGGCCAGGACGGCTCTCGTGGGATGCGGGAGGGAACATCGGGCTTCCTTTCACCTCGTCGGCCTGCGGGCGCCGCCCGGCCGGCCGGAGAGCGCCGGCGGGGGCGGCGCCGGGCGGGCCGTGGCCGCCCCGTGAAGTGCACCACCGGCGGCGCCACTTCCCCCCGGGCGGCTCGCGGCCCCGGTGCCGGGTCGCTCCTACGGGGGAGGCGGGCCGTGCGCCGGGGGAAGGCGCCCCTCACCCGCCCGGGTGCTCCGGGCCGCGCGGCGCGGAGGCGCGGCGCACGGGCGCGCCCGGCCCGCGGCGCCGTGCGGTAGGAGTGGCCCGAGGGGCGGCGGCCCTGCCCCGCGGAGGAGTGGTGCATGAGCGTGTCCGTCGTCCTGTTCACCTCCGGCCTGCGCCTGCACGACCATCCGCCGCTGCGCGCGGCGCTGCGCGGCGGGCGGGAGGTGGTGCCGCTGTTCGTCCGGGACCGGGCCGTCGCCGCGGCCGGATTCGCCGCGCGGAACCGGCAGGCGTTCCTCGCGGACTGCCTCGCCGACCTCGACGCCGGGCTCAGGGAGCGCGGCGGGCGGCTCGTGGTGCGCTCGGGGGACCTCGTGGCCGAGGGGTGCCGGGTGGCCGCCGAGGCGCGGGCGGACACGGTGCACCTGGCGGCGGGGGTCAGCGGCTTCGCCGCCAGGCGCGAGGTGCGGCTGCGGCGGGCGCTTCGGGCGGCGGGCCCGGGGCTGCGCGTGCACGAGGCGGTGGTGAACGTGGTTTCTCCCGGCGCCGTGACCCCGGGGTCCTCGGGCCACTTCGCCGTCTTCGGCCCCTGCGTCAGGCGCTGGTCGCAGCAGCGGCCGCGGCCCGTGCCGGCCGCGCCCCGGCGCGTTCCGGTGCCGGGGCACCTCGGCTCAAAGCCGCTGCCCTCCCGCCGGGGCCTGCCGGGGGTGTCGCCCGGGCTCGCGGCCGGCGGCGAGCGGCGGGGGGAGGCAGCGGCTGTCCGCCTGGCTGCGCGGCGGCCCCGGCGCGTACGCCGGCCGGCGGGACGACCCGGCCGGGGACGCGACCTCCCGCCTCTCCCCCACCTGCCCTTCGGCTCCCTGTCCGCGGTGGAGCTGGTGCACCGGGCGCGGCGCCGCGGCGGGGCCGGCACCGAGGCGTTCGTCAGGCAGCCGGCCTGGCGCGACTTCCACCGGCAGGTCCTGGCCGCCCGCCCTGGGGCCTCGGCCGCCGACCACCGCACCCGGCACGACAGGTGGCGCAGGCGAGGCGGCGTGGGACGGGCGGGCGCGCCGGCGCCGGGAAGGGGCGGTGCCGGGTGAGCGGGCGGGTGCTCGACGCGGACGTGGCGATCGTGGGCGCCGGGGCGGCGGGGCTGTGCCTGGCGCACCGCCTCGCCTGCCCGCCGCCCGGGCTCGCGCCGCCCGGGCTGGTGCTGCTCCAGGCGCCCGAGGGGCCGCTGCGGGCGCCGCCGCGCACCTGGTGCTTCTGGGAGGCGGGCGCGGGGCGCTTCGAGGAGGCGGTCTCCGCCTCCTGGGGGCGGCTGCGGGTCCACGACCCGCGCGGCGCCGCGACCGTGGCCCGCGTCGCGCCGCTGCGCTACAAGATGATCAGGTCCGCGGACCTGGAGGCCCTGGTCGCCCGCGAACTGGCCGCGCGGCCTGGGGCGTACGCGTGCGAGGCCGCCGTGCACGCGGTGCGGGACGTGCCGGGCGGCGCCGAGGTGCACGCCCGCGCCGGGGACGGCAGTCCGCTGCTGGTGCGGGCCCGCTGGGTGTTCGACTCCCGGCCGCCGCGGGAGCTGCCCGCGGCGCGCACCACGCTGCTCCAGCACTTCCACGGCTGGTTCCTGCGCAGCCGGCGGCCGGCCTTCGACCCGGACACCGTGGAGCTGATGGACTTCCGCGCCCCGCCCCCGCCCCACGGCCTCGCCTTCGGCTACGTGCTCCCGACCGGGGAACGCACGGCCCTGGCCGAGTACACGGTGTTCTCCGCGGCCCGCCTGCCGCGGAGCGCCTACGCGCACGCCCTGCGGCGCTACCTGCGGGAGGTCCTCGGCCTCGGCGAGGTCCTGGTGACGGGCGAGGAGAGCGGCGTCATCCCCATGACGGACGGGAGGTTCGCGGGGCGGGCCGGCGCGGCGGTGTTCCGGATCGGCACCGCGGGAGGGGCCACCCGTCCCGCCACGGGCTACACCTTCGCCGCTGTGCAACGGCAGACGCGTGCCCTGGCCGCCGCCGTGCACGCCGGGCGCAAGCCCCGTTTGCGCGCCCCCCATCACGCCCGCGCGCGGGTCATGGACGCCGTTGTGCTGCGCGCCCTCGCCGCCGGGCGGGTGGAGGGCGCCGAGCTCTTCCCCCGGCTGTTCTGCCGCGTTCCCGCCGAGCGGCTGCTGCGCTTCCTCGACGGCCGCACCACGGCCCGCGAGGACCTGGCCGTCGGCCTGCGGATGCCGCTGCTGCCGATGCTGCGCACGGCCGCGGAGTTGCCGCGGCTGCCGCGGCGGCCCCCTGCGGGCCCCTGGCCACCGCCCGCGCCCGCCGACCCGCCGCCCGCCGACCCGCCAACCGCCAACCCGCCAACCGCCGACCAGCTGCCCGCCGACGACCTGCCCGCAGGGCCGGCGCCCGCCGCGCCGGGGGAGGGCGCGCCGTGAGCGCGGCCCGGCGCCCGGCGGGCGGCGGCCGGGACCGGCGCGCGCAGTTCGTCGCGCCCCGCCCGGGCCGCCCACGCGCCTGCGCCCCCGGCCCGTCGGCCGCCGTGGTCGGCGGCGGGATCGCGGGGCTCGCCGCGGCGACGGCGCTCGCGGAGCGCGGCGTGCGCGTCACGCTCTACGAACGCGAGGAGGTGCTCGGCGGCCGGGTCGCGGGCTGGCCGGTCACGCTGGCCGACGGCTCGCGGGCCACGATGAGCCGCGGCTTCCACGCCTTCTTCCGGCAGTACTACAACCTCCGTGCCCTGCTGCGGCGCGCCGATCCCGGGCTGCGGGCGCTCACGGCGCTGCCCGACTACCCCCTCTGGCACGCCGCGGGCCTGCGCGAGGGCTTCTCCCGGGTGCCGCGCACCCCGCCGTGGAACGCGCTGGGCTACCTCGCGCTCAGCCCCGCGTGCGGCGCCCGCGACCTGCTGCGGATGCGCCCCTCGGCGGCCCTGCCGCTGCTCGACGTGCGGGTGCCCGAGGTGTACGAGCGGCTGGACGGGATCAGCGCCCGCGCGTTCCTGGACGCGATCCGTTTCCCGCCGGCCGCCAGGCACGCGGCCTTCGAGGTGTTCTCCCGCAGCTTCTTCGCCGACCCCGGGGAGTTGTCGGCCGCCGAGATGGTCCTGATGTGCCACGTGTACTTCCTGGGTTCGAGCGAGGGGCTGCTCTTCGACGTACCGCGCGAGCCCTTCCCCGCGGCGCTGTGGGAGCCCCTGGCGCGGCACCTGGGCGGTCTCGGCGCCGAGATCCGCGCCGGGGCCGCCGTGCGGCGCGTCGAGCCGCTGCCCTGCGGCGGGTTCGAGGTGCTCGCCGCCTCGCCGGGCGCCCGCCGCCACGACGCGGTGGTGCTCGCCCTGGACACCGCGGGCCTGCGGGGGCTGGTGGCGCGCTCCCCGCGGCTCGGCGACCCGGGCTGGCGGGCCACGATCGCCGCGCTGCGGACCGCCCCGCCGTTCCTGGTGAGCCGGCTGTGGCTGGACCGCCCCGTGGCGGCCGGGCGCTCCGGGTTCCTCGCCACCGGCGGCTTCGGCACGCTGGACAACGTCAGCGTGCTCGACCGCTGGGAGGGCGAGGCCGCGCGCTGGGCCGCGCGCACCGGCGGCTCGGTGGTGGAACTGCACGCCTACGCCCTGCCGCACCACGCCGATCCCGCCGGACAGCAGCGCCTGCTGCGCGCGGAGCTCGGCCGGGTCTACCCGGAGACCAGGGCGGCCCGCGTCCTGGACGCCAGGCACCTGTGGCGCGAGGACTGCCCGCTGTTCGCCGTCGGCGGGCACGCGGGGCGTCCCGCGGTCCGCACCCCGCATCCGCGGCTGACGCTGGCGGGCGACCTGGTGCGCACGGGGCTTCCGGTGGCCCTCATGGAACGGGCCGCGACCTCGGGCCTCCTGGCGGCGAACGCCCTGCTGGCGGGCTGGGGGCTGGCGGGCCACCCGCTGTGGACGGTGCCCGGGCGCGGCCGTTTCGCCGCCCTGCGCGCCCTGGCCCGCCTCGGCCGGGCCCCCTCCCCCACCCACGGGCGCCCCGCCCGGCCCGCCGAACCCGCCGTCCCGGCCGAACCCGGCGGGCCCGCCGCGTCCTGAGCCCCGGGGCCGGCGGCTCAGCCCAGGGGGCGGCCGGCGGACGGCGGCCCGGGACACAGCCGCCACAGCGGCGGCGCGTGGCGCGGGGGTGCGGCGGCGCGCAGCCGCCCCAGCAGGCCCGTCAGGGCGGGCCGCGACAGGCCGAGTTCCTCCGCGATGCGGCGGGTGGTCACGTACTCGACTCCCGTGGCGGCCGTGCGCCGCTCCCATGCGGCGAACTCCGCGTCCAGGGCCGCGGGTTCCGGGTTCCTTCCGGCGCCGGGACGGGCGCCGCCGCGGGCCGCGAGGTCCAGGGCCCGCTCGCGTTCGCGGGCGATCTCGGAGAAGCCGCAGACCGCGCGGCTCGCCTCCTCGGCCTCGCCGAGCGAGGCGGCCCCCTCCAGGGCGCGCGCCAGCCGGTTGACCGCGAGGGCCGCGGGCAGCGTCAGCCGGTGGACGGCGGCGCTCCCGGGGCCGAGCGTGAGCGGGCGCGGGGCGTCCCGGGTCCCGCACACCCCCCGCACGCCCCTCGCGGCGGCGACCAGCAGGGCGCTCGCCTCCGAGGGGTGCCAGGCGAAGACCCGGTCCACGCAGGCGGTGTCCCCGGCGGTGAGGGTGAAGGCGGGCGCGCCGAGCCGGGGACGCAGCCGGGCCTCGGGCACCTCGTTGTCGAGGCCGGGGCCCGCGATGAGCACCGAGGCGGGCAGGCCCGCGCGGGCGCAGGCGGCGAGGACCAGGGCGTCGCCGAGCGGGCTGCGCAGCGTGGGCTCGTCGCCCTCGGCCAGCGCGTCGCCGCCGACGTCGACGATCTCGACCCGGTCGGCGGCGCAGTACGCGGCGGCCTCGGCGATCTGGCGGGCGAGGCCCACGGTCCCCTCGTAGGGGTCGAGCAGGCCGAGTTCCGGCCGCAGGTCGGCGGCGAGCCGCGGCAGCAGCGAGCCCGCCGGGGGAAGGGGCGCGGAGGCGGGGGTGACCAGGTGGAGCCGCGGGGTGGGGCGGAGGGTGCCGGAGAAGTCGGACGGCCGCCTCGGCCCAGGCACGGGGTCGACCACCAGGCGCTCCCAGGCATAGGTGAGGACGAGGGCCTCGGTCCCGGCACCGTGCAGGGCGGCGTGGACCATGGCGGTCGCGATGGCGTCGCCCCCGCCCCCGGCCGCGATGAGAAGTCGCTTCATGCGTACGACACTTCCCCACCCGCCCCGGTCGTCCCCGCCGCCGCGGCCCGGTGGCGGAAATGGCGGCCACGGCAGGCGGCAATACCGGCAGACGCGCGGAAGCCGCGAAGAATCCGCGGAGAAACCACGGGGAAGCCACGGGGAACCGGCGCGGAAGCCGCGCGGACGTCACGGCAGGTGCGGGGAATTCGGCCATGATCGGGCGGCCGCGGGGGCGGCAAGTCGGCCAGTTCGCGTCATTACCCGGCGTCGCGCCGGGCAACTAGCGTGCCCTTCGGCTCTCCCCTCCCCCAGCATTCACGCACGCACGGAAACACGGAAAGAGGTCGGAGCACCCATGGCCACATCCCTCTCCCTCCCGCTGGTCCCGCGCCGCCCTGACATCCCCGAGACGCCCTACAAGCAGTACGTGTACGCCTACCCGCACCAAAAGGCGTACCGGTACCTGGAGAACGGCCCCTTACTCGGCGACCTGTGGAAGGACGAACGACTCGACGCCCTCTCGCTCTACGTCCACATCCCGTTTTGCGAGATGCGCTGCGGCTTCTGCAATCTCTTCACCCGCACCGGGGCCCCCGAGGAGGTCACCGGCGCCTTCCTCGGCGCCCTGGAGCGGCAGGCGCGGGTGACCCGCGAGGCGCTTGAGGTCAAGGGCGATCCCGTGCGGTTCCGCATGGCCGCGTTCGGCGGCGGCACGCCGACCTACCTGACGGCGGGCGAGCTCACGCGGCTGTGCGACCTGTGCGAGGAGGTGATGGGCGCGGACCTGCGGGCGGTGCCCTGGTCGGTGGAGACCTCGCCGGCCACCGCCACCGCGGACCGGCTCGCGGTGCTGGCGGAACGGGGGGCGACGCGGCTGAGCATCGGCGTGCAGAGCTTCGTCGACGCGGAGGCGCGCGCCGCCGTCAGGCCACAGCGGCGGGCCGAGGTGGAGGCGGCCCTCGCCCGGCTGCGCGAGGCGGGCTTCCCGGTGCTGAACATCGACCTGATCTACGGCATCGACGGCCAGACGGAGCGTTCCTTCGAGGTGTCGCTCGACGCCGCGCTGGCCTGGGAGCCGGAGGAGATCTACCTGTACCCGCTGTACGTGCGCCCGCTGACGGGCCTCAGCTCCCGGCACGACCGGGACGGCAGACGGTGGGACGAGCAGCGGCTGCGGCTGTACCGCCACGGCCGCGACCACCTCCTCTCCCACGGCTACGAGCAGACCTCGATGCGGGTCTTCAGGCGGCGCGGCGCCGGGCAGGCGGGCGCGGACGGGCCGCGGGACGAGAGCATCGCCGAGTACAACCAGCAGGCCGGGATGGTGGGGCTCGGCGTCGGGGCGCGGTCCTTCACCACCGGGCTGCACTACACCACCGACTACGCGGTGGCCATCCCCGAGGTGCGCCGCATCATCGACGACTACCTCGCCACGCCGGACGAGGAGTTCCGGCGCGCCAGGTGGGCGTTCCGGATGGACGAGGACGAGCGGCGCAGGATGCTCGTGCTGCAGCTGCTCCTGGAGGTCGAGGGGCTGCCGGCCGGGCTCTACCGGCGCCGGTTCGGCAGCTCGCCGCTGGAGGACTTCCCCGGGGAGTTCGGCGCGCTCGCGGACCGCGGGTGGCTCGAACCCGGCGCCGGGGAGGGCGGGGAGGCGGTGCTGCGGCTGACCCCGGAGGGGCTGGCCTGGGCGGACGCGATCGGGCCGCTGTTCTTCTCGCCGCGGGTGAAGGAGGCGATGGCCGCCTACCGGGACCGCTAGCGCCCGGACCGGAACCCCGGGGAACAGCGGCCGACAACGCCCCCTGGAACTCCGGCCGAACCCACCGGCCGGAGGCCGCCGGGCGCCGGTCCTGCCCCTCGCGTGCGGCGGCGAAACGGCGCGCGGACGCGGCGGGATCGGCGCCCGGGCGGGGCCGGCGCATTTTTTGCGTTTCCTGGGTTTCTTGCGCTTCTTGCGTTTCTTGCGCCTCAGGCGCCGGGTGGCGTTCACCCCTGCCCCAAAACGCCTCCTCCTCATTCGGCAGATACGCGGAGGGCGTTCGGGAGGCGTTCGGAAAGCGCCGGGGAAACAGCCGGGGAACGGGCGGGGAACGCCGGCGGGCGCGGCGCGCCGCGGAACGCCTTTGCACGCGCCCCGCCCGGGACGCGCGAAATCCGGCCAGTCGGTTTTCCCCAACGCCCTGTTGACCTCCGCTCGGCGGCGCACCTAGCCTGACGGTCGATCACACGAATCCCCGGGATTCGCCGCGCCTTTCTTTCCGGCGCGACGCCGGGGCGAATGAAGGGTGGCGGCATGGCGGAATTAGAGGAGGCGGCGTCACCGCTTCCCCCCAAAAGGGTGGACGTGGACGCGATCGAAACGGCCGTCGGCGATCTGCTGCGCGGCCTGGGACAGGGCGACAAGGCGGAAGTCATGGCGCAGACCCCGCGCCGGGTCGCCGAGCTGTACGCCCAGTCGATCAATCCGGGAGACATCGACATCGAGGAAGACTTCAAGGTCTTCGACAATCCCGGCCTCGACGACCTGATCCTGGTCAACGACGTTCACTACGTCTCCATGTGCGAACATCACCTGGCGCCGGCGTTCGGCATCGCCCACCTCGGCTACGTGCCCGACCGGAAGGTGGCCGGGTATTCGAAGCTCAAGAAGGGCCTCAACTACCTTTCGCGGCAGCCCCAGCTCAACGAGCGCCTTGTGGTGCAGGCGGTGGACTTCCTGGAGTCCCGCCTGCAGCCGAAGGGGATCGGCCTGATCCTGCGCAGCGCCCACTGCTGCATCGCGCTGCGCACCAACGCCCCGAGCCAGGAGGTCGTCACGGTGGCGGACCTGCGCGGCGTCCTGCGCGAGGACCGCTACCGGCAGCCCCTGTGGTCGAGCGCGGTCGCGGAGAGGCCCTCTTTCCTGGGAAGGTAGGTGCCGCGGCGATGGGCCCGGACAGGAAGTCACCCGCGCCCGCGGCGGCCGGGACCGAGGACCCGGTGCGCCCGCTGGCCGAGCAGATGCGGCAGGCGTTGCAGACCTGCTCGGTGCACACGGTGGGTCCCGTGGCGGCGTTCGAGAAGTGCACGACGGCACTGGAAGGGGGCAGGATCGACTACGACCAGTTCCAGGAGATCGGCCGGAGAGTCGCCTCGCAGTCCCGCGAGCGCATCCGCGCCTACGAATCCGAGGGAGACCGCCCCGAGACCGCGCGGAAGATCAACCGCGAAAGGCGGATGATTACCTTCGTCGACGCGCTCTTCTCTCTCGATCCCGACCCGGCGCACGACGGGAAAACCGACGGGAAAACCGACGGAAAAGTCAACGAGTAAAAGGAATGACGCACTGGTGGAGAAATGGCCGGACGTTCTGATCGCCGTGGTCGGAAAGGGCCGCAATTGCCCGCCGCCCGTGTACGAACTCGCCCGCGAGGTGGGCGGGCTGGTCGGCAGGCAGCCCGGCTGCCTGCTGGTGACCGGCGGCCTCGGCGGCGCGATGGAGGCGGCGGCGCGCGGCGCCAAGGAGAACGGCGGGCGGGTGCTCGGCCTGCTGCCGGGCAAGGACAACCGCACGACCTCCCCCTTCACCGAGGCCGACCTGGTCCTGGACACCGGGCTGACGGCCAACGGCCGCAACATCGTCCTGGCCAGCGCCGTCCACGCCATGATCGCCGTGCCCGGCTCGCACGGCTCCTTCCAGGAGATGATCATCGCGGTCGACGCGGAGAAGCCCGTGTGGGCGGTCGGTGAGCACCGCACCCGGCTGCCAGGCGTCGACTACCTGTCCTCTCCGGCCGAACTCGCCGACCGGCTCGGCGCCTTCACCGGCGCCTCGGCCGGCGCGCGCGAGTAGCGGGCAAGGAGCCGGGGCGCGTGGCCGCGGCCGTGCTGACGGTCGACCTGGTGGTGCTCGGCAACGAGGGCGCCGGCTGGCACCTGCTGCTGATCCGCAGGGGCAAGGAGCCCTGCCGCGGGCGGTGGGCGCTGCCGGGCGGAAAGGTCGGGGAGGAGGAGGACGCGGCGCGCGCCGCGTGCCGCGAGCTGGCCGAGGAGACCGGACTGCGCGCCTCCCCGGCCGGCCTGGTCCCGCTCTCCTGGCGGACCGCGCCGGGGCGGGACCCGAGGGGCAGGTACGCCAGCCTGGTCTACGCGGTGCCCTTGCCGTGGCTGCCGCGGGTCAGCGGCGGTGACGACGCCGCGGCGGCGTGGTGGCAGCCGCTCGCGGAACTGCCGTGGGACGAGGCGGATGCGAAGGGCACGGAGGACGCGAAGGACGCGGAGGACGCGTACCCCGGTCGGGCCTTCGCGTTCGACCACGCGGAGATCCTGCGGGAGGCCCTGCCTGGCGTGCCGCGGGGCGGGCCGCCCGAGCCCAGCTTCCGCGCGGCCACCTGGGCGGACGTCTGGCAGCTCGGCCGCCTGGCCGGGGCCGGGGGGCGGGCGGCCTGCCGCGCGCTCGCCGGGGACGCGGACGCCTTCGGCGCGGTGCGGGTCGCGGCCGTCGGCGGCTTCCTGATCGGCTGCTCCCTCCCCGCCCCCGGGGAGCCGAACGGCCGCCTGGTGCGGGTGAGTCCGCACTGGCTCGGGCGCGGCGTCGAGGAGGGTCTTGCCGCGGACGCGCCGCCCCGCGGCGGCGCCGGCGGGCGCGGGGAAGGGCCCGGATGAGCGGGGGCGGCGCGGCCCGCACCGCCCGCGGGGCCGCCCGGCCGGCGGAGGCGGGACCGGGCCGCGGGACCTTCGCGCTGCTGAGCGTGGGCACCGGCCTCGCGGTGGCGAGCAACTACTACATGCAGCCGCTGCTCGGCTCCATCGGCCGGGACCTGGATCTGCCGGAGGGGCGGGCCGGGCTGCTGGTCACCGTGGCGCAGACCGCGTACGCGGCGGCCCTGCTGTTCGTGCTGCCGCTCGGGGACCGGCTGGAGCGCCGCCGCCTGGTGAGCACGCTGGCCTGGGCCTGCGCGGCCAGCCTGGCGCTGATGGCGAGCGCCCGTTCCTGGCCGGTGCTGCTGCTGGGCGCGGGCCTGGTGGGCCTGTGTTCCGTGGTGACCCAGGTGATGGTGCCCTACGCCGCCTCCCTGGCCGCGCCCGAGCGGCGCGGCCGGGTCGTGGGCACGGTGATGGCCGGGCTGCTGTGCGGCATCCTGGCCGCCCGCACGGCCGCCGGGGCGCTGGCGCAGTGGGGCGGCTGGCCCACGGTCTACTGGTGCGCCGCGGCGCTGCTGGCCGCCTTCGCCCTCGCGGCGGGCCGCCTCCTGCCGCCGTACCGGGAGCGGGAGGCGCCCGGCTACCTGGAGTTGGTCGGCTCGGTGTTCACGCTCCTCGCGCGGGAGCCGGTGCTGCGGCTGCGGGCGGCGTACGGGGCACTGTCCTTCGGGGCGTTCAGCGCGCTGTGGACCTCGCTCTCCTTCCTGCTGTCCGGGCCCCCTCACCACTACTCCCCCGGCGCGATCGGCCTGTTCGGCCTGGCGGGGCTCGCGGGGGCGCTGGCCGCGGCCAGGGCGGGCCGGCTCGCGGACCGGGGGCGGGGGCAGGCGGTCACCGGGCTGAGCGCGGTGCTGCTGCTCGTGGTGTGGCTGCCGCTGGCTCTCGGCGAGCGCGTGCCGTGGGTCCTGGCGGCCGGCATCGTGCTGCTCGACCTGGGCGCCCAGGCCCTGCACATCACCAACCAGAGCGAGATCTACCGCCTGGCGCCCGCGGCCAGGTCGCGGCTGACCTCCGCCTACATGACGGCGTACTTCCTGGCGGGTGCGGTGGCCTCCGCCCTGTCCTCCCTGGCCTGGACCCACCTCGGCTGGGGCGGGGTGTGCCTGGTGGGCGGGGCCTTCGGCGCGGGGGCCACCGTCCTGTGGGCGCTGTCCTCGCGGCGGGCCCCGCGCCAGCGGCGGGCGGCGGGCGGCGCCTGACGGGACGCCGGCCGCCGCCTGGCCCGGCCGCGTGCGGGGGGTGCGCCCGGCCGGGCCGGGTGGGTCAGCGGGCGGTCAGGAAGGCGGCCATGCGCTCCAGGGTGGCGTCGGTCTCCGCCAGGGTGGGCGGGCTGTTGAGGTGCCCGTGCAGGACGCCGGCGGCCAGGTGGGTCTCCACCTCGACGCCCTGCCTTGCGGCGCGTTCGGCCGTCTCGGCGGCGCCGAGCCTGAGGTCGTCGTACTCGGCCAGCACGACCAGCGTCCGCGGCAGGCCCGCCAGGTCCGCCTCCTCGAAGCCGGCGTAGGGCGTGCCGGGGCCGCCGCCGGTGTAGGTGTCCCACATGGCGTCAAGCTCCTCCTGCGGGAAGCGCAGCACGGGCGGCACGGCGGCCATCAGCTCCTCGTGCGCCGGGGAGGTGAGGAACCTCCGGTAGAGGGCGGGGTAGGCGAGCAGGAGCGCGTGCGGCCCCTCCTCGCCCAGATCGCGCAGTTCGCAGGCCGCGGCGAGGGCGAGGTTGCCCCCGGCCGAGGCGCCGCCGAGCGCGAGGCGCCCGGGGGCGAAGCCGAGGCCGGCGGCGTGGGCGCGGGCCCAGCGCACCGCCTCGGCGGCCTGCCGGTGCAGCGCCGGGTAGACGACGGTGGTCCCGTCGGCCAGGTGGTAGTCGAGGGACAGCACCACGAGCCCGGCGCGCGCGCACAGTTCGCGGCTCACCGTGTCGGCCTCGTGGTCGTCGAGCGAGCCGTGGGAGAAGCCGCCGCCGTGCAGCCACAGCAGGGCGCCGCGTGCTCCGTCCAGCCGCCCCTGCGGGCGGTAGACGCGCGCCCTGAGCGTCCGGTCCGCGTCGGCCCACTCCTCCCGCACCGCCACCTGGGGCGCGGCGTAGGCGCCCTGCCCGCGGTAGAGCGCGGAGACGGCGGCGCCGAGCGCGGGGTCGGCGGCGGCCTGCGCACGGGTGACCCCGGCGAGTGCGGTCACCTGCTGCTCCAGATACGGGTCGAGAGGCATCGGCCGGCCTTTCCGTGCGGGCGGCTGCGCGGGGCAGCGAACGAGCGGGGGCGCCTGGGGCAGCGCCTGGGGCGGGGTGCGGGCGCGCGGGAGCGGGCACGCACCGAGCGCGGGCGGCACGCAGGGAGCGCACCACCCGCGCCTGAATCGTTTTAGCACCCCGGGTGCGAGCCCGGCCCGGCGAGGGCCCCGAGGAGACCCCACCCGGCGGCACACCCGGGCGCCTCGCCCCGGTCGCCCCCCGCCCCTCCGCGCCCCCACCCACCCGGAAAAGACTTAGGTTAGGCTAACCTAACTTGCTGCTGCCCGAACCGCCGACAGAAAGGCAGGAGTCCCATGGCGCTGCCCGCCATCGCCGCCTACCCGCTCCCAGGGCCCGGGGAGTTGCCGGACAACCGGGTCGGCTGGACCGTGGACCCGGGCCGGGCGGCCCTGCTCGTGCACGACATGCAGAACCACTTCCTGCGGCCCTTCCCCGAGGGGGCCGAGCCGCTCGGCGGCCTGCTGGCCAACGTCGGCCGGCTGGCCGCGGCCTGCCGCGAGGCGGGCGTCCCGGTGCTGTACTCGGCGCAGCCGGGGGGCCAGACCCCGGCGGAACGCGGCCTCCAGCAGGACTTCTGGGGGCCGGGGCTGCCCGCGGACCCCGCGGCGGCGGCCATCGCCGCGCCCGTCGCGCCCGAGGCGGGCGACGCGGTGCTGACCAAGTGGAAGTACAGCGCGTTCGTCCGCACCGACCTGGCCGAGCGGCTGGCCGCCCACGGCCGGGACCAGCTCCTCCTCGCCGGCGTCTACGCCCACATCGGCGTCGCGCTGACGGCCGCCGACGCCTGGATGCGCGACCTGCGGGCGTTCCTGGTGGCCGACGCCGTCGCCGACTTCTCGGCGGAGCACCACCGCGAGGCCCTGCGCTGGGCGGCGGGCACCTGCGCCCGCGTCCTCACCACCGACGCGCTCCTGCGCGCCCTCAAGGGGGCCTGAGCCATGGCCCTGACCCGGCGGCTCATCCGCGAGGACGTCGCGCGGGCGCTCGGCGAGGACCCGGACGAGCCCGGCGACGCCTGGGAGTTCGGCGACGAGGAGAACCTTCTCGACCTGGGGCTCGACTCGGTCCGCCTGATGAGCCTGATCGCCCGCTGGCGCCGCGAGCACGATGTCGAGGTCTCTTTCGCCGACCTCGCCGAGCGGCCGAGCGTCGCGGCCTGGGCGGCGCTGCTCGTCGAGGCACCCTCATGACCGCCGCCGCCCCGGGACTGCCCCTGACCGCCGCCCAGGCGGGCATGTTCTACGCCCAGGATCTCGACCCGGCGAGCCCCGCCCTCAACACGGCCGAGTGCGCCGACATCCGCGGCCCGCTCGACCCCGGCCTGTTCGCCCAGGCCCTGTACCGGACCGTCGGCGAGGCCGAGGCGCTGCGGATGCGGGTGGTGCGCGCCGCCGGGGGGCCGCGGCAGCTACCGCTGGTCATCGAGCCGCCGGGGAGCGGCTTCCCCCTCGACGTCGCGGACCTGCGCGACCGCACCGACCCCGAGGCCGCCGCCGGCGCCCTGATGCGGGCCGACCTGGCGCTCCCCCAGGACCTGGCGGCGGGCCCGCTCTTCCGGCACGGCCTCTACCGGGTGGGGCCCGAGCGCTGGCTGTGGTACCACCGCGCGCACCACGTCCTGCTCGACGGCTACGGCCACGCGCTGGTGGCCCGCCGGGTGGCGGAGGCGTACACGGCGCTGGCCGCGGGCGCGGAGCCGGGGCCGAGTCCCTTCGCCTCCTTCCGCCGCCTGCTCGCCGAGGACGGGGAGTACCGCGGCTCGGCGGCGTACGCGGCCGACCGGGCCTACTGGCGGGGCCTGTTCGCCGACCGGCCGGCCGTCCCGGTCCTGGCCGGGGAGGGCGGCGGCGCCCTGCCCGCGCGCACCGCCCTGCGGCGCTCGGCCCGGCTGCCGGCCGCGGTCACGGAGCGGCTGTCGGCGCCGGCCGGCGCGCCGGGCGCCACCTGGCCCGAACTCGTCCTCGCCGCCCAGGCCCTGTACACGGCCCGGGTGGCGCGCGCCCGCGAGGTGGTGCTCGGGCTGCCGATGATGAACCGCCTCGGCTCGGCGGCGCTGCGCGTTCCGGCGATGGTGATGAACGTGCTTCCGCTGCGGCTGGCCGTCGGCCCGCGGGACAGCCTCGCCGAGCTGGCCGCCAGGGCCGCCCGCGGCATCCGCGAGGCCAGGCGCCACGGGCGGTACCGCTACGAGGAGATCCGCCGCGACCTCGGGCTGCTCGGGGAGGGCAGGGCGCTGGTGGGCCCGCTGGTCAACGCCATGCCCTTCGACGGGCGCCTGCGGTTCGCGGGCGCCCCGGCCACCGTCCGCACGCTCGCGGCCGGACCGGTGGAGGACCTGACGGTGCACGTGTACGACCGCTCGGACGGCACCGGACTGCACGTGGACTTCGAGGCCAATCCCGCCCGTTACGACGCCGCCGCGCTGGCCGCCCACCACGCGCGGTTCCTCGACCTGCTCGACCGGCTGACGGCGGCGGGCCCGCGCCTGCCGCTGGCCCGGCACGCGGTGGCCACGGCGGCCGAACGGGCCGAGGTGCTGGGCACGTTCAACGACACCGCGGCGCGGGTGCCGCCGACCACCCTGATCGGCCCGATCGAGGCGCGGGAGCTGCACTCCCCCGGGGCCTGCGCCCTGGTGGCGGGCGAAGTGGCCCTGAGCTACGGCGAGCTCGGCGCCCGCGCCAACCGCCTGGCCAGGCACCTGGTGAGCCTGGGGGTGCGCCCCGGGGCGGTGGTGGGGGTGTGCCTGCCGCGCTCGCCCGAGCTGGTCGTGGCCCTGCTCGCCGTGCTGAAGGCCGGGGGCGCCTACCTGCCGCTCGATCCGGAGCACCCCGCGCCGCGGCTGGCCGGCATGGTGGCCGACGCCGCCCCCGTGTGCGTGATCGGCGACGGGGAGGGCCGGCTGCCGGACACCGGGCGTCCCACGGTGCTGCCCGCCACGCTGGACCTGAGCGGCCTCCCGGGCGTTCCCCCGGCGCGGCCCCTCACCCCGCGCGACCCGGCCTACGTCCTCTACACCTCCGGCTCCACCGGGCGCCCCAAGGGCGTGGTCGTCTCGCACGCCGCGATCGACAACCGGCTGCGCTGGATGCAGCACGCCCACCCGCTGACCGCGAGGGACCGGGTGCTGCAGAAGACGCCCGCCGGCTTCGACGTCTCGGTGTGGGAGTTCTTCTGGCCGCTGCGGGAGGGCGCCACGCTGGTGCTCGCCGAGCCCGGCGCCCACCGCGATCCCCACGCCCTGGCCCGCACGATCGAGGAAGCGGGCGTCACCGTCTGCCATTTCGTGCCCTCCATGCTGGAGGTCTTCCTGGCCCAGGGCGCCGCCGCCCGGTGCGCGGGCCTGCGCCGGGTGTTCAGCAGCGGCGAGGCCCTGCCCCGCGAGACGGCGGCGAAGTTCGCCCGCCTGCTGCCCGGGGTGGCGCTGCACAACCTGTACGGCCCCACCGAGGCGGCCGTGGACGTCACCCACCACACCTGCCGCGCCGGGGACACCGGACCGGTGCCGATCGGCAGGCCGGTGTGGAACACGCGGGTGTACGTGCTGGACGACGCGCTCCAGCCGTGCCCGCCCGGCGTCACCGGGGAGCTGTACCTGGCCGGGGCCCAGCTCGCGGCCGGCTACCTGGGCCGCCCCGCGCTGACCGCCACCAGGTTCGTCGCCGACCCGTTCGGTCCGCCGGGGAGCCGGATGTACCGCACCGGGGACCTCGGCCGCTGGACGCCGGAGGGCGAGGTCGAGTTCCTGGGGCGCACCGACCACCAGGTGAAGCTGCGCGGCCAGCGCATCGAGCCGGGGGAGGTGGAGGCGGCGCTGACCGCGCTGCCCGAGGTGGCGGGGGCGCGGGTGCTGGTGCGCGAGGACCGGCCGGGCGACCGGCGGCTGGTCGGCTATGTCACGCCGGGCGCCCCGCAGCCGGAACCGGACCGGCTCAGGCAGCGGCTGGCCGCGGTGCTGCCCGCTCCCCTGGTGCCCGGGGCGATCGTGGTGCTGGACGCGTTCCCGCTCACGCCCAACGGAAAGCTGGACCGCGCGGCGCTGCCCGCCCCGCGTCCGGCCGGCGGGCGCGGGGGCGCGGCGCTGCGCCCGCCGCGCACGCCGCGGGAGGAGGCGCTGACCCGCCTGTTCGCCGAGGTGCTCGGCCTGCCCGCGGTGGGGTGCGAGGAAGGCTTCTTCGACCTCGGCGGCACCTCCCTGCTGGCCGTGTCGCTCGCCGGGCGCGTCCGGGAGGAGCTGGGCGTGGAGCTGGCGATCGGCACGCTGTTCCGGGCGCCCACGCCCGCCGCGCTGGCCGCCGGGCTCGCCGCCCCCGGGGACCACGCACCCGCCGGAGGCGCAGGAGATGCCGGACGTGGCGGGGCCGACGGCGACGACGCCCTCGGCGTCCTGGTCCCGCTGCGGGGCGGGGGCGACCTGCCGCCGCTGTTCGCGGTGCACCCGGCGGGCGGCCTCAGCTGGTGCTACTCGGGGCTGCTCGGCGGACTCGACCCGCGCCAGCCGGTGTTCGGGCTCCAGGCTCGCGGCCTCAGGGGAGACGAGCCGCTGCCAGGCACCCTGGAGGAGATGGCGGCCGACTACGTGCGGCAGATTCGTGCGGTCCGCCCGCACGGCCCCTACCGGCTGCTCGGCTGGTCCGTCGGCGGGGTGATCGCGCACGCGATGGCCGTTCTCCTGCAGGAGGCGGGCGAGGAGGTGGAGTTGCTCGCGCTGCTCGACGCCTATCCGGCCGACCAGTGGCGCGGCCGGGCGGGCCCGGGCGAGGCGGAGGCGCTGACGGCGCTGCTGCGGATGGCCGGCTTCGACCGGCGCGGCGAGCCGAGCCGCGAGGAGGTGCTGGCCACGCTGCGCCGCGAGGGAAGCGCCCTGGCCGGGCTGCCGGAGCGCACCCTGGCCGCGGTGCCGGACATCGTGGTGAACAACGCCCGGCTGATGCGGGCGCACCGGCATCGGCACTTCGCGGGCGAGGCGCTGTTCTTCACGGCCGCGGCGCCGCGCCCCGAGTCCTGGCTGACCCGGGATGCGTGGCGGCCGTACGTCGGCGCCCTGGTCAACCACGACCTGCCCTGCACGCACCCGCGGATGACCACCGCCCCGCACATCGGCACCCTCGCGGCGCTGCTCGCCGCCCGGCTGAAGGAGCTCGACAGGTGAACGACTCGCCCGCCTCCCCCTTCGACCCGGACGACGGCGCGGTGCCGGGCGCGGGTCATGCCGCGGCGTACCTGGTGCTGGTCAACGGCGAGGGCGCGGTGTCGCTGTGGCCGGACTTCGCCGTGGTGCCCTCGGGCTGGCGGCCGGTGCACGGGCCCGACTCGCACGCCGGCTGCCTCGCCCACGCCGAGTCGGCCGGCGGCTGAGCGCCACCGCAACGGGCGCGGCGTCGACGGGCGCCGCGGATGGGGCCGCTGCGGGTCCCGCGCGGCCCTCGCCGCGCGGGACGAGGCCGCCCCGCGGCGGACCCCGGCTACCGGCCCGGCTGCCGCACGGGCTGCCCGCCGGCGCCGAGGGCGGTCAGGAAGGTGCGGAACTTGGCGGCCGTCTCCGCGATTTCGGCCGCGGGCCGGGAGGCGGGCACGATCCCGGCGCCCGCGTACAGCCGCACGGAGCGCTCCCCGGCCTCGGCGCAGCGCAGGGTGACGACCCATTCCCCGTCGCCCCCGGCGTCCATCCAGCCGACCATGCCGGTGAACCAGCCCCGGTCGAAGGGCTCGGTCTCCCGAATCACCCGGCGGGCCTCGGCCGTCGGGGTGCCGCAGACGGCGGGGGTGGGGTGCAGGGCGCGGGCGAGTTCCAGGGCGGAGGCCGGGCGCGCGCCGAGGTCCCCGGTGACGGTGGTGGACAGGTGCCACATGGCGGCGGTGCGTACCAGGGTGGGCCGCGCGGGCACGTGCAGCCGGGCGCAGTGGGGCGCGAGCGCGGCCCGCACCGCGTCGACGACCACGGCGTGTTCGTGCAGGTCCTTGGGGGATTCGAGGAGCGCGGCGGCGCGCCTGATGTCCTCGGCGAGGTCGGCGCTGCGCGGCGCCGAGCCGGCCAGCGGGTTGGCGACGAGGCGCCCGCCGGTGCGGGACACCAGCAGCTCCGGGCTGGCCCCGAGGAGGGTGCGGCCGGGGCCGGTCGGCAGGGCGAAGGTGTAGCCGGCGGGGTCGCGGCGGGCCAGCCCGCGCAGGACGCCGGGGAGGTCGAGGGGCCGGTCGGCGTCGAGTTCGAGGGTGCGGGCGAGGACGACCTTGCGCAGGCCGCCCTCGCGCATCCGGCGCACGGCTGCGGCGACCAGCGCCCCGTACCTCTCGGGCGCCGGCACCTGGCGTATCCGCCAGTCGGCCGGGGCGGGCGGCTTGGCGGGCAGGGCGCTGAGCGGGTCGGCGGAGAGCGGCGGGGCCGTCCGCAGCGCATCGGCCACGACGAGGGCGGCGGGCGCCCGTTCGTCGAAGGGGACCGCGCCGAGGGCAAGCGGCGCGGGGTGGCCGGCGGCGCGGGCGGCGCCGAGGGCGGCGGCGACCCGTTCGGAAAGCGGTGTCTCGCCGTGCGGCACGGTGCTGTGCACGCCGCCGGCCAGCAGGGTGCGGGTGGGGGTGGCGAGGAAGCGGGCGCCGGGCGCGTAGGCGTCGAGGAGCGCGGTGGCGGCTCCGACGGCGGAGGGGAGCGGGGTGGGGGGCTGCCGGGCGAGGTCGGGTACCGAGGACACGGGGACTCCACTCTCGGGTGCCCGCCGGGCGGGCGTTCCGGTCAGGGGCGGGCAGGGCGGGGCGTGCCCAGGGTGGGACGGAGCCCAGCGGGGCAGCCTCGCAGTTAGGTTAGCCTAACCTAAGTTGACTGTCCGGAGTGGCGCCACGTCGCGCCCCGCCGTCACCTTCGGCGGATCGCCGACCCCGGCGCCGAATGTTAGGTTAGGCTTACCTAAGTGACCTTGAGGAGTGCGCATGGCAGCCCATCAGGCCGCGCAGGCAAGGGAGTTCGAGGGACGCGTCGCCCTGGTCACCGGGGCCGGCAGCGGCATCGGCCTGGCCACCGCCCGGCTGCTGGCGGAACGCGGCGCCCAGGTGGTGGCGGCCGACCGCGCGCCCGCCGCCGCGGCGCCCGGCCCCGGGGCCGGCTCCGCCACCGGCTCCGGTGCCCTGCACGCCGTGCGGCTTGACGTGACCGAGGGCCCGCGGGTGCGGGCCGTGGTGGCCGAGACGGAGCGCCGCTTCGGCCGCATCGACGTCCTGGTGAACGCCGCCGGCATCCTCCGCCCCGGCACGGTCGCCGAACTCGCCGACGAGGACTGGGCCGACACGCTCGACGTCAACGCCACCGGCGTCATGCGGGTCAGCCGGGCGGTGGCCCCCGGGATGGCGGCCAGGCGCAGCGGAGCCATCGTCACCGTCGGCTCCGACGCCGCAGGACTGGCCCGCACCGGCATGGCCGCCTACGCCGCGGCCAAGGCGGCGGCGGTGGCCTTCACCCGCTGCCTCGGCCTCGAACTCGCCCGCCACGGCGTGCGCTGCAACATCGTCTCCCCCGGCGCCACCGACACGCCCCTGCAGCGGCGCCTGTGGACCTCGCCCGAGGCGGCGGCCCAGGCCGTCGCGGGGGACCCGGCCCGCTACCGCGGGCCCATCCCCCTCGGCCGCCTCGCCGACCCGGCCGACGTCGCCGAGGCGATCGCCTTCCTCGCCTCGGACCGGGCCCGGCACGTCGCCCTGCACGAACTGCGCGTCGACGGCGGCGCCACCCTGCACCGCTGACGCGCCGCCACCGCCCTCCACCGGACCCGCTCCCCCACCGCCACCGGGCCCGGCAGAGACCCCCGAGACCGCCCCAAGCCCCAATCCTCAGACGGGAGAACCAGGTGACGCCAGGCGAGTCCGCCGCCGCACCCACGTGGCCTGCCGAGTTCGCGGCACGCTACCGCGCGGCCGGCTGGTGGCGCGGCGAGACCTTCGGCGCGATGCTGCGCGACCGCGCCGCCGCCCACCCCAAACGGATCGCCCTCACCGCGGGCGACCGCCACCTGACCTACGCCGCACTCGACGAGGCCGCCGACCGGATGGCCGCCGGCCTGCTCGCCCTCGGCATCGCCCCGGGCGACCGGGTGGTGGTGCAACTGCCCAACGTGCCCGAGTTCTTCGAGGTGATCTTCGCCCTCTTCCGCATCGGAGCCCTGCCGGTCTTCGCCC
Source organism: Streptomyces hoynatensis (assembly GCF_003626535.1). Classification (GTDB taxonomy): domain Bacteria; phylum Actinomycetota; class Actinomycetes; order Streptomycetales; family Streptomycetaceae; genus Streptomyces; species Streptomyces hoynatensis. The sequence goes on from NZ_RBAL01000015.1 coordinate 92,898, forward strand.
TGCCCGCCCACCGCGAGGCCGAGATCTCCTATTTCTGCTCCTTCACCGAGGCCGTCGCCTACGTGATCCCCGCGACCTGGGAGGGCTACGACCACCGCGCGCTGGCCACCCGCGTCCTGGCCGCCGCCCCCACCCTGCGGCACGTCCTCGTCGCCGGCGAACCGGGCGGCCACACCGCCCTCGGCGCCGTCCCCCGGGACCCCGTCGCCACCCCGCCCGGGCCCAACCCGGAGGACCTGGCCTTCCTCCAGCTCTCCGGCGGCTCGACCGGCGTGCCCAAGCTCATCCCCCGCACGCACGACGACTACCTCTACTCGCTGCGCGGCTCGAACGAGATCTGCGGCGTGAGCGCGGACACCGTCTACCTGTGCGCGCTGCCGGCCGCGCACAACTTCCCGCTGAGCTCCCCCGGCACCCTCGGCACCCTGTACGCGGGCGGCCGGGTGGTGCTCAGCCCGCGGCCCGACCCGGACACCGCCTTCCCGCTGATCGCGCGCGAGCGGGTCACCCTCACCGCCCTCGTCCCGCCGCTCGCCCTGGCCTGGGCCGAGGCCGCCGCGGGCACCCCGCACGACCTCGGCACCCTGCGCGTGCTGCAGGTCGGCGGCGCCAAGCTCAGCCGCGAGGCGGCCACGCGGCTGCTGCCCGCCTTCGGCGCCACGCTCCAGCAGGTCTTCGGCATGGCCGAGGGCCTCGTCAACTACACCCGGCTCGACGATCCAGAGGAGCTGATCGTCTCCACCCAGGGCCGCCCCCTCTCACCGGACGACGAACTCCGCATCGTGGACGAGGAGGGCCGCCCGGTGCCGCCCGGCGCCCCCGGCCACCTCCTCACGCGCGGCCCCTACACCATCCGCGGCTACTGGCGCGCCCCCGAGCACAACGCCAGGGCCTTCACCCCCGACGGCTTCTACCGCACCGGCGACCTCGTCCGCCTCACCCCCACCGGCCACCTCGTCGTCACCGGCCGCGCCAAGGACCAGATCAACCGGGGCGGCGAGAAGGTCGCGGCCGAGGAGATCGAGAACCACCTCCTCGCCCACCCCGCCGTCCACGACGCCGAGGTCGTCGCCCAGCCCGACCCCTACCTGGGCGAGCGCATCTGCGCCTACCTCATCGCGCGGCAGGGCGCCGAACTCCCCGGCAGGGCCGCCGTCCGGGCCTGGCTCAGGGCGCGCGGCCTGGCCGAGTACAAGCTCCCCGACCTGGTCCGGGCGGTCACCGCCTTCCCCACCACGGGCGTCGGCAAGGTCTCCAAGCGGCACCTGCGCGAGCCCGCCCCGCCAGGGGCCGGCTCCTGAACGCCCGCGGGCCCCGTCCCGGCGCGGCCCTCCCCGCCCGCCCTCCGCCCGCCCTCCGCCCGCGGCCGCCGGGCTCACGCGGCCTTCCGGGACCGGGCGGCCTTCCGGGACCGGCGTGGCTGGGCCGTCCGGAGGAAGCCGCCGGAATGAAAAGGGCGGGGCACACGCCGGGAAGGAGGGCCCCGCCCCGCCGGCTGCGGACACTTGGGTGTCGCTGCGCGGGCCAGGGCGGCGACCACAGCCGTCCACCCGGCACCGACAGGAGGGCCACGGACGATGACCAGCGCCTCCCCCCACCGCAGACGCCGGCCCCCGGCCGCGTCCGGCGCCCGGCAGGACCTCGCGAGACGCAGGCTGGAGCGCGCGCTGCGCGCCGAGGTCGAGGGCGAGGTGCGTTTCGACCCCGGCTCGCTGGCCCTCTACGCGAACGACGCCTCGAACTTCCGGCAGGTCCCCGTCGGCGTCGTCGTGCCGCGCAGCCTGGAGGACGTGGTGGCCACCCACCGCGTCTGCCGGCGCTTCGACGTTCCGCTCCTCAACCGCGGCGGCGGCACCAGCCTGTCGGGCGAGACCGTCAACGAGGCCGTGGTGATCGACCACTCGAAGTACCTGACGCGGATCGGCGACTTCGACCCGGAGCGCCGGCTGGTGACCTGCGAGACCGGCGTCGTCAACGAGGAGCTGAACCGGCACACGGGCGCCGCGGGACTCGTCTTCGGCCCCGACCCCTCCTCGCACTCGCGCTGCGTCATCGGCGGCAACATCGGCAACAACTCCTGCGGCACCCATTCGCTGCAGTCCCAGCTCTACGGGCCAGGGCCGCGCACCTCGGACAACGTGCACGCCCTGGAGGTGGTCACCTACGACGGCGTCCGCTTCTGGACCGGCACCGGCGAGGAGGAGCGGCTGGCGGACGTCATCAGGGCGGGCGGGCGCAAGGGAGAGATCTACGCCGCCCTGCGCGACCTGCGGGACAGGTACGCCGGCCTCATCCGCGAGCGGTTCCGGCCGGTCTCCGAGGTGCCGCGGCGCGTGTCCGGCTACAACCTGGACGAGCTGCTGCCCGAGCGCGGCTTCAACGTCGCCCGCGCCCTCACCGGAACCGAGGGCACCTGCGTCACCGTGCTGCGGGCCGTGCTCCTGCTCACCCCCGCTCTGCCCGAGCGGGCCCTGGTGGTGGTCGAGTACGGCGACCTGGCCGAGGCGGGCGAGCCGGTGGCGGAGATCGTGGAGCGCTGGCGGCCGATCGGACTCGAGGCCGTGGACCACCGGCTGGTCCGCGACCAGCGGCTCCTTGGCATGAACGCGGAGAACCTGCCGCGGCTGCCGCGCCCCGGCGGCGGCGCCTGGCTGCTGGTGCAGTTCGGGGCGGACGAGCCGCGGGAGGCCGTGGAGCGGGCCGGGGCCTTCGCCGACTGGCTGACCGCGGAGCGCGGCGTGGCCCGCGAGCGGGTGACCCGGGCCGGAAGCGCCCAGCTCGGCGGCAGCAGCGAGGCCCTGTGGTCGATCCGGGAGAGCGGCCTCGGCTCCTCCGCCTTCTCCCCCGAGGGCGTGGACCACTGGCCCGGCTGGGAGGACTCCGCGGTGCCGCCGGCCAGGGTGGGCGCCTACCTGCGGGAGCTGCGCGCCCTGCTGGACCGCCACGGCCTGTCCGGCGCCATGTACGGGCACCTGGGGCAGGGCTGCATCCACTGCCGGCTCGACTTCGACCTGCGCAGCGCCGCGGGCCTGGCGCGCTACCGTGCCTTCCTCACCGAGGCCGCCGACCTCGTGGTCTCCCACGGCGGCTCCCTCTCGGGCGAGCACGGCGACGGGCAGCAGCGCGCGGAACTCCTCGACAAGCAGTACGGCCCGGAACTGGTCGAGGCGATGCGGGAGTTCAAGCGGATCTGGGACCCGCGCGGGCGGATGAACCCGGGCAAGGTCGTGGACCCGTACCGGATGGACGAGAACCTCAGGCTCGGCACCGACTCCAACCCGCCGCGGCCCGCGGTGACCTTCGCCTACCCCGAGGACGGCGGGGACTTCGCGCACGCGGCCCTGCGCTGCGTGGGCATCGGCAAGTGCCGGGTGCCGCGCGCGGAGACCACCATGTGCCCCAGCTACCAGGTCACCCGGGAGGAGAAGCACTCCACCCGGGGCAGGGCGCGGCTCCTGTTCGAGATGCTGCGCGGGGAGGTGATCACCGACGGCTGGCAGTCGCGGGAGGTCGCGGAGGCCCTCGACCTGTGCCTGTCCTGCAAGGGCTGCACCAGCGACTGCCCGGTGGGAGTCGACATGCCGACCTACAAGGCGGAGTTCCGCCACCGGCACTACCGCTCCCTGCGCAGGTGGCGGCCCCGCCACGCCTACGCCCTCGGCTTCGTCGACCAGGCCGCCCGGCTGGCCGCCCTGCTGCCCGAGGCCGCCGCCCTGCTCACCAGGACGCCCGGCCTGGCGCGGCTGACCAAGCTCGCCGCCGGGATCGACCCCAGGCGCCCGCTGCCCGGCTTCGCGCCGACCACCCTCCAGCAGTGGTTCCGCCGCCGCGGCGGCAGCCGCAACCCACAGGGCAGGCCGGTGGTCCTCTTCCCCGACACGTTCACCAACCACCTGCACACCGACGTCGGCGTGGCCTGCGTCGAGGCCGTCGAGGCGGCCGGCTGGCGGGTCCTCCTGCCGGCCGGCCACCTGTGCTGCGGGCGTCCCCTGTACGACTACGGCTTCCTCGACGCGGCCGTGCGGTACCTGCACCGGGTGCTCGGCGCGCTGCGCCCGTACGTGCGGGCGGGGGTGCCGGTCGTCGGCATGGAGCCGAGCTGCCTGGCGGTCTTCAAGGACGAGCTGGGCAAACTGCTGCCGCACGACGACGACGCGGCCAGGCTGGCGGGCGGCTCCTACCACTTCCCCGAGTTCTTCCGCGCCTTCGGCATCGAGCCGCCGCCGCTCACGGGCCGGGCCCTGCTGTGGGGCCACTGCCACCACCGCGCCACCGGCGGGATGGAGCCGGAGCGCGCGCTGCTGGAGCGGATGGGCCTGCGGGTGGAGCCGGTGACGGGGGGCTGCTGCGGGCTGGCCGGCTCCTGGGGTTTCGAAAGCGGCACATACGGGATCTCCATGGACTGCGGGGAACAGGCCCTGTTCCCCGCGGTGCGGGAGGCCGCCGCGGACACGCTGGTCGTGGCCGACGGCTTCTCCTGCCGCACCCAGCTGGCGCACGCGGCGCCGGGCCCCGCCCCGGTCCTGCACACCGGGCAGGTGCTGCGGCTGGCCACGGCCGCCGGCGGCGTGGACGAGGTCCGCGCGCGGCCGGGCGCGCCCCTGGCCCGGCGCGCGGCGCGCGTCGCCCTGGCGGCCGGCGCGGTCGCCGCCGCGGGCGCGGGCCGCGCGCGCCGGCGGCCGTGAACGGACGGCGGGAGCGCGCGGGCGGGCGGGCAGGCAGGCCGGAGGCAGGACGGGAGGACCGATGAGGCAGGCGGACGTCTTCGGCGAGGTCTTCGCCGTGGAACTGATCATGGCGGGCGCCGTCTTCCTCGCGGTCCTCGCCGCGGTGCTGTACGCCGTGCTGCGCCGCAGGGCCGGGGCGGCGGCCGGGCCCTCGGAGCGGGCGGAACGCCCGCGGCTCGAGGCGGCGTACGTGGCGGTCCTCGCCGCGGTGGCCGTCTTCCTCGTCGTCTACACCGCCCTGGCCAACCACCGCGAGCACCGCACCGGCCACGTCGGCGCCCCCGCCGGCCCACCCGCCGCGCCCGAGGTCGTCGAGGTGGACGTCACCGCCTTCCAGTGGTGCTGGACCTTCCGCCACCCGCGCCCGGGCGGCGCGGGGGCGACGAGCGGGACCTGCCGCGCGGAGGAGGTGCCCACCCTCGTGGTGCCGACCGGGCGCCCGGTGCGCGTGGAGCTCACCTCGCGGGACGTCATCCACTCGCTGTGGGTGCCGGAACTGCGCTACAAGATGGACGCCTTCCCCCACCACACCAACAGCTTCACCCTCACCCTCGACGAGGAGGGCAGGTGGCTGGGGCGGTGCGCGGAGTTCTGCGGCTACCGGCACTACGCGATGCACTTCTGGCTGCGGGCCGTCAGCCCCGGGGAGTACGAGCGGTGGGTGGCCGGTCACCAGGCCGCCGCGGGGGGCGCCGCATGAGCCTGACCGGAACGGCGGATGTCGAGCCCGCCCGGCACCGCCCCGCCCCGGCGCCGGGCGGCTGGCTCGGCTGGCTGACCACCACCGACCACAAGCGGATCGGGCTGCTGACCCTGGGCACCTCCCTGCTGGTGATGCTGGGCATGGGGGTGCTCGCCCTGCTGATGCGAGGTCAGCTGGCCCAGCCCGAGGAGCACCTGGTGGGGCCCCAGGTCTACAACCAGCTGTTCACCATGCACGGCTCGGGCATGATCTACCTGGTCATGACGCCGTTCGCGCTCGGCCTCGGCGTGTACCTGGTGCCTCTTCAGGTGGGGGCGCCGGTCATCGCCATGCCGCGGGCCACGCTGCTCGGCTACTGGCTGTACGTCCTCGGCGCGGCGATCATGCTCTCCGGCTTCGCCACCCCGCAGGGGGCGCACTCGGACGGCTGGTTCTCCTACCCGCCGATGGCGGCCCGCACCTACACCCCGGGCGTGGGCTCCGACCTGTGGATCGCGGGGGTCTTCCTGGCGACCACGGGCGTGATCCTCATGGCCTGGGCGGTGCTGTGGACGGCCCTGCGGAAGCGGGCCGAGGGCATGACGATGCTGCGGATGCCGGTCTTCAGCTGGTCGATGGCCGCCACCTGCCTCATGGTGATCGGCGCCTTCCCCGCCCTGCTCGCCGCCCTGGCGCTGCTGGCGGCGGGCCGGGTGGAGCCGGCGGTCTTCGACTCGAACCTGTGGGTGATCGGCTACCAGCACCTCTTCTGGTTCTACGGCCACCCCGTCGTGTACGTCATGTTCTTCCCCTACCTGGGGGCGGTGGCCGAGGTGCTCGCGGTCTTCTCCGGCCGCCGGTTCTTCGGCTACCGCGGCACCGTGTTCGCGCTGCTGGTGTTCGCGGCCCTGTCGATGAGCGTGTGGGGGCACCACATGTTCACCACCGGGCAGGCGACGAACGACTACTACTCGCTGACGAGCATTCTGCTGCTGGTGCCCGCGGGGGTGGAGTACTTCGCGATGCTGGGCACGATCCTCGGCGGGCGGCTCGTGTTCCGCACGCCGATGCTGTTCGCCCTGGCCTTCGTGCCGCAGTTCCTCATCGGCGGCCTCACCGGCATCATGGTCGGCACCCCCGTCCTGGACTACCACGCGCAGGACAGCTACTTCGTGGTGGCGCACCTGCACTACGTGCTGTTCGCGGGCAGCGCCTTCGGCCTCTTCGCCGGCTTCTACCTCTGGTTCCCCAAGGCCACCGGGGTGCTGCTGGACGAGCGGCTCGGCCGCTGGCACTTCTGGCTGCTCGTCGTGGGCACGAACCTGACGTTCTTCCCGATGTTCTTCCTGGGCTACGCCGGCATGCCGCGGCGGGTGGTCACCTATCTGGACGGGGACGGCTTCGGGCTGCTCAACCTGCTGTCGAGCTGCGGGGCCGCGGTCCTGGCGGCGGGCATGACCGTGTTCGTGGTGAACCTCGCGCGGGCGGCGCTGCGGCGGGCGCCCCGCGCCGGGGACGACCCGTGGCGGGGGCACACCCTGGAGTGGGCGACCTCCTCCCCGCCGCCGCGGCTGAACTTCGACGCGGCGCACCCGCTGCCGCCGCTCACCAGCGAGGCGCCCCTGCTCGACCTCAGGCGGCGGGCGGCGGACGAGGCGCGCGGCGCGCGGGAGGGGCGGGGCGCGCGGGAGGGGCGGGCGTGACGCGGCATCCCGGCTTCCTGCTCGTCGCGGGCTGGGCGCTGCTCAACGGCCTCCTGCTCGCCGTGCTCGCGATCTACGGGGAGAGCGCGACCGCCCTGGCCTGCTACGGGATCGCGGTGGGGCTGCTCGCCCTCGCCGCGCTTGCGGTGCTGGCCTCCTCGGTCCGCGGCCCGCGCGAACACACCCGCTACCGGCTGCCCGTCCGGCCGGGCTCTGCGGTGCTGCCGCTGGCCGCGGCGGCGGGGCTCGCGGTCCTCGCCTACCCGTACGGCTGGTGGCTGCTGCCGATCGCCGCCGCGCTGCTCGGCCTGTCCCTCGCCCTGGCGGCCCACGACCGCGCCGCGCGCCCGCGGCGGAGCCGGTGAACGCGGACGGCTCGGGCGGCATCGACAGCACCGGCGGCGCGGAGCGTCGGGGGGCGCGGCAACGCGGTGCGGCATGGACGGGGTGAGCGGCGTGGCCGGGATGGGCGGCGGCGGGGTGGATCTCTGGGGGGCGGCGCTGATGGGGGGTTCCGGGCTGCTGGTGTCCGCGCTGGTTCCCTGCCTGCTGCTCGCCACCCGCCGCGGCGGGGCCTGGGCCCGGCTGACGCCGCCCGCCTGGGCGGCCTGGCCCGGCTTCCTGCTGCTGCACGCGGCGACCGTGCTCGCCGAGGCCGGGCACCCCTCGGCCCGCGCGCGGCTGCTCCTCGAAGGGGCGCTGGCGGCCGGGGCGTTGGCGTTCTGGCTGCCGGTGCTCGTCCCAGGGCCGCGCCGGCTGAGCGCACCGGGCCGCTGCCTCTACCTCTTCCTGGCCGCGCCGCTGCTCGACCTGCCCGCGGTGGCCCTGGTCGCCTGCGGCCACGCCGCGGGCGGCCTCGCCATGATCGCCGGGATGCTGCCGCTTCCGCTGGCCGCCCTGGCCGTCACCTGGCGCTGGGTCCTCGCCGAGGAACGGGCCCGGCCGCCCGGCGGCCACCCCGCCTGAGGCTTCCCCTGGGCCCGGCTCAGCGGCCGCGCCCGCGCAGCAGCCAGCGCACCGCGTGCCACACCTGCCGGCCCGGGCTGCGCGGGGGCAGCACGCGCGCCCGCGGCGGCGCCGGGTGGGTGGGCGGGGCCAGGATCTCCTCGATGCGGCGCCGCCGCTCCTCGTCGGCCGGCAGGTCGACCCGCTGCCCGAAGTACCAGGCGCTGAGCGCGTCCCGCACCCTCAGCCGCAGCGGGCGGCGCCGCAGCAGCCCCCGGCGGTGGTGCCCGGCCGCCGCCGGGGTGCGACCGGTGGGCACCGGCACGTCGCGCACGAGCAGCGCGTACGCCGCCTCGGCGGGCAGCGGCAGTCGCTCCTCGGCGTAGCCGCCCGCCGCGGTCCGCACGGCCTCCCCGCTCCCCTCCCCCTCGGCCAGCCGCCTGCGGTCGGTGGCCTGCAGGCCGAGGCACAGGCGCTTGGTTGCCAGGTAGGCCAGCACGGGCACCACGAAGAAGGCCACCCGGAACACCCAGACGAGGCCCTCCAGGGAGGTGTGGAAGACGTGGGCGAGCACGTCCTGCCCGCCCGCGAGGAGCAGCACGGCGTAGCCGGCGACGCCGCCGGCGCCGAGCGCGGTGCGGGTGGGGTGGTTCCGCGGCCGCTCGCACAGGTGACGTTCCTGCGAGTCCCCGGTGAGCCGGCGTTCGAAGAACGGATAGGCGTACAGCACCGCGAACAGGGCCACCGGCAGGACCACGCCGGTCAGGAAGGTGGTCCAGGCGAGGGTGTGCCCGGCGAGGTCGGTCTCGAAGCCGGGCATCAGCCGCAGCGCGCCCTCCAGGAAGCCGACGTACCAGTCGGGCTGGGCGTCGAGGGAGGCCAGGTCCGGCCGGTAGGGGCCGTACTCCCAGACCGGGTTGATCTGCACGGTCGCGGCCAGCACGGCGAGCACGCCGAAGACGGCGAAGAACAGGCCGAGGGACTTGGCGGCGTAGGCCGGCCACAGCGGCTTGCCGACGACGTTCCGGTTGGTCCTGCCGGGCCCGGGCCACTGGGTGTGCTTCAGGTAGACGACAAGCAGCAGGTGGGCGGTGATCAGCGCCACCAGCAGCCCGGGCAGCAGCAGCACGTGCGCGAGGTAGAACCTGGAGACGATCTCCTCCCCGGGGAACTCGCCGCCGAAGACGAGGAACGCCAGGTAGGAGCCGACGACCGGGAGGGACAGCATGATGCCCTCGGCGATGCGCACGCCCATGCCGGACAGCAGGTCGTCGGGCAGCGAGTAGCCGCAGTAGCCCTCCAGGAGCGCGAGCCCGAACATGGTGACGCCGATGACCCAGTTGACCTCGCGCGGCCTGCGGAAGGCCCCGGTGAGGAACACCCGCAGCAGGTGGCAGCCGAGGGAGGCGACGAAGATCAGCGCCCCCCAGTGGTGGATCTGACGGATCAGCAGGCCGCCGCGCACCTCGAAGCTGATCCGCATCGTGGAGGCGTACGCCTCGGAGACGAGGGTGCCGCGCAGCGGCGCGTAGGGCCCCGCGTAGGGGCGGTGGGCCATGTCGGGGTGGAAGAAGAAGGCGAGGAAGGTGCCGGTGAGGAGCAGCACCACGAAGCTGTAGAGCGCGATCTCACCCAGCAGGAAGGACCAGTGGTCGGGGAACGCCTTCCGCAGCAGTTCCCTGCCCGAGTCCAGCGCGGGCAGCCTGGCGTCGGCGGCGGAGACGGCGCGCTCCGCTCTGGCCCGGCTCTTCGGGGATGAGGTCACCGCGCTTCCCTTCGACGTGGGGAGGTGCCTGTGCGGGGGACGGTGGGGGCGCCGCGGAGGCGGCGGGGCCGGCCACCCCACGGGGACGCACCTTTCCGCTCTTTCCGCGCTTTCCGGTCCTTACGGTTTTTCCAGTCTTTACGGTCTTTACGTTTTTTCTCCGACATTCACCGCGGAAGGTAGTCGAGGAGCGGGGCTGGGGAGCGGGGACAGGCCGGGTTCCTCGCATCGCGGGGCGGAAACCCGGCCTCCGGCGGCCCCGGCCGCCGCGGTGGCGCGCCGGGCGCGGCGCGGGCCGGTGACAGGATCGGGAACACGGCTCAGGGCAGGCTAAGGACAGGGAGGACATGGTGGTGGAGCGAGCCGAGGGCGAGGACGGAAGCGGCACCCGCGCGCCGGGTTTCCTGCGGCCCAGGCCCTGGGTCCTGCGCGAGTACGCCGTCCTGGGCGACGGCGAACGCGGCGCCGTGGTCGGCCCCGAGGGGGAGGTGGTGTGGCTGTGCGCCCCCAGGTGGCACAGCGACCCGGTGTTCTCCTCGCTGATCGGCGGCGCGGGGGCGTACGTCCTGCGGCCGGAAAGCGACTGGAACGTGTGGGGCGGCCACTACGAGGAGGGCACCCTCGTCCACGTGGGCCGCTGGGTGACGGCCGACTCGGTCGTCGAGTGCCGCGAGGCCCTGGCCATGCCGGCCGATCCGGACCGGCTGGTGCTCCTTCGGCAGGTGCGCGCCGTGCGCGGAGCGGCGCGGCTGCGGCTGCGGCTGGACGCGCGCGCCGGGTTCGGGGCCCACGGCATGCGCGAGACGCGCCTGGAGGAGGGGGTGTGGCGGGCCGCGAGCGGGGAGGTGCGGCTGCGCCTCGCCGGCGTGCCTGAGGCGCGGCCGGGCCCCGAGGGGGAACTGCGGGCGCTGCTGACCGTGCCGGCCGGGGAGACCCTGGAGGTGGTGCTGGAGCTCTCCCGGCGCGAGGAGGGCGGGCGGCTGTACGCGCCCGCGCTGTGGGAGGCCACCGAGCGGGAGTGGCGCCAGGCGGTGCCCGACTGCCGGGACCTGCCCGCGCCGCGCGACGCCCGGCAGGCCTACGCCGTCCTGCGCGGCCTGACCAGCGCCTCGGGCGGCATGGTCGCCGCCGCCACCACCTCGCTGCCGGAGCGCGCCAACTCCGGGCGCACCTACGACTACCGCTTCGCCTGGGTCCGCGACCAGTGCTACGCCGCGCTCGGCGTCGCGGCCCACGGGCCGCACCCGCTGTTCGCGGGCGCGGTGCGGTTCGTCGCCGAGCGGGTGCTGGCCGACGGGGACCGGCTGCGGCCGGCGTACACCGTCGCCGGCGGGCCGGTGGCCCCCGAGCGTTCCCTGCCGCTGCCCGGCTACCCGGGCGGGGCCGACCGGACCGGGAACCAGGCCGCGGACCAGTTCCAGCTCGACGCCTTCGGCGAGGTCCTCCAGCTCTTCGCCGCCGCGGCCGAACACGGCCTCCTCGACGCGGACGCGCGGCGGGCCGCCGAGGTGGCGGTGGCGGCGGTCGAGCGGCTCTGGCGGCGCCCGGACGCCGGGATCTGGGAGCTGGAGGAACGCTGGTGGACGCACTCGCGGCTGGCGGTCGTCTGCGGCCTGCGGGCCCTGGCCCGCCACGTCCCCGGGCCCGCCGCCCGCCGCTGGAAGGAGCTGGCGGCGGCCATCCTGGCCGAGACGCGGCGCCGTTGCCTGTCCACGCGTGGCTGGTGGCGCCGGGCCGAGCACGACGACGGCGCCGAGTCGGCCCTGCTGCTGCCGCTGGCCCGCGGCTGCCTCGCCCCCGGCGACCCCTCGGGCCCGCTCACCCGCGAACTCGTCACCCGCCGCCTCGCGCAGGACGGCTACCTCTACCGCTTCGAACGGCCGGGGGTGCCCCTGGGCGAGGCGGAGGGCGCCTTCCTCATGTGCGGCTTCGCGATGGCGCTCGCGGCGCGCCACGACGGGGACCGGACGACCGCCTTCCGCTGGTTCGAGCGGACCCGGGCGGCCTGCGGCTCCCCCGGCCTGTTCACCGAGGAGTACGACGTGACGCAGCGGCAGCTGCGCGGCAACCTGCCCCAGGCGTTCGTGCACGCCCTGCTGCTGGAGTCCGCGGCGGCGCTGCGCTGCTGAGCGCGGCCCGCCCGGCGCCGGGCCGGAAGCGGTGCCCGTTCGGCGCGACGCGCCCGTTCGGCCCGGGCGCGGGCGGCGCGGGTCGCGGCGGCCCCGTCTCAGGAGCCGGGGGGCCGGCCGAACAGGGAGGTCACCACCTCCTGCGGGTCCGGCCAGGCGACCTGCCCGGTCACCGCCCGCTCGACGCGCCTGGCGTACGCGGCGCGCGCCGCCCGCAGGTGCTCCTCGTCGAGCCGGCCGAGCCGCGCGAGCGCCGTGGCCAGCCCCACCACCCCGTCCTCCTCGGCGCGGAACCCGTGGTCGCGCAGGTACAGCAGGGCCGCGCGTTCCTCAGGGCTGTCCGCCTCGGCCGCCTCCTCGGTGAGCTGTTCCCGCTCGGCCTCCCGCAGCGCCTCCCGGGAGGGGGCCGTGCGGGAGGGCTCGCGCGCCCTGACGCACTCCAGGATCAGGTGCCGGTAGCTCGCGGCGCTGCCGACGGTGAGGTCGTGGACGTCGCGCCCACGCCGGTACCGCTCCCTGACCACGGCCACCACCGCGTCCCAGGAGATGTCGAGGACCAGGTGGGCGGGCACCCGTCCCTCGCGCGCGAGGCGCTCCGTCTCGGGGCCGATGACCTCGAAAAGCCGGTACAGCAGGGCTTCCCGCTCCCGCCGCCCGCCGCGTCGCCGAAAACGCACGGCCGCCCTCCTCCCCGGGGAGGGCCCCCGCCCTCCCGGCGTCGGCACCGTAGCAACGCCCGGCGGGACCGGTCCCGCCCCGCGCCGCCGGGGCGCGCGGCCCGGGCCCGCGGCGGACGGCAGGTCCAACGGGCCGGTTCCGGCGCGGAGTTGACGGGCGGGTGACGAAGGGGGCGAGGCGGGGCGGGGCGCAGCCGGGCCGGGCCGGCGGCAACGGCTAGGCGCGCAGGGAGGCGCCGCAGGAGGACCTGACGATCAGGCGCGGCTGCACGTGCAGCCGCCGGAGCGCCGGGGGGTCCGCGGCGTCGAGGCGGTCCAGGAGCAGGCCCGCGGCCTGCTCGCCGAGCTCGTGCTTCGCCGGGGCCACCGCCGTCAGGGGAACCTCGGCGAGGGAGGCGAGCTCGTCGTCGTAGGCGATCAGCGCCAGGTCCTCCGGGGTGTGCAGGCCGCGTCCCCGCAGCCGCCGCATCATCTCGATCGCGTCGTGGTCGGAGTGCACGAGCGCGGCCCCGGTGCCGGTGGCCAGGCAGCCGTCGAGGAAGGCGTCGTAGTGTTCCGCCGCCTCGTCGGAGCCGAGCGTGGGCCGTCCGCTGTCCACGACGGGGGCCGCGGCGTCGAGCCCGAGCCGCTCGACGGCCGCCGCGTGGCCCTCGCGGACCAGTGCGGCGGTGGGGCTGCCGTTGGTGAAGAGCCCCACCCGCCCGTGCCCGAGGCCCGCGAGGTGGGCGACCGCGCCGAACGCGCCCTGCCTGTGGTCGGAGACGACGAACTCGCAGGGCTCGTACGGGTCGCGGGGCTGCCGTTCCAGCAGCACGAAGGGCAGCCGGCTCTCCCGCAGCCGGTCGAGCATCGGCGCCGACACCCAGTGCCCCTCCGCGGAGGCGACGAGCAGGCCGGAGACGCCGGCCGCGGCCAGCTCGTCGACCTGGCGCCGGTCGCTCGGGCTGGCGTAGCCGGTGAGGCCGATGACGATGCGGGCCCCGCGGCGCTCGGCCACAGCCCGGACGCCCGCGATCACCCGCGGGTAGTAGTAGGTGGCCGAGGGGACCAGCAGCCCCAGCGTGTGGGCGACCGCGGGCGTGCCGCCGGGGGCCGGCGGGGCCTCGGGCCCGGGTGCCGTCCCCTCCGCGGGCCCCTCGCCCGTGCGGGCCGCGCCCTCGGCGCGGCGCGCCGGCGTGACGGCCATCGCGCCGCCACGCAGCCTGGTCACCCGCCCGGCGAGCTCCAGGTCGGCCAGGTCGCGCCGGATCGTGGCGCCCGAGACGCCGAAGCGCGCGGCGAGTTCGGAGATCCGCAGGACGCCGGCCGCCTCCAGCTCCCTGACCAGCAGCTCGTGCCGCTGCGCGGCGAGCAGGTCGGCCATCTCCCCCTCCAGTGAGCGATGGGGAGCATCGTAGGCGGCGGGCACCGAGCAGGCGCAAGGCGCGGGCCCTCGCCGCGGCGGCCCCCGCCCGCTCCCCGCTCCCCGCCCACCCGTTCCCCTTCTCGCCTCGCTTCCCCCACATCTCCCCGCGCGCGGCGTCGTGTTCCATCGAATTCCGATCGAATCGCTTTCACCGCAAAGCCCTTCCGTAAGGGATCGAGGCGGTATTGACCCATTGATCCGCCAACTTTGCCATGTTTCACGTATGGACAGGGCTCGTTGGCCGGGGATAGGTTCTGCGCCGAAGCCGACGCCGCCCTCGTTCGGTCGATGACCCGTCCCTGCGGTTCCTCTGCACCTTCCTGCGCACCGCTGCCGGTGGGGCGTTGCCCGGTCGCCGGTGGCCCGGAGCCGATCGACCGGACGAAAGACCAGTTCATGCACGGACGAATTGCGCGGCGACTCGCCGCGATGGCGAGCGTGACGGCGCTCCTCAGCTCCTGCGGCGCGATCACCGGCGGCGACGACGACGTCGTCACCCTGGACTTCTGGTGCTGGGGCGACGTCCAGACCGCACGCGTCGACGCGTTCAACGCCTCGCACCCCGACATCCAGGTCCGCCGCACCGACGCGGGTGGCGGCAACGACACGGCGACCAAGCTGCTCACGGCGAGCCGGGCCGGCAACGCCCCCGACGTCGCCTGCATCGAGTACCAGACGGTGCCCGCGATGGTGGTGTCGGACGTCCTTGCGGACATCGCGGACAAGACCGGGCCGCTGACCGACACGTTCACCGAGGAGACCTGGCAGCTCACCGACTTCGAGGGCCACGTCTACGGCGTGCCCGACGACATCGGCCCGATGGTGCTGCTGTACAACAAGGCGCGGTTCGACGAGCTCGGCCTCCGGGTCCCGGAGACCTGGGAGGAGTTCGCCGAGGTGGCGGCCGAGGCCAGGGCCGCCGATCCCGACACCTACATGGCGACGTTCTCGCCGACCGAGTTCGGGAACTTCGCCGGGCTCGCCCAGCAGGCCGGCGCCACCTGGTGGCAGGTCGAGGACCGGAACTGGACCGTCGGCTTCGACGACGAGTCCTCCCTGCGCGTCGCCCAGTACTGGCAGGACCTCATCGACCAGGACCTGGTGACCGCCGAGCCGCTGCTGACCCCGGAGTGGAACAACCGGGTCAACCGCGGCGAGATCCTCACCTGGCCGGCCGGCCTGTGGTCCCCCTCCGTGATCTACAGCATCGCCGAGGGCCAGGCGGGCGACTGGGCCATCGCACCCCTGCCGCACTGGGAGGGCGACTCGAACGCCGTGGCCCTGCAAGGCGGTTCCGCGCTCTGCGTGACCAGCAACTCCGATCAGGTGGACGCCGCGGTGGAGTTCCTCACCTGGATGGCGACCGCCCAGGAGTCCACGGACGCGCAGATCGCGGGCGGCCAGTACCCCGCCTCCCTCAACGGCCAGGCCGCGACGGCCGAGAGCCCACCGCCCGCGCTGACGGGCAGCCAGGAGGACTACTGGGAGGTCGCGACCGAGGCGGCGGCGAGCACCGTCCCGCACATCCAGTGGGGGCCGAACGTGACCACCGCCAACGACGCCTTCGCGGACGCCTTCTCCGCGGCGGTCCGCGACCACACCCCGCTGACCGACGCCCTCAGGAACACCCAGGAAGAGGTGGTCGAGGAGATGGAACGGGTCGGGTTCCACGTCACCGGCTGAGCCTCCCGGCGCCCCGGGCCGCCGCGTGGCCCCGGGCGCCCGGGCCGGCCTCGCGGGCGTGCCGCCCGTCCCCCGCCTCCCCTTTCGTCACCGCACCCGTCAGGAAAGCAGCCATGTCAGGTAACTCCCCGCCACGCGTCCCCTCCTCGGGCCGCGGCATCAGCAAGTTCCTCGCGCCCTACGTGTTCCTCACCCCGGCGCTCGTCCTCTTCGCCGCCTTCCTGGCGATCCCCGTCCTGTACGCGCTCTACCTCAGCGTCCACGGGCTGCGGATCGTCGACGAGGGCGTGTTCGGCCTCCGCAAGGAGGTGTTCGTCGGGTTCGCCAACTACGCCGACCTCCTGGCCGACGGCTCCTTCTGGGCCGGGTTCGGGCGCATGGCGCTGTACGGCCTGCTCGCCGTGCCGCTCACCCTGGGCCTGGCCCTGCTGTTCGCGCTGCTGCTCGACCACGGCGGCTCGCGCGCCCGCCGCTTCTCGCGGGCCGCGCTCTTCATTCCCTACGCCGTCCCCGGGGTCATCGCCTCCCTGCTGTGGGGCTTCATGTACCTGCCCTCGACCAGCCCCTTCAGCTACCTGACGGACAAGATGGGCCTGGGCACCATCCCCTTCCTCGACGGCAACGGCATCTACCCCTCGCTGGCCAACATCGCCATCTGGGGCGGCACCGGCTTCAACATGATCATCATCTACACCTCGCTGCGCGGCATACCGCCCGAGCTGTACGACGCCGCCCGCATCGACGGCTGTTCCGAGTGGCGCCTGGCCTGGCGGATCAAGGTGCCGCTGGTCGCCCCCGCCCTCGTCCTGACCGGCCTGTTCTCCCTCATCGGCACGCTCCAGGTCTACGGCGAGCCCAAGATGCTCAGCCCGATGACCATCGAGATCTCCCAGACCTGGGTGCCCGTCATGCACATCTACCGCGACGGCTTCGTCCGCGACGACCTGCCCATGGCCGCGGCGGGCTCGGTGATCATCGCCGTGGGCACCCTGCTGCTCTCCGTCGGGCTGCTCAGGGTCACCCAGCGCAGGACCTTCGGAGGCTTCCAGTGACCGAGACGAACCCCGGGCCCTCCCGCCTGCGCCCCACCCTGCTCCCCCACCAGCGGGCGAAGATCCTGCCCACGGCCGTGCTGCTGATCGGGGCGGTCTACTGCCTGATACCCGTGGCGTGGATCGTGGTCGCCTCCACCAAGTCGCGGGCCGAGCTGTTCTCCACCTTCACCTTCAGCCCCGGCTCCGGCCTGCTGGACAACCTGCACGACCTCTTCGCCTACGAGGACGGCAGATACGGGCAGTGGGCCCTCAACAGCCTGCTCTACGCCGGACTCGGCTCGCTGCTGTGCACGCTGATCTCGACGGTCGCCGGATACGCCTTCTCCCGCTACGAGTTCCCCGGCCGCACCGTCCTCTTCTACACGATCCTCGGCGGCGTGCTGCTGCCCGGCATGCTGCTGGCGATCCCGCAGTACATCATCATGACCAAGGTCCACATGGTGGGCAGCTACTGGTCGGTCCTGCTGCCCGGGCTGATCTCGCCCTTCGCCATCTACCTGGCCCGCGTCTACGCCGACGCCTCCGTCCCGCTGTCCACGATCGAGTCGGCCCGCATCGACGGCGCCAGCGAGTACCGGATCTTCGGGACGATCGCGCTGCCGATGATGCTGCCGGGCATGGTCACCATCTTCATGCTCCAGTTCGTGGGCAACTGGAACAACTTCCTGCTCCCGTACATCATGCTCTCCGACGAGAGCAAGTTCCCGATCAACCTGGGCCTCTACACCCTGCTCTCCAAGGGCTCGGGCGAGCCCGCCCTGTACGGCATCGCCATCATCGGCACCGCCGTCTCGGTGATCCCGTTGATCGCGCTGCTGCTCTTCCTGCAGCGCTTCTGGCGCCTGGACATGATCAGCGGCGGCCTCAAGGGCTGAGCGGCACCGGCCCGCGACCGGGTCCGCCCCGGCGCGCCCGCCCGCCTCCCGGGCGCGCGGGCGCGCGGGGCCGCTGCCGCTACAGGCGGGCGGCGATGATCGGGGCCAGGTGCCGGGTGATGGTGCGGTGCCCCTGGTCGTTGGGGTGCACCGCGTCGCTCAGGTCGGAGGCGCTCAGCCAGCCCGTCGTGTCGACGAAGGAGACCCGGCCGTCGCCCTCGCCGGCCACGGTCTGCACGGCGGCCTGCGTCTCGGCGACGTAGCGCCCGCGGAAGGTCTCCAGGGCGAAGATCCACGCGTTCGGGTAGGCGGCGCGGACGGTGCGCAGCAGATGCGCGTACGCCTGCTGGAACTGCGCGCCGCTGACCCCGTGACCGACGTCGTTGGTGCCGAGGTTGATCACCACGGCGTCGGCCTGGTACCGGGAGAAGTCCCAGTCGGGCGTGGGGGCGTTCGGGTCGAGCCTGGCGAACTGCTCCTCCAGGCCCACGCAGCCGGCCGCCACCAGGCAGGCGCCGCCCTGGGCGATGGCCGTGTGCGCGGCGCCCAGCTGCTCGCCGATCAGCCAGGGGTAGGCGGTGAGGTGGTTGAGCGAGGTGGTCGTGCCGACGGTGATCGAGTCGCCGACGAACTCGATCAGGTGCTCCGGCTCCGGCAGGGCGTAGGTCGTGGCGCCCGAGTCGAGCGTCAGCCCCTGGAAGACGGCGTCGCCGTGGTAGGAGCCGGCGATCACCCGGTAGGTGACGCGCAGGGTGTGCCGGCCCGCGGCCAGCGGCTGCGGGGTGAGGTTCACCTCGCCGCTGACGTTCAGGTGGCCGACCAGCGGCCCCCCGTCGATGGCGGCCCACAGGTCGATGGTGCCGCGCTGTTGCAGCTTCACGGTCGTGCCGGTGAAGCCGACGTCCAGGTACGCGCCCGCCCAGTACGGGGTGTACGCCCCCGGGTCCGTGGTGTCCCAGCGCCCGGTGAAGTGGATGTTCCGGTCCCCGGGTTCGCCGGGGGCGGCGGCCGCCGCGGCGGGCGCCGCGGCCAGTGCGGTGCCCCCGCCGGCGAGCAGGGCGGCGGCCACGGCCAGCACGGCGGCCAGGGCCCTGCCCAGGGCCGCGGGACGACCGAGAAAGCGCTTTCTCAACGGTATGTCGTGCACTGACAGCACCTCCGATGGCGGCCCCCGGATTCGTTGTCGCCGCCAGGGTAGGGAGCGAACTCCCCTTCGGCAACGGGCAGATGAGCCGCCTTCGCCGTGCCGGGCCGCGGCACGGCACCCGCGCGCAACGGGCCTGCCGTCCCGAACGAAAAGGGGAAGGGACGGCGAAGCGACGGCGGCGGAACGGCCGTTGCGCGCCGGGACACGGCAGGCGGGAAGAAATGGGGTGGCGCGGGCGGGGTTCGGCCCCCAGGCTGGGCCGGTGACCAACGATCAAGCCCGGCGCCGGGACGGCACGGACGGCGGCCAGGAGACGAGCGCCGCCGGGGAAGAGCTCTCCCTCTTCGCCGACCCGAGGTACGCCGCCTGCTACGACGCGTTCTTCCCCTGGGAGGACCGCGAGGACTTCCACTTCTACCTCCCGCGGGTGACGGCCGCCGACGCGGTTCTCGACGTCGGCTGCGGCACCGGCATGCTGCTGCACCACGCCAGGGAGGCCGGGCACGCCGGGCGGCTGGTGGGCCTGGACCCGGCCCCCGGGATGCTGGAACGCGCCAGGCGGCGCACGGACGTGGAATGGGTGCGCGGCGACCTGCGCTCGGTGGCCTGGCGGGAGGAGTTCGACCTGGTCCTGATGACCGGGCACGCCTTCCAGGAACTCGTCACGGACGCCGACCTGCGCGCCGCGCTGCGCGCGGTGAGCGCCGCGCTCGCGCCCGGGGGCAGCTTCGCCTTCGAGACCCGCAACCCGGCCCTGCGGGGCTGGGAACGCTGGGACTTCGAGTACTCGCTCGCCGTCCCCGACCCGGAGGGCTCGGGCGGCACGGTGCGGATGGCCATGCAGGCCGAGGGCCCGGCGACTCCCGCCCCCGGCGGCGGGACCCTCGTGCGGGCGGTCACCCGGCTGACCGGCCCGGCCTGGCCCGGGCTGCGCACCCACAGGTCGGCGTACCGCTTCCTGAACGCCGCCGAGCTGCGGGGCTTCCTGGCCGAGGCGGGCCTGGAAGTGGCCGAGCAGTACGGCGACTTCGACGGCTCGCCGCCGGACGACTCCGCTCCCGAGATCGTGACCGTCGCCCGCCGGGCCTGAGTCGCGCGCCGTCCCCGCCGGGGCACGCCCGGCCTCACGCCGCCCGCCGCCTCATCGACGCGGCGGGCGGCCGGACGCTCAGCGGCCGGCCGCGAAACGCACGAAAAACTCCCAGCCCTCACGGCCGACGGCGAACTGCCCACGGCCCACATCCTTCGAGTCGCGCACGTGCACCGCATCCACGCCCACGGCGACCTCCACACAGCTGTCGCCCTGGGTGCCGCTGTAAGTGGACTTGAACCAGGCGAGTTCCGTCACGTTCATCGCTCTCCTCGCAACCGCTTCAGCAGGCCCTGCGAGTCCTTCGAATTCAGGGCTTGTGAGCGCAGTGTGTCATAGCGCTGTTGCAGGAGGCGCACCTCTTTGCGATCGGTGATGAGCCGCCCGTTCTGCTGTCCCTCGGAGTAGGCGAGCCGCCGCCCGTCCGGCGTCTCAAGCAGTTGCACCGGGCCGTCGAGGCACGCGTGGGACTCGACGTCCAGCGGCACGACTTGAAGCGTCACATTGCGCAGCGTGGCGAGTTCCAGCACGCGGTCGAGCATGTCCCGGGTCACCTCCGGGCCGCCGAGCCTGCGGTGGAACACGGACTCCTCGACGATGAAGCTGAACGGAACGTCCGGCCGGTCGTGCAGCATCCCCTGTCGGCGCACTCGCGCGGCGATCTGTGCCTCCGACTGCTCTTCCGTCAGCAACGGAATGCCGTTGTCGAACACCGCCCGCGCGTATGCCTCGGACTGCAACAGGCCGGGGACCAGGCGGCATTCGTACGTGCACAGGCTGACCGCCAGCCGTTCGAGGCGGGCCCAGCGCCGGAACCAGGCGGCCAGCCCCGGCTCCCCGCGCGTCAGGTGGCAGGCGGCCTTGCGCAGGGCGCCGGTGTTGCCGAGGGCCTCTTCGGCGAGTTCCACGAAGGAGTCGTCGGGCATGCGGCGCCCCAACTCGACCGATTCGACGGTGTGTTTGGAGAACCTGACGAGTTCGCCGAACTCCGCGCGGCTGAGCCCGGCGTGTTCGCGCAGGGCCTGGACGACGGCCCCGAACGTCCGCAGACTGCCGGAGGGGCCCGGTTCCCGTTCCGCCGTGCCGCCGCACTGCTCGGCCGTCGTCATGGCCCTCCCGCCCTCCGCCGTCCCGGCTGAACCCGACGGGGCCAGCCTGGCGGACGGGGCGACGTACCGTCCACTCGGCGTGCGCGTACGCTGACGCAGCGTACGGGGCCGAACGCTGGCCGCGGCAACGGGGGATCGTCACCGTGGTCGCATGGACTCGGCCACCTTCCCGCACCCCACCGCCGTCCGGACGTTCGCGCAGCTGCTGTCGTCCACACGGCAGGGCGCCCGTCTCGCCCGCCTGCTGACCGCCTGCCAGCTGCATTCCTGGGGCGTGCCTCCCGCCGTCGTCGCCCGCGCCGAGCAGCTGGTCGGCGAGCTGGCGGCCAACGCGGTGCTGCACGGCTGCCCGGAGGGGCGGGACTTCCGGCTCGCCCTGCGGCTGGATGCCGCGCGGGGCGTCCTGCGCCTGGATGTCACCGACACCCGCGGCGCGTCGGTGCCCAGGGACCCGCAGGCGCCGGGGCCCGAGCGCGAGTGCGGGCGTGGCCTCCTGATCGTCGCGGCCCTCGCGGACCGCTGGGGCGTCGACCCGATCGCCGCCTCCCGCAAGACGGTGTGGGCCGAACTCGGCCTCGGGGGCCGCTGAGCCGCGCCCCGGCCCGGCCGGCCTCGCGCCGCCTGCCATGTCCCGCCGCGCTTCACCCCCACCTCACCCCGCACCCCCACCAAAGAAAAACAGACCAGGTTCACTTTCGGACCGAGTATGGTTATTGTGGCCGTGTGGCAGGGCTTCGTGAGCGCAAGAAGGAACAGACCAGGCAGCGGATCGCCGCGGTGGCGTTGCGGTTGTTCGCCGAGCGCGGCTTCGACGCGGTGACGGTCAACGAGATCGCCGAAGCCGCCGAGGTGGCCAAGGCGACGCTCTTCGCGTACTTCCCGACCAAGGAATCACTCGCCCTCCACGGAGTGGGCGACGACGATCCGGCGGGGATCGTGGCCCGGCGGCCGGCCGGACAGACGTTCCTGGAGGCGCTGCGAGCGCACTACCGCGCGTTCGCCGCCGGACTCCCGCCGGCGGCGGAGGACCTTGACGTGCTGCTCGCCCGGCTGCGGGTGATCCAGGGCAGCCCGGCGCTGCAGAACGCGGCGAACGGCCTGCTCTACCGGCAGCGCCAGGAGTTGACGCGGGTGCTGACCGACGAGTACGGCCCCACCACGGCCGCGCTCATGGCGGCCCAGACCGCCGCCTCGCTGCTCGCCCTCCAGGAGACGTACTTCCAGCGCCTGCTGGGCGGTGCCGGCGCCGAGGAGACAGGGCGCGCCCTGGCCGAGGACGTCGAGCTGGCCTTCGACCTGCTGGAGCACGGACTCCACCACGCGGAAGGGTGCTGAGATGCGCGCACGGGGCATCACCTACGACACCGGGACCTTCCCCGGCCACCTCCTCACCCGCCGGGCCTTCGACCCCGAGCAGGTTCGGCGCGACATGACGGTGATCGCCGACGACCTGCACTGCGACGCGGTGCGCATCTCGGGCCGCGACGCCGAGCGGTTGAGCATCGCCGCCCGGCACGCGGCCGACGCCGGCCTGGAAGTGTGGTTCTCCCCGTTCCCCGCCGACCTTCCCCCGGCCCGGATTCTGCGGTTCTTCGCCGACTGCGCGCGGCGCGCCGAGGCCCTGCGGCAGGGCGGCGCGCGGGTGGTCCTCGTCACCGGCTGCGAGCTCAGCGCCTTCGCCCACGGTTTCCTTCCCGGCGGCACCTACCTGCAACGCCTCCACGCCATGGCCACCGCCGACATGCAGTGGTGGGCCTCCCTCGGGCCGGTCCCCGAGCGGCTCAACGCCTTCCTCGCCCGGGCCGCCGCGACGGTGCGCGCCGACTTCGGCGGGAGGATCACCTACGCCTCCGGCCCCTGGGAGCCCGTCGACTGGGGCCCGTTCGACCTGGTGGGCACCGACGCCTACCGCACCGCGGAGAACGCCGGCACCTTCCGCGCCCACCTGCGCGAACTCTTCTCCCACGGCAAGCCTGTCGCCGTCACCGAGTACGGCACCTGCGCCTACCGCGGCGCGGGCGAGCGCGGCGGCATGGCCTGGCAGCCGCCGGCCGGGGCAGTCCCGGACGAGGACGAGCAGGTGCGCTACTTCGACGAGCTGCTCGACGTCTTCGAGGAGGAGGGCGTGGACACGGCGCTGTGGTTCTCCTTCGCCAACTACGACAAGCCCCGCGACCGCGACATCGCCTCCTACGGGGTGGTGCGCATGCTCGACGAGACCCGCTGGGAACCGAAGAAGGTCTTCCACGCCATGGGTGCCAGGCTGCAACGCCCGCACGGATGCCGCGCCCGGCGGTGACGTGCCGGAGCACCGGGGCGCGCTCTCACCGGTCGGACGAGCCGCGCGGCCCGGCTGTCGCGAGGCAGGGGCTTCCCGGCGCGGCCCCGCGACGATGCGAGCGACGCGGCTGGTCGTGTCGTGTGGATCTTCGTGACCGGCGAAGATCCGGACGGCGCGGACTAGCTCCTCGCGGCCGGCTTCCAGTCCTCGGCGAGCAGGCCGAGCAGCACCTCGTCCAGGAACTCGCCCAGCACCCAGGAGGAGGAACGCAGCACGCCCTCGCGCACGAAGCCGTTGCGCTCGGCGGAGCGCAGCATCGCGGCGTTGTCCGCCAGCGTCTCGATCTGCAGCCGGTGCAGGCCGCGCACCACGAAGCCGTAGTGGCACAGCACGGCGACCACGTCGGTGCCGTAGCCCTTGCCGCGCGCGGAGGGCAGGAGCCCGAGGCCGATGTGCGCGGACCGGTTGTGGGTGTCGATGCCCCACAGCGTCGCGGTGCCCACGAGCGTGCCGCCGTCCAGCTCCACCACGGAGAACGAGGCGATCCCCTGGTCCGTGTCGTTCACCATGACCGGCGAGTGCTTCGAGCCGGGGGTGAACGGCCGCCACGGCGAGCCCTGGGCCCGCGAGTGCGTGACCGCGTCGTCGTAGAGCTCCGCCTGCAGGATCGGGATGTCGTCCTCGTGCCGGGCCCTGAGCCCGACCTTCGTGCCTTTGAGCATGAAAAGCTTCCTATCCGACGGGGGTGGCCGGAGGCAAATGCAGACGCCGGGCACCCAGGTCATCGGCCGATGTCCCACGAGGGTCGGCCGGGGGCGGCGGCCGGGGGCGGCGGCCGGGGGCGGCGGCCGGGGGCGGCCGCCCACGGGCCCGCGGAAGCGTCGCCGGCGGGCCCGTGGGCGCCGCCTCAGCCCTCGGCGCGCGCGGCGATCCGTGCGCTCAGGCGCTCCAGCACCTCCACCGCCTGCCGCTCCCCGGCCGCCCGGCAGCGGGCGGTGGTGTCGGCCAGCCGGTGCAGCGCGTCCTGCGGCCGGTCCAGGTGGTCCGCCTCGATGAGCGCGGCGACCCGGCCGGCCTCCGCCCGCCCGGTCTCCCCGGCGGCGCCGCCCTCCGCGAAGGCGGCGACGGCCGACTCGGCGGCGGCGAGCGCCTCCTCGGCCCGGCCCGTTCCGAGCAGCACCCAGGCGCGCAGCCGCCGGTTGACGCCCGTCTCGTACCACAGGCGCTCCGGCGGCATCGCGGGCAGCAGCTCGTCGGCGATCGCCAGGTAGCCCAGGGCCTCCTCCCCGGCGGCGCGGTCGGCGAATTCGCGCGCCGCGCCGAGCAGCGCGCCCACGTGCGGCGCGGACCGGTGCAGCTCGCGCGCCCGCGTGAACGCGGCCTCGGCGGCGTCGCCGCTGCCCGCCCGCAGGAGCGCGGTGGCCGCCTCGCAGGCGACCATGGTGTGCAGGTGCGCCTCCTGCTCCTCCCAGGTCGCGACGGTCTCGGCCAGGGCGAGGAACTCCTCGGCGGCCGGCCGGTGTTCTCCGGCCTCGGTCAGGTTGCGCGCGAGCGTCAGACGCAGCTGGGCGGCCAGCCGCTCGTCGAGTTCCCCGGCGTCGCCGCCGAGCGCGGACTCCAGCACGGCAACGGCCTCGGGGTGCCGTCCGTGCCGGGCCAGGGCCACGGCGAGCTGGTGCCGTACGTCGGCCGCGGAGTTCCGCTCGCCCTGCTGCTCGAATCGGTCGGCCGCCCCGGAGAGGTACCGCACGGCGCCCCCCACGTCTCCCGAGTCGGCGCACAGCGCACCGAGCAGGGCGTGCGCCGGGGCGGCCGGGAAGTCGGGGTCGCCGTACCTGGCGGCGCCGGCCAGGGCCTTGTGCAGCAGTTCCGTGGCCTCCTCGCGCCGGTCGAGGTCCCGCAGCAGCCGGGCGAGCAGGAACTGGGCAAGCGGGGTGTGCCACGGCCGGCCCGCTGCCTCCAGGCCGTCGTGCCAGGCCCTCAGTTCCGCCAGGGCGTCCTCCGGGCGCCCCTCAAGGGAGGCGAGGTCGGCGGCGTAGCGGTGGGCGGCCGCCGCCTGGTGGGGCACCGCGAGGCGGGTCGCCTCGGCCAGCAGCTCCTCCTTGGCGCCCAGGAACCGCTCGCGCGCCTTGGCGGTCGGCTCGGGCAGGGAGCCGGCCACCGCCTTGAGCCCGAGCAGGGCCCGGCTGTTGAGCAGGGCGAGGCGGTCCCTGGCCGCGTCCGAGCCCGGCCCGGGATCGGCGCCGTCCGCCGCGTCGGCGGCGCGCAGCGCCTCCAGCTCGGCCAGGGCGGCTTCGATCCCGGCGGGGTCCTCGGCGAGGCTCAGCGCCCAGGCCCGGACGGCACGGGACCGTCCCGGCAGGCCGGCCGCGGCATAGCGCTCGGCGGCCTCCGCCAGGTCGGCCGGGACCGCGTCCTGGTCCCCGGCGCGGAGCCGGCGCTGGGCGCGGTGCAGGGCGAGTTCGGCGCACAGCCGGTCGTCGGGCGCCTCGGCCTCGGCTGCGCTGCCGCCCTGCCCGCGGGCCGCGTCTTCGCCGCCGGGCGCGGCGTGGTGGCCGACCCGCGCGGCGACCCGGTCCCAGGCGGCGAGGCTTTCGGGATGCCCCTGGTCGGTGAGGTGCCTGGCTCGGGTCACGAGCGCCGCGAGGTCCGCCGGGTCCTCGGGGTCCCCGGGGTCCCCGGGGTCCCCGGGGTCCCCCTGCGGCTGTGCCGGTGGCGCGGCGGGGGCCGGCGGCAGCGGGAGGCCGGGGCGCAGGCCGAGCGGGACGGGCGCGTCGACGATCGGCTCCCGCGCGAGGCGGGCGCGGCGGCGGTCGCCGACGCGGCCGGTGCCGTTGCGCGCGTCGAATGCCGCCGCCAGCCGTTCGGCCTCCGCCGCGGCGTGGGCGAGCAGTTCGGCCGCGGTCCAGTCCGTGCCCACCGGGCCCGGCACGGCGAGCCCGCCGTGGCCCAGGGCCACGAGCCGGCGCAGCAGGACCTCGGCGCCGGTGAGGAAGCCGAGCCGGCTCAGCGGGGCGCCGGTGGCGGCGAAGAGGGGCCGGCTGCCGGCCAGGATCTCCAGGCCGCGGGACTCGTTGCGGCTCAGGGCGCAGAACTCCAGGTGCAGCCCGATCTCTTCGAGCGCGGCGGGGGACTCGCGCAGGGCGCGGTAGGAGGTGAGGTGGTGCGACCTGGCCTCGTCGGATCGGCCCTGGCGCAGCAGCGGCAGCAGGGCGTGGGCGGCGCTGGTCTGCGGTTCCTCGGAACAGTCGGGGTCGCCGGTGAGGACCGGTTCCCAGACGGCGAGGGCGAGTTCGTCGTCGCCCGCCTCCAGGTGGTGCTGCGCCAGCCTGCGGGTCTCGCAGGCCGAGCAGTCGCTGAGCCGTTCGCGGGGGCGGGTGATCCACAGCTCGAAGGCGTCCTGGAGGCCGCTTCCGGTGTGGGCGGCCAGGTGGTGCCGCATGGCCGCGACCGGCTGCCTCCCCTGGCCGGCGGCCCGGTATCGCTCCCCCATCCGGTCGATGAGCCGCTCGATGGTGGCGAGCGGGACCTCGGGCACCTCGATGAGGGAGTTGACCACCCACTTGAACCGCCACAGGGTGGCGAGGACGTGCTCCTCCTCCAGGGCGCCGGGTGCGGAGTCGAGGAGTTCGAGCAGCCGGGCGAACGCCACCGGTGCCTTGCGGTGCTCGCCGCCGTACGCGTAGGCGGTGGTCAGTTCGAGCAGCGCCTCGGTGGAGAGCCGGGGGTCCTCGAACCGCTGGGCGGCCTCGGCGATGGTCTCCGCCAGGGTGGTCCGCGGCAGGCCGTAGGGGCGGTCGCGGTTCCCGTCCAGTGCCCGGCGCAGTTCCTCGGGGGTCTCCATCGTCATTCTCCCCTACCGTCCTGGCCCGGCCGCGGGGCGGCCCCTTCGGCGAACATGGCGTGGTCGAGCAGGCTCAGGAAGGCGCGGTTGAGGAGGGCGCTCTCCCGGGAGGTCAGCGGGCGGCGGGCCAGCAGCAGCGCCTGCCCGTAGAGCGCCTCCGCGGTGGTCCTGGCCAGCTCGGGCGCCGTGATGCCGGTGGCGCGGCCGACCAGCGGATTGAGGTGGTTGAGCACCAGCTGGGCACGGGGGGTCTCGGCGCGCAACGCCCCCAGGATGTCGCTCCACACCCCGTCGGTGACGCGTCCCGCGAGGTCGGCGCGGGTGCGTTCGTGCCTGGCCTCGCGGTTGTCGAGCAGCAGCGCGGGGGCGGTCGCCGGCTGGAAGCTGCGCAGCACCACGTCGCAGCCGTGGGCGCCGACCACGTCCCTGGCCACGGCGAGGAAGGGGGCGGCGGCGAGTTCGGCGGCCGGGTCGGCGAAGTCCAGGTGGGCGGTGACGGTGGCGGGGTCGAGCTCGGTGACCTGGCTTCCCGGGCGGATCTCGGGCAGCCTGTGCACGAGGTCGAAGTCGTAGGTGTAGCCGCCGTTGACGACGCCGAGACCGGTGGCGCCGGCGACGGGCGCCACCTGGCGGAACTCCTCCACGGTCCTGGTGACCGCGATCACCGGGTGGTTCCTGGCGAACTCCTCCAGGGTGACCTGGCCGTCCGTCGTCTCGAACGGCAGCCAGGGCAGCAGCAGCCGCAGCAGGTCGTCGTCGAAGCGGGCCAGCGCCTTGGCCGCCAGGTGGTGCGCCGCGAGGAAGCGGTGCAGCAGGTCGGGGTCGGCGGCGGCCAGGCCGGCCAGCCAGTCCCGGATGCGGTCGCCGAGGGCGTCGCGCACGGCGGCGAGCGTGGCGTCCTCGTACAGGGCCTCCCGGGAGGCGGTGGGGCGCAGCGCGGTGGTGTCCACCACGCAGCGGACGAAGAAGGCCCAGTCGGGCAGCAGCCCTTCGGCGCGTTCCGACAGGAGCATGCCCTTGAGGTGGACCCGGTGCTCGGCCCGCTGGGCGGGGCTGACCGGGGTGGGCAGCACGTGGGCCACGCCGCGCAGGCCGACGGCGGGCAGGTCGAGCTCGATGGTGTCGAGCGGGGTGAAGCCGAAGACCTCGCGGCAGTGCTCGGCCAGCGCCTCGCGGCGGGCGTGCGGCGAGGCGGCGGGGCGGTCCCAGGGGGCAGGCCGGTTGATCCGGGTGGCGGTGCCGTTCTGCTCGACGACCGTGACCTCGTGCCGCAGCAGGCTTCCGTAGTGGCGGGCCAGGGACAGTACCTGGTCGCCGCCGGTCCATTCGGCGGCGTCGGCGCGGGGCGTGAGCCGGACGGTGGTGCCCGGCTCGCGCACCGCGCCCGGCGGAAGGGTGCGCAGGGTGTAGCTGCCGTCGGAGCGGCCGCGCCACTCGACGGGGGGCGCGTCCGGCTCGGCGGCGGATCTGCTGACGACCGTGATCTCGTCGGCGACGACGAAGCAGGCCAGCAGCCCGATGCCGAACTGCCCGATGAGGTCCTCCCGGTCGGCCGCCAGCCCGGCGGCGTCCAGGGTGCCGCCCGCGGCCCGCTTGGAGCTGCGGCCGATGGTGGCGAGGAAGGTGTGCACGTCCCGCTCGGTCAGGCCGATGCCGGTGTCGGTGATGCCGAGTTCCGGGCCGGTGCGGATGGTGATCCTGGCGGGGCTGCCCGGCTCGGCGGCCGTCCGCGCGGTGACCGCGTCCACGGCGTTCTGCAGCAGCTCCCGCAGGTAGACCCGCGGGCTTGAGTACAGGTGATGCGAGAGCAGGTCCACCAGGCCACGCAGGTCGACCTGGAAGGTCCGCGCTTCAGTCATGTCGGTTCCGTTTTCCCGCCGGCTCCCGGCCGGCGTGTTCATGCGGCGCTTGGCCCGTTCGGGGTGGGTGCGGTCACAGCCAGGCGCCGCCGCTCAGGCGGCGCCAGCGCCGGTAGGCCCGGACCGCGTCCCCGCCCAGGTAGTGCCAGGGCGACGGGCTGACCCGGCCGCCGAGCACGCGGAACATGCGGCGCGCGGCCCGCACTTCGCCCGCGAGCGCGAAGGCCATCGCGAAGACGTTGTGCTGCCAGACCCAGTCGGCGCCCTTGCGGTAGTGCGGGTGGCGCACGGAGCGGTCCGCGGCCTCGTGCAGGTCCTTCCGCACGGCGGCGCTCCGCAGGTAGCGGAACCTGGCGTCGTTGCGTTCGAGCCAGGACTCCAGGTGGGCCATGGGAACCAGCGCGCCCAGCTGAGTGCCGGGACCGGCCTCGGCGACCGCGGTGTGGGCGAACCGGTGCATCTCCTCGTCGGAGCCGCCCCACTTGGCGGCCACCTGCTGCAGGTACTGCGCATGCGCGCCCAGGTGCTCGGGAACGCGCCGCACGGCCGCCTCGAACCGCGCGTAGGCGGCGGTGGGCCCGACCTGAAGCCCGCGCCCCGACTGGCACAGCAGGTGCCACGGCTCCGCCCAGCCGGGCTCCCGCTCGGCGGCCTCGTACAGCTGCTCCTCGGCGATCCGCAGCCGCTCGTGGAACAGCCGGAACTGCTCCGCGCCGACGTCCCGCGCGCGGGCCCCGGTCCTCGCCTCCCAGGCCCACCAGACGTGGTACGAGCCGGAGGCGAGCAGGGCGAGCGCCCGGTCCTCCCCGGCCTCGCTCACCTCGGCCAGCCAGGGGCGCACCCCCTCCACGCCCTCCAGGCCGCGCAGGAGTTGCGCGCGGTGTCCCTCCGGCGCCGCGAGCAACTGCCCGCGCACCGCGGGCCAGTCCCGTCGCTGCGCGGCCTCCCGCACCTCTTCCCCGTCCCGCACGACGCGCGGCCGCAGCCGCAGCATCACATCCCCCACCGACTCAGCTCCCCACGGTCACCGGACTGTGCAGGCCACGTGGATATCACACATCCGTACGGCAGTTGGTTCGCGCCCCGGCATGCGGGACCGGCTCAGCCGCCCGCGGTCATGTGGGCGGCGATCCGCAGCGCATTGGCGTAGATGGTCAGCACCGGGTTCACCCCGCCGTTGGTGACGTGGAGCGCGCCGCCGGCCACCCGCAGGTTGCCGTGCCCCCACACCCGGCCCCAGGGGTCGGTGACCGAACGCGCCGGGTCGGTGCCCATGCGGCAGGTGCCCGCCTGGTGCTGGCCCCCGCTCGGCCCCGCGTCGCCGCGGGCCGGGCCCGCGGGCACGACCCGGCGGGCGCCGGCGGCGGCGAGCCATGCGGCGCACCGCTCGGCGAGGAACGCCTGGGCCCTGAGGTCCTCGGGGTGCGGGCCGCCGCTGAGCACCGCGACGGGGATGCCGAGCCGGTCGCGCGTGCCCGGGTCCACCCGTACCCGGGCCGTGGAGGTGGTGACCTCCTGGATGGGGCCGGCGACGCGCAGCATGCGCAGGGCGAGTTCCCGCATTCCGCGCTTGCCCTCGGGGCCGTGCGGCGGGATCAGCCCGGCCCCGGTCAGGTACTGGTGGATGCTCGCCGGCCAGGGCACGAACTCCCGCACGAGGATGCCGCCCCCGACGATGGAGGGGTTGTCCTGCCTGAAGTCGCCTATCGCCACGGAGGGTCCCGGGCCCAGCAGGTCCTCGGTCTCCTCGTCGAACACGCCGGTCGCCGAGGCGTACAGGTGGCCCTGGAGGTGGCGCCCCACCTGCCCGGTGTTGTTGCCGACGCCCTCGGGCTCGCCCTCGTGGGCGGAGTTGAGCAGCAGCCTGGCGGTCTCCACGGCGCCCGCGGCCAGCACCACCTCGGCGGCCGCGATCCGCGCCCGCCAGATGCCGCCCTCGCGCAGCCCGGCCACGGACACCCCTCTCACGCGGCCACCCTCGCCGATCAGCAGCCGGTCCGCGGTGGCCTCCAGGAGCACCCGGCAGCGGCCGGTGGCCAGGGCGCGCGCGAGCAGCGTGTTGTGGCTGCCGTTCTTCGCGTCGACCGGGCAGGCGAAGCCCACGCAGGTGGCGCACCTGGCGCAGGCGGGCCGCCCGAGGTAGGGGGTGGAGTTGACCAGCAGCGGCACGTCCAGCGGCGCGAGGCCGAGCCGGAGGGCGCCGGCGCGCAGCACCTCGTGCGCGCGCCCGGTGGGCAGGGGCGGCATCGGCAGCGCCCTGGAGCGCGGGCCGGCGTGCGGGCCGTCGTCCTGGCCGCCGCTCACGCCGATCTCCCACTCGGCCTGCGCGTAGTACGGTTCGAGTTCCTCGTAGCCGAAGGGCCAGTCGGCCAGGGCGCTGCCCTCGGGAACGCCGTAGTGGGAGGCCATCCGGAAGTCGGCGGGGCCGAAGCGCCAGGCCTGCGCCCCGTAGACGCGGGTGCCGCCGCCGTAGGTCATCGCGTTGTTGCTCCACCCGGGCTCCGAGGGGCGCAGCGTCAGCCGGCGCCGCCCGTCGTCGAGGAGGCGCGGGTTGCCGGTGTCGGGCGGCCCGCTCGGGCTCTCCAGGCCGCCGAAGCCGCGGGGGTTGTGCAGGTGGTCTGCGGCCAGTTCGCCGGTGTCCGGCCAGGAGCCGGACTCGACGACCAGCACGGTGCGTCCCGACTCGGCCAGGCGGCAGGCGACGGCTCCGCCGCCCGCGCCCGAGCCGACGACGATCGCGTCGTACCGCCCGGCGAGCCGCTCGGGGCCGATCACCGCCTGCCTGGTCTCCCCGGCCTCGCTCGCCGGCGGCCAGCCGGGCGGTCCAGGACGCCAGCCGAGCATGTCCCAGGAGGCGGCGCCCCGGTTGCCGCCGTTGCCCTCGTCCGCGTAGTAGCCGCCGTTGACCAGCGCCGCGAACCAGCGGTAGTCGCCGTCGCCGAGGAGCGCGTCGAGGACGGACAGCCGCTGCGGGGGCGGCAGTTCGGCGAAGGCGCGGCCGTGCAGGGCGCGGGCGCGGGCCGCGACCGCGTCGAGGACGCGCTGGGTGCGGCCGGTCCAGTCGGGGCGTTCCGCGAGTATCCGGGCGAGGAAGGCCAGGCCGCCGGCCTCCGTGCCGGAGGGGTGGCCGTCCGGCGGCAGGATGGTGTCGAGGAGCACCCGCAGCTCCCCGGCTCTCGACTCGACGTAGCTGCTGGGGGTGCTGGGCGTGCTGGGCGGCAAGGGTGGCTCCGGACGGGCGAAGGACGTGCGGGGATCGCGGGGGTGGGACACGGCCGGCGGGCGCGGGCGGCCGGCGCGCCCGGGCACACAGGGGGCCGGCACACAGAGGGGCGGGAAGGGGCGAACGGGACGGGACGGGCGGGGCGGGTGTCAGGGTACCCGGCGGCCCGTGCGGGCCGGGGCGGCCCCCCGGCGCCCGGCCGCGCATACGGCGAACCCGCCGGGGGTGCCGGCGGGTTCGCGGTCGGCGGCCGGGCATGGCCGCGGTCCTGGTGCCGCGGGTGCGGGCCGTCAGCCGCGGAAGAGCGAGGTGGGGACCGCCCCGGCGAGCAGGCCGTAGCCCTCGGGCGTCAGGTGCAGCCAGTCGCCGTCGTGGATGCCGGGCAGCAGTTGGTCGGGGTGGGCGGGGTCGCGGACCGCGCGGTCGAAGTCGAGCACGGCGTCGAAGGTGCCGCTGTTCCTGATCCACGCGTTGACGGTCTGCCGCGCCGACTCGCGCAGCCCCTCCGGGTCGTCGTAGCCGGTGTTGTTGCCGAAGGGCAGCAGCGTCGCGCCGTAGACCTCGATGTCGTGGGCGTGTGCCTGGGTGACGATCTGCGCGAAGGCGGTGATCAGGTCGGCGGCCACGGCGTCCTGGGCCTGTGGGGTGGCCGCGGCGGTGCCGATGTCGTTGACGCCCTCGAAGACGAGGAGGCGGGTGACGCCGCTGTGGGCGAACACGTCGCGGTTCAGCCGGGAGATGGCGCTGGGGCCGAGGCCGTCGTTGAGGACCCGGTTGCCGCCCGCGGCCTGGTTGAGCACCGCCACGTCGTCGGTGGCGCGCTGGGACTGGAGCCGGTCGAAGAGCTGGTCGGGCCAGCGGTTGTTGCCGTTGGTCGTGGAGCCGCGGCCGTCGGTCAGCGAGTCGCCCAGGATGGCGGTCGCGGTGGTGCCGCGGCCCGACCAGGCCTCGACGGCGCTGAGGAAGTACCAGTGGTCCACCGGCGTGGCGCCCGGCAGGTCCCCGGCCTGCGCCTGGTCCCCGGCGATCAGGTAGGAGGTGGTGCGGGAGCCGGGGTGGGAGGTGATCGACTGGGAGGCCTGGCCCTGCGCCAGGTAGGCGGTGACCGTCAGGTTGGTGCCGGGCGCGACGGGCAGGTCGATCGGGTCGGAGACGTACTGCGCCCCGACGGGGACGGTCACCGAGGCGCGGCCCCCGAAGGTGACGGGGAGCGAGCTGCCCGGCTCGATGGCGCTCACCCCGGCCCGCCCGTCGCGGGGCAGGGCGACGAAGACCTCGGTGAGGGGCAGGGGGGCGCCGCCGAACTCGTTGGAGAAGTGCAGGCGTATCCGCGAGCCGCCGGTCGTCACGTGCAGGGTCTGCCGCAGCGTGCTGTCGGCGAGGACGGCGTCCTCCTGGGTGAAGGGGGCGGGCGGCATGTTCCCCGGCTCGGTGAGCTGGGGCATCGCCGTCCAGGTGTCGACCCAGTCCGCGCCGCCTCCGGCCGGACGGTCTCGGTGGGCGGCCGCGGCGGCCCCCGCGGGGCTCGCGGCGGCGGCCTGCGCCGCCGAGGAGGTCGCGACCAGGGCGGCGGCGAGGGCCGCGGCGGCGATCAGGCGCACGGGCGCGGTCAGTCTCTTCACGGGTGGGCGGGCTCCTTCGCGACTCGCGTGGGCGTCAGGGCGCTCGGGGCGGCGCGTGGCCAGGAGGCGGGGGCGGGGCGGGCCGCCGGGCACGCGGCCGGCGAACTCGCCTGCGGTTCCCTCGACTTCGCGCGGCCTGCGCGGCGCCGGTCGGATTGCGTTCGACACCGGTCGGCGCCGTTCGGCCCGGGCGGCGCGCCGGTCCCTTCGGCGGCCCCGGCCGGGCGCGGCGACCCTAGAGAGCGGCGTGCACGCCGTCAAGAGGCCCGGCAACCACGGCGCTTGGCCCGCCGGACGCGCCGGGGGCGTGCCCGGCGGGCGGTGGGGCGGCGCCGCGGCCTCACCAGGGGCCGGGGGCGGGGCCCCGGCGGGGCGGGGGCGCGGCCGGGGGCCGCGAGGACTTCGCGCGGCTGTCGGGCGGGGCGGCGCCGCGCCCCGCCACTCGTCTGCCGGCGCCCGTGCGGCCGAGGGGGCGCGCCGCCGGCCGCACCGCCGTAGCCGGGGGAACCGCGGCCGTCCCGCGCCCGCCGTACCGGGGGAACCGCGGCCGTCCCGGCGCTCCCGTTCACTCGGGGCTCGTGGACAACCGCCAGGCGTGCAGGGCGAGTTGGGCCCTGAGGCGGTCCTCGGGTTCGCGTAGCCGCCAGCCGAGGGCGGTCTCGGCCCCCGCCAGCCTGGCCGCGACGGAGCTGTGGTGCAGGTGCAGGGCGACGGCGGCCTGGCGCAGGGAGCCGGTCCGGCAGAACGCGGCGAGGGCGGCGATGCTCAGGTCCCCGCCGTCCTGGGTGGCCAGTTCCGCGAGGGCGCGGACGCCGGGCTCGGCGCGCAGCCGGGCCGCGGGCACCTCGGCGAGCAGGGCGAGCGGCCCCAGCGTCTCGTAGTCGACGACCTCCTCCTCGAAGCCGCCGCCCGCGGCGAAGCGCAGCGCGGTCTTCGCCTGCGCCCAGGAGGCCGCCGCCTGGGCCGCCGCCACGGCCCCGCCGATGCCGAACCTGACGCTCCTGGCGCGCGGGTGGCCGGGGAGGCGTTCGCGCCGCCACTCGGTGACCACCTGCCGCAGCTCCGCGGCCAGCCCCGCCGTGCCCTCCTGCGCCTGGACCAGGGCCGCGGCCAGCGGGCCCACGGTCGCCACCCGCACCGCGGCGCTGGTCCCGCCGCGGGCCAGCAGGGTCACCGCCCGCCCCCCGGCCTCCGCCCCCGAGTCGCCCGAGACGGCGACGACGCGCAGCGGCAGCGCCGGGGTCAGCCCGAGCAGCCGCAGGGCGCGGGTGCGGTCCTCGATGGCCTCGCGCTCGGAGAGCACGAGCTCGACCAGCGCCGGGTCGGCGGCCTGGGGCGAGGGGGCGGCGCGGCTGGGGCCGACCCCGGCGGCGATGGCCATCCACTCCAGGACCAGGGCGTCGAAGGGGCCGGGCTCGCCGCCGCGCTCCAGCCAGACGCGGCCGGCCGGGCGCAGCGGCACGCTGCCCGAGATCCGGCCTGGCACGCCGGGCAGGGCGGCGCCGTCGGGGGCGAACCGCACCCTGCGGCCGTCGGCGAGTTCGAGACCCGCGGGGCAGCCCGCCAGGCCGGCGGTGGAGCGCACCAGCAGCACGGGGTCGACCGCGCCGTCGGTCAGCAGTGCCTGGAAGTGGGCTATCACCCGGAACGCGGCGGCGGCGTCCGCGTCGAGGGAGGACAGCCTCAGGAGCAGACCCCTCACGTGCGCAGTGTAGAAAGGCCCGCGGTGGTCCACCAGAGTCACGGCATTGCCCGGCCGGCCAGGGCCCGGCGGCCGGTCACCCCAGGGCGCCGCGGACGGCCGCCTCCAGCAGGTCCACGCCGAGCGGCAGGGCGGCCTCGTCGAAGTCGAAGCGCGGGGTGTGGTGCGGGGCGGCCAGCTCCGCGCCGAGGCCCGCGTAGCTCGCCACGCCGCCGCGCTCCTGGACGCGGCGCATGAACGCGGTGGCGTCGTCGCTCGCCACGCCGAGTTCCGCGGCCGGGGTCACCAGCCGCAGCCCGGCGGCAGCGGCGGCGGCCTCGACCAGTTCGACGGCGGGCCGGTCGGCGCGGGCCGTGGTGACCCCGCCGATCAGCTCCACGTCCACGGTCAGCCCGTAGGTCTGCGCGGCGCCGAGCAGTGCGGCCCTGGCCCTGGCCTCCAGGTCCTCGTTGACCGCGCCCTCGTCCGCCCGGGTCTCCAGCAGCACCTCGGCGCGGTCGGGCACGATGTTGCTCGACGTGCCGCCGCTGACGCGGCCGACCGCGACCCGGGTCTCGTGCCCCGGTATCCGCGGCAGGGCGTGCACGGCGAGGGTGGCGGCCGCGGCGCCGAGCAGCGCGTTGCGGCCCTCGTGCGGGGCCATCGCGGCGTGCGCGGAGACGCCGTGGAAGGTGGCCCGCAGCTTGGAGTTGGCCAGCAGGCCGTCCAGCGAGGAGGCCAGGGTGCCGGTGGGCAGGCCGAGCCCGAGGTGGACGGCGAGGAAGGTGTCGACGGCGTCGGCCACGCCCGCGGGCACCATGGCGCGCGCTCCCCGCCCGCCCTCCTCGGCCGGCTGGAAGAGCAGCGTGACCGAGCCCGCCGCCGGCGGCCTGGCGGACAGGCGCTCGGCCAGTTCGACGGCCATGCCGACGTGCCCGTCGTGGCCGCAGGCGTGCATCACGCCGTCGTGGACGGAGCGGAAGCCCTCTCGTGCGGGCAGGTGCGCCGGGTCGGCTGACTCGTGGATCGGCAGCGCGTCCATGTCGGCGCGCAGCCCCACCACCGGCCCGGGGCGCGCCCCGCGGAGGGTGGCGACGACGGCGGTGTTGCCGCCGCGCAGCGCCGGCAGCCAGTGCGGGTCGGCGCCCGAGTCGGCGGCGCGGGAGTAGGCGGCGGCGAGTTCCGGCTCGGGCGGCACGTTGAGCCGATGTGCCGGCGAGATCGCCTCGGCCCCGGCGCGGACCTCCCAGCCGAGGCCGGCGAGGTGGGCGGCGACGCGGCTGGCCGTGCGGAACTCGGTGAAGCCGACCTCGGGGTGCCGGTGCAGATCCCTGCGCCACCTGATCGCCGTCGGCTCCGCGCCGCCCCCGCCGTTGGCCTGCCGTCCGCTCATCGTGTACCTCCGCTCGCGCCTGTCCTCTCCGCCGCGGGCGCGCCGCAGCCGCCGTGCGCCGGCGTGGGCACCGGCGCCCGGGGCCGCGCGCCCCGGAACTCCGCCGGGGGGCGGCGGGTGCGGCCGCGTTCGCCCGCGTGAAGACCCCGTCGAGGGTAGTGCGGGGCGGCGGGCGGCGGCGGCGCGCTCCGCCATGTGGGACGCGCGCCGGGGGCGCGGACCGCCCCGGGGACGGCGGCGGCTCCCGGCCGCCGCCGGGCAACCTTCCTGCGCCCGGCGGCGACGGAAGGGGGGACGGGCCGTGCACGAGGCGGCCGGAAGGACGGGAGGACGGAGCCGGCATGCCGGACATCGCAGGGTGCCAAGCGGCGGGAACAGCAGGGGCGGAGGCGGTGCCACGCCGGGGCGCCGGAGGGGCCGGGGCGCGCGGGGCGCGGGCCCGGCTCGCGGCGGCGGTGGCGCTGCTCGGCGCCACGGCGGCGTTCGCGGCGGGGCTCGCGGGGGCGCCGCAGGCGGCGGCCGCCGGAGCGCTGATCGTCGTGGCCACGGACGGCAGCGACGCGGGAGCGGGAACGGTGGACGATCCCCTGGCCACCGTCCAGGAGGCCGTCGACCGGGCCGGCCCAGGCGACACGATCGCGGTGCGCGGCGGCACGTACGCCCTGACCGACAACATCACCATCACCACCTCGGGCGAGCCGGGCAACCCGATCACCCTGGGGCCCTACGGGGACGAGCACGTCGTGATCGACGGCGAGCAACTGCCCGCGAGCCACACGCCGGTCGGGGGCAGCATCCCGAGCCAGGAGCGCGGCGCGATCCACCAGGAGGCGTCGCACTGGCGGATCGAGGGACTGGAGATCATCCGCGGCCCGTACGGCGTCTACTGCGACGACTGCGACGACAACGCGTTCTCCGGGCTGACGACGCGCGACAACTACGAGACCGGGTTCCAGTTGCAGGGCGACTCAGGCGGCAACCTGATCTCGGGGCTCGACTCCTACGGCAACCACGATCCGCGCAAGAACGGCGAGAGCGCCGACGGCCTCGGCGTCAAGGAGGGCTCGGGCGAGGGCAACCGGGTGGTGGGCGCGCGGCTGTGGAACAACGCCGACGACGGCTTCGACGCCTGGGAGTTCCTCTCGGCGATCACCGTCGAGGACTCCGTGGCCTTTGGCAACGGCGTCAACCGCTGGGACTTCCCCGACTTCACCGGCGACGGCAACGGCTTCAAGATGGGCGGCGGCGGCGAGGACCTGCCCGCGGACCACGTGCTGCGCAACGTCCTCGCCTTCGGGAACGCGGTGGACGGGGTGACCGACAACGGGAACCCGGGCACGCTCGCCGTCTCCCGCTGCACGACCTACCGCAACGGCGGCACCGGCTTCGACGTCGACGCCTCCGCCTCGGAGCTGACCGCGAACCTCTCGGTGCTGGACGCCGAGGCGCCGGTCAGCCTGGGCGGCTCGCATTCCGTGGGCAACTCCTGGGACCTGGGCGGCGACTGGGACGAGGACTCCGTGCTGAGCACCGATCCGGCCACCCTCACCGGGCCCAGGGCCGCCGACGGCTCGATCCCCTCCTCCGACTTCCTCGTCCCCCGCGACGGGAGTGCCATCGGCGCCCGCTTCTGAGGCCGGCACCCCCGGACAGCCCCGCACGCCCCGCGTACGCCCCCGCGCACCCCCACGCGGGTACTCCCCCGCGCACCCCCACGACGAAGGAGCGTCACCATGGCCACCGTTCCCCGCAGCGGGGCGAGACAGGGCCTCCCCAAGGGCCTGCGGGCCGCCCTGCTCGCCGTCCTCCTGGCCGTCTGCACCGCGCTCGCCGCCCCGGCGGTGGCCCAGCCGGTGAGCCCGGACGCCGACGACTGGAACCCGCCGGCCGAGCTCGTGCAGC
Source organism: Streptomyces hoynatensis (assembly GCF_003626535.1). Taxonomy (GTDB): domain Bacteria; phylum Actinomycetota; class Actinomycetes; order Streptomycetales; family Streptomycetaceae; genus Streptomyces; species Streptomyces hoynatensis. The sequence goes on from NZ_RBAL01000015.1 coordinate 131,695, forward strand.
CGCTGAACGAGGTGTGGCAGCACGTGGAGAGCACCTACCCGGACCTCTACGGCTTCCGCAACTACGGCTGGGACCAGGTCGTGGCCAACGGCGGCCACCTCAACTACTGCGTCAGGTGGGACTCCTCCGCGCCGGTGACCGCCCAGCTCCGCGACCGGATCGAGTCCGCCCTGCAACGGCAGTTCGGCAGGTGGATGGACGTGATGCTCGACGAGGGCGAGGGCACGAACGGCTGGCCCTACCGTGAGGTGCCGGTGAACGTCACCGGCTGGGCGGTCCGCGACCGCTCCACCCTGCAGTGGAGCGACGACTCGGTGGACGTCTACGCCGGCGTCCTCGACGGCGAGGGCGCCCCGCAGTGCGCGCCGGACTGCGGCCGCTTCTTCCACCAGGACGGGAACTACTCCCGGTGCCCGGGCGGCGAGGCCAGGCACTACGACATGTCCCTGTGGCTCACCGCCGGCTTCCAGGGCGGGGCGGGCGGCGACTGGGGCCAGCGCGTGGGCAGCGAGTACGTCGTCGGCGCCCTGGATCAGGACGACATCCACATCGTCCTGCACGAGATGGGCCACAGCTTCGGGCTCGACGACTTCTACGACTGGACGCCCACCGGCGTCGGCGGCTTCCTGATGCAGGCCGGCACCGCCACCCGGATCACCGACTTCGACGCGTGGATGTTCCGGGACTTCTGGCGGCACATGAAGAGCCGCTACGGCTACTGAGCCGCGGCGCCCGCGCCGGCGCACCCGCGGCGCGCCCCTCTCCCCCGGGGCGCGCCGCGCGGTCCGCCTCACAGCACGCGCCGCAGCCCGGGCAGGCGGCGCAGCGCCGCCGCGGCGGCGAAGGCGGCGGGCAGGGCGAGCAGGGCGGTGAGGGCCCAGGCGGCGACCGGCTGGGCGACGTGCCCCGCCAGGGCGTACTGCGCGGCGACGACCAGCGGCACGTGCAGCAGGTAGACCGCGTAGGAGGAGGCCGCGCCCTCGGCGCGCAGCCGGCCGCCGCCGGTGACCGCCTCCCGGAACAGGACCAGCAGGCCGGCACTCAGCGAGACGCACAGGGCCGAGTCGTACAGCGCCCACAGGGCCGAGGGGGCGTTCGCGCCCCCGGGGCCGAAGCAGGGCGCGTGCGCGCCGACGGCGAAGAGCAGGGCCGTGCCGGCGAGTCCGCCGGCCAGCCACAGCAGGCCGGTGCGGGCGTCGAGGCGGCGCAGCCAGTCCTGCCGCCCGGCGAGCAGGCCGAGGGCGAAGAAGGTCGCGTACTGCGGCAGCCTGGCCGGCTCGACCTGGAGGAAGCCGAGGGCCGCAACCCAGGTGTCCAGCGGGTAGCGCAGCCGGACGGCGAAGGTGACGGCGGCCAGGGCCGGGATCAGGCAGGCGAGGTGCCGGTGGCCGGGGGCGGGCCACCGCCGCGGCGGCACCCGGCGGGCCCGCCCGCGGCGGGCCAGGCGAGCCAGGCGGGCGGCCTGGCGGCAGAGGACGTACAGCAGGCTGTAGGCCAGCAGGTTCTGGATGAACCACAGGTGGCCGAACTGGAGGTCGGGCCAAAAGGGCCCGGTCCAGTCCGCGGGCCGCTCGCCGAGGCCGAGGTAGACGTCCGCGTAGTAGCGGGGGAAGGACAGCGGCGGGTAGTCGCGGTAGTGGACGTAGTAGGCGTACATCAGGCCGGGCACCAGCGTCAGCGCGCCCACCAGGGTGGGCACCCCGAGCCTGAGGAGCCGGGCCCCGAGGAAGCGCCCTGCCCCGCGCCTGTCCACCGAGTCCGGCATCAGGTGGGCCGAGACGAAGAAGAACAGCGCCATGAAGAACGTCCCGTCCCACGCGGAGAGGGTCGCCAGCGCGCCGTTGCGCCGCCCGCCCTCCACGTACCACCAGTCGGCGGGCCCGTAGGGCTGCAGGGCATGGTGCAGGACGACGAGGACGGTCAGCGCCAGCCGGAGGTTGTCCAGCCAGCGCAGCCGTCCGGCGGGGGCGGCCCGTGGGGCGACCGTGCCGGAAGGGGCGGGAGGGGTGGAAGGGGCCGAGGGGGTGGGCGTTGCCGGGACCGCGGGTGCGCGAGGCGAAGTGTCCATGCGTTGAGTTTGGTGTACACGTGCACACTCCGCACGGGGGCTAACCCCCGTTTCCGCCGTTCCGCTCCCCGGCCCGTTCTCCCGGTCGTTCCTCCGGCCGCTCCTCCGGCTGTGCCCCCGATCGCTCTTCCAGCCGGCCGTACCAGCCCCGCAGCAGCAGGCGCTGGTTGGCGGCGCTGCGCTCGGCCAGGGCCTCGGGGCCGAACATCGGGGCGGCCAGGTGCGGCTGGGCGACACGCTCCAGCAGCAGCGGCCCGAGGACGACGCTGAGCAGCTGGAACGGGGCCCATGCGGCGTCCGCGGCGCCGCCGCCGTGCGCCGCGTCCAGGCGGGAGAGTTCGGCCTTCGCCCCCGCGAGCAGCCTCCCGAACAGCGCCTCCCCCGCCCGGCCGCCCTCGATCAGCGAGTGCCGCAGGTAGCCGCGCAGCACCGGATCGGCGCCGAACAGGCGCGCCGACACCTCGCCCAGCGACTCCATGAGCCGCTCCCCCGGCCTGACGGCGGCGAGCGCGCGCCCGAAGAGCGCCAGCACGTGCTCGTCCACGGCCGCCCGCAGCCCCTCCTTCGAGCCGAAGTGCCGCGTCACCAGGGCCGGCGAGAGCCCGGCCGCCGCCGCCACGGCCCGGGTCGAGGTGGCCTCGAACCCCCGCTCCGCGAACAGTTCCAGGGCCGCGTCCCGCAGCCGTGCCCGCCCGGTCAGATCGCCCCGCTCCACATTGCGCATCCCCGCAGCGTACGAGGCCCCGCACGCGCCGCCGGCCACGCCCGGGGCGCCGTCCGGCCGCGGTCGGCCCAGGTCCCCGACCGCCTCCCCTCGCCGGTTTCCCCGCCAGGCCCCGGGCGCGGGGGAACACCTGTTCCGCGGCGCGCGGTAGCGTTTCGCGGGCCCGCGCGCGGTACAGGGACAAGTGCCGGGTTCCGGGGGACGCGGGCCCGGTTCCCGAGGGGACGCAGGAAGGAGTGAGGGCGCGTGAGTGACGAGAGCGACGAGAGCGGCGCCGGCGGGTCGGGACCCCCCGTGGTCGTGGTGACCGGAGCCGACTCGGGCATCGGCCGGGCCACCGCCACGCTGCTCGCCCGGCGCGGCGCCGACGTGGGCATCACCTGGTACGGCGACGAGGAGGGCGCGGAGCGTACGGCGGCCGAGATCCGCGCCGCCGGGCGGCGGGCGGAGACCGAGCCGATGGACCTGACCCGGCTGCCCGGGGCCGCCGACGCGGTGGACCGGCTCGCCGACCGGCTCGGCCGCATCGACGTGCTGGTGAACAACGCGGGCACCGGCGCCCCGGTGCCCTTCCTCGACCTGGACCTGGACACGGTCAGGCGGATCACGGACGTGAACCTGATCGGCCCGCTGGTGTGCGCCCAGCGCGCGGCCCGCCGCATGATCCGGCAGGGCGGGGGCGGCCGGATCGTCAACATCACCAGCGTGCACGAGCACCAGCCGCGCGTGGGCGCCGCGCCCTACTGCGCCGCCAAGGGCGGACTCGGGCTCCTCACCCAGGTGATGGCCCTGGAGCTGGCCGAGCACGGGATTCTCGTCAACGCGGTGGCGCCGGGCGAGATCGCCACCCCGATGACCGGGTTGACGGACGAGGACGTGGCGCGGGCGCGGCGGCCCGGGGTGCCGCTGGGCAGGCCGGGCTACGCCCACGAGGTCGCGGAGGTCGTCGCCTTCCTCGCCGGCCCGGGCGCCGGCTACGTCACCGGCGCCTCCTATGCGGTGGACGGCGGGATGCTGCGGATGGGGCCGATGGGCGGCTCCCACCTGCGCGAGGACGACTGGCGCCGCGGCTGAGCCGGCCGGCGCGGCCGGCGGTCAGCCCAGCCGGGCGGTGAGGCTGCGGCCGTAGGCGTGCCGCGTGGGGAAGGTGACCCGGGTGCCGCCTGGCACCCGTGCCACGCGCACCCCCTCGTCGGCGGCCCGGGCGCGCAGCCGCCGCCCGCGCACGGTGACGCTGACGGTGTCGCGTGCGGTGGTCGGGTCGCAGGCCGCGAGTTCCAGGGTGCCGTCCGGCCGCTCCCGGCAGAGCACCGAGGCCGGCCCCGCCACGGTGAGGGGCCCGGCGCGGTGCGTGCCGGGCGTGAAGGCGTTGCAGGCCAGCAGGCCGAGCCCGGCGTGCCTGATCGCCTGGCAGCGCACGGAGTTGGCGAGCACGCCGAGCGGGCCGCGGGCGTAGCCGGCGAGCCGCCGCTCCGTGGCGTGGGGCACCAGCGCCCAGGCCAGGGCGGCGGGGGGCGCGCCGGGCGGCTGTTCGACGCCGACGGTGAACACCTGCTTGGTGACCGCGGTGTCGGGGTTGGCCGACCGTACGAGGCGGCGGCTGGCGGTGACCGTGCCGAGCGAGGCGACCGGCAGGAGCCCGGCCCGGCGCGCCGCCCCGGCCCCCTCGGCGCCCGCCGCTCCGCGGTCCGCCCCCTCGGCGTCCGTCCCTTCGGCGTCCGTCCCTTCGGCGTCCGCCGTCTCGGGGTCCCGGCCGGCGAATCCGTCGAGGAAGACATAGCCGACGGCGGTGCCCTCGGTGGCGTTGGCGTAGCGCAGCCAGGCCAGCGGGGCGGCGCCAGGGCCGGTGTGGGCGCGGCCGTCGCGCAGCCGGCCGGTGAGGGTGAGCGCGTCGCCGGGGCCGGCGATCCGGCTGTCGAAGGTGCTGGTGACGGCGCGGCCCGCGCCGTCCCCCACTCCGGCGGCCAGCACGACGATCTCCTCGTCCAGCATGAACCAGGACTTGGTGGCCGTCGCGTTGCGGTAGGCGACGAAGTCCTCCGGGAGCAGCCCCTGCCGCTTGGCGGCGAAGGCGGCGTCCTCCGACTGCACCAGGCCCGCCGCCCCGAAGGCGCCGAGGGCGGCGCCGCCCGACCAGTCCTGCGTGCCGCGGGGGAAGTAGACGTAGGTGTTCTGGCTCTCCGAGGAGGAGGTGAAGCCGCGCTCCGGGTTGTCGTACCAGGCGGTGCCGTAGAGCTCGGGGACCGAGCGGCGCTCCTCGGCGGGCGCGGTGACGCCGGCCAGGCGGTGGGGCGGGACGGTGGTGTAGTAGTCGACGCCGAAGACCCGGGACTGGTCCTGCCCGGAGAGGTACAGCTGGTGGGCGCCCTCGCCCTGGAACCAGGGCCGCAGGTTCTCCCCGCTCATGTACTCGTACGTGCTGATGCGCGAGGAGTTGCGGGCCAGCGCGAAGGCGTACCCGGGGCGCCGGTGGACGGTCCGGTCCATGGCGGGGAACGCGGCGTGCTGGGCCGCCGGGTTGAGGTCGCGGGCCTTGAGGTCCGGGTCGGCGAGCAGATCGGCGTAGCGGGCGACGGTCACCGGGGAGGCGAACGCGGCGGGGTCGGGCGGCGTCCGCGCCGTCTGCCGCAGGAAGGCCAGGTAGCCGGCGAGGGCGGCGGCCTCCTCGCCGCCCAGGTACGCCGTCAGATCGGTGACCGCCTCCACGACCGCGGCGCAGGCCGCATACCCGCCGCTCGTCCTGGCGACGGACCGGCCCCTGACCATGTCCATCATCCAGCCCTCGAAGATCAGCGGGGCAAAGCCGCGGAGCACCCAGCCGTGGACGGTGGCGGGCAGCTCCGCCCGCGCGTGAGCCGTGCCGTCGAGGTACCTGATCGTCTGGACGACGCGGGTGAGCAGGCCGGTGCCGTACGAGCCGGTGTAGGCGACGGAGGCGTGCTGGAGGAAGGAGCCGTCCGCGTAGAAGCCGTCGGTGACGCCGTGGTTGAGCCGGTAGGGGTCGACGGTGGCGAAGACGGTCAGCTGGTCGGCGACGGCCTTGGCGATCCTGGCCTCGTCCCCGAGGGCGGCGCCCTGGAGGATGCGGTTGGTGGTGATGTCGGCCAGGTTGGCGCCGGTGTGGAAGCGGGAGTCGAGGTCGACGTCGCCGTCCCTGCCGTTGCGCAGATAGCCGTCCATGGCGGCGAGCAGCGCGGCGGGCAGTTCCCCGTCCTCCTCGGCCAGGAGGTCCCCGAGCAGCACGAGCAGCCTGCTGACGTGGGTGGAGATCCCGATCTCCCAGGTGAACCAGTTGCCGTAGTAGCCGGCCTCCTGGTCGCCGTAGTACTCCTCGTACAGGCGGCGCAGCCCGGCCAGCACGCGGCGCTGCGCGGCGAGGTCCCCCGCGAGGCCGGCGGAGGTGCCGGGGAGGCGGGTGGCCAGGGCGATCTCGTACAGGTACTGGAAGGACGTGGCGAGGTTCGCCTCGCTGGTGCCGAGCGGCAGGCCGCCGAACAACTCCCCGGGCCCGGCCCGGTCGAGCGCGGCCAGGCGGGCGCGCGCCGTGGCGTCGACGGCGGCGAGCTTGTCCGACACCTCGGGCCTGGCGTTGGACTCGGGGGTGCCGGCGAGGACGGCGAGGGCGTTGGCCAGGAGCCGGGCGCGGTCCGCCTCGGGGCCGGCCGGCGCCGCGAACGCGGAACGCGGGGCCGCCGCCGCGTGCGGCGGGCCGACCGCGGGCAGCCAGGCGGCGGGCAGGGCGGACAGCAGGGCACGACGCGACATCCGCAAGGCGACGCTCCAGGTTCCGGCGGGACCCCCTCGCCCCAGTGAACCAACCGGCCCCTGCCCTGTCACCACCGGTGCGCGGGCCGCCGCCCCGCGGGCGAACGGGGCGGCGGCCCGCGGGCGTTGCGGCCCGGCTCGGCGCCCGGCCGGCTCAGCCTCCGGCCGGCTCGGGCTCGGGGCCCCGCGCCGCGGCCTCGGCGCGCCGGACGCGGACCGGCTCGGTGCCCTCGGCGTTGTGCCGCTGGGCCCAGGCGAGCAGGGCCACCCCCGCGGCGTGGTCCAGGTGCCGCACCCGGCGCAGGTCGAGGTCCAGGGGCCGGTCCCGCGGCAGGGCCTCCAGCTGGTCGAGCAGCCTGGGCAGCCGCAGGAAGGTGGCGTTGCCGAGGACCCGGACCGTGATCCGCCCGCCGCCCGGGTCCTCGACCTCCAGGTGGACGTGCGAGGTCTCCCAGGCGCTCTTGACCACGGCGAGCAGCAGGCCCACGAGGACGCCCTCGAACATGTTGGTGGTCACGATGGCCAGCGCCGTGACCGCGAGGACGACGGCCTCTCCCCGGTGCTCGCGCCACAGCGGCAGGAAGGCCCTGACCTGCACCAGCTTCGAGCCCGCCTGCACCAGGACGGCGGCGAGCGCCGCGACGGGGATGACGCCGAGGGCGCCGGGGATCAGGGCGGCGAACAGCAGCAGCCACAGGCCGTGCAGCACCCGGGAGGCCCGGGTGCGGGCGCCCGCCTGGACGTTGGCGGCGCTGCGCACGATGACGGCCGTCATCGGCAGGGCGCCGAGCAGGCCGCAGACGGTGTTGCCGACGCCCTGGGCCATCAGTTCGGTGTCGTAGCGGGTGCGCGGCCCGTCGTGCAGCCGGTCCACCGCGGCGGCGCTGAACAGGCTCTCCGCCGAGGCGATGAGGGCGAAGGCCAGGACGGTGCCGAGCGCCCCGGCGCCGAGCAGGTCGGCGAACTCCCCACCGCCCGGCGGCTGTACGGCGTCGAGCAGGCCGCTGACCTCGACCCGGGCGACGGACAGGCCGAGGCCCTCGGCCGCGCAGGTCGCGAGCGCCACGGCCGCCAGCGGCCCGGGCACCAGCCGCGCGGCACGCGGAATCCGCGGCCACAGGACGAGCACGGCCAGGGTGCCGAGCCCGAGGGCGAGCGCGGTGCGGCCGGTGGCCGAGCCCGCGGTGTCGGCGGCGAGCGAGGGCAGGCCGCGCAGCGCGTCGAGGCCGCCGCCCGGGGAGGGCGCGTCGGCAAGGGCGTAGAGCTGACCTGAGATCAGGACGAGGCCGATGCCGGCGAGCATGCCCTGCACGACGGCCACGGAGATCGCCCGGAACCACCGGCCGAGCCCGAGGAGCCCCATGGCCACCTGGAGGACTCCCGCGCTGAGCACGAGGGCGCCGAGGGTGGGCAGCCCGAACTCCTCCACGGCCTCGAAGACCAGCACGGTGAGCCCGGCCGCCGGGCCGCTGACCTGGAGGCTGCTGCCCGGCAGCGCGCCGGTGACGAGGCCGCCGACGATCCCGGTGACCAGGCCGAGTTCGGCCGGCACGCCGGAGGCGACGGCCACGCCGATGCACAGCGGGAGGGCGACGAGGAAGACGACGAGCGAGGCGGTGAGGTCCGCGCGCAGGTGGCGCGCGGCGGCGGGTCGTTCGCGCATCGCCCTCACCCGGCCGGGAGCGCGTGGGCGGGCGGGTGGCCGGCGGTCCCGACCCGGCGGGCGGGGCGTTCCCCTGCCGCGGGGGCCGAGGCGTCGTGGCGCGTTCCCGGGGCGGTCGCGGCGGTGCCGAGCGCCCGGGGAAGTGGGTGGGGGCCTGCCTCCCGGAGGAGGGTGTGGCGGGTTGTGGTCTGCATGAGGGCGTCCTCCGTCAGGGCCCCGGCCCGGTGCGGGCGGGGCGCGGAATGTTGGGGGTGGCGCGGGATGTCGGGGGGTGGCGCGGGATGTCGGGGGCGGCGCGGATCGTCCGGGGTGCGGCCGAACGGGGCGGCCGGGGGCGGCAGGGCGGCACTCACCATCGGCACGCGCCCCCCGCCACCGCGGGTACCGCAGGTGCCGCGGACACGGCGGGTACAGCGGACACGGCGGGTGCCGCGGGTGCCGGGGGACGGGGACCGCCGCCTGGCCGCCGGCGGCGCCTGCCCCGTGGGCTACCGGGCGCCGGAGGCGCCAAGGAGTCCGGAGGGGATGGCGGCGCCGCGGATGCCGGGCGGCCTCCCTGCCGCCCGGGGGCGTGCGGGGTGCCCGGGGCGCCCGGAATGCGCGGGAGCGCCGTGCGTGGCGGGCCGGTGGTGGCCGGTGGCGGGCGGCGCCGCGGGTCCGCGCCGGGCGAGCGGGGCGCGGCGGGCCGCCGAGGGGCACACCCTCAGCAGCGGAACACCTGGAGCGCGACGGTCAGCCGCCCCGGTCTGCTCCGTGGTCCCGGGCCCGTCGCCGGGGCGGGAGGCACGGCGCGGTGCCGCCGCGCGGCCGGGGCGCCGTGGCGCTCGGGGCGGGTGGCCGGCGGGCGTGCGGTGGGGATTCGCGGGGCGGCGCTGCGGTGGCCGGCCTGCTGCCGCTCGGCGGCCAGGTCCTCCACCGGCACGGACTGCTCGACGCGGGCCTGCGCGGGCCGCTCCGCCACGAGGGCCGCCCCGGCGCCCCCGGCGGCGAGCAGCAGCGACAGCAGCGCGGCGACGGCCGCCACGGCGGCGCGCCCGGCTGCCGCGAACCCGTACCCCACCCCGTCACCCCCGGCTTCCCTCGCGTGACCCTCCGTCAACTTTACCCTGAGAAATGCCGGGCTTTGCAATCTCTTTGAGCGAAGATCGGCCAACTCGCCGCCACTCCGCAGGATTTCGAAGGGGCTCGCTCTCCGAAGAGAAGAAACACGCCACATCCGATGCCGGAACGAAAGGCTGCCCGCGACGGGCCGCCCCCGCACACCCCCGGGCACGCCCCGGTTCACGCCCCCCGCGCGAGCCGCGGAGGCCCGCCCTCCGCGGCCCCTCGGCCGGACACGGCACCCTCGGCGGCCCCTCGGCGGCCCGCCGCCCCCCCTCACCTGCCAAGCCACGCCCCTCCCGGCGGGTCCGGCTCGCACCCGACGCGCTAGTGAGCTAATTTGCTAGCATGTCGGTGTGGGCGACGAGGATGTGAAGCAGTTCAACGTGTACCTGCCGATCGGCCTGATCAAGCGGGTGAAGCACCGTGCCATCGAGTCGGAGCTGTCGCTGTCGGCGCTGGTCGCCGAGGCGCTGCGCGCCTACCTCGACGACACCGAGGAACCACGAGAGCAAGCAGAGAAGGAGGGAGCCTGAGATGACGACCGAGGGCATCGAGGCCGTGTTCATGGAGACCCACAACTGGGGCAAGGCGGCGAAGTTCTTCCAGGAGCTCGGCTACGAGCTGGAGTTCGAGACCGGACACGGGTCGGGGCAGCTGCGCAACGGCGACAGCCCCTTCGTCTTCATCGCCGAGGTGCCGGCCGACCGGCAGCCCACGATGCAGCTGGTGCTGCGGGTGCCGGACGCCGACGCCTTCCGCCCCGGGGACGGCGTCGAGGTGGTCAGCCCCTTCGAGGACACCCACTTCGGGACCCGGATGATGACGGTGCGCGACCCGGACGGGCGCCAGTGGAGCCTCCAGGCTCCCCAGGGCGGGCCGGCCGAAGACCAGCCGCGCGAGGGCTGAGCCGCCGCACCTGCGGGAAGGCGCGGGGCGACGGCGCCACCACGGCCGCCGCGTCCCCGCCCTTCCCGCCCCGGCCCCGGCCCCTCCCCCAGGTCCCGCGGCCACCCCGCCGCCGCGCCGCCGGCCGCTTTCCACCGGCTTCCCCTGGCTTTCCACCGGCTCTCCCCGGGCGCACCCCCGGCACCCCCCTTCCCCCCTCGGCCTCCCTCGCCCGGGTCCGCCGGGTCAGCGCGGGGCGAGGGGCGCGGCGGGGGCCAATTCGGCGAGAAAGCGGTGGAGTTCGGGCCGCCAGTAGTGCACGACCTCGCAGTCGAGCGTCGCCTCCTCGCCCGGCAGCGCGAGCCACAGCCGGTCGTAGAGGCCGCCCTCCCGCACCCGGCGCACCAGCCCGCCCTGCTCCCCGCGCGGCAGGTCCCGGTAGCGCTCGACGATGCGGGTGCGGAAGGCCCCGCCCAGCCGGTGCACGGCCACGCGCCGCCCCGTCAGCGAGACGAAGTAGTTCCTGCCGAACCTGCGGGCGACCAGCCGCCAGGCCCGCGCCAGGAAGCGCGGGCCGCGCATCCTCCCCTCCCGGTTGGCGGTGGCGTGGAAGGTCACGATCGGCTGCTCCCCGGGAGCGGTCCGCGCGATCTCCGCGGCGGCCTGGGAACGGACCTTCTCCTTGTCCCAGCGAATGGCCATGGCGCTCTCCTGTCTGCTCCTGTCTGCTCGGCTTCTCTCGCCCGGCCGGGTGCCACGAGGCGGCGAGGCCAATCCGAACCGCCGGCGGCTGCGCCATGATTGACCGAAAATCGCCTGGTTTCACGCCCGCTTTCCGTGCCTTCCGGCCGTCGTGGCCTGCGCGGGCAGTTCCCCGGGGGTGAACTCCTCCGCCGACAGGACGGGCCCGTGCCTCGTCACCGTGCACGCCTCTCCGCTCCCGTGCCTCACCGTGCGCCCAGGCCCGTGCCGGCGCCGCGGGGACCGGGCCCGCGGGCGGAGGGGGCCGGGCCCCCGATCCCCGGCCGAACCGGGTGGGCGGGCGGCGCATCGGGCGGGGCGGGGGGCGTTTGCGCAGGTCGGCGGCTCGGCAGGGGGCGGCGGTGCGGCGTAACCGGGCGCAGGAAGTCGGGACACCCGGCGGAAACAACCCCTTCCTACGGTCTGCGGCACTCGACGCCTCAGCACGAAAGGGAGCCGGGTATGGATCTCGCCGGCAATCCCCAGATGGGGGACTACTCGCTGCGGTACCCGTTCTTCGCCCTCGTCCTCGCGCTCCTGCTTCCGCCGCTCACCGCCGCCGCCACCCGCGGGCGCTGGTACCTTGCGCGGACCAGCGAACTGCCCACGGACGCCGACGAGTTGCCCTGCGTGGTCTGCGGCGGCAGGTACCACCTCGCGGACATGGCCACCGGCCCGTTCCACGAGGGCCGCATCTGCTCGCTGCGCTGCTCCGCCGAGGGCGCCTGCCGCGACGCGTGCGAGCCCAGCCCCTGGCGGCCCCCGCGTGGCCCGGTCCCGCTCGGCATGCCGGGCGCCGCGCCGCCCGTCCCCGTCCCGACCCCCGCCGCCACGGGCGGCACCCCCCGGCCGGCCGCGCGTGCCGCCGGCCACGAGGCCCCGCAGGAGGCACGGTGAACACCAGCCAGGAGAGCACCATGGAACACCCCGCAGGAAACGCCGCGGGACGGCCGAGGCGGGCGCTGCTCGTCGTCGACATGCAGAACGGCTTCTGCCACCCGGAGGGCTCCCTGCCCGCCCTCGGCCTGGCCCTGGCCGGGGCCGAGGCGGCGGTGGAACGCGCCTCGGCCGCGGTGGCCACCGCCAGGGCCGCGGGCCTGCCGGTGATCTTCACCCGCCACGTCTACCGGCCGGGACGCGCCGACGAGGGGCGCAACCTGGGCGGTTCGCACCCCGCGCTCGCGGAGGTCTCCTCGCTCGCCGCGGGCAGCTGGGACGCGGACGTCGTCGACGAGCTGGGCTGCGGCCCCGGCGACCTGATCGTGGACAAGGTCAGGTTCGACGCCTTCCTGTGGACCTCGCTCGACCCGCTGCTCCAGGGCCTTGGGGCCGAGGAGCTGGTGGTGTGCGGGGTGGTGACCAACATCTGCGTGGAGTCCACGGTCCGGGCCGCCTACATGCGGGACTACCGGGTGACCCTGCTCGGCGACGCCTGCGCGGCGCTGAGCCCGCGGCTGCACGAGATCGGCCTTGAGGTGATGGGCGCGTGCGGCTTCGCGACGGTGACCACGGTCGCGGAGGTCTTCGGCGCCGGGCATCCCGCGTCCGGCGGCGAGGCGGCAGCCGCGGCCGGCGCACCGGCGGGCGAGGCGCCGGACGCGCCCTCGGGTGCGCCGCTCGGCGCGGAACCGGCCGAATCCGCATGACCGGGGCGGCACCCGCACCGGCCCCGGAGGCCGCCGCACCGGCTCACGCGCCGGTGACACCGTGGACACCTGTCCGAAACCAGCCGTCCGTAGCCTTCGGTTCGGTGAGCCAGAGAACGCCCGGGCACGGGGCGGCGGCCGGGACGGGCCGCCGCGCCTCCGGCCGGGAGCACGACGTCCGCCGCCTGCGCGACCTCCTGCGCGCCGGCGTGCTGGGGGGCGCGTTCGCGGGCGGCCACCTGCCGAGCGAGGCGGAGCTGATGGCCGGGCACGGGGTCACCCGGGCGACGGTCCGCGAGGCCCTCGCCCTGCTGCGGCGCGACGGCCTCATCGAACGGGTCCAGGGCCTCGGCACCCACGCGCTCTTCACCCCGGTGACGACCCCGCTGGCCGAGGCACACGGCGCGGAACTTCCGTTGCGGGACGGCGTGTTCGCCAGGGGCCTGCGGCCCAGGGTGCTCGACGAGTCGGTGATCCCGGCCCCGGCCCTGGTGGCCGACCGGCTGGGCGTCGCGCCGGGCACGCCCGTGCTCCGGCTGGACTACGTCTCCCTGATGGGCGACGAGCCGCACTGCCTGGCCACGAACTACGTGCTGTTCCCCGAGGCGGCGCGGCTGGCGCAGGCCGCCTTCACCCAGCACTGGTACGCCTATCTCGCCGACGCCGGGGTGGTGCTCGGCGAGTCGGAGTTCGTCTTCGACGGCGCCCTCGCCGACCCGGTCACCGCGCGGACCCTGGACGTCCTCCCCGGCACCCCGCTGATCAGCATGGAACAGGCCATCTACGACCCGGAGGGCCGCGTGTTCAACGTCGCCTTCCTGCACCTGCGCGCCGACCGCTTCCGCTTCGCCTCCCGGGCCACCGCGCGGAGCACCCGCCGGCGCTAGGCCGGGCCGCCACCGGCCGCGGGCGAAGCGAAGCCCCGGTCCTGCGCCCCCGCAACCCGTGGGCTTCTCCCCCTCCGTCACCGCTGTGCCCGTGCTGGTCACCCTTACCCGGTCATCTTCCGTTTTCCATCGATTCCTTCGCCTTCGTCCCCCTTCCCCTCTCCTTCCCCTTCCCTTCCCCTCTCCTTCCCCTCTCCTTCGCCCCTCCCTTCCCTTCACCTTCCCCTTCCTTGAGGAGTCTCCATGACGCAGGCCCCCGAGGCCGCCCCGGCCTCCGCCGGGGCGGCCGGCGCCGCCCTTCCCCGCACCCTCACCGAGGCCGCCGCCGCGCTGCGCGCGGGCCGGGTCACCAGCCGCGGGCTCACCGAGGCAGCGATCGCCGTCGCGGACCGGCTCGACCCGGCCCTCGGCACCTACCTGGCCCGCCTGGACGAGCAGGCGCTCGCGGCGGCCGACGCGGCCGACCGCGACTTCGCGGCGGGCGTGGACCGCGGCCCGCTCCAGGGCATCCCCTTCGGCGTGAAGGACATCCTGGCCACGGCCGACGCCCCGACCACGGCGCAGAGCCTCGTGCTCGACCCCGCCTGGGCCGCGGGCCGGGACGCGCCCGTCGTGGCCAGGCTGCGGGCCGCGGGCGCGGTGATCACCGGCAAGGTGAGCACGATGGAGTTCGCCGTCGGCATGCCCGACCCGGAGAAGCCCTTCCCCATCCCCCGCAATCCGTGGGACCCCGAGACCTGGCCGGGTGGTTCGAGCTCGGGCACCGGGAGCGGGGTGGCCTCCGGCATGTTCCTCGCGGGGCTCGGCACGGACACCGGGGGCAGCATCCGCATCCCCGCGGCCTTCTGCGGGGTCACCGGGCTGATGCCGACCTTCGGCCGGGTGCCGAAGTCGGGGTGCGCGCCGCTCGGTTACAGCCTGGACCACATCGGGCCGCTGGCCAGGAGCGCCCGCGACTGCGCCGCCGTCCTGGAGGTGATCGCCGGGCCGCACCCCAGCGACCCGGACTGCGTCGACGCCCCCTTCCGCTCCGGCGAGTGGTCCGGCGACCTGACCGGGCTGCGGGTGGGCGTGGTGCGGGAGCACCACTTCCCCGCCGAGGCCGACCCGGCGCTCGAACCCGCCGTGGACGCCGCCGTGGACGCGCTGCGGGGCCTGGGCGCCGAGACCGCCGAGGTGACGCTGCCGTACTGGGACGAGATGTGCACCGCCGACATCGTCACCATGGCCTGCGAGGCCCTCGCCTACCACCAGCCCGACGCCACCTCCCGCTGGGGGGACTACTTCGCCTCCACCCGCGCGATCCTGGCCATCGGGGCCCTGATGTCGGGCGCGGACTACGTGCAGGCGCAGCGGATGCGGCGGGTGGCGCAGGACGCGATCGCCCGGCTCTTCGACCGGGTGGACGTGGTGGTCTGCCCGACGGTCTCCCGGCCGGCGCCCAGGCTGGAGCCCTACCTGCGGGAGGGCGCCGAGGTGATGGAGCTGTTCTCCTTCATCCACACCGGCTACTGGGACTGCCTGGGCAATCCGGTGCTGGCCGCGCCCATCGGCTTCACCGCCGAGGGGCTGCCGCTCTCCCTGCAGTTCGCCGGGCGGGCCTTCGAGGAGATGACGCTGCTGCGGGCGGCGGACGCGTTCCAGCAGGCCACGGACTGGCACCTGCGCGTCCCGCCCCTGGCCGCCGGGGCCGCGGCCTGAGCGGGCGCCGCCGCCTGAGCCGGGGCCGTGGCGTGAACGAGCAGCAGAACCCGAACGAGCAAAGGAGAAGCGGACGATGAGTGAGCAGAAGACCGAGACGGCGGGCGCCGGGGAGACCGGGGAGCGCGTCCGCGCGCTGCTCGCCGCGGCGGGACTGCCCGCGAGCGAGGCGGAGATCCGGCGCTTCGCCGCCGCCTACCCCGGCTACCGGGCGGCGGCCGACGCCCTGTACGCGGTTCCCGAGGCCCGGTACGCCGACCCCGCCCTCCGCTTCCGGGCGGAGGCCCGCATCACCGACTGGGCCTGACCGGGCGGCCCCGCCCGGCTCCCGCGGCCGGTCCCCCGCGGCCGGCCGCCCCGGTGGGTGCCGGGGTGCCCGCCGCGGGCGCGCCCGCCTCACCCGACGGGGGCCCGGCCGGGCGCCGGGACCACGCGCGGCTCGGCGGCGGGCATGGCCGGGCGTGCGCGGCCGGGGAGCAGCAGGGCCGGGACGGCGGCGAGGGCCAGCAGCACCACGGCCCAGGCGTAGGCGTGGCGGAAGGCACCGGCCGAGGCGCCATTCGCCTGGGAGGCGAGCACGACCGACAGGAGGGCGGTGCCCACGGAGGCGCCGGCCTGGGAGACGATGGCGAGCAGGGTGCTGCCGTAGGGGACGTCGGCCGGGGCGAGCCCGCGGGTGGCGGTGGTGTTGGCGGGCATCATCACCATGCCCACCCCGACGCCCGTCACCAGCAGGGCCGCGCACAGCCGCCAGTAGGGCGTGTGCGCGGTCAACTGCGCCGCGAAGAGGGAGAGTCCGAGCGCGGCCAGCGCCGCGCCGCAGGACACGAGCAGCCGTGGGGAGACCCGGTCGACGCGCCGGGTGG
This sequence comes from Streptomyces hoynatensis, assembly GCF_003626535.1. GTDB lineage: Bacteria > Actinomycetota > Actinomycetes > Streptomycetales > Streptomycetaceae > Streptomyces > Streptomyces hoynatensis. Next base: position 147,745 of record NZ_RBAL01000015.1, read on the forward strand.
CGACCTGCATCGACAGGCCCACGGCCACGGCGAGCGGGGCGCCGAGCAGCCCGGCCTCGGTCGCGCCAAGGCCGCGGACCGTCTGGAAGTACATCGGCGAGAGCATCATCGAGCCGAAGTAACCGCAGGGGAACAGCAGCATCGTGGCCAGGCCGGCGGCCAGGCGGCGGTCGGCCAGCAGGCGCAGCCGCAGCAGCGGTTCGCGGGCGGTCAGCGAGCGGAGGACGAAGCCGGTGACGAGCAGCAGCCCGGCCACGGTGGGCAGCAGCGCCCCCGGCTCGGTGACGTCGCCGTCGTTGCCGCCGGTGGTCAGGCCGTAGATCAGCAGCGCGAGTCCCGGCGAGAGCGTCAGCAGCCCGGGCAGGTCCAGGCGCCGCTTGACCGTGGGGGCGTCGGGCCGCAGCAGGCGGGCGGCCAGGAACAGCGCCACCGCCCCGATCGGCAGGTTGACGAGAAAGATCCAGCGCCAGGAGGCGGCGTCGATCAGCCAGCCGCCGAGCACGGGCCCGCTGACCGGGCCCACCAGGACGGGTATGCCGAGCACGGCCATCGCCCCGCCCGTCCGCCGCCGGTCGGCCGCGCCGATGACCATGGCCATGCCGACCGGCATCAGCAGCCCGCCGCCCAGCCCCTGCAGGACGCGGAAGAACACCAGCGCCGGGATGTTCCAGGCCAGGGCCGCGAGGCCGGAGCCCAGGGTGAACAGCGCGATGGCCGCGAGGTAGACGCGTTTGGCCCCGGCCCTGCCCATGGCCCAGGCGGCGAGCGGGATGACGGCGGACAGGGCGAGCGTGTAGCCGGTGGCCACCCACTGCACGGTGGCGACCTCGGCGTCGAAGGCGAGGGCGAGCGGGTGGAGGGCGACGTTGACGATCGTCACGTCGAGCACGGACATCACCGAGCCGACGACGACCACCACGAGCACCCGGGCCAGGTTGCCGCCGTCCGCCGGGGCGGCGGGGGAGCCCGGGGCGGGCCGGATTGCGGTCATGGCATACCTCCATGCGTGCCGCGGGCCCGCGCCTGCGGGCCGCCCGCCCAAAGTACAACCATCGTTGCACTGTTTACAACCAACGTTGTAGTTAAGGTGGTGTGCGTGAGCAGGGCAGCGACGGGCGACATGGACAGGGCGGCACGGCCGGGCGGTTCGGGCCGGCGGGCACGGACGGGGGGACGCGGCGACAAGCCGGCGGCCATCGAGCGGGCCGCCTGCGAGGTCTTCGCGCGGGACGGCTACACTCGCGCGGGCATCGACGCCATCGCCGCGGCCGCCGGAGCCTCGACCCGCACCCTGTACAACCACTTCCCCGGCGGCAAGGAGGAGCTCTTCCGCACCGTCGTGCAGTGGAGCGCGGGCCGGGTGCGGGAGGCCCAACTGGCCCTGCTCGCCCGGTACCTCGACCCGGAGCGGCCGCCGCGCGCCGCGGACCTGGAACGCGATCTGCTGGCGCTCGCCCGGGCCTGCGCCGGGCTGATGGCAGAAAGCCGTGACCACTTCGCGCTGGTCGGCCACATCCACGCCGAGGCGGGGCACCTGCCGGACGAGGTGTTCGAGGCCTGGCAGGAGGCGGGCCCGCGGGCGGTGGCGCGCGGTTACGCGGCGGCCATGGCGGCCCTGGAGGAGGCGGGGCTGCTCGACACCCACGGCGATCCGGCGCGCGCCGCCGCGCACTTCGCGGCCCTCACCTCGACCGACCTCGCCCAGCGCACCTCCTGGGGCGTGCGCCCCCTGCCCCAGGCGGAGACCGAGCGCCTCCTCGCCTCGGGCGTGGCCGCCTTCCTGCGCGCCTACGCGGCCGGCGGGCCGCGCCCGGAGTCCGCGCGCGGCTGAACGCCCCCGCCCGGCGCCGCGCCCCGGGACGCCGGGGACTGCGGCGGTTCCCGGCGAGCGGCCGGGGCGGCCCGGGCGGCCGGGTCCGGGGGACTCAGGGGCGCGGGGCCTCCTGCTCCTCCTCGATGCGGCGGTTCCATTCGGCCTTGCCCGCCTGCCAGCCGTCCTCGTCGGTGCCGAGCCGCCAGTATCCGGAGATCGAGAGCTGCTCGCGGGCGAGGCCGCGGTCGTGCCGCAGGTGGCGGCGCAGCTCCTTGACGAAGGTGGCCTCGCCGTGGACGAACGCCTGGATCGGGCCCTCGGCGAAGTCCGCGCCGGTCACCGCGGCGACCAGGGCGGCGCCGACGGGACCGGTGCCGCGGTGCAGCCAGACCAGGTCCACCTCGCCCGCCGTGTCGAACTTCTGCTCCTCCTCGGGACCCTCGACCTCGACGAACGCCCGGGCCCTGGCGCCGGCCGGGAGGCGTTCGAGCGCCGCGCCGATGGCGGGCAGCGCGCTCTCGTCGCCGGCGAGCAGGTGCCAGGCCGCGGCCGGGTCGGGCGCGTAGCCGCCGCCGGGACCGAGCAGGCGCAGCTCGTCGCCCGGCCTGGCGGCGGCGGCCCACGGCCCGGCCAGGCCGCTCTCCCCGTGGTGGACGAAGTCGATCGTCAGCTCGCGGGCGCCCTCGTCCCAGGCCCTGACGGTGTAGGTGCGGGTCCGCGGCCAGGACTCGCGCGGGAACCGCTCCCTGATGGCGCCGATGTCGAACGGCTCGGGGTAGGTCACCCCGGGGGCGGGGAACAGCAGCTTGACGTAGTGGTCGGTGTAGGCGCCCGCGCCGAAGGCGGACAGCCCCTCGCCGCCGAAGACCACCCGGATCATGTGCGGGCTGACGCGCTCGGTGCGCAGTACCCGGCCCACATGGACGGTCCTCGGCTTCCTGCGGGTCTCGCGCTCGCTCATCCGGGCTCCTTCCTCCGCGCCAGGGCCGTCGCCGGGCCGGAACCCGGCGGCCACCCCTTACTAAGGTAAGCCTTCCCTAAGGCCCCCTTCCGGTCAAATGCGCCCCGCGCCTCACCCCTCGCCCGGCGGCGCGGGGGCCGGGGCGGAGAGGGCCGCGGCCAGGGCGGTGGCGGTGAGGGTGAAGCCGAAGCACTGGCGGACGTTGTAGAGGGTGGCGTCGAGGCAGTACGCGGGCGAGGTGGTGGCGACCGCCTCCTCGACGAGGAGGACGTCGTAGCCCAGGTTCGCCGCGTCCATGAGGGTGGCCAGGACGCACTGGTCCGCGTTGACCCCGGCGAACAGCAGGCTGTCCACCCGGAGGTTGCGCAGCACGCTGTCCAGTTCGGTGTCCTGGAAGCCGCTCATCCGGTACTTCGCGACGTGCAGGTCGCCCTCTTCCGGGGCGAGCGGGGCGACGATGCCCGCCGAGGGGCTGCCGCGTTCCAGCACCCGGCCCGCCCCCGAGGGCAGCGGCGTGCCGATGCCGCCGCCGGTGGCCTCGGCGTCGTACACGTGCAGGACGCCGGGCGGCAGGTTCGCCAGGTCGGGGCGGTTGCCCCAGTTCAGCCAGACGACGGGCACCTCCGCCGCGCGCAGGGCGGGCAGCAGCCCGCCGAGCACCGGGATGGGCGCCCGGGCCGGGGAGACGTCCACGCCGATGCCCGCCAGCCAGCCGTCCCCGGCGCAGAAGTCGTTCTGCATGTCGACGATCACCAGGGCGGTGGCCGAGAGGTCGAGGGTCACCCGCTGCGGCAGGGCCTCGACGGTCAGGGGCCGCCGCGGCCTGACCGGCCGCAGCAGGCTCACCTCGCCGGCCTTGGCCCGCCAGGCGTTCCGCGCGTTGGGGCCGAGCAGGCCGCCGGTCATGGCCCTGGCGGGCGCGGGGGGCTGCGGGGCGGTCAACGGGGTCCTCCTCCGGGTGGGGTGGGGCGGGCGGCGCGGGCGGCGAGGCCGAGCAGGGGCAGGTCCGCGCCCGGGGGACCGGCCAGGCACAGGCCGGCCGGCAGGCCGCGGACCCGCAGCCAGGGGGCGGCGACCGCGGGCAGACCGGCCAGGGAGGCCAGGTGGGTGAGGCGCAGGGTGGCCGCACGCACCGCCTCCACCTCCTCGGGCGGGGCCGAGACCAGGGGCGCGGGGCCGCTCGTGGCGGGGAGCAGCAGCGCGCTCCCCGGCCCGAGCGCCGCCCGCAGCCGCGCCCCGGCCTGCGCCAACTCCTCCTCGCCGGCTGCCCGTTGCTCCTCGGTGACGGAGCGGCCCGCGGCGAAGCGGGCCGCGACGGCGGGGGCGAGGGCGCCCTCGTGCCGCTCGATCCAGGCGCCGTGCCGCGCCCAGGCCTGTGCGGCCTGGACCGTGCGGAAGGCGGCGAACCACGCGTCGAGGCGCTCGGCGCCCGGCACGGTCAGCCGGGTCAGCGGCAGCCCGGTGCGCAGGGCAAGGGCCCGGCAGGCGGCGGCGAAGGAGGCGCGTGTCTCGGGCTCGGCCAGGGCGGTGAGCCGCTCGTCCACGGCCAGGGAGGTGATCGGCGCCGCCTCGGCCCCGGCCGCGGGCCCCGGCGCGCCCTCCAGCAGGGCGAGGGCGCCGGCGCGCAGCAGCTCCGGGTCGGCGGCGAGCAGGCCGGCCGTGTCGAAGGCGGGGGCGAGCGGCACCAGCCCCTCGGTGGAGACCGCGCCGTGGGTGGGGCGCCAGCCGTAGAGGCCGCAGTAGGAGGCGGGGACCCGGATGGAGCCCGCGGTGTCGGTGGCCAGGCCGAGGTCGGCGAGCCCGGCGGCGACCGCGGCGGCCGGGCCGCTGCTCGACCCTCCGGGGAGCCGGCCGGGGGCCGCCGGATTGGCCGGGGTGCCGTAGTGCGCGTTGCCGCCCGCGAGGCCGAACGCCAGCTCGTCGGTCTGCGCGAGGCCGACGACGTCCGCCCCGGCCCGCAGCAGCGCCCCCACCGCGGCGGCGTGCCGGGAGGCGGCGGGCGAGGTGGCGAGCCAGGCCGGGTTGCCCGCCCCGGTCGCCTGCCCGGCCACGGCGAAGAGGTCCTTGACGGCGAGCCGCTTGCCGGCCAGGGGCCCGCCCGGCGTGCCCGCGGCCAGCGGCGAGCCGGTGACGCGCCACACCGCCGGGTCGGGCGCGGCGGCGGGGCCCCGCGGGGTGGCGGCGGGCGGGGTGGCGCTGACGTGGGCGGCGCGGATGCGCCAGCCTTCCGGGCCGCGCTGCCAGACCTGGGTCTGCAGGCCGTGCGAGCCGTCGGCGCGGCGCGTCTCCGCAGTCAGCACGGCCGCGTCGGCGCCGAGCGGCACCAGGTGGAGGCGTTCGACGGTGCGGGGCGGGGCGCCGCCGCGGCCCCGCCTGAAGTCGGCGATCGCCTCGTGGCCGGAGAGCACCACGGCGCCCTCGGCGCGCAGGGTGCCGGGTGCGGTCGAGAACCAGCGGCCGAGCGCGGCCACGTCGTCGGCGGCGAGCGCCTGTTCGTAGGCCCGGAAGGCGGCCAGCAACTCGCCGTGGGCAGCGGACCCTTGGGCGTCGGGATACACCGGCCGCCCCTACGCAGCGGCCCGCAGGACGGCCAGGTCCGCCTCGTCCAGCGGGGTGGCCGCGCCGCGCTCGATCAGCTCGGCGAAGCCCTCGTCGGGCGACATGACCGTGAGGGTGTAGAGGCGTTCCGCATCCGAGGTGTTGGTGATGCGGTGCCGGGAGCCGGCGGGCAGCACGAGGACGTCGCCCGGGGAGAGGTCGCGGGTGTGCTCGTCGCTTTCCGCGCGGCCGTGCCCGGCGAGGACGACGAAGGTCTCGACGGAGTCGGCGTGCCAGTTGAGCGGCTGGGCCCCGCCGGGCTCCCACACCTCGAACACGACCGTGGTGGGCGAGCCGTCGGCGGGCCCGGTGAGGACGGCGAGCTTGACGGTGTCGCCCGGGCTGATGTGGTGGGCGGTCAGCTCGCGCAGCGGCTTGTGCAGGGGCGGAGTGGTCACGGGGTCTCCTCGGAGTGCGGGGTGGCGGGGGGTCCTGGGTGGAAGCGGGCGCACTCGCGCAGGGCGGCGGCGGCGCGGGCGACGGCGCCGTCCACGAGCCTGCGGCCGAGTTCCGCGGTGGCCCCGGTGGGGTCGCCGATGACGCCGTTGCCGGTGCCGAAGTCGTCGCTGAGCCAGCCGAAGGCGACGGCCTTGCCGAAGCCGATGTGCTCGTAGCGGCCGAGGTGTTCCGGCACGCTGCGCGTGGCCAGCTCCATCCGGACCAGGTCGGGGCGCAGGTGGAGCAGGGCCGAGGTCTCGTGGAGTCCGCCGTGCACGCCCATGCCCTGCTCGGCCGCGGGCGAGGACCCGCCCTGGTCCGCGGGCAGGGAGGCGTGCAGCAGGAAGGTGAACAGGCCGTATTTGGCGCGCAGTTCACGAAGGGCGACGCCCAGCAGGGCGCTGTTGCCGCCGTGTGCGTTGAGGAAGGCGAGCCGCCGCACGCCGCCGGCGGACAGGGCGCGGCCGAGGTCGTCGAGGACGGCGAACAGCGTGTCCGCGCTCAGCCACAGGGTGCCGGGGGACCAGGCGTGCTCGTTGGACTTGGCGTAGGCCAGCCCCGGCAGCAGCGTGATGTCGCAGGAGCCGGCGGCGGCCAGGGCGGCGCGTTCCGCCACGGCCTCGGCCATCAGGTGGTCGGTGGCGACCGGCAGGTGGGGGCCGTGCTGCTCGATGGCGCCGATCGGCAGCAGGGCGAGGGTGCCGGCGGGCAGCCGCGCGACCTCGGGGGCGGTGAGTTCGGGAAAGCGGGTCAGGGCCATGGTGAGGCTCCGTCCGTGGTCGGCCGGCGGCGGCGCTTGGCCGCCGCCGGGCGGGCGGTGGATCAGCCGGCCCGCAGGTGGCCGGGGTTGAGCAGGCCGCGGGGGTCGGTGCGGGCCGCGGCCTCGCGCACCAGCTCCACGCGCCTGTCGACGTACCACTGGTGCACGTCGTGCACGCGCACGCCCAGCTCCTCCAGGGCCTCGATGCCGCGGCGGACGGTGGGCTCGTCCCGGTAGCGGGCCATGAGCATGCCGACGGTGCCCGAGCGCATGCCCTCCAGGTGCAGCACCGTGCCCGGGTAGACGGCCTTGACGGCCGAGGTGTCGCCGAGCAGGACGTCGCCCGCCACCTCCAGGTGGAACCAGCCCTCCTCGGCCTTCATCAGGTGGTAGGTGGGGTGGTTGAAGGAGAGGGAGCTGATCAGCGCGGGGCCCTCGGGCGCCGGGCGGGTGTCGAGGACGCGCCCGCCGTGGCGTTCCACCAGGGCGCGGGCGGCGGGGGCGGCCTCCTCCTCCACGATGGCCCGCAGGCTGTGTGCGTCGCGGTCCAGGGCGGGGTCGGCGCCGAAGGTGCGCACCAGGGCGGGCTCGTCGAGGGAGACCAGGCGCGGCGCGGGCTCCAGGCGCACCAGCTCGGCGAGGGCGGCGGTGGCCGGTGCCCAGGCGCCGAAGGCCGCGAACAGGCCGGTCCACAGCCGGGCGGGCGCCAGGCGTACGGTCGCGGTGGCGATGACGCCGCTGGTGCCGTAGGCGTGGATGTAGGGCAGGGCGCCGGCGCCGGTGACGGTGAACGGGGCGGCCTCCCGGGTGCAGGGCACGATGCGCAGCTCGCGCACGAAGCCGTCGCCGTTGGTGCCGTGCCGCAGGGAGCCGGTGCCGCCGCTGCCACCGGCGAGGAAGCCGCCGAGGGAGGTGCCGAAGGTGGAGGGGAACATCCACAGTTCCTGTCCCGCGGCGCGGGCCCTGGCCTCCAGGTCGGACATCTTGGCCCCGGCCTCGGCCCTGATCCAGCCCTCGCCCACCTCGGCCACCCGGTTGCAGCCGGTGAGGTCGAGGACGGCGCCGCCCCGCAGCGGGATGGCCTGCCCGTAGTTGCCGGTGCCCTTGCCGCGGGGGGTGATCGGGACGCGGTGGCGGTAGGCCAGGGAGAGCAGGGCGGGGAGCCGGTCGTGGCCCGTGGGCCGCAGCACCACTTCGGCCCGCCCGGCGGGCAGCCTGGCGGCCAGGATCGGGGACATGTGCGCCCAGTCGCGCGAGCACCTGTCGAGCACCGCCTCCTCGCGCAGCACGCCCTCGGGCCCGAGCAGGGCCTCGGCCTCGCGGCAGAACTCCTCGATGCCGGGGGTGGCGGCGCCCGGCGTTCCGGCCGCGGCGGCGCCGGCGGGCGTGTCGCCCGGGACGAGTTCGGTGAGCCTGCGCAGTTCGGGCTCGGGCAGCATGGCGGTCTTGGGGTCGAGGGTCATCGCGCGGTCACCCGATTCCGATCGAGGGGTCGACGAAGCGGTCGGTGGCGAGGTCTTCCGCGGTGAGGCCGGGCGGGACGTCGGCGCCGCTCTCGGTGATCAGGGGGGTGAACACCTGGCGCGTCTGTTCCACGCGGTCCATGTCGAAGCCGCCCACCGTGCCGTCCGCTTCGTTGGCGAGGATGCCGAGGTCCACCATCTGCCGGGCGGCGAAGGTCCCGGTCTCCGCGGAGTAGACCCAGCCGGTGTTGTACTGCGTCACCAGGTCGGCGACGAGGTCGACCACGGGCCCGGGGTCGGCGGCGAAGTCGGCGGCCGACTGCTGCATGAGGGGGACCAGCTTCTCCAGGCAGGGGGCGAGGTCCTCCAGGTCGCCGCTGCGCACGGACAGGGCCTCGGGGTAGACGCTGTAGCCGACGTCGGCGAGCAGCTGGTAGCGCACCGGCTTGCCCCAGGCGCCGACCTCGTGCTCGTAGATGTAGGGCTCCGCGGTGGCGAAGCCCTGCTGGGCGATGCTCGGGTCGGCGACGAAGCGGGAGGGGGAGCCGTCGTAGCTGGCGTCCAGCTGGCTCTCCTGGACCAGCCCTTCGGAGACCAGCAGGGAGGCGTAGGTGCTGCCCGCCACGTAGACGACCTTCGCGTCGGTGCCGCCGATGTCGGCGATGGTCTCCCAGTCGGGGTGGGTCTCCGGGTCCCACATCAGCATCTGGGGGCTCTTGTTCATCAGCGCCATGACGGCGGTCACCGGCTGGTCGGCCGCCGCGGCGATGGCGCCGTCGGTGGTGACCATGCCCAGGGTGATGCTGTCGTCGACGTACATCTGCGAGGAGATGCTCTGGTAGCCGATGGCGGCGCCGCCGGCGCGCACCTCGATGTCCACCCCGGTGTCGCGGCCGTCCACGACGAGGGGGCCGGTGACCCGCTTCTGATCGGCGTCGACCCGGTAGCCGGGGCCGACCAGGTTGTAGATCGGCCCGTGTTCCGCCTCGGGCTCCCAGTCGGCCTGGACGACGACGGTGGCGGGGCAGACCTCGTCGAGGCGCTGCGCGGCGGGGGCGGACTCCAGGTCGGCGGCTCCGCCGGCGCCCTGGGCGCCGTCGCCGCAGGCGGAGGTGGTCAGCAGGAGGAGACCTGCGAGCGCGCAGGCCGCGGTGGCGGCGCGGGCGCGTCTGCGGTGGGGCATGGGAACTCCCGGAAGGCGGTGCGTGGTTCGGGCGATACGTGGGCGGGGGGGTGGG
>NZ_RBAL01000016.1 GCF_003626535.1 Streptomyces hoynatensis
CTGAGCCAGGATCAAACTCTCCGTGAATGCTTCACGCGAGAATCCTCGCTAAAAATGAACTACTCAATCAATAAACTGGCATTGACGAGAATAGACACGCTGTTGAGTTCTCAAGGAACGGACCCTCCGCGGGACCCGGGGCAGTTGGCCTTCCCGGCTTCCCGTTGCGGCGGTGTCGTAAACGTACTGGAGCGGGGCGCCTGGATGCAAATCCAGGCGCCCCGCCGCCAGATGGGGCTCAGACGTCGACCACGACCGGCATGATCATCGGGCGCCTGCGGTACGTGTCGGAGACCCACTTGCCCATCGTCCGCCTTACCAGCTGCTGGAGTTGGTGCGGATCGACCACGCCGTCCTGGGCCGACCTGGACAGGACCTCGTCGATCTTCGGGATGACCTCGGCGAAGTCCGAGTCCTCGATGCCGGAGCCCCTGGAGTGGATGCTCGGCCCGCTGACGATCTTGCCGGTGCTGCTGTCCACCACGACGAAGACGGAGATGAAGCCCTCGTCGCCGAGGATCCTGCGGTCCTTCAGGCTGGATTCGGTCACGTCGCCCACGGACAGGCCGTCCACGTACACGTACCCGGCCTGGGTCTTGCCGACGATCTTCGCCTTGCCGTCGACCAGGTCGACCGCGACGCCGTCCTCGGCGATGACGATCCGCTCGGCCGGCACGCCGGTCATGGCGCCGAGTTCCGCGTTTGCCCGCAGGTGCCGCCACTCGCCGTGCACCGGCATCAGGTTCCTGGGCCGGCAGATGTTGTAGAAGTACAGCAGTTCGCCGGCGGAGGCGTGACCCGAGACGTGCACCTTGGCGTTGCCCTTGTGGACCACCGTCGCGCCCCAGCGGGTGAGGCCGTTGATGACGCGGTAGACGGCGTTCTCGTTGCCGGGGATCAGGGAGGAGGCCAGGATCACGGTGTCGCCCTCGACGATCCGGATCTGGTGGTCCCGGTTGGCCATCCGGGACAGGGCCGCCATCGGCTCGCCCTGCGAGCCGGTGCAGACCAGGACGACCTCGTTGTCGGGGAGGTCGTCGAGCGCGCGGACGTCCACGACGAGCCCGGCGGGCACCCGCAGGTAGCCGAGGTCCCTGGCGATGCCCATGTTGCGGACCATGGAGCGGCCCACGAAGGCGATCCTGCGGCCGTGTTCGTGGGCCGCGTCCACGATCTGCTGGATGCGGTGGACGTGGCTGGCGAAGCTGGCGACGATGATGCGCTTCTCGGCCCGCGAGAAGACCTGCCGCAGCACGCCCGAGATCTCCCGCTCGGGGGCGATGAATCCGGGTACCTCGGCGTTCGTCGAGTCGCACAGCAGCAGGTCGATGCCCTCCTCGCCGAGCCGTGCGAAGGCTCGCAGGTCGGTGAGCCGGCCGTCGAGGGGCAGCTGGTCCATCTTGAAGTCGCCGGTGTGCACGGCCATTCCGGCCGGGGTGCGGATGGCGACGGCCAGCGCGTCGGGAATGGAGTGGTTGACGGCCACGAACTCGCAGTCGAAGGGCCCGATGGGCTCGCGATGTCCCTCGCGGACCTCAAGCGTGTACGGCCGGATGCGGTGTTCCTGCAGCTTCGCCTCGATCAGCGCGAGCGTCAGCTTCGATCCGATGAGCGGGATGTCTGGCTTCTCGCGCAGCAGGTACGGCACGCCGCCGATGTGGTCCTCGTGGCCGTGGGTGAGAACAATGCCGTCGATGTCGTCGAGGCGGTCCCTCAGGCAGGTGAAGTCCGGCAGAATGAGGTCGACGCCCGGCTGTTCCTGTTCGGGAAAGAGGACGCCGCAGTCGACGACGAGGAGCCGCCCTCCGTATTCGAAGACGGTCATATTGCGGCCGATTTCGCCGAGGCCGCCGAGCGGGGTAACGCGTAGGCCACCCTCAGGAAGGCTCGGCGGCGGGCCGAGTTCTGGGTGCGGATGACTCAAGAGACTCTCCTGACCACGCGCGCCACCTGCCCTGGTGAGGGCACGTGGCGCGCGTGTCTGTGTGCACTGGTCGGTATTCAGTTATCACCTTGAGCGAGGTGATTCGCGTGGTGCTTCGCGTCTGGTTTCTCAGATCTGTACCCCGCCGGCGGTGAGATCCCGCTTCAGCTGCTCGCTCTCCTGCTCGGTCAGCCCGACGAGGGGGAGCCGGAGCGGGCCGCCCGGGAGACCGAGCATGCCGAGGGCCGCCTTGGTGGTGATCACACCCTGGGTACGGAACATGCCGGTGAAGACCGGCAGGAGCTTCTGGTGAATCTCCGTGGCCTTGGCGACGTCGCCACTCGTGTAGGCGTCGACCAGCGCGCGCAGCTCGGGGGTCACCAGGTGGCCGACCACGGAGACGAAGCCGACGGCCCCGACGGACAGCAGGGGCAGGTTCAGCATGTCGTCGCCCGAGTACCAGGCGAGGCCGGTGGTGGCGATGGCCCAGCCGGCGCGGCCGAGGTCGCCCTTGGCGTCCTTGTTGGCGACGATCCGGGGGTGACCTGCCAGCCTGACCATGGTCTCGGTGTCGATCGGCACGCCGCTGCGGCCGGGGATGTCGTAGAGCATCACGGGCAGCCCGGTGGCGTCCGCGACGGCGGTGAAGTGCTGGTAGAGCCCCTCCTGCGGAGGCTTGTTGTAGTACGGCGTGACCGCGAGCAGTCCGTGGGCGCCGGCCTCCTCGGCGGCGCGGGCCAGCTCGACGCTGTGCCTGGTGTCGTTGGTGCCGACGCCGGCCACCACGTGCGCGCGCTCGCCGACCGCCTCCACCACCGCGCGGACCAGCCTGGCTTTCTCGGCGTCGCTGGTCGTGGGGGACTCGCCGGTGGTGCCGTTGACGACCAGGCCGTCGTTTCCCGCTTCCACCAGATGGACGGCGAGCCGCTGCGCGCCGTCGAGGTCGAGCGAACCGTCCGCCGTGAATGGCGTGACCATGGCGGTGAGGACCCGCCCGAAGGGGGTCTGCGGTGTGGAGGTCGGTGCCATAGGTTCCACGCTACCCGCAGCTCAGAGTGCCGGGGCCCATCGGGGCGAACAAGCTGTGGAGCCCGGCGCTGCCTGCTCGGGGGTTCAGGCAGCGCCGGGTCCGTTCAATCACCCTAGATGAACTTCGCGAAATGTCGCAATACGTGACACTTCAATCGGGTTTTCCTTAGGGCACACCGGCCCGGTGGGGCGGGGGTTGTGGCCGTCAGGGGGCCACGCGGCCGTTCGCGTTGAAAGCGGCGTGGGTGAGCGGCATCAGCCGGGCCCACTCCTCCTCCATCCGCCTGCCGACCAGCTCGATCTCGCGCTGCGGGAAGGAGGGGACCTTCGCCCGCTCGTCCTGGGTGCGCAGGCCGAGGAAGTGCATCAGCGAGCGCGCGTTGCAGGTGGCGTACATGGAGGAGAACAGGCCCACCGGGAGCGCGGCCCTGGCGACCTCCCTGGCCACCCCGGCGGCCAGCATCTCCTGGTACGCCTCGTACGACCGGAGGTAGGACTCCTCCAGGACCTTGCGCACCAGCGAGCGCTGCCCGGCGGTGCCCGGCACGAAGCGGTACTTGCCCGGGCGGCCCTCCTGTACGAGGTTGCGGTCCTCGCCCGGGACGTAGAACACCGGCTTGAGCTCCCGGTACCTGCCGCTCTCCTCGTTGTAGGACCAGCCGACGCGGTGCCGGTGGAACTCGCGGAAGACGAAGATCGGCGCGCTGACGAGGAAGGTCATCGAGTTGTGCTCGAAGGGGCTGCCGTGCCGGTCGCGCATCAGGAAGTTGATGAGGCCCTTGGAGCGCTCGGGGTCCTTGCCCACCTCCTCCAGGGACTGCTCGCCGGCCGTGGAGACCCGCGCGGCCCACAGCACATCCGTGTCCGAGGCACTGTGTTTGACCAGTTCGACGGTGATGTCGCTGCGGAAGCTCGGGAGGTCGTTCATCGGCGCGTCCTTTCGAGGGCGGCACGGGCAGGGCGGCACCACCCTAGGACCGTCACGTGAGGTGACGGGAGCCCGGCGGAGAGCAGCCCGCAAATCGAACCTTTGTCATCGAGTCGGATTCTTCAGCTGATAACTTTGTATCCACCCCGATCAGGAGAGGAGTACCGGCATGTCGTGGCCCATCGATGAGGAACGTCCCGGCGTCTCTCCGGGCGGCGCACCGGGCGATCCGGCCCGCGGGCCGCGCCCGAGCCTCGGCCAGCGGCTGGGGCACCTGCTGGTCGGGCTCATCGTGATATCCGGGCTCGTGGGCGCGTTGCTGCTGGCCAGACCCGCCCTGGACGTGGAGCACGGGTCCGCCCCCGACGCCCCGGAGGCAGCCGACAACCGCTGAGCGCGATAGCCTCACCGTTCACAGCACGTCCCCCCTGTGCTCGACTGTGATACGAACGAGGACCAGCCGTGCCCCTGACCTTTCTCGCGGCCGACCGTGACGCCTCCACGGCCGCTCAGCCGGACGTTCCGCTGCCCCACTCCGACCAGGACTACTGGCGGCGCCCCTACCGTCTGGGCCCCTGGCGCGTCGGCATCGCCGCCGTCATACTGCTGATCTCCGCCTACCTGATGATCTCGGCGCTGATCATCGCGCTGGCCGGGCCCCCGGCGGGGGCCGGCGTCACGGTGGGCACCGCCGTGGTGACCATCGCCCTCGCCCTGCGCCTGCTGCGCATGGGGATCTGGGTCAGCTCCCGCGGCCTGCGCCGCGTCGGCCTGCTCGGCACCCGCACCCTGCGCTGGCGGGAGATCTCGCGCGTGCACACCGTTCAGCAGCCCGTGAAGTGGCTGGGGCTGCCGCGCACCGTGCAGGGCCAGGGGCTGCTCGTGGAGCGGCACCACGGCGAGCCGCTGCGGATGCTGCTCACCGACCACAGCGCCGACTTCCTGGGCCGCCCCGAGGTCTTCGACCGGGCCGCGGACACCATCGAGGCCTGGGCGGCCGAGCACCAGTAGCCCCCGCGGGCGCTCGCGCCCGGGCACGCCCCGGGAAGGGGCGTCCCCCGGGACCGGTGGCCGCCCGGTGGCGTCGGCGCCGCGGGAGACGCCTCCCCGGGGCGTTCGCCCGGCTGGGGCGGTCAGTGCTCGGGCGAGGCGCTTCCCGCGTGCAGCGCGATCGCGTGCTGCATCGCCTTCCTGGCCCGCGGGGTGTCCCGGGCGTCGTGGTAGGCGACCGCGAGGCGGAACCAGCAGCGCCAGTCCTCGGGATGGGCCTCCGCCTCGGCCCGCCGCTGCGCGAACACCGCGTCCGCCGCCTCGCGCTGGATACGGCCGCTCGGCGCGCGCGGCAGGTCGTCCACGGGCAGCCCGCCCTCGGCGTCCAGCTCGCGGGCCAGCCGGTTGGCGTCCAGCACGAACCGGAGGCTGCGCCACAGGAACCAGGCCCCCAGCAGCGGCAGGACCAGCACGGCCGCCCCCAGCGGCACCGACACCCAGGTGCCGTGCGCGATGAGCAGCACCCCGCGCTGGCCGGCCAGCAGGAAGTAGCCCACCAGGGCGGCGCTCATCAGGAAGTACAGGAACCTGGCGCGCACGGTCAGCCGTCCAGCTCCATGAAGTGCTCAAGGCCGAAGGTGAGGCCGGGCGCGCCCGCGATCCGGCGAATCCCGAGCAGCACGCCCGGCATGAACGAGGCGCGGTTCATCGAGTCGTGCCGGATGGTGAACAGCTCCCCCTCGCCGCCGAACAGCACCTCCTGGTGCGCGACCAGGCCGCGCAGCCGCACCGCGTGCACCGGCACCCCGGAGACGTCGGCGCCGCGGGCCCCGGGCAGGGCCGTGCCGGTCGCGTCCGGCTGGGCGGGCAGCCCGGCCTCCTCGCGGGCCCCGGCGACCAGCTGCGCGGTGCGCACGGCCGTGCCGCTGGGGGCGTCCGCCTTGCCCGGGTGGTGCAGTTCGACGATCTCCACGGACTCGAAGAAACGCGCGGCCTGCCGGGCGAAACGCATGGTGAGGACCGCGCCGATGCCGAAGTTCGGCGCGATCAGGACGCCGGTGCCGGGCGAGTCCGCGAGCCAGTCGCGCAGCGCCGCCAGCCGCTCCTCGGTCCAGCCCGTGGTGCCGACGACCGCGTGGATGCCGTGGCGCACGCAGAACTCGACGTTGGCCATCACCGCGTCCGGGTGCGTCAGGTCCACGGCCACGGTGGCGCCTGCCTCCACCAGGGTGGACAGCGGGTCGCCGCGGCCGAGGGCGGCGACCAGCTCCATGTCCCCCGCGGACTCCTCCGCGGCCCGCACCGCGCGCACCGCCTCGGAGCCCATCCGCCCGCCGGCCCCGAGGACCGCCACGCGCAGCTTGCTCATAGTTCTTCTCGTCCCTCGACTGTTCTGCTCGCCCGGCCGGGTGGTGGCCGGGCCCACGGCCGCCGATTCTCTCAGGCCACGGCCTCGGACAGGCGGGCGGCCTGGCTGCCGCTGAGCCGGCCGATGACCGCGAGCGAGGGCCGTTGCCCCAGCACCTCCCCCGCCACCTTCCGCACCTCGTCGGGAGTGACCGCGGCGATCCGGTCCAGCAGCTCGTCGACCGAGAGCTGCTCGCCCCAGCACAGCTCGCTCTTGCCGATGCGGTGCATCAGCGAGCCGGTGTCCTCCAGGCCGAGCACGGTGGAACCGGTGAGCTGGCCGATCGCCCGGCGCGTCTCCTCCTCGTCGAGGCCGTGTTCTGCCACCTCGGCGAGCTGCTCGCGGCAGATCCGCAGCACGTCGGAGAGGCGGTCGGGGCGGCAGCCCGCGTAGACGCCGAACAGGCCGCAGTCGGCGTAGCCGGAGGTGTGCGTGTAGACGTTGTAGGCCAGGCCCCGTTTCTCGCGGATCTCCTGGAACAGGCGCGAGCTCATCCCGCCCCCCAGGGCGGCGGAGAGCACGCCGAGGGCCCAGCGGCGCTCGTCGTGGCGGGAGACGCCCGGCATCCCCAGGATGACGTGCGCCTGCTCGGTGCGGCGCTCCAGCACGTCCACCCGGCCCGCGGCGCGCAGCCCCCGCTGCCCCGAGCGCGGCCCCACCGGCTCGGCGCCCGCCTCCGCGCCGGCGGACAGGGCCTCCCCGAATGCCTGCGCGACCTGGGCCACGAGGGCGTCGTGATCGAGGTTCCCGGCGGCGGTGACGACCAGGCGGGTCGGGTCGTAGTGGCGCCGGTAGAAGCGGGCGATGCGGTCGCGGGTCAGGGCGTTGATCGTCTCGACGGTGCCGAGGACGGGGCGGCCGAGCGGGGAGTCCCCGAAGAGGGTGCGCGCGAACAGGTCGTGCACGCCGTCGCTCGGGTCGTCCTCGGTCATCGCGATCTCCTCCAGGATGACGCCGCGCTCGGCGTCCACCTCCTCGGGGGCGATCACCGAGCCGGTGAGCATGTCGCAGACGACGTCGACAGCGAGCGGCAGGTCGGCGTCGAGCACCCGGGCGTAGTAGCAGGTGAACTCCTTCGTGGTGAAGGCGTTCATCTCACCGCCCACGGCGTCGATGACCGAGGAGATGTCCAGGGCAGAGCGCCGCCTCGTGCCCTTGAAGAGCAGGTGCTCCAGGTAGTGCGTGGCGCCGTTGAGCGCCGGGGTCTCGTCGCGGGAGCCGACCCTGGCCCAGATGCCGAAGGACACGGAGCGCACCTGCGGCACCGTCTCGGTCACGATCCGCAGCCCGCCGGGCAGCACCGTCTTGCGCACGGCGGAGCCGGTGGCGGGACGCGGACGGGGCACGGCCCGCCCCACCTCAGCGGTGGGGCGGGCCGTCGTCGCGCGGGGCGTACCGGTCACTTCTCGGCAGCGCCCTTCTCGGTGGCCTGGGCCTCGCCCTCCGCGGCCCCGTCCTCCAGGACGGGGATCAGGGACAGCTTGCCGCGCTGGTCGATCTCGGCGATCTCGACCTGGACCTTCTGGCCGACGCCGAGGACGTCGTCCACGTTCTCCACCCGCTTGCCGCCGGCCAGCTTGCGGATCTGCGAGATGTGCAGCAGGCCGTCCTTGCCGGGCAGGAGGGAGACGAAGGCGCCGAAGGTGGTCGTCTTGACGACCGTGCCCAGGTAGCGCTCGCCGACCTCGGGCATCGTCGGGTTGGCGATGCCGTTGATCGCGGTGCGGGCGGCCTCGGCGGCCGGGCCGTCGGCGGCGCCGATGTAGATCGTGCCGTCGTCCTCGATGGTGATGTCGGCGCCGGTGTCCTCCTGGATCTGGTTGATCATCTTGCCCTTGGGGCCGATGACCTCGCCGATCTTGTCCACCGGGATCTTCACCGTGATGATCCGCGGCGCGTTCGGGGACATCTCGTCGGGGACGTCGATGGCCTCGCTCATCACGTCGAGGATGTGCAGCCTGGCGTCCCTGGCCTGCTTGAGCGCGGCGGCCAGGACCGAGGCGGGGATGCCGTCCAGCTTGGTGTCGAGCTGGAGGGCGGTGACGAACTGCCGGGTGCCGGCGACCTTGAAGTCCATGTCGCCGTACGCGTCCTCGGCGCCGAGGATGTCCGTCAGCGTCACGTAGTGCGTCTCGCCCTCGATCTCCTGCGAGATCAGGCCCATCGCGATGCCGGCCACCGGCGCCTTCAGCGGCACGCCCGCGTTCAGCAGGGACATGGTCGAGGCGCAGACCGAGCCCATCGAGGTGGAGCCGTTGGAGCCGAGGGCCTCGGAGACCTGCCGGATCGCGTAGGGGAACTCCTCGCGGCTGGGCAGCACCGGGATCAGCGCCCGCTCGGCCAGCGCCCCGTGCCCGATCTCGCGGCGCTTGGGGGAGCCGACGCGGCCGGTCTCGCCGGTGGAGTACGGCGGGAAGTTGTAGTTGTGCATGTACCGCTTGCGGGTCACCGGGGACAGCGTGTCGAGCTGCTGTTCCATCCGGAGCATGTTCAGCGTGGTGACGCCGAGGATCTGCGTCTCGCCGCGCTCGAAGAGCGCCGAGCCGTGGACCCGCGGGATCGCCTCGACCTCGGCGGCCAGGGTGCGGATGTCGGTGACGCCGCGGCCGTCGATGCGGACCTTGTCGCGGATGACGCGCTCGCGCACCAGCTGCTTGGTCAGCGCCCGGTAGGCGGCCGAGATCTCCTTCTCGCGGCCCTCGAACTGCGGCAGCAGCTTCTCGGCGGCGACGGTCTTGACCCGGTCGAGCTCCGCCTCGCGGTCCTGCTTGCCCGGGATCGTCAGCGCCTGCGCCAGCTCGTCCTTGACCGCCGTGGTCAGCGCCTCCAGGACGTCGTCCTGGAAGTCGAGGTAGATCGGGAACTCGGCGGTCGGCTTGGCGGCCTTGGCGGCCAGGTCGGACTGCGCCTTGCACAGCACCTTGATGAACGGCTTGGCCGCCTCGAGCCCCGCGGCCACGACCTCCTCGGTCGGCGCGGTCGCGCCGCCGCGGATCAGGGTGATGGTCTGCTCGGTGGCCTCCGCCTCGACCATCATGATCGCCACGTCCCCGTCCGGCAGCACCCGGCCGGCGACGACCATGTCGAAGACGGCCTCCTCCAGCTCCGTGTGGGTGGGGAAGGCGACCCACTGGCCGCGGATCAGGGCAACCCGGGTGCCGCCGATCGGCCCGGAGAACGGCAGGCCCGCCAGCTGCGTCGAGCAGGAGGCGGCGTTGATGGCGACCACGTCGTAGAGGTGGTCGGGGTTGAGCGCCATGATCGTCTCGACGATCTGGATCTCGTTGCGCAGGCCCTTCTTGAACGAGGGGCGCAGCGGGCGGTCGATCAGGCGGCAGGTGAGGATCGCGTCCTCCGAAGGACGCCCCTCGCGCCGGAAGAAGGAACCGGGGATCTTGCCCGCCGCGTACATCCGCTCCTCGACGTCGACGGTGAGCGGGAAGAAGTCGAGCTGGTCCTTGGGGTGCTTCGAGGCGGTGGTGGCGGAGAGCACCATCGTGTCGTCGTCGAGGTAGGCGACCGCGGAACCGGCCGCCTGCCTGGCGAGCCGGCCGGTCTCGAAGCGGATCGTGCGGGTGCCGAAGGAGCCGTTGTCGATGACGGCCTCGGCGTAGTGGGTTTCGTTCTCCACCTTGGAATGTCTCCTCTTCTCCGTCGCGCCGTGGGGCGGCGGGACGGTGCGGTGGAGCACCTCCGTGCGGGCCGGCCATCGATCGAAGCTCCCGGGACGCCGCCCGGGGGCCACTACCGAGGACCGGCGTCGGTGCGGATGGCGCTCCGCCTCGTGTGTGTCGGGTATGTCGTTGTGCCGCTGGGTCCAGCCTACAAAGGAGGCGGCGTCCCGGCCCGGTTTCGCTCCGGCCCCGGGGAGCCACGGCGCCCCGCGGCCGGTGGCCGGGGCGCGGGCGGGGAGTACGGCGAAGGAGCGGCCCCCAGCGGTGGCCGCTCCCTCGATGGCGTCTTACCTGGCGCCCGCCGCGCCGCGGCGGATGCCGAGGCGCTCCACCAGGGTGCGGAAGCGCTGGATGTCCTTGCTCGCCAGGTACTGGAGCAGGCGGCGGCGCTGGCCGACCAGGAGCAGCAGGCCCCGGCGGGAGTGGTGGTCGTGCTTGTGGGTCTTCAGGTGCTCGGTCAGGTCCGAGATGCGGCGCGAGAGCAGCGCCACCTGGACCTCGGGGGAGCCGGTGTCGCCCTCCTTGGTGGCGAACTCGGCGATGATCTTCTGCTTCGTTGCGGCGTCGAGCGACGACACACGTACTCCTTGGTGGTGTTCATCTGGCCACCGAGTGCCCCTGGTCTGACCCGCAGGGGAACTTCCGGAACTCGGGAGGCGGGGTCCGCTGAGCGCTTCCTCCAGAAGACTCCGGGGGCGCGTACGCAAACGGCCAGTGAGCACCGTACAACAGATCCGGCCGGTGAGCACATCGGCCCAGGCCCCAAGGCCCCTCAGCCGCTGGTCAGGCCGCGGGCCTCGCCGTAGACGTCAAGTACCGCCAGACACAGCGGAATCAGGGACAACAGTACTACGCCTTCGGTGAGGTCGAGGACGCGTCCCCAGAAGGGCGTCAGCCCCGCCCTGGGCACGATCAGGGCGACGGCGGCGAGCAGGCCGGCCGCCGCGGTGAGGGCGGCGGCCAGCCACAGGGTGTGCAGCGAGTCCGTTCCCTCCGGCCGGCCGCCCGCCGTGGCGGCGTCGAGCACGAAGCCGAGGACGAGCAGGACCAGGGCGGTCAGCCCGGCCGCGAGCAGGACGGACACCTGGACGGCGTAGCGGAACAGCCGGGCCCGGGTGAGCAGGGCGACGGCGGCGGCCAGCGCGAGCAGCCGGCCCCAGCCGTCGGAGGCGAAGCCGAGCACCCCGGCCGCCGCGACGGCGAGCGCCGCGCAGCCGCCGGTGAGGCCCAGGAGGATCTGGTGGCCGCGCCGGGCCTGGGCGGCGATGCGGGCGGTGTCCAGCGGATCGGGGCGGTCCTCGGAACGCGGCCCGCCGCCCGGGGCCGTGCGCGGGTCGGGGGGCGGCGCCGGCGTCTCGTAGCCGACGGGCAGCCGCACCAGGGCCGCGGTGAGGGCGGGCAGGAACGCCAGGGCGCCCAGCACGACCGGCAGGCAGAGCGCCGCGGTCTGGACGGGGGTGCCCTCGGTGAGCAGGGCGCAGAAGGTGGCGAGCGCGCCGAGGGTGGCGGCGCAGGCGCCCGCGGCGAACCAGCTCGCCGCCTCGGGCATCGCGGCGATCAGCACGGCCGAGGCCAGCAGCACGGCCAGGCAGCCGAGCAGCAGCTGCAGGCGCCCGGCGCCGTGCCCCGCGTCCAGCGGAAGCGCCCCCGTGCCCCCGACCAGGGCGTGCGGCAGGGCCGCCAGCCCGGAGGCGACGGCCGCCGCGCGGTCCTCGTAGACCCGGGCGCGCACGGCGGCGAAGGCGATCAGCAGCACGGCGAGGACGCCCGCGAGGACGCCGGGCAGCCCGTGCATGTCGTGCCGGTCCGGCTCGCCCAGCCACAGCGCCGCCGCGGTGAGCGCGGCCAGCACCCCCGCGGCGATCAGCCCCCCGGCGCGCAGCATGCCGTCGTGCCACAGCAGCCGGTCGTGGGTCACGGCCTCGGCGACGGCGTCGGTCACGTCGTCGTGCACCGGCGGCGGCAGCGAGTCGGCAAAGGGACGCAGTACCAGGACCTCGCCGTCCAGCACCCGCTGGGCGCCGAGGGTGCGGGCGCCGTCCAGGACGGTGCCGTCGCGCCGCACCAGGTGATAGCCCACCGGGGCGCCCGGGTCCGGGGCCTGCCCGGCGAGTCTGAGGAGCTCGGGGTACAGGTCGGCCAGCGGGACGTCCTCGGGCAGCGCCAGGTCGACGCGGCTGCCCGGCGCCGCCACCGTCACCCGGCAGAACCCGGTGCCCGTCCCCGTGGCCGGCGCCTGCACCGCCCGATTCGCCTGCCCACCCGGGCTCGCCGGCCCGGTCGCGGTCGTGCTCACGGTACGTTTCCCCCCTCACGGTTGCGCACGCAGTGCGCCCGTCACCCTACCGGCTGTGCTGTCGGTGGTGGTCAGTAGGATGCGGAGCGCGACACCAGCCGTACGTCTGCCGTTGCCGCGGGGGGGATTTCGTTGAGCCAGATCGTGGTCAAGCGGCCGCCGCGCGCCCTTCCGGAGAAGGTCGCCGACGAGCCCGTGCACCTCGCCTCGCCGCCCGAGCTGCCCAGAGGGCAGCAGGAGAGCGTGCTGATGCAGCTCGTGCCGATGCTCGGCATGGGCACCTCGGTCGTCTTCTTCTTCATGCCGAACGCCGCGCCGATGATGCGGGTGATGGGCATGCTGATGCTGGTCTCGACGGTCGGCATGCTGGTCGCCATGGTCGTCCGCTTCCGCCGCGGCACCCAGGGCCAGATGGCCGAGGCCAGGCGGGACTACCTCAAGTACCTGGCCCGCACCCGGGAGGCGGTGCGGCGGACGGCGCGGGAGCAGCGGGACTCCCAGCTCTACCTGCACCCGGCCCCCGACCAGCTGTGGGCGCTGGTGGCCGAGGGCAGCAGGGTGTGGGAGCGGCGGCCCGGCGACGCCGACTTCGGGCAGGTGCGCCTCGGCCTCGGCGAGCACCAGCTGGCGACGCCCCTGGTGCCTCCCGACGCGGCGCAGGCCGACGAGCCCGAGCCGCTGACGGCCGGCGCGATGCGGCGCTTCCTCGACACGCACGGCACGGTGCGCGGGCTCCCGATGGCGGTCTCGCTGCGCGGCTTCCACCGGATCGCGCTCACCGGCGAGCCGGAGACCGCCCGCGGCACGGCCCGCTCGCTGGTGGTCTCCCTGACCGCGCTGCACTCGCCCGAGGACGTCACCGTGGCCGTGGCCTCGTCGGCGGACGCGGCCGGCGCCTGGGAGTGGGCGAAATGGCTGCCGCACACCCAGCTGGCCTCCCTGGACGGCGCGGGCACCCGGCGGCTGCTGGGGCGGCAGGTGCCCGACCTGGAGCAGGAGCTGGCGGGGCGGCTGAAGGGCAGGGGGCGGTTCTCCCCCGGCGGCAAGCCGGTGCTCGACGCGCCGCACGTGCTGCTCGTGCTCGACGGCGTCCGGTTGCCCCCGCACTCGGCCTTCGCTGCCGCCGAGGGCCTTCAGGGCGTCACCGTGCTGGAGCTGCTGCCGGGCGGTGAGCCGGGCCGCGGCGAGCCCTTCGGCGGTCCCGGGCCGGCCCGGGGCGCGCTGTGGGTGCACTGCACGCCGGGCGAGCTGCGCCTCGAGTCCCCCGAGGGCACCGTGTTCGAGGGCGAGCCCGACGTGCTGCCGCCCGCCGCGGCCGAGGCCCTGGCCAGGCAGCTGGCGCCGCTGCGCCTGGGCACGGCGGCGGACGAGGACGAACCGCTGCTCGCCGAGCTGGACTTCGCGGAGCTGCTCGGGCTCGGGGACCCCGCCGCGGTGGACGTGGCCAGGACCTGGCGCCCGCGCTCGGCGGGCGAGCGGCTGCGGGTGCCCATCGGCGTGGACGAGGAGGGCCAGCCGGTGATGCTGGACCTCAAGGAGGCGGCCCAGGAGGGCATGGGCCCGCACGGCCTGTGCGTGGGCGCCACCGGCTCGGGCAAGTCGGAGCTGCTGCGCACGCTGGTCCTCGGCCTGGCGGTCACCCACACCTCGGAGACGCTGAACTT
Source organism: Streptomyces hoynatensis (assembly GCF_003626535.1). Taxonomy (GTDB): domain Bacteria; phylum Actinomycetota; class Actinomycetes; order Streptomycetales; family Streptomycetaceae; genus Streptomyces; species Streptomyces hoynatensis. The sequence continues at coordinate 13,914 of NZ_RBAL01000016.1, forward strand.
CGTGCTCGCCGACTTCAAGGGCGGCGCCACGTTCACCGGCATGGCCGGGCTCCCCCACGTCTCCGCCGTCATCACCAACCTGGCCGACGACCTGACCCTCGTCGACCGGATGGGCGACTCGATCCGCGGCGAGCTCCAGCGCCGCCAGGAGCTGCTGCGCGCCGCGGGCAACTACGCGAACCTCGGCGACTACGAGAAGGCGCGCGCGGCCGGGGCCCCGCTCGAGCCGCTGCCCTCGCTGGTGCTCGTGATCGACGAGTTCAGCGAACTGCTCTCCGCCAAGCCCGACTTCATCGACATGTTCATCCAGATCGGCCGGATCGGCCGGTCGCTCGGCGTCCACCTCCTGCTGGCCTCCCAGCGCCTGGAGGAGGGCAGGCTCCGCGGCCTCGACACCTACCTCTCGTACCGGATCGGGCTGCGCACCTTCTCCGCCGCCGAGTCCCGCACCGCCATCGGCACGCCCGACGCCTACCACCTGCCGCAGATTCCCGGCTCCGGCATCCTCAAGTTCGGCACCGACGAGATGGTCCGCTTCAAGGCGGCGTACGTCTCGGGCCCCTACCGCGAGCCCTCGGCGAAGCCCGTGGCCGCCGCGGACGGGCCGCGGCCCCCGGCGCGCCACCCCGTCGTGTTCACCGCCGATCCGGTTCCCGTGGCCCACGCGGAGCCCGGCCCGGCGGCGCCCCACCCCCCGGCCCAGGCCCCGGCCGCCGGCGAGGACGCCCTCGCGGACACGGTGCTCGACGTCATCGCCCGCCGCCTGGAGGGGCAGGGCCCCGCCGCCCACCAGGTCTGGCTGCCGCCGCTCGACTCCTCCCCCACGCTGGGCGAGCTGCTGCCGGGGCTGCGGGTCGAGGAGGGCCGTGGCCTCTCGGCGCCCGGGCGCTCCGGGAGCCTGGCGGTGCCCCTCGGCCTGGTCGACAAGCCCTTCGAGCAGCGGCGCGAGACCCTGGTGCGGGACTTCTCGGGGGCGGGCGGCCACATGCTCGTCGTGGGCGGGCCCCAGTCCGGCAAGTCGACGCTGCTTCGCACCCTGGTCGCCTCCTTCGCGCTCACCCACACCCCGGCCGAAGTCCAGTTCTACGCGCTGGACTTCGGCGGCGGCGGGCTGTCGGCCCTGGAGGGCCTGCCGCACGTCGGCGGCGTCGCCTCGCGGCTCGACCCGGACCGGGTGCGCCGGACCGTCGCCGAGGTGGCCGGGGCCCTGGCCACGCGCGAGGAGCTGTTCCGGCGCCAGGGGATCGACTCGATGCCCACCTACCGCCGGCTCCGCGCCGAGGGGCGGCTGGCCGACCAGCCGCTGGGCGACGTGTTCCTCCTGGTCGACGGGTGGGCCGCGTTCAAGCAGGACCACGACATGACGCTGGAGCCGGTGCTCGCCGACATCGCCACCCGCGGCCTCGGCTACGGCATCCACCTGATCGTCACCGCCTCCCGCCACATGGAGCTGCGGGTGGCCGTCAAGGACCAGCTGACCAACCGCCTCGAACTGCGGCTGGGCGACGCCCTCGACTCGGACTTCGACCGGAAGGTGGCCGCGGCCGTTCCCGCGGACATCCCCGGCCGCGGGCAGACCCCGGAGCGGCTGCACTGGATCTCGGCCCTGCCGCGGCTGGACGGCACCCCGGGCGCGGAGGGACTCACCGCGGCCACGGCCGCCCTGGTGGCCGCCGTGGACGAGGCGTGGAATGGCCCGCCTGCCCCGCGGGTGCGGATGCTGCCGCGCCGCCTGCCCGCCCAGGACCTCCCCAAGGGCTTCGAACGCCCACAGGACGGCATCGCCATCGGCCTCGGCGAGTCCGACCTGGAGCCCGTCTTCCTCGACTTCGACCGGGACCCCTTCCTGCTGGTCATCGGGGAGAACGAGTCGGGCAAGACGGCCGCGCTGCGCCTGATCATGCACAAGCTGACCGAGCGCTACGGCCCGGGCGAGGCGCGCTTCGCCATCACGGACTTCCGGCGCTCGCTGATGGCCGCCGCCCCCGAGGGCTACGTCGCCGGGTACGCCACCACGGAGGCGAAGCTCAACACGGACGTTCTCTCCCTCAACAGCCTCTTCGAGAAGCGCGCCCCGCGGGAGAACATCACGCTCCAGGAGCTGCGGGCGCGCAACTGGTGGTCGGGCCCGCGGATGTTCGTCATCGTCGACGACCACGACCTGGCCTCGGCCGCGGGCAGGAACCCGCTGACCACGCTGGCCGACCACCTGGCCTACGCGAGGGACACCGGCATCAGCTTCATCGTGGCGCGCAACGCGGCGGGCATCGGACGGGCCCTGTTCGACCCGTTCCTGCAGCGGCTGCGGGACGCGGGCGCCCAGGGCCTGCTGCTTTCCGGCGACCCGAAGGAGGGCGAGATCCTGCACGGGGCCAGGGCGCAGCCGCTGCCACAGGGCCGGGCCCGCCTGGTGGGGCGCCGCCGCGACAGCCGCCTCGTGCAACTGGGCTGGCTGCCCGAGGAGTAGCGGGGGCGCCGGCGCGCCCCGTCGGCCGCGCGAGGCTCGGCCGCCGGTGGGGAGTCGGTGGGGATCGGCCGCCGGTGGGGAAGCGGACGCGGATGGGGATCGGCCGTCGGTGGGGAAGCGGCCGCACCGGCGCCAGGGCGCGCCCCAGCCCCTCGGCCGCCACTCGGAAGCCCCTCGGCCCGCCCCTCGGGAGCCGGCGCGTGAGCCGGGGCCCGGGGCGCGGGTCACGGCACGCGAACGGGGCCGTCCGGTGGACGGCCCCGCAGGTGCGTCTGTTGCCTCTTGCGCGACAGGCGGCGCCGGGCCGAGGGCCCGGCGTGGGCTCAGGCCCGGTACTGGGCGGCCTGCCGGTGGTCCACGTGCCGGTAGTCGGCCTGGGCGTTGCCGAGCTGGTTGCCGGTGCGGCCGAGCACCGCGGCCAGGTTGGCCGTCTCCTCGGCGAAGGCCCGCATGTTCTCGTGGAACGCGCGCTGGGCCTCACCGGTCCAGCCGGCCGCCACCCGGTTCAGCGCCTGCGCCAGGTCCTCGATCTTGTGCAGCAGCGCCTGCTCCTGCTGCGTCAGGCCGTCGGCCCCCGCGGTCAGCGCCGCGTAGTTCACGCTGATGTCGGACATGAAGTTCCCTCCCCGTGCGAGCGTGCGCACGAAAGCTCTTCCTCGTCAGAGGCTCGCGATGTTGTCGTTGAGCGCGACGCTCCTCATCTGGGCGGCCTGCTCCTGCTCCTCGGCCGTGAAGCTGTCCCGGCTCATCTGGACCAGGTCCCTGAGGTTCTGCAGGGCCCGGATCAGCCGGTCGAGGTTGAGGCCGGCGTCCGTGGTGCCCTGGGAGAACTGCCGGGAGGCCTCTCCCTGCCACCCGGCGAGCACGTCGCCCGCGACGCCCGAGAGATGGTTGCGGTTCGTCTGGAGCTCCCCCACCACCTCGTCGATCGAGGACGTCAGCCGGGTGATCTCCGCACTCCCGACGACCAGGTCGCCCTGGGCACCGGTCTGTGGGTCAGCCATGTCGAATTCCCCTCCTGAGATTGCTACTTCGCGTCACAGCGTGGTGGCGCGTCTGCGGCTGAGCAGCACCGCCGTCACGGTTCCGCCCATGAGCACGGCGCCGGCCAGTCCGAACAGCACCCACGGCCCCGCCCCGGAGCCGTCCGAGCCGTCCGACGAACTCGCAACCGTCTGCTCGGCCCCCTCGCTCGCCGCGGCCCCCGGCGCGGGCGAGGAGCCCTCGCCCTCGTCCGCGCCCGGCTCGGGCGCGGTGGGCTCGGGCGTGGCCGGCGGGTCGAGCGACGCCTCGTAACTCGGGAAGAGCGGACTCGTGTCCGGCCGTCCCGGTTCCCCCTCCCCATCGAGAATCACCCGATCGGGGCGGACCATCCCATACCCGATGTAGTCGTCCCGCTCGTGGCCTTCCGGCCCGTCCGCGGTCTCCATCATGACCCGCAGCACCTGGTTCTTGGTCCAGTCCGGATGCGCCGACCAGATCAACGCGGCAGAGGCGGAGGCCAATGCGCTGGCACTGCTGGTGCCGCCCTCGGGGTCGAGGCATAGACCGCCCGGGGCGTCCGGACAATGCGAAGGGACGTCATCTGCCGGTGCCGCCAAAGCCAGTTGCGGGCCATGGGTGGAGTAGTGCGAAACTCGCCCGTTGCGGTCTACAGCACCTACCGCCACCACGCCGTCCCGGTCAGCCGGAAAAAACGACGAGTTCTCGGTGTCCCCGTCGTTCCCTGAAGCCGCGAAAATGAGGGCCCCCTGACGGGCCGCTTCCGCAATTGCCTCACTGATCGCCTCGACATCGACGCCGTCCTCGACTTTCCCCCAGGAGATATTGATCACCTGTGCGCCGGATTCGGCCGCGTATTGAATTGCCTCCGCCATGCGCGCATCAAGATCGAAATCGACCTGTCCGTCTCTCTCTCCCACTCGGATCGAGATGAGATCGACATCCGGGGCCAGGCCTCGGACGCCACCACCTTCTCCCGTCCCGGCAATCAGGGCAGCCATGTTCGTTCCGTGGCCTGCTTCGTCCACGGTCGGCCCTTCGGCACCGAAGGTCAGATCCGTACCGCCCACAACTTTCCCTGCCAATTCGGGCAGCGAGTCGTCGACCCCGGTATCGATGACGGCGACGGTCACCCCCTCACCCCGAGTCTGCTGCCACATCTCCTCTACGCGCAGGGTGTCCATGTACCAGGGGTCGTGCACGTCCTCGGCCGAAGCGGCAGGCGCGGTCAGCAGGCCCGGCAGCGTGGAGGCCACCAGAAACAACGGGAAGACCAAGGCAGTCCGTCGGAGTAACAGAGGAAGGCGAGGCATCGGCGTCAGTCGTCCCTTTCCACTCGTTGACGTTGATCGCGCGCATTCGTTCGGCGCCGACGCCGTCCGATCCTGCGGGGCTTTCCGGTAACCCTCGCAGGGCGCTGGCTCTGACGGCCATCCGCATCCGTTCCGCCACGGGGATCCCCACCCGCCTCCTGTCCGGCAATGTGGTCACCGATCACGAGACCGGGCGATAGACGCACTCCCCTGGCCGTCACCTGACGCCGACGTGCCAGACGGCCGACGAGCCCTCCGCCCGGTCCCCTTACGGCCCCGGTGGCGGGATCCCGCATCGCGGGCGCGACACCCGGCTCCACCGCGCCACCGGAGAACGCCCTCCTGGTCGCCTGGCCGGTCTGCCGGGGCACTCCGCCGACGAGACTCTGTTGCCTCGGGGGCGTGGACTGCCCATCCCACCCCCCTTGCCGCACCATCGGCGGGCGTCCTGGCGGAGTACCACGCGTCCGCGCTTCCCCTCCGCCCTCACGGGGGGCACCCGTCACGGGCCGGTTTGTATCAGCAGGGCGCCCGCCCGGGAACCCGCCACTCGGCATCCGCCCTGCAGGCGCCGGGTCAAGGTCGGGAGGCAGCCAGGCGCCACGCCCGACCGGTGGCGCAGCGGGAAGGGGGAGGGGCTGGCCCTCCCTCCCCCCAAGGGGGGGCACTGCCGGGCCACCGCCTGACCGCGTCGGCGGAGTCTCGGTTGGAGAAACCGGATTCGCCGAGTCAAGCGATGTCGTGAGCGGGCCGCTGTCACCGGCCGGCGACGGCTGCGGCTCCTCCTTCCCAGCCGTCGATTCCGGGTACGGAGGCGTCTGCGCATTGGCCGGGATCTCCGTGCCCTCGCCTGCCGAGTCGTTCAGCGCGGCATCTTGCGCCTGCCCTCCCGGGGATGCCGCCTGAAACGCCTCTCCTTCCACCGGCCCAGCAGCAAACGGCGTCCGGCCCGGCGCATCGAACTCGGGAAGATCCACTGCGAGCGGCTTGAACTTCGGTTCCCGGGCGCGGGCAAGGTCCTCCGCCGCGGTGCGGTACGCGGCGGAGAGGCGTTCGACGATGCCGATGGCCTCCTGGCGGTCGGCCTCCGCGGTGAGGAGAGTGGCCCCCTCGGTGGTGACCGGGCCCAGGGCCGGGGGCGTGGGCATGGAGGTCCTGGCCCTCGCGAGGGCCGAGGCGGCCAGGTTCATCGCCTTGGCAACGGCCCCGGTGTACTCGCCGAGGACGAGAGACTCGTTGCGGAAGTGGTCGCCCCAGGCGCGGAAGACCTCGGCGCCCTCGCCCTGCCAGTCGACCTGCTCCATCCGCGAGGCGATCTGGCTGCCGAGGTTCGCCAGGTGCGGCATGATCGCCGCCATGGCGAGGGATCGGTGGGCGAGGACCTCCGGGTCGCCGTGCGCGATGACCGCGGCCAGTTCCTGATGCGTGTAGTGCTCGAATTCCGTCATGTGTTCCCCCCCTTCTCGTCTTACAGAGCCATGTCGCGGCCCCCGCCTCCGCCGCCGGACGCCTCCTCGGGAATCCGCGGTGGCCGGGGATACCGTTCGTTCCAGGTGCTCGTGATCTGCCGCAGCCGGTCGAGCTGTTCCTGGTCGACCGCCTCGTAGCCGCGTTCGGAGATCTGGGCCGCGATGCCGAGCATCTCGACCGCCTCACGCTGGATGCGCACGAATTCCACGAGGCGGGATCGCGCGGTCTCGTACTGCCTGGCCATTTCCGCGACGGCGGGCATGGCGCCGCCGTACTGGTGTGTGGCGATGTTCAACTCGGCGATGTCCGCCGCCAGGTTGTCCAGCGGCTCGACGATGCCGCCCAGCCAATGGGTGAAGTCACTCAGTGCCCCGTCGGCAACGTGCAGATCCGCGGGATGGCGCGTACGGTCGCCCATCCTGCCCCTCCCCTTCCACAGGTCGTGCTGGTTCAGTCACCGTGGGCCACCCATCCTAGACCGCGCGCGCCGTATTGTTGCAACAGAGGTGCGAACACCCGTTATAGGAACGGTAGTTGACAGGGTCCTAGGTCACCTGCGGCGTTTCCGGGGGCGGGCGGGCGCGTGACCGGGCGCACACAGAAGCCACACAAGCCCGTCACTCCGTGCCAGCGGATCGCGCTCCTCGCCGAACGCTTATGCTGCTCCGGTGACTTCGACGCAGCAGGGTCTCACTCCCCGCCAGGCCAGGCGGGTGCGCATGGCGATCGCGGCCGCCGCCATGGTCGTGATGGCGGTGGTGCTGGTCATCCAGCTGGGGGACGGCTCCTCGCTGCAGTCGATCGGCCTCTACGGGGCGGCCTTCATCCTCTCCGGGGCCGTCATCGAGATGAGCCGCCGCGGTCGCACCAGGCTCGGGATGGCGGTCCTTGGCGCGGGCTTCGTGCTCGTGCTCGGCGCCGACTGGTGGCTCGGCGGATTCTGATCCTGGCCCGCCGCGGGGCCGGGGCGGCAAAGCGGGCGGTAAAGCCAGGGCTTCGTGACAGTGTGCTGCGTTACGATCACCTACGGGACTCGGCGGGGAGGCTCCGCCGGGCCGTGGGAGGACGCTATGCACAGGGCCCTGATCCGGCGCGGGCACGCCCCCGCCGCATCCGGCACGGGGGCAGGGGGACGCTGATGGCCTCGACGGAGACCCCCGAGGAGCTGGCCGCGCGCAAGGAGCGCGAGAAGAACGAGTTGTACGCGCTCGACATCTCCGGGGTCGAGTGGCTCAGCGCGCCGGGCGGCCCCGAGGACGAGAAGGTGGAGATCGCGTATCTGCCCGGCGGTGGCGTGGGGATGCGCAACTCCAAGGACCCGGAGACGGTGCTGCGGTTCACGGCCGCCGAGTGGGAGGCGTTCGTGCTGGGCGCGCGCGACGGGGAGTTCGACCTCGACTGACCGCCGCCTCAGCGCCTGACGCAGGTGTAGGCGCCGAAGAGCCGGCCGTCGAACCGGGCCTCGGCGATCTCGAAGCCCGTCGCCTCCAGCATGGGTTCCAGGAGCCAGCGGTAGGTGCTGTGCTCGGTGCGGATGTGCTCGGCGTAGTCCCCGGCCGTGTACCCGGAGGCCGGATCGTCCGCCGCCCCGGCGAACCAGCCGGCGAAGACCTCCTCGGCCTCCTCGGGGCGGAAGTCGTAGACGAGGTCGCGCAGCCGGAGGATGCCGCCGGGGCGCAGCATGCGGGCGATGCGGCGGAGGGCGAGCGTCTTCCAGAAGTCGGGCAGCTGGTGCAGGGCGTGGCGGGAATGCACGGCGTCCGCGGGCGGGCCCTGGTGCTCGTAGCTGAGGAATCCGGCCCTGACGCACTCGAGGTTGTCCAGACCGGCCGCTGCGGCGCGCCGCGTGAGGACGTTCGTCATGGCGGGCGAGACGTCCACGGCGACGACGCGGCCGAACGACGCGGCGGCCGCCAGGGCGAAGCGGCCGGTGCCGGCGCCGAGGTCGAGGACGGTGGCGCCCGGTCCGAGGCCGTGGGCGCGGAGCGCCTCGATGTCCGCGGTGGGGTCGGGGAAGCCCTGCTTGCGGTCGAAGCCGGCGACGAAGCCGGGGTCGAGGTGCTCCGGGCCTGCGTGGGCGAGTTCGTCGATGATCCAGGATGCGGCCATGGTGCGGACCCTGCCACAGGACAGGGGAAGGCGCGCGCGGTTTTCGCCGGTGGCGGCCCCTGTGCCGCCGCCCGGGTCGCTCAGGCCCCGCGCGGGGTGTCCCGGCCCTGCCGGCGGCGCCAGTCGCGCCAGACCAGCGCGGTGCCGCCGACGCCCGCCGTCAGCACGGCGCCCGCCAGCAGCGCGTACGTGCCCAGGCGTGCCGAGTGGTCCGCGTAGCTCTCGCCGAGTTCGAGGGGCGGCACCCGGGGGGCCGGGGCGGCGGGCGGTCCGGCGTCCGGGGTGGGCGTGGCGCCCGGCGCCTCCCCCTCCTCGGTGAGCGCGCGCACCGGGTCCACGACGCCCCAGCCGATGTTCTCGTCGGCGCCTGGGATGGAACGTTCGGCGGTCTGCTGGAGCCTGGTGACGATCTGCGCGGCGGTCCAGTCCTGGTGCGCGGCGCGCAGCAGCGCGGCGACCGCGGCCACGTAGGGGGCGGCGAAGCTGGTGCCGTCGGCGACGCAGTGGCCGCCGCCGGGGACGGTGGAGACCATGTCGACGCCGGGCGCCGCGATGCCGACGAAGTCGCCCGGCTGGGAGAACGGGGCGCGTTCGTTGTTGCGGTCGGAGGCCGCGACGGCCAGCACGCCCTCGAAGGCGGCCGGGTAGGTCTCCCGCCGGCGGCCGTCCGCGCCCTCGTTGCCCGCGGAGGCGACCACGACCACTCCGGCGTCGAGGGCGCGGTCCACGGCCTCCCTGAGCTGCTGGAGGCCGGAGCCAGCGGCGGGCGGCTGGTCGCTGTCCTGCGAGACGTTGATGACGTCGGCCCCGGCCAGGACCGCGGCGTCGACGGCCTCGGCCAGTCCCTCCACCGTGCCCTCGCCGTCGGAGCCGGTCTGCCGGATGGGCATGATCGTGGCCTCAGGGGCCAGGCCGACGAACCCGGTGTCCTCGCTGGGGCGGGCGGCGATGATGCCCGCGACCTCGGTGCCGTGGCCGAGGGGGTCCGTGGTGGCGCCGCCCTCCTCGCCGGTCAGGTCGACGCCGAGGTCCGCGTCGACGGCCCCGGCGAGCTGGGGGTTGCGGACGTCCACGCCCGAGTCGATGACGGCGACGAGGACGCCGGCGCCGCGGCTCACCTGCCACAGCCGGTCGAGCTGCACGCGCTGGAGCGACCAGGGGCGTTCCCTGAGGGGCTCGGCGGGGAAGGTGCAGGCCGCCGCCCCCTCGGCGGGAGCGGCGGGAGCGGCGGGCGCGGCGGGAGCGCCGGCCAGGGAGGCGAGGGCCGCCAGGCACAGGGCCGGCGCGGCACGCGGCAGACGGGTTCGCGCGGCGGGCACGTCAGGCCCCCTGGGGCTGCTTGGCGCTCTCGGTGTCGAGGCGCGGTCCTGTGGGCAGGAACTCCGACCAGCGGGCCGGGACGGGCACGGGCGTGACGTCGCCGTAGCCCAGGCGGATCTGGGCCTGCTCGCCGGCGTCCTCGCCGGGGGCGGTGGCCTGCACGCCGTAGCGCAGCCCGGTGTCGGTGACCAGGAAGACGCTTCCGGCCTCGGCCTGTTCCCCCTGCACCTGCCGGTAGAGGAGGCCCGAGCCGGGGGTGACGTACGCCGTGGCCGCGCCCGAGGCGGTGGCGGCCGGGTAGCCGGTGCCGGCCCAGGTGGCGACCTCGGTGCTGCCGTCCCGGCCGTCGACCGAGAGCAGCACGGAGCAGATGGTGGTGCGCTCCCCGGCGTTGGCCTGCCGGGGCGCGGCCCGTGGCCAGTGGCGCTCGCGGTCGATGCTGTGCGACTCGGGGGCCGGGGTGAAGCCCTGGGCGCCGAGTTCGACGGGTTCGCCGTGCAGGCCGAGGGTCTCCGCGTCCTCGCTGTTGAGCAGGAGCCGCGCGGTGAAGTCGGAGACGGGGACGACCTCGCCGGGAAGCACCAGGTAGTGCTGGGGCCCGCCGCCGGTGCGGGCGACGAGGACCGTGCCGACGCGGCCGGCCTCCGGGTCGAGACCCGGGATGCCGGCGTCGGCACCGGCCTGGCCCGGCAGGTCGGGGAAGTCGATGGTGTCGCCCTCGGCGAAGGTGGCCAGCCACGCGTCGGTGACGCGCTGCGGCTCGGAACGGGTGAGGAGCCGCAGCAGGGTCTCGCGGTGCGCGCCCGCGGCGATCGGGTATCTGGTGCCCTCGGCGTCGATCAGCCAGGGCTCCTCGTCCTCGTCCGCGACGTAGAGCAACTCGCCTCCGTCCAGGCGCTCTTCGCCCTCGACGCGGCCGGCGTCCCGGTCCGCGAGGACGAAGACGGCCTGCCGGGTGGCCCCGTCGGCGCCGTCCGGCTGCCGGCAGACGGCCCACCGCTTGGCCCGGGCGGCCTCCTCGGCGGAGGGCAGCCGGTCGGGGGCGTAGGGGATGCCGAGGGTGGGGCCGCGCGGGATGCTGCCGCTGTCGAGCTCGTCCTCGTCGACGCTGACGATCCCGAAGTCGTCCGGGTCCTCCAGCAGCAGGCGCGCGGAGGAGAGGTTCAGCACGGGGTGCAGCTCGGGGTGCCCGTCCTCGCCTTCCAGGACGACGTAGCGGGTGGTGGACTCGCTGCCGATGACGACGTTGCGCCCCGGCTCGTCCCAGCCCTCGGGGACGGCGGGCCGGAACAGGCCCCAGGCGCCGAACGCCGCCAGGATCAGCGCCCCGATCACCATGCCCGGCAGCACGGCGCGCAGCGGGCGGGGCGCGCCCTCCTCGGTGACTCCCGCGGTGGGTTGCAGGAAAGCGGCGACGGTGCGGCGCTTGGCGAAGGTGTAGGCGTTCAGCTCGTCCTTGCGCGAGGCCATGGTCGGTCCCTCCCCCGGTGCCTCGTGAACGGTCTGTCAGACCGGGCCTCTACTATGCCGGGTGACGATGCGGTCACGGTGAGGAGGGGGGCCGGAAGGATGGCGACGACGACGGCGGCACCGGCCGCCGCGGTGGCCGCGGGCGGCGGCGGGGTGGTGCCGCGCGCGGCGACGGGGGCGGGCGGTCTGCGCGTGCTGTGGCCGCTGCTGTGCCTGGAGGCCGGCGGGGGGCTGGTGTGGTGCGGGCTGGCCGCAGAGGGCGCGGCGCGCTGGGCGCTGACGGGGCTCGCGGCGGCCCCGGCGGCGCTGCTGCTGCTCGCGGTGGCCGCCTGGCGGCACGGCGAGCCGCTCTCCTCGTGGCTGGGCGCGGTGCTGGCGCTGCGGCGGCGCAGGCGGGAGGCCGTCGGCGCGCCGCCCGGCTCCGATCCGCTGTTCGCGCTGGCCGCGGAGTGCCGCCCGGGGCTGCGGAGTTACGCGTACGCCGGGCCGGGCGGGGGCGAGATGGGGATGGCGGCGCACGGCGGCGGGCTGACGGCGGTGCTGCGCGTGGAGGCGCGGCGGGCCCCGTTGCAGCCGGGGCACGCCGAGCGTCCGCTGCCCCTGGCGCTGCTGTACCAGGCGCTGGAGACGGACGGCATACGCCTGGAGTCCGTGCAGTCGGTGCAGCACACCCAGCCCGCGCCCGCGCCGATCCTGCCGGAACGCTCGGTGGCGGGGGCGAGTTACTCGCTGCTCCAGCCGCGGGGCGAGGGGGGCACGCCGGCGCTGCGGCTCACCTGGGTGGCGCTGCGGCTCGACCCCGAGCTGTGCCCCGCGGCGGTGGCGGAGCGCGGCGGGGGGCTGCTCGGGGCGCAGCGCGCGCTGGCCAGGGCCGCCGGCCAGCTGGCGAGCCGGCTGGCCGGGGCGGGCTTTGCGGCGCGGGTCCTCACCGAGGCGGAGCTGCTGTCCGCGGTCGCGGCCTGCGCGAGTTCCAACCCGCTGGCCACGACGCTGATCGGGCAGGGCGACGGCTCCCGGCCGCGGAGGACGCGGGAGGAGGCCAGGGTGTGGCGCTGTGACGACCGCTGGCACACCACCTACCGGGTGGCGCGCTGGCCCGGGCTCGGGTCAGGGGCGACGCCGCTTCCTGCGCTGGTGGCGCTGCTGACCTCGCTGCCCGCCTTCGCGACGACGTTCTCGCTGACCCTGTCGGGACGCGGCCGCGGCACGGTCGCGCTGAGCGCGCACGTGCGGGTCACGGGCCGGGGGCAGGAGGAGCTGCGCGCGGCCGGCCGCAGGCTGCTGCGGGCCGCGCGCGCGGCGCGGGTGGTGCTGGCGCGCATGGACCGGCGTCAGCTCCCGGGCCTGCAGGCGACGCTGCCGCTGGGCGGTGAGGGCTGATGGGCCGCTGGGGGCACGTGCTGCCGGCCGCGGAGCTGGCCGCCCTCTCCCTGCCGGTGGGCGACGACGGGATCATCATCGGCCAGGACAGCAAGGGCAGGCCGGCCGTGCTGGGCATCCACCACCCCGTGCCCTACGACATGGTGCTGGTGGGCGGGGTGTGGACGGCCCAGGTGCTGGCGCTGCGCGCGGTGGCCACCGGCGCGCGGGTGGCGGTGGAGACGGGGCGCGCGCAGGTGTGGGCGAGGCTGGCGCAGGCGGCCAACGGCGGCCTGGAGTGCATGACCCTGCACGAGGTGGGCCAAGTGCCGCCGCTGGGCGCCACGCTGGGCAGTCCGGTGCTGGTGGTGCGGGACTGCGGGATACGGCCGCCGCGCGGCCGGGTGGCCTCCGCCCCCTGGCAGCCGGTGCTGACGCTGCTGCCCTACCTGAGCCCGACCGCGCCGCGGCTGCTCGAACGCGCCGCGCTGGTGGGGGTACAGCGGGTCTCGCCGGACGAGGCCCTGCCCATCGGGCGGGTCATGGGCCTGCCCGAGGTGCAGACCCAGGCCCTGCCCGCGCTCGCCGAGGACGTCACGCTGTGGTGTACGCGCGGCTCGCGGCGGCTGGTGCGGCTGGTGCCCACGGACAGCGAGACGGGCCTGCTGGGGAATCCGAGCCGCCTCGACCCGCCGGCCTGAGTCCTCCGCCGCGGGGCCTGGGCCCCCGGAGCGCCGCCCTGGCGGCGGGCACGGGGCGCAGGCGCGGAGGCGGGGCGCAGGCGGGCGGGCAGGCGCGGAGGCGCGGAGGCGGGGCGCAGGCGGGCGGGCAGGCGCGGAGGCGGGCGTGCGGGCGGTGGGGTGGCGGCGAGGTTCGCCCGAGTTCGGGGAGGGTTCGCCAAGCGCCGAGCGTCCGCCGGAAGTTACCCTTATGTGCACCTTTGTATGGTTTTCCGCCGGGGCGGCGTGAGGCCCGCGCGGGGAGGGCTAGGGCAGTCGCGCCCGCGACGTTTAGGGTGAGGGAGAGCGCAGCAGGAGTGCGACAGGCGGTGCCACGAACTCCTGCCGGGGAACCGCTCCAGGGGTCCGGCCCGTCATCCGCACCGCGGTCCCCCCACCAAGACCCGGGCCGGCAGGAAAGACAGCAGCGGGAGGCGTCGTGGACAGCGATCGGGACAGGCTTGGCGCGGAGGGCACCTCCGCCGACGAGCGCCCCGACGACGAGCTCCTCGATGAGGAGTCCGAGCACACCGGGCAGTTCACCATCGACTACACACCGCCCGCCTGGTACTCGGGGGGCGCCGGTGGCGCGGGGGCCGCGGCGCCCGCGCCGCCCGCCGTACCCCCGGCGTCCCCGGCGCCTCAGCTGTCCCAGGCGCCCCACCTGCCGCAGGCACCCCAGGCGCCGCACGTGCCGCAGGCACCCCAGGCGCCCCAGGCGCCGCCCGGTTTCCCGCCGCCGCCCGCTCCCCCGGCCGCCGCGCCGGCTCCCGCGGCGGGCGAGGCCCCCGGGGCCGCCGCGGCCCCCGCCGAGGGCACGAACGCCGGGGCCACCATGCAGATCTCCGTGGCGGCCGTGCGAAAGACGCTCGGCGAGCCGAATCCAGACCCCGCCGAGGGGGACGAGGGGGAGGACATGTCGTCCGCCGAGCAGCAGAGCACCGCGCCGCCCGCCGCACCGCCGGGGGTCCCCGGCGGACTGCCGCCCCTGCCGCCGGACTTCCGGCTCACCCCGCCGCAGCCCGGCACGCCGCCACCCCTGCCGCCCGGCGGAACGGCCCCGGCCGCGGAGCCGGCGCGCGCCGAGGCATCCGCGCCGGGCGACGCGCACGGCGCGCCACCGGCGCACGCCACCGGCGCCGCGCAGCCCGCCGGCCAGGCAGAGGCCGCCGGGAAGCGGACGGAGGGCGCGGAGCCCGCCGCCGAGCACACGGTGGTCTTCACACCCTTGCGCCAGGCGCGGCCCGAAGAACCCGCCGTTCAGGTCGAGTTCACCAGGTCGGCCGCCGAGGCCGAGCTGGAGGAGGATCTCGAGGACGAGCTGGACGAACTGGACGAAATGGACGAGGAGATCGACGAGGGAATCGCCGACCTCACCGAGCCGGCCGGCGCGGAGGGCGCCGAGGAGCCGGGGAACGCCCCGAACCCCGCGCCCCTCGCGGCCCCGGAGGGCACCGGGAGCACCGGGAGCACCGGGGAGCCCGGGAAAGCCGGGAACGGCGGAACCGACGCGCACGAAGCGCACGGCGGGAACGACGGGACCGCGGAGGGCGCCGCGGAGGCGGCGGCCGCCGAGGGAGCCGCCGGTCCCGGGGAAGCCGCCTGGCCCGCCGCCTCCGCGGACGAGGCAGAGGCCGAGGAGGAAGGAGCCATCGGGCACGCCGGTCCCCCGGCCGAGCCTGAGCCCGACCCGGCCGGGACCGCCGCGGCGCCGGAGGCAGGAGAGGCCGCCGCGGCCGAGGCGTCCCCCGCCCCGCCGCTCGGCCTGCCCCCGCTGCCCAAGCCGGGCCCGGCCGCGCCCGGGCGCTCCCCCGACCCCAGGTCCCCGAACGCCCCGCAGTCCTCTGGCCTTCCGCAGTGGCCGCAGCCCGCCGCGCCCGAACCCGCGCGGCAGGCCGAGGCCGCCGCGCCGCCCGCCTTCCCGAAGTGGCCCGAGCCCGCCCAGGCTCCCCCGGCCCCGGCGAACCCACAGGAGGGCGGGCCCGCCCTGCCCCAGTGGCCGCAGCCGCAGCAGCCGGGACACCCCGCGCTGCCTGCGGCCGGGCAGCCGCAGGCCCCGTCGCTGCCGCGGCCGGACGCGCCCCAGGACCCGCGGATCAGTGCCCAGGCGCCGCCGCAGCCGCAACCCGCCGCCGAGCCGCCCGCGTTGCCCCGGTGGCCGCAGCCCGCCGCGCCCGCGGCGCCGCAGCCGGCGCCCGCGCCCGCGCCGGAACAGGCCCAGCCCCCGCAGGTCCCGCAGCCCGCCCCGGCGCCCTGGCCGCAGCCCCAGCCGTCGGCGGGCCAGCCCGCGCTGCCCGCGGCCCCTGCGCCGGGACACCCCGTGCCCGGGCCCCCCGCCCCGGCGGGACCCACCCCTCAGCCCGCCGTGCCCCAGTGGCAGCAACCGGCCCAGGGCCAGCCCGCGTTGCCCCCCGCCCCCGCGGCCGGCGCAGCAGGCGCACCCGCCGCGGCCGGGGCGCAGCCGCCCGACCCGCAGGCCGGCCTCCCGGCGGCGCAGTACGGCCAGCCCCAGGTGCAGCCCGGCGCGTTGGGCTACACGGCCTCCGTCGAGCTGTCCTCCGACCGGCTGTTGCAGGACCGGCGGCGCAACAAGCAGCGCTCGCAGCCGGCCAGCAAGCCGGGCTCCCGGTTCCGCATCGGGGGCAAGGCGGCCGAGGAGGAGCGGCAGCGCAAGCTCGCCGTCATCAGGACGCCCATGCTGTCCTGCTACCGCATCGCGGTCATCAGCCTGAAGGGCGGCGTCGGCAAGACGACGACCACCACGGCCCTGGGCGCCACGCTCGCCAGCGAGCGCCAGGACAAGGTGATCGCGATCGACGCCAACCCGGACGCCGGCACCCTGGGGCGCCGCGTGCGGCGCGAGACGGGCGCCACCATCCGCGACCTGGTCGGCGCGATCCCGTACCTGCACAGCTACATGGACATCCGCCGCTTCACCTCGCAGGCGCCGTCCGGTCTCGAGATCCTGGCCAACGACGTGGACCCGGCGATCTCCACGACGTTCAACGACGAGGACTACCGGCGCGTCATCGACGTGCTCGGCAAGCAGTACCCGATCATCCTCACGGACTCGGGCACCGGCCTGCTGTACAGCGCGATGCGCGGGGTGCTCGACCTCGCGCACCAGCTGATCATCGTCTCCACGCCCTCGGTCGACGGCGCGAGCAGCGCGAGCACGACCCTCGACTGGCTGGCCGCGCACGGCTACGGGGATCTGGTGCAGCGCAGCATCACCGTGATCTCCGGGGTGCGCGAGACCGGCAAGCTGGTCAAGGTCGAGGACATCGTGGCGCACTTCAAGACGCGCTGCCGCGGCGTCGTCGTCGCGCCCTTCGACGAGCACCTGGCCGCGGGCGCCGAGGTGGACCTCAACCTGATGCGGCCCAAGACCCGCCAGGCGTACTTCGACCTGGCCGCGCTGATCGCCGAGGACTTCGTCCGGGCGCAGCAGGAGCAGGGCCTGTGGACGCAGGACGGGGGCATGCCGCCGCACGCCATGCCGCCGCTCCCCGGTCAGGGCCGGCAGACCTACGGTTACCCGCAGCCGCCCCAGCCCCAGCAGGCGCAGCAGCCGCAGCCGCCGAGCTACGGGTATCCGCAGCAGGGCTACGGCTACCCCCAGCAGCCGCCCGCCCCGGCCTACGGCTACCCGCAGCAGCCGGGCCAGCCCCAGCAGGGCCCGCAGCCGCCCCAGCCCCAGCAGGTCCCGCAGCCGGGCGCCGTCCCGCAGCCGGGCCGGCCGCAGCAGCCGGGCTTCGCGCAGAACTACCCGCAGCAGCCTGGCCCCTGGCCCCAGCAGCCGCCGCAGCAGGGCTGAGACGAAGCGACGGCGGCCGGCCGCGGCGCGGTCAGCCGCCGTTCGTCAGCTCGCGCACCCGGCGGATGTCGTCGGCGATCCGCTCAAGCAGCGCCTCCAGGGTGGGGAAGCTCTCCTGGCCGCGCACGAAGGAGTGGAAGTCGACGGCCACCGACTGGCCGTACAGGTCGAGGTCGGTGCGGTCGAGCGCGTGGGCCTCGACGGTCCGCGCGGTGCCCTGGAAGTGCGGGTTGGTGCCCACCGAGATCGCGGCCGGCATCCGCTGCCCCGCCGCGGTCAGCCAGCCCGCGTACACGCCGTCCGCGGGGATCGCGGAGTGCGGCACGGGGTCGAGGTTCGCCGTGGGGATGCCGAGTTCCCGGCCGCGCCGCGCCCCCGTGACGACCGTGCCCTCGACCCGGTGCGGCCGCCCGAGCACCTGCGCGGCCCCGGCCACGTCGCCCTCGGCGATCAGCCGCCGCGCGAGCGAGGAGGACAGGGGCTCGTCGTGCCCGGCGACCCCGCGCTCGAACAGGTCGACGACCTCCACGTCGAAGCCGTAGGTCTCGCCGAGTTCGGCCAGCGTTTCGACGGTCCCGGCGGCCCGGTGCCCGAAGCGGAAGTTGGGTCCCTCGACCACCACCCGCGCGTGGAGCTTCTCGACCAGCACCTTGACGACGAACTCGGGGGCGGGCAGCTTCGAGAACTCCCTGGTGAAGGGCAGCACGAGCACCGCGTCCACGCCCAGCCCCGCGAGCAGTTCCGCGCGCCTGGGGTGCGGGGCGAGCAGCGGCGGGTGGCTGCCCGGCCTGGTGACCTCCTTGGGGTGCGGGTCGAAGGTGACCACCACCGCCGGGACTCCCAGCTCCCGCGCCCGCGTCACCGTGCGCCCGATGATCAGCTGGTGCCCCCGGTGGACACCGTCGTACGAACCGATGGTGACGACGCTGCGCCCAAAGTCCCCGGGGATGTCCGCCATGTCACGCCAGCGCTGCACCGTTCTCGCTCCTTGCCGCTGTCCAGCCGTCCCGCTGCCCGTGTGGGCTTGCCGCTCCAAGGTACCGGGACTCGGGCGGGCCCGGGACGGCCGCCTCGGCCGGGGGCGCGTCCGGCCCCGGGCGGCGCCCGCGCAGCACGAGGGTCGCCTGCCCCGCGGCGGGCGTCCCGCGCGCCGACGCCAACGCCCGCCCGGCGGCGGGCCGTTCGCCGCCCGGCCGCGGGGCGGGCGGGAGGGCGGCGCGGCGCGGCGCGGCCGGTTCCTCCTCGGCGAGTTCGGCGAGCAGCTCCTCCGCCCTGGGGTGGCCGCGGCCGGCCAGGGTCGCCACCAGCTCGCCCGGGGCCAGGTGGCGGTGGGCGTACAGCAGCGCCTGGGCGGCGGCGGCAACGGTCAGCCCCGGGGGCGGCGGGTCCGTCTCCGAGCCGTGCAGGGGCCGTTCGTCGTCGAACCAGGCGCACAGCAGGGGCATCACCGCTGCCGGCGCCGCGGTCAGCAGCGCGGCGGCGGTGGCCAGGTGCCGCTCGCCGCCCTCGGGGACGCGCCGGTCCGCGGGCAGCACCCGGCGGACCAGGTCGAGCAGATCGGGAACGCCGAGTCGCAGCCGCCGCCAGAACCCGGGCCCGAACGGCTGGGCCCTGCCAGGGCCGCCCTCGCCGACCCGGTCGGCCAGCCAGCGCAGCTCCGGCAGCAGGCCAGAGGCGTCGGGCAGGCCGAGCAGCACCTCGTGCAGCAGGTGCCTGGCCCACCAGCCGTCGTCGCCCGGCGCCGCGAGCGCCTCGGCCAGCGGGCGGACCCGGCGCCGCAGCGCCTCGGGACCCCGGTCGTGCCACAGGTGCAGCATCGCCTGGGCGACCACGCCCACCCGGTGACGCGGCACGCCCCCGCGGGCCGCGGCCGGGAGGGTCGCGTCCAGATCGAGGTGGGCGCCGTGCAGCCAGTCGCCGAACTCCTCGTCGGCGAACCGGTACCCGGCCCCGGCGGGGACCAGCAGGCGCTGGTCGAGGACGGCCCCGGCCCAGCCCTCGGACCAGGGGAAGAGGCAGGCGAAGGCCCGCCGGCCGAGCGCCCCGGTGGCCACGGAACGCCGCGCCGCCTCCCGGAGCCTGGCGGCGGCGCGGGCGGCCGTGGCCTCCGTGACCGCGCCGCCGGACAGGGCCGCGGCGACCCGCCCGGCCGCGAGGGCGAGGTAGGCGGTGAACAGCCGGTGCGGGTCGGTCGAGGGGCCACCGGAACCCGAGGGCAGGCCCGCCGCCTCCAGCTCGGCGCGCATGCGCAGCGCGAGCGGGTGCCGCGTCTCCTCCGGCGCCCGCGCCGGGCCGAGGCCCAGGGCGAGGCGCGCCCGTTCCGCCTGGGCCGGCGTGAGGTCGCCGACGGGCAGGCAGCCGAACGCGCCGTGCCGCGCGGCGGCGGGGAAGAGGGCGCCGGCCCGCTCCCAGAACTCGGGGCGGCAGGCGAGCAGCAGCCGGCCGTCCACCTCGTCCAGCCACCGGGCGGTGGCCGCCGTCCACCGGGGCAGGGCCGAGGCAAGCGCTCCGGGCATCTCCTCCGGCCCGTCGAGGAGCACGAGCAGCGGCCGGCCCGCGTCCCGCGCCGCCAGGGCCGCCGCGTCGGGATCGGCGCCCCCCAGGGCCCGGGCCACCGCCTCGCGCAGCCCGCCGTCGGAGGCCCACAGGTCCGCGCCGCGCAGCCAGAGGGTGGGCGCCGGTTCCGGCCGGTCCACGCGGCGGGCGGCGTGGGCGGCGAGCTCGGTGGAACGGCCGCTGCCCGGCCTCCCGACCAGGGCCAGCACCCGCCCGGGACCGGCCTCGAACTGCTGTAGCTGCGCCGCGAGTTCGGCCCTCGGCACGGGCAGCCTCGCGGCCCCGGCCCCCTGCGGGGCCGCCGCCGCGTGGATCAGGCGCGCGGGGCCGAGCGAGGCGGCGGCCAGGCGCAGCACGCCGGCCAGGTTGAGGTCGGGTCCGAAGCCGGGGACGGTCGCCCCGTTGCGCCGCAGCAGCCGGGCCAGGTGGCCGTCGGGCTCCGCCGCGGCTGCGGCCCGCAGCAGGGTGCCGCCGAGCACGTGCGGGGAGGAGTGCGGGGCGCCGAGAACGGCGAGGACGGCGCCCGTCGCGGCGTCGAGCACGGGTTGGCCGGTGTGCTCGGGCCCCGGCAGCGGGCAGCCCGCCGCCCGGGGTGTCAGGGCGATGCCGACGGCGGCGGGGGCCGGGGGGCCGTGGCCCGCCGCGTCGGGCCGACCGGCCCCGCCGCCGGGCAGGAGAACGCCGTCCCGCCGGCCGCCCAGGTGGGCGAGGACGCGGGTGCCCGCGGGGCGTTCCGCGCCGACGAGCAGCGGGGTGAGGGGCAGGGCGGGGGCGTGGACGAGGGCCAGGTTCCAGCGCGGCAGCGGGACCACGGAGGCGGCCGTCAGGACGTGGCTTCGCCCGGTCGGGCCGCGCAGCAGCAGGTGGTCGAGGCCCGCCACGGCCTCGTGGCTGGTGAGCACCGTCCCCGCCGGGTCCGCGCGGAAGCCCCGGCCACGCGGCCGCCCGCCGGGATCGCAGATGTGCACCAGCGCCGGGGACACGTCCACCGCCATCACCGAACCTCCCGAGCCGTCGCAGCCGGTGCCGGGCGGGACGCTCCCGACAACGGCGGAGACAGCCGGAATACCGGACACGTCGCCCCTGTGCCAAATCGCGCGCTCCGCCCTCGCCCGTTCCGGTGAACCCGCGCCGGGGCAGCCGGCACCCGGCCCGGCAGGGGCGGCGCGCCCGGGTCGCTCCCGGCGGCGCCGCGCGGCGCACCGCGGGCCCGGCGCGCAGGCGAAGGCGGCGGCGCGCGTGCGCCGCCGCGAGAGCGCGCACGAGGGCGTGCCCGCGAGGAACCGCCCGCCGGCGGCGCGCTGGGGGCGTGGCGCGGCCCGAGGGGCGCGGGCCGCCGCAAACGCGCGCCGTTCGGCGGCGGGCTCAGGCGAAGACGGCCAGGCTCCTGGACTTCTCCCCGCGCGCCTCGATCAGCGCGATGAAGCGGCCCTCGGGGCCGAAGACCGCGACCGGCCCCTCGGGCAGGGGCGGGGTGGCGATCCGTGCGCCGTTCGCCAGCAGGGCCGCCTGCCGCTCGTCCACGTCCCACCGCGGGAAGGCCGCCGCGGCGGCCTCGCCGAGCGGCAGCACCACCAGCCGCTCCCGCAGCTCCTCCAGGGACCTGGCCTCCTCCAGCCGATAGGGGCCGACGCGGGTACGGCGCAGCGCCGTCAGGTGGCCGCCCGTCCCCAGCCCGGCCCCCAGGTCGCGGGCCAGCGCCCTGACGTAGGTGCCCGAGGAGCAGACCACCCGCACCGACAGGTCGGTGACCGGCGTCCCGTCCGGGGCGGTCAGCTCCCGCACCCCGTCCAGGTCGAACGTGGAGACCGTGACCGGCCTGGCGGGCAGTTCGACGTCCTCGCCCGCCCTGACCCGCCGGTAGGAGCGCCTGCCGTCGATCTTGATCGCGCTGACCTTCGCGGGCACCTGCATCAGCGGGCCCGTCAGGCGCCGCATGCCCTCCTCGATCGCCTCCCGCGACAGGCCCAGGGCCCCCGCTCTCGCGGTGACCTCCCCCTCGGCGTCATCGGTGACCGTGGTCTGGCCGAGCCGGACGGTGCCCAGGTACTCCTTCTCGGTCAGCGCGAGATGGCCGAGAAGCCGGGTGGCCCGCCCGAGGCCCACGACGAGCACGCCGGTGGCCATCGGGTCGAGCGTCCCGGCGTGCCCGACGCGCCGGGTCCCGGCGACGCCGCGCAGCACGGCCACGACGTCGTGCGAGGTGAAGCCGGCGGGCTTGTCGACCACGACGAGCCCGTCGGCGGTGGGCCGGCCCATGCGCGCCTCAGCCCCTGCCGGGGCCCTCGTGCCCCGCGCCCGAGGCGCCACCGGGTCCCCCGTCGGCCTCGCCGGCCTCATCGCTCTCCTCCGCGTCGTCCGCCTCGTCCGCTTCTCCGGTCTCCCGGCTCACGTACGGGTCGGCGCCGCCCGCGTACTCGGCGCCGGCCGACGCCTGCCGCACCTGCTCGTCCCGCTCCCTGGCCTGCACGAAAAGGTGGTCGAGGTTGCGGGCGTTCTCGGGGAGCGCGTCCGGCACGAACTCCAGGCTCGGGGTGTGCTTCACCCCGGCCGCCGCGCCGACGGCGGACCGCAGCACGCCCCTGGCGCTCTGCAGGCCCGCGGCCACCTCCTGCCGGGCGGACTCGTCCCCGTACACCGTGTAGAAGACCGTCGCCTCGCGCAGGTCCCCGGTGACCCTGGTGTCGGTGATGGTGACCCTGCTGCCCAGCCGCGGGTCCTTGATGTCCCGGTGCAGCTTCTCGGCGACCACCTCGTGAATGAGGTCCGCCAGCCTCTTCGCCCGCGCCTTGTCCGCCACTGGTCCGTCTCCTTGCTGATTGGGCTGGTCGCGCTGTTCCGGCCGAGCCGGCTGTCAATCCTCGGCGCCGTGTATCCGCCGCCGCACGGACAGCAGCTCCACCTCGGGGCGGGCGGCCATCCACCGCTCGCACCGGTCGAGCACGTCGGTGAGGTGGCCGGCGTCCCCGGAGACCGCGGCCAGCCCGATCTCGGTCCTTCGGTAGAGCTCGTGGCCGCCCACTTCGGCGACGCTGACGGCGTACGTGCGTTGGAGCTCCGCCACGATCGGCCGCACCACGGAGCGTTTCTGCTTCAGCGAACGGACATCTCCGAGCAGCAGATCGAAGGACAACGTCCCGGTATACATGCGGTGATCGTAACGGGCGGCCTGTCGGCCTGTCCGGTGGTTAACGGGCCGCCCGCGGGGGCATCCCGGCCGCCGGACGGGCCCGGGCCCGGCGGGCGCGGGGTCTCCCCCGCGGGCCGGGCCCGGGCGCCTCGCGTCAGACGCGCGGCTTCTCCCGCATCTCGTAGGTCGCGATGACGTCGTCGACCTTGATGTCGTTGAAGTTCCCGAGGTTGATACCGCCCTCGAAACCTTCCCTGATCTCGGTGACATCGTCCTTGAAGCGGCGCAGGCCCTCGATCGTGAGGTTCTCCGCGACCACCTTGCCGTCGCGCACCAGGCGGGCCTTGGTGTTCCGCCTGACCTCGCCGGAGCGGATGAGGACACCCGCGATGTTGCCCAGCTTGGAGGAGCGGAAGACCTCGCGGATCTCCGCGGTGCCCAGCTCGACCTCCTCGAACTCCGGCTTCAGCATGCCCTTCAGGGCCGCCTCGATCTCCTCGATCGCCTGGTAGATGACCGAGTAGTACCGGACGTCCACGCCCTCGCGCTCGGCCGCCTGCGTGGCACGCCCCTCGGCGCGCACGTTGAAGCCGAGGACGATGGCGTCGGAGCCGGCCGCCAGGTCGATGTCGGTCTCGGTGACCGCGCCGACGCCGCGATGCAGGACCCGCAGGTCCACCCCGTCGCCGACGTCCAGCTGCAGCAGCGAGGACTCCAGGGCCTCGACGGAACCGGACGCGTCGCCCTTGAGGATGAGGTTGAGCTGCTGCACCTCGCCCGCCTTGAGCACCTTGTCCAGGTCCTCGAGCGAGACCCGGCGGGTGCGCTTGGCGAACGCCGCGTTCCGCTCGCGGGCGGCCCGCTTCTCGGCGATCTGCCGCGCGGTGCGGTCCTCGCCGACGACCAGGAAGTTGTCCCCGGCGCCCGGCACGTTGGTCAGGCCCTGCACCAGAACCGGCGTGGAGGGCCCGGCCTCGGTGAGGTTGCGCCCGGCGTCGTCGAGCATGGCCCGCACGCGGCCGTGGGCGTCGCCCACCACCATCGTGTCGCCGACCCGCAGGGTGCCGCGCTGCACCAGCACGGTGGCCACGGCGCCGCGCCCGCGGTCGAGGTGGGCCTCGATCGCGATGCCCTGGGCGTCCTGCTCCGGGTTGGCGCGCAGGTCGAGGGTCGCGTCCGCCGTGAGGATGACGGCCTCGAGCAGCTCCTCGATGTTCGTGCCCTGGCGGGCGGAGATGTCGACGAACATCGTGTCGCCGCCGTACTCCTCGGCCACCAGGCCGAACTCGGTGAGCTGGCCGCGGACCTTGGCCGGGTCGGCGCCCTCGACGTCGATCTTGTTGACCGCCACGACGATCGGGACCTCGGCCGCCTTGGCGTGGTTGAGCGCCTCGATCGTCTGCGGCATCACGCCGTCGTTCGCCGCCACCACGAGGATCGCGATGTCGGTGGACTTGGCGCCGCGGGCACGCATGGCGGTGAACGCCTCGTGGCCCGGGGTGTCGATGAACGTGATCCGGCGCTCCTCGCCGTTCACGTCGATCGCCACCTGGTAGGCGCCGATGTGCTGGGTGATGCCGCCGGCCTCGCCCTCGATGACGTTGGTCTTGCGGATCGCGTCCAGCAGCCGCGTCTTGCCGTGGTCGACGTGGCCCATGACGGTGACCACCGGCGGCCTGGAGACCAGGGCCTCCTCGCCGCCCTCGTTCTCGCCGAACTCGATGTCGAAGGACTCGAGCAGCTCGCGGTCCTCCTCCTCCGGGCTGACGATCTGGACCGTGTAGTTCATCTCGTCGCCGAGCAGCTGCAGCGTCTCGTCGGAGACCGACTGGGTCGCGGTGACCATCTCGCCCAGGTTGAACATCACCTGGACCAGGGACGCCGGGTTGGCGTTGATCTTCTCCGCGAAGTCGGTCAGCGAGGCGCCGCGGGAGAGCCTGATGACCTCTCCCTTGCCGCGCGGCAGCATGACACCGCCGATGGACGGGGCCTGCATGGCCTCGTACTCCTGGCGGCGCTGCCGCTTCGACTTGCGCCCGCGCCGCGCCGGGCCGCCGGGACGGCCGAACGCGCCCTGCGTGCCGCCACGGCCACCGGGGCCGCCGCCGGGACGGCCACCGCCGCCTGGGCCGCCGCCGAAGCCGCCGCCGGGACGGCCGCCGAAGCCGCCGCCACCGCCGCCGGGACGGGCGCCCGTGCCGGCGCGTCCGCCGCCGAAGCCGCCGCCGGGACGGCCACCGCCGCCACCACCGCCGCGGCCGCCGAAGCCGCCGCCACCGCCGCCGGGGCGGGGACCGCCCTGCGGACGGCCGCCGGGGCCGCCGCCGGGACGGCCGCCGGCCGGGGGCCGCTGCGGCATCATGCCGGGGTTGGGCCTGCTCGCGCCCGGCCGCGGGCCCGCGGGCCCGCCCTGCGGACGCGGCATGTTGCCCGGCGTGGCACGGCCGCCGCCCGCGGGGGCCTGCGGCCTGGGACCGGGACGCTCCTGGCCCGGCCGCGGGCCGGGCTGGGGCGCGCCGCCCGGGCGCGGACCCGGGCCCGGACGCGGGGCGGGCTGCGGGCGGTTCATGCCCGTGGAGCCACTGGTCGTGAAGGGGTTGTTCCCCGGGCGCGGGCCGGCGGGACGCGAGCCCTGCTTGGGGGTGCCCGGCTTGCCGGGCGCGGGCTTGGGCGCGCCGGCGCCCGGGCGCGGCGCCGCGGGGCGCGCACCCGGCTTCGGGGTCTGGCCGCCGGGGCCGGGCCGCGGCGCGGCGGGCCGCGTCGGCGCCGCCTCGCCACCGGGCTGGCCGGAGGCCGGCGAGGTGAACTCGGGGGCGGCCGGGGCCGGCCTGGCGCCGGGACGCGGCCCAGGGGTGGGCCGCGGCGCGCCCGGCTTCGGGGCCGCGCCCGCGCCCGGCTTGGGCACGGAGGGCCGCGGGCCCACGGCACCCGGCTTGGGGGCGCCGGGCCGCGGCGCGGCGGGCGCGCCCGGCTTGGCGGACTTGCGGGCGCCGCCGTTGCCCGCGCTCAGCGCATCAGTGAGTTTGCGTACCACCGGCGCCTCGATCGTCGAGGACGCCGAACGGACGAATTCACCAAGTTCCTGGAGTTTGGCCATGACGACCTTGCTCTCGACTCCAAGCTCCTTGGCGAGCTCGTATACCCGGACCTTAGCCACTTCGCTCCTTATTCGGTCCGGGGTCGGTCGTCCGCCGGACCTTCGCTACTTCTCGGGCGTACTCATCGCGTACTCATCGAGTGCTCATCGCAATCTCGACCTACTTCCGACTCGCGAGGTACCTGCCGCGCGGATCGCCCGCACAGCTTCTTCTTACGGTTCTTCCGGTGGTGTCCGACCGACTGCCTCGCGCAGCTCCCCGATGTCAAGCGGCCCCTGGGTCCGAAAGGCCCTGGGGAACGCCCGACGGCGGACCGCCAGCTCCAAGCAGCTCGGTGTGGGATGCACATATGCACCCCGACCGGGCAGCGTACCGCGAAGATCGGGGACACAGCGATCCCCATTCCTCACCACACGCAGCAGGCCATTCCGAGCTGATCGCTGCCGGCATCCGATGCACGTACGTTCCGGGCATGCTGGCGCGCTCGTCCGGCCAGACACAGTTGATTCTACCTCCCCGTGCGCCCGGGCCTAAGGGGGCCCGGGCGCCAGTGCTCAGCTCAACGGTCCGGCGGGCCGGGCGTATTCCCCCGTGCTTGCCGAACCGGCGCCCGGCCGCGGGCTCACGCCCCCGGTTCCTGCTGCTCGGTGTCGGGCCTGATGTCGATGCGCCAGCCGGTCAGCCGGGCGGCCAGCCTGGCGTTCTGGCCCTCCTTGCCGATGGCCAGGGACAGCTGGTAGTCGGGGACCGTCACCCGGGCGGAACGGGCCGCCTGGTCCACGACGTCCACCTTGGTGACCCTGGCGGGCGAGAGGGCGTTGGCGACCAGCTCGGCGGGGTCGTCCGACCAGTCCACGATGTCGATCTTCTCGCCGTGCAGCTCGGCCATCACGCTGCGCACCCGGCCGCCCATGGGGCCGATGCACGCGCCCTTGGCGTTCAGTCCCGAGCGCAGCGAGCGCACCGCGATCTTGGTGCGGTGCCCGGCCTCCCTGGCGATGGCGGCGATCTCCACGGAGCCGTCGGCGATCTCGGGGACCTCCAGCTCGAAGAGCTTCTTGACCAGGTTCGGGTGCGTCCGCGACAGCGTGACCGAGGGGCCGCGCGCCCCCTTGACCACCCGGACCACGTAGGAACGCAGCCGCGCGCCGTGGCTGTAGTCCTCTCCCGGCACCTGCTCCTGCGGCGGCAGTATGGCCTCCAGCTTGCCGATGTCCACCAGCACGCTCTTGGGGTCGCGGCCCTGCTGCACCACGCCCGCCACCACGTCGCCCTCGCGCCCGGCGTACTCCCCGAAGGTGACGTCCTCCTCGGCGTCCCGCAGCCGCTGCAGGATGACCTGCTTGGCGGTGGTCGCCGCGATCCGGCCGAAGCCCTGGGGCGTGTCGTCGAACTCGCGCGGCTCCGCTCCCTCGGCCGCCTCGTCGAGGTCGGCCTCGTCCTCCCTGGCCCACACCGTGACGTGGCCGGTGTTGCGGTCGAGGACCACCCGGGCCTGCCTGCGGCTCCCCTCGGTGCGGTGGTAGGCGATCAGGAGGGCCGACTCGATCGCCTCGACCAGCAGGTCGAAGGAGATCTCCTTCTCCCTGACGAGCCCCCGCAGGGCACTCATATCGATGTCCACGGCTGCGCCTCCTTCAGGCTCTCTCGTCGCCGGCGGGCCCGCGGCTGAATTCGACTTCCACCCGGGCCGCGGCGACCTCGGGAAATGCGACCCGGCGGGCGGTGGGCGGGCGGCCCTTCTCGCCCGGCACCTCGACGTCCAGGCCCTCCTCGTCGAGGCCCACGATCCTGGCCGTCAGCTCCCCGCCCTCGTGGAGCCGGAAGCGCACCAGCCGCCCGACCGAGCGGCGGTAGTGCCGGAACTCGGTCAGCGGCCGCTCCGCGCCCGGCGAGGTGACCTCGAGGACGTAGGGCGCGCCCCCCATCACCTCGGTGTCGTCCAGGGCCGCGGAGACCTCGCGGCTCAGCTCGGCGCAGGCGTCCAGGCCCACGCCGCCGTCCGCGTCCACCACGACCCGCAGGACGCGGCGCCGCCCGGCCGGGGTGATCCTGACGTCCTCCAGGTCCATGTCCCGCTTCGCGGCCAGTGGCTCCAGAAGCTCCCGCAGCCTGTCGATCTGGGTGGTGCTCATCCGGGTGACTCCTCGGCCGCGTGTGCTGTTGTGGGTCGGCGTCCATCGGGGCGGTGGCGCGGGTGACGTGGGCCGCGGCGGGGGCAGGGGCGTCACGGGCGCTCTCGCGCAACAGCCTAGCGCCTGCGACGCGGTTCGCGGACCGCTCCGAACCCGCCCCCGCCCGCGCGCTCCCCGCCCGCCCGCGGGCGCCGCTCCCCGGCCACGCCGTTCGGTGGGGCGGGGCCCGGGCGGGCGCGGGCGGCGGGTACGCTCACGGAACCGGTGATCATTCTGTCCGCTCCCGACGGACACCACGACGGAAGTGTGGCGAAGCCATGCCCTCTGGCCTGCCAAGACGCGTCCTGCTGACCAGACTGACCGGTGGCCTCCTGGCCGGAACCGCCGGGGTGGCCGGGCTCACCGGCACGCTGTCCGGCTGCACCTCGGAATCGGGATCGGCCGCGGACCGCACCGCCGCGGCGGCGGCCGCCCGCGGGGTGCGCCGCAGGGCCGCCCGGGACAGCGCGGGACTGCTGGCCCGCTACGAGGCCACCGCCGCCGCCCACCCCGACCTGTCCGGCGCCCTCGCCCCCTACGCCGACGCCGTCTCCGCACACGTCCGCGCGCTGACCGAGCCGGGACGCGAACCTGCGGGCGCCACGGGCGGCACTCCGGAGGTGTCGGCCGAGCCGGGGGCGGCGCTCGGCGCGCTGTCCGAGGCCGAGCAGGAGCTGTCGGGCCGGCGCCTTGCCGCGGTGGCCGGGGCCCCGCCCGACCTGGCCAGGCTGCTGGCCTCGCTGTCCGCCGCGGGCGCCGCCCACGCGTACCTGCTGAACGGGGTGGCCGCGTGAGGCGGCGGGAGGGCGCGCAGGACGCCGATCCGGAGCTGGAGGCCACGCAGGCGGCGCTCGCCGCCGAGCACGCCGCCGTCTACGGCTACGGGCTGGTGGGCGGGCGGCTCGGCGAGGAGGGCGGCGCCGAGGTGCGGGAGGCGTACGAGGCGCACCTGGCGCGCCGCGACCGGCTGCACCGGGCCGTGCGGGACCTGGGCGGGACGCCGGTGGCCGCCGCGGCGGCCTACGCGCTGCCCTTCGAGGTGGGCGACGGGGAGGCGGCGCGCCGGTTCGCCGCCGAGCTCGAAAGGCGGCTGGCGGGGGCGTACGCGGACCTGGTCGCGGCGACCGACGGCGAGAGGCGCGTGGCGGCGGCCACCGCGCTCGGCGAGGCCGCGGTGCGGGCGGCGCGGTGGAGCGGCGCCGGGAGCGCCTTCCCGGGCCTGGCCGAGTACGCGAACGAGGAGGGCGGCTGAGATGGAGCTGACGCTTCCGCGGCGGCTGGTCGAGTTCCAGCAACCGGCCGCAGAAGGCTGGCTGGCGGGCCTGCCGGAGCTGGTGGAGGAGGTGCTTGGGCGCTGGGAACTCACCGTGGAGCGGGTCGTGGCCCCCGGCGGCAGGCACAGCATGGCCGTGCTGGTCACGGACGCGGAGGGCCGGCGTGCCGCCCTGAAGATATCCGCGCCCGACCGGCCCGCGGCGGTGGAGGAGGCGGCGCTGCGCCGCTGGCAGGGGCTGGGCGCGGTGCGCGTGCTGCGCTGCGCGCCCGAGGCGGGGGCGCTGCTGCTGGAGCGGCTGCACGGCGAGACCTCGCTGCGGGCGCTGCCCGAGGCCAAGGCGATGCTGGAGGCGCTGTCGGTGGCGCGGCGCCTGTGGGTGGAACCCGGCGCCGGCCACCCCTTCCCCTCGGTGGCCGAGCACACCGCCCGGCAGGCGGAGCTGGGCCGGCAGGCCGCCCCGCTCGCGGGCCCCGAGGCGGCCGGGCTGCTCGCCGAGGCCCTCGACCTGCGGGACTCGCTGGTGTCAGGCGCGCAGGAGGAGGGCGTGCTGCTGCACGGTGACTTCCGGCAGGGCGCGGTGCTCGCCTCGGACGCGGAACGCGCCCCCTGGCTCGCGGTGGGGCCGGAACCCCTGGTGGGAGAGCGCGCCTTCGATCTGGCGCGGCTGGTCCGCGACCGGCTGCACGACCTGGTCGCCTCCCCCGGCGCGGCGGCGATCACCCGCCGCCGGGTGGCCCAGCTCGCCGAGGCGGTGGACGTTCCCGCGGACCGGCTGCGCGCCTGGGCGCTGTACCGGGCGGTGCTCTCCGGGGTCCTGAGCCTGGCGGCCGGGCGGCGCGCCGAGGGGGAGATGCTGCTGGAGTTCGCCACCTGGCTGTGAGCGCACCGGCGCACGCCTCCCCCGGCGCACACGGGACCCGTGCCGCGCCCGGCCGGGGACCCGTCGGCCCGCTGCCGGTTCAGCGGCGCAGGGGGAGCGGGGCGCCCATCACGGCGTAGGGGCAGGGCGCGGAGGGGAACATCACGCGCCGGGCCAGGTCGTGGTAGCCGAGCTTGCGGTAGAGGGCGCGGGCCGGGCTCTCGGTGTCCACGGCGGAGAGGATGGAGCGCGGCTGGGTGACCTCGTCGGTCAGGGTGGTGATCAGCCGGCGGCCTATCCGCCGGTGCTGGTAGGCGGGCAGCACGTGCAGTTCGGTGATGATGAACGAGTCGTCGAGCCACTCGTCGTTGCCCGTGCGGCGCAGGTAGGGCTCCACCACGGTCGACCACCACTGGGCGCGGTCGTTGGGCATGCCGTAGACGAAGCCGACCAGCCGGCCGCCGCCGAGGGTGGCGCCGAGGGCGCGGGCGCCGGGAGAGGCCATGTGGCGGACCACGATGTGGCGGCGGACGGCGACCTCCTCGTCGCTGAGGCCGAACGCCTGGGCCTGCACGGCCAGCGCCTCGTCGACGCGGGCCGCCAGGTCGAGCGGGCCGATGACGACGTCCCGGAGGTCGGAGGCGGCTTCCCCGGCGGATGGTGTCATGCGGGGAGGCTAACGTGCCCGGCCGGTGAAGTCGCGCCCGGCGCCGGGAAAGATCAGAACAGCACGCTCATCAGGGCACCGGACTCGGTGAAGCCGAGGCGGCGGTAGACGGCGAGGGCCGGGGCGTTGAAGTCGTTGACGTACAGGCTGACGAGCGGCGCGATCTCCTGCAGGGCGTGCCGGAGCACGGTGGCGAGGCCCGCGGTGGCCAGGCCGTGGCCCCGCCGGTCGGGGGCGGTCCACACGCCCTGGAGCTGGCAGGTGCCCGGGGTGATGGCGCCGATCTCGGCCTTGAAGACGACCCGGCCGTCCTCCACCCTGGCGAAGCAGCGGCCGGTGCCCACGGTCTCCGCGACCCGCGCCTGGTAGGTGAGGCCGCCGTCGGGGGCGTCGAGCGGGGAGACGCCCACCTCCTCGGTGAACATGGCCACCGCGGCGGGCAGCACCAGTTCCATCTCGTCCTTGCGCACCGGCCGCACCTGAGGGTCGGGGGTGATCCCGGGCGGCACCGCGCCGGTGACCATCAGGGGCTGCCGGGCGCGGACCTCGCGGGCGGGGCCCCAGCGGGGCTCCAGGTGGGCCCACAGGCGCGCGGTGGGGCCCGCGGGCCCGACGATCGAGGAGCAGACGCGGCCCTGGCGCAGGGCGCGGGCGGCGAAGGCCCGCACGGCGGCCGGGCCGGCGCAGACGGGCACCAGGTTGGCGCCCGAGTAGCACAGCGCGAGCAGCCGCCCGCGGCGCTGGTAGCCCCACATCTCACCGCCCAGGTAGGGCGCTTCGAGGCCCGAGTCGAGGACCCTGGCGGTCACGAAGGCGTTGGCCACCGGGTCCTTGTCCAGCACGCCGAGGGCGGCGCCGAGGTCGGCGGGTCCGAGGACCCGGAGGGTGGGCGTGGTCAGCACGGGGTGGGGCCTTGCGCTCGGGGCCAGGGTCAGCCGGGTCTGCACGGTGCGGGCCGTGGCGCACGGCCCGCGCGTGCCCGAAACCCTACCCGGCCCCCTTCCGGCGCCGCGGCCCGCCCCGGCCGCGGCCTCAGCCCACCGAGACCTGGGGCTCGCCCGAGGGGCTGCCCTCGCGCTCCATCCGCTCGGCGATCTTCATGGCCTCGTCGATGAGGGTCTCGACGATCTTGGATTCGGGGACGGTCTTGACGACCTCGCCCTTGACGAAGATCTGGCCCTTGCCGTTGCCCGAGGCCACCCCGAGGTCGGCCTCGCGGGCCTCCCCCGGGCCGTTGACCACGCAGCCCATCACGGCGACGCGCAGCGGCACGTCCATCCCGGTCAGGCCCGCGGTGACCTGCTCGGCGAGGGTGTAGACGTCGACCTGGGCACGCCCGCAGGAGGGGCAGGAGACGATCTCCAGGCCGCGCTCGCGCAGGCCGAGGGACTCCAGGATCTGGATGCCGACCTTGACCTCCTCGACGGGCGGCGCGGACAGCGAGACCCGGATGGTGTCGCCGATGCCCTCGCTGAGCAGCGCGCCGAAGGCGACGGCCGACTTGATGGTGCCCTGGAAGGCGGGGCCGGCCTCGGTGACGCCCAGGTGCAGCGGGTAGTCGCAGCGCTCGGCGAGCTGCCGGTAAGCGTTCACCATGACCACCGGGTCGTTGTGCTTGACCGAGATCTTGATGTCGTGGAAGCCGTGCTCCTCGAAGAGGGAGCACTCCCACAGCGCGGACTCGACCAGCGCCTCCGGGGTGGCCTTGCCGTACTTGGCGAGCAGGCGCTTGTCGAGCGAGCCGGCGTTGACGCCGATCCGGATCGGGGTGCCCGTCTCGGTGGCCGCCTTGGCGATCTCGCGGACCTTGTCGTCGAACTTCTTGATGTTCCCGGGGTTGACCCGCACCGCGGCGCAGCCGGCATCCAGCGCGGCGAAGACGTACTTGGGCTGGAAGTGGATGTCCGCGATCACCGGGATCTGCGACTTGCGCGCGATCACCGGCAGGGCGTCGGCGTCGTCCTGGGTCGGGACGGCGACCCGCACGATCTGGCACCCGGAGGCGGTCAGCTCGGCGATCTGCTGGAGCGTGGCGCCGATGTCGGAGGTGCGGGTGGTCGTCATCGACTGGACGGAGACGGGCGCGTCTCCTCCGACCGGGACGCTGCCGACGTGGATCTGGCGGCTGGCACGGCGCTCGGCCAGCTTGATAGGTACGGACGGCATTCCCAGCGAGATGGCTGTCATGGCTTCGTGCAACCCCACGGTGCTGATCGAGTCCCGGGTTGGGCGGGCTCCCGCGGCTGAGCCTACGGCACCTCAGCCGGTGAGCTTTACCGGACTGACGATATCGGCCGCTAGGACCAGAAGGGTGAAGCAGATGAACACGCCGGCGACGACGTAGGCGACCGGCATCAGCTTGGCGACGTCGAAGGGACCCGGGTCGGGCCGCCTGGCCACCTTGGCCGCGCCGCGCCTGATCGACTCCCACAGGGCGCCCGCGACGTGCCCGCCGTCGAGCGGGAGGAGCGGGAGCATGTTGAACAGGAAGAGCGACAGGTTGAAGCCCGCGACCAGGAACAGTGCGGTGGCGATCTGCTGGCTGGCGGGGATGTCGAGCGTGAAGATCTGGCCGCCGACCCGGGCCGCCCCTACCACACCCATCGGGGAGTCCTGCTCCCGTTCGCCGTGCCCGAGTGCCGCGTCCCACAGGCCGGGGATCTTGGAGGGGATGTCCACCATGGCCTCTATGCCGGTGGTCATGATGTCACCCATACGGTCGATGGCCTCGGGGAAACTCTGCTTGACGACCCCGTTGGCCGGCGAGAAGCCGAGGAAGCCCGCGGTGACGTACTCGCCCTCGACGTAACCGCCCTGCCCGTCCGTCTTGGCCACCTGGTTCTCGATGAGGTCGGCCTGCAGCTCGAGCGTCCTGCCGTCGCGGTCCACGGTGAGGGTGGCCGCGCCCGTGGTGTCGCGGATGCGCTGCTGGAGGGTGTCCCACTCGTCGATGGGCTCGCCGTTGAAGGCCGTGATCCGGTCGCCCGGCAGCAGGCCCGCCGCGGCGGCAGGCGCGGGGGTGTCGCCGGCCTGGCAGTCGCGCGGCTCCTCGCTCTGCGCTATGACGCACTCGGAGACGGAGGCCACCGTGGTCGTCTGGGTGCTGATGCCGAAGCCCATGAGGACGCCGAGGAAGACCACGACGGCCAGGATCAGGTTCATCGCGGGCCCGGCGAACATGACGATGATCCGCTTCCACGGCTTGCGCGTGTAGAAGAGGCGGTGCTCGTCGCCCGGCTGCAGCTCCTCGAAGGCCGCGGCCCTGGCGTCCTCGATCATGCCGCGGAAGGGGGAGGTGGAGCGCTTGCGGATCTGGCCGTCGTCGCCGGGCGGGAACATGCCGATCATCCGGATGTAGCCGCCGAGCGGGATGGCCTTGACGCCGAACTCGGTCTCCTTGCGCTTGCGCGACCAGATCGTCG
This sequence comes from Streptomyces hoynatensis, assembly GCF_003626535.1. Taxonomy (GTDB): domain Bacteria; phylum Actinomycetota; class Actinomycetes; order Streptomycetales; family Streptomycetaceae; genus Streptomyces; species Streptomyces hoynatensis. The sequence goes on from NZ_RBAL01000016.1 coordinate 48,142, forward strand.
GCCCGAAGCCGATCATGAACTGGGGCACCCGCACGCCGAACATCCGGGCCGTGGAGAAGTGCCCGAACTCGTGCCAGGCGATCGAGAAGAGCAGGCCGAAGACGAAGACCAGCACGCCGAGGAGGAACATCAGACCGTTCATGCCCTCTTCCCCCTCGCCGCCTCGGCCACGCGGCGCGCGCGGACGGCGCGTTCGTCGCTCACGATGCCTCCGTCGTCCTGGGGCCGGCCGTGCCGGCCAGCTCGCGGGCGCGGGCGCGCGCCCTGGTCTCCGCTTCGAGGACGTCCGGGAGCGCCGGAGAAGTTCCTGAGCCGGCCGTTCCCTGTTCCTCGACCACCCGGGCGACCGTGTCCACGATGCCGGTGAACGGCAGCAGGCCGGCGAGGAAGGCGTCGACGCACTCCTCGTTGGCCGCGTTGAACACCGCGGGGGCGGTACCGCCGAGGCTACCCACATGGCGGGCGAGCGGCACAGAGGGGAAGGCGTCAGTGTCCAGCGGCTCGAACTGCCAGGTGTGCGCGCGGGTCCAGTCCACGGGGGCGGCGGCGCCCGGGACGCGCTCGGGCCAGCCGAGGGCCAGGGCGATCGGCATGCGCATGTCGGGCGGGCTCGCCTGGGCCAGCGTGGAGCCGTCGGTGAACTGCACCATGGAGTGGATGTACGACTGGGGGTGCACGACGACCTCGATGCGGTCGAAGGGGATGCCGTAGAGCAGGTGCGCCTCGATCACCTCCAGGCCCTTGTTGACCAGCGTCGCCGAGTTGACGGTGATCACCGGCCCCATGTCCCAGGTGGGGTGGGCCAGCGCCTCGGCCGGCGTGACCCGGGCCAGCTCGGCGCGCGGGCGCCCGCGGAAGGGCCCGCCGCTGGCCGTGACGATCAGCTTGTCCACCTCGGCCGCCGTGCCGCCGAGCAGCGCCTGGAAGAGGGCGGAGTGCTCGGAGTCGACGGGCACGATCTGCCCCGGCTTGGCCAGCCGCGTCACCAGCGGGCCCCCCACGATGAGGGACTCCTTGTTGGCCAGGGCGAGGACGTGGCCGGCCTCCAGGGCGGCGAGGGTGGGGGCCAGGCCGATGGAGCCGGTGATGCCGTTGAGGACGGTGTGGCAGTCCCCCGCCGCCAATGCGGCGGCGGCCCCGGGCCCGGCCAGGACCTCGGGCAGCGCCCGCCCCGGGCCGAAGCGGGCGCGCAGCGCCTCGCGCAGGGCGCCGGCGCGGTCCTCGCGGGCGACGGCGACCGTCCGCACCCCGAGCCGTTCCGCCTGCTCGGCCAGCAGCTCGGGGCGCCCGCCGGCCGCGGAGATCCCGGTGACGCGGAAGAGCCCGGGGTGGCGCAGGACCACGTCGACCGCCTGGGTGCCGATCGAGCCGGTGGAGCCGAGGAGGACGATCTCCTTCGGGCCCTCGGGCGGGGGCTGGGCCGGGTAGCGCAGGTGGGGGTCGGCAAGGCACGCGGGGCTCTCGGTCATCCCCCCATTGTCCCCGCTCCCCTGCGGGCGCCGCCCCGGCCCTCGGAACCCGCCCGCGGCGCACGGGCGACGGCGCGCGGGCGCCCGGGCGCGGCGCAGGGCTCCGTCCCGGCTCAGGGGATCGTGCGGTGCAGGTCCTGGCCGCTCGCGGGCCCGCCCGGCGCCTCGGCGATCCAGGGGCCGGGCGTGGAGGGGTCGAGGACGCCCTCCTCCAGCCAGGCGCAGCTGCCGGACTGCACGGCCTCGGTCAGGGCGCGGTCGGGGGCGTCGGTGTTGTGCCACAGGCGGCGGAAGAGCTCCTCGGTGCGCTGCCTGGCCTGCCGGCAGAAGGCGTCGGCCAGCTGGTAGGCCTCGCGGGGGTGCGCGCCCTCGCCGCGCAGCCGCTCGGCCCGGGAGCAGGCCGCGGTGATCGCGAACAGCTCGGCCCCGATGTCCACGATCCGGCCGAGGAAGACCTGCCTGCCCTCCAGCCGGCCCTGCCACCTGGACATGCCGTAGAACGTGGCCCTGGCCAGCCTGCGGGCGGCCCGCTCGGCGTAGCGCAGGTGCACCGAGAGGTCGCCGTACCGCGGGACGCGGAACTCGCCGAAGGCCAGGGGCAGCTGCCCGCGCCCGGCGGCCAGCCGCGGCAGCCAGCGGACGTAGAAGGCGCCGGCGGCCAGGGCCGCCCTGCGCTTCCTGGCGGAACTGGCCTCGGGGTCGACCAGGTCGCCCGCCACGGACAGGTGGGCGTCCACCGCCTCGCGGGCGATCAGCAGGCGCATGATCTCCGAGGAGCCCTCGAATATCCGGTTGATCCGCAGGTCGCGCAGCAACTGCTCGGCGGGAACGCCGCGTTCGCCGCGGGCCGCGAGGGAGTCCGCGGTCTCGAAGCCGCGCCCGCCCCGGATCTGGACCAGCTCGTCGGCCATCCGGCAGCCCATCTCGCTGGCGTAGAGCTTGGCGAGGGCGGCCTCGATGCGGAAGTCGTGGCGGCCCACGTCGGCCAGCTCGCTCGCCAGCTCGACGACGGCCTCCAGGGCGAAGGTGGTCGCGGCGATGAAGGAGATCTTGGCGCCGATGGCCTCGTGCTCGGCGATGGGCTTGCCCCACTGGACCCGGGCCGCCGACCACTCGCGGGCGATCTTCAGGCACCACTTGCCCGCCCCGACGCACACCGCGGGCACCGAGAGGCGGCCGGTGTTGAGGGTGGACAGGGCGATCTTGAGCCCGGCGCCCTCGGCCCCGATCCGGTTCGCGGCCGGCACCCGGACCCCGTCCAGCCGGGTGACGCCGTTCTCGATGCCGCGCAGGCCCATGAAGGCGTTGCGGTGCTCGACCGTGATGCCGGGCGAGTCGGCCTCCACGACGAAGGCCGTGATGCCGCCGGGGGCCTTCGCCATGACGACGAGCAGTTCGGCGACCACGCCGTTGGTCGTCCACAGCTTGACGCCGTTCAGCACGTACTCGTCGCCCTGCCTGGTGGCCGTGGCGCCCAGCCGGGCCGGGTCGGAGCCCACGTCGGGCTCGGTGAGCAGGAAGGCGGAGATCGCCCCGCGGGCGCAGCGCGGCAGGAAGGCGCGGCGCTGCTCCTCGGTGCCGAACTGCTTCAGCGGCTGCGGCACGCCGATGGACTGGTGCGCCGAGAGCATGGCGCTCACCGCCGGGCTCGCCGAGGCGACCAGCGCGAGCGCGCGGTTGAAGGTGAGGTGGCTGAGCCCGAGGCCGCCGTACTCGGGGGCGATCTTCATCCCGAACGCGCCCAGCTCGCGCAGCCCCGCGACCGTGCGGTCGGGGATGCGGGCCTCGCGCTCGATCCGCCGCCCGTCGATCCCGGTGCGGCAGAAGGCGGCGAGGCGGGCGAGGAACTCCTCGCCGCGCCCGGCCTCCTCCGGGTCCCGCGCCGGGCCGGGGTGCACCAGGTCGAGCCGGAATCTGCCCAGGAAGAGCTCCCTGGCGAAGCTCGGCCGCCGCCACTCCTGCTCCCTGGCGGCCTCCGCCACCCGGCGCGCTTCCTGCTCGGAGACCGTCATCCCGCTCACCTCGCACTCGCGACGGCGCAACTGGTTGCTATGTACCCGATGCGGGAGATTCGTACCTGTTTTCGCCGCGCTTTCGCCGTCTTTTCGCCGCCAGTCCCGCCGCTTGCCCGCCGCTTGCCCGGGTCTGTTCCCGCCGCCGTTCCCGCCGCCGTTCCCCGGCGCTCCTGCGCGCCGCCGTCCCCGCCGGGGCGTTCCCGGAAGGGGGCCGGGTCGCCCGGGAAACGGGCGCCACTCGGGCGTTGAAGCGCTTCGACATCTGTCTGGACAGCGGCAGTTGAGCGGAATAAGGTCGACGGGATTGCATAGCCATCCCCTGTCGAAGCGCTTCACACTCCCGGGAGAGCAGATGGTCACTCTCGCCGAGGTCGCCCGGCACGCGGGCGTCTCAGCCAGCACGGTGAGTTACGTTCTCAGCGGCAAACGGACCATCTCCTCCGGCACCAGGGAACGCGTCGAGCGCAGCATCAGGGAACTCGGCTATCACCCGAACGCCGGCGCCCGCGCCCTGGCGAGCAGCAAGTCGAACATCATCGCCCTGATGATGCCGCTGCGCACCGACATGTACGTCCCGGTGATGATGGAGATCGCCATCGCCGTGGCCACCACCGCCCGCGAGCGCGGCTACGACGTGCTGCTGCTGACCGGCCAGGAGGGTCCCGAGGCGGTGCGGCGGGTGGTCGGCAGCGGGCTGGCCGACGCCATGATCCTCATGGACGTCGAGCTCGAGGACCAGCGGCTCCCGCTGGTGCGCGAGAGCCCACGGCCCGCCGTGCTCATCGGCCTGCCCGCCGACACCAGCGAACTGACCTGCGTGGACCTGGACTTCGCGGCCACCGGCCGGCTGTGCGTGGCGCACCTGGCCGAGCTGGGGCACCGCGAGATCGCGGTCGTCGGCGAGGCCGCCGCGGTGTACCAGCGGCACACCGGCTTCGCCGAGCGGACCCTCCTCGGCGTCAGGGAGGCCGCGGCCGAACTCGGCGTCAGGGTGCTGCACCGGCCGTGCGAGGGCAGCTACGAGTCCGTGGCCGGCACGCTGTCCCGGATCTTCGACGAGCGCCCCGCCACCACCGGCATCGTCGTCCAGAACGAGGCCGCCATAGGCCCCCTGCTCAGCCTCCTGCGGCAGCTGGGGCGCGCGGTGCCCGAGGACATCTCCGTGGTCGCCGTCTGCCCCGACCAGGTCGCCACCCAGACCTCGGTGGCGCTGACCTCGGTGGCCATCCCGGCCCACGAGATGGGGCGGCGGGCCGTCGAGCTGGTGATGGCCAAGGTCGAGGCGCGGGGCGCGGGACCTGCGGGAAACGGCGCCGCCACGGCGCCCCAGGCGACCGCCACCGGCGCCTGCACCGAACTGCTTCCGCCGCAGCTGACCGTACGGGCCAGCACAGGACAGGCCCCCGCACCCACAGGAGCGCAGTGAACGAGTCCTCCCCGGCACCCGAGCAGGCCGCTTCGCCCACCCCCGCTGCGCCGCCCCCACCCACTCCCCCGGTGTCTCTCGCCGAGTCCTCCCCCACCCGCGGCACCTTCCGGGCCCGCGAGGGTGCGCTGGAGTGGAGCGGGCGCCAGGAGACGCTGCGCGTCGAGCCCTGGGGCCCCGACGCCGTCCGGGTGCGCGCCCGGCTCGGCGGCCCGGTGACCGAGGGCCTGGCGGGCGCCCTGGCGACCGAGCCCCCGGCCGGCGGGACGGCCACGGTGCAGATCGGCGCCGAGGCCGCCACGCTCACCTGCGGGGCGATCACCGCCGAGGTGAGCGCCGGCGGCATGGTCCGCTTCCTGCGCACCGAGGACGGCGCGGAGCTGCTGGCCGAGGAGCGGGCCCACTTCTGGTGGCCGGGCCCGCGCCTGTACACCGCGACGGGCAACGGCTACCACCGCCTCGAACAGCGCTTCGCCGCCTACGAGGGCGAGCGCCTCTACGGCCTCGGGCAGCACCAGCACGGCCTCCTCGACCAGAAGGGCGCCGTGATCGACCTGGTGCAGCGCAACGCCGAGGTCTCCATCCCGGTGCTGACCTCGAGCCGCGGCTACACCCTGCTGTGGAACAACCCGGCCGTCGGCCGCGTCGAGCTCGCGCACAACGGAACCCGCTGGGTGGCCGACAGCGCCCGGCAGATCGACTACTGGATCACCGCGGGCGCGCCCGCGCGGGCGCTGCGGCGGTACGCGGTGGCCACCGGCCTGCCGCCCATGCTGCCCGAGTGGGCCGCCGGGTTCTGGCAGTGCAAGCTGCGCTACCGCACCCAGGAGGAACTGCTGGGCGTGGCACGGGAGTACAAGCGCCGCGGGCTGCCCCTCTCGGCCATCGTCTGCGACTTCTTCCACTGGACGCACCTGGGCGAGTGGAAGTTCGACCCGGCCGAGTGGCCCGACCCGGCGGCGATGGTGCGGGAGCTGGAGGAGCTCGGCATCAAGCTGGTCGTCTCGGTGTGGCCCTCGGTCTCGCCACTCAGCGAGAACCACGAGGAGATGGAGCAGCGCGGCTACTTCATCGGCACCGAGTACGGGCCGGTGGCGCACGCCGACTGGCCGGACAAGGAGGTCGCCTCCACGGTGCAGGTGGCCTTCTACGACGCGACGAACCCGGAGGCCAGGAAGTTCGTCTGGGGCAGGGTGCGCGACAACTACCTGAGGCCGTACGGGATCTCGGCCTACTGGCTGGACGCCTGCGAACCGGAGATCAAGCCGGGCTTCCAGGCGAACCTCCGCTACCACGCCGGCCCCGGGCTCGAAGTGGCGAACGCCTACCCGCGGGACAACGCCAGGACCTTCGCCGAGGGGCTGTGGGAGGCCGGCGAGCAGGAGGTGCTCACCCTCAACCGGTCCGCCTGGGCGGGCAGCCAGCGCTGGGGCGCCGCGCTGTGGTCGGGCGACATCGGCACGGACTTCGCGACGCTCCGCCGCCAGGTCGCGGCCGGCCTCAACACCGCCCTGTGCGGCATCCCCTGGTGGACCACGGACATCGGCGGCTTCCACGGCGGCGACCCGCAGGACGCGGCGTACCGGGAGGTGCTGGTGCGCTGGTTCCAGTTCGGCGCGCTCTCGCCCCTGATGCGGCTGCACGGCTTCCGCGAGCCCGGGATGCCGCTCGGGCCCACCATGACCGGCGGGCCCAACGAGGTCTGGTCCTACGGCGCCCGGGCGGAGCCGATTCTGGCCTCCTACCTGCGGCTGCGGGAGCGGCTGCGGCCCTACGTGATGCGCCTGATGCGCGCCGCGCACGAGGAGGGACTGCCCCCGATGCGGCCGGTGTTCCTGGAGTTCCCCGGGGACGAGGCGGCCTGGGAGACGGCCGACGCGTACCTCTTCGGCCCCGACCTGCTGGTGGCGCCGGTGCTCGAGGCCGGGGCCAGGCAGCGGACGGTGCGGCTGCCGGCGGGCGCGCGCTGGCAGGACGCCTGGACCGGCGAGGAGTACGAGGGCGGCAGGGCGGTCACGGTGCCCGCTCCCCTGGAGCGCATCCCGCTGTTCCTGCGCGACGGGGCCCGGCTGCCGATCGCCGAGTGAGGCGGCCGGCCCGGCCCCGGCAGGCTCCGCCCCGCGTGGGCGGGGGACGGACCCGGCGAAGGTGCGTTCGCCGGGTCCGCTCGGCTCCGGGCGCGGGGCTCAGCCGGCGGTGACGCTGAAGTTGTTGGTGCGGAAGGTCAGCCCGCCGGGGGACGAGGTGATCTCGTAGCCGAGCTGCACGTCGCCGATGACCTCGCTCTGCGACATCCAGCCCTGCTGGGTGATCCAGTCCAGGATCGGCAGGATGTCGATGGTGCCCTGGGTGGAGTCGCCCTGGCGCAGGAACGAGTAGACGTTGTTGCTGCCGTTGCTGCCCCGGTAGACGGTCCAGCCGTGGCCGCCCAGGCTGACGGTGGCCACCTGCGAGCCCAGCGGGCCCACGGCGCCGTTCCAGTTCACCCAGAGCATGATCTCGTTGCCGTAGTCGCTGTCCCAGACGTCGTAGGCCGTGTTGTAGGCGCCCGAGCTCGGCACCGTCACGTTGTAGCTGCTGGTCAGCCTGGAGAGGTCGGCGATGGTCCGGCCGACGACCCGCTTGGCGTTGGGGTAGGACTTGATGCCGCCGGTGTTGGGGTGGTCGGCGGTGACGGTCCAGCTCGCGCCGGAGTCCGCCGCGATGCACTGCGACCCGGCGCCCGAACCCCAGATGTTGTTGTAGACCGTGTAGCCGTTGGGGTCCGTCCAGTTGCCCCACTGGTCACACGACTGCCAGGCGGCTGCCTGGGCGGTGCCCGCGTTGAAGCCGATGACGGTCGCCAGGGCCAGGGCCGGGGCGAGCATCATCGTGCGGATGCGGCCTTTCATGTGCGGCTCCCTTCGAGGGTGGGGGAAAGGGCGGCCACGCCGTAGCGGCCGAGAGTGATCTCGGCCGCGTGGGCGCGGCCGGTGAGCAGGTCGCGCGACGCCAGGTAGGCGCCGGGCAGGGGGACTGTGACCTGCTCGGGTCCGTGGTTGAGAAGGAAGAGCAGCTCCCCGCGGCGCACCGCCTCGACCCCGGCGGGCAGCCCGGGCAGCACCGGGTCCACCCCGGCCGTCTCCGCGGCCTGTGCGAGCAGCGCGGCAAGCGCCCGGTGGCCGGGCAGCGTGGAGACGTACCAGGCGGTGCCCTCGCCGTAACGGGCCCTGGTGACGGCGGGCCGGCCGGCCAGCTCGCCCTCGGCGTAGGCGGCGACGGTCTGTGCACCGGCCAGGTCGAGGTCCTCGCGCCAGAGGCTGCCGGTGCTGCCGTCGCTGAGCCGGACCGTGTCCCCCGGGGGCAGGGGCCACCAGTCCTGCACGGTCCCGATGCCGAGGACGCGCCGCAGCCTGGCGTCCACCCCGCCCTCGCGGACCCGGTCGTCGGGGTCGGCGACCCCGGTGAAGAAGCCGCACACCAGGGTGCCGCCGCCGCGCACCCACGCGGCGATGTTGTCCAGGGCGGCATCCGACAGCAGGTAGAGCTGCGGGATCACCACCAGGCGATAGCCGCCGAGGTCGGCCTCGGGGTGGGCGAAGTCGCAGGTGAGGTTGCCCGCCCACAGGGCGCGGTGCCAGGCGCCGAGCAGTTCGGGGTGGTCCACGGCCGCCGAGGGGCGCGCCGGCTGGCTGCCCGCCCACCAGGCGGCCCAGTCGTGCAGGATCGCGATCCGCGCCGGGACCTCGGCGCCCGCCACGGGCGCCAGCCGGGCGAGTTCGGCGCCCAGCTCCCGCACCTGCCGGAAGGTGCGGGAGCCCTCGCCCGCGTGCGGCAGCATCGCCGAGTGGAACTTCTCGCTGCCCTGCCGGGACTGGCGCCACTGGAAGAAGCAGACCGCGTCCGCGCCGCGGGCCACGGCCTGGAGGGACCACAGCCGCATCAGCCCCTCCGGCTTGGGCTGGTTGACCTCCCGCCAGCTGACCGCGGAGGCGGCCTGCTCCATCAGCATCCACGGGCCGCGGGCCTGGGAGCGGGTGAGGTCCTGCACCAGGGCGCCGTAGGCGGCCCCGCCCGGCTCGCCCGGGCCCGCGGCCGGCTCGGGGTAGAGGTCCACCGAGACGACGTCCTCGGCGGCGGCCCAGCGCCAGCCGTCCAGGCCGGCGAACAGCGGCATGAAGTTGGTGGTGACCGGCACCTCGGGGCTGTGCGCGGCGACGGCGTCGCGCTCGGCCGTGAAGCATTCGAGGAGCGCGTCGCTCGTGAACCTGCGGAAGTCGAGCACCTGGCTGGGGTTGCGCAGGTACTGCGCCCGGCGCGGCGGGAGGATCTCCTCCCAGGCGTCGTAGCGCTGGCTCCAGAACGCCGTGCCCCACGCCTCGTTCAGGGCGTCGAGCGTGCCGTACCTGGCGCGCAGCCAGGTGCGGAAGTGGGCCGCGGTGGTGTCGCACCAGCAGGCGGTCCCGTACTCGTTGTTGATGTGCCACATTCGCAGCGCCGGGTGGCGGCCGTAGCGGCGGGCCAGCGCCTCGGTGATGCCGAGCGCGTGCTCCCGGTAGGCGGGCGAGGAGGCGCAGAACTGGTTGCGCGCGCCGTACCAGACGACGGCGCCGTTCTCGTCCCGCGGCAGGGTCTCCGGGTGGCGGGCGCCGAGCCAGGGCGGCGGGGAGGCGGTCGGGGTGGCGAGGCAGACGCCGATGCCGCCCTCGTGCAGCAGGTCGAAGACCTCGTCCAGCCACTCGAAGTTCCGCGCCCCCGGGCGCGGTTCGAGGGTGGCCCAGGAGAACACGCCCACGGTGGCCAGATTCACCCCGGCCTCGCGCATCAGCCGGACGTCCTCCCGCCAGACCTCCCTGGGCCATTGCTCGGGGTTGTAGTCCCCGCCGAAGAGCAGCCTGCCCCGAGTCGCCCGTTCCAGCGCGGCCATCGCCGATCCCTCACTTTCTCTTGCGCCCGACGATTCCGTGCGTCGCACGGCGTGGGTCAGCCTTTCACGGCGCCGATCAGCATGCCCTTCTTGAAGTGGCGCTGGACGAACGGCGAGAGCACCGCCACCGGGAGCAGCGCGAGCACCATCACGGCGGTCTGCACCGCCAGGCTCGGGATCTGGCCGGTGCCGATCAGCTGCGCCATGCCGGCGGGCCGCTGGTGGGCGATCACGATCTGCTGGAGGACGTTCTGCAGCGGCAGCTTGTCCTGGTCGGTCAGGTAGATGAAGCCGGCGAACCAGTTGCCCCAGTACGCGACCGCGTAGAAGAGGGAGATCACCGCGAGCACCGCCCTGGAGAGCGGCAGCACCATCTGGAAGAGGATGCGGAACTCCCCCGCGCCGTCGATCCGGGCGCTGTCGATGATCTCCTGGCCGACGTTCATGAAGAACGCCCGCAGGACCAGGATGTTGAACACGTTGACGGCCATCGGCAGGATCAGCGCCGCGTAGCTGTTCATCAGGCCGAGGGTCTGGATCAGCAGGTAGGTGGGGATGATGCCGGCGCCGCCGAAGAACATCGTCGCCATCATCGTGAACAGCAGCGTGCGGTGCCCGAGCGAGCCGAGCCGGGACAGGCCGTAGGCGGCGAGCACGGAGACCGCCATGCTGAAGAGCGTGCCGATCACGGTGACGCCGATGGAGACCACCATGGCGCGGGAGACCTCGCCGCCGCTGAGGAGTTCGCGGTAGGCGTCGAAGGTGATGCCCCGCGGCCAGACGACGAGGCCGCCGGTCTCGGAGATGGTCTTGGCGTCGGACAGGCTGGTGATCACGACGATCCACAGCGGGAAGAGGATCGCGAGCAGCGCGATGCCCAGGATCGCGCCCTTGGCGGTGACGCCGACCCGGGTGGGCCGCTCCTCCCAGGCCGGCCTGCGCCTGGTGCCCACGTCGCGCTCGTCGTCCCAGACCAGGTGGTCCGGGTAGTCGGTGGATGCGGTGCTTGCGCTCATCGCCTCGAATACACCCCCTGCTCGCCCATCGCGTGGGCGACTCGGTTGGCGGCCAGCACGAGGCAGACGCTGAAGAAGCCCTTCACGATGCCGATGGCCGCCGCATAGCTGAAGTCGCCGCCCTCGATGCCCTTGTGCCAGACGTAGGTGTCGAGCACCTCGGAGGCGCCGGGGCCGACGGCGGTGCGCTGGATGAGGAACTGCTCGCCGCCGACCGTGAGCATGTTGCCCACCTGGAGCACCAGCAGCAGCGCGATGACCGGGCGCAGGGCGGGCAGCGTGACGTGCCACATGCGGCGCCAGCGGCCGGCGCCGTCCACCGCGGCCGACTCGTACAGCTCGGTGTTGACCGTCGACAGGGCCGCGAGGAAGACGATGATGCCCCAGCCGGCGTCCTTCCACATCACCTGCGCGGTGATCAGCCACTTGAAGAAGCCGGGGTCGGTCATCAGGTCGAAGCTGTCCGTCACGCCCCAGTCGCGCAGCAGCTGGGCGACGAGCCCCGCGCCGCCGAACAGCTGCTGGAAGACGGTGATGACCAGAACCCAGGAGAAGAAGTGCGGCAGGTAGAGCACCGCCTGGGCCCAGGCGCGGACCTTGCTGTGCAGGATGCTGTTGATCAGCAGGGCGAGCGCGATGGGGACCGGGAAGTAGAAGATCAGCTGGAGCGAGGAGAACAGGAGGGTGTTCTGCACCGCGTTCCAGAAGTCGTGGTCGTCCAGCAGCCGCTGGAAGTTCTCCAGCCCGGTCCACGCGCTGTTCTGCATGGAGTCGAAGAAGCCGTCGCCCGCGTAGGGGCTGTAGAACTGGAAGGCGATGACGTTGCCCGCGATGGGGACGTACGCGAAGACCACCAGCAGGGCCACCGCGGGCAGGGTCATCAGGATCAGCGGCCAGTCCCGGCGCAGCTTGTGCCGGAGTCTGATGCCACCGCGCAGGCGCGGGTCGGTGCGGCGCAGCCGCGTCCGCGGGCGGCGGACCTGGGGGGCGGGCGCCTTCGGCGGGTCGCCGCTCTCCCTGGGGGGCCCAGGGCGCGGGACCGTGCTCTGCGACACGGCTTTCTCCTTGTCTGCGGTGGTCCCCGGTGCCCCGGGTGTCCCGTTGTCCCGGTGTCCTTCAGGCGGTCAGGCCCTCCCGGCGGCCCCGGGTCCTGCCCGGCCTGCCTGCGGGGCGCGGCCTACGCGCCCTCTTCCTCGTCGAGCAGTCCCTGGTAGAACTCGCGCAGTTCGTCCCCGCCGTTGCGGCGCCACTCGGCCACGGCGTTCTGCAGGTCGCGAAGGGACTGCCGGCCGCGGACCACGTCGTCCTCCAGGTCCTCGAAGCCGTCGTTGATGCTGGCGAGCCTGGCCGGCTCCTGGACCTGGCGGCCGAAGAACAGCGGCTCCTTGGCGAAGGCGAGGTTCCGCTTCTGCCAGCCCGTCCAGTCCTCGACCACCTCGGGGGTGTCGGGCAGCGCGATGGAGTGGCCGGGGGTGCAGATGAAGGTGTAGGTCTCGGGCACGACCTCGGTCTCGCCCTGCGGGGTGCGCACCGGCAGCCCGTTCTCGACGTTGTAGTGGGTGCCCTCGATGCCGTAGGTGCGCAGCCGGTTCTCGCGGGTGCCGTAGGGCGCGGCCGTGTAGTTGGCGATCTGCAGGGCCTCGCGGATGCGGTCCTCGGGGAGGTTCTTGTTGACGAAGGTCCAGATGCCGGAGCCGTTGGCGGTGTAGACGATCGGGTCCTGGCCGCCGACGCCGAAGAAGTCGAAGGCGTTCATCCGGAAGTCGGGGTTGGCGCTGCGCTGCTCGATCACGGTGTTGTGCCAGGTGCCGTCGCCGGTGTTGAACATCAGCACCTCACCGGCGGTGAAGCGCTGCACGGCGTCGCCGGAGACGGCCACCGCGTCCGGGTGGACCACCTCGGCCGCATACAGCTTGCGGGTCCACTCCAGGGCCTCGAGGTAGGCGTCCGTCTCGTAACGGTTGATCAGCCTGCCGTCCTCGCCGCGGTCGAAGTAGTTGGGCTTCTCCGGCAGCACCCCGTGGATGACGAACGCCGTCCACTTCATGTCCTCGCAGGCCCAGACCCGGCTGGACGGTGAGGTGATCTCCTTGCAGAAGTCGAGGAAGTCCTCGGCGCTGCCGGGCGCGGGCCAGCCGTTGGCCTCGAAGATGTCCTGCCGGTAGTAGGGGACGACCCCGCCGATGGGCGCCCCCGGCATGGGCAGGCCGCGCAGTGCCCCGCCGAAGACGGCGGGCTGCCAGGCGGCGGTGGGGATGGCGGCCAGGTTGGGGTAGTCGAGCACCTTGTCGCCGGAGAGGTAGGGGCCCAGGTCGGCGAAGCGGCTGCTGATCGCCTGCGGGATCTGGCCGGTCAGCTCCCAGCCCGGCACGCACACCAGGTCGGGGATGTCGCTGCCGGCGAGGACCGCGCCGAGCTTCTCGCCGTAGGTGTTGCCGTCCTGCGTCTGCCAGTCGATCGAGACGCCGATGGCCTGGTCCATGGCGGTCCAGAAGTCGTTGCCCGCGTCGGGCGGGGTGCCCCACAGCGGGGTCATGGCGGTGAAGTGCCCGCCGCTGCCGAGGGGTTCCGGCACCGAGACGCCGAGTTCCGCGTCGGGTATCCAGCTGGTGTAGCCGGGGCTCGAACCGTTCTCCGAGGCGATGTCGGGTGCCACGGCCACCTCGGAGGCCTTGAACGTCGGCAGGATGCTCTCCAGTTCCTGCTCCGAGGCCCGGCCCTCCTCGCCTGCGCCGCCCCCACCGCCGCCGCAGGCGGTCAGCAGCGGCGTGGCGCCCACCGTGGCCGCCGCGGCGAAGGCCGACGAGGCGAGGAATCTTCTCCGGGTCGGTCCGGGGCGGAAGTTGGGCCGTGAGTTCGGCATGGCACGTCAACCCTTCATGGCTCTGCCTCTTCGCATGACCGTGGTGCAGGCTGGTCGAAGCGCTTCGATGTGCGCTGAGGTTAAGTCCCCCCACCTGACCACACAAGCCCCGGTCGACAGAAAGTTCGACGACCGCTCATCGGCATCCTTCCCCGGTTTCCAGGCTCATGACGCTTCATTGCCCCGTGGCGTCTTGACAGGGAGCGCGCCGGAAACCCAGCATCGAAGCGCTTCGAACATCCACTTCGCGGGCCCGCCGGATCCGGGCCGGGAGAGCCGCCGCCACCGCTGGGGAGTTCCTGTGACCGACGCACCTGTGCCCTTCCGCGACCCGCGGCTGCCCTTCGCCGAGCGGGTGGCCGACCTGCTGGGACGGCTGACCCTCCCCGAGCGCGTCGCGATGCTCCACCAGGCGGCGCCCGCCGTGGAACGCCTCGGCCTGGCGCCCTTCCGCACCGGCCAGGAGGCGCTGCACGGGGTGGCCTGGATGGGCAAGGCCACCGTCTTCCCCCAGGCCGTGGGGCTCGGCGCGACCTGGAACGACGAGCTGGTCCGCCGGGTGGGCGAGGCGGCGGGGCGCGAGGCCCGCGCGATGCGCGCCCGCGAGCCCAAGGTGGGCCTGAACGTCTGGTCGCCGACGGTCAACCTGCTCCGGCACCCGCTGTGGGGCCGCAACGAGGAGGGCTACGCCGAGGACCCGCACCTGACGGCCGCCCTGGCCACCGCGTACACCCGCGGCCTGCGCGGCGACCACCCCGTCTACTGGCGCACCGCGCCCCTCCTCAAGCACTGGCTCGCCCACAACCACGAGTGGCACCGGGACACCGCCAGCACCTCGGTGCGCTTGCGGGTGCTGCACGAGTACGAGCTCCCCGCCTTCCGCGGCCCGGTGCGGGCCGGCACGGTGATCGGCGTCATGCCGGCGTACAACCTGGTCAACGGGCGCCCCAACCACCTGTCCCCGCTGCTGGAGAGCGAGTTGCGGACCTGGACTGACCGCTCCCTCGTGGTCTGCTCCGACGCCTTCGCGCCCGGCAACATCGCCGGCTCCCAGGGGTACCTGCCCAGCCACGAGGAGGGCCTGGCCGCCGCGCTGCGCGCCGGCGTGGACAGCTTCACCGACGACGGCCCGCTCACCCTGAAGCGGCTGAACGGGGCGCTCGAGGCCGGCCTGATCGACCCCGGGGACGTGGACCGCGCGGTCGCCAGGCTGCTCGACATGCGGTTCCTGCTCGGCGAGTTCGACCCGGACCTCGACCCCTTCGCCGCCGACGCCGCCTTCGACACCCCCGAGCACCGGGCCCTGGCGCTCGAGGCCGCCGAGCAGGCGGTGGTGCTGCTGAAGAACGACGGGCTGCTGCCGCTGCGCCCCGGCACCCGGGTGGCGGTGGTGGGCCTGCTGGCCGACGAGGTCAAGCTCGACTGGTACAGCGGCTCGCTGCTGCGCCGCACCAGCCCGCTCGCCGGCCTCCGCGAGCGCGCGGGGGCGGACTCGGTCACCTTCGCCGAGGGGGCCGACCTGGTGCGGCTGCGCGCCGCGGGCGGCGGCTGGCTGCGGGTGCCGCCCGCGCCCGAGGCGCCCCGGGCCGAGGCGCAGGCGGCGCTCGACCCGGCGCTGCTGAGCGGCCGAACCGACCTGCCCGCCCTCACCCTCACCGGGGAGGAGGCCGAGGCCACCGGGCTGCACCTGATCGACTGGGGCGGCGGGGTGCTCACCCTGCGCGCTCCGGACGGGCGTTACCTGTCGGCGGCCGGGGACGGACTGGTGCGGGCCTCCGCCGAGCAGCCGGGCGGCTGGGTGGTGCAGGAGACGTTCTCGCTCGAACCGCACGGCGGAGGCCACCTCCTCCGGCATCTCGGTACCGGCAACCACGTGTGGGTCGCCGCCGACGGCCTCAGGGTTGCCGCCCCGCCGGAAGAAGCCGGCCCCGAGGGGGAGGCCACGGCGGGCGCCGCCGGGGAGCCGGGGGCGCCGCAGGCGGGCGAGGTCTTCTTCGTGGAGACCCTCGAACGCGGCGCGGAGGCCGTGGCCAGGGCCGCCGCCGAGGCGGACGTGGTGGTCGTGGTCGCGGGCAACGACCCGCACATCAACGGCCGGGAGACCGAGGACCGCCGCACCCTGGCGCTGCCGCCGCAGCAGGAGCGGCTGTGGCGGGCGGCGCACGCCGCCAACCCGCGCACCGCGCTCGTCCTCACCTCCGCCTACCCCTACGCCGTTCCCGAGGCGGACGCCACGCTGCCCGCCCTGCTGTGGACCGCCCACGGCGGGCAGGCCGCCGGCACGGCGCTGGCCCGGGTCCTCTTCGGGGACGTCTCCCCCGGCGGGCGCCTGCCGCAGACCTGGTACGCCGGCGACGGGGAGCTGCCGGGGATGCTCGACTACGACCTGATCGCCGCCCGCTCCACCTACCTGTACTACGACGGGGTCCCGCTGTACCCCTTCGGCCACGGCCTGTCCTACACGGCCTTCGACTACACGGCGCTCGACGTCCGCCTCGACGGCGAGGAGCTGACGGCCGAGGTCACGGTCGCCAACGCGGGCGCGGTGCCGGGCGACGAGGTCGTGCAGCTGTACGCCAGGGCGCTGCGGCCGAGCGTGCCCAGGCCCCACCGCTGGCTGATCGGGCACCGCCGCATCCACCTGGCGCCCGGTGAGGAGCGGCGGCTGTCCTTCACCGTCCCGGTCGGCGAGACCTTCGGCTTCTTCGACGTCGGGCACGGCAGGTGGACCCTGGAGCCGGGGCCCTACGAGGTGCAGGCCGGGGCCTCCAGCCGGGACATCAGGCGGACCGCGGCGTTCGCGCTCGCGGGCGAGCCGGTGCCGCCGCGGCCGGTGCTGCGCGCCGGCCTGGCCGCCGCCTCCTTCGACGAGAGCGAGCACATCGAACTGACCGACCTCACCCCGGAGTCGGGCGACGCGGTGACCCGCGCCGCGGGCGCCACGTCCCCGGCCACGCTGCGCTACCTGCGCTGCGACTTCGGCCAGGGGGTGACGGGAGTGCGGCTGCGCGCGGCACGCGGCGAGCCCGGCGCGGCCCGGGTGGAGCTGCGGCTGACCGGCGCGGAGGGCACCGGCTCCGGGATCACGCTCACCGTCCCCTCCACCGGGGACGACTACGCCTACGCGACGATCAGCGCCCCGCTGACCGGCCTCGCCTCCGGGGTCGGCGAGGTGCGGCTGACCCTGCACGGAGCGGTGCGGGTGGACCGGCTGGAGTTCGACTCCTGAGGCGGGCGGCCGGACGGCCGCGGCTAGACTCCGGCCCGATGAACGCCTCGAACGCCTCGGCCGGCCGGGAGGCCGGGAATGGCCAGGACCACCCGGCCGCCCAGGACCACCCGGCCCCCTCGCCCGACGCCCCGGCCGCCCCGGCTCCCCCCGCCACCCCACCCGACGGCCCGGCCACCCCGGCCGATCCGGCCGCCCGGGACCGCGCGCAGGCGGCGGACGGCCGGGCCCCCGGGAGCGACCCGGAGGCCGCCGGCCCCGCCGTCACCTACGCCTTCCTGCTGCTCCCCTCGCACAACCGGGTCTACGCCCAGTCCTCCGTGGCGCTGGCCAGGGCCGAGCTCGAGGTGTTCGGGGCGGCGGTGCTCGGCGGCCGGCTCACCGACGTGGACACGACGGAGCTCGGCGGCGTGCCGTACCTCACCTTCCGGGTGCGCGGGGGCCTGGGCGACCGGGACCTGCGCTACCTGTCCAACCTGTCCTCGCTGTACGCGCTCTTCGCCCTGGAGGACGGGCGGCTCACCCCGCTCCCGCTCCGCCGCCTGGACAAATTCGCCAGCGACCTGATCACGATCCAGAAGTACTCGGGCAAGACCAACGAGGACTTCACCAAGCTCCTGCTCAACGTGACCGCCCTGGCCACCGAGGCCCCCGAGCGGCTGCTGACCGGGGAGCTGCGGCTGCTCGACCCGCTGTGCGGGCGCGGCACCACGCTCAACCAGGCGGTGATGTACGGCCTGGACGCGGCCGGCGTCGACCACGACGGCAAGAGCTTCGAGGCGTACGGCACCTTCCTGCGGCAGTGGCTGAAGAACAGCCGCATCAAGCACCACGCGGAGACCTCGACCGTGCGCCGGGACCGCAAGAGCCTCGGCCGGCGCCTCCACGTCACGCTGGGCGAGACGAAGGAGCTCTACAAGAAGGGCGAGGCGATCGAGGTCACGGTGATCCACGCCGACACCGCGGCGAGCGGGGCCTTCTTCAGGCGCGGCTCCTTCGACCTGATCGTCACGGACGCGCCCTACGGCGTGCGGTACGGCAGCCGCGCGGCCGAGGAGCTGTCCCGCTCCCCGGTGCCCCTGCTGGCCTCGGCCCTGCCGGTGTGGGCCGGGCTGCTGCGGCCCGGCGGCGCCCTCGGCCTCTCCTGGAACACCCACGTCGCCCGCCGGGCCGAGCTCGCCGAGCTGCTGGCCGGGCACGGCTTCACCGTCCTGGACGGCGAGCCGTACCGCGGCTTCCGGCATCGCGTCGACCAGTCGATCGACCGCGACCTGATCGTGGCGCGGCTGGAGCGGCCTACAGGTCGAGGCCGGTGAGGACCATCACCCGCTCGTAGGTGTAGTCCTCCATCGCGAAGGCCACGCCCTCGCGGCCCACGCCCGAGGCCTTGACCCCGCCGTAGGGCATCTGGTCCCCGCGGTAGGAGGGCACGTCGCCGATGATCACGCCGCCCACCTCGAGGGCGCGGTGGGCGCGGAACGCGGCCTGCACGTCGTGGGTGAACACGCCCGCCTGGAGGCCGAACTGCGAGTCGTTCGCCGCCGCGTAGGCCGCCTCCTCGCCCGCCACCCGGCTCAGCAGCAGGACCGGGCCGAAGACCTCCTCGGTGGCCACCTTCGCGTCGCCTGGCACCTCCTCGAGCACGGTCGGCCGGTAGCTCGCGCCCTCCCGCACGCCCCCGGTGAGCACCTTCGCGCCGGCCTCGCTCGCCTCCTTCACCCAGCCCTCCACGCGCCTGGCGGCGTCCTCGCTGATCAGCGGGCCCACGTCGGTGGCCTCGTCGGCCGGGTCGCCGAGCCGCAGCGCCTCCACCGCCGCCACCACGCGCGGCACGAGACGGTCGTAGACGGTCTCGTCGGCCAGCACCCGCTGCACGGCGATGCAGGACTGCCCGCCCTGGTAGTTGGAGAAGGTCGCGATGCGCTGCGCGGCCCAGTCGAGATCGGCGTCCGAGGAGTAGTCCGCCAGGACGATCGCCGCGCCATTGCCGCCGAGTTCCAGGGTGACGCGCTTGCGCGGCACCGAGTCCCGGATCGCCCAGCCCACCGGCACCGAGCCGGTGAAGGAGATGATCGGCAGCCGCGGGTCCTGCACCAGCGGGGGCATCGCCTCGTTGGGCACCGGAAGCACGCTCCAGGCGCCGGCGGGCAGGTCGGTGCCCGCGAGCAACTCGCCGAGCAGCAGCGCGGTCAGCGGGGTGGCCGGGGCCGGCTTGAGGATGATCGGCGCGCCCGCGGCGAGGGCGGGGGCCACCTTGTGGGCGCACAGGTTCAGCGGGAAGTTGAACGGCGCGATGCCGAGGACGGGCCCGTAGGGCACGCGCCTGGTGATCGCCAGCCTCCCGGCGCCGCTGGGGTCGGCGTCCAGGCGCTGGCCCGTGGCGCCGTTGAACCGGCGGGCCTCGTCGGCGGCCCAGCGGAAGACCGACTGGCAGCGGGCGACCTCCACCCGCGCCCACTTCAGCGGCTTTCCGCTCTCCGCCGTGATCAGCCCGGCGAACTCCTCGGCGCGCTCCGCCAGCCGCCGCCCCACGAGGTCCAGCGCCGCGGCCCTGACGTGGGCGGGGGTGGCCGCGAACTCGCCGGCCACGGCCGCCGCGGCGGCGACGGCCTCCTCGGTCTGGGCGGCGGTCGGCAGGCCGACGGTGCCGACGGTGCGGCCGTCCCAGGGGGAGGTGACCTCGAGCGTGTCCTCGCCGTGCGCCTCGTGTCCGGCAAGCCAGAAGGGTGTCGTCGCCGTCGTCATCGCATCTCCCGCCTTCCGTGGGGTCTGCTGCCTGGTGCGGTCGGTCCTCGGCTCCACCGTAGGGGCTTTCGGCCCGCCCGCGACTTGGCCGCAGTGGAGCGGTCCATCCGGCGCGCCCGCCACGATGGCCAGCCCCGCGGCGGGCGGCTCCGCCGGGCCCGCGGGCGCCGGCCTCACCGTCCCGGCGGGGCCGTGGCCTTCAGCGCGAGCCACAGCTCCATCCGCACGTCCGGGTCGTCCAGGGACCGGTCGAGGATCTCCTCCACGCGCCGCATCCGGTACCGCAGCGTGTGCCGGTGGACGCCGAGGTCGGCCGCCGCCGCGTCCCACTGGCCGTGCCTGGCGAGCCAGGCGCGCAACGAGGCCACCAGGTCGCCGCGCCCCCGCTCGTCGTGGTCGCGCAGCGCGCGCAGCAGGCCGTCCGCGAAGGCCCGCACCGCGTCGTCGGCGAGCAGCGGCATCACCGATCCGGTGGCCACGTCGTTGTGCTCCACCAGGGCCCGGCCGCGGCGCCTGGCGACCAGCAGGGCGGCCCGCGCGTGCTGGTAGGCGGCGTCCGCGGAGGCGAGGCCGGTGGGGGCCGACATGCCGAGGGCCAGGCCCTCGGCCCTGCCCTCGGGGGCGAGCCGCGCGTAGTCCTCGCAGGCCGCCATCGCCGCCCCGCCGTCCGCCGCGACCACCACCAGCCCCTCCCCGTCGGCGGCGGCGAGCACCGGCTCCCCGGCCCGCTGCGCCGCGGCCTCGACGGCGAGTCCGAAGTCCTCGAGCACCGCGGGGTCGCCGTTCGACTCGGCGACGAGCACCCGCAGCGGGGCGTCGAGCAGCCCGCCGTACAACTGGCCCGCGACCGCCCTGGCGTGGTCAGGCTCGCCGCTCAGCAGCATCCGGAGCACCGCGCCGCCGAGCCTGGCCTCGGCCGCCTGGTAGGCGCTGGAGCGCTCGGTGGTCAACGTCAGCACGGCGACGGCGGACTGGATGGCGTAGCGCTCCGCGGTCGCGGGCGGCGCGGCGGTGCCGATGGCGAGGATCGCGCGCGGCACCTGCCCGCTGCCCACCGACTGCAGCTCCACCCGGTCCTCCTCGGGCCCGGCGGCGCACACCGCGGTGGCGGGCGCGGTGCGCTGGCCGAGCCGCCGCACGTCCTGGGTGAGCCGCCCGGCGCGGCGCGCGGCCCAGGCCGGGGCCACGGCGGTGACCGTGCCGGTGAGGTCGTAGAGCGCGGCCCAGCCGCCGACCTGCGCCGCCAGCCGCTCCAGGAGCGCGCGCTGCCCGCCGTCCGAGAGCGCGGCCCGGGTCAGCTCGCGCTGGGCGGCGAACCCGGCGGTGACCGCGCGGTACTGCTCGGCGGCCATCACCGCCGAGACGGCCTTGCTGATGGCGATGAAGGGCGTGGGGCGCGGCACTTCGAGCAGCGGGAGATCCGCCTCGCGGGCGGCGGCGAGCAGGGCGGGCGGCACCTCGGGGTGGTTGACCCCGACGCCGAAGCCGAGGCCCACCACGCCCGCCTCGCACAGCCTGGCCACGTAGGCGCGCATGGCCTCGGCGTCGTCCACGGCCAGGTTGAGCCCGGTGGTCAGCAGCAGCTCGCCGCCGTCGAGCCAGGGGGTGGGATCGGAGAGCTCGCTCGCGTGCGCCCACCGCACCTCGGCCGCCAGGCGCTCCCGGCCCGCGAGCACGCTGAGCCTGAGCGCGGTGTGCTGGACAAGTGAGGCGAGGGAAGGGTGCATTGATCACCTTGGGGAGCCAGGACGACACGTACCATCACCGTACAGTGGCCTGGCATATGCGCAGGTGGGCAGCTGCGGAAGGCGGCGAATACCGGCCGTTCCGCCCGGGGCCGGCCACCGGTGCGGGGGCCGGGCCCGGAATCCGGCGCCGTCACCGGGAGATTCACCGGCCCGCGGCGCCCCCGCACTAGCCGAGCCGCACCAGGACCGGGGGGCTTGGCTCGCCCGAGACGGTGGTCATCGAGAGCACCGCGTGCCTGGGCGGCACCCGGTGGGCCAGTTCCGAGGCCGACCAGCGCTCCCGCTCGACCCGCCGCACGGTGACCGCCTCGGTGGTGACGTCCCGGCCGGTGAACAGCTTGCGCACCCCGCGCACCGCGCGCCGCATCCACCCGCCGCTGCGGTCGGGGGTGCGGGTGGTCTCCTCGTCCTCCCGCCACTCGGTGCCCCAGGCCCGGGCGAAGTGCTCGGCGTCCCAGGTGGTGATGCCGGAGAAGGCCATGCGGCAGCCCACCGCGCCGAGCAGCCCGGTGCGCAGCTGCGGCGGCACGTCGTCCAGGGTGCGCAGGGCGAGCACCACCCCGGCGTTGTTGGGCCGCAGCTGGGTGAGGCCGCGGACGGTCCCCGGGGTGATGGCCGCGGTGGCGTCGTCGAGCACCAGGCAGGCGAAGAGGGAGCGGTCGGGCCTGGTGGTCGCGGCGGCGGTGAACTGGGCGAGCAGCAGCCGGGTGATGATCCGCCGCGCCTCCGCGTGCCCGGTGGCCGGCAGGTCCACCCGCACCCGCAGCGGGTGGACCAGGGCGCTGAGCGAGAAGGGCCGCGCGTCCTGGGAGAACCCGGCCCGGTCGAGGACCGCGAGCCGGTCCGCGAGCTGGGGCCCGAGGTCGTCGGGGCGCTGGGCCTGCCTGGCCCGCGCGTCGAGTTCCCGCTGCTGGGCGGCGGCCCCCGCAAGGGCCAGGTCCTCGCGCAGGGTGGCCAGCAGCGCGGGGGCGCCGTCCAGCATGGCGCGCAGCTCTGGCACCCCGGGCAGCTGCCCGTACGCGGCCAGGTAGGGGCCGATCAGCTGCACGAGGACGGCCGCCGCCTCCTGCTGCTCGATGCGGGAGCCGCCGGTCAGCGCCTCGGCGAGCAGCCCGGCGGCCTCGTCCGTGTCGGTGGCGCCGCCGTACAGGTCGAGCTGGTGGGTGCCGGCCGGGTCGCCGACGCGGACGATGATGTCGAAGGCGTCGTCGGGCCCCAGGCCGCTGTTCGCGGTGCCGACGGCGACCACGGCGGCCTGGCCGGTCAGGGCGTGCAGGCACAGCGCCTCGGTGACCGGCCTGATGACGCGGCCGGTCTTGCCCGAGCCCGGGGGGCCGACGGCGAGCAGGGAGGTGCCGAGCACCGCGGGGTCGAGGGCCACGTCCTCGCCGCGGTACTCGTAGGCGTTGCGCTCCTCGTCCACCGCGTGCCCGATGCGCACCTGCCTGGTCAGCAGGTCGTGGGTGGCCGCCCGCACCGGCAGGTCGCGGTCGCCCGAGGGGTGGACGAACGCGCCCGCCCCCAGCGCGGCGGCCGCCCTGGCGAACTCGGGCAGGTCGGTCGGCCGGGCCCGCACCGCCCCCCAGGCGTGCGCGATGCGCGCGTAGTCGAGGTCGCTCATCGCGCCGTTCCTGAGGTCCCCGGCCAGCCGGTCGGCGGCCTCGGGAGCCCCGGCGGCACGCAGTTCCGTGAAGTCCGTGAGCCGGGCCAACTCGGCGCGCTCCTCCGGGGTGCGCGCGCGGCGCGCGGCTCCCGGCGCGGCGGGCGGGTAGCGGCGCAGCACCGCGCGCCAGCCGCCGAGCCAGCCGAAGAGCGCGAGGAGCAGCAGCGTGTAGAGGACGTAGTAGAGGTTGTAGGAGAGCGTGTAGGCGGTGCTGTCGCCCTCCTCCCACCAGGAGTCGGGCACCACCGCGTAGAGCGGGTCGAGCCAGAACTCCCAGATGCCGAGGAAGCTCAGCCGCCAGGCCGCCCAGGCCCCGGCGAGCGCGGCCAGCGCGCGCAGCGTGGCCGCGGAGCCAAGCGGCTCGATGTCGGCCCTGCCGCACAGCAGCCGCAGCGCCGCGGGGCGCCAGCGGCGCCACAGCCCGGACGCGTTGCCCACCCGGCCGAAGGCGTACGCCAGCAGGCAGGCGACGAGGACCTGGTAGAGGTAGACGGCCGTGTGGTTGGCCGTGCCGTGCCAGGTGTCCACGCCGATCCAGTACAGCGGCCGGTTGGCGAAGTCGAGGTAGCCGTTGTCGTAGAACGACCACACGAACCAGCCGCAGATCAGCGCGAGCAGCGCCCCGCCGTGCAGCTCGCGGTCCCCGGGCAGGTCGGGGTCCTCGGGCGGCTTGGGCGCGTGGTCCTGCCGCCACACGCCTGGCTTGGCCGCGGGGCGCGGCCGGTGCAGCCAGCGCACCAGCGGCGGCGCCCCGGGCTCCGCCGCCGGCGGCGGCATCGGCGGCGGCGCTGCCGGGCGCGGGACGGGCGCCGCCTTCGCGCGGGTGTTCCGCGCGCCGCGCGCACCGTACGGGTCGTTGGTGCTCATCCGGTGTGCCTGGCCCCCTGATCAGGACATCGGCCGCGTGCCCGCGGCCTCCGTTCGCCCCGGCCGCCTGCGGCGGCGGCCGATGTCGTTCAACGCGGTTTTAATGTAGTGCCGTTCGGTGTCGAATATGCAGGGCGGTAAAGCGTCCATACCCGTTCCGCTGGGACATCTGGTGCGCTACGGTCCTGCCTCACCCCCCACTGGCTCAAAGACGACCCTGGGCGGAACTTCATGACACGCGCGATCTCCTTGCGAGACGTCTCCAAGATCTATCCACGCAACGTGGTGGCCGTGGACCGGCTGTCGCTGGACATCGAGCCCGGCGAGTTCGTCGTGCTGCTCGGCCCTTCCGGCTGCGGCAAGTCCACCGTGCTGCGCATGATCGCGGGCCTTGAGGAGATCACCTCGGGAGAGCTGCTGCTCGACGGCGTGGCCGCCAACGACCTGGCGCCCGGCGAGCGGGAGCTGGCCATGGTCTTCCAGCAGTACGCGCTGTACCCGAACATGACGAGCCGCCAGAACATCGCCTTCCCGCTGCGGATGGAGCAGCGGCTCGACGACCACGACCAGCGGGTGCGCGAGGCGGCCAGGCTGCTGGACATCGAGCAGCTCCTCGACCGCTACCCCGCGCAGCTCTCGGGCGGGGAGCGGCAGCGGGTGGCGATGGGGCGGGCCATCGTGAGGCGGCCCACGGCCTTCCTGCTCGACGAGCCGCTGTCCAACCTCGACGCCAAGCTGCGCACCCGGCTGCGGGCCGAAATCGCCACGCTGACCAGGCACTTGGGCGTGACGACGGTGTACGTCACCCACGACCAGTCCGAGGCGATGTCGCTCGGGGACCGGGTGGCGGTGATGCGGGACGGGGTGCTGCAGCAGGTCGGTACGGCCCGGGACGTCTACGGCCTGCCCGACAACGTCTTCGTGGCGGCCTTCGTCGGCACCCCCCGCATCAACCTGCTCAGCGCCACGGTGCACGCGCCGCTCGACGGCCGGATGAGTATCGACTTCGGCACCCAGCGGATGCTGCTGCCGCAGCCGCTGAGCCCGGATCACCAGATGCTGCGGCTCCAGATGGGCCGGGAGATCACGGTGGGGCTGCGCTCCGAGGCGGCTCGCATCGCCTCGCCCGGCGCCATGCGGCCGACGGAGGCGCTGCTCAACGGCGTGGTGCAGCACGTGGAGTACCAGGGGCACGAGTCCCTGGTGCACGTGAGCACCGGCGCCAGGCCGGCCAGGGTGGACGGGCTTGAGGCGGCGCGCGGCCCGGCGCGGACCCGCACCCGGCGCGCCGCCCGCGCCGCCGCGGGCCTGGGGCAGGGCGCGCTGGGGCGGCTGCGGCGGCGGGCGAGGTCCTCGGTCGCCACCCTGGAACGCCCGGCGGAGCCCGCGCCGCCCCCGGCACCCGCCTCGCCCATCCCCTCGGGCCGGATCGCGGACGGGCTGGTGCTGCGGGCGGGCGCGGACGTGCAGCTGCGGATCGGCGAGCGGGTGCCGCTGCTGCTCGATCTCGGGCAGCTCTACGTCTTCGACAGCGAGGGCCGGCGGATCTGCCCGGCGCCGGTCGGGACGCCCCGGCTGGAGGGGTAGGGCCGCGGGGCTTCAGGCCCGCAGGCCGTCGAGGAGGACGGTGATCAGGGCGTCGCCCGGGCGGGCGCCGACGCGGCAGATCGCGACGTTCAGCAGCTCGCGCACCTCGTCAGGGCTGAGGTCGGAGCGCAGCGTGCCCTCGCGCTGCGCCCCGCGCGCCAGGTCCCTGACCAGTTCGGCGGCCTCGGCGGCCAGCCGGGCCGGCTCGGCCGGGGCCGTGGCGCCCTCGGTCAGGGAGGCGCAGAGGGCCAGCGGCAGGCCCAGGCCGTGCAGGACCAGGGCGCGCAGGGCGTCCCAGCGCGGCTGCTCGGCGGCGGCCTCGGCCCAGCCGAAGGCCAGGAAGTCGTCGAGGGCCCGGACGGCGATGTGCTCCACCAGCGCCTGCCGGTCGTCGAAGTGCCGGTAGAGGGTGCCCACCCGCAGCCCGGCCGCGGTGGCGATCCGGTCCATGCCGACGCCGGCGCCGTGCTCCGTGAACAGGCGCAGCGCCGCCTCGACGATCGCCTCCCGGTTGCGCCGGGCGTCGGCCCTCATCCGGCCCCCTCCGACAAGGTGAACTCTCTCTTCATATTATCCCCGGCCCGGGGCATGAGGGTGCCCCTCGCCTTGGAGCCGCGGCATGCGCCCCGGCCGCCGCCCCACCCGGGGGTTCCGGCCGCGCGGGCCGGCGCCGCACCCGGGCGGGGCCTCCGGCGGGGCCCGGGCCGGCGGCCTCAGCGGGCGCCGAGGGCGCGGAACTCGGCCTCGCTCAGCCGCACCTCCGCGGCCCCGAGGTTCTCCTCCAGGTGCGCCACCCGCGAGGTGCCGGGGATGGGCAGCATCACGGGCGAGCGGTGCAGCAGCCAGGCCAGCGCGAACTGGACCGGGGTGGTCTCCCGCTCCCTGGCGATGCCGGCGAGCGGGCCGCCGGGGCGGGCCAGGTCCCCGGTCTCCAGGGGCTGCCAGGGCAGGAAGCCGAGCCCCTCGGCCTCGCAGTACTCCAGCACGTCCTCCCACCGGCGGTCGGCGAGGCTGTACCGGTTCTGCACGGTGGCGATCGGGGCGATCTCCCTGGCCTGCCGCACCTGTTCCACGCTCACCTCGGAGAGGCCGAGGTGGCGGATCTTCCCCTCCTGCCGGAGTTCGGCCAGGGCGCCGAGCTGGTCGGCCAGCGGCACCCTGGGGTCGATCCGGTGCAGCTGGAAGAGGTCGATCCGCTCCAGGGCCAGGTGCCGCAGGCTCAGCTCGGCCTGCTGGCGCAGGTACTCGGGCCTGCCCAGCGGGTGCCAGCGTCCCGGCCCCGTCCGCGCGAAGCCCGCCTTGGTCGCGATCACCAGGCCGGCGGGGTAGGGGTGCAGGGCCTGCCTGATGATCCGCTCGCTGACCTCGGGCCCGTAGGAGTCGGCCGTGTCCACCAGCGTCACGCCGAGTTCCACGGCCCGGCGCAGCACCCGGATCGCCTCCTCGTAGTCCCGCGGCTCACCCCACACGCCGGGTCCGGTCAGGTTCATCGCCCCGAAGCCGAGCCGCCGCACCGGCAGGTCGCCGCCGATGGCGAAGGACAGCGGAAGGACGTCGTTGGTCATGCGGGCTCCTCGGGGGCGCGGCGGGCGGCCGGTCTGGCGGACGCGTCCAGGGTGGCGCGCGCCCCTCCACCCCCCGGGTACGCCGCCGCGCGCGCCCCGGCGAGTCCACCCGGTCCGGCGCGCCCCCTTCCCGCCGAGCAGGCCCCCCACCCGGCCGGCGGCCCCCGCGCGGCGGTCCGGCCGCGCGCCCGGCCCTCCCCGCCGCGATGGCCAAATCCGGCGGAGCACCACTCCGCGACGGTGCATGCCCGCGCGCGGCGCGCGGCCCTAGCCTGCCGAAAGGAGTGAGGTAGCCCCCCTTCGCGTCGAGGAGTCCCCCATGACCGTCATGACCGAACTGTTCGGAGGCCCGTCCCTCCCCCAGGAACGCCGCCTGGTCACCGAGATCCCCGGGCCCGGGTCGCGGGCGCTGATGGCCCGCAAGCAGGCCGCCGTCGCGGACGGGCTGAGCACCGTGATGCCGGTGTTCGCCAGGCGCGCGGGCGGTGGCGTCGTCGAGGACGTGGACGGCAACTCGTTCATCGACTTCGGCTCCGGCATCGCCGTCACCGGCGTGGGCAACAGCGCCGAGGCCGTCGTCAGCCGGGCGACGGCCCAGCTCACGCAGTTCACCCACACCTGCGCGATGGTCACCCCCTACGAGGGCTACGTGGAGGTGTGCGAGGAACTGGCCCGGCTCACCCCGGGCGACCACGCCAAGAAGTCGCTCCTGCTCAACTCGGGCGCGGAGGCGGTGGAGAACGCCGTCAAGATCGCCCGCTACCACACCAGGCGGCAGGCGGTCGTCGTCTTCGACCACGGCTACCACGGGCGCACCAACCTCACCATGGGGCTGACCGCCAAGGACATGCCCTACAAGCACGGCTTCGGGCCCTTCGCCCCCGAGATCTACCGCGTTCCCCTGGCCTACCCCTTCCGCTGGCTGACGGGCCCGGAGAACTGCGCCGAGGAGGCCGCGGCCCAGGTCGTCGAGCAGATCACCAAGCAGGTCGGGGTGGGGAACACGGCGGCCATCCTGGTCGAACCGGTGCTCGGCGAGGGCGGGTTCATCGTGCCGGCCCGCGGCTTCCTGCCCCGGATCGCGGACTTCGCCAGGGAGCACGGGATCCTCTTCATCGCCGACGAGATCCAGACCGGCTTCTGCCGCACCGGCCAGTGGTTCGCCTGCGAGGACGAGGGCCTGGTCCCCGACCTCATCACGACGGCCAAGGGCATCGCGGGCGGCCTGCCGCTCGCGGCGGTCACCGGGCGCAGCGAGATCATGGACGCCGCCCACCCGGGCGGCCTCGGCGGGACCTACGGCGGCAACCCGGTGGCCTGCGCGGCGGCCCTCGGCGCCATCGAGACCATGCGCGAACTCGACCTGCCGGCCAGGGCGCGGGAGATCGAGGGGCTGATGCGCCCGCGGCTGACCGCGCTCGCCGAGCGGTACCCGCTGATCGGCGAGGTCCGCGGGCGCGGGGCCATGCTCGCGATCGAGCTGGTCAAGCCGGGCACCAAGGAGCCCGACCCGGCGGCGACCGCGGCCCTGGCCGCCGCCTGCCACCGGCGGGGCCTGCTGGTGCTGACCACGGGCACCTACGGCAACGTGATGCGCTTCCTGCCGCCGCTCGTCATCGGCGAGGACCTGCTCCGCGAGGGACTCGACGTGCTGGCCGAGGCCCTCGCCACCCTGTGAGGGGATGCGGGACGGACGACCCGCAGGACGATGCGACGGACGGCCTGACGATTCCGTGGGTGGGCGAGTTGGTGAGCGGGAGGTCAAGCCGGATGGAGAAGCTGCGGGGATGTGATGCGGATTGCCGACGCGCGCTGCCGGGGCGCCGCCCGGTGCCGTACCGTCGGTCGCGTAGCGAGAGCAGCCAGACTCCCGCACTCCTTAACGGACCGATCCGCCCGCCCCACACCCCCCGGGGCGTGCGGCCGTCCGCCGAGTGACCAGGACCGCCCCGGAGCCTCTCCCCCCTCGCTCCGGGGCGGTGGCCGTGCATGTGGCCGTTCAGAGCCGAAACGCGCCCGCCGCCCGCATCTCGCGGGCGGCGGGCGCGTCTTCGTGCCGGGGGGGTCGTTCCCGGGAGCCGCGCGGCGGGCCCGTGGACGGGACCCCGCGCGGCGGCTCAGGCGTCGAGGCCGCCGTCCGCGCCGCCGCCGTCGCCGGGATCTCCCGAGCCGCCGCCGTTGCCCTGGGCCACCGACGGGGGCAGGTCGAACTCCCAGTAGCCCCACTCGTAGTCGTCGCCAGGGGCGTAGTCCACGTCGATGGCCCCCGAGCGCGACACCAGGGTGACGGTGAACGACAGCCGGGTCGTGGCGCCGGGCGCGAGGCTCCCCGGCGCCTGGCTGCGGACCACGTCCGCCTCGCCCACCCGGACGTCGCCGATCCAGATCCGGAAGCGGTCCGCGGTGACCTCGGCGGTGTCCTCGCCGCCGTTGGTGACGTTCAGCGAGAGGAGGACGGTGTCGCTGTCGATGGCGGACTCGGGCGCGTCGAAGGTGACCCGCACGCCGTTCTCGAAGGCGACCTCCTCGCCCTGCCCGGCCAGGTACTCCGAGCCCGCCTCCGTCTCCACCTCCACCGAGGCGCCGCCCCAGATCACCAGCACCACGGTGAGCACCAGGGAGATCAGGGTGGTGCCGGCGCCGGTCCACAGGCCGCCGAGCGCCGCCTTGCGGTTGGTGGCGGCGCCGCTCCTGGCCCGGCCGAAGCCCACGAAGCCGAAGATCAGCGCGAGCACGCCCAGGGACAGCGTGAGCGGGCTGAGCACGAACGTCCAGCACAGCGAGGCGCCGACGATGCCCAGGACGAGCGCGGCGGTGCCGGGCCCGTTGCGCGGCGCGAACGGGAGCTGCGGCCAGCCCGCGACTCCCGGGTGCAGGCCCGGGTGCACGGCCGTCTGCACGCCCGACAGGCCCGGCTGCGGGACCCCGGCGAACTGCGTGAACTGCGTGCCCTGTGCCGGCCCGGCCTGCGGACCCGCGTACCCCGGCGGATAGGGCTGGTGCGGCACCCCCTGACCGCCCGCGGGCGCGGGGGCCTGCCACGTCGTCGTCGCCGGCCCGGCGGGCGGGGCCGTGGCCGGGGCCGCGCCCTGCGGCGGCCCCGCCGCCGGTGGCGGCGGCACGGGGGGAGCGTTCTCGTCCGGCGGACGGAACGGGTTGGGCTGCTGCTCGGCAGTCACAGGACCTCCCAATCGTTGGCCACACCTTACGGGGCGTGGGGCCGGGCAGGGCACCCACCTACGATGGAGGCGCACCCGAACTCTCCCGGGAGGGCCCCTTGTCCCAGCCGTCCGCACCGTCCGAGCCGCCGCGGTCGCCCGAGGCCGCCGCCCCCGCCGGCCTCGGCGCCTTCATCGCCGGCCTGCCCAAGGCGGAGCTGCACGTCCACCACGTCGGCTCGGCCTCGCCGCGCATCGTGGCCGAGTTGGCCGCCCGGCACCCCGACTCGCCCGTGCCCAAGGACCCCGCGGAGCTCGAACGGTACTTCACCTTCCGGGACTTCGCGCACTTCATCGAGGTCTACCTCTCGGTCGTCGACCTCATCAGGGACGCCGAGGACATCCGGCTGCTCACCTACGAGGTCGCCCGGGACATGGCCCGGCAGAACATCCGCTACGCCGAACTCACCGTCACCCCCCACTCCTCCGTGGCCCGCGGCATCCCCGACCTCGCCTTCATGGAGGCCATCGAGGACGCCAGGAAGGCGGCGGAGCGCGAGCTCGGCGTCGTCCTGCGCTGGTGCTTCGACACCCCGAGCGAGCTCGGGCTCCCGGCCGCCGCCGAGACCGTCCGGATGGCCTGCGAGCTGCGCCCGGAGGGGCTGGTCTCCT
Source organism: Streptomyces hoynatensis (assembly GCF_003626535.1). Classification (GTDB taxonomy): domain Bacteria; phylum Actinomycetota; class Actinomycetes; order Streptomycetales; family Streptomycetaceae; genus Streptomyces; species Streptomyces hoynatensis. The sequence continues at coordinate 79,071 of NZ_RBAL01000016.1, forward strand.
TCGGCCTCGGCGGCCCCGAGATCGGCTGGCCCAGGCCGCCGTTCAAGCCGTACTTCGACCGCGCCATCGCCGCCGGGCTGCACAGCGTCCCGCACGCCGGGGAGACCACCGGCCCGCAGACGGTGTGGGACGCGCTGACCGAGCTGCGCGCCGAGCGCATCGGGCATGGCACGAGCGCCGCCAGGGACCCGCGGCTGCTCGCCCACCTCGCCGAGCACGGCATTCCGCTCGAGGTCTGCCCGACCTCGAACGTGGCGACCAGGGCCGTGCCCTCCCTGGCGGAACACCCGCTGCCGCAGCTGGTGGCGGCGGGCGTGACGGTCACCGTCAACTCCGACGACCCGCCCATGTTCGGCACCGACCTGAACACCGAGTACGCCCATGCCGCCCGGCTGCTCGGCCTGGACGCGGCGGGGGTCGCCGAGCTCGCGAAGAACGCGGTGCGGGTCTCCTTCCTCGACGCCGCGGGCAAGGCCAGGCTGACCGCCGAGATCGACGGGTACCTGGCGGCGTGGCCCGGGTGAGCGCGGTCGCCCACCGCGGCGACCCCTACCGGGCCAGGGAGAACACCCTGGCCTCCTTCGCCTCCGCGGTCGCCGCGGGCGCCGACGCCGTCGAGCTGGACGTGCGCACCACCGCGGACGGGGTGCCGGTAGTCCTGCACGACCCCACGCTGAAGCGGCTGTGGGGGCAGGACGTGCCGGTGGCGGAGCTGACCGCGGCCGAGCTGGCCGACCGCACCGGCGGCGGCGTGCCGACGCTGTGCGCGGCGCTCGACGTGACGGCGCCGGTGCGCACGCTGATCGACCTGCCGGAGCGCTCGGCCGCGATCGCGCGGGCGGCCCTGGACGCGGTCCGGGAGGCGGGCGCGGCCGGGCGGGTCTACTACTGCGGCGATCCGGCGGCGCTGCGCACGGTGCGGGAGGCGGAGCCCGAGGCGGAGATCTGCCTGACCTGGAAGCGCGCCTCGTGGCCGCGCGAGCCGCTGCTCGCCGCGCTGCGCCCGCGCTGGCTCAACTACCGTTTCGGCCTGATCACCCCGGAGACGATCGAGCGCGCCCACGCCAGGGGCTGCCTGGTCTCGGCCTGGACCGCCGACAGCCGCCGCACCATGCGGCGGCTGCTCGCGCTCGGCGTCGAGTCGATCACGACCAACAGGATCGGCGCCCTGCGGGCCGAGCTCGCCGCCCGCCGCTGAGCGCGGGCCCCCGGCCGGCCGCCGCCACGGCGGCGGCCGGGAGGCGCAGCGGCGGGCCGGTCAGAGGGCCGTCATCACGTGCTTGACGCGGGTGTAGTCCTCCAGGCCGTAGGAGGACAGGTCCTTGCCGTAGCCCGACTTCTTGAAGCCGCCGTGCGGCATCTCGCCCACCAGCGGGATGTGCGTGTTGATCCACACGCAGCCGAACTCCAGGTCCCGCGACATCCGCATGGCCCGGGCGTGGTCCCTGGTCCACACCGAGGAGGCGAGGCCGTACTCCACATCGTTGGCGAGGGCCACCGCCTGCGCCTCGTCGGCGAACTTCTGCACCGTGACGACGGGCCCGAACACCTCCTCCTGGATGATCTCGTCCTCCTGACGGCAGCCGGTCACCACCGTGGGCGCGTAGAACCAGCCCCGCTCCCCCACCCGGTGGCCCCCGGTGACGACCTTGGCGTGCGGGGGCAGGCGGTCGATGTAGCCGGAGACCTTGGCCAGGTGGGCGGCGTTGTTGAGCGGGCCGTAGAAGCACTCGGGGTCGGCGGGGTCGCCCGTCTTCACCTCGGCCGCCGCCTTCGCGAGGGCGGCCGTGAACTCCTCGTGCACCGACTCGTGCACCAGCACCCGGGTGGCCGCGGTGCAGTCCTGGCCGGCGTTGAAGAAGCCGGCGTCCCTGATCCCGGCGACCGCGGCGTCGAGGTCGGCGTCCTCGAAGACGACGCAGGGCGCCTTGCCGCCGAGCTCCAGGTGCACCCGCTTGAGGTCCCTGGCGGCGCTGGCCGCCACCTCCGTGCCGGCCCGCACCGAGCCGGTGATCGAGGCCATCGCCGGGGTCGGGTGCTCCACCATCAGCCGGCCGGTGTCCCGGTCGCCGCACACCACGTTGAACACGCCGGCCGGCAGGATCTCGCCCAGCAGGCCCGCCACGAAGACCGCCGAGGCCGGGGTGGTGTCCGAGGGCTTGAGCACCACCGTGTTCCCCGCGGCCAGGGCGGGGGCGAACTTCCAGACGGCCATCATCACCGGGTAGTTCCACGGCACGACCTGGGCGCAGACCCCGACCGGCTCGCGCCGGACGAAGGAGGTCATCCCCGCCATGTACTCGCCGGCCGACTTGCCTTCGAGCATGCGGGCGGCCCCGGCGAAGAACCGGATCTGCTCCAGCATCATCGGCAGCTCCTCCTGCCGGGTCAGCTCCAGCGGCTTGCCGGTGTTCTCGCACTCCACGGCGAGGAGTTCGTCGGCGTGCCGCTCGAAGGCGTCGGCGATCCGCAGCAGCGCCAGCTGCCTGGCCGCGGGGGTGGTCGCGCGCCACTCGGGGAAGGCGGCGGCGGCCGCGGCCATGGCGGCGTCCACGTCCGCCGCGCCGGACAGCGGGGCGGTGGCGTAGCCCACGCCCGTGGCCGGGTCGACCACCTCGGTGGTCCGCCCGTCGGCGGCGTCGCGGAACTCTCCGTTGATGTAGTTGCGCAAACGGCGCGGCTCGGCGGTCACGGCACCCTCCTGCGTTCTGATCGGCTTGCTGCTCGCCTGCCCGTCAGGCCCCGGGTCCCCGGGTCCGGCCCCTCACCCTATGCCCGGTGCCCCTCTCCCCGACACCGCCGAACGCGACAGATCCACCATCAACGGCGGGCTCATCCCGTAAAAACGACGCCCATTGTGCGTTGATGAACGATATTTTCCCGAACTCGCGCCAGGCCGTGCACCGTCCGGAGGATTCTTCGGACTACTCCGCCGAGTCGCCCGCCCGGGGTCAGCGCCCCTGTGTCAGCGTGCAGGGGTGCCTGTGACGGATTCCCCGACCGCTCGTTCACCCGGTCGGGGGAGTTGAGGCGATACGAGCGGAGGCGCCGAAGACCATGGCCCCACCCGACAACGACGTACTCTGGGCGCGCGGCCTGCACCACGCGTACCACGGCTCACCCGCGCTGCTCGGCGTCTCCCTTGGCGTCCGGCAGGGCGAGATCCTCGCGGTCACCGGAGCGCGCGGCAGCGGCAAGACCACGCTGCTCGGCTGCCTGTCCGGGCTGCTGCTCCCGGACGACGGCGAGGTCTGGTTCAACAGCGTGCCCGTCCACACCCTCTCCCCCACCGCGCGGGAGCGGCTGCGCCGCGACCGCTTCGGCTGGGTCGGGGACCGCCCGCAGCTCGTCGAGGAGCTGACCGCCTGGGAGAACGCCGCCCTGCCCCTGCTGCTGGCCGGGACCGGGCACCGCAAGGCCAAGCGGGCCGCCATGGAGTGGCTGGAGCGGCTGGACGTCGGCGGCTGCGCCCACAAGCGCCCCTGGGACCTGCTGCAGTCCCAGCGCCAGCGCATCGCGCTGGCCAGGGCCCTGGTCCACGAGCCCGACGTGCTGTTCGCCGACGAGCCGACCGCCCCGCTGCACCAGGCCGACCGGGCCCAGGTGCTGCGCACCCTGACCACGGCCGGCCGCTCCCACGGCATCACCGTCGTGCTCGCCACCCACGACCCCGAGGTGGCCACCCTCGCCGACCGCACCCTCACCATCGTCGACGGCCGCCCCCAGGGCGCGCCCACCGAAGCGGCATGCTCGCTCTCCGCCTAGCCCGGGGCTCCCACCCCGCGGTGCTGTGCCGCCGGCTGCTGCTGGCCTGCGCCGCGGGCGGAGTCGGCTTCCTGCTCCTGAGCGCGCTCGCCTACGCGGTCGGCCACCCCGGGGGAGGGCGGCCCGCGGTGCTGCGGCTGGCCTGGTGCGCGGTGCCCCTGGCCGCCACCCTGCACCTCGCCGTCGTGGTCGCCAGGTCGGAGCCCGCCGCCGGCTCGCGCCGCGGCCTCGCCGTGGTGGGCGTGGGGCCGGCCAGGCTTCCGGCCCTCGCCGCCGTCTCCACCGCCTCCGCCGCCCTCCTCGGCAGCCTCCTCGCCCTGCTGGCCTTCCTGCTGCTGCGCGGGGACCTCGCCGGCCTGCCACTGCACGGCGCGGCGGCGGGCGTGCTCCCCGAGAGCGAGCCGCTGCCGGCCGGCGCCGTACTCACCCTGCTCTCGGTCGCCCCGGCCGGCGCCGCGGCCGCCGGCGCCCTGGCGCTGCGCCCCGGGCGCACCCACCGCCGCAGGCCGCCGGCCGCCCCGCCCGGCGGCGCCGACGTGGCCGCCGTCACCCGCGCCGAGCCGGATCTGCCGGTGCCCAACGGCCTCCCCTGGGGCACGGCCCTGACCGGCAGCGGCATCGCGCTGAGCGGATACGCCGGCATGGACACCGCGATCGAGCCCGACGGCTGGCTCCCGCTCACCGGCACCCTGGGCGGCGCGACCCCCGGCGTGGTCGGCGGCTGGCTGCTCATGGTCGCCGGGCTGGTGCTCGCCGCCCCGGGCGTCGTCCACCTGTGCGGCCTGCTGCTTGCCACCGGACGGCCCGGCGTGCTGCGGCTGCTGGCCGGGCGGGTCCTCCAGGAGGAGGCACACCGGGTGGGCCGCCCGATGGGGGCGCTGTGCGCGGCCTCGGCCGCGGTGCTCGTGCTGGCCGACCTCGACGGGCTCGGCCAGTTCGGCCCGCTGGGCAACCTGGGTCTCGGCATCGTCCTGGTCTGCGCCCTGGCGGCGGTGGCCACCGCCGCCGACGAGGCCAGATCGGCCCGCCGGCCGGCCACCGCCCTGCTGCTGCGGCTCGGCGCCTCCCGCGGCCTGCTGCGCGGCGCGGCCCTGGCCAGGATCGCCACCCTGCTCGCCGCCTTCGTCCCGCTGACCTGGCTGGTCGCCCAGCTGATGGCGCTGCCGACCGGCTCCGGCCTCGCCTGAGCCGGCGCGCCGCGCCCGCGGCCCGGCCGCTCGCCGGTGCGGCAACGCCGGGCGCCGCTCACCCCGCGCCGCTCACCCCGCGGCCTGCCGCCCGGCGCCCCCGGAGGCGCGCCCCGCCCCCGGCCCGGGGATCTTCCCGGTGCCCTCGGCGTTTCCCACGGTTTCGGCGCCCCCGAAGTCCGCCGGGCCCGCGGCGGGTTCGGGGCTTCCGGGACTCCCCGCGCGCCCCGTGGCTGCGGGCCGCGCCGGGTGGGCCGCGATCCGCGCCGGGCCGGCGTCCTGCGCTCCCGGCAGCAGCACCACCTCGGCCGGGTCGAAGGACACCCGTACCCGCCGGCCCTCGGCCGGCGCCGCCTCGGCCGGGCAGGCGGCCTCAAGAGCCGGCCCGGACTCCGGCGCGAGCAGGAGCAGCACGTGGTCGCCGCGGAAGGTGCGGGCCCGCACGGTCGCCCACAGCCCCTCGCCTCCCGCGCCCTCGCCTCCGCCGTCCTCGCCGTCCCCGGCCCCGGCCGTCCGCACCCCTGAGGGCCGCACGAGCAGCAGGCGGCGGCCGGCCGCCTCGCCGCCGGGAAGGGGCACCGGCCCCCAGGGGGTGTCCGCCACCCCCTCGGCCACCGTCGCCCAGGCCACGTTCCTGAAGCCGAGGAACCCGGCGACGAACTCGTCCGCGGGCCGCCGCCACACCTCCAGGGGGCTGCCGGCCTGGGCGATCCGCCCCTCCCGCATCACCACCATCCGGTCCGCGAGCGCGAAGGCCTCCCCCTGGTCGTGGGTGACGGCCAGGACCGTGGTGCCCAGGGACCGGAACAGCTGCCGCAGCTCGACCAGCAGCCGCTCGCGCAGGCCGCGGTCCAGCTGCCCGAAGGGCTCGTCCAGCATCAGCAGCCGCGGCCGCGGCGCCAGCGCGCGGGCCAGGGCCACCCGCTGCTGCTCGCCGCCGGAGAGCGAGCCGACCGGCCGCCGCTGTGCCCCGGGCAGGCCCACCAGGTCGAGGAGTTCGGCGACGCGGCGCTCCGCCTCCCGGCGCGGCACGCCCCGCACCCGCAGGCCGAAGGCGATGTTGCCGCCCACGTCGCGCTGTGGGAAGAGCTGGTGGTCCTGGAACATCAGGCCGACCCCCCGCCGGTGCGCCGGCACCCCTGCCTGGTCGCGCCCGGCGAGCCGGACGGCGCCGCCGGCCACCGGGGTCAGCCCGGCCACGGCCCGCAGCAGCGTCGACTTGCCGCTGCCGCTCGGGCCGAGGACGCAGACGATCTCGCGTTCCGCCACGCTCAGGTCCACCGAGTCCAGCGCGGTCCTCTGGCCGTATCTGACGGTGGTTCCCGCGAGTTCGAGCAGGGCCATGACGATCTCCTCAGACGATCTCGGCGCGGCCGGGGCGGAGGCGTTCGAGCAGCAGCAGGCTCAGCGCGCAGACGAGCATCAGGACGGTGCTCAGGGCCATCGCCTGCCCGTAGTTGAGCTCGCCCGGCCTGCCCAGCAGCCGGGCCACGGCCACCGGCAGGGTCGGGGCGTCCGCCCTGGCGATGAACACCGTGGCCCCGAACTCCCCGAGGGAAACGGCGAAGGCGAAGCCGGCCGCGACCAGCAGGGCCCGCCGCACCAGCGGCAGGTCCACCTCGCGCCAGGCCCGCAGCGGAGAGGCGCCCAGGACCGCCGCCGCCTCCCGCAGCCGCTCGTCCACCGCACGCAGCACCGGCAGCATGACGCGCACCACGAAGGGCGCCCCGACCAGCGCCTGGGCCAGCGGCACCAGCAGCCAGGAGGAACGCAGGTCGAGCGGCGGCTCGTCGAGCGCGATCAGGAAGCCGAAGCCCACCGTGACGGCCGAGGTGCCGAGCGGCAGCATCAGCAGCGCGTCGAAACCCCGGGCCAGCCGGCCCGCCCGCCGGGTCAGGGCCACCGCGGCCAGGCCGCCGACGGCCAGGGCGACGGCGGTGGCCACGGCCGCGTAGCGCAGCGAGTTGCCCACCGCCTCCCAGGCCGGCACCACGAAGGTGCCGCCGTCCGCCGAGGCGAGCGCCCGGTAGTTGGCCAGGCCGAGGCCGTCGGGGCCGGTGAGCGAGCGCTCCACCAGCACGCCCAGGGGCAGCGCCAGCAGCAGCGCGATCACCGCGAGCACCCAGCCGAGCAGCGCCCACTCCCCGGCGCCGCGCGGCCGGTGCGCCGTGTGCGCCGGGTCGACGAGCGCGAGGCTGCTCTCCTGGCGCCGCACCAGCCAGCCGTGCGCCCCGAGCAGCAGGGCCACGGCGGCGAGCTGGATCAGGGAGAGCACGGCCGCGGTCGGCAGGTCGAGCAGCTGCGCGGTCTGCCGGTATATCTCGACCTCGAGCGTCGCGTACCTGATGCCGCCCAGGATCTGCACGGCGCCGAAGGAGGTGAACGCGAAGAGGAAGACCATCAGCGCCGCCGCGGCGAGCGCGGGGGCCAGCGCGGGCAGCGTGACCCGCCGCCAGGCCGCGAAGGGGCCCGCGCCCAGCACCCGGGCGGCCTCCTCCTGGCGCGGGTCGAGCTGCGCCCAGAGCCCGCCCACGGTCCTGACCACGACGGCGAAGTTGAAGAAGGCGTGGGCGAGCAGGATCGCCCACACGCTGTCGTCCAGCCGCACCCCCCACAGCTCGTCGAGCACCCCGCCGCGCCCCAGCAGGGCGAGGAAGGCGGCGCCCGCCACCACGGTCGGCAGCACGAAGGGGACGGTGACCAGGGCGTGCAGCAGCCGGCGTCCGGGGAAGTCGAGCCGGGCGAAGGCGTAGGCGGCGGGCAGGGCCAGGACCAGGGTCAGCGCGGTCGAGGCGGCGGCCTGCCAGACGGTGAACCAGAGCACCCCGGCCAGGTCGGGGTCGCGCAGCACCTCCGCGGCGCGCCCGAACTGCCAGGCGCCCCCCTCGCGCAGCCCGCGCCCGACGATGGCGGTCACCGGGTAGCCGAAGAAGATCCCGAAGAACGCCAGGGGCGGGGCGAGCAGCGCGAGCCTGACCGCCGCGGCGCGGCTCATCCGGCGCTCCTCACCTGACGACCAGCGAGGTCCAGTCGTCGATCCACTCCTCGCGGTGCTCGGCGATGTCCCCGGGGTCCAGCCGGTACGGATCCTCGATCGTCTCCCCGTACCTCGTGTAGACCTCGGGCAGCTGCGCCTCCGGCAGCACCGGGTCCACGAACATCTGCAGCGGCATGTCCTCCTGGAAGGCGCGGCTCAGCAGGAAGTCGATCAGCGCCCGGCCGCCCTCGGGGTTCCCCGCGCCCGTCAGCAGGCCGGCGAACTCGACCTGCCGGAAGCAGGTTCCGGCGGACACCCCGGTCGGTGCCTGATCGGGGAGGTCGTCGCCCGCGTAGTAGACCCCGGCCGGCGGGCTCGACGCGTAGGAGACGACCAGCGGCCTGTCGCCGTGGCCGGCGCCGGAGAACCGCTCGTCGTAGGCCGTCTCCCAGCTGTCGACGACCTCCACGCCGTTGTCCGCCAGCCGCTGCCAGTAGTCCTGCCAGCCGTCCTCGCCGAAGGCCGAGACCGTCGCGAGCAGGAAGCCGAGGCCGGGGGAGGAGGTCGCGGCGTTCTCCACCACGAGCAGGTCGGCGTAGGCCGGGTCGGTCAGGTCGTCCAGGGAGGCGGGCGGGTCGAGGTGGTGGTCCGCGAAGTAGGCGCGGTCGTAGTTGACGCAGATGTCGCCGGTGTCCACGGGGGTCACCCGGTGCTGCTCCGCGTCGAGTTGGACCTCCGCGGGGATCGCGTCGAGGCCGGCCGCCTCGTAGGGCTCGAAGAGGTCGGCGTCCAGGGCCCTGGAGAGCAGGGTGTTGTCCACGCCGAAGAGTACGTCGCCCTGCGGGTGGCCCTGGGAGAGGATGGCCTGGTTCACCATGACGCCCGCGTCGCCGCCGCGCACCACGTGCACCTCGTAGCCGGTCTCCTCGGTGAACTGCGCCAGGACCTCGTCGGAGGCGAGGAACGAGTCGTGGGTGACCAGCGTGACGTCCTTGCCGCCCGAGCCGCCGCCTTCCTCCCCGTCTCCTTCGCCCGAGCCTCCGCCCGAGCAGGCGGCGAGCAGGCCGAGGGCGAGGGCCAGGCCGGCGGCCGTCGCGGTGCGGGAGGTGGCGGAACCGATGCGCTTCATCGTGCTGCTTTCTCGGCGAGGGCGGCACAAGGCAGCACGGGAGAGAGTCCGAACTTCCTACCCAGCATGACCTGGGCGAGGTTCGAGGGTCTGCGGCCGGTGCCGCACTCTCAGCGCTGCGAGCGCTCCCCTGTCGGAATATGTGACTGTTTTCGGCCGCCTACGATAGCAGCGTGCCGGGCGGGCGGCCGGTTCAGCGTTCGGCCGCCGCCAGCTGGCCGCAGGCCCCCTCGATCTCCTGGCCCCTGGTGTCCCTGACGGTCACCGGCACGCCGTGGGACTCCAGCGCGGCGACGAACGCCCGCTGGTCCTCGGGGCGCGAGGCGGTCCACTTGGAGCCGGGCGTCGGGTTGAGCGGGATCAGGTTGACGTGCGCCCCGCGGCCGCGCACCAGCCTGGCCAGCCGATCGGCCCGCCAGGCCTGGTCGTTGATGTCCCGGATCAGGGCGTACTCGATGGAGATCCGCCGCCCCGACCTCTCCGCGTACTCCCAGGCCGCGTCGAGGACCTCGCGGACCTTCCACCGGGTGTTGACCGGGACCAGGGTGTCGCGGAGCTCGTCGTCGGGGGCGTGCAGCGAGACGGCCAGGCGGCAGCTGAGGCCCTCGCCGGCGAGCCGGTGGATGGCGGGGACGAGGCCGACGGTGGAGACGGTGATGCCGCGCTGGGACAGGCCCACGCCGTCCGGGCCCTCGTCCGTCAGCCGCCGGATCGCCCCGACGACGCGGCGGTAGTTGGCCAGCGGCTCGCCCATTCCCATGAACACGATGTTGGACAGCCGCGCCGGGCCGCCGGGCACCTCCCCGTCCCGCAGGGCGCGCATCCCGTCGACGATCTGGTGGACGATCTCGGCGGTGGAGAGGTTGCGGTCGAGACCGGCCTGGCCGGTGGCGCAGAACGGGCAGTTCATCCCGCAGCCCGCCTGCGAGGAGACGCACATGGTGACCCGGTCCGGGTAGCGCATCAGCACCGACTCGACCAGCGTGCCGTCGTGCAGCCGCCACAGCGTCTTGCGGGTGGCGCCCGCGTCGCAGCTGATGTGGCGGACGGTGGTCATCAGCCGGGGCAGCAGCGCCTGGGCCAGGCGCTCCCTGGCCGCGGCCGGGATGTCCGTCCAGGCGGCCGGGTCGTCCGTGAACCGCCCGAAGTAGTGCCGCGAGAGCTGCGCGGCGCGGAACGGCTTCTCGCCGAGCGCGGCCACCGCCTCGCGGCGTTCGGCCGGCGTGAGGTCGGCGAGGTGCCGCGGGGGCTTGGCGGCCCCCCGCGGCGCGATGAACGTGAGCTCTCCGGGTGCAGGCATGGTCTGGCCAGTGTCGCAGATCCCGGGCCCACGCCCGGACGCCGGGGCCCGCCGCTCAGCCGGCTCCGACGAAGACCCGCAGCAGCAGCCAGACGACGGGCGCCGTGGGCAGCAGGGAGTCGAGCCGGTCCATGATCCCGCCGTGCCCCGGCAGCAGCGTCCCCATGTCCTTGATGCCGAGGTCCCGCTTGATCATCGACTCGCCCAGGTCGCCGAGGGTGGCGCTGACGGCGGCGCCGAGCCCGACGACGAGGCCCTGCCACCAGACGCCGTCGTCCACCAGGAACTGCAGGCACAGCGCGCCCGCCACCATGGCAAAGAGCACGGCGCCCGCCAGGCCCTCGACGGTCTTGCCCGGGCTGATCCTCGGGGCCAGCTTGTGCCGCCCGAGGCGGAAGCCGACGGCATAGGCGCCGGTGTCGCTGACGACGGTCAGCAGGAGAAAGGTGAGCACCCGCCAGGGCCCGTCGTCCGCGGCGAGCATCACGGCCACGAACGAGGCGAGGAACGGGACATAGAAGGCGGCGAACACGCCCGCGGTCACGTCCCGCAGGTAGTTCTCCGGGGGCCTGGCCATCCGCCACACCAGCACCGCGAGCGCGGTGAACGACACCGCGATCCAGGCGCCCTGCGCGTGCCAGAAGTACCCCGAGACGACCGTCGCGGCGCCGCCGAGGGCGAGCGGCACCAGCGGCGGGCGGATCTGCTTGCGCTCGGAGAGGCGGGCCGCCAGTTCCCAGAGGCCGACGACCACGGCCACCGCTATCACGCCGAGGAAGACGGGCTTGTAGACGAAGATCGAGGCCAGGACCACGGCGCCGAGGCCCGCCCCGACCCCGATGGCGGCACGCAGGTCGCGCCCCCCGCGCTTCCTGGGCTTGGCCGGCTCCGGCCCGTGCGCGCTCCCGTCGCCTGGACGGGGTGGGGTGATCGACATGGGCCGAGTCTGCGCCGATTCCCCGGCGTCGCGCGAGGGACCCGCCGGAACGCCGCCGGCCTGCCCGGACTGCCCGAGGAACCCGGCGGCCGGGGACGGCCCCCAGGATGATTCAGTCACGGGGTCAGACCTCGAGGAGTTCGGCTTCCTTGTGCTTGAGCAGCTCGTCCACCTGGGCGACGTACTTCGCCGTGGTGTCGTCGAGTTCCTTCTCGCCGCGCCGTCCCTCGTCCTCGCCGACCTCGCCGTCCTTGATGGCCTTGTCGATGGTCTCCTTCGCCTTGCGGCGGATGCCGCGGATCGAGATCCGCGCGTCCTCGCCCTTGGACCTGGCCACCTTGATGAACTCCCGGCGCCGCTCCTCGGTCAGCTCCGGGAAGACCACCCGGATGATGTGGCCGTCGTTGGTCGGGTTGACGCCGAGGTCGGAGTCGCGGATCGCCTGCTCGATGTTGCGCAGCGCGTTCTTGTCGAACGGCGTCACGACGGCCATCCGCGCCTCGGGCACGGAGAAGGACGCCAGCTGGTTGATGGGGGTCTTGGTGCCGTAGTACTCGGCCACGATCTTGTTGAACATCGCCGGGTGCGCACGGCCGGTGCGGATCGCGGCCAGATCCTCCTTGGCGACCACGACCGCCTTCTCCATCTTCTCCTCGGCCTCGAGGAGGGCTTCTTCGATCACCACGTGCTCCTGGTTCGATGTGTCCGATGTGTGAGTGACGGTGAATCAGGCCCGTCGGCCCTGGCTGTTGACGAGTGTGCCGATCTTCTCACCCTTTACCGCGCGGGCGATATTGCCCTCCGCGAGCAGTTCGAACACGAGGATGGGGAGCTGGTTGTCCCGGCACAGCGTGATGGCGGTCGAGTCGGCGACCTTGAGGTCCCGCGTGATCACCTCGCCGTAGTCGAGCGCGTCGAACTTGACGGCGTCGGCGTTCTTCGCCGGGTCGGAGTCGTAGACCCCGTCCACGCCGTTCTTGCCCATCAGCAGCGCCTCGGCGTGGATCTCCAGGGCCCGCTGGGCGGCCGTGGTGTCCGTGGAGAAGTAGGGCATGCCCATGCCCGCGCCGAAGATGACCACCCGGCCCTTCTCCAGGTGGCGCACCGCGCGCAGCGGGATGTAGGGCTCCGCGACCTGCCCCATGGTGATCGCGGTCTGCACCCGGGAGTCGATCCCCTCCTTCTCCAGGAAGTCCTGGAGGGCCAGGCAGTTCATGACCGTGCCGAGCATGCCCATGTAGTCGGAACGGGCCCGGTCCATGCCGCGCTGCTGCAACTCGGCACCGCGGAAGAAGTTACCGCCGCCGATGACCACGGCGATCTGTGCGCCGTCGCGCACCACCGCGGCGATCTCGTGGGCCATCTTGTGCACGACATCGGGGTCGACACCGAGCCCTCCGCCGCCCGCGAAGGCTTCTCCCGACAGCTTCAGCAGGAAACGCCGGGGTTTGTCGTCCTGGTTCATCGACCTCTCCTCGTGCACACACCAAGGAGGCCACTGCCGGCGGAGTTCGCACGGTTCCCCGTAGGGCAATGGCCTCCTCGCGACAACTGCGGCCGTCCCGGGCGCCCGGCCCGGGGGCGGACGGCCTTCCGCCCGACAATAGCCGGGAGTCGCCCCGTCCGCCCCCGACGGCGCGGAACCGCTCCGGTCAGGCGCCGACGCGGAAGCGGGCGAAGGACCTGACGGTGACGCCCGCCTCGCTCAGCACCTTCTGGACGGTCTTCTTGTTGTCCTTGGCGAAGGGCTGGTCGAGGAGGACGTTCTCCTTGAAGTAGCCGTTCACCCGGCCCTCGACGATGCGCGGCAGGGCGGCCTCCGGCTTGCCCTCCTCGCGGGCGGTGGCCTCGGCGATGCGGCGCTCGCTCTCGACGACGTCGGCGGGGACGTCGTCACGGCTCAGGAAGCCGGGCGCGAACGCGGCGATGTGCTGCGCGACGTCCTTGGCGGTCTCGGCGTTGGGCTCGGCCAGCTGGACCAGGACGCCGACCTGCGGGGGCAGGTCGGGGCTGGTGCGGTGCAGGTAGGAGGCGACGTAGCCGCCGGTCAGGTAGGCGAAGCGGTCCAGGACGATCTTCTCGCCCAGGCTCGCGTTGGCCTCGTCCACGTAGTTCTGCACGGACTTGCCGGCCTCGATCTCCGAGGTGAGCAGCGTGCCGAGGTCCGCGGGGGCGGTGGCGAAGACGTGCTCCGCGATCGCCTTGGCGACCGCCTGGAACTTGTCGCCCTTCGCCACGAAGTCGGTCTCGCACTTCAGCTCGACCAGCACGCCCTTGGCGTTGTCCTCGGCGATCAGGGAGACGACCGCGCCGTTCTCGGCCGTGCGACTCTCGCGCTTGGCCACGCCCTTCTGGCCCTTGACGCGCAGGATCTCGACGGCCTTGGTGACATCGCCCTCGGCCTCGTCCAGCGCCTTCTTGCAGTCCATCATGCCCGCGCCCGTCAGCTCACGGAGCTTCTTGACGTCTACGGCGGTGAAGTTCGCCATGGTTACGTGATTCTCTTCCGGAATGTGGTCGGATCGCTTGGCTTGCGCCGGAGTCGACGGCGGGGCCGGGGGCGCTGCCCGGCCCCGCCCTCGGGGGCTCTGCCCCCGGCGTCCGGCGGCGGGTGCCCGCCGCCGGGTGGGGGCCGTGCCGCGACGGCCGTCAGGCCTGCGCGGGGGTGTCGCTCTCGCCGGCGGCGGGGGCCTCGGCGGCGGCGGCGCCCTCCTCGCCCTGCTGCTCCGCGGCCTTGGCCTCGGCGCCCTGGAGCAGCTCCCGCTCCCACTCCGGCAGCGGCTCACCGGCCGGCTTGCCGCCCTCCTTGACCTCGGCGGCGCCGGAACGGGCGATCAGGCCCTCGGCGACGGCGTCGGCGATCACCCGGGTCAGCAGCGTGACGGAGCGGATCGCGTCGTCGTTGCCCGGGATCTTGTAGTCGACCTCGTCGGGGTCGCAGTTGGTGTCGAGGATCGCGACGACCGGGATGCTCAGCTTGCGGGCCTCGCCGACGGCGATGTGCTCCTTCTTGGTGTCCACGATCCAGACGGCGCTCGGCACCTTCTGCATGTCGCGGATGCCGCCGAGGGTCTTCTCCAGCTTGGCCTTCTCGCGGGAGAGGACCAGCAGTTCCTTCTTCGTGAGGCCGGAGGCGGCCACGTCCTCGAAGTCGATCTGCTCCAGCTCCTTGAGCCGCTGCAGCCGCTTGTGGACGGTCGAGAAGTTGGTGAGCATGCCGCCGAGCCAGCGCTGGTTGACGTACGGCATGCCGACGCGGGCCGCCTGCTCGGCGATGGCCTGCTGGGCCTGCTTCTTGGTGCCGACGAACATGACCGTGCCGCCGTGGGCGACGGTCTCCTTGACGAACTCGTAGGCGCGGTCGATGTAGGACAGCGACTGGAGCAGGTCGATGATGTAGATGCCGTTGCGCTCGGTGAAGATGAAGCGCTTCATCTTCGGGTTCCACCTGCGGGTCTGGTGCCCGAAGTGGACGCCGCTCTCCAGCAACTCCCGCATCGTGACGACGGCCATGGCCGTTCTCCTTGTGACGCTCGGTTGTTCGCGCCGTCCGGCTGGGCGGCGCTCCTGACGCCCCGGCGCGCTGCGCCACGGGCCGGAGAGTGCGGACCGGACCGTGGACCGAGATACGCGGCCACCGCGGCGCCGCGGCGGGGCCGGAGCGCCGAAGTGGCGGGGCATGCGAGGTCGATCCGGGGACCCCGGATCGCCACGAGCAGTGTACGGGACATGGGGAGTGGGGGGCGACAGGCCGCCTGCGGGCCCCGGGGGGCAGTCCCCGCCGGCGTCCCCGGCTCCCCGCCTCACCCACACGAGTGAGCGAGTTTTCCACATCCGGCGGGTTGTCCACAGATTTCGACCAAGATCCACTCGCCCTTCCGCCTTCGGTCACCGTGGGTGGCGGAGGTGTTACGTGATGAACCATCGAACGGCGCTCGGCCGCTTCGGCGAGGACCTGGCGGTGCGCACCCTGAGGACGGCGGGCCTGACCGTCCTCGAGCGGAACTGGCGCTGCCGGGCCGGCGAGATCGACATCGTGGCGCAGGACCCGGCGGGCCGCGGCAGGACGCTGGTGGTCTGCGAAGTGAAGACCAGGCGCGGCGGCGGATACCAGCACCCGATGGCCGCGCTGACCCCGCGCAAGGCGGAGCGGCTGCGCGAGCTCGCGCAGTGGTGGCTGTGCGAGCGCTGGCTCGCGGTGCACGAGTCCCTGCCGCCGGGCGGGGTGCGCATCGACCTGGTGGGGGTGCTGCTGCCGGGCCGCGGGGCCCCGGTCGTGGAGCACGCGAAGGGGGTGGCGTGATGGCCTTCGCCCGCACCTGCGCGGTGGCCCTCGTCGGCGTCGAGGGGGTGGTGGTCGAGGTCCAGGCCGACCTGGAGCCGGGAGTGGCGGCCTTCTCCCTGGTGGGCCTCGCGGACAAGTCGCTCAGCGAGAGCCGGGACCGGGTGCGCGCCGCGGTGGTCAACTCGGGGGCGCCCTGGCCGCAGCGGAAGCTGACGGTCGGGCTCAGCCCGGCCGCGGTGCCCAAGTGCGGCAGCGGCTTCGACCTCGCGGTGGCCTGCAGCGTGCTCGCGGCCTCCGAGCGGATCGACCCGCGGTCCATCGCGGACGTGATGATGATCGGCGAGCTGGGCCTCGACGGCCGGGTGCGGCCGGTGCGCGGGGTGCTGCCCGCGGTCCTCACGGCGGCCGACGCGGGATACCGGCAGGTGGTGGTGCCGGAGCAGGCCGCGGCCGAGGCCGCGCTGGTGCCCGACGTGGCCGTGCTCGGGGTGCGCAGCCTGCGGCAGCTGATCGCCCTGCTCGCGGACGAGCCGGTCCCCGAGGAGCCGCCGGCGGAGGAGCCGGGCGGCCGGTGGGCGGGCCCGGGTCCGGGCTGGGGCGAGGCCTGTCCGGCCGGCCTCCTCCTGTCCCCGGGCGGCGAGCACCCTCCCGACCTGGCGGAGGTCTCCGGGCAGCGGCTGGCCCGCAGGGCCCTGGAGGTGGCCGCGGCGGGCCGCCACCACCTGTTCCTCAAGGGCCCGCCGGGGGCGGGCAAGACGATGCTGGCGGAGCGGCTGCCGGGCCTGCTGCCGCCGCTGACCAGGCAGGAGGCGCTTGAGGTGACCGCGGTGCACTCGGTGAGCGGCTCGCTGCCCGCCGGCCGGCCGCTGATCGACCGCCCGCCCTACTGCGCCCCGCACCACTCGGCGTCCATGGCGGCGCTGGTCGGCGGCGGCGCCGGGCTGCCGCGGCCGGGGGCCGTGTCCCTCGCCCACCACGGCGTGCTCTTCCTCGACGAGGCCGCCGAGATGAGCGGGCAGGTGCTCGACGCGCTGCGCCAGCCGCTGGAGTCGGGGCACGTCGTGGTCGCCAGGTCGGCCGGGGTGATGCGGATGCCGGCCAGGGTGCTGCTGGTGCTGGCGGCCAATCCCTGCCCCTGCGGCAGGCACGGCACGTCCGCCGGGGACTGCGACTGCCTGCCAGGCACCGTCAGGCGGTACCGGGCGCGCCTGTCGGGCCCCTTGCTCGATCGGGTGGACCTTCGGGTGCCCGTGGAGCCGGTGAGCCGGGCCGAGCTGGTCTCCGGCGGCGGCGGGGGCGAGCCGACCGCGGCGGTGGCGGCCCGGGTGCTCGAGGCCAGGCAGCGGGCAGGCGAGCGCTTCTCCGGCACCCCCTGGCGGACGAACTCGGAGGTGCCAGGACACCAGTTGCGCACCCGCTGGGCGCCGCCGCCCGGCGCCCTGGCCAGGGCGGAGCACGACATGGACCGCGGCCTGCTGACGGCTCGCGGCCTCGACCGGGTGCTGCGGGTGGCCTGGACGGTCGCCGACCTGGCGGGGCACGACCGGCCCACCGCCGGGGACGTGGACGCGGCGCTCGAGCTGCGCACCGGGGTGCGGCGGGGCGCGGGCATCGTGGGCAGCCTGCCGTGAGCCGGGAGGAGGAGGGCGAGCCGCCACGGGACCGGCTGGCCAGGGCGGCCCTGACCCGGATCGCCGAGCCGGGCGACGAGACGGTGGGCCGGTGGGTCGCGGAGCTCGGGCCGGCGGAGGTGTGGGAGGCGGTGTGCGAGGATCGCCGGCTGCCCGCCGCCTCGGCCGACCGCTGGGCCGGCCTGCGGCTGCGCGCCGCCCGGGCGGCGCCCGAGCGCGACCTGCGGGTGATCGCACGGCTCGGCGGGCGCTTCCTGTGCCCGGGGGACCGGGAGTGGCCCACGCAGCTCGACGCGCTGGGTGCCGCGAGACCGCTCGGCCTGTGGGTGCGCGGCGCCTGCTCGCTGCGGTTCGTCGCCCTGCGCTCGGTGGCGCTGGTGGGCGCCAGGGCCTGCACCGACTACGGCACGCACGTCGCCTGCGAGTGCGCCGGCGCGCTGGCGGAGCGCGGCTGGACGGTGGTCTCCGGGGCCGCGTACGGGATCGACGCCGCCGCGCACCGCGGCGCGCTGGCCGCGGGGGGCCCGACGGTGGCGGTGCTGGCCTGCGGGGTGGACGTCGATTATCCGGCGGCGCACCAGGAGCTGCTGCGCGCCATCGCGGAGTGCGGCCTGGTCCTCGCCGAGCTGCCGCCCGGCGAGCACCCCACGCGCGGCCGCTTCGTCCAGCGGAACCGGGTGATCGCCGCGCTGACCCGCGGCACCGTGGTGGTGGAGGCGGCACGGCGCAGCGGCTCGCTGAACACCGCACGGCACGCCAGGCGGCTCGGCAGGCACCTGATGGCGGTGCCAGGGCCCGTCACCTCGGGGCTCTCGGCCGGGACCCTCAGGCTGCTCCGGGAGGACGCGGTCCCGGTGGGCGACGCCGCGCAGATCGTCGAACTCGTCGGCGACATAGGCGAGTTGGCCGAGGAGAAGGAGGCCGCGGTGGTGCCGCGCGACCTGCTGGCCCCACAGGCGGGCCTGGTGCTCGACGCGCTGCCGGTCTCCCGGCCCACGGAGGCGGCCGAGGTGGCGCGGCGGGCGTGCACCAGCGAGCGGGCGGCCCTGGCCAGGCTGCGCGAGCTGAGCACCCTCGGCTTCGTCGAACGAGTGGGCGACCGCTGGCAGTTGCGCCGCGGCGCGGGCCGACACGCGGAGCCGTGCGCGCACCCGGCCCCGGCCGGTGGGTAACACCACGGTGCGGGCAGCGGAACGTTATTGCGCATCCTCGATCGTTCCGCACCTGCACAACGCGACCCCGCAGTCACGCTACGCTCACAGGGTTTTCTTCGACGAAGCCCCACTTCCCCCACGCACCCCGCAGAAACGGCTCGAGACAGCGCATGCCACAGCACCCCACCGGGCCTCGGCACTCGGCCCCGGCAGCACCGGCCGCGGCGGAGGGCGCCACCCTCCCCAGCGCGCCCACGGCGCTGGACGAGCTGTGGCGCGCCTACAAGGCCACCGGGGACGAGCGGCTGCGCGAGCAGCTGATCCTGCACTACTCGCCGCTGGTCAAGTACGTGGCGGGCCGGGTGAGCGTGGGCCTGCCGCCCAATGTGGAGCAGGCGGACTTCGTCTCCTCGGGGGTGTTCGGCCTGATCGACGCGATCGAGAAGTTCGATCCCGAGCGGTCGATCAAGTTCGAGACCTACGCGATCACCCGCATCCGCGGCGCGATGATCGACGAACTGCGTGCCCTCGACTGGATTCCGCGCTCGGTGCGGCAGAAGGCACGGGCCATCGAGCGCGCCTACGCCACCCTGGAGGCGTCCCTGCGCCGCACCCCCTCGGAGGCGGAGGTCGCCGAGGAGATGGACATCACCCTGGAGGAACTGCACGGCGTCTTCAGCCAGTTGTCGCTGGCGAACGTGGTGGCCCTGGAGGAGCTGCTGCACGCAGGCGGGGACGGCGGGGACCGGCTGAGCCTGATGGACACGCTGGAGGACACCGCAGCGGACAACCCGGTCGAGGTCGCCGAGGACCGGGAGCTGCGCCGCCTCCTGGCCCGTGCCGTCAACACCCTGCCCGAGCGGGAGAAGACGGTGGTCACCCTCTACTACTACGAGGGCCTCACGCTGGCCGAGATCGGCGAGGTGCTCGGCGTCACGGAGAGCCGGGTCAGCCAGATCCACACCAAGTCCGTCCTGCAGCTGCGGGCCAAGCTCGCCGATGTCCATGGCTGAGCCCGCGGCCGCGGCCCCGCAGGCCCCGCCGATGCCGCCCGCCCGCCCCGGCCGGCGGGCGGCCTGGCGCTCCGCCGCCGTCCCGGCGCCCGGCGGGTGCGGAGGGCCCGGCGGGCCCCCCGGTCGGGTGAGCCCCCGGCCCCGGGCCCGGCCGCGCTCCCCGGTCCCCCTGCTCCCGCCGCTCGCCCCGGCCTCCGTGCACCTCGCCGCCCCCACGCTCGCCGGCCCCGCCGCCCCCACGCTCGCCGGCCCCGCCGCCCCCGCGCTCGCCGACCTCGCCGCGGTTCCCGCCCGCGGGCTCCGCCCGCCCCGCCTCGGGAAGCGGGACGCCCGCGGTGGGCAGCAGCCGGGAGGGCCCGCGGCGCAGCAGCTCGGGCGGCAGCAGGCCCAGGGGGTCGAGGTAGGTCTCGCCGCGCAGCAGGCCCCAGTGCAGGCAGGGCTCCGCGCAGTGGTACGGGCCTTCCGCCAGCTCGCCGAGGACCTCCCCCGCCCGCACCCGGTCGCCCGCGGCCACCGCGGGCCGCACCGGCTCGTGGGTGAGCCGCAGCGGCGGGGAGCCGCCGGCGTCGAGTTCCAGGGTGACCACGCCGCGCCCGGCGACCCGGCCGGCGAAGGTCACCACGCCGGCGCCCGCCGCCCGGACCGGGGCGCCGGGCGCGGTGCGGAGATCGACCCCCCGGTGCCCGGCGGCCCAGGGCTCGGGAGGCGGCCGGAAGAGGCGGGCGACCGTGGGGCGCGGCCCGCCCTCGGCCCCCGGCACCGGCCACCGGCCGGGCGGATCGGCCGCCCCGGGCGGCGCCGGGGCGAGCAGGGACGCGGAGAGCAATGCGGCGATCACGAACATGCCCCCACCCTGCCCCGTGAGCCGCGGGCGTGGGGATCAAGCCCGCGAACTGTGGAAAACCGCCCGCCTGTGGAAAAACGTCTCACCCGTGCGGGTGGGTTCGCAGGTCAGCCGGCGCGCCCGCCGCCGAAGCCGGAGTCCTCCGGCAGGTCGAGTTCGCTGCGGTTCAGCTCCTCGATGTTCACGTCTTTGAACGTCAGGACGCGCACGCGTTTGACGAACCTGGCCGGCCTGTACATGTCCCACACCCATGCGTCGGCCATGGAGACCTCGAAAAACACCTCGCCCTGAACCGAGTGCACCTGCATCTCGTAGTCGTTGGTGAGGTAGAAGCGCCGCTCGGTCTCGATCACGTACGTGAACAGCCCGACCACGTCCCGGTACTCCCGGTAGAGCTTCAGCTCCATCTCGGTCTCGTACTTTTCGAGGTCCTCGGCACTCATGGCGTGATCCCCTTCAGCCGTGCGTTCCCTCATTGTGCGCCACTGGCGGCGTTGGCACGCCGTGGCGGTCCGATCGGGACAGCCGGCGGGCCACCGGGCCGTAGGCCGCGCCCACCAGGATGAGCACGGCGCCGATGCCGGTGACGTACAGCAGGGGCACCAGGGGGCCGGAGCCGGAGACGCCGCCGGGCAGCCCGGCGAAGGCATCCGCGGTGGGCAGCGTACGCGCCCGGCTCGGCGGCCAGACGATCGCCTCCACCCGCGCCGAGACCTCCTCGCGCGGCACGCTGCCGGTGCTCGTCTCGGTCAGCATGCTCCGGGAGTCGATGGAGTCGGCCCGGTCGTCGCCCAGCAGGAAGAGCTCGCCTTCGGGCACCGTGACCTCGAAGCGGGTCAGCGAGGCGCCGAAGCCCCCGGCCACATACGGCTCGGATATCGGCTCCCCGTTCACGACGAGGCGCCCGTCCTCGCCACAGCAGCTCACCGTGTCGCCGCCGACCCCGACGACGCGCTTCACGATCAGCGTGTCGCCCCACGCCTCGTCCTCGAAGACGACGACGTCCCCGCGCCGTACCTCGGAACCCTGCACCCGCTCGGCCAGCACCCGGTCGCCCGCGGCGATCAGCGGCGACATCGAGTCGGTCGGCACCGCGTAGGGCTGGTAGAGCACCGCGGCCAGCACGAACCCACCGAGGAACATCACGCAGCCGAGACCGACGGCGAGCCCGGACAGCGCCCGCCCCAGCCGTCCGCCGCGGCGCGCAGCTCCGCTCATCTCGCCCCTCCCGATCGGATGTCCAGGAGGCGACCCTATCGAGCGGCCTGGGCGCTGGGCAGCCCCTTTGTCACTTCCCCCGCGCGGTACGCGCCGCCCGGCGCGCGCCTTTCCGCAGGCCGAGCCCCGCGGGGCGCCGGCGGCGGCGCCACAGCACGAGCGGCACCGCCCCGGCCAGGCCCAGGGCCGAGGGCCCGGCCACCGCGGCCGCGCTGCTGATCTCGCCGTACCCGTCCCCCGCCGGGAGGGTGCTCCAGCGGTTCACCGGCCAGGCGACGACGATCGCGCGGCCGACCACGTCGTCCACCGAGACGGTGCCCTGGCCCTGCAGGTTCTGGTGGTAGCGGGAGTCGAGGGAGTCCTGCCGGTGGTCGCCCATCACCCACAGCCGCCCGTCGGGCACCTCGATCGGGCCGAACGGCCGGTCGTCGCAGGGCGTGCTGCCGGGGAAAAGGTAGTCGCTCTCGTCCAGGGGCTCGCCGTTGACCATGACCTGGCCGCCGCGCTGGCACTCCACCGTGTCGCCGCCCACCGCGATCACGCGCTTGATCAGGTCCTGTTCCGTGGCGGATGGCATCAGGCCGATGGCGCTGAGCACGTCCTGCACGGCGGAGCCGAAGCCGCCGCTGTCGGTGGAGCCGTCGTCGAGCCAGCCGCCCGGGTCCTCGAAGACGACGACGTCGCCGCGCGAGGGCTCGGAGCCGAACCAGGGGGTCAGCTTGTCCACCAGCACCCGGTCCCCGCGCTGGAGGGTGTCCTGCATCGAGTCGGAGGGGATGGAGAACGCCTGGACCAGGAAGGTCTTGATGAGCACCGCGAGCACGACGGCGATGCCGACCAGGAGGGGCAGCTCCTTCCAGAACGAGCGCTGCTTGCGCCGCCGTTGCCCTTGCTCGGCCTCCCCTGCCTTCTCCGTCTCCCCGGCTTCCCCCGTCTCCCCGGCTTCCTCGGGCCCGGGGCCGCCGGAGCCGGGGCCGCCGGCGCCACCGGAGGCCGTCTCGCCGTTCCGGCCACCGCCCTCCCCGGGTGCCCCCGCGCCGAGGGGGCCCTGTTCCGCGGGGTCTTCGGGAGGCGTGGCGGGCCCTGGGGAGGGCGGGGGCGGGTCGGCGCCGGGGCCGCCCGGCGGCTCGGCGCCGCCCTCGCGACCCGCGTCAGCGCGGCCCTCGCCGCCCGGCCCGTCTTCGGGGAAGCCATCGCCGGACGCGGAGTCGTCCCGGCTCACCGGGCTGTCCTCCGGGTCTTCCGCGCCGGGACGGGCGCCCACCGCCACTTCCCCCACATCCGCTCCTCACGATCAGCTCCGGCCCGCGCCGATAACGCAACAGGCCCACCACTCCCATAACGAGTGGGAGTTCCCCAGGAGTCGGGAGGAGGGCGAATTCTTTGTCCGCTCCCGCGTCCCAGCCCCTCTCCAGGGCGTCGGCCGAGGTGGGCGGCGCGTCGGCCACCGCCGAGAACGCCCCGGAGTCGCCGAGCCCCGACCAGTGCGAGAAGGGCCAGGCGATCACGACCGCCCGCCCGACCACCTGGCTCTCCGGCACGGTGCCCTGGTACTCGTCCTCCAGGTGGTACCGGGAGTCCGCCGAGTTCGACCGGTGGTCGCCCATCACGAAGAGGCGTCCCTCGGGCACCTTCACCTCGAACTCGATCTGCGAGGGCGGGTTCCCTGGGTACAGGTAGGGCTCGTCCAGCGGCGTGCCGTTCACGGTGACCCTGCCCTGCTCGTCGCAGCAGGCCACGGTGTCCCCGCCCACGCCGACGACGCGCTTGATCAGGTCCTGGTCGTCCGCGGAGGGCAGCAGCCCGATCCAGGTCAGCGCCTCCTTGACCTGCCGGATCACCACCGGGTCGTCGTCCTGGTCCGGCTGTTCGGGTTCGAGCCAGCCGCCCGGGTCCTCGAAGACCACGACGTCGCCGCGCGAGGGCTCCCAGCCGAACCAGGGGGTGAGCTTGTCCACCAGCACCCGGTCGCTGATCCGGATCGTCTGCTCCATCGATCCGGAGGGGATGACGAACGCCTGCACCAGGAACGTCTTCAGCACCAGCGCGATGAGGAGCGCCGTCCCGACGAGGATGGGTATCTCCCGCGTCGCCCTGGCCCGGCGCCTGCGCTTGATCCGCCGGGCGGCGCGCCTGCGGTCCGCCCTGCCCTCTCCCGGGCCGCGGAGGGGGGCGGGCGGCTCCTCACCCGGGGGCTCGTCTCCGGCACTCGCGGCCTGTCCCGCCGGCTCGGGCTCCCCGAAGGCCGCCGGTCCGCCGAGGGCCGCGGGCTCTCCCGCCGGAGCGGGCTCTCCCCGCGCCGGGGGCTCCTCCCGCGCCGGGGGCTGCGCCGGTGGTGGCGGCTCGTACGCCCGGGGGCTCTCCTCCTGTGGGTCCTCGCCGCGCCGCCGCCCGGGCCTGCGGCGTCCGCGCTCACCCATGATCGGACCGCACGGAGCCCCAGCGGCCGAGCGGCCAGCCGATCCACTCGACCCGGCCGATCACCTTGTCCTCGGGGACGGTGCCGCCCCCAGGCGAGCCGAGGTACTGCCTGGAGTCCGCCGAGTCGGAACGGTGATCACCCATCACCCACAACCGTCCCTCGGGCACCTGGATATCAAACCTGACATTCGAAGGCTTGTCCCCCGGATAGATGTACGGCTCGTCGAGAGCTTCGCCGTTCACTTCGATACGCCCCTCGGCGTCGCAGCAGCTGACCCGGTCCCCGCCGACCCCGATGACCCGCTTCACGTAGTCGGACTCCGCGGGCCTGGCGAGGCCGACCGCGGCGGCGGCGCCGCGCAGCAGGCCGGTCAGCAGGCCGCCGTCGGAGGACTCGGCCGAGAACGACCCCGCTCCGTCGAAGACGACGATGTCGCCGCGCTGGACGTCGTGCCCGAAGCGGTAGGCGAGCCGGTTGACCAGCACCCGGTCCCCGACCTGCAGCGTGCCCTCCATCGAACCGCTCGGGATCAGGAAGGGCTGCATCACGTAGGCGCTCACCAGCGAGGTGGCCAGCACCGTGCACAACAGGGCCGTGACCCACAGACGCACCGAGCGCGACCGCCACCACCGCCCCTGGCGGGAGCTCTGGTCGCGCTCGGGGACCTGCGCGTCTGATTCCGTCACGCCGCGATGGTATACGGCGGCGGAACGGTCAGTTCTCGCGCTTCTCCTTGATCTTGGCGGCCTTGCCACGCAGGTTGCGCAGGTAGTAGAGCTTCGCCCGGCGCACCGCGCCGCGGGTGACGAGCTCGATCTTCTCCACGACGGGCGTGTGCACCGGGAAGGTGCGCTCCACGCCGACGCCGAAGCTGACCTTGCGCACGGTGAAGGTCTCGCGGACCCCCGAGCCCTGGCGGCGGATGACGACGCCCTTGAACTGCTGGACCCGGGAGCGGTTGCCCTCGATGACCCGGACGTGGACGTTGATGGTGTCGCCCGGGCGGAAGGCCGGGATGTCCTCGCGCAGGGAGGCGGAATCGACGCTGTCGAGGAGGTTCATGACCTGCTGCTCTCTTCGCTGATGCCACAGGTCATCAGCGGAATCTTCCGTTGGTGGGGATGCCTTCGGGCTCGGCGAGCCCGGCGGGCCGCGGTCCCCCTGTGGCAGGGTCGCGCGCCGGACAGGATCGTGAGCCAGCCGCCTATTCTTCCATGCCGTCGGACGCGCGCCCAAATCGGCCGTCGGGCCCCGGCCGCCAGCCGAGCTCGGCCAGCGTCGCCCGGTCCTCGCGGTCCAGCGCCTCGGGGGCGCAACGCGCCAGCAGGTCGGGCCGGTTGAGCGCGGTCCTGCGCAGCGCCTCGTCCCGGCGCCAGCGGGCGATGCGCCCGTGGTGCCCGCTGATCAGCACCTCGGGAACCTCGCGCCCGCGCCACTCGGGGGGCTTGGTGTACACGGGGCCCTCGAGCAGGCCGGCCATCGCGCCCGGGGCGAAGGAGTCGTCGCGGTGGGAGTCGGCGTTGCCGAGCACGCCGGGCAGCAGCCGCGCGATCGCCTCGACCATCACCAGGACCGGGGCCTCGCCGCCGGCGAGCACGTAGTCGCCGATGGACAGCTCCCTGAGGTCGAGACGGGCCCCGTACTCCTCCATCACCCGGCCGTCGATGCCCTCGTAGCGCGCGGGCGTGAAGACCAGCCAGGGCGCCGCCGCCAGCTCGACCGCCAGCTCCTGGGTGAACGGGCGCCCGCTGGGCGTCGGCACGATCACCACGGGTTCCGCGGCGCCTTCCCCCTCCCGCGGGGGGTCGGAGAGCACGGCGTCCAGCGCCTCGCCCCAGGGCTCCGGCTTCATCACCATGCCGGGACCGCCCCCGTAGGGCGTGTCGTCGACGGTGTGGTGGCGGTCGTGCGCCCAGCCGCGCAGGTCGTGCACCCGGACGTCGAGCCGGCCCCGGGCGCGGGCCTTGCCGACCAGCGAGACGTTCAGCGGCTCCAGGTACTCGGGGAAGATCGTGACCACGTCGATCCTCACGAGGGCCTCCCACCCGCGCGAAGGCCGGCCCGGCGCCCCCGCCCGTGTGCGGCCCGGGGGATGCGGCGGCTCATCCCTCCTCCCCCGCGGCGCCCCGGTCCCCCGGGGTGCCTTCCGCCCCCGGCTCCCCGGGGCCTGCGCCCTCCGGCTCCTCGAGCAGGCCGGGCGGGGGCGCGACCACCACGCGGCGGCCGGGCAGGTCGATCTCCGGGACCAGTTCGGCGACGAACGGGATCATGGCCTCGCCACCCTCGGGGCGGGCCACGATGAGCAGGTCCTGGCTCGGCAGGTGCGCGATCTCGCCGATGGTGCCGACCCGCCGGCCCTCCTCGGTGACCACCTCCAGGCCGACCAGCTGGTGGTCGTAGAACTCCTCGGGGTCCTCGGGGAGTTCCCCGGGGTCCACCTCGGCGACCAGCAGCGTGTTGCGGAGGGCCTCCGCCGCGGTGCGGTCGGTGACGCCCTCGAACCGCAGCAGCAGCCGCCCGCTGTGCACCCGGCCGCTCGCGATGGTCAGCGGTCCCGCAGAGGCGGGCTCGGTGCCGAGCACCGCGCCGGGCGCGAGCCGCGTCTCCGGCTCGTCGGTGCGCACCTCGACGGACACCTCGCCCCTGATGCCGTGGGCGCGGCCGATGCGCGCGACGACGACGTGCACTGTGCTTCTTCTACCTCCCCCGGGCGTTCCACCCGGGCGTCGAGCGCCGAGGGCCGGGTGCGGCGGTCGCCGCGCCCGGCCCTCGGTGCGATGCCATCCGTGCCCTCAGCGGACCTCGTCCGCGTCGACCAGGTCGACCCGGATTCCCTTGCCGCCGAGCGCGCCCACGACCGTGCGCAGCGAGCGCGCGGTGCGGCCGTTGCGGCCGATCACCTTGCCCAGGTCGTCGGGGTGTACCCGGACTTCGAGCACACGCCCGCGGCGCAGCGTGCGCGAGGCGACCTGGACCTCGTCGGGGTGGTCGACGATGCCCTTTACCAGGTGCTCCAGGGCCTCTTCGAGCATCTCAGCCCTCAGCCGACTCGGCCGCGGCCTCGGGGGCCTCGGCGTCCGCCTTCTTCTCGGCCTTCTTCGCCCGCGGGGTGATGGCCTCGCCCCGCGGCTCGCCGCCGGTCTCCTTGGCGGCGGCCTCGAAGAGGGCGCGCTTGTCGGGCTTGGGCTCGGCGACCTTCAGGGGCGGCGGCGCCGGCAGACCCTTGAACTTCTGCCAGTCGCCGGTCGCCTTGAGGATGGCCAGCACCGGCTCGGTCGGCTGCGCGCCGACGCCGAGCCAGTACTGCACGCGGTCCGAGTCGACCTCGATGCGCGAGGGGTTCTGCACCGGGTGGTACAGGCCCAGCTCCTCGATCGCGCGCCCGTCCCTGCGGGTACGCGAGTCGGCGACGACGATGCGGTAGTGCGGCGAACGGATCTTGCCCAGTCGCTTCAGTTTGATCTTGACTGCCACGGGTGTGGTGTCTCCTGCGTGTTGACGTGGTGGGCCCCCGGAATCCCCGAGGGGGACGGTCGTCGCGTGGGGATGCGGCGCCGGCAGGCCCGATGGACGCGTCAGCCGGAGGAGAGAGGGGTCCTGTACGACTGCCGAGTTCAGCCGATTATTCTGCCACAGCCCGTCAGGACGACGCCGCCACGGTCATGGCCTCCGCGATCTGGAACGGCTTCTTGCAGGCGCCGCACACGATCGGGGCCTGGGCGAGCACCGAGGGCACCACCCGGACGTTGCGCCCGCACTCGCAGACGGCCTTCACGCGGACGCCGCCCCCGGAGGAGCCGTGCCGCGCGGCGGGCCCGCGGAAACTGCGGGCGGTGTCCGTCTCGGTCGCGGCGACGTGCGCCTTGAGCGCGCGCTGGAGGCGTTCGGAGGTGGGCCGGTACCTGCGGCGGGTCTCCGGCGTCATCGTGACCAGCGAGAACCCGCTGCTGGGGTGCGGGTCCTCGGCGTGCTCCAGCCCGAGCTCCTCGGCGATCGCGAGGAACCTGCGGTTGTGATAGCGCCCCGCGCGGGAGGTGTCCCTGACCCCCCGGGCGGCGGCGATGCCGTGCACTGCCTCGTGCAGCAGCCTTTCGAAGGAGAGCTCGGAGCCGCACGCGGACGAGGACTCTCCGATCAGCGATTCGGGTGCGGCCAAATCCGGCAGCTCCGGGTGGTGCCGTTGAATGTCGGCCCACGCGTGTGCCAGCTCGGCGGCGAGAACTGGTGGTGTCGTGCTCACGTCGTACCTAACGAGCAAGTCCCCCGGTGTGTTCCGATTCCGGGTCAAGTCCCCGAATTTGCACCTACCCGTCAGTTCGCGGCGCTTCCACCCGCTCTGGAACGCCGCGCTCACCCAGGGTGACCGCGGGCCGGGCCCGCGCACGGGCGCACCCCGGGCGGCCTGCGGGCGGGCCGCCGCCCGCAGGGGCGGCGGCCCGATCCGGGAAGAATCCGGACGACCCGGCCTAGTACGAGCGGCCCACGATCGCCAGCGTGCCCGGGGCGTCGTCCGACTCGGGCACCGAACCGTCCTCGGCGACCAGGCAGCGCACGGAGACGGCGTCCTTGGCCAGCCGCTGCTCCCCCTCGGCGCCCAGCTCGGCCCACGGGATGCGGGCCCAGCCGCCGCGCGTGGCCACCTCGACCGCCTCCTCGATCGTTTGCACGTCCCGGGTGCGCCCCTCGCGCAGCTCGCGGGACTGGCGCAGCAGCAGCGCCTGGTCCTCCTCCAGCACCGTCGGCAGCAGCTTGGGCAACTGCTCGATGGAGACCGGCTCCTTGCCGCCCGGGATGCGGCGGGCGAGCATCGCGGTGCCCTCGGCCAGGTCCCGCGGCCCGATCTCCACGCGGACCGGCACGCCCTTCAGCTCCCAGTCCACCGCCCGGCGGCCGAAGGGGGTGTCGGTGCGGTCGTCGACCTCGGCCCTGATCCCGGCGGCGCCCAGCGCCGCGCCGAGCTCGCGGACCTTGGCGAGGACCGCCTCGTCGTCCTTGACCGCGAGCACGACGGCCTGCACCGGGGCGAGCCGCGGCGGCACGCGCAGCCCGTTGTCGTCGCCGTGGGTCATGATCAGGCCGCCGACCATGCGGGTCGAGGAGCCCCAGGAGGTCTGCCACACCAGCTCGCGGCTGCCCTCCTTGGACAGGTAGCGGGTGTCGAAGGCCCGGGCGAAGTTCTGGCCGAGTTCATGGCTCGTGCCCATCTGGAGGGCCTTGCCGTCGCGCATCATGCCTTCGAGGGTCAGCGTGTTGATGGCCCCGGCGAAGCGCTCGGCCGGCGACTTCCGGCCCAGCACCACGTCGACGGCCAGCACGTTGACCATGAAGTCGGCGTAGACCTCGCGGTGGATGCGCGCGGCGTAGTCCCTGGCGTCCTCGTAGGTGGCGTGCGCCGTGTGCCCCTCCTGCCAGAGGAACTCCGTGGTGCGCAGGAACACCCGCGGGCGCATCTCCCAGCGGACCACGTTCGCCCACTGGTTGATCAGCAGCGGGAGGTCGCGGTAGCTCTGCACCCACTTGGCGAAGTAGTCGTTGATGATCATTTCCGAGGTCGGCCGGACGACCGCGGGCTCTTCGAGCTGCTTGCCGCCGCCGTGGGTGACCACCGCGAGCTCGGGGGCGAAGCCCTCGACGTGCTCGGCCTCCTTGACCATGTACGACTGCGGGATGAACAGCGGGAAGTAGGCGTTGCGCGCGCCCGCCGCCTTGATGCGGGCGTCGATTTCGGACTGCATCCGCTCCCAGAGCCCGTACCCGTAAGGCCGGATGACCATGGTGCCGCGGACCGGGCCGTTGTCGGCGAGCTCGGCCTTGCTGATCACGTCCTGGTACCAGCGCGGGAAGTCCTCCGCCTGGGGGGTGAGTACGGGAGCCTTAGCCATGGCGGAGATGGTACGGGGCCGCGGGGCCCGAGCGTGAATCGGGCGGTCCCACGGCCCCTTGAGACGGTCCTCAGGAGGGCGGGAGCAGGTCCTTGAACTCCTTGGGCAGCTGGAAGTCGCCCGGGCCCTGCCCCGCGCCCGGCAGGCCGAACGCGCCGCCCTCGCCGTCCTGCCGCTGGGCCGCGGCGCTCTCCTCGGCCTGGCGCTTCATCGGGTTGCCCGAGCGGCGGGCGCCCTTGCCCTTCTTCTGCTGCTTGGCCTTGCGCCGCGCCCCGCCCATGCCCGGGATGCCCGGCATCCCCGGCATGCCGCCGCCCTGGGCCATCCTGGACATCATCTTGCGGGCCTCGAAGAAGCGCTCCACCAGGCTCTTCACGGCGCTGACGTCGACGCCGGAGCCGCGCGCGATGCGGGCCCGCCGCGAGCCGTTGATGATCTTGGGGTCGGTGCGCTCTGCCGGGGTCATCGACTTGATGATCGCCGCCGTGCGGTCCACCTCGCGCTCGTCGAGGTTGTTGATCTGCTCGCGCATCTGGCCCATGCCCGGCATCATGCCGAGCAGCTTGGAGAGCGAGCCCATCTTGCGGACCTGCTCCATCTGGGACAGGAAGTCGTCGAGGGTGAACTCCTTGGGCCCCTTGGCCAGCTTCCCGGCGAGCTTCTCCGCCTCCTGCTGGCTGAAGGTGCGCTCGGCCTGCTCGATGAGGCTGAGCACGTCGCCCATGCCGAGGATGCGCGAGGCCATCCGGTCGGGGTGGAAGGCGTCGAAGTCGTCCAGCTTCTCGCCGTTGGAGGCGAACATGATCTGGCGGCCGGTGACCTGGGCGATGGACAGCGCCGCGCCACCCCGGGCGTCGCCGTCCAGCTTCGAGAGGACCACGCCGTCGAAGCCGACGCCGTCGCGGAAGGCCTCCGCGGTGGTGACCGCGTCCTGGCCGATCATCGCGTCGACCACGAACAGGACCTCGTCGGGCCGGACGGCGTCGCGGATGTCCGCGGCCTGCCGCATCAGCTCCTCGTCGATGCCCAGGCGGCCCGCGGTGTCCACGATGACCACGTCGTGCTGCTTGTCCCGCGCGTAGCCGAGGGAGTCCTCGGCCACCTTCACCGGGTCGCCCACGCCGTTGCCCGGCTCGGGGGCGAAGACGGCCACCCCGGCGCGCTCGGCGACGACGGAGAGCTGGTTGACCGCGTTCGGCCGCTGCAGGTCGGCGGCGACGAGCAGCGGCGTGTGGCCCTGGCTCTTCAGCCACCGGCCGAGCTTGCCCGCCAGGGTCGTCTTGCCGGCGCCCTGGAGGCCGGCCAGCATGATCACCGTCGGCGGGTTCTTCGCGAAGCGCAGCCGCCTGGTCTCGCCGCCGAGGATGCGGACCAGCTCCTCGTTGACGATCTTGATGACCTGCTGGGCGGGGTTGAGGGCCCTGGACACCTCGGCGCCCAGCGCCCGCTCCTTGACCTGCTTGATGAACGAGCGGACCACCGGCAGGGCGACGTCCGCCTCCAGCAGGGCGATACGGATCTCCCGGGCCGTGGCGTCGATGTCCGCTTCGCTCAGGCGGCCCTTGCCCCTGAGATTTCTGAACGTTGCCGCAAGGCGGTCGGAGAGAGTATCGAACACGGCGCTGGCGGGTCCTTACAGATCGTGGGGCAAGTCGTCATTCGGTGCCCTCCAGGGTATCGGGCCCGCGCCCGTACGGTCAGCCCACGGCGGAGGGCCGCCCGCCCCGCCCCGCCGCCTCCCGGCCCCGGGGCGGGGGCGGCTCAGCCCGCCGCGAGCGCCCGCTGCAGGTCGCGGGCGAGCCCGGCCGCCTCCGCGGCGGGAAGGGGGGCTCCCTCGACGCCGGTGACGTAGAAGGCGTCCACGGCGTTGGCACCCAGCGTGCTGACGTGCGCGCTGCGGACCACGACCCCGGCCGCGTCCAGCGCGCGGCCGATGCGGTGCAGCAGCCCCGGGGCGTCCTGGGCGCGCACCTCGATGACGGTGGCCACCCGGGAGCCGCCGGGGGCCACCGAGACGGCGGGCGGCGGCGCCTGCGGGGAGCGGCGGCGCGGCCTGCGGTAGGCGGCCTCGCGCTCGGCGAGCCTGGCCTCGATGTCGAGGGAACCCTCCAGGGCGCGCACCAGGTCGGCCCGCAGCCGCTCCGCGGAGGGCAGCGAGCCGAACTCGGCGGCCACCCGCCAGTTCAGCAGCAGGACCGGCCCCTGCTCCGCCGGGTCCAGGGAGCGCAGCTCGGCCGAGCGGACGGTGAGCCGGTGCAGCGCCAGGACCCCGGCCACGGCGGGCAGCACGCCCGGCCGCTCGGGCAGGGCGAGCAGCAGCTCGACGCCCACGGGCTCCTCGCCCGGCGGTGCCTCCCGCGCCGGGTCGGCCGGGTCGCGCCCCGGGTCGGGCCCCGGGTCCTCCGGCCGCGGGCGCAGGCTCAGCACGGGGCCGCCGGTGCGGACGGCCTCGAAGGCGAGCCGCTCCGCGGCGGCCGACGGCCGCGAGGCGGCAGGGTGCGCCCCTGGCTCCGGGCTGTGCCCCTGGCCCCCGGCCGCCCCCGGCGCCCGGCCGCCCCGCACCCCTCCCCTCGCGGCGTCCTCCGCCGTGTCCCCCGTTGCGTCCCCCGCCTCCGCGTCGCTCCCCGGCCCGGCCCCCGCCAGGCTCCCCGCCGCGGGCCCGGGGCCGCCGGCCTCCAGACCCGCGGCCACCCGCTTGACCAGGTCGGCGACGAGCGAGGCGCGCCAGGGCGACCAGGCGGCCGGGCCCGTGGCGAGGGCGTCGGCCTCGGTCAGCGCGTGCAGCAGTTCGAGGGTGCCGAGGTCGCGCACGGCCTCGGCGACCGTGGCGACGGTCGCCGGATCGTCGAGATCGCGCCTGGTGGCCGTCTCGACGAGCAGCAGGTGGTGCCTGACCAGCGTGCCGAGCACCCCGGCGTCCGCGGCGGGGAAGCCCATCCGGGTGGCCATGTCCCGGGCAATCGTCTCCCCGGTGCGGCTGTGGTCGCCGGGCCAGCCCTTGCCCATGTCGTGCAGGAGGGCGGCGACGAGCAGCAGGTCGGGGCGGCGGACGCGGCGGGTGAGGGCCGAGGCGCGCACCGCGGTCTCCACGAGGTGGCGGTCGACGGTCCAGCGGTGTACGGCGTTGCGCTGCGGGCGGCAGCGGACCCGCTCCCAGTCGGGCAGCAGCCCCGTGATCAGCCCCGCGGCGTCCAGCGCCTCCCACACCGGCACGGCGGAGGGCCCGGCGCCGAGCAGGGTGACGAACTGCTCGCGGGCCTCGGCGGGCCAGGGCACCGGCAGGGCGGCGCTCTGCCCGGCCGCCGCGGTCATGGCGTGCACGGCGGGCAGCGCGAGCGGAAGCCCGGCCTGGGCGGCCGCGGCGGCGGCGCGCAACGGCAGCACGGGGTCGCGGTCGGGGCGCGCGGTGCGGGCCAGCACCACCTCACCCTCCTGCTCGACGACCCCCTCGGCGAGCGGCGTGCGCTCGGGCGCCTGCCCGCGCCGGCCGGCCCTGGCCGGCAGCAGGCCGCGGCGCCCGCGGCGCGCCGAGCGCGCGCGCAGCACCCGGCCGACCTCGCGCCAGGTGACGTCCGAGGCGTAGGAGATGGTGCGCCCCGCCTCGTAGACCTGGCGCAGCAGCGCGTCGGCGTCCGACAGGCCGAGGGCGGCGGCGACCTGGTCCTGGTCCTCCAGGGCGAGCCGGTCGGTGGCCCGGCCGGTGGCCAGGTGCAGGGCGTCGCGGACGTCGAGGAGGACGTTGCGCGCCGCGTCGAGGCCCTGCCGCGGGGCGTCGGCCACCCAGGAGGCGGCGACGGCGCGCAGCGCGGTGGCGTCGCGGAGGCCGCCGCGGGTCTCCTTCAGGTCGGGTTCGAGGAGGAACGGCAGCTCGCCCTGCCTGCGGGCCCGTTCCGCGGTGAGCTCGCGCAGCTCGAACAGCCTGGTCGGGGCCTTGGCGCGCCACTGCGCGAGCACGGCGGTGCGCAGCTCCGCGGTGAGCGAGGCGTCGCCCGCCAGGTGTCTCGCGTCGAGCAGCCCGAGGTGGACCTTCAGGTCCTCGGCGGCGGCCCGGTGGGCCTCGGCCAGGGTGCGCACCGAGTGGTCGAGGGCGATGCCCAGGTCCCACACCGGATACCAGAGCCGGTCGGCGAGGGCGGCCACCTCGGCGCGCCCCCCGCCGCCCTCGTGCAGCAGGAGCAGGTCGAGGTCGCTGCGCGGCGACAGCTCCCCGCGCCCGTAGCCGCCCACGGCGACCAGGGCGGCGCGGCCCTGGCGCGGGGCGGCGGCGAAGAGCCCGGCCAGCCACTCGTCGGTCAGGCGGGCCAGCGCGGCGCGACGCGGCGGGCCCGGCCGCTCCTCCGAGGTGAGGAGGCGCAGCCGGGCCGCCGCGTAACCGCCGCCGGTTTCCGTCTCGTCGCCGCCGGTTCCGGCGGTTGGAGCCGTCATGCGGTAGCCAACTCCCGTCGTCGTGGTCGGGTGGTTTCCCGGCCCTTGCCGGGGTGTGGGCGAGGGGTCACCGCTACAGGGCGTCCGGGCCGCGCTCGCCGGTGCGGACCCTGACGGCCGTGTCGACCGGCACGCTCCACACCTTCCCGTCGCCGATCTTGCCGGTGCGGGCCGCCTTGACGACGACGTCGATCAGCTGCTCGGCGTCGGAGTCCTCGACGAGGATCTCGATGCGGATCTTCGGTACCAGGTCGATGGTGTACTCGGCGCCCCGGTAGACCTCGGTGTGGCCGCGCTGCCGGCCGTAGCCGCTGGCCTCGGTCACGGTCAGGCCGTGCACGCCGAACGCCTGCAGGGCGTCCTTGACCTCGTCGAGGCGGTGCGGCTTGATCACCGCGGTGATGAGCTTCATGCGTCCACCTTCTTCTCGCCGGCCTTCTCGCCGGCCTTCTCGCCGTGCCTGTCACCGGTCCGCCCGCCGGACTCCGCCGCGCCGGCCGTGCCCGCCGCCGCGCCGACGGCCACCGTGCCGGAGCCGGTCTGGCTGAAGTCGTACCCGGTCTCCGCGTGGTAGGCCAGGTCGAGCCCGGCGGTCTCCTCCTCCTCGGAGGCGCGGAAGCCGATGGTGCGCTGGACGAGCTGGGCGAGGAGGTAGCTGACCACGAAGGAGTAGGCCATGACGGAGAACGCGCCCAGGGCCTGCTTGCCGAACTGCTCGAAGCCGCCGACGCCGTCCGTGGCCAGGAAGCCGACCATGAGGGTGCCGACCACGCCGCCGAAGAGGTGCACGCCGACCACGTCGAGGGAGTCGTCGTAGCCGAGCCGGTACTTCAGGCCCACGGCCCAGGCGCAGACCACGCCCGCCACGACGCCGATGAGCAGGGCGCCCATGGGGTTGACGTTGGCGCCGGAGGGGGTGATGGCGACCAGGCCCGCGACCGCGCCCGAGGCCGCGCCCAGGGTGGTGAACGCGCCGTGCCGCAGCCGCTCGTAGGCCAGCCAGCCGATGATGGCGGCGGCCGTGGCGACCTGGGTGTTGAGGGCCATCAGCGCCGCGGTGCCGTTCGGGGAGAGCGCGGAGCCCGCGTTGAAGCCGAACCAGCCGAACCACAGCAGGGCCGCGCCGAGCAGCACCATCGGCAGGTTGTGCGGGCGCATCGGCTCGCGCTTGAAGCCGATGCGCTTGCCGACCACCAGCGCCGCGGCGAGGCCGCCCGCGCCGGCGTTGATGTGGACCGCGGTACCGCCCGCGAAGTCGATCACGCCCTGGTTGAACAGCCAGCCCTGGTCCACCGCCCACACCCAGTGGGCGACCGGGAAGTATACGACGGTGACCCACAGGACCACGAAGAGCGCCCAGCCGGTGAACTTGACGCGATCCGCCAGGGCGCCGCTCATCAGGGCGGGCGTGATCACGGCGAACATCAGCTGGAACAGGATGAACGCGATCAGCTCGCCCTGGTCGACGGTGATGTCCTGGAGTCCGATGTAGTCCAGGTTGCCGAGGATCGGGCTGCTGCTGGTGTCGCTGAAGGCCAGGGTGAACCCGTAGAGCACCCAGAGCACGCTGACGATGCCGAGGGCGATGAACGACATCATCAGCATGTTCAGCGCGCTCTTGACCCGGACCATGCCGCCGTAGAAGAAGGCGAGGCCCGGAGTCATGAGCATCACCAGTGCGGCACTGATCACCACATAACCGATATTTGTCTGGGACAGCACTTCTTCAGGGCTCAAAGCGGACGTCTCCTCAGAAGGACGGCCCATGCGGGCAAGTCCCGCGGGCAGGTCACGATGCGCCACAGGCTCTCTGAGGGCCGTTTCCGTCAATGGCCCCATTTGTTTCACGAAGGTGACGATGGGGCGGGACGTGTTACACCGCCATGACAAGGATCACCGCGTCGGCGGAGCGGGGTAACGCCCCGCCGCCGCCCGCGTCCGTGCCCCGAGCGCCCGGGCGGGGCGCGTCGGGACGAGGGGCGAGGGGGGACCAGGGGAGTGGGCGGCGCTAGACCGCCCGGGCCACGCCGCCCTCCCTGCCGTGGGGCCGCTCCCGCCCGGCGGCGAGCTCGGCCAGCCGTTGCAGCACCTCGCGGATCTCGGGCACCCCCGCGTACTCCCGGCCGGCGGCGGCGCCGGTCTTGCGCAGCCTGATCATCACCCGCTCCGAGCGCAGCGCCCCGGCCACGTCGAGGGCCTGGTGGGCGGCGGCGGCGAACGCCTCGGGCTCGTTCTCGAGCAGGTGCACGGTGGACATGCCGATGAGGTTGAGTGCATACGACCGCTGGTGGCCGGCGTCGGGATGCTCGGCGCGCTCCCGGGCGAAGAGCTCGACCGCGCGCCGCATCAGCGGCCTGGCCTGGGAGATGTAGGCGGGGCTTCGCCCGGCCACGTAGGCGAGGTCGCGATAGGAGTGGGCGGTCTCGGCGTGCAGCTCCGCCTCGGAGAAGAAGGCGATCCAGTCCGGGTCCTGCTCGCCCGGCTCGATCTCCGCGAAGGTCTCCTGGGCCATCCGCACCGAGCGGTGGCACCTGCTCGGCTGCCCCTGGCCGGCGTGCGCCCGGGACTCCAGCGCGTAGAGCATCGCCTGGGTGCGCGCGGTGGCGCACTGCCTGCTGCCGTACTGGGCGAGGTGGATGAGTTCGAGCGCGTCCTCGCTCCGGCCCAGGTGGATCATCTGGCGGCTCATCGACGACAGGATGAACGCGCCCAGGGGCCGGTCCCCTGCCTCCTTCGCGGCGTGGAGCGCGAGGACGAAGTACTTCTGGGCGATGGGCTGGAGGCCGACGTCGTAGCTCATCCACCCGGCCAGCTCCGCCAGTTCGGCCGTGATGCGGAACAGCCTGCGGCGCACCGGCGCCGGGTGCGAGTCCTGGAGCAGGTCGGTGACCTCGTGGAGCTGGCCGACGACCGCCTTGCGGCGCAGGCCGCCGCCGCTCTGCGCGTCCCAGAGGCGGAACTGCGCGATCGTCGCCTCCAGTTCGGCGAGCTCGACCTCGGAGATGCGGGTCAGCCGTCGCTGCTGCTCGCCGGCGTGTGCGGCGGCCGGCAGGGCGCCGAGCGTCGCCCCGGGCGCCCCGGCCGGTTCCCCGGCGCCGTCCTGCCCCTGCGGGCTGGGCGCGAGCCAGCGCTGCATGGGCTCTATGAGGTCGGGGCCCGCCGACATGGTCAGCGAGGTGCCGAGGAAGCCGCGGCGGCCGAGCATCAGGTCGCTGCGGGA
Source organism: Streptomyces hoynatensis (assembly GCF_003626535.1). Classification (GTDB taxonomy): domain Bacteria; phylum Actinomycetota; class Actinomycetes; order Streptomycetales; family Streptomycetaceae; genus Streptomyces; species Streptomyces hoynatensis. Next base: position 116,460 of record NZ_RBAL01000016.1, read on the forward strand.
GAACTCGTTGATCAGCGAGACGGTCTGCGGCCCGGCCCAGGGCAGGTCGACGCCGGAGACGGCCGCGGAGTGGTGGGCCGTGCGCAGCCCGAGGTCCTCGACGGAGACGACCGTGCCGAAGCGTTCGGAGAACAGTTCGGAGAGGATGCGCGGTATCGGCTCGCGCGGCTGCTCGCCGTCGAGCCAGCGGCGGACCCGGGAGGTGTCGGTGCTGATGTGGTGGGCGCCCAGCCTGCGGGCGCGGCGGTTCACCTGCCTGGCGAGCTCGCCCTTCGACCACCCACTGCGCTGGAACCACGACGTCAGCCGTTCGTTCGGCCGCTTGGCGGAGGTCCCGCCGCTGCCGCCTGCGCCCACAGTTACGCCCCCATCCCGGGTCTCCGGCATCCTGACGCGCGCCTGCTGACACGGCGTCTACGGATGCACTGAACGTAATCCTACGATCACTGGCGTGGCGAGGGGCGACCGGCAATCGCCACCATTCGCCACCCCTCTGCCAGAAGCTCATGCCCATCAGGGGCGCTTCACTTGTACGCACGGTGTTCGACGTTGGGCGACGGGAAGCACTCCGGGGGCGCGTACGAGTGAATGCACTCCCCCGCGTGCTCCCCCCTGCGGGTGAAGTCGCCCCGCGGCCACGGTCGCGTAACCGTCGGCAGAGCGACTCCGTTGGAGAGTGCATGGGCTTCACGATCGGCGGCTTGCGGGAGATCAGGGAGCTACGCGGGGCGGTGCGCCGCCCCAGGCGCCACGGGCGCGTGCCCGGCGGCACGGCCGTGGCCGCCTATACGGGGCTGTGGGGCTGGGACGTGGTCCCCGGTGCCCGCGCCCGGCGTGCAACGGCGCACGGAGGGGTGGTCTGTTCCTGCGGGAACGCCTCGTGCGCCGCCCCCGGGGCGCACCCGCTCGTCCCCGGCCTGAGCATCCCGGCGGGCACCCCGCTCGACGAGGCCATGGAGGCGTGGGCCGCGGCCTGGGCGCGCGGCCGGGGCGCGACGGTGCTGCTGCCCACCGGCCTGCGCTTCGACGTGATCGAGGTGCCGGAGGCGGCCGGACGGCGGGCGCTGCTCACGCTGGAGCGGATGGGCCTCCCGCTCGGCCCGGTGGCGCTCGCCCCGCACGGCCGCGCCTGGTTCCTGGTCGCGCCAGGGGCGGCGGCCCGCCTGCCCGAGCTGCTGTACCGCACCGGCTGGGACGACACCCGGCTCGACCTGCGGGGCCTCGGCCCCGGGCGGCACATCACGGCCCCGCCCTGCGACCACGGCGGGCGCGGCCAGGTCGGCTGGCTGCGCCCGCCCGAGGTGGCGACGGCGGCGGACCCGCCGCCGGCGCGGCTGCTGCTGGGGGCGCTCGCCTACGCCACCGCGGGAGTGGCCAGGAGCGACCGGGGCGCCGGCCTGCGGGTCAGCTGATCAGGGCGTCGACGAAGGCCTCCGGCTCGAACGGGGCGAGGTCGTCGGCACCCTCCCCCAGGCCGATCAGCTTGACGGGAACGCCGAGTTCGCGCTGCACCGCGACCACGATGCCGCCCTTGGCGCTGCCGTCCAGCTTGGTCAGGGCGATGCCGGTGATGTCCACGGCCTCGGCGAACACCCGCGCCTGCACGAGGCCGTTCTGCCCCGTCGTCGCGTCGAGCACCAGCAGGACCTCGTTCACCGGGCCCTGCTTCTCCACGACGCGCTTGACCTTGCCGAGCTCGTCCATCAGCCCGGTCTTGGTGTGCAGCCGCCCGGCCGTGTCGACCAGGACGACGTCCGCGGTCTGCGCGATGCCCTCGCGGACCGCCTCGAAGGCCACCGCGGCCGGGTCGCCGCCCTCGGCCCCGCGCACCGTGCGCGCGCCGACCCGCTCGCCCCAGGTCTGCAGCTGGTCGGCCGCCGCCGCCCGGAAGGTGTCGGCGGCGCCGAGGACGACGGACTTGCCGTCGGCGACCAGCACCCGGGCGAGCTTCCCCGCGGTGGTGGTCTTGCCGGTGCCGTTGACGCCGACGACCAGGACCACCGCGGGCCGCTCCTCGCCCTCCGCGGAGACGCCGCCCTCGGTGTGGACCACGCGGTCCAGGTCGGTGCCCACCAGGGTGAGCAACTCCTCGCGCAGCAGCGCCCGCAGGCCCTCCGGGGTCCTGGTGCCGAGCACCCTGACCCGTTCGCGCAGCCGCTCCACCAGCTCCTGGGTGGGGCCGACGCCGACGTCCGCGGTCAGCAGGGTGTCCTCGATCTCCTCCCAGGTGTCCTCGTCGAGGTGCTCGCGGGAGAGCAGGTTCAGCAGCCCCTTGCCCAGGGTGTTCTGCGAGCGGGCGAGCCGGGAGCGCAGCCTGACCAGGCGCCCCGCGGTCGGCTCCGGCACCTCCACCGGCCTGGTCCCGGTGCCGAGCAGGTCGGGCGCCGTGGGCGGCAGGGTCACGTCCTCGATGGTGCGGCGCTCCTCCTCGACGGTCACGTCGGGGTCCTCGCCCACGCCCGGCTCGCGGCGCGGCGGCGGGGCCGTGCCGTCCTTCTCCCGGGGGGGCGCCGGATTCCGGCGGCGCGCGATGACCAGTCCGCTGCCCGCGGCGACGGCGACCACGGCGATGACTACGACGAGGATGAGGATGTCCATCGGTTCCCTTGGTGGTGCCTGGAGTGGGCCCTTGAGGGCACGGAGATGGCCACAAGTATCACCGACGCGCCGCGGGAGCGCTGCCCCCGGCCGGGGACCGCGCTCCCGAAGGCGGGGCCGGGCTCAGCCCATCTCCTCCAGCTTCTTGCCCTTGGTCTCCCGGACGCAGAGGAGCACGAACGGGATGGAGACCAGGGCGAAGCAGGTGTAGATCACGTAGGCGCCGGAGAGGTTCCAGTCCGACAGGGTCGGGAAGCTCTGGCTGACCGCCCAGTTCGCCACCCACTGCGCGCAGGCGCCGAGGCCCAGGGCGGCGGCGCGGATGCGGTCGGGGAACATCTCGCCCAGGAGGACCCAGACCACCACGCCCCAGGAGAGGGCGAAGAAGAGCACGAAGCCGTGCGCGCCGATCAGCGCGACCGCGCCCTGCGCGTCCGGCAGCCTGATGTCGTCGCCCGAGCCCTCCTTGGCGGAGAAGGCCCAGGCGGTCAGCCCGAGCGTGAGCGCCATGCCGGCCGAGCCGATCAGCGCGAGCGGCTTGCGGCCGATGCGGTCGACGAACAGCATCGCGATCACCGTGCCGACGATGTTGATGATCGAGGTGGTGAAGGAGTAGAAGAACGAGCTCTCCGGGTCGACGCCGACGGACTGCCACAGCGAGTTCGAGTAGTAGAAGATCACGTTGATGCCGACCAGCTGCTGGAGCACCGACAGGCCGATGCCGACCCAGACGATGGGCAGGAGACCGGCCCTGCCGCCGATCAGGTCGCGCCAGGTGGACCGGTGCTCGGTGCGCAGGTGGTGCTCGATCTCGGCGACCCTGGCGTCCAGGTCCACGCCCTCGGGCTCCACCCCGGCCAGCACCCGACGGGCCCCGGCCCTGTCCCCCGAGGCGACCAGGTAACGGGGGGACTCGGGGATGCCGAGGGTCATCATCGCGTAGACGAGGGCGGGCACGGCGGCCACGCCGAGCATGACCTGCCAGGCCTCCAGGCCGAGCAGCGAGCCGCGCTGGTCGCCGTCGGCCAGGTTGACCAGCGCCCAGTTGACCAGCTGCGAGACGGCGATGCCCAGCACGATCGCGGCCTGCTGGAAGGAGCCGAGCCGCCCGCGGTACTCGGGCGGGGAGACCTCGGCGATGTAGGCGGGGGCGATCACCGAGGCCATGCCGATGCCGACGCCGCCGAGCGTCCGCCAGAGGGCCAGGTCCCACAGCGCGAACGGCAGCATCGACCCGATCGCGCTGACGAGGAAGAGCGCCGCGGCGAGCTGCATCACTCGGATGCGGCCGATCCGGTCGGCCAGCCGGCCGGCGATCACCGCCCCGAGCGCGGCGCCCAGCAGGGCGATGGCCACGACCGTGCCCAGGCGCCCGGAGGAGACGTCGAACCTGCCGCGGATGCCCTCCACCGCGCCGTTGATCACGGAGCTGTCGTAACCGAACAGGAAGCCGCCGAGGGCGGCGGTGGCCGCGATGAAGACCACGTGCGGCAGGTGCGACGGGTGGCCGGGCCCCGCCTCGGGACGGGTCTTCGGTAGCAAGCTCACGATCCACCTCCTGCGGTCGGCGACACGGCCGGCGACCCCGCGGCCGAAACGCCCGGAGAGTCGCCTGTTGAACGTGTGACCAGCCTAAGCGAGGTTATGCCCCATTCCTCCCGCGGAGATTGACCGGTTAACTTCCGTTTTGCCCGCAATCCGGCCCCGACTCCCCGGCGCGCGGTGCGGCCGCCGGGCGCCCCCGGAGACGTCCCCGGCCCGGCCCGGAGGGCGCCGGGGTGAGATCCGTCACGAGGCGAGCCGCTGGCTGATCACCTTCGAGACGCCGTCGCCCTGCATCGAGACGCCGTACAGCGCGTCGGCGACCTCCATCGTGCGCTTCTGGTGCGTGATCACGATCAGCTGGGAGCTGCCCTTCAGCTCCTCCATGATCCGGATCAGCCGCTGCAGGTTGGTGTCGTCGAGGGCGGCCTCCACCTCGTCCATCACGTAGAACGGGCTCGGCCGCGCCTTGAAGATCGACACCAGCAGGGCCACCGCGGTCAGCGACCGCTCGCCCCCGGACAGCAGCGAGAGCCGCTTGACCTTCTTGCCCGGCGGCCTGGCCTCGACCTCCACGCCGGTGGTCAGCATGTCGGTGGGATCGGTCAGCAGCAGCCGTCCCTCGCCGCCGGGGAAGAGCCGGGAGAAGACGCCCTCGAACTCGCGCGCCGTGTCGTGGTAGGCGGCCGTGAAGACCTGCTCCACCCGCTCGTCCACCTCCTTGACGACCTGGAGGAGGTCGGCCCTGGTCTTCTTCAGGTCGGCGAGCTGCTCGCTGAGGAACTGGTGGCGCTCCTCGAGCGCCGCGAACTCCTCGAGCGCCAGCGGGTTCACCTTGCCGAGCTGCCGGTAGGCACGCTCCGCCGCCTTCAGCCGCTTCTCCTGCTCGGCGCGGACGTAGGGCCGCGGCCGGTTGCGCGGGTCCTCCGGGTCCTCGGGCAGTTCCTCGCCCTCGGCGGGCGGCGAGGGCGGCACCGGCTGATCGGGGCCGTACTCGCGGACCAGCACCGCGGGCTCCACGCCGAGTTCCTCCAGGGCCCGCGCCTCCAGCTGCTCGATCCGCAGCCGCTTCTCGGCGCCGAGCACCTCGCCGCGGTGCACCGAGTCGGTGAGCTTGTCGAGCTCCTCCTTCAGCTCCCGGCTCGCCGCCCGCTCGGCAGCCAGCGCCTGCTCGCGCTCCGCCCTGGCGCGTTCCGCGGCCTCCCGCTCGGCCCGCGCGCGCCCCAGCGACTCCTCCACGTGCGCGAGCAGCTGCCGTGCGCCATCCGCCACCGCCCCCGCAACCTGCGCTTCGTAGCGCATCCTGGCGCGTCGCCGCTCGGCGCGCGCCCGCGCCTCGCGCTCCGCGCGCGCCGCGCGGTCCAGCGAGTCCGCCCGGCCGGCGAGCCCCTTGACCCGCTCCTCGTGGGTGCGGACCTGGAGCCTGGCCTCCATCTCGGTCTGCCGCGCGTTGGCCCCGTCGGCGGCGAGCCGGTCGCGGACGGCGGTGTCCGGCTCCTCCTCCGCGTCGGCCGCCTCCTCGGCCACGGCGAGCCGCTCCGCCAGCTCCTCGGCCTGCTCGACGGCCCTGGCCAGCTCCTCCTCCGCCCTGAGGACCGCCGCCTGGGCGCGCTCCGCCTCCCCCGCCGCGGCCCTGGCCTGCCCGCTCAGCCGGCCGAGGTCCTGGGCCACCTTGGCCTTCTCGCGCTCGGCCGCGCTGCGCCGCCGGCCCAGCTCCTCGACCAGGGCCGCGCACTCCCGGCGCCGCACCTTCGCCCGCTCGGCCTCCTCGGCGAGGGCGGCGCAGCGCTCGGTCAGCTCCGCCAGCTCGGCGGCCGCCTGGTCGACGGCGGCCTGCACCTCGAGCAGGCTGGGCGCCCCGGCGGAGCCGCCGTGCGCCAGATGCCGCGAGAGCACGTCACCCTCGGCGGTCACGGCGGTCAGCCCGGGGTGCGCGGCGATCAGCTCCCCGGCCTCCTCCAGCGTTCCCACCACCCGCACATCCCGCAGCAGCCGGCGCACCGCGGGCAGCAACTCCGGTGGCCCGTCGACCAGTTCGGCCGCGGCCCGCGCCCTGTCCGCCGCCGGAAGCCCCGCCTTGCGCGCGGCGGCCCCCGGCGCGAAGGCGGCCTCTGGCTGCGGCTCGGGGGCGGCGGCCCCGGCGGGGGCCGAAGGCCCCCCGCCCTCCGCCGGGGACCCGTCCTCCGCGGGCGGCCTGGGCGCCGGCAGGGCCTCGGGCTGAGCCAGCAGGAGCGCGGCCCGGCCGGCGTCGTTCTTGCGCAGCAGGCGCAGCGCCTCCGCGGCGGTCGCCGGGCCGTCCACGGCCACGGCGTCCGCCGCGACCCCCAGGGCGGCGGCCACCGCCACCTCGTGGCCCACGGCCACGGTCAGCAGCTCCGCCGCCGGGCCGAGCAGGCCGGTGAGCCGGCCGGAGGCGGCGAGCAGGGCGCCGGTGCCGTCCTTGCGGCGCAGCCCGAGCGCCAGCGCGTCGTGGCGGGCGGAGACCGCGGCCCGCTCCCGCTCCGCCGCGGTGGCCGCCTCGCGCGCCGCGCTCTGGGCGCTCTCCGCCTCGGCGAGCGCGCGCCGCGCCGCCTCGTGCTCGGCGGCGAGCTGCGAGTCGTCCTCGTCCAGGCCCTCCACCTCGGCGCGCAGCTCCTCGTACTCGCGCGCGGCCGAGGCGGCGCGCTCCTGCGCCTCGTCCCGCGCGGTGCCGAGCCGGTCGATCTGGGACTGGGCCGAGGCGGCCCGGCTGCGCGCGGCGTTGGCCTGCCCGTGCAGCCGGGCGAGGCCCTCACGGCGGTCGGCGAGCGCCCGGGCCGCGTCCTTCAGCCTGCGCTCCTCCTCGGCGAGCCGCCGCTCCAGCTCGGCGCGGTGCGCCACGGTGTCGTCCAGGGCGCGGGAGGCCGCCTCCAGGGCGGCGGTCAACTCCGCCTCCTGCTCCCTGATCCTGGCCGCCTCCCGCTCCATGTCCTCCGGGTCCCGCCCCCGCCGCTCCTCGGGCACGGCGGCGGTCGCGCTGGTGACGCGGGCGTCCGCGAGGCTCACGGTGCCGCGCACCCGCTCGGCGAGTTGCGAGAGCTCGTGCCACACACCCCGGGCGCGCTCCACGCGCGGGGCAAGCGTCCGCACCTCCTGATCGAGCTCCGACTCCCGGCGCGAAGCCTCCTTCAGGCGCTGTTCGGCGGCCTCCTTGCGCTCCCTCAGCGCCGTCTCGTCGGCGAGCTCGGCACGCAGCGCGGCCCGCTGGGTGACCAGGTCGTCGGCGAGCAGGCGCAGCCTGGCGTCCCGCAGGTCGGCCTGGATGACGGCGGCCCGCCTGGCCACCGCGGCCTGCCGGCCGAGCGGCTTGAGCTGACGGCGCAGCTCGTCGGTCAGGTCCTGCACCCGCGCCAGATTGGCCTGCATCGCGTCCAGCTTCCGCAGCGCCTTCTCCTTGCGCTTGCGGTGCTTGAGAACCCCGGCGGCCTCCTCGATGAACGCCCGGCGCCCCGTGGGATCGGCGTGCAGCACCGAGTCGAGCTGCCCCTGCCCGACGATGACGTGCATCTCGCGCCCGATGCCCGAGTCGGAAAGCAGGTCCTGGATGTCGAGCAGCCGGCAGGTGTCGCCATTGATCTGGTACTCGCTGCCCCCGTTGCGGAACATGATCCGCGTGATGGTGACCTCGGTGTATTCGATCGGCAGCGCGCCATCGGAATTGTCGATGGTCAGGGAGACTTCGGCCCGGCCGAGCGGGGGGCGCCCGGTGGTGCCGGCGAAGATGACGTCCTCCATCTTGCCGCCGCGCAGCGACTTGGCGCCCTGCTCCCCCATCACCCAGGAGAGCGCGTCCACCACATTGGACTTACCCGACCCGTTGGGCCCCACGACGCAGGTGATGCCGGGTTCGAAGCGCAACGTCGTGGCGGAGGCGAACGACTTGAATCCGCGCAGGGTCAGGGTCTTGAGGTGCACGCCGTCGGACTTTACCCGCCGTTGTTCTCAGATTCGCCGTTTCGGGGGACGGGATGCAGGGCACATCAGTCAGTAAGCCAGACAGTGAACGAAAAACGATGCACATGCCGAGCATGGGTTGAGCAGGGGTCGTGCGGGTGCCGCACACATGACGGAGGGACGCCGAAGCGTCCCTCGCATTTATCCACTAGAGGCAGCCTTCGCGGCCTGCTCTCGCCTTTGAGATCAGGTCAGGGCCGGCTGCGCCTTGGGCATGTCGATGCTTTCGAGCACCGAGTCGCCGTGCCGGGCGGCGGCGGCCAGCGCGTCGTTCTCCGCCTGAACCCGGAGGAGCTGCGTCTCCAGGTCCTGTACGCGCTGCTGGAGCCGTCGCATCTCGGCGAGGACACGGGGGTCGAAGCCGCCGACGTGACCGAGAAGCGCCTTTGCCATGATGGATGGTCCTCCACACTGAGTGACCGACCGAAGCCGTTGGTGGGTCGTGAGATAGCACCCGCGACGTTTGCTCCGCCCAGTGTTCTCATGGCTACGTAGCTGAGTGCGCGGGACTTTCAGCGTCTCACCAAAAAGTGAGACGGTCAACACGATCACACCGCGCACGGCCGTGCCCCCTGGGCCGGTGGAGATCCACTGCGCGGGGCTCGCCGATCGTTTTCCCTCGGCTCCTCGGGTGCCGCGCAGGCGGGTGGTGGCGGAAGCCTTGCACGTCGGAGCGGGGAAGGCAAGGGATTTCCGGCAGCTTTGCGGGCGCGACGCGGCACCCCGTCAGCGGATGGCGAAGTCCTCGTAGCCGCCGCGCGGTGTGTCCCATATCTCGGTGACGCCGTCCACGCTCCCGGGCGTGTCGCCGTCGCGCAGCCACCCCAGGAGGCGCTCGCAGCGCTCGCGCGCCCCCTCGGCCACCACCTCGACCCGGCCGTCCCGCAGGTTCCGCGCACAGCCCAGGAGCCCGCCGATGGCCAGGGCCTGGGCCCGCGTGTACCAGCGGAATCCGACGCCCTGCACCCGGCCGCGCACCCACGCGGTCATCCGGACCTGCCCCGTCTCCGCCACCCCGGCCGCGTCCTGCGTGGCCTCGCGCTGCTCCGCCTCCTGCGGGTCCCGGGGGCCGGCCCCCGGTGCTCCGGCCCGCTCCGCGGAGCCGTTCGGTCGGTTCATGTGACGCACGCTATCCCGTCATTTCCGTTCGGACACTTCCGCCCGCGGCGCCATGCCGTATCGTCACGCGTTGAACATTCACCCGTTCAGGTGCTTCGCGTTCTTCACCGAGTGACGAGGACGGTGCCACAGATGGGTCGCCATCGACATCGCCACCGCCGTCGGCGGAACCACGTGCGTTCCGGACTTGTCGGCGCCTCGGCCGCACTTGCCGTGAGCGCGGTCGCCGTGGGGTCCGGGCTACTGCCGAGCGCGGGGGACACCCACGTCGACGACGCCGGCGGCCTCGCCCCCACGCCGCGTGGCGCCTCCTCGGCGGGCACGACGGCCCCGGCCGACCGCACAAGCCCCGGGAGCGGGGAGGAGACGGAGCGGCAGCGCACCCGGGAGGAGCACGCCTCGCCCCGGGAGTCCCCCTCCCCCACCGCCGAGGAAACCCCCTCGCGGCCCGCCTCCGAGCCGCCGGAGGAGTCCGCCGGGGAGACCTCCGCTGACCCGGAGCCGACCGCGGAGCCCAGCAGCCAGGAGCCCGAGCCCACCGAGGCGCCCACCCAGGAGGAGACCGGCGCCCCCGACGCGGACCCCGAGTCGGCCGCCGTGCTGCAGGTGCTCTCCCTGGTCAACGCCGAGCGCGGGCAGGCGGGCTGCCAGCCGCTGACGCTGGACGCGCAGCTCGGCGCCCTCGCCCAGGACTTCAGCGAGGACATGGCGGCCAGGGGCTTCTTCGACCACACCGACCCGGACGGCCTCACCCCCTGGGACCGGGCCCAGGTCGCGGGCATAGGCAACCTCGGCGGCGAGAACATAGCCCGCGGCCAGCAGGACGCCCAGGCCGTGATGGACGCCTGGATGGGCAGCGAGGGGCACCGGGCCAACATCCTCAACTGCGAGTTCCGCACCCTGGGCGTCGGCGTGCACTTCGGCACCGGCGGCCCCTGGTGGACGCAGGACTTCGGTTACTGAGCCGCCCGGCGCGCGGGGCGCTGGCACCGCGGGCAGAAGTAGCTCGACCGGTTCATCCAGGGGCGCCTGCGCACCGGCGTCCCACACCGGCGGCAGGGCTGGTCCTCCCTGCCGTACACCCGGAGGGACCGGCTGAAGTACCCGGACTCGCCGTTGACGTTGACGTACAGGCTGTCGAAGCTGGTGCCGCCGACGGCCAGCGCGGCGTTCATCACCTCGCGCACGCCGGCGATCAGCTCGGCGGTCCTCGCCCTGCCGAGGCTCGCGGTGGGGCGGTCGTAGTGCAGCCTCGCCAGCCACAGCGCCTCGTCGGCGTAGATGTTGCCGACGCCGCTGATGAGGGACTGGTCGAGCAGCGCCCGCTTCAGGGTGGTCCGGCGCCGGCGCAGCGCCTCGTGGAAGGCGTCCTCGTCGAACTCCGGGTCGAGGGGGTCGCGCGCGATGTGGCCTATCACCTCGGGCAGCCCGTCGGCCGCCACCGGATGCAGCGAAAGACCGCCGAACGTCCGCTGGTCGACGAAGCGCAGCTCGCCACGCGCGGCGTCCGTGAAGGTGATCCGCACCCGCAGGTGCTTCTCGTCCGGCGCGGCGCCCGGCTGCACGAGCAGCTGCCCGCTCATGCCCAGGTGCGCGAGCAGCGCCAGCTCGGAACCCAGGGGCAGCCACAGGTACTTGCCGCGGCGGCGCACGTCGAGCACCCGGGCGCCACGCAGCCGCCCGGCGAAGTCCACGGCGCCCGCGAGGTGGCGGCGCACGGCGCGCGGGTGCAGCACCTCGGCACCGGCGATCGTCCGGCCGCCCACCCAGCGTTCGAGGCCGCGCCTGACGACCTCGACCTCGGGCAGCTCAGGCAACGGTCTCGCCGTCGGCCGGCTCGGCGCCCTCGGCCTGCCGCTCCCGTTCGGCGTCGAGCGCCCCGCGGATGGCGCGCCAGGCCGTCTCGGCGGCCTGCTGCTCCGCTTCCTTCTTGCTGCGGCCTGTGCCGGTGCCGTAGGTCTCGCCGCCGACACGGGCCGCAGCGGTGAAGGTCTTCTCGTGATCGGGGCCGGTCTCGCTGATCACGTACTCGGGCACGCCGAGCCCCTCGGCCGCGCTCAGCTCCTGGAGACTGGTCTTCCAGTCCAGGCCGGCGCCCAGGTTCGAGGAGCGCTCGATCACCGGGTCGAACAGCCGGTGCACGAGGGCGTCCGCGGCTTCCAGGCCCTGGTCGAGGTAGACGGCACCGATCACCGCCTCGAGGGTGTCGGCCAGGATCGACGCCTTGTTCCGGCCGCCGGTGACCTCCTCGCCCCGGCCGAGCCTGACGAACGCGCCCAGGTCGAGGCCGCGGGCCACCTCGGCCAGCGCCCTGGCCTGGACGACGGCCGCGCGCAGCTTGGCGAGCTGCCCTTCCGCGAGATCGGGATGGCGGCGGTAGAGGGTGTCGGTGACGATGAGGCCGAGCACCGAATCCCCGAGAAACTCCAGCCGCTCGTTCGTGGGCAGCCCACCGTTCTCGTACGCATAGCTGCGGTGGGTGAGCGCACGAATCAGAAGGGCGGGCTCGAGCCGGTAGCCGAGCCGCCCTTCCAGAGTCGCGAGGGACGAGGCCGTGTCCGCCGACGCCTGGGGTTGCGACCTCCTGGCGTGTGACATGGAGCCTGTCACCCGCCGATCAGACCTCGAGGACCTGACGGCGGTTGTACGTGCCGCAGTTGGAGCACGCGGTGTGCTGGAGCCTCGGCTCCTGGCAGCGCTCGCAACGCACCAGGTTGGGGGCCGCAGCCTTCCACTGCGACCGGCGGTGGCGCGTGTTGCTGCGCGACATCTTCCGCTTCGGAACAGCCACGGCTACTTCTCCTGTGGATCGTCCCCGCTGCCGCGGGGTGGCTTCTCTTGCTTGACTTGCTGGTCTGGCTCCGCGGTCCCCGCCGGCCCGAGGGCGGCGGAGAAGTCGCGCAGCGCCGCCCACCGGACGTCGACGACGTCCTCGTGGCGGTGGTCCGGGTCCTCCGCGAGCAGCGCCCCGCACTCGGGGCACAGTCCCGGGCAGTCCTCCCGGCACACCGGCTGCAGGGGCAGTGCGAGCACCACCGCGTCCCGCACCACGGGCTCGAGGTCGAACAGGTCCCCCTGGAGGAAGAGCGTCTCCTCCTCCGCCTCCTCGGCGCCGGGCTCCGCCTGGCGGTGGGCGCCCTCGGCCTCGGGGTAGGAGAACATCTCCTGGAAGTCCGCCGTCACCTCACGGCCGACCGGCTCGAGACACCTTACGCACTCGCCCGCCAGCGGCGCACGGACGGTACCCGTGACGAGCACGCCCTCGATGACCGACTCCATCCGGAGCGACACCTCGAGCGGGGCGCCCTTGGGCACGCCGATGACCTCGATGCCGAGGTCGGCCGGGGCCTCGACCGTCCGGGAGACCCGCTTGAGGGCACCGGCACGCCGCCCCAGCTCGCGTGTGTCGAACACGAGCGGGGCTCGGTGATCCAGCGGGGCGTTCAGGGCTTTCTGCTTTCTCGCGTTGGTGGGGCCGCGCGAAGCCGCGGGCGCCGGGCCCTGCCGGAGGGCCGGGCGGGCAGCCACGATCACCAGAGCGCCGCGGCCGAACAGTCAGCATACTTCACGGCCCGGCGGTCACCCAATCCGCTGCTCCGCCCCCCGGAACCGGCCGGCGGGACGCCCTGCCGCGTTGCCGGAACGCCCCCGTACGCCCCGCACGAGGGCGCGTTGCCCGCCGCGCGGGGCGTACGGGGCCCCGCCTAGTGCTGACCCTGCTGGTAGCGGCGCAGCTGCTCGGCGTCGATCATCCCGGTGTCGAACAGGCTGGTCTCGTCGAGCACGGCCGGGGCCTGGTAGTCGTAGCCGCCCTGCGCGGGCACCGGCTGGCGGCCGTAGGGGTCCTGGGCGTAGCCGGTGGCATAGGCCCCCTCGCCGGCGTACGGGTCCTGGGCGTAGCCGCCCTGCCCGTAGCCCTCCTGCCCGTAGCCGCCCTGCCCGTACGCGTCCTGGCCGTAGCCGCCCTGGCCGTAGGCGTCCTGCGCGCCGGCGGCCTGGAGGGCGTAGGGGTCCTCGGCGGGCACGTAGGAGGGGGCGGCCGGCTGCGGCTCGGCCTCCACCGGCCCGGCCTCGGCCTGGCGCTCGGGCTGGGGCATGCCGAGGTAGTCGTAGGTGTCCTGGTCGGGCCGCCGGTCGAAGTACGCCTCGCCGGCGCGGCCGCCCTCCGCCGCCTCCCGCGCCTCCTGGTCGGCCACGTGCTGGGCGAGTTCGTCGATGGGGCGGTGGCCGGTCAGCTTCTGCCTGCCCCGGCCCACCGCCTCCAGCGTCTTGCGGAGCACCGCCTCGATGGCCCCGAACTGGGCCTCCACGTACTCGTCGGCGTGGGCGAGCAATTCCCCCGGGTCGCCGCGGCCGGCGCCGAGCAGCTTCTCGCGGCCCCGGTCCACCGAGCCGATGGTCTTGCCGAGGACGACCTCGAAGTTGGCCAGCTTGCTGTCCACGTAGTCGTCGGCCTGCTCCTTGACCTCGGCGGCCTCGCGGCGCGCCTCGGCGAGGATGCGGGCCGCCTCCTGCTGGGCCTGCTGGACGACCTCGGTGGTCTCGACGAGCGAGCCGCGCTCCGCGTGCGCCGCCTCGAGGATGCGCTGTGCCTCCTGCTGGGCCTCGGCCACGACCTGCTCACGGCCGCCGAGCACCTCCTGGGCCTGGGCGAGCGAGTCGGGCAGCGCCTGGCGCACCTCGTCGAGGCGGGTGAGCAGCTCGGACCGGTTGATGACGCAGGATGCCGACATGGGCATGCCCTTGGCGTTCTGGACCGCCGCGACGATCTCGTCGAGTTTCTGCTGTACGTCCACGAGGCGACTGTACGGCCAACCGGCCGCCGTGGGGCAGCGTTTGCGCCGTGCGCCCCGTCACCCCTGCGCGCCGGGCGCCTCGCCGCGGGGGCGCACCTTGGCGTGCAGCGCCGCGAGGACCGGCTCGGGCACCAGGTGGGAGACGTCACCGCCCCAGGCGGCGACCTCCTTGACGAGGCTGGAGGAGAGGAAGCTGTGCGTGGGGTTGGTGGGGATGAACAGCGTCTCCACCCCGGACAGCCCGTTGTTCATCTGCGCCATCTGCAACTCGTAGTCGAAGTCGCTGACGGCCCGCAGGCCCTTGACGATGGCCGGGATGTCCCGTTCCTTGCAGTAGTCCACGAGCAGGCCGTGGTACGACTCGACGACGACATTGCCGTAGGCGCGGGTGCACTGCTCGATCAGCGAGATCCGCTCGCCGATGTCGAAGAGGCCCTTCTTCGACTTGTTGATCATGACGGCGACGTGGACGATGTCGTAGAGCCTCGAGGCGCGGCCGACGATGTCGAGGTGCCCATTGGTGATGGGGTCGAAGGACCCCGGACAGACTGCGCGGCGCAACGGTCTTCCCTCGCTCTCCCGGCTCATGACCGGTCGGTGATGTGCTGGACGGCGGTCCGGCCATACCAGAGCGTTCCCTCGCCGTAGCGGCGTGAACGCAGTTCCCGGAATCCGGCCGGCCAGGCGAAGTCACCGCCCCGGGTGCTCCGCTCCACGGTGGCCACGGCGTCCTCGGCGAGCCAGCCGTTCCTCCCGAGTGTGAGAAGGATCTCCCCCACCTCGCCGTCGCGCACCGCGTACGGCGGATCGAGGAAGACCAGGTCGTACGGCGGCCCGGGAGGGGGGCCCGCGACGACCTGCTCGGCCCTGGCGGCGCGCAGTTCGGCGCCCGGCAGCCCGAGGGTCCTGATGTTCTCCCTGATGGTCCCGGCCGCCCTCGGGTCGGACTCGGCGAGCAGGACGTGCGCCGCCCCCCGGGACAGGGCCTCCAGGCCGACGGCGCCCGAGCCGCCGTACAGGTCGAGGACCCGGGCGCCGGTCAGGGGACCCCACAGGGCGGTCCAGGTGGAGAAGAGTCCCTCGCGGGCGCGGTCCGAGGTGGGCCTGGTGCCGCCGCCCGGCGGCACGGCCAGCCGCCGTCCGCCCGCGGTACCGGCGATCACGCGGGTCATGGGCCTCGCAGCGCTTCCTTCTCGGCGGACGTTCCGCGGCCCCGCGGCCTCGCCCCGAGAAACCGCCAGGGTCCGGCTGCGGCCGGAGGGCGGCCGGGGTGGCGGCCGGAGAACCACGTGGCCCCCACGCTATCCCGCCGTCCTGCGGCGCGGGGCGCCAGGGCACCGCTCGGGAGGCCCGAGACGCCGGTCAGCGGCCGGGCGCCTCCCGGGTGCCCGGCCCGCGGACGCCCGGCTCGCGGGAGGCGGCGCCGGCGCGCCTGGCGGCGAGTTCGGCCGCCCACTCCTCGCGGTACACCTCGCAGACCAGGCGATGGTCGGGCGTCTGGTCGTGCTCCAGCTCGTACAGGCACACCTCGCTGCCGTCGGCGAGCAGGAAGGCGTGCTCGTAGACCGAGCACCAGCCGCGGACGCAGCCCCGGCCGGGGGGCTCGGGCAGCCGCTCGATGTCGTATCCCCTGGCGGCGGCGAGCAGCCGCAGGACGTCCTCGCCCGGGCGGTCCGGGTTCACGGCGCGGCGCAGCAGGCGCCTGGCGTGGTCGGGGGAGTCCTGCCCGGGGTAGCTCCGCTGCCTGGGCAGGGACTCGCCGGGCAGGGCGCCCTGCCCTGCCGTCCCCTTCAGGGCGAGCAGGAGTTCCAGCTCCTCGGCGGACGGGATCTCGCTGCCGGGCAGGGCCTCTGGCTGGTCGGTCATGCGGATTTCCTCCCGGTATGCCTCTCCCGAACGGCCGGTGGGGCGCTCACCGTAGTGCCACGACTCCGCCGCGGGGAGCGTTTTACGCAAAGACGAACGGCGCACAGCGCACGGTGTGCGACGCGCGGCGCGACCTCCCGCCCGGCCGGACGGGGGGCGCGAACGCCGCGCCGTGCGCACTTCTATGACGGAAAGGACGGACGGGTGGCTCCCGTCCCTCTCCCCGGCACATCCGGCTGTTTGCTGCGTTGTCCGGTGGTGTCCAACCGGGTCCGGCGGTGTCAGGCGCGGGGGCGCCGCCCGGCGGGGACCGGTGCGCCCGGCGCGCCCGCCCGCGCCCCGCACGCCCCCGGCTGCCCGGCCCGGCGCACGCCTTCGGGTCACCCCTTGTCGAGGAACTCCTCGCGCTCGCTGTCGAGGAGCGCGTCGAGCGCCACCCGCAGCTCGGGAACGCCCGCCAGCTCCGGGTCCTTCTCCACCAGCGCGGTGGCCTCGGCCCTGGCCTCGGCGATGATCTCCTCGTCGTCGACCACGGTGAGCATCCGCAGGCTGCTGCGGCCACCGGACTGCGCCTCGCCGAGGACGTCGCCCTCGCGGCGCTGCTCCAGGTCGATGCGGGAGAGTTCGAAGCCGTCCGTGGTCGCGGCGACCGCGTCCAGCCTGGCCCGCGCCCCGCTGCCCTCCACGGCCTCGCTGACCAGCAGGCACAGCCCGGGCGCCGCGCCGCGTCCGACGCGTCCGCGCAGCTGGTGGAGCTGGGAGACGCCGAACCGGTCGGCGTCCATGATCACCATCACGGTGGCGTTCGGCACGTTCACCCCGACCTCGATCACCGTGGTGGCCACCAGCACGTCCACCTCGCCCGCCGCGAAGCGCCGCATCACCTCGTCCTTGGCCTCGGGCGCCATCCGGCCGTGCAGCACCTCGAGGCGCAGGCCGCCGAGGGGCCCTTCCGCGAGTTCCGAGGCGACGTCGAGCACGGCCAGCGGCGGGCGCCGCTCGCCCTCCCCCTCGGGGCCCTCGCCGTCCTGCGCGTCCTCGTCCCCGCGCCGTTCCGCGGCCCGGCCCCCGGCCTGTTCCGCCTCCTCCCCGATCCGCGGGCAGACCACGTACGCCTGGTGGCCGGCCTCCACCTCCTCCCTGACCCGCTCCCAGGCCCGGCTGAGGAAGTGCGGCTTGTCCCTGGCCGGGACGACGTGGCTGGCGATGGGCGCGCGGCCGGCGGGCAGCTCGTCGAGCACCGAGGTGGACAGGTCGCCGAAGACGGTCATGGCGACGGTGCGCGGGATCGGCGTGGCCGTCATCACCAGCAGGTGCGGGGGCCGGTGCCCCTTCGCCCGCAGGGATTCGCGCTGTTCGACGCCGAACCGGTGCTGCTCGTCGACCACGACAAGGCCGAGGTCGTGGAACTGCACGACGTCCTCGATCAGCGCGTGGGTGCCGATGACGATGCCCGCCTCGCCCGTCACGGCCTCGAGGAGCGCCTTGCGCCTGGCCGCCGCGCCCATGGAGCCGGTGAGCAGCGCCACCCTGGTGCCCTGCTCCGCGCCGCCGAGCATCCCGCCCTCGGCCAGCTCCCCGAGCATCTCCACGAGGGAGCGGTGGTGCTGCTGGGCGAGCACCTCGGTGGGGGCGAGCAGCGCCGACTGCCCGCCGGAGTCGGCCACGGCGAGCATGGCGCGCAGCGCGACCAGCGTCTTGCCGCTGCCGACCTCGCCCTGCAGCAGGCGGTGCATCGGGTGCTCCGCCGCCAGGTCCGCCAGGATCTCGTCGCCGACCCGGCGCTGGCCCGCGGTGAGCGTGAAGGGCAGCCGGGCGTCGAAGGCGTGCAGCAGCCCGCCGGGACGCGGCCGCCGCGGCTGGGCGGTGAGCTGGGCCGCCGCCCGGCGCCGCCTGGCCAGGGCCACCTGCAGGACGAAGGCCTCGTCCCACTTCAGCCGCGACCTGGCGGCGGCGATGTCGGCCTTGGCGCGCGGCCGGTGCACCTTCTCGATGGCCTCGGGCAGGGGCAGCAGCCCGCGCCGGGCGCGCAGCGCGGCGGGGAGCGGGTCCGTCACCCCGGCCCAGCCGGTGGCGCGCAGCGAGTCGAGGACGGTGTCCACCGACTTGGCCAGCCGCCAGGACTCCAGCTGCTTGCAGGCCGGGTAGAGGGGCAGCAGCCGGGAGGCGAACTCCTCGGCGGCCTCGGGCACCCCCTCCCGCGTGCCCTCCTCCGCCCCGCCGCCGCGGCCGTCCTCCTCGAGCAACTCGTAGGCCGGGTGGGAGAGCTGGAGCCGGTGCCGGAAAATCGAGACCTTGCCCGCGAACATGCCCCGGCGGCCGGGCAGCAGCACCCGCTCGTGGTGGCGCACCGCGCGGCTGCCGAAGAAGACCAGCTGAAGCCGCCCGCTGCCGTCCGTGAGCGTCACCTCCAGCCGCAGGCCACGGCCGCGGTTGAACGTGTGGGTCCTGCTGTCGGCGACCTCCGCGACGACCGTGACGTGCTCGTCGAGCGGCAGGTCGCCGAGGCGGGTGAGCTCGCCGCGCTCGGCGTAGCGGCGCGGATAGTGGTGGAGCAGGTCGCCGACCGTGTGCAGATCGAGGTGGGCGGCCATCACCTTGGCGGTGCTGCCGCCGACGACCTTGGCGAGGGGCTCGTGCAGCGCGGTCACGCGCTCCATTGCACACCATGGGTACGACAGCCCACCGCCACACCATGTGGTCCGCGGGTCCGCGGGGCCGCGAGGCCGCCGCCGCCCTGCCCGCCCGCGGCCCACCCCGCCTTCGGGCATGCTCCGGCCCGCTTTTCCGCCCGGGCCCGCCGGGCCCGGGCCGGTTACTCCACGCCGATGAGCAGCGGCGCGTCCTGCCGTCCCTCGTACACCACCGTGTCCACGCCGAGGTGGCCGCGGCGCACCCGCTCGCGCAGCCGGTCGGCGAGGCCGGCGGGGGCGCTCGCGCCGAGGACCAGCGTGACCAGTTCGCCGCCCGCGGAGAGCATGCGCTCCAGCACCTCGCCCGCGACCTCGTCGGCCGCGGCGCCGATGACCGCGACGTCGCCGTCGACCAGGCCGAGCACGTCCCCGGCCTGGCAGATCCCGGCCATCGTCCAGGACTGCCGCTCGGCCACGGCCACCTCGCCGAACCTGGTGGCTCCGGCGGCGGAGGTCATGGCGACGACGTCCTCGTCGAAACGCCGCTCCGGCGCGTGAACGGCCAGCGCCGCGATGCCCTGGACGGGGGAACGGGTGGGCACCACGGCGACCCGCAGCCCGGCGGCCCTGGCCTGCTCGGCGGCGGCGGAGGCGGCGTGCCACAGGCCGTCGTCGTTGGGCAGCAGCACCACCTCGGCGGCCCGGGTGCGCTGGATCACGGCGGTCAGTTCCCCGGCGCCCGGGGGCTCGCCCTGGCGCACGGTGAGCGCGAGCGCCCCCGCCTCCTCGCAGAGCCCGGCCAGGCCGTCGCCCGGCAGCAGGGAGACCACCGCGCGGGCGCCCCGCGCCGGGGCGTGCGGCGCGGCGGCCAGGGCGGTGATCCTGATCCGGTGCGGCCGGCCCGCCTCGATGCCGGCCTCGACCGCCGCGCCGGGCCGTGCGGTGTGGACGTGGACGTTCCACAGGCCGTCGCCGCCGACCACGACGAGGGAATCGCCGAGCGCGTCCAGCCGCGCCCTGAGCCCGGCCACCGCGGAGTCCGCGGCCTCGAGCAGGTAGATGACCTCGTGGGTCACCAGCGCCCCTTCCGGCGTGCCCGGCCCGCCCGCGCCGGGGGCGTGCGCCGTCCCGCCGAAGGGCCCGGGGGCGTGCGGCGTTTCCCCGGCGGGCGGCGCGGCGCCGGATATCGCCGCGTCCTTCCGGCACTCGGCCGCGCCGCCCCGATCCGTGCGGCGCGGGCCGGGGGCCCGGAACAGCCGCTCGCGCGGGGAGGCGCCTGGGGCGCCCCCGGAGAGCGCCGACTGCAGCGCGTCGAGCACCGCCACCAGCCCCCTGCCGCCCGCGTCCACCACGCCCGCCTCGGCCAGCGCCGCGAGTTGCCCCGGCGTGGCCTCCAGCGCCCGCCCGGCGCCCGCGCCCGCCGCGGCGACCACCTCCTCGGGCAGGGCCCCGGAGGCGGCCTCGGC
Source organism: Streptomyces hoynatensis (assembly GCF_003626535.1). Taxonomy (GTDB): domain Bacteria; phylum Actinomycetota; class Actinomycetes; order Streptomycetales; family Streptomycetaceae; genus Streptomyces; species Streptomyces hoynatensis. Next base: position 136,452 of record NZ_RBAL01000016.1, read on the forward strand.
CGCCTCGGCCGCGGCCGAGGCGACGGTCAGCATGGTGCCCTCCACCGGGTGCGCCACGGCCTCGTAGGCCGACTCCACGGCCCGCCGCAGCGCGCGCCGCACGGTCGCGGCCTCCGCGGGGTCGGGCCCCTCGGCGAGCACCTCGGCCATGCCGCGCAGGAGTTGGGCGAGGATGGTGCCCGAGTTGCCGCGGGCGCCGATCAGGGCGCCGTGTGCCATGCTGCGGGCGGCCTCGGCGAGCGTGGGGCTCCCGGTGCCGGCGGCCGCCACCGCCTGGGCGGCGGACTCGACGGTCAGGTAGAGATTGGTGCCGGTGTCCCCGTCGGCGACCGGGAAGACGTTGATCGCGTCGATGTCCTCGCGGGCGCGCCCGAGGGCGTCGAGCGCGAGCAGGCACCAGCGCCGTACCGCTGCGGCGTCGAGCGGCTGCGGCACGTGAGGACCTCCTCGGCCGGGGCGGGGGCGGACGGTTGGTGCAGCTTATGCCCTCGCCGGTGTAGGGCTCACCGCCATGGGCAGGGCGGGCGATTTCGCCCTTCGGGAACGCCCGGGGTATGCTGCCCCGGTTGCCCGAGGTCGTCGCCGTGTACCGCGTGTACGGGCCGTGCGTCGGGTGAATCCGCCGGGGCCGTCAAGTCCCGGGGTCCCAGCGTAAGTTTCCGTCTCCCCGCCCGCGCGGGGTGACCCGTCTTTGGAGTGACCCGTGGCTGCCAACTGCGATGTCTGCGGCAAGGGGCCGGGCTTCGGCAACAGCATTTCCCACTCGCACCGCCGTACCCCCCGCCGTTGGAACCCCAACATCCAGCGGGTGCGTTCCGTGGTCAACGGCACGCCGAAGCGCCTGTACGTCTGCACCTCGTGCATCAAGGCGGGCAAGGTCTCGCGCTGAGCCCTCCGCCGCGCTGAGCCCTCCGGCTTCGCGCCGAGTTCGGCTCCTGTGGCCGGTCCACCCTTCCGGTGGGCCGGCCTTCTGGCGTGCGGGCCTCCGCCCGCGCGGGCGCCCGGCCCGCCGCCCTTGGCCGTCCGGCCCGTGGGCCCCTTCCGGCCCCGCCGCCGCGCCCTCCCCGCCTCAGGTGCCGGTTCCGCCGGCCGTTTCCCGCCGCGTCAGGTGCGCGTGGTCGACCGGCCCGATCCCGGCGCCGAGCGGGAAGCCGGCCGCGATGGCGCCCGTCACGTACTCCTTGGCCGCCGTGACGGCCGAGGGCACCGGGTCGCCGAAGGCCAGCCGCGCGGCGATCGCCGCGGCGAGCGTGCAGCCCGTGCCGTGCGTGTGGCGGTTGCCGTGGCGCGGGGCACGCAGCCAGTGCTCGGCGCTGCCGTCGGTCAGCAGGTCCACCGCGTCGCCCGGCAGGTGGCCGCCCTTGATCAGCACCCAGCGCGGTCCGAGGGCCAGGACGGCCGCGGCGGCCCGCGGCAGGTCCTCCTCGCCCCGCACCAGAACGCCGGTGAGCTGGGCGACCTCCGCCAGGTTCGGGGTGGCGAGGGTGGCGGAGGGCAGCAGCCTGTGGCGCACGACGTCCACCGCGTCCGCGGCCAGCAGCGGGTCACCGTGTGAGGAGACGCCCACCGGGTCGACGACCACCGGCGCGCCGACCGTGGCGAGCAGCCCGGCGACGGTCTCCACCACCTCGGCGGTGGCGAGCATCCCGGTCTTGACCGCCTGCACGCCGATATCGTCCACCACGCTGCGGAACTGCGCGGCCACCGCCTGCGACGGCAGCTCCCAGGTCCCCTGCACGCCCAGCGAGTTCTGCGCCGTGACGGCCGTGATCACGCTCATGCCGTGGGTGCCGAGCGCGAGCATCGTCTTCAGGTCGGCCTGAATCCCGGCGCCGCCGCCCGAGTCGGAGCCGGCGACGGTGAGAACGCGCGGAGGTGCCTGCATGGCACCCGACCCTACTGAGCGCCGCCCGGCGGGACTCCCCCGGGCGGCGCCCGCAGGCCGGAGGGCTCAGCCGGCGAAGTGGTCCCAGCCGCCGGCCTTGTCCCAGGCCGCGCCGTCCACCGTCACCCGCGGCAGCCCCCGCACCCTGGCGGGCAGCACCTCCCCGATGGTGCGCCAGCGGGCCGGGAGCTTGGTCTCGGGCGGGAACGTGGCCACGAGCGCGTGATCCTCCCCGCCGGTCAGCACCCAGTTCAGCGGGTCGACTCCCACGGCCTGCCCGATGTCCGACATCTGCGCCGGGATGTCGAGGGAGGCGGAGGCCAGGTCGATGCGCACCTTGCTGCCCTTGGCCAGGTGGCCGAGGTCGGCGATGAGCCCGTCGCTCACGTCGGTCATGGCGGTCGCGCCCAGGGCCGCGGCCGCCGGGCCCGCGGCGTAGGGCGGTTCGGGGCGGCGGTGCGCCTCGACGAAGGCGCGGGGGGAGCGGAAGCCGCGGGAGAGCACCGCGTGCCCGGCCGCGGACCAGCCGAGCCAGCCCGTGACGGCGACGATGTCGCCCGGCCTGGCGCCGGTCCTGGTCACCGGCTCGCGTCCGGACAGGTCGCCGAGTGCGGTGATGGAGACGGTGATCGTCTCGCCCCGGACCACGTCGCCGCCGGCCACCCCGGCGCCCGCGACCCGGCACTCGTCGCGCACCCCGTCCATCAGCTCCACCGGCCAGGTGGCGGGGAGTTCGGCGGGGACCACCAGGCCGAGCAGCACCGCGGTCGGCACCGCGCCCATCGCCGCGATGTCGGCCAGGTTCTGGGCGGCGGCCTTGCGGCCGACGTCGTAGGCGGTGGACCAGTCGCGGCGGAAGTGCCGCCCCTCGAGCAGGATGTCCGTGCTGGCGACGACCCGCCGGTCGGGGGCCGCCACCACGGCCGCGTCGTCCCCCGGGCCGAGCCGCACGGCGGGCGTGCCGGTGATCCGGGAGGTCAGCTCCCTGATCAGGCCGAACTCCCCGAGCTCCCCCACGCTGCCCTTCACTCAGTTCTCCTCATGCTCGTCCCGCCGGCCCCTGCCACTTCGGATCGGTCACTCCCGTCCGCGCCCGCCGTCCTCACCGCGGCCACCCCCGGTGTCTCCCGGCACCGGTCATGACGCGCTACGGTAGCGCCCCCGCTCCTCGTAGCCGCTTGGGAGGACCCGTGGTACAGGCGTACATCCTCATCCAGACCGAGGCGGGCAGGGCATCCGCCGTCGCCGACGAGATCTCCCGGCTTCCCGGGGTGATCCGGGCCGAGGATGTCACCGGACCCTACGACGTCATCGTCAGGGCCGAGGCGGGAACGGTGGACGAGCTGGGACGCCTGGTGGTCGCCGAGGTGCAGCGGGTGCCAGGGATCACGCGCACCCTGACCTGCCCCGTCGTCCACCTGTAGCGCCCCGTATGCTCGCCGCGTGACCTTCACCGTACGCCGCTCGCTGACGCTCCTGTCGGCGGGGCTCTTCCTGGCCGCCTGCTCCGCCGCCTCGGGAGCGCCGCGGGTCACGGTCCCCACCCCCGAGGGCGCGGCGGCCGAGGCGTGCCGCGCACTGGCCGGGGCGCTCCCGGATCGGGTGGCGGACCGCGGGCGGGCCGAACTGGACGAGGACAGCCCGTACGTGGCCGCCTGGGGAGACCCGGCGATCGTGCTGCGCTGCGGGGTGCCGCGCCCGGAGCGGCTGACGCCGGGCAGCGAGACGTACGACCCGGCCTCCGACGCCGTGGCGGTGAACGACGTGTCCTGGCTGCTGGAGGAGCAGTCGGACGGCATCAGGTTCACCACCACGGAGCGCCGGGTGTTCGTCGAGGTGACGGTGCCCGACGACTACGCCCCCGAGGTGAACCCGCTGCTCGACCTGGCCGCGGCCGTCGACGCGCACATCCCTCTCGACGAGCTCTACGCGCAGGCGGAGCGGGACGAGCAGCAGCAGGAGCAGCAGGAGGGGCAGGAGCCGCCGGAGGGCTGAGCCGCCCCCGGGTCAGCGCAGGCCGGTGGAGCGGCGCAGGGCCGCCTGGATCAGCCGGTCGATCAGCTCCGCGTAGCCGACGCCCGTCGCCTCCCACATGCGCGGGAACATGGAGATGGGCGTGAAGCCCGGCATGGTGTTGATCTCGTTGACGACGAACTCGCCGTTGTCGAGCAGGAAGAAGTCCGCCCTGACCAGGCCCTCGCAGGAGGCCGCCTCGAAGGCGGCGACGGCGAGCTCGCGCACCCGCGCCGTCTGCTCCTCGGTGAGCTCGGCGGGCACGATGCCCTGGGCGGCGTCGATGTACTTGGCCTCGAAGTCGTAGAAGTCGTGGCTGGCGGCGGGCGGGATCTCGGCGGGCAGGCTGGCCCGCGGCCCGTCCTCGAACTCCAGGACGCCGCACTCGATCTCACGGCCCCGCAGCAGGGACTCGACGATGATCTTCGGGTCGTGCCGCCTGGCCTCCTCGACGGCCGCGTCCAGGTCTTCGAGGCCCGCCACGCGGGAGATGCCCATGGAGGAGCCGGCCCGCGCCGGCTTCACGAACACCGGCCAGCCGTGGTCCTCGGCGAAGTCCACGATCTTCTTCCTGGCCGCCGCCGGGTCGGCCGCCCACTCCCGGGGCCTGACGACGGTGTACGGACCCACGGGCAGGCCGAAGGAGACGAAGACCCGCTTCATGTACTCCTTGTCCATGCCGATCGCCGAGGAGAGCACGCCCGCGCCCACGTAGGGCACGCCGGAGAGCTCCAGCAGGCCCTGGAGGGTGCCGTCCTCGCCGTAGGGGCCGTGCAGCAGGGGGAAGACGACGTCGACCTCGCCGAGGTCCTTGGGCACGGAACCCGGCTCCGCGTACACCACGTCGCGCCGGCCCGCGTCCACGGGCAGGACGACCGCGCCGCCGCCCGGCTCGGCGATGCGCTCCACGTCGGGCAGGTTCCGGGCAGAGATCGCCATCCGCTCCGGGTCGTCCGCGGTGAGCGCCCAACGGCCGTCCGCGGTGATGCCGATGGGCAGCACGTCGTAGCGCGAGCGGTCGATGGCACGCAGCACGGCGCCGGCGGTGAGGACCGAGATGGCGTGTTCTGAGCTCCGGCCGCCGAAGACGAGGGCGACGCGGGGCTTGGGGCTTGGCGGGGAGGTCTCGCTGCTCATAACCCCCTGAGGCTACCCAACGGGGTGCCCCAAGTCAGCGGTGCTCGGCCTTGGCGGTTCGCGACATCAGCTCCTTGACCGCCACCTGGGGGGAGGTGCCGCCGTGGACGATGCCGACCACGGTCTCGGTCAGCGGCATGTCGACGTCGTGACGGCGCGCCAGGTCGAGAACCGAGCGGCAGGACTTGACGCCCTCGGCGGTCTGCCGGGTGACGGCGATGGTCTCCTGAAGGGTCATGCCGCGGCCGAGGTTGGTGCCGAAGGTGTGGTTGCGCGAGAGCGGGGAGGAGCAGGTGGCCACCAGGTCGCCCATGCCGGCCAGGCCCGCGAAGGTCTGCGGGTCGGCGCCCATCGCGGTGCCGAGCCTGGCCGTCTCGGCAAGTCCCCGCGTGATGAGGGACGCCTTGGTGTTGTCGCCCAGACCCATGCCGTCGGCGATGCCCACGGCGAGGGCGATCACGTTCTTGACGGCGCCGCCGAGCTCGCAGCCGACGACGTCGGTGTTGGTGTACGGCCGGAAGTACGGGGTGTGGCAGGCGGCCTGGAGGCGCCTGGCGACGGACTCGTCGCGGCAGGCCACGACCGAGGCGGCGGGCTGGCGTTCGGCGATCTCCCGGGCCAGGTTGGGGCCGGAGAGGACGGCCACCCGCTCGGGCGGGGCGCCGGCGACCTCCTGGATCACCTCGCTCATCCGCTTCGCCGTGCCGAGCTCGATGCCCTTCATCAGCGAGACGAGGACCGTGCCGGCCGGCAGCAGCCGCGACCACTCCCGCAGGTTGCCGCGCAGGGTCTGGGAGGGCACGGACAGGACCGTGAACTCGGCGCCCTCCGCGGCCTCGGCCGCGTCCGTGGTGGCGCGCACGGCCTGGGGCAGGCGCACCCCCGGCAGGTACTCCGGGTTCTCCCGCGTGGTGTTGACGGCCGCGACGACCTCGGCGCGGCGCGCCCAGAGCCTCACCTCGCAGCCGGCGTCGGCGAGGACCATGGCGAAGGCGGTCCCCCAGGAGCCGGTGCCAAAGACGGCTGCGCGTGTCACTCCGCTTTCTCCTCCTCGGGTGTCCTCCGGCCGCGCCGCTCGGCCGGCGTCCTGCGGTAAACGTAGCGCTCCGCGGGCGGGGTCTCGTTCCTGATGTCCGCGAGCAGGGCCGTGATCGCGGCCATGATGCGGTCGGTCACCTCGCGCAGCACCTCGGCGGTGGGTTCCTGATCGTAGAACTCCGAGAGGTCGACCGGCGCACCGGCCACGACGGTGAGCGTCTTGCGGGGGAAGGGGCGGAACCGCCGCTCCTTGGCGTAGGGCGGCATGACCTCGTGCGCCCCCCACTGGGCCACCGGGATCACCGGGGCATGGGTGCGCAGCGCGACGCGGGCGGCGCCCGTCTTGCCCTCCATCGGCCACAGGTGGGGCTCCCGGGTGAGGGTGCCCTCGGGATAGAACGCGACGCACTTGCCCTCGTGGACGGCGGCGACGGCCGCCCGGAAAGCGTCGGCGGCCTCGCTGGTGTCCCGGTAGACGGGGATCTGGCCGGTGCCGCGCATGAACCTGCCCACGACCCCCTTGCGGAACAGGGCCTCCTTGGCCAGGAATCTCGGCACGCGTCCGGTGTTGTACTGGAAGTGCGCGTAGGAGAGCGGGTCCAGATAGGAGTTGTGATTCACCGCCGTGATGAATCCCCCTTCGGCGGGAATATGCTCCATTCCGCGCCAGTTCCGCTTGAAGAGGACGCGCATCGGCGGTTTTACCAGAATTGCGGCCAATCGGTACCAGAAGCCGATTCTGCGGCGAGACACTCGGACACCATCTCCTCTTGCCCTGCTCCGGCGCGGTCCGCTGCGGACAGTCGCACAAGTGTGGCCCTGGGGTGTAGGGCTGTCCAGCGGCACCTCCCGCCGCCACGACGGTCCAAGTTTGCACCTTCCTGCCGGGGATCCCGCTGCCCAGGGCCGGACAAAGCACCCCCAGGAGGCCGGGAACCGGAGCGTGGCGCACCACTGGCGCACGGTGGCGCGGGGTGGCGCAGTCCGGGGCACGGCCCGGGGCGCGGGGCGCCGTTCGAGGGGGAGTTCGACCTCAGTTCGAGGTGGGGTTCCCACCGCGGGCGGGCTACTCACGCCGGCGGAGGCGAAGTGGGCGCCCCCGGCGAGCGGCGGCCGGGGGGACCGCGGGCGAGCGGCGGTGCGGGGAAGGGAAGGAGAGAATGGCGTGGTGCCTGAGACCAACTGCCGGGTGTGGTCGCTGATCGTGCCCCTGAAGCCGCTGCGGCGGGCCAAGAGCAGGCTGGCCCCCGTGGCCGGGGACACGCTGCGCCCGTCCCTGGCACTGGCCTTCGCGGAGGACACGGTGGCGGCCGCGCTCGCCTGCGCGGCCGTCCGGGAGGTGGTGGTGGTCACCGACGACCCGCTGGCCGGCGACCGGCTCGCGCTCCTCGGCGCCCGGGTCCTGCCGGACGCGCCGGGGCGGGGGCTGAACGCGGCGCTGGCGCACGGCGCGGCGGCCGTGCGGGCCGGGCGCCCGGCCGCGGCGGTGGCGGCGCTCAACGCGGATCTGCCGGCGCTGCGGCCCGCGGAACTCGGGCTGGTGCTCGCGGCGGCGGCCGGGCACGCGCGCAGCTTCCTCGCGGACGCGGCGGGCGTGGGCACGACCCTGCTGGCCGCGACCGCACCGGCCGCGCTCGGGCCGGCCTTCGGCGGGCCCTCCCGGGCCAGGCACCGGTTCTCGGGGGCGGCGGAGCTCGCGCTCGACGGCGTGGAGAGCGTCCGGCGCGACGTGGACACGGGCGAGGACCTACGGGCCGCGCTCGCGCTCGGGGTCGGGCCGCGAACGGCGGCCTCGGCGCGGCGCCTCACCGCCTCGGCCGGCTTTACAGCGTCTGCAGGGTGATCAGCGTGATGCGGCGTTCCCCTCCTTCGCCGGCCACCTCGATCCTGACCCGCTGCCCCGGCCGCAGCAGCCGCAGGCCGCCGGCCTCGAAGGCCGCGGCGTCGAAGTCGAGCGGCGTCCCGTCGTCGAGCAGCACGCTGCCCGCCCTGGTGTCCCGGTCGAAGGTGTACGCGGTGGCCTGCATGCACCGAGCCTAACGGCCCCGCGGCGCGGCGGCCCGGGCACCCGAGGGCCGTCCGCGCACCCGACGGGGGGCCGGACACCCGGCGGCCGTCGGCGCACACGACGGCGGGCCGGGCTCCACGGAGGGAGACCGGCCCGTCAAGGTGGGTGGGTGGCGGCGGCCGTCACCCGCGGCGGGCGGTGGCCTTCTTGGCCGTGCGGGACGAGCCCCGCTTGGCCGGGGCCTTCTTGGCGGTCGCCTTCTTCGCCGGGGCCTTCTTGGCGGCGGACTTCTTGGCCGTCGTCTTCTTGGTGGTGGCCTTCTTCGCGGGCGTCTTCTTCGCGGTGGCCTTCTTCGTGGTCGCCTTCGCCGGAGCCGCCTTCTTGGTGGTGGCCTTCTTCGCCGCGGCCTTCTTGGTGGCGGCCTTCTTGGCGGCGGTGCCGCCGGTGAGGCTGCCCTTGGGGGCCTTCTTCACCGCGACGTCGTTGCGCGGCAGCTTCTTGGTGCCGGCGACGAGGTCCTTGAAGCCCTGGCCGGCCCGGAAACGGGGCACCGAGGTCTTCTTGACCCGCACCCGCTCCCCCGTCTGCGGGTTGCGCGCGTACCGGGCCGGGCGGTCGACCTTCTCGAAGGAACCGAATCCGGTCACCGAGACGCGCTCCCCCGCGACCACGGCGCGGATGATGGCGTCGAGCACGATATCGACGGCGTCTGCCGCCTGCTGACGGCCGCCGAGCTTGTCGGCAATCGCTTCTACGAGTTGCGCCTTGTTCACGTCTTCCCCTTCGCAGGCACTGCTGGAACGTATGTGTTCAAGCTTTTTCGCACGTTAGGCAGATATATTCCGCAAATCAAACGCGAAACGGGCGAATCACCCTTGTGTCGCAACGAACTCGACCATCACTCGACCCTCACGAGGCCGCTTCCTCGTCCCGGCCCGGCCCCGCGGGAGGCAGTCGACCCGCGTCAACGTCCTCCATCAGCCGGTCGAGACGGCGTGCCGCCAGCGGCAGGTCCTGCTTGGCGGCCGCGGTGATGATCAGCAGTTTCCGGGTGAGAGCCTGCCGTACGTCCTCAGGCACTTGCAGGGCCCGCACCGTCCGGTGCGCGTCCCTCAGTCGAGCGGCCACGCGGTCGTAGAGTTCGAGTTGACCGTCGCGTTCCATGCGCCGATTGTGCCACCTTGGGGGCGTTATCGCCCCCTAAGCCCCCCAACGCCCGTGTCGCGCGCGGGAAAACACCACACGCCTCCGCCGGTTGTGCACCGGCGGAGGCGTGTTGTCACAGGAACGTCAGGCGACTTGAGTGCGCGGCTTGTAGGCCGGGCGCCCGGCCTCGAAGGCGGCGATGGCCTCCTCGTTCTGCAGCGTGATGCTGATGTCGTCGAGCCCTTCGAGCAGCCGCCAGCGCGCGTTCTCGTCCAGCTCGAAGGGGGCCTCGATGCCCTCGGCGGTGACCTTCCGCTCCACCAGGTCGACGGTGACCTCGGCGCCCGGGTCGGCCTCGGTCAGCTTCCACAGGGCCTCCACGGTCTCCTGCGGGAGCACGACGGTCAGCAGGCCGTTCTTCAGCGAGTTGCCCCGGAAGATGTCGGCGAAGCGCGAGGAGATGACGGCCTTGAAGCCGTAGTTCTGCAGGGCCCACACGGCGTGCTCCCGGGAGGAGCCGGTGCCGAAGTCGCGCCCGGCCACCAGCACCGTGGCGCCGGCCCGCTCCGGCTGGTTGAGCACGAAGTCCGGGTCCTTGCGCCAGGCCTCGAACAGGCCGTCCTCGAAGCCGTCCCTGGTGACCTTCTTCAGCCAGTGGGCCGGGATGATCTGGTCGGTGTCGACGTTGCCGCGGCGCAGCGGGACGGCACGGCCGGTGTGCGTGGTGAAAGCTTCCATGTCGCTCAGACCTCCACGGCGGTGGGAACGTCGGCCAGGTCGGCCGGGGACGAGAGGCGGCCGGTGACCGCGGTGGCGGCGGCCACCTGCGGCGAGACGAGGTGGGTGCGGCCGCCCTTGCCCTGCCTGCCCTCGAAGTTGCGGTTGGAGGTGGAGGCGGAGCGCTCACCAGGGGAGAGTTGGTCCGGGTTCATGCCCAGGCACATCGAGCAGCCGGCGTGCCGCCACTCGGCGCCCGCCTCGACGAACACCCGGTCGAGCCCCTCCTCGACCGCCTGGAGGGCCACCCTGGCCGATCCCGGCACCACCAGCATCCGCACGCCCTCGGCGATCCTGCGGCCCCGCAGCACGGCCGCGGCCGAGCGGAGGTCCTCGATCCTGCCGTTGGTGCAGGAGCCGACGAACACGGTGTCCACCGCGATGTCCCGCAGCCGCTGGCCGGCGCTCAGCCCCATGTACTCCAGGGCCTTCTCGGCGGCCAGCCGCTCGCCCGGGTCGGCGAAGGAGGCCGGGTCGGGGACGGAGGCGGACAGCGGGGCGCCCTGGCCCGGGTTCGTGCCCCAGGTGACGAACGGGGCCAGCTCGGCGGCGTCGATGACGACCTCGTGGTCGAAGACCGCGTCCTCGTCGGTGCGCAGCGTCTTCCAGTAGGCGACCGCCTCGTCCCACTCCGCGCCGCTGGGGGCGTGGTCGCGCCCCTTGAGGTAGGCGAAGGTGGTCTCGTCGGGCGCGATCATGCCGGCCCTGGCCCCCGCCTCGATCGACATGTTGCAGATGGTCATCCTGGCCTCCATCGAGAGCTTCTCGATGGCCTGACCGCGGTATTCGATGACGTAGCCCTGGCCGCCTCCGGTGCCGATCCGCGCGATGATCGCCAGGATCAGGTCCTTGGCGGTGACGCCCTCGGGCAGCTCGCCGAGCACGGTGATCGCCATGGTCTTGAACGGCGCCATCGGCAGCGTCTGGGTGGCGAGCACGTGCTCGACCTGGCTGGTGCCGATGCCGAACGCCAGGGCGCCGAAGGCCCCGTGGGTCGAGGTGTGGCTGTCGCCGCACACGACGGTGGTCCCGGGCTGGGTCAGGCCCAGCTGCGGGCCGACCACGTGCACCACGCCCTGCTCGGCGTCGCCGAGGGGGTGCAGCCTGATGCCGAACTCCGCGCAGTTCTTCCTGAGGGTCTCCAACTGGGTCCTGGAGACCGGGTCGGCGATCGGCTTGTCGATGTCGATCGTCGGCGTGTTGTGGTCCTCGGTGGCGATGGTGAGGTCCGTGCGCCGCACCCGGCGACCGCTCTTGCGCAGCCCGTCGAAGGCCTGCGGGCTGGTCACCTCGTGGAGCAGGTGCAGGTCGATGTAGAGCAGGTCCGGCTCGCCCTCCGCTCGCCGGACGACATGGTCGTCCCACACCTTCTCTGCCAGTGTCCGTCCCATCGCTTTACCTCCGGCATCGCCGCTGATATCGGGTGGATCGCCGCCCGCGCTCTTCGCGCCCCGGCGCCCCGCGCTTCTTTTCGCGCGTGACGCCGCGACACCGCGGACGGTGACCGCGCTCCGCCTGGTGCGCGGACCGCTGCATCCAGCCTCGCGCGTTCCCCCGAGATATGAACTTGCGTTTCACAGTGTGAGACGCGAGTATCGTTGCATGGACAACTCTAGCGGTGACTCAAGCGGCGTCGGGGTCCTCGACAAGGCGGCCCTGGTGCTCGGGGCCCTCGAGTCGGGACCGGCCACGCTGGCGGGCCTGGTGGGGGCGACCGGGCTGGCCAGGCCGACGGCGCACCGGATGGCGGTGGCGCTCGAGTACCACCGGCTGTTGGCCAGGGACATGCAGGGGCGGTTCGTGCTGGGGCCGCGGCTGGCCGAGCTGGCCGCCGCCGCGGGCGAGGACCGGCTGCTCGCCGCCGCGGGCCCCGTGCTCACCCAGCTGCGCGACGTGACCGGGGAGAGCGCGCAGCTCTACCGGCGCCAGGGAGACATGCGCATCTGCGTGGCCGCCGCCGAGCGCCTCTCCGGGCTCCGGGACACCGTGCCGGTGGGCTCCACGCTGCCGATGAAGGCCGGCTCGGCCGCGCAGATCCTGCTCGCCTGGGAGGAGCCGGAGCGGCTGCACCACGGCCTGCAGGGCGCCCGCTTCACCGCCACCGCGCTCTCCGGGGTCAGGCGCCGGGGCTGGGCCCAGTCGATCGGCGAGCGGGAGCCGGGCGTCGCCTCCGTCTCGGCCCCGGTGCGCGGCCCCTCCAACCGCGTGGTCGCCGCCGTCTCGGTCTCCGGCCCCATCGAGCGCCTCACCCGGCACCCGGGCCGGATGCACGCCCAGGCGCTGCTCGACGCCGCCGCGCGGCTCACCGAGGCGCTCAAGCGCGGCAACGGCGGCTGACCCCGGCGGCGGGCCTCAGCCCGCCAGGCGGTCCGCAGCCCGCTCCCCGCGCCTGGCCACGGGTATGACGCCGGTGGCCGCCCCCAGGCCGAAGGCCGGCATGTTGACGTAGACCTGCTCGTGCGCGCCCGCGGGGACCACGTACGTCTCGTGCCAGAAGCCGACGGCCCGGCTCCCGGCGCGCATCCGCCTGTTGAACGCGGCCCAGGCGGGGCGGTGCTCCTTGTCCTGCGCCGAGGCGTAGGCGAACAGCCTGCCGGGCGAGGACCAGTACTGCACCACGTAGATCAGGCGGGGGCTGCCGAAGAGCAGCCGGTATCCCAGCAGCCCGCTGCCCTCGTCCCCGGACAGCTCCCTGAGCATCCGCGGCATCGCCCGGAACACCGGCCACCAGCCGCGCAGCCGCCAGAAGCTGTGAATCCTCATTCCGATCAGGAAGACGGTCACGCCCTCGGGGGCGTCCGCCGTCATCCGCCCTTCGATGATCTTGCCTGCCATGTCCGCCCTCCAGGACGCCGAGGGGCGCGAGCGCACCCGGAACTCTGGTGAGGAACGGCGACCGGCACTCGCCGGGCGCCTTGAACGACACCTTGGATAGCGTCACTATCCATGATTGGATAGTGGCACTTCCCAAGAGCGGCGTCAAGTGGAGGCGAGGACGGGCATGCGACTGGCGGAGCTCAGCGAGCGCAGCGGGGTCTCGACGGCGACGATCAAGTACTACCTGCGCGAGGGGCTGCTGCCCCCGGGCGAGCGGGTCAGCGCCACCCAGGCCGAGTACGACGAGGAGCACCTGCGCCGGCTGCGCCTGGTGCGGGCCCTGGTGCAGGTCGGCCGGGTGCCGGTGGCCACCGCGCGCGAGGTGCTCGCCGCCGTGGCCGACGAGTCGGCCGACCAGCTGTCCCGGCTCGGCACGGCGGTGGCCGCGCTCCCGCCCGGCCCCCACGGCCCGGGCGAGGACGAGGCGGCCCTCCTCGCCGAGCGCAGGGCCGGGGAGTTGCAGGAGCGGCTCGGCTGGCGGATCGTCCGGAGCAACCCCGCGCACGTCACGCTCGTTTCCGCCCTGTCCGCCCTGATCCGCCTCGGCTACCCCTGCGAGATGGAGCACCTGCTGCCCTACGGGGAGGTGGCCGCCCGGCTCGCCGGCCACGACATCGCCCTGATCGAGGAGTTCGACGCGCCCACCACGCAGCTGGAGGCGGCCGTGGCGCTCACGGTGCTCTACGAGCCGGTGCTGCTGAGCCTGCGGCGGCTGGCGCAGGCCGAGGAGGCCACCCGCCGCTTTCGCCCCGGCACCGGTGGCGGGACGGGAGATTGAGCACCCGGCCGGCCGGGCCCGGGGCAGGAACCCGGGGCAGGAAAAAGCGCCCCTCGCCGTGGGCGAGGGGCGCCAGGATGCGGATCGAGTACCCCCGACCGGATTCGAACCGGCGCTACTGCCTTGAGAGGGCAGCGTGCTAGGCCGCTACACAACGGGGGCCCGCAAGAGATCCCTGAGGATCTCCGTACCCCCGACCGGATTCGAACCGGCGCTACTGCCTTGAGAGGGCAGCGTGCTAGGCCGCTACACAACGGGGGCTCGATCTTGTGGTGAAAAAGATCGCGCTGGGCTACCAGGACTCGAACCTAGACTAACTGAACCAGAATCAGTCGTGCTGCCAATTACACCATAGCCCACCAAAACGCAACCCTTGCCAGGGTGTCGCCCGGGTGACCGCCCGGCTCCGGCCTCGTGGCCCGCCCCGGCGGCAGGAAGAACATTACCCGATGGTGGACTGCCCACCAAAACGAGATCCGGGCCCGGGGCACGCGCCCGGGCCCGGCGGCCCTCATCCGGCGGCCCGCTCCCGCTCCAGCCGCCCCAGGGCGGCGTCCACGCGGCTCAGGGTGCGCTCGCGGCCCAGCGTCTCCATCGACTCGAAGAGCGGCAGGCCGACCGTGCGCCCCGTCAACGCGACGCGCACCGGCGCCTGCGCCTTGCCGAGCTTGAGGCCGTGTGCCTCGCCCGCGGACTGCACGGCCTCCTTCAGGGCCTCGGCGGCCCAGTCCGCGACCTGGGCCAGCCGCTCGCGCGCGGTGCGCAGCACCTCTTCCGCGCCCGGCTTCATGGCCTTCTGCCAGGACTTCTCGTCCTCGACCGGCTGGTCGAGGAAGAGGAAGTCCACGTTGTCGGTGATGTCGGAGAGCACCGTCACCCGGGTCTGGGCCAGGGGGGCGAGGGCGGCGAACGCGGCCGGGTCGTAGTTCTCCGGCTTCCAGGGGGCGTAGGGGGCGCGCAGCCAGGGCTCGCAGGCGGCGATGAACTCCTCGGTGGTGAGGTGCTCGCGGATGTGCGTGGCGTTGATCGCCTCGCACTTCTTCAGGTCGAAGCGGGCCGGGTTCGCGTTCACGGCGGCGAGGTCGAAGGCCGCCACCATCTCCTCCAGGGTGAACACGTCCCGGTCCTCGGCCAGCGACCAGCCGAGCAGGGCCAGGTAGTTGAGCAGCCCCGAGGGGAGGAAGCCGCGGCCACGGTAGAGGTTGAGCGAGGACTCGGGGTCGCGCTTGGAGAGCTTCTTGGTCCCCTCCCCCAGCACGTAGGGCAGGTGCCCGAAGTCCGGGATGCGCCCCGTGCCCACGCCGATCTCGGCGAGCGCCCGGTACAGCGCGATCTGCCGGGGGGTGGAGGAGAGCAGGTCCTCGCCGCGCAGCACGTGGGTGATCTCCATCAGCGCGTCGTCGACGGGGTTGACCAGGGTGTACAGGGGGGCGCCGTTGGCCCGGACGATGCCGTAGTCGGGGACGTTCTCCGGGGTGAAGGTGAGCCGGCCGCGGACCAGGTCGGTGAAGGAGATCGGCTCGTCCGGCATGCGGAACCTGACGATCGGCGCCCGGCCCTCGGCCCGGTAGGCGGCCACCTGCTCGGGCGTGAGGTCGCGGCACTTGCCGTCGTAGCCGGAGGGGCGCCCGGCCCTGCGGGCCGCCTCGCGGCGCTCGGCGAGCTCCTCGGGCGTGCAGTAGCAGTGGTAGGCGTGGCCGGCGCGCAGCAGGCGCTCGGCGACGTCGGCGTAGATCTCGCGGCGCTCGGACTGCCGGTAGGGCGCGAAGGGCCCTCCCACCTCGGGGCCCTCGTCCCAGTCGAGCCCGAGCCAGCGCATCGCGTCCAGCAGCGCGGCGTAGGACTCCTCGGAGTCCCTGGCCGCGTCCGTGTCCTCGATGCGGAAGACCATGCTGCCGCCGTGGTGGCGGGCGAACGCCCAGTTGAAGAGCGCCGTCCGGACCAGCCCGACGTGCGGGTTCCCGGTCGGGGACGGGCAGAAACGGACGCGGACGGCGGGGGAGCCGGTGGGGCTAGTCACGCTTGACGACCTTGTTGGTGAGAGTGCCGATGCCTTCGATGGTGACGGCGACCTCGTCGCCGACGTGGAGCGGGCCGACGCCCGCCGGGGTGCCGGTGAGGATGACGTCCTGCGGCAGCAGCGTCATCGACTCCGTGATGTGGACGATCAGCTCCTCGACGGAGCGGATCATCTCGCTGGTGCGGCCGAGTTGCCGCTGCTCACCGTTGACCGTGCACATCAGCGCCAGGTCGGCCGGGTCGAGGTCGGTCTCGATCCAGGGGCCGAGCGGGCAGGAGTTGTCGAAGCCCTTCGCCCTGGCCCACTGGCTCTCGCGGCGCTGCACGTCGCGGGCGGTCAGGTCGTTGGCGCAGGTGTAGCCGAGGATCACCTCGCGGGCCCGCTCCCTGGGCACGTCACGGCACAGGCGGCCGATGACGACGGCGAGCTCCGCCTCGTGGTGCACGTCGGAGGAGATCGAGGGGTAGGCGATCTCGTCGCCGTGGCCGATCACGGAGGTGGAGGGCTTGAAGAAGGTGACGGGCACCTCGGGCACCTCGTTGCCGAGCTCCCTGGCGTGTTCCGCGTAGTTGCGGCCGATGGCGACGATCTTGCTCGGCAGCACCGGCGGCAGCAGCCTGACCTGGCTCAGCGGCACCCGGCGCCCCGAGCGCTCGAAGTCGGCGAACGGGTGGCCCTTGATGATGTCGAGCTGGAGCCCGCCGTCCCTGGCGGGCTCCTCGTCCACCACCCCGAAGCCCACGGTGCCGTCGATGGAGAATCTGGCGATGCGCACGGCTGCCTACGCCCTTCACTGGCCTGCTTGGTCCACGGTTTCTGCGGCGACCAGCCTAGACGAACCCCCGCGGCCGGCCGGGCCCGGCCGGGCCGCTCCTCCGGGGGCGCGACGGGGGGGTGCGGCGGGGGCGCCGGGAACCGGGGAGGGGGCCCGCACAGGCACCGGCCGGCTCAGCGCAGGCGGGCCATCAGCGCGTGCTCGACCAGGGTGATCAGCGTGCTCTTGGCCTCGGCGCGGTGCCGCGCGTCGGTGATGATGATGGGGGCGTCGGGGCCGATCTGGAGGGCTTCCCTGACTTCCTCGGGCGAGTAGGGCTGGTGGCCGTCGAAGCCGTTGAGGGCGATCACGAACGGCAGCCCGCTGTTCTCGAAGTAGTCCACCGCGGGGAAACAGTCCGCAAGCCGCCGGGTGTCCACCAGCACCACCGCGCCGATCG
>NZ_RBAL01000017.1 GCF_003626535.1 Streptomyces hoynatensis
CCAGCCGCCGGAAGCGGCCCGGCGCCAGACCGGTGAACACCTCGATCACGTCACGACGTTCCGCACTCAGCACCTGCACGATCAGCCCAACGCGCACCAGCCACAACAGTTACGAGACAACCTTTAGCTCACGTGCGGTGTGAGAGATAGGGCGGTTCGACTTCAGCACGAGCTGTACGGCTTCTTCGCGGAACTCCGGTGAATACTTACTGGGTGGTGCCACGTGCTTACTTTCACGTCGTGCTCAGGCGGGACATGCTATAGGGTCCCTGTCCGGAGACTTCGAGGCACCTCACCCCACCGGAGTGGTCACGATTCCCCACCGCGGCGCTGACCATCGGGACGCGACAAGCTCAGCCGGACAGCAGACCATCCATATCCCGCGGCGGGCTTGGATGGGTTGTCCGTGGCGGGGTTGGTGACATGTTCGACGTGCCCTCGGGGGTACAGCTGTCTTCCCTTCGTGGGCGGGGTCCTGGGTGAAGGTGTCGGCGGGCACGCCGCACGGTCGTCCGCATTCGCGCGCGGCCGACAGCGAGGCCCGAGCTGGCTTATGCGGCACCGGGCGGCCTGATAATGGCCGGTTCGGCCGGCCATATCGGATGGCTCCCTCACATAGGCTCTGGCCATTCGATCAGCCCAAGGAGGAAAGCACCACATGCGAAGAATCTTCTTTACGCTGATAGCTGCCTTCGCTCTCGCTCTGGGCCTTACCGCCTCAGCCCACGCCGCTGATGAGTGGAACGGCCCCTTTGCAGACGGCGGTTTGCCGCTGGCGCACGAACGCACGGCGTTCGCCACGTGGGGTGATGCAGCTCCATACGGCGCTTCCGGGTCGATCTCTGTGTCGATCTCCTGGGACGACAACTTCGAGTTCACCCATGTCGGAGCCTTTGCCGAGGACATGGCCACGTCGGACGGGTGGTGCACTGCCGCACAGATTCGCTACCACGTGGCGGGTGACTCCGCCTGGCACTACCGGACTTCAGAGAACGACTGTTACGCGCCTTACGGCGACTGGTCGGGATGGTACATCGCCAAAGCGGGGCTTCAGGTCAAGGATGTGCAGGCCCGAGCGTGCGCCTCCGGCGACGACGGCACCCTCTACACTTCCCGTTGCAGTTCCTGGTCCTGATCTCCGACGGCGGCTGGCGGGCAAGCTGGTGGCTCGCTTGTGGCCATCGGCCTTTAGCCGGCGGGTGAGGAACCGGCCTCATGTGCCGGCCTTGGCATCGATTCGTGTGGCATCCATGTGGCAGGTGTCGACCTCGACGAACAGGAGCGGCACACGCCTGCCCGGGGCGGTCAGCACCGCGTTGGCCTGGACACCGCCCCGGCCGCCGCCCGCGCCGCGTCCGTGGACCTGCTCGGCCAGTTCGGCATAGGCCTTTCCGCCCAGTCGTCGGTGAGCTGGTTCCCGTCGCCGTCGTGCAGGTAGTCGGGGGCTGCGCCGGTGAGGAAGGCCTGCGGCAGTTGCAGACCGACTCCGAGGCGGCGGGCGTCCATTGCCGCTTCCAAGAGGGCTCTGGCGGCAGGGCTGCCTGTCCGGTAGCGCTCCAGCAGGGTGGGGCCTCCCGCGAGGTCCTGGGCCAGGCGCCCGTCGGACCCGGCGCGGGTGAGGGTGTCGGCCAGCAGCCGGTCACCGCCCTCGGCCAGCGCTCTCGCCTCGGCCAGCGTGTGGGAGCCGAAGGGGTCGGGGACGCTCACGGTGCGGCCGGTGAGCAGTTCCCTGACCCGTAGGTGCGCATCCGGCTCGCCTGGGGTGGGCGGAGCGGTGTACAAGCCGGCGTACTCGCGCCACAGCGTGTCCAGGACGAGGATCGGGCCGCGCCGCGGGTCGGTCAGCAGGCCGTGTAACGCGGCAGCGATCTCCTCACCGGCCGACCCGGTCGGTCGGGAGCGGGGCTGTGGGGGGTCTGCCGCTGCGCCGGCTTCGGAATGAGCCGCTTCGTGTCCTGAGCAACGAGGTTGTGATGGCGTCGAGAACCGGTGCGGGGGCGTATTGGCGGGCCTCTCCCCGACCTCTGTTTGCGCGGGTGATGACTTTGCGTGCTGCAGTGGCGCCGGAGTTGTCCCTCTTTCTACCTGATTTGACCGCGCGGTGATCGACTCACTGTGACATCCAACACAGATATGGCCCGACTTGGAGAGGCAAGCGACAGCCGTTCCGGTATAGCTGCAGGTCAGAGTGTTTTCCCACTCGCCCCTTGTGTGCGCATCACGCGACTCACCCCCGTTGATGATCGTGTAGGGAATTTCGTTCGCTTCGCCATGCGTGGCCGGCCGCCGAAATCGCTTGACTGGCTTCAAGGCCCAACCGGCCTACGGCGCCTGGTTCCTGAGTTCCCGTCAGGTGGCGCCGCCCGATACGTCGAAGAAGGACCGATGCACAGCAGCGATGTCCGGCAGCGCCGGCCCCATCTCCTTGGTCGCCCGTGCGGAAGGGGGGTGAGGTGATGGACCACGACCTTCCCGACGGCCAGGCTCCCGAGCCCGCGCCCAGGAGGCAGGCGACGCCGGTTGAAGCCCCCCTGGACCTGCCCCTTGACGCCGAGGCGTTCTACCTGACCCACCAGGAGCTGTATCACGACTGGGCCGAGGCCCAGCTGGGCGATCGTCACTCGGCCGAGGAGGCCGTCCATTCGGCCTTCACCCGGATCGTCGCCCGCTGGGACGAGCTGCTGCTGTGCGAGCAGACCGTCGGCCAGCAGGCATGGAAGATCCTTCGCGAGACGGTCGAGGAGTTGCTCAAACGGCAGCAGCGGCCGGCGGCCTTCATCATCAACGGCGCCGTCCAGCAGGCCCTGGAGGCCACCCGGGACCAGTTCAGGGTCATGCACAGCGCCATGGGCCTGTACGCGGCGATGGCGGAGCTCCCACCCCGGCAGTTCGACGCGATCGTGCTGCGTTATGTCCTGGGCTACAGCACCCGACGCATCGCCTGGTTCCTGGACCTGCACGAACGCACCGTCGACCACCACATCCGCCGCGGCAAGGACACCCTGCGCGAGCGCATGGGTCTGCCTGCGGAGACACGAACGAACCACCAGACCGAGGGACAGGCACGATGACCCCCAGCATCGACGACCTCCTGACTGCCGCCAGGGTCACTCCAACCCCCGCTTCCCGAACGGCTGCCGGCGCCTTCGACGTCGGCCAGGCTCTTCGGCGCCTGGCCCGGGATGTCGCCTGGGCCAAGGCCGCCGCCGAGCGGGCGGGCGAGCAGGAGACCCGCGAGTCCGAAGGAGCCCGCCAGCGACTGCGCCGGATCGCTCGCTGGTTACTGGACAAGCCGGACGCCGCTGATCATCTCTCCCGCCTGGTCGACGACTCTGCCGCAGGCCGCCAGGCGGCAGAGAGCGCGGGCGAAGGGGCGGGTGGGGGGACACAGCAGTTGAGCGACCTGGACATCGAGGGCACGGTGGTCTTCGCCTCGCTCCTCTACCTGACGAGCCACGTGGAGAGCGCCCAGTTCTGGTGGCAGCTGGCCGCGGGCGCCGGCCACCGGACCGCGGCGTACTGCCTGTACCTGCTCCACCTTCAACTCGGCGAGCGCCGCAAGTCCAGGCACTGGTTCCACGAGGCCAACCAGGAGCGGCCCACGCGGGGAAAACGCGTTCCCCCGGTGGAGGGCCTCTATGAGTTGCTCGAAGCGTTCGCCCGCCTGCACCGGCCCGCGACCCAGCAGGTTCCCGCACACATCGAGGCCGAGGTCGACCGCCTGGCCGCGGACTCCTGCGACGGCGGGCGAATCGTCACCCGGCCCGACCGCCGCCTCGCCCAGCGGCTGCACGATGCAACCCGCCGCTGATCGGCGAAGCCGCGCCGGCTGCCGCGGCGGGCATCAACCTTCCTTTGGGCAGCGCCATTTCAGCCGCCCGGACGCACCGCGTTGAGTGCGGTCCTCACGTGCCGATGTCCCCCGGGCACACGGGGAACACAGCGCCCAACACGCGGTTGGGCCCGGGAGAAGATCGGGAGGTGAGATGGGGAAACGGCGACCTTGGCGACGCCTGGCGGCCACGGCGTACCAGAGCCTGCCCGACCTGGCGCAGGCGGTCTACTGGGCGACGCTGACCATCCTGGCAGTCGTCCGCCGCTGAGCTGTCCCCCTCCTCGCGCATAGGAGGGGAGCAGCCCGCCCCCGGGCCCGCCGCGCGACGCGCGACGGGCCCTTTGTGTGCGGCGGACCAGCGGCCGGTCCGGAACAGCATGTCCGAAGGTTCAATTCGGCCCGCGCTGTTGGAGGTATTCACCACTGACCTGCGGTCCACGCTTGCCCTGGGCGAGGTGTCGAGGCGGTTGGTGGCGAACTGCCGGCGTGGATCGTCGTCGTGGTCGCCAGAGGGGCGGCTCTGCTGAGAGAGCGCGCTTTGCTTAAGGGGAAGTGGGAGGCGGCACGCGCGGATCTCCGGTTCGGCTTCGCCGGCGCTTGGCAGAGCACTCGGGTGGGCGCGCAATGGGGGCCCTATTCCGGGTCGGTGTCTTCATGGAAGTTGCCCAGGTGCACAGGGCGCCGTTCGAGGCCGGCGGTCGACAGGACGTCGGGCAGGAGGAGGGCCATCTTCTTCGGCCGGACGGTTTCCGTGGTGGTGGCCAGGTCCACTGTCGACCACCAGCGATACCCGTAACGGGCCTCGTCCGTCAGGATGTTCATTCCGCGAGCCTCGTCAGCCGTGACGCGCGCGAGGCGGTATTCCTCGTACTGGTCGAAGCCCTGTCCGTCGACGCTGAAGGTGGTTTGCCGAGTCCAGACGACGGGGCTCAGGCGCTCAACGGGAAGAGACAGTTCCGTCTCTTCCCGGACCTCCCGCACGGCGGCCTCAGGGTAGTTCTCGTCCGGCTCGACGCCGCCACCGACGGTGAACCACCATCGTGCCCCCGGCCTGCGCGGATCGCGGCCGCACAACAGGAGCAGGCGTTCCTCCTCATCCACCAGGAGAACCCGGGAAGTCCACCGTTTCTTCAAGGTCATGAAGGCTCATGCTATCTGCGGCTTTTCCCCACCTGATCACGGCCGTCTGTGGCGGGCCCCGAGGTCCTGGGTTGGTTCAGACGCGCCAGGAGCGGATGCGGCCGGCCGCGCCGAGCTCGTCTGTCTTGCCGCCGGTGATCTCCCGGACGAGGTCGACCAGCCCTCCGTAGGGGGCGTCGAGTCCTTCGTCGGAGGCGTCCATGTAGGCGACGGCCACCATGGAGCCGTACAGGCCGTTGCGTGCGGGGAGCGGGCGCAGCTGGACGATGGTGTGGAGCAGCGCGCCGGCCCGCCAGGCCGCGTCGGGCTCATAGCCCAGCTGGGGGGTGTTCACGCGGTGACGGGCGACCGCGGCGGCCAGACCGGAGTAGTCGCGTACGGCGAGGTCGGCCATCCGTGCCTCCTGGACCTCCAGGAGCCAGGGCACGTCGATGAGCACCATCAGGCGGCAGCCGCCCGGGGCCGGGGCGCCTCGTCCGGGAACGCGGCGTCGAACTCGGCGACGTGCTCGTCGTAGAACCGGGTCGCGCTGGCGACGAAGGCCCGCCGCTGCTGATCGCGCAGGCTGGCGTCGTGCACGTATGCCTTCAGGCTCATCCCGGCGGCCGCGGCCGCGGCCCGGAGAGCGGCGAGTTCCTTCTCGGTGTACTCCACGTTCAACGCAGGCATGCCCCGTAGGGTACCGGAACGGTACCGGCCCGCCCCGGGGAGTCCGCCGAGGCTGCGGCCGGGTCGGGAACTCCCGTGGCCCTGCCCGCGAGGTCACGCCTGGTGCGGTCAGGAGGGGACTTCGCGCGGCATCCGGCTGGGGGACGCGGAGTTGTGCCGTGATCGGTTCCTGGGGGGCCGCTGGTGAGCGCGTGTGTGCGGCGGCGCCCGCGGTCGGGGCGTCGCCGCACGACATGCGCTCCGGATGGGTTGCGGTCGGACCGGGCCGGATCGGTCACGGGTTCGCGATCAGGCGGCCCGCCGGGCGGGGGCCGGGGCCTCGCTGCGCTTGGCCTCCAGTGCCTTCCGGCGTCCGGCGCCTCCCTTCATGCGGTGCAGGCTGTACCCGCCGGGCTTGTGCGCCTCATCGGACAGGTGCTTCACGATGCCCTTGCACACGGCCTCCTTCATCTGTGCGCCGAGGCGGCCGTCGATGTGGAACCAGACGGCGACGTCGGAGCGGTTGCCGAACTGGAAGATGCCGGTGCGCCGGCCCAGGCTGAGGCACTGCGCTCCGAACGACTGGTTGAGGGTTTCGGGCTGCTCCCCCGCGATCAGGCTGAGCAGGGTGTCGGCGGCGCGTGCGCCCAGGGGCATCGCGGCCTGGCAGCTCATCCGCAGTGCCAGGCCCGAGGGCGCCGCCGAGTCCCCGGCCGCAACGATGCGGTCGTCATCCACGCTGGTCAGCGTCTCGTCCGTGAGCAGCCGGCCCAGGGCGTCGGTGCTCAGCCCGCTGCGCGCGGCCAGGTCCGGCACGGCGAAGCCGGCGGTCCAGATGGTCACCTGGCTCGGCAGCTCGCGGCCGTCGGCGAGGCGCACGGCATCGTGGGTCACCGCCGTCACCGTGGCGTCCGAGCCGTCGAGCACGGTCACTCCGAGCGCGGCGAGCCTGCGGGCCACCGAACGCCGGCCCCGGGTGTGGAGGTAGGGGCCGAGGACGCCGCCGCAGACCAGCGTGACGGTGCGGCCCTGCTCGGCCAGTTCCGCGGCGGTCTCGATGCCGGAGGGCCCGGCTCCGACCACCGTCACCGCGGCTGTTGTGGGCGCGGAGTCGAGGACCGGCCGCAGCCGCTTTGCCTCCTCCAGGGTGGCGATGGGGTAGGCGAACTCGTCCGCTCCTGGCACGCGCCGGTCGGCGCTGCCGCTGCCCACCGCGTAGACCAGGTAGTCGTAGCCCACGGTGCCGCCCGACGCCAGCGTCACGCTGCGGCCGGCCGCGTCGATCCGCGCCACGGTGTCGACAACCGTTCGGACGCCCTCGGCCAGAATCTCCCGGTAGTCCACGACCGCGCCGTGGGTCCCGCCCACCAGTTGGTGCAGGCGGACGCGGTGCACAAAGGTCGCACGCGGGTTGATCAGGGTCACGGTCACGTCGTTGCGCTGCGTCAGCCGATTCGCCGCCATGACGCCGGCGTACCCGCCGCCGATCACGACCACGTGGGTGTTCTCAGCCATGTCGTCTCCCTCATGTCGAGCGGTTCGAGCACGAGATGCCGCCTGATCGGCCCCTGTGACGACATGTGAGTCAGATCACTTCACGGGGTGTCGGCGGTGCGGTGGGAGACGGGGCGGTTCGGCTTCAGCGGCGGCGCCACCCCAGACGTGCCACACACGTGGCGCCGGCCCTGGCACCCCACTCCCGCCGAGGGGGCCCTTGCAGCGCGTTTCGCGCACACGCGTGGTGGGTGTGCCGTAGTACTCCTGGAGATTGCCCGCATCGGATTGATCTGCTTGGAGTCGTCGATGGCCGTTCGTCGTGTCGTGCCCAACCTTCGGTCGGACGCCGTGCAGGAGAGCCGGGAGTTCTATGGCCTGCTGGGCTTCGAGGAGGTCATGAACCATGGATGGATCATGACGCTCGCCTCCCCGTCCGCCCCGTCGGCGCAGGTCAGCGTCATGGCCCGCGACAAGACCGCCCCGGTCACCCCCGACCTGAGCGTCGAAGTGGACGACGTGGACGCGGCCTACGCGGTCATGCGGGACAGCGGCGCGGAGATCGTCCACCCCCTGCGGGACGAGGAGTGGGGCGTGCGGCGCTTCTTCGTCCGCGACCCCGGCGGCCGGGTGGTCAACGTGCTGGGCCACCGCTGACACCGCCCGCGAGGCGCCCGGGAGTCCCCGGCATCCGCACGGCCCACGCGCTGGTGGCCGTCGGCTGCGGGTCCTGCCGGGGCTGCTGCGTTCCCGGGGGCCTGCACCGCGCCGACCGCCACCGCCGGGCTGTGTGCCGCGCGCCGCGCAGAGGGTGCGTCGCCGCGCGGGTGATCAGGTCTCGGCGTGCGGGCGTCGTGGTGGGACTGCCGTTCGGCGCGACCGCGGGGCGGGTTCTCATCGCGGCGTGGCCTGCGGCCTGTGGCCTGGGTGTGGGCGGCTTCGCCTTTCGGCCCTGTCGTTCCCGTTGGTGGTTTACTCGGCCCCGGGAGGAACAGGGAATGGCACTCAGGCGCTTTGACCATCAGCTCGAAGCGGTCGTGGCCGCGGCGCGGGCGCTGGACATTCCTCCGGGGAAGCGCATTCCGCGCGGGGGGCTGCGGGCCACGGTCGTCATGCCGTGCGGGTCGGGGAAGACGCTGGTGGCCGCCGATACCGCGCGGCGGGTGGCGCGGAGGGGCCGGGTGCTGGTCTTGGTGCCGACGCTGGATCTGCTCACCCAGACGGTGGGGGCCTGGCAGGAGGCCGGGCACCGAGGGCCGGCGGTGGCGGTGTGTTCGCTGAAGGGCGACCCGGTGCTGTGGTCGCGGGGGCTCCGCTCGACCACCAGCGCGCCGCAGCTGGCCCTGTGGCACGGGTCGGGGACCGTGACCGTCTACGCCACCTATGCCTCCCTGCCGGTCGTCCTGGAAACCTTCAAGGGTGCCTACGGCCTGGGCATGGACCCCTTCGACCTGGTCGTGGTCGACGAGGCCCACCGCACCTCGGGCAGCCTGGGGAAAGCCTGGGCCGACGTCCACGACAACGCGCTACTGCCGGCACTGCGACGGCTGTACCTGACGGCGACGCCGCGCATCTGGCAGGAACGCCTCGCCCCGCCGGACGCGCGCGGGGGCCGACGCGACCCGCTGCCGGAGGAGATGGCCGCCAGCATGGACGACGAGGCCATCTTCGGGCCCGTCGTCTACCGGCTCTCCCTGGCCGCGGCCGTCTCCCGCGGGCTGCTGGCCCGCTACCAGATCATCGTCGTGGAGCTGGCCGATCCGCAGCTGCCGCCCGGCCGGCTGTACGGGCCCGGGCGGGGCGAGGAGGAAATCCGGGGGCTTCGCCTCGGCGCCTTGCAGACGGCGGTGCTCAAGAGCATGGCCGAGCACGACCTGCAGACGATGATCACCTTCCACCACCGCACGGTGGAGGCCCAGGCGTTCTCCGCCGGGCTGCCCGCGGTCGCCCGCAGGCTTCACGCGGGCGCGCCCGGGCGGTATCCGGCGCGGGTGTGGGCGGGGTGGCTCAAGGGCGAGCACGATCCCGGCCACCGCCGCCGGGTCCTGGCCGACTTCGCCACCCGCGCCGGCCGCGCGATCCTCTCCAACTGCCGCGTCCTGGGCGAAGGGGTCGACATCCGCGCGGTGGACTCCGTCGCCTTCCTCGACCCCAAGGGGTCGCCCGTCGACATCGTGCAGGCCATCGGCCGGGCGCTGCGGCAAAGGCCGGGGCAGGGAAAACTCGCCTCGCTCATCGTGCCGGTGTTCCTGGCGCCGGGCGAGCGGCCGCAGGACATGTTCACCTCCGCCTCGTACCAGCCGCTGCTGCGGGTGCTTCAAGGGCTGCGGGCGCACGACGAACAGGCCGTGGAATTGCTGGCGATTCCGCAGACGAACACCGGGCCGCTCTCCCCCAGCCCCGACATCGGCCCCCCGCCCGAGGACGGCCAGGATGAGCCCAGGCTTCTGCTGCGGTTTTCCGCGCCGCGGGACCCGGCGATGGTGGCGGAGTGGATCAGCTACCACGTCATCGACACCGAACGCCAGGACTGGGAACGCGGTCTGGCCGCGCTGCGCCGGTTCCGCGAGCGCGAGGGCCACGCCCGCGTCCCGTACTCCCACCGGGAGGACGCCTACCCCCTCGGGCAGTGGATCGCCGACCAGCGCAAGACCTACGCCGCCGGAGCGATGAACGGGCAACGCGCCCGCCGCCTGGAGAAGCTCGGCATGATCTGGGACGAGCGGGAGCTGGCCTGGGAGGAGAACCTCGCGGTTCTGCGCGCCTATCACGAGGAGTACGGCACCCTGGCCGCGTCGAGGTCGGCCACGATCCTCGACAAACCCGTCGGGATGCTCCTGGCCAACCTCCGCCGGCCCGGCGGACTCGGCAAAGACCCCCAGCGCGCCCGGCGCCGCGCGCGGCAGCTGGCCGCGATCGATCCCCACTGGAACCCCGCCTGGCCGCTGGAATGGCAGCGCAACCACGCCGCCCTCCGGCAGTGCATCGACGGCGGCGCCACCCCCGGGGACATCCTGCCGGGCGTGACCGTCGGCGGCGTCGACATCGGGGCCTGGCTCCTGCGGCAGCGGCAGGCCTGGAGGCGCCTGTCCGCCGGGCAGCGCGAGCTCCTGGAGGAGCTGGGCGTCACACCGCTGGAGAGAACGGCCGGAGTTCCCACTGCCGCCCGCAGGACGATCTCCGCGCACGCCGCCGCCTTCACGCGCGGGCTGACCGCCTTCAAGCAGTACGCGCAGCGCGAGGGAAGAACGAGCGTTCCGCGAAGCCACGTCGAGCACCTCACCGACCCGGCCACCGGGCAGCCCGTCCGCATCCGCCTGGGCGTATGGGTCTCCAACACCCGCAGCAGGCGGCACACGCTCAGCGCGGAACAGCAGGCCGCACTCGACGAGGCGGGGCTGTAGGGCGGCGGCCACCGGACGGCGCGGATGCCGGGCGAGGCCGGCCGGCGGTGCTGGGGCCGGACGTGCTCCCGTGCCGGCCGGGACCGTCGGGGGATGCGGGCCTCCTGCCCGGGCCCGGGGCCGCACAGGCTGGGGTCGATGCCGTGGACGGTGGTGCATGGGGCACCTCCGGATGTCGCCGGCGGTGCCGGGCCGGTGCCGGGTCTTTTGGCTGTTGGTGCCGCCGGTGACGGCGACGGGGCGGGGCCGAGGTCGTCGAGGGCGGAGCGGTGGCGAATGCCCCGGCTTCTCCGGCGAGTTCGAGGTTGCGGCGCGGGCGTGGGGCCGGTTTGTGGTGGGCCGGGTTCGGCCTGGCCGCGGGGATGGTTGCCTCCGGTCGGCGGGCCCGTTGCCCGGGTCCTGCCTGAGGCGGCCGGCGCCCGAGGAGGCGCCCGAGGTCACGGTGCTTCAGCGGTGCTGCTGGGTGGACGAGGCCCTCGTCGGCGACGCCCTGGCGATCTCCGCCCTGCGCGAGTCGCCCGCGCAGGTGGGCCGGTGGCTGGCGGCCTGGCGTGCCACGGGGCTGTGGCGGGAGGGCCGGCTGCCGGGCATGGTGCGGGCCCGGCGCGTCGGCACCGACGGGCACGTGGGGCGCCTCGGCATCGTCCCCGATCTGCGGGGGCGGGGGCTGGGCCGCGGGCTGCTGCACCTCGCCGAGGCCGCCGCCGAGCCGCGCTGCCGCCGCACTGTGCTGCACACCGGGGCCAGGAGCCGGAGGAACATCGGCCTCTACCGGGGGCGAGGGATACCGGCCGGCGCCGGCCGCCGGGGACGGCGGGACCGTCTGCCTCGCCAAGAACGTGGCCTGCTGACGACGGGCGGGCGGTGGGGGGTGGGTCGCCCGGCGCCGGGGTGGGGGTGGGCGTGGGAGGCCGGGCCGGCCCGGGAGTGCCGGGCCGGCCCGCCGGAGCCCTTCCCGGTCAGGGAGTGGGCGCCTTGTTGCCGTAGGGGAACGCGGAGACGGTCTCCCCCGCGGTGTTCTGCAGCAGGGCGGTGTCGCCCTGGTTGTTCCAGATGGGGCGGTTGATGCCGTAGGAGTGTCCGCCCCACTCCGGGTGGTGCTCGTTGGTGTAGACGCGGATGCGCTGCCCCGGCTGGAGGACCGTGCCCGGGGGGAACACGAAGTCCTGCCCGGCGTCGTCGGCGCCGAGGTACCAGCCGGAGATGTCCGCGGGCGCGCTGCCGCGGTTTTGGATCTCGACGTACTCGTCCGCCTGGTTCTTCGCCTGTCCCTTGAAGTGCACGTGGGTGAGGACCACGTCGGGCTCGCCCGCGGGGGCGAACAGGGCCACGATGTCGGCGCTGTTGGCGCCGCCCTCGGTGCTGACGAACTGCCGGACGACCTGCCCGCCCTGCTTGAAGCCGCTGATGACGACCTGGTACTTGCGGCCGTCGACGGTGACCTCCTCCGGTGAGACGAAGCTGGGCAGATCCACGAGGTCCTCGGGCGCGGGGCCGTCGTTGGGCGTCTCGTTGTGGTGGAAGCGGAAGCTGAAGTCGCTCTCGGTGCCGTCCTCGAACGCGACCTTCACGGTGAGGTCCACGTCGAACTGCGGCTGGGGCAGCGCGGGGATCGGGAAGTTCTCGTGGGTGAAGGTGCCCAGCGTGAATTCGGTGCCGTCGAGCCGCACCTCGACGGTGCCGCCGCGGAAGACATAGCCGCTCTTGGCGCCGTCCGCCACGTTCCCCCACCTGACGTGGTCCGTGCCCAGTCCGCTGAACGTGGTGGTGTCGGCCGTGACGGAGGGCCAGGAACCGGACGTGACCGCAGTGCTCATGGCGCTGCGACTCCTCTCGACGTCGGAAAAGATCCGCACCACGAGCTACCCCGGCCGATCCGCCGAAGCGGAAACGAGGGCGATTATCATCCCATCGAGCTACTTGGGGGGAGTGAGGGTGACGGCGGGCGCCGGTGTTTGGCCGGTTCGCGCGCCGGTCCGCAAGGACACCGGCCTGAGGATCGTCGCGGGCAGGCCGAGCGCGGCGATACGCGCAGCGTCTGCCCCCGGCCGGTCCGGGGGCACACGTCGACCCGGAGATCGTTCCCGAGCACCGTGACAGGCGCGTTCCCGCGGGGGACGCTGGTTTCGCCCCGCGGGCGGGGCGCCGGGGCGCTTTGGCGGCGGTGGCCGGGGCGGCGGCGTGCGGGGCGGGAGTGCGTCAGGGCCGGGTGCCGTCCTGCCGCCAGGCGGCCTCGCGCAGCAGGCGCAGGCCGTTGAGGCCGACGATGACGGTGGAGCCTTCGTGGCCCGCGACGCCGAGGGGCAGGGGCAGGGTGGCGGCCAGGTCCCAGGCGACCAGGGCGGTGATGAACGCTCCGGCGATGACGAGGTTGTGCACCACGAGGCGGCGGGAGAGGCGGGAGAGGCGCACCAGGGCGGGAAGGGTGGCCAGCTCGTCGCGCACCACGACCGCGTCGGCCGTCTCCAGGGCGAGGTCGGAGCCGACGCGGCCCATCGCGATGCCCGTGTGGGCGGCGGCCAGGGCGGGGGCGTCGTTGACGCCGTCGCCGACCAGCAGCACCTTCCGCCCCTCCTGTTCGAGCTTCCGGACGGCGGCGACCTTGTCCTGCGGCAGGAGCCCGGCGCGGACCTCGGCGATGCCGGCCTCGGCGGCCGTCCTGGCCGCGGCGCGGGGGTTGTCGCCGGTGAGCAGCACGGGTGCGGCGCCGGTCAGGCCGGTCAGCGCGGCGACGGTGGCGGCGGCCTCCTCACGCAGCCGGTCGGCGATGCCGAGCAGGCCGATCGGCCTGCCGTCGAGGGTGATCAGCACCGCGGTGTGGCCCTCCTCGGCCAGGGTCGCGGCCACGGCGAGGGCCCGGTGGCCGGTGCGGTCCCCGCAGAGGCGGGCGGGGCTGCCGACCGCGACGGTGCGGCCCTGGACCACCGCGCGCACGCCGGTGCCGGGGGCCGAGTCGAAGTGTTCCGCCGGGGGAATGTCGAGGCCGCGGGCGCGGGCGGCGTCCACGATCGCGCGGGCCAGCGGGTGCTCGCTGGGGTGTTCGGCCGCCGCGGCCCACCGCAGCAGTGCGTCCTCGTCCGGGTCTGAGCCCTCCAGGGGGTGGATGCGGGTCACCCGGGGGGTGCCCTCGGTCAGCGTGCCCGTCTTGTCCAGCGCGACCCGGTCCACCTGCCCGAGGCGTTCCATGACCACGGCCGACTTGACGAGGACGCCGTGCCGCCCCGCGGTGGCGATCGCGGACAGCAGCGGCGGCATGGTCGCCAGCACCACCGCGCACGGCGAGGCGACGATCATGAAGGTCATGGCACGCAGCAGCGTGGACCGCGGATCGGCGCCGAAGGCCAGGGGCAGGAGGAACAGGGCCAGGGTGGCGGCGACCATGCCGAGGCTGTAACGCTGTTCGACCTTCTCGATGAACAGCTGGGTGGGGGCCTTGGTGCGGGATGCCTCCTCGACCAGGGCCACGATCCGGGCGATCACCGAGTCCGACGGCTCGCGCTCGACCCTCACCCGCAGGGCGCCGGTGCCGTTCAGGGTGCCGGCGAAGACCTCGTCGCCCTCCCGCTTGGTCACCGGCAGGGGCTCGCCGGTGATGGTGGCCTGGTCGACCTCGCCGGTGCCGGCGAGCACCCGGCCGTCGCCGCCGATCCGCTCCCCCGGCCGGACCAGGATGACGTCGCCCGCGGTCAGGTCCGCGGCGGCCACGGTCTCCTCGGTGCCGTCGCCGGCCAGGCGGGTGGCGGTGGCGGGCGCCAGGTCGAGCAGGCCGCGCACCGAGTCGGCGGTGCGGGCGGTGGCGATGGACTCCAGGGCCCCGGACGTGGCGAAGATGACGATCAGCAGCGCGCCGTCCAGCGCCTGCCCGATGGCGGCCGCGCCGAGCGCGGCGACGACCATCAGGAGATCCACGTCCAGGGTCTTCTCGCGCAGGGCCCGCAGTCCGGCCCAGCCTGGCTCCCAGCCGCCGGTCGCGTAGGTCAGCGCGAACAGCGGGGCCCAGGCCCAGGCGGGGGCCCCGGCCAGATAGGGCGGCAACGCGGCGAGGAACAGCAGCAGCGCCGCGGCCGCCCAGCGGGCCTCGGGGAGGGCGAAGACGCGAGTGCGGCGCCGCGGAGGGGCGGTTCGGCCTGCGGCGCCGGCCGGGGTCGGGCGAGTGAGGGTCGAGGACATCCGGCGGTCCCTTGCGACGAGGCGGGCGGGGGGCAGCGTTCCCGCCCCACCGTAGCAGGAACAGATGAACAAGAGTTCATGTGTTCTGGTTGCGGCATACGATGGGCGCATGGGTCACAGAGCCTCGTCACCCGCCGGCGCCCTGCCACGCGCACGCCTGGACGCCGCCGGCGCCGCGAAGGTCGCCACCACGCTCCAGGCCCTGGCCACCCCCTCCCGGCTGCTCATCCTCGCCCGCCTCCGCGAGGGCCCGCTGCCCGCGACCGAACTGGCCGGCGAGGTGGGCATGGAACAGTCCGCCTGCTCCCACCAGTTGCGCCTGCTGCGCAACCTCGGCCTGGTGACCGGCACCCGCAAGGGCCGCTCGGTCGTCTACGCCCTCTACGACGACCACGTCGCCGAGCTCCTCGACCAGGCCCTCTACCACGTCGAGCACCTCCGCCTCGGGCTCGGCGGCACCGCCGGGCCCGACTCCGGGGAGCCCGGTTCCGGATGAGGCCACCGCGCGAGGCCACCCACGCGGCGGCGCCAGGTGTCCAGGGCCGGTGCCCCGGCCCGCCTCGGGAGGCGGGCCGGGGACCCCGCGTGCGGCCGGCGCGTCAGGAGGCGTAGGTGGTGACCTGCCACAGGTGGCCGTCCGGGTCGCTGAAGTAGCCGAAGTAGCCGCCCCACGGGGCGGGGGCCGCCGCCCGCACCACACTGCCGCCGGCGGCCGCCGCGTTGCGCGGCGCCTCGTCCACCTCCGCCTGGAGTCGTCCACCTCCGCCCTGGAGTCGGCGTTGCCGTGGAGCGAGACGCCGCGGAATCCGGAGCCCTCCGGGGAGACGCCGGCGTCCTGTGCCGCCGCCTCCCGTGCGTGGAGCGCCAGTTGCGGGGAGCCCTCGCCCAGGCCGAGCGAGACGGAACGGGGGATGTCCTTGTCGATCGTCATGCCCAGGCCCTCGGCGTAGAACCTCTTGGGCGCGGTCCAGGTCATCGACGCCGAGCATGATGGTGCTCACCTGCAGTGACACGGTGCTCTCCCGGTGATCCGGTCAACCCGCGGGAGGTGGCGGCCTTCTTCGCCGGACGGGCCCAGGCCGCGCGGCTCGCGCTGGTCGACGGGGTTCCCGCGGCCGTCTGGTGGCACCGCGGCCGGCCGGGTGCCGTCCTCGCGTTCACCGTCCGCGAGGGGAGGATCTCCCGGATCGCCGTCGAGACCGACCCGGATCGGCTCCACGGCCTTGGCATCGTCCTTCTGCCCGCCGGGGACCCGGGACGGCGCTGAGCGGGCCGCCTCGGGGCGACCCCGGCCCGGGGTTTTTGCCTCAGAGGCAAGGAATTTGCCTGAGAGGGAAGGTGCGTGGCTCAATCGGGGCATGAGCCCCCTCCCCCGTGGCGCGGGTGGCGAGCTGCCCGCCGTCGCCCCGCGGCTGCGTGAGCTGCGCCGCCGCGCCGGGCTGACCCTGGAGGCCGCGGCGGCGCGCGCCGCGCTCTCCCCGGCCCACCTCTCCCGGCTGGAGACCGGGCAGCGTCACCCCTCGTTGCCGGTCCTGCTCACCCTGGCCCGGGTCTACGGTACGACGGTTTCCGAGCTGCTCGGCGAGACGGTGACCGCCCCGGACGCG
This sequence comes from Streptomyces hoynatensis, assembly GCF_003626535.1. Taxonomy (GTDB): domain Bacteria; phylum Actinomycetota; class Actinomycetes; order Streptomycetales; family Streptomycetaceae; genus Streptomyces; species Streptomyces hoynatensis. Next base: position 16,299 of record NZ_RBAL01000017.1, read on the forward strand.
GTGGTGCGGGCCGCGGCGGCCCGTCCGCAGGAGGCGGGCGGCTGGACGTACTGGCCGGCGGGCTCCCCGGGGCGCGCGATGCAGGCGTTGCGGGTGCACGTGCCGCACGGCCGCCAGGGCGACCTGGTCCGCACGCACCCGGGCGAGGAGTGGCTGTACGTCCGCGCGGGCCGGCTGCGGCTGTTCCTCGGCGAGACGGAGCAGGTGCTCGACGAGGGGGACAGCGCGCACTTCGACTCACTCACACCTCACCGGATCGGCGCCGCGGCGCCCGCCGGGGTGGACCTGCTGTTCGTCCACACCCTGATGCAGAGCGCGCCGGCCGCGCTGTGCCTGGGCGGGCCCAGCGCGGCGCACTGAAGGAGCAACCGCATGTCGCAGCAGCGGCCGTCCGTGAGGCGGCCGGACAAGGACCGCATCCCTCGCGGCCTGTGGGTCCGGGTCCTCGTCTACGGCCTCATCGGCCACCTCTTCGCCGCGTTCCTCATCTTCCTCTTCGCCGTGGGGGGCGGAGACTAGGCTCCCCTCTCCCCCGGCGGCCGCTTCCCGGCGGAGGCGAGGCCGCGCGCGCCCTTCCGGGCGCGGCGGCCGCCGGGAAGCCGGGCGCGGGACGAAAACCCGGTGCGGATCGCCGGTGCGGTGGTGTGGGATCGGCGCATGGCAACAGTGCTGAACGAGCCGGGAGTCGAGGGGCTGAGCGCGGCCGTGCACGCGCTGCGGGACTGGCAGTGCGAAGGGGTGCCGATGCAGCTGCACCCAGGGGACCTGGGCTGGCACTGGCGGCTCGGCGCGAGGGCGACGGCCGCGGCGGTCAGGACCTGGAGCCGGGACGGGCGCATCCTCGCCCTCGGGCTGCTGGACGGGCCCGGGCTGGTGCGGCTGGCGATCGCGCCGGACGCCCAGCGGGACGAGGAGCCGGCGCGGCAGCTGGCCCGGGACGTGACCGAGCCGGAGCGCGGCGTGCTCGACGGGGGGAAGGTGTGCGTCGAGGCGCCGAGGGGCTCGCTGGTCCGGGAGCTGCTGCAGGCGGAGGGCTGGACCGACGGCGAGCCGTGGACGCCGCTGCGCCGCGACCTCACGGAGCCCGTGGAGGACCCGGGGATGCGGATCGAGGTGGTCGGCCCCGGGCAGGCGCAGGTGCGGGCCGCCGTCCAGCGGGCGGCGTTCGACGGGTCGACGTTCGCCGAGGAGCTCTGGCACACGATGGCGGCCGGGCTGCCGTACGCCGAGGCCCGCTGCCTGGTCGCGTACGACGACAGGGGCGAGGCGGTGGCCGCGGTGACGGTGTGGTCGGCCGGCCCCGGCAGGCCCGGTCTGCTGGAGCCGATGGGTGTGCACCGCGCGCATCGCCGGCGCGGCCACGGCAGGGCGATCACCCGCGCCGCGGCGGCCGCACTCCGGGAGCTCGGCGCGTCGAGTGCCCTCGTGTGCACGCCGAGTTCCCTCGGCGGCGCCGTCGCCACCTACCGGTCGGCGGGCTTCCGGCAGCGCCCCGAGGTCCCGGACCTCTGCCGGGGACCCCTGGCGCGGTGACCACCGGCGTTCCGGGGGGAGGGCGGGCGGTCCGCCCGGGCGGATACCCCGTGTTGTCAGGTTCTTGACACCGGTGGCGTGGGTGGATTTCCTGGGCGGGTGAGGCGTTCGACATTTCTCAAGGCAGCGGCGGCGGGCGGTCTGAGCCTGGGCGGTGGGCTGGCGTTGCCGGCCTCGGCCCGGGGCGGCACCCGGCCCCTGGCGCAGACGACCACCAAGGTCGCCGATCTCACCGGCCCCGGCCTGACGACCCGTTTCCGCATGGAGGCGACGGACCTGGGCATTCCCGCCCGCACCCCCGACGGCCGGCTGCTGTTCGTCTTCGGCGACACCTTCGAGGGTGCCTCCGTGGGCGCGGGCTGGTGGCGTTCGCCGGTCGGCCTCTGGTCGGGCACCACGGACCTGGCCGCGGGCGTCACCTGGTCCGGGGCGGTGGGCGGCGACGCGGCGCAGCAGTTCTGGGCCTACGAGCACGACAATCCCGAGTTCTCCACGGTCCTCCCCTCCGACGTGATCACCATCGGCGGCAGCATGTACCTGCACGCCATGGTCAACAAGGGCCTCGGCACGGTCGTGTGGACCGAGATCTGGCGGTCCGACGACTCCGGGGCCACGTGGGTGCACACGGGCGCGAAGTTCCCCTCCGATCTGCACGGCGGGATGTTCCAGCTCTTCACCTGGGGCCTGGGCAACGACGGCTACGTGTACGTGTACTCGACCGGCTTCCAGCGGGACAAGCCGATCATCCTGCACCGGGTCCCGGCCGACCGGATCACCGACCTCGCCGCGTACGACCCCTGGGGCTACCGCGACGGCGTCTGGGCCTGGGGCAACCCGCCCACCCCCATCCTGGAGGGCAGCTTCGGCGAGATGTCGCTGCGCCCCCTGGACGGCAAGTGGGTGCTGACCTGGTTCAACGCGGGCGACTACCGCATCGACGGCATCGTCATGGACACCCCGACCTCGAATCTCTACACCGCCCACCGTTCCACGCTGATCTGGGGCGGCGCGTGGGGCGCCGAGGACGACTCGCATGTCGCCCAGCTCTACGGCGGATACGTCATCCCGGGCTCGACGCTCGACGACCTGCACCTGTCGGTCAGTCAGTGGAACACCGGCACCGGGTGGCCGTATCGCGTGATGCAGTTCCGCGTCCGCGGCTTCTGGCCCTGAGGCCGGCGGGGCGTGCCGCCCGCCCGGGCGTCCCGGGCCGGGCGCGGCCCGGGCGGGCCGACGGCCTACGGGGAGCCGGGCCCCTGCGTCACGGCGAGCACCCGGCCGTGCTCGTCATAGGCGGTCACGTCGAAATCGGGGGGCAGGGACGGGGAGCGGGCGGCGTCGAAATAGAAGACGCCCCAGTCCGGCTCGCCGGCCAGCATGACCATGGTGGCCGGGTAGGCGGTGTCCTCGCCCTCGGGCTCGATCATGATCCGGGCCGGCGTCTCGTCCAGCCGCCAGACGCCCTCGATCAGCCGGGCGCCGTTCTGGTCCTCCAGGAGGCCGGCGCCGATGCTGCCGGGGCGGACGTTGTTGCCGGGAAAGCGCTTGGCGTCCTCGATCTGCTGCGCGTAGTACTGCGGGGAGGTGATCACGTAGTTCTGCTCGCCCTCGGGGAGCAGACCCAGCACGGTCTCCCGGTTGATGACGACCCGTTCGTAGGGCCGCACTTCCACGAGCCCGCCGCCGGCGGAGGGGGACGGCGTCCCGGGGGGCGTCGCCTGGGCCGCCGGCGGCGCGGTGCCCCCGGAGCCGCCGGCCTCCTCGGGCCCCGCGCCGGCCGGCCACTCCGCCAGGCCCACCGCAAGGGCCACCGCGAGCACGCACGCCGTCGCCGCGCTCACCACGGCCAGCCGGCGCCGGGCGCGGAGCGCGCGGCCGCGGCGCATCACCTGCTCCACCGGCGCGGGCCCCGGCACGACGGACTCCGCCACCCGGCGCAACTCCTCAATGAACTCCGGCCTGTTCTCGCTTTCCGGCACGGATCGGCACCTCCCGTCCCCTTTCCGGCTCCTGCAGGTTAAGGACCGCGGGGTCGGCGCGCAGCTTCTCCAGGCCGCGCGCCGCCCGGCTGCGCACCGTGCCGACCCGGATGCCGAGCAGCGCGGCGACCTCGGTCTCGGTGCGGTCCTCGACGTAGCGCAGCACGACGGCCGCGCGCTGCCGCGGCGGGAGCCGGCGCAGCGCGGCCGTCAGCACGTCCCGGGCCAGCACCTGGTCGACCTGGTCCCGGTCGATCCGCTCCGGGAACCAGGTCGTCAGGAACTCGGGCACCCTCCTGCCACGGATGCGGTCGTGATGGGCGTTCAGCATGATCCGCCACACGTAGGCGTCCGGGTCCCTGGCCCGCGTCACGCGGTCCCACCGCGCATACGCCTTGGCCAGCGCCACCTGGACGAGGTCCTCCGCGTCGTGGTGGTGGCCGGTCAGCAGGTACGCGGTCCGCAGCAGCCGGGGCCACCGGCCGGCCGCGAAAGTCCTGAACTCGGCGTCGTGGGCTTCGGGTGCACGAGTCATCGGACGTCAGCCGTCGAGGGAGACCTCGAACTCGCTGAACACGTCACCGTCCGCGTCCGTGGCGATGATGGTGTAGGTGTCGGTGCCCTCGATCTCCCAGGCGGCGGGGTCGAAGTAGAAGGTGCCCCAGCCGTCCTCGTGCCTGAGGGCCACCGGCTGTGCCCCGTAGCTGAGTTCGTCGCCCTCGGGGGCGACGGCGATGAACGGGACGCCCTCGTCCAGCCGCCAGACGCCCTCGATCAGGACGATCTCGCCGTCCTCGCCGTAGACGCCGGCGCCGACGCTGTTGGGGCGGATGCTGCTGCCCGGGTAGCTCTTCGCGGCCTCGATCTCCTCGTCGTAGTACTCGGGGGAGGTGACCACGTAGTTCTGCTCGCCCTCGGGCAGCAGACCCATCACGAACCGGTCGTTGATGACGACGCGTTCGTAGGGCCGCACCTCGATCAGGTCCATCCCGCCGGCCTGCGCCGCCTGCGGAAGGAACACCACCATCGCGGTGGTGGCGGCGGCGCCGGTGAACAGGGCGCGCCTGAGAGTCGACTTTCCGGTCATGAGCCCTCCAGCTCTTCGTGGCGTTCGGTCATGACCAAGACGCCGACGGTGAGCCGAATCTATCCATCCCCGGCCGGAAACCCACCGGAGGTGGGAAGCGGGCCGGGCGGGCTCCTTGCCGGGTGCGGCCCGCGCCCCGGGGAGGGGGCCGTGCCGCGGGGCGCGCCGGGGCACCGAGATGTTCGCCTGCCGGTACGGGGTGGGCAGGTTCGCGATCTCTTGGGGTTCAGCCGGGCGTCGTTCCGTTTCCGCCATGCCAGTGCCCCCGAAGTACGCGAAACCCAGCAAAGCCGTGGCTGCCGGCCGGCGCCGCTTTCTCACCGGAACCGGGGCCGCCGCGGCCCTCGCCCTGAGCGGCGGCCTCGCGGGCGTCGCCACCGCCGACGGCCGCGCCCGCGGCCGGGAGAGACGCGACCCCTTCACCCTCGGGGTGGCCTCGGGCGACCCGCTGCCCGACGGCGTGGTGCTCTGGACCCGCCTCGCGCCGGAGCCACTCGAACCGTACGGGGGGATGCCCAGGAGCGCCGTGCAGGTCGAGTGGCAGGTGGCGGAGGACGAGCGGTTCCGCCGCGTGGTGCGGGCGGGCAGCGCGACGGCGCGGCCGGAGTACTCGCACACGGTGCACGTCGACGTCCGCGGGCTGCGGCCGTGGCGGCACTACCACTACAGGTTCCGGGTGGGCGGGCAGCTCAGCCCGGTCGGCCGGACCAGGACCGCGCCCTCGCCGGGCACGGAGGTGCCGGCTCTCGACCTCGCCTTCGCCTCCTGCCAGAACTGGACGGCCGGCTTCTACCCGGCGCATGGCGACCTGGCGGCGCGGGACCACGACGTGGTGTTCTTCCTCGGCGACTACATCTACGAGAACCCGATCCCCGTCGACGGCGGCGCCCGCGGGCAGCAGGTCCCGGCCGAGGTGGGGGTCGACTGCGTCACGCTGGACGACTACCGCCTGCGGTACGCCCTCTACAAGCAGGACCCCGACCTCAAGGCCGCGCACGCGGCGGCGCCCTGGGTGGTCACCCTGGACGACCACGAGGTGGAGAACGACTGGGCCCCCCGGGACTCGGCGGAGTGGGTGGTCCGCCAGGCGAACGCCTTCCGCGCCTACTGGGAGCACATGCCGCTGCGCTGGGACCGGCTGCCCCAGGGGCCTGACCTGCCGCTCTACCGGCGCCTGGCCTTCGGCCGGCTCGCGGAGTTCTCCGTGCTGGACACCCGGCAGTACCGGTCCCACGCCGACGGCGGCTGGCGCGCGCCGGACGCCGACACCCTCGATCCGGCGCGCACCCTGATCGGGCAGGCGCAGGAGAGGTGGATTCTCGACGGCCTCGGCGCCTCATCGGCGCGCTGGAACGTGCTGGCCCAGCAGGTGCTGATGATGCCGACGGACGCGGCGGCGGGCGCCGCGCAGTCCGTGGCGATGGGCACCTGGTCGGGCTACTCGGCCTCGCGGGACCGGGTGCTGGGCGGCCTGCACGAGCGGGGCGTGGACAACCTGGTCGTGCTGACGGGCGACGTGCACGCCAACTTCGCCGGCGACCTCAGGCGCGACTTCGGCGACCCCTCCTCGCCGGTGGTCGGCAGCGAGCTGGTGTGCACCTCGATCTCCTCGGACGGCGACGGCGCCGACGCGGACGACTGGACGCGCACCATCCTCGCCGAGAACCCGCACGTGGCCTACGCCAACCACGAGCGGGGCTACGTCAGTTGCCGCATCACCCCGCGGGAGTGGACCGCGCACTACCGGGTGGCGGACACCGTCACCCGGCGGGATGCCGCCGTCCGCACCAGGAAGTCCCTGGTCATCGGGAACGGCGTCGCCGGCATCCGGGACTGAGCCCGCGCGCCCCACGGCCCCGGCCGGACGGCCGCGGCCCCGCCCTCGCCTTCGCGGCACGGAACAGGAAGATGACGACGATGCACAGACGTACCAAGGTCCTCGCCGGGGCGGGAGCCGCCGCGCTCCTGGTGACCTCCCTGGCCGGCGCGGCCTTCGCCGGGGAGTGGGGCGGCCGCGGCGGCGGGCCCGGGCACCACTCGGTGGTGGCGCTCAGCGCGCCCGGCCGGGTCGCCGCCGCGCCCCCGCTGCCCTGCCTGTCCTCCAGCTTCGGCGTGGGCCTGACGAACACCTCGGACGAGCCGGTGTTCGCGGACCTCGACCTGGCCGTCGAGGCGCCGCTGAGCCTGTCCAGGCGCGTGCTGTCGACGTATCTGCCGGCCGCGGACGCCGGTTACACGGCCGGCGCCGAGGTGGAGGTGCGGATGCCGCGGGACACCGCCCCCGGCTCGTACCTGGCCACGCTGAGCCTCGACGGGGAGCCGGCGCAGCGGATCACGGTGGAGGTCGCGCCCCTGCCCGAGCGGGGGCCGGACGCGAACCTCGCGCTGGGCGAGCAGGCCTACGCCTCCTCCACGCACAGCAACGTCCGGCTCTGCGGGGGCGTGGACGGCAACACGGACTCGGCGCAGTGGGGGGCGAGCGGCACCCACGACGCGACCTCGGGGGTGTTTCCCGACACCTACGGCGTCAACCTGGCGGAGAGCGCCACGGTCGGCCGCGTGGAGCTCTACACCCTGGACTCGGCGCGCTATCCCGCCGCCCGGATGGGGCTGCGCGACGTCGACATCCAGGTGCACACCGCGGAGGGCTGGCGGACGGTCGAGGAGGTGCGGGGCAACGAGGCCGGGCACATCACCGCCGCCTTCGCCCCCGTCCTGGCCGACCGGGTCCAGGTCGTGACGTACGACTCCAACGACCACAAGTACTCGCGCATCGTCGAGCTCGAGGTGTACGCCTCCTGACGCGGCGGGCGCGCGGGCCGGGGCGGTCAGGCCGTGGGGCCGGGGTCCGCGGGAGCGGCCTCTTCCCACGGGCGGCCCGGCGATCCGCGGAGCCGGGGGCGGGGCGGCCCGGCGGGTCAGGCCGCCCCGCCCCGCTGCTGCGCGCCCCGGCCCGCGCCCGCTTGGGCCGTGGATGCCGTCGCCGAATCACGGCCGGGGCGGCCTGTGCCTCAGGGCAGTATCGCGACGGTGTCCGTGGCGCCCTCGTTGTCGACGACGGTCAGCGTGCCTCCGTTGTGTCCCGCTGCGTAGCCGAAGAAGGTGTCGCCCACGTCAGTGATGAGTTCCTCGCCGCCGAAGTCCCACACCCAGGAGACGATCTCCCCGTCCGGATCGTAGGAGCCTCGCGCGTAGAAGTAGCAGTGCGGCCCCACAAGCGGGGCCCAGGAGGCGCAATAGGTGTACGCGTCCGAGACGACTGCCACGGGCGGCTGGTTCGCCGCGGCTTCGGGCTCGCCGGCCCGGGTCACGGGCGCGGTCAGTGCGGTCAGGCCAAGCGTCAGCGCCGTCACGACGGCGGCCTTGCGTGGTGCTCCCATGCTGCTGTCCTCCTCGTCGGTCACGCTCATCGGTCGTGCCGTCCTTCGCGGCACCACCGTCGAGCCTGACGGCGACCTCTGAAGGGAATATTTCCCCGCCCCTCAACGGGCGGGAGGCAGCTCACGCGCAGCGGACGGCGAGCGGGAGAGCAACGAGCCGGTCCAGGGGAAGCCGGGTGAGCGTACTTCCCGCTGCCGTCCGGGAACCACGGCAGCCGGCACGAGCGGGGCACGGAGGAGCCCACCATCGGCCGCGGAATCCGGCTCCTCGCCCCGGCTCCGGGACGGCGGACCTGTGCCCTCCCGCCCGGCGCGGCGGGAGGGCTCGGTGCGGGGCGTCAGGCCGTGCGGGGCGTCAGGCCGTGCGGCACACCTGGCCGTTGAGGGTGAAGACGGTCGGCGTGGGATTGGCCCCGTCGTTGGCGCCGACGAAGCCGAAGGAGGCGGTGGAGCCGCCGTGCGCGGCCAGGACCGCGTTCCAGCCGACGTCGATGGCGTGGACCCGCGTGCCGTCGCTGCTCAGCCCGGCGTTCCAGGCGCTCTGCGCCGACTGCCCGGCGGAGGGCCAGGTGAAGTCCAGGCTCCACCCGTTGATCGCGGTGTCCGCGAGGTTGGTGACGGTGATCGTGGCGACGAAGCCGCTGCTCCAGCCGGAGTCCACGTGGTACGTCGCCACGCAGGTGCTGTCCCGTGGCGAGGTGGTGGTCAGCGTCAGCGGGGCGGAGGGGCGGGAGAGGCGGCCGTCGGCGTTCCTGGCCAGGACGTTGACGGTGTGTTCCGAGCCGGGCGGCAGGTTGCGCAGGACCACGGAGGTGGAGGTGGCGGAGCCAAGCAACTGGGCGTTGGCGCCGAGCCGTTCGTAGACCTCGTAGCGCACCGGCGTGCCCTCGGCGCTCGCGGGCCAGCTCAGGGTGGCCGTGGTGCTGTCCACGGCGGTCAGGATGGGGGCGCCCGGGGCGCCGACGGCCGGCTCGGCGCGGTCCGGGTGCACGGTGAGCGTGGTGATCGAGTACGGCGGCAGGACCTGGGAGCCGTCCGCGGCGGCGGCCACGCGCGTGACGTCGGTGTCGCCCCGGGCGTAGCGGTAGGCGACGGGTGCCCCGGCGGCCGGCGAGAAGCCGGCGTAGTGCAGGTCGACGGTCCGGGAGGCTTCGGGGTCCTTGTTGATCAGCAGGACGCTGAGGTCGCCGTCGGCGCGGTGCACGGCGTGGACCGAGACGCTGTCGCTGCCGGAGGCGGCGGCCACCATGGTGTCCCCGGGACGGCCGAGCGTGGTCAGCGACTTGATGGCGTAGTAGGGGTGGAACGGGGTGTTGACCGCGGGCTGGCAGACGTCCTCGATGCAGCCGCCGCTGGAGAGCAGGCCGAAGTCGTTGAAGTCGACCTCGCCGTCGACCGTGCTGATCGCGCCCGGCCCGTTGTGCGTGTTCCACCAGTCGACGGTGAAGACGCCGTTCTCCAGCGCCGTCATGTAGACGTCGGCGGCGAACAGGGCGTTGGGCCTGCTGTTCTGCTGGACGTTCGAGTTGACCTCGGTCAGGGCGATGCCGATCTCGGCGGAGCGTTCCCCGGCGTACCGGTCGATCTGGCGGCGGATCTCCCGGAGCTGGCCGGGGAGCCTGGCGACCCGCTGCAGGGCCTCGTCGGCGGTGGCGCCGCCCGGGTAGGAGTGCACGATGACGAAGTCGACGGTGCCGGCGACCATGGACAGCACGGTGTGGTTCCAGTCGGCCGCGTCCCCCGAGCCGGCGATTCCGTCGGGCCAGTCCCCCGGAGTGGTCAGGACGGCGCCGATCTCGATGTCCGGGTCGACCGCCTTCATCGCCTCCGCGTAGGCGAGGACGTTGCGGGCGTATTCCTGCGGGCTCTTGTCCGCGTGCTCGTCGGCCTCCCAGCCGCTTCCGTAGTGGCCGTTGCCGTAGATCTCGTTGCCGATCTCCCAGTACCTGGCGTCGTAGTCGCGGGTGACGTTGGCGTAGCGGACCCACGCGGCGGCCTCCTCGGGGCTGCCGGTGCCGTAGTTCGCGATGATCATCGGCTGGGCGCCGGTGGCCCGCACGGTGCCCATGAAGGCGTCGAAGTCGGTGCCGGGTGCCACGTAGCCGCCCGGGGCGGTGTGGTCCTCCCAGTGGTAGATGTCGCCGTAGGAGCCGCCGGGGTAGCGCATGAGCCCGACGCCGGCCGCCTCCATGAGGGAGGCGACCTCCGGGTCGTTCATGTGGGAGTCCCAGATGGCGGTGTTGACGCCGAACGCCGTGTCGCCGAGCGTGCCGAGCCCGAGCGTGGCGTTGACGGTGACGTCGACGGCCGGATCTTCCGCGGCGCCGGCCGGGGCCGGTGCCGCGACGGCGGCCGCGGCCAGCGCGGCGAGGGCCGTGGTGACCGCGGCGGTGGCTCTGCGGAAGGCCCCCGGCCGGCGGGACGGTTGAGGTGAGAGCGGCATGGCGCGTTCCCTTCACGGGTGGGCAGGAACCGCGGGAGGCGAGAGCGCGCCCCGGCGTTCCTCGTCCTCGCTCCGCTCCGTGCCCCAGGGTGCGCGCCCTCGCCCCGGCGGCTCTGGGAGCGCTCCCATAATCGGAGCGGTCCCCTGCTCCGTCAATACCCGGGCACCCCGGTGCCGTTGGGGGATGCCGCCGCGCGGCGGCTCCCCGGGGGGCCTAACCGGCTCCCTCGATGCGCCACCGGTTGTCGGCGGTGCCGTCGTCGGGGACCTGGAGGGCGAACGCGCCGAGGGCGGTGGAGTTGTTCTCGATGCCGAGCAGCTTCCCGCTGTGCACATTGCGGATCTTGTACGTGCCGTCGCCCTGACCGAGCAGTGTCCACCGGTGATCGGCGGTGCCGTTGTCCGACCACTGCAGGACGATCGCGTTGTCCGCCGTGGACATGTTCTGCACGCCGAGCACCTTGCCGCTGTGGGCGTTGCGGAATCGGACCGCGTCCCCGTCCGTGACGAGATACCAGTCGTGGTCCGCGGTTCCCGAGTCATGCCATTGGAGGGCCCGGCCGCCGTCGGCGGTGGACATGTCCTGGATGCCGAGCACCAGCCCGCTGCCCGCGTTGACGAGGCGGACGGGGGCGTCGCCGGCCCCGCCGGTGCGCCAGTAGACGGTGTACGTGTGGCCGTGCGCGTCGTAGAAGGGCTCCAGGGAGACGCGCGCCCCGCCGGCGGTGGCGGTGAAGGCGAGGGAGTCGCCGCTCACGCGGGTGATCGAGGCGGCGTCCAGCGCGGGCGGGGAGCCGGGCACGGCGGTGCCGTAGTTGCCCGAGAGCACCACGGGGCCGTAGGTGACGGCGGCGATGTTCGCGTCGTCGTTGGTGGGCCTGAGGACGATCCGCATGGGCAGGCGGACGGTCACCGTGTCGCCCGAGGTCCAGGAGCGGGTCAGGGTGGCGTAACTGCCGGGCGTGGTTGCGATGTTCTGCACCGTCCCGTTGACGCTGACGCTGGCCCCGGTGGTCCAGCCCGGGATGCGGATGCGCATCGGCCAGGTGCCGCCCACCTCGCCGGTGACCCGCAGGGTCGTGGTGTCGGAGACCGGGTAGGAGGTGGACTGGGTGACGGTGATGCCGCGTTCTTCCCAGGTGAGCACCGAGGGCAGGAACAGGTTCACGATCAGCGTGGTGCCGCTGAAGAAGTAGGCGGAGTCCATCAGCTTGGTGTGCGTCTCCAGGCCGGTCCCCTGGCAGCACCAGAAGCTGTTGTAGTCGGTGCTCCAGGTGCCGCCGCCCCAGGCCGGGCCCACGCCGCGCCGGCCGCCCGGGTTGAGCGGGGTGAAGTAGGTGACGTGGCCGTGGGCGTCGGCCGGGTTCTGCTGGCCGATCATCTGGTTGAGCCACGCCTGCTCGTAGTAGTCGAACAGGGCGGCGCGCTCCGGGTCCAGGGTGAACAGTTCCCTGGTGAGCTTGAGCATGTTGTACGTGTTGCAGCTCTCGCAGGTGTCCTGGTTCAGGTAGGCGGCGATGGCGTTCGGGCGGCGGAAGTGCTCGGCCTGGCTGTTGCCGCCGATGGCGTAGGTGTGGGCGCCGACGCAGATGTTCCAGGCGTTGGCCGCGATGTCGCGGTAGCGGGTGGTGCCGGTGGCCTGGTACTCGCGGGCGGCGCCGATCCACTTGGGGACCTGGGTGTTGGCGTGCAGCCCGCTGAGCGCGTCCTGCCCCGCGGCCAGCGGGGCGAACACCGCCTCGTGGTCGAACCGCCGGGCCACGGTGAGCCAGCGCGGGTCGCCGGTCTCCTGGTGGATCTCGCACAGCACGTCGTTCATGCCGCCGAACTCGGTCTCCAGCATGGCCTGCATCTGCTGGGTGCTCAGGCGGCCGGTGCGCCGGTCGACCCAGCCGGCCAGGTTGAGCAGCACGTCCCTGGCCTCGGTGCTGCCGAGGAGGCGCCACACGTCGAGCAGGCCGGCCAGGGTCTTGTGGAGGGCGTAGTAGGGGACGTTGCCGTTGGAGAGGGTCCGCGCCTCGAGGGCGGTGAACTCGGACTCGGGGAAACCGGAGAGGTAGCCGTCGGCGAACCCGGCCGCGCCGTTGTTGGCCTGGCACTGGGCCAGCCCCGCCACCATCCGGTTCGCCTGGTCGCGGCAGGTGGCGTCCCCGGTGACGGCGTGGCCCTGCGCCCAGGCGGTCAGGAAGTGCCCCTGCACGTGGCTGCGGAAGGGGAAGTTCGGCGCGTCCCAGCCGCCGTTGGGCTGGGCGCCGTTGGTGGACAGGCGGTGGTTGGCCCGGAAGGCGTACAGGAGCCGGTCGACGTCGACGAATCTCAGGTAGGCCAGCGTGCGGTTCTGGTTGTCGAGCCACCGGCTGTCGGTCAGCCGGACCCGGCCGAGCGGGAAGGGGGAAGCGGAGACCTCGACGGCGGCCTGGGCCGTACGGCTCGCCGCGCGGGCGCGCGGGATTCCGAGGCCGGAGGCGGCGGCGCCCGTGGCGGCGGCGGTCACGCCGGCGGCGCGCAGGAGGCGCCGTCTGCTGAGAGGGGATCCCGGGGAGCCGGGCGTGGGGGACGGGGAGGGTGCAGGGGACATCGTGTGCCTTTCCGTGCGGGGACCGGCGCCCGCCCGCCGGGCGGGCGCCGGTGGAAGGTGTGGCCCGGGTCCGGCCGGTGCGCCGGCCTGCCGCCGCGGGACGTCGGGCCGGCCCCGGGAGAGGGAGGCCGGCGAATCCGCGGCACCGGGTTCGATATATCGAACGATGTTCTCTATACCGAATGAAATCGACCATAGAAGCGGGTCGTGGGCATGTCAACAGCCTCGGCCGGAACGGGTTTTGCCGCGCGGCCGGCGGCCGAAATCCCCTGTGCGACGCCGGGCGTGTCATCGATTCCGCCCCGGCCACCGTCTCCCTTGTGACGCTTTCATTGGGGGAAGGAGCCGCGTGACACACGAAGAGGACGAAGAGTTCCATGCCTTCGTCGCCGCCCGCTGGGGGCGGCTGCTTCGGACCGCCTTCCTGCTCACCGGCCACCAGCAGGACGCCGAGGACCTGGTGCAGTCCACACTGACCCGCGCCTTCGACCGGTGGGGCCGGGTGCGGCGGGCGGACGACCCGGAGGCCTACGTCTGGCGCATGCTCCTCAACGCCGCCACGGATCGCCTGCGCGCCCCGCGAAGGCTGCGGGAACGGCTCACCACGCACCTGCCGGAGCGGGGAACGGCCGACCACAGCGAGGAACTGGCCGTTCGCGACGTCCTGCTGGAGGCGCTGGCCCTGCTGTCCTCCCGGCAGCGGGCGGTGGTGGTGCTGCGGTACCTGGAGGGGCGCACCGAGACGGAGGCCGCGCTGCTGCTCGGCACCACCGTCGGCACGGTCCGCAGCCACACGGCCAGGGCGCTGGCCACCCTGCGCGGGAACCCCGCGCTCCGTGATCTCACCGACCAGCGAGGAGTCGCACAATGACGAACGAGGACCGGGTGTGGTCCGAGGAGGACGTCGTCGCGTCGCTCTCCGTCCAGCTCGACCGCGCGGCCGGCACCCTCGTGGTGCCGCGGCCCCCGGTGGCCGCCATGATCCGCGACGGCCGCGCGCGCCGCCGGCGCAGGCGGGCCGCGACGGCGCTGGGGGCGGCCGTCGTGGTGGCGGGGACCGTGCCGTTCGCCTGGGGGGCCTTCCACTCGGGCACCGAGCGGTCGCTGCAGCCGCCGGCCTCGACGGTCGGCGAGTTCTCCGGGTCCGCACGGGTCGTTCAGCCCTACGAGGCGTTCGACATCGGGGCCGGGCTGCAGATGACGCTGAAGGAGGACGGCTACCTCGCCCTCTCCGGCGGGGAGCTGCCGCGCAGCGCGGCCGAGGACACCGGCCCCTCCTTTTCGCGCCCGGAGGAGCCCACGTTCACCTACCCCGGATTTCCGCTGCCCCATGGCCGGCTCGTCCTGGCCGGCATGCTGCCCGGCGAGGAGATGCCCACCCGCGTCGAGGCGGAGTGGGGCGGCACCACGCACGCCGCCCGGATCGTCACCCTGCCCGGCGAGCCCGGCTGGTACGCCATCCACGCCGACCTGGGGTCGGGAGACGCCGGGCAACCGGTGACCATCACCGTCTTCGGCGCCGAAGGCGAGGTGCTCGACCGGCTCCACAGCGCCCCGGCGGCCGGCTGACCCCGGCACGGCCCGGCCTGCCGGGGAACGCCGGCGCCGCGGCCCGCCTTCCGCGGCGCCGGCGGCAGCGCCCGGCGCCGGGCTCCCGCAATACCGCACCACCGCACCACCCGTACCAGGCACGCAGCACGAGGAGAAGCACCCGATGGCACGCCGCACCGGCCCCCGGCAGGGGGCGCTCCGCCTGACGCACGCCAACCAGAGGCGCGGGGCCGCCCGGTTCCGCGAGCGGCCCGACCCGCCGCCGATCCGGCGCGCCACGGGACGCCGGCTGCACCGCCTCGGGCTGCTGCGGTCCGCCGGCGTCCGGGCCGGGCGGCGGCGTCCGGCACCGTACGAGGTCGCGGTCCCGGCCCTGTCCCCCGCCGGCCGCAAGGCGCTCGGGCGGCTCACCGGCGGGGCGCCCGCGGCACGCCGCCGGCTTCGCGCGTCCCGGGCGGAACGCCCCGTCCCGGCCCGGGGCGCGGGCGGCGAGTGGCTGATCACCGACAAGAGGGGGCGGGTCCTCGTGCAGGTCCGCGGCGAAAGCCGCGAGCGGGCCCTCGCCGCCGCCCGGCGGATTCCGGCCGTCCGCCTGGCCGAGGCCCGGGAGGGCGGCCTCGGTTCCCGCCCCCGGCACACCACCGACCTCGCCTGGAGCCCCGCGCCCCGGCTCGGCCCCGCCGCCCGTGGGTCCGGAACCGGGCGCGGCTGGTGACGGGCCCCGGCCCCCTGCCGGCCGCTCCCGGGCCCCGGCGCCTCCCGGGCCCCGGCCCCTTCACAGGGTGCGGGCCAGCAGCGCGGCGCCCATCGCCAGCATGGTGGCGGCGACGAGTGCGTCCAGCGCCCGCCACATGCCGGGGCGGGACAGGAGGCCGCCGAGGAGCCGGGCGCCGTAGCCGAGGCCGGCGAACCAGGTGAGGCTCGCCAGCATGGCGCCCAGGCCGAAGACCCAGCGCAGCGAGCCGTGGTCGGCGGCGACCGAGCCGAGCAGGAGCACGGTGTCCAGGTACACGTGCGGGTTGAGCCAAGTCAGCGCCAGGCAGGTGAGCACGGCGGTGCGGGCGGAGCCGGCCGGGGCGCCGCCCGCCGTCAGCGCCTGCCCGGCGGGGGGCCACAGCGCGCGGCGGGCCGCCAGCAGGCCGTAGCAGGTCAGGAAGCCCCCGCCGGCCAGGCCGACGGCCGTCAGCGCCGCCGGCCACGCGGTGACCACGGCGCCGAGCCCGGCCACCCCGAGGGTGATGAGGATCGCGTCGGAGGCGGCGCAGATGCCGACCACCGCGGAGACGGCCTGCCGGCGCGCCCCCTGGCGCAGGACGAACGCGTTCTGGGCGCCGATGGCCACGATGAGGGACAGGCCGGTGCCGAATCCGGCGCCGGCCGCCGGGAGGATGCCGCTGTTCACGCCGACCGACGCTAGGCAGCCGCGCCGCGTGAGTACAGCTAAAGTTTCTTACATACCCTTAGCCCTTGTGATGACCGAGCTGCCCTTCGAGCAGGTGCGTACCCTCCTCGCCGTCGTCGACGAGGGCACCTTCGAGGCCGCCGCCGAGGCGCTGCACGTGACGCCCTCCGCGGTCAGCCAGCGGATCAAGACGCTGGAGCAGCGCACGGGGCGGGTGCTCCTGATGCGCACGAAGCCGGTGCGGCCGACCGAGTCGGGGCAGGTGGTGCTGCGGTTCGCGCGGCAGCTGGCCACCCTGGAGGGAGAGGTGTGGGCCGAGTTGGGGATCGCGGGTCGCCCGGGTCCGGCCCGGCTGCCCATCGCGGTCAACGCCGATTCCCTGGCCACCTGGTTCCTGCCGGCGCTGGCCCGGGTGCCCCGGGACCCGCCCGTCTGCTTCGACCTGTACCGCGAGGACGAGGCGCACACCGCGGCGCTGCTGCGGGAGGGGCAGGTGATGGCGGCGGTGACCTCGGCGGCACAGCCGGTGGCGGGCTGCCTGGTGCGCCCGCTTGGCCTGGCGCGGTATCTGCCGGTGGCGGCCCCGCGGTTCGCGGCCCGGCACCTGTCGGACGGGCCGCTGGAGCGCAGCCTGCCCGAGGCGCCGGTGATCGTCTTCGACCGGCGCGACGAATTGCAGGACCGCTTCGTCCGCACCCTGACCTCGGGGCGGACGGGCGCCGCCCGGTACCGGCACCACGTGCCCAGCTCGGAGGGCTTCTGCGACGCGGTGGCCGCCGGCCTCGGCTGGGGCCTGGTCCCGGAGCCGCAGGCCCGGCCGCTGCTCCGCTCCGGCGCCCTCGTGGAGCCGGCGCCCGGGCGGAAGATGGACGTGCCGCTGTACTGGCAGCAGTGGAAGCTGGACGTGCCGGCGCTGGCCCTGGCGGCGGAGACGATCGCCGCCGCGGCCGCCGGGTCCCTGTACCCCCCACAGTGACCTCCCCGGGGAGCGCCCGGTGCGGGCGGCGCGCCGGCCACGGCCCGGCGGGCGGCCGGTGGGAGCGGGCGAGGCGGACGGGCTCCGCGCTCATGGGCGCGCCCGGGGCCGCCCGCGGATCTCAGCCGTGGGCCGTGGCCCTGCCCCACAGGTACAGGCCGAGGCCGGCCAGCAGCACGGTGGCGGCGCCGCAGGCGGCCCGCAGGGAGTTCCACCGGGTCCAGCGCCCGCGGTACCCGGCCCAGGCGCCCACCGCGTCCGGGGGCGCGAGGGCCGCCAGGGCCTCGTTCATCGGCACGTTGACGGCGGCGGTGGGGAGGAGGACGCCGAGGAGGTAGACCGCGGCCGCCGCCAGGAAGAGCAGGCCGGCGGCGCCGTGCCCGAGCAGGAGGAGCAGGACCCCGGCGGCCACGGCGGCGAGCGGGGCCGCCGTGAAGGCCGTCAGGAACAGGGGGTTGAGGATCTTCTCGTTCATGCTCTGCATCGCGCGCACCGACCCGCCGGGCTCCAGGGCGTCGAGGCCCGGCATCACGGAGGTCGAAAAGGAGAAGAAGACGCCGGTCATGGCGGCCGACGTCAGGAGCGTCGCCGCCGCGGCGAGGACCGCGAGGAAAGTCATGCCCGCGAGTCAAGCCGATCCGCGGGAAGGCCGGCCATCCTCGTGCCGCTCGCCCGCATGCGAGAGCGTCCACGGGCCCGCCGTCCCCCGGTCCCCCGGCACCCGCACGATGATCACGGATGCCGCACCAGAAAACCACCTGTCAGCCGCCTGTTGTAGGGGAGTTACGGATAGTGTCCGCGAGAAACGGCCGTCGCCGTGCCACCGCGGCGGCCACCGGTACACGTTCTTCTGAGCTTCCTTTGGAGCGCATCATGTGGGAGTTCGAGCACAGCCTCGACGCCGATGTCACGCCCGAGCAGGTCTGGGCCCGCTACGCCGACCACGCCACGTGGCCCGAGTGGCACGCGGGCATCGCCCAGATCCACATCGACGGCCCCTTCGCGGCCGGTTCGACCGGGACGATGACGCCGGTCGGCCAGGACACGGTGCCCGTGACGCTCACCGAGGTCACCGTCAACGAGAGCTTCTCGGACGAGACTCCGGTCGGTGACACGGCCGTCCTGCGGTTCGTCCACCGCCTGGCCGCGCTGCCCGGCGGCGGCACCCGCATCACGCACCGGGTGGAGATCGACGGCCCGGCCGCGGACCAGGTGGGCCCCCAGCTCGGGCCGCAGATAGCCAAGGGCATTCCGACGATCGTGGAGTCCCTGGCCAAGGCGGCCCAGGCCGGCTGAGACCTTCGGCCGCCTCAGGGATCCGCGGGAACCGCGCGGATCTGCGCGGATGTTCGGCGGTCCGCGGCGCTCTTCGGGACCCCGCGGGCCTCGTGGGGCAGGCGGCGGGAACTGCCGGGGCAGGCCGGTTCCCGCGCCACCCGACGGCCCCCGGCGGGGCGGCTCCCTTCCGGGGGTTGCCCCGCCGGGGGCCTTCCGTTGCGCCGCCGCCTCCGCCGGGCCCGGCGCCCTTCGCCCGGGCTCCTTCGCAACGGCTCGGCGCTTTCTGCGAGTTCTCTGTGAACCGGCCCGCGTGGAAGCGCCTTCGCACGAGCCGGGCGCCTCGGCCCCGGCGTTTCCCGGCCTGCGGCGCCGCCCGCTCACATGCGGCTCCCAGGATCGCCCATGCCGGTCCCAGACGCGGCGGCCAGCCTTGGCGGTGGCGCACCGGGAGGGTGTGCCGTGTGACCACCGATCCTGGAGAGCCGAATGATCGAGGTTCGCGGGCTGACCAAACGCTACGGCGAGGTGCTGGCCGTCGACGAGCTGAGCTTCACCGTCCGCGCGGGAGAGGTCACGGGCTTCCTGGGGCCGAACGGCGCCGGGAAATCCACGACCATGCGGATGATCCTGGGCCTGGACGCCCCCACCTCGGGCACCGCCACCGTCGGCGGCCTGCCCGCCCGGGCGCAGCCCGCGCCGCTGCGGGCCGTCGGCGCGCTGCTGGACGCGGGGGCGGTGCTGCCCGGCCGCAGCGCCCACCACCACCTGCTGGCGCTGGCCGCAGGCAACGGCATTCCGCGCGGCCGCGTCGCCGCCGTTCTGGAGGAGGTGGGGCTGACGCGCGTCGCACGGCGCGCGGCGGGAACGTACTCGCTCGGAATGAAACAGCGGCTTGGCATCGCCGCCGCCCTGCTGGGCGATCCGCCGGTGCTCGTGCTCGACGAGCCGCTCAACGGGCTCGACCCCGAGGGGATCGTCTGGATTCGCGGGCTGATGCGGCGCATGGCCGCCGAGGGGCGGGCCGTGATGGTCTCCAGCCACCTGATGAGCGAGGTGGAGCTCACCGTCGATCACCTCGTCGTCATCGGCCGCGGGCGGCTGATCGCCGACACCGGCATGGCCGAGTTCGTCGCCGCGCACTCACGCCGGGAGGTCGCGGTCCGCAGTCCGCAGGCGGCCGGGTTGGGCCCGCTGCTCACGGCGGCCGGTGCCCGGGTGCGGCCCAGCGGCGCGGACGGCCTGACCGTGACCGGGATCGGCGCGGCCGAGATCGGGGCCGTGGCCGCGGCCAACGGCGTCGAACTGCACGAGCTGACCCCGCGGCAGACCTCGCTCGAGGAGGCCTTCATGGAACTGACGCAGCACAGCGTCGAGTACGCCGCCGAACGGGGGGAGACGCGATGACCCGCACCGGCACGGCCCCCGGCTCCCCCGCGCCGGCCGGCGCGCGGGCGGACCGGCCGGCGGCCCTCCCGGCGGGGCCGAGGGGCGGCGCGCGGTTCCGGCACGCCCTCCACGCCGAGTGGATCAAGGTCCGCACCATGCGCTCGACCCGCTACGTGGTCCTGGGCACCCTCCTCCTCGGCACGGGCCTCGCCTCGCTCAACGGCGCCTCCTCGGGCGACGAGTACGCGAGCCTGCCGCCCCAGGACAGGTCGGCCTTCGACCCGCTGGCCCTCAGCCTCAGGGGCTACATCCTCGCCCAGGTCACCCTGGCGCTGCTGGGCGGACTCGTCGTCACCGCCGAGTACGGCAGCCGCACCATCATCGGCACCCTCAGCGCGATCCCGCACCGCCGGCGGGTCCTCGCGGCCAAGGCCGTCGCGCTCACCGCCATCGCGCTCCCGACCGGCCTTGCGACCACCCTCAGCGGGTTCGCCGCGGGTCAGGCGGCCCTGAAGGGCGCGGGCGCGCCCCATACGGCGCTCGCGGACGAGGGAGCGGCGCGCGCCATCCTGGGCGGCGCGCTCTATCTGGCGCTGGCCGCCCTGCTGGGGCTGGCGGTGGGCACCCTCATCCGCAGCACCACGGCGACGGTGACGACGCTGTTCACGGCGCTGCTGATCGTGCCCGCCTTCGGGCCCGCGCTCCCCGGCCGGCTCGCGGACTGGACGGCGAGGTACTGGCCGCCCTCCGCGGGTGGGCAGATCGTGACCGGCTACCGCGATCCGGCCCTGCTCGATCCCTGGCCGGGCTTCGCGGTGATGGCGGGGTGCGTCACGATCGTGCTGGCGGCCGCATTCCTCGTCTTCCGGCGGCGGGACGCGTAAGGGCGCGCACGAAGGACGGCACACGGCGATCAGGGCGGGACGGTCATGACGGAACTTCTCCTGGTGGTGGAAGACGACCCCACGCTGCGCGAGTTGCTCTGCGCGAGCCTGCGGCTGGCCGGGTTCGCCGTGACTCCGGCCACCACCGGCGCCCAGGCGCTCGCGGAAGTCCGGCGGGAACGGCCCGACCTGATCGTCCTGGACGTCATGCTGCCCGACTTCGACGGCTTCGAGGTCCTGCGCCGGCTTCGGCGCGGGGAGCCGCCCGCCCCGGCCGGACCGCCCCCCGTCCTGTTCCTCACCGCGCGCGACGCGGCCGAGGACCGCATCGGCGGGCTGACGGCGGGCGGCGACGACTACGTGACCAAGCCGTTCAACCTGGAGGAGCTGATCCTCCGCATCCGCGCCATCCTGCGCCGCACGAACGGCCGGCAGCCGGAGGGCCGCCTGACCGTCGGGGACCTGTCCCTCGACCCCGACAGCCACCACGTCACCCGGGGCGGGCGGACCGTCCCGCTCTCCCCCACCGAGTTCAGCCTGCTGCGCGTCCTCATGGAGCACGCGGGCCGGGTCCTGACCCGGCGGCAGCTGCTTGACCTGGTGTGGCACTACGACTTCGGCGGCGACGACAGCATCGTCGCCTCCTACATCAGCTACCTCAGGCGCAAAGTGGACACCGATCACCCCAAGCTCATCCACACCGTCCGCGGCACCGGCTACGTCCTGCGCAGGCCGGCGCGGTGAGCGGCACCGGCGCCCGCCCCCGGCGCGGACCCTCGTTGCGCGGCCGGCTCCTGGCGATCGTCCTGCTCCTGCTCGTCGCCGCGCTCCTGGGCAGCACCGGGCTGCTGGCCCAGCAGCTCCAGCGCGACCTCGTCACCCGGCTCGACGAGCGCGTCCGCAGCGTCGCGACGCTGGCCACCGGCCTGCCCACCCTGCCGGGGGCCGCGGGGCAGGACGCGGCGCGCGGCGCGGACAGCGTGGAGCGGGAGTGGGCCGGGGACGTCTACCTCGCCAGGCTCGACGCCACCGGCCGCGTCCTGCGCGTGGTCCACCCGGCGGCCGGGCCCACGCCGCGGTTCACCGGGCTGGACGCCGCGGCGGTGGCCGCCCACGCGGGCGGCGCCTTCACCGCCCGGGCCGCGGAGGGCGGGGAGAGCTGGCGGGTGGTGGCCCTGCCGGCCGCGGACGGGGAGGGCGGCGGCGGGTCGGGCAGCATCGTGGCGGCCGGCCCCCTCGACGAGGTGGGGCGCGCCACCAGGCGGCTGGCCGGCCGGGTGCTGCTGATCGACACCACCGTCCTGACCCTCCTCGGCCTGGCCGGCTGGTTCGCGATACGCGCCGGGCTGCGGCCGTTGCGCCGCATCGAGACCACCGCGGCGGCCATCGCCGCCGGCGGCCTCTCCAGCCGGGTCCCCGAACTGGCCGCCCCCCACACCGAACTCGGCCGGCTCTCGGCGGCGCTGAACGGCATGCTCGACCGCATCGAGGCCGGCGACGCCGCCCGCGCCGACTCCGAGCAGCGCATGCGCCGCTTCATCGCCGACATCAGCCACGAACTGCGCACGCCGCTCGCCGGCATCAAGGGCCTGGCCGAGCTCTACCGCATGGGCGGCATGCCCGGGCGCGCCGACGTGGACGCCTCCATGCACCGCATCGAACGCGAGTCGACCCGCCTGGCGCGGATGGTGGAGGAACTCCTCCTGCTGGCCCGCCTCGACGAGCAGGGCACCACCGCCCTTCCCCTGCACCGCACCCCCATGGACCTGCGCACCCTGGCCGTCGACGCCCTGCACGACCTGCGGGCCCTCGACCCCGGGCGCCCCGTCGCCCTCACCGGCCCAGGCGGCGGCCCGCCGGGCCCGGCGCCGGTCCTGGGCGACGAGGCCAGGCTCCGCCAGGTCGGCTCCAACCTCGTCGGCAACGCCGTCGCCCACACCCCGGCGGGCACCCCGATCCGGATCGGCGTCGGCACGCGCCACGGGCACGCCGTCCTGGAGATCCGCGACGAGGGCCCCGGCATGACCCCGCAGCAGGCCCGGCGCGCCTTCGACCGCTTCTACCGCGCCGACCGGTCCCGCTCCCACCCCGCCGGGGAGGCGGGCGCCGGCTCCGGCGGCCGCCGGGAGGCCGGTACCGGCGCGGGGCTCGGACTCGCGATCGTCGACTCTCTCGTCCGCGCCCACGAGGGCCGGGTCCAGCTGCACACGGCGCCGCACGCCGGGACCACCTTCCGGATCCTGCTGCCCCTGCACTCCCCCGGCCCGGGGGAGGCGGCCGAGGAGGCGGATGCCGGGGAGGAGGCGGATGCCGGGGAGGAGGCGGGCCCGCGGGAAGAGAGGCCGTAGCCGCCGCCGTGGCCGCGGCGGCACACTCCCCGCGGGGCCCGCATCCGGCGAGGCCCGCATCCCGGCGCCGGCACGCACGCGGGCTTGCGCGCGGGGGCGCGGCGCGGGGCCGCACCCCCGGGCACGGCCCCGGGTCAGGCCGGGAGGAGGCGTTCGAGGGCTTCGATCACCTCGGGGGCGTCGGGCTCGGTCTGCGGGGCGAAGCGGGCGGCGGGCGTGCCGTCGGCGGCGAGGAGGAACTTCTCGAAGTTCCAGCGGATGTCGCCGGTGTGCCCGCCGGCGTCGGGCGTGCCGACGAGCTCCTGGTACAGCGCGTGCCGTCCGGGGCCGTTGACCTCGACCTTCTCCGTCAGCGGGAAGGTCACGCCGTAGGTCGCCGAGCAGAAGGTGGCGATCTCCTCGGCCGTGCCCGGCTCCTGGTTCATGAACTGGTTGCAGGGCACGCCGAGCACCGTGAAGCCGCGCGGGGCGTACCTCTCGTGCAGCCTCTCCAGGGCCTCGTACTGCGGGGTCAGGCCGCACTTGGAGGCGACGTTGACCACCAGCACCGCCTTGCCGCGGTACTGGGCGAGGTCCGCCGGGCCGCCCCGGAGCGCGTCGATCTTCACGTCGTGAATGGACATCTCTCTCCTTGCCGTCGTTCGTGTGCGCGACCAGTCTGCCCGCAGCCGGGGTCGCCCGGGGCGGGGGCTTGGGAGCGGACGGGTGGCGGGGGCGCGGCGGCGGCGCACGGGCGCGGACTCAGGGCGGGGGCGCGCCGCGGCGGTAGCGACCGGGGGCGAGGGCGAACTCCCGCTTGAACGCGTGGGCGAAGGAGTACTCGGAGCGGTAGCCGACCCGGGCCGCCACGGCGCTCAGGGGCGCGTCGGAGTCGCGCAGCAGGCGCGCGGCGGTCGTCAGCCGCCACCAGGTCAGGTAGGCAAGCGGGGGCCGTCCCACGGTGGCCGAGAACCGCCGGGCGAACGACGCGCGGGAGACCCCGCCGCGCGCCGCCAGGGCCGCGACGGTCCAGGGGTGTGCCGGGTCCGCGTGCATCGCGTCCAGCGCGCCGCGCACCGCCGGGTCCGCCAGGGCGGCGCCCCATCCGGTGGGCCCGGTGCACACCGCCTTTTCCTGGAGCCAGGCCCGCAGGACGTACAGCAGGAGGGCTTCGAGCAGCGAGGACACGACCGCGTTGCCGCCGGGTCCCGGGTCCTCGAGTTCCGTGGCGAGCAGGTCGACCGTGGCCCGCAGCCGCGGGTGGTGCCCGAGCCGGGCGGGCAGGTGGAGGACGTCGGGCACGTCGCCGAACAGCGGGTGCCCGCGGTCGGCGTCGAGGTGGCAGGCGCCGCGCAGCAGGAGGGCGCGCGGTGCCCCGCCCTCCGCGCCGGCGGCGCCGTCCGCGGGCCCCGTCTGCGGCGCCACGTCCCCGGACCGCTTCCCGTTCGGCGGCCACGGGGCGCCGGCCAGCCGGTAGCCGCCGGCGCGGGGAACGAACAGCACGTCCCCCGCGCCGAGCGGGATCGGGCTGCCCTCCGGCGGGATCAGCAGGCAGGAGCCGGCCAGCAGGACCTCGAACAGGGCGGTGCCGGGGGCGGGTTGCAGGGGCTCGTGCCAGGGGCCGCGCCGCTCGACGCGCGCCGACCGCGGCTGCCCGGTGCGCATCACGCGCACGACGTCGCTCAGCACGTCCATGGCAGCGGACCCTACCGTGGCTGCCGCGCTTGGGACGATGGCGCATTGATCCGAGACCGCAGGGCATTGGCCGTCTTCCCGGCCGGATCTAGGTTGGTGCTGACCACCAGGCGACCGGCAAGGGGACATCGTGATCTTCCTGGTACTGCGCTTCTCGTTCCGCCCCGAGACGTCAGAGGAGGAGCGGGCCGCCGTCCTGGCGCGGATGCGGCGCACGGCGAGCGTCGGCTCGGTGTCGTGCTCCACCGTGGGCCCGGACCTCTCGGACGGGCCCGAGGGCTACACCCACGTCTACTGCGCGGGCGTGGCGGACCTCGGGGCGTTGCGGAGCTACCTGTACGACCCCGTTCACCTGGAGGGGGACCGGGAGATCCTGCCGCGCCTGGCCAGGCTCGCGGCCTTTCAGCTGTCGGACGACCCGAGTCCCGGGCTCGGCGAGGAGATCGCCGCGATGCACCGGGAGAAGCTGGCGGCCTATCCGGAGTGGGGGCGCCTGCTGGACGCCGTCCCCCGCTGAGCCCCGGCGGGCGGCGGGGGCCGCGCGCCGGCCGGACCGGCGCGGCCCGCCCCGGCGGGGCGGGCGGGTCGGCGGGGCCTCAGTGCCGGTCGCGGGCGTGGCGGCGCAGGGCCTCGGCGAGGGCGGCGAGGGCGGCGGTGGAGAGCACCGTCCGCAGGATGTTCGCGGTCTCCCAGGCGCCCTTGAACTTTCCGACGACGGAGAGGTCGGCGGCCCCGGCCGGGTCGTGGATCGCGGCGAGCTCGTTGTTGAGGGGGATGTTGACGGCGAAGCTGAGGACGAGGACCACGAGGTAGCACAGGGTGGCCGCCCCGGCCCAGAGGGCGGTGGGCCGGGCGGCGCGGCGGTGGGCGGCGAAGGCCGCCGCGGCGCTGGTGGCCAGGACGCCGAGGAAGGCCGTGAGGAAGAGCGGGTTGCTCTCGATCAGCTCGTTGAACTGGCGCATGGCCGTGGCGTAGGTGCGGTCGTCGGTGCGGCCGAGCCCGGGCATGATCGACACGTCGAAGGCGAAGAACACGCCGGCCATCAGGCCCATGCCGACGATGGACACCATCAGCAGGGGACCGGTGAACCCGCCGGTTCCGGCCGTGCGGCCCCGGGAAACCGGGCCGGCCGGATACGCCGCCTCCGCCGCTGCCTTCGCCGTCTTCGCTGCCTTGAGTGCCGTCACTGCGGGCTCCTTCGTGGTCGCCTCCCGGTGGGCCGGGGCGCCGTCTCCCGGCGCATCCACGAGTCAACCGCCCGGGGGGCGCGGGCGACATGGCCGAAAAGCTCGGCCGCGTACGCGAGCGTCTACGGCGAACCGCGCAGCCCCGGCAGGCGCGGCCGGCGCGGCGTGAGGCGCCGCCCGGCACGGGGCAGGGCAGGGGCCTGCGGCGCGGGCGGCGGCCTCAGTCGACGTGGCGCGCGCCGCCGGCCTCGCTCTCCGCCGGTGCGATCACGGGGTTCCGGGACGGGGCGGCGGCGGCCGTCGCGGTGGCCGTGGCCACGGCGGCCTGCGGGCTCTGCTCCGTGTCGGACGTGGCCGGGGACTGGAGGTCCAGGCTCTCCCGCAGGGTCACCGGGCTCAGGAGGAGCACCGCGATCACCGCCACGACCGCGATGGCGGCCGAGATGAGGAAGATGTGGCCCGTCGCGTCGCCATAGGCGGCGCGCACCACCTCGCGCACCGGGGCGGGCATCGAGGCGACGTCGAGCGTGGAGCCGCTGCCCGCGTCGGCCGAACCGGGGTCGATCCCGAGCCCGCGCAGGCCGTTCGCGATCTTGGTGGCGACCTGGTTGGCCAGGACGGCGCCGAGCACGGACACCCCCATGGTGCCGCCGAGGGTGCGGAAGAAGGTGATCGCGCCGCTGGCGGCGCCGATCTCGCCGAGGGGGACGGTGTTCTGCACCACGAGCACCAGGTTCTGCATCGACATGCCGACGCCGGCCCCGACGGCGAACATCCCGATCGACACGGCGGCCAGCGGCGTCTCGTGGTCGATGGCGGACAGGCCGAGGAAGCCGCCGGTGAGCACGATGGCGCCGGTGAGGATGTACGGCTTGACCCGGCCCGAGCGCGACACCATCCGGCCGGAGATCGCGGAGGCCAGCAGGACGCCGGCCATGAGCGGGATGGTCAGCAGGCCGGCCTCCGTGGGCGAGTAGCCGCGGCCTATCTGGAAGTACTGGCCGAGGAAGACGGCGCCGCCGAACATCGCCATGCCGACCGCGAGGCTGGCCACGATGGCGAGCGCCGGGTCGCGGCGCCTGACCACGTGCAGCGGCACGACCGGCTCCACCACCCGGGACTCCACCCAGACGGCCAGGGCGAGCAGCACGAGGCTGCCGGCGACCATGACCGCGGTCTGCCAGGAGAGCCACGCGAAGTCGTTGTCGACGAACGTCACCCACAGCAGCAGGAGGCTGACGCCCGAGGCGATCAGCGTGGCGCCGGCGTAGTCCACCCGGGTCTCGGGGCGCCGGGTCTCGGTCAGGTGCAGGGTGCGGACGAGGATCACCCAGGCGAGCAGCGTGAAGGGCACCGCGATGAAGAAGCACCAGCGCCAGCCCAGCCAGGACACGTCCGTGATGGCGCCGCCGAGCAGCGGGCCGCCGACCGTGGCCACCGCCATGACGCCGCCGAGGTAGCCGTTGTAGCGGCCCCGCTCCCTGGGGGAGACCATCGCCGCGATGATCACCTGGACGAGGACCTGGAGGGCGCCCATGCCCAGGCCCTGCACCACGCGGAAGGCGATCAGCTGGGCGGTGTTCTGGGCGAGGCCGCAGGCTATCGCGGCCACGGTGAACAGCAGGATCGCGACCTGGAGCAGGAGCTTCTTGCTGAACAGGTCGGCGAGCTTGCCCCAGATCGGCGTCGAGGCCGTCGAGGCGAGCAGCGCCGCCGTCACCACCCAGGTGTACTGCGACTGCGAGCCGTGGAGAGAGCCGATGATCCGGGGCAGGGCCACCGAGACCACCGTCGAACTGATCATCGCGACGAAGAGCACGATGAGGAGGCCGCTCATGGCCCGCAGCACACTGCGGTGATCCATCGGCCCGTCGCCGGTTCCCACGCCTTCCTTACGCACCGCGTCAGCGCCCACGAACAACCACCTCGGAGAACGAACGTCTTCTCGACAACACCGTCCAGCATAACTGCTCACAGGGCAAAATTTCTCACCGAGCAAGATTTGCGGGGGCGGCGCATAGCATCATGGGGGCCATGGACACCACGACGGGCCTGCGCGAACGCAAGAAGGCCGCCACCCGGCAGGCCGTACACGAGGCGGCGCTGCGCCTGACCGTGGAGCACGGCTTCGACAAGGTCACCGTGGAGGCCATCGCCGACGCCGCCGGCATCTCCCGCCGCACCTTCTCCAACTACTTCTCCGGCAAGGAGGACGCGCTGCTGTTCGGCGACGAGCGGCAGACCGACCTGCTGCTCCACACCCTCCGCGAGCGCCCCGCCGGGGAACCCGCCTGGTCCGCGCTGCGGTCCGCGGCCAGGGCGATGCTCTCCGGGAAGGAGGCGACCCCGCTGCAGCGCGAGTGGGCGGTACGCACCCGCCTCGCGATGCGGCACCCCAGCCTGCTCGCCCGGCAGCTGGCGAACCGGGTCGCCCTGGAACGTGAGATCGCGCACGCCCTCGCCGGCCGGCCGGGCACGCAGAGCGTCACGCCCGAGGTGTTCGCCGCGATGTTCCTCACCTCGCTGCGGCTGGCCACCACCGCGTGGATCGTGGAGGAGGAGACCCGCCCCCTGCTCGACCTTCTCGACCACTACCTCGACCAGGCGGCGCGGCCCTTCTCCTGACCGGGCCGGCGCCGCCGGCGGGCGGCGGGAGCCCCGCGCCCGCGGCGGGAGGGGTCCCGCGGCGCCGGACCTAGCGTCTGCGCCATGACCGACCATCTCGCGCCCCGCCGAGGGCTCGGCCTGTTCGCCGTCGCGGCCCTCGCCGCGGCCACCGCCCTCGCCGCCGGGCTGTTCTTCCTGCTCGACGAGACGGAGACCGACGTCGCCGGCCTCGACGGCGGGGGCCCGGAAGGGGGCACCTCGCTGGTGACGTACTCGCGGACCTCCTGCGGCAACGCCTTCACCAGCGGATACGAGGAGGGCGAGTCCCTGATGGGCTCCGCGGACCTGTTCCGGGACCTGGGGCTCGACACGGCCCACCTGCCCGAGGAGGCCGACCCCGCGGCGGAGTGCGCGGACGCCAAGCGCGGCAAGCGCATCGCGGGCTACACGCTCGGCGGGTCGGGCGTCCTCGGTCTCGCCGCCTCGGGCGCGCTGCTCCTCAGGTCCCGCCGCGCCCCCGGGGAGGACGGCGACGATGCCAGGTAGCCGGCGGCATCCGGAGCGGGGCCGTCGGCGGCCCCGGCCGGACAATCGGGCCAACCGCGAGGGCGGCCGTTGGACACCCGGGCGGTAGGCCCAGGAGACGGCCCGGCGGAGCATAGGCGGCTATCGACCGCCCGAGCCCTTCCCCACCCAGGAGTCCCATGCCCGCCACCGCTCCGCGCTGCTACACCCTGCTCGGCGCGCCCTTCGACGGGGCCGCCACGCTGGGCTGGCCAGGCAGCCGTTACGCCCCCGCCCGCATCCGCGACGCCATGGGCTGGATACTGCAACGCCGGGAGAACGGGCAGATCTACTGCCTGGACCACGGGCAGCTGCACCCCTTCCCCGAGGACCTGTTCGCCGACGGCGGGGACGTGGCCGTCGTCGCCCACGATCTGGAGGCCACCCTGCGGGCGGCGGCCGACGGCGTGCGGGAGACCCTCGCCGCCGGGCGCGTCCCCATCCTGCTCGGCGGGGACGACTCGCTGCTGTTCCCCGCGGCCAGGGGGCTGGCCGAGGCGGGCGAGGGCACCGTCGCCGTCGTGCACCTCGACGCGCACCTGGACCTGCTCGACCGCAACGAGCAGCAGGGCAGCCACAGCCACTCCTCGGGGATGCGCCGGGCCGCCGAGCTGCCCGCGGTGGACGTCTCCGCGTCGGTCCAGCTGGGCGCCAGGCACTTCAACTTCCCGTCCTCGCTGCGCTTCCGCGAGGCGCAGGGCCTGCGCAACATCCCGGCAGCGGAGATCCACAGGCGCGGGACCGAGCGGGTGGCCGAGGAGGTGCTGGCGCACGTCGCCGGGGCGGACCGGGTGCTGCTCGCCTTCGACATCGACTGCATCGATCCGGCGCACGCGCCCGGCGCCGGGGCGCACGAGCCGGGCGGCCTGACCTCCTTCCAGGCCCTCGACCTGGTGCAGCGCCTCGCGCCGCGCGCCGACGCCATGGTGCTCACCGAGGTCAACCCGCTGACCGATCTCCACGAGCAGACGGCCAACCTCGCCGCCTACCTCGTCGCCCACTTCGTGGTGCACGGCGGGCTGCCCGGCACTGCGGGGCCCGCCCCTACCCTGGAGGCCTGACATGGCCGACAAACTCGTAATTCTCCTGTACCTCCTGGTCATGGTCGTGGCCGGGTACGTCGGCATGCGGCGCAGCAGGACCTCGGAGGACTTCGCCATCGCCGGACGGCGGCTGGGGCCCTTCATGTACACCTCGGCCATGTCGACGGTGGTGCTCGGCGCCGCCTCCACCGTCGGCGGGGTCAGCCTCGGCTACCAGTACGGCGTGTCCGGGATGGCGCTGGTGCTGAGCCTGGCCCTCGGGATCGCCGCGATCGGGGTGTTCTTCGCCGGCCGGCTCTTCCGCAGCGGGGTCTACACCGTTCCGGACGCCATGAGCCGCCGCTTCGGGCCGCAGACGCGGGTGATGAGCTCGGCGATCGTGGTCTTCTACACCCTGATGGTGGGCGTGGGCCAGATCATCGCGATCGGCACCGTGCTGACCGTGGTGTTCGACGTCTCCGCCACCACCTCCGCCTTCATCGGCTGGGCGACGATCATGCTGTACAGCGTGGCCGGCGGCATGTGGTCGATCACGCTGACCGACGTGGTGCAGTTCCTGGTCAAGACGGTGGGCGTGATCTGCCTGATGCTGCCGCTGGCCATCGGCGAGGCCGGCGGCTTCGGCGCGATGCGGCGGGAGGTGCCCGACGGGTTCTTCTCCCCCACGGGCATCGGCGTGGGCACGATCGGCGCCTACTTCCTGCTGTTCTTCTTCGGCTTCATGATCGACCAGGGCAACTGGCAGCGGCTGCTGACCGCCCGTTCCGAGCGGGTCGCCCGCTGGGGGGCCGTCGCCTCGGGCGGGTACTGCGCGCTGTACGGGCTGGCCGGGGCGCTGATCGGCACGGCGGCCCGCGTGGCGCTGCCGGCGCTGGACAACCCGGACGACGCCTACGCCGAGATGGCCTCCCTCGTGCTGCCCGTGGGGCTGTTCGGGCTGGTCATCGCCGCCGCGCTGGCCGCGTCGATGTCCACGGCGAGCGGGCTGCTGATCGGCGCCTCCACGGTGCTGACCAACGACGTGCTGCGGCCGCTGGGCGGGCCGAGGGCGGCGAGCGTGCGGGCGAACCGGCTGGCGCTGTTCGGCGTGGGCCTGGTGGCGCTCGGCCTGTCCTTCGCGCTGGACTCCGTGGTGGGGGCGGTGACGGTGGCCGCCGACGTGCTCGCCGCGGCCCTGCTCGTGCCGGTGATCGGGGCGATGTTCTGGCGGCGGGCGACCACGGCGGGCGCGGTCGCCGGGGTGCTGGCCGGCACCGCGGTCTGCGTGCTGTTCATGGTGGTCTCGGGGCTGTACGCCAACGAGCCGGTCGGCTACGGCATGCTCGCCGGCCTGGTGGCGTTCGTCGCGGTCAGCCTGGCGACGCGGGGCGGGCGCGGCACGGCCGAGGTCCCCTTCGAGGAACTGCCGCCCGCGGCGCCGGAACCGGTGCGGGGGGCCGACGGTCCGGTGGCCACTCCTCAGGTCGCGGTGCCCTCCCCGCGCAGCGCGTGAGCCTGGAGCGCGAGGGCGAGTTCCAGGCGCACGTAGGCGGAGTCGAGATCGCGGCCGAGGACCTCCCGCACCACGCCGAGCCGGTAGTGCAGCGTGTGCCGGTGGACGCCCAGCTCCGCCGAGGCCCTGGCGACGGAACCGTTGTTTCCCAGGAACGCCTCGACCGTCGCCAGCAGGGGAATGCCCCGCTCCGCCTCGGCGCGGCGCAGCGGGGTCACCAGGCGCCGGATCAGGCTGTCGGGCACGGCGTTGCCCGAGGCCAGGAGCAGCTCGACGACGCCGAGGTCGCGGACGGAGGTGACCCTGCGGCCCTCGCGGGTGCCGATGGCGAGGGCCTGCCCTGCCTGGCGCAGTCCCTCGGCGAGTTCCCCGGCGCTCACCTCCGCGCTCACCCCGACGCCCCCCGCGCAGGCCCGGCCGAGGCCGGTGTCCGGGTCGCCGAGGGCACGGAGCACCTGCTCGGGGCGTGAGGTGAGCAGGACCGTGCCGTGGCGGTCCGTGGTGACGGCCAGGAGCGGCAGGTCGTGCTCGTCCAGCAGCTCATAGGGGTCCTCCGGCCAGGCCGAGGCGTCGGTGACCAGCACCGTGACCCGCTCGGCTTCGAGCCCGAAGGAGGCCAGGAGCCGGGCCGCGACGGCCGGGTCGGCGTCCTCGCGCAGAGCGTTCCGCACGGCGTCGGCGCCGGCGCGGCGGGCCTGCGCGCCGGCCGCCCGGCGCTGCTCCCATGCGAAGGTCACCAGGGAGGCGGCCGCCGCCACGACGCTGAGCTCGGGCCCGGCGAGGGGCGCCGCACGCCGCAGCAGCAGGTGCCCGCGGGTGGCCCCGGTGCCCAGAGGGTGGCCGACGAGGTGCCCGGCCGCGTCGGCCACGGACAGGGACTGGCCCTCCCGGCGCGGAACACCGGTCTCCCGGGCCGCCGCCGCGGCCTCGCCCGCGGCGGCCGGCGGCGCCACCTCCACGATGCGCCCGGCCGCGTCCACGACGGCCGCCCAGCCCTCGAACTCCCGCGCCAGCACCCGGACCACGCCCGGGCCCGCGCCCTGCCGCAGGGCGGCCTCGGTGAGGCGCCTGTGCACCAGCAGGGCGTGCTGCAGGGCCGCCCGATCCTCCGCGGCGATGCGGCCGGCGACCGCCTGGGACAGCGCGACGAACGGCGTCGCGTAGGGCACCACCAGCACCGGCAGCCCGCGCTCCCGACCGGCCCTGGCCACCTCTTCGGGAACCTCGGCGTAGACCAGGTCCACGGCCAGGCCCAGCGCGGCGGCGCCCGTGTCGGCGAGGCGTTCCACCAGCGCCACGAGGGAGGCGGGGTCCTCGTGGCCGAGGCCGGTGGTCAGCACCAGGGAGCCCGGCTCCAGCCACGGCGTGGGGTCGGGAACCTCACTGGCGTGCACCCAGGTGATGGCCCGCTCCACGCCGGACTCCCCGGCCACCAGCCGGAGGCCGAACTCCCGCCGCGCGAGGAGCTCGCGCACGCTCAGCGGCACCGTGCCACCCCGGGACCGCTCGGGGCCGGGGGAACGGCCGGACTCGACGCACTGAACGGGGCCATGGCAGGAA
Source organism: Streptomyces hoynatensis (assembly GCF_003626535.1). Classification (GTDB taxonomy): domain Bacteria; phylum Actinomycetota; class Actinomycetes; order Streptomycetales; family Streptomycetaceae; genus Streptomyces; species Streptomyces hoynatensis. The sequence goes on from NZ_RBAL01000017.1 coordinate 49,251, forward strand.
CATAACCCCCTCGCCCCGGGCCCTTCCGCCTCCCCGGCCCCGGGTGGGGGTAACGCCGGAAAGCCCGGGTAGCAGGGCCGTCGGAGGGCCGGAGAGCAAGCCCGGGAATCCGCCCGTGCGTTGGCCGGGGAACGCTCCGGCGGCAGGCGGAGCGGACCGGGCGCGGAGGAGGGGTTCTCATGGGATGGGTCGAGCGCGTCGATCAGCGGGTGTTCGATCGGGTGGCGGCGGCCCACCCGCCGGGGCTGCAGACGGTGCTGCCCCGGCTGAGCCTGGCCGCCGACCACAGCAGGCTGTGGCTCGGCACCGCGGCGGCGCTCGCGGCGCTCGGGAACCGGCCCGCGCGGCGGGCCGCGCTGCGGGGCGTCGGCGCCCTGGCGCTGGCCTCGCTGGCCACCAACACCGTCGTCAAGTACGTCAGCCGTCGCGAACGGCCGCTGATCGACGCGGTGCCGCTGGCCCGTCGGCTGCACCGCCAGCCGAAGTCCACCTCCTTTCCCTCCGGGCACGCCGCCTCGGCGGCGGCCTTCGCCACGGGCGTGGCCATGGAGTCCCGCCGCCACGGCCTCCTGGTCGCCCCGTTCGCCGCCGCGGTGGCCGCCTCCCGCGTCTATGTGGGCGTGCACTACCCGGCCGACGTGCTCGCCGGGTGCGCGATCGGGGTCGGGGCCGCGCTGGCGACGAGCCGGTGGCTGCCCAGGCGGCCGCCCGTGGGGCAGTTCACCCACCGGCAGGTGTCGGCGCCCGCGCTGCCCAGGGGCGCGGGCCTGTGCGTCGTGGTCAACGCGGAGGCCGCGCCGGGCTCCGCTCCGGCGGCCGACCGGATACGGGCACTGCTCCCCGAGGCCGAGGTGGTCGAGCACCGCGCGGGGGAGGACCTCGGGGCCCTGTTCGACGCGGCGGCCGAGCGGGCGGCGGCGCTCGGGGTGTGCGGAGGGGACGGCAGCGTGAACGCCGCGGCCGCCCGCAGCGCCGAGCGGGGGCTGCCACTCGCGGTCTTCCCCGGCGGCACCCTCAACCACTTCGCGCTCGACACCGGCCTACGGGGCTTCGAGGACACCGCCGAGGCCGTGGACGGCGGCCAGGCCGTCGGCGTGGACCTGGGGCGCATCCGCCCGGCTCCGGGCGAGGGCGGCGAGGAGGCCGGGTGTTTCCTGAACACCTTCAGCCTCGGGCTCTACCCGGAACTGGTGCACGCCCGCGAGGAGTTGCGCAGGCGCTCCCCGCTCAGGACCTGGAGCAAGTGGCCCTCTGCCGCGATCTCGCTCGTCCACGTGCTGCGCACCGCGGAGCCCTTCGAGGTCCGGGTCAACGGCCGCTCCCGCCGGCTGTGGCTGCTCTTCGCGGGGAACGGCCTCTATTCCCCGGAGGGCTTCGCCCCTTCCCACCGCACGCAACTCGACGACGGACTGCTCGACGTGCGGACGGTGACGGCGGACAAGCCGCTGGCCCGCACCCGGCTGGCGCTGGCCGCCCTGACGGGCACGCTGCCGTACTCCCGCATCCACGACGCCGTGCGGCTGCCCAGGCTCCGGCTGGCCGCGCTGCCCCAGGGCAGCACCCTCGCCTTCGACGGCGAGACCGCCACCGCGCCGGCCGAGCTGCTCCTCGACAAGCACCCCGCTCCGCTCGTGCTCTACCGGTCCGCGCCCGAGGACCCGCGCTGATCCGCCGGCGGCGCGCCCGGGGCCCGCATCCGGGCCCGCGCCCCCGCAGGGCCGGGCACGGCCGGGACCTTCTGCTCTCCATGGCGCCCTCCCCCGCACGATGACCACTCCCCCTTCCGCTCCCTACCCGGCCCACCCGTCTCGTCACACTCTGTCACGACGGCGGCGGTCCGCACAGGCTCTCCGCCGGTTTTCCCTCGAACGAGTGAGCGAGGAGGTCGGGGGGCCGCCCCGCCGCGGCCACGCCCCGGCCCGGCCGGACCCGGACGAGCAGGCGCGGCGCCCGCCGGACGTCCCGGGCCGAAGACGGCGGGTCAGCCCTCGGGCGCGGAGTGGCGGGTCAGCCCTCGGGCGCGGAGTGGCGGGTCAGCCCTCGGGCGCGGAGTGGCGGGTCAGGGTGGAGCCCTGCGGCCCCTTGCGCACGTGGAGGCGGTCGGCGATGCGGCGCCGCAGGTCGGGGACGTGGCTGACGACGCCCACCACGCGGTCGTGCTCGCGCAGCCCGTCCAGCACGTCCATCACCGTCTGGAGGCTGTCCTCGTCGAGACTGCCGAAGCCCTCGTCGATGAACAGGGTGTCCAGTGCGCTCCCGCCGGCCTCGGCGGTGACCACGTCGGCCAGGCCGAGTGCCAGGGAGAGGGAGACGTAGAAGGACTCGCCCCCCGAGAGCGTGTCGGTGGCGCGGGGGCGGCCGGTCCAGGCGTCGACGACGGTGAGGCCGAGTCCCGAGCGGGCGCCGTGCGCCGCCCTGTCGTCGGAGTGGGCCAGGGTGTAGCGCTGGTCGGACATGCGGGACAGGCGGAGGTTGGCGGCGCGCACCACGTCCTCCAGGCGCGCCGCGAGGACGTACGACTCCAGTTGCATGCGCAGGGCGTTGCTCGGCGAGGTGCCGTTGGCCAGGGTCGCCAGGTGGCGGGCGGTGCGCCGCGCGGCCTCCAGCGGTTCCAGGCGGGCGACGGCCGTCTCCAGGCGAACCGCCAGGCCGGCCAGCTCCCCGGCGCGCGCCCGGGCGGCGGCCGAGGCGGCGACGGCGGCGGTGTGCGCCTCCGTGGCCGCCTTCAGGTCGGTGGCGGCGGACTCCAGGTCCGCGGGGGGCTGCCGGGCCGCCTCGCGCAGGGCGGGGTCGGCGAGGGTCGCCGCGAGCGCCGTCTCGGCCGCCCGGTGGGCCTCGATCTCCTCCTCCACGGCGCGCAGCGCCTCCTCGGGAAGCCCGGCGGCCTGCGCCTCCTCGACCGTGGCGAACCCCGCCTCGCGGCACGCCGCTTCGGCCGCCGCGGCCCGGTCGGCGAACTCGCGGGCGGCCTCCTCTGCGGCGCGCGCCGCGAGGGCCGCGCGGGAGAGGGCTTCCGCGGCGGCGGTCAGCTGCCGCACCCGCTCGGCGAGGGTGGCCGCCGGGCCGCGGGCGGCGCGCAGCCTGCGGCCCAGTTCGGCCCGGCGCGCGGTCAGCGCCTCCCGCTCGGCCCGCAGGGCGGCGATCGCGGCGAGGGCCCCGGTCTCCTCCTCGGCGTGCCGGGCGTGCGCGCGGTCCAGGGCCGCGAGCTCGGCCGCGGCCGGTTCGGCGTCCGCGGCCAGCTCCGTGGCCTTCGCGAGGCGCTCGTCCAGGGCCGCGTGCCGCGCGGCGAGGTCGGCCACGGTGCCCTCGCCCGCCTCGCCCTCGGCGGTGGCGGCGCGGCGCCCGGCCTCGGCGGCCTCCTCGCGGGCGGCGCCGTGCTCGGCCTCGGCCCGGCGCTGCCGCGTCAGGGCCGCCTCCTCGTCCCGGCGGGTCGGGCGGCCGGGCCGGGGGGCGGCGGGCGCGGGGTGGCTGCGGGAGCCGCACACCGGGCAGGGCTCGCCCTCGGCGAGCGCGCCGGCCAGTTCGCCGACGAGGCCGTCGAGGCGCCGGCTGCGGATGCCGGTGAGCTCCTCGTCGGCCGCGCGGGCGGTGGCGTGCAGTTCCGCGGCGCGGGCGGCGGCCCGTTCGGCGAGGTCGAGGAGGGTGTCGCGGCGCCTGGCCGCCGCGAGCCGCACGCCCAGGGCGTGCAGCGCGTCGGCGTGCCTGGCCGCCTCGGCGGCCGCGGCGCGGGCGGCATCGAGGCGCGCGGTGAGGGCGGCGCGGAGGGCGGGCTCCCCGTCGAGCCAGGCGCGGGCGCGTTGCCGCCGGCGGGCCGCCTCGGCGCTCTCCTGCTCCAGGACGCGGAGCCGGGCGGCGGCGGACTCGTCCTCCGCTTCCTCGGACAGCAGCACGTTCAGCCCGCCGATCTCGCCGCGGAGTTCGCGCTCCGCCTGGGCGAGCCGCTCCGCGCCGAGCGCGGCCTGCTCCTGGTCGAGCGGCTGCCTGGCGGTGGCCTCGGCGGCCTCGGCCCGCCGCGCGGCCTGCCGGGCCTGGTCCAGGGCGTGGAGGAACGGGGCCAGCCGCTGGGCGCGCTGGGCCAGGGCACGACGGGCCCGCAGCTCGTGCAGGCGCGGGCGTCCGGCGTCGAGTCGTTCGCGCTGCTCGGTGGCCGCGGCGAAGGCGGCCTGGAGCCGGTGGAGTTCGCGTACGGCCCCTTCGTGCGCACGCCGCCCGGCGAGGGCGCCGGCCGCCTCGCGCTCCGCCGCCAGGGCCCGCAGGTGGGCCTCCTCGGCCGCGGCGACCAGGGCGTGTGCCCAGTCGCGGGCGGGGCCGGTGAGGGTCTCCGGCCTGGTGCCGTCCGGCGCTCCGGCGCCGGGGCCGAGGGCTTCCCCGGCCGCCTGCTTGACCCGCTCGGCCAGGCGCAGCACGTCCTCGCGGGCGGCGGTGGCGGCCTCCCCCGTGGCGCGGGCCCGCTCGGCGAGCCAGCTCTCCACGCGGCCGAAGCGGCCGGTGCGGAAGAGCCTGCCGAGCAGGTGCCTGCGTTCGGCGGACGAGGCCCTGAGGAAGCGGGTGAACTCGTTCTGCGGCAGGAGCACGACCTGGCAGAACTGCTCGCGGCTCATGCCGAGCAGCAGCTCCAGTTCGTGCCCGGCCTCCTGGTGGGAGGTGCTGACGGCACGCCAGCCGCCCCCTTGCCCGGCCGCGCCGGCCCGCCACTCGCTGAGCTGCGTCTGCGGCCGGTGCAGGGTGGTGCCCCGCCCCGACTTCCTGGGCCGCTCCTGGGCGGGGACCCGGGTGATGCGCAGCCGCCGCCCGGCGATCGTCGCCTCCAGGGTGACCTCGGTCAGCAGGCCGGGTGGGGCGTGGTGGCTGCGCAGCACCACCTCCCCGTCGCCGGGCGGCCTGCCGTAGAGGGCGAAGCAGATGGCCGCGAAGAGGGTGCTCTTGCCCGCGCCGGTGGCGCCGTGCAGGAGGAAGAGGCCGCCGGCCGACAGGGCGTCGAAGTCGACGGTCTCGACCCCGGCGAACGGCCCGAACGCCTGAAGTCGCAGGGAGTGCAGGCGCATTCAGGCGGTCTCCTTGGCCGTGGGGTCGCCGGCGAGCTCCAGGCGGACCGCCTCGACGGCCTCCGCGAGCAGGCGCGACTCCTCCTCGTTCGGGGCGCTGCCGCGGGCGTGGGCGACGAACTCGCGGGCGATGTCGAGGTCTTCGCGGCCCCGGACGCTCGCACCGTAGCGGGTGGTCTCCCGGCGCCCTTCCGCGGGCGGCTCGTGCTGGAGTTGCAGGGTGTGCGGGAAGCGGCGGCGCAGGCGGGCCATGGCCTCGTAGGGCAGGGCGGGGTCGGTGAGGGTGATCTGTGTCCAGGCGCCGGTGGCGGCCTGGTGCGCGGGGTCGGCGAGGAGTTCGTCCAGCGTGCCGCGCAGCCGGGCGAGCGGCCTGGCCAGGGGGCAGGGCACCTCCTGGACCTCGACGTCCGCCCCGGGTCCGAGGTCGACGAGGAGGAGCGACTTTTGCGAGCCGGCCTCGGAGAAGGAGTACGGCAGGGGCGAGCCGCTGTAGCGGACGCGGTCGGTGACGCGCTGCGGGCGGTGGAGGTGTCCCAGGGCCGCGTAGTCGATGCCGTCGAAGAGCCGGGCGGGCACGGAGGGGACGCCGCCGACGCTGATGTCGCGTTCGCTCGCGGAGGGGGCGGCGCCGGTGACGAAGGCGTGGGCGAGGACGACGGAGCGGGTGCCGGCGGGGCGGGCGGCGAGGTCGGCGCGGACCCGGTCGAGGGCGGCGCTCAGCACCGCCTGGTGGGAGGCGCGCGCGGCGCCGAGGGAGGCGCGCACCAGGGAGGGCTCGAGGTAGGGGATGCCGTAGACGGCCACCGGGCCGTGTGCGTCGCGCAGCAGCACGGGCACGCCGCAGGCGGCCGGATCGGTCAGCAGGTGGACGCCCGCCCTGGCCAGGAGGGCGGACCCCACGCCGAGGCGGTGCGCCGAGTCGTGGTTGCCGCTGATCATGACCGTGGGGATGCCGAGCGCCGCGAGCTCCTCCAGGGCCTCGCCGAACAGGCGGACGGCGTCGAGCGGCGGGATGGCGCGGTCGTAGAGGTCGCCGGCGACCAGCACGGCGTCGGCGCGCTCCGCGCGGGCCGTGCCGACCAGGTGGTCGAGGAAGGCCCGCTGGGCGGGGATCAGGTCCTCGCCGTGGAACCGGCGGCCCAGGTGCCAGTCCGAGGTGTGCACGAAACGCATGAGGGGGACGGTACCCGGCCCCGCCGACAACGCCCGTGGCGAGGCGGGGCACCAACGGGCCCTGACCGGCGCGGGGATGAGCGGGGTGATGCCGCCGGGACGGCTCGGTGCCCGGGGCACCCGGGTGCCGCCTTGGCGGCCGGCCCCGTCCCGGGTCGGCTGCGCCGTCAGCCGGGCCGGCCCAGGCCGTCCGCCTCCAGGCTCGCGCGGAGGGCGGCCAGGGTGGTGGCGAGGCGTCTGAGGTCGGCGGCGGAAAGCGTCCCGGTCAGCGAGGCGAGCGCGCTTTCCACCACGGGCCCGGCGGCCGCCAGCACCGCCTCGCCCTCGGGCGTGAGGCGCAGCACGGAGGAGCGGCGGTCCTGCGGGTGCGCGACCCGCACGCACCAGCCCGCGGCCACCAGCCGGTCGACCGCCTTGCTGACGGCCCCCACGGTGATCGCCAGTTCGCCCACGATGTCGAGCACGCGGCAGCCGTCCACCCGGTCGATGATCTGCAGGAGCTCGAACTGGCCCAGGGCCAGGCCGTGTTCGGCGCGCAGACGGGCGCCGACCGCGTTGTAGAGCCGGGTCTCCACCCGAACGAGGTCGAGGAAGACCGGGGTGACCTGGCGCACAGAACCTCCGATAGATTCCGAGGAATCATCTTCCCGGGAAGCCTGTTGGGACGGGAAACAGATGGATTCCGAGGAATCCATCCTCGCATCCCGGCCAATGGAGGCCCACCATGTCCCGACAGCAGCGCCAGGCCCTGGACGCCCTGCTCCGTTCCGCCCCGCGCGAGGAGACGCGGCCCACCCCCGCGCGGCAGCGCGCCTCGTTCGCCGCCGCCATGACGCGACCGGCGCCGGAGGGGGTGGCCACCCGCAGGACCGCCCTGGGCGGGCGGCCCGCCCTGGACCTGGAGCCGGCCGGGGCGGCAGACCGCCGCCGGCTGCTCTACTTCCACGGCGGCGGCTACCTCGTCGGCTCCCCGGACACCCACGCCGGCCTGGCCGGTGCGCTCGCCGCCCGCGCCGGGCTGCGGGCGACGTCGGTGGACTACCGGCTGGCTCCCGAGCACCCCTTCCCCGCGGCCGTCGACGACGGGCTCGCCGCCTACCGCGCGCTGCTGGCCGGCGGGGCCGACCCGCGGGAGCTCGTCGTGGCCGGCGACTCGGCCGGTGGCGGCCTGGGCATCGCCACCCTGCTCGCCGCCCGGGAGGCGGGACTTCCGCAACCGGCCGCCGTCGTCGTCTTCTCCCCGTGGGTCGACCTCACCCTCTCCGGAGCGAGCATGCGCGCCAAGGAGGAAGCCGACCCGATCTTCAGCGAGGCCGACATACGCGCGTACGCGGATCTCTACGTCGGCGCGGGCGACCGGAGTCACCCCCTGGCGAGCCCGGTGCTCGCCGACCTCTCCGGCCTGCCCCCGCTGCTCGTGCAGGCCGGGGCGAACGAGGTGCTGCTCGACGACGCGGTCCGGCTGGCCGGCCGCGCGGGCGCCGCCGACGTCGCGGCCACGCTGGAGATCGGGCCGGGCCTCCCGCACGTCTACCAGCACGAGCACGGGCGTCTCGACGAGGCCGATGCCGCACTCGACCGTGCCGCCCGCTTCCTCGTCGGCCACCTCGACGCCGCGGTGGACCCGGCCGAAGGGAGCGCCGAGGTCGTTCACTGACCCGCGCCGGGGAACGCGCCGGGGGATGCCCCGGGGAGACGCAGCCGCGTCCTGCCCGAAGCGGCCGGCCGCCGGCCCGGCCGGCCCCCGCCGCCCCCACGGACGGCTCCGCCGCGGTCAGCCGCGGGCCTGGAGGGAGGCCAGGTAGGCGTTGTAGGCGGCCAGGTCCTGGTCGCCGTCCCGGTCGGCGGTGCGGTCCAGCCGCCTGGCCCGCCGCTCCTCGGACACGTACCACTGCACGACCAGCGCGATGAGCACGACGACGGTGGGGATCTCGCTGAACGCCCAGGCCATGCCGCCGGCGCTGGACTGGTCGGACAGCGCCTCCACGGCGAGCGAGGCCGGGGGGTCCGCGAAGGTGTCCACCATCGGCTCCGAGGCCATCATCAGGGCGATGCCGAAGAAGGCGTGGAAGGGCATCGTCGCGAACAGCTCCAGCATCCGCATCAGGTAGCCGGGCCGGTGGGGGCCCGGGTCCACGCCCATGATCGGGAAGAAGAAGACCAGGCCGACGGCGAGGAAGTGCACCATCATCGCGATGTGCCCGGCTCGCGACTCCATCAGGAAGTCGAAGAGCGGCGTGAAGTACAGGCCGTAGAGGCTGGCCACGAACAGCGGGATGGTGAAGAAGACGCTGGTCACCAGGCGGGCGTACCTGCTGTGGAGGAGCCGGACCGCAAGGCGCCTGGCCCGCCCGCCGGCGGGCAGGGCGCGCAGCAGCAGGGTGACCGGGGCGCCGAGCAGCAGCAGCACCGGGGAGACCATGCTGATCACCATGTGCTGGGCCATGTGCGCGGTGAACAGCACCATGCCGTAGTCGTTCAGCCCGGTGCAGGTGACCGCGAAGATCGACGCCACCCCGAGGAAGAAGGAGACGGCGCGGCCGACGGGCCAGCGGTCGCCGCGGCGGGCCAGCCGCCACACGCCCCACCCGTACAGCGCGGCCAGCAGGAGGCATCCGGCCAGGAAGAAGCCGTCGCCGCCGATCTCGAAGAGCCGTGAGAAGGAGAACGGCGGCAGGTCCGCCATGTCCATTCCGTGGCCGTGGTGATCCATTGTCCCTGACTTCCGCTCGCGCCGGTTCCCGGCATTCAGCCTAGAACGGCCCGAATGACTCAGGCCGTCTGGGTCGCGGCCGCGATGCGCTCGGCCCGCAGCGCCTCGTACCAGCGCTCGTCGATCGGGGTCAGCGCGGACACGTCGAGGGTGAGCCGCAGCAGCAGATCGGCGATCTTGGGGTTCCTGGCGAGGACGGGGCCATGCATGTAGGTGCCGAACACGGTCTCCCGCCAGGCCCCCTCGGTGCCGTCGCCGGTGCCGTTCCCGCGGCCCGTCCTGACGTGCGCGAAGGGCCGCACGCCCGGGCCGAGGTGGGTGACGCCCTGGTGGTTCTCGAAGCCGGTCAGCTCCGGGAGGCCGAGGCTCGGGTCGATGTCGGCCAGGACGTCGCCCACGCAGCGCTCCCCCTCGCCCCTGACGCTGACCACGTCGAGGAGGCCGAGCCCGGGCTCGCGCTGCCCGAGGTCGTTGACGAACTCGCGGCCGAGGATCTGGTAGCCCGCGCAGACCGAGAAGATGATCGCGCCGTTGGCCGCGGCGCGCTGCAGCCCGCCGTCGCGGCGCAGCCGCTCGGCGGCCAGGCGCTGCGGGCGGTCCTCGCCGCCGCCGACGAGGTAGATGTCGGCCGAGGTGGGCACGGGCTGGTCGGAGCGGATGTCGAGCCGCTCGACGCTCAGCCCGCGCTGGCGGGCGCGGCGCTCCAGGACCAGCACGTTTCCCTGGTCGCCGTAGGTGCTCAGCAGGTCCGGGTAGACCCACGCGACCCGCAGGGCCGATGCGCTCATGCTTGCCGTCCTTCTGCCTGGTGTTCCCTGGTGTGCGGGGTCAGTTGCCGACGACGCGGCGGAGATCCTGGAACGCGGTGTAGTTGGCGATGGCCTCGATGCGCCCGGGGGGCAGCAGCTGAAGCGCCTGCGGGAGGGTCTCGCAGACCCGGAAGTCGACGCCGGCGACTTCGAGGCGGACGGCGAGGTCGAGGCGGCGGTCGCCGAGGACCGCGATGGGGTGGCCGGCCAGCCGGGTGTAGTCGACGTCCCACAGCCAGGAGGTGTCGGTGCCGTCGGCGCTGCGGGCGTTGACCGAGAGGATGACGGGCGCCGGGGGCCCGTCGATGAGGGAGAAGGTCTCGAGCCAGCCGGCCGGGTTCTTCGCCAGCAGCAGGCGCAGCTCGCGGCCCTGGTGGGTGACCACGTCGTAGCGGCCGGCGACTGCGGTGACGGACTGCATGCGCTGCAGGGCGATCTGCGGGGGGATGCCGAAGACGGCCGAGACGGCGGCGGCGGTGGTGGCGTTGGCCTTGTTGGCGCGGCCCGGCAGCTGGAGGTGGATGGGCCAGGCCGAGCCGTGCGGGTCGAGGACGTGGTCGCCCGACAGGGCCCAGGTGGGGGTGGGGCGGCCGAAGCCACAGGCGCCGCAGCGCCAGTCGTCCGCCTCCCGCTTGAGCACGCCGCCGCAGGAGGGGCAGGACCAGGCGTCGTCCTTCCACTCCTGTCCCGCGGCCACCCAGACGACGTTCCCCGAGGAGGAGGCGGCCCAGACGATGAGGGGGTCGTCGGCGTTGGCGACGACGGTGGCCTTCAGGCCCTGGAGTCCCTCGCGCCAGCGCTCGGCCAGCATCCGGGTCTCGGCCGCGCGGTCGAGCTGGTCGCGGGAGAGGTTGAGCAGGGCGATGGTCTTGGGGTTGACGTCCCTGGCGACCATGGCCAGGTACTTCTCGTCCACCTCGAGGACGCCGAAGCGGGCCTTCGCGCCCGCGGAGAGCGCCGAGGTGATGCCGGCCGGCATGTTGGCGCCCAGCGCGTTGGAGACGACCTCGCCGCCGGCGCGCAGGGCCTCGGCGATCAGCCGGGTGGTGGTCGTCTTGCCGTTGGTCGCTGAGACCAGGACCACGTCGAGGTGCCCGGAAAGCCGGGACAGCAGCTCGGGGTCGAGCTTCAGGGCCACCCGCCCGCCGATCACCGATCCACTGCCGCGCCCCGCGGCGCGCGATACCGCCGCCGCCGCCTTGCCGGCCGTCACGGCCAGCCTGGCGCGCGCGGACAGCGGCTGCGAGCTCTCTGCCATCGTCCTTGCTCTCCTTGCCGTCGGACGTGCCCGGATGGGGCCGTCGACCTCGCCCTCGACCGAAGCCCAGCCTACCGAGCCTCCGGCCGGGTCCCGCACCGCATCACCCCTCGTACGGGGGCCGTTGGGTGAGCCGGGCGGCCGGAATCCCCCCTTTCACCCTTATGCGCCGGACCGGGAGGGCGTCACGCTTTGTGCGCCATAGAGTGCTTACGGTGATTCGCCTTCGGCTGCTGACCGGGAGTGCTCATGTTCTTGTCCGTCTCCGGTGCCATTCTGCTCGGGGTCATCATGGTTCTGTACTTCCGCAAGGATGGGCTGAGGCTCTCCCACGCGGTGGTGTGCGGGCTCTTCGGCTTCTACCTGTCGGGCACCTCGGTCGCGCCGGGCATCGAGGCGGGCGGGGCCGGCCTGGCGCGGCTGCTCGGCGGGATGACGCTGTAGCCGTGCCGCCGCTGAGGGTCTTGGCACGCGGCTTCCGGCTGCTGGCGGCGGCCGCCGGGCGGGGCTGGTCGCGAACGCCGCGGGAGCGGCGCGGGCCGCTGCTGGCGCTGGGCGTGGTGGGCTGCGCCGCGCTGCCCGGGGTGCCGTACGCCTGGTGGGCCGTGGGTCTTGCGCTGCCGGTCACGGCCGCCTGGCTGGGCTGGCGGGAGACGCGGGAGGCGGGCGGGCCGCCGGGGGCGGTGCGGGAGTGCCTGGGAACGCTGTACGAGGCGCTCGTGCCCTACTTCTCGGCCGCCGCCGACCCCTCGCCCGAGCCGCTGTTCGCGCCCGGCGGGGAGTGGGAGCGGTGCTTCACCGGCTTCTCCTTCGGCTCCGACGGCCGGATCGCGCGGCTGACGCTGCGGTACCCGGCCTTCTTCCCGGACGGGGACCCGGCCTGCCGGGCGCGGGTGGAGCGGGTGCTCGCGGGCAAGGCCGGGCGCGACCGGGAGTTCGCCTTCCGCTGGGAGGAGGAGCGCAACCGGCTGGAGATGGCCCTGCTGGCGCCGTTGCCCACGGGGATCTGCGCCCAGCGGTTCGTGACGTCGGCCGGGGAGACGGTGCTGGGCTTCACGGATGCCGCGGCCGTGGATCGCACCGTGCCGGTGCGCTGCGGCCTGCGGTACGGCCTGCTGGTGGACGCCCCGCCCGTGGTCTGGCGCACCGGGCCGCGCTCGGCCGAGCCGAACCTGCTGGTCGTGGGGGCGCCGGGGGCCGGCGCGACGACGCTGCTGCGTTCGATCGCCCTCCAGGCGCTCGAGCACGGGGAGGTGCTGCTGGTGGACGGCAGCGGGACCGGGGAGTTCGCGTGCTTCGCCGGCCGGGCGGGCGTGGTGGGGGTCGAGGCGGGGCCGGTCGGGGCGGTCGCCGCGCTGGAGTGGGCGGAGCGGGAGACGGAACGCCGCCTGCTCGCGGCGGGGCAGGGGCCGCGGCCCGGCCCGGCGGAGCCCGCGCTGTGGATCGTGGTGGACCGTCCGGCCCTGCTCGGGCACCTGGCGCGGATCGAGGGGGTGCGCGATCCGCTGGGCCTGCTCGAGGTGCCCCTGCGCTATGGCCGGGCCGGGCGGGTGACGGTCGTGCTGGCCGAGCAGTTCGAGGCCTGGGGCGGTCTGGGCGAGGCGGTGCTCGGCTGCACGCGGGCGCGGGTGGTGCTCGGCGCGGTGGGGGCCGGGCAGGCCGAGGCCGTGCTCGGGGTGCCGCCGCCCGGCTCGACGCCGGCGTGGGTGCCGCCGGGGCGGGGGTACGCCCGGCTGGGGTCGGGGCGGGCGTACCGGATGCAGGTTCCGGCGACGCCCGACCCCTACGACGACGCGACGCCCGAGCCGCTGCGGGGCGCGGTGCTCGCGCTGCTGCCGCGGCACCGGCGGACGGCGGTGGAGAACCGCTAGGCGGGGGCGTCCCCCGGGGGCGCGCGCCCGGGTGTCCGCGGCCCGGGGACACGCCCCGCGGCCTGGGACGCGCCCGGTGCCACGCGGCGCCGGGTGCCACGCGGCGGCGGGCCGGGGCCGGCCGGTGCCTCGCCGCCGGTGGTGGCCGCCGTTTCCCGCGTGCTCAGGGCGCGAGGGCGGCGAGGGGGTCGTCGAGGACGGGCTGCCAGGCGAGTTCCGCGGCGCCGACCAGGCTGTTGTGGCGCAGCGTGCAGGCCAGGACCGGGATGTTGCCGCTCCTCCCCCACAGGCTGCGTTCCTCGACGACGGCGCGCAGCCGCCGGGGATCGGCCGCGAGCAGGGTGCCGTGCAGGCCGCCGAGGATGATCCGGTCGGGGTTGAGGATGTTGACCAGGCCCGCGAGGCCGAGGCCGAGCCGGTCGATCACGGTGCCCACGGCCTCGCGGGCCGCGGCGTCGCCCTCCCCGGGCGGCCCGGCACAGGCGGTGCGGACCAGTTCCTTGGCCTGGTCGAGCAGCGAGGGCTCCGGGCCGGGTACGCGGCCGGCGGCCTCGAGCAGGGCCAGGGGGTCGGTCTCCACGTCGAGGCAGCCGCGGCCGCCGCAGTGGCAGGGACGGCCCTGGGGGTCGACGGTGACGTGCCCGACTTCGAGGGCGAGCCCGGCGCTTCCGGTGTGCAGCCTGCCGTCCAGGACGAGGGCGCCGCCCACGCCGCGGTGGCCGGTGGCCACGCACAGGAGGTGCGCCGCGCCGCGCCCGGCGCCGTGCCGGTGCTCGGCGAGCGCGGCGAGGTTGACGTCGTTGCCGCAGAAGCCCGGCACGTCGATGCCGGACTCGGCCAGGCAGCGGCGGAAGATGTCGCGGACGGGGGCGCCCACGGGCCAGTCGAGGTGCAGGGGGTTGAGGGCGGTGCCCTCGGGCTCGGCGACCGCGGAGGGCACCGCGAGGCCCGCGCCGACGCAGCGGCGCCCGCTCTCCCGGAGCAGCCCGGCCCCGGCCGCCACGACCTCCCCGAGCACCTGGGCCGGGTCGGCCCCCACGGTCATGCAGGCGGGCGTGGTCGCGACCAGGCGCCCGCCGAGTCCGACGAGGGCGGCGCGGTAGCCGTCGGCGTGGACCTGGGTGGCCAGGGTGACCGGCCCGTCCTCGGCCACGGCGAGCCGGTGCGAGGGGCGGCCCTGGCTGCCCGCGGAGGCGCCGGGTCGGGAGTCCACCGTGATCAGGCCCAGGCTCTCCAGCTCGGTGGCGACGGCACCCGCGGTCGCCCGGGTCACGCCGAGCTCGCTGGTGAGGACGGCCCGGGTGGGAGCGCGGCCGGTGTGGACGAGTTCCAGGGCGGGCCCGAGGGCGTTCCGGCCTCTGTCAAGCCTGGTACGGGGCTGGGTCACGGGCCTATTGTTTGCTTTGTGCCTCCCATAAACAAACTGAGGGCGGCGCTGGCCGCAGGGACGCGGCGCGGCACCGGAGACCGTACGCCCGCCTCGCCCGGGCTGCGCCGGCTCCGGATCGCCGTCACCGCCTTCTTCGCGCTCGACGGCTTCGTCTTCGCGGGCTGGGTGGTGCGCATCCCGGCGGTCAAGGAGCAGACGGGAGCCTCGCCGAGCGCGCTGGGCCTGGCGCTGCTCGGGGTCTCGGCAGGCGCGGTGGTGACGATGATGCTCACCGGGAGGCTGTGCCGCCGATTCGGGAACCATCCGGTGACGGTGGCCTCCGGGGTGCTGCTCGTGCTGAGCGTGGCCCTGCCCCCGCACACGCATTCCGCGTGGATGCTCGGGCTCGTGCTGCTGGTCTTCGGCGCGGGCTTCGGCGCGGTCAACGTGGCGGCCAACAGCGCCGCGGTGGACCTGGTGGCGGCGCTGCGGCGGCCGGTGATGCCGAGCTTCCACGCGGCCTACTCGCTCGGCGGCATGCTGGGGGCGGGACTTGGCGGGCTGATCGCCGAACACCTCAGCGCCGCGCGGCACTTGGCTCTGCTGGCGGCCGTCGGCCTGGTGGGGGTGGCGCTGGCCGGGCGGCTGCTGCTCGCCGAGCCCGCGCCCGCCTCCCCCGCGCGGACGCAGGAGCCCGGGGCCGCCGCGGCCGCGGAGGGCGGGGCCGCGGTGGCCGCCGGCGGCGCGGGCAGCGCGCGGTGGCTCGTCGTGGTGTTCGGCTTCATCGCGCTGTGCACCGCCTACGGCGAGGGCGCGATGGCCGACTGGAGCGCGCTGCACCTGCACGACTCGCTCGGCGCGAGCGAGTCGCTGGCCGCGGCCGGGTACTCCTCCTTCGCAATGGCCATGACGGTGGGCCGGCTCACCGGCTCCTCGATGCTGCAACGCCTCGGCCAGACGCCGGCGCTGGTGCTCGGCGGCTCGGTGGCGGCGGCGGGCATGCTGCTCGGCGCGCTCGCGCCGAACGTGTGGCTCGCGCTGGCCGGTTTCGTGATCACGGGCCTCGGCCTGGCCAACATCTTCCCCATCGCGATCGGGCAGGCCGGCGCCCTGACCGGCCCGAGCGGGGTGGCCGCCGCCTCCACCCTCGGCTACGGGGGGATGCTCGCGGGACCCGTCGCGATCGGCTTCCTCGCGGACTGGTTCTCGCTGTCCACGGCCCTGACCACCGTGGCCCTGCTGTCCGCGCTCGCCGCGGTGATCACCTATGGGACGCGGGAGGCGGTGCGGGCGGCGGCCTGAGACAATCCGCCCGTGAAGAGCACCGACGAGTTCTGCGAAGCCCTGACTCGTGAGGGCGAGTTGTTCCTGGGGACGGCGCTGCGCGCGGGCCTGGCGGCCGAGGTGCCCACCTGTCCCGGCTGGCGCGTCCGCGACCTGGTGCGGCACCTGGGGCACGTCCACCGCTGGGCGACCGGCTTCGTGGCCGACGGCCTGCAGCGGTTCGTGCCGCC
Source organism: Streptomyces hoynatensis (assembly GCF_003626535.1). Lineage (GTDB taxonomy): Bacteria > Actinomycetota > Actinomycetes > Streptomycetales > Streptomycetaceae > Streptomyces > Streptomyces hoynatensis. Next base: position 65,003 of record NZ_RBAL01000017.1, read on the forward strand.
GGGCGAGGAGGCCGTGCCCGACGGGGAGTTGGCCGACTGGTACGCGTCCGGGCACCGGGCGCTGCTCGCCGCGCTCGCGAAGGCGCCCGAGGACCTGGAGTGCTGGACGTTCCTGCCGGGGCCGGCCACGGGCCGGCGCTTCTGGGCCAGGCGGCAGGCGCACGAGACGGCGATCCACCGCATGGACGCCCAGGCGGCGGCCGGGGAGGCGATCTCGCCGGTGGACGCCGAGTTCGCCGAGGACGGGATCGACGAGCTGGTGACCGGCTTCCACGGCAGGCCGCGGAGCCGCGTGCGGCGCGAGCGGCCCGGCGTGCTGCGGATCAGGGCGTCGGACCGGGCGGAGGCGGACTGGACGGTCGCCGTCTCGGCCGCGCCGCCCCGGGTGGGCAGGACCGCACCGGAGGCGGGCGGGGCGCCGGCGGCCGGTGGCAGGGTGGCCGCCGACTGCGAGATCAGCGGGCCGGCGGCCGTGCTCTACCCGGCGCTGTGGAACCGCCCGCACGACCGGGCGGCGCTCACGGTGCGCGGGGAGCGGGAACTGGCCGACCTGTGGGCCTCGGCCGCCGCGGTGTGACGGGCGCCCCCACGTTACCGGCCGGTAAGTCGGCGTGGTAGCTTCGGCTGATGCCTCGCGTTGTCAAGCCAGGGACGCTGTGCCGCCTCATGCGCTGGTGGCCGCCGTACCGCTTCGCCGGGATCAGGGTCCTGCACATCTCCGACGACTGGGGCAGCGCCCGGGTGCGGCTGCGCCTCGGCCGCCTCAACCGCAACCACTTCGGCACCCACTTCGGCGGCTCGCTGTACTCGATGTGCGACCCCTTCTGGGCGCTCCTCGTGCTGCACCGGCTCGGCTCCGGCTACGTGGTCTGGGACAAGGCGGCGGAGATCGAGTACGTCTCGCCAGGCCGCGGCGACGTCTTCGCGGAGTTCGTGCTCACCGAGGACCGGGTGGACCGGATACGGGAGGAGACCGCCTCGGGGGCGAAGTCGCTGCCGTGGTTCGACTGCGTGGTGACCGCCGCAGACGGCACGGTGGTGGCCCGGGTGCGCAAGCAGCTGTACGTGCGCCGCAAGCCGGCGCGGCTCAGCTCAGCCAGCCCGGCCTGACCAGCCCCGACTCGTAGGCGAGCACGACCAGTTGGGCCCGGTCGCGGGCGCCGAGCTTGACCATGGCGCGGCTGACGTGCGTCTTGGCCGTGAGCGGGGAGACGACCAGCCGCCTGGCGATCTCCTCGTTGGAGAGCCCGATGCCGACCAGCGTCATCACCTCCCGTTCGCGCTCGGTCAGCTCGGCCAGGCCCGCCGCGGCCGCCGGCTCCTTGGAGCGGGCGGCGAACTCGGCGATCAGGCGGCGGGTGACGCCGGGCGACAGCAGCGCGTCCCCGGCGACCACGGCCCGGACGGCGCGCACCAGTTCCTCCGGCTCGGTGTCCTTGACCAGGAAGCCCGAGGCGCCGGAGCGGAGGGCCTCGAAGACGTACTCGTCGAGTTCGAAGGTGGTGAGCATCACCACCCGCACCCCGCCGAGCTCCGGGTCCTCGATGAGGCGGCGGGTGGCGGCCAGCCCGTCGAGCCGCGGCATCCTGATGTCCATCAGGACCAGGTCGGGGCGGTGCTCGCGCACCAGCGCGAGGGCCTCGAGGCCGTCGGCCGCCTCGGCCACCACCGCGATGTCGGGCTGGGCGTCGAGCAGCGCGCGGAAGCCCGCCCTGACCAGCAGCTGATCGTCGGCGAGCAGTACCCGGATCACGTGTCCTCCCGTGCGGTCGTCTTCGGTGCGGGCCCGCCGGCCGCGCGCACCGGGGTGCGGTGCGCGGCCTCGGTCAGGGGCAGCGTGGCCACCACGCGGAAGCCGCCGCCCGGGCGCGGTCCGGCCTCGACGGTGCCCCCGAAGGCCGCGGCGCGCTCCCGCATGCCGACCAGGCCGTTGCCGCCTCCCGCGCCCTCGCCGGTGGCCGGGCCCTCGTCGTCGACCCGCAGTTCGAGGGCGCCGGCCGCGTAACGCAGGCGGACCCGGGCGGTCCGCGACCCGGAGTGCCGGACGATGTTCGTCAGCGCCTCCTGCACGATGCGGAAGGCCGCCAGGTCGGCGCCGGGCGGCAGGGGGGCCGCCTCGCCCTCGGTGGCGACGTCGACCCGCAGCCCGGCGTTCGCCGCCTGCTCGGCGAGTTCGGGCAGGCGGCCGAGGCCGGGCGCGGGGGCGCGGGGCGCGGCCCCCGGGCTGCGCAGGGTGTCCAGGACCTGGCGCACCTCGCCCAGGGCCTCCTTGCTCGCGGCCTTGATGGTGGTCAGCGCGCTGCGGGCCTGCTCGGGGTCGGAGTCGAGCAGGGCGAGGCCGACCCCGGCCTGGACGTTGATCACGGAGATGCTGTGGGCGAGGACGTCGTGCAGTTCGCGGGCGATCCGCAGCCGCTCCTCGTCGGCCCGGCGCCGCTCGGCCGCGGCGCGCTCGGCGCGTTCCCTGGCCCGCTGCTCGAAGCGGGTCCTGGCCAGCTGGGCGACGGCGAGGACGGCGACGGACCAGGCCGCCAGCGCCCCGTCCCCGGCCCAGTCGGTGGGCCCGTCCCCGGCCGGGGGCAGCCAGCGGTACAGCCAGTGCCCCACGAGCAGCAGGCCGGTCCACAGCAGCCCGAAGGCGCCCCAGGCCGCGTACCTGTGCCCGCGTACGACGGCGGAGAAGGAGCCGACGAGAACGCTCAGGAAGACGGGCCCGTAGGGGTAGCCCGCGCCGAGGTAGACCAGGGCGGTGGCCGCGGTGCCCAGGGCGACCGGGCCAGGGTGGCGGCGGCGCAGGAGCAGCAGGGCGGGGCCGAGCGCCAGCAGCAGGCGGCCGAACAGGTCGAGGTCGATCCTGTGGTGCAGGTTCTGCTCGGCGTACCGGGCGGCGAAGTGGCTGCCGACCAGCTGGATCAGCAGGACGGCGGCCGAGGAGAGCAGCGGCAGCCCGGCCGCGGCCCCGGGCGCGCCCGCCCAGCGCCGCCAGGGCGGCCCGCCGCCGTCCGGTTGGGTCGTGTGTCCCGTCACGCCCGCCACGCTAACCCGGACGGCGGCCCGGTGCGTCAGCCCTGCGCAGTGCTCCCGCCTACTCCCGCCGCAGTACGCCGGGGGCCGGGCGGGCGCGGCGCCTCGGGGCGCCCGAACCTGGCGTGCAGGCAGCGCAGCGGGCCCGGGACCCACCAGGTGGCGCGGCCCGCCAGGCGCATGGCGGCCGGCAGCAGCACCAGCCGCACCAGGGTGGCGTCGGTGAGGACGACCAGCCCGGTGCCGAGCCCGAGTTCCTTGAGGAAGACGACGCCGCTGCGGGTGTACGCGGCGAAGGTGAGGACGAGAATCCCGGCGGCGGCCGTGATCAGCGGCGCGGTGCGGCGCAGCCCCGCGGCGACGGCCCGGCGGGTGTCGCCGGTGTGCGCGTGCTCCTCCCTGATCCGGGAGAGGAGGAACACGTCGCAGTCCATGGACAGGCCGTGGGTGACGCAGTGCATCGGCATCGGGATGCTGGGCTCCAGGCTGCCGGTGGGCGTGAGGCCGAGGGCGCCGGAGAGGTGCCCCCGCTGGAGGACCCACACCAGGGCGCCGGCCACACACGGCCAGGCTGAGCAGGTTGAGGAGGGTCGCCTTCACCGGGAGCAGGACGCTGCCGGTGAACAGGAAGAGCATCACGCAGGTGGCCAGGAGGACGAGGCCGGCGACCAGCGGCAGCCTGGCCGGCAGGGTGGCGCGGAAGTCGGTGGTCTCGGCCGGGTGGCCCCCCAGGAGGACGGGCTGCGGCGCGGGCACCTCCCTCAGGGCGGCCACCAGGCCGGGCACGTCCTGGGCCATGGCCTCCTGGGTGGGCACGACGGCAAGCCGCCCGAGGCCGGGTTCCGGCGCATTCGCGGCCTGCTCCCCGCCGGGCGGGGCGGCCAGGTGGCCCCCGCGGTGGGTGCCGGCCGCCGAGACGACCTCGAAGACCCCGGGCACCCGGGAGAGCGCGGCGGCGTAGTCCGCCCGCGCCCGTGGGTCGCCGGCCCGTTCCTCCGCGGGGACCACGAAGACGGTGTCGGTCGGCTCCGCGGGGAACTCCCGGCGGACGGTCTCCGCCGCCTGCCGGCTCGACGTTCCGGTGGGAAGGACGCGCTGGTCGGGGAGCCCCAGGCGAGCTGCACGCGCGGATGCTGCGTCAGGACCCGGCGCTGCTCCCGGCGTCCGCGCTCGTCTCCTGATCGGCGCGCGGGGCCCGGTCGAGCGCGGCGAGCGTGCGCCGGGCCAGCGGGTGGGTGCGGACGAGGCCGGCCAGCGTGGTGGAGCCGCGGGTGATCTGGGTGAAGGCCGTCCAGGCCGGGCGGAACCCGATCAGGGCCGCGTGCAGCAGCCGCGGGCGGTGGGCGAAGGCGGCCAGCACCCGCCGTCCGACGCCCATCTCCACGCCGAGGCCGCTCTTGATGGCGAAGGTGTAGTTCAGGGCTTGCCGCCTGGCGTCGACCGCGTCGCCCGCCTCGGCGATGCGCACCGCCCACTGCCCGGCCAGCCGGCCGGAGCGCAGCGCGAAGGAGATGCCCTCCCGCGTCCACGGCTCCAGCAGCCCCGCCGCGTCGCCGCACACCAGGACCCGGCCGCGGGAGAGCGGCGAGTCGTCGGTGCGGCACCGGGTCAGGTGGCCGGAGGAGACGCTGGGCGTGAAGCCGGCCAGGCCGAGCCTGGCGGTGAAGTCCTCCAGGTAGCGCTTGGTCGCCGCGCCCTCGCCGCGGGCGGAGATGACCCCCACGGTGAGGGTGTCGCCCTTGGGGAACACCCAGCCGTAGGAGCCGGGCAGCGGGCCCCAGTCGATGAGGATGCGGCCGGCCCAGTCCTTCGCCACCTCGGGCGGCACCGGGATCTCGGACTCCAGGCCGAGGTCCACCTGGGCCAGGCGGACGCCGACGTGCGCCCCTATCCGGCTCGCGCTGCCGTCCGCCCCCACCACGGCCCGCGCCAGCAGCGTCTCGCCGCCGGCGAGCACGACGGCCACGGTCCGCCGGTCGGGCACCGCGGGCCCGTGCTGCTCGACGCGGGAGACGGTGGCGCCGGTGCGCAGCCTGGCGCCCGCCCGGACCGCCGCGTCGACGAGCCGTTGATCGAACTCGGGGCGGTTGACCAGCCCGAACAGCATGCGCTTGGAGCGGCGGGTGCGGGCGAGGCGGCCGTTGAGGGAGAAGGTGACCGCGTGCACCCGGTCGCGCAGCGGCAGTTCGAAGCCCGGAGGCAGGGCGTCGCGCGAGGGGCCGATGATGCCGCCGCCGCAGGTCTTGTAGCGCGGCAGCTCGGCCTTCTCCAGCAGCAGCACCCGCGCGCCCGCCTCGGCCGCCGCGCGGGCGGCCGAGGCTCCGCCGGGTCCGGCCCCCACGACGACGACGTCCCACACGCTTCTCGTCCCGGCTTCGTTGTCGCTGCTCACGATGTGCTGTAGCTCCCCGTCGCGATCGGTCCTTCGGCCACCGCAGGGCATCCTAAGCCGTAGTCAGCCGGGCGGGCGGAACGGTTCTCCGCGGGACCCGCCGCCTCCCGGGGCGGCGGCCGAGGGCCGCTCCACGAGGGCGCTCGGCGGGGGCACTGTGCGATGATCGGCGGACGTCACCCGTTCATCTGTACCAGTGAACGACGCCGGTCACGGCGCCGGGGACGGCGCCCGTCGAAGGAGCGTGCCATGCCTTACCCTCCCCCGCCCACTTCCCCGGCCGCCGACGTCGCCGCCACCGTCGCCTCGCTTCTGCCGAGGGCCAGGGAGGAGCTCGCCGAGCTGGTCGCCTTCCGCTCGGTCGCCGACCCGGAGCAGTTCCCCGAGACGGAGTGCCTGGCGGCGGCCGAGTGGATCGCCGGGACGCTGCGCGCCGAGGGCTTCCAGGACGTCGCCCTGCTGGAGACGCCGGACGGCACCAGGTCGGTGTACGGGCACCTGCCGGGCCCGGCGGGCGCGCCGACGGTGCTGCTGTACGCGCACTACGACGTGCAGCCCCCGCTGGACGAGGCGGCCTGGCTCTCGCCGCCCTTCGAGCTGACGGAGCGGGCGGGCCGCTGGTACGGCCGCGGCGCGGCGGACTGCAAGGGCGGCGTGCTGATGCACCTGCTCGCGCTCCGGGCGCTCAAGGAGAACGGCGGCGTGCCTGTCGGCGTGAAGGTGATCGCCGAGGGATCCGAGGAGCAGGGCACCGGGGGCCTGGAGCGGTACGCGGAACAGCACCCGGACCTGCTGCGGGCCGACGCCATCGTCATCGGCGACACCGGCAACTTCCGGGCGGGGCAGCCGACGGTGACGGCGATCCTGCGCGGCATGGCCATGGTCAGGGTGGAGGTCGACACCCTGGAGGGCAACCTGCACTCCGGCGCCTTCGGCGGGGCGGCCCCCGACGCGCTGGCCGCGCTCATCCGCATCCTCGACTCGCTGCGGGCGCCCGACGGCTCCACCGTCGTCGACGGCCTGCCCGCCGACGGCGTGTGGGAGGGCACCGCCTACCCCGAGGAGGTGTTCCGCGAGGACGCCAAGGTGCTGGAGGGCGTGGAGCTGATCGGCTCGGGCAGCGTGGCCGACCGGCTGTGGGCGCGGCCCGCGGTGACGGTGCTCGGCATCGACTGCCCGCCGGTCGTGGGGGCCACGCCCTCGGTGCAGGCGAGCGCGCGCGCCCTGGTGAGCCTGCGGGTGCCGCCGGGCGTGGACGCCTCGAAGGCGGCCGAGTTGCTGGCCGGGCACCTCACCTCGCGCGCCCCGTGGGGGGCGCGGGTCACGGTGCGCGCCACCGGCGAGGGCCAGCCCTTCAGGGCCGACACCGCGAGCCCCGCCTACGCCTCGATGGCCGAGGCGATGCGGGAGGCGTACGAGGGAGTGGAGATGGCGGTCGTCGGGCAGGGTGGCTCGATCCCGCTGACCAGCACCCTGGCCGGTCTCTACCCGGAGGCGGAGATCCTGCTGATCGGCCTGAGCGACCCGGCGGCGCAGATCCACGCCGTGAACGAGAGCGTCTCCCCCGAGGAGCTGCGCCGGATGGCGACGGCCGAGGCGCTGTTCCTGCGCCGCTACGCCGCGACGGCGGGCGGCCCGGCCCCCGCCTGAGGGTGCCGGGCCCGGGCGCCGCGCGGGGTCCTGGGTTCAGTCGTGGCGGCGGGTCCTGCGCCGCAGGAGCAGCAGGGTGGTGGCGGCGGCTCCCGCGGTGAGCCCCGCCCCCGCCAGCAGGAGGGCGCCGTGGCTCTCGGGCTGCGCGCCGCCGGCGCCCGCCTGCGCGCCGCGGGTGGGCAGGGTGGTGGAGCTCGCGGTGGCCGTGCGGGTGGGCGTGGGGCTCTGGGTGGCGGAGACGATCGTCAGGGTGGCGCTCGCGGTCTCCGAGCCGCAGGTGAAGGTGACGCCGTACTGGGCGCCGACCCTGGCGTCCGCGTCCACCGTGGTCCTGGCCGACTGGGTCGGTCCCGGCGTGCCGAGACCGACGCGGTCGAAGACGGCGGACTCGGCGAACGCCTCGTGGCCGGTGCAGCCGGTCACGGTGAGGACCACCGCGCCGCCCGGCCGCACGCTGCTCGGGGAGACGCTGAACCCGAAGGACACGGACTGTTCCGGCTGCCGCGCCTCCGCTGTGGGCGCCGCGGCGGCAGGGCCGCCGGCGCCGAGGACCGTCACGCTCAGCCCGGCCGCGGCCAGGACGCCTCGCAGTGTGCTCATCGATGGGCTCCTTCGTCGAGAGTGCGCGACGTGCAAGTCGCCCCGCACCACGACGTTAGGCACCCATGTCCGCCCATAACCTCCGGAACGCGTCAAACGGGTTAGCCGACAGGCCATTTGCGCCGCTCTGCCGTGCCCGGGAAGCCGCCGGGAGGCCGCCCGGCGCGCTCATTCCACGCCGGACAGGCGGGCGAAGACCACCACGTTGCCCGAGTAGCCGCCGGCCTCGTCGAAGCTGCCGCCGCAGGTGATGAGCCGCAACTCCGGCTGCCCGGTGTCGCGGTAGACGTGTGCGGGCACGGCGTCCTTGTCGTAGACGGCGATGTCGTACACCGTGAAGCGCGCCGTGCGGCCGTCCTCGCGGGCGACCTCGACGCCGTGGCCGGGGACGAGGGCGCCCAGACCGTAGAAGACGGCCGGCCCCTCGCGGTCGTCGACGTGCCCGACGATGACCGCGGTGCCCACGGTGCCCGGGGTGACGCCGCCCTCGTACCAGCCGGCGACGCCTGGGGAGTCCTCGGGCGGCGTGTCGATCCAGCCGTCGGGGGTGAGGCCGACGGGTACCAGTGGCGCGTCCACGCCGATGGCCGGGACGGAGACGCGCAGGGGGCGCGCGGGTTCCAGCGGCCTTGCGGTGCTCTCGGCGGGGGCGGTGCCCGGCTGCTGCCGCTGGGCGGTCTGCGGCTGCGGGGGCCCCGGCGCCTCCTCGGGGGAGGACAGGAGCAGGGTGGCGCCGAGCAGCAGCGCGGCGGCCGCGGCGCCGAAGGCCGCGTGCGCCCCCCAGCCGCGCGGCTCGTCGTCCTGGACGTACTCCGGTATGCGCATCTCACCGCTCCAGGAGGGGGAACGGGCCACTACCGGCCACGCTAGTTCCGCGGTGGGCGGCGCGCGATTCGGCGGCCGGGCTCAGGCCCCGACCGGGACGCCGGCCTCCAGGTTGAGCGCCCGGCCCTCGGCGCGGGCCCGCAGGGCCCAGCGCAGCCGGGCGAAGCGCCCGGGGGACAGCAGCTTCTCGGCCTCGTCCTCGGTGGCGAAGCGCCAGTCGCGCAGTTCCTCGCCGGGCAGCAGGACGTCCCGGAGCCGGTCGGCCGTCAGATGGCCGCCGTCGAACAGGAGTCGCAGGCCGCCGAAGAGCGGCGGGGCCGGCGGCTCCCAGTCCACGATCAGCAGCGCGGGCTCGTGCCCCAGTTCCAGGCCGAGTTCCTCGGCCACCTCGCGCACGGCGGCCTGGGCGGGGGGCTCGCCCGACTCGACGACCCCGCCGGGGAATTCCCAGCCGGGCTTGTAGGTGGGGTCGACGAGCAGCACCCGGTCGCGGTCGTCGAAGAGGAGGACCCCGGCGGCGAGGGTCTCGGCGCGGGGCGGCGGGCTCTGCACGATGCGGCAGGTCCCGTCGCCGCGCCGCACCCCTTCGGCCAGTTCCTCCGCGGTCTCCCGCGGCGTCAGCCGCGAGGTCTCCACGGTGTGCGCGTCGGCCGTCAGCCAGGGCAGGGCGGCGGCATAGCGGGGGATGCGGCTCAGGCGCCGGGTGCGGACCAGGTCGCCCTCCGGGGGCGCGCCCCGGTCGATGCGCTCGCGCAGGAACGTTTCCTCTACGTGGAGCAGAAAGTGCTGCACCTGGATCCGCCGGGCGGCGAGGCCGCCGAAGATCTCGTCGCGGTGCTCCTGGCACAGGAGGGTCATCGGGGCGATGAGGGGGCCGGGCAGCTCGGCGAGCAGCGCCGCGGCGGTGTCGACCACCAGGCGCCGCCAGGACGGGAGGTCCTGTACGTCGTCCACCTGCGCGAGCCGCTCCTTGGGCAGCAGCGCCCGCAGCCCCGAGGCGACCACCTCGGGGTCGTACAGGGTGCTGCCCGGCAGCAGGTGGAGCAGTTCCTGCGCGGCGGTCGTCTTGCCGGCCCCGGACGCGCCGTTCAGCCAGATGATCACGTATCCCCCTCCGTTCTTCGCCCGTGTGTCAGTTGCCCGCTGCACCCAGGCTCAAAAACGTGTCCGAGTCGCTCCAGCACACGGCCGCCGCCCCCACCAGGCCCGCGTCGGTGCCGAGTTCCGCGGGCACCACCTCGAGGTCGGAGACGAAGGGCAGGGTGGCGTACTCCCCCAGCGCGCGCCGCAGCGGCCCGAAGAGCACCTCGCCCGACTGGCTGACGCCGCCCCCGATGACGACGGTCTCCAGCTCCACCAGGGTCGCGGTGGCCGCGATGCCCGCGGCCAGCGCGCGGGCGGCGCGTTCGTACGCCTCCAGGGCCACCGGGTCGCCCGCCCGGGCGGCGAGGGCGACGCCGGCCGCGGTGAGATCGCCCTCGGGCTCGGCCGGACGCCAGCCGGAGGCGAGGGCATAGCGGGCGATGTTCGTGCCGCTGGCGATGCGCTCGACGCAGCCGCGGCCGCCGCAGGGGCACAGCTCGCCGTTGAAGTCGACGCTGATGTGGCCGATGTGCCCGGCGTTGCCGGTGGGCCCGGGGCGGAGCCTGCCGTCCAGGATGAGGCCGCCGCCGACCCCGGTGGAGACCACCATGCACAGCGCGTTGGCCCGGCCCCTGGCCGCGCCCATCCAGTGCTCGCCGGCCGCGATGGCCGCGCCGTCGCCGACCAGCGCGACGGGGAGGTCGCCCGTGGTCTTGCGGATGCCCTCGACCAGCGGGAAGTCCCGCCAGGCCGCGATGTTGACCGGGCTGACCGTGCCGTTGCGCGCGTCGACGGGGCCGGCGCTGCCCACGCCCACCGCACCGACGCGCGACCACAGCGGGTGCTCGGTGAGCGGGGTCAGCACGTCGGTCAGGGACCGCAGCACGCTGTCCGCCGACTCCCTGGCCCGGGTGGGGCGCTGGAGGCGGTGGAGCAGCTCACCGGCGCCGTTCACGAGCGCGCCGGCGATTTTGGTGCCGCCGATGTCCACGGCGGCGACAAGATCAGTGGTCATGAGCAGGAAGCCTGACCTGTGGCGCCCGGGATGTCCAGTCGCCTGGGAGTGACCTCAGCGACGCTTTTCCGCCCGCGGGCCGGGCGCGGGCGCGCCGCCGTGCGCGTGGTTTGCGCTCCGCCACGCCGGGGGGTGGCCGGAGGAAACACAGGGGGTGTGCGAGTCATGCCTTGTTCACGGCGCGGCGGCGATTCGCCACGAGGGGTTGACTCACGGGCAAAAGGGGCGTCATGCGCCTGCCCGACCCTGAGGGGGCGGAGAGTTCCGCGGCACTCGGTGTGACGGAGGAGAGCATGGAGCAGTTTCAGTTCCTGGCGGCGCTGGCGATCGGCCGGCTTCCCGCGGACAGCGGCAGCGGCCCGCCCCCGGCGCCGGCCGGCCACGAGGCCGACCGCGCCGCGAGCATGGGGAAGGCCGGGGCGGGCGCCCGCGGCCCGGCCCGCCGGGCCCGCCGCGGGCGGCCGCGGTTCCGGCGGGGGGCGCGCGGCACAGCGCCCGCCACGGCGGGCTGAGGCCGCCGCGGCGGGCGGACGGCCCCGGCCCGCGGGGGCTCAGCCCTTGCGGGCCTTCACCTCTTCGGTGAGGGCGGGGACGACGTCGAACAGGTCGCCGACGACGCCGTAGTCGACCAGCTCGAAGATGGGGGCCTCGGCGTCCTTGTTGACGGCCACGATGGTCTTCGAGGTCTGCATGCCCGCGCGGTGCTGGATGGCGCCGGAGATCCCGGCGGCGATGTACAGCTGCGGGGAGACGGTCTTCCCGGTCTGGCCGACCTGGTGCGAGTGCGGGTACCAGCCCGCGTCCACGGCGGCGCGGGAGGCGCCCACGGCGGCGCCCAGGGCGTCGGCGAGCGCCTCGATGACCGCGAAGTTCTCCGCGCCGTTGACCCCGCGCCCGCCGGAGACCACGATCGCGGCCTCGGTCAGCTCGGGGCGGCCGGTGGCCTCGCGGGGGCTGCGGGAGACCACCGCGGTGCCGGTGGCCAGCGGGCCGAACTCCACGGTGAGCTGTTCCACGGTGCCGGCGGCGGGGGCGGGCTCGGGCGAGGCCGAGTTGGGCTTGACGGTGATCACCGGGGTGCCCTCGGTGACGCGCGAGGTGGTGGTGTAGGCGGCGGCGAACACCGACTGGGTGGCCACCGGGCCGCTCTCCCCGGCCTCGAGGTCGACGGCGTCGGTGATCAGGCCGGAGCCGAGCCGCAGGGCGAGGCGGGCGGCGATCTCCTTGCCCTCGGCGGAGGAGGGCACCAGGACGGCGGCGGGCGAGAGCGCCTCGGCGGCGCCCTGGAGGGCGTCCACCTTCGGGACCACGAGGTAGTCGGCGAACTCGGGGGCGTCGGCGGCCAGGACCCGGACGGCGCCGTACTCGGCGAGCGTGGGGGCGGCGGTGTCGGCGCCCGCGCCGAGGAAGACGGCCACCGGGTCGCCGAGCCGCCGGGCGAGGGTGAGCAGCTCCAGGGTGGGCTTGCGGACGGAGCCGTCCACGTGGTCGACGTAAACGAGAACTTCAGCCATGGGGTCTGTCTCCAGCGGGAAGGTGCGGACGGTCCTCAGATGAACTTGCGCTCGGCGAGGAAGGCGGCCAGGGCCTTGGCGCCTTCGCCCTCGTCGGTGACGATCTCGCCGGCCGTGCGCGCCGGGCGCTCGGTGGCCGACTCGACGGCCGTCCTGGCGCCCTCCTGCCCCACCTGCCCGGCGTCCAGGTCGAGGTCGGAGAGGTCGAGGGTCTCCAGCGGCTTCTTCTTGGCGGCCATGATCCCCTTGAAAGAGGGGTAACGCGCCTCGCCCGACTGGTCGGTGACCGAGACGACGGCGGGCAGCGCGGCCTCGAGGTGCTCGGTCGCGGCGTCGCCGTCGCGGCGCCCGGTGACCTTCCCCCCGGCGACGGAGAGCTCCGACAGGAGGGTGACCTGCGGGACGCCGAGGCGCTCGGCGAGGAGGGCAGGCAGCACGCCCATGCCGCCGTCGGTGGAGGCCATGCCGCAGACCACCAGGTCGTAGCCCACGTGCTCGACGGCCTTGGACAGCACCAGGGAGGTGCCGAGCACATCGGTGCCGTGCAGGTCGTCGTCCTCCACGTGCACGGCCTTGTCCGCGCCCATCGACAGCGCCTTGCGCAGCGCGTCGGTGGCGTCCTCCGGGCCCATGGTCAGGACCGTCACCTCGGCCTCCTCGGCCTCCTCGGCGATCCGCAGGGCCTGCTCCACCGCGTACTCGTCCAGCTCGGAGAGCAGCCCGTCCGCGGCCTCGCGGTCGACGGTCAGGTCCTCGGCGAAGCCCCGGTCGCCGGTGGCGTCGGGCACGTACTTCACACAGACAACGATCTTCAGGCTCACGCCGGCTCTCCTACCGCTATCGGTCCGTACAGGGGGCACACGGGTCTGTTCGAAGGTCCTCGAAGATCCACACCGGAATTGTTACTGGCCAGTAAATCCAGCGTATACCTCGCGGACAAGAATGCCGCACTGTGACCTTGCCTACGTACGATCTTCGGATCGCGGCGTGCGCTCCTCGGACACGGCGGCCCCCAGCGCGGCGATGACCTCGGCCTTCCGCGGCCGGCCGGTGGCCCGGCGCACGATCCGGCCGTCCGCCGCGAGGATCAGCACCGTCGGGGTACGGGTGATCCCCAGCGCGCGCACGAGCCCGAGGCGGGACTCGGCGTCCACGTCGACGTGGCGCACCCCCTCGACCAGCCCGGCGACCTCGGCCAGCACCAGGCGGGTGGCGCGGCAGGGCCGGCAGAAGGCACTGGAGAAGTGCACGAGCGTGGCGCGCCGCCCGAGCCGGTCGACGCCGAGCGCCGCCGCATCGAGCCGATCCGGCTCCGTCCTCTCGCCCATGCGCTCCTCCCTCGCCCGCGGCCGTTCCGGCGCCTTCCCCCGGTCGTCCGAGTCAAGCACGGCGACGGCGGGCGCATTCCCGGCCACCCGCCCCCGCCGGTCCTCGCGCGCCGCACGACGCCCCCGGCGGGCGCCCCGCGCCCCCACGGACGGCACGGGGCGGGCCGAATCACCCCGTTTTCGCCCGGTTTCCGGGCGCGCCCTTGGGCGCCCGTGCGGACCCGGGGTGGCGAACGCCGCCGCTTTCGGGCACGATCCGACGGCACCGAAAGTTACGGTGGCGTAGGTCCGCACTCACGAAGGGCACCCGGGCATGGCAGAGTTCGTATATCCGCCGGTGATCGCCGCCGCGCGGGCGATGTTCAAGGCGCTCGACCTGCGCTTCGACATCGACGGCACCGAGCATGTGCCACGCCGGGGTGGCGCCGTGCTGGTGAGCAACCACATCAGCTATCTGGACTTCGTCTTCGCCGGCTTCGCCGCGCGCCCGGCGAAGCGCCTGGTGCGTTTCATGGCCAAGGACTCCGTCTTCCGGCACCGGCTCTCGGGGCCGCTGATGCGGGCGATGAAGCACATACCGGTGGACCGTGCGGAGGGCGAGGCGGCCTTCGCGCACGCGCTGCGGGCGCTGCGGGCCGGCGAGATCGTGGGGGTCTTCCCGGAGGCGACGATCTCGGAGTCCTTCACGCTCGGCAAGTTCAAGACGGGCGCGACGCGGATGGCGCAGCAGGCCGGGGTGCCGATGCTGCCGGTCGCGCTGTGGGGCACCCAGCGGCTGTGGACCAAGGGCCGCAAGCGGGACCTGCGGCGCAACCACGTCCCGATCACCATCCGCGTCGGGGCGCCGATCACGCCGGACCCGGCCGAGCCCGCGCTGCGGGTGACCAGGCGGCTGCGGGAGCGGGTGCAGGAGCTGCTGGAGGCGGCACAGCGCGCCTACCCGGCCAAGCCCAAGTGCGCGGAGGACGCCTGGTGGCTGCCCGCGCACCTGGGCGGCACCGCGCCGCCGCCCGCCACCGCGCGCTAGGCCGGCCTGTGGAGCTCCGCGGGCCGCGGAGCTCCACAGGCCGGCCCCGGGGGGGGCGGCTCAGGCCCCCGGCTGGTCCCGCATCTCCTCGCGCAGGGCGGTGAGGAAGGCGTCGACGTCCGCCTCGGTGGTGTCGAAGGAGCACATCCAGCGCACGTCGCCCGCCGCCTCGTCCCAGAAGTAGAAGCGGTGGCGCTTGCGCAGCCGCTCGGCCGCGTCGTGGGGCAGGCGGGCGAAGACGGCGTTGGCCTCGACCGGGTGGCGGATCTCCACGCCCGGCACCGCCCGTGCCCCCTCGGCCAGGCGGCGGGCCATGGCATTGGCGTGCGCGGCCGAGCGCAGCCACAGGTCCCCGGCGAGCAGCGCCTCGAACTGCACGGAGACGAAGCGCATCTTCGAGGCCAGCTGGAGCGAGGACTTCCGCAGCCGCACCAGCCCCCGGACGGCCTCGGGGTTGAGCACCACGACGGCCTCGCCGAAGAGCAGGCCGTTCTTGGTGCCGCCGAAGGAGAGGACGTCGACGCCCACGTCGGTGGTGAAGGCGCGCAGCGGCAGCCCGAGGGCGGCCGCCGCGTTGGCCAGGCGGGCGCCGTCCACGTGCACCGCCATGCCGCGCTCGTGGGCGAACTCGCACAGGGCGCGCACCTCCTGCGGCGTGTAGCGGGTGCCGAGTTCGGTGGACTGGGTGAGCGAGACCACCTGGGGCATCGCGCGGTGCTCGTCGTCCCAGCCGTGTGCCTCGCGGGCGACGAGCTCCGGCGTGAGCTTCCCGTCCTCCGCGGGCACCGGCAGCAGCTTCAGGGCGCCCACCCGCTCGGGCGCGCCGCCCTCGTCGGTGTGGATGTGCGCGCTGTCCGCGGTGACGACCGCGCCCCAGCGGTCGGTCATGGCCTGGAGGCCGACGACGTTGGCGCCCGTGCCGTTGAAGACGGGGAAGGCCTCGGCGCGGGGCCCGAAGTGGGCGCGGAAGACCTCCTGGAGGTGCGCGGTGTACGCGTCCTCGCCGTACGCGGTCTGGTGGCCCCCGTTGGCCAGGGCGAGGGCGGCGAGCACCTCCGGGTGGGCCCCCGCGTAGTTGTCGCTCGCGAAGCCGCGGGCGCCGGGGTCGTGGTGGCGGCGGGCGTCGGTGGTCACGGCTTGGGGGTCAGCCACTGGCGGGTTCCGTTCACGTGCTCGGTGGGCGTGGCCCACAACCGGCAGATGTTCTCGGCGAGTTCGGCGACGTCCGTGAAGCCGGAGAACCTGGCCTCGGGGCGCTGGGCGCGCATGGCGTCGTTGACCAGGGCCTTGACGACCAGGATGCCGGCCGCCGCCCGGAGGGGGCCGTCGCCGGCCGCCTTGCGGAATCCGTCCGCCAGGGCCAGGGTCCATGCCTCGGCGGCGGACTTCGCGGCCGCGTAGGCGGCGTTGCCCGCGGTGGGCCTGGCCGCGGCCGCCGCGCTGACCAGCACGTAGCGGCCGTTGCCTGCGCGCTCGAGCGGCGCCTTGAAGGCGAGCGAGGTGTGCTGCACGGTGCGCAGCAGCAGGTCGTGCAGGGCCTCCCAGTCGGCGAGGGCCGTCTCGCCGAAGGCGGCGGAGCCGCGCCAGCCGCCCACGAGGTGGACCAGCCCGTCGATCCTGCCGAACTCCTTCTCGGTCTTGGCGGCCCAGTCCCCCACGGCCTCGTAGTCCAGCAGGTCCACGGTGTCGCCGGTCACCGTGGCGCCCCCGTGCGCGAAGCGGGCGGCGTCCACGGCCGCCGCGAGCCGTTCGGCGTCCGCGTCGGCGCCCACCACGGTGGCGCCCGCCTCGGCGAGGCGCAGCAGGGTGGCCTGCCCGGCGGGGCCGCCCGCTCCGGCGACCGCGATCACCGCTCCGTCGAGTCCGCCGTCCCCGTCCGGGGGGCGGGGGTCCTGGCTGCCGCCTTCGGGGCTCGTCATCGGCGCCTCCTTGGTTCCGTTTCCTGGGGCAGTGCGGCCGGGGCGGGCAGGGTCAGGCGGCCCGCTCCGCGGGGCTGTCCGCGGTGATGCCCCGAGTGGATTCGATCACCTTGCGGAGCTTCTTGGCCAGCGCCTCGTAGAAGAGGCTCAGCGGGAACTCGTCCGGCAGCACGTCGTCCACGAGCTTGCGCGGCGGCAGGCTCAGGTCGAGTGCCTCGGGGCCCTTGGCCCAGGTGGAGCCGGGGTGCGGGGCGAGGTAGTCGGAGACCAGTTCGTAGGCCTTCAGCCAGTGCACGAGCTTGGGCCGGTCGATGCCCCTGCGGTACAGGGTCTCGATCTCCTCGCGCAGCCGGACGGTGACCCGGCGGGCCAGGTCCCAGTCGATGGCCAGCCTGTTGTCGGTCCAGCGCAGGGCGTCGTGCCGGTGCAGGTAGGCGAAGAGCAACTGGCCGCCGAGGCCGTCGTAGTTGCGCACGCGCTCGCCGGTGACCGGGAAGCGGAAGAGGCGTTCGAGCAGCACCGCGTACTGGACGTCGCGGCCCTGCGGGTAGCCGTCCTCGGCGAGGCGCACGGCCTCGTGGAAGGCGGTGAGGTCGCAGCGCAGCTCTTCGAGCCCGTACATCCAGAAGGGCTGGCGCTGCTTGATCATGAACGGGTCGAAGGGCAGGTCGCCGTGGCTGTGCGTGCGGTCGTGGATCATGTCCCACAGCACGAACGTCTGCTGGCAGCGCTCCTGGTCGGCCAGCAGGGCCTCGGCCTCCGCGGGCAGCGGCAGGCTGGTGACCTCGCGGGCGGCGGCGACGACGCGGCGGAACCTGGCGGCCTCCCGGTCGCAGAAGATGCCGCCCCAGGTGAAGCGCTCGGGGGCCTTCCTGACCGCGATGGTCTCGGGGAAGAGCACGGCGGAGTTGGTGTCGTATCCCGCGGTGAAGTCCTCGAAGGTGATGCCGAGGAACATCGGGTTGTCGTAGCGGGTGCGCTCCAGCTCGGCGAGCCACTGCGGCCACACCACCCGCAGGACGACCGCCTCCAGGTTGCGGTCGGGGTTGCCGTTCTGCGTGTACATGGGGAAGACGACGAGGTGCTGGCGCCCGTCGGTGCGCCCGGCGGCCGGCTGGAAGGCGAGCAGGGAGTCGAGGAAGTCGGGGACGCCGAAGCCGCCCTCGGCCCAGGCGCGCAGGTCGCCGACGAGCGCGCGGTGGTAGGCGGCGTCGTGCGGGAGCAGCGGGGAGAGCTCGCCGACGGCCTCGACGACACGGTCGATCAGCCGGCGGATCTCGGCGGGAGCCGGGGCGCCCTCGGCATCGAAGTCGATGGAGCCGTCCTTCGACTGGGCCGGGCGGATGTCCGCCACGGCCTGCTTCAGCACCGCCCAGGCCGGGTGAGCGACGACGCGCTCGGAGTCCTCGCCCGACAAACCCGCGCCCTTTGGGGTGATGGACGCCAGAGTTTCCGTCATGACCCATCCTCCACAGCAGAAATTCTCGTAAGAGCACGGTATCTGGCGCAGATCCTTCGATCAACCGGGCAACCGTGAGACCACCCGGTCGTGGCCTGGCCCCCGTCCCCCGGCACACCGGCGTTCACCCGCCGTGCTTAGGGTGATCGGCATGCCGCTGCTGACCGTCGGACACCGTGGGCTGATGGGCGTGGAGCCGGAGAACACCCTGCGTTCCTTCCGCAGGGCCGACCGCGCCGGGCTCGACATGATCGAACTCGACCTGCACCTGAGCAAGGACGGGCGCCTGGTCGTCATCCACGACGCCGAGGTGGACCGGACCACCGACGGCTCGGGCCGGGTCGGCGAGCTCACGCTGCAGGAACTGCGGGCCCTTGACGCCGGGCTCGGCGAGCGGCTGCCGCTCTTCGAGGAGGTCGTGGAGGCCGTGGCCGCGCCGCTGCAGGCCGAGATCAAGGACCGGGCCGCGGCCCGGGTGCTGGCGGAGGAGATCGAGCGGCTCGGCCTTCAGGACCGCGTCACCGTGATCTCCTTCCACGGGGACGCGCTGCGCGAGACCAGAGAGCTGCTCCCGGAGATCCCCCTCGCGCTGGTCAGCGGCCGTTCCACGGGCTCGGCCCCGGAACGCGCCGCGAAGCTGGGCGCCGGGATGATCTCCTGCGAGCTGGCCCACCTGGACGCCGGCGTGGTCGCCCGGGCACACGCCGCGGGACTCAAGGTGATCAGCTGGACGGTGAACACCGCCGGGGAACTGGACCGGGCGATCGGGCTCGGCCTCGACGGCGTGGTGACCGACAGGCCGGAGATCGCGCTCAGCGCAGCGGCTTGACCAGCAGCTCGAACTCCAGGTCGGACCGCCGGGGAATGCCGAAGCGCTCGTCGCCGTAGGGGAAGGCGCTGGTGCGCCCGGTGCGGGCGTAGCCCCGGCGCTCGTACCAGGCGATGAGGTCGGCCCGGGCCGAGATCACCTGCATGTGCATCTCGCCGGCCGCCCACTCCGTGCGGGCCCGGCGCTCGGCCTCGGCCAGGACGCGCCGGCCGAGGCCGCCGCCCTGGAGCGTGGGACGCACGGCGAACATCCCGAAGTACGCCGCGTCCCTGCCCCCCGCACCGGCCCGGCGCTCCAGGTGGCAGCAGGCGACGAGCTCCCCGAGCCGCTCGGCGGCCAGCAGCAGGCTGCCGGGGGCGGCGAGGGCCTCCCGGACGCCCTCCGGATCGGTGCGCTGCCCGTCGAGGAGGTCGGCCTCGGTGGTCCAGCCCGCCCGGCTGGACTCGCCGCGGTAGGCGGACTCCACGAGCGCCACGATCGCCGGGATGTCGCTCTCCCCGGCTTCGCGGAAGGTGAGGTGCTCCGTCGTCGTCACAGCCCCGCATCGTAGCGCCGGCGTGCGCGCTCTCCCTACACGCTTCCGTGCGCTCCCGTGCACCCGGCGCGTGGTGGGCAGTCTCCCGGCGCGGACCGCGGCGGGGAGGTGGGCGATGCACGGGCCGGTGCTCGTGGGCTGGCTGCTGGTGGCGCTGTGCGGCGGGACGGGCGGCTACTGCCTGACGCGGGTGCGCGGGGGACGGCCGAGGGAGCGGCGGGCGGCCGCGGCCGAGGCGGCGATGGGCCTCGGCATGGCGGTGATGGCGCTGCCCACGGGGCAGCCTGGCGGGTTCCCCGGGGACCTCGTCCTGCTGTGCGTGGCGGTGCTCTCCGGGGGGACGGCGCTCGGGGCCGCCGCCGTGCTCGGGTTCGGCGCCGCGCACCGGGCGCACCACGTGGTGGAGACGGCGGCGATGCTCTACATGGCGCTGGCCATGGGGGCGGCCCCGGCGGCCGCGCACCACGCGGCGCACCAGCCGGGCGGGAACCCGCTGCTCACGGGGGTGCTGCTGGCCTACTTCGGCGGCTACGCGCTGTGCGCAGGCCCGCGGCTGCTCCCCGCCGCCGTGGGGGGCGGGCACGGAGGGCCCGCCGGTGGGGCGGGCGGCGCGCCCGAGCGGCCTCCGGAGCTGGCGGCGGCCTGCCGTCTCGCCCTGGCGGTGGGGATGTTCGCGATGCTGCTGACCATGTGAGGCCAGGCCGGCGCCGGGCCGAGCCGGCCGGTGCGGCGGGCCGGGACGGCGGCCGGGCCGGGCCGTTCCGGTTGCCGGGCCCTGGCTCTAGGCTGACCCCATGGTGATCGCCCTCGCGCTCCTGGTGCTTGGCGGGCTCACCGCGGCGACGGCGCCGCGGCTGCTGGCCCGCGGATCGTGGCCCGACCGGGAGCCGGTGCTCGCGTTGTGGGTGTGGCAGTGCGTCGTCGCGGCGGTCCTGCTGTGCTGCGTGCTCGCCATGGCGCTGTGCGGGGCCGCGGCCTGGCACGAGGTGCGCGGGCAGCTCTTCGCGCCGGCTCCCGCCGTCGTGGTGGACGCCTACGGGCTGCACCCGGACGAACGGCGCTGGGCCGCCGCGATCGCCCTGCTGCTCGCGGGCGGGGGCGGCTGGACGGGCCTGATGCTGGTGCGCGAGGTGGCCGCGGCCCGGGCCTGGCGGCGCAGGCAGCGCGCCGGGCTGCTCTCCCGCTCCCCCCGGCTGCCCGGGGAGGAGGCGGCCACCGGCGACCGGCTGATCGTGCTCGAGGACGAACGGCCCGACGCCTGGCTGCTTGCGGGGACGCCGCCGCGCCTGGTGATCACCACGGCCGCGCTCCGCCGGCTCAACCGGCGCCAGCTCGACGCCGTGATCGCCCACGAACAGGGCCACGTGCGGGCCAGGCACCACTGGCTCGTGTACTGCGCCGGCGCGCTGGCCCGCGGCTTCCCGCAGGTGCCGGTGTTCGCCGCCTTCAGGCACCAGGTGCACCGGCTCGTGGAGCTGGCCGCGGACGATGTCGCCTCCCGGCGCTTCGGCAGGTTCACCACCGCCCTGGCCCTGGTCGGCCTGAACGAGGACCGCGGCGTGTTCACGCTGGCCGCCCACCCCGCGCACCACGCCCACCTCCCGCAGCGGGTGCACCGGCTGCTCAGCCCCGGCCGGCGGCTCACCCGGGGCCGCCGCAGGCGGATGACGGCGGCCGCCGCGCTGATGCCGCTGGTGCCGCTGCTGGTCGCCTTCCTGCCCGGACTGACCGCGCTCGGCGCCTGATCGGCTGGCGCGCCCCGGCCTGGCACGGGCAGGATCGAGTCATGGCCATCCACGGCGTGCTCTTCGATTTCTCCGGGACCCTCATGCGCATCGAGCCGGCCGTCTCCTGGCTGCGCGTCGCGCTGGAGAGGACCGGCGTCGCCCTGCCCGAGGAGGAGGTGCGCCGCCTGGCCGCCGCGCTCGAGGAGGTGGGCGCGCTGCCCGGGGGGTCCAGGCCACGGCAGGTGCCGCCCGAGCTGGCCGGGCTGTGGCGGGAGCGCGACCGGGACGGCAGCAGGCACCGGGAGCTCTACACGGCGCTGGCCCGCCGGGTTCCGCTGCCCGACGACAGGCTGTACGACGTCCTGTACGACCGGCACCGGGAGCCGGGGGCCTGGCGGCGGTACCCGGACGTCCTCCCGGTGCTGCGCGCGCTGCGCGAGCGCGGCACGGGCATCGGGCTGATCAGCAACATCGGCTGGGACCTGCGGCCCGTCCTGCGGGAGCACGGCCTGTTCGGCTGCCTCGACGTCTGCGTGCTCTCCTTCGAGCACGGCGTCCAGAAGCCCGACGCGCGGCTGTTCCGCCTCGCCTGCGAGGGGCTCGGCCTGGCGCCGGAGCACGTGCTGATGGTCGGCGACGACGAGCGGGCCGACGGCGGCGCCACCGCGCTCGGCTGCGCCGTGCACCTGGTGCGCCACCTGCCGGTCGGCGAGCGACCCGAGGACCTGCGGCCGGTACTCGACCTCGTCGGGTGACCCGGGGGCCTTGGCCCGCAATGATGGGGTAGGCGCCGTCTGAAGGCGACGCGGCGGTGCGGACGGTGAAACGGGTGGCGGTATCGGACGGTCCCCCGCGCCGCCCGATACCGCCACCGACTCCGGACAGCGCCGCCTACCGGGCGGCGGCGTCCGGGTGCCCGATGAGTATATTGACTGTTAGCCAGTCAACGGGAGTCCAGCATGTCCCCTCGCCGCGCTTCGGTCAATGCGGAAATGCGCCGACGCTCCCGGGAGCGGCTGTTGCAGGCCACCGTGGAGCTGGTCTCGGAGCGCGGCTACGAGGCCACGACCTTCGCGGACATCGCCGAGCGCGCCGGGTCCGCCCGCGGGCTGATCTCCTATTACTTCCCCGGAAAACACCAGTTGCTGCAGGCGGCGGTGCACCGCAAGATGCACCTCACGCTCGCCGCGGCGCTCGACCGCCCGCCCCGGCCCTCCGGCCCGCAGGCGGGGAAGGAGCTGCTGGCCCGCGCGATCGACGCGATCCTCGGCCTGGCCAGGGACGAGCCGGTGCTGATGCGGGCCCACATGGCGGGGCTGCTGCAGCAGGAGGGCTTCATCCGGTGCGCGGAGCAGCAGCGGCTGGCCGCCCTGCTGCGGGAGACCATGGTCCGCTTCGGCTCCGCCGACCCGGACACCGACTATCCGCTGCTGCGCGCGCTGCTGATGGGCAGCGTGGTGGCCCAGCTCCTGCCGGGCGCCCCCATGCCGCTGCCCCGGCTGCGGGCCGAGCTGTTCTCCCGTTACGGGCTCGACTGGGAGCTCGGCGTGCCACCGGGCGAAAAACCGTCCGAAGGGGCAAGCGGCTCGATCCTGTTGCCCCGGCGCTGACCTGGCCGCGTCCGCGCGCCCCCCGGCGCCCCGGCGATCACGAAGGGTAGCCGGAGGCTCGCTCGCGCCCCGCCACAAGGTTCCCTTCAGTGGGATGCTGAATGCTCCGTCCCACTCGGCGGTGTGAGGAGCTCGCGCATGCTTCGAATGGCGATTGTCGGTTCCGGTCCGAGCGGGGTGTACACCGCTCAGTCCCTCATCGATCAGCACGGCGCCGATGGGCCGCCCGTGGCGATCGACGTCCTCGACCGGCTGCCGTGCCCCTACGGCCTGGTCAGGTACGGCGTGGCGCCCGACCACGAGAAGATCAAGTCCCTGCAGACGAATCTGCGCCGGGTCCTGGAGCACCCGCGGGTGCGCTTCCTCGGCAATGTGCCGGTGGGAGAGGCGGGCGTTGCGACGCGGCGGCTGCGCGAGCTGTACCACGCGGTGGTCTACTGCGTGGGCGCCGCGAAGGACCGCAGGCTCGGCATCCCGGGCGAGGACCTGGCCGGGAGCTGTTCGGCCACCGACTTCGTGTCCTGGTACAGCGCCCACCCGGACGCCATCGGGCACGGCTTCCCGCTCGGGGCCCGCAGCGCCGTGGTGATCGGGGTGGGCAACGTGGCGGTCGACGTGGCCAGGGTCCTGGCCCGTGGGGCGAGCGAGCTGGCGGCCACCGACATGCCGCAGGGGCCGCTGGAGGCGCTGGCGGCCAGCGCGGTGCGCGACATCCACATGGTCGGCAGGCGCGGCCCCTCGCAGGCCAAGTTCACCACCAAGGAGCTGCGCGAGCTGGGCACCCTGCCGGGGGCCGGGGTGCGGGTGCGCGAGGAGGAGCTGGCCGCCGACCCCGGCTACGCGGACCCCACGGGCCTGCCGGCCACCGCCCGGCGCAACGTCGCGGCGCTGCGGGACTGGGTGAAGGCGGACGGGGACGAGCAGCGGCGTAT
This sequence comes from Streptomyces hoynatensis, assembly GCF_003626535.1. Taxonomy (GTDB): domain Bacteria; phylum Actinomycetota; class Actinomycetes; order Streptomycetales; family Streptomycetaceae; genus Streptomyces; species Streptomyces hoynatensis. Next base: position 88,472 of record NZ_RBAL01000017.1, read on the forward strand.
CCACCTGCGGTTCTTCCTGCGGCCCGTGGAACTGCTCGACGACGGGCAGGGCGCGGTGCGCGCGGTCAGGTTCGAGCGGACGGCGCCGGACGGCGCGGGCGGCGTCCGCGGGACGGGCGAGCTCGTGGACATCGAGGCCCAGCTGGTGCTGCGTTCGGTCGGCTACCGCGGAGTGCCCCTGGAGGGGCTGCCGTTTGACACGGGCACCGGAACGGTGCCGCACGCCCAGGGCCGGGTGCTGCGGCAGGGCGCGCCCTCGCCCGGCGAGTACGTGGCGGGCTGGATCAAGCGCGGGCCCACCGGGGTGATCGGCACCAACCGGCCCTGCGCCAAGGAGACCGCGGGATCGGTCCTGGCCGACCTGCCCGCGCTCGAGGGCCGTGCGGTCTCCGGGCGCGACCCGCTGGAGGCGCTGCGCGAGGCCGGGCTCTCGCCGGTCGAGTGGCGCGGCTGGCTCGGCATCGAGGCGGCGGAGGCGGCGCTCGGCAGCACCCTCGCCCGCGGCACCGTGAAGATCCCCGACTGGGACGGGCTGCTGACCGCCGCACGCGGGGCCTGAGCCCGGCCCCCCTCCCGCGGCCGGGCCCGCCGCGGGAGGGCGGCCCCAGGGCCGCGCTCGCCGGTGACCTGCGCGTTTCCCGGGGTTCCGCGGGCGCAGGGGCGGGAGTGTCAGTGGTCCGGGTCACACTGTTCGGGACGTGTCGGCGATGGCGGCGAAACGACCCGGAGGTGGGCGAGATGACGGATGTGTTCGGCGGCGCGAGCGAGGTGCTGCTCGCGGTGGGCACGCGCAAGGGGCTGTTCCTCGCGAGGCGGCCGGTGGCGGCCAGGGCGCGGGGCGGCTGGGAGTTCGACGGGCCCCACTTCCCCGCCCAGTCGGTGTACGCGGTGGCCATCGACCGCCGCGGGCCGGGCGCGCCGCGCCTGCTGGTGGGGGCGGACAGCGCGCACTGGGGCCCTTCCGTCTTCCACTCCGACGACCTGGGCGCCACCTGGCGGGAGCCGCCGGACCGGGCGGCGCTGCGCTTCCCGGAGGGCACCGGGGCCTCGCTGACCCGGGTGTGGCAGCTGCACCCGGCCGGGCCCGAGGAGCCGGGCGTGGTGTACGCGGGTGTGGAGCCGGCCGCGCTGTTCCGCTCCGAGGACGGCGGCGAGTCCTTCGCGCTGGTGCGTCCGCTGTGGGAGCACCCCACCCGGGAGCGGTGGGAGCCGGGCGGGGGCGGTCTCGGGCTGCACACGGTGCTCACCGACCCGCGCGACCCGGCCTCGGTCACCGTGGCGATCTCCGCGGCCGGGGTCTTCAGGACGCGGGACGCCTGCCGGAGCTGGTCGCCGTCCAACACCGGGGTGGAGGCGGTGTTCCTGCCCGATCGCCACCCCGAGTTCGGCCAGTGCGTGCACAAGATCGCGCCCGACCCGGTGGTGCGGGACCGGCTCTTCCTGCAGAACCACTGGGGCGTGTACCGCAGCGAGGACGCGGGCGCCACCTGGACCTCCATCGGCGGCGGGCTCCCCTCGGACTCCGGCTTCGCCGTGGCCACCCATCCGCGCCGCTCCGGCGTGGCCTACGTCTTCCCGCTGAACGCGGACTCCGACCGCGTCCCGGCCGGCCGCCGCTGCCGGGTGTACCGCACCGCCGACTCGGGCGGCAGCTGGGAGGAGCTCGGCGCGGGGCTGCCCGAGGAGCCGCACTACGGCACGGTGCTGCGCGACGCCCTGTGCACGGACGACGCGGACCCCGCCGGGATCTACTTCGGCAACCGGAACGGCGAGGTCTTCGCGAGCGCGGACGACGGGGACGGCTGGCGGCAGCTGGCCGCGCACCTGCCCGACGTCCTGTGCGTGCGCGCGGCGTTGATCGGTTAGGGCGAGGGCACGGCGCGGCCTGGAAGGACCGGGACCCTCGCCTGCCAGTAGGGTGACGGACCGTGGCAGCACGACCATTGAACGACATCGTGGAACCGGGCTGGGCGGAAGCGCTGGCGCCGGTGGCCGACCGGATCGCGGCCATGGGGGACTTCCTCAGGGCGGAGATCGCCGCGGGGCGGACCTACCTGCCCGCGGGCGCCCACGTCCTGCGCGCCTTCCAGCAGCCCTTCGAGGAGGTACGGGTGCTGATCGTGGGTCAGGACCCCTACCCGACGCCGGGGCACGCCGTGGGGCTCAGCTTCTCGGTCGCCCCGGACGTCAGCCCGCTGCCCGGCTCCCTGGAGAACATCTTCCGCGAGCTCGGCTCGGATCTGGGCCTGCCGAGGCCCGCCACCGGCGACCTGACGCCGTGGACCGACCAGGGCGTCCTCCTGCTGAACCGCGCGCTGACCACGGCGCCGCGGCGGCCCGCGGCGCACCGCGGCAAGGGCTGGGAGGAGGTCACCGACCAGGCGATCCGGGCGCTGACGGCCCGCGGCAAGCCGCTGGTGGCGATCCTGTGGGGCCGGGACGCACGGGGCCTGCGCCCGCTGCTCGGCGACGTGCCCGCGGTGGAGTCCGCGCACCCCTCCCCGATGTCCGCGGACCGCGGCTTCTTCGGTTCGCGGCCCTTCAGCCGGGCCAACGCCCTGCTGCGGGAGCAGGGCGCGGCCCCCGTGGACTGGAAGTTGCCGTGACCCTGCCCGGCCGGGACGCCGAAGGCTGGGTGCTGGGCGCCGACTCGGGGGGCTCCGGGCTCCGGGTCGCCCTGGCCAGGGCCGGGGCGAGCGGCGTGCCGGGGCGGCGCGGCGAGGTCGCGGTCGCCGAGCCGGTGCGGACCGGCGAGGGCGGCCTCGACCCGGGGCACCTGCTGGAGCTGCTGCTGCCCGCGGCCAGGACCCTCCTCGCCGAGGCCGGCGCGCAGGGCGTCGTGGCGGTGTGCGTGGGCGCCGCGGGCATGGCCACCCTGGGCGGGCGGCTGCGGGCCGAGTTGCCGAAGGCGCTGGCCGATGCGCTCGGCGCCCGGCACGTCGCGCTCGCCGCCGACGCGGTGACCGGATACGCCGGGGCGCTGGGCGAGCGGCCGGGGGCCGTGGTGGCCGGGGGCACCGGGATGATCGCCCTGGGCTGCGACCTGCGGGCCTGGCGCAGGTCCGACGGCTGGGGCCACCTCCTCGGCGACTGCGGCGGCGGGGCCTGGGTGGGCCGGGCCGGTCTGGAGGCGGCGCTGCGCGCGCACGACGGGCGCGAGGGCGGTTCGGCCGCGCTGCTGGCCAGGGCGGAGGCGGTGTTCGGCCCGCCTTCCGGGCTGCCCGGCCGGGTCTATCCGCGCGCCGACCGGCCGGCGGTGCTGGCCTCGTTCGCCCCCGAGGTGGCCGCCTGCGCCCGGGGCCTGGCGGGCCGGCCGGCCGATCCGGTCGCCGCGGGCATCCTGCGGGAGGCGGCGCGGGAGATCGCCAGGACCGCGGCCGCCGCCTGCCCTGACGCGGCGGGTACCGAACTGGCCCTGACCGGCGGCCTGTTCAAGCTGGGTGAGCCGCTGCTTGCGCCCCTGCGCCGGGAGTTGGCCGAGCGGCTGCCGCGGACGCAATCGGTGCCCGCGGCCGGGGAGCCGCTGGACGGCGCGCTGCTGGTGGCCGCCAGGCTCGCCGCCGGTGCGCTGCGGCTGCCCACCGACCCCGCCCTGCTGACCGTCTCCTTTGGCCCGGGGGACCCCTCCCCCGCTCTCTGATCCCTCCTGGTTCCGCCGATTCCTCTGATTCCTCTGATTCCTCCGGTTTTCCGGCCCCTTCGGCCTTCCCGGCCCCGCCGGTTCGCCCGGTGCGGCGGGATGCAGGGGTACCGCCCGAAATGCCGTGCGCGCGGGAGGAGTCGGTGGGTCACTCCGACGCGCGGGATATTTCGGGACAGATGCGGACCGTAAGCCCCCGGGCGAACAGCAAAGCACATCAAGGCATTAACATGCGGCGACATGAGCTCCCCCACCGGCCCAGGCCACGGCCTGCCCGTACGAATGCCGCGCCCCCGACAGCCAGGCCGTCACCGTCGGCCTGAGCCCGTGACCGCGCCCGACGACGCGCCCGCGTTGGTGCTCGCCGTCCCCGGCGGCCCCTCCGAGGAGAGCCGTGCGCTCGCCGAGGAGGTGGCGAGCATCGCACGTTCGGAGCTGCCCGGCCTCGACGCACGCATCGGGTTCGTCGAGGAGCGGCGGGCCGACGCCGAGGCGCCGAGGCCGGCGGAGGAGGCCCCGGGCGCCGAGGCCGCGGACGCGTCGCAGGCGACGGAGACCTTCGCCTCCTCCCCGGCGCTTCCCTCGCTGCGCGAGGTGCTGACCGGCCTGGCCGCGCGGCGCGCCGACCCCGACCGGGACGTTCCCGCGGTCGTCGTTCCGCTGCTCGCCAACCCCGACGCCGCGCAGCTGCGGCTGATACGGCAGGTGGTGCTCGACAGCGGCTCGGGCGCCGAGTTGACGGACGTGCTCGGCCCGCACCCGCTGCTCGCCGAGGGCGTGCACGTGCGGCTGTCGGAGGCGGGGCTGGCCCGCGCCGACCGCGCCCGGCTGTTCACCGTGGCCACCGCGGCCGACGGCATCATCCTGGTCACGGTGGGCGGCCAGGAGGCGGTGCAGGCGGCCGGGATCACGGGGATGCTGCTGTCGGCCAGGCTCGCGGTGCCGGTGCTCGCCGCCGCCCTGGACGAGGAGGGTTCGGTGGCGCAGACGGCGCGGCAGCTGACCGAAGCCGGCTCGCAGCAACTGGCCCTCGCGCCCTGCCTGATCGGCCCCGAGATTCCCGAGGGCCTGCTCGCGGAGGCGGCCAAGGAGGCCGGCTGCGCGGCGGCCGAGCCGCTTGCGGCCTATCCGGCGGTGGGCAAGCTGGTGCTCTCGGCGTACATGGCGAAGGTGGGCATCGCCCCTCAGCATCCGACCCAGGGCACGCCGGTCCGCTGAAACGCAGGGCGCCCGTCCGTCGCGGCGGCGGCAGCGCCCGAGACGGCGGGTGCGGCATCCGGCCGGGGTGCGTCCGGGTCGTGCAAGAGCTCAGCACGGCCCGGCCGAAGCACCCCGGATTCCCCGGCGCCGCCGCGTCCCCGTTGCGGGCGCGGGGCGCCTCAGGGCACCGCGCGGATGAGGACGAGGGAGCCGTCCCAGTGCGGCAGCGTGCGCAGGGCGCCGTAGCGTTCGTCCCAGCGGCCGGATTCCAGGTCCCGGCGCAGGTGGGCGAGGTAGCTCTCCTGCACGTCGGCCGCCACGAAGCTCCAGGCCGAGCAGGCGAGGCGGGCTCCCGGTTCGAGGAGGCGTTCCGGGCGGGCGTAGTACGCCTCGTTGAAGCCGTCGACGCAGTCGGCGGGTATGGGCACCCGCTCCACGGTCACGGTGCCGCCGAGGACCTCGGCGATGTCCCCGGGGGCGGGGTAGCGCCTGGCCTCGGTGTCGAGGACCAGGGGGGCGTAGTCGTAGAGCCAGAAGTCGCGCACGAGGGCCGGGTCGCAGGTCAGGATGACCACCGGCCCCCTGGCCACGCGCCGCATCTCCGAGAGCCCGGCGGCGAGGTCGCTCCACTGGTGCACGCTGAAGGTGGTCATCGCGGCGTCGAACTCGTTGTCGGCGAAGGGGAGTTGCTCGGCGGTGGCGTCGACGGCCGGGGCGAGGTGGGCGGGGCGCTGGGCCCGCATCGCCCGGGAGGGCTCCACGGGGGTGACCCGTGCCCCCGCCGGTTCGTAGGACCCGGCTCCGGCCCCGACGTTGACCACCGTCCCGGCGTCGCCGAGGGCGCGGTGGACCGCCTCGGCGATGCGCGGGTCCGGCCGGCGGTAGGAGCTGTAGCCGGCGCCGATCGTCCCGTAGTCGGCGTCTCCGGCGCTGCCGTCCGCATTTTGTTCACTCACGGAACTAACCTAGGCCCCCGGCACCGGGAAGTCCAGCGAGGCGGGCCATTCGCGCGCGGGCCGGCCGCGCGGGTGCGCGGCCACCGGGTGCCTGCTCCGCCGCGGCGCGGCGCACCAGGGCTTCGGCGATCCCGGCCGCGTCGACGACCGCGTCCACGGCTGAGGGCGACAAGGGATTGGACGGGGTGATGCCCGGGCGGTAGCGTGCGGTGGACCGTGACGCCGCCCGAGGAGGTGAGACCCATGAACGCTGTATCGCCGTGGGTGCTCCGCCTCCCCGTCACGGCCGGGCGATTGACGTAGGTGTCGCCGGGAGCGCCTCCCCAGCAAGGCACTCCCGAAAGGCAACACCTGTGCGCTCTTCACCGTTCACCACCGGGCCCTCCCCGAGCGGCCCGGCCGGCCGCGACGTCCCCGTGGAGGCTGCCCCCGGACTCCGGCCCCCGGCCTCAAGCGCCGCTCACACGCCCCCCGTGTTCGACGTGATCATCGCGGGGTGCGGGCCGACCGGCGCGATGCTCGCCGCCGAACTCCGGCTGCACGGCGTGCGGGTACGGGTGCTGGAGAAGGAAACCGGGCCCGTGTCGCTCGCCCGCATCGTCGGCCTGCACGTGCGCAGCATCGAGCTGATGGCCATGCGCGGACTGCTGGAGCGCGTGGCGGCACACGGAAGAAGGCGCCCGGCAGGCGGCTTCTTCGCCGCCATCCCCAAACCCGCGCCCGGGGACCTGGACACCGCACACGCCTATCTGCTGGGCATTCCGCAGCCGGTCCTCGTTCGGCTGCTCGAAGAGCATGCGAGCGGGCTGGGCGCGCAGATCGGGCGCGGCCGTGAGCTGGCCGGTTTCGAGCAGGACGACGAGGGGGTGACCGTCGTGCCGGCCGAGGGCGAACGGCTGCGCGCCCGCTGGCTCGTGGGCTGTGACGGCGCGCGCAGCTCGGTGCGCAGCCTGCTCGGCGTCGGCTTCCCCGGCGAGCCCGCGCGGAACGAGACGCTGATGGGCGAGATGGACGTGGCCGTGCCGCAGGAGGAGATCGCCGCCAAGGTGGCCGAAGTCCAGGCGACCCACAGGACGTTCAGCCTCGGGCCCCTCGGCGGAGGAACGTACCGCGTCGTGGTCCCCGTCCCCGGAGTCGGCGACCGCGCCGAACCGCCCACCCTGGAGGATTTCCGGCGGCGGCTGCGCGCCCTCGCCGGGACCGATTTCGGCGTGCACTCCCCTCGCTGGCTGTCCCGCTTCGGGGACGCCACCCGGCTGGCCGAGCGTTACCGGGTCGGGCGGGTGCTGCTGGCCGGCGACGCGGCGCACATCCATCCGCCCACCGGCGGGCAGGGCCTCAACCTGGGCATTCAGGACGCGGTCAACCTCGGCTGGAAGCTGGCCGCCCAGATCCGCGGCTGGGCGCCGGGAACGTTGCTTGACACCTACGAGGCCGAACGCCGGCCGGTCGCCGAGGCGGTGCTGGACAACACCCGCGCCCAGCGGGAGCTGCTGTCCCCGGAACCCGGCCCGCAGGCCGTGCGCAGGCTGCTCACCGAGCTGATGGACTTCGACGAGGTGAACCGCCATCTGATCGAGAAGATCACCGCGATCGGCATTCGCTACGACTTCGGCGAGGGCCCCGGACTGCTCGGCCGCCGCCTGCGCGACATCGAGGTGCGGCAGGGCCGCCTCTACGGCCTGCTGCACCGCGGCCGCGGCCTGCTGCTCGACCGCACCGAACGCCTGACCTGCGGCGGCTGGTCGGACCGGGTCGACTACCTCGGGGACTCCACCGCGGCGCTGGACGTTCCGTGCGTTCTGCTCCGCCCCGACGGCCACGTCGCCTGGATCGGCGACGATCAGCGGGACCTGGACACGCACCTCGGGCGCTGGTTCGGCAGGCCCGCCCGCTGATCGCCGCCCGGGCCGGGAAGAGGCCCGCGCGAAGGCGCGAACGGCCGGTGGCGCCGGAATCCCGCCGCGGGCAGGGGCCGCCGGGACCCCGGTGGCGGGATTCCGGGTCCGGCGCGAGGGGGCGGGCCGGGGGCGGGCGCCGTCTCGGCGGTTCCCGGCAGCCGCACCGGCGAGGACGTGGGCGAGGCCGTCCGGGCCGGTGGTGAGGGCCGTCACGTCGGAGGTGAGCCGCAGGGCGGCGGGGGCGCCGGCGGTGTGCAGCGTCCTGCGGCCCGGGCGCGGGGGCCGCCGCGGAACCGGCGAGGCCCGCCCCGGCGGCCCCGCGTCCCGCGGGAGCGCGGCCGTGGCCCTGTGCGAACGGGCGGGCCGCGGCTACCGTTTCACCGGCCGTACGGCCCGACGCGCCGAGCCCCGGGGAGGAGCCCGCCATGTTCACTCCGCCACCGCCGCCCACCGCCCGCGCCGGAGAGCCCGTGCCAAAGCCGGCCCCCGCCCGGCGGGCCTGGGCGGACCCGGCCGAGGACCGCCCGCGGTGAGCGGGGCCTTCCTGTACGCGGCGGTCAGGACGCCGTTCGGCCGCTTCAACGGGGCGCTGGCCGCGGTGCGCGCCGACGACCTGGCGGCCACCGCCCTGTCGGGAGTGCTGGCCGCCGCACCGGGACTCGACCCGGCGGCCGTGGGTGACGTCGTGTGGGGCAACGCCAACGGCGCGGGCGAGGACAACCGCAACGTCGGGCGGATGGCGGTGCTGCTGGCCGGGCTGCCCGTGGGGGTGCCCGCGACCACGGTCAACCGGCTGTGCGGCTCCGGCCTGGACGCCGCGATCCTGGCCGCGCGCGCCCTGGAGTGCGGGGACGCCGAGATCGTCGTGGCCGGGGGCTCGGAGTCGATGACCCGCGCCCCCTGGGTGCTACCCAAGCCCGACCGTGCCTTCCCCGCGGGCGACCTGGGCGCCGTCTCCACGACGCTCGGCTGGCGGCTGGTCAACCCCGCGATGCCGGCCGCGTGGACCGTCTCGCTCGGCGAGTGCAACGAACTGCTGCGGGAGCGGTTCGCCATCCCCCGCGAGCGGCAGGACGCGTTCGCCGTGCGCTCCCACCGGCTGGCCGCCGCGGCCTGGGACGCCGGCTTCTACGACGACCTGGTGCTTGAGACGGCGGGCCTGCGCCGCGACGAGGGAATCAGGCCCGGCACCAGCGAGGAGCAACTGGCCGCCCTGGCACCGGCGTTCCGCCCCGGCGGGACCATCACCGCGGGCAACGCCTCCCCGCTGAGCGACGGCGCCGCCGCGCTGCTGCTCGGCACCGAGGAGGCCGCGGAACGCATCGGCCTGCCGCCCCTGGCCCGCGTCGCGGGCCGCGGCGTCCACGCGGTCGAGCCGCCCATGTTCGGCTACGCCCCCGTGGTGGCCGCCGAACGCGCCCTGCGCCGGGCCGGCATCGGCTGGGGCGAGGTCGGCGCGGTGGAGCTGAACGAGGCCTTCGCCGTGCAGGCGCTGGCCTGCGTGGACGCCTGGGGCATCGACCCGGGCATCGTCAACACCCGCGGCGGCGCCCTCGCCCTCGGCCACCCGCTTGGCGCCTCGGGGGCACGGCTGCTCGGCACCCTGGCGAAGGTGCTGCGCGAGCGGCGGGAACGCTGGGGCCTCGCGGCGATCTGCATCGGCGTCGGCCAGGCCCTCGCGGTGGTGCTGGAGAACCTCGCGGGCCCGGCAGGCCGGGACACCCCCGGCCCGCACGGTCCGAGGTGACGCACGCATGACGGCCCCCCACCGAAGCTTCCAAACCCATCCATCTCTTGCCGTTCCACAAGCGCGACCCTAGGATCCCTCCGGCAGACGCCCATTCCTTGCGTTTGCTTTCCAAGACGACGCGCTGTGCAGGGGAAGGACGGGATGGGCGAGGGTCTGGGCTCGGCCGTGACGATTCCGGTCGCGGACGGAGAGCACTGGTGGGGCGGGGCCGCGGCCGACGGACTGGACATGCCCTTCCGGGAGGGCTACCGCGCCGACCTCCGCGACCTCGGCGGCAATCAGGGCATGCCCGCCCTGCTGTCCAGCCACGGCAGATACGTCTGGTCCGGCCGGCCCTTCGCCCTCGAACTGACGGGTGGCGCGCTGCGGTTGCGGGCCGATCCGGCCGTGGGCGTGGTGCTCCGCGAGGGTCACGGCGACCTGGCCGGCGCCTACCGCGCCCCGGTGCGCGAGCGGTTCCCCGCCGGTGGGCGCACGCCGGACCCGCTGCTGTTCACGGCGCCGCAGTACAACCTGTGGATCGAGACCCTCTACCACCCCACGCAGCAGGGCGTGCTCGACTACGCCCGGGCGGCCCTGGACCACGGACTGGGCCCGGGCGTGCTGATGATCGACGACCGCTGGCACGAGGCGTACGGCACCTGGACCTTCCACGAGGGCCGCTTCCCCGACCCGGCCGCGATGCTGGCGCGGCTGCACGACTGGGGCTTCAAGGTCATGCTGTGGCTGGTGCCCTACGTCACCCCGGACACGGAGGTGTTCCGGGAGCTGCGGGAGGCGGGGCTGCTGCTGCGCGACCCGCGCGGCCGGATCGCCCTCGGGGAGTGGTGGAACGGCTTCGGCGCCGCCCTCGACCTGCTCAACCCCGGGACCCTGCGGTGGCTGTCCGACGTGCTGGGGCGGCTGCGCGAACTCGGCGTGGACGGGTTCAAGTTCGACGGCGGGGAGCCGCCGTTCTACGCCGCGCTCGGCTGCCCCGACCCGCAGTCCCTCACCGTGGCGTGGAACCGTTTCGGCCTGGCCTACCCGCTCAACGAGTTCCGCGACGCCTGGCTCGCGGCGAACCTTCCCCTCGCGCAGCGCCAGCGCGACAAGCAGCACGCATGGGCCGGCCGGGACGGTCTTGCGGCCCTCGTCCCCAACGCCCTGGCACAGGCCCTGACCGGACACGCCTACATCTGCCCGGACATGATCGGTGGTGGGGAGTACGGTTCCTTCGGCAGTGCCGTTTTCGACCCGGAACTGTTCGTCCGCTCCGCCCAGGCCGCGGCGCTCTTTCCCATGATGCAGTTCTCGGCCGCACCCTGGCGGCTGCTGAGCGCCGAGCAGCTGGCCTACTGCCGGCAGGCGGCCGAGCTCCACCGGCGCCTCGGCCCCGAGATCCTCGCCCTCGCCCGGGAGTCCGCCCGCACCGGTGAACCCCTGCTGCGGCCGCTCGAATTCGACCACCCGGGGCATGGATTCGCCCATGTCACCGACCAGTTCCTGCTCGGCCCCGACATCCTCGTCGCCCCCGTGACCGAGAAGGGAGCCACCCGCAGGCGCGTCACGCTGCCGCCCGGGCACTGGCGCGCCGATGACGGCCGGGAGGCCGAGGGCCCCGCCACCCTGGAGGTCGACGCTCCCCTGTCCCGCCTCCCCTGGTTCCGCCGCGTGGCCCCCGCAACGCCCGCCGCCCGGGCGTGAGTCCGGCCGCCGGGGCAACCGCGGGCCGCCGGAGGAGGACCGGCGGGCCGCGGTCGCGCCCGGTTCAGTCGGCGAGGAGCGGCGCGGCCGACTCGTCGAGGAAGCCGCCCGACTGGTGCCGCCACAGCTTTGCGTAGGTGCCCTCAAGCGCGAGCAGTTCCTCGTGCGTGCCCTGCTCGACGATCCGGCCCTGGTCGAGGACCACGAGCCGGTCCATCCCGGCCACGGTGCTCAGCCGGTGCGCGACGACGAGCGCCGTGCGCTTCTCCATGAGCCGCCACAGCGCCTCCTGGACCAGGAGTTCACTTTCCGAGTCCAGGGCGCTGGTCGCCTCGTCCAGCAGCAGGATCGGGGCGTCGCGCAGGACGGCCCGGGCCAGGGCGACCCGCTGGCGCTGGCCGCCCGACAGCTTCACACCGCGCTCGCCCACCATGGTGTCGAAGCCCTGAGGCAGCGTGTCGGCGAACTCCGTGACGTGCGCGGCGTCTGCCGCGCGCCGGATGTCGGCGTCCGTGGCGTCCGGCCGGGCGAAGGCGATGTTGTCCCGCAGCGAGCGGTGGAACATCGCCGGGTCCTGCGGCACGTAGGCGATCTGGCTGCGCAGGTCCGCCTGGCGCAGCCTGCTGATGTCCTGCCCGCCGATCAGGATGCGGCCGGCGTCGATGTCCGTCATCCGCAGCAGCAGCCGCGTGAGGGTGGTCTTGCCGCCGCCGGAGCGGCCGACCAGCCCGATCCGCGACCCGCTGGGGACCTGCAGGTCGAGCCCCTCGAAGAGCGGTCTGCCGCCCGCGTGGGTGAAGAAGACGCCCTCGAACCTGACGTCGGCGTCCCGGGGCCGCAGCGGCTCGGGCGACGGCGGGTCGACCACGGTCGGCGGCGTCAGCAGCAGTTCGGTGAACTGGGCGGCCTCCGTCAGCGAGTTCTCCAGGTGCCGGTAGATCCGGTTGAAGTCGAACATGAGCCGCGTCGCGTTGCTGTAGTAGGTGAACGTGACCACGAGCGCCTCGACGCCGAGCCCGTCCCCGGAGAGCCCGAGCACCATCGCCAGCCCCAGCGTACTGGCCAGCACGGACATGGGCGCGACCACCGTGTCGATGCGCAGGTTGCCGTAGTCCCAGGAGCGCAGCGACAGCCGTCTCGACTCCGCGACGCGGGCACGGTGTTCCGCGGCCTCGCGCTCCTCGGCGGCGAACGCGCGAACCGTGTCCATGTTCATCAGGCTGTCGGCGACGTGTCCCGACACCCGGGCAATGGCCTGCTCGCGCTGGTCGACGAGCGACTGGCGGCGCCGGATGAGCGGCACCACCAGCAGCGCCGTCAGCGCGATCACGGTGAGGAGCCCGATGACGAGCCGCGGCTCGTAGCCCCACAGCACGAACGCGCCGAACGCCAGCGGCACGAGGCTGCCCAGCACGGAGAACGTCAGGGTGTCGACGAACTCCTCGAAGCGCGAGGCGAAGCTGAGCACCCGTTTGGTCAGCGATCCGGCGAAGTTGTCGTGGTAGAACGCGGCGTCCTTGCTGAACAGCTCGTCCATGCCGATGACGTACAGGTGCTCGATGCCGAGCGCGTCGAGCCGGTTCAGGCAGTGGATGCCGATGCGCCACAGCGTCTCGGCCAGCAGCAGGACCCCGGCGAAGGCGAGGATGTAGGGCAGGGTCGCGTCCGCGGACGTCGCGCCGCCTTCGGCGATGTGGCCGACGAGTTTGGCGACGATCAGCGGCGCGATGTAGTTGGTGCCGATGGTGCCCAGCGCCGGGAGCAGCATCCCGGGCACGGCCAGCAGGCGCAGCCGGATCAGCTCACCCGTGTAGTGGCGCAGGGCGAGGAGCATGGAGCCCCTCTGCGGTTGACTCTCCTGTGCAAGCGACGTTCCCATCCCACCTCTGTACGGTCGTGCGGCGGTCCGCCACACGCTTCCTCCAGGAGGACGCCGGTGGCCGGGAACCTGCCGCGATGAGTGTCGAGTCGAACGGATCCCTTTCAGGGCGCCCTGCAGGGGGCCGGCGCCGGGCCGGGCCGCCACGCGGTACCGGCGGAAAGGGCGAGTACGGGGCAGGGACCGTCAGTGTCCCGTACCGGCTCCGGCGCAGTCCAAGGGTTTTCCCGTCCCGGCGCACGCCACGGGACGGCTCCGCCGGTGCACGGGGGCATCGCCCCGGCGTCTCGGCACGCCCCCGCGCCCCCGCGCGCGCCCGGGGGCGGGGCACCGGGTCCGGCGGCGCCCCAAAGGCCGTACATCCGTGGTGATGTGACGTGCCGTGGGCGCGACCGGCAGGAGGCGTCACTTCAGCCGTCGAGTGGTGGGGCGGCCGCCGTCGCCGGCGCGGCGTCGCCGCTTGGCGTGGAGGCGCACGCGTGGTGAACGCCTCTCGCGCCGGCCGGCGGAAGCAGGGCTTGACATGAGAGTTAGCCAGTTAGCAAACTGCCTAAATGATTGATGTCGAGGTGCTGAAGGCGCTCGGCAGTGAGAAGCGCCTGGCGATCATGCAGTGGCTGCGGGACCCCACCGCCCACTTTCCGCCGCAGCGCGACGGCGACCTCGTCGAGGACGGGGTCTGCTCGGTGTTCATCGCCGACAAGCTCGGCGTGAGCCGGCCCACCGCGAGCGTGCACCTCAAGCTGCTCACCGAAGCCGGGCTGCTGCGCGCCACGAAGATCAAGCAGTGGACCTTCTATCGCCGCGACGAGCAGCGCATCGCCGAGGTCAAGCGGATGTTCGACGAAGGATGGTAAAAGTGCCCCAGCAGTACGCCTCCCCGCCGCAAGGCGCTGCGGACTCCGGCAGCGCCGATAGGGACACCTACGCGCGGCTCATCTCGCTGCTCGACGCGCACGGAGCCCGGTACCGCGTCATCGACCACGCCCCCGAGGGGCGCACCGAGGTGGTCAGCCGGTACCGCGGCCACCCGGTGGCCCACGCGGCCAAGTGCCTGGTCGTCATGGTGAAGACCGGCAAACGCAGCAGGCGGTACTTCCTCGCCGTCGTCTCCGGTGATGCCAGGGTCGATCTGCAAGGGCTGAAGGCTCTGGCCGGCGGTACGTACGTGTCCTTCGCGTCGACGGACAAGGCCGAGGCGCTGTCCGGCAGCGTCAGCGGCACCATTCTGCCGTTCAGCTTCCACCCGGATCTCGAACTCGTCGTGGATCCTGGGGCCTTGGAACACCCCGAGATCTTCTTCAACGCCGCACGGCTGGATCGCTCTCTGTCCCTGAACACTCAAGACTACCGGGATCACCTGCGGCGCATCGGCGCGCAGATCCGGCCGATCGCCACCAGGGAGGCGTGATCCCACCAGGGGCGACCCGTCGCGGCGCGCGATCGGCCATCCACCCTTGATCGCCGCGTGGGAGATGCCGGATGTCCGGCGGCTCATCGGTGACGCAACCGGCCGCCGAGAGTGCGGCCCTCCGCCCCCCGATCCCCCGGGTGGCGACGGCGTGCCCCTCCGCCTGCACCGACGTCCGCGTGACGGTGCAGTCCTGGCTCGGTACGGTGAAGGCACATAGTCCGACAACAACGCACCTGTACAGTCACGGAACGAACGGAACGAACCACGTGGACCGCACTCTCCTGCACACCGGTTGGACCCTGCGGTCGGCGGGCGGACCCCCCGCCCCCGGGTTCGAGGCCGCCACCGGCACCGCCGTCGCCGCCGAAGTCCCCGGCTGCGTGCACACCGACCTGATCGGCGCCGGCCTCATCCCCGATCCCTTCGACGGCGACAACGAACGGGAACTCGCCTGGATCGGGCGGCACGACTGGGAGTACCGCACCGCCTTCGAGGCGGCGGCACCCGCGCCCGGCGAGCGCGTGGAACTGGTCTGCGAGGGCCTGGACACCCTCGCAGAGCTCCACCTCGACGGCGAGCGCCTCGGCCACACGGAGAACCAGTTCCGCACCTACCGCTTCGACCTCACCCACCGGCTGCGCGACGGGGCCCACGACCTGGTGATCACCTTCGCCTCCGCGCTCGACTACGTGGAGCGCGCCGCCGAACGCTACGGCCCCCGCCCCCATGCCAACGCCCACCCCTTCTGGGCGCTGCGCAAGATGGCGTGCAACTTCGGCTGGGACTGGGGGCCCGACCTGGTGACCGCGGGCATCTGGCGGCCCCTCGCGCTGGAGCGCTGGCACACCGCGCGGCTGGCCGGCGTCCGGCCGCTCACCTCGGTGCACGGCTCCACCGGCCGTGTCACCGCGGAGCTGGACCTGGCCTGGGCCACCCCGCAGGCGCCCGCCGCGGGCGTGCGCGCCACCGTCTCCGTCGGCGGCGTGCGCCGGCGCGTGGACGTCCCCGCGGGCGCGCCCCGGCTGACGGTGGAGCTGGAGGTGCCGGACGCCGCCCTGTGGTGGCCGCGCGGCTACGGCGAGCAGCACCTGCATCCCCTGGTGGTCACCCTGGAGGACGCCGCCGGCGCCGAACTCGGCCGCTACGAGCGGCGCGTGGGCTTCCGCACCGTCGCGCTGGACACCACCCCGGACGAGCACGGCATCCCGTTCCACCTGTCGGTCAACGGCCAGGAGGTCCTGGTCCGCGGCGCGAACTGGATCCCCGACGACGCCTTCGTCACCCGGATCGACGCCGCCCGCTACCGCCACCGCGTGATGCAGGCGGTGGAGGCCGAGTGCAATCTCCTGCGGGTCTGGGGCGGCGGCATCTACGAGCCGCGCGAGTTCTACGACGTCTGCGACGAGCTGGGCGTGCTGGTCTGGCAGGACTTCCTCTTCGCGTGCGCCGGCTATCCGGAGGAGGAGCCGCTGCGGAGCGAGGTGGAGGCCGAGGCGCGCGAGGCGGTCGCCGCGCTTTCCCCGCACGCCTCCCTCGCGCTGTGGTGCGGCGGCAACGAGACGATCGCCGCGTTCGCCGAGTGGGGCGGCTGGCGGGCCCGCCTGGAGGGCAAGACCTGGGGCGCCGGCTACTACGAGGACCTGCTGCCGCGGATCGTCGCCGAGCTGGACCCGACCCGCCCCTACGTCCCCAACAGCCCGTACTCCTTCGGCGCTTACGCCTCACCGGACGCCCCGCACCTGGGCGACGTGCACATCTGGGACGTGTGGAACCGGCGCGACTGGACCTGCTACGCCGACTGGACTCCGCGTTTCGCCTCCGAGTTCGGCTATCAGGGCCCGCCGTCCTGGACCGCGCTGACCCGGGTCGTCCACGACGAGCCGCTGCACCCCGACGGTCCCCAGCTGCTCGTGCACCAGAAGGCCGACGACGGCAACGAGAAGCTGCGCCGCGGCCTGGAGCCGCATCTGCCCGTCCCGGAGGACTTCGCCGACTGGCACTGGGCGACCCAGCTCAACCAGGCGCGGGCCGTCGCGTTCGGCGTCGGGCACTTCCGCACGCTGGCGCCCCGCTGCACGGGCAGCGTGCTGTGGCAGCTCAACGACTGCTGGCCGGTGGTCTCCTGGTCCGTCATCGACGGCGACGGACGGCGCAAGCCGGCCTGGTACGCCCTGCGCCAGGCGCAGGCGGACCGGCTGCTGCGGTTCCGCCGCGCCGCGTCCGGCGGTCTGGAGCTGGTGGCGCTCGACGACCACGCCGAGCCCTGGCACGGCGAGCTTCGGCTGCGCGCCCACACCCTGGACGGCGCGCCCGCCGGGGAGGCCGGGGCGGACCTCAAGATCGCCCCACGCGGCACCCAGGTGGTGCCGGTGCCGGCCGCGCTGCTGGGGGACGGCACCGTTCCGCTGCTGCTCACCGCCGAGGCGCCCGGCGCGCGGCGCGCCACCTGGTGGACCCACGAGGACCGCGCCTCCGGCCTGCCCGCCGCCCGGCTGAGCGGCGAGGTGGCGCGGACCGCCGGCGGCTACCTGGTCACCGTCACCGCCGGGTCGCTGCTCCGGGACCTGACGCTGCTGGCCGACCGCGCCGACCCGGCGGCCGAGGCGGACGACGCGCTGGTGACCCTCCTGCCGGGCGAGCAGGCGGAGTTCACGGTGCGCTCGGCGGCGGAACTCGACCCGCGGACGCTGCTGACCGCCCCCGTGCTGCGCACCGCGAACGACCTGCTCTGAGGCGGCGCCGCCCCGGTCCTGAGGCCAGGGCGGCGTTGCCGGGCCGGCCGCGCCCACTCGCCGATCGAGGCGCATCCCCGTCACGCGCAGGGGCGTGACGGGGAGTGCCGCCCGCGGCGCTCCTCACGCCCGGCCGTGGGTCTGGCGCACCGGGCGCCCGGGCCGCCGGCGCTGGCCTACCGCACCGGGGTCCGCGTGCCAGGCCAGGACACGGCCATCGCACGGATCGCCGGCCGGCTGCTGCGCGGGCGTACCCCTGCCTCACTGCGGCCATCGTTGCTCGGCTTCGATCGCGCTCGCACTGGCGGTGTGCGCCGTGGACGTTCCCCGGCGACCCGACGGGACGCGGCCCTGCTGCTCGCCCGAACCGCCCCCGGCGGAGCAGCCCGGCAGTCCTCCGGCCGTCGCCAAGGAGGGGCCGGCTCGCGGCATCCCTCGCGGCCGACCGGAAGAAGCCGGCCCCGGCTCCGCGCCGTCCACCCCGCCTCCGGACGCCCCGGCCCGGCCTCGGCCTGCGCCCTGCGGCAAAGGTGCCTCCGCCGCCCGCTTCACACCGCCGCGCGCCAGAACCGTGAGCCGCCCGGCCGATCGGCCCGGCGGTGAGCAGGCGCCCCGGCGTCGGCGAGGGGGCCGGGGGCCCGTGCCGTCCTCTCCGGGTCCGCCCGGCCCGCGGCGTTCTCCATTCACGGTCAGGGTGGGGAGAGTTCGCGGTCGCGCCCGGAGGCGGGCGGCTCAGCCCAGGAAGCTCAGGCGGACCTGGCGGGAGGAGTTGTCGACGTTGGTGTCGACGAGGCAGATCGACTGCCAGGTGCCGAGTTGCAGGCGGCCGCCGACGACCGGGAGGGTCGCGTGGGGGGCGAGCAGGGAGGGGAGAACGTGGTCGCGGCCGTGGCCCGGGTGGCCGTGGCGGTGGCGCCAGCCGGCGTCGGGGGGCAGGAGGTCCCGCAGGATCGCGAGGAGGTCCTCGTCGCTGCCGGAACCGGTTTCCAGGATCGCGATGCCCGCCGTGGCGTGCGGCACGAAGACGTTGAGCAGGCCGTCGGCTCCGGCGGCCGCCTCCGCCAGGAAGGACTCGCACTGCCGGGTGAGGTCGGTGACGGACTCCCGCCCGCCGGTGGTCAGGTGGAGGACCGTGGTGTGAAAGGCGTCGCTCATGGCTCCCACGCTACGAGTGCGCCGCGCTCAGCGCCTGGCGGCCAGGCTCGACTCGCGGACGATGAGCTCCGGGTCGAGGACGATCCGCTGGTGCTGGTGCGCGCCGGCCTGCTCGCTCGTCTCTTCCAGCAGCAGCTCGGCGGCCTGCCTGCCCATCCTGACCGCGGGCTGGCGCACCGAGGTGAGGGGTACGGCGGCGGCCGCGGCGAACTCGATGTCGTCGTAGCCGACGAGCGCGACCTCGTCGGGCACCCGGACGTCGGCGGCGAACAGGGCCTGCAGGACGCCCAGGGCCAGCAGGTCGTTGGCGCAGAAGACGGCGGTGGGCCGCGGGGTCATGGCCAGAAGCCTGGCCCCGGCCTCCCGGCCCGCCGTGACGTCGAGGCGTTCCGCCTCCAGGTGACGCAGCGTCGACTCGGGCAGTCCCGCCTCCGCGAGGGCGGCCACCGCGCCCTGCTTGCGGTCCTGGCACTGGGCGAGGGACATCGGCCCGCTGACGTAGGCCACCGTGGAGTGTCCCTGGCGCAGCAGGTGGCGGACGGCGAGGGTGCCGCCGAGGACGTCGTCCACCGAGACCGAGCAGCCCTCCGCGCTGGGCAGCACCCGGTCGACGAGGACGAAGGGGATGCCGTGGCGGCGGAAGTCGGCGAGGTTGTGGCCGGACATGTCGGCCGGGGTGACCAGGACGCCGCGCACCCGCTGCTCGGCGAAGAGCGACAGGTAGTCGGCCTCCTCCGAGGTGCTCTGCGCGCTGTTGCAGAGCATGACGCCCAGTTTGGCGGCCCTGGCCACCCGCTCCGCGCCGGTGGCGACGTCGACGAAGAAGGGGTTGGCCATGTCGAGCACCAGCAGGGCGATGATGCGGCTCTGCCCGGCGCGCAGCTGCCTGGCCGACTCGCTGCGGACGTAGCCGAGGGCGACGATGGCGGCCTGCACGCGTTCCCTGGTCTCCTCGGCCACCATCTGCGGGCGGTTGATCACGTTGGAGACCGTGCCCACGGACACCCCGGCGTGCCGGGCCACCTCTTTGATCCCCACCGTGTGCGCCATGGCGTGCCCCGTTCCGTCTCGTTACGCTCCTGTACGCCGCCGGGACATGGTAGTCACCGGCCGGAAGGGCGCCCTCACGCCAGGTGGAAGACCTCGGTGAGCGGCTTCATCGCCTCGTCGGGCCTGGCGCCGTCGAGGGACTCGAAGAAGTCCGCCATCTCCGCCTGCCAGCGGGCGTTGACCTCGGTGGCCGCCATGGCCTCCTGGGCGGCGGCGAAGTCCTCCGTCTCCAGGTAGCCCACCAGCAGGCCGTCCTCCCGCAGGAAGAGGGAGTAATTGTGCCAGCCCGTGGCGGAGAGGGCCTCCTGCATCTCCGGCCAGACCGACTCGTGGCGCCGGCGGTACTCCTCGAGCCGGTCCTGGCGGACCTTGAGCAGAAAACACACCCGCTGCACGACGCCTCCTGAAAGGTTTCACGACCGGTGGGCAAGCTAGCCACGGGCCGGGTTCAGCGTCAAGATCCGCGTTGTCCCGCGCGCCGTGGGCGCGGGGCGGCGCGGGCGGGGCGCGAGGCGGGGGGTGCGCGCCGGATTCCGGCATCCTTCCTGCGGGTTCTCGCCTGCGCTCACCTTGACAGCACCCCGCGTGGCTTTTAGCTTCGCAGTGGTGAAACGATTCATAACGTACGTTGCGCACCCCCGGGAGCCGTGATCGCATGACCGCCCCATCCGCCGTCAAGGCGGCCTTGACCTCGCAGGCAATCGAGACCCCTTCGTGGGCCTACGGAAACTCCGGCACCCGCTTCAAGGTGTTCGCCCAGCAGGGGGTTCCGCGCAGCCCCCAGGAGAAGCTCGACGACGCCGCCCAGGTCCACCGGTTCACCGGCGTGGCGCCCACCGTCGCCCTGCACATCCCGTGGGACAAGGTCGACGACTACGCGGCGCTCGCCGCCTACGCCGAGGAGCGCGGGCTGCGGCTCGGCGCCATCAACTCCAATGTCTTCCAGGACGACGACTACAAGCTGGGCAGCGTGTGCCACCCGGACGCGGCGGTGCGGCGCAAGGCCCTGGGCCACCTGCTTGAGTGCGTCGACATCATGGACGCCACCGGCTCCCGCGACCTGAAGCTGTGGTTCTCCGACGGCACCAACTACCCCGGCCAGGACGACATCCGCGCCCGCCAGGACCGGCTGGCCGAGGCCCTGTCCGCGGTCTACGAGCGGCTGGGCGACGACCAGCGGATGCTGCTCGAGTACAAGTTCTTCGAGCCCGCCTTCTACACCACGGACGTGCCCGACTGGGGAACGGCCTACGCCCACTGCCTGAAGCTCGGCCCCAAGGCGCAGGTCGTCGTCGACACCGGGCACCACGCCCCCGGCACCAACATCGAGTTCATCGTCGCGCTGCTGCTGCGGGAGGGGAAGCTCGGCGGCTTCGACTTCAACTCCCGCTTCTACGCCGACGACGACCTGATGGTCGGGGCGGCCGACCCGTTCCAGCTGTTCCGCATCATGTACGAGGTGGTGCGCGGCGGCGGGCTCACGCCGGACGTGGCCTTCATGCTCGATCAGTGCCACAACATCGAGCCGAAGATCCCGGCCATCATCAGGTCGGTGATGAACGTCCAGGAGGCCACGGCCAAGGCGCTGCTCGTGGACCGGGAGGCGCTGGCCGCGGCGCAGGCCGCCGGGGACGTGCTCGGCGCCAACGCCGTGCTGATGGACGCCTACAACACGGACGTCCGCCCGCTGCTCGCCGAGGTGCGCCAGGAGCAGGGACTCGACCCCGACCCGGTCGCGGCCTACGGCCGCTCGGGCTGGGCGGAACGCATCGTCGCCGAGCGGGTCGGCGGCCGGCAGGCGGGCTGGGGGGCCTGAGGCGATGACGAACGACGACAAGGCGAACACGGCGAACACGGCGAACACGGCGAACACGGCGAACACGGCACACAAGACGCACGAGGCGAACGAGGCCGCGGGCGCGGAGTTGCACCCGGTGGTCGCGGAACTCCTCGCGCGCTCCCACCGGCTGGGCGCCGACCCGCGCAACACGAACTACGCGGGTGGCAACACCTCGGCCAAGGGCACCGCCCCCGACCCGGTGACCGGCGAGGAGGTGGAGCTGGTGTGGGTCAAGGGCTCGGGTGGCGACCTGGGCACGCTGCGGCCCGAGGGCCTGGCCGCGCTGCGCCTCGACCGGCTGCGCGCGCTGCGCGAGACCTACCCCGGGGTCGAGCGCGAGGACGAGATGGTCGCCGCGTTCGACTACTGCCTGCACGGCAAGGGCGGGGCTGCCCCCTCCATCGACACCGCGATGCACGGCCTGGTGAACGCCGCCCACGTCGACCACCTGCACCCGGACTCCGGCATCGCGCTCGCCTGCGCGGCCGACGGCGAGGCGCTGACCAAGGAGTGCTTCGGCAACCGCGTGGTGTGGGTGCCCTGGCGGCGGCCCGGCTTCCAGCTCGGCCTGGACATCGCGGCGGTCCAGCGGGCCAACCCGGACGCGATCGGCTGCGTGCTCGGCGGCCACGGCATCACCGCCTGGGGCGCCACGAGCGAGGAGTGCGAGCGGAACTCACTCGACATCATCCGCACGGCGGAGGCCTTCCTGGCCGAGCGGGGCAGGCCGGAGCCGTTCGGGCCGGTGCGGGAGGGCTTCGAGCCGCTGCCCGAGGAGGAGCGGCGGGCCAGGGCCGCGGCGCTGGCCCCGGCGATCCGGGCGCTTGCCTCGGCCGACCGGCCGCAGGTGGGCCACTTCAACGACGCCGAGGTGGTGCTGGACTTCCTCTCCCGCGCCGGGCACCCGCGGCTCGCGGCGCTCGGCACCTCGTGCCCCGACCACTTCCTGCGCACCAAGGTCCGCCCGCTGGTGCTCGACCTGCCGCCGGCGGCGCCGCTTGAGGAGGCCGTGGCGCGGCTGAAGGAGCTGCACGCGGAGTACCGCGCGGAGTACGCGGCCTACTACGCGCGGCACGCCGCCCCCGACTCGCCGCCCATGCGCGGCGCGGACCCGGCGATCGTGCTGGTGCCGGGCGTGGGCATGTTCTCCTTCGGCAAGGACAAGCAGACGGCGCGCGTGGCGGGCGAGTTCTACGTCAACGCGATCAACGTGATGCGGGGCGCCGAGGCCGTCTCCTCCTACTCCCCCATCGAGGAGTCGGAGAAGTTCCGCATCGAGTACTGGGAGCTGGAGGAGGCGAAGCTGCGGCGGATGCCTCCGCCCAAGCCGCTGGCGACCCGGATCGCGCTGGTGACCGGCGCCGGCTCGGGGATCGGCCGGGCGGTGGCGCACCGGCTGGCCGCCGAGGGCGCCTGCGTGGTGGTGGCGGACGTCAACGCCGAGGCGGCCGGGCAGGTGGCCGAGGAGCTGGGCGGCCCGGACCGGGCGGTGCCGGTGGCGGTGGACGTCACCTCGGAGGAGCAGATCGCGGCGGCCTTCCGGGAGGCGCTGCTGGCGTTCGGCGGGGTCGACCTGGTGGTCAACAACGCGGGCATCTCCATCTCCAAGCCGCTGCTGGAGACCACGGCGCGGGACTGGGACCTGCAGCACGCCATCATGGCGCGCGGCTCGTTCCTGGTCTCCCGGGAGGCGGCCCGGGTGATGACCGAGCAGGGCCTGGGCGGCGACATCGTCTACATCTCCTCGAAGAACGGCGTCTTCGCCGGCCCCAACAACATCGCCTACGGGGCCACGAAGGCGGACCAGGCCCACCAGGTGCGGCTGCTCGCGGCGGAGCTCGGCGAGCACGGCATCCGGGTCAACGGCATCAACCCCGACGGGGTGGTGCGGGGTTCCGGCATCTTCTCCGGCGGCTGGGGCGCCAAGCGGGCCGCGGTCTACGGGGTGCCGGAGGAGAAGCTCGGCGAGTACTACGCGCAGCGCACGCTGCTGAAGCGGGAGGTGCTCCCCGAGCACGTGGCGAACGCCGTGTTCGCGCTGACGGGCGGCGACCTCAGCCACACGACGGGGCTGCACATTCCCGTCGACGCGGGCGTGGCCGCCGCGTTCCTGCGCTGAGCGGCCGGCCGGGGGAGGGCACGCGGCGGGCCGCCGGCGGCGGGCGCCCCTCCCCCGGCCGCCGCCGTCCGCCCTCCGTCCCGCCGCCTTTTCGCCTTTTCCCCCTTTTCCGCTTTCCCCATTTTCCCCGTTTTTGCCGTTTCCCGTTCGCCGTTTCCGACCACGCAGAGGTGAGCCGTGTCCCCGTCCGCTTCAGGCAGCGCCGCCCTTACGTTCGCCGCGGTGGACCTCGGCGCCTCCAACGGGCGGGTGATGCTCGGCTCCGTGGGGGACGGCACGGTCGCGCTGCGTGAGGCGCACCGCTTCCCGAACCGGCCGGTGCGGGTGAACGGGACACTGCACTGGGACATCCTCGCCCTCCACCGCGGGGTCCTCGACGGGCTGCGGGAGGCGGGGCGCGCCGCGGGCGGGCTCGCCGGCGTCGGGATCGACTCCTGGGCGGTGGACTACGGGCTGCTCGACGCCTCGGGCGCCCTGCTGGGCAATCCGGTGCACTACCGGGACGAGCGCACCCGCGGCGCGGACCTGCGGGTGGCCGAGGTGCTGTCCCCGGCCGAGCTGTACGAGGCCACCGGGCTGCAGCACCTGCCGTTCAACACCGTCTACCAGCTGGTCGCCGCCCGGGGCAGCGCGCAGCTGGCCGCGGCGCGCCGCCTGCTGCTGATCCCCGACCTGATCGCGTACTGGCTGACGGGCGAGGAGGGGACCGAACTCACCAACGCCTCCACCACGCAGCTGATCGACCCGCGCACCCGCGACTGGTCCCCGGTGGTGGCCGGGCGGCTCGGGATCGACCTGGGCCTGTTCCCTCCCCTGCGCCACCCGGGCGATCCGGCGGGGGCGCTGCTGCCCGAGGTGCTGGCCGAGGCCGGCCTGGCCGGGCCGGTGCCGGTGACCGCGGTGGGCTCCCACGACACGGCCTCCGCCGTGGCGGGGATACCCGCGGCCGGGGAGCGTTTCGCCTACATCGCCACGGGGACCTGGTCGCTGGCCGGGATGGAGCTGGACGCCCCCGTGCTGGGCGAGGAGAGCAGGCGCGCCAACTTCACCAACGAACTCGGGGTGGACGGCACCGTGCGCTACCTGCGTAACATCATGGGGCTTTGGCTGCTCCAGGAGTGTGTGCGCGAATGGTCGGCGGCGGACGGTCCGCGGGACCTGACGCCGCTGCTCGCCGACGCCGCACGCGCCGAGCCGCTGCGCTCCGTGGTGGACGCGGGGGACCCGGCGTTCATCGCGCCGGGAGGGATGCCCGAGCGGATCGCGCGGGCCTGCCGCGCGACCGGGCAGCCGGTGCCGCGCGACCCGGCGGAGACGGTGCGCTGCGTGCTGGACTCGCTGGCCCTGGCGCACCGCGCCGCGGTGGTGGCGGCGCAGCGGCTGTCGGGCCGGGAGGTGGACACGGTGCACATCGTGGGCGGCGGAGCGCGCAACGAGCTGCTGTGCCAGCTGACCGCGGACGCCTGCGGGCTGCCGGTGGTGGCAGGCCCGGCGGAGGCCGCGGCCCTGGGCAACGTCCTGGTGCAGGCGAGGGCGGCGGGCGCGGTGCACGGCGGGCTCGCGGAGCTGCGGGCCCTGCTGCGGGCCTGCCTTCCGCTGCGGCGCCACGAGCCGGCCGGGGACCACACGGCCTGGGAGCGGGCGGCGGCCCGGATCGACCGCGGCGGGAAGGACTGAGATGCGCGTCGCACTGTTCGTCACCTGTGTCAACGACACCCTCTATCCACGCACCGGGCAGGCGGTGGTCCGGCTGCTGGAGCGGCTGGGCGTGGACGTGGACTTCCCTGCCGTGCAGTCCTGTTGCGGGCAGCCCCAGTTCAACACCGGCTACCGGCACGAGACGGAGCCGCTGGTCCGCAGGTTCGCGCGGGCCTTCGAGGGCTACGACCACATCGTGGTGCCCTCGGGCTCCTGCGCGGCGATGGTCAGGGACAACTACCCGCGCATCGGCGCCAAGGCGGCGGCCGAGGGGCGCGGCGAGGAGCTGACGCGGCTGGCCGGCTCGGTGGTGCCGAGGACGTACGAGCTGACCGAGTTCCTCGTGGACGTGCTCGGCGTGACGGACGTCGGCGCGTACTACCCGCACACCGTGACGTACCATCCGACCTGCCACGGCCTGCGGATGCTCCGCCTGGGCGAGCGGCCGCTGCGGCTGCTGCGCGAGGTGCGGGGGCTGGAGCTGGTCGAGCTGCCGGGGGCCGAGGAGTGCTGCGGCTTCGGCGGGACCTTCTCGGTGAAGAACCCGGCCGTGTCGGCGGCGATGGGCGCGGACAAGGCCAGGCACATCGCCGAGACCGGGGCTGCGGCCGTCTGCACGGTGGACAACTCCTGCCAGATGCACATCGGCGGCACGCTCTCCCGGCTGGGCTCGCAGGTCCGGCCGGTGCACCTGGCGGAGATCCTGGCGAGCACGGAGGAGGAACCGTGGTGAGGGACGCCGAGGCGGTGGCACGCCCGCCGTTCGCGGGCCGGACGGCCGAGGAGGCCAGGTGAGCGGCACGTTCGTGGGGATGCCCCCCTTTCCGCAGGCCGCCGCGTCCTCCACCGGGGACGCGCGGCTGCGGTCGAATCTGACCCATGCGACGCACACCATCCGCGACAAGCGGGCGCGGGCGGTGGCCGAGCTGCCGGACTGGCCGCAGCTGCGGGCGGCGGGGGCCGCCGTCAAGAACCGGACGCTGCGTCACCTCGACCACTACCTGGAGCAGCTGGAGGCCGCGGTGACGGCCGCCGGGGGCCAGGTGCACTGGGCGGCGGACGCCCGGGAGGCCAACCGCATCGTCACCCGCCTGGTCCGGGAGACCGGCGAGCGGGAGGTGGTGAAGGTCAAGTCGATGGCGACGCAGGAGATCGGCCTCAACGCCGCCCTGGCCGCCGCCGGCATCAGGGCCAACGAGACGGACCTGGCCGAGCTGATCGTGCAGCTCGGCGACGACCTGCCCTCGCACATCCTGGTGCCGGCCATCCACCGCAACCGCGGCGAGATCCGGGACATCTTCCGCGAGCGGATGGCCGACTGGGGCCGCCCGGCGCCCGAGGGGCTCAGCGACGAGCCGGCCGACCTGGCGGAGGCGGCGCGGCTGCACCTGCGGGAGAAGTTCCTCAGCGCGAAGGTCGGGATCTCGGGGGCCAACTTCATGGTGGCCGAGACGGGCACGCTGGTCGTCGTCGAGTCCGAGGGCAACGGCCGGATGTGCCTGACGCTGCCGGAGACGCTGATCTCGGTGGTGGGCATCGAGAAGATCGTGCCCACCTGGGAGGACCTGGAGATCTTCCTGCAGCTGCTGCCGCGTTCCTCCACCGCGGAGCGGATGAACCCGTACACCTCGATGTGGACCGGCACCACCGACGAGGACGGCCCGCGCACCTTCCACCTGGTGCTGCTCGACAACGGGCGCACCGACGCGCTGGCCGACACGGTGGGCCGTCAGGCGCTGCGCTGCATCCGCTGCTCGGCCTGCCTGAACGTCTGCCCGGTGTACGAGCGGGCCGGCGGGCACGCCTACGGCTCGGCCTACCCGGGGCCCATCGGCGCCATCCTCACCCCGCAGCTGCGCGGGGTGACCACGGAGCTGGACGCCTCGCTTCCCTACGCCTCCTCGCTGTGCGGCGCCTGCTACGAGGTGTGCCCGGTGGCCATCGACATCCCCGAGGTGCTCGTGCACCTGCGGGAGCGGGTGGTCGAGGGCGGCGAGACCACGGTCCGCGGCGAGGTCACCACCATCAAGCCGGCCAAGGGGCACGCCGCGGAGCGGGCCGCGATGCGGGCGGCGCGCTGGGCGCTCGACCACCCGGGGGTGCTGCGGGTGGGGCAGCGGCTCGCGGGGCGCACGCGGCGGTTCCACCCGCGGCGGCTGCCGGGTCCCGGCCGGGCCTGGACCGAGACGCGCGACGTGCCGGCGGTGCCGGCCGAGCCGTTCCGCGACTGGTGGCGCCGCACGTACGGGCAGGGCCGTTCCCCGGCCCCGCCCGGCGCGGCGGGGCCGGGCGGGCCCCGGCGGCCCGGGGCATCCGGCGGGGGCGCCGGGGGGAACGAGGGGCCGCCGGCGGGCGGCGCGCGGAAGGAGGACGGACGGTGAGCGGCCGGGAGACGGTGCTGGGCCGGGTGCGCCGGGCCCTGGCGGATGTGCCGCGCGAGGAGTCGCCTGACGAGGTGCCGGTGCCGCGGGACTACCTGGCCACCCACTCCCCCGGCGACCGGGAGCGGACGCTGGAGACGCTGGCCGCGCACCTGGCGGACTACCGGGCCGTGGTGCACCGCACGGACGCGGCCGGCCTGCCCGCCCTGATCGCCCGGCTGCTCGCCGCGCGCGGGGCACGTTCCGTGGTGGTCCCTGCGGGGCTGCCGCCCGAGTGGCTGGCCGAGGCCGAAGGGGTGCGGCAGGTGCCGGACTCCGCGGCGGACACGCCGCACGAGCTGGACGCCGTGGACAGCGTGGTCACCGGCTGCGCGGTGGCCATCGCCGAGACCGGCACCCTCGTGCTCGACGGCGGCCCCGATCAGGGGCGGCGCCGGATCAGCCTGATCCCCGATCACCACGTGTGCGTCGTGCGGTGTCCCGAGCAGGTGGTGGACTCGATCCCGCAGGCCCTGCGGCGGCTGACGCCGACGCGCCCGCTGACGTGGATCTCGGGCCCCTCGGCCACCAGCGACATCGAGCTGGACCGGGTGGAGGGGGTGCACGGGCCGCGGACCCTGGAGGTCGCGCTCGTCCTCGGCTGAGGCCCGTCCCCGGCCTGGGCCCGGGCGGCGGGCCGGGGAGCGGTTCCCGGCCCGGGGGCCCCTCTGCCCTGGGCAAAGAGCCGTCCTGGCGGCGGGGACCGCCGCCTAGATTGACGGCATGGACGCGTGGACGATCTCCGAGGTGCTGCCCGGGCTGCACCGGTTCACCTTTCCGCTCGGCGAGGCGTATCTGTGGTGCGAACGTGACGCCCTGGCCCTGATCGACGCCGGGCCGCCGGGCTCGGGCCCGGCCCTGGCCAAGGGCATCGCGTCGCTGGGGCGCCGCCCCGAGGAGGTGCGCCACCTGGTCCTCACGCATCACCACGGGGACCACACCGGTTCGGCCGCGGAGATCGCCGCCTGGGGCGAGGTGACCGTGTCGGCCCATCGGCTGGACGCCCCGGTGATCCGCCACGCGGTTCCCCCGCCCGAGCCGGACCTGAGCGACGCGCCCGGCTGGGAGCGGGAGCTGTTCGCGAAGACCCCCCGGATGTTCGCCGGGCCGCCCTGCCGGGTGGACCGGGAGCTCGAGGACGGCGACCTGCTCGACTTCGCCGGGGGCGCGCGCGTCGTGGCCACGCCGGGGCACACCGCGGGCAGCATCGGCGTGCACCTGCCCGCGCACCGGGTGCTGTTCACCGGGGACACGGCGGCGAACCCCGTCGGGACGCCGATGTTCGGCGTGTTCCACCGCGACCGCAGGCGCGCGTTCGCCTCCTTCGGGCGGCTGGCGGAACTGGACGTGGACACCGCCTGCTTCGGGCACGGCGATCCGGTCGTGGGCGCCGCGGGGGCGGCGCTGCGCGCGGCCGCCGCGGCCGGGCTCCCGGAGTGAACGCGGCGGGCCGCGAGGACGGGGCACGGGGCACGGCCGTCCTCGGCGGCGGGCCGCGGGATGCGTCCGGCCGGGGCCCGAGGCGATAGGTCTCCCGGCCTAGGCCGATCGCCGTCCGCCACTCGGCCCGTGGCCCGTTATCCGGGGCACGGCCGCGGCCTAGGGTCGGTGGCATGAACACGAACGAGTCGGAGACGCTGGACGAGGGACTGCTGCGGCTGCACGAGACCGGCCCCGAGTTCCAGGGCTGGCTGAGCAACCACGGCCCGATGGCGGTGGAGGCGCTCGTCAGGCACGGCGAGGGTGACCGGGTGCACCGCTGGATCGACGTCTACCGGGAGCGGCTCGAGGAGCGGCCCGGCTCCTACGGGCGGATCACCGCGGAGAACTGGCGCGAGGCGCTGGGCGACCCGCGGTACCTGGCCGACTGGGCCACCTACTTCGGCGAGTTGCTGCGGGAGAGGCCGTGGCGCGAGGTGCTCGCCGAGTGGTGGCCGCGGATGCTGCCGGGGATCACGGCCGGCGCCACCCACCCGGTGATCCGGGTCGGGCACGCCGTGCGGGTGCTGCTCGCCGAGGGCGAGAGCGGTCCGCGGCTGGCGGAGCTGGCGCACGGCCTGGGCTACTGGGCGGCCAGGCACCAGGAGCTGCCCGCCTCGGTCGCGGCGCTGCCGGCGCCGGCCTCGGCCGGGGAGGCGCTGCGGGCGGTGCAGCCGGTGGACGACAGGTCACAGGGGATCAATTACCGGCTGGCCCAGATCTCCCGGCTCCCGGCCTGGGCGGACACCGTGCCGGACGAGCCGGAGGCCGTGCGGGAGCGGCTGGCCTCGCTGGTGCGGGCCGCCGTCGGCTACTACGCCACCCACGCCCACGGGAACCCGGTGATGCTGGTGCACGCGGCCACCGCGCCGAACGCCGTACTGCGGACGCTGCCCGCGCTGCCGCGCGAGCTGTGGAGCGCGAGCCTCGGCGCCGCCTGGACGGCGAGCGCCGGAGTGGTGGCCTCCTACGCGCCGGCGCAGGGGCCGCTGGCGCCGGCGGACACCGGCGGCGCAGGGCCGGAGGAGATGTTCGCGCGGGCCGCCGCCCACGGGGACGAACACGCCATCAAGCTGGCGGACACCGCCCTCGACGTGGTGGCGGCCGACCCGGAGGGCCCGGGGCTGAGCGCCGCGGCCCGGGCCGTCGAGCTGATCGAGCCGGACTGAGGCGCCGGCGCCCCTCCGCCCTGCCCCTCCGCGGCGGGTCCGCGGGCCCGGGTCCCCTCCGGGGAGGGCGCCCGGGCGTCAGCCGCCCGCCGCCGGGGGCGGGCTGAGGCGGTCGATCTCGGCCAGTTCACCCGCGGTGAGCGGGGCGGCTTCGAGGGCGGCCAGGCTCCGGTCGAGCCGGGAGACGCTGGAGGCCGCGACGAGGACGGAGGCCACGCGGGGGTCGCGCAGCACCCAGGACAGCGCCAGCTGGTCGAGGGACTGGCCGCGCGCGGCGGCGAGGGCGGCAAGCGCCCGGAGCGTGCCTGGCGCCTCCTCGCCGGCGGGGCAGCGGCCGGTCAGCAGGCCCTGGGCGAGGGGCGAGAAGGCGATCAGGCCGGTGCCGGTGTCCTCGGCGGCGGCCAGAACCCCGGCTTCGAGGCGGCGGTTGAGGAGGTTGTACGGGGACCGGTGGAGCAGCAGCGGGGTGCCGAGCCCGGCGAGGAGTGCCGCGGCCCTGCGGTGCTGTTCCGCCGGGTAGCCGCAGATGCCGGCGTAGCGGGCCTTGCCCTGGCGGACGGCGGCGTCCAGGGCGCCGAGGGTCTCCTCCAGCGGGGTCGTGGGATCGTGGCGGTGCGAGTAGAAGACGTCGACGCACTCCACGCGCATCCGGCGCAGCGACCGGTCGAGGCTGGCCAGCAGGTGCTTGCGGGAGCCGTGGCCGCCGTAGGGGCCCGGCCACACGCCGAACCCGGCCTTCGTGGCGAGGAACAGCTCCTCGCGGTGGCGGCGGAAGTCCTGCGCGAAGAGGGTGCCGAAGTTGGCCTCGGCGGCGCCGCTTGGCGGGCCGTCGATGTTCGAAAGGTCGAAGTGGGTGATGCCACGGTCGAAGGCGCGGCGCAGCACGGCGCGCTGGGTGGCGAGCGGGGTGCCGTCGCCGAAGTGGTGCCACAGGCCGAGCGACACGGCGGGAAACGGCACCCCGCCGCGCCCCGCGCGCCGGTACGGCATGGACTCGTGGCGGTCGGCGGCGGGGGCGTAGGTCACCGGTTCTCCCCCGGGGGCTGCGGCCCGAGCGCCTGGAGTTCGGCGTCGAACGCGGCGAAGGCGCGGTCGTCGAAGAGCACGAAGCGCAGCTCGGCGAAGGGGCCATCCCCGCCTGCGGCGGCCACCGTCCGGACGGCGACGCGGGCGGCGTCGGCCACCGGCCAGCCGTACACGCCGGCGGAGACGGCGGGGAAGGCGACGGTTTCCGCGCCGAGTTCGGCGGCCACCCGCAGCGACTCCCGGTAGCAGGAGGCCAGCAGGTGTGAACGGTCCTCGGCCCTGGAGTACACCGGTCCCACGGTGTGGATGACCCAGCGGGCGGGCAGGCGGCCGGCGGTGGTGGCGACCGCCTGGCCGGTGGGCAGGCCGCCGGGGAGGCGACCCGCGCGCAGGGCGCGGCACTCGGCGAGGATCTCCGGGCCGCCCACGCGGTGGATGGCGCCGTCCACTCCCCCGCCGCCGAGCAGGGAGGAGTTGGCCGCGTTCACCACCGCGTCCACGTGCTGGCGCGTGATGTCGCCGCGCACCCGGGTGAGGAGTGTCATGGGCGTCATGATGCCAGCCGCCGCCGGGGGCGCGCGGGCTCCGTCAGGGGGTCTCCGCCCCGGTGGCGGGGGCGTCGAGGCGGGCGGCCCAGGACAGGCCGCCGAGGAGGTGGCGGCGGAAGACGGGGTCCGCGTAGGACTCGGGGGTGTGCCCGAGCGCGGTGTAGAACGACCGTCCGCCGGCGCGCTCGTGACACCACACCAGGGGGTGGTCGGCGCCCATCCGCCCGCCGGTGTAGGACTCCTCGTCGGCCGAGGCGAGCACCCGGACCCGCCCGCGCGGGTTGGTCGTGAAGTTGTACCACTCGTCGGTCAGCTCCCAGCGGGCGGGGAGGTGGGCCGTGGCCGGGTGGCCGTGGTCCTCCACGGTGACCACGCCGGGCTGGATCGGGGGGTGTCCGTCGAAGACGGCGCCGACCACACACGCGCCGAACCAGGGCCAGTCGTACTCGGTGGTGGAGGCGCCGTGCACGCCGACGAAGCCGCCGCCCGCGGCGAGGTGGGCGCGCAGCGCCTCGCGCCCCTCCGGGGTGAGGACCTCGCCGCTGGTGGACAGGAAGACGACGGCCCGGCTGCCGGGCAGGGCCGCGGTGAGCTCGGCCGGGTCCTCGGTCGCCGTCACGGCGAACCCGTGCTCCGTGCCGAGTTCCCGGAAGGCCCTGATGCCGTCGGGGATGGAGTCGTGCCGGAATCCGGTGGTGCGGGTGTAGACGACGACGTGCGCGTGGGTCATGACCCCCCATCCTAGAACGCGCTTTCTACGCGGGCCGGGCGCCGTCGCCGCGCGGGCCCCTCTCACGTCCGGACCCCCGGGGCAACCTGCTTACTCCCGCCCCTACGGTGCGTCATCCCGCCGTCGCGGGGGCGTATCGGGCACGCGGCGGGCAGGCGGAGGCGGGGACGGGGGGCGTGTGACGGGGATCACGGCGCATTCCGGCCGTCCTCGGCGATCGGCGGGAGGGCGGCGCCATGATCTCCGCCGGGGCGGGCACGCGCTACCCGGCAACCCAATTCCGGGGGCATATTCACCGGCAGGTCTTCCGCTGCACCCCCGTCCGGCCCCATGATCGTGAGCGATGGCCCACTGAGGAGTACTGATGCCCCGTGAACATGTTGCCCAGGTGTTTAGGCAGCAGGCGGTGGCCTGCGCCCGGCTCGACTCTCCGCTGTACGCGGCGCTGCTCGAACGGGTGGCCGAGGACATCGAGGAGGGCGGGCCCTGCCGGGATGCGGTCCGGGGCTACGAGGACTCCTCCGTTCACGACGGGCTGCCGCTGCGT
Source organism: Streptomyces hoynatensis (assembly GCF_003626535.1). Lineage (GTDB taxonomy): Bacteria > Actinomycetota > Actinomycetes > Streptomycetales > Streptomycetaceae > Streptomyces > Streptomyces hoynatensis. The sequence continues at coordinate 121,411 of NZ_RBAL01000017.1, forward strand.
TTCCTCGGCGGCGTGCACGCGCTCGCGCTGACGGGCCGGGCCGGGCGGCTGGCCGCGCACTACCCGAGCACCGGCGGCGTCTTCTCTCCCGAGTTCCCCGACGCGGCCTGGCCGGCCTTCCGCGAGGCGGTGGCGGCCGAGCAGGCGTGGGTGCGCGAGTGGCTGACCAGGCCGCCGCAGACCAACGAGGTGGGGCGGGCCAACCTGCTGCTGGCCGGGCTGCTCGCCACCGTGCCCGCGGCCCAGCGGCCGGTGCGGCTCTTCGAGCTCGGCTCGAGCGCGGGCCTCAACCTGCGGGCCGAGCAGTTCCGTTACACCGCGGGCGACTTCGCGTGGGGTCCGGTCGACTCCCCGGTCACCCTGGCCGACGCCTGGTCGGGCGAGCTGCCCGAGTGGCTGCTGGCCGGGGCGGCACGGCACCAGGCGCTGCGCATCGTGGAACGGCGCGGCTGCGACCCCTGCCCCATCGATCCCCTGTCGGCGGACGGCGCGCTGGCGCTGCGCGCCTACGTGTGGCCCGACCAGCGGGCCCGGATGGAGCGCCTGGACGGCGCGCTGCGGATAGCGGCCAAGGTTCCCGCCACCGTGGAGGCCGCGGGCGCGGCCGAGTTCCTGTCGGCCGTGGAGCTGGAGCACGGCACCACGACCGTCGTGTGGCACTCGGTGATGCGCCAGTACGTGAGCGAGGCCGAGTGGGCCCAGGTCGAGCGGGAGCTGGAGCGGCTCGCGGCCTCGGCCGGGGAGGACGCCGGCTTCGCCTACCTGGCCTTCGAGCCGCGGCAGGCGGACGGCGCGTTCGGGTTCTGGCTGTCGCAGCGGGTGGGGAGGGGACCGGAGCGGCTGCTGGCCACCGCCCGCCCGCACGGCCTGCCGGCCCGATGGCCGGGTACGGCGGAATGACGCAGGATGTGCCCATGGCGTACTCCATGACGAAGGCCCAGTGGCTCTCCTTTCTCGCCGAGGGAACCCGCACCTGCAAGCTCGCCACCGTGCGCGCCGACGGCAGCCCGCACGTGGCTCCCGTCTGGTTCGTGCTGGACGGGGACGAGCTGCTGTTCACCACGGGCGGTGGCTCGGTCAAGGGGCGGAACCTGCGCCGGGACCCGCGGGTGCAGCTGTCCGTGGACGACGAGCGCCCGCCCTACTCCTTCGTGCTGATCCGCGGCCGCGCGGAGCTCGACGAGGACCCCGGCCGGCTGCTGCACTGGGCCACCAGGATCGCCGCCAGGTACATGGGCGAGGACAGGGCCGAGGAGTACGGGCGCCGCAACGGCGTGCCGGGCGAGCTGCTGGTGCGGGTGCGGCCGGAACAGGTCGTGGCCGAGGGCGACCTCGCTTCCTAATGCTGTTGTCAAGCAGTCGCAGTCACTGGAGGTGCAACTTGGTAGCACCGTCGGTCACGGATCAACGCCCACAGAACGTTGACGCGTCGGCGGGCGAGGGCGAGCACGGCCTGGACGTGTTTCTTCCCCTCAGCGCGTTTACGGTCATAAAACTTCCGCGAGTTCGGGTCGAATTGGACGCTGACCAAGGCGGACGTGTAGAAGACGCGCTGGAGTCTGCGGTGGTAGACGGCCGGCCGGTGGAGGTTGCCGCTGACCTTGCCCGAGTCACGTGGTGCGGGGGCGACGCCAGCGAAGGCCGCCAGGGTGTCCGGCGAGTCGAAGCCGTCCAGGCTGCCGCCGACGGCGGCCAGGAACTCGGCGCCCAGAGTCGTGCCGATGCCGGGGACGCTCAGGACGATGTCGGCGAGCTCGTGCTCGCGAAACCGGCCCTCAATGAGCTTGTCCATCCCGCGGACCTGCTCGTTGAGGGCCATCACCTCCTCGGCCAGCGTGTGTACCAGCTTCGCGATGTTCTTCTCACCAGGGACGGCGGTGTGCTGGCGCTCGGCGGCGTCGACCGCCGCTTCGGCCAGAGCTCTGGCGTTGCGGACCTTGCGGTTGGCCAGCCACTTGGTCAGCCGAGCGACGCCGGCCCGGCGGATCGCGGCCGGGATCTGGTAGCCGGTCAGGAGCTTGAGCGGGCCGGCGTTGGTCACGTCCAAAGCCCTCTCCAGTGCGGGGAACATGCTCAGCAGGGTGCCGCGCAGCCGGTTCACCACGCGGGTGCGGTCCTCGACCAGGTCGGCCCGGCGTCCGGTCCGCAGCTTCAGCTCAACGGCGGCTTCGTCGCCGGGGCGGACGGGCCGCAGGTCACGGCGCATCCTGGCCTGGTCGGCGATGACGTAGGCGTCGCGGGCGTCGGTCTTGCCCTCGCCGCGGTAGCCGTCGGAGGCCCGATTCACCAGCCGTCCGGGCATGTAGAGAACCTCTTGCCCGTGGTTGACCAGCAGGGCCAGCAGCAGTGCCGGCTCCCCGCCGGTCATGTCGATGGCCCAGGTGACCTGACGGCCGTCGGCCAGGTCGAGGACATCGCCGATCAGCTTCAGCAGCTCGGGCTCGTCGTTGGCGACCCGCCGCGACAGCAGCATCTTGCCGTCGGCGTCCAGCACAAGGCCGTGATGGTGGCCCTTGCCGCTGTCGATCCCCGCCCATATCCGGCTCATCATGCTCCTGACGTGCTTGTTCGTGCTGTTCGTGCCACGGACGACCTCGCCGGCATTGCTCTACACAGCGACTTGTTCGCGGCCTGAGCCCGGCGCCGCGCCGGCCTCCTTTCGGCGCCCGGCACGGCAGGGCGTTCCCCGCCGTGCCCCGGGGGCTAGGCTCCGGGCATGGCTCACGCTCGTTTCAAGGACCTTGTGCTGGACGCGGCCGACCACCAGGCGCTCGCCGACTGGTGGTGCCGGGTGCTGGGCTACGTGCGCCGGGCGCGGCCGGGTGAGGAGCGGCGTCCCGAGTGGCCGGTGCCGATTCACGACCCCACGGGCGCCGGTCCGCTGATCTGGATCAACCCGGTGCCGGAGCCGAAGACGGTCAAGAACCGCATGCACCTCGACGTCTGGGCGCACACCGAGGAGCTGCTCGCGCTGGGCGCCAGGCTGCTGCGGCGCCGGGACCAGGAGATCGGCTGGGACGTCCTGGCGGACCCGGAGGGCAACGAGTTCTGCGTGTTCGAGCCGGAGCCAGAGCCGGTGGTCCGGCCGAGCGTGCGCTGAGGCCGGGCGCCGGCGCGGCGGGCGGCGGGGGCCGGAGCGCCGGCAGCGGAGGGGCGGGCGGCGCGGGAGCAGTTCCGGGGCCTGGCGGTCACCGGCCGGTCACAGGCCGCGCCAGGTGCGGCGGTCGCGGGCGAGGCCGTAGAGGAGGTCGATCTCCTGCGGCTTCAGCACGCCGCCGCGCTCGGCCAGGGCGGGCAGCGCCCGCTCGGGCAGCACCTCGACGTCGCGCAGCGTGGGGGCCACCGCCACGTCGGCCGCCTCCACGAACACCAGCAGCGGCGTCACCGCCACCGGCGAGCCGCAGGCCCGGCCGAGCGCGTGGGCCGCCACTTGCGCGTCCCGGCGGCAGCGCCGCAGGTGGGGCTCGGTGCGGCGGCCGTTGACCGACACCAGGTCCGCGCCGTCGAAGCCGGCCCTGAGCCGTGCCCCGCGGTGCCGGCAGGAGCGGACGGCGAGCACGCCGCCCGGCCCGATGGCCAGGTGCGGGAGGCCGGTGCCGCCCGGCAGCGGGAGCGAGTGCAGCACGCGCCAGCCGAAGCCGGACAGCCGGTCGAGCAGCGTGCCGGCCGTCTGCTCGGCGGCCACGGCGGACCGCAGCGCGTCGGTCTCGGCGGCGCGCAGCAGCAGCCGGTCGCCGAGCCGCCGCAGGCGCCCGGCGGGCCGGGCCGCCAGCTCGCCCAGCAGGGTCTCGCCGGGCCGGTTGGGCGCCAGGTCGTCGTCGGGGTGCAGCCACAGCGGGCCACGGCGGCCGTGCCGCGGGTCCTCCTCCGGAATCTCCATCGCACGCTCCCAGACACCCATGACACCATCGTCCAGGTCTGGGGGCGAACTCGGGAGGGCGCAGAGCAGTGGCACCGGTCATCGACACCGTGGCGTGGGTACACCTGACGGAGGGCAGGATTCTCGGCGCGCGCACCCGCGGCAAGGAGGTCTTCTACATCCCGGGCGGGAAGCGGAACGCCGGGGAGAGCGACCTGGAGGCCCTGCTGCGCGAGGTGCGCGAGGAGCTGACGGTGGCGCTGGTCCCGGAGACGGTCACGCACCTGGGGACGTACACCGCGCAGGCGCACGGGCATCCGGAGGGAACCCTGGTGCGGATGGCCTGCTACACGGCGGACTACCGCGGCGAACTGACGGCGAGCAGCGAGATCGAGGAGATCGCCTGGCTGCGGCTCGCCGACCGGGACCGCACCGCCCCGGTCGACCACCTGGTCTTCGACGCGCTCGCGGTGGCCGGCCGGCTGCGCTGAGCCGTCCGGGCGGGCGCGTTCCACCTGCGGCTTCAGTACCATGAGGGCCTGCTGGCGGAAGGGCGGCGCGGTGGCGGGAACACGGACCGACGGGCGGGTGGAGCGGGGGAACCAGACCCGCCGCCTGGTGCTGGGCCGAACGATGGACATCGCCTCCGTCGAGGGGCTCGACGGCCTCTCGATCGGGCGAATCGCCCTCGATCTGGGACTGAGCAAGAGCGGCGTCTTCGCGCTCTTCGGCTCCAAGGAGGAGCTCCAGCTGGCGACGATCAGGGCGGCCAGGTCGGTGTTCGTCAGGCGGATCGTGGACCCGGTCGAGGCGGCGCCGCCTGGCCTGGGCCGGATCCGGCTGCTGTGCGAGGGCTATCTCGACTACTCGCGCGGCCGTACCTTTCCCGGCGGCTGCTTCTTCGCGGCCGTGGCCGCCGAGTTCAGCTCCCGCCGCGGCGCGGTGCACGACGCGGTCGCGGCCGCGCGGGCCGAGTGGGTGGGGTACGTGACCCACCTCGCCGAGGAGGCCAGGCGGGTCGGCGAGCTGCGCCCCGACGTGCACGTGCCGCAGCTGGCCTTCGAGTTGCTCGCGCTGCTCGAGATGGCGAACACCCAGTCGGTGCTGCACGACGACGACACCGGCTACGACCTGGCGGCGGCCGGCATCGCCGCCCGGCTGGACGCGGCGGCGGCCGGCCCGGCGGCGCGGGGCGCGGACTCCCGCGGGGCCTGAGGGGGCGGGTCAGCCCGCCCGGCCCGCGGGCTCGGTGGCGGTGAGGAAGTCGCCGACGGCCTCGATCACCTCGGGCGCCGCCAGCAGCCTGCGGTGCCCGAGGCCGCCGGTGATCAGCAGGTCGGCCTGCTCCCGGTAGACCTCGGCGATCCGCTCGGTCTCCCGCAGCGGGATGGTGGCGTCGTCCCGGTCGTGCACCAGGAGCATCGGCACGGTCAGGTCCCGGTGGCGGTGAATCGCGGAGAAACGGTTCCAGATGTCCTTTTCGCCGGGGAACAGGCGCAGTTCCACGGCGCGGCGCAGGGCGGGCTTCACGCGGGGGCCGACCCGGAGCCCGGCGCAGAAGGAGTCGACGGCGAAGGCGAAGTCGGCGGGGGCCGCCAGGGAGACCAGGCGCTCGGCCGCTATCCCCTCCTGCAGCGCGAAGAAGGCGGCGAGCGCGCCCACGGAGTGCCCGACCAGGGCGGAGTAGCGCCCGTCGACGGCCTGCAGGCGGCGGGCGAGTTCCAGGTATTCGAGGATCGTGGTGGCGCGCCCGCTCCCCTCGCCGTGGCCGGGGGCGTCGAAGGCGACGGGGCTGTAGCCCCGCTCGGCCATGGCGGCCACCAGGGGGCTGAAGCGGGAGGCGCGGAACTGCCAGCCGTGCATCAGCAGCACCGGGCGGGTGCCGTCCCCCCAGCGGTAGACGACGGCGGTCTTGCCGTTGACCTGGTGCTCCTCGCGCCGCGCCGCGCGCATCACGGGCTGCTCCTGCGGCTTGAGCCTCGTCCGCGTGACCGGGACGGCGAAGAGGCGGAGGGCGTATCGGCCGGCCAGGCCGGGGGCGACCCGGCTGGTGGCGGTCAGGGTGTGACGGACGAGTCCGGTGCTGAGGCTCATGGCCCGGGTCCTCTCGATCGGGCGGTCGGCCGCGAAGGGACGCGAAGGGACGCGAAGGGATAAGGCGACGGAACGGCAGGATAGTAGCACGACCGTTCGCACAGTTTCTGGGTGGCGGGGCCGCCGCACGCCGGGGCGGTCCGCGCCCGGCGCCGGCCGGCCCGGCCTCAGGAGGCGGTCTCCACGGCCTCCCGCACGCCCGAGTCACGCCGCACCAGGGCGGCGTAGCGGCCGTTCGCGGCGAGGAGTTCCGCGTGCGTCCCGCGCTCGGCGATCCGGCCGCCGTCGAGCACCACGATCTGGTCCGCGGTGCGGATGGTCGAGAGCCGGTGGGCGATGGTGAGGGTGGTGCGCCCGGCGGACAGGGCGTCGATCGCGCGCTGCACCGCCTGCTCGGTCCTGGTGTCCAGCGCGCTGGTCGCCTCGTCGAGCACGAGGACGGGCGGGTCGCGCAGGATGGTGCGGGCGATGGCCAGCCGCTGCTTCTCGCCGCCGGAGAACCGGTAGCCGCGCTCGCCGACGATCGTGTCGTAGCCGTCGGGCAGCGCCGCGATGTGGTCGTGGATCTGGGCGGCCTTGGCCGCGGCCTCCAGCTCCGCCTGGCCGGCGTCGGGGCGGGCGAACCGCAGGTTGTCGGCCACCGAGGCGTGGAAGAGGTACGTCTCCTGGGAGACCACGCCCACCGCGGCCGCGAGCGAGGCGAAGTCGAGGTCGCGGACGTCCACGCCGTCGAGGGTGACCCGGCCCTCGGTCACGTCGTAGAGCCGCGGCACCAGGTACCCGAGGGTGCTCTTGCCCGCCCCCGTCGGGCCGACGATGGCGAGCGAGCCGCCGGCCGGCACGGTCAGGTCGATGTCCTTCAGGGTCGGCGGGCCGTCCTCCTCGTAGGAGAAGGAGACCCCCTCGAAGCGCACCTCGCCGCGCGCCCTGGGCAGGGAGACCGGGTCGGGCCGCTCGGTGATGTCCACGGGCAGGTCGAGGTACTCGAAGATCCGCTGGAAGAGCGCCCGCGAGGCCTGGATGTCCACCCCGGTGGAGAGCAGGGAGACCGCAGGCCGCAGCAGGCCCTGCTGGAGGGTGACGAAGGCGACCAGCGTGCCGATGGACGGCGGGGTGCCGCCGAGCTGCAGCATCACGCCCGCCGACCAGTACAGCAACGCCGGGATGGCGGCCATGATCATGCCGATCGTCGCCATCCGCCACCGGCCCGCCATGCTGGCGCGGACCTCAAGGCCGACCAGCCGCTCCGACTCCCCCGCGAAGTCCCGGGTCAGCGCCTCGGCCCTGCCCATCGTGCGGCCGAGCAGGATGCCGCTGACCGAGAGCGACTCGGTCACCATGGCGGCCATCACCGCCATCTGCTTCTGGCGCTGCGTCGTGATCCGCCTGCGCTCCCGGCCGACCCGGCGGGCGATCCACACGAAGAACGGCAGCAGCGTGAGCGAGACCAGGGTCAGCCGCCAGTCGAGGGCGATCATCGCGACGAGGGTGGCGACCACGGAGGTGAGGTTGGAGACCAGCGAGGTCGCCGTGGAGGTGACCGTCGCCTGCATGCCGCCGATGTCGTTGGCGATCCTGGACTGCACCTCGCCGGTGCGGGTCCGGGTGAAGAAGGCCAGCGGCATCTGCTGGAGCTTGGCGTAGACCGCGGTGCGCAGGTCGTGCATCACCTGCTGGCCGACGGTGGTGGAGATCAGGGTCTGGAGCACCCCGAAGATGCTGCTGGTGACCGCGGTGACGATCATGCCCGCGGCGAGCAGCGTCAGCAGCCCGGTGCGCCGCTCGGGCAGGGCCACGTCGATGAGGGAGCGCAGCAGGAAGGGCGAGGCGACGGCGACCAGCGAGGAGGCGCCGACCAGCAGCCCGACGACCGTCAGCCGGCCGGCGTAGGGCCTGAAGAGGCGGAGAATCCGGCGTATCTCCGCCGGGCGTGCGGGTGCGCCCTGGCCTTCGGCGGGCGCCGGCCAGGGCAGGCTGTCGTGCGGCATGGGCTCCTTCGGAGAGGCGTGCAGAACGGCCCGCGGGGCTGGGGCCGGGGCCGTCGGATCGACTGGATCACTCGGTACGGGCGGGTCGGTGTCCGGCTCGCGAAGGGCCGGGCGAGAAGGGCCGGTGGGCGGGGCGGGTGGAGAGGCGGGTCGGAGCGGAGGACGTCGGGAACGTGGCGGAGCGGGAACGGATCGGAGGCGGGGTGGGCCGGCGAAGCGGCTGAGGCGACGGAGCGCCGCGGCCGTCAGCTGCCGTCGCGCAGGTCGCGGAGTGTGCGGCGGGCGAAGGCGAGGTCGCGGAAGCCCACCGTGAGCCCCTGGCCCGTGGGCGACTGGGCGAGGAAGCCCGCCTCCGCACGGCCTGCCGCATCGAGCGCGAAGTAGCGGATCAGGTGCCAGAAGCGCCCGTCGAGCGAGGCGTGGAAGGCGTACGCCGACCCGACGCGGGCGAGCCGCAACAGCACGTCGCCGCCCGGCACGGGAAAGGCGTTCGCGTCGTCGGAGACGCCCCTGGTGACGACCGACACGAGGGTCGGCCTCCCCTGCGGCGACAGCTCCAGGCACAGCTTGGCCCACGAGGTCTCACCAGCGTAGACCACCAGCGCACCCGCGTCATAGGTGGCCTCGAGGGGGGCCGTGACGCGGGCGGTGAGCACGAAGTCCCCCGCGGCCGTGCCGTCCCCCGCGCCGCGCTGCCCCGCCGCGCCGCCGCCGGGCGCGCCGGCTCCGGCCTCGGCGAGCGGGCCGATGAGGGCGGGGGCGTTGGCGAAGCGGCCGGGAGTCCCCGGGTCCAGGAACCAGTCCGTGCCGGCGCCCGCGCTGATCGTCAGCGCATCCGCGCCCTCGGCGGCCCACGCCACGGGGGTGTTCAGCCAGCGCAGCGGTGTCGGGATCGCTGGCACCCTCACCGGCTCTTCCATGGTCCCGCGACCTCCCCCTGCCGGGTCTTTTCCCGGGGACCCTAATGCCACCCGGGGTGCCGCTGCCAGAGGGCGGCCCTGACAGTGGCCTGAAGTCGCCAGGCCGTGTTACCAAGGGCCATGCCTGCCCTGTCTTCTGCCGCCCCCCACTCCCGGTACGACGCCGTCATCGTCGGCGGCGGACACAACGGCCTGGTGGCCGCCGCCTACCTCGCGGGGGCCGGGCGGCGGGTGCTCCTGCTGGAGCGCCTGCCGCGCACCGGCGGCGCCGCCGTCTCGGACCGCGTCTTTCCCGGGGTCCAGGCGCGGCTCTCCCGCTACGCGTACCTGGTCAGCCTGCTGCCCGAGCGGATCGTGGCCGACCTGGGGCTGCGCCTGACCCTGCGCAAGCGGCCGGTCTCCTCGTACACGCCCACCGTCCGCGGCGGGCGGCCGACCGGGCTGCTCGCGGGGGGCGGCGAGAGCAGGACACGGGCGGCCTTCGCGCGGCTGACGGGCTCGGAGCGTGAGTACGCCGCGTGGCAAGGTTTTTACGGCATGACCCGGGGCGTCGCCGCCCTGGTGTTCCCCACCCTCACCGAGCCGCTGCCCAGCCGGGCGGCGCTGCGCGCCAGGGTGGTCGAGGCCCTGGGCCACCCGGCCTGGGAGGCGCTCTTCGAACGGCCGCTCGGCGAGACGCTCGAGGCCAGGTTCGCGGACGACCTGGTGCGCGGGGTGGTCCTCACCGACGCCCTCATCGGGACCTTCACCTCGGCGCACGACCCCTCCCTGCGGCAGAACCGCTGCTTCCTCTACCACGTGATCGGGCAGGGCACCGGGGACTGGGACGTGCCGGTGGGCGGCATGGGCGCGGTGACCGACGCGCTGGCCGGGGCCGCCCGCGCGGCCGGGGCCGAGGTGCGGACCGGCCACGAGGTGACCGCGATCGCCACCGACGGGCGCCAGGCCGAGGTCACCTTCCGGGCCGGGGACGCCGAGGGGGTGGTCGGCGCCCGGCAGGTGCTGGTGGGCGCCTCCCCGCGGGAGCTGGCCCTGCTGCTCGGCGAGACGCCGCCGCCGGCCCCGGAGGGCGCGCAGTTCAAGGTGAACATGCTGCTGCGGCGCCTGCCCGCGCTGCGGGACCCGGACGCCGACCCCCGGGAGGCCTTCGCCGGCACCTTCCATGTGGCCGAGGGATACGGGCAGTTGGAGACGGCCTACCGGCAGGCCGCCGCGGGGGCGCTGCCGGCCGCGCCGCCGAGCGAGCTGTACTGCCACTCGCTGACCGACCCCACCATCCTCGCCCAGGAGCCGGCCGCCGCCGGCTACCAGACGCTCACGCTCTTCGGCCTGCACACTCCGGCGCGGCTCTTCGCCGGCGAACCCGGGCGGAACGAGGCGGCGCGGACCGAGCTGCTGGCCGCCACGCTGCGCACGCTCGACGAGCACCTGGCCGAGCCGATCGCCGAGTGCCTCGCCACCGACGCCGAGGGAAGGCCGTGCATCGAGGCGAAGACGCCGCTCGACCTGGAACGCGAACTGCGGCTGCCGGGCGGGCACATCTTCCACGGCGACCTGTCCTTCCCCTTCGCCGGGGACGAGGACGAGCGGGCCGCCGCCGGGGACCCCGCCGCGCGCTGGGGCGTGGCGACCGCCCACGAGAATGTGCTGCTGTGCGGGGCCGGGGCCGTGCGCGGCGGCGGGGTGAGCGGCATCGGCGGGCACAACGCGGCCATGGCGGCGCTCGCGCGCTGAATCCGCCCCCGCCCCCACTTCCCCGGCGCACCGGAACAGGGGCGGGCGGCCCCGGCGCTGGTTGCCGGGGCCGCCCTGGGAAAGCCGCTCGTCCCGGGACGAGACGGCTTGGTGGTGGCGAGCGCGCGGGGAGGGGGTACTCACTCCGCGCGCACTCGCGGTCCGGTCGCCGCCCGCGCTACTGGAGCCAGCGGTAGCGGCTGACCACGGGAAGCCGCGCCCACAGCCGGGCGAGGCCCCAGACCCGGCCGGCCGAGAACAGGGCGAGCACCACCATGGCCACCGCGTAGACGACGTGCTGGTCGACCAGCGGGTTGGGGGACATCGTCGGGGTACCGTCCGAGGCGTGCTTGGCCGGGGGGAATTCGCCGAGCCACAGGAAGAGCATCATCAGCGGCCCCGCGAGCGCGGTGACCCGCAGCCCGATCCCGGCGACCAGCGAGACGCCGAGCCCGAACATGCCGGCCATGTACAGCCAGTCCACCCACACGTCGCCGGCCCAGGAGTGGTAGGTGGACTCCATCGGGCCGAGCGAGACGCTGCCGAGGTAACCCCCGGCCGGCGAGCCGCCGTTGACCCAGGACCGCTCCGATGCGGTCGCGTACTCCAGGCCGAACGCCTTGTCGAGGAAGGCCCACAGGAAGATGGCGCCCACGGCGATGCGCAGCAGCGCGAGTGCCCGGAAGGCCGTCAGGGGCAGCCCGGAACCGCCCTCCTCCGGGCCGGCGAGGGGCCGGGTGTTGCCGATCGGCGCGGACTGCTGGACCACCATCGTGTCTGCTCCTTTGTCACCCTTGTCGACATGACCGTTCACCGCTGCGCCACCTCCGCCGGCTCGGAACCCCACACCAGCTCATCCCCGTCGTAGAGGGTGATGTGGGAGGTCAGGGCGGGGGTCTGGCCGATCTCCTGATAGGACCAGTCGTTGGACGGGTCCCAGTTGACGCCGCCGTCGATCCGGAACTGCACCTCGGCGCGGTGCTGGGACTGGCCGCCCGGATAGATCAGCCGTCCCGTGCAGTCCAGTTCCGCGTAGTACAGGTCGCCCACCGCCTGGTGCACTCCTGCCACCGGGTCGGTGCACTCGCTGTAGTTCGAGACGAGGGTGATCTGTCCGGGGTCCACGCCCTCGTCGAGCGTGAACCAGTAGCGGAAGGAGCCCTCGGACAGCGTCCGGGCCGGCCAGGCGGACCGGTTGCGGATCGTGGCCTTGATCTCCGTGAACGTGGCGCCGGTGGCGTTCTGCGAGCCCTCGACGAACATCTCCGGGCCGTCCGGCTGCTCCGCCGGGGGGAAGTCGGCCAGCGGAGTGCCGCCGTAGCGGCCCACGAGATAGGCCAGGGCGCCGGAGAAGCCGGCGTTGTAGTCCGTGGCCACCTCGTTGGAGACGTAGTCCTGACGGCTGTCGGTGTACTGGTCGTTGGCCGAGGACGGGCCGCCGACCAGCGCGCCGTACAGGACGTGCCGGCTGTCGACCGGCGCGGTGATCTGATCGGTCCAGGAGCCGTGGGCGGTCCTGTGGTGCGGGTTGCGGGGCGGGTTGACGCCGAAGCCCACCACGTAGCTGGCGCCCCTGGGGTTGTCCCCGAGCGCGTAGTCGATCTGGCGCCGGCCGAACTCGCGGTAGGTGCCGGCCCGCTCGGAGTCGCGCGCCTGAAGCCAGTCGGAGTAGACGAGGGCGACGAAGGCGGTGTTCGCGGCGTACCGCAGCGAACCCCAGCTGTCGAGGACCGCCTCGCCGCCGGGCGAGTACGTCACGCGCCGGCCGTCCACGCCGGTCGTCCAGAAGTCCAGCCAGCGGTTGGCGTCCTCCACGTACCGGTCCTCGCCGGTCTCCATGGCGAGCAGCGCGTAGATGCCGTAGGACTTGTCGTCCCAGGAGATCGTCCAGCGGTAGCTGTGGGTGTCGGTCTGCGGCTCGGTGGAGAGCAGGTCGTAGCCAGCCTCCGCCTTCTCCAGGTAGCTCTCCTCACCGGTGGCCTTGTAGAGCCAGTAGGCGCCCCAGACGAGTTCGTCCTGGTAGCCGGACCACGAGTTGTAGAAGTCGCGGGCCGGCACGCAGTTCGAGTAGACGCCGCGGTAGGTGTCGGCGAAGGAGTAGAGCTGCTCGGCGTGCCTCACGAGGGTGGCCGCGTACGCCGGGTCGTCCTCGGCGAAGACGAGCGAGGAGGCGGCCAGCGCCGCGGCGGTCTCCCCCGCGACGTCGGAGCCGGGGCAGCCGGCGTCCACCCGGTAGGCCGGGCGCTCCATCTGCATCACCTCGGCCGGCCCCCACCAGCGGTGGTCCTCGCTGCCGTTGCCGACCTGGGCGTAGAACACGTTGGGCTCGGGGTGCGCCCGGATGAAGTAGTCGTCGACCCACCTGAGGTTGTCCTTGAGGTATCCGAGTTGCCCGGATTCCTCGTAGCCCTCCCGGTTGGCGAGTGCCCCCCAGGCGAGGAGGGTCGCGGACGAGGCCATCGGCAGGCCGAACTTCACGTGGTCGCCGGCGTCGTACCAGCCGCCGGTGAGGTCGAGGCCGACGTCGGCCCCGTCCTCGAGGGCGGAGTCGCCGCGCCAGGAGACGCGGTTGTCGTCGGGGAGCGGCCCCGAGCGCTGCGCCTCGTAGAAGAACATCGACTTCTGCAGCGCCTCCGCGTAGTCGAAGGCGGGCTCCTGCGCTTGAGCGCCGCCGTTCGAGAGCGGTAATTGAAGGCCGGCACCGAGCGCGACCGCGGCGAGCAACGCGGTGAGCGTCCGGCGCGGACGGCGCCGGCCCGGCGGCCGGCCGCCGGGTCTTATCGGTGGGTGGGTGGGGTGGGTGGGGGGAGACATGATCAGGCCCTTCGTCGATCTTCGGTTGTTCCACAAGCACCGCCGCCGGGTGGTGACCGCCTGGCACCCCGGTTGGGTGGTCGGCGATCGGAATTGGGAGCGCTCCCACCCGGCGGCGGCAGCCCATATGGTCCGGTGTTAGTCATGAACTCGTCAATGACTCGTACCGTTCCAAGTTCGAACAGAAAACAGCCGAACTCGCCGCGCCCGCCCCGGATGCCTTCGACTCCCGTTGCCGAAGTCACCCGGGGCAGAGCCGCCCCGGCTCCGCTCGTCCCGACGGAGCCGAGGCGGGCGGCACCCGCCTTGTCCACCACTTACCCCCTCCCGCAGGGGGTCCGGAGCGGCTGACACCATGGTGGATGGCGGGGGGTACCGCGCCTGGTCGCCGAGCCCGCGCCTGGTGGCGACGCGGGCTCGGAGTCAGAGGTCCGCCCCCCGGCTGCGCCGGTTGAACGAACTCAGCCTGTTGACTTCCTGAATCCACTTCCTGAGCAGGGGGCGGCGATCCTCGCCGCGCCCGCTCTCCGGTCCGCGGTGGCGGACTTCCGCGGCCGTCGTCTCGGCAAGCCCGGCGAGGCATTCTCCGCCGGGCGGCCCAACGCCACGCCAAGCGCTCTGGCGTGGGCCGGGTATGCCATTGGGGGGTGGCATGGTTGCGGCCCTTCTCGATCCTCTGATGCGTGGCACGAGAACCACCGCCGGGCGCGAACGTTCCCGGTGACCTCCGAATGGGAGCGCTCCCATCCCGGCGGTAATGTCCCTCATAGTGGGAGCCCGCCAGAGGTACGTCAACCCGTTGAACGTTCCTTTTTCAAACGCAGAATCCGCCGCTGCGCCCGTATCGCCCGCGCCACCTGCGAGGAGTGAACGAGCGGGGGCCGGAAGGGCGTTGCACGGCCCCGTCGACCACGGCGCGGCTTCGACGAGTTAACCCGCCGTTCGCGCGGCCCCCGCCCGCGACGGGGCGGCGTTGCGCAGCCGGATGCCGCCGGAGCCGAGGCCCGTGGTGATCGCCGCGTCCCACCACCCCGGAGCCGGTCCGGCACCCGCAGTCGAAGCCGGCCTGGGTGTGCGGCGCCAGGAGGTCCCTCACGGGCTCCGCGGGCCGGGCGGCGCGACGGGACGGGTGGCCACGTGGGCGTTGCGGCACGGGCTCCCGGAGGGCCGGGGAGGGCGATCCCCGGGTCTCGGACGCGTGCTCGGACGCGTGCGGCGGTTCGCCGGGCCCGGGCCGCACCGGCCCTTCCCGTCCGGCACCTCCTCCCCCGGCCCGTCCCACCCCGCGCGCCACGGGCCATGGCGGGCGGGGGCGGAGCGCGGGCGGCGAGGGGCGCGGGCGGCCGGGCCCCGCGCGGGCCCGGGCGGGCAGGAGCGGACGCGGGCGGGGCCTCGGACCGGCACGTGCGGGGCCCGATCCGCACGTGCGGGGGCCCGGACGGCGCCGAAAGGGCCTGGGTGCCGCGGAGAGGGCCGGCGCCGAAGGAGACAGGGCGGCGCCGGTGGGGCCCGGAGGCACGAGAGGGGGACGGGCCGCGCAGGAGGGAGCGGGAACCGCCTGCGGCGGTGCGCGGCGGCCGGGTCGAGAGAAGGGGATCGGCGGGGCCGGGGGCGGGTTCTCGGCCGCGCGGTCGCGAGTCCCGGCGCAGAACAGGCCAATGGGGACGAGAGGGCAGCGGGGGCGGGCCCTGCCACGACGGGGCGCCGGCCCCCGGGGTGCCCCTGAGCCCGGAGCAGAAAGGGGCAAGGGTGCTCCGCTGCCACCCGCCGCCGGCCCGTCTCGCGGACCCGTCCGCGGACCCGTCCCGCCGGCTGCTTCCGGGCGATTCCGCCGGGGCGAGGCAGCGGGCGAGGCAGCGGGCGAAAGGGTGCGGCCGTGCCGGTGATCCTGCGTCCCACATCGGGCGGCGCAGGGGCGAACCGCCGAAGGGGCGCGGCCGTCTCCTGAAACCCTTGACGTGGTTTTCCGGCCACTCACGGGCCCCGGCGCCCGGCGCCGGGCGCCGCCGCACACGGGCGGGTCCCGGCCCTTGGCCGCGGTGCGGCCGAGGTCGCACGTGGCCTGGGAAAACCCGTTGATTTTCGGCGTCCTCGACCACGACCCTTGCGAGGTTGCCCAGTTCTCTCCGCACCATCTCTGGGATGTCATGCAAATTCGCGATCTTCCGCATACCGATCCGGGTGAGCCGGACGTACGGTCCGGATTCCGGTTTCTGGTCTGGCTCTTCAGGCGCCAGCTCGGCGGTCAGGCCAAGGCGCTGGGCTGGGGGACCCTGCACATGACGACCGTCGCCCTGCTGCCCCTGCTCGTGGGACTGGGCATCGACGCGGTCGTGGACGGCTCGGGAGGCGGTCTGGCTGCCACGGGCGTGGCCATGGTGGGTGTGGCCTTCGTCATGGCCTTCGCCGACACCATGCTTCACCGCACGGCCGTCACCAACTGGATCACGGCGGCGGCCCGCGTGCAGCAGCTGCTGGCGCGCCGCACCGCCGAACTCGGCGGCGTCCTCACCCGGCGGGTGGCCGCCGGCGAGGTCGTGAAGGTCTCCACCGGCGACGTCGAGCGAATCGGCTGGTTCGTCGAGTCCTTCTCGCGCTTCGCCGCCTCGGTGCTGGTGACCTGCGGGGTGTGCGCGGCCCTGATCGTGTACGAGCCGGTCCTCGGCCTGCTGGTGCTGGCCGGCATCGTCGCGGTCGTCCTCAGCGCGTGGCCGCTGCTTCCGGCGGCGACCCGGCGGGCCGACCGGGAACGCAGCAGGTCCGGGCGGGCGACGGAGCTGGCCTCCGACACCGTCGCCGGGCTGCGCGTGCTGCGCGGCATCGGTGGCGAGGAGCTGTTCCTGGAGCGCTACCGGCGCGCCTCCCAGGAGGTGCGCCGTGCCTCGGTGCACAACGCCAGGATGTGGTCGCTCATCGACGCCGTTCAGGTGGTGATGCCGGGGCTGCTGATGATCGCGGTCGTCTGGCAGGGCGCGAGGCTCGCACTCGACGGCGAGCTGGAGGCGGGCCAGCTGGTGACCATCTACGGGGCCGTGAGCTTCCTGCTGTTCCCGCTGCGGCAGTTCCAGGAGGCGGCGATGGCCTTCACCTTCTCGCGGCCCTCGGCGAAACGGGCGGTGCGGGTGCTCGGGCTGCGCCGCGAGGCCGTGACGGCGGACGCCCCGGGAGCGGGCGAGGCGGCGGACCGTGGCGCGGTGGAGCTGCCGTCCACCGGCGACCTGTGGGACCCGGAGACGGGACTGCTCGCCGCCGAGGGTCGGCTGACGGCCGTGGTCTGTGGGAACCCCGAGCTCGCGGAGCGGCTCGCCGAACGGCTCGGCGGTCATCCGGCGCAGGGCACGGGCGGGCCTTCGGCCCGGCTCGGCGGTGCCCCGCTCGACGCGGTGCCGCTCGCCGTGGCGAGGGCCGCGGTGCTGGTGCAGGACAAGGACCCGGTGCTGCTGTCCGGCACCCTGGAGCAGCTCCTTGCCGTGCCCGCCTCGGGGCGGGTGACCGCGGCCGAGGCGCTCGGCGCCGCCCAGTGCCACGACGTGCTGACGACGCTCGCCCAGTCGGCTCCTGAGGGCAGCGGCGACCCGATGCGGGCGCGGATCACCGAGCGCGGCAGGTCGCTGTCCGGCGGGCAGCGGCAGCGGCTCGCGCTGGCCCGCTCGCTGATCACCGATCCGCCCGTGCTGGTGCTCGACGAGCCGACCTCGGCCGTCGACTCGCACACCGAGGCCAGGATCGCCGAGGGTCTCGGTGCCCTGCGCGCGGGGCGCACCACCGTCGTGTTCACGTCGAGTCCGCTGCTGCTGGACCGGGCGGAGGAGGTGGTGTTCCTCCACGAAGGGAAGGTGGCCGCCACGGGACGGCACCAGGACCTGCTCCGCAGCCATTTCGCCTACCGGTCGGTCGTCACCAGGGAGACGGAGACCGCAGACCTCGCCGAGGAGAACGCATGATCGGCGTCCAGCCACCCGCCTACGACCCCGCATCGGGCGAGCACGCGACCACGCTGCCGGTGGCGGGCCGGGCCACGGTGCGCGGCTATGTGCGCGAACTGATGCGCCGCCACCGCAGGCCCTTCCTGGTGCTCGTGGCGGTGAACACCGTCGCCGTGATCGCCTCCATGGTGGGCCCGTATCTCCTGGGCCGGGTCGTGCAGGACCTCGCGGACGGGGAACGCGAGCTGCAACTCGGCCGTACCGTGCTGCTGTTCTCGGTGGCCCTCGCCGTCCAGGCGTTCTTCGTGCGGATGGTCCGGCTGCGCGGGGCCGTGCTCGGGGAGCGGATGCTCGCCGACCTGCGGGAGGACTTCCTGGTGCGGGCGGTGGGGCTGCCGCCAGGCGTGCTCGAACGGGCGGGCACCGGCGACCTGCTGGCCCGGATCAACACCGACGTGGACCGGCTGTCCAAGGCGATGCGGGAGGCCGTGCCGCAGATGGCCATCGCCGTGGTGTGGGCGGGGCTGCTGCTCGCCGGGATAGTCCTGACGGCTCCGCCGCTGGGGCTGGGCGTGCTGCTGGCCGCGCCGGTGCTGCTGCTCGCCTGCCTGTGGTACTTCAGGCGGGCGCCCGCGGGCTACCGTTCGGAGGCCGCCGGGTACGCGTCGGTGGCGGCGGCCCTCGCGGAGACGGTGGATGCCGGGCGGACCATCGAGGCGCACCGGTTGCAGGCGGAACGCGTCGCGCTGTCCGACCTCAGGGTGAAGCAGTGGACGTCCTGGGAGCGGTACACGCTGTGGCTGCGCTCGGTGCTCATCCCGGCGATCAACGTCTACCACGCGATGATCCTGTGCGGGGTGCTGCTGATCGGCGGCTCCTTCGTGCTCCAGGGCTGGCTGAGCGTCGGCCGGCTCACCACGGGGGCTTTGCTCGCGCAGATGATGGTGGAGCCTGTCGGGATGATCCTGCGGTGGATGGACGAGCTGCAGGTGGCCCAGGTCTCGCTGGCGCGGCTGGTGGGCGTCCGGGAGGTGGAGGACGACGCCGGCGACGCCTCGGTCGTTCCCGAGGGGAGGGACCTGGCGGCCGAGACGGTGCGCTTCGGCTACCTGGCGGACACCGATGTCCTGCACGACGTCTCGCTGCGGGTGCCGCCAGGGACCCGGATGGCGCTCGTCGGCCCCTCGGGCGCCGGCAAGTCGACCCTCGGCAGGCTGCTGGCGGGGATCTACGCCCCACGGAGGGGCGAGGTGACCCTCGGCGGGGCGGAGCTGGCCAGGATGACGGCGGAGCGGGTGCGGGAGCAGGTGGCCTTGGTCAACCAGGAACACCACGTGTTCGTCGGCCCGTTGCGGGACAACCTGCTGCTCGCCAGGACCGACGCCACCGACGCCGAGCTGTGGGCGGCGCTCGCGGCGGTGGACGCGGACGAGTGGGCGCGGACACTGCCCGGCGGGCTGGACTGCGAGGTGGGGTCCGGCGCCGTGAGCGTCTCCCCCGCGCAGGCGCAGCAGATCGCGCTGGCCAGGCTGGTGCTCGCGGACCCGCACACGCTGGTCCTCGACGAGGCGACCTCGCTGCTCGACCCGCGGGCGGCGCGGCACCTGGAGCGTTCCCTCGGCCGGGTGCTCGAGGGGCGCACGGTGATCGCGATCGCCCACCGGCTGCACACGGCCCACGACGCCGACGTGATCGCGGTGGTGGAGGACGGCCGGATCAGCGAACTGGGCAGCCACGACGAGCTGGTGGCGGCCGGCGGGGCCTACGCGGCCCTGTGGCGCTCCTGGCACGGCTGAGCCTGCGCCTGCCCGGGTGCCGTCCGCTTCCGCTTCGGGAGCGGACGGCCCGGGGCCGGCCGAGGGGGGCCGGGGGCGGCCGCGGGTCAGGCGGCGATGACGAGGGCCCCGACCCCGCTTGCCGCGCCTATCACCATGAAGGCGGGCATCAGCACCTTGCTCTCCACCCAGGCTCCCGCCCTGAACCGCATGAACCGCGGGGTGCCCACCGGGTACCAGCGCCTGCCGCCGATCGGCAGCGGCCACAGGATCGGGCAGCCGGAGAGCGTCAGCGCGTCCCCGAGGGTGTGCACGATCGCGCCCAGGGTGATGGGTATCCCGAGCCAAAGGTAGGGGTGGTCGGGGAAGAGCCAGGTGGAGCCCTTGCCCGGCTCGTCCAGGACGTCGGCCAGCAGCCAGGCGCTGCACGCTCCGAGGAGCCACACCAGGACGTCGCTCGAGACGCGGGCCATGCGCCACAGCAGCCCCTCGACGGCAAGCACCATGTGCACGAAGAGGATGGCCAGGACGGCCCAGCGGCCCCAGGCCACCGCGGCGGCCGAGAAGCCGGCGCCCAGCAGCACCGCCCAGATCCAGGTGTGGGTGAGGGTGCGGTGCCCGCCGGTGCGGCGCCGCTCGCGCTTGCCGCGGGTGCCGTTGTATACCGTCTCGGCGATCTTTTCGATGACCGAGGCGAGCAGCTTCGACAGCGGTCCGAAGGCGCGCGAGATGGTGGCCGACTTCTGGTCCAGATCGGGGGCGAGTGCCGCCCCCGCACAGATCAGCGAGCCGGCCAGCAGCACCGGCCAGGGCATCGAATGGTCCGCTGCCGCGGCGGCTGCCCCCACCGCCAGCCATGCCATCGCTCCGGACAGTGAGTGCGCCGGTCCCATCATGGCTCTGCCCCGCCCCTTCTTGCCTGTTGAGTTCTCCGTCGGCCGGACAGCGTAGCCGTTGACGATCTTCGGGCCACCGGCCGGTTCCCCCCGGGCGGCGTGGGCCGGGCAGTATGGAGCGGTGAGCCTTATCGATCGGATGCCGACGGACAGTGACCCCGATGCCCTCTTCGACGCTTTCTCGTCGTGGGCGAGAGAGCGGGGGATCTCCCTTTACCCCGCTCAGGAGGAGGCCCTGATCGAAGTGGTCTCGGGTGCGAACGTCATCTTGTCCACCCCAACCGGCTCCGGCAAGTCCCTGGTGGCGGCCGGCGCCCACTTCGCGGCGCTGGCCCGGGACGAGGTGACCTTCTACACGGCGCCGATCAAGGCGCTGGTCTCGGAGAAGTTCTTCGATCTGTGCAAGCTGTTCGGCACCGAGAACGTGGGGATGCTCACCGGGGACGCCTCGGTGAACGCCGACGCGCCCGTCATCTGCTGCACGGCTGAGGTGCTCGCGTCCATCGCGCTGCGGGACGGGGCGGAGGCGGACGTGGGCCAGGTGGTGATGGACGAGTTCCACTTCTATGCGGAGCCGGACCGGGGCTGGGCGTGGCAGATTCCGCTGCTGGAGCTGCCGCAGGCGCAGTTCGTGCTGATGTCTGCGACCCTCGGCGACGTGTCCAGGTTCGAGGAGGACCTGACGCGCCGTACCGGGCGGCCGACCGCCGTGGTGCGCTCCGCCACGCGTCCGGTGCCGCTGAGCTACGAGTACCGCACGACGGCGCTGACCGAGACGCTGACGGAGCTGCTCGAGACCCATCAGGCTCCCGTGTACATCGTGCACTTCACGCAGGCTCAGGCGGTCGAGCGGGCCCAGGCGCTGACGAGCATCAACATGTGCAGCCGGGCGGAGAAGGACGAGATCGCGGCGCTCATCGGGAACTTCCGATTCACGACCACGTTCGGCCGGAACCTGTCGCGGTACGTGCGGCACGGCATCGGAGTGCACCACGCGGGGATGCTGCCGAAGTACCGCAGGCTGGTCGAGAAGCTGGCGCAGGCGGGGCTGCTGAAGGTCATCTGCGGCACCGACACGCTCGGGGTCGGCGTCAACGTGCCGATCAGGACCGTGCTGTTCACCGCGCTCACCAAGTACGACGGGAGCCGGGTGCGGGTGCTGCGGGCCAGGGAGTTCCACCAGATCGCCGGGCGGGCGGGGCGGGCGGGCTTCGACACGGCCGGCTTCGTCGTGGCCGAGGCGCCCGATCACGTGGTGGAGAACGAGAAGGCACTGGCCAAGGCGGGCGACGATCCGAAGAAGCGGCGCAAGGTGGTGCGCAAGAAGCCGCCCGAGGGCTTCGTGAACTGGAGCGAGAACACCTTCCAGAAGCTGATCGCCGCCGAGCCCGAACCGCTCACCTCGCGCTTCCGGGTGACGCACACGATGCTGCTCAGCATCATCGCGCGGCCGGGGAACGCCTTCGAGGCGATGCGCAGGCTGCTGGAGGACAACCACGAGCCGCGGCGGCAGCAACTGCGGCACATCAGGCGGGCGATCGCGATCTACCGCTCGCTGCTGGACGGCGGGATCGTGGAGCGGCTGCCGGAGCCGGACGCGCAGGGGCGCATCGTGCGGCTGACGGTGGATCTGCAGGCCGACTTCGCCCTCAACCAGCCGCTGTCCACCTTCGCCCTGGCCGCCTTCGAGCTGCTGGAGCCGGAGTCCCCGTCCTACGCGCTCGACATGCTCTCGGTGGTGGAGTCGACGCTCGACGACCCCCGGCAGATCCTGGCGGCCCAGCAGAACAAGGCCAGGGGCGAGGCCGTCGCGGCGATGAAGGCGGAAGGGGTGGAGTACGAGGAGCGGATGGAGCGGCTGATGGACATCAGCCACCCGCAGCCGCTGGCGGATCTCCTCTTCCACGCCTACGGCCTGTACCGCAAGAGCCATCCGTGGGTGGGGGATCATCCGCTCTCCCCCAAGTCGGTGGTGCGGGACATGTACGAACGGGCCATGACCTTCTCCGAGTTCGTGTCGTATTACGAGCTGGCGCGGACCGAGGGCATCGTGCTGCGCTACCTGGCCAGCGCGTACAAGGCGCTGGAGCACACCGTCCCCGAGGACCTGAAGTCGGAGGACCTGCAGGACATCGCGGCCTGGCTGGGCGAGATGGTCCGCCAGGTGGACTCCAGCCTGCTGGACGAGTGGGAGCAGCTGGCCAACCCCGAGGAGGAGGACGTCGAGGAGGCGCAGGAGCGGGCGGATCAGGTGAAGCCGGTGACCAGCAACGCCAGGGCCTTCCGGGTGCTGGTGCGCAACGCCATGTTCCGCCGGGTGGAGCTCGCGGCGCTCAACCGGACCGAGGAACTCGGCGAGCTGGATGCGGAAAGCGGCTGGGACGCCGCGGCCTGGGAGGAGGCGCTCGCGGGCTACTGGGAGGAGTACGACGAGCTGGGCACCGGGCCGGACGCACGCGGGCCTCGGCTGCTGCTGATCGAGGAGCTCCCCCAGGACGGCCTGTGGCGGGTCAGGCAGACCTTCCACGATCCGCAGGGCGACCACGACTGGGGCATCTCGGCCGAGGTGGACCTGACGGCCTCGGACGCGGAGGGGCGAGCCGTGATCAAGGTGACGGACGTCGGTCAGCTCTGAGGGCGCCGCTCGCTGTGGGCGTCGGCCAGGGCACCTCTCACGCGCTCCTGGTACCAGCGGGCCTCGCGGGGGTCCGTCGCCGTCAGCACGCGGCGGACCACGTCCCAGTGGTCGATCGGCAGCTGGGCGGCGACCAGGGGCGGGCGCAGCCTCAGCAGGCGCACCCGGTCCGCGGCGACCGGCACGGCGCTCGCCAGCGCGGGCGGCTCCAGGACGGCTGCGAAGACCGCGGCCCGCTGCCAGGGGTCGCCTGCCTGCCGGGCGAGCCGCGCGGTGCGCCGCGCTCGCCAGCGGCACGCGCGCTCGTCCACGCCGCGGCCGAGGGCCCGGCGCAGCTCCTCGGGGGCGCGCCCGCGCAGCAGGCCCGGGCTGAGCTCGGCGAAGGCCAGCAACTCGGCCGCGGGGTAGCGCCAGGACACGACGCGGTAGCGGGTGAGGGAGAAGTCCGCGGGGGCGAAGCGCCCGACGCGGGCGAGCCTGGTGAAGCGGGCCGGACTGATGCCCAGGAGCCCGGCGCCCGCCGCGGCGCCGACCAGCCTGGCTCGCTCGCGCAGGGCGGCGACGGCGCCGGGGTCGCCGCGCAGCCGGTCGAACTCGGCGCGCGGCACGCGGCGGCGCCAGGGCCCCTCGCCGGGCACCGTCCTGATCAGGCCGAGCGCGACGGCGGCCTCACAGACTCCCGGGCCGAGGCCCAGCTCCCGGCCCACCCACGGGACCTGCAGGGCCGTGCTCCGCGGCCGGCGGGCGGGGGCGGCCTCCCGTGGGCCGGGCGGGCGGGCGCCCGCGGTGGCTTTCGTCTCGCCGCCCGCTCGGCTCCGGGCGCCGGGGGCCCCGGGGCCGCCGCGGGCTCCGGGAAGCTCGGCGAGCCTCCCGGGCCCCGGCGTCCGGCGCACGAGGACGGTCGAACGGGTGTGGATGTCCTGCACTGGCATGGTGGTCCCTCCGCAGCCTGGTGACTACTCAATGTAATCACCATAGCCCCCCCATGCCCACTTCCACAACTCTGAGTAATCGAGCGTGTGCGGAAAACGAGGTGCGGGCGGCTCAGCTGAGGTCGCGCGCGGCCAGGCCCATGTGCTCCCCCACCTTGCTGACCAGGAGGGTCATCTCGTACCCCACCTGCCCGATGTCGGCGTCCGCCCCCGCGAGCACGCACAGGCAGCTGCCGTCTCCTGCCGCCGTCACGAACAGCACGCCGTCGTCGAACTCGATCATCGTCTGCCGGACGTCGCCGACCTTGAAGTGGTCCCCCACCCCCTTGGCCAGACTGTGCAAGCCGGAAGCGACGGCGGCGAGATGCTCCGCACTGCTGCGTTCCAGCCCCTGACTCACCGAGGTGACCAGCCCGTCGCTGGACAGCAGCAGGACGTGCCGCACCCGCGGCAGACGCTGCGCCAGATCGTCCAGCAGCCAGTCAAGCGTGGTACTCAGTGCCATCCCCAGCTCCCCCTTCTCGTAAGGCGACTGCTGTGTCAGCCTTCCCCAGTAAGAGGCTGTCGGCAACCACCTGTGCGGTACCGCTATCCGGAAGGGACCGTACCTTTTCCTCTGGTCAGCACCGTCACCGGGGCGGCGCGGCACCCCCTCCTGGGGCGCACGGGGAGCACAAGGGGGGCGCACGAATGACCGCCGCGCGCCGAACCCCCGGCGGCCACAGGCGAGTTGGGCACGGGACCGCCCGGCCCGGGACACGCGAGGCGGCGCCCCGGACTCGGCCGGGGCGCCGCCGGTGCGGCCGGACGGGCGCGGCTCAGCGCCCGAGCTCTCGCCGGCCCACCCGGCGCAGCCTGCGCCGCTGTGCGGGGTCGAGCACCAGATACGCGGCCACGGGGATGCCGACCACCACGAGCAGGGCGATCCAGACGTTGGTCAGCAGCCACAGGACCGCACCCACGGCCACCGCGCCTGCGGCCACCTTCGCGCCA
This sequence comes from Streptomyces hoynatensis, assembly GCF_003626535.1. GTDB lineage: Bacteria > Actinomycetota > Actinomycetes > Streptomycetales > Streptomycetaceae > Streptomyces > Streptomyces hoynatensis. Next base: position 145,977 of record NZ_RBAL01000017.1, read on the forward strand.
CGGGACATGATTCGCACCTCCTACGACGGGACGGCGAATGCCCGTCCCGCAGGAAGAACGTACATTCGGGCTCCAGTGTTCCGCTCCCGACATATCGGGCCGGGCGGCCGGGCGCCCCGTTCGGCACCCGGCCCGGCCCGGCGTCCTTCGCGCGGGGCCCGCACGGTGGGGTACCCTCGGCGGCCCGCCCGCTAGTCAAATTTGAGGAGACGGTCGCCGCCGTGACTGCACGCCCGGTCCCTCCCGCCCTCGTCTCCGCCCTCGCCGGCTGCGCCGCCACCGTGCTGCCCGCGGACCCGCCGCGCGCCACCCGCGTGGCCTTCTTCCGCGAGGACGGCGCGGAGCCCGTGCCCTCCCCGGCCGCCGGCGCCGCGGGCGAGCCCCTGGAACTCCCCGTCGCGCTCCCGGACGAGGAGGGCTCCGTGCGGGTCAGGACCGTGCCCGCCCTGGCGTTCGGGGTCGGCGAGGCGCTGCCCCTGCTCACCAGGGCGCGGGCGGCCGGCGGCGGCGGGGCCGCCGCCTACTGGGGCTCCGCGGCCGTCCTCGCCCTCCAGCTGGCCGCCAGGGGGCGGCTGTTGCCCGGTCTCACCCCGAGCGACCAGGACGCCTGGCGGTTCGGCCCGCTGGAGGCCGCCGATGCCGAGCGGCTGCGGGAGCTCGCCGCCGCCATGCCCCCACCCGCCCATGCCGTCCCCCTGGAGCCCGCCCCCGCAGGCGCCGAGCCCTGGCTGCCCCGGCCGGAGACCCTGTTGCGGGCCTTCCTCGACGCCGTCGCCGACGCGCTGCCCCGCACCCCCGCCGCCCGCCTGGCCGCGGGCGGCCCCGCCTTTGCCGCCCGGCCCGCGCAGCGCCTGCCGCAGCAGCGGGCCTGGGCCGCGGGCGTCGCCGCGGGGCACGACGCGGGGGTCCGCCTCTCGCTGCGCATCGAGGTCGAAGGGCTCACCGCCTCGGCGGCCGGGGCGGCGGCGGGGAGCGCGCAATCCCCCGCCGCGCGCCCCCGGTTTCGCGCCGTGCTTCAGTTGCACAGCCTGGCCGACCCGGCCGCGGTCGCCGACGCCGCCGAGGTCTGGGCGGGCACGGCCGCCGCCGCGGCGGCCTTCGGGCCGCGCTCGCGCACGGACGCGCTGCTCGCGCTGCGCCGCGCGGCGGCCGCCTGGGAGCCGCTGCGCCCCCTCCTCGCGGCGGCCGTGCCCGACGCCGTCGAGCTGGCGGACGAGGAGATCGCCGAGCTGCTCGGCGCCCCGGTGACCCGGGCGCTGGCCGCCGCCGGGGTCCAGGTGCACTGGCCGCGCGCGCTGGTCGCCACGCTCACCACGACGGCGGTGATCGGCCCGGAAGAACCCGGCGCCGACGGCGGGCCGCCAGGCACCGACGAGGCGCCGCGCGTTCCGCTCCCGGCCGGTTCCCCGCTGCGGTTCGGCTGGCGCTTCAGCCTGGGCGGGACGGAGCTCTCCCGCGCCGAGCTGGACCGCCTCGCCGAGGCCGGCCGCCCGGTGGTCAGGCTCAGGGACCAGTGGGTGCTGCTCTCCCCCGAGGACCTGCGCCGGGCCCGCGCCAGGCGGGACCGGAAGATCGGCGCGCTGGAGGCGCTCGGGGCGGCGCTGACCGGCAGCGCGGAGGAGGGCGGCGAGCGGTTCGACGTGGCGGCGACCGGCTGGCTGGCGACGCTGCGCGAGCGCCTCGCCGATCCGGAGCGCGCCGCCCGGGAACCGGTTCGCGCCCCCGCCGCGCTCGCCGCCCGGCTGCGCGACTACCAGCTGCGCGGGCTCGACTGGCTGCACCGCATGACCTCGCTCGGCCTCGGGGCCTGCCTGGCCGACGACATGGGCCTGGGCAAGACGATCACGCTCATCGCCCTGCACCTGCACCGGGCCGGCGAGGAGGAGACGGCAGGACCCACGCTCGTGGTCTGCCCCGCCTCGCTGCTCGGCAACTGGCAGCGGGAGATCGCCGCCTTCGCGCCCGGCGTCCCGGTGCGCCGCTTCCACGGCCAGTCCCGGGATCTGAGCGGGCTGGCCCGCGACGAGTTCGTGCTCACCACCTACGGGACGGTGCGGCGCGACGCCGGGCGGCTCGCTGCGGAGGCGGACTGGTCCCTGCTCGTCGCCGACGAGGCGCAGCACGCGAAGAATCCGTTCTCCGCGACGGCCAGGGCGCTGCGCGCCATCCCGGCCGCCGCCCGGGTCGCGCTGACGGGCACGCCCGTGGAGAACAACCTGTCGGAGCTGTGGGCCATCCTGGACTGGGCGACGCCGGGCCTGCTCGGCAGCCTCGGCACGTTCCGTTCCCGGTACGCGGACGCGGTGGAGGCAGGTGGGGACCCGGCGGCGGCCGAGCGGCTGGCCCGGCTGGTGCGGCCGTTCCTGTTGCGCCGCCGCAAGACCGATCCCGGGATCGCCCCCGAGCTGCCGCCGAAGACCGAGACGGACCGGGCGGTCGCGCTCACGGCCGAGCAGGCCGGGCTGTACGAGGCGGCGGTCCGCGAGGGGCTGGCCGAGCTTCGCGGCAGCCACGGCCTGGCCAGGCGCGGCCTGATCGTCAGGCTGCTCACCTCGCTGAAGCAGATCTGCAACCACCCGGCGCAGTTCCTGAAGGAGGAGGACCCGCGGCTGGCGGGCCGCTCGGGAAAGCTGGAGCTCTTCGACGAGCTGCTGGAGACGATTCTGGCCGAGGGGGCGAGCGTCCTGGTCTTCACGCAGTACGTGCGGATGGCGAGGCTGCTGGAGCGGCATCTGGCCGGCCGGGGCGTGGGCACGCTGCTGCTGCACGGCGGCACCCCGGTGGCGCGCCGGGAGCAGCTGGTCCGGGAGTTCGAGGCGGGCGGGGCGCCGGTCTTCCTGCTCTCGCTCAAGGCGGCGGGCACCGGGCTCAACCTCACCCGCGCCGAGCACGTGATCCACTTCGACCGCTGGTGGAACCCCGCGGTGGAGTCCCAGGCCACCGACCGCGCCCACCGCATCGGCCAGGACCGCCCCGTGCAGGTGCACCGGCTGATCGCCGAGGGAACGATCGAGGAGCGCATCGCCGAACTGCTGGCGCGCAAGCAGGCGCTGGCCGAGGCGGTGCTCGGCGCGGGCGAGGCCGCGCTCACCGAACTCTCGGACGCCGAACTCGCCGACCTGGTGGCCCTGCGCGGTGCCGAGCCGCGCCGGGCCGCCCCCGAGCCCGCGGAGAGGCCATGACCGGCACGGAACGCCAGACCGGCACCCAGCGCCAGACCGGCACGGAAGGCCGGACCGGTGCCCGGCCCCAGAGGAGCACGCAGCGGGCCGGGACGGACGGCGCGACGCCGCGGGAACGCGTCCTGACCGCCCCACCGCCCGCCCCCGGTCGCGGCTTCGCGGACACCTGGTGGGGGCGCGGCTGGCTCAAGGCGCTGGAGGAGAGCGCCCTGGACGGCGCCCGGCTCCGGCAGGGCAGGCGCGCCGCGCGGGCGGGCGCGGTCGGCGCCGTCTCGGTCAGGCCGGGGCGGCTGACGGCGGTGGTGCGTTCGGCCGAGGGCACGGCCTGGCGGGCCGACGTGCTGCTGCGGCGGCTGACGGAGGCCGAGTGGGACCGGCTGCTCGGCACCGTGGCGCGTGAGGCCGGGCATCTGGCGGCGCTGCTTGACGGGGAGATGCCGCGGCACCTGGTCGCGGACGCCGCCGCGGCAGGCATCGACCTGCTGCCCGGCATCGGCGACCTGGAACCCCGCTGTGAGTGCGGGGAGTGGGACCACTGCGCGCACACCGCGGCGCTGTGCTACCAGGTGGCGCGGCTGCTGGACGCCGATCCGTTCCTCCTGCTGCTGTTGCGCGGCCGCGAGGAGGCGGACCTCACCGAGGAGTGGCAACGCCGCGGGCAGCGGCGCGCGGAGGAGGAGCGCGAGCCGGAGCGGGCGCGCGCCGGGATGCCGGCCGGCGAGGCGTACGCCCGGGCCACGCGCCTCCCGCAGCTCCCCGCGCCGCCCCCGGTGCCCGGGGCGCCGACGATCCCCGCGCTCGCCGGCGGCGTGCCACCGGCCCCGGGACTCGACGTGGGCGCGCTGGAGTTCCTGATCGCGGACGCGGCGCGGCGGGCCCGGCGGATGCTGGCCGAGGCGCTGCGTCCCGGGCACGCCGCCACGCCCCTGCCCGAGCCGCTGGACGAGGGGCAGGACGCGGTCCGGATGGCGGCCGGCGGGGCGCCGGCTCCGGTGGCCGAGCGGCTGGCAGCGGCGGGCGGCCGCGGCCGGGTCGGCCTCGAACTCGCCGTGTGCGCCTGGGAGTCGGGCGGCCCGGCGGCCCTCGCTGCGCTCGAAGGGCCCCCGCGCCCGGTGCCGGGCGCCGCGGAACGTCTCGCCGCCGCCTGGGAGGGGGAGGAACGCCCGGTGCTGCGCGGCGGCGGGGACCGCTGGACGGTCGTCGGCGAGGGCCTGCAGCTGCGCGTGGACGCGGCGGGCCGCTGGTGGCCCTTCCGCAGGCGCGGCGGGCGCTGGTGGCCGGCCGGCGGGGCGCAGCCGGAGCCGGCCGCCGCCCTGGCCGCCGCCAGGGGCGGCGAGGGCGACGGCCGGGCGGGGCACGGCCCGGAAGGGGACGGCCGGGAGGGGGAGGAACCGGGTCAGGCGAGTCCCTCGAGCACCGGGTAGTAGCCGCCGGACTGGCCCTCGGCGGTGGGGTGGTAGGACTCCTCGATGGGCAGAGTGACGCTGTGCAGCCACTCGTCGTCCGAGCAGATCTCGTGTCCGGTGAAGGCGGGGCGCACGTCGCCGTAGGCGAAGCCGTGGCCGGCCGCCCGCTCCGAGATGACCGCGCTGAGCGCGTCGGAGGCGCTGTTGATCGCGGCCCGCGACTCCTCGCTGATGCCGAGCAGGCAGCCCCCGTCGAGCTCGTACATGTGGGGGTAACCGAGCACCACCACCTCGGCGTTGGGGGCCGCGGCGGCGATGGCGCCGTAGACGGCGTCCAGCCGTCCCGGCAGCGTGCCCGAGATGTAGGCCTTGGCCTCGTCGATCGCCGCCAGGCAGGCGTCGGTGCCCTGCAGGACGCAGGTCTGCATCGCGTCCGCGAATCCGGCGTCGTTGCCGCCGATGCTGATGCTGACCAGGGAGGTGTCCGCGTCGAGGGGCCCCAGCTGCTCGTTGATCACGTCGGTGGTCACGGCGCCGGAGCAGGCGGTGAAGTCGAAGGTGGCCGGGGAGTTGGCCGCGGCCCACAGCTCGGGGTAGGCCGCGCGGCTCCTGAGGCAGTCGCCCGCGGCGTCGTCGTAGTCGCCGGCGCCGACCCCGGAGGAGTAGGAGTCGCCGAGCGCGACGTAGCCGCCGCCCGCGGCGGCCAGGTCCTCGCCGGCCGAGGCGGAGGCGGGAAGGAGGGCGGTGAGGCCGAGGACGGCGCTCGCGGTGACCACCGTGGCCGCGAGCCGGCGGGCTGGGTGCATGGGACCTCCGTAAGTTGTTGGGCGGCCCGGGAGGGCCGGATGTGGCTTATGGGTCCTTGCCTTCAGTGGCTGACTAGGAGTGGCCGTCCGGCTCTCCGGGGCGCCCTGGCTGCTGATTGAGATGTGCGCGC
>NZ_RBAL01000018.1 GCF_003626535.1 Streptomyces hoynatensis
CGTCCAGGCCATCATCGCCCTCGCACGCCGACGGGCGAGCGTCCTGTGGGTCCTCCTGCGCGACAACCGGGTATTCACCCCCGCCCCGCCAGTCACGCAGGCGGCTTGACTTCATCATTGAGACTCCTCGTGCTCCTCGCAGGTTTGGGGCAGGGCCGGGCCACGGCCGGCCCTCCGCTTTCCGGCACCGGGCACGCTACCCGGGGGGTCCGACAGCGGCGGTGCCGCGCGGCCGGGCGCCGGAACGGGCGGACGGCGCGGGGCGGCCTCGTGTTGCCGCCCGCCCCGCCGGGGCGGGCGCCCATAATGGCGCAGGCAGGACGAATCGACGGCGCCCCGGCGCGCCTTCACGGGGTGGGCCGGGCCGCCGGGCGCCAGGAAGGCGCGAGCCCATGAGCGCAGCGGAGCGCATCACCACGCCGTTCACCGCCGACTCCACCGCGGCCGAGGTGCTCGACGGCGTCGACCTCACCGGCCGCCGGGCCGTCGTGACCGGCGCCACCTCCGGCATCGGGGTGGAGATCGCGCGGGCGTTCGCCGCCGCGGGCGCCGAGGTGACGCTGGCCGCGCGCGACCCGGACACGGGCGAGGCGACCGCAGAGGACATCAGGGCGACGACGGGGAACCCGCGGATCGCGGTGGCGCGGCTGAACCTGTCCGACCAGGGTTCGGTGGCGGCCTTCACCGCGGGCTGGCAGGGCCCGTTGCACATCCTGGTGAACAACGCGGGCATCGTGTGCACGCCGGAGCTGCGCACCAGGGAGGGCTGGGAGCTGCAGTTCGCGACCAACCACCTCGGGCACTTCGCCCTCGCCACCGGGCTGCACCCGGTGCTCGCCGCGACCTCGGGGGCCAGGGTGGTGACGGTCAGCTCGGCGGCGCACCTGAGCGGCGGCGTGGACTTCGAGGACGTCCACTTCCGCCACCGGCCCTACGACCCCGCGCTCGCCTACGCCCAGTCGAAGACCGCCAACGTGCTGTTCGCGGTGGAGGCGAACCGGCGCTGGGCGAGCGAGGACATCACCGTCAACGCCGCGCACCCCGGGGCGATCAGGACCAGGCTGACCCGCCACCTGAGCCGGGACGAGGCCGAACGGGCGGCGGCCGGGGGCGAGTTCCCGTTCAGGACGCCGGAGCAGGGCGCGGCCACCCCCGTGCTCGTGGCGACCTGGCCGCCGCTGGCCGGCCGCGGGGGCCGCTACTTCGAGGACTGCAACGAGGCCGCGCCCCACGAGCCCGGCGCCCACAGCGGGGTCGCCGCGCACGCGCTCGACCAGCAGGCCGCCGCCCGGCTGTGGCGGCTGTCGCTGGAGATGCTGGCCGCGGCCAGGCACGCCTGACCGGCGCGCGGGCGCCCGGCTCGTGGGGGCGGGGCCCGGCCGGTGGGCCGCGCCCCGGCGCGCGCGGCGTATTCTTTGGACCCCCCGGGACCCGCCGCGGCGGCGCCCCGGAGGACGAGCCTCAGCGGCGAGGGGAGCGTGCAGTGCCGTCCATGCGAGACGTGGTCGTGGTGGGTGCCGGGCCGAACGGGCTGACCGCGGCCGTCGAGCTGGCCCGCCGCGGCCTGTCCGTCGAGGTGTTCGAGGCGAAGGAGACGGTCGGCGGCGGCGCCCGCACCGAGGAGCTGACCCTGCCCGGCTTCCGGCACGACCCGTGTTCCGCCGCGCACCCGATGGGGATCGGCTCGCCCGCCTTCGCCGCCATGCCGCTCGCGCGCTACGGCCTGACCTGGCTGCAGCCGGAGCTGTCCCTGGCCCACCCCTTCCCCGACGGCAGCGCCGCGGTGCTGGCCGCATCGGTGGGCGAGACGGCCGCCTCGCTCGACCCGCGGGACGCGGGCACCTACCGCCGCCTGCTGGCGCCCTTCCTCGGCAAGTGGGCCTCGCTCAGCGGCGACTTCCTCAAGGTGCCCTGGGACGGGCTGCCGCGCGACCCGGTCACGCTGGCCCGGTTCGGCCTGCACGCGGTCCAGCCGGCCTCGCTGCTGATGCGCAGGTTCCGCGGCGAGCGGGCCAGGACGCTGTTCTCCGGCCTCGCCGCGCACGTGATCTCCGTGCCGGGCACCCCCATGACCGGGGCGATCGCCCTCGTGTTCGCCCTCGCCGCCCACGAGCGCGGCTGGCCGCTGGCGCGCGGCGGCTCGCAGGCGATCTCCGACGCGCTCGCCGCCTACCTGCGCGACCTGGGCGGGGTGATCCACACCGGGGTCGAGGTCAGGCGCCTCGACGAACTGCCGCCGGCCAGGGCGTACATCTTCGACACCTCCCCGACCGCGCTGGCCAGGATCGCCGGCCTCGGGCGGGCCTTCGACGGATTCTCCTACGGCGCCGCCGCGTTCAAGGTGGACTACGCGCTCGACGGTCCCGTGCCGTGGAAGGCCCCCGAGGCCAGGCGGGCCGGGACCGTGCACCTGGGGGCGGACAGCGGCGAGATCCACGCGGCGCTGCGGGACGCCTCCGCGCGGGGGCGCGCCCCGGAGCGCCCCTTCCTCATCACCACCCAGCCGACGCTCGTCGACCCCGGCCGCGCGCCCGAGGGCAAGCACGTGTTCTACGCGTACGGGCACGTGCCGCGCGGCTGGGACGGCGACCTGACCGAGGCGATCGAGCGTCAGATCGAGCGGTTCGCGCCCGGGTTCCGCGACCTGGTGCTGGCCAGGGCCGTCGCCGGGCCCGCGGAACTGGCCCGGCGCAACGCCAACTACGTGGGCGGGGACATCGCCTGCGGCGCGTTCCGTGGACTGCAGACGATGTTCCGGCCGCGTCCTGCGGCGAACCCCTACGCGACCCCGCACCCGGCGGTCTTCCTGTGCTCCTCCGCCACCTGGCCGGGACCCGGGGTGCACGGGATGTCGGGACACAACGCGGCGAAGGCGGCCTGGCGCCGCCTCGGCCTGGCCACCCGGGTCTGAGCCGACCGCGCGCGCCCCGGGCCCGGCCGGTAGCGTCTGCGTCTTGTGGATCCGACCATACGACCTTCACACCCCTCGCCCCGCGGGGGCCGCGGCCGGCGGCGGCACGCCCGCACCGCCGCGACCGCCCTGGCCTGCGCCGTGGCCCTGCTCGCCGCCGGCTGCTCGGGCGGCAGCGACCGTCCCACCTCGGGCCGCTCCTCCAGCGGGCCGCAGGGCGGGGAGGCGAGCCAGGCGCAGGAGAGCTACCCGGGCCTGCCCGACGAGCTGGGCAGGCAGCGCCTGAGCTGGGCGACCTGCCAGGCCCCGACCCCGCTCCAGGGCACCAGCCCCGAGGGCGCCCCGGGCGAGGAGTGGGAGTGCGCCACCCTCACCGTCCCGCTCGACTGGGACGCGCCCGAGGGCGAGACGATCCCGATCGCCCTGATCCGCGAGCGGACCACCGCGCCCGAGGCCGACCGCATCGGCTCGCTCGTCTTCAACTTCGGCGGCCCGGGCGGCTCCGGGGTGGCCACCCTCCCGCCGGCCGCGGAGGAGTACGGCGAACTCCGCGCGGGCGGCTACGACCTGGTCAGCTTCGACCCGCGGGGCGTGGGCGAGAGCGCCGGCGTGGTCTGCCTGGACGACGCCGCCACGGACGCGCAGAACCAGGAGCTCACCGGCGTGCCCGACACCCCCGAGGAGGAGGCGCTGTCCGAGCGGCAGGACGAGGAGTACATCGCCGCCTGCGAGGCCAACTCGGGAGAGCTGCTGCCGCACGTCACCACCGCCAACACCGCACGCGACATGGACCTGCTGCGGCACGTCCTCGGCGACGAGCGGCTGAACTACTTCGGCATCTCCTACGGCACCAAGCTCGGCGCCGTCTACGCCCACCTCTTCCCCGGCAACGTCGGCCACACCGTGCTCGACGGCGTCGTCGACCCCGACCCCGACCAGGTGGCCCAGACCACCCTCCAGACCGAGGGCTTCCAGCTGGCCCTCGACCACTACCTGGCCCACTGCGCCCAGCAGGACGGCGCCGAGTGCCCGACCGGCAGCGACCCCGAGGCGGGCAACCAGGAGCTCGCCGGCCTCCTCGCCGGCCTGGAGGAGAGCCCGCTGCCGACCTCCGACCCCGACGGCAGGAAGCTGACCTCCCTCATCGCGCTGACCGCCGTCGCCGCCGCGCTCTACTCGCCCGACACCTGGGACTACCTGACCCTCGGCCTGCAGGAGGCCGTCTGGTCCGGCACCGGCGACACCCTGCTCTACCTCGCCGACCTCTACACCGGCCGCGACGCCCAGGGCCGTTACAGCAACCAGAACGCCGCCAACAACGCGATCAACTGCGCCGACGATCCCTCGGGCATGAGCCCGGAGGAGGCCACGGCCCACGAGGACGAACTCACCGGCATCTCCCCGGTGTTCGGCGAGTACATGGCGGCGACGCTGACCGGCTGCGAGGGCTGGCCGGTGTCCGCCTCCGAGACCGAGCGGCCCGCGTACGAGGCCCGGGACGCCGCCTCGCCGCTCCTGCTGGTGGCCACCACGGGCGACCCGGCCACCCCCTACGAGGGCGCCGCCCGGATGCAGGAGGCCATCGGCGGCCCCGGGGTGGCCCCGCTGCTCAGCTTCGACGGCGAGGGCCACAGCGCCTACACCTCGGGCGACGCCTGCGTCACCGGGGTGGTGAACGCCCACCTGCTGACCGGCGAGGTGCCCGAGGACGGGCGGGCCTGCTGAGAGGGCGCCCGGCCCGCCCCTCCCGGCGGGCCGGGCCGGTGTGACCGGCGCCGCCTCCGCGGGCCGGGGCGGGCATGGCCCGCACGGGCCCGGGCCGGATAGGGTCGCCAGCGGCTTTGACCGCCTGCTCGACCGCGGGGCGCTACGACCACAGGGGCTGACCATGACGGACACGGGGACCACCACGCGCGTGCTGATCGCCGCGGACAAGTTCAAGGGCTCGCTGACCGCGGCCCAGGTCGCGCGGCACGTCGCCGCGGGCCTGCGCGCGGCCAGGCCCGCCCTCGACGTGGCCTCGCTGCCCGTCGCCGACGGCGGGGACGGCACCGTGGACGCGGCGGTCGCCGGGGGCTTCTCGGCGCGGGAGGCCGAGGTGACGGGCCCGCTCGGCCTGCCCGTCACGGCCCGGTTCGCGCTGCGCGGGGACACGGCCGTGATCGAGATGGCGGAGGCCTCCGGGCTGCGCCTGCTGCCGCCGTTCACCTTCGCGCCGATGACCGCCACCACCTACGGGACGGGCGAGTTGATCGCGGCGGCGCTGGACGCCGGGGCGCGCACCGTCGTCCTCGGCGTGGGCGGCTCGGCGACCACGGACGGCGGCGCGGGCATGCTGACGGCCCTGGGCGCGCGGCTGTACGACGCGGAGGGCGACCCGCTGCCGCACGGTGGCGGGCCGCTGCGGGAGCTGGCCAGGGCGGACTTCTCCGGGCTCGACCCGCGGCTGAAGGACACCGCGTTCGTCCTCGCAAGCGACGTGGACAACCCGCTGACCGGCCCGGCGGGGGCCGCGGCCGTCTACGGCCCGCAGAAGGGGGCCGACCCGATGGACGTGGAGGCGCTCGACGCGGCGCTCACCACCTACGCGCGGGTGCTCGGGGAGACCCTGGGCGCCCCCGCCGCCGCGGCCGCCAAGGCCCCGGGCGCGGGCGCGGCCGGCGGCATCGGCTACGGCGCCCTCGTCGGCCTCGGCGCCACCTTCAGGCCGGGCATCGAGGTGCTCCTGGAGGTCCTCGGCTTCGAGGCCGCGCTGGCCGCCGCCGACCTGGTGATCACCGGCGAGGGCTCCCTCGACGCACAGACCCTGCACGGCAAGGCGCCCGCGGGCGTCGCCGCGGCGGCCAGGGCCGCGGGCAAGCCGGTGGTGGCCGTCTGCGGGCGCCTGGCCATCGAGGAGGCGGCCCTGCACGCGGCCGGGATCGAGGCCGCCTACGCGCTGACCGACCTGGAGCCCGACCCCGCGGTGTGCATCGCGCAGGCGGCGCCGCTGCTGGAGCGCGCCGCCCGCCGGCTCGCCGAGGAACGCCTGTGACCCCGGCCGCGCATCCGGCGCGAGGCGGCGGCCCCGTGGGCGGGCCGCCCCGGCGGGACGGCCCGATCCTCACTGCTCGCTGGTGGACACCACGTAGACCCGGGGGCGTTCCTCGCTGGTGACGTCGACCGTGACCGCCACCTCCGGCTCCGCCTGCGACTTGTGGACGACCAGCCCGGCGAAGGTGCGCCCCGGGTCCTCGAAGTCCCAGCCCACGGTGTTGGCGTCGGCCCTGCCGACGGTGACCTCGCCCTCCTCCAGCGCCGAGGGCTCGGTCCCCAGGTCCTCGAGGAAACGCGACAGCTGCCGCGGCGAGCAGCGGAACTCGACGTACATCGTGCTCCGGTCCCAGGAGTTCTCCTCGTAGTAGCCCACGTACGCGGCGCCGCTGGGGATGGGCACGTCGTAGATGCGCCGCTGGACCTTGCTCGGCCACTCGTAGATCAGCCCGCGCGCCGAGGCGATGCGCTCCTTGCCCTCGCCGCTGTCCCGGCTCTGGTAGGCGGAGAGCGCCAGGTAGCCCGCGGGCAGGGCGATCAGCAGCACGACGAAGAGGGCCGTCAGCCAGCGGTGGCGGGGGCGGCGGGGCGGGCGCCCCGGGGCCGCGGCGGGCGCGTCGGCCGTCGTCGTGGCCATCAGCCGGCCGCCCGCCCCCGCGGCGGCAGCCGCAGCTCGAAGCCGGTGCGGTGCACGCGCTCGGCGCGCCGCCGGTTGGCGCGCCGGAACCTGCGGGCCACCAGCCGCGCCAGGTCGGCGGCGCCCACCATGCCCGCGTCCGCGCCCAGCTCGGCGCGGACGACGGTGGCCTCGGGGCGGTAGCCGCGGCCGGTCAGCTGGCGGCGGAACGCGTCCCGCGCGGGCGCGATGAGCAGCTCGTCCGCCTCGCTGACGCCCCCGCCGATGACGAACCTGGCCGGGTCGAGGGCGGCGGCCAGGTTGGCGATGCCCACGCCGAGCCAGCGGCCGACGTCCTCCAGCAGCTCCACGCACATCGGGTCGCCCGCCCTGGCCAGCTCGCTGATCAGCGGGCCGGTGATGTCGCCGATCTGGTGGCCCACCCGGTCCAGGATGTGCTGGGCCACCGGCGAGTCGGCCGCGGCCAGCTCGCGGGCCTCGCGCACCAGGGCGTTGCCCGAGCTGTACTGCTCCCAGCAGCCCCGGTTCCCGCAGGGGCAGCGGTGGCCGCCCGGCACCACCTGCATGTGGCCGAACTCGCCCGCGACCCCGAACGCGCCGCGCTTGACGCGGCCGCCCTCCAGTATGGCGCCGCCGATGCCGGTCCCCAGGGTGATCATCACCAGGTGCTCGGCGCCCCGGCCGGCGCCGAAGCGCCACTCGCCCCAGGCGGCCGTGTTCGCGTCGTTGTCCACCATGATCGGCACCGCGAGCCGGGTGGCCAGGGAGTCGCGCAGCGGCTCGTTGCGCCAGGCCAGGTGCGGCGCGAACAGCACGCGCGAGCGGTCGGCGTCCACCCAGCCCGCGGCCCCGATGCCCACGGCGTGCACGTCGTGCCGGTCGGACAGGTCGAGGACGAGCTCGGCGATGGTGTCCTCGACGACCTTCGGGCTCTTGGACTTGTCCGGCGTCTCGGTGCGCACCCGCTCCAGGATGGTGCCGTCGGCGTCCACGACCCCCGCCATCACCTTGGTCCCGCCGATGTCGATGCCGACGGTGGGGACCCGGGGGGCGGACAGATGTGAGCGCCGCTCGCGCGTGGCGAGGGCGCGCAGCACGTTGCCCCGCGCCGTCCGGCGGTTCGCGCGCTCACGGTAGGTACTCATCGGCTCGATTGTGCCCTACCCCGGCGTGGGCCGGGCCGGTGGCCGCCCGCATCGGGGTGCTCCCCTCCTGCGGCGGCCGAAAGGCCCCCGGGCGCCCGATGCGCTCGATGCGGCCGGGGCGATCCCCCGCCGCCCGGGCGCACGGGCGTGGCTGCCCGGCAGGCCGGCCGGGCGGCTTTCCGCGGGGGCGTTGCCGGGAAATGCCGGGGCCGCGCGGTGCCGGATGCCGCTGCCGCGTCCCGGCTTTTCGGCATTCGTGCAAAGATCCCGCTGAACCGGATCGGGGATCTCCCGGGAGAAACCGGCTCAGGGCGCGGGAGGAGAGCAGGTGAAGCGTCCCACGATGCAGGACATCGCCCGCCGGGCGGGCGTGACCAAGGCCGCCGTTTCCTTCGCGCTGAACGGGCGCCGGGGCGTCTCCGAGCCGACGCGGCGGCGCATTCTCGCGATCGCCGAGGAACTCGGCTGGCAGCCCAGCAGCGCCGCCAGGGCCCTGTCCGACGGCAGGGCGGGCTCCTTCGGGATGGTCATCGACCGGCCGGCGCGCACGCTGGGCCTCGAACCCTTCTTCATGCAGCTGATCTCCGGCATCCAGGCCGAACTGGCCGTGGACACCACGCCCCTGCTGCTGACCATGGCCGAGGACCAGGCCGCGGAGATCGCCCTGTACCGCAGCTGGTGGGCGCGCCGCCTGGTGGACGGGGTCTTCCTGGTCGACCTCCAGGTCGAGGACGCCAGGGTGCCGGTGCTCCGGGAGCTGGGCATGCCCGTGGTGGTGATCGGCGCGCCGCTCGGCACCGGCGGGCTGCCCGCCGTGTGGAGCGACGACGCGGCCGCGGTGGCCACGGCGGTCGCCCACCTCGCGGAGCTGGGGCACCGGCGCCTCGCCCGCGTCTCGGGGCCAGGGCACCTGCGGCACACCTCGATCAGGAACGCCGCCTTCGACCGGGTGATCCGCGAACTCGGCCTGAGCGGGCGGACCCTGGAGGCCGACTACAGCGGCGAACGGGGCGCGGCGGCCACCGCCGAGCTGCTCGGCGGGCCGGGGCGGCCGACGGCGATCCTCTACGACAACGACGTGATGGCCGTCTCGGGGCTGACCGCGGCCCAGCGGCTCGGCCTCGCCGTCCCCGCCGAGCTGTCGATCGTCGCCTGGGACGACTCCCCGCTGTGCGAGCTGGTCAGCCCCTCGCTCACCGCGCTCAGCCGGGACATCTGCGCCTACGGCGCCCACGCGGCCAGGCGGCTGCGGGAGGCGGCGGGCGGCGCGGCCACCGGCGACAGCGAGGACCCGGCGCCCTCGCTCGCCCGGCGCGGCTCCACGGGGCCGGCTCCCCGGGACGGATAGTGCCGCAGGGCACCCCCGGGGCGGCGCGGCAAAAGAAGTAAACCGGTTTAGAGAGCTCCCTCCCGGGATGCCGGAAGGGAAGCGGGACGATTCTGCGAACACGTCCGCACAGGGCCGCACCGAAATTTTCGCAATCGCCTGGCCCTGGTTTTCCTCCGCACTTCCCGCCGCTCTCCCCTCTTGACGCTGAACCGGTAAAGCAGTTGACTTCCCTCGGCCCGCCGGGGCCGCGCGACCGCCCTCGCCTCAACCGCCTTCCCCGCGAGGAGCCGCAGCCGCGCCACGCACGCCTTCCGGCCTTCCGCCGACGTGCGCGGACACGGCTCGGCCCGGCTGCCGGTCGCGCCCCGACGGGCCCGCCGGCGCTGCGCCGCCTTGCCGCGGCGCAGCGCCCCTCGCCCTGCGGGCGCCGTTCACTCGCCCGTGCGCCGGCGGGCGGGACTCCCCCGCCGTCCGGCGGCGCGCCCCCGCGGCCGGTCCGGGGCCAGCCGCCACAGGGTCACCACCTCCGCGGCGCGCGCGGCGTGCAGCGGGTCCGCACGCCGGCGCGAGCGCGGGTGCCCGGGCCTGGTGCGGAGCCGGCCCGCCACCCGCAGCCCGGCGGCCGCGATCAGCTCCCGCAGCTCCCCGGGGGCGCGCAGGCCCAGGCGCTCGGCCAGGTCGGAGAGGATCAGCCAGCCCTCGCCGCCCGGCCGCAGGTGCCCGTCGAGCCCGTTCAGGAAGCCACGCAGCATGCGGCTCTCCGGGTCGTGGACGCCCGCGTCGAGCGGCGCCCGCGGATCGCCGGGCAGCCAGGGCGGGTTGCACACGACGAGGTCGGCGCGCCCCTCCGGGTACAGGGCGGGCCCGGTGATCCGGACGCGGGCGGAGAGGCCGAGCCGCCCCATGGTGTCGCGGGCGCAGGCCAGGGCGCGCGGGCTGACGTCGGTGGCCAGGACGCGGCCGAACCCGCGGCGGGCCAGCACGGCGGCGAGGACTCCGGTGCCCGTGCCGAGGTCGAAGGCGATCCGCCGGGCGCCCCCGGCGGTGGCCGCGGGCAGCGGCGCCTCGGCGACCAGGCGGACGTACTCGCCCCTGGTGGGCGGGAAGACGCCGTAGTGCGGGTGGATGCGTGCGCCCAGGGCGGGCACCACGACTCCCGTGCGGCGCCACTGGTGCGCCCCCAGCACGCCGAGCAGTTCGCTCAGCGCGACCACCATCGGGCCGCGCACCGGCCCGTATGCCTCGGCACAGGCGCGGCGGACGTCGGGGGCCCCGGGCAGGTCGAGGCCGAGGTCCTCGCCGAGCAGCACCAGCAGCGCGCCGCGGGCCGCCGCCCGGCGGGCGCGGGCGGCGCGGTGGGCGGCGTAGGAACCGGGCGGGCTCCCCGCCGGGGAGGGCTCGCGCGCGGCGCGGCTGCCGAGTTCCCGCAGCAGGCGCCCGGCCCCGGGGTAGTCGCCGCGCCACAGCAGTGCCGTGCCCCCGCGGGCCAGGCGGTAGGCGGCGTCCCGGCTCAGGCTCTCGTCGGCGGGGAGGACCCGCCCGGGCGGCGGGGCGCCCTGCGCGGAGTGCCAGGGGGCGGCTCTGGGGAAGTGGGCCTCCCGCCAGCGCACCAGGGGCGCGGCACCGGCCGGGGGCAGGCCGGGCCCGGCCGGTGGGCCGTCCGCGGACGGAGGCGGGGACGGGGGCGGGGACTCGGGCGGTGGGGTGGAAGGGGGCGTGCATCGGGACGTGGACACCACGTGCTCCTCGTGCTCGGGCCAACGGTGACGCGAGACGCACGTCGGCGGGGAGCGCTGCCGGGGCCGCCCGACGCGGGGCCGCGCCGGTGGTGCCCGCGCCGGGGCCGGTCCCGCCCGGGGCCGCGATCCGCCCCGGGGCCGGGGCGATCGGGCGGACGGTGTGACGGGCGGCAGGGGTGACGGGCCGGCTATCGCTCCCGCGCCGAGGCGCGGCGGGAGGCGTCGCCGAGGACGAGGCCGGGAACCGGGGCGGGGGCACAGCCCGAGATCATCAACCCGCCCCTTCCGGTCGCCTGGCGTTCGGTCACCTGCACGTGGGCCCGAGGTTCGCACGGCGGGGCGCCGCGGGGCAAGCCGGGGCGCCTGCCGGGGCGTTCACCAGCGGACCGGCAGGCTCACCGGTCCCCTGATGAGCATGCCCACGCGCCAGGAGAGGGCGTCGGGGGCCGGCACGTCGAGGGCCAGCCCGGGGGCGCGGGCGAGGAGTTCCGCAAAGGCGACGCGGGCCTCCAGGCGGGCCAGCGGCGCGCCGAGGCAGTAGTGGATGCCGTGGCCGAAGGCGATGTGCCCCCGGGTCTCGCGGGTGATGTCGAACCGCGCCGGCTCGGGGAACTTCGCCTCGTCGCGGTCCGCGTCCGCGATCACCGGGAGGACGACCTCCCCGGCCGGGATGAGGGTGCCGGCGATCCGCGTCGGCTCCCTGGTGAAGCGGACGGTGGGGGTGGGCACGGGTCCGTCGTACCGCAGCATCTCCTCCACCGCGCCCTCCAGCAGGGAGGGGTCGCCGCGCAGCAGGGCGAGCTGGTCGGGGTGGGTGAGCAGGGCCAGGGTGCCGTTGGTGATCAGATTCACGGTCGTCTCGTGGCCGGCGATGAGCAGGATCCAGGCCATGCCGAGCAGTTCCCCGGGGGAGAGCCGGTCGCCCTCCTCGTCGGCCGTGGCGATCAGGTCGCTCATCAGGTCCTCGCCCGGCCGGCTGCGCTTGGCCTCGACGAGGTCGGCGAGGTACGCGCCGACCAGCGGCACCGCGGCCTCCTGCTCCTCGACGGGCGCGGCGCTCGTCAGCGTGTTGGACCAGGCGCGGAACTGCTCGCGGTCCAGCTCGGGGACCCCGAGCAGCTCGCAGATCACGGTCATCGGCAGCGGGAAGGACAGGGCCGGCACCAGGTCGGCGCGCCGCGACGGGGCGGCGAGCATGGCGTCGAGCAGCCCGGTCGTGATCTCCCGCACCCGCGGTTCGAGGGCGGCCACCCGGCGGGCGGTGAACTCCCTGGCGACCAGCCGCCGCAGCCTGGTGTGGTCGGGCGGGTCCACGGCCAGCAGGTGCGTGTCGGGGCCCGGGCGCACATAGCCGACCTCCCCGGGGGCGGTGGGGTACGCCTTGACCAGCCGCGGGTCGGCGAGTGCCGCCCGCGCCTCCTCGTAGCCGAGAATCAGCCAGGCCTCGTAGCCTGCGGGCGTGCGCACGCGCTGCACGGGGCCGCGGGCGCGCAGCCGCGCGAAGACCTCGTAGGGGTTGCGCGCGAAGTCCTGGCCGAGCGCCGCCAGGTCGGCGATGACGTCCTGCGCCACGAGGCCCCACCCTTCGTCGTGCCGTTCGTCCTGCCGCGTCGCCGGCCGGGCCGGCCCGGGCGTCCTCCGGCATCATCGCCGCCGCCCTGGCGGAGCGTCAACGACCGGCCCCGACCTGCGGGTTCACGGAAGAAGCCCCTGGCACGCCGGGGTGCGGGCGCGGCAATCGGCGCCGGGAACGCCGCGGGGGCAGCGCGGGAAGGAACCCGAGAGGAAGGCGGGAGGAACGCGAAAGGGAGGCGGAAGGAACGCGGGAGGAACCCGAAAGGAACGCCGCAGAAAAGGGGGCGCCGGAACCGTGTGGGGGACGGTTCCGGCGCCGTGTGGGGGGACGCGCGTGCGGGAGTCGTGGGGTGGGCCGGGCGGCCGGCCGCCAGGTCAGCAGTCGAAGTCGACGAGGTCGAAGGAGGCGTAGTGGTCGGCGGTGTAGTAGTCCTCCTCGTAGCCCTCGCCGGTGACGATGCGGCGGGCGCCGCGGTCGTCGCTGCCGGGGGTCTCCACGGTGTACTCGTGGTAGTAGCCGGAGGGCTGGGAGGGGAGGATGCCCTCGCGGTTCTGGAAGACGGTCCCGTCCTGGGGATAGGGGAACGGGCCGCCCGCGTCGATCAGGTCGAGCGTGTCGTATGCCTCGTCGGGGAGGTCGGTGTAGCAGATGTCGCCGACGGCGAACGGCGCGACGGTGGCGGCGGGCCGGTCCGCGAGGGTGGGGGAGGCGGCGGTCGCCTGACCGCCGAGGAGCACGGTCGTCAGCAGGGCGCCGAGGGCGCCGATCCGGACAGTCCCGCGAAGGCGGGAGCGAGGGTTCATGCCCATGCCAACAGGATGGGCCGAGGGCCGCGCGGCTCGTCAACGTGGCCCTGCGGATATTTCCCAGGAGTTCACAGGATGGTCCCGCCGCTCCACAGCTTCCCCCCGGCGGCCGCCACAGAGCATTCGCCTCACTCGCACCGGCGTCCGGTTTCGGCCGTGGGGCGGCGGGGAGGGCGCGCCGGGTGCGGGTAGGCTGCCGCTGATCGCCACACCGAGCCCCGACCTCTTCGAACAGGAACGCGACGTGCCGCCGTCCGACGTCCGCAAGTCCTCCGCCAGCGGCGGGGTCCAGTCCCTGGAGCGCGCCTTCGGCCTGCTGGAGCACATGGCCGACGCGGGCGGGGAGACGGGGCTGAGCGAGCTCGCGGCGAGCAGCGGCCTGCCGCTGCCCACGATCCACCGGCTGATGCGCACCCTGGTCGCCTGCGGCTACGTGCGCCAGCAGCCCAACCGCCGCTACGCGCTTGGCCCGCGGCTGATCCGCCTCGGGGAGAGCGCGGCGCGCCCGCTCGCCACCTGGGCCAGGCCGCACCTGGCCCGGCTGGTGGAGGAGACCGGCGAGACGGCCAACATGGCGCTGCTCGACGGGGACGACGCCGTCTACGTGGCGCAGGTGCCCTCGCGGCACTCGATGCGGATGTTCACGGAGGTCGGGCGCCGGGTCAGGCCGCACTCGACGGGGGTGGGGAAGGCGCTGCTCGCCGGGCTCCCCGACCGCGAGGTGCGGGCCCTGCTCGCCCGCACCGGGATGCCGGCGGCGACCGAGCGCACGCTCACGACGCCGGACGCGTTCCTGGAGGCGCTGACCCGGGTCCGCGCCCGCGGCTACGCCGTCGACGACAACGAGCAGGAGATAGGCGTGCGATGCGTCGCGGTGCGGGTCCCCGACTCCCCCACCTCGGCGGCGATCTCGGTGTCGGGTCCCGCCGGGCGGGTCACCGACGAGGCCATCGAGAAGATGGTGCCGCTCCTGCAGGAGGTCGCGCGGGACCTGTCCGCGGCGCTCGCCGGCCACACCGGCGCCTGAGCCGCGCCCGCCCCGGTTTCCCGGCGCGCCCGGGCCCGCGCGCTCCCGGGCGGCTCGCTCTAGGCTGGGGCGCATGACTGAGGGCGCCGTGGGCGGACTCGTGCTCGCCGCGGGCGGCGGGCGGCGGCTCGGCGGCAGGCCCAAGGCCCTGCTGGTGGGCCGGGGGCGGCTGTTCGTGGAACGGGCCGCGGCCGACCTGCGCGCGGCCGGCTGCGGCCGGGTGCACGTGGTGCTGGGCGCCGCCGCGGAAGAGGTGCGGGCCAGGGCGGACCTGACGGGCTGTGTGGTGGTGGTCAACCGGGACTGGGAGTCCGGGATGGGCTCCTCGCTGCGGGCCGGCCTCCGTTCGCTCGCCGGCGCCGGCGCCCGGGGCGCGCTGGTCAGTCTCGTGGACCAGCCGGGGGTGGGCGCGGCGGCGATGGCCCGGGTGCTCGCCGCGTACCGGACGCCCGAGACGCTGGCCGCCGCGGCCTACGCGGGGCGGCGCGGGCACCCGGTGCTGATCGGCGCCGCCCACTTCGCGGGGGTGGTGCGGGAGGCGCGCGGGGACCGCGGGGCGCGGGCGTATCTCCGGGCGCACGAGGGGGAGATCACGCAGGTGGAGTGCGCCGACGTGGCCGCGCCCGACGACATCGACGAGCCGGGAGACCTCGTTGACCTTCGGTGAGCCGCCCGGCCACGCCGCCGGGTGAGCCGCCAGGCCCGCACTCCTCGTTGATCTTCCGCAATGAGGAAACTAGCATCCGCATTCCGTCTCGCTGAAGGAGTGACCGCCCATGTCCGCCGTCACCGTCGACGCCCCGGCGCCCCTGCCCCGGCAGGACGAGGTGCTCACCGAGGAGGCGCTGGACTTCCTCGCCGAACTGCACCGGCGGTTCACCCCGCGCCGGGACGAGCTCCTCGTCCGGCGGGCCGCGCGCCGCGAGGAGATCGCACGCACCGGCAAGCTCGACTTCCTGCCCGCCACCGGCGTGCAGGCGGGGGTGTGGCAGGTGTCCCCCGCGCCCCCCGCGCTCGAGGACCGGCGGGTGGAGATCACCGGCCCGGCCGACCGGAAGATGACCGTCAACGCGCTGAACTCAGGCGCCCGGGTCTGGCTCGCCGACTTCGAGGACGCCTCCTCCCCCACCTGGGAGAACGTGGTGGGCGGCCAGCTCAACCTGGCGGACGCCCTGCGCCGCCGCATCGACTTCACGGACGAGCGGGGAAAGCGCTACGCGCTGCGCCCCGACGAGGAGCTGGCCACCATCGTGACCAGGCCCAGGGGCTGGCACCTCGACGAGCGGCACCTCACTGTCGAGGGGCGGGCGATCCCGGGCGCGCTGGTGGACTTCGGCCTGTACTTCTTCCACAACGCGCGCCGGCTGCTCGACCTCGGCAAGGGCCCGTACTTCTACCTGCCGAAGCTGGAGTCGCACCTGGAGGCGCGGCTGTGGAACGACGTGTTCGTCTTCGCGCAGGAGCGGCTCGGCATTCCCTACGGCACGGTCAGGGCCACCGTGCTGATCGAGACGATCACCGCGGCCTTCGAGATGGAGGAGATCCTCTACGAACTGCGCGACCACGCCTCGGGGCTGAACGCCGGCCGCTGGGACTACCTGTTCTCGCTGATCAAGAACTTCCGGGACCGCGGCGCGAGGTACGTGCTGCCCGACCGCAACGCCGTGACGATGACCGCCCCCTTCATGCGGGCCTACACCGAGCTCCTGGTCCGCACCTGCCACCGGCGCGGGGCGCACGCGATCGGCGGCATGGCGGCGTTCATCCCCTCCCGCGACGCCGAGGTCAACGAGCTGGCCTTCGCCAAGGTCAAGGCCGACAAGGACCGGGAGGCGGCCGACGGGTTCGACGGCTCCTGGGTGGCGCACCCCGGGCTCGTCCCGGTGGCCAGGGAGTCCTTCGACGCGGTGCTGGGCGACCGGCCGCACCAGAAGGACCGGCTGCGCGAGGACGTCAACGTCACCGCGGAGGACCTGCTGGCCGTCGGCGATGTGGACGCCGGCCCCACCCAGGCCGGCCTGGAGAACGCGATCCAGGTGGGCACCCGCTACCTCAGGGCGTGGCTGGACGGGAAGGGGGCGGTGGCCGTCTTCGACCTGATGGAGGACGTGGCCACGGCGGAGATCTCCCGCTCGCAGATCTGGCAGTGGATCGCCGCCGGCGTCACCCTCGACAACGGCGAGCGCGTCACCCGCGACTACGTGCAACGCGTCGCGGCCGACCAGCTGGTGGCGATCCGTGAGGAGGTCGGCGAGGACGCGTACGTGGACCAGGGCTGGGAGCGGGCCTTCGACCTGCTGATGCGGATCGCCCTCGACAAGGAGTACGTGGACTTCCTCACCCTGGCCGCCTATCCCCTGCTCCCCTGAGGCCCGCCGCCCCCGGCCGGGGAGGCGTCCCCGGCCGGGGAGGGGCGCGAACCCGCCTGCGATGATCGGGGGATGGACAGACCTCTCACGCCGATCACGGACCGGGTGACCGGCCCCCGCCTGCGGTGGGCGGCGTTCGGCTGCCTGCTGGCCGGCCTCCTGGCCGGCTGCGGCACGGAGCGCGCCGGGCAGCAGGCCGCGGCGGTGCCCCCCGCTCCCTCCGGCTCCTCCCCGGCGTCGGACCCGGCCTACGTGGTGCCCTCCCCGTCCGCCGGGGAGGAGGCGGTGGGAACGGAGTGCCCGGACGACGGCGTCCGTCTCTCCCCGGCGCCGGTGGACGCCGCCCTGGGGCTGCGGGCCACCTCGATCCTGCTGACGAACTGCGGGGAGGAGCCCTACCCGGTGGAGGGCTACCCGCTGCTGCGGCTGCTGGACGAGCAAGGGCAGCCCCTGGACGTGGAGTTCGCGCGGGGCTCGGCCGGCATCGCGGTCGTCGAGGGCTTCGACGATCCCCCGCAGCAGGTGACGCTGGCCCCGGGCGAGACCGCCGAGGCCCCGCTGCTGTGGCGGAACACGGTCACCGCGGGGACGCCGGTGAACGGCGCCTTCCTCGAGGTCACCCCGGCCGAGGGCCTGGCGCCCCAGCGGGTGCGGCCGGACGGCGGCGTGGACGTCGGCACCACGGGCCTGGTCGGCGTCGGCCCCTGGCGGGAGCGCGGCGGCGAGGACCAGGGCACCGGCGCGGCCGAAGGCTTCGACCCCGAGGCGGGGGCAACGGAACGGCCCGGCCCGGACTGAGCCCGCCGCGCCGGGCCCGCGTCACCCGGGCGGCGCGGGTCGCGGCGCGGACTGCGGATCTGCGGCCAGGAAGGGGCGCAGCAGCCCGAGCAGCGCGTCGGGCCGGTGCAGGGGAATGATGTGGCCGCAGTCCTCGATGACGTGCCCGGTCAACTCGTCTGCGAGGGGCCGCAGTTGGCGTTCCAGGGCCGCGCCGACCGGGTGGGCGCCCACCGCCATCGCCGGCACCAGGAGGCGGGCCCCGGCCGTCTCCTGCCGGATCTGCGCCGCACTCTGGGGCAGGGCCCGGTAGTGGGAGAACGCGCACCGCAGCGCCTCCCTGCCGGTGTAGGCGCGCACGAAGGCGTCCCGCAGGGCCGGGCGCACCCCCGCGCCGAGGGTTCCGGTGTCCAGGAACCAGTCCACGTAGGCCGCCTCCCTGCCCTGAAGCAGCCGCTCAGCGAGGCCGGGGACGGCGTGGAAGCCGAACCACCACGGGCGGCCCTCCGCCGGGAGGTCCCCGGCCCCAGGCAGCCCGCCGAGCAGGGCCTCCATCAGGACCAGCCGCCGCACCCGACCCGGGTGCCGCAGGGCGAACAGGAAGGCGGGCGCGACGCCCGCGTCGATGCCGACGACGGCGGCCGAGGGGACGCCCAGCGCCGTGAGCAGCCCGGCGACGTCCTCGGCGAGGGTCCCCGCGTCGTACCCGTCCGCGGCGCGGCCGCTGCCGCCGAGGCCGCGCAGGTCGGGCGCGATCACCAGGTGACGCCGCGCCAGGTCCGCCATCACGTCCGTCCACAGCTCCCAGGTGTGGGGGAAGCCGTGGAGCAGCACGACGGCCGGGCCGCGGCCTGCGGTCGCCACGTTCAACTCGACGCCTTCGACGGCGATGCGACGGACCTCGGCCATGGAACTCTCCAGCTCGTCAGGGGTAACCATTGGTGACAAGCTCACGCTAGGGAACTAACCTGGCGGCCGGAAGACGGCACTTCTCCCTCAGGTGGTGAGCCACGGGTGACCGGGTCAGAACGGGGCAGGCGCGGGGATCTCTTCTCCCCGTGGTGCCCGACGCGCGAGCTGCTCGACCGCATCGGCACCAAGTGGACCTCGATGGCGGTCAAGGCGCTTGCGGAGGCCGCCCCGGCGGAGGTCCGCTTCGCCGAGCTGCGCCGCCGCATGCCGGGCGTCTCGCAGAAGATGCTGTCCGTCACCCTGCGGAGCATGGTGCGCGACGGCCTGGTGGAGCGCCGCGTCGAGCCCACCGTGCCGCCCGCGGTGCACTACCGGCTCACCGGCCTGGGCCTGTCCCTCGAAGGCCCGCTGTCCGCGCTGCGGGACTGGGCCGAGACGCACATGGCGGAGATCGAGCGGCACCACCTGCCGGCCGAGGACACCCCGGCGCAAGCGGGGCCCCGGGCCGCGCCCGAGCCCCCCGCTCCCGCCGGCACGTAGCCCACCCGTGCGGCGGCCCGCCGGGGTGCGCGGCACGGCCGCCGCACGGCACCGGCGGCCACGGGGCCGGGCGCGCCCGCGCGGCACGGCCGCCGCGGGCCCGGTTCCGCCCGCGGCCCGGGTTCAGGCCGCGGGGCTCACCTCGACCGGGTGGCGCACCACGGCGTCGAACAGGTAGCCCTGCTCGTTGAAGACCGCGCGCTCCGGCTGGGTGGTGCCCCGCTCGTCGGTGGCCCGCGCCAGCAGCTCCGCGGGTCCGGCCGCCGCCGGCGTCCACTCCGCCGACCAGCGGACCCAGCCGTCGCGGCGCGGCGCGTCCCGCAGCCTGGCCGGCCGCCAGCTCGCGCCCCCGTCCGTGCTCACCTCGACCCGGCGCACGCCCCCGGCGCCCGACCAGGAGCGGCCGTGCAGCCGGTAGGAGCGCCCGGCCACGAAGGCGGCGCCGAAGGGGAGTTCGAAGGCGCTCTTGAGGCTCTGCCGGGTCAGCGGCTCGCTGCCCTCCGGCGGGTAGACGGGCCCGAAGAGCCGGTAGAGGTCGGTGTTCCAGGGGGAGTAGAGGGGCTCGGCCGCCACCTCGATGTCCCCCACCCACTTGAGGTGCGAGATCCCCACCCAGGACGGCACCAGAACCCGCACCGGGGCGCCGTGGTCAGGGGGAAGCGGCTCGCCGTTCATCTCGTAGGCGAGGAGCACGTCCGACAGCGCCTTGGCCAGCGGCAGCGGGCGCCTGACGTGCCCGAGGTTCGCGCCCGCGGCGTCCGTCACCTCCGCGTCCAGCCCGCGCGGCATCACGTCGACGGCGTCGCCGCGGAGCCCGGCGCGGGCCAGCACCTCGGCCAGCCTGACCCCGCGCCAGCGCGCCACGCCGATCGCGCCCAGCGTCCACGCGGTGCCCGAGACGGTCTCGCCCTGCTGCGAGGCGTAGAAGGAACGGCCGTTGCCGGCGCACTCCACGAAGGCCGAGTGCGTGGTGGCGGGCAGGCGGCGCAGGTCGTCGAGGCCGAAGACGGCCTCGCCGCCGCGCAGCCCGCTCCCCCAGACCCGCAGCCGCCACGCGTCCGCGTCGAGGAGCGGCGTGGCCGTGTGGTTGCGGACGAAGAACAGCGCGTTGGGCGTGTGGTAGCCGGTGCCGCGCAGGGCGGACCAGCGGGTCTCGGCGTTCGTGCCGCGGACGGTGAACTGCTCCTCGGGCAGCGGCTTGACGATGCCAGGCGCCGGGTCGGCCGGGCCGTCGGCGGGCGCCGGGGCGGCGGCGGCGCGGGGGGCCGCGGCGGCACCCGCGGAGACGGCACCCGCGGCGGCGAGCAGCCGCAGCAGGTCCCGGCGGCGCACGCCCTCCGCGCGCGCCCGGCCGGCGAGCCACTGGCGCAGCCGCCGGCGGTCATGGGCTCTCTCGTCGATGGACATCCACCGATCGTGCAACGGGCCGTGCCCGGCGTGCCATTGCGGCACATTGCGGCCCCGTGAACTTTGGCGCGGGGGCCCGCGCTGCCGCCCCCCGCGCGCCCCCGGGGCGGGCCCCGGCGCGCCCGTGGTGCGCCGGGCGCGCTCAGCCCGCGAGTTCCGCCAGACGGCGCGCCTCGGACCTGGCGGCCCGGGCGATGACCTCCTCGTCCGCCCTCAGCAGCCGCCCGTTCTCCACCACGGGCACGCCGCCGACCAGGGAGAGGGTGACCGGCGCCGGTGGGCCGAGGACCAGCGCGGCGACCGGGTCGGCGATGGTGGAGTGGCCCAGCCCGTCAAGACGCCACAGCACGAGGTCGGCCAGTTTTCCGGGTTCGAGCGAGCCGATCTCGCGCTGCCTGCCCAGGACCCTGGCCCCGCCCATGGTGCCCAGCCACAGCGCCTGCCTGACCGTCAGGGCCCGTTCGCGGTGCGGGCCGAGGCGGTTGAGGAGCAGGGCGTTGCGCAATTCGGTGTGCAGCTCACCCGTCTCGTTGGAGCCGGTGCCGTCCACGCCGAGGCCGACGGGCACGCCCGCGGCGAGCAGTTCCGGCACCCGGGCCAGCCCGGCGCCGAGCCGCGCGTTGGAGGAGGGGCAGTGGGCCACACCGGTGCCGGTGCGGGCGAAGGCCGCGAGGTCCGCGTCCTCCAGGTGCACGCAGTGCGCCATCCACACGTCCTCGCCGAGCCAGCCGGCCGACTCCAGGTACTCGGTGGGGCCGAGGCCGAAGACCTCCCGGCAGTACGACGCCTCCTCGGCCGTCTCCGAGCCGTGCGTGTGCAGCCGCACGCCGAGGCGCCTGGCCAGCACGGCGGCCTCGCGCAGCAGCTCGGTGGACACGGAGAAGGGCGAGCAGGGCGCCACGACGATCTGCCGCATCGAGCCGAAGGAGGGGTCGTGATGGGCGTGTACGGCCTCCTCGGTGGCCCGCAGCGCCTCGTCCACCGGCTCCACCGCGAAGTCGGGCGGCAGCCCGCCCCTGGAGGCGCCCAGGTCCATGGAGCCGCGGGCGGCGACGAACCGCACCCCGAGCGCGGCGGCGGCCCGCAGTTCGGCCCCGAGCAGGTCGCCCGCCCCCTTGGGGAAGACGTAGTGGTGGTCCATGGCGGTGGTCACGCCGCCGCGGGCCATCATCGCCAGGGAGGCGCGGGCCGCGGTCTCCACCATCGGCTCGTCGATCCTCGCCCAGATCGGATACAGCGCGGCAAGCCAGTCGAAGAGCTTGGCGTCCTGGGCCAGCCCCCTGGTGAGCCACTGGTAGAAGTGGTGGTGGGTGTTGATCAGGCCCGGGGTGGCCAGGTGCCCGGTGGCGTCGATCCTGCGGGTCACGCCCGCGAGAGGGGCGGGGACCGGTCCGGGGCCGAGGGATTCGATGCGGCCGTCGGCGAGGACCAGGTGGCCGGCGGCGTGTTCCGTTCCGGCGGCGTCCACGGTGGCGAGGGCACAGTTCTCGATGACGGTCCGGTCGGTCACGCCGTCAAATCTAGCCACAGCGGCGGGAGCCGTGTCGAGGGCCGTGCCGGAACCGGTGCCGCGGGGGCGCCGCTCACCTGGGGGTGCGCCGCGTGGCGGGGAGCCCGGGGTGCGGGACGCCGAACAGCTCGACGGCATGCCGCAGCCGCACCACGCCGGGCGCGAGGGCGCTCACCGAGCCGACCGCCGCGGCGATCAGCAGCAGCGTGTGCCGCAGCGCCGCCTCGTCGGGCACTCCGGCGGCGATGAGGCCGTCGAGGGCGGTCAGCTCGCGCTCGGCGATCTCCCGGTCCGCGAGCGGGGCGCGGAAGGCGTTGAGATCGCGGCGCAGCCGCGTCGCCGCCTCCCGCAAGGCGAGCAGCCGCGGGTCGGCGCTCGCGCCCACGCTCCGCATCATGCGAGCGGTCTCGGCTTCTCCTGGCACCACTCGGCCTCCCCTGCCGTCCTGTTCGAGGCGGATCGCCTTCACCGTTCCCCCGCACTGTGCGGGTGGTCGGCAGACCCTACAGCGACAGTAAATATCACTGTCCGCGCATCACGCCATACGGAGGGCGAGAATGAACGCCACGTACGAGTGAACAAATCCCTTGTCAGGGCGTGGAACAGGAAAAGCGGCCCGTTGGGATTACCTCGCGCGCATCTGGCTGACCAGGCACCCTCACCGGGGCGGGCGCTGCGACAATCTCCGCAGGAAGTCCGGTCTCTGGAGTGAGAGATGGCGAAATGCATGCTCGTGCGCTGCCCGGCGTGCCGCCGGGAGCATTCCTACATACCGCCTGCGTTTCCGTGCGCGTGTGGGGCGCCCGTGGAGGTGCCGCCGCCCCGGGCGAGCGCCGCGGCGGTGCCGGTGCGGCACCGGTCCTGGGCGGGGTCCTGGACGGAGATCGACTGCGCCACCTGCGGGCGCCGCGGGCAGTGGCCGCAGCCGGAGTTCGAGTGCCCCTGCGGGGTGACCGTGCGGCTGGCGGCGGGTGACGAGCCGCCTCCCGCGTCCCCCCGGGCGGCGGTGGCGCGCCCGCCCTTCGAGCCGCTGACGATCAGGACCGCCTACGACGCGGTGGCCTGCGCGGCCCGTTACCTGGACTGGCTCGGCTTCGCCGGGGTGCGCACGGCCGTGCCGCGCCCGGGCTCCGTGGTCGGGCTCACCGGGCAGGGCGTGGTGGGCCTGGTCGACCCTACGACGGCCCCGACCGGGCCGCGCAGGATCGAGACGCTGTGGCTGCACGGCATGGCGGAGGGCGCGCTCGCGGTGGCCTTCGCGCTCGCCGGGTACGACCGGCGGGCCAGGGGCCAGGCGGACGCGCTGCGGGTGCCGCTGTTCGTGCTCGACCTGACGGGCACGCCGCAGCCGGTGAACGAGGCCGCGGAGGAGCTGGTGGCGCGGGGGGCGGGCGGCGCGGCCTGAGCGGCGCCGCCGGGGGCGGCGGCCCGGCGCGAGGGGTCAGGCGAAGCGGATCTCGTGGGCGGCGTCCGGGGCGTGGAAGCCGAGCAGCCGGGCCCCCTCCTTTTCGAGACCGGAGCGCTCGGCCGGGGCGAGCGGCCCGAAGGGGGTGAGCAGCAGGGTGGCCCGGGTGCGCCCGCGGTCGGCGTCGATCCGCCAGGAGCCGCGGACGAAGCCGTCGGCGAGGAAGACCGGGAGCGGGCGGCTCCCGCCCGACCAGGAACGGGACTTGGCCTCGTCCGATATCACCCGGGTGCGGTCCGCGTGCCCGATGAACACGTTGTCGAACTCGGGCAGGAAGCGGGCCGGGGCGGGCGCCTGGGCGCCCGGGCGCGGCGCCTCGGGCAGGTCGAACAGCTCGGTGCCCTGCTCGTCGCGGAAGACGGCCAGCCGCGGCCGGAGCCGCTCGAAGACCTCGCGCAGCCTGCTCAGCCCCGACCACATCTGCGCGTCCTTGACCGAAGCGGGCCCGAACGCGCCGAGGTAGCGCAGCATCAGCGCGTCCGGGGCGGTCTCGGTGCCGAGTGCGGCGCCGAGCCAGCTCTGGGCCGTGGTGTGCCGGGGGGCGCCGCCGCGCTGCCAGAGGCCGCGTGGGGGCACCTGCACCATCGGCAGGGCGTGCCGCACCGCGGCGCCGAGGGCGCGGGCCTCGCTCTCGGGCCACCGCTCCCGCAGCAGCGCGCCGAACTCCGTGAGCGTGCGCGGCTGTTCGGCGGCGAGCCCGGCGGCGCGGGCCGCGAGCTCCGCCAGGTCGACCCCGGGCAGGCGCCGGGCCCAGTTGGAGCGGAAGCTGCTCTCCCCCGCCGCCTGGAGCACCGGCCGCAGCGCCAGGCAGTCGGCCGCGGTGACCGTGTGGATGGTGGAGCGCTGCATGCTGAGCCTGACGAACTCGCGCTCGGCCAGGCGCCGCGAGAAGTCGCGCGGGTCGAAACCGGCCAGCCGCGAGAACAGCGCCGTGTAGTGGTTGCCGGGGACCTGGGTCTGGAGGCCCACGAGGTGCGTGACGGCCCGCGCCGCGTCCCAGGGGGAGCGCTCGGCGAGCAGCTGGCGGGCGAGCAGGGCACGGTTGAGTTCACGAGTGGTGAGCGGGCGTCCGGTCATGCCCGGACTCTAGAAGGCGCCTGTGACAGTCCGGTGGAGCGGCAGGTTTGTGCCGGTCAGCGGGCGGCCCGTGCCGCCACGCCGCAGGGCGACGACCTCGGCGACGATCGCCAGCGCCGTCTCCTCGGGGGTGCGGGCGCCGAGGTCGAGGCCGATCGGCGCGCGCAGCCTCGCCAGCTCCTCCTCGGTGGCCCCTGCCTCGCGCAGCCGGCGCAGCCGGTCGGCGTGGGTGCGGCGCGAGCCGAGCGCGCCGACGTAGGCCACCGGCAGCCGCAGGGCCCGCACCAGCAGCGGCACGTCGAACTTCGCGTCGTGGGTCAGCACGCACACCACGGTCCTGGCGTCGAGCCGGTCGCGTTCCGACTCCAGGTAGCGGTGCGGCCAGTCGGCGACCACCTCCGCGGCCCCGGGAAACCTGGCGGCCGTGGCGAAGACCGGCCGCGCGTCGCAGACCGTGACCCGGTAGCCGAGGAACGCGCCCGCGCGCACCAGGGCGGCGGCGAAGTCGGCGGCGCCGAAGACCAGCATCCGCGGCGGGGGCAGGCTGCACTCGACGAAGAGGGTGACCTGCCGCCCGCAGAGCCCGCCCCGGTCGCCGACCCGGACGGTGCCGGTGCGCCCGGCGCCCAGCGCGTCCGCGGCGGCGCGGGCGGCGGCGCCGTCGAGGGCGGCGCCCAGGCCGAGGCCGCCGGCCGCGCGAGCGCCCGGCGTGACCAGCAGCGCGCCGCCGGGCAGCGGGGCGGGCCCGGCCACCACCCGGGCGAGGGCCGCCGCCTCGCCCCGCGCCGCCGCGGCCAGGGCGGCGCCGAGGGCGGGCCGCGCGGGGGCGTCCGCGGGCACCGGGGTGACCAGCACCTCGACGCTGCCGCCGCAGGTGAGGCCGACCGCGAGGCCGTCGGCGTCGGCGTAGCCGAAGCGCTCGACGAGCGGGCGCCCGGTGTCGAGGGCCTGCCGGCACAGCTCGTAGACCGCACCCTCGACGCAGCCGCCGGAGACGCTGCCGAGGGCCGTGCCGTCCGCGGCCACCGCGAGGGCGGCGCCCGGCCGGCGCGGCGCGCTGCCGCCCACGGCCACCACGGTGGCGACCGCGAAGGCGCGCCCCTCACGGCACCACTGGTCCAGCTCGGCGGCGAGGTCAAGCATGTGCGGTTCTCTCCTGGTGTCTCGGGTGGGCCGGGCCCGGCGCTCCCGGGCCCCGCAGGCTGCGCGTCCCGCCCCCGGTTTCCTCCCCGGGCCCCCGGCCGCCGCCCCCTCGGCCCCCCCGGCCCCGCCCCGGGGAACCGGCGCTACTCCGCCAGGCCGACGAGGTGTTCCGGCCGGACCGGCACCCGGCGCAGGGCGCGTCCCGTCGCCTGCCTGAGGGCGGCCACCACGGCCGGGGTGGCCGAGAGGGTGGGGGCCTCGCCGGCGCCGCGCAGCCCGTACGGGGCGTGCGGGTCGGCGAGTTCGAGCACGTCCACGGGCATGCTCGGGGCGTCCAGGACGGTCGGCAGGAGGTAGTCGGTGAACGAGGGGTTGCGCACCCGGCCCGCGGCGTCGACCCGGAGCTCCTCCAGGATCGCGAGGCCGAGGCCCTGGAGGGAGCCGCCGTGGATCTGGCCCACCACCGCGCGCGGGTTGATCGCCCGGCCGACGTCCTGGGCGGCGGCCAGCTCCACGACCTTCACCAGGCCGAGCTCGGTGTCGACCTCCACGACGGCGCGGTGGGCGCAGAAGGAGTACTGCACGTGCCCGTCGCCCTGCCCGGTCACCGGGTCGAACGGCCGGGTCGGGCGGTGCCTGAACTCCCGCTCCGCCGTCACGGGGCCGGCTTCCAGCAGCTCGGCGAGGCCGGCAAGCACCTCGCCCTCCGCCGTGACCACCTTGCCCTCGGCCAGCCGCAGCCCGTCCGCGGGCGGGCCGTCCGCGGGCCGGCCGCGGCGCTCGCGGGCGCGCCGCAGCACCTCGGCGCGCACGGCGGCGCACGCCTCGCGGACCGCGCCGCCGGTCAGGTACGTCTGCCGGGAGGCCGAGGTGGAGCCGGCCGAGCCGATGCCGGTGTCGGGGGGCGCCAGGACCACCCGGGAGACGCCGAGTTCGGTGCGGGCGATCTGCGTCTGGACGGTGACCCCGCCCTGCCCGACCTCGGCCGCGGCGGTGCGCACCGTGGCCACCGGCTCGTCCCCGGACAGCTCCAGGGTGACCCGCGCCGTCGAGGGGTCGTCGTAGCCCTCGGAGAAGGCGACGTTCTTGATGCCGACCGCGTAGCCCACGCCGCGCACCACGGACTCGCCGCGGCTCGCCCGGCCGAGCCCGCCGGGCAGCGCGCGCGGCTCGACGCGGCGGGCCCCGGTCGCCGAATCCCGCGTCTCCCACTGCCGCGGGCGCGGCAGGGGGCGCTCCTTGACCAGGCGCAGGAGCTCGGCGACCGGCGCCGGGGAGTCCACCCGCTGGCCCGTGGGCATGACCGAGCCCTCGGAGAGGGCGTTGCGCTGCCTGAACTCGACGGGGTCCAGGCCGAGTTCGGCGGCGAGCAGGTCCATCTGCGCCTCGTAGGCGAAGCAGGCCTGGACGGCGCCGAAGCCGCGCATCGCGCCACAGGGAGGGTTGTTGGTGTAGAGGGCGAGGGCCTCCACCTCGACGGCGGGCACCTCGTAGGGGCCCACGCCGAGCGAGGCCGCGTTGCCGACCACGGCGGGCGAGGAGGAGGCGTAGGCGCCGCCGTCGAGGACGATGCGCGCCCGCACGTGCGTCAGCCTGCCGTCGCGGGTGGCGCCGTGCTCGTAGCTGAGGGTCGCCGGGTGCCGGTGGACGTGGCCGAGGAAGGACTCGTCGCGGCGGTAGGACATCTTCACGGGGCGGCCGGTGCGCAGCGCCAGCAGGCAGGCGTGGGCCTGCATCGACAGGTCCTCGCGGCCCCCGAAGGCGCCCCCCACCCCGGCCAGGGTCAGGCGGACCTTCGCGGGCGGCAGGCCGAGCACCGGCGCCAGCTGGCGCCGGTCCACGTGCAGCCACTGGGTGGCGACGTACAGGTCCACGCCGCCCTCCCCGTCCGGCACGGCGAGGCCCGACTCGGGCCCGAGGAACGCCTGGTCCTGCATGCCGACCCGGTACTCGCGGGCGACCACCACGTCGGCGCGGGCCGCGGCCGCGGCCAGGTCGCCGCGCCGCACCGGCTGGCGGTGCACGACGTTGGGGTGCGGCACCAGGGCGGCGTAGCGGTCGGCGCGGTCCGGATGCAGGAGGGGGGCGCCGGGGGCGGTGGCGCTCGCCTCGTCGTGGACGCCGGGGAGTTCGGCGTACTCCGCCCGGATCAGGGCGGCGGCCCTGCGGGCGGTCTCCGGGTGGTCGGCGGCGACCAGCGCCACCGGCTCGCCGTGGTAGCGGACCCGTCCTTCGGCGAGCACCGGCTGGTCGGGGAGGTCGAGGCCGTAGTGGGTGGCGGCGGGCAGGTCGCGGGCGGTGAGCACGCAGGCGACCCCGGGGACGGCCAGGGCCGGGGCGACGTCCAGGCCCAGCAGCCTGGCGTGGGCGTGCGGGCTGCGCAGCGTGTGCCCCCACAGCATGTCCGGGTGCCGCAGGTCGGAGGCGTAGGGGAAGGCGCCGGTCACCTTCTGCCGCCCGTCGGGCCGGCCGGCGGACTCCCCCACGCCGCCGAAACCCCCGGGCGCTGCCGGCGCGTTCACCGGGCGCCCTCCGCCCGCCGGGCCGCGGCCAGTCTCACCGCGGACAGGATCTGCTCGTAGCCGGTGCAGCGGCACAGGTTCCCCGACAGCGCCTCCCGGATCTCGGCCTCCGCGGGCCGTGGCTCCCGGCGCAGCAGCGCGTCGGTGGCCATGAGGAGTCCCGGCGTGCAGAAGCCGCACTGCACGGCCCCCGCCTCCGCGAACGCCTCCTGCACCGCCGAGAGGCCCGCGGCGCCGGCCAGTGACTCGACGGTCTCCACCTCGCGGCCCTCGGCCTGCCCGGCGGCGACCAGGCAGGCGCACACCGGCTCGCCGTCGAGCCGCACCGTGCAGGAGCCGCACTCGCCCTGCTCGCAGGCGTTCTTGGTGCCGAACAGGCCGAGCCGCTCGCGCAGCACGTACAGCAGGCTCTCGCCCTCCCACACCCCCTCCGCGTGGGCGGGGCGGCCGTTGACGGTCAGGTTCACGCGCACCGTTCTCCTCCTCGGTAGGCGGTCCAGGTCCGGTCGAGGGTGCGCCGCGCGAGCACCGCGACGGCGTGCCTGCGGTAGGCGGCCGAGCCGCGCACGTCGTCGATCGGGGCGCAGGCCGCGGCGGCGAGTTCGGCGAAGCGGCGCGCGGCCGAGGGCGGCGGGGGCCGCCGGTCCTCCCAGTGCCCGCCCTCGGCGAGCACGCCGGCGAGGAACTCCTCTGCCTCGCGGGCGCGCCGCGGGGTGGGCGCGGCGGAGCCGATGCCGGTGCGCACCGAGCGGCCTGCCTCGTCCAGGGCCAGGGCGAAGGAGCACACCGCCACGACCATGGCGTTGCGGGTGCCGACCTTGGCGAACTCCTGCGGCCCGCCCGCGGGGTCGATCCGCACCGCGCGGATCAGCTCGTCCGCCGCGAGGGCGTTGCGCCGCGGCCCGGTGAAGAACTCCTCGACGGGGATCAGCCTGGTGCCGCGCACCGAGGCGGCCTCGACGGCGGCCCCGGCGGCGAGCAGCGCCGGATGGGCGTCGCCGGCGGGCGAGGCGGTGCCGAGGTTGCCGCCCACGGTGCCCCGGTTGCGGATCTGCGGCGAGCCCACGGCGCGGGCGGCGTGGGCGAGCGCGGGCAGCGGGCCCCCGAGCGCCGCCGCGATCTCCCGGTAGGGGACGGCCGCGCCGAGCCGCACGGCGCCCTTCTCCCGGTGCCAGCGGGCGAGTTCGCCGATGCGGCCCAGGTCGAGGAGGCACGCGGGCCGCCTGCGGCCGAAGTTGAGCTCGACCATGAGGTCGGTGCCCCCGGCGATCGGGACCGCCTCCGGGTGGGCCGCCTTGGCGGCCAGCGCCTCTTCCCAGGTGGCGGGGCGGAGGAAGTCCATCGTCGTATGCCCTTCGCGGTAGGCGGTCCCTCCAGTAAGCGGTCTGGTGAGGGGGTGCGGACAGTCACGGATGGTGCGAAGATCCGCCCGGGGCGCGGGCGCCGTTCTTGTAGATTCGTACGAGGCGATCCGCGGCCGGGGAGGCGGTGCCCGATGCGTCTGCGCACTCTGCTCGAGGGCAGGTCCCCGGGCCTGCGGCTGCTCACCGGCGAGGGGGAGCTCGACCGGCTGGTGCGCGGGGTCATGACCACGGACCTGCGCGACCCCAGCCGTTACCTGCGGGGCGGGGAGCTGGTGCTGACCGGCCTGGCCTGGTGGCGGAGTCCCGCGGACGCCGAGCCCTTCGTGCGGGTGCTCGTGGCCGCCGGGGTGGCCGGACTCGCCGCGGGCGAGGCGGAGTTCGGGGCGGTGCCGACGGAGCTGACGGCCGCCTGCGCCCGGCACGGGCTGCCGCTGTTCGCGGTGGCCGAGGAGGTCGGCTTCGCGGAGCTGACGGAGCATGTGCTGCGGCGGGTGTCCGGTGAGCGGGCCGGGGACCTCGCCGCGGTGGTGGAGCGGCACCGGCGGCTGCGGGCGGCCGGCGGCCCGCGCGCCGTGCTCGAACTCCTGGCCTCCCACCTGGACCTGCCGGCCTGGCTGCTGACCTCCACCGGCCGCGAGGTGCCGGCCGCCCCGGGGCCGCTGCCCGGGCCGGTGGCGCGGGAACTGGCCGCCAGGTGGCTGGCCGCCGCCTGGCGCGGCGCGCCCCACCTGGGGACCACCGTCGAGGGGGTGGAGTACACGCTGTTCCCGGTGCCGGAGGAGCCCGGCCGGCCAGGCGGCGAGGGGGCGCCCGGCGGCCGCGGCGGCGCGCCGCTGACGGACTGGCTGCTCGTGGTGCAGGGCGGCGCCGCGGACTGGCCGGCCGAACGCCTCGGGCTGCTGGGCAGCGTCGCCGCCCTGCTCGCCGAGGAACGCGGGCGCGAGGACGCCGCCCCGGCGCTCGGGCGGCGGCTGGTGCGTGAGGTGTTCACGCTGCTGGGGACCGGGGCCCCGGCGGCCGAGCTGGCGGCGCGGCTGCGGCTGGCCGCTCCGGTGCTCGCGCCGGGCCGCGCCGCGCCGCACTGGCAGGTGGCGGTCGCCAGGCTCGAGCCGCCCGAGGGCGCCGATGCCGGCTCGGGTGCGGCGGCCCGCGGGCTGCTGAGCGAGCTGTTCCGGGCCCCGGCCGTGACCGGCCGCGAGGGGGAGGCGGCCGCGCTGCTTCCGGTGCCCTCGGCCGACGCGGCGTTCCGGGCCGAGGCGGTGCTGGCGCCGGTGCGCCCCGCGCTCGCGGCCGGGCTGCGGGGCGGCGGCCGGCTGACGCTGGGACTGAGCGCGGCCGTCGACTCGGCCGAGGGGCTGCCCGGCGCCCTGGAGGAGGCGCGGCACGCCCGCCGGGTGGCCGCCGCGGGGCCGGGGGCGGTCCGCGGGGCGGGGCACGAGGAACTGGCCTCGCACGTGCTGCTGCTGCCCTTCGTGCCGGAGGACGTGCGGCGGGCGTTCACCTCCCGGCTGCTCGAACCGCTGCGGGAGTACGACCGCGCCCACCACTCCGACCTGCTGGCCACGCTGGAGGCGTTCCTGGAGGCCGACGGCTCGTGGACCCGCTGCGCGGCCCGGCTGCACCTGCATGTGAACACTCTGCGCTATCGCATCGGCCGCATCGAGCAACTGACCGGGCGGGCGCTGACGCGTCTCGAGGACAAGGTCGACTTCTTCCTCGCGTTGCGCATGAACTGAGGGGCCGTGCGGCTCCGCGCCCGCTCCGGGGGTTGCCAGGCCCACCCGCCCACCGCCGGGCGGCACTTGTGAACTGATTCACGCAGCCCTCTTGGCCTGGGCCGGGAGCTCGTGCTGAGATGCTCACGTATCACTTCTTGTCAACGGCTCGATGACGCGCTGGGGAGGGCAATGTGACGGAGACCGCCGTGCCACATTCCGTTCGGCAGGTGAACGGTGATCCGCTGGAGAGTGCGGTATGGCGGCTGCGGTCACGGGGCTGTTGGGAGGATGCGGCGGCCCTGCTGGAACCCCGGGCGGCGAGCGAGCCGAAGGCGGCCCTGGCCAGGGCCGAACTCCTCGTCGAACGCTGCATGTTCACGGCCGAGGGCTGGGGCAGGGCCGAGGAGGCGCTGCGGGCGGCCGAGTCGCTGTCCCTGAGCGACGAGGAACGCGGCACCGCCGCCTGTGAGCGCGGCTACCTCGCCTACGCCTCCACCCTGCTGCGGGTCCGCGACCGGGCCGACGAGGCGCGGGCCGCGCTGGGGCGGGCCGCGGCGCTCCTCGCCCCCGACTCGCCCGGCCGCCCGCTGCTCGACTTCAGGCGCGGCCTGATGGCCGAGCACGTCAGCGGCAATCCGCAGGCGGCCGAGGCCGGCTACCGGCGGGCGCACAACGAGGCGATCAGCCGCGGCGACGCGCTGCTGGGCTCCTACACCTGGCGGCACCTCGCCGCCCTGGCGCTGCTCGCGGGCGAGACGGCGGAGGCGCGGCACGGCTTCGCGGAGTCCCTGCGGCTGCGGGAGGAGACCGGCTTCCTGGTCGGGGTCGCGCCCGCGCTGGTGGCGCTCGCCGAGGTGACGGAGGAGCCGGAGGCCGGGCGGCTGCTGGCGGAGGCCCGCCGCCTGTTCCACCTGCTGGGCGGGGTGCCCCGCTGGCTCGCCGCGCACCTCGACGAGGAGGAGTAGCACTCCCCCACGCGGCCGGGGACGCGGCGCGCGTGCGGCCCACGGGAGCGGGCCGACGCGGCACCCACCGGGTGCCCGGCCTGCCGCCGGCCGTCACCTTCCGGGCACGGCGGGCCCCGGCGCCCCGGAGGCGGCCTGCTCAGGGCGTGGCGCGTTCGGGCGCGGCGGTCCCCGCCAGGTGCGCGCGGACCAGCCGTTCCGCCGTGGCGAACTCGCCCTGCCGCAGGGCGTCGAGCAGCTGCTGGTGCTCCGCCGCGCTCGCCACCAGCTCGGCCGCCTCGGGCGGCCGGCGGCCCGCCGCCGGGGTCTGCGCCTTCCGGTGCAGCTCCCCGGCGACCCGCACCAACTGCCGGTTGCCCGTGAGGGCGAGCAGCGCCCGGTGGAAGCCCAGGTCGGCCTCGGCGTAGGCGGCGCGGTCCCCGGCCGCGGCCGCGGTCACGGTCGCCTCGGCCAGCGGGCTCAGCTCGTCCCAGCGCTCCCTGGGCAGCGACCTGGCGAGCCGCAGCACCGCGGGCACCTCCAGGTCCGCCCGCACCTCGGCGAGTTCCGCCAGGTCCCGCGGGCTGTTCGCGGCCACCCGGAAGCCGCGGTTGGGCACGGTCTCCACGACGCCCTCGCTGACGAGTTGCTGCATCGCCTCGCGCACCGGCGTGGCCGACACGCCGTAGCGCTCGGCGAGGAGCGGCGCCGAGTAGGTGCCGCCCGGCTGCAGCTCGCCGGTGGCCAGCGCGTCCCGCAGCGCGGCGAGCACCTGGGCGCGCACCGAGTGCCGCTCCGGCAGCGTGCGCGGCCTGACCGGCAGCGCGGGCCGCGCCCGGCCCGCCGGGGCAGGCCCGGGCGCCGTGACGGCCGGCCCGCTCGCCGGCTCCGTCCGGGTGGGCTCCATCGGTCCGCTCCGTCCCCTTCGGCGCCCCACACAACGAGGTTTTGTGCACCTTAGGCGTAGTCGGCCCTCCGGCACACCCCAACCGGCATCGGGTAAGGTAAGGCTAACCTGCCCGTGATCAAGGAGACCGTGGCTCCATGAACGTGCCCGCCCCCGCCCCGGCCCTCGCGACGACCACCCCCCTCACGCCCGCCTACGCCCGCGTCGCCGAGGTGCTGCCCGGGCTGCGCATCACCGAGGACGAGGCGCCGCGGCGGGGGGCGGGCTGGGCCCAGGCCGCCGGCCTCGCGGCGGGCGGCGCGGAGCTGGCCGCGTTCCTCGCCGAGGACGCCGCGCAGATCCGGCGCGACTACGGCCGGGAGGGGCGCGGGGACGTGGTCGCCGGCTTCGCCCTGCACCGCTACGGCTGGCCCGCCGCCGTGCTGTTCACCGCCCCCTACTTCCTGCTGCGCCGCGTTCCCCGGCTCTCGGTCGGCGACGTCGCCTTCCACCGCGGCGAGGGGCGGATGAGCGTGCGGCGCACCACGTTCAGCTGCCTGCCCGACGACCCGGCCGCCGGCCACCCCGACGCCCGGGTGGTCCCCGGCGAGGAGGCCCTGCGCGCGGCCGTGCGGCAGGCGGCGGCCGAGCACTTCGAGCCGCTGCTCGCCGCCTTCGGGCCCCACATGCGCCGCGGGCGCCGGGCCCTGTGGGGCACGGTGACCGACGAGCTCACCGAGTCCCTGTGGTACGTGGGGCACCTCCTCGGCGAGGAGGGCCGGGCCAAGGCAGAGGCGGCACTGCTGCTGCCCGGCGGCACCGCGCCCTACCCGGGCGGCGCCGGCTTCCGCGAACTCCGCGGCCCGGAGGGGCAGTCGCTGCCCACCAGGGACCGGGCGAGCTGCTGCATGTTCTTCACGCTGCGCCCCGAGGACACCTGCGTCACCTGCCCGCGCACCTGCGACGCCGACCGCGTCCGGCGGCTGACCGCGAACTCATAACAGATTCGCCTACCGGCCGCATCAACTACCGCGCTTTTCCCTCTCCTTGACACTCGTTAGGGGGATTGGGCCCGAAATTCCGCTGACGTTGGCTCAGGTAGCATCAGGATGCTCTGCGGCGCCGGACGCTCACGATTCCGGCACAGGCACCGCACGATCAGCACACCCATGCGAGGGGCAGCCCTATGGCATCGACGGACATAGACATCAGCTGGGTGCTCGCGGGAGCGGTGCTGCTGTTCGGTCTCCTGCTCGCGGCCATCCTGCTGACCCGGGGCAAGAAGCCCTCGGGCGAGCACGCGGACAACGACTCCTGGGAGCGTCTCGAGGCGGCCAGGCGGCGCCGCGAGCGGATCTACGCCTTCGCCTCCTACGCGCTGCTCTTCTGCTGCGCCGGGGTGGCCGCCGCCCTCTCTTTCCAGGGCCTGGTCGGCTTCGGCCGCCAGAACCTCGGCCTGGACGACGGCTGGGAGTACCTGGTCCCCTTCGGGCTCGACGGCGCGGCGATGTTCTGCGCCGTGATCGCGGTCAGGGAGGCCAGCCACGGCGACTCCTCGATGGGCTCGCGCATGCTGGTGTGGCTCTTCGCGGGCGCCTCGGCCTGGTTCAACTGGGTGCACGCCCCGCGCGGGGCGGCGCACGCCGGCGCGCCGCAGTTCTTCGCCGGGATGTCGCTCTCGGCC
Organism: Streptomyces hoynatensis; assembly: GCF_003626535.1. Taxonomy (GTDB): domain Bacteria; phylum Actinomycetota; class Actinomycetes; order Streptomycetales; family Streptomycetaceae; genus Streptomyces; species Streptomyces hoynatensis. Next base: position 34,523 of record NZ_RBAL01000018.1, read on the forward strand.
GCGGTGCTCTTCGACCGGGCGCTGAAGCAGACCAGGCGGGCCGCCCTGCGCGAGCAGGGTCTGGTGCCCAGGCCCCTGCCGCAGATCCGCTTCGCCAGGTGGCTGCGGGCCCCGCGGGAGACGTACGGCGCCTGGTCGCTGATGCTGCTGGAGAACGTCCGCTCCCTCGACGAGGCGGTCGAGGAGGTCAGGGAGGACCGCAACAGCAAGCGGCAGACGCGGATGCGGCGGCGTGAGCAGCGCAGCATGGAGCGGGCCAGGCTGAAGGCGCTCAGCCGCCAGCACCGGATGTTCGGCCGCCGCCAGCAGGTCGCGGTCGCCGCGCCCGAGCCCGCGGCGCTGGAGGCCGGCGGCACGGCGCGCCGGGCGGCGCTGAACGCCACCGCGGAGGATGCGCTGGGCGGCCGAGGCGAGGACCCGACCTCGATCTCGCAGGCGGCCCCGCGGCTCGACTCGCTGGAGGAGAAACTCGCCCGGATCGAGCGGCAGTTCGGCTGAGACCCGCCCCGGTCCTCGCCCGGGCCGGCCGGGCCGGCCGTGGGCCGCGCCGCCGCGGAAGCCCTGGGCCACCGCCGGCGGCGCGGCCCACGGGACCGGCCGGGCGGCCCTCAGCCCAGGGCGGCGGGCAGCGCTCCCTCCAGGGTGAGCAGCTGCCGCTTGCGGGGCAGGCCGCCCGCGTAGCCGGTGAGCGAGCCGTTCGCGCCGAGGACTCGGTGACAGGGCCGCACCACGGACAGCGGGTTGGCGCCGACCGCGCCGCCGACGGCCCGCACCGAGGCGGGCGGCAGCCCGGCGAGCCTGGCCAGCGCGCCGTAGGTGACGGTCGTGCCGTAGGCGATCCGGTCCAGCTGCTCCCAGACCCGCCGGCGGAAGGGCGTGCCCTCCGCGGCGAGCGTGAGGTCGAACTCCCGGAGCTCGCCCGCGAAGTAGGCGTCGAACTGCTCGGCGGCCCGGGCGAAGGCGGCGTCGTCCCTTCGCCAGCCGGGACCGATCCGTGCCCCGCCGCGCTGCCCCGGCACGGTGACCGAGGCGAGGGTGTCCGGGCGCGGCCCGGCGATCAGCAGCTCGCCCAGCGGGCTCGGGTGCGTCGTGTACAGCATGGCTCTCTCCGGTGATTCGCGTGCGTTCGGCGTTCGGTGGGCGTGCGGTGGGCGTGCGTGCGGTGGGCGATCGGCGTTCGTTCGGCGTGGTTCGGTGTGGTGCGGCCTGGTTCGGTGTGGTGCGGCGTGGTGCGGGCGGGGATCAGGCGGTGGCGTTCCACAGGTGGTGCACGGCGTACGAGCGCCAGGGCCGCCAGGCTTCGGCGTCCGGCGCGGGTCCCGGGCCGGCGAGGGCGCGCAGGCCGTGGCGCACCCCCGCGTCGCCCGGCAGGAAGACGTCGGGATCGCCCAGGGCGCGCATCCGCACGTAGCCCGCGGTCCACGGGCCGACGCCGCGCAACGCCAGCAGCGCGCGCGTGGCCTCCTCCCGGTCGGCGCCGGGGCCGAGGTCGACGGTGCCCTCGGCGAGTGCGGCGCACACGGTGCGGATCGCCGCCCGCCGCGCCTCGGGCATGCCGAGTTCGGCCAGCGGGGCGCCGGCCAGGGTCCCTGGCTCGGGGAAGGTGTGGGTGAGCGCGCCGTCGGGCGCGGACAGCGGCTTGCCGTAGGCGGCGACCAGCCGCCCGGCCAGGGTGCGCGCCGCGGCCACGGTGACCTGCTGGCCGAGCACCGCGCGCACGGCCGGCTCCGCGGGGTCCGCGGCGCCCGGGGAACGCAGCCCGGGGCGGGCGGCGACCAGCGGCCCGAGCGCCGGGTCGGCCCCGAGCCGCTCGGCCACGGCGTAGGGGTCGGCGTCGAGGTCGAAGAGCCGCCGCATCCGCTGCACGGCCGTGGTCAGGTCGCGCAGGTCGGTCAGGCGCAGGCGGCAGGGCAGCCAGCGGGCCTGCCTGCCGCCCGGCGCCTCGTCCACCTCGGCGACCCCGGTGCCGTGCGGGAGCGCGAGCGTGCGGCGGTAGGTCCTGGCGCCGGGGCTGCCGCGCAGCTCCTCGATGCCGGGGACGGCGCGGCGGGCCAGGAAGTCGAAGACCTGGGCGGCGTCGTACGCCCCCCGGTAGGCGAGCCGCAGCGGCACCCCGGCCGGATCGGCCCCGGCCGCGGGCCGGACGCCGCGCCCGGCGCGGGGCGTGGCGGCGGCGCGCAGCTCGCGCGGGGGGCGGGCGTAGGTCTCCCGGATCGTGTCGTTGAACTGCCGCACGCTCGCGAAGCCGGCCGCGAAGGCGATCTCGGTGATCGGCAGGGCCGTCGTCTGCAGGAGGATGCGCGCGGTGTGCGCCCGCTGGGCGCGGGCCAGCGCGACCGGGCCCGCGCCCAGCTCCGCGGTCAGCTGCCGCTGCACCTGCCGGGGGCTGTAGCCGAGCCGGGCCGCGAGCCCGGGCACCCCCTCGCGGTCGACGACTCCGTCGGCGATCAGCCGCATCGCGCGGCCGACGGCGTCCGCCCTGAGGTTCCACTCGGCCGAGCCGGGGACCGCGTCCGGGCGGCACCTGCGGCAGGCGCGGAACCCGGCGGCCTGGGCCGCGGCTGCCGAGGGGTGGAAGCGGACGTTCTCCCGCTTGGGCGTGGTCGCCGGGCAACTCGGGCGGCAGTAGATGCCGGTCGTCAGGACGGCGGTGAAGAACACGCCGTCGAAGCGCTCGTCCCGGCTGCGCACCGCCTCGTACCTGCTGTCGTCGTCCATCACGCCTCCAGTCTGCGGCGCCCGGCGGGCGGCCTGCTGGCGGAATTCGGACACGGACGTGCGGCCCCGGCGGACGGCCCCCGTCCCCGCCTGGGGCGTGGACGGGGCGGTGGGCCCGGGGGCGGCGGTGCCGTCAGCGGGGGGCGAGGCGGGCGGGGAAGCCGCCGGTGGAGATCGGGCTCCAGCGGCGGGGGGTGACGCGGATCAGCGACTTGCCCTGCTTGCGCATCGCGGCCCGGTACTCCGCCCAGTCCGGGTGCTCCCCGGCGATGTTCCGGTAGTACTCCACGAGCGGCTCGATCGCCTCGGGCACGTCCAGCACCTCGGCCGTCCCGTCGATCTGGACCCAGGGCCCGTCCCACTCGTCGGAGAGGACCAGGACGCTCACCTCGGGGGAACGCCGCGCGTTGCGGGTCTTGGCCCGCTCCGGGTAGGTGGCGATGACGATCCGCCCACTGTCGTCGACGCCGCAGGTCAGCGGGGAGGCCTGGGGGGAGGCGTCCGCCCGCCGGGTGACCAGGATGGCGCGGTGCCTCGGGCGGACGAAGTCGAGCAGCCGCCCGAGGTCGACGGGGGTGTTCGTCGCGATCGAAGGACTCATGGCGCAGCACCCTACGCGCCCGGCCGGGGCACGGGTGCGGTGCCCCGGCCGGGCGCGGTGCGGCGGGTTCAGGCGGCGACCGCGACCGCCGGCGCCTCGGCCGGGCTCAGCGCGAGTTCGAGCACCTGCCGGACGTCGGAGACCGGGTGCACGTCCAGCTTGGCCAGGATCTCCGGCGGCACGTCGTCCAGGTCGGGCTCGTTCCGCTTGGGGATGATCACGGTGGTCAGCCCGGCGCGGTGGGCGGCGAGCAGCTTCTGCTTCACGCCGCCGATCGGCAGCACCCGGCCGGTCAGCGAGACCTCGCCGGTCATCGCCACGTCCGGCCGCACCTGCCGCCCGCTGAGCAGCGAGGCCAGGGCGGTGGTCATCGTGATGCCCGCGCTCGGCCCGTCCTTGGGGACCGCGCCCGCGGGGATGTGCAGGTGGATGCCGCGCTCCTTCAGGTCGCCCACCGGCAGCTCCAGCTCGGCGCCGCGCGACCGCAGGTAGGAGAGCGCGATCTGGCCCGACTCCTTCATCACGTCGCCCAGCTGGCCGGTCAGGGTCAGCCCCGCGCCGCCGGTCTCCGGGTCGGCCAGGGAGGCCTCGATGTACAGGACGTCGCCGCCCGCGCCGGTGACCGCGAGGCCGGTGGCCACGCCGGGCACCGCCGTGCGCCGCTCGTCCGGCTCCTGGGCGGACTCCGGCGTGTGGTGCGGGCGCCCGATGAGGTCCCGCAGGTGCTCCTCGCCGACCGTGAACGGCAGCGTCAGCCTGCCGAGCTCGGCCCGCGCGGCGACCTTGCGCAGCAGCCGGGCGATGGTGCGCTCCAGGCCGCGGACGCCCGCCTCCCTGGTGTACTCCCCGGCCAGCTTGCGCAGCACGCCCTCCTCGACGGCGACCTCGGCCGCGTCGAGACCGGCCCGCTCCAGCTGCCGCGGCAGGAGGTGGTCACGGGCGATGACCAGCTTCTCGTCCTCGGTGTAGCCGTCGAGCCGCACCAGCTCCATCCGGTCGAGCAGCGGCTGCGGGATGGCTTCGAGGACGTTCGCGGTGGCCAGGAAGACCACGTCGGACAGGTCGAGCTCGACCTCCAGGTAGTGGTCGCGGAAGGTGTGGTTCTGCGCCGGGTCGAGCACCTCCAGGAGGGCGGCCGCGGGGTCGCCGCGGTAGTCGGAGCCGACCTTGTCGATCTCGTCGAGCAGCACCACCGGGTTCATCGACCCGGCCTCCCTGATGGCCCGCACCACGCGGCCTGGCAGGGCCCCGACGTAGGTGCGCCGGTGGCCGCGGATCTCGGCCTCGTCGCGGACGCCGCCGAGGGCGACCCGGACGAACTTCCGGCCCATCGCCCGGGCGACGGACTCGCCCAGGGAGGTCTTGCCCACGCCGGGCGGGCCGACCAGGGCCAGCACGGCGCCGCCGCGGCGCCCGCCGACGACCCCGAGGCCGCGCTGGCCGCGCCGCTTGCGCACGGCCAGGTACTCGGTGATCCGCTCCTTGACGTCGTCCAGGCCGGCGTGGTCGGCGTCGAGCACCGCCCTGGCCCCGGGAATGTCGTAGGCGTCCTCGGTCCGCACGCTCCACGGCAGGTCGAGCACGGTGTCCAGCCAGGTGCGTATCCAGCCGCTCTCCGGGCTGGCGTCCGAGGCGCGCTCCAGCTTGTCGACCTCCTTCAGCGCGGCCTCGCGCACCTTCTCGGGAAGGTCGGCGGCCTCGACCCGGGCGCGGTAGTCCTCGCCCTCGTCGGCGGCCTCGCCGTTCAGCTCGGCCAGCTCCTTGCGGACGGCCTCCAGCTGGCGGCGCAGCAGGAACTCGCGCTGCTGCTTGTCCACGCCGTCCTGGACGTCCTTGGCGATGGACTCGACCACGTCCTCCTCGGCCAGGTGCTCGCTCAGCCACCTGGTGGCGAGCCTGAGGCGCTCGACCGGGTCCGTGGTCTCCAGCAGCTTCACGCGCTGCTCGGTGCTGAGGAACGGCGAGTAGCCCGCGTTGTCCGCGAGCTGGCTCACGTCCTCGATCTGCTGCACCCGGTCCACGACCTGCCAGGCCCCGCGCTTGCGGAGCCAGCTGGTGCTGAGCGCCTTGTACTCCTTGACCAGCTCGGCCACCGCGCCGGGCAGCGGGCTCGGCACCTGCTCCTCCATGCGGGTGCCCTCCACCCACAGGGCGGCGCCCGGACCCGTGGTGCCCGAGCCGATGCGGATGCGGCCCAGGCCGCGCACCAGCGCGCCCGGGTCCCCGCCGGCAAGCCGTCCGACCTGCTCGACACGGCCCAGCACGCCGATCCCCGCGTATGTCCCGTCCACGCGCGGCACCAGCAGCACCCGCGGCTTCTCGCCGCCGGGCGCGGCGGCCTGCGCGGCCTCCACGGCGGCGCGCACCTCGGAGTCGGAAAGCTCCAGCGGCACCACCATCCCTGGCAGCACCACCTCGTCATCCAGCGGCAGCACGGGCAGGGTGAGTACGTCGAACGACGAAGTCATGACCTCTCCCTCGGCAAGCAAATTGAGCTACACCGGCTCAATGCGCCGGGGTCCCGTGTTGTTCCCGGGGCGCGAGGTTGTTCGCCCTGAGCGATCGGCCGCCTTCCCTGGGTTCGCGGGCCGCCCCGCGGGCGGGGCCGGGGCGCGAGCGCGCGGGCAGGGCGCGCGGGGGGGCGCGCTCAGGTGTCGCGCAGGGCCGCGCGCAGGAAGCCGAGGGAGTCGGCCGGGGAGAGCGACTCGACGACCAGGCGGTTCAGCACGTGCCGGTACAGCTCGATCTCCGCCGGCTTGTCGGGGTAGACCCCGCCCGTCTGCTGCTCCAGGTAGACGACGTCGGGCAGGTCGCCGCCCGGCGGGCGCAGCACGGTGACCGGCCCGGCCATCGCCGGGTGGCCGCCCGCCCCGAAGGGCACCACCTGGATCGTCACGTGCGGCAGCTCCGACAGCTGCAGCAGGTGGGCCAGCTGGCCGCGCATCACCGCGGCGCCGCCGACCGGGCGCCGCAGGGCCGCCTCGTCGATCACCACCCACAGGTGGGGCGGCCGCTCGCGGTGCAGGATGCGCTGGCGCCCCATCCGCAGCTCGACCCGCCGCTCGGTGCGCTCGCGGGTGTCGTCGAGCGCGAGCCGCAGCACGGCGCGGGCGTAGCTCTCGGTCTGGAGCAGGCCCGGCACGAACTGGAGCTCGTACCCCCTGATCACGGTCGCGGCCTGTTCGAGGCCCAGGTACACGTTCAGCCAGCTGGGCACGATGTCGTGGTAGACGTGCCACCAGCCGGGCGAGTTCGACTGCCTGGCCAGCGCGAGCAGGGTGGCGCGCTCGGCCTCGTCGCAGACCCCGTAGAGCGAGAGCAGGTCCTGCACGTCGCGGGTCTTGAAGCCGGTCCTGCCCATCTCCAGGCGGCTGATCTTGGAGTGCGAGGCGCGGATGGTGCGGCCGGCCTCCAGGCCGGTGATGCCCCTGGCCTCCCGCAGCCGCCTCAGCCGGGCGCCGAGGATCATCCGCGGGACCGTCGGGCCGGCCTGGCCGAAGTCGACGAGGCGGCTCCCCCTGCGCTCCGCGACGGCCTCGTTCGCGCTCAGGTCCACGTCCATGTACGCTCCCCTGCCGTCATACCGAACGGCCAACTGTACTAGAGGCGTTCGTGCCGGAGGCAGCCCTCGTCCGGCGTGCCGGTCCCGGGGACTGGCTGGGCCGCGTCCGCGCTCATACGGTAGCGGCATGACTCCCAGCACCCACGTGGTGACCAATCAGCCCCCGCCACTGGCGGACTACGACGTATTCAGTCAGGACGCCGCCCTCCGCGAGGCCTTCGCCCGCCACGTCGGGGACGAGGTGGCCGAGGAGGCGACCGGGGAACTGCGCGCCCTGGGGGAGGCCGCGGGCTCCGCCCGGGCCCAGGAGTGGGGGGCGCGGGCCAACGAGCACCGTCCCGTGCTGCGCACCCACGACAGGTTCGGGCACCGGATCGACGAGGTCGACTTCCACCCCGACTGGCACCTGCTGCTCGGCCAGGCGGTGTCGGCCGGCCTCACCGACGCCTGGTCGAGGCCGCACGGCCAGCTGCGGCGCAGCGCCGGCTTCCTGGTGTGGACGCAGGTGGACGCCGGTCACGGCTGCCCCGTCTCGATGACGCACGCCGCCGTGCCCGCGCTGCGCGCCCAGCCCGAGCTGGCCGCCGTCTGGGAGCCGCTGCTGACCTCGCACGTCTACGAGCCGGGGCTGCGCCCGGCCACCGCCAAGGCCGGGGCGCTGGCCGGGATGGGGATGACGGAGAAGCAGGGCGGCTCCGACGTGCGGGCCAACGCGACCCGGGCGGAGCCGCTGGCCGAGCCGGGCGTCTACGCGCTGACGGGCCACAAGTGGTTCTGCTCGGCGCCCATGTCGGACGTCTTCCTCGTGCTCGCCCGGGCGCCGGAGGGCCTGACCTGCTTCCTGGTGCCCCGGGTGCTGCCCGACGGGGAGCGCAACGCCTTCCGCATCCAGCGCCTCAAGGACAAGCTCGGCGACCGCTCCAACGCCTCCTCCGAGGTGGAGTTCGACGGGACGACCCAGGGCTGGCGGGTCGGCGAGGAGGGCCGCGGGGTGGCCACCATCATCGAGATGGTCGCCGCCACCCGGCTGGACTGCGTGACCGGCTCGGCGGCGATCATGCGGCAGGCCGTGGCCCAGGCCACCCACCACGCCGCGCACCGCGAGGCGTTCGGCGGCCCGCTGATCGACAAGCCGCTGATGCGCAACGTGCTCGCCGACCTCGCCCTGGAGTCGGAGGCCGCGACCGCGCTCGCGATGCGCCTCGCCGCGGCCTACGACGCGGCAGCCGCGGGGAGCGCGCAGGAGCGGCACCTGCTGCGCCTCGCGCTCCCGGCCGCCAAGTACTGGGTCACCAAGCGCTGCACGCCGCTGACCGTGGAGGCGCTCGAATGCCTCGGCGGCAACGGGTACGTCGAGGAGTCGGCGATGCCGCGGCTGCTGCGCCAGTCCCCGCTGAACTCGATCTGGGAGGGCTCGGGCAACATCCAGGCCCTGGACGTGCTGCGGGCCCTGCAACGGGAGCCCGGCGCGCTGAACGCGTTCCTCACCGAGGTCGGCCAGGCGGCGGGCGGCGACCACCGGCTGGACGCCGCGGTCAAGGCGCTGCTGCACGAGCTGTCCGACCTGGAGGGCATCGAGGCCAGGGCCAGGCGCCTGGTGGAGCGGCTGGCGCTGGTGCTCCAGGGGTCGCTGCTGGTGCGGCACGCCCCGCCCGCGGTCGCCGACGCCTTCTGCGCCTCGCGCCTCGGCGGCGACTGGGGCGGGGCCTTCGGCACCCTGCCCGGCACGCTCGACCTGGCCGCGATCGCCGAGCGGGCCCGCCCCCTGCCGGAGGGCTGAGGGGCGGCGCGGGCGCCAAGTCCCGGGCCGGAAAGCAGGTTTGACTCCGGGGCCGCGGGCTACCCGGGAGGAGCCGCCGCGCGCACGGTCCGGTGAAGCGCGCTCGCGCCGCTCGGCAGGCGCGGGCGCGGGGCGCGGCGGCGGCACGCGGCCCCGGGTTCCCACGCCCCGGGGCCGCCCCTTTCCGTCACGGGACGACGGGAAAGGACGAAAAAGCACGAGGAAGGGCGGAAAACACCGGAGAACGGTGGGGAACGGCGGGGAACAGCAGGAAAGGCGTCTCCGCGCGCATTCGCGACCCACCGTGCCCACCCCTTCACTCGTCTCACATATCGGGACCGCCCTGTCCATATAGCGGATATTGGTGGACGGGTGCGTCACCGCGTGCAACCCTGCCGTCATGTCTCGAACGGGAATCGCGCTGGTGAGCCGTCGCCACGTCGACTTCGGCCGCATGTCGAGCGCCATCTGTCGGGCACGCTGAGCCGCACCGCCACCGCCCGCCGGCGCCCCCAGCGTCTCGTCCCCGTCCGACCCGGTTCGCCCCGGCGCCCGCCCCCGGGCCCCCGGGAGGCCGGCTCCGCACCGCCACGCCCCACCCCGAACTCGCTCTGCCCCGAACGCCGCACGGCCGCGGCCCCGGGTCGGAGCCGTCCTGCTGCCTGCAGAAGGAACACGCCGCCACCATGTCGGACACCGCGAACAAGCCCGCAGCTCCGAGCCGCCGCAAAGCCGGCCGCCACCGCGGCGAAGGCCAGTGGGCGGCCGGGCACTTCACTCCGCTCAACTCCAACGAGCAGGTCAAGAAGGACGACGACGGTCTCAATGTGCGGACACGCATTGAGACGATCTACGCGCACCGCGGCTTCTCGGCCATCGACGGCCAGGATTTGCGCGGCCGGATGCGCTGGTACGGGCTCTACACCCAGCGGCGCCCCGGGGTCGACGGCGGCAAGACGGCCGTCCTCGAACCCGAGGAGCTCGAGGACGAGTACTTCATGATGCGGGTGCGCATCGACGGCGGCCGGCTGACCACGGCCCAGCTGCGCGTCCTCGGCGAGATCTCCCAGGAGTTCGCCCGCGGCACGGCCGACATCACCGACCGGCAGAACATCCAGTACCACTGGGTGCGCATCGAGGACGTGCCGGAGATCTGGCGCCGCCTCGAAGCCGTCGGACTGTCGACCACCGAGGCCTGCGGCGACACCCCCCGCGCCTTCCTCGGCTCCCCCGTCGCCGGCATCGCCGCGGACGAGATCATCGACGGCACCCCGGCGCTCGAGGAGATGAAGCGCCGCGTGGTGGGCAACAAGGCGTACTCCAACCTGCCGCGCAAGTTCAAGACCGCCATCTCCGGCTCCCCGCAGCTCGACGTGGCACACGAGGTCAACGACGTCTCCTTCGTCGGCGTCGAGCACCCCGAGCACGGCCCCGGCTTCGACGTCTGGGTCGGCGGCGGCCTGTCCACCAACCCGCGGATCGGCGTCAGGCTGGGCGCCTGGGTGCCGCTGGAGGAGGTGCCCGACGTCCACGAGGGCATCGTCAAGATCTTCCGCGACTACGGCTACCGGCGGCTGCGCAACCGCGCCAGGCTGAAGTTCCTCGTCGCCGACTGGGGCGCCGAGAAGTTCCGCCGGGTGCTCGAGGACGAGTACCTGCTGCGGAAGCTGATCGACGGCCCGGCCCCCGAGCAGCCCGCGCGGCAGTGGCGCGACCACGTCGGCGTGCACCCCCAGCGGGACGGCCGCTGCTACGTCGGCTTCGCCCCGCGCGTGGGGCGGGTGGACGGCGCCACCCTGAGCAAGATCGCCGACCTCGCGGAGGCGCACGGCTCGGGCCGCGTGCACACCACCCCCCACCAGAAGCTGATCATCCTGGACGTGGAGCCGGACCGGGTCGCCTCCCTCACCGAGGGCCTGGAGGCCCTGGGCCTGACCACCACGCCCTCGGTCTTCCACCGCGGCACCATGGCCTGCACCGGCATCGAGTTCTGCAAGCTGGCCATCGTCGAGACCAAGGCCCGCGCCACCTGGCTGATCGAGGAACTCGAACGCCGCCTGCCCGACTTCGACGAGCCGCTCACCATCAACGTCAACGGCTGCCCCAACTCCTGCGCGCGCATCCAGACCGCCGACATCGGCCTCAAGGGCCAGCTGGTGATCGACGGCGAGGGCAGGCAGGTGGAGGGCTACCAGGTGCACCTGGGCGGCTCGCTGGGGCTCGACCCCGGCTTCGGCCGCAAGGTCCGCGGCCTGAAGGTCACCGCCGAGGGGCTCGCGGACTACGTGGAGCGGGTGCTGCGCCGCTACCTGGAGGCGCGCGAGCCGGGCGAGCGCTTCGCGACCTGGGTCGCACGGGCCGAGGAGGGAGCGCTTTCGTGAGCGAACGAGCCGCCCCGTTCTACTGCCCCTACTGCGGGGACGAGGACCTGCGCCCGAGCGAGGCCGGGCACGGCGCCTGGGAGTGCGCCGCCTGCCGCCGCGCCTTCCGGCTCTCCTTCCTCGGCCTGCTCGCCGGCCCCTCGGCCGGCCCCGAGTCCGGCTAGCCGCGGGTCTGCGGCGGGCGCCCCGGCCCGCACCGGGGGCACCGCCCGCCGACGCCCCCGCCGCACGGCATCGGAAAGCTGTCGACGCCCCCGTCGACGTCCCTTCGGGAATTCTCCGGAAGTCCGAAAGAGGCCACCATGACCACCGCCACCACCACGGAGTCGCCCCGGGCCGGCGAGTTGCGCCGGCTCGCCGAACGGGCGGGCCGCGACCTGGAGGACGCGTCCGCGCTCGACATCCTGCGCTGGGCCGCCGACACCTTCGGCCCCCGCCTGTGCGTCACCTCCTCGATGGCCGACGCCGTCGTCGCCCACCTCGCCTCCCGCGCCAGGCCGGGCATCGACGTGCTCTTCCTCGACACCGGCTACCACTTCCCCGAGACGATCGGGACCAGGGACGCGGTCGCCGCCGTCATGGACGTCAACGTCCTCACCCTCACCCCCCGCCTGACGGTCGCCGAGCAGGACGCCGAGTACGGCCCGCGGCTGCACGACCGGGACCCCGACCTGTGCTGCGCCATGCGCAAGGTCGAGGTGCTGGAGGCGGGCCTCGCGCCGTACGACGCCTGGGCGACCGGACTGAGGCGCGACGAGTCCCCCTCGCGGGCGAACACCCCGGTCGTCGGCTGGGACGCACGGCGCGAAAAGGTGAAAATTGCCCCCATAGCCCGATGGACCCAGTCGGATGTGGAAGCCTACGTCTCCGAGCACGGCGTCCTGCTCAACCCGCTGCTCTCGGACGGCTACCCGTCCATAGGCTGCGCGCCCTGCACGCGGCGGGTCGCCGAGGGCGAGGACCCACGGGCGGGCCGCTGGGCCGGCCTGACGAAGACCGAGTGCGGGCTGCACACCTGATGAGCGGGCCACGGACGGCCGGGCCTGCCTTCGCCGCCCGCCCCCGGCCCGGGGCCGCACCCCAACCGACAGCCCACCCGACAGCCCAACCGACAGCGAGGAAGCAGCAGATGAGCGGAACCGGCCAGGGCGCCACCATCTGGCTCACCGGCCTGCCCAGCGCGGGCAAGACCACCCTCGCCCGCGCCCTGGCGCGGCGGCTGGCCGCGGAAGGGCACCGCGTCGAGGTGCTCGACGGCGACGAGATCAGGGAATTCCTCTCCGCCGGGCTCGGCTTCAGCCGCGAGGACCGCCACCTGAACGTGCAGCGCATCGGCTTCGTCGCCGAACTCCTCGCCTCGCACGGCGTGAAGGCGCTGGTTCCGGTGATCGCGCCCTACGCCGACAGCCGCGAGGCCGTCCGCAAGCGCCACCAGGCCGCGGGCACCGGCTACGTCGAGGTGCACGTGGCCACGCCGGTGGAGGTGTGCGCGGAGCGGGACGTCAAGGGGCTGTACGCCAGGCAGGCCGCGGGCGAACTCACCGGGCTCACCGGGGTCGACGACCCGTACGAGATCCCGGAGGCCCCCGACCTGCGGATCGCGGCGCACGAGCAGAGCGTCGAGGAGTCGGCGGCGGCGCTGTACGCGCTGCTGGGCGAGCGGGGCCTGCTGTGACCGGCACGCTCGGCGACCAGCACCTCCACGGGGGCAGGCCAGTCAATCCACCCGAGGGACGTGGGCGACGTGAAGAACCCGAACTGCGCAAGCCGCGCACACGCGACGAGCACGGCACACGCGAGGAGCGCCGCGCCGGCGAAGAACGGGCCGGCCGGCAGGGAAGCGAGGGCGGAGGCATGACGGCTGCGGTGGACTCCGGCGGCCCCTACGCCCTGTCGCACCTGGACGTCCTGGAGTCGGAGGCGGTCCACATCTTCCGCGAGGTCGCCGGGGAGTTCGAGCGCCCGGTGATCCTCTTCTCCGGCGGCAAGGACTCCATCGTCATGCTGCACCTGGCGCTCAAGGCCTTCGCGCCCGCGGCGGTGCCCTTCTCGCTGCTGCACGTGGACACCGGGCACAACTTCCCCGAGGTGATAAGGCACCGGGACCGGCTGGTCGCCCAGCACGGGCTGCGGCTGCACGTCGCCCTGGTGCAGGAGTTCATCGACGACGGGCGCCTGCGCGAGCGCCCCGACGGGACCCGCAACCCGCTGCAGACGGTGCCGCTCCTCGACGCCATCGAGCGCAACCGCTTCGACGCCGTCTTCGGCGGCGGCAGGCGCGACGAGGAGAAGGCGCGCGCCAAGGAGCGGGTCTTCTCGCTGCGCGACGAGTTCGGCGGCTGGGACCCGCGCCGCCAGCGCCCGGAGCTGTGGCAGCTCTACAACGGCAGGCACGCCCCCGGCGAGCACGTGCGGGTGTTCCCGCTGTCCAACTGGACCGAGCTCGACGTGTGGCAGTACATCGGCCGGGAGAAGATCGACCTGCCGGAAATCTACTACGCCCACGAGCGTGAGGTCTTCCGGCGCAGCGGCATGTGGCTGGCCCCCGGCGAGTGGGGCGGGCCGCGGGAGGGCGAGCCGCTGGAGCGCCGCACCGTCCGCTACCGCACGGTCGGCGACATGTCCTGCACCGGCGCGGTGGACTCCGAGGCCGCCACCATCGAGGAGATCATCGCCGAGATCGCCGCCTCCAGGCTCACCGAGCGCGGCGCCACGCGCGCCGACGACAAGCTGTCGGAGGCCGCGATGGAGGACCGCAAGCGGGAGGGCTACTTCTGATGACGACCTTCTCCGCGGGGCTGGGGGCGGAGACCTCCGCCACCTCCCTGCTGCGCTTCGCCACGGCGGGATCGGTCGACGACGGCAAGTCCACCCTCGTCGGCCGCCTGCTGCACGACTCCAAGTCGGTCCTCTCCGACCAGCTGGAGGCCGTCGAGCTGGCCTCCCGCAACCGCGGCGCCGACGCCGTGGACCTGGCCCTGCTCACCGACGGGCTGCGCGCGGAACGCGAGCAGGGCATCACCATCGACGTGGCCTACCGCTACTTCGCCACCAAGCGCCGCCGGTTCATCCTGGCCGACACCCCCGGGCACGTGCAGTACACGCGGAACATGGTGACCGGGGCCTCCACCGCGGAGCTGGCCATCATCCTGGTGGACGCGCGCAACGGCGTGGTGGAGCAGACCAGGAGGCACGCGGCCGTGGCCGCCCTGCTGCGGGTCCCGCACGTGGTGCTCGCCGTCAACAAGATGGACCTCGTGGACTACGCGGAACCCGTCTTCGCCGCCATCGCCGGGGAGTTCGGCGCCTACGCCGCCTCCCTCGGCATCCCCGAGGTGACCGCCATTCCGATCTCGGCCCTGGCCGGGGACAACGTGGTGACCGCCTCCGCGACGATGGACTGGTACGGCGGGCCCACCGTGCTCGAACACCTGGAGACCGTGCCCGTCACCCGCGACCCGGCCCAGGACCCGGCGCGGTTCCCCGTGCAGTACGTCATCAGGCCGCAGACCGCCGAGCACCGCGACTTCCGCGGCTACGCCGGGCAGGTCGCCTCCGGGGTGCTGCGGGTCGGCGAGCGGGTCGTCGTCCAGCCCTCGGGCCGCACCAGCACCCTCGTCGGCATCGACGCCCTCGGCCAGTCCGTCGACGTGGCCTGGGCGCCGATGTCGGTGACGCTGACGCTGGCCGACGACCTCGACATCTCCCGCGGGGACCTCATCGCCCCCGCGGGCGGCGCCGCCGAGCCGACCAGGGACGTCACCGCGACGGTCTGCCACCTGCACGACCGGCCGCTGACGCCGGGTGCCAGGGTGCTGCTGAAGCACGCCACCCGCACCGTGAAGGCAATCGTCAAGGAGATCCCCTCCCGGCTGACGCTGGACGACCTCTCCCCGCACCCGCAGCCGGGCGAGCTGGCCGCCAACGACATCGGCCGGGTGGTGATCCGCACCGCGGAGCCGCTCGCGCTCGACGATTACGCCGCTTCCAGATCAACAGGTTCCTTCCTGCTGCTCGACCCCGCAGACGGCGCTACGCTGACCGCGGGCATGGCGGGCGAGGCGTTCAACGGCGCCGCCCGCGAGCCCGGCGGCGCCGCCGGCGCGTCCTTTGGGGCCGAGGACGAGGGGTGGGACTTCGACTGATGGCGAGTCGTGTCTTCTGCGTCTTCTCGACCTTCGCCAAGGAGGGCGGGCGGATAGGCAGCGGGACCCTCGGCAGTGGCCAGGGCGGAATCGGGCGATGTGCGCGCGTGAGCTGACACGCTCGCTCAGCCGGCACG
The DNA here is from genome assembly GCF_003626535.1 of Streptomyces hoynatensis. GTDB lineage: Bacteria > Actinomycetota > Actinomycetes > Streptomycetales > Streptomycetaceae > Streptomyces > Streptomyces hoynatensis. The sequence goes on from NZ_RBAL01000018.1 coordinate 49,847, forward strand.
GGCGCGCGCCCGTGCGCACCTCGCTCACCCCTGCTCACTTTCCCCCGGCCGCGCCGCGCGCGCCGCCGGGACCCAACGGGAGGACCCGGCCCCATGACCGCCGCATTCACCAGCTCTGCCAGACGCTCCCCCGGACGTTCCCCGAGGCGCGCGGGACGCCGCCGTCTCCTGGCCGCCGCCGCGCCGCTGCTGCTCCTCGGCACGCTCGCGGCCTGCGGCTACGGCTCCGATGCCGAGGCGGACGACGAGGAGAACAGCCCCGCCGCGAGCGGAAGTTCCTCCGGCGAGCAGCTGTCGGCCGACTCGGTGTCGATCGGCTACTTCGCGAACCTCACCCACGCCACGGCCGTCATCGGCCTGGAGGACGACGGCCTCATCCGCCAGTCGCTCGGCGGGACCGAGGCCGAAACCCAGATCTTCAACGCGGGCCCCTCCGCCATCGAGGCGCTGAACGCCGGCGACATCGACGTGGCCTTCGTCGGCCCCAACCCCGCGATCAACGGCTGGTCGCAGTCCGGGGGGCAGAGCCTGCGCATCGTCTCGGGCGCGGCCTCGGGCGGCGCCTCGCTCGTCGTCGACCCGGACGCGATCCACGACACCGGGGACCTGGCGGGCAAGCGCATCGCCACCCCGCAGCTCGGCAACACCCAGGACGTCGCGCTGCTCAGCTACCTGGCCGACCAGGGCTACGAGGTGGACCCGCAGTCGGGCAGCGGGGACGTCTCCGTGCTGCGCATCGCCAACTCCGAGGTGCTGGCCGCCTTCGAGGGCGGCGACATCGACGGGGCCTGGCTGCCCGAGCCCTACGCCTCCACCCTGATCAGCCACGGCGCCCAGACCCTGGTCGACGAGGCGGACCTGTGGGACGGGGGGCAGTTCGTCGTCACCCAGGTCATCGCCTCGCAGGACTTCCTGGCCGAGCACGAGGACGTGGTCGAGGCCATCGTGCGCGGCGTCGTGCAGACCAACGCCTGGATCAACGAGAACCCCGACGAGGCCAAGACCCACTTCAACGCCGCCCTCGGCCGGCTGCCCGGCGGCAAGGAACTCGACCCCGAGGTCCTCGACCCGGCCTTCGACCACGTCGAGTTCACCGACGACCCGCTGGCCCCGACCCTCCAGCAGGGCGCGCAGAACGCGATCGACGCCGGCCTGCTGGACGACACGGACCTGTCCGGGATCTACGACCTGTCCATCCTCAACCGGGTGCTGGCCGAGGAGGGCCGGCCCGAGGTCGACGACGCCGGACTCGGCGTCGGGGACTGACGGCTTCGCCACCCAGGAGGTGACACCGATGGCCATCACGCTGGACAAGGCGGGCGGCGAGGACCGCGGCACGCAGGCCGAGTACGCCGTCAGGCTCGCGCACGTGTCGAAGTCCTTCGGCCGCCCGGGCGCGCAGCAGCTGGTGCTCGACGACATCAGCCTCGACGTCGCCCCGGGTGAGTTCGTCACCCTGATCGGGGCCTCGGGCTGCGGCAAGTCGACGCTGCTCAACCTCACGGCGGGGCTGGACGCGGCGAGCGCGGGCACCATCGCGGTGCCCGGCGGCCGCCCCGCCCTGATGTTCCAGGAGCACGCGCTCTTCCCGTGGCTGACCGCGGGCAGGAACGTCGAACTCGCCCTGCGGCTGCGCGGCCTCGCCAAGGCCGAGCGCCGCGCCGAGGCGGAGCGGCTGCTCTCCCTGGTGCGGCTGGGCGGCGCGTACGGCAAGCGGGTCCACGAGCTGTCCGGCGGCATGCGCCAGCGGGTCGCGCTGGCCAGGGCCCTGGCCCAGGACAGCAGGCTGCTGCTGATGGACGAGCCCTTCGCGGCCCTCGACGCCATCACCAGGGACGTGCTGCACGAGGAGCTGACCCGGATCTGGCAGGAGACGGGCATCTCCGTGCTGTTCGTGACGCACAACGTCCGGGAGGCGGTGCGGCTGGCGCAGCGGGTCATCCTGCTGTCCTCCCGGCCCGGCCGGATCGTGCACGAGTGGCGGGTGGAGCTGGGCCAGCCGCGCCGCATCGAGGACCCGGAGGTCTCCGCGCTCTCCGTGGAGATCACCGAACGGCTCAGGGAGGAGATCCGCCGCCATGGCCAGCAGTGAGACGACGCCCGCGAGTTCCGACCTCGCGGGGCTCGAGGCGGGCCTGGACGCCCTCGACTCGGGGCAGGCCACCGAGCAGGGCCCCTTCCCGCTCGGCCGGCTGCTGCTCACCAGGGTGCTGCCGCCGCTGGTGGCGATCGCCCTGGTGCTGACGGTGTGGCAGGCGGTCTACTGGGCGGACGTCCAGCCCGACTACCTGCTGCCGAGCCCCGGGGACGTGTGGGACGAGTTCAACGAGATGTGGCGGCAGGGCACCCTGTTCGACTACGTCTGGACCAGCGTCTCGCGCGGCGTCCTCGGCTTCCTCATCGCGGTCGCCGTGGGCACGCCGCTGGGCCTGGTGGTCGCCCGGGTGCGGCTGGTGCGGGCGGCGATCGGCCCGATCCTCACCGGCCTGCAGTCCCTGCCCTCGGTGGCCTGGGTCCCGGCCGCGATCATCTGGTTCGGCCTGACCAACGGCACCATCTACGCGGTGGTGCTGCTGGGCGCGGTGCCCTCCATCGCCAACGGCATCGTGGCGGGCGTCGACCAGATCCCGCCGCTGTACCTGCGGGCCGGGCGGATGCTGGGCGCCCGGGGGCTGACCAGCGTCAGGCACGTGCTGCTGCCCGCGGCCCTGCCCGGCTACCTGGCGGGGCTCAAGCAGGGCTGGGCGTTCTCCTGGCGCTCGCTGATGGCCGCGGAGCTGATCGTGTCCTCCCCGGAGCTCGGCACCGGCCTGGGGCAGCTGATGGACACCTACCGGACCATGCAGAACCAGTCGGGGGTGCTGGCGACCATCATCCTCATCCTGGTGGTCGGCGTCGCCATCGACCTGCTGGTGTTCTCCCCGCTGGAGCGGCGGGTGCTGCGCAACCGGGGCCTGCTGGTGCGCGCGTCGTGACCCTGCTGCTCCTGGCCCACGGCAGCCGCGATCCGCGGCACGCCGCGACCGTGTCCGCGCTCGCCGCGCGGACACGGTCGCTGGCGCCCTCGCTGCGGGTGGCGGTGGCCTTCCTCGACTTCGACCGCCCGGGCGTGGGCGAGGCCCTGGCCGCGCTCCACGCGGCGGGCGAGCGGGAGGTCACGGCGGTGCCGCTGCTGCTGACCAGGGCCTACCACGCCAAGACCGACATCCCCGCGGCCCTGGCGGAGCAGACCGCGCGGCTGCCGGGGCTGCGGGTGCGGCAGGCCGAGGTGCTCGGTCCCGACCCGCTGCTGCTGGCGGCGGTGACCCGTCGCCTGGGCGAAGCCGTGGCGGCAGGGCGCGGTCTGGGCGCGGGGGGCCTGGGTCCGGCTCGCCGGGCGGAGATCGGGGTGGTGCTGGCGGCGGCCGGCTCCTCGGACCCGGAGGCGCTCGCGGTGCTCGCGGAAACCGCGCGGGAGTGGCGGCGTACCGCAGGTTGGTGCGCTGTGCGGCCCGCGTTCGCCTCCGCCGCGCGGCCCACCACGGCGGACGCGGTGCGCGCCCTGCGCGCGGACGGCGTCCGCCGGGTGGCCGTGGCTCCCTACGTCCTGGCGCCCGGGCGGCTGCCGGACCGGATCTTCGCCGGGGCGCGGGAGGCGGGTGCGGACGTGGTGGCGCCGGTGCTCGGCGCCGCCCCGGAGCTGGCGCGGCTGGTGCTGCGCCGCCACGCGGCGGCGCGGGGTGCCGGCCGGCTGCTGCTCGCGGGCTGAGTCCGGCGCCCGCGGGGGCCGGGCCGTGCCGGGGGGAGGCGTCCGGTGCCGCGTGCGGGGCGAGTTCCCGGCTCGGGTGCGGCGTGCGGGGCCGGGCCGCGCGGGGCGGCCCGGCCCGAGGGGGCCGGCTCAGGCGCTCGGCACGTACTTGTAGCCGACGCGCCGCACGGTGACGATGCGCTCGCGGTAGCCGGCGCCCAGCTTGCGGCGCAGCCTGGCGATGTGCACGTCCACGGTGCGCTGGTCGCCGACGGGGCCGTAGCCCCAGATGGCGGCGACCAGTTGCTCGCGCGTGTAGACCCGGTGCGGGTGCCGCACCAGGTGCGCGATGAGCTCGAACTCCAGGTAGGTGAGCCGCAGGAGCGTGCCGTCCACGGTGACGGTGCGCTCCTCGGTGTCGACGGTGATGCCCTGCCCGGCGCCCCGCTCGGCGGCGTTTCCGGGCCCTGGCACCGGGGCCACGGCGCCGCTCGCGGACAGGAGTTCGGTCAGCTGGTGCGGCTGGGTGCCGGCCGGGGCGAGGATCAGGTAGCCGACCAGGGGGACGGTGCCCTCCTGCGGCCGCCGGGTGCCTGGCACCTCGGGGACCAGGGTCACGGTGACGTCGGACAGGTCGGGAAGGCCGGACAGGTCGGGAAGGCCGTGGAGGTCGGGGAGGGAGGGGAGGGGGGTGAGGTGCCGCGCGAGCGGTTCCTTGCGCGCGGTCCTGGGCGGGCCGATGCGGCCCACCCCGTCGTGGTTGACGCCGGGGAGAGTCATGCTGCTGCCTTTCGCGGTTCACCGAATGCAGGGGTGAGGGCAGCCGGAGAGATCTTCGCGTGAGGCGGTCACGGGCCGGAAACGACCGGGAAAACAGGCAAAAGGACGAAGGGCCCGTAAAGCCCGGGAAATTCCGGAAAGCGCCTGGCGGAACGCGAGAGAAAACCGGCCGGCCGGCTGGTTCAGCGGCCGACGGCACAGATGGCGCTGGCTTGCCGCCGAAGATCGACGTGCAGCCGCGCGACGAGAAAGTCAGCTTGACTCACGGTAATTGAGCATGCCAGCGGCCGAGGCTTACCGTCAAGGTAATTCCGGCGCCGTCTCAAATGCCGAAACGCCGGGCTTTCTGTGGGTCCCGCGGGCCGCCTTCGCGCCCCCGGCAGCCGCGCGCACGCCCGCGAACATTGCCGTGACATTGCGCCGTGTTGCGCGTTTCCGGCCCGGCTTGACCTCGCGAGCGCCGTCCTGTCACTGTGTCGCCATGGCAACCGGCAAGCGCTTCTTCTCCAGGTGGCACGTGGACCTCGTCCGTGTCGCCAGCGCGCTGTGTCGCCCCGGCCGTCCCTGAATCGACGGCCATCCGGCGCCTGACCTCGGGCGCCGCCCGCTTCTCCCTTTCGGTTCCCGAAATCCCCGGTCTTCCCGGCCCTTTCCGCATGGCCGGCTTCCCGCGTCGCCGGCCGCCGGGTGCGGCCCCTCGCCGAAGGCCGCGTCGCCGTTCCGCAGGCGCCGGGCCCCGGGTTCCGGGTTTCCCCCGTCTCGCCGCCCGGGCGTTCCCGGCTCCCGCCCGGCGTACCCCTCGTGAGGTCCTGAATGTCGCTGCCCTCCCCTTCCCTCGTCACGCCACGCCAACTCGCCGCCACCGTACGGAGGTTCGCCGCCCGCCCCGAGCTGTGGCGCCCGCAGGCCCGCTTCACCTCGCCGGAGCGCTGGTACCAGCGCCTTGAGGTGACAGAAGACCACGAGGTCTGGCTGCTGACCTGGCTTCCCGGCCAGGGCACGGAGATCCACGACCACGGGGACGCCTCCGGCTCCTTCGGCGTGGTCGAGGGCACGCTGACCGAGCGCTCCTTCGGCTCCGGCGGGGCGCGGGAGCGGTCGCTCGGCCCCGGCGGGCTCAGGGCGTTCGGCCCCGACTACGTCCACCAGGTGGTCAACGACCAGACCGCGCCCGCGATCAGCATCCACGCCTACTCCCCCGTGCTGACCAGGCAGTCCTACTATGCGCAGACCGCGGACGGCGGCCTGCGGCTGCTGCGCACCGACGCGGTGGAGGACTGATGGCGGGCGCCGTCGACGCCCACCTCGCCGCGGTCAGAAGGACCCTGGACCGGCTCGAACCGCACCAGGCGCGGGCGGAGGCCGCGGCCGGGGCCGTGCTGGTCGACACCAGGCCGGAGTTCCAGCGGGCGGCGGGGGGCACGATCCCCGGCGCCCTGCTGATCGAGCGCAACCACCTGGAGTGGCGGTGCGATCCGGGCAGCGGCGCCTCGGTGCCGGAGGCGACGGGCCCCGACGTGCGCTGGATCGTGTTCTGTGAGGAGGGCTACGCCTCCTCGCTGGCCGCGGCCTCGTTGCGCGCGATCGGCCTTTCCCGGGCGACGGACCTGGTGGGCGGCTTCCGGGCCTGGCGCGCCGCCGGCCTGCCGGTCACCCCTCCCGCCTGAGCGCCCCACCGGCCCGCGCGCCCTCGGGCCCGCGCGGGCCCTCCGGCTCCCGCGGCCTCCGCGCTCCGGCTCCCGCGCCCTCGGGCACGCCCCACAGGGGCGGCGTGCACCGGGGGCGGGCACCGAACGGGCGCGTGGGCAGGCGGTTTCGGCGGGCGGGCCGGGTGCGTCTGCCTCAGCCGGCCAGCGCCCGCGCCTCCTTCTCCGGCGCGAGCCCCAGGCCCGGGCGCTCCCCCGGCGCCTCCGGCAGGCCCCGCAGCCAGGCCCAGGTATCGGCGACGGTCTCGCGGACCGGCCGGCAGACGAGCCCCGCGGCCAGCGCCTTCCCGGTGCCGGACCGGTGCAGGGCGTCGTGCGCCTCGCCCGGCGGCGTCCACACCGGCAGCTCGGTCCAGGGGGCGATCTGGGCCGCGAGCACCCGTTCCGGCGGGGTCCAGCACAACTCGGCGCCGGAGCCGGTGAGTTCGGCGCAGGTTTCGAGCAGCTCCCCCATGGTGGCGTGCCCCGGCCTGCTCACCAGGTTGTAGGGGCCCGCCAGGCCGCGCTCCGCGGCGTCCAGCGCCCAGGCCGCCAGGTCGCGCGCGTCGACGTACTGGATCGGCAGCTCGCGGGGCCCCGGGGCCAGCACCCGGCCGCCGCGGGCCATCCGGTTCAGCCACCACGGCAGGCGGCCGACGTTCTCCCAGGGGCCGAGGATCAGCCCGGCGCGGACCAGCAGCGTGCGGCCGGGCCCGAAGGCGGCCTCGGCGGCGAGTTCGCCGCCCCGCTTGTCGGCGGCGTACTCCGTGGCCGCGGCGTCGGGCGACCCCGCCACGAGGGGCGCGTCCTCGCCGCTGCCGGCCGCCGTCGGCCAGGCGTAGACGGACCTGCTGGAGACGTAGGTGTAGTGCCGGGCCCGCCCGGCGAGCAGCGTGGCCGCGTCGCGCACGGCGCTCGGCGCCCCGCTCCAGGTGTCCAGGACCAGGTCCCACGTGCCCTGGGCCAGGGCGTCCAGGCCGCCCTCGGCCGTGCGGTCGCCGTGCAGCACGGTGACGCCCGTGGGCGCGGGGCGGGTTCCCCGGTGGAATGCGGTGACGTCCCAGCCGCGGCGCCCGGCCTCCGCCACGGCGGCGCGGCCGACGAACTCCGTGCCTCCCAGTACCAGAAGTCTCATGGCACCAGCCTGGCCGCCGGCCGCGGCGGGAGCCGGACCGCCTCGCCCTCGGCAGATTCGCGCAGGGCCGAATGCCCCGCCCCGGGGTGGCGCGGGCGGCGGCCGGGCGCCCCGCTCAGCCGGGGGCAGGCCGCCCGGTGAGGTCGAGCAGGGCGCGCACGGTGCGCCAGTTGCGGGCGGTGGCCAGGAGGCCGGGCGGCGAGGTGGCCAGCAGGGCGCCGAGCCTGCTGCGGCCCATGCCGCCCGGGAAGTAGGCGAAGATCTCCCGCTCGCCGAGCCGGAACTCGTCGGGCGCGTACGCCGCCGCCTCGGCCGCGTGCAGCGGGTGCGCCCCGGCCGGGCCGCCGAGGAAGACGACGGAGAGCTTCGCCGGGTCGAGCGCGTCGGCGGGGAAGGGGCAGCGCGCCGCGGTCGCCGCCAGTTCGGCCGCGCTCAGCAGCAGGCAGTCGACCCGGAAGCCGAAGCGCGCGGCGAGGGCGTCCTGCAGTTCGGCGGTCAGCAGGTCCCGGCCGCCCGCGGGCGCGGTGAACACCGCGTTCCCGCTCTGCAGCCAGGTGCGCACGCCCCGGTGCCCGAGGCCGGTGAGCACCTCGCGCAGCGCGGCCATCGGCATCCGGCGCCCGCCGACGTTGACGCCGCGCAGCAGCGCCACGTACTCCGTCGTCTCCGGGGCGCCCGGCCCGTCCTGCGCCGCCGGCCGGCCGGGGCTCTGCCCCGCCTCGGGCCGGGCCGCGCGGGCGCGGCCCGGCGCCGTGCCCTGGTCCTGGCCCGCCGCCTCACTGGTGTCCATGGCGGCAAGCCTACGGCCGGGCGCGGCTCAGCTTGTCGGGGTTGCGGACGGCGTAGAGGGCGCGCACCCGGCCCGCCTCGACGTCGAAGAGGATCGCCTGCTCGTCGCCCTCGGCGCCGACCGCCCACACCGCGGGAAGACCGTTGAGCTCCACGACCCGCGCCTCGCGCACCGGGTTGCCGTGCAGGAGCGCGCCGAAGACCTCGATCACCTGCTCGCGCCCGGCGAGCGGCACCGGGTAGGCGCGGGCCTTGCCGCCGCCGTCGCTCCAGGCGACGACGTCCTCGCTGAGCAGTTCCCGCAGCGGGGCCAGGTCCCCGCTGCGGGCCGCGTCCAGGAAGCGCGCCACCAGTTCGGTGTGCTCACCGGGCGAGGAGGCGAACCGGTCCCGGCCGCTGCGCACCCGCCGGCGCGCCCGGTGGTGGTACTGGCGGCAGGTCGCCGCCGGGGAGCCGACCACCTCCGCGATCTCCTCGTAGGGCAGCCCGAACGCCTCGCGCAGCACGAACACCGCGCGTTCCGGCGGGGACAGCCGCTCCAGCAGGTGCACCGCGGCGTAGGAGACGGTGTCGCGCAACTCCGCGGTGTCCAGCGGCCCCAGCGCGCCGTCGCCCACCGGCACCGGCTCGGGCAGCCAGGGCCCGGTGTACGCCTCGCGGGTCACGCGGGCCGACCTGAGCTGGTCGAGGGCGAGCCTGGTGACCGTGGTCGCCAGGAAGGCGCGGGGACTGCGCACCGTGGCGCGGTCGGTGCCGACCCACCTGACCCACGCCTCCTGCACGACGTCCTCCGCGTCCCACATGCTGCCGAGCAGGCGGTAGGCGAGCCCGAGCAGCAGCGGCCGGTGGGCCTCGAACACCTCCTCGGGCCGCGCCACGGCGTCGGCGGGCTCAGGCGCCGGCACCGACGCCCCCGAGTTCGGCGGTGAAGCCCGCCCGCCAGGTCGCGTAGCGCGGGCGCCAGTCGAGGCTGAGCTTCGCCCTGGCGTTGTCCGCGCCGCGCAGCCGGGTCATGAAGGCCACGCCGCCGGCGCCGACGGCCAGCCTGGCCAGGGCCGTCGGCACCCGGCGCGGCGGCCGGCCGCCGACGAGGCGGGCCAGCTCGGGCAGCCAGACCGCGATCGGCGCCGGCTCGTCGTCGACCACGTTGAGGACGCCGGTGACGCTCTTGTCGAGCGCGGCGACCACGGCGGTGGCCGCGTCGTGCGCGTGGGTGAAGGAGAAGGTGGCGCCGGGGCCGCGGCCGATCAGCGGCAGGCTGCCCTTGCGGGCCTGCCGGACGAACGAGCCGCCGGGGGCGAAGGCCGATCCCGAGCCGTAGAGGTGGCCGAAGCGCAGGGTGAGTCCCCCGGCGCCGGCGACCTGCCGCTCCAGGTCGTCGGCCGCGGCCAGGACGGGGGCCAGGGCGCGCGGCGGGTTGCGCCAGGCCGGCACGTCCTCGTTGGCCGGCTCCCGGTCGTCCGGCTCGTAGTAGTAGGCGACGCTCTGGGCGACGATGCGCCGCACCCCGGCCCGCTGCGCCGCGGCGAGCAGGTTGCGGGTGCCCTCCGTGCGCAGCCGGTTGGTGGGGGCGAGCGCCCGGTCCATGTGGCGCGGGTTGATCTCGGCCGGAATCGCGGTGAGCAGGTGGACCAGCGCCTGCGGCCGGGCCCGCTCCACCGCCGCGGACAGCGCCTCGCGGTCGAGCGCGTCGGCGAGGACGGTCTCCACCCCGTCCGGCCAGTCGGCCGGCACGCGGGAGCGGGAGCGGGCCAAGGCCACCACCTCGTGGCCCGAGGAGAGGAGCAGGGGGACGAGCCGCCGGCCGATGACGCCGGTGGCGCCCGCGACGAGAACGCGCATGGGAATCCCTCCTGTGGGGCGTGCGGCCCCGGTGCGAGGTTCTCTTGTACAGGTCGGCACTGGGACGGGACAGGCGGCGCGGACGTGACGGAACGCCGGTGTGCCCTGGCTCACATGCCGGGCCGGCGTCGGGAAGTCTGCCTCAGGAGACGGGGCGCGAGTCCTCCCAGGCCCACTCGAATTCCTCGCGGTAGGTCTCGAAGAGGCTCAGCTCTCCGTCGGCGGCCGGGTCGTCGCGGCCTATCAGCTCCCGCCCGGCGCGCCGCAGCACCAGCGCGGGCGTCTCCATGCCCCTGCTGCGCCGCAGGTAGGACTGCACCACGGCCACCCCGTCCGGGCCGTCGGCGTCCACGAAGTAGGCGCTGAAGCGCGGGGTGTCGTCGGAGACGTGGATCTCGAAGGCCTCCGGGTCCCTGACCCGGGCGCGGACCCGGCGCACGTGCAGGATGTTCGTCTCGACCGAACGCGCCAGCTCCCCGCGCTTGAGGCCGAGCTCGCGCTCCCGGCGCCGCATCGCGCCGCCGGCCGGGTTGAGGAAGAGCAGCCGCATCCGGCAGCCCGCCTCCGCCAGCCGCACCAGGCGCCTGCCCGGGTAGTTCTGCACCAGCAGCCCCAGGCCGATGCCGATCCCGTCGAGCCGCCGCGCGCCCCCGAACAGCTCCTCGGCGGGCAGCTGCCGCTGGAGCCGCACGCGGTCCGGATGGACTCCGGCCACGTCGGTGAACCGGTCCCCCACCAGCCGCTCCACCGCGTCCGCCGGCAGGCGCCCCGCCGAGGGGGGCGCGCCCGAGTCGAGCAGCCGCAGCAGGCGGGCGCAGGCGCGCTCGGCCTGTTCGAGCACGGCGCGGTTCATGCCCCGGTTGCGGCTGACGGCGCTGCGCGCCACCTCCAGCTCGTCGAGGGTCAGCTCCACCTCGCGGCGGTTCTCCAAATACGGCGCGAAGCAGGGCCAGTGCTGCACCATGAGTTCACGCAGCTGGGGAAGGGTGAGGAAGGCGAGCACCGTGTCATCGGCAGGATCGAGCAGATGCCCCTTGCGGCGGCTCACCTCGCGCAGGGCCGCCGCGCGCTGCACCCACTCCTGGCCGGTGGGCCCGGCCGCGGCGATCTCCCACTCCGGTCCGTGCACCGGTTCGTACACCGGGCGCAGCACCGCGGCCACCACGGACCGCAGCCGCTGTTCGACCAGATTCAGCCAGACGTACGCGCGGCCCGCCCGCTCCACCCTGGTGCGGACCTCGGACCAGTCCTCCGCGGTCCAGTCCAGGTCGACCCCTATCTCCACGGGCCGGGGTACGGCCGCGCCGGCCGGCGCCTCCGTGGTCTCGCCCCCGTTTCCCGGGGGTAGTTCAAGACCCGAAGAGCTCAACGCCCGCACCGCCTTCCGCCCCACCGATGGATCAAGGAAGCCTACTGCGGCGGCCCTCGCCCGTGCAGCCGACTCCCGAATCCGCCGGGCTCACGCGACCGGCGGCCCAGGGCGCGCGGGGACGCCGTGACCGGGGGCACCCGCGGGGCGCCGACCGCGACCTACCGGCTCCAGCTCCAGCCCGGCTTCCCGCTGGCGGCGGCGGAGGAGACCGTGCCGTATGCGGCCGCCCTCGGCGTCTCCCACCTGCACCTCTCCCCCGTCCTCGAATCGGTGCCCGGCTCGGGACACGGCTATGACGTCACCGACCACGCCCGGGTGCGGGAGGAGCTCGGCGGCGAGGAGGGGCTGCGGCGCCTGGCCGCCACGGCGCGGGCGCACGGGCTCGGCCTGGTGCTCGACATCGTCCCCAACCACATGGCGGTGCCCGCGAGGGCCGAGCTCAACGGGCCGCTGTGGGAGGTGCTGCGCGACGGCCCCGGCTCGCGTTACGCCTCCTGGTTCGACATCGACTGGGCGGCCGGCGGGGGCCGGGTGCTGCTGCCGGTGCTCGGGGCGCCCCTCGGGGAGGCCCTGGCCGATCTCGCCGTGCGGGACGGCACCCTGCGTTACGGCGACCGGTCGCTGCCGCTGCGCCCCGGCACCGAGGACCTGCCGCTGCCCGAGCTGCTGGACGCCCAGCACTACCGGCTCGCCTGGTGGCGCCTTGGCCGCACCGAGCTCAACTACCGCAGGTTCTTCGCGGTGTCCGAGCTGATCGGGGTGCGGGTCGAGGACGAGGAGGTGTTCGAGGCGACGCACGCGACGGTGCTGCGGCTGGTCGCGGAGGGGGTGGTGGCCGGGCTGCGCGTCGACCACCCGGACGGGCTCGCCGACCCGGCCGGCTACCTGCGGCGGCTGAGCCGCCGCACGGGCGGGGTGTGGACCGTGGCCGAGAAGATCCTCGGCCCCGGCGAGCGGCTGCCGGAGGACTGGCCGGTGGCGGGCACCACGGGCTACGACGCGCTCCGGCACGTGGACGCGGTGTTCGCCGACCCGCAGGGCAGCGCCGAACTCGCGGAGAGCTACCGGGAGTTCACCGGAGTTGCGGCCGATCTCGGCGGGGAGTGGGCGGCCACGGTGCGCCGCGCCTCGCACCACATGCTGGAGCGGGAGCTGGCCGCCGAGACCGCGCGGCTGACCCGCGACGCGACCGCGGCCTGCGCCGCCGACCCCGAGCTGCGGCTGCGCGACCACGCGCCCTGGGCGCTGCGCAAGGCCCTGGTCGAGACCCTGGTCAGGCTCCCGGTGTACCGGCCGTACGCCACCGGCGGCCGGCCGCCCGCGCCGGCGGACGAGGCGCTGCTCACCGCGGCGGCCGAGCAGGCGCGCGCCGCCTTCGCGGTGCCCGGGGAGGCGGCGGCGGTCACCACCGTGCGCGACCTGGTGCTCGGCCGGCTCGACGGCAGCCGGGAGGCCGCCGCCTTCCGGGTCCGCTTCGGGCAGGTCGCCTCGGCGCTGCGGGCCAAGGCCGTGGAGGACACCGCGGGCTACCGGTACGCGGCGCTGCTCTCGGCCGCCGAGGTGGGCGGCGACCCGGGCGCCCCGGCCCTGCCGCCCGAGGCGTTCCACGCCTTCTGCGCGCACCTGCAGCGCAGGTGGCCGCTGAGTGGGACCGTGCTGTCCACCCACGACACCAAGCGCAGCGCCGACGCCCGGGCCCGCCTCGCCACACTCACCGAACACCCCCATGTCTGGGCCGAGTTGGTCGCCCGCCTTACCGCGGAGACCGCCGCCGCCGGGGCCGGTGCCCCGGATGCGCACCTGGCCTGGACGACCTGGCAGACGGCGTTCGCGCTGGGCCGGCCGGATCGGGAACGGCTGCTCGGCGCGGTGCTGAAGTCGGTGCGCGAGGCCGCGCTGGCCACCAGCTGGACCGGGCCGGACGCGGCGTACGAGGCGGCGGCCGAGCGCTTCGTCGGCGCGGCCTGCGGCGAACCCGCCCGGCTCCTGGCGGCGTTCGAACGCCGCGTGGCCGGCGGGGTGCGGGCCAACGTCCTGGGCGCGGCCCTGCTGCACCTGACCATGCCGGGCGTCCCCGACGTCTACCGCGGCAGCGAGACCCTGTACCTGGCGCTGGTCGACCCCGACAACCGGCGGCTGCCCCCGCTGCCCGCCGGCCTGCTCGCGGACCTCGACGGCGGCCGGGTCCCCGGGGGCGCCGGGCGGGACCTGCCGGCCGAGAAGCTGTGGCTGACCGCGACCGCGCTGCGGCTGCGCCGCGCGCATCCCGCCTGCTTCGGCCCCGAAGGCGACTACCTGCCGCTGGCCGCCGAGGGCCCGGCCGCGGCGCACTGCCTGGCCTTCTCCCGCGCCGGGCGCGTGATCACCGCGGTCACCCGGCTCCCCGGGGCGCTGGAGCGCCGCGGCGGCTGGGCCGGCACCCGGCTGCCCCTGCCGCCGGGGCCGTGGCGCGACCTGCTCACCGGCCGCGTCCACCGCGGCGCCCCCGGCCTGGCCACGCTCTTCGCCGAGGCCCCCCTCGCCCTGCTGCACGCGGGCGAGGGCGAGGCGCTCAGCGCGCGGGCGTGACCAGGCCGGACTCGTAGGCCGCGATCACCAGGTGCACCCGGTCGCGCGCGCCGAGCTTGGCCCGCAGGCTCGCCACGTGGGCCTTGGCCGTGCCGGGGCTGATGCGCAGCCGCGCGGCCAGCTCCGCGTTGGTGAGCCCACGGCCGACGAGGGCAAGCACCTCCCGCTCCCGCGCGGTGACCCCCTCCAGCACGGGCGCGGGCGGCGCCGGCTCCGGCCGCCCGGCGAACTCCGCCACCAGGCGGCGGGTGACGCCCGGCGCGATCAGCGCGTCCCCGCGGGCGACCACGCGGATGGCCGCGAGGAAGTCGTCGAGGCCCGTGTCCTTGACGAGGAAGCCGCTCGCCCCGGCCCGGAGCGAGGCGTACACGTGGGGGTCCTCGTCGAAGGTGGTGAGGATCAGCACCCGCACCGTGGGCAGCTCGGCGGAGATCATGTGGGTGGCCTCGATGCCGTCCATGCCCGGCATCCGGATGTCCATGACGACCACGTCCGGGCGCAGTTGCCTGGCCAGCCCCACCGCCTGGCTCCCCGTCCCCGCCTCGGCGGCCACCTCCACGTCCCCTGCCTGCTCGACGGCCATGCGCAGGCCCGCCCGCACCAGCGGCTGATCGTCGGCGAGGAGGACCCGCACCCGGCCCGCCGCGCGGTCCTGCGGCCGGGGGTACCCGCCGCTCACGGCCGCTTTGCCGGCCGGGCCGCCGGCCGGGCCGCCGCGGCCAGGGGCAGGCGCGCGCTGACCAGGTAGCCGCCGCCGGGACGCGGACCCGCGGTGAACTCCCCGTCCAGCAGGGCGACTCGCTCCCGCATCCCGGGAATCCCGTACCCCGGCGCGCCCGAGGGTGCCGCCGGGCCACGCCCGTCGTCGGCCACCTCCACGCGCAGCTCCGCCGCGCGCCTCTCCAGCGTCACCACGCAGCGCCCGGCCCGCGCGTGCCGCACCACGTTGGCCAGCGCCTCCTGGACGATGCGCAGGGCCGAGCGGTCCACCGCGTCAGGCAGCGGGCCGCCCTCCTCCCCCAGCCGCCGCAGCTCGACCGCGAGCCCGGTGCGCGCCGTCGTCTCGACCAGCCGGTCGAGGTCGGCGAGCCCGGCGAGGGGCCCGAAGCCCACGGCCTGCGCCGCCCCGGCGCCCGGTTCGTCCCCCGCCCCGGGCCCGGCCCCGCGCAGGATCGCGAGCATGCCGCGCAGCCCCTGGAGGGTCTCCCGGCTCGTCGCCTCGATCGCCCGCAGCGTGCCGCGGGCCCGTTCCGGCTCGCTGTCGAGGACCCGGCTGCCCGCCCCGGCCTGGATCGCGATGACGCCGATGCTGTGGGCCACCATGTCGTGCAGCTCGCGGGCGATGCGCAGCCGCTCGTCCGCGACCACCCGGGCCGCGGCCTCGGCGCGCAGCGCCTCGCCGTGCTCGCGGCGTTCCCTCACGGACGCCCCGGCCAGCCAGGCGAGCAGCACGACGAGGGCGAGCAGCAGCGTCAGCGCCACGAACCCGGGCGCGAACACCCGCCGGCCGCCGCCGTCGGCGTACAGCGACAGCTGCACCGCCGCCTCCAGGACGGCCAGGGTGAGGGCCGCGGCGGCACGCCCGGCGCGGGGCGGTCCCAGCGCGGCCACGGCCCCGGTCACGAGGGCCGCCCCGGGCAGCAGCGGCCAGATCCGCTCGGCCGGCAGCCCCGCCGCCGTCCACCCGGCCACCTCCGCGAGCAGCACCGCGAGCACCGGCCACGGCCTGCGCCCGGCCCAGCCGAGCGGCGCCGCCAGCGCCGCGGCCAGCGCCACCAGGGCCGGGCCCGGCAGGTCCACCGCGCCCTCCCCGGGACCGCCCGCCGCGAGCGTGGCGCACAGCAGCACGCAGAACAGCAGCGCCGCGCACCACGAGACCGCCGCCGGCGGATCGGCGCGCCACCGGCGCGCGGACGCCGGGCCCGGCGACGGGCCCGGCGCCGGTCCTGACGAAGGTCCTGACGACGGGAGGGAAGGCGAGAACACGCGCCGATCGTAGGCGGGCGGGCCCCGCGCGGACATCGGTCCAGGGGCCTATCCCGCAGGGCCGAGGCGGCGGCCCCGATGCCCGCCGGGCGGCCGATGCGGCGCGGCCCGCAGCCGCGGCAGCGTGGGGCGGGTGATCGAAGTCAAGGGACTGACCAAGCGCTACGGCGGCGTGCTCGCCGTCAGCGACCTCAGCTTCACCGTGCGGCCCGGGCACGTCACGGGCTTCCTCGGCCCCAACGGGGCGGGCAAGAGCACCACGCTGCGCATGATCCTGGGCCTGAACCGGCCCACCGCGGGCAGCGCCACCGTCCACGGGGTCCCCTTCCCCGCGCACCGCGCCGGCCTGCGCCACGTGGGCGCCCTGCTCGACGCGGGCGACGCGCACCCGGGGCGCAGCGCCGCCGCGCACCTGACCGCCCTCGCCCGCAGCAACGCCCTGCCGCGCCGCCGGGTGGACGAGGTGCTCCACGAGGTGGGGCTGGCCGGGGCCGCCCGCCGCCGCGTCGGCGGCTTCTCCCTGGGCATGCGGCAACGCCTCGGCATCGCCTCGGCGTTGCTCGGCGACCCGCCCGTGCTGCTGTTCGACGAGCCGGTCAACGGCCTCGACCCCGAGGGCGTGCGCTGGGTGCGCGGCCTGTTCCGGCGGCTGGCCGCCGAGGGCCGCACGGTGCTGGTCTCCAGCCACCTGATGAGCGAGATGGAGAACACCGCCGACCGCCTCGTCGTCATCGGCCGCGGCGAACTGATCGCCGACGAGAGCCTGGCGGAGTTCGCGGCCCGCGGCGCGCACGGCTCGGTGACCGTGCGCACCCCGCAGGCCGCCGCGCTCGCCGCCGCCCTCGCGGAAGCCGGGGCCGAGGTGCGGCCGGCGGACGCCGCACTCCTCACCGTCCGCGGCCTGACCGCCGCCCGCGTCGGCGAACTCGCCCACGCGCGGGGCATCCCCCTGCACGAACTGACCCCGGAAGCCTCCACCCTTGAGGACGCCTTCATGCAACTGACCACGGACCGCGCCGAGTACCAGGCGGGTGAGCGCCCGTGACCGCCCCCGCCGCCTCCCGCCTCGCCGGCCCCCGGCGGCCGGAAGGCCCCGGCCGGCCCGCCGGGCCCACCGGCGAGCCCGGCGCCCGGCTGCGCGACCTGCTGGCCGCCGAGTGGACCAAGCTCTGGTCGCTGCCCTCCAATCGCCGGCTGCTCGGGCTCGGCGTGCTGCTGATGCTCGGGCTCACCGCCCAGAGCAGCCTCGACGCCTACCGCGGCTGGCCGGGGCTCGACTCGGATCAGCGCGCCCACTTCGACCCCATGGCGGAGGCGTTCAGCGGGGCCGGCATGGCCCTGCTGATGATCGGCTCGGGCAGCCTGGGCGCGCTGGCGATCGTCGGCGAGTACGCCACCGGCCTGATCCGCACCACGCTCACCGCCGTGCCGGCCCGCACCCGGGTGATGGCGGCCAAGGCGGCCGTCCTGACCGCCGTGACGCTCGTGGCCGGAACCGCCGTCTCGCTCGGCACCTTCCTGCTGAGCCAGGCCATCCTGTCCCGGCGCGGCATCGGCCTGGGCCTCGCCGACCCGGGAGTCGGGCGGGTGCTGGCGGCGAACGCCCTGCTCGCCCCGGTCTCGGCACTCGTGGGCCTCGGCGTGGGGGTGGTGCTGCGGCACACCGCGGGCGCCGTCGTCGGCACCTGCGCCCTCCTGGTCGTCGTCCCCGGCTTCTTCAAGCCGGGCGTCCACCAGTGGGCCAACGAGCTGTACGCGCTGTTCCCCTCCTACGCCTGGCGCAACTGCCTCGGGCTGCGGCACCCCCCGCACAGCGAGGCACTGCCCACGGTCGCCGGCTCCTGGTTCGCCTACGCCCTCTGGGCCGTCCTCGCCCTGCTCGCCACGCTGCTGGTGATCCGCCGGCGCGACCTCTGAGCGCGGCCGGGAAACGGGCCGCGGCGGCGGGCCGGGGCGGGGGGCCGCGGCGGCGGGCCGGGGCGGGGGGCCGCGGCGGCGGGCCGGGGCGGGGGGCCGCGGCGGCGGGCCGGGGGCCGGGAGAATGAGCCGGTCTGCCGCCCAAGCGGGGGCTGGGAGGTGGGGCGGCAGACCGGAGTCGTAGTCCGCGCGTGCGGGGCGCGTCTCAGCGGGGCAGCGTCCCGAAGCCGCCGGGGAAGGGGACGCCGGGCGCCGGCGGGGCGAACCGCCCCGCGGCGGCGGGCCGTGGGGCACGGGGCGCGGAAACGCCCGCGGCCCGGGGCCTCGCTCGGTCTCTCATCGTGCTGCGTCCCTTCAGCCGTGCAGAGAGGGGGCGGCCCGGCCCGCCCAGCGGGTGGGAGCGCTCCCAAGCGCGACCGTAGCGCCGGGCCGGCGCTTCTGTAAAGGGTTCGTACGCGGCCGGCGAGGCGGTCCCGGCGGCGGGGGCGGCCGCCGCCGGGACGTGGTGGGGCGCCGCCCCGGGGTCTCAGGCGCTGCAGGAGAACTGCGTGGCCGAGGTCGGCGGGCTGCCGTTGGAGGTGAAGCCGAAGGTCACCGAACTGCCCGCCGGAATACTGCCGTTCCAGGGCGCGTTGGTCACCATGATCATGTCACCGTCGGGGTCGAGTACGCCGTTCCAGAGGCTGGTGATGGAGTTGCCCGATGACTGACCCCACATCACCATCCAGGTCGGCAGGGTCGAGGTGCCGGTGTTGGTCACCTTGACCTCGGCCTGGAAGCCGCCGGACCAGCTGCTCACCGTGCCCAGGCTCGCCGTGCAGGCGGCCGGGACGCCGGGGTCGTCCGGGTCGCCGGGGTCACCCGGGTCGCCGGGGTCCACGTCGCCGACGCCCGGCACCGTCACCTCGCCGTGGCCGCCGTCGAAGACGACGTCGGAGCAGCTGTAGAAGGTCTCCTGGCTGTCGGAGCGCGACCAGACCGTGTAGATGATGTGCGGCCCGCTCTTGCCCGAGGGCAGCTGGGCGTCCCAGTAGTACTCGGCCTCCGCCGTGCCGACCTGTCCGCGCCTGGGCGGGTCGGTCTCCGCGTGGAAGGGCTGCTCCTCCAGGTCGTCCCAGGTCAGCGGCTGGGTCGGGTCCCAGCCGTCCTTGGTGACGTACTGGTAGAACGTGCCCGGGTGCGCCGCCCACGGGTTGTAGGTGAACTCGTAGTTCGCGCCCGAGGTCAGGTGCGTGTACGGCCAGTCCGTGCGCGGCAGGTCGAAGCCGGAGAAGTCGTAGACGGTGGCGCCGCCGCTGCACAGCTCGCCGTCGGGGATGAAGCCCTCGGTGCGGCCTCCGCCGTCCGAGCGCAGGACGGCGAACCAGTTGTAGAAGCCGCTCGCGCCGCTCTCGGCGAGCGCCGCCTGGCAGGCCGGGTTGGTCGGCGCGATCGCACCGCTGGCGTTGAGGCTGTACTTCCAGCACAGGTACGTGCGGCTGCCCGGGGCCATGGGAGCGCCGTGCGCCGACGCGGTGCCGCCGGTGAAGAACACCAGGCACAGCGCGGGCAGCGCGGCGAGAAGCGCCAGAAGAGAGACTCTCTTCAATCGGCGCGTGCGGGGGGTTGACGGGTCTCTCATCGCGTTGCGTCCCTTTCGCCGTGATGAGCCAGGCCCTCCTCACCTGAGGAGGAACTGTGAGTGGGAGCGCTCCCAAAACACTGGGACGTGGAGCCCAGGTGCCGTGACGGTAGCGCCGGGCAACGCTTCTGTAAAGACACGGCGCGGGTGGTGTGGACGCCGGGGCGGCCTGCCTTGCCGGCAACCATCGGGTTTGCGCCAGGCCGGAGTTGACGGCGCCTCGCCCCGCGGGGCGCGGGGCGCTCGGGTCCCGGCGCGCGGCCGGTGAGGCGGCGCCGGCGCGGCCGGTGGCGTGGGCGCCGGGGCGCGCGGCGGCGGCGGGGCGCGGTGTCGCCCGGGGCGACGCATCCGCACGCACGGTGGCGCGGGCGCCGGGGCTTGCGGCGGCGGCGACCAGTTCGCACGGACGGTGCGCGAAGCCGGGCGCACGGGGGTGACGCGTCGGCGCGCACGGCGCGCGAACGCCGGGCGCTCAGCGGCGGCGCGTCGCCGGTCCGGGGCGCGGCGCCGGGGCGTCCGGTGCGATGCGCGGGGGCGCACGACGGTGACGCGTCGGCACGCACGGCGGCGACGCGTCGGCGCATCCGGTGGTGCGGCGCCGGCGCGCACGGTGACCGCGCGCCGGCACGCACGGCGGCGCGGCGTAGTGCCGCACGGTGCGCGGCGTGTTGGGGCGCGCGGTGGCGTTGCGTTGGGGCGGACGGTGAGGGCGCGCCGGGGGTGGGGTGGCCGTGGCGGGGGCGCGTTCGGCGGGCGTGGGCGCGTGTCAGGGGCCCGCGGCCCGGGGAGGGGCTGTCCTTCCGGGGGGCCTCAGTCGCCGAGAAGGCTCAGGTCGTCCTTGACGAGGGTCCTGGTGCGGAGCAGTTCGGTGATGAGGTTGTGGTTTATCGCGTTGCCCGCCGGGGGCGCGACCTCCTCGTCCAGCAGTCCGCTCACGCCTCTCCCGCTGAGGTTCCTGCGCACCTTGGCCACGATGTGGGCCGCCTGCTTGGGGGTCCAGGTGTGCCCCGGGCCGAGGGCGTTCAGCCGGTCGGCGACCTGGGCCCAGGTGAGGGGCTGCGGCGTGGGGTCGTTGCGCAGGTAGCGCTGGGCGAGGCAGACGAGCACCAGCTTTTCCCGCTCGCCGAGTTCGTACGGCTCCTCGCCCGTCTCCTCCTCCCGGGAACCGTCCCGCGCCGTGGGGGGGCGCAGCCCCGCGGAGGCGGTGACGCGGATCTCCAGGAGGTACTCGGCGCGCCGCGTGACGACGAACAGCGGGGTGTAGCCGGTCGGCAGCTCGGCCTGGTTGCCGCCGAGCAGCAGCCGGGAGTCGGGGAACCTGATGGGGGCGCGGCCGATGTTGGTCAGCATCCAGCGGGAGTACTCGCGGGTGATCACCCCCTGCCGGCGGCTGACGTGCTTGTCGTGGCCGCCGACGGAGACGTGCACCTCGGGCTCGTTGCGGCCGAAGACCAGCGTGAAGCCGGCGTCGGGCGCCACGCTCATTCCCCCGTTGGCGCCCAGCACGAACAGCGTGCCGGCCGGTGCCGGCGCCGCGGTGGGGGGTGGGCCGCCGCTGAGGCTGCCCGTGCCCCTCGGCAGCAGGATGACCTTGCTCGCCCCGTTCGCCATGCACGTCCCCTTCCTCGGCGGGCCCTCCGGCCCCTCTCCCGGGTCCGACGGCGGCCGCTCACGCTAGCCCGCCGGGGCCGGGACGGGTCCCGGGCCGGCGCGCGAGGCTGGGCGATTCGGCGTTTCCCGCGGCGGCACGGTCCCAGCGCGCTCCCTCGCGTACCGGCGAACCGGCGAACCGGCGAACGGGCTCGGGCGCCGCCCCCCGGGCACCGCCCCCGGGCGGCGTCCGGCTCTCGCGGCCCGCCCCCGCCGCCCGCGCCGCCGTCGAGTGGTGGGGGCACGGCGCCGGTGGCACGCTGAAAGCAATGTTCCCGAATGCCACGAGGTGAGAACGGCATGACGATCACGAGCAAGCGCGAGGAAGCCACCGAGCAGATGGCCGGCACGTCCGGCATGCCCACGGCCAATTTCGTTCCGGACGCGCTGAGTCGCAGTAGCGAAGAGACCGGCAAGGTGGTGCGCTCGGGGGAACCGACCAGCACCTTCTGGCACTTCGCCGACTTTCGCTGGCACGGGGAATTCCTGCACACCGAGACGCTGCCGACCTCGCAGGTCAACGACTTCAGTCAGGTCGCCGTGTCGATTTGTGAGCTCGACGCGAACAGCAGGCCGTTCATCGGCAATGCCCGGCTTGAGGTCTACAACGTGGCGCCGTTCAGGGACGGCCGCATCATCGTGCGCGGGAACGTCGAGTGGCAGAGCGACCTCAACGTCCGGCTGAACTACATCATCGTCAACTAGGGTTTCTGTCCACGGAGGTTGGTGACAGCGATCGCTGAGGTCCGATCTCTGAAATGGGTGAGGGCCTTCTGGCTCGGTGTGGATTGCGACATCTGTACCGGCGACCGGACAGGCCCTCATGCCGCACCGTAACGCACCACTGACGGAGAGCGGCCGTCTGCGGGTGGACCACCCGCCGCCGCACGCTCCCGACTCTCACCCACCGCAGCTCCCTCACTGCGAAGAGCGACTACGATGGGAAGGGCCCGTCCCGGCGCGCGGGGAGGAACGAGCGGTGGCCAGTGGCGAGTTGGGCTTCTCCCTGCTGAACGACGAGCCGGTGCCGGCCGTGGACGCCGACCTGCTGGGCGCCGGCGGGGTCGCCCAGGAGCTGGCCGCCCTGCTCCTCGCCTCCCGGCAGGCGACGCCCTTCACGCTCGCGGTGGACGCCGGCTGGGGCATGGGCAAGAGCAGCCTGATGCGGATGATGGACGCGGAGCTCACGCGGGCCGAGGGAGTCCACACCGTCTGGTACAACGCCTGGACCTCGACCGGCGCCGATGCCCTCGAAGGGCTCATCAAGTCGGTGCTGACGCGCTTCGATCGCCGGCTGCTGCGCCGGGCGCTCGCGCGGCTCGCCGGGCAGGGCGCCCTCGCCCGCGCCGCGCGCGCCTCCTCCGTGCTGGCCGCCGGGCCGTTCGGGGTCGCCGGGCTGGTCGACCAGCTGTGGCGGTCTCTCTCGGCGAGTCCCGAGGCCCGCAACGAGATGCGGGAGGCCCTGCGGGACCTGACCCAGGAGTGGTCGCCGCCCGGCCCCGGCGACTCCAGGCGGCTCCTCGTCGTCTTCGTCGACGACCTCGACCGCTGCGCGGAGGAGACGGTGCTCGCGGTCTGCGAGGCGGTGAAGGTCTACCTGGACGTGCCGGGGCTCGCCTTCGTCGTGGGCTGCGACCGCACGGCGCTCGCCCCCGGCGGCCTGCTGCGTGAACTCTCCCCCGCGGGCACGGCGTTCATGGAGAAGATCTTCCAGACCAGTTACCGGGTGCCCGCGCCCGCCAACCGGGAGGTGCGGGCCTTCGTTCGGCACTGCGCCCGGCAGTCGGGCATCCACTCCCTGCTGAACGCCGACCTGGTCTCCCTCGTCGCCGCCCGCTCCGAGGGCAATCCGCGCCGCATCAAACGGCTGATCAACGGCCTGGTCCTGGAGATGAGACTCAACCCGCTGTGGCAGGACTTCGGGCCGAGGGCCGCGGACGCGGCGGTCAGGACCCTGCTGTTGCAGACCCTGTACCCGGGGTTCTACCGGATGCTGGCCGGTCCCGGCGCCGTGCACGGCGACGTCCTCGCGGAGTTCCGCACCTACCGGCGGGTCAGGCGGGTGCTGCTGCGGCTGCCCGAGGGCAGCCCGGGCGAGGTGGACGTGGCGCGGTTCCTGACGGAGCACGAGGTGCCGCCCCCGGCCGGGGACGACCCGGCGGAGAGCGCGGCGGCCCTGGAGCGGCTGGAGGCCCAACTCCCCAGCGGCTTCCCCGAACTGGCCGTCGACCAGGATTTCACCTCGCTGGTCGAGGACCTGATGGACCTGCCCAGGGCGGGCGAGTTGATCCGCCTGCTGAGGCGCCAGGCGCCCCCGCCGTCCTCCGGCCTCGGCGGCGGGCACTTCCCCGGGCACCTGCCGCACGGCCCCGAAGGCGAGGAGCGCACCGCGCGGGACGCCCCGCTCGCGGGACTGCGTGTGCTGTGGATCGACGACAACCCGTCGAGCGTTGAGGGCGAGGCCCTCGAACTGCGCCGCGCCGGGGCCCTGGTGGCGGTGGTCAGGAACCGGGCCGAGGCCATGATGCACCTCGCCGCCGGGCCCCGCGACCTGCTGGTCTCCGACATCACCAGGGACGGGGACAAGGAGGCCGGCTTCCTGGACGTGGCCCGGCTGCGGGAGGACGGCCACTACACGGGACCGGTGATCTTCTACACCGGCCGGGTGACTCCCTGGCGCGAGGCGCGGGCCGCCGCCCTCGGCGCCCTGGGCATCACCGCGGACCCGGACGTCCTCCAGCGCCTTGCCCTCGCCGCCGGACGCCGCCCCACCCGCTGAACCCGGCGGCCGGCCACGGGGTGGCGCGTGGCGTGTCCTTCCGCCGACGCCCTCCTTGTCAGGCTCACCGAGTGTGCGCCGGGCAGTGCGGTGGGGCCGGGCGGTCTGCGGGTCGGGTTCACGGGGTGGGGGTGGGGGCGCGGCCGTCGCGGGGGCCGAACACCTCCAGGGCGTCGGCGTCCGTGGCGCGGGCGTACAGGAAGTAGTCCGCCCACTCGGCGGCCTCGGGGTAGCCGGACTCGCGGCCGACGCGGGCGACGGCCTCCGCGATGCCGAAGTCGGTGGTGCGCAGTTCGACGCCGGGGCCGAGCAGGGCCCAGTGCGCGCCGCTTCGGCCGTACGGCATGCCGACGCTGCCGGGGTTGACCACCAGGCGCCCGTGGGCGAGCCGCACGAACGGCATGTGTGTGTGCCCGCAGACCACCGTCCGCAGGGCCGGGTCGAGGCCCTCGAACACCTCCTCCCAGCGATCGAGGCGCGAGTCGACGAGGACGACCTCCTCGTCGTCCCTGGGCGTGGCGTGGCAGAACAGCACCTCGCCGAGGCCGCGCACGGGCAGGGAAAGCCAGCGGGGCAGGCCGCCCAGCAGCTCCAGGTGGTCGGGACGCAACTGCTCGGCGGCCCAGGGTGCGATGGGGTCGGGAATCTCGCCGAGCCGTCCGGCGCGGTACTCCACCAGCTCCCGGTCGGCGTTGCCGCCGATCCACACGACGCGCTCGCCGAGTCCCCGCAACAGGTCGATTACCTCGGCGGGTTGGGGGCCCGCGGCGATGTCGCCGGTGAGGACGAGGCGATCGGCCGCCTGCACGTCGGGCTCGGCGAGCACCGCCTCAAGAGCGGGCAGGACCCCGTGGATGTCGGAGAGTACGGCTATCCGGTTCAGCATGGTGACACTCTGGGGCCGGTGGGGCCCGCGGCGGGAGGGGTGTTCGCCCGCCGCGGAGCGGAAGGAGGGCCGAACGCCGGTGAGGCGGCGAGCCGTTGCGCGGGCCGCCGCGCACGGCGGGCCGGTGGGCCGGGGAGCCGTGGTTCCCCGGACGGCCGGCGTCAGGGCGCCGTCGGCCCGGCGCCCTGACGCGGGTTCCGGTGTCTCAGGCCACGGCCGTGCCGGTGACCGTCGTGCCCGTCGCGTCCCCGAGCGCGGGTGGGCCGTAGGTGAGGACGTGCGGATCCCAGGCCGGCCGGAAGGGAACCACGGCCTCACTCCTCGCCCTCGGGCAGCAGGATCTCGAACTTCTTCGACCGCTCGCCCGTGGTCTCCTCGACGTAGGAGAGGATGCCGCCCGGGCCGCCGATCCGGAGGACCGCCTCTCCGGTGGCCGTGAATCCCGGCGGGTACCGGCCGGAGAGTTCCTCCCCCGCCGGGGACTCCTCCAGGGCGCCGAGGCTGGGGTAGGCGTCCTCGCGCGCCTTCCACTCGAAACCGTATCCATAGGGTGCGAACCAGCCCTCGTCCTGCCCGAGGTTGACAATCGTCAGCCGAAGACGCGCCAACACCCCGTCGTCGTCCGGCACATAATCGACGCCCTCCACGGTGAGCGAGAACTCGGTCCGGAGCGAACGATCCTCCGGGTGGGTGGACACCCAGGTCACCGTGTCCCCCGGCGCAAGCCGCGGCGGCTCCTCCGCCGGCTCTTCTTCCGCGGGGGACGCGGAGGCCGTGGCGCCTGGCTGCCCGTCCTCGGCAGAGGCCGACGTGGACGCCTCGCCTTCCCGCGCCTCCGGCTGCGGCTGCGAGGAACACCCCGCCCCACCGGCCACCGCCAGCACCACCAGCCCCGCCGCGAGCACGCCGCGTAACCGCATGTCTCCTCCCCTTCTGGCACCGTCCTTCGATGCCCAGCCCGCGAGGGGGGACTCCCCACCCTCGGCGCATCATGATCACACAAAGCACACGGCTCGCGCGCGCCCATTGATCGTCTGGACAGCCGGTGAAGACGGACTGCGCGGCCGCCCGTTCGCGGCGAGCGGTCAGAGGGGGCGGACGACGCGGGCCGGGTTGCCGACCGCGACCACGTTGGCGGGAATGTCCCGGGTGACGACCGCCCCCGCGCCGATGACGCTGTTCTCGCCGATCGTCACCCCGGGCAGCACGATCACGCCGCCGCCGAGCCACACGTTGTCGCCGAGGGTGATGGGCCGGGCCGCCTCCAGCTTGTCCCGCCGCGGCTCCGCCTCCAGCGGGTGGGTCGGGGTGAGGAGTTGCACGTTGGGCCCGATCTGGCAGTCCTCGCCGATGGTGACGGCGGCCACGTCCAGGGCGGTGAGGTTGAAGTTGACGAAGGTGCGGGCGCCGATGGAGAGGTGGCTGCCGTAGTCCACGTACAGCGGCGGCCGCACGTGCGCCTCTTCCCCGAGGTGGCCGAGCAGTTCGGCCAGGATCGGCCGGGCGGCGCCGGCGTCCTCGGCATAGGCGGCCTGGTACCGCGCGGCGAGGCGCGCGGCCCGCTGCTGCCGCACGGCGATCTCGGGGTCGTCGGCGATGTAGAGGTCGCCGGCCAGCATGCGCTCGTGCTGGCTGCGCGGGTCCTGGGCGAAGTAGTCCTTCGGCATGGCCACGACCGTATACGCAGGCAACGCGCCGTCCGCGCCACCCCCTTGCCCCCGCAAGGGCCGCCGACCGGCCTCCGACCGGGCTGCCGCCCGGGCCGCGGGGCCCGCCGGACCTCGTGCCCGGCCGCCGGGCGGCGCAGGTCACAGGCGCAGGGCCCACAGGGTGGCCCCCGCGTCGAGCAGCACGGTCGCCTCCTCGCCCGAGGCCAGGCCGCTGAGCTGCGTCTCTTCGAACTCGCCTTCCCAGACGGGGTGTCCGGTCTCGACGTCGACGAGGGTGACCCGGGCCCAGTCGGACAGCAGGCCGCGCGAGGAGGTGCGGTAGAACGCGGCGTAGCCCCCGCTCACCGTGATCGCCTTCGCCTTTCCCTCCGTGTCGCGCCAGCGCTCCGCCCCGTCGGCGGCGTCCAGGAACACCGCCCCGTCCTCGGTCGGCAGCAGGTACCCGCCCGCCACGGCGTGCCCGGCGCCGTCGGGCCCGGGGCGCGCGGTGCCGCCGTAGGTCCACCTCACCTCTCCGGTGCGGCCGTCGTAGGCGGTCGGCTCCAGGCGGTCCCCGCCCGCCATGGGCACGAACACGGTGTCACCCACCACCAGCACGTCCGGCGTCCGGTAGTGGGCGTCGAGGTGATCCTCGACCTCGTATCCCCACAGGTACGGCATCGACCACACCACCTCGCCCGTCGCCGCGTCGCGGCCGAAGAGGAAGATGTCCTCCACGTCGCCGTCGGGGTCGGGGTCGCTGCCGAAGCAGACCAGGCGGTCGTCGCCGATCGCGTGCACCGGCGCGGTGATCTCGGCGGGCAGGGACCAGAGCACCTCGCCGGTCTCCGCCCGCACCGCCGTCCACAGGTCCTGCAGGAGCACCAGGTCCCCGGCGAGGGCGATGTCCTGGGGGGAGAGCGTGTCCGCGTTGCCGAAGGTCCACCGGGTGTCGCCGGTGCGCGGGTCGAGGGCGGCCGTCTCCTCCTCGTCCGCGACGACCAGCAGCCCGCTCGGACGGTGCAGGTAGAGCGCCTCGGTGAGCACGGCCCGGTCCCACAACGCCTCGCCGCTCGCCGCGTCCAGCGCGTGCACGCGGGCGGCGAAGGACTCGGTGACGGCGGTCATGAAGAGGACGGTGTCCCCGGCGACCCCGATCTGCGGTCGGCGCCTGATGCCGGACCAGTCCGTGTCGAAGGGCACCTCCCACAGCGGCCGGCCGGTGGCCGCGTCCAGCGCGCTGAGGTGGCAACCCCCCTGGTCCACCTCCTCGCCGGTGCGCCCGGCGACGAAGCAACGGCCCCCGGCGAGGGCGGCGGGCACCTGCTCGGCGTCCAGGCGCACCTCGGAGCCGACCCGGCGCGACCAGGCGACGGGGTCCTTGTCCGGCTCGCGGCCGAGCAGGTTGGGCACGACGACCAGCGCGGCCAGCCCGAGCAGCCCGGCCGCGCCGCCCAGCACGAGGCGCCTGCCGGGGCGTTCCACGACGGGCGCGGCGGCAGGCGCGTCGGACTCGTCACGCCCGTCGGACCCGTCGGACCCGTCGGAGGTGGCAGGGGTGGCCGAGGCGCCGGCGAGCGATCGCGTCGGCCCCGCCCCCGGCAGGTCCGCCGTCAGGGCGTCCGGGCCCCCGGTCCCGGCCCCTCTTCCCCGCCCGGCCCGGTCCAGGACGGTCGGCACGTACCCGGAACCGGCGCCCCGCGCGTCCCCCTCGGCCCCCTCGGCCCCCGCTTCCTCCCGGCGTCCCGCGGTCCCGGCCCGCCCGCTCCCCGTTGCCCCGGCCGCCCGGTCGCGCAGTTCCTCCGTCATGAGCCAGAGTTCGGCCTCGAGTTCCCGCGCCGAGCGGTACCGTGAGCGGGGGTCCTTGGCGAGGAGGGTGAGCACGAGATCGTCCCACTCGGAGTAGAGGTCGGGCGCCAGGTCGCTCGGGGCGGGGGGCTGGTCGGCCAGGTGCGCGGTCAGGTAGCCGACGGCGTCGGGGGACTCGAACGGCAGCCGCCCGGTGAGCATTTCGAAGAGCACGCAGCCGAGGGCGTACAGGTCGCTTGACTTCTCCGGGCGTCCGCGGGCCTGTTCCGGCGCCATGTAGGGCGGCGAGCCCACCATGAAGCCGGTGCGCGTCACCCTGCCCCCCGCGATGCCTCCGCTGCCCTCCCCCGCGGCAGCCGGGTCGGCGGCGCGCGCGATGCCGAAGTCGAGCACCTTCACGGTGCCCGCCTCGGTCACGAAGACGTTCGCCGGCTTGATGTCGCGGTGCAGGACGCCGGCCTCGTGGGCGTGGGCGAGGGCCCCGCAGATCTGCCCGCCCCACACGGCGACGTCCCTCTCGTGCAGGGGCCCGTGGGCCAGGACGGCCTCCAGCCCTTCGCCGCGCAGCAGTTCCATCACCAGGAAGGGCGTCGTGCCCTCCTCGGTCACGGCCTCGCCGAGGTCGTGCACGGTGACGATGTGGGGGTGCTGGAGCGCCGCGGTGATCCGCGCCTCCCGCAGGAAACGCGCCCGCGCCTCGTCCCCCCGGCTCCCCGCGCCCGCCAGAACGGAGATCACCTTGATGGCGACGGCCCGGCCGAGGCTCTCGTCCCTGGCCTCGAAGACCTCCCCCATGCCGCCCTGCCCCAGCGGCCGGAGCAGGCGATAACGCCCGGCAAGCACACGCTCGTTCACGGTTCCCGATCCCCCCGCTCCCCCACTGCAACGGTTCCCGTCCGCAGGCGCATCGTAGCCGGAGCGGCCCCCGTGTGCCGAGGCCCGCGGGCGAGGGGGCGGGCGGGCGGGCAAGGGGCCTTCGGGCCGCCCGCGGGTCGCCGAACCGGGCCCGTGACAGGGATGACGACATTCGTATGACGCCAGAGCACGCGAGGGATTGACATGCACTTGACCAGATCCTACGTTCCAGGCGTCATTTCGAACTCTGTTCGATATGACGAACGCCGGGCCGCCCCCTCGCGCACGCGCGCACGGTCCGGTCGCCCGCAAACCCCCCACCACAGAGGTGTGATGTGTTCGACAAGAACAACGGGGCCTCGGCAGGCGCCCGAGTGGGACCGCTCCCACGCCTATCGTTCCTGGTCGGAGCCCTGGTGCTCGCCGTCGTGAGCACGCTGGCCGGCCTGTCGCCCCTCGCGGGCCGCGCCGGCGCCGCCGTGCCCGCGGCGGGTGGCACCTACCAGCTGAAGGTCACCAACGGCGGCCGGTGCATCGACGTACCCGCCGCCTCCCACGACAGCGGCGTCAAGCTCCAGCAGTGGGGCTGCACCGAGAACTCCCCCTGGCAGCAGTTCACCCTCGTCTCCGCAGGCTCCGGCCGCTACCTCCTGCAGAACACCGAAAGCGGCAAGTGCATCGACGTCACCGGCGGCTCCACCGCGGTGGGCACCCGGCTCCAGCAGTGGGGCTGCGCCGCCGGCCAGGCCAACCAGCAGTGGTCGCTCACCGCGAGCGGCACCGGCACCTACCGCCTCACCAGCGCGAGCAGCGGCCTGTGCATCGCCGTCCAGGGCGCCTCCACCACCAACGGCGCCGCCATCATCCAGGACACCTGCACCGACAACAGCAACAAGCAGTGGCTCTTCAGCCCCGTCGGCGGCGCCGGCGGCCCGTACACGGTGGCCGCGGACGGGACCGGCACCTACCGGACCGTGCAGGCGGCGATCGACGCGGTGGGCACCGGCAACTCCAGCCGGGTGACCCTCACCATCAAGGCCGGCACCTACCGGGAGAAGGTGACCGTCCCCTCGAACAAGCCCTACATCACGCTCCAGGGCATGGGCGACTCGCCCGACGACGTGCTGATCGTCAACAACTACAGCGCCGGCGAGTACGGCACGGCGGGCAGCGCCACGGTGGTCGCCCAGGGGCACGACTTCGCGGCCACGAACCTGACCATCTCCAACGACTTCGACGAGAGCACCAGGCCCAGCGGCCAGCAGGCGCTCGCCCTGTACCTGGACGCCGACCGGTCCGTCCTCGACGGCGTCCGGCTGCTCGGGGACCAGGACACGCTCCAGGTCCACGACGACGCCAGGGCCTACGTCACCGGCTCCTACATCGAGGGCACGGTCGACTTCATCTACGGGGGCGGCACCGCCGTCTTCAGCGACTGCGACATCTACGAGAAGCGCTCCACGGGCGGGCCGATCACCGCGGCGAGCACGCCCGCGGAGAACACCTACGGCTTCCTCTTCTACCGCTCCTCTCTCACGGGCGCCACGAACAACACCACGCAGCTCGGCCGGCCGTGGCGCGCCGACGCACAGGTCCTCTACCGCGAGTCCTCGCTCTCGGCCAGCATCGCCACCGCCCAGCCCTGGAGCGACATGTCCGGCAACTCCTGGGAGAACGCGCGCTTCCTTGAGTACCGGAACACCGGGCCCGGGGCCACGGTCAACGGCAACCGGCCGCAGCTGCCCGACTCCCAGGCGGCCGCCTACACCCCGCAGCGCTACCTGGCCGGCTCCGACGGCTGGAACCCCGTCGGCTGACCCCATCCCCCAGGAGAGAAGACATGAGCAGGCAACGCATCAAAGGACGCGGCATTCCGCTCGCCGTCCTCGTGCTCTCGCTGTGCGCCTGGCTGCTGGGCGTTCCCGCGGCGCAGCCGGGCAACGCGGCCACCGCCTCCCCCACGGCCGTGCCCGCGGCGGGTGGCACCTACCAGCTGAAGGTCACCAACGGCGGCCGGTGCATCGACGTACCCGCCGCCTCCCACGACAGCGGCGTCAAGCTCCAGCAGTGGGGCTGCACCGAGAACTCCCCCTGGCAGCAGTTCACCCTCGTCTCCGCAGGCTCCGGCCGCTACCTCCTGCAGAACGCCGAAAGCGGCAAGTGCATCGACGTCACCGACAGCTCCACCACCGCGGGCACCCGGCTCCAGCAGTGGAACTGCCACAGCGAACAGACCAACCAGCTGTGGACCCTCACCGCGAGCGGCACCGGCACCTACCGCATCGCCGGCGTGAAGAGCGGCCTGTGCATCGCCGTCCAGGGCGCCTCCACCACCAACGGCGCCGCCATCGTCCAGGACACCTGCACCGACAACGGCAACACACAGTGGTTCTTCTCCCCCGTCGGCGACGGCGGAGGCCGCACCTGGCCGAACACCCCCGACGGCTTCGCCGCCACCGGGGGCGGGACCACGGGCGGGGCCGCGGGCAGCACGGTGACCGTGACCACCTACGACGACCTGGTGAAGTACGCCACCTCAAGCAGCCCGTACGTCATCAGGGTGGCCGCCGCGATCACGGTCACGCCCTACGGGCACGAGATTCCGGTGACCTCGAACAAGACGCTGATCGGCGTCGGTACCTCGGGACAGCTCGTCAACGGCGGCCTCGGCCTCGGCGCGGGCGTGCACAACGTGATCATCAGGAACCTGACGATCCGGGACACGCAGATGGCCGACGACGATCCCGACGACAAGGTCTACGACTTCGACGGCATCCAGATGGACACGGCCGATCACATCTGGATCGACCACAACAGGATCGAGCGGATGAACGACGGCCTGATCGACAGCCGCAAGGACACCAGTTACCTGACGGTGTCCTGGAACGTCCTGGGCGACGTCAACAAGGCCTTCGGCATCGGCTGGACCGACAACGTCACCGCCCGCATGACGATCCACCACAACTGGATACACGACACCAACCAGCGCAACCCGAGCATCGACAACGTCGCGCTGGCGCACCTCTACAACAACTACATGCAGAACATCACCTCCTACGGGAACCTTTCGCGCGGCGCCTCGCGGACGGTGATCCAGAACAGCTACTACGAGAACGTGAACAACCCCTACTACCACGACACTTCCGCCGCCTCGCTGACCCAGAGCGGCAGCATCCTGGTCGGCTGCACCGGAAAGCAGCAGACCAACGGCACGACGTTCGACCCGGGTGACTACTACGCGTACGCGCTCGACCCGGCCGCCGACGTTCCCGGCCTGGTCCGCACCTACGCGGGCCCGCAGTCGAACATCGGCGTCTGACCCGGCCGCAGGCCACCGGGGTGTGGGCCCCCGCTCCAGGGCCCACACCCCGCTGCGGGAAAAGGCGGTGGACGGGCCCTGTGCGCCCGCGCTAACGTGCCCGGCACGCCCGTTCGTGCAAGAGGAGTGAGAAGGGAGGCGGCCGAGATGTCCACCCACACCGCGTCGCGCTTCCCCCACCCGTCCACCGGGCGTTGACCTGGGTGCCCGGGAGCGCGTCGCTTCCGGAAGGAACCCCATGACCGAGTTGGTCATTCGCGCGCTCGCCGAGGGCGAGGCGCGCCCGCTTTTCACCTCCCTGCCCGACCCGGGTCTCGTCGGCCGCGCGCTGCTCGACGCCCCGCACGACAGCTACGCGACCCGCGCCGAGGGCGGCGCCTACCGGCCCGAGTGGACCTGGGTGGCGCTGCGAGAGGGCGCCGTGGTGGCCAGGGCCGCGTTCTGGGGCGGGCCCGAGGACGCGGAACCCGCCGTGCTGGACTGGTTCGACTTCACCGATCGGGAGGCGGGGGTCCGGCTGCTGCGCGCCGTGCCGCTGCGGGCCGAGTACGAGCTGCTTCTGCCGGCTGGCTGGCGCGAGGACCCGGCGGTCCTGGCGGCCGGCGAGGCGCGGATCTCCGCGGCGGCCGAGGCCGGCTACCGGCCGCTCGTGGAGCGCTACCGCTACCTGTGGACGCCGGAGAACGGGCTGCCGGAGCGGCCGGGGCGCCTGGAGTTCCGGCCCGAGCCGGACGACGAGGTGATCCTCGACGTGCTGCGGCAGGTGCACCGCGCGACCCTCGACGCCCACGCCAGGCGCGCGGTGGAGCGCGGCGGCGTGGATCTCGCGGCCCGGGAGGAACTGGACTTCTTCCGCTGGTGCCCCTCGCCGCGCGAGTGGTGGCGGCTGGCGTACACGCCGGGCGGCGAGCTGGTGGGCATCCAGGTGCCCGGGCACAACCCGACCTCGCCGATCGTCGGCTTCGTGGGGGTGGTGCCGGGGCAGCGCGGCCACGGCTACGGCTACGACCTGCTCGCGGAGTGCACCCACGACCTGGCGGCCAGGGGCGCGGACCGGATCGCGGCGGCCACCGACGTCGGCAACGCGCCGATGGCGGCGGCCTTCGCCCGGGCGGGCTACCCGGTGGTGCAGCACCGGTACTGCATGACGCCGCCGTGACCGGGTCCCGACCCCGCGCCGCCCGGCCCCGGCGGTCCCTTCCCCCGGCGGGTGGCCCCGGCCGGCGCGGCGGGGACGGCGTGCGCGGGGCGGCGTGCGGGGACGGCGTGCGCGGGGCGGGCGGGGACGGCGTGCGCGGGGGCGGCGCCTGCGGGCCGGGCGCGATGGCCGCCGGGCCCGGTGGCGTGGGCGGGCCGGGAGCGATTGCCGCCCGGCCCGCGGGCGCGGAGCATGGTGCCATGCGCTTCGAGGTGTGGGCGCCCCGCGCCCGGCGGGTCACGCTGTGCCTGCGCGAGGAGTCCCACGCCATGCGCCCGGACGCCCCCGGCCGGGCGGATGGCTGGTGGTGGGCCGAGGCGCCGGCCGCGCCCGGCGACCGCTACGCCTTCTCCCTGGACGGCGGTCCGCCGCTGCCCGACCCGCGGGCCAGGTGGCTGCCCGAGGGCCCCGAAGCCCCCGGCGCGGTGCCCGCCCTGGAGGAATACCCCTGGCGGCACCCTTGGCCGGGGCGCGGGCTGCCCGGCGCGGTGCTGTACGAGCTGCACGTCGGCACCTTCACCCCCGAGGGCACCTTCGCGGCGGCGGCCGGGCGCCTGCCGCACCTGGCGCGGCTCGGCGTGACCCACGTGGAGCTGATGCCGGTGAACCCGTTCCCCGGGCGCCACGGCTGGGGCTACGACGGGGTGGCGCCCTGGGCCGTGCACGAGCCGTACGGGGGGCCCGAGGGGTTGCAGCGGTTCGTCGACGCGGCGCACGGCCTCGGGCTCGGCGTCGTCCTCGACGTGGTGCACAACCACCTGGGCCCCTGGGGGAACCGGCTGCCCGAGTTCGGCCCCTACTTCACCGAGCGGCACCGCACCCCCTGGGGCGCGGCCGTGAACCTGGACGGCCCAGGGCACGAGGAGGTGCGGGCGTACTTCCTCGGCAGCGCGCTGGCCTTCCTGCGTGACTACCGCCTCGACGGGCTGCGGCTCGACGCGGTCCACGCGCTCGCGGACGACAGCGGGCGGCACTTCCTGGCCGAGCTGACCGCCGCGGTGGACGCGCTGGCCGGCGAGCTGGGCCGCCCCCTGTTCCTGATCGCCGAGTCCGACCAGAACCAGCCGCGCACCACCGCCCCCCGCGAGGCCGGGGGGCACGGGCTGCACGCCCAGTGGAACGACGACTTCCACCACGCCCTGCACGCCGCGCTCACCGGCGAGGCGCAGGGCTACTACGCGGACTTCGCCGCGGACCCGCAGGTCGCCCTGGCGAAGACGCTGACCTGCGGCTTCTTCCACGACGGCGGGTACTCCTCGTTCCGCGGGCGGCCCCACGGGCGCGCGCTCGACCGGAGCGCAACCCCCGCGCACCGCCTGGTCGGCTACGCCCAGACGCACGACCAGATCGGCAACCGCGCGCTGGGCGACCGCCTCGTGTCCCTCGCCGGGGAACGCCGTGCCGCGCTGGCCGCGGCGCTGGTGCTGTGCGGGCCGTTCACGCCGATGCTGTTCATGGGCGAGGAGTGGGGGGCCCGCACGCCGTGGCTCTACTTCACCGACCACCCCGATCCCGCACTCGCCCGGGCGGTACGGGAGGGCAGGCGCCGCGAGTTCGCCGCCCACGGCTGGGACCCCGGCGAGATCCCCGACCCGCAGTCGCCGGCGACCCGGGAGCGTTCCTGCCTGGCCTGGCCGGAGCCGGGCGAGGAGCCCTGGCTGCTCGCCTGGCACCGCCGCCTGCTCGCCATCCGCCACGCGCACCTGCCGCCCGGCCTGCGGATGGCGCAGGTGGAGGTCGAGGTCCCCCGCCACGAGGCGAACGGGGAGGCGGCCACGGAAACCGGCGCGAAGACCGGCGTGGCGGCCGACGTGGGCGCGGGCGGCACGGGCGCGGGCGGGGACGGCACAGGTACGGGCGCGGGCGGCGGCGGCACGGGTGGCACCCACGCGGGCGGCGGGGGGAACGGCGGAACGGCCCGCGAGGCAGCAGGCGAGGGCCGCAGGCGAGGGCGCGGCTGGGGGCACGGCCAGGGTGACGCGGCCGGTTCCTGGCTGGTCCTGCACAACGGCCCGCTGACCGTCGCCGTCAACTTCTCCCCCACCTCCTGGGCCGAACCACCCCTGGGCCCCGGGGAGTTCACGCCCCTGGCGGCGACCCACCAGGAACCGGGCGAGACGGAGGGCGGCGCGCTGCCGCTGCGGCTTCCCCCCGAGTCGGCCGCCGTCTGGCTCCGCACCGCCGACCGCTGAGCCGGCACCCCGGCCCCGGCCCCGCCACCACTGCCCTCCGGCCACCACTGCCTTCCGGCCGCCGTCGGCCGGGCCACCACCGAACCACCGCCAGGCCACAACCGGCCGCCCGCCCCGCGCGGCGCGGAACCTCCCCCGCGCTCAGCCCGCGGCGCGGGTGGACCGGCTCTGCCGGCGGCGTTCCCACCTGTTCTGGTGCCGCACCACGACGCCCCCCGTGCCGCCGTTCCCGGTCAGCCGCAGCAGGGGCGCCCCCGGCGTGCGGTCGGAGACGGTCTTGTCCCGCACGCCGCCGAGGCCCGGGTTCATCTCGTCGGTCTCCACCGCCCAGCCGACGGGGACGATGAGGACCACCCCCGCCATCTCGCCGTTCGCCTCGACCTCCACCACCTGCCAGGGGCATTCCGCGTGCGTGAAGTCGAGCTTGACGCCGCCGAGGCCGCCGAAGGCGGTGATGTGCGCGGGAACGCGCCAGCGCCCGTTCTTCCGCACGCCGTGCATCCCGCCCCTGAGCACCAGCGGCTTGACGGGCGCGGGCGGGGCCACCGTCGGAAGATCCGCGGTGAGGCGGTCCAGCTCGCCGTGCGTCTTGGCGGTCAGCGCCCGCTCCAGGCGCTCGTCCAGCTCGGCCAGGTCGATCCGCCCGTCGGCCGCCGCGTCCCGCAACCGTTCCACGACGGCCTCGCGATCGGCATGGGAGGCACGCAGCTCGCCGGGAACGGCGGGCCCGGGGAGCCCGCCGTCGGCGGTGGGCTCGGGGATGTGGTCGGCCATGACCACGATCATAGGTCCGCGGCGGCACTCAGTGCCCTCGCCGGGCACTCAGCCGAAGAAACGTTCCCAGGCGGGCCCGGCCGCGTGAACGGTCGGTGGCCGACGGACCCTCACGGCTCCGGTACGCGGGTGGTGCGGGTGAGCTCGACGACGAGCTGGTTGCCGAGGAACCAGGGCGCTGCCGGGTGCCCGTAGGGCAGGTACCCGTCCTCCCCCGCGACCAGCCCGCCGCGCGGCCCCGGCGTGAACGCGCCCCCGAACACCCCCCACACCCGCGGCTTCCGGCAGCGCACGAAGACCGGGGGCTCCAGGTGCGGGCAGTGCCGGGTGGCCACCTCGGCGCAGGGCGCGCACACCGGCGGCTTCCTGCACAGCAGCCCCTCCGGCCAGCCCGGCACCTCGTCTCCGGCCTCCGGCCGGCGCATGAGAAACAGCCAGCCCTTCCCGGTCCGGCCGGCCTCCCGCCCGCACACCTGGCAAAGCCGCTCCCCCATGGCCCGCCGCTGCCGCGCCGGATGCATGACGCGGTAGTCGGGGCGCCCCGCCCCTGGCGCGTGAACCATGCGCGCCCACAGCACGCCGTGCCGGTCGCGGTCGGCGGGCGTCTCGTCCCGGTAGGCCAGCCCCCGCCCGTCCGGCCGCACGGTCAGTCGCCCGCCCGCGGTGACCGGCTCCCCGCTCCACCGCGCGACGTAGGGGACCGGGAGCCCCTTCGGCCCCCACGTCCGCAACGCCCGGGCGCCGCCCCCGAGATCCCCGGCGGGCCCGCTCATCGCCCCCTTCCTTCCAGGTGCTTGCGAATCGCCTCCGTCAACTCGGCCAACCTCCGCTCCAATTCATCAAGATCCGGCTGCACGGGACGCGACGGCGTCCCCTCTTTCGCGGGTTCGGGCCGCGAGGTCGTACTCACGAGATGCGTCACCTGCCGCTGTTCGTCCGGCGGTTGATGTCGGGCGCCGCAGGACACCGCGGCAACCACCACGGAATGTCGTGAAGTTGACACGGTCGGCTACCGACGGCATTAGAGTGCCTTTCGCTGGTACGCGATGCAAGACTTCATTCCGCTGTTACGTTTCTTTCTTTTCGAACGCCCGTATGGCATTGCGGAGTGAGTCAACACGCCATTACATTCCGGGGCCTTGCCGCCCTTCACACAGGAGACCAAGGGGAAGACGCATGGCAGAGGGCACGACGGGTTCGACGGTGCCGAGGCGGCAACTCGGCCGCCACCTCCGCGATCTACGCGGCAAAGCGCGAATGACCGTGCGGGCGGCAGCACATGCGCTCGAATGGTCGGAGCCGAAGATCTGGCGCATCGAGACGGGGCAGACCAGCCTGCGGAGCTTCGACGTCCAGGCGATGTGCGGCATCTACGGCGCGCCACCCGACCTCACGAAAGCGCTCATGGCCCTGGCCAAGGAGACAAAGGCCCGAGGCTGGTGGCACAGCTACGGCGACATCATCCCGGAAGGCTTCGATGTTTACGTCGGGTTGGAAGAGGCAGCGGCGAGTCTCTCCTTCTACGGAAATGACGTCGTGCCGGGACTTCTGCAAACGGAGGGATACGCGCGGGAGATCATCAGAACTCACCTCAAGGAAATCGACGAGCAGGCCCTTGAGGGACGCGTCCGGCTCCGCGTAGAGCGCCAGGCACTCCTCACGCGAAGCACGGCGCCGCCCACGTTCCGCGCCCTGCTGAGCGAGGCGATCCTGCGGCGGCCTATCGGCGGATCTGCCGTGATGCATGCGCAGCTGGCACATCTCGTCTACATGTCCGAACTCCCCAACGTGACGATCCGAGTGGTCCCCTTCTCGGCAGGAGCGCACCCGGGCGTGGTTGCGGGCCCGTTCGTCATCCTCCGGTTCCCGGCCAACGGGGAGGGCCACGACTCCGAGCCACCGACGGTCTACGCCGACGGCTACACCGGCAGCCTCTACCTCGACAAGCCCAAGGAGGTCCAGCAATACGACGATGCGTTCGAGGGAATCTGCAAGGCAGCGCTGGATGAACAGGCATCCCAACGTCTGATCGCTGAAGTAGCAGGGAGCCATGAACGCGGTTGATCGAGTTAACCCCAAGTGGTTCACTTCGAGTTACAGCAACGGCAACGGCAACTGCGTCCAGGCCGCCCGCGGCGCACCCGGCGCGGTACCCGTCCGCGACAGCAAGGACACCACCGGCCCCGTCCTCACCTTCACCACCCACGCGTGGAACACATTCCTCACCACGCTCAAGAACGACGAACCCAGCTGATACCAGCAACTCGCCGAACGGCAGGGAGCCATGAACACGGTTGATCTACGCAACGCCCAGTGGTTCACGTCCAGCTACAGCAACGGCAACGGGGAATGCGTCGAGGCCGCCCGCGGGGTGCCCGGTGCGGTACCCGTCCGCGACAGCAAGGACGACGCCGGCGCCGTCCTCACCTTCACCACCCACGCGTGGAACACATTCCTCACCACGCTGAAGAACGACGACCGCGGCTGACGGCCGACCCCAAACCCCCGCCCTCCCCACCGGACGAGGGCGGGGGCGCAGGCACGCACGCCGGCAAGGCAGCCTCAACCCTCCGCGGCCAGGCGGGCGGCGAGGGCGATGAGGACCGTACCGGAGATCTGTTCGAGGCGGCGGCGGACGCCGGGGCGGGAGAGGACGGCCCGCAGGCGGCCCACGCCCCAGACGTACGTCGCGTAGTAGCCGGTCTCGAAGACCGCCCACAGCGCCGCGAGGCCCACCATCGTCGTCAGGTGCGGCGCCCCCTGGGGCACGAACTGCGGCAGGAAGGCCATGGCGAAGATGCCGGCCTTGGGGTTGGCGAGGTTCAGCAGCAGGCCCGCCCGGTAGGCGCGGGCCGCGGAGAGGGGGGTCTGGGGCTGCGCCGTCTCCAGGCTCTCCTCGCCGGCGCGGCGGGCGGCGCGCAGGGTCTGGATGCCGAAGCCCACCAGGACCACCGCGCCGACGAGCCGGAAGATGTCGTACGCCAGCCGTGAGGCGTCGAGCAGGGCGGTCAGCCCGAAGGCCGCGAACAGGCCCCACAGGAAGACGCCCGTCTCGTTGCCGAACACGGTGAAAATGCCGGGCCTTCGGCCGCGCAGCGAGTTGCGGATGATGAGGACCGTGCTCGGCCCGGGGGCCGCGGCTATCAGCGTGCAGGCACCGAGAAACGCAACCAGTTCACTCCCCATGCGCCCCATCCTGGCGACGGGCCGGGGCGGGGCACCACCCCTTTTTCCCCGCCGCCCGGCGGCGTGCCTCCGCCCGCCCCGCCCGGGGCTTTCCCCGCCGCGCGGGCTCAGGCGGCGGAGGCCCAGGCGACGAGCGGGCTCAGGCGGCGGGGGGCGCGTCGGCCGCGGGTTCCGGCCTCGGCGCGGGCGCCGTGGAGTCGCGTACCACGAGCGAGGTGCCGAGGGTGGTCTCGGCCGTCGCCTGGTCCGCGTCCTTCGCCTCCACGGCCTGGATCAGCAGGTCCACCGCGGCGCGCCCCGCGGCCGCCGTCGGCATGGCGACCGTGGTCAGCCGGGGCCGGTTCAGCCGCCCGACCACGGTGTCGTCGATGCCCACCACGCTCACCTCCTCGGGCACGGCCACGCCCAGCGCGTCCAGGCCCTCGATGAGGCCGACCGCGACCAGGTCGTTGTAGGCGATCACGGCCGTGGCCCGGGCCTCGACGACCGCCCTGGCCGCCGCTATCCCGCCCTGCTCCGTGGGCGAGTTGGGGGCGAAGAGCGTCATCTCCAGACCCCGCCCGGCCGCGGCGGCCTCCGCGGCCCGCCGCATCTCGGCGCTCGTCCACGAGTTGCGCGGGCCGCCCGCGAGCAGCAGGCGGCGGTGCCCGAGCCCCGCGAGGTGCTCGACGGCGAGGGCGGCGCCGTGCGCCACATCCATCAGCACCGCACACAGGCCGGGAACGCGCCGGTTGACCAGCACCAGCGGCACCTCGCCGCCCAGCGCGGCGATCTCCTCGTTGGCCAGCCGAGGGCTGACCAGCACCAGGCCGTCCACCTGCCGGGCCAGCGTCCGCAGCAGTTCCTCTTCCGCCCGCGGGTCCTCGTCGGTGTCGGCGACGAAGACCTGGTAGCTGCACAGGCGGGCCCGCGACTGGGCGGACTTGATCAGCGGCGGGAAGAAGGGGTTGGCGATGTCGGCCACGATGAGGCCGATGTTCTGGGTACGGCCGGTGGTGAGGGCACGGGCCGTCTGGTTGGGCCGGTAGCCGAGCTCGGCCGCGGCGGCGAGGACGCGTTCGCGGGTCTCGGCCTTCACGAGGTGCGAGCCGGAGAAGGCGCGGGAGACGGTGGAGATGTGCACGCCGGCGGCCTGGGCGACGTCGCGGATCGTCACGGCCACGTCGACCGCGCTCCGTCCGGTCTCGGCCCGGCCCGCCGGCCGGCGGATGTGCCCTTGGCGGCTTGGCTGTTCACCCGCCACACCTTAGCCTCAGGCCCCCCGGCGGCCACCCCGCGCACCCCGCCGCCGCGATCGTGCCCGGGCACCGGGAGCGGCGGCGCAGCGCGAACGGCACCGCAGCGGGAGCGGCACCCATACGGCCGCGAGCGGCACCGCACCCCAAGGGCCGCACCGGGACCGGTGCCGCCCCACGCGGCACCGCACCGCAAAAGCGGCACCGCACCGCACCGCACCCGGCGCCGCGGGCCGGGTGCGCGGGCCTCGCCCCCGCGCGGCCCGGCGGCCCCGGGCCGCGGCCCTCAGGACTCGGCGTCGGCCGGGGTCAGCGTGAGGGCGATCGAGTTGATGCAGTACCGCAGGTCGGTGGGCGTCCCGTAGCCCTCGCCCTCGAAGACGTGCCCGAGGTGGGAGCCGCAGGTGGCGCACCGGACCTCGGTGCGGGGGCGGCCCGGGATGGAGTGGTCGGGCCTGGTCTCCACCGCGTCGGTGTCGGCCGGGTCGTAGAAGGAGGGCCAGCCGCAGTGCGACTCGAACTTGGTCGAGGAGCGGAAGAGCTCGGCCCCGCAGGCGCGGCAGTGGTAGACGCCGACCGTCTTGGTGTCGGTGTACTCGCCGGTGAACGCGCGCTCGGTGCCCGCCTCGCGCAGCACGTGGTAGGCGTCCTCGCCGAGCTCCTCGCGCCACTGCTCCTCGGACTTCTCGATCTTGTATCCCATGCGTGTGTCTCCTTGGTTCTCCAGGGCACGTCAGCCGGCGAGCCGGGCGAGGATCTCGGGACCGAGGTCGGTGACGTCGCCCGCGCCCATGGTGACAACGAGATCCCCTGGCTTCGCGATTCCCGCGACGGCCTCGGCGACGGCGCCCTTGTCGTGCTCGGCGCGCACCTCGGCCCCCGCGGCGCGGGCCGCGTCCACGATCAGGGCGCTGGTGACCCCCGGGATCGGATCCTCGCGGGCGGGGTAGATGTCGAGGACCAGGCAGGCGTCGGCCAGGGCGAGGGCCTGCCCCATCTCGGTGGCCAGCTCCCTGGTGCGGCTGAAGAGGTGCGGCTGGAAGACGACGAGCACCCGGCCGCCCGCGGCGCCCTCGCGCAGCGCCTCGATGTCGGCCGTCATCTCGGTCGGGTGGTGGGCGTAGGAGTCGACGACCCGCACGCCGGCCGCCTCGCCCATGCGCTGGAGGCGGCGGCGTGCCCCGGTGTAGCTGCCGAGGGCCTTGGCCAGGTCGCTCTCGGGCACCCCGGCGGCCACGCCGGCCGCGAGCGCGGCGACGGCGTTGTGCGCGTAGTGGCGGCCTGGCACCGCGACGCGGAAGGCGAGTTCGCGGCCCTCGCGTGCCACGGTGACCTCGCTCTCCAGCCCCTCGCTCACCAGCCGCTTCACCCGCACGGTGGCGTCGGCCGACTCCCCGTAGGTGACGAGGGTGAGGCCGGCGCGCCCCGCCAGGCGCGCGGTCAGCTCGCGGGCGCCCGCCTGGTCGGCGTTGACCACCAGGGTGCCGCCGGGCACGATCCGGTCGGCGAACCGCTCGAAGGACTCGTAAACCTCTTCCAGCGAGGCGTAGTTGGCGTGGTGGTCGAGCTCGACGTTGAGGACGGTCGCCACCTCGGGGCGGTA
This sequence comes from Streptomyces hoynatensis, assembly GCF_003626535.1. Lineage (GTDB taxonomy): Bacteria > Actinomycetota > Actinomycetes > Streptomycetales > Streptomycetaceae > Streptomyces > Streptomyces hoynatensis. The sequence goes on from NZ_RBAL01000018.1 coordinate 92,404, forward strand.
GCGGTGGAAGCTGCGGTCGCTCTCGTCGGCCTCGGCCACGAAGAGGTCGCCCGTGCCGTGCTCCGCGTTCGAGCCCGGCGCGTCCAGGTCGCCGCCGATCGCGTACGAGGGGGCAAGGCCCAGCTCGGTGAGGGCGACGGCGAGCATCGAGGTGGTGGTGGTCTTGCCGTGGGTGCCCGCCACGGCGATCGCCCGCCTGCCCTCCATGAGGGCGGCGAGCGCGGCGGCGCGGTGCACCGTGGGGATGCCGCGCCTGGCGGCCTCGGTCAGCTCGGGGTTGTCCGGGCGGATGGCGCTGGAGACGACGACGCAGCTGGCGTCGGGGGCCAGGTGGACGGCGGCGTGGCCCAGGTGCACCTCGACGCCGAGCGCGCGGAGGGCGGCGGCGGTCTCCGAGTCGCGGGAGTCGCTGCCCGCCACGCGGGCGCCACGCCGGCTGAGGATCTTGGCGATGCCCGACATGCCCGCGCCGCCGATGCCGATGAAGTGCGGTTTCTCCAGCGTGGGCGGGATCGCCGGTGTCATCGATGTCTCTCCCTGGTCGAGGCGTGCCCCCTGCGTGCCCCCCGATTGTCGCACCCGGCCGGGACGGCGCCGGTCATTCCGAGTGGGCGAACAGCTTGAGCACGGGCACGCCCACCTTGTGCCTGGCCCGGGAGGCCCAGTCGCGGTGGAAGAACTCCTCGACGTAGTGCGGGGCGGTCAGGACGATGACCTCGTCGGCGCCCGTCTCCTCGACCACGGAGGCCAGCACGTCCAGCGGGTGGTCGTCGATGAGCCGCCCCTCCGCCTCGACGCCCACCTCGCGCAGCGCCTGGATCGACTGGGCCAGGGCCCGCCGGCCCCGCTCGTCCCGGCGGTCCTCCTCCGGCGCCTCGGCCTCGCTCACCGCCTCCGTGAACTCGCCGAGCGCCACGTCGTCCAGCGCCCGCAGCAGCCGGTCCTGCTCGCCGCGCGGCTGCATCAGCACCACGAAGGACTGGGGTTCCTCGCCGTGCAGGGTGGTGACGAGCTCGACGTCGGTCGGCGCCATCGGCTTTTCGATCATGAGAATTATCGTGATCACTGGGAGCGCCCCTTCGTCGGTGCCGGGTCACGCGCGCCCCGACGGAAGCCATCCTCCCCCGGGGGCCTCACGGGGTGTTGCGCTTTTCAGCCTGCCCCGATCAGGATAAGCGGAATACCATATTCCGCTCTCCCGAATGCGGCTTTTCCCGTTCTCTCCGTCCGCTCCGCCCCCTTGCGCCTTCTTGTACCCTTCCTCCGGCTCTTTCGCCTTCCGCCGCCCCCGGGTACCCCGCCCGGCCGGGAGCGTGCCTCCCGTTGCGCGGGCACCGGGCCGGGGCGGCGCCGGGGGTTCAGCGCCGCCGGTAGCGGGTGAACAGGAAGCCGGAGTCCTCCAGGACGTCGGTCAGCTCCAGTTCGCGGGGGGCGTCCAGCTCCGGGCCGCTGACGATCCTGGGCGCGGTGCCGGCCGTGTACCTGGGCGCCCAGCTCAGGCACAGCTCGTCCACCACCCCCGCGGTGACGAGCTGCCCCAGCAGCCGCGGGCCGCCCTCGGTGAGCATCCGCGGGTAGCCGCGGCGGGCCAGCTCGGCCTTGACGCGTGCGGGCTCGGCCCCCGAGCCCTCCCCGGCCGTGATCACCTCCACGCCCGCCTCCCGGGCCAGGGCCAGCCCCGCGTGCGGCGCCCTGGCCCCGGTCAGCAGCAGGGTCGGCACCAGCGGCTCGGCGAACAGCGGCAGCGAGAAGTCCAGGTGCAGGCTCGCGCTGAGAACGGCGATGGCCGGGACCGGCGCCTGCCCGGCCGCGGCCCGCCGCTCGGCGAACTCGGAACGGGCGCGGGCGGGCCGGTACCGCTCCTCGCGCACCGTCTCCGCCCCGACGATCACCACGTCGGCGAGCTGCCGCAGCACCCCGAAGACCCGCTTGTCCGCCGCAGAGGACAGCGGGCGGGAGCGCCCGCCGTGGTGGGCGGCGCCGTCCGCGGAGGACACCATGTTGGCGCGCAGCCACCCGGCGCCCGGCAGGCGTTCCTCGGGGTAGGCGTAGGCGTCGGCGATCTCGGACAGGTCCCACTCCCGGTCCACGAGGGCGGCCGGACCCGGGGCGGCGGGGAACAGGCGTCGCATGGGGCGCAGTGTGGCACACGGGCCGACTCGGGCCAGGAAGGTGGGCGCGGCCCGCTCCGCGTACAGTGGGAGACTGTGTCCACTCGCACCACCCAGGAGTCCCCCGGCCCGATATCCGGCCCCGTGGCGCTGAGCGCCAGGGAGCCCAGGGTGGCCCCCGAGCGGCTGGTCGCCGAGCTGGTCCCGCCGCTCCGTTTCGAGACCGTGCGGTTCGACACCTACCTGCCCGACCCGAAGCAGCCGAGCCAGGGCGCCGCGGTGAAGGCGCTCGACGCGTTCGCCTCCGGGCTCGGCGAGGGAGCGCGGGCGGGCACCGGCCGCGGCGGGCTGTGGCCGCGGCGCGCGCGCCGCAGGCAGCCGCCCGAGCCGCGCGGGATCTACCTGGACGGCGGCTACGGGGTCGGCAAGACGCACCTGCTCGCCTCCCTGTGGCACGCCGCCCCCGTGCCCCGCGAGGCCAAGGCGTTCGGCACCTTCGTGGAGCTGACCAACCTCGTGGGCGCGCTCGGCTTCCGGCGGACGGTGGACACGCTGGCCGGCCATCGGCTGCTGTGCATCGACGAGTTCGAGCTGGACGACCCGGGCGACACGGTGCTGATCTCCTCGCTCCTCGGGCAGCTCGCCGCCCGGGGCGTGGCGCTGGCCGCCACCTCCAACACGCTGCCGGGGCGCCTGGGCGAGGGCAGGTTCGCCGCCGCGGACTTCCTGCGCGAGATACAGGGGCTCGCCGCGCACTTCCGCACCCTGCGCATCGACGGCGAGGACTACCGGCACCGCGGGCTCCCGCGGGCGCCGGAGCCGCGCCCCGAGGAGGAGGTCATCCGGGTCGCGCACGCCACGCCCGGCGCCTCCCTCGACGCGTTCGGCCCGCTGCTCGACCACCTGCGGCGGGTCCACCCCAGCCGCTACGGCGCGCTGCTCGGCGGCGTGGAAACGGTCTGCCTCACCGGGGTGCGGCCGGTGCCCGACCAGGCCACGGCGCTGCGTCTGGTGGTGCTCGCCGACCGGCTCTACGACCGGGAGATCCCGGTGCTCGCCTCCGGGGTGCCCTTCGACCGGCTCTTCGGCGAGGAGATGCTAAACGGCGGCTACCGCAAGAAGTACCACCGCGCCGTCTCCCGGCTGACGGCGCTGGCCAGGGATGCCGCGGCCGCCGCCTGAGGCGCCGGACGGAGCGGACGGACCGGGCGGGCCGGACGGCCGGGGGCGCGTGCCCGAGCGCGGGCGCCGCCGGGCCCGGTGCGGGGCTCAGCGGCGGCGGGCGAGGCGGCAGGCCAGCGCCACCGCGGCCGCGGCGACCAGGAGCGCGGCGGCGCAGGGCAGCAGGGGCCAGCGCGTGGTCCCGTCCTGCGAGCCCCCGACCAGGCTGCCGACCGCCGCGTTCGCCGGCGAGGCGCCCGCCACCAGGAACAGCACGGCCCCGGCCACCGTCGCCGCCAGGGAGGCCGCCCGGCCGCGCAGCAGCGGACGGCCGGCGAGCGCCCCGATGACCAGGCCGAGCAGGGCGCAGGCCACCATGGCCAGCAGCCCCGCCGCGGCCGCCGGGCCCCTGGGCACCTCCGTCCGGTGATCGGCCCCGTGCGGATCGCTGATCAGCGCGACGAGGCACACGGCCACCGTGCCCGGCGCCAGCGAGGCCAGCAGCGCGGTGACCAGGCTCGCCAGGTGGGTGCGGGCGGGTCCCGCCGCGGCCACGACGCAGTCCCGCGCCGCGGGCGGCTCCACCGTCAGGCAGGTCCGCGTCAGCCAGGCCGCCACCGGCAGCAGCGCCGCGGCGGCGAAGCCGAGCGAGTCCAGCACGGGCTGCCCTGACTGCACGCCGATCCCGAGCAGCGCCGCGTACAGCACGAGCGGGGCGAGCGCGCGGTGGGAACGCAGCAACAGCGCCGCGTCGTACCGCACCAGGACCGCCAGCGCCCTCATCCGCGGGTCTCCACCGAGCGGATGTGCCAGGCGGGTTCCGCCGCCAGCAGCGCGCGGAGCAGCGCGTCGGACTCCGCGGCCGTCACGGTCAGCCGGAACGCGCCGCCCGGCAGCGGCTCGGGGCGCGGCCCGCCGGGCGGGACGCCTGGCGGCGGCCCGGCGGCGCCGGGCGGCGCGACCGCCTCGACCACCACCCGCGGCCCCGGGGCCGGGCCGCCGGCGGCGGGCCTGCCGCCGGCCTGGCGCAGCCGCCCGCCGTCCAGCCGGTGGACGAGGGCGCCCGCCTCGCGCAGCCGCGCCGGGTCGTGGTCGACGAACACCGCGGCACCGCCCGCGGCCACCCGGTCCAGCACCGCGGCGTCCAGCGTGCGCCTGGCCTCCTGGTCGAGTCCGGTCCACGCCTCGTCGAGGACCACCAGCTCCGGCTCGGCCAGGAAGGCCTGGCTCACGGCCACCTTCTGGCAGCTCCCCTTGGACAGTTCGCGCAGCGGGGTGTGCGCGTGGCCGGCGGCGCCGAAGCGCTCAAGCCACTGTGCGGCCGCCCTGGCCGCGGCGGGCCCGCGCAGCCCGTGCACCCGGCCCAGGTGCGTCAGGTAGCCGAGCGCGGTCAGCCCGAGGGCGGGCGGGAACCGCTCGGGAACGCAGGCCGTGCGCCGCGGGCGGCCCCCGATCCGGCCGCGGCTCGGCGCGTCCGTGCCGGCGACCAGCCGCAGCAGGGTCGACTTCCCCGAGCCGTTGCCGCCCTGGACCCGGACCAGCGCGCCCGGCGGGATGTCGAGGTCCACATCCCGCAACACCCATGGCCCGCGCGGACGGTAGCGCCTGCTCACCCCCTGGAGTCTCACCCGGCCGACCTTAGCCCAGCGCCGCCGACTCCCCCACCCGTTCTGAGGCCAAACCTCAGATATTCCTCTGAACATCCCGGCGTGCGGTTCCCGGGACGGTGAACGGGAGACAACCTCTTCCAAACGAAGTCTCAACCGAACGAAGTCCCAACGAACGTCCCCCAGGAACGTTCCCTGCGCACACCCGGCAGACGTCCCTGCGGGCGTTCGCCGTGCACGTCGCACATCTCGGGGGGTACGCGTGACAGGAGCCGTACAGCCCGCGAAACCCGTGGGGTTCGCGAGGCGGGAGGGACGAGCGGCCGGGGAATCGGTGCCGCTCGGCCTCGGCATCGGGTGGCGGCCCGAGATCGCCGAGGGCATCGAGGAACTTCGGGGCATCGACTGGGTGGAGGTGGTCGCCGAGAACACCTGCGCCGACCACCTGCCGGACAGCCTGGTCCGACTGCGCCGACGCGGCACGACCGTCGTGCCGCACGGGGTGTCGCTCGGCCTCGGGGGCGCCGAGCGGCCCTCCCCGGGCCGGCTGGTGGCCCTCGCCCACCTCGCGGAGTCGCTTCGGGCCCCGCTGGTCACCGAGCACATCGCCTTCGTCAGGGCGGGCGGCGAGCTGACCGGAACCCCGCGGATCGAGGCGGGGCACCTGCTGCCGGTGCCGCGCACCCGCGACGCCCTCGACGTCCTGTGCGAGAACGTCCGCATCGCGCAGGACGCCCTCCCGGTGCCGCTGGCCCTGGAGAACATCGCGGCGCTCTTCGCCTGGCCCGGCGAGGAGCTGACGGAGGGCCAGTTCCTCAGCGAGCTGGTCGAGCGCACCGGCGTCGGGCTGCTGATCGACGTCGCCAACCTCTACACGAACCAGGTCAACCGCGGCGAGGACCCCGCCGCCGCGCTCGACGCCCTGCCGGCCGGGTCGCTCGCCTACGTGCACGTCGCGGGCGGCGTGCTGCGCAACGGCGTCTGGCACGACAGCCACGCCCACCCGGTGCCGCCGCAGGTGCTCGGCCTCCTCGACGAGCTGTGCCGCAGGTCCCGGCCGCCCGGCGTGCTGCTCGAACGCGACGAGGCGTTCCCGCCGGTGGCCGAGCTCGCCGCCGAACTCGACGCCATCCGCGGCGTGGTGGAGGGGGCCCGCCATGGCTGACACCCGGGTGGCGCCGGGCGCCACGGACCTGGAGCCGGCCAGGCGGCGGCTCGCCGCCGCCCAGGCGGAGCTGCTGACGGCGCTCACCGCGGGCGGGCCGCCGCCCGCGGGCTTCGACCGGGAGCGGCTGCGCATCCAGCGGCAGGCGCTGGCCGCCAAGCGCGCCTCGGTGCTCGGCAAGGTGGCGCCGGAACTGCCGCGGATCCTGGGCGGCTCCTTCCGGCCCGCCGCCCTGGCCTACGCCCTGGCGCAGCCGCTCACCGGCGGCTACGGGCAGGACGCGGTCGCGTTCGTGCGGCGGCTGCTGGCCTCGGGGGAGGTGCCGGACGCCGCCACCCGCCGGGAGCTGAAGCGGTGGCTGCGCGCACGCACCGGCTCCCCCCACCCCTTGCGGGCCGCCTGGCGGCTGCGCCCGTTCCGGCAGGGGAGGTGAGCGGCATGGCCGGCACCTTCGCGCTCGTGCTCTGCCTGATCCTGGCCGCGGCCCTGGCCCACCTGCTCGTCCAGCGCGGCCGGGCGCGGTACTCCGCCGAGCGGGCCGCGCGGCTCGCCAAGCACACCACGATCACCCGGGCCTACGAGGCGGCGTTCCTGGCGGGCGGCCCCGGCCGGGTCGCCGAGACGGGCCTGTGCGCGCTGCTGGAGAAGGAGCGCCTGGCCGTCGAGGACCGCCAGGCCCGCCTCCTGCGCGCGGTGGCCGACGACGCGGTGGAGCGCGAGGTGATCGCGCAGTGCGGCACCGGGTGGGCGACCCCGCTCCGCGACGTCCTGTGGGGAGCCGCCCACGCCGAGGGGGTGCAGGCGATCGGCGACACGCTCGCCGCCCGGGGCCTGCTGACCCGCCCCGAGCGGCACGCCGCCCACCGGCGGGCCGCCGCGCTCAGCCTGTCCCTGTCCACGACGGTGCTCGCCGTCTCGGGCCTCGGCTACCTGATGGGCCACGAGGCCCTCGCCCTGACGTTCTGGCTGGGCGCGGGCACCCTCCTCGCCTCGGCGCTGCTCCGGCCCCGCCGGTCCATGCTGACCGGCTCCGGGCGCGCGGCGCTGGCCGCCCTCAACCGCCGCGGCGCGCGGGTGCCCTCCGACCTGGTCTGGCAGGTGGCGCTCCGGGGCGTGGACGCGCTGCCCCCGGATCTGCGCCTCCAGTTCGCGGGCAGCCGCCTCATCGGCTCCGCGGCGGGCCGCGGTTCCTCGGAGGCCGCCTGGGCGGCCTGCGGGGCGAGCGGCAGCAACTGCGGCGGGGGCGGCGGCTGCGGCAGTGGGGGCGGAGGCGGCTGCGGCGGAAGCGGGGGCTGCGGCGGCGGTGGAGGCGGCGGCTGCGGTGGTGGCGGCGGCTGCGGGGGCGGGGGCTGCGGCGGCTGAACCGCGCCACGGAGGACCGCCGGGACCCTCCCGGTCCCGGCGCCCTGCCCTCCGCACGGCCGCCGACGGCCAACCTGCGCCGCCCGGCGGCTCCCGATCGCCCCGGCCGGCCCCCGGCTTCGGCGGGGCTCGCCCGCCCGGCCGGGCTCAGGCCAGCCCGGCCACCAGCTCCGCAACCTGCTTGCGCCGGCCGGTGAAGAAGGGGGTCTCCTCGCGCACGTGCCTGCGGGTCTCCGAGCCGCGCAGGTGGCGCATCAGGTCGACGATCCGGTACAGCTCGTCCGCCTCGAAGGCCAGCAGCCACTCGTAGTCGCCGAGCGAGAACGAGGCCACGGTGTTGGCCCGCACGTCCGGGTACTCGCGCGCCATCCGCCCGTGCTCGGCGAGCAGCCGCCGCCGCTCCTCGTCCGGCAGCAGGTACCACTCGTAGGAGCGGACGAAGGGGTAGACGCAGACGTAGTCGCGCGGGGTCTCCTCGGCCAGGAAGGCCGGGATGTGCGACTTGTTGAACTCGGCCGGCCGGTGCAGGGCCATGTTGGACCACACCGGCTCCAGGGCGCGCCCGAACCTCGTGCGGCGGAAGCGGTTGTACGCCTCCTGCAGCGCGTCCGGGCTGCCCGAGTGCCACCAGATCAGCACGTCGGCGTCCGCCCGCAGCCCGGACAGCTCGTAGGTGCCGCGCACCGTGACGTCCTTGCCGGCCAGCTGCCCGAAGAGCTCCTCGACCTCGTCGGCGTAACCGGTCCTGTCCTCGGGCAGCGCCTCCCGCAGCCGGAACACCGACCACAGCGTGTACCTGATGACCTCGTTGAGCTCCCTGGCCCGCTTGCCCGCGCCGACCGCGGGGTTCTCGGATGCAGCAGTCATGGGGCTATTCTCCCGCCTCCTCGCGGCGGCCGGTGGGCAGGGTGCGCAGCAGCTCGCTCGCGGCCTGCCGCGCCCCGGCCACGCAGGCGGGGATGCCCACCCCGTCGTAGGAGGCGCCGCACAGCCGCAGGCCGGGCAGCCCGGAGAGGAAGCTGCGCACCCGCGCCACGCGGGCCGCGTGCCCGACCGGGTACTGCGGCAGGCCGTTGACCCAGCGGGTGACCAGGGCGTCCACCGGCTTCGCCGTGAGGCCGGCGGCCTCGCCCAGGTCGTCGAGGGCGGCCCGCACCAGTTCGGCGTCCTCCCAGCCCAGCGGCCCCTCGTCGCCGTAGCGCCCGACCGAGGTGCGCAGCAGGAACAGCTCGGGGTCGGCCCCCGCGGCCCAGTCCCACTTCCCGCTGGTGAACGTGGCCGCCTTGATCACCTTCCCGTCCACCGCGGGCACCAGGAAGCCGCTGCCGCGCGGCAGCCGGGCCAGCTCCGCGCGCCGGAACGCCAGGGTGACGATCGCCATCGAGGCGTACTCGATCGCCGCCAGCTCCCCGGCCGCCGCGGGCGCCTCGGCGGCCAGCAGCCGGGCCGCGGCGGCGGCCGGAACGGCCAGGACGACGCCGTCCGCGACCAGGGAACGGCCGTCGTCGAGGGCCGCCGCCCAGCCGCGGGCCGTGCGCCGCAGCCCGGTGACCGAGACTCCGGTCTCCAGCGCGGCCCCCTTGGCGCGGCAGTCCCTGGCGACGGCCTCGGCGAGCGTGCCGACGCCCCCCTCGATGCCGTTGAACACCGGCTCCCCCGGCGGCCGCTGGGGCGCGGCCCGCTGCAGGGAACGGACGGCCGCCAGCAGCGAGTCGTGCTCGTGAGCGGCCTCGAACAGCTTGGGCACCGCGGAACGCATGGAGATCCGGTAGGCGTCGCCCGCGTAGACGCCGCCGAGCAGCGGCTCCACCAGCCGGTCCACCACCTCGTGGCCCATCCGGTCGGCGACCAGCCGCCCGATGGCCACGTCCTCGCCGAGCTGCAGCGGCGGCAGCTCGGTGTCGCGGGCGATCTGGGCCAGCCCGGCGTCGGACAGCACGCCCGTCAGCGCGGCGGCGGTGGCCGGGACGCCCATCACCTGCCCCTGCGGCATCGGCCGCAGCGCGCCCCTGGTCCAGATCGCGGCGCTGGTCACCGCGGGGGGCCGCAGCGCCTCGCCCAGGCCGACCGCTCTGGCCAGTTCGACGGCCTCGGGGCGTCTGGCGAGGATCGACTCCGCGCCGAGGTCCACCTGCACGCCGGCGACCCGGCCGGTACGAAGCTTGCCACCGAGCCGGTCCGAGGCCTCCAGCAGGGTGACGCGGAGCCCGGCGGCCAGCAACTGGTGAGCGGCGGCGAGGCCGGTGATCCCGCCGCCGACGACGATCGCATGCATGTCTCCACTTTCCCAGACCGGCCGCGGCGCCCGGCGCGGGACCTCGGGAGCCAGGGCGCCGGGCGCACACCACCGGCGCCCGTGCCCAACCGCCGCGCGGGCCAACGGCTTCCGCCGCGCCGGCGCGGGGTCCTGGCGGCCGGCTCAGCGCGCGGTCTGCTCGTGCACGTAGGACACCAGCCGGGTCAGCGCGTCCGGATCGGTGTCGGGCAGCACGCCGTGGCCGAGGTTGAAGACGTGCCCCGGCAGCGAGGCCGCGGCGTCGAGGACCCGCCTGGCCTGCGCCTCGACCGCGGTCCGCGGCGCGAAGAGCACCGCGGGATCGAGGTTGCCCTGCAGCGCCTTGCCCGGGCCCACCCGCCGCGCCGCCTCGTCCAGCGGTACCCGCCAGTCGACGCCGACCACGTCGGCCCCGGCCTCGCCGAGCAGCCCGAGCAACTCCCCGGTGCCGACGCCGAAGTGGATGCGGGGCACGCCGGTGCCGGCCACGGCGGCGAAGACCTTGGCGGAGGCGGGCAGCACCGAGGCCCGGTAGTCCGCCGGGGACAGCGCCCCCACCCAGGAGTCGAAGAGCTGCACCGCCGCCGCCCCCGCCTCGATCTGGACGGTGAGGAAGGTGGCCGCGATCGTGGCCAGCCGGTCGAGGAGGTCGGCCCACAGCTCGGGGTCGCCGTACATGAGGGCCTTGGTGTGCTCGTGGTTGCGCGAGGGCCCGCCCTCCACGAGGTAGCTCGCCAGGGTGAAAGGCGCGCCGGCGAAGCCGATCAGCGGGGTGGCCCCGAGTTCGGCCGTGGTAAGCCCGACCGCCTCGGTGACGAACCGCACGTCGTCGGGTTCGAGGGGCCGCAGCTGCGCCAGGTCGGCCCTGGAGCGGATGGGCCTGGCGATGACCGGGCCGACGCCCGGCTTGATGTCGAGGTCGACGCCGATGGCCTTGAGCGGGACGACGATGTCGCTGTACAGGACGGCGGCGTCCACGTCGTGGCGGCGCACGGGCTGGAGGGTGATCTCGGCGACGAGTTCCGGGCGCCGCAGGGCGTCGAGCATCGCGATGCCCTCGCGGGCCTTGCGGTATTCCGGCAGCGAGCGCCCCGCCTGCCGCATGAACCACACCGGCGTGTGCGGCACGGGCTCGCGCCTGCAGGCCCTGAGGAACGGCGAGCCGGCCGTCGCGTCGGCTCCTGGGTCGGGGATGGAGTCCTTCGGAGTCACGCCGAGAAGTCTCCCACGCACGGGCATTCGGCCCCCGCGCCCGGGTGTGGCGCATCGCCGCCCGGCCGCGCCTGCGCCTAGGGTTACCGGCCATGGCAGCGTCTTCGACCCACCAGGCCGACGACCGGGCACCGCGCGCGGCCCGGGAGCCGGCGGCCCCCGCGGGGCCCGGCGGCTCCGGCCCGCGGATGCCGCCCGCCTTCCTGCAGGCGGTGGCCGCCCTGGAGGGGGTGGAGCCGCGCCGGGAGGTGCGGCTGGCGCCGTTGCCGCCGCCGCGCCGCCTCGCGCCGTACGCGCACGCGCTGTCCGCCTCGGTCCGCGCCGGGGAGGAGGAGCTGGCGGACGGCCGGTTCGTCCTGCTGCACGAGCCGGCGGGCGAGGAGTCCTGGCAGGGCGTCTTCCGGGTGGTGACCCTCGCCAGGGCGGATCTCGAACCGGAGCTGGCCACCGACCCGCTGCTGCCCGAGGTCGCCTGGTCCTGGCTCACCGAGGCGCTCGACGCGCACGGCCTGGCCCGCCGGGCCGCGGGCGGGACGGTGACCAGGGCGGGTTCGCACTTCTTCGGCGGGCTCGCCGACCGGCCCGCCCGCGCCGAGCTCGAACTGCGCGCCTCGTGGACCCCGCTGGAGGCCGCCGGGGCCGGGGGCCACCTGCTGGCCTGGTGCGAACTGCTCGCGCAGTGCGCCGGACTGCCCCCGGAGACCGGCGGCCCCGCGGTCACCGCCCTGCCGCGGCGCCGCGGCCCGCAGCCCGGCTGAGCCGCGGCCCGCGGCTTCGCCGTTTAGATGCGCTTAACGCCGCTCGGGCAACTTCACTCCCCGTCCAGGCCGTCGGCGCGGGGCCCGCACTCGCCTCGTCCCGCGTGCGGGCCCGGGACGGCCGAACCGGGATCGACGAGGGAGTTGGACGATGCGGGACCACACCAGACGCTCCGTGCTGCGCACCGCGGCCGTGGCCGGGGCCGGGATACCGGCCGCCCAGCTGGCGGGCGCGGCCGGGGCGGGAGCCGCGAGCGCGCCGGGGCGCCACGCCGAGGCCGGATCCTGGCCGCCGCCGCTCGGCCCGGCCGCGGTCGGGCCGCAGGACGCGCGGTACTACGGCCTGGTGCGCCGCGGCATCAACGCGCGCCACCAGGGCTCGCCCGACGAGGTGCGCGTCGTCGGCAGCACCGGGCAGGTGGCGGACGCCGTCCGGGAGGCGGTGCGCCGCGGGATGCGGGTCTCCGTGCGCAGCGGGGGCCACTGTTTCGAGGACTTCGTCGACAACCCCGAGGTCCGGATGATCATCGACATGTCGGGGATGACGAACGTCTACTACGACGAGGAGCGCCGCGCCTTCGCGGTGGAGACCGGGGCCACCCTCTCGGAGGTGTACCGCAGGCTCTACCTGGGCTGGGGCGTCACCATCCCGGGCGGCTGGTGCCCCACGGTGGGCGCGGGCGGCCACGTGCAGGGCGGCGGCTTCGGCACGCTCAGCAGGCTGCACGGCCTCACCGTGGACCACCTGTACGGCGTCGAGGTGGTCGTGGTGGACGGCCGCGGGCGGGTCCGCACCCTCGTGGCCACCCGGGAGGAGGACGACAGGAACCGGGACCTGTGGTGGGCGCACACCGGCGGCGGCGGGGGCAACTTCGGCGTGGTGACGCGCTACTGGTTCCGCTCGCCTGGCGCCAGGGGCGGCGACCCGGCGCGCCTGCTGCCGAGGCCGCCGCGCTCGGTGCTCACCTTCAAGGCCGCCTGGTCCTGGGACGACCTCGACGAGGCGGCGTTCACCCGGCTGGTGAAAAACCACGGCGCCTGGGTCGAGGACCACAGCGACTCCGGCTCCGAGTACGCCGCGCTGCACGCCAACCTGATCCTGCTGCCCACGCTGATGGGCGCCCCGTACCTGATCGGCCAGGTCTCCGCGGAGTCGGGGGCCGAGCGGATCATGCGCGACCACCTGGACGCGATCAGCGCGGGCACCGCCGCCTACGAGGTCACCGAGCAGAAGAACGACCTGCCCTGGCTCACCGCGGCGCAGATCGGCAGCGGCGAGGGCACCGGCCGGATGTTCGGCAAGATGAAGTCGGCCTACGCGAAGAAGACCATCGGCGCGGAGCAGATCGCCACCGCCTACCGTCACCTGGCCAACCAGGACCCGGCGGAGATCTCGGGCGCGATCTCGCTGGCCACCTACGGCGGCCGGGTGGGCGACGTGGCCCCCGACGCGACGGCGTACTCCCACCGCGAGTCCCGGTTCAAGATCGAGTACGTGACGATCTGGGGCGACGCGGCCCAGACGCCGGTGTTCGAGGCGGGGATCAGGAACTTCTACCGGGCGATGTACGCCGACACCGGCGGCGTGCCGGTGCCGGGCGAGGTCAACGACGGGGCGTACATCAACTACCCGGACGTGGACATGAAGGACCCGGAGTGGAACACCTCGGGGGTGCCGTGGCACTACCTCTACTACAAGGACAACTACGCCCGGCTCCAGCGGGTGAAGGCCCAGTACGACCCGGAGAACTTCTTCCGGCACGGCCTGTCCGTCGAGCCGGCCTGAGGCGCGCCGGGGCGGCGGCCCGGCCGGGAAACCCCGGAAAGGCCGCAACGGCGGGCACCACGGGAAAGACGGGAAGGGCGGTAAAGGCACGACGCAGGGAGTGAGAGGAATGACAGGAATGGCGGGAATGGCAGGGATCGGGGGCTCGACGGGAACGGCGGGAACGGCGGAGAAAGGGGCGCGGCGGGGCGAACGGCCGAGGCCGGCGGACCGGGATCGGCACCGGCGCCGGAAATGGGCGGGGAGCGGACGAGGGAAGGGACGGAAAGGACACGCGGGGGCGGGAAAGCTCCCTCAAAAGTGCAAGGTCCCGGGTTCTGGGCCGGGATGACGAATCACCGGTTCGTGATCATTCTCTAAAGCCACCGGGGCATCCTGCCGAAGGACTCAGTGACCCTTGCACCCGGATCGCCCCGACTCCTCCCGATGAGTCGGATTCCGGTCCACCCCCACCCCACCCCTTCCGGGAGGCCCGGTGTCTGTTCTTCTCGAGCACCCCACAAGCCTGGTCGCCTACCGCCCCAACAAGCCGACCGCCATGGTCGTCGTGGCCGACCCTCGCGTCCGCTCCACCGTGACCCGCCATCTGTGGGCCCTCGGCGTGCGGGACGTGATCGAGGCGTCGTCCATCGCGGAGGCCCGTCCCCGTGTCGCCAACCCCCGAGACATCTGCGTCGCCGACGTCCACCTTCCCGACGGCTCCGGACTCACCCTGCTCTCCGAGACCAGGGCCGCCGGGTGGCCCAACGGCCTCGCCCTCTCCGCCGCGGACGACATCGGCGCGGTGCGCAACGCCCTGGCCGGCGGCGTCAAGGGCTACGTCGTCACCGGCACGCGCAACGCCCTCGGCCCCGTCACCCGGCACGGCGCCGCCCACCTCGGCGCGGCCGCGGCCAGGGGCATGCACCGCCGCCAGCCGGGCGTGCCGGCCCACCAGGGGGGGTACCGGGAGCTCTCGGGCCGCGAGGTCGAGGTGCTCAGGCTGGTGGCCGAGGGCCAGTCGAACAAGGCGATCGGGGTCTCCATGGGCCTCTCGGCGCTGACCGTCAAGAGCCACCTGGCCCGCATCGCCCGCAAGCTGGGCACCGGGGACCGCGCGGGCATGGTCGCCGTCGCACTCCGCACCGGAATCATCCACTGATCCGTCACTCCCGGCACCGGGCGCGCACCTTTGCGGCCGACAGGTGCCGGGAGCACGGAGAGACGTTGTGCACCGTACGCACAGAGTTAGTCTTAACTGGTGACCGACGCCCAGCAGACCACGGACGCATCTCCAGGAGTTTCCGCCTCCGAGCCCTCTGGCCCCGCGCCGGTCCCTTTGCTCACGCCACGAGAGGGCGTACCCCCGGTCATCACCGAGCCCGAGGAGCTCGCCGCCGCCGTCGCCGCCTTCGCGGCCGGCAGCGGGCCCGTGGCCATCGACGCGGAGCGCGCCTCCGGATATCGCTACGGGCAGCGCGCCTACCTGGTCCAGCTGCGCCGCAAGGGCGCCGGCACCGCACTGGTCGACCCCGCCGCCTGCCCCGACCTCTCCGCGCTCGGGGAGGCGCTCCGCGACGTCGAGTGGGTGCTGCACGCGGCGACCCAGGACCTGCCCTGCCTGCGGGAGATAGGCATGGTCCCCACCCGGCTCTTCGACACGGAGCTCGCCGGCCGGCTCGCCGGCTTCGCCCGGGTGGGGCTCGGGGTGATGGTCGAGACGGTCCTCGGGTACAGCCTGGAGAAGGGGCACTCGGCGGTCGACTGGTCGACCCGGCCGCTGCCCGAGCCGTGGCTGCGGTACGCGGCCCTCGACGTGGAGCTGCTGGTCGACCTGCGCGACGCCCTGGAGGAGGAGCTGCGCGGGCAGGGGAAGCTGGACTGGGCCCTGGAGGAGTTCGCCGCCATCGTGGCCGCTCCCCCGCCGCCGCCCCGCAAGGACCCGTGGCGGCGGACCTCGGGCGTGCACAAGGTGCGCCGCCGCAGGCAGCTCGCCGTGGTGCGGGAGCTGTGGACGGCCCGGGACCACGTGGCGCAGCGGCGGGATCTGTCGCCGGGGAAGGTGCTCTCCGACGCGGCGATCATCGCCGCGGCGCAGGCCATGCCGAGCGACGCGCGGACGCTGGCCGCCCTGCACGGCTTCGGCCACCGGATGGGGCGGCGCCAGCTGGAGCACTGGCAGTCCGCGGTCGACCGGGCCAGGCGGCTGCCCGAGGCCGAGCTGCCGCAGCCGGGCCAGCCCGCCGCCGGTCCCCCGCCGCCGCGGGCCTGGGCCGAGAAGGACCCGGCCGCCGCCGCCCGGCTGACCGCCGCGCGGGCCGCCGTGACCGCGCACGCGGAGCTGCTGCGGCTCCCCCAGGAGAACCTGCTCGCGCCGGACGCCGTCCGCCGCCTGTGCTGGGAGCCGCCCGCCGAGCCGGACGCCGCGTCGGTGGCCGAGGCGCTGCGCGCCCTCGGCGCCAGGGAGTGGCAGATCTCCCAGACCGCCTCCCTGCTGGCGACGGCCCTCGCGGCCTCCCACTGACGGCTCAGCGCCCGCCCCGGCGTTCGCGAAGGGTTCCGGGCGGCTCGCCGGCGTCGAGCGGTTCGTTGCGGCGGACGTCCCCCGATTTCCCGCCCGTCTCCGGGTCCGCCGCCGGTCACCCCGGGCCCTGACGCCCGCACAAGCGCCAAGCGGCGAGGGCGTGGTCCGCTCTTGCCAGCCGGTTACCCACGAGTAGCATGGCCTTGGGCCGGGGATTCACGGGGGCTCCCCGCGGTCACCCGGTCCCCTCCGGTCCTGCCCGGTCTCCATCGGGTTCTCCCGGTGTGGTCGATGTGCTCGGTGTGCCCGGTAGTCCTGGTTCCACGGTTGTGAGGAGTTGTCATCGTGCCGCGTAACGTCAGGGACGTCGTCTTCGTGGACGGCGTCCGTACCCCGTTCGGCAAGGCGGGGCCGAAGGGGATCTACCACGAGACCCGCGCCGACGACCTGGTCATCAAGTGCATCCGCGAGTTGCTGCGGCGCAACCCGCAGCTGCCGCCGGAGCGGGTCGACGACGTGGCCGTCGCGGCCACCACCCAGATCGGCGACCAGGGCCTCACGCTCGGCAGGACCGCGGCGATCCTGGCCGGGCTGCCCAAGACGGTGCCCGGCTACTCCGTCGACCGGATGTGCGCAGGGGCGCTGACCGCCGTGACCACGGTGGCCGGCTCCCTGGCCTTCGGGGCCGGGGACATCGCGGTGGCGGGCGGCGTGGAGCACATGGGCCGCCACCCCATGGGCGAGGCCGTCGACCCCAACCCGCGCTTCGTCGCCGAGAAGCTGGTGGACGAGTCCGCCCTGTTCATGGGCATGACGGCGGAGAACCTGCACGACCGCTTCCCCACCCTGACCAGGGCCAGGGCCGACGAGTACGCCGCGCGCAGCCAGGAGAAGGCGGCCAAGGCGTACGCCGACGCGCGCATCCAGCCCGACCTGGTGCCGATCGCGGTGCGCCGCACCGGCGAGGAGGGCGGGGAGCGCGGCTGGGGCCTGGCCACGGCGGACGAGCCGATGCGGCCCGGTACCACCGTGGAGGCGCTGGCGGGGCTGAAGACGCCCTTCCGCCCGCACGGCCGCGTCACCGCGGGGAACTCCGCGGGCCTCAACGACGGCGCCACCGCCTCGCTGATCGCCGCCGAGGAGGTCGCCAGGGAGCTGGAGCTCCCGGTCAAGATGCGCCTGGTCACCTATGCCTTCGCCGGGGTGGAGCCGGAGGTGATGGGCTTCGGCCCGATCCCCGCCACCGAGAAGGCGCTGCGCCGGGCGGGCCTGACGATCGACCAGATCGGCCTGTTCGAGATCAACGAGGCCTTCGCCGTCCAGGTGCTCGCCTTCCTCGAGCACTACGGCATCGCCGACGACGACCCGCGGGTCAACCAGTACGGCGGCGCCATCGCCTTCGGTCACCCGCTCGCCTCCTCGGGCGTGCGGCTGATGACCCAGCTCGCCCGCCAGTTCGAGGACCAGCCGCACGTGCGCTACGGGCTCACCACGATGTGCGTGGGCTTCGGCATGGGCGCCTCGGTCATCTGGGAGAACCCGCACTGGGAGGGCCGGGAATGAGTACCGCCAAGGCCGACGTGAGGACGAGCAGGACGACGGGAGTACGCCGGTGAGCGCCATCGCTGACACGCTGAAGGGGGCCGCCGAGGTGTTCCCCGACGAGGTCGTCACCCACGCCAGGGTGCGCCACCTCGACCTGCCGCAGCGCGCGGGCAGGTTCGCCCTCATCACGCTGGACAACGGCTTCGACCACACGAAGCCCAGCACCTTCGGGCCCCAGTCCCTCGTCTCCCTGGACGCGGCGATCGACCAGGTCGAGGCGGAGGCCCAGGCCGGGGAGATCGTGGGCGTCGGCGTGACCGGCAAGCCCTTCATCTTCGCCGTGGGCGCCGACCTCAAGGGCGTCGAGCTGCTGGGCCGGCGCGAGGAGGCCCTGGCCATCGGCGCCGCGGGGCACGCGATCTTCCGCCGCCTCGACGGCCTGGCCGTGCCGACCTTCGCCTACTACAACGGCGCGGCCATGGGCGGCGGCGTCGAGCTGGGCCTGCACTGCACCTACCGGACGGTCTCCGACGCGGTGACGGCCTTCGCGCTGCCCGAGGTCTTCCTCGGCCTGGTGCCCGGCTGGGGCGGCTGCACCCTGCTGCCCAACCTGATCGGCGCCGACCGCGCGGTCACCGTGATCATCGAGAACGCCCTCAGCCAGAACCGCATGCTCAAGGGCCCCCAGGTCCACGAACTCGGCATCGCGGACGCCCTCTTCGAGGCCGCCGACTTCCTGGAGCAGTCCCTGGTGTGGACCTCGGCCGTGCTGCGCGGCGAGGTGACCGCGCTGCGGGAGGAGCCCGACCGGGGCGAGGCCTGGGAGCGGGCGGTGGCGCGCGGCAGGTCCCTCGCCGACGAGAAGGTGCACGGGGCCGCCCCCGCCGCCTACCGGGCCCTGGACCTCATCGCCCAGGCCAGGAGCGGGGACGTGGACGCGGGCTTCGCGGCCGAGGACCAGGCGCTGGCCGACCTCATCATGAGCGAGGAGCTGCGCAGCGGCCTGTACGCCTTCGACCTGGTGCAGCGCCGGGCCAAGCGGCCGGTGGGCGCCCCGGACAAGTCGCTGGCCAGGCCGGTGACGAAGGTCGGCGTCGTGGGCGCCGGGCTGATGGCCTCGCAGCTCGCCCTGCTGTTCGTGCGCAGGCTGAAGGTGCCGGTGGTGCTCACCGACGTCGACCAGGAGCGGATCGACAAGGGCGTGGGCTGGGTCCACGAGCAGCTGGACATGCTGCTGCTCAAGGGCCGCATCGGCCAGGACGAGGCGAACCGGCTGAAGGCGTCGGTCACCGGCTCCCTCGACAAGGCGGCCGCCTTCCACGACGCCGACTTCGTGATCGAGGCCGTCTTCGAGGAGATGGGCGTCAAGCGGCAGGTGTTCGCCGAGCTGGAGGCGGTGGTGCCGGAGACCGCCGTCCTGGCCACGAACACCTCCTCGCTCTCCGTCGGCGAGATGGCCGAGGGGCTCGCCCATCCCGAGCGGGTGGTGGGCTTCCACTTCTTCAACCCGGTGGCCGTGCTGCCGCTGCTGGAGATCGCCAGGGCCGAGAAGACCGACGACGCGTCGCTGGCCACCGCCTTCGCCGTCGCCAAGCAGCTGCGGAAGTCGGCGGTGCTGGTCAAGGACCGCCCCGCCTTCGTCGTCAACCGCATCCTGACGCGGTTCATGGGCGAGGTGCTCGGCGCGATCGACGACGGCACCCCCGTCGAGGTCGCCGACCGGGCGCTGGCCCCGCTTGGCCTGCCCATGTCGCCGATCGTGCTGCTCGAACTCGTCGGCCCGGCCGTGGCCCACCACGTGGCGGGCACGCTGCACGCCGCCTTCCCCGACCGCTTCCGGGTCTCCGCGAACCTGGGCCGGGTCGTGGCGGCGGGCAAGCGCAGCCTGTACGTCTCCGACTCGGGGAAGCAGGAGCTCGACCCCGAGGTGGCGGCGCTCTTCGAGGTGGGCGGCGAGGTGCGCACGGAGGAGCAGGTCAGGGCGCACGCGCTGAACGCGATCGCCGAGGAGATCGGCCTGATGCTGGAGGAGGGCGTGGTGGCCGAGCCCCAGGACATCGACCTGTGCCTGCTGACCGGCGCCGGCTGGCCCTTCCACCTGGGCGGCATCACCCCCTACCTCGACCGGGCGGGGATCTCCGAGCGGGTCCTCGGGCGGCGCCTGCTGCCGCGGGGCGTGGCGAGCGTCCCCGAGTGACCGGGAAGGACACCCCTCCTTCGGCGTCCGGCTCGCCCGCGGCGGGCCGGACGCCGCTGGTCGTCGTCGACGGGGCGAACGTCGTGGGCTCGGTGCCCGACGGCTGGTGGCGGGACCGCCGCGGGGCGGCCGAACGGTTGCGCGACCGCCTGCGGGGGTACCCGGAGCCGGTCGAGATGGTGCTGGTCGTCGAGGGAGCGGCCCGCGGCGTCGCCTCGGTGCCAGGGGTGCGGGTGGAGTCCGCCCCTGGCAGCGGGGACGACCGCATCGTGGAGCTCGTCCGTGACGAGGGCCGCGGGCGGCGGTGCCTGGTGGTGACCGCCGACCGGGGCCTGCGGGCGCGGGTGACGGAGCTCGGCGCCGAGGTGGCCGGGCCGCGGGCGATGAATTTCGGGGGGAACCGGGGTCTGACCGGGTGAGCGCCGCCGCCCGGCGGCGCGCACGCCCACGCCTCATCAGGAGAGAGGGAGCCCCCGATGTCCACCAAGATCTTCGTGAACCTGCCCGTGAAGGACCTCGGCCGGTCGAAGGAGTTCTTCACCAGGCTCGGCTACTCGTTCGACCCGCAGTTCACCGACGAGAACGCCGCCTGCCTGGTGATCAGCGACGACATCTACGCGATGCTGCTGGTCGAGCCGTTCTTCAAGAACTTCACCAGGAAGGAGATCGTGGACGCCACGACGGCCACGGAGTCCATCCTGGCGCTCAGCGCGGACAGCCGCGAGGAGGTGGACGAGCTGGTCGACCGGGCGCTGGCCTCGGGCGGCAGGCCCTCGATGGAGCCCATGGCGGACGGCCCGATGTACAGCAGGAGCTTCCAGGACCCCGACGGGCACCTGTGGGAGATCGTCTACATGGACCCGGCGGCCCTCACGCAGCAGGGCTGAGGCCGTGGGGGCGGCGCGAGCCGCCCCCGGCCAGGCCGCCGGACCCGCGCCTGCCCGCTCAGTTCTGCAGGCCCGCGCCGGCCGGGTCGAAGCGGCCGTCGAGGCGGGCGACGAAGCCGGTGACCTGCCGGGCGATGCCGGGGCCCGTCAGCCCCACCCGGGCCAGCACCTGCTCGCGGCTGCCGTGCGGCAGGAAGTCGTCCGGGATGCCGAAGTCGCGCAGGGGCACGTCCACGTCCGCGTCGCGCAGGGCCTGGGCGACGGCCGATCCGACGCCGCCCGCGCGGCAGTTGTCCTCCACGGTGACCACCATCCGGTGCCCCGCGGCCAGGCCGGGCAGGGCCGGGTCCACCGGCTTCACCCAGCGCGGGTCGACGACCGTGCAGCTGATGCCCTGCCGGTGCAGCAGCTCGGCGGCCTCCAGGCAGACGGGGGCCAGGGCGCCCACGGAGACCAGCAGCACGTCGGGGCGCTCGGTGCCGGGGTCGGGCCGGCGCAGGACGTCCATGCCGCCGACGGAGTCGACCGCGGCGATGGCCGGCCCGACCTTGCCCCGGGAGTAGCGCACCACGGTGGGGGCGTCGGACACGGCGACGGCCTCCCGCAGCTGGGCGCGCAGCTGATCGGCGTCGCGCGGCGCGGCCAGCCTGAGCCCCGGGACGCACTGCAGCACGGACATGTCCCACACGCCGTGGTGCGAGGCGCCGTCGGGGCCGGTGACGCCCGCCCGGTCGAGCACGAAGGTGACCCCGCACCGGTGCAGGGCGACGTCCATCAGCAGCTGGTCAAAGGCCCGGTTGAGGAAGGTGGCGTAGACGGCGAAGACCGGGTGCAGTCCCCCGGTGGCCAGGCCGGCCGCGGAGACGGCCGCGTGCTGCTCGGCGATGCCCACGTCGAAGACCCGGTCGGGGAACTCCTCGGCGAAGGGGCCGAGGCCCAGCGGGCGGAGCATGGCCGCGGTGATCGCCACGATGTCCTCGCGCTCGCGGCCCAGCTTGACGATCTCCTCGCCGAACACGGAGGTCCAGTCGGCGCCGCCCGAGGACACCGGGAGCCCGGTGTCGGGGTGGATGACGCCCACGGTGTGGAACTGGTCGGCCTCGTCGTCCCGGGCGGGCTGGTAGCCGCGGCCCTTCTCGGTCAGGCAGTGGACGATGACCGGGCCGCCGAAGCGCTTGGCGCGCTGGAGCGCGGACTCCAGGGCCTGGACGTCGTGGCCGTCGATGGGCCCGAGGTACTTCAGGCCCAGGTCCTCGAACATGCCCTGCGGGGCGATGACGTCCTTGAGGCCCTTCTTGGCGCCGTGCAGGGTGCCGTACAGCGGGCGGCCGACGACCGGGGTCCGGTTCAGCATCTGCTTGCCGCGGGCGAGGAAGCGCTCGTACCCGGCGGTGGTGCGCAGGGTGGCCAGGTGGTTGGCCAGGCCGCCGATGGTCGGCGCGTAGGAGCGCTCGTTGTCGTTGACCACGATGACCAGGGGACGGTCCTTGGCGGCGGCGATGTTGTTCATCGCCTCCCAGGCCATGCCGCCGGTCAGGGCGCCGTCGCCGGTGACCGCCACCACGTGGTGGTCCACGCCGCGCAGCTCGTTGGCCTTGGCCAGGCCGTCCGCCCAGCCGAGGACCGTGGAGGCGTGGCTGTTCTCGATCACGTCGTGCACGGACTCGGCGCGCGAGGGGTAGCCCGACAGGCCGCCCTCGGTACGCAGCCCGGAGAAGTCCTGGCGGCCGGTGAGCAGCTTGTGCACGTACGCCTGGTGGCCGGTGTCCCACAGGATGCGGTCGGCCGGCGAGTCGAACACCCGGTGCAGGGCGATGGTCAGCTCGACGACGCCCAGGTTGGGGCCGAGGTGGCCGCCCGTTCTCGCCACGGCCCTGATGAGGAAGGAGCGGATCTCCGCGGCCAGCTCGTCCAGCTGTTCCGGGGTGAGCCGGTCGAGATCCCGCGGTCCCGAGATACGGGTCAGCAGCGGCACCGTTCCTCCTTGCGTCGGCCTTCGGCCCTGCGTGGGTCGTGCGCCGCAGTTTAGTGTCACGGGATCGCGGCGGCCGTTCGAGGGCGAAGGTTGGGGCGGAACACACACGGTCAGGACCGAGGTGCACGGTCCTGACCGACATGTGGCTCTTCGCGTATCAGACCCGACAGGTTTCCGATCGGGTCTGATCCTCCGCCCGCTGTTCTCTTACATCCCGGGCGTCCCGGGCGTCCCGGGCTTCCCAGGTGCCCCGGGGGCCTCATGCGCCCCCGGCGGCCGGCCCCGGGCGGCCCGGAGAGGTCCGGGCCGCCCGGGAGGGCCGGTCAGGTTCTGCCCGCGCTGCGCTGGGTCTGCCGGGAGACCGAGTCGACGACCACGGCGAGCAGCAGCACCGCGCCGGTGATCATGTACTGGATCTCGCTGGACATGCCCATGAGGTTGAGGCCGGTGGTGATCGACTGGATGACCAGCGTGCCGAGCAGCGCCGACCAGACCCAGCCGCGCCCGCCGAAGAGGCTGGTGCCGCCGATCACCGCGGCGGCGATGACGTTCATCAGCAGGTTGCCCGAGCCCAGGCTCTTGGAGGCGCCACCGGCCTGGGCGGCCGTGAACAGGCCGCCGAGCGCGGCGAGCGCGCTGGACATGCTGAACACGGTCAGCCGCACGAACTCGACGTTGATGCCCGCGCGGCGGGCCGCCTCCGCGTTGCCGCCGACCGCGTAGATCTGCCGTCCGTAGGTGGTGCGGCGGAGCATGAAGTCGGCGAGCAGCAGGACCGCGAGGAAGATGACCAGCGCCAGCGGCAGGCCGCGGTGCTGGTTCAGCTCGTAGGCGGCGACGAAGGCGGCCGCGGCGACCAGCACGGCGCGCAGCACGATCTCGCTGAGCGGGCGGGTGGTCAGCCCGGCCTGCTGGCGGCGGCGCTCCTGGCGCCAGAGCGCGAACAGGTAGCCGGCGGTGAGCACGGTGGCCAGGCCGTAGGCCGCGGAGATGTCGCTGAAGTAGTAGCCGTACATGTCCTTGACCAGGCTGTCCCTGGGGATGTTGATGGTGCCCTTGTCACCCATCACCCAGATCTGGAGACCGCTCCAGCCGAGGAAGCCGGCCAGCGTCACCACGAAGGCGGGGACGCCGATCCTGGCGAAGAAGAAGCCGTGGATGGTGCCCACGACGGCGCCGCCCGCGACCGCGAGCACGATGGCGAGGATGTCGTTGACCCCGTGCTGGTCGGACATCACGGCCCACAGGGCCGCGCAGAGGCCGGCCACCGAGCCCACGGACAGGTCGATCTCGCCCAGCAGCAGCACCAGCACGATGCCGACGGCCATGATGCCGGGGCCGGCGACGTAGACCATGATGTTGCTGAGGTTGCGCGGGGTGAGGAAGTCACCGGTCTGTGCCTGGAAGACGATCGCGATGACGATGACGCCGAGCACCACGGGTATGGAGCCGAGCTCACCGCCCCGCACGCGCCGTTTGAAGTCCTCCCAGTAGCCGGCCAGGCCCTTCTCGCGGACCAGCAGCCTCGGGTCGGGAGCGAGGTCCTCACTCATTGCCTTCACCTCCGTCCTTGCGCGCCCGCCGGCGCGACACCGCGTTGTCCGCGGCGCCGGTGATGGCGGCGATGATTTCCTCGCCCGAGGTGTCCTCGACCCGGAAGAGGCCGTTGTTGCGGCCGAGGCGCAGCACGGCGACCTCGTCGGCGACGGCCCGCACGTCGGCGATGTTGTGACTGATGAGGACGACCCCGAGGCCGCGCTCGCGCAGCCGCTCCACCAGGTCGAGGACCTGGGCGGTCTGCTCGACGCCCAGGGCCGCCGTGGGCTCGTCGAGGATGACGACCTCGGGCGAGCCGACGAGGGCGCGGGCGATGGCCACCACCTGGCGCTGGCCGCCGGAGAGGGAGGCGACCGGGATGCGGACGCTGGGGATGCGGATGGACAGGGTGTCCAGCAACTCCAGGGCCTGGCGCTCCATCTGCACCTGGTCGAGGACGGAACGGCGGCGCAGCTCGCGGCCGAGGAAGAGATTGGCGACCACGTCGAGGTTGTCGCACAGCGCCAGGTCCTGGTAGACGGTGGCGATGCCGAGTTCCTGGGCGTCGTGCGGCTTGGCTATGCGCACGACCTCGCCCTTCCAGGAGATCGTGCCCGAGTCGATCGGGTGCACGCCGGCGATGGTCTTGATGAGGGTGGACTTTCCGGCTCCGTTGTCGCCCACGAGGGCGGTCACTTCGCCGGGGCGGATCTCCAGGTCGACGTCGGTGAGCGCCTGGACGGCACCGAACCGTTTGGAGACTCCGCTCAGCGCCAGAACGGGCGCGGCGGTGGCGGTCATTGCTGGGGTCAGCTCCTTGAACAGCGTGGGGGTCCGACGGCCCCGCGCGGCCCGTGACGGAGGGCCGCGGACGGCGGGGTGCCGAGGCGGGTCACCGGCGGGCCAGTGCCCCGCCCCGCGGGTCGGGGACCCGGCTGGGGCGGGGCGGGGAGGCCGAAAGGGCCGGTGCGGCCCGGCGGATCAGCCGATGCCGGCTTCCTGGCAGGCGGCGGCGTAGTCGCCGGTGCAGATCTCCTCCGGCGTGTGGAAGCCGTCGGCGACCACGGTGTCGTTGATGTTGTCGACGGTGACCGCGACGGGGTCGAACAGGCGGGCCGGGATGTCCTCGTCCGTCGGGCTGTCGACGGTGCTGGTGGCCAGGTCGCCGGTGTCGTCGCCCTCAAGCACCCGGTAGGTCAGCTCGGCCGTGGTCTCGGCCTCCTGCCGCAGTGCCTTGTAGATGGTGAAGGTCTGGTCGCCGGCGAGGATGCTCTGCAGGCCCGCGACCTCCGCGTCCTGGCCGCCGACCGGGACGTCGGTGATGCCGGCGGAGTGCAGGGCGGTGATCACACCGGCCGCCATGCCGTCGTTGGCGACGTAGACCGCGTCGAAGCCCGGGTCGTTTCCGTTGCCGAGGGACTCGATGGCGCCGGTCATCTTCTCGTTGGCCAGCGCGGCGTCCCAGCCGTCGATGTCCTGCTCGTAGACGACGTCGACGGTGTCGTCCAGGACGGAGTGCGCGCCCTGCTTGAAGTCCCCGGAGTTGGGGTCGGTGGGCGAGCCGTTGATCATGACGACGCGGGCGCCCTCGGCCTGGTCGCCGAGGCTGTCGAGCAGGGTCTGCGCCTGCAGCTCGCCGACCTTCACGTTGTCGTAGGACACGTAGCCGGCGATGGGGCCCTGGGCCAGCCGGTCGTAGGCGATCACCGGCACGTCCTCGGCCTGGGCGTCCTCCACCCAGGAGGCGGTGGCCGAGGCGTCCACCGCGTCGAGGATGATCGCGTCCACGCCCTCGGTCAGCAGGGCGTCGAACTGCTGCTTCTGGGTGTTCGTGTCCTGGTCGGCGTTCGAGTACTTGATATCGCAGTCAGGGCACAGCTCTTTGATCTTGTCCTCGATGTAGGGCCGGTCGAAGGACTCGTAACGCGCGGTGGCGTTCTCCGGGAGGAGCAGGCCGATGGTGTAGCCGCCTCCGCCCCCTCCGTCGTTGTCCTTGTCATCGTCTCCGCCTCCGGCCTCGCCGCAGGCGGCCAAGGCGGCGGCCATCGCTATGGACGTGGCTCCGATCGCGACGAATCGCATGTACTGACGCATTGTCGGCTCAGCCTCCCTCTGGGGCCGCCACTTCGCGGCCGTGGGTCGGCTGAGAGCTAACTCCTCGGTAACCCTTGTCGTCAAGACTTAAAGCAAGTGTCAACCGAACCGATACCTTGCGAAGCTCGGCCCCCTCTGGCCACATCGCCGGTTTCCTAGGGAAATGAACCCCCCGGTGCGGGTCTGCCCATGAAGGATTTGTTTGAAATGTGTTCGTTTACTTCTTGGCGGCGGGTGCCGAGGGCCCGAGAAGCATGCCCTCGCCCATCTCGCGCAGCACCAGGGCCAGCGCGCCGAGCACCTCGGCCCGCCCGCCGAGCGCGCCGGGGACCAGGGTGAGCTGCCTGGCGGCGCTGGGGATGGCGTAGCGGCCGACCGAGTCGCGGATCGGGCCGAGCGCGATGTCCCCGGCCTCGGCCAGGTCGCCGCCCAGCACGATCCGGCTGGGGTTGAGCAGGTTGCACAGCTGGGCCACGCCGGTGCCGATGTGCCGCCCGATGTCGGCGATCACCCTGCGGCAGCCGGGGTCGCCCTCCCTGGCCAGCTGGACGACCCGGTGCATGGTGAGGTCGGGGCCGTGGCTGGCGTGCAGCAGCGGCAGGACGTGCCTGGCCGCGGTGAAGGTCTCCAGGCAGCCGCGGTTGCCGCAGCGGCAGACCGGGCCCGACTCGTCCAGCGTGATGTGGCCTATCTCGCCGGCCGTGCCGCCGGGGCCGCGGTAGATCTGGCCGTTGATCACCAGGCCCGCGCCGACGCCGCTGGCGACCTTGATGTACGCCAGGTCGCGCGAGCCGCGGCCGCTGCCCCAGACCAGCTCGCCGAGGGCGCCGAGGTTCGCGTCGTTGTCCACGTGGACCCGGACGCCGGTCCTGGCCTCCAGCTCCTGGCGCGGGTTGGTCCCGCGCCAGCCGGGCAGGATCGCGGTGGAGCCCAGGGCCCCCGAGGCCACGTCGATCGGCCCCGGCACGCCGAGCCCGATGCCGATGATCTTGGCCCGTTCCACGCCCGCCATCGCCAGCAGCCTGCCGACCAGCTTCTCGGCCCGGTCGAAGCCCTGGTCGGCCGAGGCGTCCACGTCGAAGGGCTCCGCCTCCTCGGCGAGCACCTGGTGGGCGAGGTTGCCCACCGCGACCCGCAGGTGCGAGTGGCCGAAGTCCACCCCGACCACGATGCCCGCGTCACTGGAGAGCGAGACGCTGCGGGCCCGGCGCCCGCTGGCCGAGGTGGTGCGCACCTCGACGGTGCCAAGTTCCTTCAACTCCCGAACGATATTGGAGACCGTGGCGGCGGAGAGGCCGGTGGTCCGCGCGATGTCCGCCTGCGTCAAGGAACCCGCCGCCCGCACGGCCCGCACCACCCGCTCCAGGTTGGCGCGGTGCAGCGAGGACTGCGATCCCGGAGTATCCACGGCTCACTCCACTTCCGCCTCTCGGGGGCGGGCTCCCCTGGGAGCCCGCCGGCCGCCCCGACAGCGGTAGGAAGGAGACGGCGCCGCGCCCACTATATGAACTCAGGACCGGATGTGGGGGAACGGAGAGGAAACCGCAGCGGCCACCGCGGGGGCGCGCTACCGTATCGCCCCCGCCGTCAGGCCGCTCTGCACCTGCCGCTGGAAGGCCACGTAGACCACCAGAACCGGCAGCATGGCCAGGGTCACCCCGGCGTACAGGGCGCCCCAGTCCCCCTCGTAACTCTGCCTGATCATCAGGGCCGCCAGGCCCTGGGGCAGCACGGCGTCGTCGGCGTCCTCGACGTTGAGCACCCGGGGCAGGACGAACTGGTTCCACTGGCCGAGAAAGTTGAAGATCCCGATGCTGATCAGCCCGGGCCTCGCCATCGGCATCATGATCTGGAAGAACGTTCGCGTGTGGGAAGCACCGTCGAGGGTGGCGGCCTCCTGCACCCCGGTGGGCAGGGTGCGGAAGAAGGACACGAGGAAGAAGACGGTGAACGGCAGCGAGTAGGCGATGTAGACCAGGATCAGGCCCTGCCTGGTGTTCAGCAGCCCGAAGTTGTCGAGCACGAAGAACAGCGGCACCAGCGCCAGGAAGATCGGGAACATCATCCCGCCGACGAACAGCAGGTGGATCAGCCGGTTCCCGCGGAAGGAGAACCGCGCCAGCACGTAGGCCGCCATCGAGCCGAAGAGCATCGTGCCGGTGAGCGAACCGGCCAGGATGATCAGCGAGTTCAGGGTGTAACGGCCGAGGTCCGCGGACCTCCACGCGTGGCTGAAGTTGCTCAGGTGCAGTTCGCCTGGCAAGCCGAAGGGGTGGGCGACGATGTCGGCGTGCGCCCTGAAGCTGGAGACCACCACCCACAGCAGCGGCCCGGCGGCCAGCACCGTCCACAGGACCAGGAAGGAGTGGGCGAAGACGTTGAGCACGCCGCCGCTGGTGGCGCGCCGCCTGGTGTCCCCGTCGGACCGGGTGACGCTCATCGGTGTCCTTCTCCTCACATCTCGATCCGGTCGCGCCGGCCGAGCAGCAGCATGATCAGGGCGAAGACCAGGGTGACGAGGAAGAGCGCCACGCCGATGGCCGTGGCGTAGCCGGCCTGGGCCTCCTGGAACGCCTTCTTGTAGAGGTAGCTGGGCACCACGTCCATGCCGTGCTCCGGCACCATGATGTTCACGAGTGCGAAGCCGTCGAGGCCTTGGATGCCCATGTAGATCCAGCCGGTCCTGATGGTGTCCCAGGTGAGCGGGAAGGTCAGCCGGGAGAACATCTGCCAGCGGCCGGCCCCGTCGAGCAGCGAAGCCTCGTAGATCTGGGTGGGGATGGCGCTCATCGCCGCGGAGAACAGCACCACGTAGAAGCCGACGAAGGACCAGCACAGCACGGCGAGCACGCACCAGCGGGCCAGGTCGCCGCCGAGCCAGTCCTCCTGCTTCCAGGAGTCGAGCCCGACCGCGCCCAGGGTCTCGTTGACGATCCCGCCGTGCGGGCTGTAAATCCGGCCCCACATCACCGCGATCACCGCGATGGAGAGCACCTGCGGGAAAAAGTAGACGATCTTGTAGACGTTCGCCCCGCGGATGCCGGAGACCGGCTCGCTCCTGCGGTGCCTGCCGCCTGCGGTGAGCATGAAGGCGAAGAAGAGGCCGAGCGCCAGGGTGATGAGTGGGCCGAGCACGAGCAGCAGCACGCTGTTGCCCATCGCGTCCCAGAACTTCTCGTCGTGCCACATGCGTTCGTAATTGTCGAAGCCGGTGAACGAGAATTCGCTGTCGAATCCCGACCAGTCGGTCATCGAGTAGTAGAACGCCTGCAGGAAGGGCGAGATCACGAAGACCAGGTAGATCAGCACCGGCGGGACGAGGAACCAGACGATGAAACGGTGCTGGTCCAGCTTGCGGTACCGCCGGTCGTAGCGCACCCGGTCGGGGGTGAGCCGGGGCGGCAGGAAGAACGCCGCCGTGAACAGGGCGCGTTCGCGCCAGGTGAGCCGGTCCCTCGCCGGGACGGCGCCGCTCCCCGCCGCCGTGCTCTCGCGTTCCGTTGTCGTGGTTGCCATGCCGCCCCTCGGCCTCAGCCCCTCCGCTTCGCCGGCGTCCTCAGACGTGCCTGGTCTTCAGGATCGAGTCGTCCTGCGCCACGGTGTCCGCGGCGTTCTGGCAGCGGGTGATCGCCTCGTCGGGCTCGATGTTCCCCGCCATCATGTCGGCGATGGCGCCGCCGATGTCCTCGTTGTTGAGCGTGGAGTACCAGTCCTGAATCCGCGGCAGCACGAGGTTGTCGCCGGCCGCCTCGAAGGTCTCCTTGGCGCTGGTCAGCCCGGGGCCGAGCTCCAGGTCGTCGGCGGCGCCCCGGACGCAGGTGAGCGAGGAGGTCAGCTTGGTGAAGTTCGAGGCCGACTCCTTGCCCAGCATGATGCGCAGGAACTCCAGGCCGCCGGCGGCGTTGGAGGCGTCCGCGGGGATGAAGAAGGGCGCGCTGCCCGAGGCCCAGAGCGTGCCGAACGGCATGGCGTCCGAGGAGTCGAGGCCGGTGGGCGCGCCGACGGCCATCCGGAAGTCCTCGGGGGTGTTGGCCTTGGACTCGTTCTCCACCCAGGAGCCGTTCGGGATGAACAGGGCGTGGTACTGGTTCCACTCGTCCTGCGAGTCCTCGTGGCTCATCCCGGGGCTGCCTTCCAGGATGTAACCGCGGGCGGTGAGTTCGTAGTACGCCTCGAAGACGGCCTTGACGGCGTCGTGGCGCCAGGCGTTGGGCTCCAGGTTGTCGATGGCCGCCAGGACCTCGGGGCCGCCCACCTTGGCGATCATCGGGTACATCGTGAAGTTGAAGTAGTAGGGGTACTGCCCCGCGTAGGTCCAGCCCGCCATGCCCTCGCGCTTGGCGGCCTCGCAGACGGCGAGCATCTCGTCCCAGGTCTGCGGATACTCCGCGCCGATGCGCTCCAGGGCGGTGCGGGAGTACCACTGGCCGTAGATGGTGAACGCGTAGTTGAGCTGGTAGACCTCCTGACCGCCGTACTGGCCCATCTCGACGATGGTCGGCATCAGGGTGTCGCGGACCTTCGTGTTCGGGTCGTCGAGCGAGGGCGCGTCGAGCAACTCGGTGAGGTCGTAGACCTGTTCGTCGTGGATCAGGGCGGCGATCTCCATGGCGTGGGCGCCGTCGTTGTCGATGACGTCCGGCGGGCTGCCCTGGACCAGCCGGGGCTGCAGCTGGCTGCTGATCTCCTGGGTCTTGGTGTGGTCGACCGAGCCGTAGCTCTGCTCGTAGATGGCCTCGGCGTCCTTCGCGTACTGGTCGCCGAAACCACCGTCGAATATGACGACTTCGAGCTCGCTGTCGGTGACGCCGAACGGGTTGTCGGCCGAGGTCTCACCCCGCTCCTCGGGCTCGTTGTCGCTCCCACCACCGCTGGCGCAGGCGGAGAGAGCGCCGAGCGCGGGAACGGTGACCAGCCCCGCTGCTGCCGATCTCCTCAGCAGCGTGCGGCGGTTGAGGTACGGACGGGAAGTCATGTGCGCGTCCTCGCCTTCGTCAACGATCAGACGGCCGGGCCGACCGGATTCCGACAGGTATAGTCCACTTGCCTCGGCCGGGGAAGATCGCGCGCAGCGTAGCCCGCAGGATTTTCCTAGTTGAGATCTCCCGCACACACGAGCGCGGGCCGCCCACCTCGGCAAAAGGGGGCGGCCCGCGCTTTTGTGCGTCAAGGCCCTTATGGCGCAGAGGAGTTCATAGGTGCACTCCCGTCACATGCGGAACAGAGCGTCACTTGCGGATCAGGGAACGCAGCACGTACTGGAGAATGCCGCCGTTTCGGTAGTAGTCGGCCTCTCCCGGGGTGTCGATGCGCAGGACCGCGTCGAATTCCACGCCGGTGTCGGTGGAGACCTGCACCGTCGCCGGGATGCCGCCGTCGTTCAGGCCGGTGACGCCGGAGATCGAGAAGGTCTCCTCGCCGGTCAGGCCCAGGGAGGCGGCGTTCTGCCCCTCGGGGTACTGCAGCGGCAGGACGCCCATGCCGATCAGGTTGGAGCGGTGGATGCGCTCGTAGGACTCGGCGATCACGGCCCGCACCCCGAGCAGCGCGGTGCCCTTGGCGGCCCAGTCGCGCGAGGAGCCGGAGCCGTACTCCTTGCCCGCGAGGACGATGAGGGGCACCCCGGCCGCCTGGTAGTTGCGCGAGGCGTCGTAGATGAAGGAGACGGGCCCGCCCTCCCGGGTGAAGTCGCGGGTGTATCCGCCCTCGGTCCCCGGCGCGATCTGGTTGCGGAGCCGGATGTTGGCGAAGGTGCCGCGGATCATCACCTCGTGGTTGCCGCGGCGCGAGCCGTAGGAGTTGAAGTCGCGGCGCTGGACGCCGTGTTCGGTGAGGTACTGCCCGGCGGGCGAGTCGGCCTTGATCGCGCCGGCCGGGGAGATGTGGTCGGTGGTGACCGAGTCGCCGAGCTTGGCGAGCACCCGGGCGCCCGCGATGTCCGCCACCGGCGAGGGCTCCGCGGTCATGCCCTCGAAGTAGGGGGGCTTGCGGACGTAGGTCGACTCCGGGTCCCAGTCGAAGGTCGAGCCGGTGGGGATCGGCAGGGCGTTCCACTGGGCGTCGCCCGCGAACACGTCGGCGTAGCTCTGGCCGAACATCTCCTGCCCGATGGCGGAGGCGACGACCTCCTCGATCTCCTGCTCGGAGGGCCAGATGTCGGCGAGGTACACCGGCTTGCCCTCGGGGTCGGTGCCGAGCGGCTCGCGGGTCAGGTCCACCTTCATGCTGCCGGCGATCGCGTAGGCCACGACCAGCGGCGGGGACGCCAGGTAGTTCATCTTGACGTCGGGGTTGATGCGGCCCTCGAAGTTGCGGTTGCCGGAGAGCACGGACACGACGGCCAGGTCGTTGTCGTTGACCGCCGTGGAGATCGCCTCGGGCAGCGGGCCGGAGTTGCCGATGCAGGTGGTGCAGCCGTAGCCGACGAGGTTGAAGCCGAGCTTGTCCAGGTACGGCGTCAGGCCCGCGCGCTCGTAGTAGTCCATGACCACCTTGGAGCCGGGGGCCAGCGTGGTCTTGACCCAGGGCTTGCGGCTCAGGCCGCGCTCGACCGCCTTCTTGGCCAGCAGGGCGGCCCCGACCATGACCGAGGGGTTCGAGGTGTTGGTGCAGGAGGTGATGGCGGCGACGGTCACCGCGCCGTGGTCCAGCTCGAAGGTGGTGCCGTCCTCGCCGGTGACGGTGACCGGGCGGCTCGGGGCGCCGTTGCTGTAGGCCGGGGCGTCCGAGGCGGGGAAGGACTCCTTGCTCGCCTCGTACTCGTCGGTGGCCGGGACGTAGGAGCGCACGTCCTGCGCGAACTGCCCGCTGGCGGCGGTGAGGGCGATGCGGTCCTGGGGGCGCTTGGGCCCGGCGATGGACGGCACGACGGTGGCCAGGTCCAGCTCCAGGTACTCGGAGTACTCGGGCTCGGCGGTGGGGTCGTGCCACAGGCCCTGCGCCTTGGCGTACGCCTCGACGAGGGCGAGCTGCCCCTCGTCGCGGCCGGTCAGCCGCAGGTAGCCGAGGGTCTCCGCGTCGATGGGGAAGATCGCCGCGGTGGAGCCGAACTCCGGCGACATGTTGCCGATGGTCGCCCGGTTGGCCAGCGGGACCGCGGCCACGCCCTCGCCGTAGAACTCCACGAACTTGCCGACCACCCCGTGCTTGCGCAGCATCTCCGTGATGGTGAGCACCAGGTCGGTGGCGGTGGTCCCGGTGGGCAGCCGGCCGGTCAGCTTGAAGCCGACCACCCGCGGGATGAGCATGGAGACCGGCTGGCCGAGCATGGCGGCCTCGGCCTCGATGCCGCCGACGCCCCAGCCCAGCACGCCGAGGCCGTTGACCATCGTGGTGTGCGAGTCGGTGCCGACCAGCGTGTCGGGGTAGGCCTGGCCGTTGCGCACCATCACGGTACGGGCCAGGTGCTCGATGTTGACCTGGTGCACGATGCCGGTGCCCGGCGGGACGACCTTGAACTCGTCGAACGCCGTCTGGCCCCAGCGCAGGAACTGGTAGCGCTCGCGGTTGCGGCCGTACTCCAGCTCGACGTTCTGCCGGAACGCGTCGGGGGTGCCGAACCTGTCGGCGATGACGGAGTGGTCGATGACCAGCTCGGCGGGGGCCAGCGGGTTGATCCGCGCCGGGTCGCCGCCCAGCTCCCTGACGGCCTCGCGCATGGTGGCCAGGTCCACCACGCAGGGCACGCCGGTGAAGTCCTGCATGATCACGCGCGCCGGCGTGAACTGGATCTCCTGACTCGGCTGCGCCTGCGCGTCCCAGCCGCCGAGCGCCCTGATGTGATCGGCGGTGATGTTCGCCCCGTCCTCGGTGCGGAGCAGGTTCTCCAGCAGCACCTTCAGGCTGTACGGAAGCCTGGCCGAGCCCGGCACCTTGTCCAGCCGGAAGATCTCGTACGACTCGTCGCCCACCCGCAACGTGCTGCGGGCGTCGAAGCTGTTCGCCGACACGACTGTCTCCTTCAACACATGAATTCGCGCGTTCTCCCGCAATCCTGCCGCCCGCACCCTGACCACACTCGCTAAGGCCACCCTTAGCGAGCGCTCGGCGCACGACGGGAGCGCGGCCCGCCACAAGATATCTCGATGTCGAGATAACTCTAGTACATCCCGGCCGCCTGGCGGTGGGACCCGGTGCGCCGGCTCGTCGAAGGCCGGCGTCCGCGCCGAACCCCGTGCGGCGCCGGGCTCGGGGTTCGCCCTCGCGGAGACTCGTGCGGCGCGGCATGACCTGCCGTTTGCGACGCCGCCGATATGCGCCATCGGCGAGACTGCCGAGGACAACCGGCCGGAAGGAGAGGCGGCGGGGTGCGACTCGAAGGGTGGCACGGCTGGGTCGGCACGTTCACCGGGGTGGTGTTCCTCACGGTGGCGGCACTGCCGTTGGCGGTCCTTGCGGCCTGGGCTCTGGCCCGCAGGCGGAGGCGCGCCGGTGCCGGGGCGGCGCGGTCGTGGCGCAGGTCGCTCGCCGAGGTCGGCATCGTCTACGGGACGGTGCTGCCGGTCTGGCTGATCCTGCTGCCGGGCGACGAGGACGGGGCGGTCGTGAACCTGGTGCCGCTGCGGGACCTGCTCACGATGGACACGGGCCAGATCGTCGGCAACCTGCTGGTGTTCGCGCCGCTGGGGTTCCTCGCCCCGCTGCGGTTTCCGGGACTGGCGTCGGCACGGCGGATTCTCGCGCTCGGGGCGGGCTGCGCGCTCCTGGTCGAGACGGCGCAGTATGTCCTGCCGCTGGACCGGGTCTCCTCCGTGGACGACGTCCTGCTCAACACCGCGGGCGCCGCACTGGCCGCACTGGCGTCACGCCGCTGGTGGACGCCGGCGCAAGCCCGCTCCCCGCGGGAGGAACGGGCCGGAAACCCAGCCCGGGCGGCTCGCGGCGACGGGGAAACTCGCACCGACGGGAAAAGGGCCTGAACTCTCCCGGCCCGCCGCGCGATCGAGGCCGGGGCACGCCGGCCTGACCCGCCCGTCGGCACCGGCCGACGGGGTCCGCCGCACGACTGTCCCAGTTATGAGATATCTTCCCTGATATGAGAAACACGCAGGAGGTGCGCGCCGCG
The DNA here is from genome assembly GCF_003626535.1 of Streptomyces hoynatensis. GTDB lineage: Bacteria > Actinomycetota > Actinomycetes > Streptomycetales > Streptomycetaceae > Streptomyces > Streptomyces hoynatensis. Next base: position 127,642 of record NZ_RBAL01000018.1, read on the forward strand.
GCTCCCGAGGGCGCGGCCCCGGTCGGCCTGGAGGCCCGGCTGGCGGCTCGCCTGGGCGCGCTGCGGCTCGAACGCGAGTGGTCGCTCGAGGAGCTGTCCGCCCGCACGGGGGTGAGCCGCTCCACGCTGTCCCGGCTGGAGCGCGGCGAGTTGAGCCCGACGGCGACGATGCTCGGCCGGCTGTGCTCCGCCTACGAGCGGACCATGTCCCAGCTGCTCGCCGAGGTGGAGTCCGAGCCGCCCCGCGTGGTGCCCGCCGCGCGGCAGGCCGTGTGGCGCGACGAGGACTCGGGCTTCGTCCGCCGCTCGGTCTCGCCCCCACACCCGGCGCTGCGCGGGGAGCTCGTCGAGGGGGTGTTGCGGCCGGGCGCCGACATCCCCTACGAGGCCCCGCCCGTGCCCGGGCTCGAACAGCACCTCTGGCTGCTCTCCGGGGCCCTCGAGGTCACCACGGAGGGCGCGGCGTACCGGCTGCGGGAGGGCGACTGCCTGCGCTTCCGGGTGTGGGGGCCGACGCGCTTTCGCTGCCTGGGCGAGGCGGAGGCACGGTACGCGCTGGTGGTGATCCTGCCGTGAGCGGGACAGAGTGCGCGAAGCACACCATCGAGCGGCTGTCCGCCGCGGAGTTCCCGGCCGCCGCCGGGGAGTTGGCCGGGCTGCTCGCCGAGGTCGTGGCGGGCGGCTCCTCCCTCGGCTTCCGCACCCCCTTCGGCCGGCGGCCCGCGCTGGACTGGTGGCTTTCGCGCGAGCCGGCCGTCGCGTCCGGCAGCCTCGTCGTCTGGGTGGCCAGGGGACCCGAGGGCGTCTCGGGCACGATCAGCCTCGCCAGGGAGCACCGGGAGAACGGCCGGCACCGGGCCGAGATAGTCAAGCTGATGGTGAGTCCCGCGGCCCGCGGACGCGGCCTCGGCAGAAGGCTGCTGGCCACCGCAGAGGAGGCCGCCGCCGCGGACGGCATCCGCCTGCTGCTGCTCGACACGGAGGCGGACACCCCCGCCGACCGCCTCTACCGGGCCGCGGGCTGGACACCCTACGGCCTGGTCCCCGCCTACGCGACGGACCCGGGCGGCGCGCTCAGGGACTGCACCTTCTTCTACAAGTTCCTCCCTGAGCCACCGGCCGCCGCGGCGAGCTGAGCCGGGCCTGTGGGCCGGGCGCTCCTGGCGGGCCGGGCACCACCGGGGCGGCGGCCCGGGCCCGACGGAACGCCCGGCCGCCCGCCCCACCCGTCGGCGGCCCCACCCGTCGGCGGCCCCGCCCGTCAGCCCACGGGCCCGTCAGCCGTCCAGCCGGTCGGCCACCCAGCGCACCCGCGGCGCCAGGCGCCCGGCCAGGGCGCGCGCCTCGCCGGACAGGGCGCCCGCGCCGGGGACCAGGCGCGGGCCCCACAGGGCGAGCAGCGCGTCCCCGGGGGCGAGTTCGGCCGCGCGCAGCATCAGGAGGGCGGCCCGCTCCGAGGGGCCGCCGGTGCCCGCCCGGTGTTCGGCCAGCGCCTCGCGCAGCAGGCGGTGCGCCCGGTCCACGCACAGCAGGCGGCCCAGTTCGGCCACGGGGGCGCGGGAGTCGTCCACCCGCAGGTCGACCGGCTCGTCCTCGCCGACGACGAGCAGCGCGGCCGACTGCCTGCCGCGCCGGTCGCCGCCCGCCTCGTCGCCGGCGGCCAGCGCGGCGAGCAGCCGCTCGGCCAGCGGACGGCCGGCGGACGTGCGCCAGCCCTCGGCCAGGGCCTTGAGTACCTCCTCGCCGGCCAGCGTGTTGCCCTGCACGCTCACCTGCTCGCCCAGGAGGTGCCCCGCGGCACCCGCGCAGTCCTCGCCGGTCCAGGCGGCCACCCCGCCCCGCGCGTCGAGCACCGCCAGCTGCCTGGTGGCCGCGTCGGGCAGCCGGGCGAGCGCGGCCACCGCCTCCGTTGCGGCGGCGCCGCGGGCGAGCAGGTCGAGGGCCGCCTCGGCGTGCCACGGGCTGGAGGACGCCTGTGCCACCGCGAGCCCCACCCCCCGCCTCGCCACGGGCACCCGGGCCCCGGCCGCGAGCACGCAGCTGGCCACCGCCACCCCGCTCAGCCCGGCCGCGGCATCGTGCGCGATCACCGAAAAGGTCATGAAGGGCAGCCTCGCCCACCGCGATTCGGCGGCGCGAGGGATTTTCCCGGCGGCGACCGGCCGCGGGGGAATGCCACGACGGCCGCCCGGCCGGGCGTTCGCGCCCGGTGGCGGCCGGGGTGGCGGGCCGGCCGGGAGGAGTCCGGCCGCGGAGGGTCCGGCCGGGAGGAATCCGGCCGGAAGGGGCGGGGCCGGGGCGGGTGGCGGGAGGCGGCGCGGCCCGCCCGCGGCCTACTCGGCGGGGCCGGCCGCCAGGGCCGTCCTGACCAGGGAGAGCACGTCCTCGTCGGCGAGGCCGAGGCCGCGGGCTTCGGCGATGAGGGAACGGGCGGCCGTCAGCAGGCGGGCCCGGCCGCGCGTCGACTCGTCGGCGCGCACCACGGCGCCACGCCCGCGCCGCAGTTCGATCAGCCCCTCGTCGCGCAGCCGCTGGTAGCCGCGGAGCACGGTGTGGACGTTCACGCCGAGGGAGGCGGCCACCTCGCGGGCCGGGGGGAGGCGCTCGCCGGGGAGGGTGGTCCCGTCGGCGAGCGCGCCTCGCACGCAGGCCGCGATCTGCTCTCCCAGCGGCACCCGTGAGTCTGGCTGGACGCGCAGCAGCATGGTCAGGAATGTTCCTTCCGCACACCGTCGGCGCGCTGGAGCAGGCCGTTGAGCAGCGCGGCGGCCGTGCCCGCGTCGTCCACCGTGACGACGAACTCCTTGCCGCCGCGCAGCCGCGCGGACAGGGCCTCCCCCGAACGCACCACGACGCCCGATTTTCCGGGCCTGACGCGGTAACCGTAGCCGCCGAACTCGGCCAGCGGTCTGACCTCGCGGCTCGCCGCCCCTTCGATCCGCCGCATCGGCACCCGCAGCCGCGGCCGCGGCAGCAGCGGAGAGGCGATCATGAGGCCGCGCCCGTCCACGGTGACCCGCAGGCTGGCGAACAGGCCGTTGAGCACGGCGGTCAGCAGCATCAGCACCCCCACGGGGCGCGCCGAGGGCACCGCGACCAGCACCAGGCCCAGGGCGGCGAGCAGGCCGGCCACCACCCACAGCACCGGCGAGGCGATGGCCTGGCTCCACACCGCGCTCTCGCCCGGGCCCAGGCGCAGGGCGGGGGCCGCCTCCCGCTCGGCCTGCGGCGCCTCGTCCGGGCCCGCGAGCAGCCAGCAGATCAGGCCCACCAGCAGGGCGATCGGCAACACCATGGCCAACTGCCAGAGGTACAGGGCGGCTTCGGAGGCGTCGGTGACGTCGGCGTTGGCGGAGAGGGTGAGCGAGAACAGGTAGCCGAGCAGCGCCGCGAGCCCCCCGCCCAGCGCGATGCTCCACCGCTGCGGGTACCGCACGGCGAGCGCGCAGAACAGCACCCCCGCGCCGCACAGGAATGCCGCACCGCCCCAGAGGGCGGCCTGGCGGCCCAGGTATCCGTCCGCCCCGCCGCCCGTCGCGAAGTGGGTGGCCACCGGGTCGGGCAGCCGGTCGTGCAGCCGCGCGCACCACAGCCCGTAGCTCAGGAGCGCCAGGCCGAACGGCGCCGCCACCACGGCGAGTCGGCGGATGTGAACGCTCACGGGTCCCCTCCTCACTGCCATCCTCCGCCCAGGCAGAGGAAATTGTTCGCATTCACCTAGAACAACCTAACCATACCCACGCCCCGGTCGCCCACCACCCGAATGGCGGTGCCCGCCATGCGCCATCTCATATCTGAGATAGGCTCGTCCATATGATCGACGACTACCTCGCCCGGATCGGACAGCTCATTCGGGACGCACGTCAGCATCGTGGCTGGACGCAAGTGCAGCTCGCGGAGGCGCTCGGCACCAGCCAGAGCGCCGTCAATCGCATCGAGCGGGGGAATCAGAACATCAGTCTTGAGATGATCGCGCGCATCGGCGAGGCCCTGGGCAGCGAGATCGTCTCCCTGGGCTATGCCGGCCCGATGCATCTCAGAGTCGTCGGCGGGCGGCGGCTGAACGGCGGCATCGACGTCAAGACGAGCAAGAACGCCTGCGTCGCCCTGCTGTGCGCGACGCTGCTGAACTCGGGCCGCACGGTGCTGCGCCGCGTCGCCAGGATCGAGGAGGTCTTCCGCATCCTGGAGGTGCTCAACTCGATCGGCGTCCGGACCAGGTGGATCAACGAGGGCGTGGACCTGGAGATCGTGCCGCCCTCCGACCTGAACCTGGAGTCCATCGACCTGGAGGCGGCCAGGCGCACCCGGAGCATCATCATGTTCCTCGGCCCGCTGCTGCACCGGATGGACCACTTCAAGATCCCGTACGCGGGCGGCTGCGACCTGGGCACCCGCACCGTCGAGCCCCACATGATGGCGCTGCGCCGCTTCGGCCTTGAGGTGACCGCGACCGAGGGGATGTACCACGCGACGGTCAACCGGCAGGTCAGCCCGGACCGGCCGATCGTCCTGACCGAGCGCGGCGACACGGTCACGGAGAACGCCCTGCTGGCCGCCGCGCGGCACGACGGCGTCACGGTCATCCGCAACGCCTCGCCCAACTACATGGTCCAGGACCTGTGCTTCTTCCTGGAGCAGCTCGGGGTCCGCATCGAGGGAGTGGGCACCACCACGCTCACCGTGCACGGCGTCCCGGACATCGACTGCGACGTGGACTACTCGCCCTCCGAGGACCCGGTGGAGGCGATGAGCCTGATCGCCGCCGCGGTGGTGACCGAGTCGCAGCTGACGATCCGCCGGGTCCCGGTGGAGTTCCTCGAAATCGAGCTCGCCGTGCTGGAGGGCATGGGCCTCGACCACGACCTCGGCCCGGAGTACGCGGCGGACAACGGCCGCACCCGGCTCGCGGACGTCACCGTCAGGCCCTCCAAGCTGGAGGCGCCGATCGACAAGATCCACCCCATGCCGTTCCCCGGGATCAACATCGACAACGCGCCCTTCTTCGCCGCCATCGCGGCCTCGGCGCACGGCTCGACGCTGATCCACGACTGGGTCTACGACAACCGCGCCATCTACCTCACCGACCTCAACCGCCTCGGCGGGCGCCTGCAACTCCTCGACCCGCACCGGGTTCTGGTCGAGGGGCCCACCCGGTGGCGGGCGGCGGAGATGATGTGCCCGCCCGCCCTGCGGCCCGCGGTCGTGGTGCTGCTGGCGATGATGGCCGCCGAGGGCACCTCCGTGCTGCGCAACGTCTACGTCATCAACCGCGGCTACGAGGACCTGGCCGAGCGCCTGAACTCGGTCGGCGCACAGATCGAAACCTTCCGCAGCATCTGACCGGCCCCCTCGCGTACGCCCCCTCCGGCCTGCGGAAACGCCGGCCCGGAGGGGGTTTGCCGCGCCTGGCGGGAAAACGAATCGGTGCCGCCGGAGGAATCACCGCGCGCTGCCGGGGGCAGCGGCTGCATGTGCCGCGCGTGCCGCCTCGGTACTGTGCGGTCGTATGACCGACACCGGCACCGAGATCGAGATCACCGCGGACCTGGTCCGCGCCCTGTTGCAGGAGCAGCATCCCGACCTCGCGGGGCTGGCCATCCGCGAGGTGGCGGGCGGCTGGGGCAACCAGATGTGGCGCCTGGGCGATGAGCTGGCCGTGCGCATGCAGCGCATGGACCGCACCCCCGAGCCCCAGCTCAAGGAGCGGCGGTGGCTGCCGGTGCTGGCCCCGCGCCTGCCGCTTGCGGTGCCGACCCCGGTGCGCGTGGGCGAACCCTCGGCGCGCTTCCCCAAGCACTGGACCGTGATGACCTGGGTTCCCGGCGAGCCGCTCGACCACTGCCCGATCAGCCGCGGCGGCCACGCGGCCGACACCCTCGCCGGCTTCCTCCGGGCGCTGCATGCAAAGGCGCCCGCCGAGGCCCCGATCCCCGTGGACCGCGGCGCCCATCCCAGGGACTGCACCGACGGCTTCGAGAACTTCTTCCGGGCCATCGCCCCCGACGACGTCGCCGGCGACGTCCGGGCCGTCTGGGAGGACGCCGTTGCGGCCCCCGCGTGGGAGGGCCCGCCGGTGTGGGTGCACGGCGACCTCCATCCGGCGAACGTCGTCGTCTCGGACGGAACGCTCTCGGGCATCATCGACTTCGGTGACCTCTTCGCCGGCGACCCGGCCTGGGACCTCGCCGCCGCCTGGGTACTGCTCCCCGCGGGCACGGCCAAACGATTCTTCGATGCCTACGCGCGCGCCGACCAGGCCTCCATCCGCCGCGCCCGCGGACTGGCCGCGATGAAGAGCCTCTTCCTCATGCTCATGGGACACAACGGAGACCTGGGCCTTCCCGGCGGCAAGCCGCACTGGGGTCCCGCAGGCCGGGCCGCACTCGATCGCGTCCTGAAGGGCCTTTGATTCAGGCCGCATTGCCCGGGCTCCCGATCCACATCGGGCCGTGCGGCAGCCCGCCGCGCGGGGCCCTCCCCGGCTCCCTCCCGGCCACCTTCCGCGGGGCTTCTCCCGGCCCCGGGCAGGGAGCCTGGCTCAGACCAGGCCGCCCGAGGAGCCGCCGTCGAGCCGGTACATCATGCCGTTGGCCACCGGGCCGAGGCGGGCCATGTGCATCAGTCCCTGGTAGCAGGACTCGAAGTCGATCAGGGCGTCGATGACGAGATTGGTGTTCGTCTTGCGGAGGAAGGCGCGCACGACCTCGGCCTCGGTGACGCCGCGCTGTTCGGCCACCCGCCGCAGCCCGGCCAGCTTCTGCGGGTCGGCCAGGGGGCCGACGAGCAGGGTGGACACGGCGGCGTCGCCTCCGCGGCAGGTGGCGGCCAGCGTTCCGGTCAGGACGCGGAGGGCCGCCTTGCTCGCGGAGTAGACGCCGTTCTGCTCGCGCGCGTGGTACATGGCGTCCGAGTTGACGACCACGCAGGAGCAGAAGTGCTCCCGCGGCCTGCCGAGCAGGTCGAGAAGCAGCCGGTAGGGGGCGAGGGCGTTGACCCGGAACACCGCCTCCAACTCGCCCAGGGGCGGCGGCCCCTCGCTCTGCGCGGGATAGCGGACCGCGTTGTAGACGACCAGTTCCGGGACGTCGCCCAGCTTCTCCGCGAGCCCGTCGAGGGTCTCGGGGACGGACAGGTCGGCCTGGACGTACGTCACCTCCGCGGGCAGCCCGGCCTCCGCGGCGGGCCGGCGGCCCAGCCCGGTCACCGCCCAGCCCTCCGCCGCCATCCTGGTGGCGAAGTGGGCCCCCAGGCTCTGGCTGGCGCCGATGATCCAGGCGCGGTTCTTCGCCATTTCTCACCCCTTGTAGCTCACGAGGAGACCGTTTCGCGTGCCGAGAAACGCGGAGAAGAGCCGTGGGCTCCTTCCCACCGCACGGTTGTAGGCGTGGATGGCCTTCCGCTCCCGCTCGCCCTCCCCGCCCTCTGCCGACTCCCCGCTGAAGTCGCCCTGCGCGAAGGCGTCGTCGGCGACCAGCAGCCCGCCGGGTTCGAGCAGCGGAAAGCAGGCGGCGAGGTAGCGGGCGTAGGACTTCTTGTCGGCGTCGATGAAGATCATGCCCACGGACTCGGGCGGCACGGTCGCCAGGTACCCGCTCGCGTCACCGACCACGATCTCCACCCGCTCTCCGACGCCCGCCCGGTCGAGGTTGCGGCGCGCCGCCCCGGCGGCGGCCGGGTCGATCTCCAGCGTGGTGAGCCGCCCGTCTTCGGGCAGGCCACGGGCGAGGTGGATCGTGGAGTACCCGAAGAGGGTGCCGATCTCGATCACGTGCCGCGGCCGCCGCAGCATGACGAGCAGTTGCAGAATCCGCCCGGCGTTGTCGTCCACCTGGATCGCGGGCAGGCCCCGTTCCAGCACCGAGTCCCGGAGGATCTCCTCAAGGACCGGTTCGCGGTTGCCGAACACGGCCCGGACGTAGTCGGTCGGGAAGGAGGCGGCGGGGAACGGGGGGCGCGGGGTGTGCGCCGCCTTCGGCTCAGCCAACGCCGGCCTCCTCGTGCCCCACGCCGGCCCCCTCGTGGCCCACGCCGTCGTAGAAGTCGAACACCGCGGAGACGTCCGGCTCGCTGCTCGGCGCGTCGTAGTCGAGGCAGGGCGCGAAGAGTTCGCGGAGCCCGGGGCGGGCGGCCACCTCCACCAGGGTGAGGGGCTCGAACCGGGCGAACATCGCGCCGCTGTCCGAGGCGCCCCACAGGTAGGCGAAGTAGGCGCCGGGGTTGGCCCGCAGCATCGGCCAGGTGAAATAGACCAGGAAGTCGCCCACCTCGCAGTGGGGGGAGAGGCCGAACCGCTCGTCCAGCCGCCGGAAGGCGTCCACGACCCCGCCCCGGGGCCTGCGGTGGACCTCGAAGTCGAGCGCCGCGGTCACCGCCCGGTCCAGGTACGTGCTCCGGTATTCGAGCCGCTTGACCCGCCGGCACAGCTCCAGCCCCGCCCGCTCCTCGGGGCCGAGGGAGAGCCGGCGGCCCAACTCCGCGTGGAACACCCATTTTTCGAACCACATGCTGAGGTTCTCCAGCCGTTCCAGGGGGAGGTACTCCAGCCCCGACTGGTTCGGTATCCGCTTGCGGATGAGCAGGTGGTTGACCGCGTGGCCGAACTCGTGCAGGAGGCTGTGCACGTTCTGGAAGGTGATGCGCGGGACGCCGTCGGGAGTCCGCCGGAACCGGCAGGAGACGTACGCCACCGGGCGCTGGACCAGTCCCCTCCAGTCGGCGCGGTTGCGGATGCCGGTGGTGGTGTTCGCCTTGACCGTCTTGTGCTCGGTGTCCCAGAGGTCGAAGTGGATCTGCCCGACCTCCTCGTCCCCGGCCCACACGGTGGTGGTCAGCACGTCGTGTTCCGTGCCCGAGGCGCGGCGCACCTCCAGGCCGAAGGCGCTGCGGGCGACGGCGAACGCGTAGTCCAGGCACTCGTCGAGGGCGAACTGCGGCAGCGGGCGGTTGCCCGAGACGGTGCGCAGGTAGGCGCCGAAGTGGTCCAGGGGGGCCGTGCTGGCGCCGGTGGCCTCCGCGACCTCCGCGGCCAGCGCGCCGTGGCGCTCCAGCGCGCGCCGCAGGTAGCGCTCGAGGAAGCCCTCGATGGTGTCCTCGGTGACTCCGCACTTCGCAAGGGTCTCCTGCAGCACGGTGGCGTGGCCGCCGGCCGCGGCCTGCCGCCGCTGCTCGCCGATGATCCGGTCGACGACGCCGGCCAGCGGCTCCTGCCCGCGGTCGCGCACCACCCGCCAGGCCCGCGCCAGCTTGGCCCGCCTGGCCGGGTCCGCGGTGCCGGCGGCCAGGCGGTAGAACACCGCGGAGGGCGCGGCGCCCGGCACCCGCACGCCCAGCCGGTTCAGCAGGGCGAGCTGGTCCTGCTGCACCGCGCCGAGTATTCCCTTCGCCTCGGCCAGCAGTTCCGCCATCCGCTCCTCGGACTCCGGGTCTTTCGCCCGGTTCTTGTTCCGCAGCTGTTCGAGCAGCCGGCGGCGGGAGTCCTCGGCCTCCGCGTCCTCGCAGCGCAGGTCGCCGAGCAACCGGGCCAGCCCCGCGTCGAGTTCGGGGTCCTTGTGGAAGCGGTCCCGCCAGGGCAGCAGCCGCTCGTAGTTGACGTGCCGCTCGTTGGCCTCCAGGTACAGGAAGACGTAGGCCACGTTGTTGAAGATGGAGACGATCTCCACCAGGGTTTCCTGGGTCAGGGCGGGCTCGTCGAGAATCGCCCGCAGCCGGGTCATCATCCCGTGCAGCGACTCGTCCATGGCCGTGACGCTGGCCCGGTCCGGGGGGGCGATGGCTTCTGCGGGCATGGCTGTCACTCCTCGTCGAGGGGCTGGAACCTGAAGTGATAGAGGTCGCCGGAGTACGAGCCGCCGTACATGCTGCCGTCCGGCCCGGCCACCGGCGTGATGTCCATGGCGGGCTGGTGGTCGGCGAGGCCGAGGACCTGGCTGCTCTCCCAGCGGAACCGGCCGTCGTCGCGTCCCAGGCAGACCACGTTCCCGCGGGCCGAGGTGGCGGCGAAGTTCCCGTCGGGCAGCACGGTCAGCGAGGTGTACTCGCGCGGTGCGCCCTGAGGGGCCGTCCAGGCCGTCGCGCGGGTGTGGACGTCGATCCCGGCGACGGTGTCGCGCACGGTGCCGACGGCGAGGACCCGGCCGGAGACGGCGGGACTGCCCGTGACCTTGGCGTCCAGCCGCACCTCCCCGCGGAGTTGCCCGTCGCGGCTGCCGAGGAACAGGCAGCGGCCGTCCACCGGGCAGACGGCGACCTCGCCCGTCGCGTGCAGGGCGGCCGGTGACGCCCGCACCGCGTGGCCGATCTCCTGCCGCCACAGCTCGGTGCCGTCCGGGGCGAGGCACAGGACGTGTTCCGCGCAGCAGACGATCGCGGTGTCCTCCCCGGTGGTGGCCGGGCCGGCGTAGGGGTCGCGGTGCGCGGCGAGGCCGCCGTGGGCCGCGTGCCAGGGCCTGGGCAGCGGCCGGTCGAAGAGCAGTTCGCCGGTGTCGAGGGAGAGGCCGGCGCAGCGGCTGTGGAACGCGGCGAGGATCAGGACCCCGGCCCCGGGAAGCACCGTGGGGGTGGCGTGGACGGGGGCGCCGAGCTTCGCCGACCAGACGAGTCCGCCCCGCAGGTCGAAGCAGGCGATCAGCCCGGTGGTCGCGGCGGCCACCACCCGCCGCCGGTCGCCGTCGAGCACCAGGGAGGCGTAGAGCGGGCCGTCGAGCCTGCGTTGCCAGTAGACCTTGCCCAGGGTGCGGTCGAAGAACCGGAGGTACCCGTCGTAGCCCCCGACGATCACCCCGGCGCCGGTGATCACGGCGGGGCTGGCGCAGACCGGCACGGGGATCGTCCGGCCGAGGGCCTTGTTCTCGTGGCGCAGGACCCGGTGGCCGCAGACGGCGGGCTCCCGGTCCCACCTGCTGGGCGGCCCCGCCTTTCCCGGCAGGACCAGGACCGACTTGCGCGGGTCGTGGCGGAAGGCCGGTCCGCCCGGTGGCCTAGGCAACGCCGGCCTCCGCCCTCGCCGGTGGCAGGGTGCGGACGGCGCGGAGGGCGCGCCAGAAGAGCGCCGCCTGGACCACGGTGGCCACGCCGTTGGAGGCGACGGCGAGGAAGGCCGAGTCGAGCACGACGACCGCGTACCAGGCCAGGGGGATGGTCAGCAGGTAGGTCGCCAGGGTGGAGGAGGCGAAGAGCAGCCCGCCGCGCCGGTGGACGATGAGGATCGTGGAGAGGGACTGGTCGAAGAAGTAGGCCGGCAGGTAGAGCAGATAGGCCATCAGGAGGGCCACGGCGAGCCCGTGGTCGAGTCCGGGGCTGGCGAAGGCGTCCACCAGCCAGGGCGAGGCGGCCACCACGAGCAGCGCCGCAGCCGCCGTGGGGACGGCGGCGTAGCCGAGCAGCGTGCGCACGGTGCCCGGCCGGGCCGCACCGTCCCGGCCGACCGCGTAGCCGTAGTAGACGAAGGTCGCCTGGAAGCAGGCCTGGGGCACGCGGCAGAACACCGTGTAGATGTTCGCGGCCACGACGCTCGCGGCGAGGGTGCCGACGCCCATCGTGCCGATGAGGGTCATGGGGATGAGGGAGCCCATGTAGTCGTTGAGGTGCCGCGCGCCGACCCCGGCGCCGGCGAGGGTGGTGGTGCGCAGCTCCGTCAGGACCTCCGCGCGCCCGGGCCTGGCGAGGCGTTCGGCGCGCGTCCTCAGCAGGCGCAGGAACATCCAGCCGGCCATGGCGGCCATCGCGGCCTGGGCCAGCACGGTGGAGGCGGCGACCGCGCTGTCGGGCGAGGGGAAGAGCCCGGCGAGCCCGGTGTACAGAAACGCCCAGTTCAAGAGCGCGTTGACGCCGAACCCGAGGAGCAGGGTGGCCAGCGACCTGTTCTTCGCGCCGCAGGTCTTGAGCGCCTCGTTGAGCGCGGTGTACAGCATGATCACGCCGATGCCGCACAGCCGCACCTGCAGGTAGTCCCCCATCGGCGGGACGAGTTCCGGCTTCTGGCCGAGGAGGGTGAGCGCCGGCTCCGCCAGCGCGGCGGCCGGCAGCGCCGCGAGCTGGCACAGCGCCAGCGCCAGCAGCAGCGTGGTGGCGAGCACGGGGAGGCGCCTGGCCGTCGTTCCTGCTCCCTCGGCGATGGCGAGCCGGCCGGAGAAGGCCTCGACCACGCCGAGAAAGAAGGTGGAGACGGCGAGGAGGACGATGCTTCCCTGTCCGACGGCGGCGACGTGGCCGACGCCCTTGGGCGCGATCATCAGCAGGTCGACCAGGCCGAACCCGGTGCCGACCAGGCCGGTCGCCAGCATCACCGTGGCGAAACTCGCGTAGTTTCCCGGGGTGAGCCGTGTGTGCCGCATCGCCTAGGGTCGCTCGTCCGCCGGGCCGGCGGGCCGGCCTGCCGACCGGGCGAGCAGGAGCTCGAAGTGCTCGCGCGCCTGCCGGGAGACCTTCTCCGCCAGGCGCAGGCCGGCCGCGAGGAGGGTCTCGTTGCGCGGCGCCAGCTCGGAGAGCGTCAGGTAGTGCTCGACGGCGCGCTCCGGCTCGCCCAGTTGCTCGCGGCAGCGGGCCGCGCCGAGCAGGTGGTGGCCGACGTACGGGGGCCCCAGCGTCACCGCCTCCTCGTAGCGCTCGGCCGCCCGCCGCCGGTCGCCGAACCTCAGGTGGGCCTCGGCGAGTTCGGCGTGGCTGGGGGCCCAGGCGGGGTCGAGCGCGATGAGCGCCTCCCCGGCCTCCAGGGCCAGGTCGGCGTCGCCGGTGACGTACATGTGCTCCTTGAGCGTGGACTCGTAGTAGGTCTTGAGGAAGTTCAGCTCGTACGGTTCCTGGCGGCGCCTGATCGCCTCCTGGGCCGCCTCGCGGGTGCGTTCCATGTAGCGCCGGGTCGCCGCCGCCTGGCGCTTGCCGGCCGGGATCATCGCCAGGGCGCGGTTCCAGGCGGAGAGCGTGGTCGGGTCGATGCGGCCGGGGTCCCTGGCCAGCGCACAGCCCGTGGCGACGTACCACCTGAAGTCGTCCTCGTGCAGCTCCCGGCGTTTGAGGTACCACACGACGGCCTGGGAGCAGACGTCGATGACCCTGGCCCGGGGCACCGGGCCGGACTCGATCGCCTCGCGCATGCGCCGGAACGCCTCGGGGGACGAGGCCCCGTCGTCGCGGCGGTTGGCGACCATGAAGTCGAGCATCGCGACCTCGAGCCGCTCCCGCGGGTCGGCCGCCCTGGCGGCGGCCGGCCGCAGCAGCCGGGAGGCGGGGCCGATGCGGGAGACGGTGATCAGCGCGGAGGCCACGTTGACCAGGCCGGGGACCGAGAGGTCGGCGGCGTTGTCCGCCAGCTCTCCCAGCCGCGCGAGCGCGGGCCCGGGGCGGTCGCTCAGGTCCGCAAGCGGGGCGTAGGGCCGCCCCTCGAGCAGGGCCACCTCCTTGAGGACGCCCGGCTCGAAGACCTGGGTGAAGGAATATCCGAAGCGATCGAGGCGGAGTTCGCGGTAATGCTGCACGCAGGCCCGGGAGAAGAGGTCGGCGGGACGGCCCGGGGTGTGGTCGAGCGTGAGGAGGGTTTCCTGGAACGCGTTCCGGCGGATCTTCATGGCAGGCGACCCCACGTAGGCGAGTAAGGCTCGAACGGCTGGCACGCGGGCGCGTGCCAGCCGCGACGACCGGATCGAGCGGTCAGGACAGGAGCTCGTCGAGCTCGGTGTCCACGCCCTCCAGCGCGTCGTCGTCGGTCTCCTCGCCGAACAGCTCACTCGCCAGGGCGTCGGCGTCGAAGAAGAGTTCCGCGGTCACGGCCGGAAAGAAGGCCGGCTTCTTTTCGAACGGGTAGCTTTCCATTCTCACTCCTTCCCTCTAAAGGTTGTCTCGTAAGGGGTCAGCCGTGGGCGAGGTTGTGCATGTGGGCGACGCCGATGGCCGCCCAGTAGACACCGTTGCCACGGCGGCGGCAGTCACGGAGGATCTTCCAGGTCTTCATCCG
>NZ_RBAL01000019.1 GCF_003626535.1 Streptomyces hoynatensis
GATCTAGCGCCGCGGTCGGCGCCGGGCCGGCGGGCCGGCGCGGGCGCGGCGGCGGGCCTGGGCGGTGCCGGGGCCGCCGGATGGGCGGGAGCGGCGGGTGCCGCGGCGGGCCGGACGGCCTGGGCCCCTCCCGCGGGCCCTGGCTCGCCGGCCTGGCGGGCCCCGGCCCAGGCGCCCGGCTGCGGCGGGAGGGTGCCGGAGAGCCGGGGCGGCGCCTCGCCCACCTCGGCCGCGATGTCGAGGTACTCCGGCTCGGTCGGCGTTCCCGCGGGGCGCCGCACGGGGGCGGGCGGGCGGATGACGGCGGGCCGGGAGGCGCCCTCGGCCCAGGCGCCGCTCGACCCCGGCATCAGGAGGTCCTCCTCCTCGGCCGCCTCGTCCGCGGACTCGTCGATCTCGCCGGGGAACTCGCCCGGGAACGCGTCCTGATACTCGCCTGGGACGGGGAACGCGGGCGCGGCCGCCACGGGTTGCCCGGGTCGGGGGTGCCGCTCGCCGGTCTGCTCCGGCGCGAGTTCCGGCTGGTCGTGGGCCTCCTGCCGGGCGTCCGCCCGCTCCGGCGCTCCCGCCTCGGGCACCTGACCGGTGTCCGTCATGCCTCCACCTTGCCCATCCCGCGGCCCCTGGCACAGCTCATCGCACGAGCTCCTTCCCACTCCGGACATGACGGACGAAACGTCAAGTCCGGCCGACGGCACAACGGTCCATCAGCCTACCCGTGCCGTCGCGCGACGCCGGTCACGGGTGGGCGGGTGATCCCGGATGATCCCGGTTCGTCACCGGTGGGTTCCGAGCCGGCTTCCGGACAGCAGGAAGACGACGGTCCGGCCCCGCTCCGACCAGTCCCCGGTGTCCAGATGCACCGACTGCAGCAGGGTGCACTCGACGGCGTAGCCCGCGCCGGCCAGCACCCGGCCCGCCGCCTCGGCCTGATCCCGCGTCATCGCGTGGGTGACGATGCGCTGCGGCCTGCGGTCGGCGCAGGCGACGAGGGTGCGCGGGCCGCCGCCGCCGATCCGCACCACGTCGGGCTCCGGCAGGTCGGCGAGCGCCTGCGGCGCGACCCCGTGCAGGGTGTGCAGCTGGACGCCGAGCCTGCGGGCGGTTCCCTGCGCCCGGGTCAGCGCCTCCCCGTCGCGGTCTATCGCGATGACGGCCGCCCCGAGCCGGGCCGCGTCCACCGCGGCGAGTCCCGCGCCGCTTCCCACGTCCCACATCAGGTCGCCGATGCCCGGGCCGAGGGCGGCGAGTTCGAGGGCGCGCAGCTGCGGGCTCTGGCCCGCCGTGAGAGACGCGGGCGCCTCCTGCGGCTCCGGCCCCTCCCCCTGCCGGGGGGCGTAGGCGGCGGGGGGCAGGCCCCAGCCGCGCGGCTGGGCGGCGGCGGCCGGGTCGGCCCCGGCGAGCCAGCTGCCGCCCTCGGTGTGCGTCACGCCGCTGCCGCCTATGACGATCAGCAGATTCGGGTCGCTCCAGCGGTGCTGCGAGACGGCGTCCGAGGTGAGGACGGAGACCCGCTCCCGGCCGGTGCCCAGCGACTCGCAGATGACGAAGGTGCGGTGCACCTGGCCGAGCAGCAGGGCGATCTCGGCGGGCCCGGCGCCGGGCGAGGTGAGCACGGCGACCTTCGGGTGGGCGCGGCAGACGTTCACCACGCGGCGCAGCGTGCGGCGGTTGGCGACGACGACGCGGGCGTCCTCCCAGGGCATGCCGACCCGGGCGAACGCGGCGGCCACCGCGGAGACGGCCGGGACCACCTCGACCTCCAGGCCGTGGGCGGGGTTGCGCAGGGCGCGGACGACGCCGAAGAAGCCGGGGTCGCCGTCGGCGAGCACCACGGCCGTGCCGCGGTGGGCGGCGATGCGCCTGGCGGCCACGGACACGCTGCCCAGCTGCACCCGCTCGGCGCGGGCGGGGACTTCCGGGAGGGCCAGGTGGCGCGGCGCGCCGGCGACCAGGGTGGCGGCCTGGAGCGCCGACCTGGCGGCCGGGTCCAGCGGGGAGCCGTCCCATCCGATCACGGTGACGCGGTCGGCCATGGTGTCAGACTCCCGGTGTCGTCGCAGGTCGGGACGCGCAAGAGCCTAAACCGTCAAGGCCGGTTGCGCCGCATCCGGGTGGGCGGCCGGCGGGGCTCAGCGGGCGGGGTTGCCCATCGGGTGCCCCGGCTCCTCCAGGTCCTCGGGCAGCAGGCCCCAGACGATGAGGTCGCTGCGGATGTCGGTCCAGCCGCCGTCCTCGGTGCGGGAGCGGACGATGACGGCGTTGCGCAGGATTCCCTCGCTGATGCAGCCGATCTTCTGGGCCACCTGCTGGGAGGCGGTGTTGCCCGCGGCGGTGCGCAGTTCCAGCCGCTCGAACTTCTGGTCCCCGAACAGCCATTGGGCCAGGGCCAGCACGGATTCCGCGGCATAGCCCTCGCCGCGGGCCCAGGGCGCGATCACGTAGCCGACCTCGGTGGTCAGCGCCCGCCAGTTGGTGTGCATCAGGTGGACGATGCCGACCAGGCGGTGGGTGAGGTGCTCGGTGACGGCCAGGACGATGCCGCGGCCCTCGAGGCGTTCCGCGGGGGCCTGGCGGGCGATCCAGTCGCGGGCCTCAAGGGTGGTGTAGGGGTGGGGCACCGAGGTCCAGGCGACGGTGAGCTCGTCGTTCATCATGTCGGCGAGCTCGGGTATGTCCGCTTCCTCGAACGGGCGCAGCACCAGCCGCTCCGTGCTGATGGAGATGTCGGGGAAGGTGGGTGTCATGCGCCGCTCCTACCTGTGGTCTGCGCAGATCAGCATGCAGCATGGCGGGCGCGCGCGCAGCGCCGGGCCCCGGCCACAGGCGGCCGGGGCCCGGACGGGAAGGGTGCTCAGGAGGCGGGGGTGCCGAAGGCCGGGACGACCGAGCCCTGGTAGGTGTCCTCGATGAACTGCCGCACCTCGTCGGAGTTGAGCAGTTCCGCGAGCTTCTGCACCCGCGGGTCGTCCTCGTTCCCCTCCTTCACGGCCAGGAAGTTCGCGTACGGGTTATTCTCCGCATCCTCGATCAGCAGCGCGTCGTCGGCGGGGGAAAGGCCCGCCTCCAGGGCGTAGTTGCCGTTGATGACGGCGGCGTCCACGTCCTCCAGGGCCCGCGGCAGGGTGGCGGCCTCCAGCTCCTGGAACTTCAGGCCGTGGTCGTCGGTGACGTCGGCCAGGGTGGCGTCGCCGCCGACGCCCTCGGCGAGGTCGATGACGCCGTTCCGCGCGAGCAGTTGCAGGGCCCTGCCCTCGTTGGTGGTGTCGTTGGGGAGGGCGATGGTGTCGCCCGAGACCAGCTCGCCGGCGTCCGTGAGGTCGTCGGAGTACAGGCCGAGGGGCTCCAGGTGGACGTTGACCACCGGGACGATGTGGGTGCCGTTGCTCTCGTTGAAGTCGTCGAGGTACGGCTTGTGCTGGAAGTAGTTGGCGTCCACCTCGCCGTCCTCGACGGCGGTGTTGGGAAGCACGTAGTCGGTGAACTCCCTGACCTCCAGGTTCAGCCCGGCGTCCTCGGCCAGGTTGTCCTTGACGAAGTCGAGGATCTCGGCCTGCGGGACGGGGGTCGCCCCGACGACCAGCGGCTCCGAGGGGTCGGCCTGGGCCCCGTCGCCGCCGGAGCCGGAGCCGGGGTCGGAGTCGGTGCCGCAGGCCGCAAGGCCCAGGGCGAGGGCGGTGGCCGAGGCGAGGAGGACGCTGGTCCTGAGGGAGGTACGCACGAAAAGTGCCTTTCGCTGAGCTGGTGTGGCGAGTCGTTGTCGGTGGTGGGTCCCGGGGTTCCGGGAGGTCTTCTGTCGTGGCCGCGCCCGGGAGGGCGCCGGGGGTCAGCCCGAGGTGCGGGTGCGGCGGGCGAGGAGCCGCACGGCGCCGTCGCCGAGCAGCTGGACCGCGGTCACCACGAGGACGAGGACGGCGACGGTGATCAGGGTGAAGCCGTGCTCGAAGCGCTGGTAGCCGTAGGTGAGGGCGAGGGTGCCGAGGCCGCCGCCGCCGACCGCGCCGGCCATCGCCGAGTAGCCGATGACGGCGATCACGGTGGTGGTCAGGCCCGCGACGAGGGAGGGCAGGGCCTGCGGCAGCAGCACCTTGAGCACCACGGTCCACGTGCCGCCGCCCATCGCCCAGGCCGCCTCGACCAGCCCGTGGTCCACCTCGCGCACGGCGGTCTCCACCAGCCGGGCGAAGAAGGGGATGGCGCCGATGGCCAGGGGCACGATGGCGGCGGTCGGGCCGATGGCGGTGCCGACGATGGACCGGGTCACCGGGATCAGGGCGACCATGAGGATGATGAACGGCAGCGAGCGGCCGACGTTCACCACCACGCCGATGACCCGGTTGAGCGGCAGGTTCTGCAGCGGGCCGCCGCGGTCGGTGAGGACCAGCAGCACGCCGAGCGGGAGCCCGCCGAGGACGGCGACCAGGGTCGACCAGAAGGTCATGTAGAGGGTGTCGATGGTGCCCTGTTCCAGCAGGGGGCGCATCTCTTCCCAGGTCATGCGGCACCTCCCTCGGCACCCTCGGCGCCCACGGTCTCCGCGCCCTCCCCGGCTTCCCCGGCTTCCCCGGCTCGGCCGGCTGCCGCGGTCCGGCCGGAGGCGGGCGGGGGCGGTGGGGCGCCGTCCGGCGGTGGGGCGCCTTGGCCCGGCAGGCCGGCCTGCGCGGGGAGTTCCACGGTGAGCCCCTGCTCGCGCAGGAAGCCGATGGCCAGGACGTTGTCCTCGAAGGTGCCGGGCAGCTCGATCCGCATCCGGCCGACCTGGTGGCCCCCCACGGTGTCCAGGGCGGCGCCGACGATGGAGACGTCGATGCCGTGGGTGCGGGCGAGCCGGGAGACGACCGGGTCCCCGGCGGTGGCGCCGTGGAAGGTGAGGTCGACGGTGGTGCGGCCGGCCGCGCCCTGCGGCCCGCCGACGGGGAACAGCTCGTGCGCGAGCCGGGAGCCCGGGGTGGCGAGCAGCTCGGAGACGGCGCCGGACTCGACGATCCGGCCCTCGGCCATGAGCGCCGCGGAGTCGCACACCGTCTTGACCACGTCCATCTCGTGCGTGATGAGCAGGATCGTCAGGCCGAGCTGCCGGTTGAGGTCGCGCAGCAGGCCGAGCACCGAGCGGGTGGTCTCCGGGTCGAGGGCCGAGGTGGCCTCGTCGGAGAGCAGCACCTTGGGGTCGCCGGCCAGGGCCCTGGCGATGCCCACGCGCTGCTTCTGGCCACCGGAGAGCTGGGCCGGGTACGCCTTGGCCTTGTCCGCCAGGCCGACCAGGTCCAGCAGTTCGAGGGCCTTGCGGGAGCGCTCGCGGCGGCCGAGGCCGAGGATCTCCAGGGGCAGTTCGACGTTGCCCTTGACGGTGCGCGAGGACAGCAGGTTGAAGTGCTGGAAGATCATGCCGATCCTGGCGCGGGCCTGGCGCAGCGGGCGGCGGGCGCGGTGGCCGCGCCCGCCGAGGGCGGTGAGGTCGACGCCGTCCACGGTGACCGTGCCCGAGGTGGGGCGCTCCAGCAGGTTGAGGCAGCGGATCAGGGTGGACTTCCCGGCGCCGCTGCGGCCGATGACGCCGAAGACCTCGCCCGGCCTGACGTGCAGGCTGACGCCGTCGAGCGCGGTGACCTCGCGGTCGCGCGAGCGGTAGACCTTGGTGAGATCCGTCGTGGTGATCACTGGGTTCCGTCACTGTCGGGCGCCCGGGGCGCGGCGGGGCGCGGCCCCGGGCGCGGGGCACTTCTGGGGGCAGGCTCGCGCCGGGGCGCGGCAGGGCGAGGGGGCGACCGCGAGAGTCAGGGCGCGGCCGGGGAGGAGCCGCGGGCGGGGTGCCGGGGCGGCGGCGTCCCGGTCCTGAGGCGGCTCGTCAGCGGGCGCACATTCGACAACGACAGCGCGCACCGGGCATCAGCACTGCCTCGGTCGCCGCGAACAGTCCGCTCGTCGTCGTCATGTGCACAAGTAAAACAGACGTACGCAGCAGGTGGCCCGTCCACCAGGTGCGCTGTGGCCGATGCCACGTTCCGCAGCTCCGCGGGGCCCGGCTGCCCGGCCGCCGGGGCCGCACCGTAGAGTCGGCGGCATGCTTACGCCGCTGACGGTCGCGGTCGCGGTGGCCGCCCTGCTGCTCGCCGCCTGGTGCGGACTCGCGGCTTCGAGGAACCAGCCGGTGAAGGACTGGCACTACGGGGGCATGGCCGTGGTGCTGCTCCTGGCCCTGGGGCAGCTGGTGGTCGGCGTGGTGCGGCTGGCCGGCGGGGACCGGCCGGCCGGCGAGGGCACGGCCGTCTTCCTGGCCTACCTGGTGGCGGTACTGCTGTGCCTGCCCGTGGTCGGGATCGTCTCGCTGAGCGAGCGGACGCGCTGGGGTTCGGCGACGGTCTCGGCGGGGGCGGTGGTGCTCGCGGTGCTCCAGCTGCGGCTGGTCGACATCTGGTCGGGAGGCGTCGGTGGCTGAGGACGTGCGCGAGGCGGCCGGCCCGGCGGGCGCGGCCGGGCAACGGGAGCGGGGCGCGGAGGCGGCGCGGCGCAGCCTGCGCGAGGGCCCGGGCCGGCTGCTGGTGACCCTGTACGGGGTGTTCACCGTGGGGGCCGCCTCCCGGTCGGCGTACCAGCTGAGCACCAAGTTCCACGAGGCGCCGCTTGCCTACCTGCTGTCGGCGCTGGCGGCCCTGGTGTACGCCTTCATCACGCTCTCGCTGGTGCGCGGCGGCCGGACGGCGCGGCGGGTGGCCATGGTGTGCTGCGCGGCGGAGCTGACCGGCGTGCTGACGGTGGGGACCTGGACGCTCCTCGACCCCTCGGCGTTCCCCGACGCGACGGTCTGGTCGGACTACGGCCTCGGCTACGTGTTCTTCCCCGTGGTGCTGCCGGTGACCGGCCTGCTGTGGCTGCGCCGCTCCCGCATGGAGCACGGCCCGGCTGCGCCGGCCGCCTCACCCCGGTGACGCAAGAGGCCGCCGCCCGGGGCCCGTTGGGGGCCGGGGCGGCGGCCGGGAGACCGTTCGGGAGGCGCCGCGGAAACGCCGCGGAAGGGCGGTGGCAGCGCCGGGATCAGGCGCTGGCGGCCAGGGAGGGCGGCGCCTCCTTCTCCAGCGTGATCATGCTCAGGTGGCGCGAGACCTCCTCGGTGGAGACGGGTGCGTAGCCGAGCCTGCGGTACAGGCGGAGGTTGGCCGCGCTGCGGTGGCCGGTGAACAGGCGGTAGCGGGCGGCGTCGCGCTCGGCGGCCAGGCGCTCCTCGATGGCGGCGAGCAGGCGGCCGCCGAGGCCGTGGCGCTGCATCCTCGGGTGCACGATGAGCCGGCCGATGCAGGCGGTGCCGTCGGCGTCCACCGTGCCGCGCACCGAGCCGACCACCTCGGCGCCGAGCCTGGCCACCAGCACGCAGGTCTCGCGTACCTCGGTGCGCAGTTCGGCCAGGGTCTGGGTGAGCGGCTCGATGCCGTAGTCCCCGTACAGCTCGGCTTCCGGCTGGAAACAGAGGTACTGAAGTTTGAGGATCTGCTCGGCATCCTGGTCGGTAGCGTTGTCGATCGTGACGCTCATGCCCATGTGCACACGCCTCCCAAGCGAGGTGTCGAGCCGCCCGGGCGTGCGTGGAGGGTCGTCCGGCCGGCGATTGCCCTGACGGCGCAGGTCAGACCCGCGCCGTCAGCATTGTGCTAGGGAGCCGGGTGCCGGGGGAATGCGTGCGCCCCAACTGGCTTGTGAGATTTCCGACTCGAAGGCCCCGGTCAGCGCGCCCTGTGGTTAGCGCGCCCTGTGGTCGGCGGCGGCCAGCAGCGCGGTGTCGGCCTGGTCGGCGAAGATGCCGTCGATTCCGGTGTCGAAGAACGCGCGGGCCGCCCCGAAGACGTCCCCGTACGCGTTCGGGTCCTCCCCCCTGCGGAACTCCCTGGGCAGGAAGCTGTTTTCGTTGCGCAGGGTGTAGGGGTGGACCAGGAGGCCGGCCTCGTGGGCGTCGCCGACGAGGGAGGTCGGCCGGTCGAGGGTGCCGTCGGAGCGCAGCGGGATGACCAGTTGGGTGGTCGGGCCGATGCCCTGGGCGTAGGCGGAGATCTCCCGCAGCCCGCGGGGGGTCACCAGGTCGGCGACGGTGCGCCGGTCGCCCTGGTCCACGAAGTCCCAGGGGCGGGTGTCCTTGCCGTCGAGGAGGACGACGCGCGGGGTCCGCACCAGCGTCGCCATCCGCTGCATGCTGCTCGGCTCGAACGACTGGAGGATCAGGGGGGAGTCGGCGCGGTCGAGGCGGTGGCCGCGCAGCAGGCGGGCGAGCCGTTCCTCCAGGCCGAGGCCGAGGGAGCGGAAGTAGGTGGGGTGCTTGGTCTCGGTGTAGAGCCAGACCTTGCGCCCGCGGCGGCGGCCCTGCTCCTCGGCCCAGTCGAGCACCTCCTCGTAGGAGGGGATCTGCCAGCGGCCGTCGTAGAGGGTGTTGTCGGGGCGCTGGTCCGGGATGCGCTCGGTGGCCCTGAGGGTCTTGAGCTCGGCGAGGGTGAAGTCCTCGGTGAACCAGCCGGTGTGCTCCTGCCCGTCGACGGTCTTGGTGGTGCGCCGGTCCGCGAACTCGGGGTGGTCGGCCACGTCCGTGGTGCCGGTGATGTCGTTCTCGTGGCGGCACACGAGGTGGCCGTCCTTGGTGGGCACGAGGTCCTGCTCGATGACGTCGGCGCCGAGGTCGAGGGCCAGCTGGTAGGAGCCGAGGGTGTGTTCCGGCCGGTAGCCGGGGGCGCCGCGGTGGCCGATGACCGTGGGCGCCGGGAGGTCGCCGAGCGCGCCGCGGCCGCGGGGCCGCAGGGTGGTGGCGGCGCCGGCGGTGGGCGCCGCGGTGCCGAGCAGCGCGGCGCCGCCCGCGCCCGCCGCCGCCATGCCGAGGAGGGCGCGCCGGCCCACGTGTCGCGTGCGGGTGCCGTCCGCCCCTGTCACCTGCTGAGCTGCCATGGTTTCTCCGTTGAGCTCGCGCCGGGGTGGCCGCGCGCCGGGCGCGGCCCCTTGATCGCGCCCGATCCAAGGCTCTCGCGCTGTCCTCACCGGTACGGGCGAGGAAACGGCTGACGAAGGCACATCAAAACTGAGTATCCAGCGTGTGAACCCTGTGCGCGAGGCGGCGCGGGCCCGGGTATCGTCACCTACCGTGCGGCCGGACGCAGGCCGGACACCGGCCGAACGTCGGCCGGGCGCGGAGCGCCGCTCGCGGAACTCCCCGGCCGGCTCCCGGATCGGCGGGGCCCTCGAGACCATGAACGACCGGAGGGGAAGTTGTCCCGATTCGTGCTGATGAAGGTACTGATCGGCCCGCTGCTCAAGCTGTTCTTCCGTCCGCGGGTCGAGGGGCTCGAACGCGTACCCGAGAGCGGCCCGGTGATCCTGGCAGGCAACCACCTCACCTTCATCGACTCGATCATCCTGCCGCTGATCAGCAAGCGGCAGGTGTTCTTCATCGGGAAGAACGAGTACGTCAAGGGCACCTCCCTCAAGGGTCGCCTGATGGCGTTGTTCTTCACCTCCGTCGGGATGATTCCGGTGGACCGGGACGGCGGGCACGGCGGCGTCGCGGCGCTGATGACCGGGCGGCGCGTGCTGGAGGAGGGCAAGGTCTTCGGGATCTACCCGGAGGGCACCAGGTCCCCCGACGGCCGCCTGTACCGGGGGCGCACCGGCATCGCCCGGCTGACGCTGATGACGGGGGCGCCGGTGGTGCCCTTCGCGATGATCGGGACCGACCGGGTGCAGCCGGGGGGCCGGGGGCTGCCGCGGGTGGGCCGCGGGCGGCAGATCACGGTGAGGTTCGGCGCGCCGCTCGACTTCTCCAGGTACGAGGGCATGGACCGGGACCGCTACGTGCTGCGGGCGGTCACCGACGAGGTGATGACCGAGGTCATGCGGCTCTCCGGCCAGGAGTACGTCGACATGTACGCCACCAAGGTGAAGGCGGCCTGAGCCGCGCGGTGGCGGCGGCCCGGCCCTGCGCCGGGCGCGGGGCCCGGCCTGAGCCCGCCGGCCTGAGCCTGCCGGCACCGGTGCCTGCCGGCACCGGTGCCTGCCGGCACCGGTGCCGGGGAAACGGCCGAAGCCCGCCGGCCGGAGTGAGGCCGGGCCGGCCGTCATCCCCAGGGCAGGGCGGCCCGGTGTGCCCAGTACTCCTCGGCGGGTTCGGCCAGCCGGGTGAGCGCGGCCCGCTGCCCCTCCTCCAGCGGGAGCGTGGCCGCGGCCAGGTTGGCCCGCACCTGGGCGGCGCTCGCGGCGCCGGAGAGGACCACGCCTGCCCAGCCGCAGGCGAGGACGGCGGCCAGGGCCACGGCGTCCGGGGTGGTGCCGAGCCCGGCGGCGATCCGGCGCACCTCGGGCGGGGCGGCCTCCCCGGCCAGGCGGCCGTTGGCCAGGGCCTCCTTGACCAGCACGGTCCTGCCGGCCGCGTGCGCCTCGGCCAGGGCCGGTTCCGCGGAGGGTTCGAGCAGGTTGTACGTGCACTGCACCGTCTGGAACAGCGGGCGGCCCGCCACCGTCACGTCGAGCGCGGCACGCACCGCCTCCGCCTGCCGCGGGCCGCTGGTGCTCAGCCCGATCGTCACCCCCTCGGCGGCGAGCGCGGCCAGGCGCTCGTGCAGCTCCCGGTCGGCGAGCGCGGGGCTGTCCGGGGTGACGGAGTGGATCTGGTACAGGTCCAGGCGCTCGCCGAGCAGGCCGCGGCTCTCGGCCGCCTGCCGCTCGAAGGCGGCGGCGCCGTGGTCCTTCACCTCGGGCACCTCGGCGTCCACCCGCCAGCCTGCGGTGTAGGTGTAGCCCCACTTGCTGCCGACCACGACGTCGCGGGCCGCGGGGCCGCGGGCCTCCAGCCACCCGGCGAGGAACTCCTCGGCGCGGCCGTAGGAGCGTGCGGCGTCGACGTAGCGCACGCCCCCGGCGTGGGCGGCGTCGAGGACCTCGTGGGTGCGCCGGCGCATCGCCTCCGGGGTGCGCTCGGCCGGCAGGTCGCGCGAGCGCCCGAGGTTCAGGTAGCCGGGGCGTCCGACGGCGGCCAGGCCGAGGCCGATCCTGGCGGTGGGCGTGGCGCCCGGGTCGAAGCGGGAGAACGCCATGACGGACCTCGCTCCTCGGGGTGTCGCGGCCCTGCGGGGCCGGTGGGCAGGGGGCGCCCTTACGGTATCCGGCGTCCGCGCCCGGGCGGCGGAAGGCCAGGGCGGCGCGGCCGGGTTGGGGCGCCGGGACGGCGCGGGAGGGGCGCGCGCAGGGGGCGCCGGGCGGTGCGCGGGCCGGCCGTGACTACGATGATCCGGCCGCGAGCGCGGTGGACGGCCCGTTCCGGGCGGGGTTCGAGGAGGGGTGCCGAGGATGAGCGAGCGCGGAGACCTGGCGGCGCGTCCGGTCCGCTGGGGCATTCTGGCCACCGGCTCCATAGCGGCCAGGCTCGCCGGAGACCTGGCCGGGCTGCCCGACGCCGAGGCGGTGGCGGTGGGTTCCCGCTCCCCGGCCGCGGCCGAGGCGTTCGCGCGGCGCTTCGGCATCCCGCGCGCCCACGGGGACTGGGCCTCGCTCGCCGCCGACCCCGAGGTGGACGTGGTGTACGTGGCCACTCCGCACAGCGCCCACCACCGGGCGGTCGCGACCTGCCTGGAGGCGGGGAAGCCGGTGCTGTGCGAGAAGCCCTTCACGCTGAACGCCGCGCAGGCCAAGGAGCTGGTCGCGCTCGCCGAACGGCGCGGGGTCTTCCTGATGGAGGCCATGTGGATGTACTGCAACCCCGCCGTGCGCCGGATGCGGGAGCTGGTGCGCGAGGGCGCCATCGGCGAGGTGCGGGCGGTGCAGGCCGACTTCGGGATCGACCTCCCCTACGACCCGGCGCACCGGCTGCTCGACCCGGCCCTGGGCGGCGGCGCGCTGCTCGACCTCGGCGTCTACCCGGTCTCGTTCGCGCACTTGCTGCTCGGCGAGCCCACCGAGGTGGCGGCCTGGGCGCGGCTGCGTGGCGGCGTGGACCTCACCACGGGGATGGTGCTCGGCCATGCCTCGGGCGCCTGGGCCACGCTGAGCTGCTCGCTGACCGCGGACACGCCGCGGACCGCGGCGGTCACCGGCTCGGCCGGGCGCATCGAGTTCGCGCGCGGCTTCTTCAGCGCGGGCGGCTTCGTGCTGCACCGGCAGGGGCGCGAGCCCGAGGAGATCACCGTGCCGGGGCCGGCGGACACCTTCGTGCACCAGATCGCCGAGGTGGTGCGCTGCCTGCGGGCCGGCGAACGGGAGTCGCCGCTCGTGCCCTGGGAGGGGAGCCTGGCCGTGATGCGCACCCTGGACGCGGTGCGCGAACGCATCGGCCTGCGCTATCCCGGGGAGTGAGGCCGGGGCCGGTGCCGCCGCCGGGCAAGGCGGCGGCACCGGCCCCGTGCGGACCCTGCGGGCCCGCGACGGCTTCAGGCCACCGGGCTGCGGTGGGCGGCGACCCACTGCCGCTGCCTGGCCAGGTCGGCCTTGGTCTCGGCGAGCTGGGCGGCGACCGCCGCCGGGGCGGTGCCTCCGCGGGCGGACCTGGCGGCCAGCGCGCCCTCCACGCTGAGCACCGAGCGGACCTCGGGCGTCAGGTGCGGGGAGATCTTGGCGAACTGCTCGTCGGAGAGCTGGTCGAGCTCGATGTCCTCCGCCTCGCAGACCTTGACGCACTCCCCGGCGATCTCGTGCGCGTCGCGGAACGGGACGCCCTGCTTCACCAGCCACTCGGCGATGTCGGTCGCGAGCGAGAAGCCGGCCGGGGCGAGGGCGGCCATCCGCTCGGCGTTGACGGTGAGCGTGGCGAGCATGCCGGTGAACGCCGGGAGCAGCACCTCGAGTTGGTCGCAGGAGTCGAAGACGGGCTCCTTGTCCTCCTGCAGGTCCCGGTTGTAGGCGAGCGGCAGGGCCTTCAGGGTGGCGAGCAGCCCGGTGAGGTTGCCGATCAGGCGCCCCGACTTGCCGCGGGCGAGCTCGGCGATGTCCGGGTTCTTCTTCTGCGGCATGATCGAGGACCCGGTGGAGAACGCATCGTGCAGGGTCACGAAGGAGAACTCCTTCGTGTTCCAGACGATGATCTCCTCGGCGATGCGGGAGACGTCCACGCCGATCATGGCCGTGACGAAGGCGAACTCGGCGACGAAGTCGCGGGAGGCGGTGCCGTCGATGGAGTTGGCCACCGAGCCGCCCTCGAAGCCGAGGTCCGCGGCCACCGCCTCCGGGTCGAGGCCGAGGGAGGAGCCCGCGAGCGCGCCGGCGCCGTAGGGCGAGACGGCGGTGCGCCGGTCCCACTGCCGCAGCCGCTCGGCGTCCCGCCGCAGGGCCTGGGCGTGGGCGAGCACGTGGTGGGCGAAGAGGACGGGCTGGGCGTGCTGGAAGTGGGTCCTGCCGGGCATGGGCAGCGCTGGGTGGGCGTCGGCCAGCGCGATCAGCGCCTCCTGCAGGTCCGCGATCAGCCCGGCGATGACGCGGGCGTGGTCGCGCAGGTACATGCGGAAGAGGGTGGCCACCTGGTCGTTGCGGGAACGCCCGGCGCGCAGCTTGCCGCCGAGGGCGGGGCCGAGCCGCTCCAGCAGGCCGCGTTCCAGCGCGGTGTGCACGTCCTCGTCGGCCACGGTGCCGGTGAAGGAGCCGTCGGCCACGTCGGCGGCGAGGCGGTCGAGCCCCTCCAGCATCCGCGTCAGCTCCTCCTCGGTGAGCAGCCCGGCCCGCCGGAGGACCCTGGCGTGGGCCCGGGAGCCCGCGATGTCGTAGGGGGCCAGCCGCCAGTCGAAGTGGACGGAGGCGCTGAGCCGCTCCAGGGCCTCGGCGGGCCCGTCCGCGAACCGGCCGCCCCACAGCCGCACGTCGGCGGCCGGCCGCCCCTGCGCCTCGGTCACTGGGCCAGGTCCCGCCGCGCGGCGATCTTGCCGGACATGCCGAAGATCTCGATGAAGCCCTTGGAGAGGGACTGGTCGAAGGCGTCGCCCGTGTCGTAGGTGGCCAGGCTGAAGTCGTACAGGGAGGAGGCCGACCTGCGGCCGGTGACCTGGGCGCGCCCGCCGTGCAGCGTCATCCTGATGTCGCCGCTGACGTGCGCGTTGGCCTCCTCGACGAAGCCGTCGAGGGCCCGCTTCAGCGGGGAGAACCACAGGCCGTCGTAGACCAGCTCGGACCAGCGCTGCTCGACCTGCCGCTTGTAGCGGGCGAGTTCCCGCTCGACCGTGACGTTCTCCAGCTCCTGGTGCGCGGTGATCAGCGCGATGGCGCCCGGGGCCTCGTACACCTCGCGGGACTTGATGCCCACCAGCCGGTCCTCGACCATGTCGATGCGCCCGACGCCCTGCGCGCCCGCCCGCTCGTTGAGCTCCTGGATGGCCTGGAGCACCGTGACCTCGTTGCCGTCGACGGCCACGGGCACGCCGCGCTCGAAGGTGACGACGACCTCGTCGGGCTCGCGCGGGGCGGCCGGGTCCTGGGTGTAGTCGTAGATGTCCTCGATCGGGGCGTTCCAGATGTCCTCGAGGAAGCCGGTCTCGATGGCGCGGCCGAAGACGTTGGCGTCGATGGAGTAGGGCGACTTCTTGGTGGTGACGATCGGCAGGCCCTTCTCCTCGGCGAAGGCGATGGCCTTGTCCCTGGTCATCGCGTAGTCCCGGACGGGGGCGATGCAGGTGAGGTCGGGGGCCAGGGAGGCGATGCCGGCCTCGAAGCGGACCTGGTCGTTGCCCTTGCCGGTGCAGCCGTGGGCCACGGTGCCGGCGCCGTGCTTGCGGGCGGTGGCCGCCAGGTGCTTGACGATGAGCGGCCGGGAGAGCGCGGACACCAGCGGATAGCGGTCCATGTAGAGGCCGTTGGCCTTGATCGCGGGCAGGCAGTACTCCTGCGCGAACTCGTCCTTGGCGTCGACGACCTCGGCCTCGACGGCACCGCAGGCCAGCGCGCGCTTGCGGATGACATCCAGGCTCTCGCCGCCCTGGCCGACGTCCACGGCGACGGCGATCACCTCGGCCCCGGTGGCCTCGGCGATCCAGCCGATGCAGACCGAGGTGTCCAGGCCGCCCGAATAGGCGAGTACGACGCGCTGGGTCACGGGTGTCTCCTTAGGAAGCATGCGCTGACAGGAATAAGTATGCGGCAGCCCGTATGTTTCGTCAATCCGGTGCACTCCGGGGCACGGGGCCCGCGGCGGCCGGGCGCACGCCGCACACCCCGCAACCCCCGCAACCCCCGCCGGTCCCGGCGCGGACCCGGCCGGGCGTACGGCGACGGGCGGGCCTCCCCCGCGGCCGGTACCGTGACGTACGTCACAGCGACTGCGGGCGGAGGGAGTCTCCATGGCCGGTGAGGTGGCGTTCGTCGAGCTGGGCGTGGCCGATCCCACCCTCGCCCGCACCTTCTACGCCGGGCTCTTCGGGTGGACCTTCAGCCCCGGCCCCACCGAGGGCGGCCTGCTGATCTCGGGCCTCGGCGTCGCGGGCGGCCTGCACGGGCAGGACCCGGACGCGCCGCCCCTCGTCTACTTCCGGGCGGGCGACATGGAGGCCGCCCTGCGGAAGGTGCGGGAGCTGGGCGGCTCCGTGGAGAGCGTCGCCCCCGACGGCGACCCGCACCTGCAGGCGCGCCTCGGCCGCTTCGTGCTGTGCCGCGACGACCAGGGCTCCCCCTTCGGCCTGCACCAGCCGCCCGCCTGAGCCCCCGGCCCCCTCTTCTCCCCTCCGCCGCCCCCGGGGCGCGGCGGCAGTCGGGCTCCTCAGCCCGCATCACCCACACGGGTGATTTACCCCTGGCGCGGAACGCTGCGTCGACACCTTTGGCCCTAACAGACCTCCTGGTCAGCACGGTTGCCCGTCCCGGCAACAGCGCGCGTTGGTTTCGCCCGGCGCGCGTGCGCTCGGGAATGCGCCGTTCCGGCCCCCACACTCAGCGGCCAAGCTGACAACACGACCGCCGCGTGGGAGGGAGCCCCGCATGTCCGTTGCCCTCGGCCCTCCGGCCTCTCCTCCGCGGGCCACCGCCCAGGGCCTCGCCTTCGGCGGCCACTCCGCCGGGCGCGCCCTGCCGCGCGCAGCCCGGGAGGCCGGAGCCGCAAGCGCGCGCGCCGGGGGCGAGGAGGAGGCGGAGGCCACGTCATGACGACATTGCCCGACACGGCGCAGCAGGACCGCACCGCGCGCGCCGCGCTGGAACGCGCCCGCACGCTGCTCGACCCGGCGCTGCGCGCCTGGGTGCACCGGCTGCCGGGGCCGGTGGCGCGGGTGGCCTCCTACCACTTCGGCTGGACCGACGGCGCGGGGCGCCCGGCGAGCGGCACGGCGGGCAAGGCGCTGCGCCCGGCGCTGGTCATCGGCTGCGCCGAGGCCGTCGGCGGCACCGCCCAGGCGGCGCTGCCGCCCGCGGTGGCCGTCGAACTCGTGCACAATTTCTCGCTGTTGCACGACGACATCCTGGACGGCGACGCCACCCGCAGGCACCGGCCCACCGCCTGGAAGGTGTTCGGCGCCTCCGCCGCGCTGCTGGCCGGGGACGCCCTGCTGATCCACGCCGGGCGGGTGCTGTCCGACCAGCCGGGGCATCCGCTGTCCGTGACCGGCGTCCGCTGGCTGAGCGAGGCCACCACGCAGCTGATCGAGGGGGAGCAGAGCGACCTCGCCTTCGAGGAACGCGCGCACGTCACGCTCGCCGAGTGCCTGGCGATGAGCGAGCGCAAGACGGCCGCGCTGCTGTCCTGTGCCTGCGCCCTCGGCGCCCTGTGGGGCGGCGGCGCCCCCGAGCAGGTCGACGCGCTGCGCCGCTTCGGCACCCACCTCGGCCTCGCCTTCCAGATCGCCGACGACCTGCTCGGCATCTGGGGGGCGCCCGAGGTGACCGGCAAGCCCGCGGGGGCGGACCTCGCCGCGAGGAAGAAGTCCCTCCCGGTGGCCGCGGCCCTCGACTCGGGCACCGCCGCGGGACGGCGGCTCGCCGAGCGCTACGCCGGGCCGCGGGCCGGGCAGGCGGCGGGCGGGCCGGACGAGCGGCTCTCCGGGGGCCCGGCGGCGCAGGCGGCCGAGGTCGCCGAGCTGACGGCGCTCGTGGAGGAGGCGGGCGGCAGGGCCTGGGCCGAGCGGGCCGCGGGCGAGCAACTCGACCTCGCCCTCGCCTGCCTGGAGGCCGCCCGCCCGGCCCGGTCGGCCGCCGCGGAACTCGCGGCGCTCGCCAGGCTCGCCGCCCGCCGCGACCACTGACCCGGCTCCTCGCGGGCCGGCCCGCCACACCGGGGCCCGCCCGCCACACCGGGGCGCGCCCGCCCGGGCCCGTCCGCCGGGGCACGCGGCCGGGGCGGGAGCCGCGCCCGCCACGCCATGCGCACATCCACGCCGTACCCGGCGCCGGAGCGACCGGCGCCGTCTTCCGATCCGCCGAGAGGGGCTTTCCAGCCGATGGGACCGAGGGCACAGACGGAGCAGCGGAAGGGGGCCGGTTCCCCGAGGCCGCAGGAGAGGCCGCCCGGGAACCGGCAAGGGGGGCCGGGAACGGCGCCGGAGGCCGTGCCGGGAACGCCGCCGCGGGACCCGGCGGGAGGGCGGCGGCCGGGGCACGACCCTCGGACGCAGGCGCCGGCGGGGGCGCAGACGGGTGGGCAGACAGGTGAGCGGACGAGGGGGAAGGTGCTCGTCGCCGCCCCCCGGGGCTTCTGCGCCGGCGTGGAGCGTGCGGTGAGCACCGTGGAGCAGGCGCTGCTCCGCCACGGCCCGCCGGTGTACGTGCGCCGCCAGATCGTGCACAACACCCACGTGGTCGGCGAACTCTCGGCCCGCGGCGCGGTGTTCGTCGAGGAGCTCGACGAGGTCCCCGAGGGGGCGCTCGTGGTCTTCTCCGCGCACGGGGTCTCCCCCGCGGTCCACGCCCAGGCCGCCGCCCGCGGCCTGCGGGTGATCGACGCGGTCTGCCCGCTGGTCACCAAGGTCCACCGGGAGGCCGAGCGGTTCGCGGCCGAGGGCTACGAGATCGCGCTGATCGGCCACGCCGGCCACGAGGAGGTGACCGGCACCGTGGGCCACGCGCCCGGCCACATCCACATCGTGGAGTCGCCCGAGGACGCCGGGCGGCTCTCGGTGTCCGACCCCTCGCGCGTGGTGTGGCTCTCGCAGACCACGCTCGCCGTCGACGAGGTGACGCGTACCGCAGGGGCGCTGCGGGACAGGCTGCCGCTGCTCGCCGACCCGCCGGGCGACGACATCTGCTACGCCAGCCAGAACCGGCAGGACGCGGTGCGCGCGATCGCCGCCCGGTGCGAGCTGCTGCTCGTGGTCGGCTCCGCGAACTCCTCCAACTCCGCGCGCCTGGTGGAGGTCGCGCTGCGGGCCGGGGCGCGCGCCGCCCACCTCGTCGACCACGCGGGGCAGGTCGCCGAGGAGTGGTTCGAGGGCGTGCGCGCGGTCGGCGTCACCTCGGGCGCCTCCGTGCCCGAGGTGCTCGTCACCGAGCTGGTGGCCGCCCTCGCCGCACGCGGCTACCGGGACGTCGAGGAGGTGCAGGTCGCCACGGAGACGCTGCGGTTCGCGATGCCGCGGCCGCTCGCGGCGCTCAGCCCGCGCTCCCCCGCGCCGGGCGGGCCCCCTCCGGCTGCTCCTCCTTCTGCTTCTGCGCCAGCCGCAGCAGGTGGTCCGCGAGCGACTGCCCGCCCACCGGATCGCGGCTGATCAGCAGCAGCGTGTCGTCGCCCGCGATGGTGCCGAGGATGTCGTGCACCTCGGCCTGGTCGATCGCGGAGGCGAGGAACTGGGCGGCGCCGGGCGGGGTGCGCAGCACGACCAGGTTGGCCGAGGCCTCCGCCGAGATCAGCAGCTCGCCGGCGAGCCTGGCCATCCGCTCCTCCTTGGCCGACTCCCCCAGCGGGGCGCGGGGGGTGCGGAACCCGCCCTCGCTCGGCACGGCGTAGATCAGCTCGCCCGCCGCGTTGCGGATCTTCACCGCGCCCAGCTCGTCGAGATCGCGGCTGAGCGTCGCCTGCGTGACGCTCAGCCCGTCGTCCGCCAGCAGCTTGGCCAGCTGGCTCTGGGAGCGCACCGGCTGCCGGTTGAGCAACTCCACGATCCTGCGGTGCCTCGCGGTGCGGGTCTGCGGCACCGCGGGACCGCCGGCGGGTCTCGCGGATCCCCCCGCCGGCCGGCGCTCGTCGCTCATGTCCCCCTCCGGGTCATCGGGTCACGGCGCGGAGGAATCCGCGTCGTCGAGCACGGCGGGCAGCACCCTGAGGAACGCCTCCACCTCGGCCTCGCCGATGATCAGCGGCGGAGCGAGCCGCACCACGTCGGGCACGGCGGCGTTCACCAGGAGACCCGCGTCCTGGGCCGCCCGTTGCACCTGGGGCGCGAGCGGCTCGGTGAGCACGATACCGAGCAGCAGGCCCGCGCCCCTGACACCCTCCACGAGGGGGTGTCCCAGGTTCCAGATGCCGTCGCGCAGCCGTTCGCCGGTCTCCTTGACCCGCTGGAGCAGACCCTCGGACTCGATGGTGTCGAGCACGGCGAGCGCCGCGGCGCAGGAGACCGGGTTGCCGCCGAAGGTGGAGCCGTGCCCACCGGGGGCGAGCAGGTCGGCGGCCTCCCCGAAGGCGAGGGTGGCGCCGATGGGCAGCCCGGCCGCCAGGCCCTTGGCGAGGGTGACGACGTCGGGTTCGACGCCCTGGGCCTGGCAGGCGAACCAGTGGCCGGTCCTGCCGATGCCGGTCTGCACCTCGTCGAGGACCAGGAGGGTGCCGGTGGCCCGGGTGATCTCGCGGGCGGCGGCGAGGTAGCCCTCGGGCGGCACGACGACGCCGTTCTCGCCCTGGATGGGTTCGAGGATCACCAGCGCGGTGTCCGTGGTGACGGCGGCCCGCAGCGCCTCGGCGTCGCCGTAGGGCACGTGGGTCACCTCGCCCGGCAGGGGCTGGAACCCCCGCTGCTTGGCGGGCTGCCCGGTGAGGGCGAGGGCGCCCATGGTGCGGCCGTGGAAGCCGCCCTGGGTGGCCACCATGTGGCGGCGCCCGGTGAGCCGGCCGATCTTGAACGCCGCCTCGACGGATTCCGCCCCGGAGTTGGAGAAGTAGACCCGGCCCTGGCGCCCGTCAAGGGACAGCAGCCGCTCGGCGAGGGTCACGGGGGGCTCGGCCACGAAGAGGTTGGAGACGTGGCCCAGGCGGGCGATCTGCTCGGAGACCGCCCGGACCACGGCGGGATGGCCGGTGCCCAGGGAGTTGACGGCGATGCCGCCGAGGAAGTCGAGGTACTCCTTGCCGTCGGCGTCCCACAGCCTGGCGCCCGCCCCGCGGACGACGGGCAGGCGCGGGGTGCCGTAGTTGTTCATCAGCGCGCCCTGCCAGCGCGCGGTCAGTGCCTCGTTGCCCGTCACGGCTGTCCCTTTCCGCTTGCGCTTCCCGTTGCGTTTCCCGTTGCGCTTCCCGTGGTGCCCGCCGCTGCGTTTCCCGGCGCCTGCCCCGGCACCTCGCCCGCTGCCTGCCCGGGCGCGCCGTTCGGCCGGTCTCCCGCTGCCCCGTTGGCCGCGGTGGGGTGCCCGGCCGCCGCGGGCGGCGGCTCCGCGGGGTCGGGGACGACCATGGTGCCGACGCCCTCGTCGGTGAAGATCTCCAGCAGGATCGAGTGCTGGACGCGGCCGTCGATGACCCGGGCGGTGCGCACCCCGCTGCGCACGGCGTGCAGGCAGCCCTCCATCTTGGGCACCATGCCGCTGGCCAGGTCGGGCAGCAGCTTCTCCAGCTCGCTGACGGTCAGGCGGCTGATCACCTCGTCGCTGGCCGGCCAGTCGGCGTACAGGCCCTCGACGTCGGTGAGCACCATCAGCGTCTCGGCGCGGAGCGCGGCGGCCAGGGCGGCGGCCGCGGTGTCGGCGTTGACGTTGTAGACGTGGTCGTCGTCGGTGCTGCGGGCGATGGAGGAGACCACGGGGATGCGGCCGTCGTCCAGCAGCGCCTCGATGGCCCCGGTGTCGACGGCGGTGATCTCGCCGACCCGGCCGAGGTCGACCCGCTCCCCCTCGACGTCGGCGAAGCGCTTGGTCGCCGTCATCAGGTGCGCGTCCTCGCCGGTCATGCCGACGGCCAGCGGGCCGTGCCGGTTGAGCAGCCCGACGAGTTCGCGCTGCACCTGACCGGCGAGCACCATGCGGACCACGTCCATGGTCTCCGGGGTGGTGACGCGCAGTCCGGCCTTGAACTCCGAGGTGAGGCCGAGCCGTTCGAGCTGGGCGTTGATCTGGGGGCCGCCGCCGTGGACCACGACGGGGCGCAGTCCCGCGTGGCGCAGGAAGACGATGTCCTGGGCGAAGGCGGCCTTGAGCGAGTCGTCGACCATGGCGTTGCCGCCGAACTTGACCACGACGGTCTTGCCGTGGTGGCGGGTGAGCCAGGGCAGCGCCTCGATGAGGATGCGGGCCTTGGGCAGCGCGGTGTGCTTGCGCGCGGGTGCGGTCATGAGGAGTAGGCGCTGTTCTCGTGTACGTAGTCGGCGGTGAGGTCGTTGGTCCAGATGACGGCGGACTCGCCGCCCGCGGCCAGGTCGGCGGTGATGGTGACCTCGCGGAAGCGCATGTCCACCCGGTCGCGGTCCTCGCCGAACGAGCCGTTCTTGCACACCCACACGCCGTTGATGGCGACGTTCAGCCGGTCGGGCTCGAAGGCGGCCGAGGTGGTGCCGATGGCGGCGAGCACCCGGCCCCAGTTGGGGTCCTCGCCGTGCACGGCGCACTTCAGGAGGTTGTTGCGGGCGATGGAGCGGCCGACCTCCAGGGCGTCCGCCTCGCTCGCCGCGTTGACGACCTCGACGCGGATGTCCTTGGAGGCGCCCTCCGCGTCGCGGATCAGCTGCCCGGCCAGGTCGGCGCAGACGGTGTGCAGGGCCCCGGCGAACTCGGCGGCGTCCGGGGTGACGCCCGAGGCGCCCGAGGCGAGCAGCAGCACGGTGTCGTTGGTGGACATGCAGCCGTCGGAGTCGATCCGGTCGAACGTGGCGGCGGTGGCGGTGCGCAGGGCCGCGTCCAGCGCGGGCGCGTCGAGGTCGGCGTCCGTGGTGAGGACCACGAGCATGGTGGCCAGGCCGGGGGCCAGCATGCCGGCGCCCTTGGCCATGCCGCCCACGGTCCAGCCGGACCCCTCGGCGACCGCGGTCTTGTGCACGGTGTCGGTCGTCTTGATGGCGATGGCCGCCTTCTCGCCGCCGTGCGCGGACAGCGCGCCCGCGGCGGCGTCGACGCCGGGCAGCAGCCTGTCCATCGGGAGCCTGGTGCCGATGAGGCCCGTGGAGGCGACGGCGACCTCGCCCGCGCTGTGGCCGAGGACCCGGGCGGCGTGCTCGGCGGTGGCGTGGGTGTCCTGGAAGCCGAGCGGGCCGGTGCAGGCGTTGGCGCCCCCGGAGTTGAGGACGACCGCGGTGACCCGGCCGCCGCGCAGGACCTGCTCCGACCAGAGCACGGGGGCCGCCTTGACGCGGTTGGAGGTGAAGACCCCGGCCGCGGCGAAGCGCGGGCCCTCGTTGACCACGAGGGCCAGGTCCGGATCGCCGTTCTCCTTGATCCCGGCGGCGACGCCGGCCGCCGTGAATCCCCTTGCCGCGGTGACGCTCACTGCTCAACCCCTCTGTCTGTGGTGGCCGGCGCGCGGGGCGCGGGCCGCTCGGTGCGTGCCGGAGTCCCGTGCGGGAGGGTCACGGGGCGACCCCGGTGGTGGGCAGGCCCAGCTCCTCGGGGAGTCCCCGGGCGATGTTCATGCTCTGCACGGCGCCGCCCGCCGTGCCCTTGGTCAGGTTGTCGATGGCGCTGATCGCGATGACCCGTCCCGCCGTCTCGTCCAGGGCGACCTGGAGCAGCACGGCGTTGGAGCCGAGGACGGCTCCCGTGGTGGGCCACTGGCCCTCGGGCAGCAGCCGCAGGAACGGCTCCCCCGCCGTCGCCTTCGCGTACGCCTCCCGCAGGGCGGCCGCGGTGACCGACGGTTTCGCCTTGGCCGAGCAGGTGGCGAGGATGCCGCGGGGCATCGGCGCGAGGGTGGGGGTGAAGGACACCGTGACCCGCTCCCCGGCCACCGCGGAGAGGTTCTGCGCCATCTCGGGGGTGTGCCGGTGCACGCCGCCCACGCCGTAGGGGCTCATCGCGCCCATGACCTCGCTGCCGAGCAGGTGCGGCTTGGGCGAGCGGCCCGCGCCCGAGGTGCCGGAGGCGGCCACGACCACGGCCTCCGGCTCCACCAGCCCGGCGGCGTAGGCCGGGAAGAGGGCCAGGCTGACGGCCGTGGGGTAGCAGCCGGGGACGGCGACGCGCCGGGCGCCGCGCAGCGCGTCCCTGGCGCCGGGCAGCTCGGGCAGCCCGTAGGGCCAGGTGCCGGCGTGCGGTCCGCCGTAGTAGCGCTCCCAGTCCGCGGGGTCGGCCAGCCGGAAGTCGGCGCCGCAGTCCACGACCAGGACGCCGTCGCCGAGTTGCTCGGCGACGGCGGCGGACTGGCCGTGTGGCAGGGCCAGGAAGACGACGTCGTGTCCGGCGAGCGTCTCGGCCGAGGTGGGCTCCAGCGTCCGGTCGGCCAGCGGGACCAGCTGCGGCTGGAGCGCGCCGAGCCGCTCGCCCGCGTGCGCGTTGCCGGTGAGCGCGCCGATCTCGACCTCGGGGTGCCCCATCAGCAGCCGCAGGATCTCTCCCCCGGCGTATCCGCTCGCTCCCGCCACCGCAGCCCGCACGGCCCTCTCCTCACTCCGGCCCATCCCCGACCCGATGGCATGACTATACGTAGCTCAGCAGCTTTATGCAATGGCGCCTCCGGGGCCCGGCGCCCGGGCCGCCTGCCGATTCCGTGGCCTGCCACCGAAAGTCGCGGGGCCACCTGTCGGCCTTTGTCACAAGGGCGTCGGCCGTACCGGCGATGCGGCGGATTTCGGCATCGCACCGCGGGACGGGGGTGACCTCTGCCCACGGGTGCTCCCACGACCGGACGGCCGCCGGGTACCTGCCGCCCTGGGCGTCGGCGCACTCGGTGCACCCCTCGCCGACCCCCGGCCCGGGGATCCGGTGGGTGCCCCTGGCCGTGACGGGCGGCGCGACGCTACGTTGATGCCGGGCCGTGATGCCGGGGGCGGAAGGGGGGCCGGGGTGCAGCCGCTGAGGGCCGGGGACCCGGAGTCGGTGGGCGGGTTCGTGCTGCGGGGCCGGCTGGGAGCCGGGGGGATGGGCGAGGTGTTCCTGGGCCGGTCACCGGGTGGTCGCGCGGTGGCGGTGAAGGTGGTGCATCCGCACCTGGCGCGGCAGGGGGAGTTCCGCCGGCGGTTCGCGCGGGAGGTGGCGGCGGCGCGGGCGGTGGGCGGGGCGTTCACGGCTCCGGTGATGGCCGCCGGTCCGGAGGAGGACCGGCCGTGGATCGCGACCGTCTACATTCCGGCGCCTGATCTGGCGGAGGCCGTCGGGGTGGCGGGGCCGTTGCCGGAGGACGCGGTGTGGCGGCTGGCGGCGGGGCTGGCGGAGGCGTTGCAGG
This sequence comes from Streptomyces hoynatensis, assembly GCF_003626535.1. Lineage (GTDB taxonomy): Bacteria > Actinomycetota > Actinomycetes > Streptomycetales > Streptomycetaceae > Streptomyces > Streptomyces hoynatensis. Next base: position 24,434 of record NZ_RBAL01000019.1, read on the forward strand.
CCATCCACACGGTGGGGGTGCTGCACCGGGATCTGAAGCCGTCGAACGTACTGGTGGCCGCCGACGGGCCGCGGGTGATCGACTTCGGGATTGCGCGGACGCTGGAGGACACCGCGCTGACGGCGACCGGCCTGGTGGTGGGGACGGCGGGCTTCATGGCGCCCGAGCAGGCCGAGGGCGGCGAGGTCGGCCCGGCCTGCGATGTGTTCGCGCTGGGGGCGGTGGCCGCCTTCGCCACCACGGGGGCCGGGCCCTTCGGCGAGGGCCCGCCGCTGGCGGTGCTCCACCGGGTGGTCAACGGGCGGCCACGGCTGGACGGGCTCACGGGGCCGCTGCGCGAGCTGGTCGACGCGTGCCTGGCGAAAGACCCCCGCGACCGGCCCACGCTCGCGGCCTTGCTGGAGCGGATCGGCGCGCACTGGGAGCCGGCGGACGATGTCCGCGGCGACTCACCCTGGCCCGATGCCGTCACCACCCTCATCCAGCGGCGTGCCACACCCCCGACGGCCCCCTACACCGAAGCCGCCGGGGCCACGGCGCCGCCGGACAGCGGACCGGAGGGGGCGCGTAGGCCCGTCGGCATCGACTTCGGCACGACGAACTCGGCCGTCGCCGTCATGGAAGGCGGCGGGGTCTCGCCGGTCCCCAACGCCCAGGGCGCGCACACCACTGCCAGCCTGGTGGCCCTCACCGCCGAGGGGGATGTCCTCGTCGGCGCGGCCGCCGAGCGGCAGGCACTCACCCATCCCGGCCACACCTGGCACGCCGTCAAGCTGAAGCTGGGCACGGACTGGAGCATCACGCGGGGCGCCGTCCGGCTGACCGCCGAGGACGTCGCCGGACTGGTCCTCGCCCGCCTTCGCCGGGACGCCGAGGACTACCTCGGCACGCCGGTCACCGACGTGGTGCTGGCGGTGCCCGCCGGCTTCCGTCGCGACCAGCGGGCCGCGCTGGTCCGGGCCGGTGAACGGGCCGGGCTCAACGTCCTGCGGCTGATCAACGAGCCCTCGGCCGCGGCGATGGCCTACGGCCTGCACCGGGACGACTGCACCGTCCTGATCTTCGATCTCGGCGCGGGCGCCCTCGACGTCTCCCTCATCGCGCTCAGCGACGGTGTCGTGGAGGTCATGGCCGCTGCGGGCGACGGCCGGCTCGGCGGCGACGAGTGGGACCTGCGGATCGTCGAGCACCTGACCGGGCTCGTACGGCGGCGGCACGGCGTGGATCTCACCGGCGACGTCGCCGCGGCCCAGCGGCTGCGCGAGGCGGCCGAGACGGCGAAGATCGAACTGTCGGCGGCGCGCACCACGACCCTCAGGCTGCCCTACCTCGCCACGGGGCCGGACGGCCCCGTCCACCTCGAAGAGGAACTGACCCGCGAGGAGTTCGAGGCGTTCACCCGGGACCTGCTGGAACGCTGCCGGACCCCCGTCGAACGCGTCCTCGCCGACGCCGGGCACACACTCGCCGACATCGACCGGGTCGTCCTGACGGGCGGCGCCGCCCGGATGCCCGCCGTGGGCGACCTGATCCGCCGGCTCACGGACGGCCGTGAGCCCTACCGGGGCCTGATCCCTGGGCCCGTCGCCGGCGGCGCCGCCCTTCAGGCGGGCGTCCTGACCGGCGCGGTGAAGGACGTGTTGCTCCTCGACGTCGCCCCCCACTCGATCGGTATCGAAATGCACGGTGGGGTCACATGGAAGCTGCTCCTGCGGAACGAGACCATCCCCACAAAGCGCTCCGAAATCCTCACCACGCACACGGACGACCAACCCACGGTGGTGGTCCACATCGTGGAGGGGGAGCGAGAGGACGCCGCGCGCAACTGGACCCTCGCGGTCCTCGAACTCGCCCTGCCTCCCGCTCCCCGCGGCGTGCCCCTGATCGAGGTGACGGCCGACTGCGACGCCAACGACATCCTTCGGATCACGGTCAGGGATCTGGGCACGGGCAACGAGACGGCTCCGCCGCTCCTCCCGCTGGGCCGGTCTGCGCGGTCTCGCCCCTGTGCTCCACCCGGCCGACTGAGAGCCCACCTCGCCCGGCCGGTCGGCGGTGACAGACAAGGGGCCAATCGGCACCGGCGGGTCCCACCATGATCCCGGCGGAGCCCGGGGAGGTCACTCCAGGGGCGGCCAGGCGTTGCTGAGCAGCTCGGCGAAGTGCGCGGGGAACCACGCCCCGGCCGGGGGCGCGTCCGGCAGGGCGCCGGTCCTCGGGGGGTTGGCGCCCATGCCGAGGTACTCGGGGTCGCACATCGGCTCCCCGCGCAGGCCGGACTGGCCCTCCAGCGGGCTGCCGTCGGACTCGCCCGGCGGCTTGGCCCACACGTAGGCGTCGACGCCGGGGGCCGGGGCGGCCGTGGGGCGTTCGCCGAGCCCCGAGCCGGCCTGGTTGCACCAGTTCGCGGCGACGATCCGCCGGTCGGTGCGGCTCTGGTTGACGTACTCGTCGACGTTGACCGCGGAGCCGGGGCCCGTGGGGCGGTTCGGGCCGCCCCAGCCGTTGCGGGAGGTGTCGATCAGCATGCCGATGTCCGCGTCGAAGCCGAGGCCGGTCAGTTCCGCGCGAAAGGCCGCGACGTACGGCAGCTCGTCGAGGTACGGGTTCCAGTCGACCCATCGGCTCTGGTGGACGGGCACGCCCGCGACGACGTCGCCGGCGTCGAGGTAGGGCTCGTCCAGGACCGAGTAGTCGGCGACGTTGGAGACGAAGCCGTGGACGGCGGCGGTGGTGCTGCCCGCGGAGGTCGCGGCGTCGCGGAGGAGCCGCGCGGCGGCGTGGAAGTCCTCGTCCCAGCCGAGCCAGCCGTGGTGGCTGAGGTCCAGGTACGGATAGACGTTCGGGAGCGCGCCGAGCGTGGCCAGGGCGTAGCCGATGCCCTCGACGTACACGCCGGTGTCCCTGGCCTGCTCGCAGGCCCGCGTGGCGATGGCCCTGGGCTCGACGTGGGTGACCAGCCGGGAGAGGGAGTTCGGCTCGACGACGGTGACGATCCGCAGGTCGGCGTAGGCGGGGTCGGCCAGGATGTCCGCGATCGGGTCGACGAAGCTCTCGCGGTAGCGCGGCAGGTCGTCCGGGCCGAGCTCGCCGTACGGGGAGATGCGGTCGCAGTCGCGGAGGGGAAGGTCGTGGAGCACGAGCTGCACGACGCCTGCGCCCTGCGCCAGCGCCGCGTCGAGGTGCTCGCGCAGCCCCATCCGGCCGCCGGAGCCGCCGATCGCGGCGATCCGGTCCAGCCAGACGGCGGTGGGCTGGTCCGCGACGGCCTCGCCGCCCGGCACGGAGGCGGCGCGGGCGGACCACTCGGGGTTCACGTAGACCCGGGCGCCGGCGTAGGGGTTGTCCACGCGCTGGGCGGCGGCCAGGTCGAGGGGGCCGGTGGCGGCGGGGCCGGTGGCGGCGGCGGAGCCGCCGGCCCCGCCGGTCAGGACGGTGGCGGCGACCAGGGCGGTGCCAAGGGCCGCCAGGGCGGCGGGCCTTGGGCTGCGGTGACGGGTTCCGGTGCGGCTGGGGGGCATGGCGGTGTGGCCTCCTGGCTGGCGCGGTGTGGACCGGTCCGAGCGCTCCCATGACCTCCCCCACCGAGTGTCGAAACTCCGGCACGCTCCGTCAAGGGGCCCGGTGGGCACGGCACCGGCGCGCGAGTGCGGCGGCGCCCCCGGCCCGGTCGAGCCGCCCCTCCCGGCCCGTCCCCGGGGACGTCGGGGCCCGTCCCCGGGGACTTCGGGGCCCTCCCGGCGCCCTCCTGGCCGGCACCGCGGCGGGCGCCGGCGGGGCGGGCGGAACGAGGCGGCGACTGTGACGTGGATCACTCTGAGCGCTGTCACGCATGCGGGGGCCCACCTGTCCCATGGGCGTTCCTGCACGCGAGTACCGGAGTGAGCAGGATGAAGACCGACCACCGCATCGTCATACTCGGCGCCGGCTACACCGGCATGCTGGCCGCCCTCCGCCTGGCCCGCCGCACCCGCAGGACGGGCGCGCGGATCACGCTGGTCAATCCCTCGGCCCGGTTCACCGAGCGGCTGCGGATGCACCAGGTCGCGGCGGGCCAGGAGCTGGCCGACCACCGCATCCCCGAGCTGCTGGCCGGCACCGGCGTCGCGTTCGTCCGGGGCCGGGCCACCGCGATCGACCCGCGGGCGCGCCGGGTGTCGATCGAGGCGCCCGCCGTGGCGCCCGCCGGCGCCCCGGGGGCCGGCGCGGCCGGGCCCGCCGGCCCGGCGTACCACACCCTCGCCTACGACACCCTCGTCTACGCGCTCGGCAGCGGCGCCGACACGAGCCTCGTGCCCGGCGCCGCCGCGCACGCCTTCACTCTCGACGACCCGCGCACCGCGCACGAGTTCGCCACCCGGCTGCCCGCCCTGGCCGCCGCCCAGGGCACCGTGGTGGTCTGCGGCGCGGGCCTGACCGGCGTGGAGGCCGCGGCCGAGATCGCCGAGAGCCACCCGGGCCTGCGGGTCACCCTCGTCGGCCGGGAGGCGCCGGGCGCCATGATGGGCGAGCGGGCGCGCGCACATCTGCGCCGCGCCCTCGACCGGCTCGGCGTGACCGTCCGCACGGGCACCACCGTCACGGCGGTGCGGGCCGACGCGGTCGAGCTGGCCGACGGCGAGCTGCTGCCCTCCGGCCTCACCCTGTGGACCGCCGGGGTGCGCGCGCCGCGGCTGGCCGCCGAGTCGGGGATCGCGACCGACGCGCGCGGCCTGGTGACCGTGGACGCCGAACTGCGGTCGGTGTCGCACCCCGAGATCTACGCGATCGGCGACGCCGCGGCGACCCGCCAGGCGTGGGGGCCGGTCCACGGCACCTGCCAGAGCGGCCTGCCCACGGCCCAGCACGTCGCCGACGCCCTCGCGGCCCGGCTGCGCGGGAAGCGGCCGAAGCCGTTCCGGTTCGGCTACGTCCACCAGCCCGTCAGCCTCGGGCGGCGGGACGCCGTCATCCAGTTCACGCACGCGGACGACAGCCCGCGGCGCTGGTACCTCAGGGGTGCCTGGGCGATCAGATACAAGGAGACGATCAGCGGCAGCCCGCTGAAGCTGTACCGGCTGAGCAGGCGCCTGAACGTCGGCGCCACCCTCTCCCGGGGCGGCCGCGCGACCCGCAGGCCGGCGGTGCCTGCGCAGGTGCCGTGACCGCGGGAATCGCCTTGCCGCCCCGTTCGGGGCGCTGGGAGCATGGGCCGATGATCCATGCGGGGAGTGAGCGGGGCCCGGGCGGGGAGCCGTTCGGGGCCCACCGGCGGCTGCTGTTCGGCACCGCGTACCGGCTGCTCGGCAGCGTCGCCGACGCCGAGGACGTGCTCCAGGACGCCTGGCTGGCCTGGCAGGGCGCCGACCGCGCCACGGTGCGCAACCCCCGCGCGTACCTGGTGCGTACGGTCACGAATCTCGCCCTCAACCGGCTCACCTCCGCCCGCGTCACCCGCGAGACCTACGTCGGGCCGTGGCTGCCCGAGCCGCTGCTGGCCTCGCCGGACGTCGCCGACGAGGCCGAGCTGGCCGACACCGTCTCGATGGCGCTGCTCGTGGTGCTGGAGACGCTGACGCCGGTGGAGCGCGCCGTGTTCGTGCTCCGCGAGGCCTTCGCCTTCTCGCACGCCGAGATCGCGGAGATCCTCGGCCGGCCGGAGCCGACCGTGCGGCAGATCGCCCACCGGGCCCGCCGGCACGTGGCGGACCGCCGGCCACGCCACGACGCCGACCCCGCACGGCACCAGGAGGTCACCGCGCGGTTCCTGACGGCCTGTGCGGGCGGTGACCTGAACGCCGTCATGGAGCTGCTCGCGCCGGACGTCGTGGCCTGGTCCGACGGCGGCGGCAAGGTCACGGCGGCCCGCCGGCCGCTGTACGGCGCCGACCACGTGGCGCGCTGGGTGCTCGGCGTGCTGGCCAAGCCGGTGTCGGCCGGCGTGGTGCTGGAGCCGGCCGTGATCAACGCCGAGCCCGGCCTGCTCCTGACCCTGGGCGGACGGCCCGTCGGCACCGTGTCGCTCGAGGTGGCGGACGGCCTCGTCCGGCACCTGCGCTTCCAGCTCAACCCGGACAAGCTGCGCGGCGTGCAGGGCGCCGTGCCGGGTGGCGTGCGGGGCGGCGAGCCCGGGGCGTAGGGGTGGCGGGGCGCGCTGGGCGGCAACGCGGCCGGCCGGCCCGCCCGTTCCGGCCGGCGCCCGCCCGCCGCGGGGCGTGCCCTCGCGGGCCGGCGCCGGGGGGCCGAGAGGCGGGCGGGGCCTCAGGCGGCCAGCAGCCGCTCGCTCAGCTCCCACAGGCGGCGGGCCGACCGTGGGTCGAGGGCGTGCGGCACGACGTCGGAGGGGATGTCCCGCTCGACGCCGAAGGCGATGGGCCTCGGGGTGTCCAGCGGGGAGACGTCGTTGTCCTTCAGGTAGACGCCGCCGACTTCGGCCAGCAGCGGGCTGGTGGCGGCGAACACGCTGGTGCTCGCGCCCTGTTGGGGGGTCTTGAGCTCCCGGGCGGGGTCGATGACCGGCCGGCCTGCCGCGTCGATCAGCCCCATGGCCCGCAGCTCCTCCCGGGTCACCGCCGGCCCGTCCTCCTCCCGGGAGGGCCCCAGGCCGGTGGTGGCGATGATGCCGGGGTGCACGGCGTAGCCGCGGATTCCCTCGGCTGCCCAGCGGCGATCCAGCTCCACGGCGAACAGGACGTTGGCGGTCTTCGACTGGCCGTAGGCGAGCATGCCGTCGTAGCCGGTCGCGAAGTGCGGGTCGTCCCAGCGGATGTCGGAGAGCCGGTGGCCGCCGGAGGTCACGTTGACCACCCGGGCGCCGTGCGCGGCGCGCAGGGCGGGGAGCAGGGCCAGGGTGAGCTGGAAATGGCCGAGGTGGTTGGTCGCGAACTGCGATTCGTAGCCGCGCGCGTCCCGGAACAGGGGGCCGCTCATGATGCCGGCGTTGTTGATCAGCACGTGGAGCGGGCGGCCCGAGTCGAGCCGGCGGCGGGCGAAGGCGTCGATCGACGCCGGGTCGAGGAGGTCGAGCCGGCCCAGTTCGACGCGGGGGATTCCGGCCAGCGCGGCGGCGGCACGGTCCGGGTTGCGCGCGCCCACGGTGACCGTGGCGCCGGCCTTGCTCAGCGCGCGGGTGGTCTCCAGGCCGATCCCGGAGTGGCCGCCGGTGACGAGGACGTGCCGGCCGGTCAGGTCGATGCCCCGGAGGACCTCGCCGGCCGTGGAGGCCGCGGTGAAGCCGGAGCCCAGGGGGTGCTGTTGCTGCGTCATGTCACCACTCTGCGGGCCACCGCCCGTACGCTGAATCCTTGCCAGTCCGCATTTCTTGCGTGAGAGTACGGACATGGCGGGTGATCAGCTGTCGGAGGTGTTCGACCTCGTCGAGATCCGGGGGCAGATGACGGGCGGGTTCGCGGTGCGGGGCCCCTGGGTGGCGCGCTCCCCGGTCGAGGACCCGATGAAGCTCGTCGCGATGGTGCGCGGCCGGGCGCGGCTGAGCACGGACGGCATCGAGGGCCCGATCGGGCTGGAGCCAGGCGACGTCGCCATCCTGAACGGCCGGAGGTGGCTGCGCGTCGAGGGCGGCACCGGGGACGGGCCGCCCCGCGAGGTGGTGCCCGAGCCCGGGTTCGCCGCCCTCCGCTCCCCCGGCCGAGGCGGCGGCTCAGGCGGCGGGAATCCCGGGAACGCCGGGGACCCGGGCGACGTGGTCCTCGGCGGCCACGTCGACCTCAACCAGGCCGGCCGGGCGCTGCTGTTGCAGGCGCTGCCGCCGGTGGGGCACGTCCGGGCCTCGGCCGCCGCCGCGCCCCAGCTGCGCGCCGGCCTGGAGCGGCTGCTCGAGGAGGCGGAAGGCGACCGGCTCGGCTCGGCCTTCGCGCTGCGGCAGTACGGCCAGCTGCTGCTCCTCGAGGTGCTGCGCGCCTACGTCGGCCAGGCCGAACTGCCCCCGGGGTGGCTGCGGTTGCTGACCGACGAACGGCTGCGCCCCGCGGTCGCCCTGCTCCACGCCGAGCCGGGGAGGTCCTGGCGGCTGGCGGAGCTGGCGCGGGCCGCGGCGATGTCGCGGACCTCCTTCGCCGAACGCTTCCGGGAGGTGGCGGGCGTGCCGCCGCTGGCGTACCTGCACCGCTGGCGGATGCTGCGGGCGCGGCGGGCCCTGCGCGAGGGCGAGGTCCGCGTCGGCTCGCTGGCCACCGCGCTGGGATACGCCTCGGAGAGCGCGTTCAGCACCGCCTTCAAGCGGGAGGTGGGCGAATCGCCGCTGCGCTACCGGCGCCGGGTGCGCGGCGAACGGCCCCCGCAGGCCGAGCCGCTGGGGGTGTGAGGCGCGGCACGGCAGGCGCCCGCCGCCCTTGCGCCCCGCCCGGCGCGGGCCCGGCCCCGACACGGGGGTCCGCCAGGCCGCGGCGAACCGGCCCGGCCGGCGCCCCACCCGAGCCCCGCGCCCCCGCCCGGCCCGCCCACCGCAACTCAGGTCAGGTGGGCGGGGCGCATCCCCCGGGTCCCGGGGACGCCGGTGCCTCCGGGGAGCCGGGGGGCCGTGGGGGCGCCTCAGGCCCGGGGGATCCCGGTGGCTCCGGGGACGGCCCGGGGTGGGTGGGCGGGCGCAGGGCGCGGGGGGCCGCGGCGAGCATCAGCAGGAAGACGGCCGACCAGAGGGCGGCGGCCGGCCAGCCCTCGGCCGAGCCGAGGGAGGTCAGCCACGAGGTGCCGGTGGCGTTCCCGAGTTCCCTGGTGGCGACGCCGTACATGCCGATCGGGAAGACCATGCCCCACAGGCCCGTCTCGTAGCGCAGCGGCACCCGCCGCAGCAGGTGCCGCCAGGCGCCCAGGGCGAGCAGCAGCGGGATCAGCCAGGTGCAGAAGGACCACAGGACGAAGCAGAGCGCGGCAACGGCGGGGCGGGGCAAGGGAGTTGCGCCCGCGGGCAGCCCCAGTAACCGGGCGCCGGCGAGCACGGTGATGGCGGCGGCGCCCATGAAGATCCAGTAGGGCGGGGCGAGGCCCGCCGGGGCGAGGGGCCGAAGGAGCAGCCTCGCCAGCACGAGCCCGGCGGTCAGCAGGTACTGGAGCAGGCCGATCGCCCAGCAGACGGAGGCGAGGGCGGCCAGCCCGTCGCCGAGGACGTGGGGGCTGAGCGTGGCGGCCGCCACGGCGACGGACTCGGTGCCGACGCCCCACACGAACCAGGTGCCGTTGACCTGGTCCAGGGAGGGCGGCCGGCGGGCCGCGGCGGAGATCATGCCGAGCGGGACGCCGTAGCCGAGCAGCACCCAGGCCGTGACGCCGACCGCAAGCAGCCCGGCGGCCAGGGCCGTGTGGCGGTCGAGGGCGAGGCGCGCCGCGAGCACGTCCGGGGCCGCCGCCGAGGTGAGGAAGGCGAAGCCGCCCGCGCCCACGACGTCGGCCAGGAACCGGCGGCGCCAGCGCACCAGCCGCCAGGCGTACGCGGCGAGCAGGAGCGCGTAACCGGCCAGGGCGAGCACGAGGAGCAGGGCCGAGGCGGCGTGCGCGCCCTCGGCCGCCAGGGCGGTGGAGACGATGCCGGTGGCCATGACGTAGGCGAAGGCGCCCGGGTTGAGCCCGGCCACGGCGGCCGCCAGGGCCGCCAGGCGCGCCGGTGGGCGGCGCTCGTCATTCGCCGCCGGGGAGGCGGTCCCGGGTCCCAGGCCCGCGGCCACGGTCAGGCGGACCCGTCGGGACGCGGCCCGGTGGCGTCCCGGGCCGGGGCGGACTTCGGCATGGCGTGAGCGTACGGCAGCCGCCTTCGGGGGCGGGCGGCATCCCCCGCGACGCGGGGCGCACCGGCGGGTGCCAGGGCGCGCGTGGCGCCGCGGGCGCGGGCGGGCGGGCGCGGGCGGGGCGCCGGAGGCGGGCGGGGCGGGGCCTGAGGCCGGGGTGCTAGGGGTCGCCTCCTCAGTGCGTGAATCGAGCACCTTGCACGAAACGCGCATCGCGGCGTAGGGTCGCGGGCGACGCCGGTCAGTTGGGGAGGATTCCGGCCAGAGTATGGCAAGACCGCGCAGGGTCGCGGCGGGCCAAGGCACGTAGGGAAAGAAGGCGCCCGCAGATGTCGATGCAGATGTCCATACCGATCAAGGCGAGCCTGGAGCGCGTGCCGGGCGGCATGATGCTGGTCCCCCTGTTCATCGGGGCGGTGATCAATACCGCGCACGAGGGCACCGGGGAGTTCTTCGGCTCGTTCACCGGCGCGCTCTTCTCCGGCTCGCTCACCATCCTCGCCGTCTTCTACGTGTGCATGGGCGCCACCATCGACCTGCGCACGACGCCGTTCATCCTCAAGAAGGGCGGCACGCTGCTGGTCACCAAGGCGGCCGTCGCGGTCGTGGTGGGCGTGGTGCTCGGGCACTTCCTCGGCGAGGACCCGGTGCACGGCGGGGCCTTCGCGGGCCTGTCCACCCTCGCGGTGGTGGCGGCCATGAACGACACCAACGGTGGCCTGTACATGGCGCTGATGGGGCAGTTCAACCGGTCCAAGGACGCCGCGGCCTACTCGCTGATGAGCCTGGAGTCCGGGCCGTTCCTGACCATGGTGACGCTCGGCGTCGCGGGCCTGTCGGCCTTCCCCTGGCAGACAATGCTGGGTGCCATCCTGCCGCTGGTCCTCGGCATGGTGCTGGGCAACCTCGACCCGGAGATGCGCCGCTTCCTCGCCCCTGCCGTCCCCGTGTGCATCCCCTTCTTCGGCTTCGCGCTCGGCACCGGCATCGACCTCGGCACGGTGTGGACGGCCGGCCTGCTCGGCATCGGCCTCGGGCTGTTCGTCCTCGTGGTCAGCGGCAGCACGCTCTTCGTCGCCGACCGGCTGGTCGGCGGCAGCGGCCTGGCCGGCCTGGCCGCCGCAAGCACCGCGGGAAACGCCGCCGCGGTGCCCGCGCTGGTCGCGGCGGCCAACCCGGACTACGAGGCGGCGGCCGACAAGGCCACGGTGCTGGTGGCCGCCTCGGTCGTGGTGACCTCCCTGCTGGTGCCGGTCGTGACGCTGGCCTACCACCGCCGCCTGGAGCGCCGCGCCGAGCGCGCGCAGGGACCGCGGGCCGTCGTTGCGCCCGGCGCGCGGGACGCGGAGGCGGGCGCCCCCGCCTCGGGCACGCCCCGAGATGCGCGAAACGCGCAGTCCGCCGCGCGGACCGGCGACCAGCCCGGCGCGCCATCCGCCCCGGACACCGGCGCGGAACCCGGCGCGAGCCCCGACGCGAATGCCGCCGCGCACCCCGGAGGCGCGCACCCGGGTGGGCCGCGCCCCGCCGCGGACGCCCCGGGGGAGCACCGGTGACGACGTCGCAGGCCGGCCTCCCGGCCCCCGCCCCCACGGGCCCCCCGTCGGGCGGCCCCGACGTCCTGATCGTCGCCGACGACCTCTCGGGCGCCGCGGACAGCGCGGTGGCGCTCGCCCCGCGGGCCGCCACCTCGGTGGTGCTCGACCCGGCCGCGGCCTGGCCGGCGGCGCGGGTGATCGCGGTCGACACCGACAGCCGCTACCTGGCGGGCCGGGAGGCCGCCGCCAGGGTGGCGGCGGCCGTCGGCCGGGCGGCGCCCGGGACGCTGGTCTACAAGAAGATCGACTCCACCCTGCGCGGCAACATCGGCCCGGAGATCGCCGCCTGCCTCGCCGCCCTCGCCGAACGCCGCGGCGGCCACCGGCACCTGGCGGTGGTGACCCCCGCGTTCCCCGCCACCGGCCGGACCGTCCTCGCGGGCGAGGTGCTGGTGGACGGCGTGCCGCTGAGCGAGCGCAACCCCGGGCGCCGGCCGCTCACCCGGCAGCTGACCGAGGCCGGGCTGCGCGTCGCCGCGCTGCCGCGCTCGGCACTCCGTTCTCCCGGCCCGGCCGCCGCCCTGCGCGCCGCGGCGGCCGAGGGCGCGGACGCGGTCGTCGTGGACGCCGTCGAGGAGGACGACCTGGCCCGGCTCGCCCTGGCCTGCACCCGGGCGCAGCCGGAGCTGCCGCTCCTGCTGGCCGGCTCGGGCGGCCTCGCGCACCACCTGCCGGTGCCGCCCGACCCGGCGGCCGGGCGCCCCGCTCCCCCGCCGCGGCACGGCGGGCCCGCGCTGATCTGCGTGGGCAGCAGGAGCGAGATCGCCAGGGCCCAGTGCGCGGCGCTGGTGGAGAAGCTGCCCGCCCGCCCGGTGCCCGTCCCCGCCGGGCCCGCAGGTCCCGCCGCGGCCGCCCGGCAGGTCCGCGCGGCGCTGGCCGCGGGCCAGGACGTCGTGGTGCACCCCGACCCGGCCGAGCCTGTCGACCCGGCGCGGGCCGCGGAGGTCGCCGCCGGGCTGGCCGCCGCCGCCCGGCCCGGACTCGGCCTGGCCGGCACGCTCGTGGTGACCGGCGGCGAGACCGCGCGGGCCGTGCTGCTGGCCGCGGGCGTGCCGATCCTGACCGTCGCGGGCGAGCGCGAGCCGGGCGTGGTCCTCGCCCACGCCCGCGACGGCCTGCCCGTGATCTCCAAGGCGGGGGCGTTCGGCGACCCGGAAACCCTGCTGCGCGTCGTCCGCTCCCTGCCCCCGGCCGTACCGCGGCCGGCGTGACTTGTCCTTTCCCCACCCACTCCGGAAGGCTTGCCCCATGTCCGCATCCACCCCCCGCCCCGTCGTCGCCCTCACCATGGGAGACGCCGCGGGAGTAGGCCCCGAGGTCATCGTCAAGGCCCTGGCCGGCGCCGCGGCCGACCTGCCGTTCCGCCCCCTGGTGGTGGGCGACGCGGCCAGGCTGCGGCGCGCGGCGGCGCTGTGCGGCGTGCGGCTCGGCATCCACGCGGTCCGCTCCCCCGAGGAGGCCGCCTGGCAGCCGGGCACCGTCGACTGCGTCGACCTGGCGAACATCCCGGAGGACCTGCCCTTCGGCAGGCTGTCTCCGGTGGCGGGCGAGGGCGCCTACCAGTACGTCGCCGAGGCCACCAGGCTGGCCTCGGAGGGGCGCGTCGCGGCGATCTGCACCGCGCCGCTCAACAAGGAGGCGCTGCACGCCGCGGGCCACAAGTTCCCCGGGCACACCGAGCTGCTCGCCCGGCTGACCGGCACCGAGGAGGTGTCGATGCTGCTGTCCGCGCCCAGGCTGCGGGTCATCCACGTCACCACGCACATCGGCCTGGTCGACGCCGTGGCGCGGATCGAGCCCGGCCTGGTGGAGCGCACCATCAGGCGCGGGCACGAGACCCTGGTGGCGGCCGGCCTGGAGCGGCCCAGGATCGCGGTGTGCGGCATCAACCCGCACGCCGGCGAGAACGGCCTGTTCGGGCACGGCGAGGAGGAGTCCAAGGTGGTGCCGGGCGTGGCGGCGGCGCGCGCGGCGGGCATCGACGCGCAGGGCCCGCTGCCGGCGGACACGGTGTTCTTCCGCGCGGTCCGCGGCGACTTCGACCTGGTGGTCGCGATGTATCACGACCAGGGGCACGGCCCGGTGAAGGTGCTCGGCCTGGACGCCGGGGTGAACATCACCGTGGGCCTGCCGGTGATCAGGACGAGCGTGGACCACGGCACCGCCTTCGACATCGCGGGCACCGGCAAGGCCGACGAGGCGAGCATGGTCGAGGCGCTGCGCCAGGCCGTGGAGCTGGCACCGGGGGGGAGCCGCGGGTGAACGCCTCCGCGCGGCGCAGCGAGATAAGGGACCTGTTGCAGGTCCGCCCGGTCGCGGTGGCCGAACTCGCCGCGCGCTACGGGGTGTCCGAGTCGACGATCCGGCGGGATCTGGCCCGTCTCTCGGCCTCGGGCGCCGTGGTGCGCACCTACGGCGGCGCGCTGTCCTCCGCCCCGCCCGAGGAACAGTCCCTGGGCGAGCGGGAGAAGCTGGCGGCCCGGGAGAAGGCGGCCATCGCCAGGGCCGCCGAGTGCCACGCCGCCGACTGCCGGCTGGTGCTGCTCGACGCGGGAACGACGGTGGGGGCGCTGGCGGCGCGCCTGGCGGCGCGCGGGGGGCTGACGGTGGCGACCCCGGGGCTGACCTCGATCAACATACTGGCCGGGGTGCCCGGCATCGAGCTGATCGTGCTCGGCGGCACGGTGCGGCCGCTGAGCCTGGGCATGGTGGGCCCGCTGGCGGAGTCCGCGGTGGCCAGGCTGACCGCGGACGCCGTCTTCCTCGGCGCCGACGGGGTGGTGGCCGGGCGCGGGCTGTGCGAGGCGCGGCCCGAGCAGACCGCGCTGAAGCAGCTGATGATCGACCGCTCCCGGGAGATCTACGTGCTGGCCGACGCGGCGAAGCTGGGCCGCGCCGACTCGCACTGGTGGGCCACGTTCGACCGGCCCTGGACGCTGATCACCGACGCCTCGGCCCCCGCCGAGCGGCTCGCCCCCTTCCGCGCGGACCCGCTGTGCACGGTGGAGGTCGCCCTCCCGCTGTGATCGGATCCCTGCCGCGGAGGTGACGCCCGGCCACGGCCGCCGCCCGCCCGCGCCTCCCGGCCCGGTTCAGCCCTCCTTGCCGAGCACCACCTGCCTGCCGTCGTGCCGCGCGGTGAGCGTGACGCCGGTGCGCTCGCAGCGCACGGACTGCGCCGCCGCGTCGTTGGACAGGACGGTGAACCCGGGGGCGGCGGCCCGCTCCGCGGTGGCCGCGGCGTCGGTGTCCGGGAGGACCAGGCAGGCGTAGGCGGCGCCCTCGGGCCGGTGGCCGTGGTCGAAGCCGAAGGTGAACACCTCCGCGGACAGCGGCTCGGCCGAGCCGGTGGTGGTGAGGTCCGACCACCTGCCGGTGCGCCGCTCGACCGCGGCGCGCACCGGGTCCTGCTCGCCGAGCGGCACATAGCCGATCCGGCCGTGATGGGCGTAACGCCGCCCCTCGACGAGGGGCGGGCCCACGGCGAGCCGCTGGTCGACGGTGGTGGCGACGGGGTGCTCGGCCTCGGGGGCGCTGATGCAGGCGCCGAGGGCCACGAACGCGTCCTCGAAGCAGAACCACGCCTTCCAGCCGTCCTCGAACCGATCGGTGCCGGCCAGCCGCATGACCGCGATGCCGTGCCGGCCGTCGGTCCAGCCGGCGACGTCGGGCGAGGCGCCGTGCGTCCCGTTGGGGCGCGGGAAGAGCGCCTCGGGGCTGGGCGGCAGCTCCGCGGTGACGCCGGGCAGCCGGGCCCAGTCCCACAGCGGGATGACGCCGCGGTACCCGTCCTCGGGCTCGTCGCCGAGGCGGATCGCCGCGACCCCGTCGCCCAGGTGCCTGCCGCGGAGGTTCTCGCCGTTCATGCTCTCGGTGGGGGCCGTCCTGGTGGAGGACATCCGCACCGTCAGGGACCAGGCGGGGCGCCGGTGCACGAGGTAGTCGGAGCGCGGGTAGTAGCGGGTGCCGGTCAGCGGCGGCGGCGCGGCCCCGGCGCCGGCGCCGTCCGCGGCGGCCTCGGCCGCGGCCAGGCGGGCGTCGAAGGCGGCCAGTTCCGCGCGGCGGGGGGCGCCGAGGGCCAGCAGCTTCGCGAGCACCGGGCGCAGCACCGGCCAGGCCCGGTGCGCGGGGGCGCGGGTGATCTCGCGGCCCATCGTGGTGAAGTCGAAGCCGCCGCCGTGCACCGCCCACTGCTGGCCTTCCAGGAGGAAGTCGGTGAACAGCGCGACCTCCTCCTCCCCGAAGGCCCAGTCCGTGCCGTGCACCGCGTGCACCCAGCGCGCGAGGTCGGCGGTCAGGGAGGCGCCGTAGCCGCCCGAGTACAGCTGCGCGCCGTGCTGGTGGAAGCTGAAGTCGCTCTGGATTCCCTCGCGTTCGGTGAGGGTGAGGACCTCGGACATCCGCCGGACCGCCGAGGCGACCAGCTCTCCGTCGTCCACCAGGAGGCCGCGGCGCAGCACGATGGACTGGCTCCAGACCAGGTTCTGGCCGGTCATCTCCGTCGAACCCGCCGTCTGCGCCAGCCACGTGCCCCACGCGGCGCGTTCCTCCGTGCCGAGTCCCTCGCGCAGCAGGAGCAGGGCGTCGCCGGCCAGCCGGGGCGCGCCGATCTCGTTGAACCACCAGTTGTCGCTGCGCGGGGCGAGGTGGCTCCACGCGGCCAGCGCCGCCAGCCCCTCCGCGAGGTAGGGCGCGGAGCAGGCCAGGCACAGCGCGCGGGACAGGTGCTCGAGCGGCGGGTACTCGGCGCCTTCCCCGTCGGCGTAGTCGATGTCGGGCCAGGTGCCCTCGGCCGACTGCGACCTGGCCAGGCGCGCCGCGCGCGGCGGGTCGGCCGCGGCCTCCCTGATCTCCTGCCGCACTCTGGCCCGTATCGTCTCAAGATCTCCCATAGTCGGTACTCTTCACCACCGCCCGGGGCCCCGCCATCCCATTTCACCCGCTCGTGGCGAGGCGGCGGCCGGTTCATCCGGTGGGCGGGATGTTGTGGTTGAGGCGGAAGAGGTTGGCCGGGTCCCAGACCGCCTTCAGCTCCGCGAGGCGCCGCAGGTCTCCCGGCTCGTAGGCGGTGGCGACCTGCTCCGGGGCGGCCTGGGGCCCGTGGCCGAGGAAGTTCGCGAAACGCCCCAGGGTGCGCGGGGCGAGCGCCTCGAAGAGGCTTTGCCCCACCTTGCCTGCCGCCTCGGCGTCCGGCGCGCCGAGCCTGACCAGCCCGCCGAGCAGGTAACGCGCCGCGCGGTGGCCGGCCGGAGCCGCGTCCCGCGGCCTGCGGGCGAGGGCCCCGCCGAGGTGGCGGATCTCGACAACGCACCGGGCCGGTGCGGCCGGGCCTGCCGTCTCGGCCAGGAGGCGCGCGTCCTCCTCGTCGAGGTCGTCCAGCATGGCGTTGTCGCCGTGCCACGGCATCGGGCGCGAGGGCTCGGCGTGGATGCGGCCGGTTTCGGTGACGGGCACGGGTCCCAGGCCGCCGAGCAGCGGCTCGCCCAGCGCGCGCAGCGGGGCCACCAGCCGCTCGGCCGTCCGCGCGTCCGAGACGCAGGCGATGCGGAGGTGCGCGGCGTACCTGCCGCGCAGCGGTTCCGGCACGGCGGGTGCGGCGGGGAAGGGCACCAGGGCGAGGGAGGAGTTCATCTCCTCGGGGACGGTCCTGGTCCAGCGCAGGTAGGCGGTGAGCAGGCGGGCGGCCTCCCCGGGGCGTTCGGCGTCGAAGTACAGGCCGCCGCCCCAGACTTCGCGCAGCCGAAGAAGCTCGATCTCCAGGGCGGTGACCACGCCGAAGTTGTCGCGCCCGCCGCGCAGCGCCCAGAACAGTTCCGGCTCCTCGTGGGCGGAGACCCGGCGCAGCACCCCGTCGGCGGTGACCACCTCGATCGCCCTGATCCGGTCGGCGGCCCAGCCGAAGGTGCGCCCGAGCAGCGGGAGCCCGCCGCCCAGCAGGTAGCCGGTGACGCCGACGAAGGGGGCGGAGCCGCTGAGCGGGGCCAGCCCCGCCGCGGCGGCGGCCGCGGTCACCTCCTCCCAGCGGCTTCCCGCGGCGACGTGGGCGGTCGCCTTCCGCGCGTCGACCCGCACTCCCTTCAGGCGCGCGGTGGTGATCAGCAGGCCGCCGTCGGCGGGCACCGAGGCGCCGTGCCCGGTGCCGCGGACGGCGACGGGCAGGCCGCAGCACCCGGCGAAGGCCACGGCCTCGCGGACGTCCGCGGCCTCTGCGGCCCCGACGATCAGGGCGGGGCGGTGGTCGAGTGCCGTGTTGAACGCGGCCCGCTCCCGGTCGTAGCCCTCCTCGCCGGGGAGGAGGACGGCGCCGCGCACCTTGGTGCGCAGGGCGTTCACGGCGTCGTTCATCTGCTGGCCCTTTCGCTGCTTCTTCTCGTTTCGGCCCCGCGCCGCCGTGGCCCGCCCGGCCACGGTCCGGCGGGGCGGCCTCCCCGGCGGGGAGCGAGAGAAGCCTGCCGCCTTAACATGACAGGCGCCGTCACGTTATCTGCGGCGAGACCGGAAACCCCGGGGCGGCTGCGCGGAGCGGCCCGCGACAGAGCGGGAGAGACAGCGGGAGAGACAGCGGGAGAGACAAGGAGGAGGGGGGCGGGTACCTCGTGAAGTCGGACCGGCTGCTGTCGATCCTCCTGCTCCTGCAGGCGCGGGGGCGGGTGCGCGCGGCGGAGCTGGCCGAACGCCTGGAGGTCTCGGTCCGGACGATTTATCGCGATGTCGACTCGCTGTCCGCGGCGGGTGTGCCGGTGTACGCGGAACGCGGGCGGCACGGCGGGATCGCGCTGCTGCCCGGCTTCAGGACCGATGTCACCGGGCTCACCTCGGACGAGGCGCGGGCGCTGTTCGTGCTGGCCGCCCAGGGCGCACACGCGGCCCTCGGCCTTGAGGGAGCGTTCGGCTCGGCGCTGCGCAAGGTGATGGCGGCGCTGCCCGCGGCCCACCGGCCGACGGCGGAGCTGACCAGCAGGCGCATCCTCGTGGACCCGGGTCGCTGGCTGTCCCCGCCGGTCGCCGCGGCGGAACTCGGCGCGCTGCACGAGGCGGCCCTCGGCGACCGGCGACTGCGCCTGCGCTACCGGCACGGCGGCATCGGCCGGCCCCGGACGTACACCGTCGATCCGTACGGGCTGGTGGCCAAGGCCGGGGTGTGGTACCTCGTCGCCGACCTGCGCGGCACGCCGCGGCTGTTCCGCGCGGACCGGGTGGCCCAGGCCACCCTCACCGCGGAACCGGCGCGGCGCCGGCCGGGCGTCGAACTGGCCGACGCTTGGGAGGTGGTGCGCCGGGAGGTCGAGGAACGGCCCCTGCCGGTGCGGGTCACCGTGCGGGTGCGGCGCGAGCGGCTCGGCATGTTCCTGCGGATCAGCGGAAGCGCCGTCCAGGCGGACGCCGGGCAGGCGGACGCCGGGCAGACGGACGCCGGGCAGACGGACGCCGGGCAGACGGACGCCGGGCAGACGGACGCCGGGCAGACGGACGCCGGGCAGACGGACGCCGGGCAGACGGACGCCGGGCGTACCGCGGGTCCGGAGGGGGCGGCCGGGGAGGGCGAGTGGGCCGAGGTCGCACTCGCCTACGAGGCGCCGGGGGCGCTGCGCCAGCTGCTCCAGTTCGGAACCGCCGTGGAGGTGCTGGAACCGGCCTGGGCCCGCGCCGAACTCGCCGCGGCCGCCGCCGCGATCGCCGCCCTCTACGCCGGCAGCGCCGGGGACGCCGGAGCGCCGGCGCCCGAACCCGCCGCCCCTTCCCCCACCCCCCGCGAACCCTGACCGCGCCCGCAGGCCCGCGCCCCCTCCCCCGGCACCCGTGGAAGAACGCGGCGGGCGGGCGCACCGTACCCGCGGGCCGGGCCACCCACGCACGCGGCCACGGCCCGGCGGACGGGAGAGGGGCACGGGGACGGCGACAGGGGCAGTGGCACGGGGTCCGGGGCGGGTCCTGGGCCCTCAGGCTCGGCCGGGACCGCGAATCAGCGACATCAGCAGCCGGTGGGTCTGCGCGTCGGCGGCGGCGACGAGCCCGCGGGAGCCCGGCCCGGCGGGGGCGCCGTCGAGCCCGGTGACCACACAGCCGGCGGCCCGGCACAGGGCGACGCCCGCGGCGAAGTGCACGCTCTCGCTCAGGCCGTCCCCGTCGGTGACGTATGCGGCGCGCCGCCCGGCCGCGACCCAGGCCAGGGCCAGCGTCGTGGAGAGGACCCGCGGCCGGAACCGCTCGGCGAACCCGGGACGGGCCGCGAGGTCCGCCGCCCGAAAACCCGGCGCGCTCGGGAACGGGGGGTCCAGATTGAGGTCCACGAGGCCGGTCGCGGCGCTGGGCACCAGCCGCGCGCCGCCCCCCGCACCCCGCACCTGCGCGGTCGCGCCGTCGGTGAGGAAGACCTCGCCGGCGAACGGGTCCGCCACGGCCGCCGCCCCGCCGCGCAGTGCCACGTTGACGGCCACCAGCGGGGTGCCTGCCGCGTAGTTCAGCGTCCCGCACAGGGGGTCCACCAGCCATTCGCGGACGGCACCTGCGGGGCCACGCCGCCCGCCCTCCTCGCCGAGCACGGCGTCGTCGGGCCTGGCGGCGCGAAGGACGGCGAGGATCGCCCGCTCGGCCTCGACGTCCGCGGTGGTGGCGAAGTCCCCCGCGCCCTTGTCGACACGGCCGAGCCGCTGACCGTATCCGGCGCGCACCACCTCCGCACCGGCCAGGGCCGCAGCCCTCGCCACCCCGGCGTCCCCCGGGCACCCCTCGTCCCCGGGGCCGGCGTGCCCCTGGTCGTCGACGCCGCGCCGCTCGCGCCCACCGTCGACAGCTGATCCGGTCATCCGCCCACGATAGCCGCGGCCTCCGCCGCGCTCAGCCGAGCCGCAGGCTCCAGCGTCCGGGGCCGCCGCTGAGGGTGACCACGGACAGCGGGTACACCTCCGTCCGCCAGTACGACTGCGGCGGCGCCTTGAGGGCGTACAGCATGGCCGCGCGGATCACCGAGGGCTCGGTGACGGCGACCACCCGGCCGTCCCCCTCGATGGGCCTGGTGTCCAGCCAGCCCCCGACCCGTGTCACGAAGGACAGCAGCGGCTCCCCGCCGTGCGGCGCCGAACGCGGGTCGGCCAGCCAGGCGTCCACCGCGGCGGGCTCCCTGGCCGCCACCTCCTGCAGGGTCAGGCCCCGCCAGCGGCCCATGTCACAGTCGCGCAGGGCCAGTTGGGACAGCGGGGACAGGCCGATCGCGTCGCCGGTCTGCCGGCTGCAGGGCGTGGGCGAGCAGTACCGCAGATCGGCCGCGGCGAGCGGCAACAAGGCCGGGATCGCGCGTTCGAGGGCCTGCCAGCCCGCGGTGTCGAGGGGGCGGTCATCACCGAAACGTGCGTCGAGGAGCGTGGAACTCCGTGCGGCGGCGACGAGCGTGACCAGCATGGCGGGATCGTACGAGGACTCGAATTGCCACACCACTACACGGACGTAAAACCCGCGTGGGTTTCCCGGCCCCACCGCACGCCCTGCGGACGTCCGGGGGAAACCCCGGACCCAAGGCCCCGGCGCCCCATCCCTCCCTCCCGGCACTCCCGCCTGCGCCCAGGACCCCTTCCCGGAAGTCCCCGAGGTCCCCGGAAACGCGGCGGCCCGGCGCGAGGCAGGCGGGGAAAAACGGGTACCCGAGGCGGGCAGGACACAACGGCGAGAGGGACAGGAGGGCACTCCTGATGCAGGCCAAGACGGGCGACCGCGTGGTGACCCACGGCAGGACCGTGGGACAGAACGACCAGGTCAGCGAGATCGTGGAGGTCCTCGGACGCGACGGGGAGCCGCCCTACCGGGTGCGCTCCTCCGACGGAACCGAGAAGGTCCTCTCCCCCGGCCCCGACTCGGTGGTGGAGCGCGGCAAGCGGCGTTGGCCGCGCCGGTAGCCTCCCCCTCGGCCGGCCCCGCGCCGGCGGTCATCCCCGCGCCCCCTCCGCGTCCGCGGCGGGCAGCTCGCCGAGCTCGTGCGCGTAGAGCCAGCCGGTGGCGCGCGGGTAGACGCGTGGGAAGACGACGGGCATCACGAGATTCCGCAGGCGGGAGGCGAGGGGCCCGGCCGTCTTCGCCTCCCGGTTTCTGGCGGCGGCCCTCGCCATCTTGCCCAGGCGCGCCTCGCGCTCCTGGTCCCAGGCGGCCAGGGCCGCCGCCACCTCGCCCGTGCGGTGCAGCTGCCGGGCCAGCACCACGGCGTCCTCGATCGCCATCGCCGCGCCCTGCCCCGCGCCCACGGGGTGCGCGGCGTCGCCTATCAGCACCATCCGCCCGCGGTACCGCCGCGGCAGCCGGGGCAGCACGTGGAAGAGCGTGGAGGTCAGCTTCCCCTCGGCGGCCCGCAGCACCTCGACGGCGCGCTCCTCGGTGCGGAAGAGGGCCGCCAGTCTCGCCGCGTCCACCTCGGCGAGGTCCGGCGGCGGGGCCGCGGCGGCGATCTGCGCCGACCACCAGACCGTCCCGTCGGGCCGGGGCAGGTGGATGAACGCCCCACGCCTGCCGAAGATCATGTGGAACGCGCTCTCGGCGGGCGCCTGCCCCGGGGCCTCCCGGGAGACGCCTGCCACGCCGTACAGGCCGGCGTAGGCCGGCTCGGGGGCCGCCGGGTCGACGGCACGCCGCACCGCGGACCACAGGCCGTCGGCCCCGATCAGCAGGTCGGCCCCGGCCGTGGGCTCCCCGGTGAAGGAGGTCAGGCGCCTGCCGGTGACGATCCGCGCGCCCGCACGCCGCGCCTCGGCCCGCAGCACCCGGACGAGATCGGCCCGCAGCAGGGTGACGCTGCGCAGCGGCTCCCCCTCCGGGCGGCCGCGGGGCACGTCGCCGAGCAGCTTGCCCCCGCCGGACCACATGCGCTGCCGCTCCACGGGGAACCCGGCCCGCTGGACGGCGGGCAGGCAGCCGAGGGCGTCAAGGCCGCGCAGCGCGTTCACCGCGAGGCTCACGAAGGAGCCGACGGGGCCCGCCGGGTCCTCGTAGGCCTCGTACACCGTCACCTCGGCGCCGATCCTGCGCAGCGCCACCGCGCTCGCGGCACCCGCGACTCCGCCACCCACCACGACGACCCTCATGTCCACGCCCTTCCCCTCCGGTCCGGCCCACCACCGAACCCGCTTTCACCGAATCATAGCTCACTGAATCTGCATTCACCGAATCTCCCTCAGTATGCTGACTCCCGAAGCCGGGCGTCAAGGGAGGTTCTGCGGATGGGCGTGCGGAAGGAGAAGGCCGCCGAGACGAGGGCCGCCCTCATGGAGGCGGCGCGCCGCACGTTCGTGGAGCGCGGCTACCTGAACACGAAGATCACCGACATCACGCGGGCGGCGGGCCGCGCGACGGGCTCCTTCTACGACCACTTCACGGACAAGGAGGCCCTGCTGGCCGAGCTGCTCGGCGACATGCACGGACAGGCGCACGAGCACATCCACGAGCGGGATCACCCCCGCGAACACGACCTGACCGACGAGGCACAGCTGCACACGCACCTGGAGATCGCCTGGCAGGTCATGCGGGAGAACCTCCCGGTGACGATCGCCCTGTTCGAGTCGGCGGTGGCCCGCGGCCCTGGCACCGGGGCGGCCTGGCGCAGCCTGGCGGAGAACACGAGCATGATCCGCGACCACCTGGAGTACCTGCGCGAGGAGGGCAGGCAGCTGCCGGGCGAGCCCGAGCTGGTGGCGGCGGCGATAGGCGGGATGCTGTCGATGCTGGCCTACGCGGTCCTCACCTCGAAGACGCCCGCCGCGCCCGACGAGGAGATCGTGGACACCCTGACCTCGCTGCTGCTGAACGGCCTGCGCGGCCCGCGCTGATGAGCCCGGCGGCCACCCCCGCCCGCCCCGACCCGCCGTCACCCGCCGCGACTCGACGTCACCCGACGTCACCCGGCGCGGGGAACGCGCCGCCGCTCCACGCCCCGCCCGCGCCTCGGCAGCGAAGCCCGGCCGAGGACCGGACGAGGACCGGCCGAAGCCCGGACGAGGACCGGATCGAGACGGCCGGCGAGGACCCGCGGGACCCCGGCGCCGGGCCCCCACATGCCGCCACACCGCACCACGCCGCGCCGCGCCGCCGCGAGGACACAGGAACCAGGTGCGCCGTCGCCCCCCGGCTCAGCCCTCCCGCGGCGTCCAGGCCGCGACGAGGGCGAGCAGGCCGGGGAAGCGGGCCTCCAGGTCGTCGACGCGCACGTGGCTGCGGCGTTCGAGGCCGTACTGCCGCTGCCTGATGAGGCCCGCCTCGCGCAGGGCCTTGAAGTGGTGGGTGAGCGTCGACTTCGGGCGGTCGAACCCGAACCAGCCGCAGGGGTGGTCGAACTCCTCGCGCTCCAGCAGCAGTTTCCGCACGACGGTCAGCCGCAGCGGATCACTCAGGGCGCCGAGGACGATCTCCAGCCTCAGGTCCTCCACCCGCGGCTCCGGAAGCGGCCCGGGGAGCCCAGGCGGCTCGGGCAGCTCCACGACGGCCGGCTCGGTGCGCGCGATCGACGGCATGACAGGCGGCTCCTTCACCTCGACCCCCGCTAGTACGAGTTCTATCGTACAGCATGCTATGTTCCCCTCGAACCTAGTTCGACTTTTCTCGTATTAGAGCGGCGAAGGGAACGCCCGTGCATCGCACCCGAACCACCCCAGGCTCCCCGCCCCCCGCGCAGGGAGGGCGGGCCGGCGGCCTCGCGCCGGCCGGCGCACGCCCCCGCGCGCAGTCCCCCGCACCGGCGCCCGGCGCGCCACGGAAGCAGGCCCCTCCCCTCTGGTGGGTGTGGCTCGCCGCATGGCCGGTGACCGCGGTCTTCGTGCTGTCGAACTCCCCCACCCCGCTCTACGTGCTGTGGCAGGAGGACATCGGCTTCTCCCGGGGCACGCTGACGGTGATCTTCGCCTGCTACATCCTGGGCCTGCTGGGCTCGCTGCTGGTCTCCGGCGTCGTCTCCGACCGGCTCGGCCGCAAGCCGGTGCTGCTGCCCGCGCTCGGCCTCGCGCTGGCGGCCTGCCTGATCTTCGCCACCGCGGAGTCGGTGACCGCACTGATAATCGCCCGCTTCTTCACCGGCCTCGCCGTGGGCGCCGCGGTTTCCGCGGGCATGGCCGCCGTGACGGACGTGGCCGCCGCGACCGGCACGGCGGACGGTGCGGGAGGCGCGGGGGCGAGCCGGGCGCGCCTCGGCGCCCTGCTCGCCTCCTGCGCGATGGTCCTAGGCGCCGGCCTCGGGCCCCTCCTGTCCGGGGTGCTCTCCGAGACCCTGTCCGCGCCGATCGTCCCGGTCTTCGCCGTCGAGGCCGTCGCGCTGGCCACGGCCGTGGTCGTCGTGCTGCGCCTGCCGATCGGCCGGCCGGCGGGGCCACGGCGCGGGCCCTGGCTGCGGCCGCCCCGGGCACCACGCGAGAACCGCACCGAACTCGCCCTGGGAATCGCGGTGTTCGGCCCGGGCATCACCGCCACCTCGTTCGTTCTCTCGCTCGGCCCCTCGCTGCTGTCCGGCCTGCTCCACTCGGACAGCCGGGCCCTCGCCGGCGGCATGGCCTTCCTGATGTTCCTCGTCGCCACCGCCGCCCAGTTCCTGGTGCGGCGGCTGCGCCCGCACGCCATCCTCCTCGCCGGGGCGGCGAGCACCCTCGCGGGCGCCGCCGCGCTGGTCTGGGCGGTGTGCGCCTCCTCGGTCGCCGCGCTCCTGGCCGCCGCGGCCCTCGCGGGGGCCGGCCAGGGCATGGGGCAGCTCGGCGGCCTTTCGCTGCTCAACTCCACGGTGCCGCGGGCCCGCCTGGCCGAGGCCAACGCCGCCCTCAACGTCGGCGGCTACCTGCCGGCCGGAACCCTGCCGGTGGCGGCCGGCTACCTCAGCGACGCGACCGGGCTGACCGCCGGCGCCACCACGTTCGCCGGGGTGCTCGCGGCCCTCGCGCTGGCCGGCGGCCTGGTGGTCCTCGGCCGCCGCGCCCGCGCCGGGCAACGCACCTGACCGGCCCGGCACTCCACCCGCCCGCGGCACGCGCAGCCCCAGACCAGCGCAGACCAGCACAGAACCAGCACAGAAACAGCACAGAGCCAGCGCGCGCCGGCGCACGCCGCACCATCGCGGCGTGCGCCGTCCGCCGCAGGCCGCGGGCAGGCGGCGCACGACGGCGCACGACGGCGCACGGGCCTCCGCGGGGCCGGCTACGCGCCGCGCCGGTAGTGGTCCTCGTACACGCGGCTCATCGCGCCGAGCGGGTCGGCGACGACCTGCGTCGCCGAGTAGAAGACGTTCCCGCGGACCTCCGGGTACCCGGCGCACAGCGTGAGGTGGCGCGAGAGCTCGGCCGGGTCCTGCCACGCCTCGGGCTGCGCCGGGTCCCCCACCTTGTACATCGCCTCCCCGATGTACACCTCGACGCCCGTGCCCCTGGCGACGTCCGACCACCACCGGACGAGTTCGGCGTAGTCGGCCGCCTCGAAGCCGATGTTCCAGTAGACCTGCGGCAGGACGTAGTCGATCCAGCCGCGCCTGACCCACTTCCTGGTGTCGGCGTACAGGTCGTCGTAGGTCTGCACGCCCGCCCGCGTGTCCGAGCCGAGCGGATCGGTGGCCCGGTTGCGCCAGACGGCGAACGGGCTGATCCCGAAGGGGATTCCCGGCCGTTCCCCGCGCACCCGGCCCGCCATCTCGCGCACCAGCAGGTCCACGTTGTTGCGCCGCCAGGCGGCCCGGTCGGCGAACTCCCCGCCCCACTCGGCGAAGGCCGCCGCATCGTCGAACTCCTGGCCCGCCACCGGGTACGGGTAGAAGTAGTCGTCCCAGTGCACGCCGTCGATCTCGTAGCGCGCCACCGCGTCGGCCATCGCGTCCTGCACGAAGGCGCGCACCTCGGGAATGCCCGGGTTGTAGTACAGCTTGCCGCCGTAGGGCACCACCCACTCCGGGTGCCGGCGCGCCGGATGCCCCTGGGCCAGCAGTTCCGGATCGTCCTGGAGCGAGATCCGGTACGGGTTGAACCACGCGTGCAGCCGCAGGCCGCGCGCGTGTGCCTCCCGCACGGCGAAGTCCAGCGGGTCCCAGCCGGGGTCGCGCCCCTGGGTTCCGGTCAGCCACTGCGACCAGGGCTCGAAGCGCGAGGGCCACAGCGCGTCGGCCGTCGGGCGCACCTGGAAGAACACGGTGTTCAGCCGCCAGCCGGCCGCCGCGTCGAACAGGGCCCTCAGCTCCGCCTTCGCATCGGCGGGGGAACGGCCGGGCGCGCTCGGCCAGTCGACGTTCGCCACCGTGGCGATCCACATGCCGCGCACCTGCGTGCGCGCCCGGCCGCCCGCGTGCGCGCCGGGGTGCGGCCCGGCGCGCCGCTGGTCCGCGGCCGCCACGCTCGCCTGACGCAGCGTCAGCAGGCCGGCGAGCGAGCCCACCGTCCCGACGCCCAGGTCCCGCCGCGTGATTCGTCCCATGTACTGCCCCCTTGCAGTCCGACTGTGGGCCCGGCTCCCGCCGCGCCCGGCAGGCGGGCACGGCGATCGCGCCGCCGCCTCCCGGGCGGGAGGCGGCGTCTTCGGCGAGGACCGGCGGCCCCGCCACACAGGCATGACCCGGCCGATTCCCCGACCGATTGCGGTCAAGGGTGGCCAAATCTCTGCGGCAATACCCCTCGTGACACACCCTTATGCGAACAACATTCGACAGTTAGCATCATCGGCACGCGCGAATTGGGAGCGCTCCCACCCGTGTTCCACCGTTTCGCCACCCCCAACCGCCCTTGCCGGCGGTCGAGTACGGAGAGGAGCGCCAGCGTGCGCAGAGGGAGACCTGCCACCGCCTTGCTGGCGGGCTTGGCACTGACGGGCGGCCTGCTCACCGCGAGCGTGTCCGCCGCCCAGGCCGACCCGCCGGCGGTGCGCGCCGCGGCCACGGCCGCCACCACGGCCGCCGAGGACTACACATGGCAGAACGCCGCCATCGGCGGCGGCGGCTTCATACCCGGCATCGT
The DNA here is from genome assembly GCF_003626535.1 of Streptomyces hoynatensis. Taxonomy (GTDB): domain Bacteria; phylum Actinomycetota; class Actinomycetes; order Streptomycetales; family Streptomycetaceae; genus Streptomyces; species Streptomyces hoynatensis. Next base: position 51,698 of record NZ_RBAL01000019.1, read on the forward strand.
CTTCAACCGGACGGAGCCCGGCCTGATCTACGCCAGGACGGACATCGGCGGCGCCTACCGCTGGGACGAGTCCGGCGGGCGCTGGATACCGATCCTCGACCACGTCGGCTGGGACGACTGGGGCCACACCGGCGTCGCCTCGATCGCCACGGACCCGGTCGACCCGGACAACGTCTATGCCGCCGTGGGCAGTTACACCAACGACTGGGACCCGGAGAACGGCGCGATCCTGCGCTCCTCCGACCGCGGCGAGACCTGGCAGACCACCGAACTGCCCTTCAAGCTCGGCGGAAACATGCCGGGCCGCGGCATGGGCGAGCGCCTCGTCGTGGACCCCAACGACAACGACGTGCTGTACTTCGGCGCCCCGAGCGGCCACGGCCTGTGGCGCAGCACCGACGCGGGCGCGACCTGGTCGGAGGTCGCCTCCTTCCCCAACCCGGGCGACTACGTGCCCGACCCCTCGGACTCGACGGGCTACCAGAGCGACATCATCGGCGTCTCCTGGGTGACCTTCGACCCGGACTCGGGAACGCCGGGCAGCCCCACGCGGACGCTCTACGCGGGCGTGGCCGACCTCGGCGAGGGCATCTACCGCTCGACCGACGGCGGCGCGACCTGGGAGGCGGTGCCGGGGCAGCCGACGGGCTTCCTGCCGCACAAGGGTGTCCTCGACGAGGAGACCGGCGACCTGTACGTGGCCACGAGCGACAACGAGGGCCCGTACGACGGCACGGACGGCGAGGTCTGGCGGCTTGACACCGGGACCGGGACCTGGACGGACATCTCCCCGGTCCCCTCGGGCAGCGACCGGTACTTCGGCTTCAGCGGCCTGACGGTCGACCGGCAGCACCCGGGGACGGTGATGGTCACCGGCTACAGCTCCTGGTGGCCGGACACGCAGATCTTCCGCTCCACCGACAGCGGCGAGACCTGGACCAGGAGCTGGGACTGGGCCGGCTATCCCAACCGCGACAACCGCTTCACGATGGACATCTCCTCGGTGCCCTGGCTCGACCTCGGCGCCAATCCACAGCCGCCGGAGCAGGCCCCCAAGCTCGGCTGGATGACCGAGGCGATGGAGATCGACCCCTTCGACTCCGACCGGCTGCTGTACGGCACCGGCGCCACCCTGTACGGCACCACCGAGCTGACGAACTGGGACAGCGACCAGACCTTCACCATCCGCCCGTTCGTCGACGGCCTGGAGGAGACGGCGGTCCTCGACCTGGCCAGTCCGCCGAGCGGGGCCTCGCTGCTCAGCGGCCTCGGCGACATCGGCGGCTTCCGGCACACCGACCTCGCCGAGGTGCCGGAGAGCAACTTCCCGACCTTCGGCAGCACCACGAGCCTGGACTTCGCGGAACTCGCGCCGAACGACGTGGTCCGCGTCGGTAACCAGGTCGGCGACAGCACCGAGCCGACGATCACCTTCTCCACCGACAACGGCGCCAACTGGTTCAGCAGCACCCCGCCCGGCGGGGCGCACGGCGGCACGGTGGCGGCCGCGGCCGACGGCAGCCGCTACGTGTGGGCGCCGGAGAACACCGGCGTGTACTACTCGGTCGGCTTCGGCAGCTCATGGACGGCGTCCCAGGGCATCCCGCAGGGGGCCAGGGTCGAGGCGGACCGGGTGGACCCGAACACCTTCTACGGCTTCCATCAGGGCACCTTCTACGTCAGCACCGACGGCGGCGCGACGTTCCGCGCCTCCTCGGCCGGCGGGCTGCCGACCGGCGACGTGCGGTTCGCCGCCGTCCCCGGCGCGGAGGGCGACGTGTGGCTCGCGGGCGGCGGCCTGTGGCACTCCACGGACGGCGGCGCGACGTTCGCCGAGGTGGAGGGGATCGAGGCCGACACCATCGGCTTCGGCAAGGCGGCCTCCGGCTCCTCGTACCAGACCCTCTACAGCAGCGGCGTGGTCGACGGCACCCGCGGGATCTACCGCTCCGTGGACGCGGGCGGCACCTGGGTGCGGATCAACGACGACGAGCACCAGTGGGCGTGGACCGGGGCGGCCATCACCGGCGACCCGCGGGTGTTCGGCCGGGTGTACGTCAGCACCAACGGCCGCGGCGTGATCTACGGCGACACCAGCGAGACCGGCGGAGGTGACGGGGGCGACGACGGCGGGGACGACGGTGACGGAGGTGACGGAGGCGACGACGGCGGCGATGACGGCGATCCGCCGGCCCAGGGTGCCTGCGCGGTCGACTACCGGGTCACCAACCAGTGGCAGGACGGCTTCCAGGGCGAGGTGACGGTGCGCAACACCGGGACCGCGACGCTCGGCGACTGGCAGCTGGCCTGGACGTTCCCCGGGGCCCAGCACATCAGCCAGATGTGGAACGGGAGCTTCACGCAGAGCGGCGCCGCGGTCACCGTCACCCCGGCCGCCTGGAATGCGTCGATCCCGCCCGGCTCCTCGGTCTCCGTGGGCTTCCTGGCCACCGGTCCCGGCAGCGGCACGCCCGGCGGCTTCACGGTGAACGGCTCGGCCTGCGGGACGGGCTGAGCCACGGCCGGGGAGGGCCGCGCCGCCCGGTCCTCCCCGGCCGCCTGCGGCCGCCTGGGCCGGGGTAACGTCGGGGCACAGGCACGAGCAGGGAAGGGGCGGCCGGTGACCGACCGTGTGACGGGTCCCGCGGCGGTCCACGCGGCGGGCGTGGAGCGCGTGGGCGTGGTGGGCTGCGGGCAGATGGGCGCCGGCATCGCCGAGGTGTGTGCCCGGGCCGGCCTGGACGTGGTGGTCGCCGAGACCACGGGCGAGGCCCTGGAACTCGGCCGGACCCGCCTGGCGAACTCGCTGGGGGTGGCCGCCGAGCGCGGCAAGATCACCGAGGAGGAGCGCGACGCGGCCCTCGACCGGCTGCGGTTCACCACGGACCTCGGGGAGTTCGCCGACCGCGACCTGGTGATCGAGGCGGTGGTCGAGAACGAGCAGGTGAAGACCGAGATCTTCCAGGTGCTCGACCAGGTGGTCGCCCGGGCCGACGCGGTCCTGGCCTCCAACACCTCCGCGATCCCGCTGGTCAACCTGGCCGTGGCCACCTCACGCCCCGGCCAGGTGATCGGCATCCACTTCTTCAACCCGGCCCAGGTGCAGCGGCTCGTCGAGCTGGTGCCCGCGCTGACCACCGCGGATGAGACGATCGCGCGGGTCGAGGCGCTGGTCACCGGGGTGCTGGGCAAGCACGCGATCCGCGCCCCCGATCGTTCCGGCTTCGTGGTGAACGCCCTGCTCGTGCCCTACCTGCTGTCCGCGATCCGGATGCTGGAGTCGGGGGCGGCGGGCCTGGACGACATCGACAAGGGGATGGAGCTGGGCTGCGCCCATCCGCTCGGCCCGCTGCGGCTGGCCGACCTGATCGGGCTCGACACGCTCGCCTCGATCGCGGAGTCGATGTACCAGGAGTACAAGGAGCCGCTGTACGCGCCCCCTCCCCTGCTCTCGCGGATGGTGTCCGCGGGGCACCTGGGGCGCAAGACCGGCGCGGGGTTCTACCGGTACGCCTCATGAGGCACGTTTGCGCCCCACCGCCTTCTTCTGGGCGGCCTTCTTCTGGGCGGTTTTCTTCTGGGCGGTTTTCTTCTGGGCGGCCTTCTTCGCCGCCTGCTTCCCTGCGGTCTTCCCGGTGGCCTTGCGCGCGGTCTCGTCCCCCCGCGCCCCGGTGGTCTTCTTCGCCGCCTTCCGCGGCTGCGTCTTCTTGGCCGCCTCCTTGCGCGCCGGCCGCTTTCCGGCCTGCGGCCCGCTCTTCTTGAAGGGGGTCACGGTCGCCTCCTCCCCCGGCTCGCCCTCCTCGCCGCGCCCGCGCCTGGCCCCGCGCACGCTGTCCTCCAGGGCCGCCATCAGGTCGACCACGCGGCCCCCGGCCGGCTCCCGCCCCGGCCGCGCGGGTGCGGCGCCGGAGAGCTTCGCGTCGACCAGGGCCTCGACGGCGTTGCGGTACTCGTCGTGCAGCTCGGACATGTCCACCGGGCCCAGCGTCTCCATCAGGGTGTCCGCGAGGTCGAGTTCGGCCTCCCGGACGGTGACCCGCTCGGTGGGCGCGACGCCGGCCGCGGGCCTGATCTCGTCCGGCCACAGCAGGGTGTGCATGCCCAGCACCTCCTCGCCCCCGTCCCCGCGGTCCTCGCCGGCCTCGCCGCCGCGGCGCTCCCCCGGCAGCGCCCTGATCAGGGCGAGCGTCTCGCGGCCACGCATCGCCAGCTTGGCGATCGCCCCCTTGTCCGCGCGCCGCAGCGCCTCCCGGAGCAGCACGTAGGGCTTGGCGGCGCCGGTCTCGGGGGCGAGGTAGTAGGAGCGGTCGAGCTGGTAGGGGTCGATGCTGCCGATGGGCAGGAAGCCGAGGATCTCCACGGTCCGCGCGCTCGGCAGCGGCAGGGCGTCCAGGTCCTCGTCGGTGACCTGGACCAGCGCGCCGTCGGCCGTCACGTACCCCTTGCCGATCTCCTCGCCCGGCACCTCCTCGCCGTCGAGCTCGCAGACCTTGCGGTAGCGGATGCGGCCCTCGTCGGCGGTGTGGATCTGCCGGAAGGAGACCGAGTGGTTCTCGGTGGCGCTGAAGACCTTGACGGGAATGGTGACCAGACCGAAGGAAATAGCCCCTTTCCAGATGGTTCGCATCGTCTGCCCCTTTCGTGCCAGTCTCAGGTTATGCCTGTCGTCAGCGTGGAGGGGCGGCGTCTCACGCTGTCCAACCTGGAGAAGGCCGTCTACCCGGACGGCACGACCAAGGGCGAGGTGCTGCACTACTACGCGAGCAACGGGGCGGTGCTCCTCCCCGAACTCCGCGATCGCCCGCTGAGCCTGCTGCGTTACCCGGACGGCCCGGAGGGAGAGCTGTTCTTCACGAAACGCGTGCCCCCCGGCACCCCCGAGTGGGTGACCGTCCACGAGGTGCCGCGCTCGGGCGGCGGCACCATGCGGCAGCTGGTGATCGGCGACCTCCCCGCCCTGGTCTGGGTCACCAACCTGGTCGTGGAGCTGCACACCCCGCAGTGGCGGGTGGGCACCCCGGGGCTGGCCGACCGGCTGGTCTTCGACCTCGACCCGGGCGAGCCCGCCACGATCGTCGACTGCTGCGAGGTGGCCGGGTGGCTGCGCGAGCGGCTGGCGGCCGACGGGCTGACCGCCTACGCCAAGACCTCGGGCTCCAAGGGCCTGCACCTGCTGTGCCCGCTGCGGCCGGTGTCCTCCGAGGCGGCGTCCGGATACGCGAAGGCCCTCGCCCTGGAGGCCGCCGCGGCCATGCCGCGGCGGGTCGTCGCCGCGATGGCCCGCCGGCTGCGCCCGGGAAAGGTCTTCATCGACCACAGCCAGAACGCCGCCCGCAAGACGACCGCCACGCCCTACACCCTGCGCGCCAGGCACGCCCCCATGGTCTCGGCGCCGGTGACCTGGGATGAGGTCGAGAACTGCGCGGAGCCCCGGCAGCTCGACATCCGCCTCGGCGACATGCCCGCCCGCCTCGACGCCCACGGCGACCTGCTCGCCCCGCTCGCCGACCCGCGCCAGGCCCGCCCCCTGCCCGGCTCGCGCTGACCTCCCCGCGCGAAGGCCACGCGCGAGGGTCACGCGCGAACGCCGCGCGCGAAGGCCACGTGCGAAGACGCCCGGGGCCCGCCGCCCGGCGTGACTGCCGGCCGGCGGGCCCCGGTGCGGGTGCGCTCAGGCGCGCAGCGTGGCGCCGGTGCGCTCCGCCGCGGCGGCCACCGCCGCCTCGCGGGCGGCCGTGACCTCCTCTGAGGTCAGCGTCCGGTCCTGGGCGCGGAAGCGCAGCGTGTAGGCGAGGGACTTGCGGCCCGCGCCCACCTGCTCGCCCGTGAAGACGTCGAACAGCCGCAGCGACTCCAGCAGTTCACCCGCGCCCGAGCGCAGCGCCGCCGCCACGTCGGCGGCCGGCACCTGCCCGTCGACCAGCAGCGCGACGTCCTGCGTGGCCACCGGGAAGGTGGACACCTGCGGCGCGGCCACCGGCCCCGTCCCGGCCTCGGTGATCAGGTCGAGGTCCGCCTCCATCGCGCAGGTGCGTTCGGGCAGCCCCAGCGCCTTCACCACCCGGGGGTGCAGCTCGCCCGCGTGGCCCACCGGCCGCTTCTCGCCCCGCACCACCGCGTACAGCGCGGCGCACCGCCCCGGGTGCCAGGGCGCGTACCGGCCGGCCTCGACCGTCAGCTCCACGCCGGCCTCGCGGGCGACCGTGCGGGCCGCCTCGACGGCGTCCGCCCAGCCGGCCGGGCGGCCCCGGCCCCACCAGCCGGAGGGCTCCCGGGCCCCGGCCATGACGACGGCCACCCGCCGCGGCTGCCGCGGCAGCGCGGCGTCCAGCCGGGCGAGCTCCTCCGGCGAGGGGCGCCCGGTGACCGGCAGCCGCACCGGGGACGGCTCCTCACCCGTGGGCAGGAAGACCAGGCCCGTCTCGAAGAGCGCCAGGTCCTGGCCGCCGCGCCCGACGTTGCGGCGCAGCGCCTCCAGCAGCCCGGGCAGCAGCGTGGTGCGCAGCGCGGGCTCCTCGTCGGAGATCGGGTTGACCAGCCGCACGGTGCGGCGGCGGGGGTCGTCCCCCGGCACCTGCAGCGCGTCGAGCTGGGCAGGTCCGAGGAACGGGTAGGTGGGCGCCTCCACGTAACCGGCCCCGGCCAGCGCGCGGCCCACCCGGCGGTGCAGGCGCTGCCGCTCGGTGAGGCCACGCCCGGCCGACGGCCTGGGCAGGGTGGAGGGGAGGTTCTCGTAGCCCTCGAGGCGGATGACCTCCTCCGCGAGGTCGTTGGGCTCGGCCAGGTCCTGGCGCCAGCTCGGCACCGTGACGGTCAGCACGTCCGTGCCGGTGACCGTGCAGCCCACCTCGCGCAGGCGGCGCACCACGGTCTCCCACCCGTAGGCGACCCCGGCGACCCGGTCGGGGTGGTCGGCCTTCATGGTGATCGAACGCGGCCCGCCGTCGCGGCCGAGCTGGGTGACGCCCGGGTCGGCGGTGCCCCCGGCGAGCAGGACCAGGAGGTCGACGGCGCGCTGCGCCGCCGCCGCGGCCGCCTGCGGGTCCACGCCGCGCTCGAACCGGCGCGAGGCCTCGGTGGAGAGCTTGTGGCGGCGCGCGGTGCGCGCGATCGACACCGGGTCGAAGTGCGCGGCCTCCAGCACGATCTCCGTGGTGCCCTGGGCCTGCCCGAGGGGCGAGGGCGCCTCGACGGCGTCGGCGATCTCCGTGTCGGCGCCGCCCATCACGCCGGCCAGGCCGACCGGGCCGTTGCCGTCGATGATCACCAGGTCCCCGGCGTCCAGGACGCGCTTGACGCCGTCCAGGGTGGTCAGCTCCTCGCCCTGCCGCGCCCTGCGCACGCCGAGGGGGCCGCTGAGCCGGGAGCGGTCGTAGGCGTGCAGGGGCTGGCCGGTCTCCAGCATCACGTAGTTGGTGATGTCGACGGCGAGCGAGATGGGACGCATCCCGGCCTTCTGGAGCCTGCGCTTGAGCCAGATCGGGGAGTGCGCCTCCGGCCGCACGTCCCGGACCGTGCGGGCCGTGAACCGGTCGCAGCCCGGGTCGTCCACGCGCACCGGGTGGCCCTCGCCGTTGGGCTCGGGCACGTCGAGCAGCGCCGGGTCCCGCAGCGGCAGGCCGTAGGCGATGGCGGTCTCGCGGGCGATGCCGCGCAGCGAGAGGCAGTCGCCCCGGTCGCTGGTGACCGCGATGTCCAGGACCTCGTCGACGAGTTCGAGCAGTTCGACGGCGTCGGTGCCGACCTCGTGCTCGGGCGGCAGCACGAGGATGCCGTCGTGGTCGTCGCCGATGCCGAGTTCGCGAGCCGAGCAGATCATGCCCTCGGAGACGTGCCCGTAGGTCTTGCGGGCCGAGATCGCGAACCCGCCGGGCAGCACCGCGCCCGGCAGCACGACGACGACCTTGTCGCCGACCAGGAAGTTCGTCGCGCCGCAGATGATGTTCTGCGGCTCGCCCGTGCCGTTCGCCTTGCCGACGTCGACCTGGCAGTAGCGGATCGGCTTCTTGAACCCGGTCAGCTCCTCGAACGCCAGCACCTGCCCGACGACCAGCGGGCCGGTCAGGTCGGCTCCCAGGCGCTCGACGGTCTCGACCTCGAGGCCGGCGGAGATGAGCTTGGCCGCGACGTCCCTGCCGGTCTCGCCGGCCGGCAGGTCGACGTACTCACGCAGCCAGGAAAGCGGGGCGCGCATCAGATCTCCATCCCGAACGGCCGGGTGAACCGCACGTCACCCTCGATCATGTCTCGCATGTCCGTCACGTTGTGGCGGAACATCAGCATCCGCTCGATGCCGAAGCCGAAGGCGAAGCCGCTGTACCTGTCCGGGTCGATGCCGCAGGCGACCAGCACCTTCGGGTTCACCACGCCACAGCCGCCCAGCTCGATCCAGCCCTCGCTCGAGCAGGTCCGGCAGGGGCGGTCCGGGTTGCCGACCGACTCGCCGCGGCAGTGGAAGCAGAGCATGTCCATCTCGGCGGACGGCTCGGTGAAGGGGAAGTAGTCCGGCCGCAGCCGGGTGCGCATGCCGGGCCCGAAGAGCGACTGGACCATGTGGTCCAGGGTGCCCTTGAGGTCGGCCATGGTGAGGCCCTCGTCCACCGCGAGCAGCTCCACCTGGTGGAAGACGGGCGTGTGGGTGGCGTCGAGCTCGTCGGTGCGGTAGACGCGCCCGGGGCAGATCACGTAGATCGGCGGCTTGCGCTCCAGCATCGAGCGGATCTGCACGGGCGAGGTGTGGGTGCGCAGCACCAGGCCCGCGTCCTGCTCGGCGCCCGCCTCGGCGAGCGGCTCGACGAAGAAGGTGTCGCTCGTGGTGCGCGCCGGATGGTCGGGCGCGATGTTGAGGGCGTCGAAGTTGAACCACTCGGCCTCGACCTCGGGCCCCTCGGCGACCTCGTAGCCCATGGCCACGAAGATGTCCGCGATCCGCTCGGAGAGCGTGGTCATCGGGTGCCTCGCGCCGGCCGGGGCACGGTCGTAGGGCAGCGTGACGTCCACCGCCTCCTCGACCAGTACCCGCTCGTCGCGCTCGGCCTCCAGCTCCTCCTGCCTGGCGGCGAGTGCCTTGCCGACCTCGCTCCTGGCCTGGCCGACGCGCTTGCCCGCCGCGGCCCTGGCCTGCGGCGGCAGCGCCCCGATCTCGCGGTTGGCCAGGGCGAGGGGCGAGCGGTCACCGGCGTGCGCGGCCTTGGCCTCGCGCAGCGCGTCGAGGCTGTCCGCCGCGGCGATCGCCGCGAGCGCCTCGTCGCGCACCCGCTCGACCACTTCCGGTTGCAGTGCCTCGACCTCGACAGGGTCGTACGACTTGTTGGGTGCCGACATCTCTTCCCGTGCTTCCGTTTGGCTTGGCGCCCCCGCTGCGCGCCCCGGGGTTCCCGGGGACCGAGTCTAAAGGGGCAGGCGAAGGTGTTCGTACGCGGTCCGTGGGGAGGCGTACGCGGGGAGAGCCCACGGGGAGCGCCCCGGCCTGCTCCGCCGCGGGCCGGAGGCTTCCGGCCGGGTCAGGAGAGGAACGCGGGGGTGCCCGTGGGCAGAATAAATCGGAAGCGGGCGCCGCCGCCCGCGGAGCGGCCCACCGTGACCGTCCCGCCGTGCGCCTCCACGATGCCCTTCACGATGTAGAGGCCGAGCCCGGTGCCGCCGCGGTCGCTGCCCCGCCAGAAGCGGGTGAAGACCCGGTGCATGACATCCTCCGGGATGCCGGGGCCCTCGTCGCTCACGGTCACCGCCGTCCCTTCCTGGCGGGTCCTCCCCGCCGGCACCTGGTCCATCTCGATGGTGACGGTTCCCGCGCCGTGGCGCACGGCGTTTTCCAGCAGGTTCCCCAGCACCTGGTCGATCTTGTCGGGGTCGACCCACAGCCCCGGCAGTCCCTCGGCGATGCGCAGGTCGAAACGGTCCGCCCGCAGCCCGCCGTTGACCATCGTCTCCACGTGGCGGCGGACCGCGTCGTCGAGCCTGACCAGCTGCCGCCTGATCTCCAGGCGTCCCGAGTCGATGCGGGAGACGTCGAGCAGTTCGGTGATCAGCCGGGTGACGCGGTCGGCGTCGCCGTCCACGGTCTGCAGCATCAGGCGCTTCTGCTCGTCGGTGAACCGGTCCCACTTGTCGAGCATCGTGGCGGTGAAGCCCTTGACCGAGGTGAGGGGGGAACGCAGTTCGTGCGCCACGGTCGCGATCAGCTCCGCGTTGCTGCGCTCGGTGCGCATCCTGGCCTCGGTGCCGCGCATGCTGACGACCAGCCGCTGCACGGGGCCGCGCGGGCGGCAGCGCACGTAGCGCGCCGAGACCAGCACCTCGCGCCCGCCGGGCAGCAGCAGGTTCCGCTCCGGCTGGCCGGTCCTGGTGGCGGCGCCGCGGTAGGGGTCGGTCAGCTGCCACCAGCGGCGGCCGTCGGACATCTCCAGCGGCAGGACCCGCTCGATGGGGCGGCCGAGCGCCTTCTCGGGCGCCTCGCCGGTGAGCCGGGCCGCCTCCGCGTTGAAGCAGGTGACCAGCCCGAGCCGGTCGGCCACGACCAGGCCGTCGGGAAGGTCGTCTGGCCGCAGGTCGAGTTCCCCGGCACCGGACGCGCTGTCCATCCCCTGTTCGCCCCTCTCCCAGTGCGGGTCAGCCTACTAGGGCCCCGTCGGATACATCTCTCCCCGGTTGAATGCGCAATGACCGCGTCACCGCTCCAATGGCCGACCGGCCGCGGCGCCGCCCCGGGCGCGGCAGCCCCCGGGCGCACGCTGGGCGCGCGCCGAGGCGTAGAGACACACGGCGGCGGCGGTGGCGAGGTTGAGGCTCTCGGCCCGGCCGTGGATCGGCACCCGCACCACGGCCTCGGCGAGCTCCCTCGTCTCCCTGGGCAGCCCCCAGGCCTCGTTCCCGAACACCCAGGCGGTCGGGCCGCCCATGGTGCCCGCGTCCAGCTCCTCGTCCAGGTCCCGCTCGCCGCCCCCGTCGGCGGCCAGCACCCGCACCCCCGCCGCGGCCAGCCCGGCGACCGCCCGCTCCACCGGGACGCCGACGGCCACCGGCAGGTGGAAGAGGCTGCCGACGGAGGCCCGCACGGCCTTCGGGTTGTAGAGGTCGACCGAGGCGTCGGTGAGGATCACCGCGTCGGCGCCCGCGGCGTCGGCGCAGCGCAGCACGGTTCCGGCGTTGCCCGGGTCCCGGACGTGGGCGAGGACCGCGATCAGCCGGGGGCGCGCGGCGAGGATCTCGTCCAGCGGCCGGTCCAGGAAGCGGCAGACGCCGACCAGGCCCTGGGGGGTGACCGTCTGCGAGATGCCGCCGACCACCTCGGGGCTCGCCCGGTGTACCGGCACCCCGGCGGCCCGCACGTCGTCCACCAGCTCGCCGTGCCGCTCGGCGGCCTCCGGGGTGGCGAAGAGTTCGAGCAGCGTGCGGCCCTCCCCGGTCCGGTGGGCGACGGCCTCGCGCACCGCCTGCGGCCCCTCGGCGAGGAACCTGCGCTCCTTGCCGCGGAAGCTGCGCCTGGCGAGCCTTCTGGCGGCCACGACGCGCGGGGAGCGCGGGGAGGTCAGCTCGGCGGCGGGTCCCATGGGCGGTGGCTCACCTCTCGGCGGGGCTGGGGGCGGGGGCATGGCGCGGGCGCCGCCCGGGCGGCGGGCGCCGGGCGGTCGCGAGCCGGACGGGTGCGACCGGGATCGACGGGCCACGACGGGCTACGACGGGATGCGACCGGGTTCTGGCGGGGTTCTGGCGGGACTCTGACGAGTTCTGCCGGGTACGGCAACGCCGGGGGGCGGCTCCCCGGGCATTCGGCTCCTCGGCGCCCCGGGGAACTCGGGAGCCCCGGGGATCCGAGCGGCTCGCGGGCCCGGGAACAGCCGCGCGGCGCCCCGCCGCCGGAAAGGGCCGGACCCGCAGGCGGGGCCTGCGGGTCCGGTCGGCTGCGGCGTCGCTCAGGCGACGGCGCGCGGGGCGTTGACGTCGCTCGGCAGCGCCTTCTGCGCCGTCTCGACCAGAACGGAGAAGGCGTTCGGGTCGTTGACCGCGAGCTCGGCCAGCATCTTGCGGTCCACCTCGATCTCGGCGGCCTTCAGGCCCTGGATGAAGCGGTTGTACGTGATGCCGTTGGCACGGGCGGCGGCGTTGATCCGCTGAATCCACAGCTGCCTGAAGTCGCCCTTGCGCTTCTTGCGGTCGTTGTAGTTGTAGACGAGGGAGTGGGTGACCTGCTCCTTCGCCTTGCGGTAGAGCCGTGACCGCTGGCCGCGGTATCCGCTGGCCTGCTCGAGAATCGCCCGGCGCTTCTTGTGGGCGTTGACCGCCCGCTTGACGCGTGCCACGTGTGTACTCCTTGTTGCGGGGCCGCGGGGTGCTCACGCGGCCCGGAGGCGGATGGGTCCGGTCTGCCTTGCGGCGGGCGCCACCGGGTGCCGGCGGGCGCCGCCGCCGGAATCACTTGCGGAGGAGCTTCTTGATCCTCTTGGCGTCGGCCGGAGCCGTCTCCGTCGTGCCCGCGAGGCGACGCGTCAGCGTCGAGGGCTTGTGCTCCAGGTAGTGACGGCGACCGGCGCGCTGGCGCATCACCTTGCCGGAACCAGTGATCTTGAACCGCTTACTGGTACCGCTGTGCGTCTTGTTCTTCGGCATGTCGCCGTTCTCTCCTCGTCCTTCAACTGTCTTCCGGCGAGCCGGGCGGGTGGTCGGCGCCTCAGGCCGACGCCCTGCCCTGCTGCCGCTCGGCCTTGCGGGCGGCCTGTGCCTCCCGCGCCTCGGCCATGGCCTCGGTCTTCTTCTTGTGCGGTCCGAGAACCATGATCATGTTCCGCCCGTCCTGCTTGGGGTTGGACTCGACGAACCCCAGGTCCTGGACGTCCTCCGCGAGCCGCTGCAGCAGCCGATAGCCCAGCTCGGGGCGGGACTGCTCACGACCGCGGAACATGATCGTGATCTTGACCTTGTCCCCCTGCTTGAGAAACCGGACGACGTGACCCTTCTTGGTGTCGTAGTCGTGCGGGTCGATCTTCGGCCGGAGCTTCATCTCCTTGATCACCGTGTGCGCCTGGTTCTTGCGCGCCTCACGGGCCTTCATGGCCGACTCGTACTTGAACTTTCCGTAGTCCATGAGCTTGCACACCGGCGGGCGGGCGTTCGCCGCCACCTCGACCAGGTCCAGGTCGTACTCCTGGGCAAGCTCCAGGGCCTTGGCAAGCGGCACGATGCCCACTTGCTCGCCGCTGGGACCGACGAGTCGCACCTCGGGGACGCGAATCCGGTCGTTAATGCGGGGCTCGGCGCTGATGGGGCCTCCTCGGTTGCGCCGCACGGTTGCCTGGCGGACAGCCGTGCCGGGATAGGGTTCGTGATGAGCCGCCGTGCGGTGGCGCTGACCACGCGAAACACGCGAAAAACGCCCCGGACGGCACGCAGGCGGGGCTCCACAATCGACCGGGAGCACCGCCGCAGAACACCGCGGGGCGCAGCCTGACCTGAGACCTGCCGACCCGGAGGGCCGGTGAGGTGGGAGAGCGGAGCCTCCACTTGCGGGTCGGACACGCGTATGTCCGACCGGTCACATACCAGGCTACACCACGATCGTGGCGGACCGCAGCCGGGCGGGTCGCCTCCGCGCGGGCGAGCGGCGGCCCGGGCCGGGATGCGCCCGCGGGCCGCCTACGCTGGTCCGCATGAGTGACGCCGCCCCTTCCGCCGGGCCCGCCCCGGCGCATGCGCCCGCGCCAGGTGCCGGGCCCGCCCCCGAGTCCGCAGCCGGCCCCGCCGCGCCCGGCACCCCCGGCACCCCCGACGTCGCGGGCCTGACGCGTGACATCGCCGAGGTGCCCGCGGTCGAGGTCATCACGACGGTGGCGGTGCACCTGATGAGCTCCGCCGCGGTGCACCTGGGGCTGGCCGAGGACGGGGAGCGGCACCTCGATCTGGACGAGGCCCGCAAGCTGATCACGGCGCTCGCCGGCCTGGTGACGGCCGGGGCCCCGGAGATCGGTTCCTACCACGCCGCGCCCCTGCGGGACGGGCTGAAATCGCTCCAGCTCGCCTTCCGCGAGGCCTCCGCGGTGCCGGACGCGCCCGGCCAGGGCCCGGGCGAGAAGTTCACCGGGCCCGTCCACGGCCCACGCGCTGCCAGTCCCAGTCGCTGAGCCAGTTCTCGTCCTGCGCGTGCACCAGGCGGTGCACCACCACGGCGACGGCCGCCCCGACGAGGGGGGCGACGATGAACAGCCACACCTGGGTGAGGGCGGCCCCGACCGCGAACACCGCGGGCGCGAGGCTGCGGGCCGGGTTCACCCCGGCGCCGGTGAGCGGGATGCCGATCAGGTTGACCACGCCGAGGGTCAGCCCGACCGGGATCGCGTCGTGGCCGCGCAGCAGGTAGCTCCTGGTCACCGACAGGTACACGAAGACGAGCAGGAAGGTGAGGATCGCCTCCGCGACGAAGGCGCCGCCGAGCGAGAGGCCCACCGCCGACCGGTCGGAGAAGCCGTTGCTGCCGAAGGCCTCGTGGGTGGACAGGCCCGGCACCTGCTTGGCCACGAGGAAGAGCAGGGCCGCGCCCGCGAAGGCGCCGATGAACTGCGCGATCCAGTACATCACCGCGGTGATCAGGTCCATCCGCCCGGCCAGCAGCATGCCGAAGGTGACCGCGGGGTTGAGGTGTGCGCCGGAGAGGGGGCCCAGGATGAAGGCCAGTCCGATGAGCGTGAAGGCGAAGGCCACGGCGATGCCCAGGCTTCCGATGAACTCGCCGGCGAGCACGGCGGAGCCGACGGCGAAGAAGACCAGGACGAGTGTTCCCACCAGCTCGGCCGCGAGCGGCTGCGGTTCTGTCTCGACGGACATGACGCCCTCCAGTGCCTGACGGTGGTGTCTGTGGCAGTTTCGGGCGCGGCACCCGGCGCCGCACTCCGGGGCGGTCGTGCGGGTGACGTGCGCGCGGGCCGCCGGCGCGGCGGAGGGGCCGGGGCCGGGCGGGGTCAGCGCCGGTACGTCGGCCGGTCGGGGAGGGCGCCGTCCCCGGGCAGCACGGCGAGTTCGAGGCCGCGCACGAGGCGGCCGCGCAGCACCTCGTCCGCGGCCAGGGCGCGGGCCAGCCTGCCGACCGTCTCGGCGGCGGGGGCGCCTTCGTCCAGGACCAGCGCGAGCACCCCGTCGGCGCGCCCCCCGGGGACCAGGTGCCCGGTGCGCACGGCGGGTTCGGCGGCCAGGGCCGTCCGCACGGCGGCGGCGACCTCGGGATCTGCGGCCGGGGCGCCGCCGGTGGCGACGGCGCGCAGGGCCGCGCCCGACAACTCGTAGCTCACGGGTCCCGCCACGTCGATCACCAGGGCGCCCGCGTTCTCCTGCACGGCGGCCTGGAGCGCCTGCCGGGTGGTCACGGCCACCGGCCGGGCGTCCGCCCGCCAGGCGGCGAGGGTGGCGACCGCGGTGAAGACCGGCAGGGCCCGCCTCCCGTCGGGGAGTTGCAGGGTGAGGACGGCCATGTCGCTCGACTTCTCGCGGCGCAGCCCGTCCTCGCCCGTCTCGGCCTCGCCGAGGACGGCGACGACCGGGACCAGCAGCCTGGCCCGGGCCAGGGCCGCGAGGAGGGCGGGCTCGGTCCCCGGGTCGCGGGCCCAGTCGCCGAGCGCGCGGCGCAGCGTGGGATCGGCCGAGCCGTCGTCGCCGGCGAAGGCGGGCTGGGGGATGTTCTTCATGGCCACGGCCCCGAGGGTATCCAGTAACCGGCTTGGTCCGTTCCGGGACGGTAGTTGGAGTGATTTCCGCGCGGCCGGGGCGCCGTCCCACGGGGGCGGCGGGGGTGATGACCCGATGCCGCCTTTGTCGTCACCGTCCGTTACGCGGTCTTCCTCAGGACCGCGGGTGACTCGGCCAGGTGTGCGGTATAGCGTGCACCACATGAGTCGAGTGCCCCGTCACCTGCCGCGGCGGATCAGGCCCGCGCTGGTCGTGAACGCCGCGCTCGCCACCGCGTTGCTGGCCGCGGCGACGGCCGGCGATTCGCCCTTCGGGAGCGAGGAGACGGTGGCGGACGCGGTGAGCGCCCCGCCGTCGGGAGCGGTGCCGGGGGACGGCGGCCCGGCGGCGCCCCAGGCGGGGCTGACCAGCGCCGCGAACGCCAGGCTCGCCGAGGGGATCGGCGCGCTGCTCGACGAGTTGTCCGCCGGCTCCGGGGCCACCGGCCCCGGATCGGGCGCGGGGTCGGCCCCGGGGGACGGCCCGGACTCCGGCTCGGGCTCGGAGGCCGGAGGGAACGCCGGCAGCGAGGGGGACGGCGGGGCGGCCGGGGACGGCGGGAGCGCGGGGGACGCCGGGGACTCGGACGCCTCGGTGCGGCGCGAGGTGCGCCTGTCGGTCTCGGTGCTCGCCCTGGGCAGCGGCCTGAGCGCCACCTACGGCAGCCAGTCCTTCGACACGGCGAGCATCGTCAAGGTCGACATCCTGGCCGCCCTGCTGCTGCAGGCGCAGGACGAGGAGCGCGCGCTGACCGCCGAGGAGCGGGACCTGGCCGCGGTCATGATCCGGGAGAGCGACAACGACGCGGCCGACGCGCTGTGGGACTCCATCGGCCGGGCCGAGGGGCTCGACGCGGCCAACGAGCGCCTCGGCCTCGGCCACACCAGCGGCGGCCCCGAGGGGCACTGGGGGCTGACGCAGACGACGAGCGCCGACCAGATAAGCCTGCTGCAGGCGGTCTTCAGCGCCCGCTCCCCGCTGGACGCCGACTCCAGGCGTTACGTCCAGGAGCTGATGGGCACGGTCGTCGACGACCAGCAGTGGGGGATATCGGCGGCGGCCGACGGGGAGTTCGAGCTGAAGAACGGCTGGCTGCCGCGCAGCCAGACCGATCTGTGGGACGTCAACAGCATCGGCCGGATCACCTGGGGCGGTCAGCGTTTCCTGATCGCCGTCGTCTCCGACGGGCACCCCACAGAGGCGGACGGCATAGCGGCCGTGGAGGCCGCCGCCGAGGCGGCGGTGGCCGCGGTCACCACTCCGCAGGGGACTGCGGGCCGGGGCGTCTGAGCCTGGCCCGCAGCCGGGTGGCGCCGCCGCCGAGCGCGGCCGCCGTGGCGACCAGCGTGACGCCGAGCACCGCCGTCACCGGGGCGAGCCAGCCCCGCTCGTCCCCCTCCTCGGCGGCGGGCACGGGGCCGGGGCCGAAGTACTCGGAGCCGTAGGGCTCGGAGGCCGGCGCCAGCGGGCGGGCGGTCACCTCCTCCGCGGCGGCGAGCGCCGCGGCCGGGTCCACCACCCCGCTGCCCAGGGCGTCGCTGTGGCCCCCCTCCGGCGGGTCCTGCGCGGTCTCGGTGAGCAGGCTGCGCACCTGGGCCGGCGTGAGGTCCGGGTGGGCGGCGAGCAGCAGGGCGGCCGATCCGGAGACGAAGGCCGCCGCCGCGGACGTGCCCCAGCCCGCGTAGTAACGGCCGTCGGGATCGGCCACGATGACGTCCTTGCCCGGGGCGCTGATCGTGTCGTACCAGCGGCGGGTGGAGAACTCGGTGGGGACGCCGGTGCGGTCGACCGCGGCGACGGCGATCACCCCGGGGTAGCCGGCCGGGTAGGAGACCGGGTTGCCGCGCTCGCCGCCGTTTCCCGCGGAGGCGACGACGACGGCGCCCTTGCCCAGGGCGTAGCGCACCGCGGCGTCCTCCTCCGCGTCGGGGTGCGCGGACTCGCTGTCGTCGCCCAGCGAGAGGTTGATGACGTCGGCCCCCTGGTCGGCGGCCCAGCGGATGCCCTCGGCCAGGGCGCCGGAGCGGGTCTCGCGCGCGGTGTCCCGCTCGGGGTCGTCGTCCTCCAGGAGCACCCGGACGGGCAGGATGGTGGCCTCGGGGGCGACGCCGATGATTCCGCTGTCGTGGCCCGGCCCGTGCCCGCGGCCGGCGATGATCCCGGCCATGGCGGTCCCGTGCGCGGCCCAGGTCGGGTCGCCCGGCTCGGCGCCGAGCCCGATGAAGTCGTGGCCGGGCAGCACGGCGCCCGCCAGATCGCGGTGGTCGGCGTCGACGCCGGTGTCGAGCACCGCCACGGTGACGCCCTCGCCCCGGGTGGTCTCCCAGGCCGCGGGCGCGTTGATCGCGTCGAGCGCCCACTGCTGCTGTTCCCGCACGGAGTCGGCCCGGGCCTGGGCGGCCCCCGGCAGCAGCCCGGCCCCCGCCAGCAGCCCGGCCGCGAGCGCCACGGCGAGCACGCGCCCGCTGCGCACCGGTGTCCTCATGTCTCGCCGTCCCCCGTCTCCCCCGCCGGTGCGGCGGGCTTCGCCTCGGCCCTGATCCCGGCTGCGGCCCTCACCGATCCTGCCGCCTCTCCCGGGCCGCCGCGCGCAGCCCGTCGCCTATGCGCTCGGCGAGGCCCCGCGCGTCGTGGCCGAGCCCGGACAGCGCGACCGTGCCCTCCTCGCCCTCGGCGGTGGCCTCGGCGGCCGGCTGCGGGTCCTCCACCGTGCGGCCGTCGGCGAAGCCGCTCACCGAGTAGACCACGACGGGGAGTTCCTCCAGGACGCGGATCGTCCAGGAGGCGCGCTGCGCGTCGCCGAAGTCCTCCGCCGGCGTGCCGGGGGCCGGGTAGGTCCTGGGCATCAGGTCGGCGCGGGTGCCCAAGTCCTCGTCGGCGAAGCGGTCGTGGAGCGCGGCCATGTCCCCGGCGTCGCCCTGCGCGAACATCAGGCCGACGGTGATCACGCTGCTCTCCGTCTCGTCCACGTAGGTGGCCCTGACCAGCCGGTGGCAGCCGACCGCGCCGAGCACCCGGGCGAGCAACGGGTCGAACGCGTCGTCTCCGCAGGCGCTGTCGGGGGCGACCGCGACCCGCACCCAGCGCCGGTCGGCGCCGCCGGGCCCCGCTTCCTCGGCGCTGACCTCCGGCGGGAAGAGCCGGTCGACCGGCAGGTTGCGCCACAGCTCGCGCCCGGCGTCGTAGGCCACCTCGGCGGCGCTCGGTTCGGCGTCGCCGTTCAGCCAGGCGCCCGCGGCGGCGCCGCCGAGCAGCCCGGTGCCCAGGATCAGGCAGACGACGGTGCCCACCAGCCGCAGGGAGGTACGCCGGGTGAAGGAGCGCAGGACGAAGGAGGGCACGGCCGGTTCGGCGGCGGGCGGCGGAGGAACGGAAGGCGACGGCGGAACGGACGGCGGGGGCGGGGCGCCCGGCTTGGGGGGCGCGGCGGGAGCGGGGGGCACCGCGGCGGGGGTCGAACGCTGGGGCGGCAGCGGCATGTGCCGCGGACCCTGCTCGGTGTTCATCCGCACACTCCCCGGCCACCCGGCGGCCCGCTGGTCACCCTGACGGGGTCACTTTACGGTCGTTGGCTCAGGCTTCGGTACCGGGCCCGGCCGACAGGGCACGCGCTCCGGAGAGGATTCGGTCAAGTTGCGCGGCGGCCCCCTCCTCGCCGCCGTCCTCGCCGCCCTGGTCACCGCCGTCCTCGCCGCCCTCGTCGCCGATGTCGACGCCGAGCCTGAGGAGGACCATCGCCCCCGAGCCGTCGGGGGCCGGGAAGGCGGCCGACTCGACGAAGGCCGCCGTGCCCTCGGCGGTCTCGATCCGCGTGCGCACGTGATGGCCCTCCTGCCCGGCGACGGTGATCCGCTCGTCGAGCACCTCCCGGGAGTCGAGGATGCCGCCGTACGCCTCGTCGCTGTAGGCGGCCCGCTCGTTGCCTGCGATGTCGGCCCTGGCCGCGTCCCGCGGGGAGGTGCCGGCGGCGCCCGGCGCCAGGAAGAGGAACGCGCCCCCGTCCACGCAGGAGTCGGCCGGCCGGCCGGGGCAGGGGTAGCCGGAGACGGTGGTGACGGCCACGCCGCCCTCCAGCACGCCCTCCCGCCAGCCCTCGGGCACCGGCAGCGCCACGCCGCCCGCCTCGGCCAGGGTCAGCCCGTCCTCCCCGCTCCCGTCTCCCGGCCCGGGGTCGCCGTCCTCCTCGCCGCCTCCGCCCTCGTCCCGGCCCTCGCCCTGCGGGCCCCGCCCGCCGTCCCCGCCCGGGGGCGGCCGGTTCCCCTCGTGCGGGTGGCCGGGCGGGGGGCCGGCGTCCAGGGGACCGCCGCCCGGGTGGCCGTCGGCGCCGAACACGAGGGCGCCCGCCACCAGCAGCGCGGTGAGCAGCAGCGCCCCGCTGAGGAGAAGCGCCATCAGCGGGCCGCGGCCGGATGGCCGCACGGGCTTCGCCGACACGAGGGGCGCGCCGCCCGGCGGGGTGGGCCGCCCGGCGGGCGGGAACGCGGCCGGCGCCGGCCCCGTGGCGGCGGCCTCCCCGGGGGCGCGCGGCAGGCCGGTCCACGCCGTGCCGTCCCACCGGCGTTCGGGAGCGGGGCCGTCGCCCGGGTGATCCGGGTCGGGGTACCAGCCGGGCGGTGTCGTCATGCCCATGCCCTGAAGGTCTCACACGGGAACCGCCGCGGCCACCACCCCGGCCCGCGGGAACAGGCCATCTCCCGGCCCCCGCAAGGGAGTCGGCGCGGGCCGGCGCGGGCCGCGGCGGACATGGGCGGGGCCTGTCCGCGCGCGCCCGCGGGAGGTGCGGCATGATCCCGGTGTGACCCGACGCCTGATGCTGCTCGATACCGCCTCCCTGTATTTCCGCGCCTACTTCGGGGTGCCGGAGACCGTGCGCGCGCCGGACGGCACCCCGGTGAACGCGGTCCGCGGCCTGCTCGACTTCATCGCCCGGCTGGTCGCCGACCACCGCCCCGACGACCTGGTCGCCTGCCTGGACGCCGACTGGCGCCCGGCCTGGCGGGTCGAGCTGATCCCCTCCTACAAGGCGCACCGGGTGGCCGAGGAGAGCCCCGAGGGCCCCGGCGCCGAGACCGTGCCCGACACCCTGACCCCCCAGGTCCCGGTGATCGAGGAGGTGCTCGACGCGCTGGGCATCGCCAGGCTCGGCGCGCCCGGCTACGAGGCGGACGACGTCATCGGCACCCTCAGCCACCGCGCCGCCGGCCCGGTGGACATCGTGACCGGCGACCGCGACCTCTTCCAGCTGATCGACGACGCGCGGGCCGTCCGCGTGCTGTACCCGGTCAAGGGCATGAGCACGCTCGCCGCCTACGACGAGGCGGCGCTGCGCGAGAAGTACGGGGTGAACGGCCCCGGCTACGCCGAGCTGGCCGTGCTGCGCGGGGACCCGAGCGACGGGCTGCCCGGCGTTCCGGGGATCGGCGAGAAGACGGCCGCCAAGCTGCTGGCCGGCTTCGGCGACCTGGCCGGGCTGCTGGCCGCCCTCGACGACCCGGCCGCCGCCCTCACCCCGGCGCAGCGCAGGCGGCTGACCGAGGCAAGGGACTACCTGGCCGTGGCGCCGCGGGTGGTGCGGGTGGCCACCGACGTGCCGCTGCCCGGCCACCCCCTCCGGACGGCGACGCTGCCCAGGACGCCCCGCCACCCGGATGCCCTGGAACGCCTCAACCAGCGCTGGGGCCTCGGGGGTTCGCTGACCCGGCTGCTCAGCGCCCTGCTCGGCTGAGCCCGGGGCCGCGCCGCCGGGGAGGCACGGCCTGGCCGCGCCGGCCCCCGGCGCGGCCGCGGGTCCGCCTCAGCCGACCGAGCTGTAGGCCACGACCCCGCGCAGCAGCTTGTCGACCGCGCGCCTGGCGTTCTTCGCCACGGTGCCGCCCTCGGGGGCCGCCGCCGCGATCTGGCCGAGCACGTCGATGACCTGCTTGCACCAGCGCACGAAGTCCCCGGCGGGCATGTCCGCGTCGCGCAGCACCGTGTCGAGGCCGTCGCCCTGCGCCCAGCGGTAGGCGGGCCAGGCGAAGCCCAGGTCGGGCTCGCGCTGCCCGACGCCGGTCGCCTGGCTGATCCGGTGCTCCTCCTCCAGGGCGTCGAGCCGGCCCCAGATGCGCACCATGTCCCCCAGAGCCTGCCTGGCGCGGCCGCCGGGCAGCTCGGGCGCGGGCGCGTCGTCCGCGTTGCGCGCCTCGTACACCAGCGCCGAGGCGCAGGCCGCCAGGTCCGCCGGGCCCAGTCCCTCCCACACGCCGTCGCGCAGGCACTCGCTGGCCAGCAGGTCGAGCTCCCCGTACAGCCTGGCCAGCCGCCTGCCGTCCGCGGTGACCTCGTCGCCCCGCAGGTAGCCGAGCTCGGTCAGCAGCGCGGAGACCTGGTCGAAGGTGCGGGCGATGGTGTTCGTCCTGCCCTCGATGCGGCGTTCCAGCTGCCGGGTGTCCCGCTTCAGCCGGTGGTACCGCTCGGCCCAGCGGGCGTGGTCCTCGCGCTCGTCGCAGCCGTGGCACGGGTGGGCGCGTATGGCGGCGCGCAGCCGGGCGATCTCGGCGTCGTCGGCCGCCGCCGCCCGCGTCCTGCGGTGCCTGCGCGGCTCGTGGTGCCCGGCCTTGGTGCGCAGCGCCGCGGCCAGGTCGCGCCGGGACTGCGGGCTGCGGTGGTTGAACGACTTCGGGATGCGCATCCGGTCCAGCGGCTCGACGGGCTCGGGGAAGTCCATCGAGCCGAGCCGCTTGACCTGCCGCTCCGAGGTGAGCACCAGCGGCCTGGGCCCCTCCTGGTACTCGATGCCGCGGCGCCCGGTGCCGCGGGCCGCCGCGACGCCGGGGTCGAGGACGAGGGCGAGCCCGGCGAACTTGCCGGTCGGCACGTGGATGATGTCCCCCGGGCGCAGCTGTTCGAGCGCCGCGGCCGCGGCGGCCCGGCGCTGGGCGACGCCCTGCCTGGCCAGCTCCGTCTCCCGGTCCTTCAGCTGCCTGCGCAGCCGCGAGTACTCCTCGAAGTCCCCCAGGTGGCAGGTCATGGCCTCGCGGTAGCCGGCCAGCCCCGTCTCGTTGCGCTGCACCTGCCGGGAGATGCCCACCACGGCCCGGTCGGCCTGGAACTGCGCGAAGGAGGTCTCCAGCAGCTCGCGGGAGCGGTGCCGCCCGAACTGGGAGACCAGGTTGACCGCCATGTTGTACGAGGGCTTGAAGGAGGAGCGCAACGGATAGGTGCGCGCCCCCGCCAGGCCCGCGAGCGCCCCGGGGTCCATGCCGCGCTGCCACAGCACGACGGCGTGCCCCTCGACGTCGATGCCCCGCCGCCCCGCGCGCCCGGTCAGCTGCGTGTACTCGCCGGGGGTGATGTCGGCGTGCTGCTCGCCGTTCCACTTCACCAGCTTCTCCAGCACCACGGAGCGGGCCGGCATGTTGATCCCGAGGGCGAGCGTCTCGGTGGCGAAGACGGCCTTGACCAGGCCGCGCACGAACAGCTCCTCGACGATCTCCTTGAACGTCGGCAGCATGCCCGCGTGGTGCGCCGCGATCCCGCGTTCCAGGCCCTCCAGCCACTCGAAGTACCCCAGGACGTGCAGGTCCTCCTCGGGGATCGCCGCGGTGCGCCGCTCGACGATCTCCCGCACGTGGCTGCGCGCCGAGGCGTCGTTCAGCCGCAGCCCCGCGTGCAGGCACTGCTGGACGGCGGCCTCGCAGCCGGCCCGGCTGAAGATGAAGGTGATCGCGGGCAGCAGGCCCTCGGCGTCCAGCCGGTCGATCACCTCGGGGCGGCTCGGCGTGTAGACCCGGGCGCGCTGGCGCCGGTCGCGCTCCCGCTCGGCGGCGCGCCTGCGGTCCCGGCCGGTGCGGTGGCGCTCGCGCGCCCAGGGGCGGCTGTTCTCCATCCGGGCCATGCGCAGCAGGTCGGGGTTGACCTCGCGCTTCTCGCCCGTCTCCTCGAAGAGGTCGTGCAGCCTGCGGCCGGCGAGCACGTGCTGCCACAGCGGGACCGGGCGGTGCTCGGAGACGATGACCCTGGTGTCGCCGCGGACGGTGTCGAGCCAGTCGCCGAACTCCTCGGCGTTGGAGACGGTGGCGGACAGCGAGACGAGGGTCACGGAGTCGGGGAGGTGGATGATGACCTCCTCCCACACCGCGCCGCGGAAGCGGTCGGAGAGGTAGTGCACCTCGTCCATCACCACGTACCCGAGGCCGTTCAGGGCCTGGGAGCCGGCGTACAGCATGTTCCGCAGGACCTCGGTGGTCATCACGACCACGGGGGCGTCGGAGTTCACGCTGTTGTCCCCGGTGAGCAGGCCGACCCGGTCGGCGCCGTAGCGCTTGACGAGGTCGGTGAACTTCTGGTTCGACAGGGCCTTGATGGGGGTGGTGTAGAAGCACTTGCGCCCCTGGCTCAGCGCCAGGTGGACGGCGAACTCGCCGACGATCGTCTTGCCGGAGCCGGTGGGCGCGGCGACCAGCACCCCCTTCCCCGCCTCCAGGGCCTGACAGGCCTCGATCTGGAAGGCGTCGAGCTCGAAGTCGTACAGCTCGCGAAACGGGGCGAGCGCGGTGGCCTGCTCGATGGCGCGCCGTCGAGCGGCCGAATAACGCTCGGCAGGAGACATGTCCTCGGTCATCGTGCTTACGAGCCTACCGGCCCCCTGTGACAGCGCGAGATCTTTATGGCCCGGCCCCGGTGGCGCCCGGCCGCGGCCCCCGCTACGCTCCCGCCGCCGCGAGCACCCGGACCGCGCCCGGCACGCACCTGGCGCTCAGCGGCAGCGGCCCGAGCGGTTCGCCGTCGGCATAGCCGGTCACCCCCTGGGCCTCCAGCGTCACCCGGGAGGCCCTGAGCACCGTGACCACCGGATGGCCGAGGTGGGTGCCGCGGTACACCCGGGGAAAGACCCGCAGCAGCGTGCTGCGGCTGCACGGGCCCACGACCGTCACGTCGAACAGCCCGTCGTCGAGCCTGGCCCCGGCGCAGATGCGCATGCCGCCGCCGTAGCTCGGCCCGTTGCCGACGGCCACGAGGGTGGCGTCCAGCTCCTGCCAGGGGCCGTCGTCGAGCCGGAGGCGGTAGGGGACGGCGCGCAGCGCCGCGAGCTCGGCCAGCAGTGCCACGTCGTAGCGGAGCCTGCCCCGCGGCCAGCGCATCCGGTTGCCCCGGTCGTTGACCCGGGAGTCGAAGCCCGAGGCCAGCACGCCGCCGAACCAGGTGCCGCCCGCCAGGCCGAGGTCGAGCCGCCTGGCCCGGCCCGCCGCGAGCGCGGCGGCGATGGCGCGCGCCGCGGCCACCGGCTCCCGCAGTGGCAGCCCGCAGGCCCTGGCGAGGTCGTTTCCCGTGCCGACGGCCACCACGCCCAGCGGCGTCGCGGTCCCGGCGACGGCCTGGAGGGCCAGCGAGACCATGCCGTCGCCGCCGACGGCGACCAGCGCCCCGGTGCCGCCCGCGACCGCCTCCCGCGCGCGCCGCACGGCGTCCGCCGCGTCCTCGCCGACCACCTGGTGCACCTTGAGCCCCGCCTCGCGCAGCGCCGCGGCGGCGGGGGCCGCGGCCCGGGCGCCCCTGCCCCGGCCGGCCGCCGGGTTCACCAGGAGGGTGATCTCGTGGGTGCGGGGGGTGGCCTCGGGCCCTGGGCCCTGGGCCGCCCCCGGCCGGCCGGTCACCCGAGCCCGGCCGGCGCGTCAGGTGGCGTCATCGAAGCCGTTGAGGCGCTGCCCGCCGTCGTCGAGCGAGGCGGAGGTGACGCGTTCCGGCGGCTCGATGTCCTCGGGGGTGAGGTCGAGCGGCGAGGCCTCGTCGTCGCTCAGCTCCGGCTCCCTGGCGGCGCTGCGGCCCTTGCGGTAGTCGTGGACGACCGAGATCCCGCAGGCGATGAAGTACAGGCCGGTGACCGGGATCTGCAGGGCGATCATCGACATCAGG
Source organism: Streptomyces hoynatensis (assembly GCF_003626535.1). Classification (GTDB taxonomy): domain Bacteria; phylum Actinomycetota; class Actinomycetes; order Streptomycetales; family Streptomycetaceae; genus Streptomyces; species Streptomyces hoynatensis. The sequence goes on from NZ_RBAL01000019.1 coordinate 77,303, forward strand.
TCGGTCGGGGTGATCGCCGCGGCGAAGACGGCGATGCCGACCACCATCCAGCGCCACCAGCTGAGCATGCGCCGCCCGGTGACGACCCCGCCGAAGTTCAGCAGGACCAGCACGAGCGGGAGCTCGAAGGAGAGGCCGAAGGCGAGGGCCAGGCGGACGGTCATGTCGAGCACCTGCTCGACGGTGACGACGTTGGTCGCGTTGTCCGCCGTGAAGCTGAGGAGCATCTTGGTCGCCCGCGGCAGCAGCCAGTAGGCGAAGTAGACGCCGGCGCAGAACAGCGGCACGCCCACGCTCACCACGGCGCGGGTGTACTTCTTCTCGTTCCGGTGCAGGCCGGGGGCGATGAACGCCCACACCTGGTACAGCCACACCGGGGAGGCGGCGATCAGCCCGGCGAGCAGCGAGACCCGGAAGTAGGTCGCGAACGGCGAGGTCAGGCCGTGCTGCTGCAGCAGCGCGCAGTTCTCTGCCGTGTTGTTGGCGATGTCCTCGTTGCTGCAGCGCGGCACCTGGTCGGTGAGGAAGTCCATGATGTCCTTCGCGAAGAACATCGCCACGATCGTGACGGCCAGGACCGCCGCGACCGAGATCCCGAGCCGGTTGCGCAGCTCACGCAGGTGCTCGGTGAGGGGCATCCGCCCCTCGGGGTCCTTCACCCTTTTCTGTGCGGCCTTGGGCACCCCACGTCCTCATCTCGTAGGGCGGCCGGAACGGCGCCGGCCGCCGGACCTCGCACTGCCCACCGTGACGTCAGCTCTGGGCGGTGGTGCCCTTGGGCTCCTCGACCGGCCGTGCGGACGCCGTGTCGCCGGGGGCGGCCTGGATGGTCCGCGGGGCGGCCTGGGGGTCGGACGCGGGAGCGTCGGAGGTCTCGGTACGGCTCTCGCTCCTCATGGCCGCCGTCTCGCTCTTGAGGATGCGCAGCGACTTGCCCAGCGAGCGGGCGGTGTCCGGCAGCCGCTTCGAGCCGAAGACGAGCACGACGACGAGGAAGACGAGCAGCAGGTGCCAAACGGAGAGCGAGCCCATTTTCTCCCTCTACCTTCTCTTCGGGAATCTTCGGGAATGACCTTCGAGCCGTGGGGGACACGGACATTCCCGACCGTCCCACACGAGCAGCAATCTTAACGCGCAAGGGTGAACACAAATCAATGCTTGGGCATCCCTCTATTTTCCCGCGGTATGCCAGGGGTATGCCTTCCGCGCCGCCCCGGCCCGGGCGGCCAGCGGAGCGGCCGCGCGCTCGAGGTCCTCGGCGGCGCCGCTGATCCGGGCCGCGCTGTCGGCCACGGCCCTGGCCAGGCGCCGGGCCTCCAGGCCCACCCGGACGGCGAGCACCCCGAGGACGGCGACGCCGAGGAAGGCCAGGACCAGCTGAAACATTGGCCAAAACATGACGGTGGCCTCCTATGCCCTCTCCACGGACGGCTCGGGTTCGCCCGCCCGCTGGGCCGGGGCGGCGGCGGGGGCGGCCTCGGCGCGCTCGGCCTGCTCGTACAGCTCCAGGGCGGCGCGCGCCGCCTCGCGGGCGCTGTCGGCCAGCTCGGGCGGCGCGACGATCCGGCCGTCCCCGCCGAGCCGCAGCGCCAGCCGCCGCAGCGTCGCCGGGTCCGGGGTGCGCAGCGTGACCCGCAGCCCGCCGTCCGGCAGCTCCTCGGCCGTGTCGTGCGGGTAGTACTCCGCCACCCAGCGGCCCCCCGGCCCCACCTCGATCACCACCTCGGGGTCCGTGGGGGCCGGCTGGACCAGGCCCTCGCTCAGGTCGCGCGGCTCCACCGGCGGCGGATCGGCCGCGGTGTCAAGCAGCTCGATCCGCGCCACCCGGTCGAGCCGGAAGGTGCGCCGCGCCTCGGACCTGTGGCACCAGGCCTCGACGTAGGTGTGGCCGACGGCGAACAGCCGGATGGGGTCGATCTCCCGGTCGGTGAGCTCGTCGCGGCCCGGCGAGTAGTAGCGGATGCGGAGCCTGCGGCGTTCGGTGATGGCCCGGTCCACGTCGGCGAAGACCCCGCCCTCGGACTCGAAGGTCACCGAGAGCCTGGAGCTGGCCCCGGCGTTCTCGCCGGCCGCGGCCTCCAGCTTGGCGGTGGCCCGCAGCAGGGCGTCGCGGTCGCCGTCGCGCAGCCCCGGCAGGGTGGCCACGGCCCTGGCGGCGACGAGCAGCGCGGTGGCCTCGTCGGCGGCCAGGCGCAGCGGCTGGCCCGTTCCCGAGTCGAGGGCGTCGGCGTTGTGCCACCAGATGTGCTCGCCGTCGGTGTCGATGTCGAGCAGGTCCCCGCCGCGGAAGCTGGTGCCGCACATCGGCAGCACGTTGACATCGGAGATGAGTTCCCCGGGCGAGATGCCGAACGCCCGGGCGACCTCCTCGACCCGGGCGCCGGGCCGCTCCTTGAGGTAGGTCACCAGGGACAGCATCCGCCGCGTGCGGTCGATGGCGGTGGTCGCCATGTCGTTCTTCCCCTCCTCAGCCCTTGGCCACGGCGCGCAGCCGGTCCACCACGTCCGCGCGCAGCTCGGCCGGCTCCAGCACCAGCACGTCGGGGCCGAACTCCGCGAGCCAGGCGTCCAGTCCGTGCCCGTACGGGATCTCCAGCTCGTCCCAGCCCTCCTGCGCCGCGGCACTGACCCGGGTGGCCCTGGCCCGCAGCGGGTACCCCGCCCCGGCCCGCAGCCGGATCCTCGCCTGGGCCGTGGCGTGCTCCCCCGCCCACCTGGCGACGCTCTCCCGCACCGCCACCTGCCCGGGCACCTCGGCGGTGAAGCTCCCCGCGCGCGAGCGCACCCGGCCGACGATCCGCGAGAGCCGGAAGACCCGCTCGGCGCCCCGGTCCCGGTCGAAGCCGGCCAGGTACCAGTGGCCGCGCCAGCACTCCAGGGCCCAGGGCTCCACCTGCCTGGTCTGCGGCCGCACCGCGTTGGACTTGCGGTAGTCGAAGGTGACCGGGCGCCGGTCCCGGCAGGCGAGCATCAACGGCTCGAAGGCCGCCTCCCCGGCCGGAACGCGCGGCTCCAGCGCGCTGTACGCCTCCCGCTCCTCCTCGGCCAGCGGCATTCCGGCCGCCCGCAGCTTCTGCAGGGCGCCGCTGGCGGCCCCGGCGAGCCTGGCCTGCTGCCACACGCTGGCGGCGAGCTGGAGCGCGGCGGCCTCCTCGGCGTCGAGGGTGACCGGGGGCAGCTGGTTGCGGTCGCGGCGGGCCAGGTAGCCGATCTCGCCGTCGATGCTCTCCACGGTCTCCAGGACCATGCCCAGCTCGCGCAGGTCGTCCTTGTCCCGCTCGAACATCCGGTTGAAGGCCTCCTCGGAGGTGACCTCCAGGTAGGCCTCGATGGACGCGCGCAACTCGCGCTTGCTCAGCGGGCGGCTCGCGCCCAGCAGACACAGGGCGAGGTTCATCAGCCGCTCTGCCTTGGCGATCGCCATCGGCGCGCCGCCCCTTCCTACTCCCGTCTCCTCCCGGGCATCGGCCTGCCCCGGGACACCCGGCAATGCCGCGGGCCCACCCCGCGTCGGGATGGGCCCACGGTACCGCTTGTGCGATCAGACCGAGACCAGGTCACAGACGAAGATGAGCGTCTCCCCCGGCTTGATCCGCCCGCCCGCTCCCGCGTCGCCGTACGCCAGGTGCGGCGGGATGATCAGCTGGCGCCGTCCGCCGACCCGCATCCCCTGCACCCCGCGGTCCCAGCCGGGGATGACCTGCCCGGCGCCCAGCTGGAACCGCAGCGGGGCGCCCCGGTTCCAGCTGGCGTCGAACTCCTCGCCGGTGCTGAAGGCCACGCCGACGTAGTGCACGGAGACCTGGGCACCCGGCTGGGCAACGGCCCCGTCGCCCTGCCAGATGTCCTTGATCTCCAGGTCGGCCGGGGGCTGCCCGCCGGGGAAGTCCACCTCGGGCTTGTCGATGTTCACGTGTGATCCACTCCTACACGGACGTGCTCGGTACGAAAGCGGGCCCCTTGCGGGCCCGCCCACGGGGGTGCGCCTAGGCGGCGCCGACGATGTCCACCACGAAGACGAGCGTCGAATTGGCGGGGATGCTCCCCTGCTCCTGGTCGCCGTAGCCCATGTCCGGCGGGATCACCAGCAGCACCCGGTCGCCGACGTGCTTGCCGACCAGGCCCTGGTCCCATCCGGGCACGACGGAGCCGGTGCCGATCTGGAAGGCGGAGGCGCTGTCCCGGTCCCAGGACGAGTCGAACTTGGTGCCGTCGGCCCAGGTGACGCCCGTGTACTGGACGACGAGCGCCTGCCCGCCCGTGACCTCGGGGCCGTCGCCCTGGATGAGGACCTGGTCGCGGAGCTCCTCCGGCGGGTCCTGGCCCTCGGGGATGGTGATGGTGGCCGGCTCCTGCCCGTCGGCCTCGACCTCGGGCATGCCCTCCTCCGGCTCGGCCTGCTCGCCCTGGGCGGCGGCCTGCGGGTCGACGCCGGCGGCGCCGATGACGTCGAAGACCCACACCACGCCGTCGTCCTCGGACAGGCCCACCTGCTGGGCGGCGTCGCCGAGCAGCTCGCTGGCCCGCCCCACGACCTGGACCCGGCTGCCGACCTTCGTCCCGACGATCGGCGCGGTGACCGAGGCCGGCAGCGAGGACTCCGTGCCGGCCTGGGCGATCACCTGCGAGCGCGGGCCCTCGGTGTCGGTGGTGGGCTGGCCGTTCTGGTCCACCCACGTGTTGACCAGGTCCTGACCGCCCTCGACGGTCTTGCCGACGACGTCGAGCCGGAGGTAGTCGCCCTCCTGGACCTCGGCCCCGTCCCCCTGCTCGAGCACCTCGGTCTTGGTCTCCTCAGGAACCGAGGCGTCCTCGTCGATCGAGATGTCCGGCTGTTCACCGGGCTTGCCGGAGACGGTGGCGACCGGCCCCGAGGAATCGGACGAACCGGAGTCGTCGGAGCCGCAGGCGGCCACGGGCAGCAGGATGGCCGGAACGGCCAGCACCGCGACAATGCGGCGCGCTCGTTTCGTGGGGATCATCTGTCCAACTCGGAGTAGGGGCGGTCGGGGCGGGACCCCGCTGGTCCCGCCCCACCCTACGGCCTCCGGCCGGCTGCCGGGCCGGTCCGCTCCCCCGCGCGGGGGTCACATCCCGGCGATCAGCTTCTCCACCCGCTCGTCCACCGACCTGAAGGGGTCCTTGCACAGAACCGTCCGCTGCGCCTGGTCGTTGAGCTTCAGATGCACCCAGTCGACCGTGAAGTCCCGCCGCTGTTCCTGCGCCCGCCTGATGAAGTCGCCGCGCAGCCTGGCCCGGGTCGTCTGCGGGGGCACCGACTTGCCCTGGAAGATCTTGAGGTCGTTGCACACCCGCTGGGCCTGGCCCTTGCGCTCCAGCAGGTAGTACAGGCCGCGGCGGCGGTGGATGTCGTGGTACGCGAGGTCTATCTGCGCCACCCGCGGGTGGGACATGGTGAGGTTGTGCTTGGCGCGGTAGCGCTCGATCAGCTGGTACTTCATGACCCAGTCGATCTCGGTGTTGATCTTGTCGAGTTCCTGGCTGCGGATCGACTCCAGGGCCCGGCCCCACAGCTCGAGGACCTGCTCGGTCAGCCCGGTGCGCATTCCGCGGCGCTCGCAGAAGTCGAGGGCCTTCTCGTAGTACTCCTGCTGGATCTCCAGCGCGGAGGCCTCGCGCCCGGTGGCCAGCCGCACCTTGCGCTGACCCGTGGTGTCGTGGCTGACCTCGCGGATGGCCCGGATCGGGTTCTCCAGGGTGAGGTCGCGCATGACCGTCCCGGCCTCGATCATGCGCAGCACGAGGTCGGTGGCCCCGACCTTGAGCAGCATGGTCGTCTCCGACATGTTGGAGTCGCCCACGATGACGTGCAGCCTGCGGTAGCGCTCCGCGTCCGCGTGCGGCTCGTCCCTCGTATTGATGATCGGCCGCGACCTGGTGGTCGCGGAGCTGACCCCCTCCCAGATGTGCTCGGCCCGCTGGCTGACGCAGAAGACCGCGCCGCGCGGCGTCTGCAGCACCTTGCCCGCGCCGCAGATCAGCTGGCGGGTGACGAGAAAGGGAATCAGCACGTCCGCGAGCCGGGAGAACTCCCCGTGCCGTGCGACGAGGTAGTTCTCGTGACAGCCGTAGGAATTGCCCGCGGAATCGGTGTTGTTCTTGAACAGGTAGACGTCGCCGGCGATCCCCTCTTCGTGCAGCCGGCGCTCCGCATCGACCAGCAGCCCTTCCAGAATGCGCTCACCCGCCTTGTCGTGCGTGATGAGCTCCACGACGTTGTCGCACTCCGGCGTCGCGTATTCGGGGTGCGAACCGACGTCCAGGTACAGCCGGGCGCCGTTGCGCAGAAACACGTTGCTGCTGCGGCCCCACGACACGACCCGGCGGAAGAGGTACCTCGCCACCTCGTCCGGGGACAGCCTTCGCTGCCCGCGGAAGGTACAGGTGACCCCGTACTCGTTCTCCAACCCGAAGATTCGGCGATCCATGAGTGAACATTACGCCTGATGCCCGGTTCTGAAACCGGGTTCGAGTGCGGCGTTTCGATCATTTTGCGATTCCCCGGCCGGGCCGTCGGCACCCGCCGGAACTGCGAGAACGCCACGCGTGAGCAGCAGCACCAGCACGGCAAGCAGGCCGGAGGCGCTCGCCACGGCGAAGCCGGCCGGGGCCTCGCCCCACTCCGCGGCCGGACCGGCGGCGGCGGTGCCCGCGGCGGCACCGACGCCGAAGGTCGTGACCAGCCAGGAGAAGGCCTCGGTCACCGTGCCCGAGGGGGCCTGGCGGTCTATGACGACGAAGGCGCAGGCCAGCGCGGGCGCGAGAAACAGGCCCGACAGGCCGGCGAGCAGCGTCATCACGGGCACCGCCCCGGGGACGAGCGAGAGGGGCAGATAGCCGGCCGCGAGGGCGGCCACCAGCAGCCGCAGCCGCCGCTCGGGCGGCCCCGCCCACGGGCGGGCGCCGTAGGCCAGGCCACCGGTCAGGGCGCCCGCCCCCAGGGCGGCCAGCAGCCCGCCGGCCACGGCGTCCCCGCCGCCGTGGGCGTCCGCGTAGGCGACGGCGGCCACCGAGATCGCGCCCAGCGCGGCGCCGACGAAGAAGAAGCAGCCGAGCAGGGCCAGCAGCCCGGCGGAGCGCAGCGCGCCCAGCCAGTGCGCCTCCCTGGCCGCCGCCCGCCAGCGCCGGGAGGGGCCGGAGAGCACGACGGAGAGGGCACCGAGCAGCCCGAGGGCGTTGATCACCAGGACCGCGGCGGCCTCGGACCAGGTGGCCACCAGAAGCATGACGATCAGCGGCCCGGTGGTGAACATGACCTCCTGGGCGACCGCGTCCAGGGCGTAGGCGCGCTGCACCTGGGCGCCGCCGGAGACCACGTGCGGCCACAGGGCGCGCAGCGCGCCCTCGAGCGGCGGCGTGGCGAGGCCGGCGAGCAGAACGGCGGCGCAGGCCAGGGCGACGGGCCGAATGCCGCAGAGGGCGAACAGGGCCATCCCCAGGGCGGAGAGCACGGCGGCGGGCAGGATCACCCGCGGCTGCCCGCGGAGGTCGACCAGCCTGCCGAGCAGCGGCTGTCCCAGCGCCGTGCCCAGGCCGTAGAGGGCGGAGAACGCGCCGGCGAGGGCGTAGCCGCCGCCCTCGGCGCGGGTGAAGAGCAGGATCGCCAGGGCGGCGGTGCCGTTGGGCAGCCGCCCGGTGAGCGTGCCGGCGAGCAGCCGCACGACGTGCCTGGCGCGCAGCAACTCCCCGTAGCCCGCGGCCATGCGGTTCGCCTCCGGTGTGTCGGACGGGTGGTGCCTGACGAGCAGACGCCGCCGCGCGCCCTGGGCCTTTGCGGCCCCGGGGTGCGCGGCGGCGGCGCGCCCTCGCGGGGTCAGTCCCCGGCGGCGGAGTCCCCGGAGTCCCCGGAGCCTTCCGGGTCCCCGGAGGTCTCCGCGCCCCCGGACTCCCCGGCGCCCGCCTCGGTCCCTGCCTGCTCCTCGGGACGCTGCAGCAGGGCGGCGAGCTCGCGCCCGAGCACCCGCTTGAACTTCCGCTGCTGCGGCCGCTTCCGGTCCAGGACGGCCACCTCGAGCTGGTCGGCGGTCAGCTCCCGCTCGCTGCCGTTGCTGTCCCGGGACAGCGCCTCGACGGCGAGCCTGACGGCCTCGCCCAGGCTCATCTCCCCGCGGTGGCGCTGCCCGAGGTAGCTGCCGATCTGATCGGAGTTGCCCCCGACGGCGACCGAACCGTGCTCGTCGATGATCGAGCCGTCGTGCGGCAGCCGGTAGATCTCGTCCTCGGCGGGGGTCTCGCCGACCTCGGCGACCAGCAGCTCGACCTCGTAGGGCTTCTCGGCGGCGCTGGAGAAGATGTTGCCGAGCGTCTGGGCGTAGATGTTGGCCAGGCCCCGGGCGGTGACGTCCTCCCGGTCGTAGGTGTAGCCGCGCAGGTCGGCGTACCTGGTGCCGCCGATGCGCAGGCTCTCGTACTCGTTGTACTTGCCGGTCGCGGCGAACGCGATCCGGTCGTAGATCTCGCTCACCTTGTGCAGCGCGCGCGAGGGGTTCTCGGCGACGAACGCGATGCCGTCGGCGTATTGCAGCATGACCAGGCTCCGCCCGCGCGCGATGCCCTTGCGGGCGTACTCGGCGCGGTCCGCCATGGCCTGCTGGGGTGAGACATAGAACGGCGTCGACACCGGCTACTCGTCCCTTCGAAGTCCTCGATATCCGCGATGTGTGTCTGAGTCTGCCCGATCTTCCCGGCTCGCCTCGACCCGGCGGGCGCTCACAGCACCGGCGCCTGGGGGCCGTTGGGCAGCCGGAGCCGGCCCTCGTGCACGGAGCCGACGAGCTCGCCCACCTCGGTGTCGCTCAGCCTGCGGAACCCGTCCGCCGTGATGGCCGAGACGATCGGGTAGATCCGCCGCGCCAGGTCGGGCCCGCCGGTCGCGGAGTCGTCGTCGGCCGCGTCGTAGAGCGCCTGGAGGACGACCGTGGCGGTCTCCCGCTCGGAGAGCTCCTCGTGGTGCATCTTCTTCAGCGCGCCGCGGGCGAAGACCGAGCCGGAGCCGACGGCGGCGAAGCCGAGCTCCTCGGAACGGCCGCCGGTCACGTCGTAGGAGAAGATCCGGCCCTTCTCCCGCTCCAGGTCGTAGCCGGCGAACAGCGGCACCACGGCCAGCCCCTGCATGGCCATGCCCAGGTTGCCGCGGATCATGGTGGACAGCCGGTTGGCCTTGCCCTCCAGGGAGAGCACGTGGCCCTCGACCTTCTCGAAGTGCTCCAGCTCGAGCTGGAAGAGCTTCACCAGCTCGACGGCGATGCCGGCGGTCCCCGCGATGCCGACCGCCGAGTACTCGTCGGTCGGGAAGACCTTCTGCACGTCGCGCTGGGCGATCATGTTGCCCATCGTGGCGCGGCGGTCGCCGGCGACCACCACGCCCCCGTCGAAGGTGGCGGCGACGATCGTGGTGCCGTGCACGGCCTCGATCGCCCCCTCGACGGCGGGCAGCGCCTGGCGGCCCGGCAGGCGGTCGGGCGCGTGGTCGGTCAGGAAGTCGAAGAACGAGGACGACCCGGGCCGCAGGAAGGCCGCCGGGAGTCGCCCCTGGTGGTGGGAGTTGGCTGCCACAGGGTTCCTTCCAGGTGGTGGACGGTCCGCTGCCCCGGTCGGCGGTCGCGGCCGGGGCAGCGGCAGACTACGCCACGGACCCTACCCGTCAGACGGTGTTGATGATCCACTCGAGGGCGCGCTCCCGGCGGCACGGGCCGGCTACTCGCCGCCCTTCTGGACGAAGCTGCGCACGAAGTCCTCGGCGTTGGACTCCAGGACCTCGTCGATCTCGTCGAGCACCGAGTCCACGTCGTCCGTCAGGGCCTCCTGGCGCTCCTTGAGCTCCTCGGAGACCTCGGGCTCCTGGACCTGCTCCTCGGTCTCTTCACTGCTGCGCGACGCCCTCTGCTGGCCGCCGCCGGTGTCCTTGGTCGCCATCTCCCTCACCCCTGCTCAGCTTCGACGTATCAAGATCAGACCCTACTAGCCGGGGCTGACATCGGCTCTTCGATTCCTACAACGTCCGGGTGCCACCCGCATGATTCCCTGATCGGCGCCGAATCAGCCACCGGAGAGCGCCCGCACGAGATCCTCCGCGGTCGCCGACCGGTCCAGCAGCTCCTTGACGTGCTCCTTCGTGCCGCGCAGCGGGTCCATCGTGGGCACCCGCTGCAGCGAGTCACGGCCCGGCAGATCGAAGATCACCGAGTCCCAGGAGGCCGCGGCCACGTCGTCCGCGTACTGGTCGAGGCAGCGGCCCCTGAAGTAGGCCCTGGTGTCCTCGGGCGGGGCGCTCACCGCCCTGGCGACCTCCTCGTCGGACAGCAGGCGGGTGATGCGCCCCCGCGCCGCGAGACGGTTGTACAGGCCCTTGTCGGGGCGCACGTCGGCGTACTGGAGGTCCACGAGGTGCAGCCGCGCCGCGTCCCAGCCCAGGCCGTCGCGGCGCCGGTAGCCCTCCATCAGCTCGCGCTTGGCCACCCAGTCCAGCTGCCCCGCCAGGCTCATCGGGTCCCGTTCGAGCCGGGTCAGCACGTCCTCCCAGCGGCCGAGCACGTCCCTGGTCTCCGCGTCCGCGTCCGCGCCCCAGCGCTCCTCGACGTACTTGCGGGCCAGCTCGTAGTACTCCATCTGGAGCTGGACCGCGGTGAGCGTGCGGCCGCTGCGGAGGGTCACCAGCTCCTTGAGCGACGGGTCGTGGCTGACCCGGTGCAGGGTGCGCACCGGCTGCTCGACCGCCAGGTCCACGGCGATGAAGCCGTCCTCGATCATCGAGAGCACCAGCGAGGTGGTGCCGAGCTTCAGGTACGTGGAGAGCTCGGCGAGGTTCGCGTCGCCGATGATGACATGGAGCCTGCGGTACCGCTCGGCGTCCGCGTGCGGCTCGTCCCTGGTGTTGATGATGGGCCGCTTGAGTGTGGTCTCCAGGCCGACCTCGACCTCGAAGTAGTCGGCGCGCTGGCTCAGCTGGAAGCCGTGCTCGCTGCCGTCCTGGCCGATGCCGACCCGGCCCGCCCCGCACACCACCTGGCGCGAGACGAAGAACGGCGTCAGGTGGCGCACGATCTCGGAGAACGGCGTCTCCCGCTTCATCAGGTAGTTCTCGTGGGTGCCGTAGGAGGCGCCCTTGTTGTCCGTGTTGTTCTTGTACAGGTGGATCGGCTGGGCGCCGGGGACCTCGGCGGCCCGCCGCGCCGCCTCGGCCATGATCCGCTCCCCCGCCTTGTCCCACAGCAGCGCGTCCCTGGGGCCGGTGGTCTCCGGGGAGCTGTACTCGGGGTGGGCGTGGTCGACGTAGAGCCGGGCTCCGTTGGTGAGGATGACGTTGGCCAGGCCGATGTCCTCGTCGGTGAGCTGGCTGGCATCGGCGTTCTCCCGCGCGAGGTCGAAGCCGCGGGCGTCGCGCAGTGGGTTCTCCTCCTCGAAGTCCCAACGGGCCCGCCTGGCACGGTGCATGGCCGCCGCATAGGCGTTCACCACCTGGGAGGAGGTGAGCATGGCATTGGCGTTGGGGTGGCCGGGGACGGAGACTCCGTATTCGGTCTCGATGCCCATCACTCGCCGTACAGTCATGCGGCCCTCCTTGCCCGGGGGTGGTCCTGCACCGTCCCGTCGCTGGGTACGAGCCTAGGCGACACGGGGTGCGGTGAGGAGATCACTGCGGGTTTCCTCGAGACTCTGTGGGAACTGTCCGGGAAAGCGACCGGCTGCGAAGGCCGCCCTCGCGTGCCCACGCAGCCGGTAGCCGACACGTGACTACAGATTGACTACAGATACTGACCGGTGTTCGCGACCGTGTCGATCGAGCGGCCGGTGTCGCCGCCCTGCTTCCCGGTGACGAGCGTGCGGATGAAGACGATCCGCTCGCCCTTCTTGCCGGAGATGCGCGCCCAGTCGTCCGGGTTGGTCGTGTTGGGCAGGTCCTCGTTCTCCTTGAACTCGTCCACGCAGGCGGAGAGCAGGTGGGAGACCCGAAGGCCCTTCTGGTCGTGGTCGAGGAAGTCCTTGATCGCCATCTTCTTCGCCCGGTCCACGATGTTCTCGATCATGGCGCCGGAGTTGAAGTCCTTGAAGTAGAGGACCTCCTTGTCACCGTTCGCGTAGGTGACCTCGAGGAAGCGGTTCTCCTCGGACTCCGCGTACATCTGCTCCACGACGGTCTGGATCATGCCGGCGACGGTGGCCTCGGCGTTGCCCTTGTGCTCGCTGAGGTCGTCGGCGTGCAGCGGCAGCCGCGGCGTGAGGTACTTGGAGAAGATGTCCTTGGCGGCCTCGGCGTCCGGGCGCTCGATCTTGATCTTCACGTCGAGCCGCCCCGGGCGCAGGATCGCCGGGTCGATCATGTCCTCGCGGTTGGAGGCGCCGATCACGATGACGTTCTCCAGGCCCTCCACGCCGTCGATCTCCGAGAGCAGCTGCGGCACGATCGTGTTCTCCACGTCCGAGCTGACGCCGGAGCCGCGGGTGCGGAAGAGCGAGTCCATCTCGTCGAAGAAGACGATGACGGGCGTGCCCTCGCTCGCCTTCTCCCTGGCGCGCTGGAAGACCAGCCGGATGTGCCGCTCGGTCTCGCCGACGTACTTGTTCAGCAGCTCGGGGCCCTTGATGTTGAGGAAGAAGCTCTTCCCCGCGGGCTTCCCGGTGGCCTCGGCGACCTTCTTGGCCAGGGAGTTGGCGACCGCCTTGGCGATGAGGGTCTTGCCGCAGCCGGGCGGGCCGTAGAGCAGCACGCCCTTGGGCGGGCGCAGCTCGTGCTCCCGGAAGAGGTCGGGGTAGAGGTACGGCAGCTCGACGGCGTCCCTGATCAGCTCGATCTGACCGCCGAGGCCGCCGATCTGCGTGTAGTCGATGTCGGGGACCTCTTCGAGGACGAGCTCCTCGACCTCGCTCTTGGGCACGACCTCGTAGACGTAGCCGGAGCGGGGCTCGAGCAGGAGGGCGTCGCCCGCCCGCAGGGTGACCCCGGTGAGCGGGTCGGCCAGCTTGACCACGCGCTCCTCGTCGGTGTGGCCGACGACCAGGGCGCGCTCGCCGTCCTCCAGGACCTCCTTGAGGGTGACGATGTCGCCGGCGCGCTCGAACTCCATCGCGGCCACGATGTTCAGGGCCTCGTTGAGCATGACCTCCTGGCCGCGGCGCAGGTCGTCGAGCTCGATGCTGGGGCTGACGTTCACCCGCAGCTTGCGGCCGCCGGTGAAGATGTCGGCCGTGCCGTCCTCGTTGCCGCGGAGGAAGACCCCGAAGCCGGAGGGCGGCTGCGCCAGGCGGTCGACCTCCTCCTTGAGGGCCACGATCTGGTCCCTGGCCTCGCGCAGGGTGGCGGCGAGCCGGTCGTTCTGCGCGGAGACCCCCGCCAGATTCGTCTGCAACTCGACGATCCGCTCCTCGAGAATCCGAGTGTGCCGCGGAGAGTCGGCGAGCTTTCGGCGCAGGACGGTGATCTCCTGCTCAAGGTCGGCCACCTGCCGGGCCGGGTCGTCCGACCCGTTGCCGGGCCGGAAGCCGCGGTTGCTGTCGTCGTTCTGGGATACCACGGTCCTCACCTCCTCCAAGGGGAGCTGGACGCTTTCAGACCCTACCTGGACCGGTGTAGTTCGAAACCCCTAGATCACAAAGACGGTCGGGGCGTGTCCGATCTTCACCCTTGCGCACTCCCTCATGCCAGGGAATACCCACCGTGCTCCGGGGGAAAGCGGGCGGCTGTATGGTCGTAACCGGTCAACACCCGTCAGGGATGGCCGTCTTTGAAGTGCTCCGATGAGAAACGGCAGGCCCTATGTCCGCCCAGAACGACGCCGCCGAGGATCTTGAGGTCTGGATCGATCAGGACCTCTGCACGGGGGATGGGATCTGTGCCCAGTACGCCCCCGAGGTGTTCGAACTTGACATCGACGGGCTTGCCTATGTGAAGCCCCCGGTGCCCGCGGGCACGGAGGCGGAGCTGCTGACCGAGCCCGGGGCCACCGCGCGGGTGCCGCTGCCGCTGCTGCGCGACGTGGCGGCCTCGGCGAAGGACTGCCCGGGGCAGTGCATCCACGTGCGCCGCAGGGCGGACGGCGCGGAGGTCTACGGCCCCGACGCGGCCTGAGCCGCCGGGGCGCCGGCGGCCCGGCGCCCCGGACGGCGTTCCGCGGGGCCCTTCAGATGCTGTTCGGCGGGGGCGCCGGGTCCAGGGTCAGGACCCCGTCCCGCAGGCTCCAGCTGACGTCGCGCTGCAGGTCGGGGCAGCAGCGCGGCACGTCGGGCGAGGAGTAGCCGAACAGCCGCAGGGAGATCGAGGCGTCCTCGGCCCGCAGCCGGTCCACGGTCATCCGCTCCGCCGGGTCCACCAGGGTGGCCTCGACCCGCGGCGGGTCGCCGGCGCGTGCGGGGGCGGTGAGCAGGTACACGCCGTTGGGCGGGCTGCCGGAGGCGGCGTCGCAGCGGACCACCGCCACCGTCTCGGGCTGCCCGTCGGATTCGAGGTCGACGACGGCCTGATCCGTCACCGCCACCTCGAAGGGGCCGCAGTCGAGCGGGTAGGTGGCCTCGGCGGCGTCGGGGGCCTCCTGCGGCGCCCCGGCCGGTTCCTGCGAGGCGCCGGGTGCCGGGGTCTCCGGCTCGCCGGGCGGAGGGCTCTCCGCGGCGGCGCCCGGGGTGGCCTCCGCGGTGGCGCCGGCGTCGGAGGGCTGGAGCAGCACCGCGAGCCCGGCCGCGGCGGCGAGGGCGGCCGCGGTGATCAGCCAGTGGGCGGGGCGGGTGCGGGTGTGCGGGAGCGCGTCGTGGCCTGCCGGGAGTGGCACGTGGGTGACTCCTCCGGGAGAGACGGACAGCTGCCGGAGCCACGGGGCTCCGCGGGGTGGGGGGCCGCCGGGTGCGGCGGGGGCGCGGTTCGCCCGCCGTGGCGGGCGCACCGCATCGTGTCACAGGTCTCACCCGCGGTGAACGGCGGGGTGCCCTCCGTCAGGCGCCGCCAGGGCCGGTGTAGTCGGCTCCGTACGCGCCGGGGGCCGGGCGCCGGCGGCGCAGCGGCGGCTCCACCCCGTCGGCGAGGCGCCTGGCGGTGAGCAGGAAGCCGGTGTGGCCGATCATGCGGTGGTCGGGGCGGACGGCGAGCCCCTCGACGTGCCAGGTGCGGACCATCGTCTCCCAGGCGGTCGGCTCGTTGAAGGTGCCGTGCTCGCGGATGGTCTCCACCGTGCGCGCCAGCTGGGTGGTGGTGGCGACGTAGGCACACAGGATGCCGCCGGGCACCAGCGCCTTGGAGACGGCGTCCAGGCACTCCCAGGGGGCCAGCATGTCGAGGATGACGCGGTCCACCTCGGTGTCCGACAGCTCGTCCTGGAGGTCGCCGACGGTGACCTGCCAGGCGGGGTGCGGGCCGCCGAAGTACCTGGCGACGTTCTCCTGGGCGATGGCGGCGAAGTCGGCCCGGCGCTCGTAGGAGTGCAGCATGCCCTGGTCGCCGATCGCGCGCAGCAGGAACATGCTGAGTGAGCCCGAGCCCACTCCCGCCTCCACGACGCGGGCGCCGGGGAAGATGTCCGCCATGGCGAGGATCTGCCCCGCGTCCTTGGGGTAGACCACGGCGGCGCCGCGCGGCATGGACAGGACGTAGTCGGGGAGCAGGGGGCGCAGCGCGAGGTAGGCGACGTTCCCGGTGGTGCGGACGACCGTGCCCTCGGGGGCGCCGATCAGCTCGTCGTGCGGGAAGGCGCCCTTGTGGGTGTGGAAGCTCTTCCCTGCTTCGAGCGTGAACGTGTAGTGGCGTCCCTTGGGGTCGGTGAGCTGGACCTGGTCCCCGACCGCGAAGGGCCCGCGACGGCGGGCTGCACCGGTCGGTTCGGACATGGCGGCAAGCCTAGTCCACGCGGGGAGGGGCTCAGGCCGCGGGCGGGGCCTGCGGGTGGGCGGGGGGCCTGGCCATGGCGTCGATGAAGGCCCGCTCGACGTCGCTCGTGGACAGGACGCCGTAGATCTCGCCGGTCGGCTCGACCACCAGGTACTCGGTCGCCGGGGTGGCCCGCAGGTGTTCGAGGAGGCCCTCGCCGGTGAGGTCGGCGGGCACCCGCATGCCCTCGGTCAGGTCGTTGGCCAGGCTGCTGACGGCGACCCAGGGCCGGCGGTGCTGGGGCACGCCGGCGATGCCGGTCTCGCGGACGACGGAGACGGGGTCGCCCTGTCCGTCGACGACGACCAGCGCCCGCGCCCCGGCGTCGTTGGCCCGGCGCAGGGCCTCGGACAGCGGGGTCTCCGCGGTGACCGGCACGGCCCGGCGGGTGAGGGCCCGGGCGTTGAGGGCGGGCAGGCGCTCGCGGAGCCTGGCCATCCGCAGGCTGTTGCCGGCGCCGGTCCAGATGATGGCCGCCAGGATCGCGGCGAGCAGGGCGTCGGTGAGGGATTCCAGGCCCGTGTAGGACTCGTTCTCGCCGGCGCCGACGTGGGTGGCGAGCGGGAAGCCGACCAGGACGGCGACGGCCAGGGCGCGGCCGGTCCAGGCCGCGGCCACGGTGCCGGACATGGGGCTGCCCGAGAGCTTCCACACGACGGCCCGCAGCATCCGGCCGCCGTCCAGGGGCAGCCCGGGGAGCAGGTTGAACCCGGCGACGACCAGGTTGGAGATCATCAGGCCGGCCAGCAGCACGCCGGGCACGGTGCCTGACTCCACGGCGAGCATGCCGAGGTAGAAGACGCCGGAGAGCAGCAGGGAGAGCAGGGGGCCGACGCCGGCCAGCACGAACTCCCGGCCGGGCGTGGGCGACTCCTTCTCGATCTCGGAGACGCCGCCGAAGAACTGGAGCTGGATGCGGCGCACCGGGAGCCGGAAGCGCAGGGCGGCCACCGTGTGGGCCAGCTCGTGGACCAGCACGGAGGCGTAGAAGGCCACCGCGAAGAAGAGCGAGACGAGGTACCGTCCGCCGCCGAGTTCGGGGAGCACGCGGCCCAGCTGGTTGCCGAAGAACCAGGTGATCAGGGCGGCGACGAGGAACCAGCTGGGGGCCACGTACACGGGTACGCCGAAGAGCCTGCCCATGAGGAAGCCGCCGCCGGCGCCCTCGGGGGGCCGGGGGCCGTCCGCGTCCACGCCCCCGGCCTCAGGGCCCTGGGCGGCCGACGCCGTGCGGTCGCTGTCCGAGTCTCCCACCGGTTCCCCTCGTCGCCTCTCGGCCTCGTCGTCATCGGGTGCGGCGCCTCGCTCCTGCATGACGCTGACGCCGTGCTCTCGGGCTCCGAGTCGATGGTATGGGCTACCTGTCAGTGACGCGCCGTAGGGTTCGCTCCATGACTGGGTCCATCGCCACGCCTCCCGACTCGCTCTCTCCCTCCAGGGCCGCCGACTTCATGCAGTGTCCCCTGCTGTACCGCTTCCGGGTGATCGACAAACTGCCCGAGGCGCCGAGCGAGGCGGCGACGCGCGGCACGGTGGTGCACGCGGTGCTCGAGCGGATCTTCGACGCGCCGCCCGAGCAGCGCGATCCGCGCCGGGCGCGGGCCCTGGTGGTGCCCGAGTGGGAGCGGCTGCTGGCCAGGCGGCCCGAGCTGGCGCAGCTGTTCGCCGCGGCCCGGGACGCGGGCGAGTCCGAAGGCGCGGAAGGCGGGGGCGGGGCGGAGGACGGGGCGGGCGCGGGCGGGTCGGGGGACCCGGCGGGCGGCGAGGTGGACCGGGAGCGCCTGGCGCAATGGCTGGCGCAGGCCGAGGCGCTGGTCGAGCGGTGGTTCACGCTGGAGGACCCCACGCGCCTCGAGCCGGCGGAGCGGGAGCTGTTCGTCGAGACCAGGCTGGAGTCCGGGCTGCGGCTGCGCGGGGTGATCGACCGGGTGGACGTCGCACCGACGGGCGAGGTGCGGATCGTGGACTACAAGACGGGCAAGGCGCCCTCCCCCCAGTACGCGGGCGGCGCGCTGTTCCAGATGAAGTTCTACGCCCTGGTGCTGTGGCGGCTGCGCGGCTCGGTGCCACGGCGGCTCCAGCTGGTCTACCTGGGCAGCGGGGACGTGCTCACCTACGACCCGGACGAGGAGGACCTGCGGGGGGTGGAGCGCAAGCTGGTGGCGCTGTGGCAGGCGATCAGGCGGGCCACCGAGAGCGGCGACTGGCGGCCGAACCGGGGGCGTCTGTGCGACTGGTGCGATCACCAGTCGCGCTGCCCCGAGTTCGGCGGCACTCCCCCGCCCTACCCGCTGACGGTGCAGCGGGAGCTGCCGCTGGCCCTGCCGGGCGAGGCGGAGGGCGACGGCTTCGGGGTCACGGCCGGGGACCGCGCCGGGGACCCGGCGGGAGGCGAGGGCGAGGCCGGGGAGGACGGCCCTGGGCAGGAGCCGGCCGGGGCCGCCCCGGCGCGGTGACGCGGCGGCCGTGCGGGAGAATGGGGGCCTGCTCTCGCGGCGTTCGCCGTGCCCCGGAGGAAGGGTCCCCACATGCCGATCCGCGTACTGCTGGTCGACGATCAGCCGCTGCTGCGCACCGGGTTCCGGATGATCCTGGAGGCGGAGCCGGACGTCGCCGTCGTGGGCGAGGCCGGGGACGGCCTGCAGGCGCTGGAGCAGGTGCGGGCGCTGCAGCCCGACGTGGTGCTGATGGACATCAGGATGCCGCGGATGGACGGCGTGGAGGCGACCCGGCAGATCACCGGCCCGGCCAAGGACGGGCCGGTCAAGGTCCTGGTGCTGACCACCTTCGACCTGGACGAGTACGTGGTGGAGGCGCTGCGGGCGGGGGCCAGCGGCTTCCTGCTGAAGGACGCGCCTGCGGCGGAGCTGGTGCAGGCGATCCGGGTGGTGGCGGCGGGCGAGGCGATGCTGGCGCCGAGCGTCACCAGGCGGCTGCTCGACATGTACGCCGAACGGCTGCCCTCGGGCGAGGAGCCCCTGCCGGACGCGCTGCAACGGCTGACGGAGCGGGAGGTCGAGGTGCTGAAGCTCGTCGCCCGCGGCCTGTCGAACGCGGAGATCGCGGCGGACCTCTTCGTCAGCGAGACGACGGTGAAGACGCACGTGGGCCACGTGCTGACCAAGCTGGAGCTGCGGGACCGGGTGCAGGCGGCGGTGTTCGCCTACGAGAGCGGGCTGGTCCGGCCCGGCAGCTGAGCGGGCGGGCGCGGCCGGGGCGGCCCGGCCGCCGGCGTGCTCCGGCCCGGCCTGCGGCGCACCGGCCGCCGGCGGGCTAGCCGTCGGTGGACTTGCCGATCTCCCAGAAGCGGAAGACCGTCGAGGCGTCGAGAGACCACTGGAGGCCGTCGATCTCCTCGGCGGCGACGGCGTACTGGTGGCCCTGCCACAGCGGGATCAGCGGCAGGTCCCGGGCGACGATGTCCTGGAGTTCGGTGAAGTCGCCGAGGGTCTCCGCCCGGTCGCCGAGCGTCTCGGTGTGCGGCAGGAGCTCCCCGGTGATCCGCTCGGACTCGTAGCCGCCCTGGAGGACGTTGCCCGGGCCGAAGAAGGGCGCGGTGAAGTTGTCCGGGTCGGGGTAGTCGGGGACCCAGCCGCGGACGTAGACGCCGAACTCGCCGTTCGCCACCCCCTCGGCGAAGGCGGCGGCGTCCACGCTGCGCACCCGCGCCCGGAACAGGCCGCTGTCGTTGAGCTCGTCGGCGAGGTACTCGAAGGCGGCCACGGTGTCGGGGCCGAAGCGGACGGGGGTGGCCCACAGCGTGAGGTCGACCGGCTCGGTGATCCCGGCGGCGCGCAGCGCCTCCTCGGCCTTGTCCGGGCGCGGCTCGTCGCCGTAGGCGTCGTAGAAGGCCGTGTTGTGGCCGGTGATCCCGGCCGGGATGATCGAGTAGAGCGGCTCGGCGGTGCGGTGGTACACGTCGCGCACCAGGGCGCCTCGGTCGATGAGCCAGGCGATGGCCTCGCGGACGGCTCGGTTGCCTGCCACCGGGTCGTCCAGGTTGAACACCAGGTGCTGCACCTCGGCGCTGGTGCCGTCCACCACCTTGAGGCCCTCGCCCCGGCCGGAGCGGGCGGCGGCGTCCAGGGCCTCGATGTCCTCCCCGGCCAGGCCCCGGTAGGCCACGTCCACCTCGCCGTTTTCGACGGCGTCCTTCAGCGCCTGCTGGTCGCCGTGGTAGAGGCGCATCGTCATGCCGGAGTTCTTCACCTCGGCCGGGCCCTGGTAGCCGGAGTTGACCTCGAAGACGGCCTCGTCGCCGGTGTAGCTGTCGAGGGTGTAGACGCCGGAGCCGACCGCCTCGCCGTCGGTGCGCAGCGCGTCGGCCGGGTACGCGCGGTGGTCGACGATCGAGCCGGCGCCCGAGGCTATCTTCTGCGGGAACGTCGCGTCGGGCTGCGTGAGGTGGAAGGTGACCGTGGTGTCGTCGGGCGTCTCGATGGTGTCGATCGTGGACAGCAGGACGGCGGGCCCGTCCGGATCGTTGATCCGCAGCGTCCGCTCGAAGGAGAACTTGACGTCGCGCGAGGTCAGCTCGTCGCCGTTGCTGAAGTGCAGGTCGTCGCGGAGCCGGCAGGTGAAGCGCTGGCTCATCCGGTCGGTGAACCCGCACTTCTCGGCCGCCTCGGGCTGCGGCTCCGTGCCGCCCGCGGGGAAGCTCAGCAGGGACTGGAAGACGTTGTTGAAGACGAGCCAGGAGCCGGGGTCGTACCCGGAGGCAGGATCGGTGGACAGCACGTCGTCCGTCATCCCCATGACGATCGGCTCGCCCCGTCCTGGGCCGTCGTCGCCGGCCCATCCGCAGCCGGCGAGCAGGGCCGCGGCGAGCGCCGCGACCAGCGGGAAGACCGTGCCCGGGGCGCGCTTCCTCACGTGTCGTGTCCTTTTCCTCGGTTGCCTCGGCGCTCCGCCTCCGGGCGGCCTGCCCGCGGCCGGGCCGCGGGCCGGGGCGTTCCGGGGACGATCCGACCTTATCCGCCGTAGCGGACGATCCCGCCCCGGGTGAGGAAGGTCACGGCACCGCGGGCGCCGCGGCGGGGCCCTGGGCGGCCGGCCCGCGGCCCGTGGCGGGCTCCGCTGCTTCGGGGACCGGGGAGCCGGGGGGCAGGGCGCCGGGGGGCCGGGCCTCGGGGGTCAGAGGGGAGGGCGAGGCCGCCACGGAGCGCAGCAGGGCGAGGTCCACCTCCTCCAGCGAGGAGACGACCGTCCGCCCCGCGGCCGGGGCGATGGGCGCGACCGAGGGGACGGCGATCACCCGGCAGCCCGCGGCCTCGGCCGAGGCGACGCCGGTGGCGGTGTCCTCGACGGCGACGCAGCGGCCGGGGTCGGCGCCCAGGCCGCGCGCGGCGGCGAGGTAGGGGTCGGGGTGCGGCTTGCTGCGGGGCAGCTCGTCGCCCGCGACGGTGAGCGCGAAGTTCTCCGCGCCGAGCGAGGCCAGCACGCGGTCGATGACCTCGCGGTGCGAGGCGGAGACGAGGGCGGTCGGCACCCGGTGGGCGGCCAGCTCGGTCAGCAGCCGCCTGGCCCCCGGCATCAGCGGCACGCCGCGCTCCAGGCGGCGCAGGAAGGCGCCGTTCAGCAGGTCGCGCAGCTCGTCCAGCGCGATGTCCGCGCCGGTGACCTCGATGAGGTAGCCGGCGCTCCTGGTCATGGGGCCGCCGACCACGACCTCGCGGTGTTCGTCCGCGAGCGCGTGGCCGAGGTCGCCGAAGACCTCGACCTCGGCTTCCCACCAGAAGCCCTCGGTGTCGACCAGGGTGCCGTCCATGTCGAGGAGCACGGCCCCGGGAGTGGGGCCGAGGGGAATCAGGGTGTCGAGGGCCGGAAGGGAACTCGTCATCCGCACGCACCTCCGTAAGGGGCGAGAAGGCCGGCCGCCCCGGGTGGGGGCGGCCGGCCTGTACCGGACCGATCAGTTTACGTGACCGGCGCACAAAGCGTCGGCCGCCATCTCATCCGTCCGGGTTAGCGGGCGTTGAAATAGTTCGCTTCCGGGTGGTGAAGGATCAGGGCGTCGGTCGACTGTTCCGGGGAAAGCTGGAATTCCTCGGAAAGGGTGACGCCGATGCGCTCCGACTGGAGCAGTTCCGCGATTTTCGCCCGGTCCTCCAGGTCGGGACAGGCCGGATAGCCCAGCGAGTAGCGGCAGCCCTGGTACTCGGTGCGGAACATTCCCGCCAGGTCGGCCGGGTCCCCGCCGGCGATGCCGAGCTCGGCGCGGACCCGGGCGTGCCAGTACTCGGCGAGCGCCTCGGCGAGCTGGACGGACAGGCCGTGCAGCTCCAGGTAGTCCCGGTAGGAGTCGGCGGCGAACAGCTGCGCGGTCTCCTCGCTGATCCGCCCGCCGATGGTGACCGTCTGCAGGGCGACCACGTCCGTCTCGCCCGATTCCGCGGGGCGGAAGAAGTCGGCCAGGCACAGCCGCCGCCCGCGGCGCTGCCGCGGGAAGGTGAAGCGGGTGCGCTCCTTGCCCTCCTCGTCGAGGATCACCAGGTCCTCGCCCTCGGCGTGGCAGGGGAAGTAGCCGTAGACCACCGCGGCCTCCAGGAGGTTCCCGGTGTGCAGCCGGTCCAGCCAGCCGCGCAGCCGCGGCCTGCCCTCGTTCTCGACGAGGTCGGTGTACGAGGGCCCGTCGTCGCCCCGGCCCGCCTTCAGGCCCCATTGGCCCTTGAACAGCGCGTCCTCGTCCAGCCACTCCGCGTAGTCCTTCAGCGGGATGCCCTTGACGATCCTGGTGCCGGTGAAGGGGGCGGCCGGCACGGGCACGTCGGTGGCCGTGGCCGAGCGGGCGGGCCGCCCGGGTTCCGGCTCGGGCAGCGGCGCGCTCCTGCGGGGCACCCGGCGCGGCTTCAGCTCGGGCAGCGTGGCGCCCGGCACGCCCCGCTTGACGGCCACCAGGGCGTCCATCAGGCGCAGTCCCTCGAAGGCGTCCCTGGCGTAGCGGACCTCGCCCTCGTAGATCTCGTGGAGGTCCTGCTCCACGTAGGCCCGGGTGAGGGCGGCGCCGCCGAGGATGACGGGGTAGTCGGCGGCCATGCCGCGGCGGTTGAGCTCCTCGAGGTTCTCCTTCATCACGACGGTCGACTTCACCAGCAGCCCCGACATGCCGATGACGTCCGCGCGGTGCTCGGCCGCGGCGTCCAGGATGGCCGCCACCGGCTGTTTGATGCCGAGGTTGACCACCTGGTAGCCGTTGTTGGTGAGGATGATGTCGACCAGGTTCTTGCCGATGTCGTGGACGTCGCCGCGGACGGTGGCCAGCACGATGGTGCCCTTGCCCGCACCCTCCTCGCTCTTCTCCATGTGCGGCTCCAGGTAGGCCACCGCGGCCTTCATCACCTCGGCCGACTGCAGGACGAAGGGCAGTTGCATCCGCCCGGAGCCGAACAGCTCGCCGACGGTCTTCATCCCCG
Source organism: Streptomyces hoynatensis (assembly GCF_003626535.1). GTDB lineage: Bacteria > Actinomycetota > Actinomycetes > Streptomycetales > Streptomycetaceae > Streptomyces > Streptomyces hoynatensis. The sequence goes on from NZ_RBAL01000019.1 coordinate 100,583, forward strand.
CGAGCAGGGTGTCGTTGACGATGTCGAGCGCGGGCCGTTCGGCGAGGGCCGCCTCCAGGTCGGCCTCCAGGCCGTTGCGCTCGCCGTCGACGATGCGCCGCTGCAGCCGCTCCTCCAGCGGAAGGGCCAGCAGCTCCTGGGTCTTGCCGGCCCGCATCGACTTCGCGTCCACGCCCTCGAAGAGCTGCAGGAAGCGCTGGAGCGGGTCGTAGCCCTCGGCGCGCCGGTCGTAGATCAGGTCGCGGGCCACCCGGACCTGCTCGGGGTCGATGCGGGCGATGGGCAGGATCTTCGCGGCGTGCACGATCGCCGAGTCGAGCCCGGCCCGCACGCACTCGTCGAGGAAGACCGAGTTGAGCACCAGGCGGGCGGCGGGGTTGAGGCCGAAGGAGATGTTCGACAGGCCCAGGGTGGTCTGCACGTCCGGGTGCCGCCGCTTCAGCTCCCTGATGGCCTCGATGGTGGCGGCCCCGTCGCCGCGGGACTCCTCCTGCCCGGTGCAGATGGTGAAGGTCAGGCAGTCGACGAGGATGTCGGACTCGGCGATCCCCCAGTTCCCGGTGAGGTCGGCGATCAGCCGCTCGGCCACGGCCACCTTGCGCTCGGCGGTGCGGGCCTGGCCCTCCTCGTCGATGGTGAGGGCCATCAGCGCGGCGCCGTGCTCGGCGGCCAGCGCGGCCACCCTGGCGAAGCGGGAGTCGGGGCCGTCGCCGTCCTCGTAGTTGACCGAGTTGACGACGGCCCGGCCGCCCAGCTTTTCGAGGCCGGCCCGGAGCACCTCGGGCTCGGTGGAGTCCAGCACGAGGGGCAGGGTCGAGGCGGTGGCCAGCCGGCCGGCCAGCTCCGCCATGTCCGCCGTGCCGTCCCGGCCGACGTAGTCCACGCACAGGTCGAGCATGTGGGCGCCCTCGCGGATCTGCTCGCGCGCCATCTCCACGCAGTCGTCCCAGCGGCCGGCGAGCATGGCCTCGCGGAACTTCTTCGAGCCGTTGGCGTTGGTCCGCTCCCCGATCGCCAGGTAGGAGGTGTCCTGCCGGAAGGGCACGTTCTGGTAGAGCGAGGCGGCCCCGGGCTCGGGCCGCGGGTCCCGGGGGGCCGGCGTCAGCTCGCGCACCCGCTCCACGACCAGCCGCAGGTGCTCGGGGGTGGTGCCGCAGCAGCCGCCGATCAGGCTGAGGCCGAACTCGCCGATGAACCGCTCGTGCGCGTCGGCCAGCTGGGCGGGCGTGAGGGGGTAGTGGGCGCCGTCCTTGCCGAGCACGGGCAGGCCCGCGTTCGGCATGCAGGACAGCGGGAGGCCCGCGTGCCCGGCCAGGTAGCGCAGGTGCTCGCTCATCTCGGCGGGGCCGGTGGCGCAGTTGAGGCCGATCATGTCGATGCCCAGCGGTTCCAGCGCGGTCAGCGCGGCGCCGATCTCGCTGCCGAGCAGCATGGTGCCGGTCGTCTCGACGGTGACCTGGACCAGGAGGGGGAGGTCGGCGCCCGCGGCGGTGAGGGCGCGCCGGGCGCCGAGGACGGCCGCCTTGGCCTGCAGCAGGTCCTGGCTGGTCTCCACGATGAGCGCGTCGGCGCCGCCCTCGATCAGGCCCTCGGCGTTGCGCTGGTAGGCGTCGCGCAGCTTCGGGTAGGGGACGTGGCCGAGGGTGGGCAGCTTGGTGCCGGGGCCCATCGAGCCGAGCACCCAGCGCAGCCTGCCGTCCTTTGCGGTGCACGCGTCGGCGGCCTCTCTGGCCAGCCTGCCGCCCGCCTCGGACAACTCCCGCACCTGGTCGGCGATGTCGTACTCGCCGAGGGCGGAGAGGTTGGCGCCGAAGGTGTTGGTCTCCACGCAGTCCACGCCCGAGTCGAAGTAGGCGCGGTGGATGGCGCGGACGATGTCGGGGCGGGTGAGGTTGAGGATCTCGTTGCAGCCCTCGAGCTGCCGGAAGTCCTCGAGCGTGGGGTTGTGCGCCTGCAGCATCGTGCCCATGCCGCCGTCGGCGACCACCACGCGGGAGGCGAACGCCTCGCGGAGGGCCGCGGCTCGCTGGGACTGGCTGAGGGCGGGAAGGCTGGACGAGGCCATGGGGAAGCTCCCTCGGGTGCGACGGCTGTCGGCTATGCGTTTCCGGCCTGGGAAGCGCACCAGGTCAGCCTAACGGCTGGCGCGCGGACGGCCGCGGGACTTTCGGGCCGGCCGGCGGCCATAAACTCGTTTCCGGTCTGGGGGGTATCGACATCACCCCCTGCCGTTCGACAATGTCGAACGGCAGACGAGTGTGGAGCGGGAAGGGGCGGACGCAGATGGCTCGGACCATCCAGTCGCTTGAGCGTGCCGCGGCGGTGCTGCGCCTGCTGGCGGGCGGGGAGCGTCGCCTGGGCCTGTCCGACATCGCCTCCTCCATAGGACTGGCCAAGGGCACCACCCACGGCCTGCTGCGCACCCTCCAGCAGGAGGGCTTCGTCGAGCAGGACCCGCACTCCGGCAAGTACCAGCTCGGCGCCGAGCTGCTGCGGCTCGGCAACAGCTACCTGGACGTCCACGAGCTGCGCGCCCGGGCCCTGGTCTGGACCGACGACCTGGCCCGCTCCAGCGGCGAGAGCGCCTACCTGGGGGTGCTGCACCAGCAGGGGGTGCTGATCGTGCACCACGTCTTCCGGCCGGACGACAGCCGCCAGGTGCTCGAGGTCGGCGCCATGCAGCCGCTGCACAGCACGGCGCTCGGCAAGGTGCTCGCGGCCTTCGACCCGGTGGCGCACAACGAGGCGCTGGAGACCGGCTTCGAGGCGATCACCGAGCGGACGGTCACGGAGCCGGCGGACTTCGAGGCGCTGCTCGACGACGTCAGGGCCCGCGGCTGGGCGAGCGACGTGGGCGAGACCTGGGAGGGCGTGGCCTCCGTCGCGGCGCCGATCCTCGACCGCAGGAAGGTGCCGGTGGGCGCCGTGGGGATCACCGGGGCCGAGGAGCGCATGCTGGGCCCCGAGGGCCTGCATCAGCGGCTGGTCGCGGCCGTGCGGGACTGCGCCAGGTCCGTGTCGCGTGACCTCGGAGCTGGGCGCTTCTAGGACAATTCAGACGCCTGCGCGTTTCCCTGCCGCAGGACCCTTGACGCACGGTGCGGGTGGGAGAAAACTGCCGGTCAATGGTCGACATTGTCGAACACTGGACGGAGGTCGGCCGGATAAACACCTGGACGAGGACGAAGGAGTCACGGTGTCCAGCTCCGACATCTTTTTCGGCGAGGTCCTCGGCACCGCCGTGCTGACCCTGCTCGGCTGCGGCGTGGTCGCCGGCGTCGTGCTCAAGAAATCCAAGGCGTTCGAGGCCGGCTGGGTGGCGATCACCCTCGGCTGGGGCGTCGCCGTCCTGGCCGGCGGATACGTCTCCGGACAGCTGTCGGGCGGGCATCTCAATCCGGCGGTGACCCTGGCCATCGCCGTGGACAGCGGCGACTGGGACCACGTGCCGGTCCAGATGGCGGGCGAGCTGATCGGCGCCATGATCGGCGCGCTGCTCGTCTGGGTCGCCTACTACGGCCACTTCCAGGAGCACCTGGCCGGCCGCGAGGAGTTCGGCGGCGCGCAGACGCCGGGGGCCAAGGCGTTCAAGGGCAAGGGCCAGGTCGCCGAGCGCCGCGCGCCGGCCGCCGACGAACCGGGGCCCGTGCTCGGCGTGTTCTCCACCGCGCCCGAGATAAGGAACGTGGTGCAGAACCTGGCCACCGAGATCATCGCCACCACCGTGCTGGTGCTGCTGGTCCTCGGCATCGGCCTCAACGACGCCCTGGCCGTCTCCGGGACCGGCACGCTGATGGTCGCCCTCGTCGTCGTCGGCATCGGCCTCTCGCTCGGCGGCCCCACCGGCTACGCCATCAACCCGGTCCGCGACCTCGGCCCGCGCATCGTCCACCAGCTGCTGCCGCTGCCGAACAAGGGCGGCTCCGACTGGTCGTACTCCTGGATACCCGTCGTCGGCCCGCTGGTCGGTGGCGTCCTCGGAGCCGGCATTCACCACGCGTTGTTCTGACCCCAAGCCGCACAGATCCCGATCAGGAGCCGCACCATGCCGGACACCGCCGACCGCGAGTACATCGCCGCCATCGACCAGGGCACGACCTCCAGCCGCTGCATCGTCTTCGACCACGACGGACGCGTCGTCTCCGTCGACCAGAAGGAGCACGAGCAGATCTTTCCCAAGCCGGGCTGGGTGGAACACGACGCCCTCGAAATCTGGGCCAATGTCCAGGAAGTCGTCGCCGGCGCCCTGGAGAAGGCCAAGATCACCAAGGACCAGGTGAAGGCCATCGGCATCACCAACCAGCGCGAGACCACCCTGCTGTGGGACAAGAACACCGGCGTCCCGGTGCACCACGCCATCGTCTGGCAGGACACCCGCACCGACGCCCTGTGCCGGATGCTGGGCCGCAACGTCGGCCAGGACCGCTTCCGCAGGCAGACCGGCCTGCCCCTGTCCTCCTACTTCGCCGGGCCGAAGATCCGCTGGCTGCTCGACAACGTCGAGGGCCTGCGCGAGCGCGCCGAGCGCGGCGAACTGCTCTTCGGCACGATGGACTCCTGGGTCATCTGGAACCTCACCGGCGGCGTCAACGGCGGCGTGCACGTCACCGACGTCACCAACGCCTCCAGGACCATGCTGATGAACCTCCGCACCCTCGCCTGGGACGAGAGCATCCTCGCCTCCATGGAGGTCCCCGCCGCCGTCCTCCCCGAGATCAGGTCCTCCTCGGAGATCTACGGCACCGCCAAGGGCGGCGTCCTCGACGGCGTCCCGGTCGCCTCCGCGCTCGGCGACCAGCAGGCGGCGCTGTTCGGCCAGACCTGCTACTCCGTCGGCGAGGGCAAGTCCACCTACGGCACCGGCACGTTCCTGCTGATGAACACGGGAACCGAGGCCATCAACTCCTACGCGGGTCTGGTCACCACCGTCGGCTACCGCATCGGGGACCAGCAGCCGGTCTTCGCGCTCGAGGGCTCCATCGCCGTCACCGGCGCCCTGGTGCAGTGGATGCGCGACCAGATGGGGCTCATCAAGAGCGCCGCCGAGATCGAGACGCTGGCCCTCTCCGTGGAGGACAACGGGGGCGCGTACTTCGTGCCCGCCTTCTCCGGCCTGTTCGCCCCCTACTGGCGCGCCGACGCCCGCGGGGTCATCGCCGGCCTGACCCGGTACGTCACCAAGGCGCACCTGGCCCGGGCCGTGCTGGAGGCGACCGCCTGGCAGACCAGGGAGATCGTCGACGCCATGAAGAAGGACTCGGGCATGGAGCTCACCACCCTCAAGGTGGACGGCGGCATGACCTCCAACAACCTGCTGATGCAGAGCATCTCGGACTTCCTCGACGTGCCCGTGGTGCGCCCGATGGTCTCCGAGACGACCTGCCTGGGGGCCGCGTACGCCGCGGGTCTCGCGGTCGGCTTCTGGTCGGACGTCGAGGACCTGCGCCGCAACTGGCGCCGGGCGGCGGAGTGGACCCCGGACATGGACCCGGCGGAACGCGACAAGGAGTACCAGTTCTGGCTCAAGGCCGTGCAGCGGACCATGGGCTGGCTGGGCGAGGAGAGCTGAACCGGATGAACACCCCGCACCCCGCCGCCCGTTCCGCCGCCATAGCGGGAGCGCGGCGGCGAGCCGAGACCAGGGCGCGGCTCGCGGAGGCGGCCTTCGACCTGCTCGTCGTCGGCGGCGGCATCCTGGGCACCTCCGTGGCCTGGCACGCCGCGCAGTCGGGGCTGCGGGTGGCGATGGTGGACGCCGGCGACTTCGCCGGCGCCACCTCCTCCGCCTCCTCCAAGCTCGTGCACGGCGGGCTGCGCTACCTGCAGACGGGCGCCGTCAGGCTGGTCGCCGAGAACCACCACGAACGGCAGGTCCTCGCCAGGGACGTCGCCCCGCACCTGGTCAACCCGCTGACCTTCCACCTGCCCGTCTACCGGGGCGGCCCGCACGGCGCCGCCAAGCTCGGGGCCGGGGTCTTCGCCTACTCGGCGCTCTCCGCCTTCCGCGACGGCGTCGGCCGCGTCATCTCGCCCGCCAGGGCCGCCGCGGTCAACCCGGCGCTGCGCACCGAGGGCCTGCGGGCCGTGGCGGTCTATCAGGACCACCAGATGAACGACGCCCGCGTCGCCGTGATGACGGTGCGGGCCGCCGTCCAGTCCGGGGCCACCGTGCTCAACCACGCGGAGGTCGTCGGGCTGCGCCACACCGGCGGCCGGGTCACCGGCGCCGAGGTCAGGGACCGGCTCGGCGGCGCCGAGTTCGGCATCGAGGCCAGGCTGGTGCTCAACGCCACCGGCCCCTGGGTGGACCACCTGCGGCGCCTGGAGGACCCGGGGGCGGCACCGAGCATCCGGCTGTCCAAGGGCGCCCACCTGGTGCTGCGGACCCGGGCCCCCTGGGGCGCGGCGATGGCCACCCCGGTCGACAAGTACCGGATCACCTTCGCCCTGCCCTGGGAGGACCGGCTGCTGCTGGGCACCACGGACCAGGAGTACGAGGGCGACCCGGCCGACGTGCGCGCCACCGAGGCCGACATCGCGCAGATCCTGGACGAGGCCGCGATCTCGGTGCGCCCCGAGCACCTGGACCGCTCGCTGGTCGGCTACGCCTTCGCCGGGCTGCGGGTGCTGCCCGGCGGCCCGGGCGGGGTCGAGTCCGCCAGGCGCGAGACGGTCGTCACCGAGGGCAGGGGCGGCATGCTCTCGGTCGCGGGCGGCAAGTGGACGACGTACCGGCACATCGGGCGCACCGTGCTGGACCGGGTGGCCAAGCTGCCGGGCGGTCCCCTGGCCGCCGAGATGGAGCCGGTCTCCGACCTGGTGCGGCGGGTCCCGCTGCCCGGCGTGGCCAATCCCAACGCCGTCGCCCACCGGCTGCTCACCGACCACGGCCGGGACGGCGCCCCGGCCCTCGCCCCGGAGACCGCCAGGCACCTGGCCACCCACTACGGTTCGCTCGCCTTCGAGATCGCCCGGCTGGTCCGCGAGGACCCCGCGCTGGGCGAGCGCGTCCACCCCGAGGGGCCCGACATCTGGGCGCAGGTCGTTTACGCCCGCGACCACGAGTGGGCCGAGACCGTGGAGGACGTGCTGCGCAGGCGCACCACCCTGACGGTGCGGGGCCTTGACACCGAGGAGGTCAGGGCCCGGGTCGCCGGGACGCTGGGCGGCGAGAACGGCTGACGGCCCCCGGGGCGTTCGCGGGCGGCGAAAAGCTTGCCTTCCCGGGCCCTCACCAGGCGTTGGAGGGCTGCGGTCACGGCACCGTCACGCCGTAGGCTTGGGCCCGCAGAGAACAATCGGCAGCCGGGCCGGGCGCAGCGCCTCGACCCGGCCGGGAGGAGGCGCTGGGTGATCGAGCTCGAAGGAGTTCCCGAGCTGGTCGACCCGGTCATGGTGGCCGCGTTCGAAGGCTGGAATGATGCCGGTGACGCCGCCTCCGCCGCGGTCGCTCATCTGGAGCGCGAGTGGAAGGGCGAGGTGTTCGCCGCGCTGGACGCCGAAGACTACTACGACTTCCAGGTCAACCGGCCGCACATCTGGCTGGACGGCGGGGTGCGCCGCGTCACCTGGCCGACCACGCGGCTTTCCGTGGTCAGGATCGGCTCGGAGGAGGGCCCGGTGCGCCGGCGCGACCTGGTGCTGGTGCGCGGCATCGAACCGAGCATGCGCTGGCGCTCCTTCTGCAACGAGATCCTGGGCTTCGCCCACGAACTCGGCGTGGAGATGGTGGTGGTGCTCGGCGCCCTGCTCGGCGACACGCCGCACACCCGGCCGGTGCCGGTGACCAGCGTGACCTCGGACGAGGACCTGGCGCGGACGCTGGACGTGGAGGAGTCGCGCTACGAGGGCCCGACCGGGATCGTGGGCATCCTCCAGGAGGCGTGCACGCACGCCGGGGTGCCCGCCGTGACGCTGTGGGCGGCGGTGCCGCACTACGTCGCGCAGCCGCCCAATCCCAAGGCCTCGCTGGCCCTGCTGCACTCGCTCGAGGACCTGCTCGGACTCGGCGTGCCCCTCGGCGACCTGCCGGAGGACGCCAGGGCCTGGCAGATCGGGGTGGACCAACTCGCCGCCGAGGACAGCGAGGTCGCCGAGTACGTGAAGTCCCTGGAAGAGGCCAGGGACACCGCGGAGCTGCCGGAGGCCTCGGGCGAGGCGATCGCCAAGGAGTTCGAGCGCTATCTGCGGCGGCGCGACGGGCAGCCCCCCGCGGGCGGCGACCCCGGCTCGTACCTGCGCGACCCGGGCAGCGGTCACCCGCGGCCCAGGCGGCGGCCGCCCGAGGGCGGCGAGTCAGGGCCGCAGGAGCAGGGCCCGGGAGAGAACGAGGAGTAGCCGGAGGCCCGCGGCCCCGCGGGCAGACCCGGCACGGCCCGGCCGCCCCGCGCACCGCGGGGCGGCCGGGCCGTGCCCGTGCCGGGCGGGGGCGGTGGGGCACCGGGCCGTCCGGCCCCCGGGGGGCGCGTGGTCAAGGCCCGGCTTTCCCGGCCCACTTGGGCCGGGAGCGGCGGGCCCGCGCGCGAACGCCGTGGCCTAGAGGGCGACGCCGAGCAGCGCGTCCACCGTGCGGGAGACCAGGCCGGGCGCGCCGGTGTCCTGGCCGCCCTCGCGTTCCTGGAGTTCCGCCCAGCGGTCGACGGCGGCCAGGGCGGCGGGCGCGTCGAGGTCGTCGGCCAGGGCCGCACGCACCCGTCCCGGCAGCTCCTCGGCCGAGGGCCCGTCGGGACGGGAGACGGCGGCCCGCCAGCGCGCGAGGCGCCCGAGGGCCTCGTCGAGCACGGCGTCGGTCCACTCCCAGTCGGTGCGGTAGTGGTGGGCGAGCAGCGCCAGCCTGATGGCCGCCGGGTCGACCCCGGCCTCGCGCAGCCGGGAGACGAGGACCAGGTTGCCCTTGGACTTCGACATCTTCTCGCCCTCGTAGCCGACCATGCCGGCGTGCACGTAGGCCTGGGCGAAGGGCTGCTCGCCGGTGAGCACCTGGGCGTGCGAGGCGCCCATCTCGTGGTGCGGGAAGACCAGATCGGAGCCGCCGCCCTGCACGTCGAAGCCCATGCCGAGCCGGTCCAGGGCGATGGCGACGCACTCGATGTGCCAGCCGGGCCGCCCGGCGCCCAGCGCGCCGCCGTCCCAGGAGGGTTCGCCGGGACGGGCGGCGCGCCACAGCAGCGGGTCCACCGGGTGCTTCTTGCCCGGCCGCTCCGGGTCCCCGCCGCGCTCCGCCGACAGCGCGCGCATCGCCGCGGCGTCCAGCCCGGAGACGGTGCCGAACCGCCGGTCGGACTCGACCGAGAAGTAGACGTCGCCGTCGAGTTCGTAGGCCGCGCCCGTCTCACGCAGCCGCTCCACGAGCGGGACGATCAGCGGTATCGACTCCACCGCCCCCAGGTAGTCCCGGGGCGGCAGCACCCGAAGCGCCGTCATGTCCTCGCGGAACAGGGCGGTCTCCCGTTCGGCGAGCGCCGTCCACTCCTCGCCCGTGGCGGCGGCGCGCTCCAGCAGGGGGTCGTCGACGTCGGTGACGTTCTGCACGTAGTGCACCTGGCGGCCGGAGTCGAGCCACAGCCGCTGCAGGAGGTCGAAGGCGGTGTAGGTGGCCGCGTGGCCGAGGTGGGTGGCGTCGTAGGGGGTGATGCCGCAGACGTAGAGGCGGGCGACCGGTCCAGGGGCGAGGGTCACCCGGCCACCGCGCGACGAGTCGTGGATGGCGACGTCGGGGCCCTGACCGGGCAGAACGGGGACTGAGGGAGCGGGCCAGGCGTACATGATCCGAGCCTAACCGGCGCCTCGCGCCGGGACGACAGCGCGGTGCCCGCCGCCCGCGGGGCCGGGTCCCGGGCCGAGGCGGGCGGTGCGGCCGGGCGGGCGCGGCGGTTGCGGCCAAGCGGCCATGCGGGCGCGGCCGGTTGCGGTCCGGGAGCGGCGGGGGCCCGGCCCCGGCCTGGCCCCGGGAGGCGCCGGGCCTCAGACCAGGGGCCAGGGGATCGCGGGCCACTCGCCGCTCGGCTCGGGGAAGCGGCCGCTGCGCAGCAGCCCGGCCGTCCTGGCCCGCAGCGCCGCGCACTCCTGCGCGGTGATCAGCTCCCGGAGCCGGTCCGCCAGCGGCCGGCCCTCGGCCAGTTCCGCGTCGAGCAGGCGCAGCGCGGACAGCACGCGGGCGGGCAGCGGCTCGCCGGCCCAGCCCCACAGCAGGGTGCGCAGCTTGTTCTCGGTGTGGAAGGTGACCCCGTGGTCGATGCCGTAGAGCCGGCCGTCGGGGAGCGGCAGCAGGTGGCCGCCCTTGCGGTCGCCGTTGTTGATCACCGCGTCGAGGGCGGCGACGCGGGCGAGGCGCTCGTCGTCGGCGTGCACGAGCAGGGCCGTCCTGTGCTCGTCGAGCCGGGCGAAGCCGACCGCCTTCCAGCCCTCCCCCGGCTCCTCGGCGTCGAGCAGCGCGAGCAATTGCCCGGGGCCCGCGCCGCCGCCCGCCTCGGCCTCCGCGGCCTCCTTGCGGGCGAGTTCCTCCGCCTCCTCGTCCTCCTCCCGCGCGGCGCCGGGCGCCGGGCCGACCCACAGCTGGACCATGCCCTCCCCCAGCGGCCCGTCGCGCAGCACCGTGGGCGGCACCAGGTCGAAGCCGAGGGCCCGCGAGACCTCGTAGGCGGCGACCTCCCGCTGGGCCAGGGTGCCGTCGGGGAAGTCCCACAGCGGCCGCTCCCCCGCCACCGGCTTGTAGACGCAGGGCAGGCGGTGCCCGGCCAGGTCGGCGGTGGCGTACAGCACGGTGTTGGAGGCCGAGGTGATGCGGCCGTGCACGGTCAGCTCGCCGCGGGCCAGCGTCTGGGCGTCGTCGGCGGTCAGCTCCGGCTGCGGCGGTATCCGTTCTGGCGCGGACATACGTGTCCTTCCGGGTCGAGCGGCAGGCTGCACAGCGGGCACGGCGGCCGTCCTGCGTTGACCACCTCGAGGGCGCGCTTGGCGAAGGCGCGCGCCATCGTCCCGCTCAGGCGCACCCGCAGCATCGGCGGGCCGTTCTCGTCGTCGCGCAGCAGGCGCTCCTCGGCCTCGGCGAACTCCTCCTCGGAGTCCGCGTCGAGCTCCACGAGTGCCTGGGCCTCGACGATCATGCGCTCGTTCTCGCTGTCCCAGGCGAGGGCCATGGTGCCCACCCGGAACTCCTCCTCGACGGGGGACTGGAGGGGGCCGGTGTCGGTCAGCTCCGCGGGGGCCACCGCCGGCACCGAGGTGTTGCCGCCGGAGCGCCGCACCACCTCGTCCAGTAGCTCGTCGATGCGCTCGGCCAGCGCCTCCACCTGGGCCTTCTCCAGGGCGACGCTGGTGGTCCTGCCCGCCGCCGATGCCTGCAGAAAGAAGGTACGGCGGCCAGGCAGCCCGACCGTCCCGGCGACGAAGCGGTCGGGCGGGTCGTAGAGGAACACCTGACGGGACACGCACTGCTCCGGGGGTCGACTGCTGGGGACACTGGCACCCTACTGCGCCTGGCGATCACGGGTGCCCTCACGGGTTCAGGCCCCGCCCCCCACCGGGGCCCGGGTCGCCTCCGCCGCATCCCGCGCCGCGGCCTCGGTCCGCGGGACGAACTCGGCGAGGTCGCCGGTGTCGCCGAACCGCAGGAGGAGGGGGGCGGTGGGCGGCGCGCCGTAGCGGATGGCGGTCACGGAGGCCGGGTGGGGGGCGATGCGCTGGAAGAGGTCGAGGTGGAGGCCGAGCGCGTCGGCCACTATCGCCTTGATGTTGTCACCGTGGGTGCACATCAGCCAAATCGCCTCCTGGCCGTGCTCGGCGGCGACCCTGGCGTCCCAGTCGCGCACCGCCTCCACGACCCTGGCCTGCATGCCGCGCAGCGACTCGCCGCCGGGGAAGACCGCCGCGGAGGGGTGGCTGCGGACGGTGGCCATCAGGGGTTCCCCGGCGAGTTCCCCGAGCGCGCGGCCCGTCCACTCGCCGTACTCGCACTCGGTGATCCGCTCGTCGGCGTGCGTGGGCAGGTCGCCTCGCCTGGCGAGCAGCGGAGCCAGCGTCTCCACGCACCGCTGGAGCGGGCTGTGCACGACGAGGGCGAGCGGGATGCCGGTCAGGCGCCCGGGCAGGGCGGCGGCCTGCGCGGCGCCGTACTCGTCGAGGCCGACGCCGGGGGCGCGCCCGGCGAGCAGGCCCGAGGAGTTGGCGGTGGTGCGGCCGTGCCGGAGAAGCAGCAGGGTGGGCATGCCGCCAAGCCTAGGCGAGCGGCGGGCGGCCCCGATGGCCCCCGCCGGGGCGGCGGGCGCGGCCCGCGTCAGCCCAGGCCGGCCGACTCCAGGGCCTCGACCCCGGCGCGCAGCCCGGCCAGCCGCTCCGCCAGGGTGAACCCGGCCGGGGCCAGGGTCAGGGTGGTCACCCCGGCATCCGCGTAGGCCCGCATCCGGTCCGCGACGGCGGCGACGGGCCCGGTCAGCGTGGTGGCGCGCAGCAGGGCCGCCGGCACCGCCGCCGCGGCCCCCTCCCGGTCCCCGGCGAGGTACCGCTCCTGGATCAGGTCCGCCTCCTTCCCGTATCCCATGCGCACGGCCAGCCGGTGGTAGAAGTTCTGCTCGCGGCTGCCCATGCCGCCCACGTAGAGCGCGACGTAGGGGCGGAACTGGTCGGCCAGGGCGTCCGCGTCCTCGCCGACGGCGAGCGGCACGGTGGGCACGAGGTCGAAGCCCGTCAGGTCCTTGCCGATCCTGGCCCGGCCGGCCCGCAGCGGGCGGAGCGTCGTCTCCTCCGCGTGCTCGGGCGAGAAGAAGACGAGCAGCGCGCCGTCGGCGATCTCGCCGGTCTGGGTGAGGTTCCGCGGGCCGATGGCCGCGATGTAGAGCGGGATGCGCTCGCGCACCGGGTGCACCGTGAGCTTGATCGGCTTGCCCGGCCCGCCCGGCAGCGGCAGGGTCCAGTGCTCCCCCTGGTGGGTGAGGCGCTCGCGGGCCATGGCCTTGCGGACGATCTCCACGTACTCCCTGGTCCTGGCCAGCGGCCGGTCGAAGGGGACGCCGTACCAGCCCTCGGAGACTTGCGGCCCCGAGACGCCGAGGCCCAGGCGGAACCTGCCGCCGGAGAGCGCGTCCAGGGTGGCCGCGGTCATCGCGGTCATCGCCGGGGCCCGCGCCGGGATCTGGAGGATGGCCGAGCCCACGTCGATCCGCTCGGTGCGCGCCGCCACCCAGGCGAGCACGGTGGGGGCGTCCGAGCCGTAGGCCTCGGCGGCCCAGCAGACCGCGTAGCCGAGGCGGTCGGCCTCCCGGGCGACGGCCAGGTTGTCCTCGTCCAGCCCCGCGCCCCAGTAGCCGAGGTTGATGCCGAGTCGCATCCGCGTTCCTCCACAGCCCTCTTACCCGTGGGTAACCCACCCGTCCCCCGGACTGTATCGCCTGCCGCAAGTACGCTCAACGGCCATGAATCTCAGGCACCTGGGCCGCACCGGCCTGCGCGTCTCCCGGCTCGGCCTCGGCACCCTCACCTGGGGGAGGGACACCGGCGAGCAGGAGGCGGCGGAGCTCCTGAAGACCTTCTGGGAGGCCGGGGGGACGCTGGTGGACACCGCCGACGTGTACGCGGACGGCGGCGCCGAGTACCTGCTCGGCCGGCTGATCGGCGGCCTGGTGCCCCGCGAGGACGTGGTGATCGCCACCAAGGCGGGCAGCGTGCCCGACCCCTACCGCCGCTTCGACTGCTCCCGCGGCCACCTGCTGGCGGCGCTCGACGCCTCCCTGGAGCGGCTGAACACCGACCACGTGGACCTGTGGCAGCTGCACGCCTACGACCCGGAGACGCCGCTCGAGGAGACGCTGCAGGCCCTCGATGCGGCCGTCAGCAGCGGGCGGGCCAGGTACGCCGGGGTCTCGAACTTCTGCGGCTGGCAACTGGCCAAGGCCGCCGCCTGGCAGCTCGCGGGGCCCGACGGGCGGGTGCGGCTGGCGAGCACGCAGATGGAGTACTCGCTGCTGCAGCGCGGGGTCGAGCGCGAGGTGCTGCCCGCGGCGCTCGACCTCGGCGTCGGGCTGCTGCCCTCCTCCCCGCTGGGGCGCGGCGTGCTCACCGGCAAGTACCGGGAGGGCGCCCTGCCCCCCGGCTCGCGCGGCGCCTCCGAGCGGCTGGCGCCCTTCGTCGCGCCCTATCTGGACGAGGCGGCGGGCCGGATCGTGGACGCGGTGGCGATAGCGGCCGACGGGCTCGCGGTGACGCCGCTGCAGGTGGCGCTCGTCTGGGTCAGGGACCGGCCCGGGGTGGCCGCGCCGATCCTCGGGGCGCGCACCGGGCGGCAGCTCGCGGAGGCGCTGTCAGTGGAGGACCTTAGCCTTCCAGACGAGATCCTCCGGGCGCTGGACGACGTCTCGGCCCCGGTGCACCACTACCCCGACCACGACTGGAGCTCGCTGTGACCGCGGAGAACGCCTCCTCATCGCCGCCGCCCCCGCCCGCGCCTGGCGGTGCGGAGCCTGCGGGCGCCCGGGATTCCGGGAGCGCGCCGCCCGCCGCGCCCCCGGGGGAGTCCGGGGAGGCGGCCGCGCGCCGGGAGGCGGCCGAGCGGCTGCGGGCCGCGGTGCGGGCCGTGGAGAGCGGCGAGCGCCCGGCCGCCTCGTTCTTCGCCGCCCCGGCCAGGCCCGCGCCCGCCCCGCGCCCGGGCGGCGGGGCGGCCGGGGGCCCGGGGGCGGGCGGGCCCGGCGCGGGGCCGGTGCGGGTGCCGGCGGAGCTGCCCGCGCTGCTGGCCGGCGGCGGGGCGCCCGAGTCGCTCGCCGGCGCGGTCGTGGCGGCGCTCGGCGAGGGGGCGGAGGAGGAGCTGCGGGCCGACCCGTGGCGGCTGCTGGCCGTCGAGGGGGTGCGCCCCGAGCAGGCGGACGGCTTCGCGCGGGCGCTGCTCGGCCCCGAGGCCGGCCCGGGGGACGTCCGCAGGACCCGCGCGCTGACGGCCTGGCTGCTGGAGCGGGCCGCCCGCGCCGGGCACACGGCCCTGCCCTGGGACGAGGCCGCCAAGGGCCTTGCGGGGCACGCGGTTTCCGACCCGGAGGAGGCGCTGCGGGACGCCGTGGAGGCGGGCGCGGTGCTGGTCTTCGAGCCGGAGCCCGGCCCGGGCGGGGAGGAGGAGGACGCCGCGGCCGGAGCCGGGGCCGCGGAGTCCCGGGGCGGCCAGGCCGCGGACGGGGAGGCGCCCGGGTTGCTGCTCGGCCTGGAGCGTTGCGCCCTGGCCGAGGAGAGCCTCGCGGACGGGCTGGCCAGGCTGCGCGCCACCTTCGGCTCCGGCGCCGGGGAGGCGCCCTCCGCCGCGGACTGGGCGGCGGCGGCCGGGGCCGCTCCCTCCCCCTCCGCGGCGGAGCTGCTGCGGGCCGCGGCGGGCAGCCCCGTCGTCGCGCACGTGGGCGGGGAGGCGGCGCGCGCCGAGCCGGCCGCGCTGGTCGCGGCCGGGTCCGCGCTCGGCCTGCGGGCCTTCGCCGCGGCCCACGCCCCCGACGGGCGGCGGCGGCTGGCCGCCCTGCTGCCCGCGGAGGCCGCAGGCGCCGCGGTCACCGTGGCCGGGCTGCTGTCGGGCGAGGAGGGGCCGGGCCGCGACGAGGAGGGGCTGCTGCGGGTGGACCTGCTCGCGGTGCTGGACGCGGCGCAGCTGTCCGCGGAGACCGCGGCGGCCCTCGTGGAGTCCCTGCCGGACGGCGCGCGGCTCGTGCTCAGCGGCGACCCGCTGCTGCTGGGCGCGGCCGGCCCCGGCCAGGTGCTCGCGGACCTGCTCGCCGCCGGCTTCCCCCGCGTCCACTCCCGCACCCCGGACCCGGGTCCGCTCGGCGAGCTGGTGTCCGGCGTCGGGGCCGGCGAGCTGCTGCCGGTGGCGGCCCCGGGCAAGGAGGTGGTGATCGTGCCGGTGCGCGATCCGGGCGAGGCCGTGCACCGCACGGTGCAGCTGGTGGCCGACTCCATCCCGCGGGCCTTCGGTCACCAGGGCGGCGAGGTGCAGGTGATCACCCCGGGGCACGGCGGCCCGGTCGGCACCCGGGCGCTGAACGCGGCGCTGAAGGAGCGGCTCAACCCCGGCCCCGGCCGTTTCGGCGGCTTCGACCCGGGCGACCGCGTGGCCCACTCCCCCGCCCCCGGGCACACCAGGCTCGGCGCCGTGGCCGAGGCGGACGAGTCCGGGCTGTGGGTGGAGGGCCAGGAGGGGCGGTTCCAGGTGGCGCGGGAGCGCGTGGCCGACACCCTCAGGCACGGCTGGGCCCTCACCGCCCACCAGGCGGCGGGCATCAGGTGGCCGGCGGCCGTGGTGGTGCTGCCGGGGGACGCCGAGCGCACCGTCGACCGCTCCTGGGTGTACACGGCGTTCGGCCGCGGGGAGCGGCACCTCTCCGTGGTGCAGGGCGCGGGCGCCGGGCTGGCCGCGGCGGTGGCCGGGCCGCCGGCCCGCGCGCGCACCACCCGCCTGCCGGCCCTGCTGCGCGAGCAGGCGCTGCAGGAGGCCGCTGCCGGGGCGTGACCGCCCGGGGCCCGGGCCGCCGCACGGCCCGGGCCCCGGTACCCGGGGGCAAGCCCCGCGAGGTTCCGAACGACGCGGCCTAGCCGATGCCGTCGAGCTCGTCGGCGCCGTCGAGGTCGTCCTCCTCGAAGGCCTCGCTGATGTCGAGCCGGCAGATGACCCGTTCCGGGTCGACCGCGTCGAAGGGGGCGGACAGCCACTCCCCCGGCTCGGCGGGCTCGTCCGCGACCGTCACCCAGAGCGTGGCGTCGCCCTCCTCCAGGCCGAACTCCTTGTGCCTGGTGGCGATCTCGTCCGGGTCGTACTCGCCGAACAGGACGCCAAGCGCGTTCTGCACGGCGCGCCCGGCCGCCTCGTCGCGGTCCGGCTCGCCCACCTCGGACGCCTCCGGGTCCAGGTCGGCCACCCGCCGTGCCTGCGCGATCAGCCGCCTCGGCTCCACCAGCGTGTAGTCGCGCCGGATGAACACGCTGAGCGCCTCCGGCTCCTCCGGACCCGCGTATACGGCGCCGCCGTCGGTCTCGGGCACCTCGAAGGGGGTGACCTCGTCGTAGGCGTCGTACAGCAGCTCGTCGTACGCCTCGCCCGCGGCGGCCATCTCGTTGAAGGCGGCGAAGACCGCGGCGTCCGCCTCCGGGCCCGCGCCGGGCGTCGCCGCGCGCCGCTCGATCGCCGCGAGGTGCCGGTCGATCGCCTCTTTGAGTGCGTCGGCGGCGGCGCGCACTTCGGCAGCGGTGGGCTGCACAACATCAGACATGGTGCAGACGGTATCGGCATCCAGGGCATGCGCGCACAATGGATTCGATGCCGGAATACGAGTTTCGCGATGTGTATGTTCCGCGGGGGGTCTCCCGCGCCGCCGCCACGCGCCTGCTGACCGAGCATGCCGAGTACGGTCACTGGGAGCTGGCCCGACTCCGCCTGTACCCCGACGGCAGCCGCCGGGTGCGGCTGCGCCGCCGGATCATCCGCCAGCTGCGGGCGACCTGGTGACCCGAAGACGACGAGTGGGTCCCGCCCGGGGCGGGACCCACTCGATGGGGTGAGATGTCGGCCGGCGGCTCAGCGTTGCCGCGGCACCCGCGCGCGGCGGTAGAGCACGGCGCCGCCGGCCAGCAGCCCGGCCCCCGCGGTCACGATGCCGGCCAGCGGCAGGTCGCTGCCGGTCTCGGCCAGCGCGCCCTCGGCCGGCTCGGCCGCCTCGGGCTCGGCGGGTGCGGGCTCCTCCTGCTGGACCGGGGTCTCCGGCTGCGTGCCACCGTGCGCCGCCGGGGGCTGCTCCGGCGGCGCCGGAGGCTGCCGGGGGTGGTGGGGCTGGTCCGGGTGCCCGGGCTCGGCGGGCGGGGCCTCGTTCTCGCAGTCGTTGCCCGAGGCCGAGTTGCCGATGCCGATGACCGAGGCCGCGTTCCCGCAGAGGTTGAGCGGGATGTCGATCGGCGCCTCCACGTCGTTGCCCGAGGCGACGCCGGGGGAACCGGCCGCCACGCTGTGGGCCTGCGAGCCGCCGCCCGGGCTGCCCGCGTCCGGCGCCTGCGCCCCGCCTCCGGGCTGCCCGCCGCCGTGGCCCTGGCCTTGGCCGTGGTCCTGGCCGTGGGCCTGGGAACCGGGTCCGCGGTTCTCGCAGTTGTTGCCGTAGGCCGGGTTCAGCAGGCCGACGGCGTTGATGGTGTTGCCGCACACGTTCACCGGCACGCTGACCGGAATCTGAACCGTGTTGCCCGAGGCGACGCCGGGCGAACCGGCCGCCGCGCCCGCGGCGTCCGAGTCCGCGAACGCGGCACCGCCGGACATCGCGAGGACGCCGCCGGCGGCGGCCGCGGTGAGCAGGCCCTGTCTCGTGACCTGTCGCATGGTTGTTTTCCCCTGCCTTGATGTTCCATGGGCGCGGGGTGGGGGGAGTGAGGGCACCCGCGCCCGAGAGGAAGTCTGGCGGCCCCGGGCGCACGCGGTGCGCGCCGGGGCCGCCGACTCAAGCCCTCATGAGGTGGGGCGTGGCATCAGCCGTTGATGCAGGTGTTGCCGAACGCGGGGTTCAGCAGGCCGATGATGTTGATCGTGTTGCCACAGACGTTGACCGGCACGTGGACGGGCACCTGGATGACGTTCCCCGACAGGACGCCCGGGGACCCCACAGCGGCCCCACCGGCGTTCGAGTCCGCCATGGCGAGGCCCGCACCCGCGAGCACCAGACCGCTGGTGGCAGCCGCGACAGCGACGACCCTCTTGATCATTCTTCCTCCTTGTTGACAGTGCGGCCCCAGCCGGGGACTGCACTCGTGGTAACGAGGAGGGCGGAACATGGGCACGTGAGGCCGCTCCCTTTCACCCACTCTGAGGTAACGGGGAACAGCCGATCGAGGGCAGGGGTCAGTCGATCAGCAGAGATCGAGGAAACGGTCGAGCACCCGCACGCCGAACTGGAGGCCGTCAATCGGCACCCGCTCGTCCACCCCGTGGAACATGCCCGCGAAGTCGAGCTCGGGAGGCAGCTTCAGCGGGGCGAAGCCGAAGCCCCGGATGCCCAGCTCGTCGAACGACTTGGCGTCCGTGCCGCCGGAGAGCATGTAGGGAACGGCCCGCGCCACCGGGTCCTCCGCCTGGAGCGCCGACTGCATCGCGGCCACGAGCGGGCCGTCGAACGTCGTCTCCACCGCCTTGTCCGCGTGCACGTCCTCGCGCCGCACCCGCGGGCCGAGGACGCGGTCGAGGTCGGCGAGGAACTCCTCCTCGTACCCCGGCAGGAAGCGGCCGTCCACGTGCGCGGTGGCCTGCCCCGGGATGACGTTCACCTTGTACCCGGCGGCCAGCTGGGTGGGGGCCGCCGTGTTCTGCAGGGTCGCGCCGATCAGCTTGGCGATGCCGCCGAGCCTGACGAGCGTCTCCTCCATGTCCTCCGGGTCGAGCGGCACGCCGAAGGCGTCGGAGAGCTCGTCGAGGAACGCCCTGACCGTCTTCGTCACCCGCACCGGGAACGTGTGCCGCCCGAGCCTGGCCACCGCCTCGCACAGCTCGGTGACGGCGTTGTCGTCGTTCGTCATCGAGCCGTGCCCCGCGGTGCCCTCGACGGTCAGCCGCATCCAGTGCATGCCCTTCTCCGCGGTCTGCACCAGGTAGAGCCGCAGCTGCTCGTTCACGGTGAAGGAGAACCCGCCCACCTCGCTGATCGCCTCGGTGACCCCCTCGAAGAGCCCCGGGTGGTTGCGGACCAGGTGCCTGGCCCCGAAGACCCCGCCCGCCTCCTCGTCCGCGAGGAAGGCGACCACCACGTCCCGCGGCGGCTTGCGCCCGCTGCGCATCCGCTCCCGGACGACGGCCAGCGTCATCGCGTCCATGTCCTTCATGTCCACGGCCCCCCGGCCCCAGACGCAGCCGTCCGCGATCTCCCCGGAGAAGGGGTGGTGGGTCCAGTCGGCCGCGTCGGCGGGCACCACGTCGGTGTGGCCGTGGATCAGCAGGGCGGGCCGGGAGGGGTCCTCCCCCTCGATCCTGGCCACGGTCGAGGCCCGGCCGGGGTGCGACTCGAAGATCTCCGGCTGGAGGCCGACCTCGGCCAACTGCCCGGCCACGTACTCCGCCGCGGCCCGCTCGCCGGGGCCCGAGTGGTCGCCGTAGTTGCTGGTGTCGATGCGGATGAGGTCACGGCACAGCCCGACCACCTCCTCCTCCGCGCGCTGACTGCTTCCGGCGTGGCTTGGGGTGGAGCTCGACTGGCTCACGGCGCCTCCTCCTGCGATGGGTCGCCCCCATCCTCCCCCGCTCCCGCCGCCCGGCCCAAGGGGCGGCCCCCCACCACTGGGTGGAGATCACCTGGCCCCGGACTTTGCTATGGTTTCCCACGTCGCCGGGCATACCGGCGGCCGAGTCCGGGTGGCGGAATGGCAGACGCGCTAGCTTGAGGTGCTAGTGCCCGTTTAAGGGCGTGGGGGTTCAAGTCCCCCCTCGGACACTCACTGACAGCCCACGGGCTTGCTGTTGACGATCCTGGTCGAGACGCATCTCGACCAGGATTTTCTGTGCGCTGACGTCGTAGGTGAGGGTCCCGCCACGCACACGCCGCCGCGGCCGTCGGCGACCTCCACGGCATGCGGCGTTCGACCGAAGAGGCCCACGCCCATCTCGGCCGTCCCGACGCGCAGGAGACCCGCCCGCCCTGGCTCGGCGTGAGCGCCGAACACACCCAGGACCGCGACGCGCTGCTCCACGGCACCTGGCTCGCGCGTTCCTACCTGCTGCGCGACAACCTGGACCAGACCGTCGCCACCACGAACTCCCTGCTGGCGTACGCCGCCACCGTTCGTTCCCGGCACACCCGCGACATCCTGCACACGCTCGACACCGACCTCGCCCGGCGCCCCGAACTCCGCAACCACACCACCGTGCAGGACCTCCGCCGGCGAAGCGCCACCGTCACCGCGAGGTGAGCCACGACCGGGCCCCCGCCGGGCCGTGTCAGACCGTTCGCTTCCCCCCGGGGCCCCAGCCCTCCAGAAAACGGCGAACGATGGGCTCCAGGTAGTCGGCATGCGGCCCGTCGAGCTCGCCGAGTTCCGCGACGGACCCGATCAGCGCGATCCGGTCGAGCTCGGACACCACTCCCCGCGCCCGGTCCGCGGCAGTCACGCCCGCAAAGCACCTGCGCAGCACCGCCCCGGGCAGCGCCGGAGCCGTGTGCACCAGGCCGATGCTCCGGTTCTCCCCGCGGGTGACGGCCCACAGAGGCAGCCGCTCCGGCGGCACCTCCACACCGATCTCCTCGGCCAGCTCGCGGGCGGCATTGCCGCGGACACCCCCCGCATCGAGCACCCCGCCCTCACCCGGCGGCTCGACCGAGCCCCCCGGGAGCTGCCAGCGGCCCGGAGCCGCCGTCGACGAGGACATCCTGGCCACCAGGACGCGCCCGTCGTCGGTGGCCTGCACGACGCTGACGAACAACGAAGGCAACCACGAGACGCAGCCCGGTACCCGGCGCAGCGCGTAATGCCGGTAAGTCACGCGCGCCCAGGACAGCACGAGGCTGTGCGGCCCTTCCCACTCCAGTCCCGCGCAGGCCACCACCGGGCCGTCGAACAGGCTCGGATTCGCCCGGACCGCCTTGTCCCAGACTCGGTCTCCCACCGCCTCCTCCTCCGGCGAGACCTGCGGCGCCCCGACCTCCCTCAGGCGGAGCCGGTGCACCTCGAAAAAGTCGACACCCGCGGGCGAAAGGCTTTCCGTCACCGGCACATCGTAGGGTCGGCCAGGCCCGCAACGGGCCGGCCGCCACCCTCCACGGTGAACTCCGGACATGCACCCGAACGGGAGTACGGCGCCGCGGCCGCCACCCCCCACGCTGCGCCAACCCGACCGAGGCGAGCGCGCGCTCCCGGGAAGCGAGGTCGGCCCCACGTGGCGCCTCCGCCGCCGGTCACGCTCGCCCCCCATGCTCTTCCGCCTACGGCAGTTCCTCTTCGACCCGCCGCAAAAAGACAGCCGTCCGGGGGCTTCAGTGGCCGGACAGGTCCCGACCCAGCCGGGCCAGCAACCCGGTGATGCGCTGAGAGGTGACAGCGGGAAATCGCCCCAGGGCACGTTCCCCGCTCTCGACCGCCTGGTCCGCATCGCCCGCCTGGGCGTAGGCCAAGGCACCCCACCTAGATTCGAAGAGCCCGTTTTCGTGCCTGGCCGGGTGTCACGGGGATGGAGGTCTGGGCACACCTCGTCGGGCGCGGCGCATGAGAGAGCCGCAGCCCGAAGGCTGCCTACTCGGCTACGCCAACGCCTTCTGCGGGTCGCGATCGCCCGCGCCCGCCGCCTGGTGATCTTCGTTCGTTCCGAGGACGCGGTGCCCCTCACCTCCCGGTAGACACAGGCAGACCTCGGGACTGTAAGTCGAGCCGGCTCTGTTCCGTAGTCGGTGGTGACGGTAGGCGACGGGCGTCGTTGACGTCATGTGCAGGATGTGGACTCCCTTGTGTCAATGGTGTTTTCGGGGCTCTCGGCGCTGG
>NZ_RBAL01000001.1 GCF_003626535.1 Streptomyces hoynatensis
GGCGGACACCCGTCTGGTGTTCACCGTCGGCGACCCGCTGCCGGGCAACCGCAACGACTGCACCGCTTTCCCCGCCTCGGGCGCCGAAGCCGCCTGCGGAGAGGCGATGGTGGTTGCCGATGGCGGCTACCAGGGCACCAGCGCGATCATTCCGCACCGCCGCCGAGCCGGACAGGAGCACCTTCCGGACTGGAAGGAGGAGCACAACGCCTCCCACCGCCGGGTACGAGCCCGCGTGGAGCACGTCTTCGCCCGGATGAAGACCTGGAAGATCCTCCGTGACTGCCGCCGCCGTGGCAACGGTGTCTACTGGGCGGCCATCGGCGTCGCCCACATGCACAACCTCGCCCACGGCTGACCCCTTACGAGACAACCTTTAGCGTGCACGAGCTCGTTGGTCACTCCTCTCCCGAACGACTGCCGCCGAGGCTGCCGTGCGGTGCTGCCGACGGTTAACCGTGCAGGGCTTCCTCCAGTTGCCCTCTCGGCCCGTGAGGAAGTGTGCGGTGGAGTGCCTCAATGCGGGACCTGACCAAGCCGCAGCGGTGTTCAGGAGGCAGTTGCTGCCAGGCTGTCGTGGCCGTTCGGGCGGCTTCTGCCGGCTCGCCGTCAAGCTGGAGGCACGTGGCGGTGTCGATGGCGAGCAGGGCACGGGTCATCACCGATGCGGATCGTGTCAGGGCGAGTGCCGCTGCCTGCGCTGCGTAGGCCGCCCGGGTGTCGCCGAGGAGGGTGTATGCCTGCGACAGGTGGACGTGGTGCTTTTGCAGGGGGTAGCCGGTCCACGTGTCGGCCCGGTGGGCGTCGTCCAGCCGGTCGGTGATGCGCCGCAGGTCGATCAGGGCCGCGGTGGCGCCGTCCCGGTCTCCTGCTGCGGCCAGGGCGCGTGCGGTGACGGCGGCGGCCAATGCCGCGGCTGCGGTTGCGGACTTCCCGGCTTCCGCGCGGGCCTGGCGGGCGAGGCGCGCGGCGTCCTGGGGGGCGCCGTAGTTGAGTGGCACCATCGCGTGCCGGGCGAGGACCCAGGCGGTCATGCGGCGGTCGCCGCACTTGCGGGCCGCCTTCTCGGCGGTGGCGAACCAGCGGCTGGCGTCCGCCTGGTCGCCGCGGTCGTGCTGGACGATGGCCACCAGGCCGGTGAGGCCGGCCGCGGTGTGGGTGAGGGCTGTAGAGGCCTGCGCGGGATGGGAGCGGGACAGCACATCTCCCAGCACAGCGAGGTCGGTGTGCATCTCCTCGAGCACCGCCGCGGGGGTGCGGCCCTTGTATCCGCCGTGGTGCCGCTGGAAGGCGGTGTCGAGGTGGCTGAGGTCCGTTCCGGTGCCGTCCAGCGCCCGGTCGATTTCGTCCCGGGCCTGCGCCATGTCAGGTAGGGAGGTCATGCCGATCACGGCCGCTGTGCCGAAGAACCGCCTGCGTTTCACTGTCTCGCCGCCCTTCTCCGCCTCACGCCGACGTCGCCGCGATTCCGCAACCGCCCGCTGGACTTGGTCCAGGGACAGCCCATACGCCTCGGCGATGCTCTGGTGCCAGTGCCGAACGGGGAGGCGCTTTTCGCTTTCCCACCGCTTGAGGTTCTCCGGATCGAAGTAGCGTCCGCCCTGTGCGTCCGCCATGAGCCTCGCCTGGTCTTCGCGGGATCGGCTGGCAGCTTCGCGCAGGCGGCGCAGCAACTCCCCGATCCCCTCGGCACTCATCATGTCCCGCCCTCCCTGCTTTCAGGTACCGCAGACCGGGATTGGCCCCCCAATCTGGCCCCCCGACGCCGGAACGGCCCCCTTTCCGGCCCCCGCGTAAGGGCCGCACCGCGCTCTGTAATGGGAGTGGGTAGCGGCCCGACGATCCGGGTCAGCGGAAAGGAGAGTCGTGCGACGCCTCGGTGATCGCCCTCCCGTCCCCCGGCGGAGCTCAGCACGTGCCTCCCCCGGGCGATCCGTGGCCGGGAGACAGCGAGCAGAACTACTGTCGGTGGGCGGCAGCCTACTCTGCGCAGCACCGGGGGGGACACGCGCAGAAGAGGCTCGCAGAGGCGACCCGTTGAGCGCGGGCTGCGTTCGCCGCGCCGAGTGGAGCTGCCGGATCACCGCAGAGCCCGAGGACCGGCGCGAGGCCGCGCGGCGACACAAAGCCGCCGGCCACACGTACACATCACGGTTCCACCGAGGATCAGGAGTCCAAGCAGATGAGCATGCCGACGAGCAATCAGAGCAGTGAGTCGCCGCAGGCCGCAGGAACCACCATCGGCACCGGGGGCGACTCGTCCGATCCCTTCGGTCTCGACATCACCTTCATCGAGGACACGCCCGCGACCGAAACGGTGCTGATGTGCAGCACCGGGGACAACTGCGGAAGTTCGTGCCCGAGCGCCTGTACCACCTCCTAACCCAGGCCGGCCCGCGGTGTGGGGCGGACAGAAGGCCACGTCCGTCCGCCCCACACCTTCCTTCCTGTCACGAACGGAGTGTGGGTGATGACGCGCTTACGGCACAGCCTGTACCGGGGGGCCGACGTGGGGATGCTGCGCGCCGCAGTGCACCTGGCAGAGCCGAGCATGCCGCCGTGGCCGGGGCCTGCTGCCCCGGTTGTGCGCTGGCGTTCGTGGCTGGCCGCGGTGTGGGCCGATGACGCCTTTCGGCAGGCGGTCTCCAGCGCCAGCCCGGCGCTGGGCCGCCAGGTCGACGCTATCCTCGGCGGGCGCTCGGGCAGGGTGCGCCGGGTACGCCGGGCGGCGCTGGCCACGGCCCGGTATGCGATCAGGTACGCGCGGCGCTCCACGCCGTTCGGCCTCTTCGCGGGCGTCGCGCTGATCGAGTTCGGCGACCGGGTCGAGGCGCGCTTCGGGGAGGGGCACCGAGTTGTGGCCCGGCCGGACCCAGTGGCGCTGGACGCCGCCGTCAGTGTGTGGGAGGCGGACGCCGAGCGAATGGCCGAGGTCGAGGTGTGCGTCAACAACCTGGCGCGGCAGCGGGGCGGACGCGTGTACGTCCCGGCCGAGGGCGCCTCGGAGTTCTCGCTCGCGCTGACGCCCGCGGTCGCATTGGTGCTGGATGCGGCCCGGTTGCCGATCCGGTACGCGGATCTGGCGGACAAGGTCGCTGCCGGGTTCCCGGAGGCGGACGAACGCCACCGGGTCGGGTTTCTCGCCCAGTTGCTGCGGGCGCGGCTGCTGCGCTCGTCGCTGCGTGCTCCCGCCACCCTCGTCGATCCTCTCGTCCCTCTACCGCCTGCCCTGCGGGGGGCCGGGAAGGGAGCGGCGCCGGATGTGCGACTGGATGCCGCGGTACGGCTGCCGAAGGCGGTGGCGGTGGAGGCGGAGACGGCGGCGACCGTCCTGACCCGGCTGGCCATGCATCCGGCAGGCACCGTGGCCTGGCGCCGCTTCGCCGAGCAGTTCGCCGACCGCTACGGCGAGGATGCCGAGGTGCCGCTGGAGGAGGTGACGGACCCCGGGAAGGGCCTGGGCTTTCCCGACGGGTTCGGCCAGGCGTCCTCCCCGCCCCGCCCGATGACCCGACGGGACCGTCTGCTGCTGGAGCTGGCGGGCACGGCGGCCGTCGAGGGCCGCCGGGCGGTTGTCCTTTCCGGCGCGGTGATCGAGCAGTTGGAGGCCGCCGGGGGCAGGCCCTCACTCACCCCGCCCCATCTCGAACTGTGCGCGCAGGTCCAGGCCGATTCGGCCCATGCTCTTGACCGCGGGGACTTCCGTCTTCGGGTCTCCACCGTCTCGCGCGCGGCCGGCTCGATGACCGGCCGGTTCTGGCATCTGTTCCCGCGCACCGGCCCACGCTTCGCCGATCTGCCCACGGTCGAGTCGGGTGCGCAGCTTGCCCAGCTCTCTTTCCACGCCGGCCGCGTCCCGGCGGACCTGCTCACCCGCGCCCCGCAGGTGCTGCCCCGGCTGGTCAGCGTCGGCGAGTTCCGGCATCGCACGAAGGGCGTGCTGTTCCCGGCCGACCTGGCCGTCGGCATCCGCGACGGCCGCCTCTACCTCGCCGAGGCTGCCACGGGCACGCACCTGGAGCTGGTCGCACCGACCGCGATCAACTTCCAGTGGAACAACCACACCCCTCCCATGGCCCGGTTCCTGGCCGAAATCAGCCGCGCCACAACGCCGCAGGTGACATGGTTCGATTGGGGCGCGGCCTGGACCCTCCCGTTCACTCCGGCGCTGCACTACCGCCGTTCGATCCTCGTGCCCGCGCGATGGAAGGTGCGTGCTCGCGATCTGCCCGACCGTACCGCGACGCTGGATGAGTGGGCCGGGCAACTGCACGCCTGGATGGGCCGGTTCCGCGTGCCGGACCGCGTGCTCCTGGCCGAGGACGACCAGCACCTTCCCCTCGACCTGTCCCAGGACATGCACCTGGACCTGCTGCGCACCCACCTCGCCGCCGGCCCGACCGGCGTCGCGTCCCTGTACGACGCGCCCCCGCCGGATGCCGACGGCTGGATCGGCGGCCGGGCGCACAGCCTCGTCCTCCCGCTGAAGGCACGCTCGTGAAGCACATGCCGACCCCGCCCAGGACGCAGGATCTCTCCGAGGGCGCGCTCGGGATGGCGCTGCTGCACATCGAGCGCGGTGACCTCGCCGCCGCGCGAAACCGTCTCACGCAGGCGGTGGCGGGCGGCGTCAGCGCGGGAAGCAACGCGTCGCTGTTCCACGGCGCCCCGGCCCTGGAGTTCGTGCTCAGCCGCGCCGGGCACGCGGGCCGCGACGTCCGCGATGCCGTCGACCGCATCGTGGATGCGAGGCTGACCGCGGCCCGCCGGCGCCAGGCGTCCGGGGCACTGCCGCACCTCGCGGAGTGCGACCTCATCCGGGGTTTGACCGGCCTGGGCGCGCTGCTCCTCACCCGCGGCACCGCCTCGCCGCTGCTCGAGGAGGTGCTGGCCTACCTGGTTTCCCTGTCCCGGCCGGTCCACATCGACGGCCGGGCGCTACCGGGCTGGTGGTCCACGGCCGGGCCCGCCGATGAGGAGGTGAACGGCGGACACGGGAACAACGGCGTCGCGCACGGCATTGCCGGCCCTCTCGCGCTGCTGTCCCTCGCCGTGCGGCACGGCGCCCGGGTGCCGGGACAGGGCGACGCCATCGGCGTGTTCTCCCGCTGGCTGGACAGGTACGGCTGCCGCTACTGGATCACCCGCGACCAGCTGGCCGCCCCCGAGCCACCCGAGCCGGCGCCCGCGCGCCCGTCCTGGTGCTACGGCGAACTCGGCATCGCCCGCGCCCAGCAGCTGGCCGCGCTCGCCCAGGGCGACCCGGCCCGCCGGCTCGCGGCCGAAGACACCGTCGTACGCACGCTGTCCGACCCCGCCCGTCTCGGCCGGATCACCGACGCCTCGCTGTGCCACGGCTGGGCCGGCCTGCTGACCGTCGCCCGTGCCGTCGCCGCCGACAGCACCACTCAGGACAGGTTCCGGCCGTGCATCGAAGACCTCAAGAAACGCCTGGTCACCGACCACGACCAACTCTCCAAGCCCGGATTCATGGAAGGCCGGGCCGGAGCGCACCTGGCACTGGCTGGCACGGACGTCACCGGCTGGACCCGCGCCCTGCTGATCACCTGACCCCGCCCGTCATCCGCCCCCGAGCCCCATCGACGAGGAGCGACCTACGACCATGGACGTCGACGACGAGGACCTTCCCCTCACCACCGAGACAGACTGGTGGCACGCCACGGTGTCGTTCCCGGGCGGTGCCGGGGCGCGTCCGAAGGCTGCCCAGGCCCTGGCATCCGCACTGTGTGACCAGCGGTTCCACTTCCTGCGCAAGGACGGCGGCCTGCGGCTGCGTACCGAGCGCCCCGCGCCCGGCCTGCTGGACGGGCTCGTCGCAGACCAGTTGGTCAGCGGCTGGGCCGACGGCGTCTACGAGCCGGAGACCGAAGCGTTCGGCGGCCACGAGGGCATGGACGTCGCGCACGACGTGTTCTGCGCGGACAGCCCTGCGGCCCTGGCCGAGACCGGCACCCCCGGCGCCAGGGAGCGCTGCATCCTGCTGTTGTCCGCCACGATCCGGGCCGCCGGCCTGGACCCGTTCGAAGCGGGCGACGTATGGGCGAAGCTCGGCGCCCTGCGACCTCCCGTCACCCCGCCCACCGGTCCTTCGCTCGACCGGGCCGTGGCGGCCATGCGACGCCTCGTGAACGCCGACGCCGCCCGACGGCCGGACGCCGAACCCGGCTGGAGCGAGCGTGTCGCCGCCTTCGAGACGGCCGGACACCGGCTCAGGCAGATGGCCGCCGGCGGGCTGCTGACGCGGGGTCTGCGCGCGGTCCTCGCCCACCACGCGATCTTCGCCTTCAACCGCGCCGGCGTGCCTGCCGAGGAGCAGGCCGCCACCGCATGGCTGGGCCGCCGCATCGCCTTCGCCGACACGGGCGAAGCACACGTGTCCGCCCGCAAGACCACCTCGCCGACCTCTAACCTCGCTCGAATGGAGACGACCCTGAACCCCCCAACCGCCCCCGCCGACCTGCGCGAAGCGCTCGTTACCCGTCTCGTCGACGGCGGACACCTGCGCACTCCGGCGGTCATTGACGCCTTCCGAGACACCGAACGCCACCAGTTCCTTCCCGGCGTCGATGCCAAGGCCGCATACGTCGAGGACGCCGTGCCCATCAAGCACGATGAGACGGGCGAGATGATCTCCTGCATCTCCGCGCCCTCGATCGTCGCCACCCAGCTGGAACAACTCGGCGCCGAGCCCGGACACAAGATCCTGGAAGCCGGAGCCGCCACCGGCTACAACGCGGCACTCCTCGGCCGGCTCGCAGCGCCCAGCGGCCACGTGTGGACCGTGGACGTCGACCAGGACCTCGTCGACCGCGCCCAGCACAACCTCACCAACGCCGGGGTCTCGAACGTGTCCGTGATGCTGGCCGACGGCGCCACGGGCCTTCCCGACCATGCCCCCTTCGACCGCATCCAGTTCACCGTCGGCGCCGGCGACATCCCCATCACGATCCTCGACCAGCTCGCCCCCGGCGGACGCCTGGTCATCCCCCTGCGCATCCGCGGCAGCATCTCGCGCTCCTTCGCCTTCGAGCGCGACGGCGGCACCTGGCGGACCGTCTCGTGCGAAATGGCCACCTTCGTGCCCCTGCGCAAGGGCGTCTGCGACGACATCTACACCCTCGTCCCCATGGCCGGCGAGGGCAACGTGCGCCTGGAGACCTTCAGCGAACAGGACGTGGACCGCGACGCGATCCGCACCGTCCTGGACCAGCAGCAGGCCAAGGTCTACTCCGGAGTGAAGTTCCGCCAGGGCGACCCCTGGGAGTGGCTGTACCTGTACCTGGCGTGCGTCCTGCCCAACGGCCTGTCCCGCATGCCCGGCTCCCGCCCCGGCTTCACCCCCCACTTCGGCTGGGGCTCCATGGCTGCTCTCGACGGCGACACCCTCGCCTACCTGACCGTCCGTGAAGGCGCGGACGACGAAGGCCGGTACTGGGAGATCGGCGTCATCGGCCACGGCCCGCGCGCCGCCCACCTCGCCGACCAGGTCGCAGGCGCGATCAGCGAGTGGCACCGCGGCTGGGGCAACAACGCGCCCCAGCCCGGCTTCCGCATGGCCGTCGGCGACGCCCGTGAACAGCTGAAGGCCGCCGAGCCGCGCTTCGTCATCGACAAGACCTTCAGCCGCCTCGTCGTCGACTGGCCACGAAAGAGCTGAACCCGATGCTCCCCGCGATAGCCGGCCGCATCCCGCTGGTCCGCCGTCCCAAGGCGCCCGCATTACCCCTGGCCGAACGCCTCACCCACCTCACCGAGCTGACTGTCCCTCCCGCCGATGCAAGCCACCACGACCTGGTGGCCCGCGCCAGCGGGGTCCTCAACTACGCCGCGCTGATCGCCTCCGACGTCGGCATGCCCGACCTGGCCGCCCGCCTGTGCTGGCGGCAGCACCGGGTCTTCGCCGAAGCCGGCGCTCTCTCGCAGGACATCGCCGTGATGTCGCTCATGCCCCTGATCAACATCTCCCGGCTGCTGACCCGCGAGGGCGACGGCGACGGCGCCTACGACGTCCTCGTTCGGCTCTACCGGGCCGCCCAGCAGCGCGGCACAGCCACAATCCGCAACCACAATGTCGACATCGCCGCGCTGACCCGCACCGAGGAAGACCACCGGAAGATCTGCCAGGAGCTGTGGGTCAGCCTCCTCATCGACGGTGACAGAGCCCTGGCACGCAGCGGCCACTGGACAAAAGCCGCCCAGGCCATGACCGCGCACCGCGGCGTCGGCAACCGCCTCCTCGACGGGCGCCAGATCCTGATCATGTCGCTGATGGAACGCGGCCTCGACCAGCAGGCCCTCGACACCATCGACTCCACCACCCCTACCGAACCATGGGAGAACGCCATCGCAACCCTCCTGCGCCTCTCCTGCCGGCCCGGACCAACGCCGCATGCGGAGCTGGACCTTGCCCTGCAGGAGGCACTCGCGCTGCTCACCCCGCCCGATCCCGCAACCGCGGCATTCCACACCCGCGTAGCACTGGCCGCACTCGACCTGGCCCGCGACCGAACCAGCCCCAGCGTCGCCCCCCTGCACAACGCCGTCGTCGACGCGGCCACACACGACGCCTACGCCGCCCGCGATGTCCTCAACCACCCGCCCACGCGCCCCCATCTCACCAGCGAGCAGATTCACCAACTCGACACCGTGCTCACCGCATCAGGACTCGGTGCCGGGAACCTCCCACCAGCCCACGCGCAAGCCCTCACCACAGCCGTGAACCAGGCCGGGACCACACTCCGCGGGCTTCTGTGATCCGCTCGGCGAACACGCCACCGTGCCGGACATCGCGGACGAAGACGAACTGCTCGACGTCGGCACCGGGATTCGTCACCGGGAATGGCCTCAACAACGGCGCCCGGCCGTGCCCACGCCGAGAAGTCGTACGCGGCAGCAGCTGCATCGGTAACCCCCACCACGACGAGACCCGCCACCCCCGTACACACCGGCCCGCACCCCCACCCCGACCGGGACGGCGCCCCACCCCCCACACCCCCGCAGACAGCCAACCCCCGCCACCCACGGCTCCCCCCTTCCGCAGCCAGCCCGCTCTCCGTGCATCCGCACGCCCCCGCACCCGGCCGACTACCCGCCACGTAGGCCGCCCACAGACCCCGCGCCCCCACGAACGGCGCGCCACCTCTCGGCAGCCACGGCTTCACACGACCCGTCGCGGTGGTGGAGCGCATGTGAGAACTGCTCTGACCTCGGCTGTGTGCACGGATCTGCACTGTTCGCCTCAGCCCGGCGCGGTGCCGGAGCACGGGTCGGCAAGCGGAAGGCGCATGCCTTCCTGGGGCGGTCGTCGTCCGTGGGCTTGTCAGGCACCCGGATTCAGCAGGTCCGCCAAGGCGGGGTGCACCCGCCCGGGGGCAATGGTCGTGATGCTGTACGCCGCGACGCCGTTGGTGACGAAGGGGTCCTGTGCGGTGATCCGTTCGATGGTGGGGCGGTCGACGCCGTGGGCGACGATGGCGCCGCCGATCGAGGTGGGGACGGTCTGGCCGGAGACCAGGAACGTGCCGTCGTGGTGGTGACGTTCCAGGTAGGCGACATGGGCGGCAACGTAGGGCTCCGCGTCGTGCTCCGAGACGGTGTAGTGGAGCGACAGCAGGTGCAGCATGATCCTCCTCGGCTGCGTCGGTGGCCGGAGCATCATTCCACCGCGCCGCCGGGGAAGGCCGGACCGGGCGGGAGGATAGGCGGTATGAGCGTTCAGCCGGTCCACCACCACAGCCCTGCTGGCGAGGAGCGGGTGCCGCGTACTGCCGACGGCATCGTCGGCGCGTTGTCCCCGGCGTGGCGGATGGAGTTCTACCGCGAGCTGGGCACCGCACCGCTGGACCAGGCGGAGGCCGTGCTGCGGCGGTGGTGGTGCGAGGCGATGCTGGATACCGACCCCGATGGCGACCGGATCACCGCTGCCGCGCTGGACGGCACCCTGCCGCTGGCCGGAGTCTCTTCCGTCCTCGCCCGCCGTCAGGCCCGGGGCCTGCCCGTTGAGTGAGCCGCACGACAACGGCGATGGCTGGCCCTGCTACCTGGCGCCCGGAGTCGAGTCCCGTCGACGGAAGACCGCCGGGGTGACCGGGGTGGCGACGCGCGCCCTTCGGTTCCGTCGTTGTGGAAGGGCAGGGGCCGTTCGGACGGTGTCGTGGTCCTGGTCCGGCTCGCAGGTGACGGCGTGGACGTGGGGAAGGCTTGGCGGGACAGGCCGCAGTGGTCCAGGCGTTGAGCAGGTGTCGAGACGTCCGGCGTTGCTCTCGCGGCGGTGCGCGGCGCACGTGCGCGAGGCGCCCGGTCGAGAGCACGGGCTTGATGGGAGGAACGATGGAGGAACGAACACGGCACCTCGTGGATCGTGAAGCGTAGACAACTCCGTGATCCACCCGGGGCCGTGTTCGCCTACTATCGGGCCCCACCCGCCTCAACTACCCCCAACCACAGAGGAGTCAGGCGAACACCGGGGCCCTGAAATTCCCCTCAAGCGGCAGAAGGTGGCGGCCGAGTTGACCGACCGCCTGACCGGTCCCGTCCATCCACGCAAGGAGCTGATCCGTCGGCTCCAGGGAAATCGGTGCGAGACCTGCGAAGAAGTCAGCGAGGTGGGTGGAAGGTGATTTTTCTGGCTATTCGGTCGGTGCGGACTCGCGGATGGTGCGGAGCATGGCGGTGAGGATGGGGCCGTCGGCTGAGGGTTGTTGGGTGCTGATCTGGTGGTAGCCCCAGGTTTCGTAGAGGGCTTTGACCTTGCCGTTGCCGTTGAGGGGGTTGACCAGGAGGGTGACCTGTTGCTCGGGGCGGTGGGCGAGGAGTTCGTCGTGGATGCGGCGGGCGGCGCCCGTGCCGCGCCACGGTTCGCGGAGCATGATCTCCTTCAGGGCCGCGGTGGGGGTGTCGGTGCAGCCGTCGGGGAGGGGTGTGGTCATGCGTTTCCACCAGCGGTCGTCCGGCTGGAGGGTGTTGACGTAGGCGTAGCCGATGGGTTCGTCTCCGTCGTAGCCGATAACGGTTTCCCAGCCCGGTTCGGCGCCGTGGCGGGCGAGGCGTTCGCCGTAGCGTTCGACGGAGTAGTGCGGCTGGTGGAGCTGGTCGGCGCGGACCTCTGCGTAGACGTCGATGAGCGTGTTCCACACGGTGTCGATGTCGGTTGCGTGACGCAGCTCGATGCCGTCTGAGGTCACTGTGGGCTCCTCGGGGTTGCGCGGGTGTACTGGTGCCACGTGCGGGTGGATTCGCTGGACGGGGCGGCGATGCGGAGGGCGTTGCCGAAGTCGTCGAGCATGGTGGTGACGCGGGGGTGCTGACCGGTTGGGTCGGCGGGGATTGACATGGCGGTGGCCACGGCCGGTTCGAGGTCGCCCTGGCCGAGCTGGGCGTGGGCCAGGCGGGCGGTGGTGATGGCGCGGGAGCGCTGCATCTCGGGTCGGAGCAGGGCGAGGCTGCGGTGGGCGTGGGCCTCGGCCTCGTCATAGGCGCCGAGGGAGAGGCAGGCGGCGAGGGCGAGGCTTTCCAGTTCTGCCTGGTCGTAGAAGGCGTTGATCCAGACGGGGCGCTGCTCGTCGGGGCGGGCCTGCTGGAGGGCTTCCTGGGCGTGGCCAAGAGCTTGGCGGACCGCGTGGTGTTCGCCGGTGAGGCCGTGAATGGCGGCATGGCGGGCGTGACCGAGGGAGGCGAACAGCGGGTCGCGCCGGGCGATGGGAAGGCGCCGGGCGACGTCGTTGGCGGCGAGGGCGTCGGCCGGCCGGGCCATGTGCCGGAACAGGCTTCCGGCATGGGACCAGATACGGAAGGCGATGGTGGAGTCGCCGGACATGGAGGCGAGGCTGGAGGCCCGGTCGAAGTGGCGCTGGGCGGCGTCGAAGCGGCGGCCGTCGATGGCGGCCCACAGGGCGCTGGAGGTGAAGGAGGCCGCGCAGCCGTACAGGGCGCCGCGCACCCGCTGGGTGGCGGTGCCGCGTGCCTGGAGGGCGAGGGCTTCGCCGGCGAGGGCGGAGGCTTG
Organism: Streptomyces hoynatensis; assembly: GCF_003626535.1. Lineage (GTDB taxonomy): Bacteria > Actinomycetota > Actinomycetes > Streptomycetales > Streptomycetaceae > Streptomyces > Streptomyces hoynatensis. Next base: position 12,023 of record NZ_RBAL01000001.1, read on the forward strand.
GGTCTCGATGGTGAGTTTCCCGCCATACCGGTGGTCGCTGGCGATGAGGACGGCGAACTTGCTCAGCAGCCGCTGCACATCGCTCATGCCGACGCGGGGCTGGGCAGCGTATGCGGGGGCGGCGCTGACGGCCGCGACGGCGGCTGCGGCAGCGGCACCTGTGAAGCGACGGCGATGCACGGGGTCCTCCGGTACCGAACGCGAGGATTCTCCTCGGGGAACGAAGCCCAGCTCGGTGACCGGGCAGTTGAATACTGCCTCTAAGGCTGCCCGCTGCCGCTGGTGCGGCCAGCGGGATTTTCCGGTCAGCCAGTTCCGCACCGTCCGGTCGCTGACCGTGCCCTCGTAACCGGCGGCCCGCAGGTCGGCGTTGACGGCCTCGGCCAGTTCAGCCTGGGTGAACCCTTCGTCATCCATGCGCCGCTTGAGGATCTCGTTGCCCTCCACAGCCTCACCGTAGCCATGTCATCGCGCTCCGCTGAACCGTGCGGCCCGCAAATTTCCGGTTGGCCGCGCTGCACGGGCGGACCGGTTTTCCTCCCGCTCCGCGGCTGTCGCTCGTTGAACTGGACACACGCCGCCCGCAGCAGACGGTACCGACGACCGAAAGGAGGACTCCGCGCTTGGCCCCGAGCCGGGACAGCAGCCGCCACCGCCGTTCACCACCACGAGGTCCTGATGACCAGCACCGCCACTGTCCGCCCCACGGGGCAACCCGGATACAGCGAAACACTGCCGTGCACGGCCGAAAGCGCCAGACGAGCGCGCAGGCTGGTGCGCACCGCCCTGATCGGGTGGGGCCTGGAGGGGATAGCCGGTGACGGCGAGCTGATCGTCACCGAGCTGGTGGCCAACGCCGTTCAGCACACCTGGGGTCACCACGTCCGGGTCATCGTCACGCACCTCGGGCCCGGCCGGGTGCGGATTGGTGTCGCGGACCGGTGCCGTACCCGGCCGGTGCGCCGTGCTCCCGGTGACGACGATGCCTGCGGGCGCGGCCTGGCATTGCTGGAGGCGCTGGCCGTCTGCTGGGGCACGGACCCCAAGCGGTGGGGGAAGGTCGTCTGGGGCGAGCTGGCGGCGGGGGCGGCTGGCGGATGAGCGGCCGTCACGCCCGCAGGTTGCCGTCGGCCGACGGCCGGTTCGCCGCCGCGGTCGTGATCGCGGCGCATGTGATCGGTATCGGCTCGGTGCTCTACTTCGGCGATGCCACCGCCTCCCCGACGGCCTCCCCGCCCGACCTTCCGCTCGCCGATACCCCGGGCGATCAGCGCACCGCACATGCCGCCCCGGGTGCCGGTGTGGTCCGCCATCCACCTCGCTGACCTGTCTGACCATCCATGACGGCCGCCTTGCCTGTCCCACGTCGGGCAGGGAACGGCCTGGCCCGCACCCCCGAGCGGGCCGGCACCATCAGCTTCCTCCGGGCCGGTGACCTCCATTCCCCCCGGCCCGGAGGAAGCGGCACCAGCCTTCCTTCGACAGAGAGATTGAGGAGGTTTCCCGTGCACGACGAAGCCGACTTCACCGCACCCCCCGGACGGCGCCTGGGCGCACTCGCCCTGTTCCGTAACGACGACGGGCAGGTGCTGCTGGTCGAGAAGACCTACCGTGTCGGGCGGGCCCGGTGGGGGCTGCCCGGCGGCTGCGCCCACGCGGACGAGCCCGCCGCCGTGGCGTGCCAGCGGGAGGTGCGGGAGGAACTCGGGCTGTACATCGTGCCCGGCCGCGTGCTGGTCGTTCACCATATGCTCGCCGCCGGGGACGACCGGGAGGGCGTGAACGTGGTCTTCGACGGCGGGCTGCCGGCCCCCGACACCCGGTTCACGCTGAGTGAAGAGCTGGCGTCGGCACGCTGGGTCGCGCCCGTTGGGTTGCGGAGTCTCGTCGCCCCCTACACCGAGTGGCGCGTCACCGCCGCTCTCAACGTCCTCGCCGCCGGTTCCGGCGCGGCCCAGCCGGGCGGTGGCCCGGGTGTGCCATACCTCGTCGGCCACGCCCCCGCCGCGTAGTCAGCCCGGCCGAATCACACCGCAAACGGGAGCAATCGCGTGACTACACTCCGCACAATGACGACCCAGACCACCCCCGAGGCCGCTGACATTACCGCGCTACGCGAGGCGCTGGTGAACACGCTCCGCCAGCAAGGGGACATCCGCAGCGACCGCGTCGCGGACGCCTTCCGCGCGGTACCCCGCCACATCTTCGCCCCACAGGCATCGCTGGCCGAGGCGTACGCCGACGACGCCGTGATCACGAAGACGAACGACCGGGGCCACCCCCTCAGCTCGGTGTCCGCCCCCTGGGTACAGGCTCGGATGCTGGAGCTTTCCGGGCTCGGGCCGGGCATGCGGGCCCTGGAGCTCGGGTCCGGCGGCTACAACGCCGCCCTGCTGGCCGAAGTGGTCGGGGAGAACGGCGAAGTGGTCAGCGTCGATATCGACCCGGAGGTGACCGACCGGGCGAGCAGACTGCTTGCCCAGACGGGTTACAACGACCGGGTCACGGTGCGGTGCACCGACGGCACCTACGGCGCCGGCGAGCCGGCGCCGGACGGTGGCTTCGACGCCATCGTTGTCACCGCCCAGGCCCCCGACATTCCCCCGGCCTGGACCGCCCAACTCGCCAGAAGCGGACGGCTGGTGGTCCCGCTCAGCTTCCGCGGCATCCACCAGGTCTTCTCCTTTGCACACGAAGACGGACACCTGGTCAGCCGGGGACAGACCCGCTGCGGCTTCGTCGGCATGCAGGGAGACAACCGCCACGGCGGCCACGCCATCGACCTCAGCGACGGCGATCTGCGGCTCGGCCTCAACGACGACCAGCAGGCGGACGGCGCGGCGCTGCGCACCGCACTCGCCTCCGGGCAGCGGAGCACCATCTGGACGGGCGTGGCCCTGCGCGGCAACGAGGGCGTGCTGCCCTCACTCGACCTGTGGCTGGTCAGCACCCTGTCTCCCTGCGCGAGGGTCTATGCCAGCTCCCGGGGCGTAGAGCGAGGACTGTCCGGGTGGACCATCGCCGCCGCTGCCACCTGGGAGGGCGGCACCCTCGCCTACCTCACCATCCGGCCGGAGGCAGACGGCTTCGAACTCGGCGTGCACGCCTACGGCCCCGACCGCGAAGGCCTCGCTGCCCGCCTCGCGGACCGTATCCGTGCCTGGGACGACGGCGGCTACCGGGGCACGGTGGAACCCGTCGCCCGCGTCTACCCCGCCGGGACCCCGGACGACCAGCTCGCCCCCGGCCAGGTCATCGACAACCGCTACTCCCGGCTCGTCATCGCCCTGTCCTGACACCGCGTCATCCACTCCGGTGGACCGCCTCCCCGCTTCTCCGGCACACGAGCCGGGGAAAGCCCCATCCCTCTCTCACCTTCGTACCAAGGAGCTGCTGACAGCCATGAAACCTCACAGCACCGCGTCGGTACTCGACGACGTCTTCGATCTCGACCCCCACACCACCGACCTCTCGCTGCTCAGCCCCTCGCTCGCCGATTCGGAGCCGTGCACCGGAGACAACTGCGGGCAGTCCCCGACCACCGGCCACACCACCGGCTGTGCCACTCCGGACGGCCCCCTCGTGCCGGGCCTGGGGTGCAGCGCCCTGTAGCACGCCGTCCACTCACCCTCCGGGTGCGGCGCACCAGGTGTGCGGCGCACCCGGTACCACCGCCTCGACCCGGGAGCCGCGTCATGGCCCGAAGCGTGTTCCGCCACCAGCCGGTGGCCCTGGCCCGTATTCCGCTGCGCCCGGCTGTACCGGCCACCGAAGAGGAAACCGCCGGCCTGCTGGCCGAAGGCATCTTTCTCGCCAGCCGCGCCACAGCAGGGGCTGCCGGGACGGCACTCGCAGTCAAGGAGGCGCGAATGGCGGCCACGTGGCACGCATATGACATCCGTTCCCGCACCCGCCCCACCCCGCACGGGGTGTTCGCCGGCGTCGCGTCGGCCAGGTTCGCCAACCAACCGGCCGCGCTGCGCCTCGGTGCAGCGCACCGGGCGGTCACCACGCCCAGCGCCGCCTGGCTGACCGTCGTCGCCGACCGGCTCCTGGACGCCGACGAACTGCTGCCCGCCTTGACCCTGGCGTCCAACAACCTGGTGCAGCGGCGCGGTGACCGGCTGGAGGCCGAGCATCCCGCTCCCGCCGGCGCCAACCCTCAGCGCAGCAGCGTCCGCGCGACACCCGTGGCCCTGTGGCTGCTGGATGCCTGCCAGGGCGGGGCGTCCGGTGCCAGGGTGCTCGGCGAGATGGCCGAGCGGTACCCGGCGGTCGCCGAGGAGACGATCCGCACCACCGTGCGGCAGATGATCCGTACCGGGTTCCTTCTCACCGATCTCCTCCCCACCCACATACGCGCCGACCCGCTCGGCCACCTCCTCACGCGGCTTCCGTCAACGGCTGCACCGCACCCGGCGCTGGAACATCTGCGGGAACTACTCGACCGGGCCGACGCCCTGCCACCCGGCGCGCCGGAACGGCTGCCGCTGCTGTGGTCCGCCCGCGACGCGGCCGACGCCATCGCCACCGTCGAACGCCCCCTGACGGCGGATACCCTGGCCGATGCCAACCTGGTCCTGCCCGACGCACTTGGGAAGCAGGCCGCGCAGGCCGCCGACCTTCTGTGGCACGTCAGCCAGCTCGCCAGCCCCGCCACTGGCTACCACGAGAAGTTCCTCCGCGCCTACGGCCGCCACCGACTGGTGCCGCTACTGGAGGTCATCGATCCCGCCACCGGCATCGGGCCACCCGCCGAAGCCGACAACATCGCCGCCCAAGGCGACATCGACCCCCGCCGAGCCGAACTGCTCGCCCGCCTGCTGGCCCAGGCCACCGCCCAGGGCCAGACCGAGATCACCGTGGACGACGATCTGGCGGCCCGTCTTTCGCACGGCGCCCGCACCGAACCACCGCCGACCGCCGAGATCCACGTGCGCCTGCTGCGCCATGGCGACCAGTTGCGGCTGGCCGTGTGCGACGCAGGTTCCCAAGACGCCGGATCAGCCGCCGGGCGCTTCGCCGGCTGGCTGCCCCAGCTCGCCCCCAGCAGCGACGACGCTGCGGACACTGCACCCATGGTCGCGGAAATCGTCTGCCGCCCCCGCACCGGCCCGACCGCCGCCCTCGCCGTCGAAACCGGCTTTGCCCCGCACCGCATCCCCCTCGGCGTGCCCCCACGCAAGGGTGATCTCCTGCCGGAGGATCTGCTGGTCGGCTCCACCGGTCGCCACCTGGTCGCCTGGTCTGCCCGGCACCGACACCCTGTCCGGCCAGTGCTGTTCAGTCGCCTCGCCTCCGACCTGCTGCCCCCTGCCGCCCGCACCCTGCGCCTGATCGGCCACGCCGGACACCGCCCCTGGCACACCTGGTCCTGGGGACCGGCCGCATACGCCCCCTACACTCCCCGCGTCCGCTACCGGAGCGTCATCCTCGACCCGGCCCGGTGGCGACTTCCCGAGGACCTGACCCACGCTGCCGCCCACCGCCGCACCTGGGCGAAGGCTCTGGCCGACTGGCTCACCGACGCCATCCCCGGCCCGCCGGACGTCGTCGTGGTGCAGGAGTCCGATCGGCAGATCCCCTTGGACCTGAGGCGAGCGGAAGACCGCGAACTCCTGCGGCGGAGCGTACGACGCGGAGCGCGCGCCGTCACCGAACCCTTCACCGACCCCGATACCACCGACGCGCCTGTAGAGGGACCTTTCGGCCGACACGTCATCGAACTCGTCATCAACCTCACCCGCCGCAACGAACCCCCGGCGCCGCGCCTCGACCCACGAGCCCGACCGCGTGGTGGACACGGCACCAGGCACCTACCCGGCGGAACGTGGCTCTCCGCTGCCCTCCCGGTCCCCGCCATTCACCAGGACACCGTCCTGCGCCAGCTCCCCGAAATCCTCGCACCCGCAACGGAACATATGCACCGCTCGTTCTGGCTGCGCTACCACACCCCCGCCCTCGGCGATCATCTGCGCATCCGCGTCCACGGCGATCCCGAATCCCTCGTCACCCACGTCCTTTCGCTGCTGACGACCTGGTCCTCCACCCTCAACGCCCAGCACCTCGCGGGCGCCATGGCCCTCGAACCGTACGTACCGGAGACCGAACGCTACGGCGGCCCCGGTGCGATCGAAGTCGCTGAGGATGTCTTCGCCGCCGACAGCGCCTTCGCCGCACGCTGCCTGGCCCTGACCGATGCGCTACCCGACCGGCTGCTGATCGCGGCCGTCTCGGCAGCGGACATCGCCTACACGGTGGCCCACCAGCCCCGCCTCGCCCTGCGCGGACATGGCCTGTCCGCAGCCGACCGCCGCACCCGCGACAGCCTGCGAACCCGCCTGCGCACAGCCCGACCCGAGTCCGCTTCCCTCATTCCGGCAGCTCTGGGCGGCTCTGGGGCCGCACGGCACCAGACGCTCACCGCCTACCGAGCCGCCCTCACTGACCCCGATGTGACCGACCTCTGCGCCTCCGACCTGATCCACATGCACTGCAACCGGCTCCTCGGCCCCGACCCCGCCCACGAGCGGATCACCCGCTCCCTGGCGACGGACCTCCTCCACACTCATGCCCACCAGCACTGACGAAGCGGCCGGGCAGGCCCTGGCGGTAGCCCATGCTCTCATCGACCCCGAACGCGTCACGGCGGCCCTCACGGCCCCGGCCGCCGCGACACTGTGCGACGGTCTCGCTGGAACCGCGCTGCTGCACGCATGTCTCGCCCGCACCGACCCGCAGTTCGCCACCGCCGCCACCCAGCACTGGGAGGCAGCGGCCCGCCTGGGCCGCCGCACCCAACCGGACGGCATCCACACCGGCCCCGGCGCCCTGGCCGCCTCCCTAGTCGTCGGCACGGGCTACCTCCCCGACCCCGGGCCTTACGGCGACATCGCCCGCAACGCCACCGCCTGGCTGTCCGCCCGTGCCGAAGGACTCGCCCGCCACCAGCAACAGCGCACAGCCCAAGGACGACCCGGCGCGCCCTGGGCGGTGTACGACGCCATCAAGGGCCTGGCGGGCATCGGCCGGGTACTCCTCGCCGCGCACGCCGCCGGCCACCGCGAGCAGGCGCAACCGGGCCTCACCGCCACGCTCACCACCCTGACCGCCATCCTCCGCGCCCGGCACGGCCGGCGGCCCGGTTGGTGGCTACCTGCCGAAGACCACCCGCCACCCGTCACTGTCCACCCCTCCGGAGCCGCCACCACCGGCCTCGCCCACGGCGCCGCAGGCCCGCTCGCCCTTCTCGCCATCGCCCACACCGCCGGCCACACAGTCCCCGGCCAGGCCGAGGGCATCCGCACCACCGCCACCTGGCTCACCACCCACCGCGATGCCGACGGCACCTGGCCACCACACATCAGCGGTGACGCCCTCGACCACCCACCGACCCCCGGCCTCCCAAGCCCATCCGGAAGGCGCGACGCCTGGTGCTACGGCACCCCCGGCATCGGCCGCGCCCTCACGCTGGCCGGCCAGGCCTTGACCGACCCGGCGCTGACCGCCGCCGGACGCACTGCCGTCGACCGGTTCGCCGAACGCCGATCCGCCACATGGGACACCGAAGGTCCCACGCTCTGCCACGGAACGGCCGGAATCCTGCAAGCCGCCACGCGAGGCGACTCCCCGGCCGTCGCCGCACAAGCCGCCCAGCTCACCACCGCATTCCATGACCCCGACCGCCCCTTCGGCTTCCCCCACATCGAATCCGAAGCCCGGTTCGACAACCCCGGATTTCTGACCGGCGCCGCCGGAACGGCCCTCGCGCTCGCCGACTACACCGGACTTCTCCCCACGTGCCCTGCCGCCGCCTGGGATTCGCTTCTTCTCCTCTCGTGACACGGAGATGGCGCCGTCCACGCTCGCAGAGCCCGGACGTGGTGCCGACCCAACGCGTCGCGCCCCCGAGTCCGGGCTGCGGGGAAGCCGATCCGAACGACGCGCGCCCGACGGCGGAGGCCCGGCGTTCGTGGCGTGGCGCTTTCGTGGTGGGGCGCGGCTCTCGTTGGGGGGGGCGGGAGCGGTGGGTGGTCTACGTGGCGGGTGGTCGGCCGGGTGCGGGGGCGTGCGGATGCACGAGGGGAGGCTGGCTGCGAAGGGGGGCCGTGGGTGGCGGGGGGTTGGCTGTGTGCGGGTAGTTGGGGGGTTGGGCGCCGTTCCGGGGCGGGTGGGGGTGCGGGCCGGTGTCTACGGGGGTGGCCCCTCTCGCGGTGGCGGGAGTCAGAGATGCAGCTGCTGCCGCGTACGACTTCTCTGTGTGGGCAACGGCCGTGCGCCGTTGTTGATGCCATTCCCGTCGACGAAAGACGTGACTTCACCCGGAGGGCACCTGCCTGTATAGCGGCGGCGTGGCGGCGGACGGTGAGGAGGGAGGGGCCGGCTGCGGCGTGCGGCGTGCTGGGTGCGGGGGAGGGCGAGACGTGCGGCGCTGATGTGGGCGCGCCGAGGGCCTTGGCCGCCGCCGCAGGGGTTCCGGCGTAGGCGTCCGGCGGCGGCGGAGTGCGGGAATCAGCGCGCATCGGATACGCGGCCGCCGTCGCGGGTAGCGACACCAGCCATCGGCAGGGCACACAAACCACCGGCAGACCACAAGTCCCCCGCATACAGCCGGGTGCCATCCGGGAGAAGGAGTCACGCCTTTCGTCGACGGGAATGGCATCAGCAACGGCGCCCGGCCGTCCCCGCGGCGGGAAGTCGTACGCGGCAGCAGCTGCATCTCTGACCCCCACCACGACGAGACCCGCCACCCCCGTATCCACCGGCCCGTACCCCCACCCACCCCGGGACGGCGCCCCACCCCCCAACACCCCGGCAGCCAGCCAACCCCCGCCACCCACGGCTCCCCCCCCCCTCCGCAGCCAGCCTCCCCCTCGTGCATCCGCACCACGCCGCACCCGGCCGACCACCCGCCACGTAGACCGCCCACAGACCCCGCCCCCCACGAGCGGCGCGCCTCACCACGAGAGAGTCACCGCCGAAGAAGCCCCCTCACCCCACCTCACTCCGCACCAGCTGCCGCCCGCCCCCCTCCCCGGGTGCCCCGGCCGCCCCGCCGAGGGCGTGCAGGATGTCCTCCACGCGCTGCTTCGCGTCGCCGAAGAGCATTCGGCTGTTGTCGCGGAAGAACAGCGGGTTCTGGACGCCCGCGTAGCCGGGGGCCATGGAGCGTTTGAAGACGACGACCTGTTCGGCCTCCCACACCCGCAGGACCGGCATGCCCGCGAGGGGGCTGCTCTCGTCCTCCTCGGCGGCCGGGTTGACGGTGTCGTTGGCGCCGATGACCAGGACCACCGAGGTGGCCGGGAAGTCCTCGTTGATCTCGTCCATTTCCAGGACGATGTCGTAGGGCACCTTCGCCTCGGCGAGCAGCACGTTCATGTGGCCGGGCAGCCGGCCGGCGACCGGGTGGATGGCGAAGCGCACGGTGACGCCGCGTTCCCGCAGCAGGCGGGTGAGTTCGGCCACCGGGTACTGCGCCTGCGCCACGGCCATGCCGTAGCCGGGGGCGATGACGACGGAGGAGGCGCCCGCCAGGAGTTCGGCGGTCTCCGCCGCGGTGGTCTCCCGGTACTCGCCGGTCTCGGCCTGTGCCCCGGCGGGGGCCTCGATGCCGAAGCCGCCCGCGATGACGGACAGGAACGAGCGGTTCATCGCCCGGCACATGAGGTACGACAGGTAGGCGCCGGAGGAGCCGACCAGCGCGCCGGTGACGATCAGCAGGTTGTTGTCCAGCAGGAAGCCGGAGGCGGCGGCGGCCCAGCCGGAGTAGCTGTTGAGCATGGAGACGACGACGGGCATGTCGCCGCCGCCGATGGAGGCCACCAGGTGGAGGCCGAGCAGCAGCGCGAGGGCGGTGACCGCGATCAGCAGGCCGAGCCCGGGGTGGGCCACGAAGAAGCCGGTCAGCACGGCGAACGCGGCCAGGGCGCCGAGGTTGAGGGCGTTCTTCCCCGGCAGCATCAGGGGCCGTGACGCGATCCGGCCCGCGAGTTTCCCGTAGGCGACGAGGGAGCCGGTGAGGGTGACCGCGCCGATGAAGATGCCGATGAAGACCTCGGCGTGGTGGATGCGCAGCAACTCCCCGGCCACCGCGGTCTGCGCGCTGCCGCGGTGCTCGACGTCCAGGTAGCCGTTCCAGCCCACGAGGACGGCGGCGGCCCCCACGAAGCTGTGCAGCAGCGCGATGAGTTCGGGCATGGCGGTCATCTCGACGCGCCTGGCCCGCCAGAGGCCGAGGACGGCGCCCGCGGCCATCGCGGCGAGCAGGAGGGAGATGCCGGTGGCGGCGATGCTGCGGGAGGCGAGGCCGATGGTGGCGGCCAGGGCGACGGCCATCCCGGCGATGCCGAACACGATGCCCGCCCGGGACGTCTCGTGCCGGGACAGGCCGGCCAGGCTCAGGATGAACAGCAGCGCGGCGACGAGGTAGGCCGCGTCGGCGGCGGTGGTGGCGGTCATCGTTCCTCAGCCTTTCGAGAACATGCTGAGCATGCGGCGGGTCACGGCGAAGCCGCCGAAGATGTTGATGCTGGCCAGGAGGATTGCGAGGAAGGACAGGACCGTGATGGGCGTGTCCGCGTGGCCGATCTGGAGGAGCGCGCCGACGACGACCACTCCGGAGATCGCGTTGGTGACCGACATCAGCGGGGTGTGCAGCGCGTGGTGCACCTTTCCGATCACGTAGTAGCCGATCACGACCGAGAGTGCGAAGACGGTGATGTTTCCGATCAGTTGGTCCGGCGAGAAGGCGGTCAGCAGGAAGAGCCCCAGGGCGCCGGCGGCCGCCGCCGCGTACCGGACGCCTGCGGTGAGACGCGCCGTCCGCCGCGCGGGCGCGCCGCCTGCCGCGGCACCCGCCGAAGGCGCGGCGGCGGCCCCGGCGGCGGCCCCCGTCGCCGCGGCCCCGGCGGCGCGGGGGGCGGTCGTGGCGGCCCCGGGGGCGGCGGCCGGCGCGGGGGCGGCCGAGACGCGTACGGGCGGCGGCGGCCACGTCTTCTCGCCGTCGCGGACCACCGTGACGGAGCGCTGCACGACGTCGTCGAAGTCCAGGGTCAGCCGCCCGTCCTTGCCCGGGGTGAGGAGTTTCAGCAGGTTGACCAGGTTGGTGCCGAACAGCTGGGACGCCTGGGCGGGCAGGCGGCTCGGCAGGTCCGTGTAGCCGATGAGGGTGACGCCGTTGCCGGTGACGATCGCGCGGCCGGGCACGGTGCCCGCCACGTTGCCGCCCTGCGCGGCGGCCATGTCCACGATCACACTGCCCGGCTTCATGGCGGCCACGTCCGCCTCGGTGAGCAGCCGGGGCGCGGGGCGGCCGGGGAGCAGCGCGGTGGTGATGACGATGTCGACCTCCGCGGCCTGCGCCCGGTACAGCTCGGCGGCGCGCCGGTCGTACGCGGCCGAGGTGGCCTTCGCGTAGCCGTCGGCGCTCGCCTCCTGCGCCGCGTCCACGGCCAGGTACTCGCCGCCCAGGGAACGGACCTGGTCGGCGACCTCGGGGCGCGGGTCGGTGGCGCGCACCACCGCGCCCAGGCTGACGGCCGTGCCGATCGCGGCGAGCCCCGCCACCCCGGCGCCTGCCACCAGGACCTTCGCGGGCGGCACCTTGCCCGCCGCGGTGACCTGTCCGGTGAAGAACCGGCCGAAGACGTGGGCCGCCTCGATGACCGCCCGGTACCCGGCGATGTTGGCCATGGAGCTGAGCACGTCCATCGACTGGGCGCGCGAGATGCGGGGCACCGCGTCCAGGGCGAGCGCGGTCAGCCGGCGGCTCGCCAGGGCCTCGACGAGGTCGGGTCTGAGCGCGGGGCTGAGGAGGCCGATGAGGGTCGCCCCGTCCGCCAGGCGGCGGACCTCGGCCTCGTCCGGCGCGTTGACCTTGAGCACGACCTCGCAGGCCCAGGCGTCGCCGAGTTGGGCGCCCTCGGCCACGTAGGCGGCGTCGGAGAAGCCGGACGCCGCCCCGGCTCCCGGCTCGACCACCACCTCGTAGCCGAGCGCGCGCAGCCGGCGCGCGGATGACGGGGTGGCCGCCACGCGGGTCTCGCCGGGGGCCGATTCGGCGACTACGCCGAGGCGTTGGGGACGCGGCTGGCTCATGGCACCGCCCTTTCCCACGAAGACCGCACCCATCCGACGGGTGACGACGGGCGCTGTCGCGGCGGCCTGGGCTCCTTCGCCTCATCCTGGGAAACCGCCCCAGGAACACGGAGGAACAGGGCGACGCGTCACTTCAGCCGCAGACACGGCGGTCGGAAAAGCGCGGATTGCTGAGAGATGCGACCTTGGGTACGAACTGTGACGCTCTTCGGATGCTAAACACCAGCTGTCTTCACGTCAAGATATCGAAAGTCGTCACCGTGACCTGCCTGGTCAGGGGGTGCGGGGGGCGGGCGGAACCCGTCCCGGGGGGACGAGCCCGGCCCCTTTTGCGGCGAGCGGTGAGCGCCGAGCGGGCGAACGCCGAGCGGGCGAACGGCGAACGGGCGAACGCCGAGCGGGCGAACGGCGAACGGGCGAACGGCGAACGGCGAGGGCCGCGGGGCCGGCGACTGCGGCGGCGGCGGACGCGGCGGGGCCGCGGGGCGGGGAGGCGGCGGCGCCGGGGGCGGGAGGCGGTCAGTGGTCGGAGATGTGGCGGCGGATGGCGACGACGGCGGCGCCCCGGGCCCAGTCGTGGAAGTCGTGGGCCTGGACGGTGAGTTCGATGTCCTCGGGGTTCCGGTGCCGCGCGGCCAGCCCGCGTTCCAGCTCCGGCCGGGCCACCCTGGCCACGTCGATGGCCTCGCCGGCCAGCACGAGGGTCCGCACCCCGGTGTTGTTCACGACGTTCGCGATCAGCACGCCCAGGGCCCAGGCGGCCCGCTGCACCGCCCGGGCGCACACCCGGTCCCCGGCGCCCGCCAGTTCCAGGACCTCGGAGTAGGTGGGGAAGCGGCGCATGCCCTGGGCCGCCGTCATCATGAGGGAACTCTTGGTGAGGTACGCGCCGGCGCAACCGCAGTGGCCCGCGGGGCACATGGGCCCGTCGGGGGTGAGGATCTGATGGCCGAAGTCGCCGATGGCCGCCTCGGTGAGGCGCACCGCCCGGCCGCCGAGGAACAGCGCATACCCCAGGCCGTCGCCGACGGTCACCATGGCGAAGTCCGTCAGCCCGCGGGCCTGTTTCGACCACAGGTGGGAGTAGGCGAGGGCGGTGACGTCGTTGCGCACCGTGCAGGGAATGCCGAGCCGCTCGGACGCCATGCGGCTCACCGGGACCTGCTCCCAGCCCAGCAGGCCCGAGTCGATCAACTCGCCCTCGCCGACCGGCGCCCGGGTGCGCGCGTTGCCGCCCATCCCCAGGCCGATCGCCACCGGCTGCCTGCCCCGGGCGGAGAGCCGCTCCGCCACCTCCCCGATCTGCGCGATCACCGTTTCCGGCGCGAGATCCGCCAGCGGCGCGCTCTCCCTCGCCACCACGTCGGCGCGCAGGTTGGTGAGGACCCCGTACACGTGGCTCGACGTCAGCGTGACGCCCACGAAGTGGAGGTCGTCCGCGACCACTTCGAGGGGGCGGGTGGGCCGCCCGCTCACCGGGTGCGGGACGGCGCCCCGCTCCACCACGAGCCCCGCCTCCACCAGCGGCTTGGTCAACCGGGTCAGGCTGCCGGGCGACAGGCCGAGCGACCGGGCCAGGGCCGTGCGCGACTGCGGGCCGTGGAGCACCAGTTCGCGCAGGATCGGCCGCGCGGTCTCGGGCACGGCGCGCCAGGCGTCCGGCGCCGGCCGCCGGCCGCCTCGACTTCCCGCCGCTCCCACAACGAGAAGGATACGGGCCACCCCATGCCCCTCCCCGGCGGGCGCCGCCCCCGGCGGAGATTCCGTGGCGGAAGTGCCGTCTCGTGGAGACGCCCTCGGCCGGCGCCAGGCGGCCGAATCACCCCGCCCTGATTTTTATGGCAAAAATAATTCGCCGCACGGAGCTTCCGTGCCGCCGCGGGGCGTGACTACGCTGCCCCTGCTGCGGGAGCGCTCCCACGGCGCCCGGGACCCGGGTGCCGATCCAGCCGTTCCAGGGCCGCCCCTTCCCGGGCGGCGCCCCGTGGGACGGGCCTCGTGCACACATGCGGCAAGGGAGAAGTGATGGACATACGGAGAGCCCTGCGGGCCTTCGGCGTTGCCGGAGTGGTCCTGACATGCTGGGCGGTCGGCTCCGGCGCACCGGCCCTGGCCGGCCAGGCCGGGCCGGAGCGCACCGGGGAAGCGGCGGCAGCCGCCGCGGCGGCACCGGAGTTGCAGGTCTCGGGCAACCGCCTGGTGACCGAGTCGGGGGACACGTTCCGCCCCCTTGGCGTCAACAGGTCGGGCGGCGAGTTCGGCTGCGTCCAGGGCAAGGAGATCTTCGACGGGCCCGTGGACCAGGCGGCCGTGGACGCGATGAAGACCTGGCACGTCAACACCGTGCGGGTGCCGCTGAACGAGGAGTGCTGGCTGGGCACCGAGGGGGTGCCCGCGGGCGGTCCCGGCGCGGCGGAGTACCAGCAGGCGGTCGAGGACTACGCGAACCTGCTGGTGGCCAACGGCATCAACGTGATCCTCGACCTGCACTGGTCCAGGGGCGAGTACACCGGGCCCGGCGCGGGCTGTCCCGACGTCGCGGCCACCTGCCAGAAGCCGATGCCCGACCTGCAGTACGCGCCGGAGTTCTGGTCGCAGGTGGCCACCGCGTTCAAGGGCAACGACGCGGTCATCTTCGACCTGTTCAACGAGCCCTACCCGGACGCGGCCAACAACTGGTCCGATGCCACGGCCGCGTGGACCTGCCTGCGCGACGGCGGCACGTGCGCCGGCATCGGCTACGAGGTGGCCGGCATGCAGACCCTCGTGGACGCGGTCCGCGCCACCGGCGCCACCAACGTGATCATGACCGGCGGCCTGGAGTGGACCAACAACCTGAGCCAGTGGCTCGACTACAGGCCGGACGACCCCACCGGCAATCTGATGGCCTCCTGGCACTCCTACAACTTCAACGGCTGCGTCACCACCTCCTGCTGGGACGGCACCATCGGCACCGTCGCCGCCCAGGTGCCGGTCCAGATCGGTGAGACCGGCCAGGACACCTGCGCCCACGACTACATCGACCAGGTGATGAACTGGGCCGACGCCCACGGAGTCGGCTACACCGCCTGGACCTGGAACCCCTGGGGCTGCACGGGCGGCAGCGTGCTCATCGCCGACTGGAACGGCACCCCGACCAGCACCTACGGCGAGGGCTTCCGCGACCACCTGCTCACGCAGAACCCCGGCGACGGCACCGACCCCGACCCGGGCACGGCCGCCTGCCGCGTCGCCGTGGGCATCCAGAGCTGGGGCACCGGCCTGACCGAGACCCTCTCCCTGACCAACACCGGCACCACCGCGGTCAACGGCTGGTCCCTCGCCTTCGACCTGCCGGAGGGCCAGACGATCACCAACGGCTGGAACGCGACCTACAGTCCGGGCAGCGGGCACGTGACGGCCACCCACGCCGCCTACAACGCCACCCTCGCCCCCGGCGCCACCCTCAGCCTCGGCTTCCAGGCCACGCACACGGGCAACGCCGGTGCCCCCACCGGCTTCACCCTCAACGGCAGCCCCTGCACGACGAGTTGAGACCGCACGCCGCGGCCGGGGGACGCGGCGGACGGGCGCGGGGCGCAGCACGCGGGACGCGACCCGCGGCGCCTCGCGCCCGCCGGGCCGGCGCCCGCGGGACCGGCGCCCGCGGGACCGGCGTCCGGTGGCCGGAAAGGCGCGAGCCCGCCGGGCCCGGTGAGGGGCCCGGCGGGCGGGTGTGCGTCCGGCAAGCCGGAGGAGATCAGGTGAAGTTGACGTCGCTGCAGATGAAGTAGGTCTGGTCCAGGTGCGACGCCTGCCAGATCGTGTAGATGATGTGGTGGCCCGACCGGCCGGGGGCGCTGGCGCTGAACGTGATGTCCTGGGCCGGCGCGTAGCTGCCGGTCCGCTGCACCAGTTCGAGGTCGTCCCAGCCCAGGGCCTCCGTGGTGGGGTCGAAGCCCTGCTTGGTGACGTACACCAGGAAGTAGTCGGCGCCGTGGCTGGCCTGGTCGTGCAGGTGGAGGCTGAAGTTGGTGCTGACGTCCTGGGTGGTCCACGGGCCCGGCTTGTCCAGCGAGCTGGCCAGCCCGCCCTGGGCGTCGCCGGCGCTGCACAGCTTCCCGTTCGGGATGGCGCCCTGGAAGTTGCCCGCCAGGTTCTCCCGGAACAGGCTCATCCAGTTCCACATGGTGTTGGGGTTGGCCTGGAAGGCCTGCCAGCACATGGGGTCTTCCTGCTGCATGTCCGGGTTGAGGTGGTCGTTGCCCCAGCGCTCCCAGCAGCCGTAGGAGCGGGAGGGCGGGTCGACGATCGAACCGTGGGCGCTCGCCGAATCGGCCCACGGGCTCATGAACAGGGCGAGCAGGCCCAGGACGCCGGCCAGCACGGGCGTGATCACCCGTCGCGTCCAGCGGCGTGTGGGGGTGTCCAAGTACATCGTTGTGGTCTCCGTCTTCCGGAAGGCGTGAGGATGGTTCCGGAGTGGGAGCGCTCCCAGGTGGTTCTTTGTTCGAGCTTTACCCGGCGACATCTCACCGAAACGGTTTCCCCCGGGCCGATTCTGGACCGGCCGGCGGCCGGGTCAGGGATTGCGCGGCGCGCCCCGGCTCCCCGTGCGCGCGCCGCACAGGCGCAGCGCGCTGTCCTCGCACAGCGCCGCCGCCTCCTCGGCGGTGAGGTGCCCGGCGGAGACCTGTGCCGCGGCGGTGTGCTGGAGCCCGAAGACGGCGGCGGAGAGCCAGGCCGCGGGGATCGACGGCTCGAACTCGCCGGTGCGCTGGCCGCGTTGGATGAGCCGTTCGAGGCGCGGGGGGGCGAGGTCGTGGGGGTCGCGGACCGGGCGCGGGAGCCGCGTGGCGGGGTTCAGCAGCAGCGGGTAGCGGTCGACGAACCGCCAGCCTGCGCCGAGGAACCGGGCCAGCGCCTCGGCGGGCGGGGCGGTGTCGAGGCCGGCCTCGTCGAGCAGGGCGGCGTACTCGGCGGCGGCGGACTCGACGAGGGCGGCGACGAGGGCCTCGCGTGAGGGGAAGTGGGCGTAGACGGTCTGGCGGGTGACGCCGGCCCTGGCGGCGATGTCCTCCATGCTCGCGTCGGGCCGCTCGCCGAGGACGAGGCGGGTCGCGTCGAGGATCGCCTCGATGCTGCGGCGGGCGTCGGACCGGCGGCGGCGGGGCGGCGGGGCGGTGTCCTGCGAGTCGGCCATTCCCGGAATGCTATGCGCTCCGCCGTAGCCTTGACATGCTGTAAGAGTTTGGTCAACTCTTACAGCATGTCAAAGAAAATGCCGGCTGGGGAGCAGCCGGCGATCGAGGCGCGCGGGCTGCGCAAGACCTACGGCGGGAGCCGGGCGCTGGACGGGATCGACCTCACGATCCGGCGCGGTGAGGTCTTCGGCTTCCTCGGCCCGAACGGGGCGGGGAAGACCACCACGATCCGCATCCTGGCCACGCTGACCCGGCCGGACGGCGGCAGCGCCCGCGTTCTCGGCCACGACCTGCTGACCGAGGCGGAGGCGATCCGCTCCCGGGTGGCGGTGACCGGCCAGTTCGCCTCCCTGGACACGGACTTGACCGGGCACGAGAACCTGCTGCTCCTCGGCCGGCTCCACGGCCTGTCCCGGGCCGCCCGCAGGCGGCGCGCGGCCGACCTGCTCGACGCGTTCGGCCTGTCCGGCGCGGCCGGGCGCCCGGTGGGCGGGTACTCGGGCGGCATGCGCCGCCGGCTGGACATCGCCGCCGGCCTGCTCGTGACGCCGGACCTGCTGTTTCTCGACGAGCCGACCACCGGCCTCGACCCGCGCAGCCGCAGCCAGGTGTGGGAGCTGGTCCGCCGGATCGCGGCGGCCGGCACCACGGTGCTGCTCACCACCCAGTACCTGGAGGAGGCCGACCTGCTGGCCGAGCGGATCGCGATCGTCGACCACGGCCGGATCGTGGCCGAGGGCACCGGCGCCCAGATCAAGTCCCGCGTCGGCGCGGGCACCCTGCACCTGAGGCTGCTCGACGGGGCGCAGCGCCCGCGGGCCCGGCAGATCCTGGCGGGCGCCCTGGAGGGCACGGTCCGGCTCGCCGCCGACCCGCTCGCCCTGTCCGTGCTGTTCGCCGACCGGCCGGGCGCGGCCGACCTGGGCGGGCCGGCCGGACGCGCCATGACCCGGCTCGCCGAGGCCGGGATCGGCATCGCCGACCTCTCCCTGGGGCGGCCCAGCCTCGACGAGGCGTTCCTCGCGCTGACCGGCCGCCGGGCGGGCGCGGCAGGCGAGGAGCGGGAGGAGCCGCCGGCATGAGCACCCCCACCGCCGTACGTCCCGCCGCCGGGTCCGACCCGATCGACGCCCTGCTCGCGGCGGGGCGCTCCCGCCGCCGCGCCGGGGCGTTCGCCGCCTCGGCCGCGTTCGGCCTGCGTGCCCTGCTGAAGATCAGGCACGACCCGAAGCAGCTCGTGGACTCGGCCGCCATCCCGATCCTGTTCACGGTGCTCTTCACGTACCTGTTCGGCGGCGCGCTGAGCGGCTCGGCCGGCGCGTACCTGAGGACCCTCCTGCCCGGCGTGCTGGCCATGAGCATCGCCGTGGTCACCATGTACGGGGGTGCCCGGCTCGCGCAGGACGTGCGGAGCGGGGCCTTCGACCGGTTCCGCGGCCTGCCGGTCTGGCGCGGCGCCCTGGTGTGCGGCGGGCTGCTCAGCGATGCCGCCCGCTACCTGTTCGCCTCGGCCATCGTGGTGTCCCTCGGCCTGCTGATGGGCTACCGGCCCGGCGGCGGGGTGCCCGGCGTGCTCGGCGCGGTCGGCCTGGTCCTCGCCTTCGGGCTGGCGCTGTCCCTGGTGTGGGCGGCCCTCGCGCTGCTGGTGCCCGACCCGGCCGTCGTCATCGGCATCGCCAACGCGGTGCTGATCCCGGTCTCATTCGCCAGCAACATCTTCGTGCAGCCGGGCACCATGCCCGGCTGGCTGCGGGCCTTCGTCGAGGTCAACCCGCTCAGCCACGTGGCGGCCGCGGCCCGGGGCCTGATGAACGGCACCGGCCAGGCGGCCGGCGAGGTCACCTGGTCCCTGGCCGCGACCGTCGCCCTCGCCCTGGTGTGTGCCCCGCTGACGCTGCGCCTCTACGGCAGGCGGGACTGAGGGGCGCGGGGGCCGTGCGGGCCCGGACGGTTTCGCGGGGGAGCAGCGGGCCGCTGGGCGCGGCGCGAGCAGCGTCGCGGGGCCCGTGGGCTCACGCGAGGGCGGCGGCCAGGAGGGCGAAGGCGGCGAGGATGACGGCGACGCGGACGTAGTGCCGGCGGTCCCAGCGGTTCATCTGCTCCTTCCAGTCCTCGGGCCGGTTCTCGGGGGTCCACGTCTTGCCGCGGTTGTTGATCGGGACGAGCAGCAGGAGCGACATGATCACGCTGAGGAGCAGCAGCGCGCCTGCGGTGACGACGAGGCCGGTGCCGTCGTGGTGGCGGCCGGCGATGGCCCAGAGCACGACGAGGACGAGCGAGCCGATGTACCAGAACGGCATCACGGCGCCGAGCATCCGGCCCCCGTGGGCGCGGCCGAGCTGGCCGCTGTCCTCCGGGAGTGCGGTGAAGATCGGGTTCATGACGAAGGCGACCGAGAACTCCACCCCCACCATCACGCCGACGACCACGGTGGTGACCACTTCGAGTGCGTTGAGCATGCCGACCCCTCCTGGCATCTAGTGTTGCTAGCCGATGTGGCAACGCTAGCGCTGCTACCGCTCTCTTGTCTAGCGGTGCTAGGGTCGCATCATGTCGGTACAGGAACGCAAGCAGCGCGAACGGGCGGAGCGCGAGCGCCTCATCGTGGCGACAGCCCGCGAACTCGCCGAGCAGCAGGGCTGGGACGCGGTCACCACCCGCCGGCTCGCCGAGCGCATCGAATACAGCCAGCCCGTCCTCTACAGCCACTTCCGCGGCAAGCGCGAGATCATCGGCGCCGTCGCCCTCCAGGGCGCCACCGAGATGGCCGCGGCGGTGCGGGCCGCGACCGCCGCCGCGGACGGCCCGCGCGCCCGGGTGTACGCCCTGGCCAGGGCCTACCTCGACTTCGCCGCCCGCAACCCGGCGGTCTACGACGCCCTCTTCCAGCTCGACGGCGGTCTGGTGTACGCGCAGGAGGACACCCCCGAGCAGCTGAAGGACGCCTTCGCCGCCCTGCTGGAAAGCCTCGGCGAGGTCGCCGGGGACGGCGTCCACCCCGGCCTGTTCACCGAGGCGTTCTGGGCGGCCCTGCACGGTCTCGCGACGTTGACCCGGGCGGGGCGGCTCCCGCCGGAGGACGCGGAGCCGCGGATCGCGCTGCTGGTGGAACGGCTCGCCATCGTCTGACCCGCCACCCGGGCGGCGGGCATGGGGCCCTGGGGTGGACGGGGCCCCGGGCGGGCCCGCGGCTCCGGGGGGATGGGGCCCCGGGCAGGCATGGGTGAGGTGGACGGGCGCAGGGCGGGGGCATCCCCGTGTCACCCCGTATCACCCCGCGGCCCCCCTCCGGCACCGGACGGCGCGCCGGGTGGCACCCGTGGCCACACCCCGGGCGCACGCGCCACGGGCCGGCATCCCCGGGCGCACGCCCCGGGCCGACATCCCCGGCGCACGCGCCCGGCGTGCGGGCGGGGGGATGGCGGAGGGGGCGGTCAGGAGAGGACCGCGGGCCTGAGGGTCTCGGCGCACCACCGCTCGAAGGTGGTCGGCGAGGCGGTGTCCGGCGTGCGGGTGACGCCGGCGTCGAGGCCCTCGTCCTTGGCCCGCTTCATGTCG
The DNA here is from genome assembly GCF_003626535.1 of Streptomyces hoynatensis. Lineage (GTDB taxonomy): Bacteria > Actinomycetota > Actinomycetes > Streptomycetales > Streptomycetaceae > Streptomyces > Streptomyces hoynatensis. The sequence goes on from NZ_RBAL01000001.1 coordinate 32,863, forward strand.
ACCACGCCCTGGGCGAACGCCTCGTTGAGCCCGTAGCCGAGGAGGGCGCCGAGCAACTCGTCGAGCGGCTGGCGCTCGTAGCGGACGGGGCGGCCCAACTGCTCGGTCATGATGCGGGCCAGGTCACGGGGGGAGAGGTCCTGCGGCCCGAGGACCGGGACGTCGCCGCTGCCGCTCCAGGAGCGGTCGAGCAGCAGGCGGGCGGCGACGGCGGCGATGTCGGCCACGGCGACGAGGGGGGCTTTGCGGTCGGGGTCGACGGAGTCGGTGAAGACGCCCTTCTCGCGGATCGACTCGGCCTCCTCCAGGAGGTTCTCGAAGAAGGAGGGGCAGGCCAGGGCCCGGTAGGCGGCACCGGTGCCGGCCAGCAGGTCGTCCGTGGCGAGGGAGGCGGTGACCAGCCCGGCGCGTCCGGCGACCTGGGTGCCGCGGCCGAGCGCGGAGACGCCGACGACGTGCCCGACGCCGTGGGCGGCGAGCGCCTTCGCGGCGGGACGGGTGAAGCCGGGGTAGGCGTCCTCGGGGGACCGGGAGGCGTCCGGGGGGACGAGCCAGAAGACGGCGTCCGCCCCCTCGAAGGCGCGATCGACGACCTCGGCCTCGCCGTGCGAGCCGGTGATCACCTCGACGCGTTCCCTGGCCGCCTCCGGCAGCCGGGCGGGGTCGCGGACGATCACGCGCAGTTCCTCGCCGTGGGCGGGGGCCGCCTCAAGGAGCAGGGACAGCAGCCGGCGGCCGATGTTACCGGTGGGAGCAGTGATGACGATCATGAAAACCTCGGGGTCGTCCGGTTCGGTATGCCCGTCATCCTGGGAGGCCCACGGCATTGCCACAATGGGAACTTCAGCACGGAATCATTGCCTGAAACGGAATGATGCTGGTGAACAGCCAAGAGCCGGTGGTCGACGCCCACCTCGCGGTCGCCCTGGACGCCCTCCTCGCCGAGCAGAGCGTCACCCGCGCCGCCGCCCGCCTGCACACCTCCCCGGCCGCCATGAGCCGCACCCTCGCGCGCCTGCGCCGCATCCTCCAAGACCCCCTCCTCGTGCGGGCCGGGCAGGCCATGGTCCCCACCCCCCGCGCCGAGGCCCTGCGCGAGGAGGCCGCCGCGGTGGTGCGCCGCCTCGGGGCGCTGCTCAGCCCCGGCGCCGGGATCGACCCCGCCGAACTGCGCCGCACCTTCACCCTCCAGACCGCCGACCTGGTCGGCGCGGCCCTGGCCCCGGGGCTGCTGCGGCTGGCCCGGCAGGAGGCGCCGGGGGTCTCGTTCCGGCTGCGCGCCGAGGAACTGGAGGCGGCAGGCGCCCTCCGCGACGGCCGGATCGATGTGGAGGTCGGCTCCATCGACCACGTCGACCCGGAAACCCGGGTCGAGGACATCGTCACCCTGCGGATGATGGCGGCCGTGCGGCCCGGCCACCCCCTCGCCGAGGGCACCCTGACCCCCGCCCGGCTCGCCGCCGCGGAACACGTCGTGGTCAGCCGCCGCGGCCGGTTCACCGGCCCCCTCGACTCCGCCCTGGCCGAGCTGAACCTCCGGCGGCGGGTGGCCGTCGTGCTGTCCGGCCACCTGGCCGCGATGACCCTCGCCGCCCGCAGCGACCTCGTCTGCCTCGTCCCCGCCGCCCCCGCAGGCGCCGCCCCCTCGCCCCTCACCGACGACGCCACCGCCCTCGGCCTGCGCCTCCTCGACATCCCCCTGCCGCTGCCGCCGCTGACCATCGGCATGGCCTGGCACCCCCGCCACGCCGCCGACGGAGCCCACCACTGGCTCCGCACCGCCGTCCGCCGCACCCTCCGCCCCCGGGAGCGCACGCCGGGCGGCACCCCCGAGGGCACCCCGGGAAGCGGGAGAGAAGGCGGGACGCGAGGCGGGGTGGGGGACGGGGTGGGTTGAGGCGGGGGCGCGCCGTTGTTCCTCGCCGCCGGCACCTCCGCCCTGTACGCCGCCTTCGACGCCGGCTCCGGCCGGCGGAGCCCTCAGCGGTGCAGCCGTGTCGGCGTGGTTGTCACATTCCCGTGGTGTCGCGCTGTGCCGACGGATGTCAGCGGAAGGGGGCGTACCACTCGCGGGGGAGTCCCTGGATGGTGCGGATCGCGGCCACGGTCTCGTGGACGAGGCGGAACGACGTGAATGTTTCCGGGTAGTTGACCGCCGACATGGCCTCTTCCTCCGTGACCACCCGCAGTTGGCCTGCCGTGCGGTCTCCCTCGTCGGGAACCCTCAGGGTCGATCGGAAGCCGATGCGGTCGTTCCGGTGGACGGGCGTCTCGCCCGCCGGCGCCGGCGCCGTGAAGCTCAGGGCCCAGACGGTCTCCCAGCGGCCGTCGTCGAGCCGGGTGATCTCTCCCCACTTCGTGGGGCGCAGAAAGGCCGCGGAGTACTCGTTCGATTCCGGTTCCATCAGGGCGTCACCTTCGCGATCCAGTTCATCTCGCGGTTCAGTGTCTCGAAGGAGTCCGGATGGAAGATCGTCTCGTCCGGCACGCCTTCACCCACCGTCCGGACCTCCACCAGTCCCTCGTCGAGCAACCTCTGGTAGGTGGACTCCGGGAGTCGGCCCACGATAACAGTCGAGGGCGATTCGCCGTCGACGCGCAGGCCCCACTCATAAGCGGACTGGAAGCCGGGAGAATCGCCGCCTGCGACCTCGTGCGTGAAGAACGATCCCGGGCGGCTCATGGCTCCGCCATTTGTGGCGGCCCGTCCGGCGTCCGCGCTCAGCCCGTTGGCCAGGATGTCCTCCGCGAAGTTCAGCGAAGTGCCGTGCGCGAACTCCCGGTAAGGCCCCAGGCCCAGTGGGTCGGCCCACATGAGCGGGTTGCGGATGTACGCCACCGGGTTGGGCGCTTGGGCGAGGCCGAGCGGGTCGGAGGTGAGGTAGCGGGCGGATTCCGGGTCGTAGTAGCGGTGGTGGTTGTAGTGGAGGCCGGTCTCTGCGTCGTGGTACTGGCCGGGGAAGCGCAGCGGCGTGTAGGCGTTGCTGCCGGAAGGCCAGGCGGTGGTGCCCCACAGGGTTGTTCGCGGCCGCCAGGCGATCTTGCCCGTGTCGTCGACGAGTTCCGTCGGCGTGCCGACCAGGTCGGTGACGATGGCGAAGAAGCGTGCGTCGATCTCCTCCTGCGTGGCCGCGTCGCTCAGCCGCTCGGCCTGGCACAGAGGACGTACCCCGTCGTGGTCCCAGGTGAGGGTGATGCGGTGGGGCAGATCCGGACGGGATGTGGTCTGTTCGGCGAGGACCGAACCATCCCAGGCGAAGCGGACTTCCTCGGCGACCGTCGCACCATCGGCCGACATGCGCCGCTTCGAGACCCGGCGGCCGAAGGGGTCGTAGCGGTAGCGCCACACGATGCCATCCGGAGTGGTGACGGCGGTGAGCCGGTCCTCGGCGTCCCATTCGTACGACCAGACGGCGGGCTTGCGGGAAAGGCGGGTCCGGCGGCGCCGGATGACGCGCCCGGCCGGGTCATACTCGTACCTGACCGCGCCTGCGCTGATGATCCGGCTGCCCTGGTAGCTCCTGGCGCCCCGTGCCTCGTCGTGCGGATGGTCGTCGGGCCACGACGCGTGGGTCTGGTTGCCGGCGGCGTCATAGGCGTAGGACTCGGTCCACTCGTGGGCGCGTACGGCGCAGATGCGCCCGGCACGGTCCAGCTCGAACTCGGTGGGTCCGCCCCGGGAGTCCTCGCGCCTGATGAGGTTGCCATCCGTTCGGTAGGCGTACGTGCGCCGCCACGGAAGGCCGTCCACGCCGGTGAGTGCCTGTTCCGTGAGCCTGCCCAGCGCGTCCCAGCTTTGTGCCATGTGCAGGCCGCCGCCCACGCGGCGGGAAGTCTCCCGGCCGGCCGCGTCATAGTCGAAGTCAAGGCGCTGCCCGCAGGAGGTCAGGGCGACCCGTCGGCCTGTCGCGTTGTACGCGTACTCCGCTCGCGCGCCGCCCGGAGTGGTCCGCGAGAGGCGCCGGCCGGCCGCGTCGTAGCTGAAGGACATGATGCGTCCGTCGACCTCTTCGCTCAGCACGCGACCACCGGCGTCGCGTTCCCAGCGCACCTCACAGTCCTGGCCCCGGGCCCGGACCATGTTCCCCATGGCGTCGTACGCGTATTCGGTCACCACGCCGCCCGCGTCCTTGCGAACAAGCCGCCCCATGGAGTCATAGGCGTACGTAACGGTCTGTCCCAGCGGATTGGTACGCGCCACGAGACGCCCGGCCGCGTCGTGCCGGTAGGTGATCCGGCGCCCGTCGAAGTCGGTCTCGGCCGACAACCGCCCCGCTTCGTCGTACTCGTAGCGCCAGGTGAGGCCATGCGGGCCCGTGACCTGGGTCAGGCGCAGTGAGGCGTCGTGCTCGAACTCGTAGCGTGTGCCGTCCGGATCGGTCCTCGCGGCCAGCACGTCGAAGTGGGTGTACTCGAACGCGGTAACGGCTCCGGCGGCGTTGGCGTGCCGAACGCAGTTTCCCTCGCCGTCGTATTCCCAGGTCTCTGTCGACCCGTCGGGGCCGACGAGGGCGGCGAGTCGCCCTTCCACCGTCCAGGACAGCCGGGTGACGGCGCCCAGCGGGTCGGTGATCTCGGTCAGGCGGCCGAAGGCGTCCCGGTGGGCGAGTTGGCGGTTGCCCAGCGGATCGGTGACCTCTACCGGGAGGCCGGCGGGGTTGCAGCGAATGCGGGTCGTGGCGCCCAGCGGGTCGGTAACGGCCGCCAGCCCGCCGGTGTCGTTGTAGTCGAACTCGGTGGTGGCGCCGGACGGGTCGGTGACGGCCGTCCGGTTGCCGCGTTCGTCGAAGGCATACTCCCAGGCGTTGCCGTCAGGGAGGACGACGCGGTCGCGTCGTTCCGCCTCTTCGTGGACGTAGCGCATCGTCGTTCCGTCCGGCCGGACGACGGCGCCGGACCGCGTCTCGGGGCTGTCCTCGATACGGGTGGTGTGCCCGGTGGCGTCCGTCGTGGCGACCACGCGGTGGTGGTCGCCGTAGGAGGTGCGGGTGACTCCGCCGTTGGCGTCGATCTCGGCGACCACCTGGCAGGTGTCATCCGTGACGAAGCGGCTGACCGCGCCCGCGGCAGTCGTCAGCGTGGTGACCCGCATCCCTGGCCAGTCGGGGAGCGCACCGTCGTAGTCCAGGGCCACGGCAATGTGCCCCGCCTCGCCTGACTCCGCGACGCAGCGGTCCTTCTCGTCGTAGGTGTAGGAGTAACGGCGGTCGTTGCTGTCCGTCCATGACGTGACGCGCAGCCGGTCGTCGTAGGTGAAGCGCAGCGTGTGCCCCGAAGAGTTGACGACCGAGCACAGGTTGCCGTCCGCGTCGTACCGATAGCGTCGGATCAGGATGTCCTCGCCGTCGGCGCCCGCCAGGGACAGCGAGGTGATCCGGCCTTCTGCGGAGGTCAGCTTCAGGTGGTAGCCACCGGAGTGCCGGATCGCCGTGGGGACACCGTCTGCCGTGTACGCGAAGTCGATGGTGTTGCCGTTCCTGTCCTGAATGCGCTCCAGCTGCGCCAGCCCGTAGGCGTCGGGCAGCGCGAAGTGCCGGGCTCGCCCCGTGGAGGGCTCGGTGACCGCGTACCGGCCATCCGCCAACCGGGACAGGGGCCAGCGCGGGCCCGATGCGGGGAGGACCGCGGTGCCCGTCCCGGGCGGCAGGTGGGGATAGGCGAGCACCATGCCGTCCTCTGCGACGAAGACCACGCCCTTCTCGTCGATTTCCAGGCGCTGGTCGCAGGTGGAGGACCAGGAGGGCCCGAACCAGAGGCCGGTGCGGTAGCCCGACTCGACGCGTCGGGTGAAGCTCAGCGGCAATGTGCCGGGGAGTAGGACGTCGGTCTGCGGCAGGTACATCAGACCGGTCGCCATGTCGACCGGGTCACTGCCGGAGCTGCGGATCAGGTTGCGGAAGCGCGACCTGGCCGCTTCCATGCCGTCGGCCAGCATGGTGCGGCCTCGTCCGGCAAGACCCTTGACGCCTTGGGCGATGCCGCGCAGGCCGGTGCGGGCGGCGGACAGGCCGCCGCGTAGTCCGCGGGCGAGGCCGCCGAGGGTGGTGATGCCTTTCATGCCGGGGATGCAGTCCAGGGCCGCAAAGGCGACGTCCCACAGGGATGCGCGTCCGTTGGCGTATTTGATGAGGGTGTCGGCGAGGACGACGAGGGCGGCGGCGAGGACGACCCAGGCGAGGGGGCCGCCGATGATCATGACGACGATGCCGAGGACGGCGACGATGGTTTTGCAGACGGCGACGATGGTGTCCCAGTTTTCGGTGACCCAGTGGATGGCGTCTTCCCACCAGTGGCGGTTGTGGATGCCGGCGTCGGAGGCTTCGTCGATGCCCTGGGCGCAGGTGCGGGCGGCGTCCTCGCGCATGTCGCGGGCCTGGCGGGCGAGTTCACGGGCGGCGTCCAGGCGTTGCTGGGCGTCCTCCACGCGGGTTTGGGCTGCGGTGGCGGCGTCGTGTGCGGCCTGGGCGTTGCGGGTGGCGGCGCGGACCTGGGCCTCGTCGGGTGGCGGGGCGCTGCTGCCGTGGCCCTCCTGCTGGAGGCGGTCGGATTCCTGGCCGGCGCGGGTGACCCAGTCTTGTGCGTCGGCGAGTTGACCTTGGGCTGTGGTCAGGTCGGCTTGGGCTTCGAGGGCGCGTTGGAGGGCGCGGTCGGCCATGCCCTGGGCGGTGTCGAGTTGGGGGGCGTAGGCGGAAAGGGCCTGGGCGCACAGTTGGTAGCTGGTGTGGAGTTTGGTGAGGTTGCCGGGGACTTCGTCGAATTCGGAGCGGAAGGCTTCGGCGGATAATCCGGCCCAGTCCTGCATGGCGCGATCGGAGGCCATGGCGCGGATCTTTCCCAATGCCTCGCCGACGTCGTCGGCGAAGTCCTGGAGGGAATCGGCCAGCGTCCGGATCTCCTCGGGGTCACCGGGCGTGGGGTCGGAGTCCATGTCCACCGGACTCCAATCGGACGGACGTGCCATGATCTTCCCCCCAGAATGATCAATCGACGTGCGCAACTGCACAGTACGGTAAGCGTCGGCTCAGGCCGCGTTCAACGGTCGTGCATTCACCAGGGAGGACACGCCAGGGGCCGTCGGCAGTTCCCGGTGACATTCACCTCGCGGATTCTCCGATTGATCGTTCCGGTCGCGGATCAATGGGCCGCGGGACGCGCGGCGCAAGCCTTCCGCCGAAGACCTGGACTCCCCCTGCCGCGGCAACCGCGGGGCCGGCTCTCGCGTCGGGAGCCGGCGGGCTTCACGGGCCGTGCGAAGGGGCCGAACGCCGGCGGCCGGCCCGGGGCGGCAGACAGGCGGGGGCGCCGGCCGGCCTGCCGCATACCATGCGAGGATGAGCGAATCGCGGGTCCGGGCGGTGGTTTTCGATGTCGACGGCACGCTCTGTTTCGACGGGCGGGCCATCGACGGGCGGATACGGGCGGCGATCGGCGCGTGTGAACGAACCGGTCACCAGGTGGTGTTCGCCTCCGCGCGGCCGGTGAGGGATCTGCTGCCCGTGCTCGGCGGGGAGTTTCCCACCGCCACGCTGATCGGCGGGAACGGCAGCCTGCTCTCGGTCGGCGGGCGGGTGCGGGCCAGGGCCGTGTTCGGGGCGGCGGAACTCGCCGCCCTGCTGGAGGTGGTGGAGCGGCACGAGGCGGCGTATCTCGCGGACGGCCCCTGGGACTACGCCTACACCGGGCCACCCGACCACCCCATCCGCACCCGCGTCGACCAGGGCAATCTCGCCCGCCGGGTGGACATCGCGGAACTCGGCGACGTGGTGAAGTTCCTGGTCGTCAGCGCCTCCCGGATGGCGGAGCTCGCCGAGGCCGGGCGCGGGCTCGGGCTGACCGTCAACCACCATCTCGACGAGGGGATCGTCGACTTCGCCCCGGGCACGACGAACAAATGGGAGGCCCTGACCTCGCTGGGGATCGGCGCGTACACGGCGTTCGGCAACGACATCAACGACCTCGACCTGCTGCGCAACGCGCGGCGGGCGGTGCGGGTCGGCGCCCACCCGAGCCTGGAGGACGTCGCCCACGTCACCGTGCCGCCCGAGCCGGAGGCGGTCGCCGCCGAGATCTTCCGGCTGGCCGGGGCCGCCCCGGTGACGGCGTAGGCCCGGGCCCACGCACGGCGTGGGCCCGGGTCACGGCATCGGCTCGCGCCGCCGCAGGGGGCTCCTGCCACCCGCGAGACGCCTGCCGCCGGAAAGGCTCGGGGGGCCGGGGGCCGGGGGCCGGGGGTCAGGGGGAGGCGTCGCCGGGGCGGGGCTTGCGGCGGAGGCGTTGCCAGGGGGCGCGGCGCGGTGGCCTGGCCACGATGTCGCCGCCGGTCGACCTGCCGGTCAGCAGGATGCTCAGCCGCACCGGGGTCTCCGGGCCGGGGGCCGGGGGGAGCTTGATCTCGCCGCGGCTGTGGCTGATGCCGTCGGCGTTCACCACGATCCCGGGCGCGGTCACCAGGGTCAGGTGGCCGCCAAGCCGCAGGTTCACGTCGATGTCCAGGACCCGGTGCGTGAGCACGGCCTCGGTGAAGTCCAGCTTCAACTCGCTGAACATCAGGGCCACTTCCATCCGGCGCGGCACCAGCCAGCGGCCCGTGCGCTCGCTTTCGCCGAAGCGCTGGTCGATCCGGATCACCTCGCGCGCGCCCGGGGGCATCTCCTCCAGCGGCAGGTCGGCGGTCAGGGCCGCGAGGTCGGAGACGGTGCGGGCCGCCAGCGCCGCCCCGACGCGTTCGTCCAGCTCGGCCAGGGTCAGCCGGCCGTCCCCCGCCGCGACCTGGAGGAACTCCACGACCTGCTCGCGCTCCCGGTCGGACACCCGGAGCTGCGGGTTCCCGGGGCGGGGGGCGGGGAGGTTCGGTGGGGGTGCGTCGTCTGGCATGGATGCAGTGTGCGGGCAGGCCCCGGCGCCCGGCAAGCTGCGGCGAGGGAGGCGGCACGCTGCGGCGAGGGAAGACGGCAGCCTGAGGGCGGGGGAACGGCAGCCTGCGGCGAGGCAGGCGGCAGCCTGCGGCGGGGGAGCGGCACGGCCGGGCGGGGGCGCCGTTCAGGGGGCGGCGGGGGAACCGGCGGGGGAGGCCGGGTCCAGGTCGAGGTCCAGGCGCATCTGCCGTCTGAGGCCGGCGAGTTCGACCTCCCACAGGGCGCTGATGCGGGCCTGGGCGGCGTCCAGGGAGTCCCCGGCGAGGCAGGTGCCGTTGGTGAGGCGCATCAGCAGGCCGAAGGTGTGGTTGAGGGAGCGGTTCGCGCGGCGGGCGGCGGCGAGGACGGCGGGCGGGGCGATCAGCTGGAGTTCGGCGTAGCAGTCGGCGTGGGCGGCGCGGGCGCGGTGCAGTTCCGCGGTCACGGACTCGACGCCCTCGTTCGCGCGCAGGGCGTGGAACTGGTTGGTCAGGGCCACGAGGTAGCGGCGCGCCGCGGTGTTCAGCGCGGTGTAGCGCGCCCGCTTGGCCTCGATGCGGCGGCGCCGGTCGAGGCGGCTCAGCTCCTGGGCCCTCGAACGGCGCACTTGCCGCTGCGCCAGCAGCGTCGACACCAGGGTGCCCGCCACCGCCACCAACGTGATCAGCAGCGAGCTCACCGTCTCGTGCACAGCGCCTCCTTCGCCGTTGTGCTCGTGCGCCCATTCAAGAGCCGGCGCCCGGTGACCTGCGGGTTCCCGCTGGGCGTCGTCCGGGCATTTTCCGTCCGGCCGGGCGGTAACCCCCTTGTCGCGTGGGACAGTTGCCGAAGACCCGCGGTGGCTGCCCGGCCGGGCAGGGCCGCCGCTCACTGGTGGCGGGAGGCGAAGCGGTGAACGCGGCGGAGATGCTGGAACTCGTCGGGGAGCGGCTGGCTGAGATCAGGGCCGGGCTGCCACCCGAGGAGTTCGAGAGGTTCCGGCTGGCGCTGGACGAGCTGGCCGCGGCCGGCGCCGACGCGGTCGCCGCGCGCCGCGCCGCGCTCGGCATCGGGCGGGCGCTGCTGTCGCTGCCGCTCGACAGCCCGCTGCGGGCGGCGGTGGCGGATCGGCCGCGCCTGGCCACCGGCGCAGGGGACGCGCCCACGCTGGTGGCGGAACGGGCCCGCGAGGTGCTGCGGCGGCTGGCGGCCCAGGCGCCCTCGCCCGAGGAGATCGTGGCGCGGGCGCGGCGGCGGCTGCTGGCGGCGCCCGCGCGGTCCGAGGCGGAACTCGACCCGCGCACGGCGGCCGATCCGCTGGCCGCGGGCCTGATCCGGCTGACCGACGCCGAACGGGGCGCCCGCTACCCGGACTTCCAGTTCGATCCCGGCGGCGGCCCGCGCCCCGTGGTGCGGCGGGTCAACCGGATGCTGCTGGCCGAGCAGGACCCCTGGGGGGCGGCGGACTGGTGGCTCGGCGCCAACCGCTGGCTGGGGGGCGTTCCCGCCGAGCTCATCGGGCGGGTCCCCGACGAGCTGCTGGCCGAGGCCGCGCAGGTGCTGGTGGAAGGGGAGTGCTGATGCCGGCGTACGCGCCCCCCGCGGGCCTCGCTCCCCACTGCACGACCCTGGAGGCCGGAACGCGGCTGTGGCGGTGCCACCTCACCCCGTTCCCCGCGGCCGGCTTCCACGCGCGCTCCGCGCACCCGCACTTCGGCGGCGGCCGCTTCGACGGGACCGCGGAGGACCCCTTCAAGGTGCTGTACGTGGCGGACGAGCCGCTGACGGCGCTGGCCGAGGTGTTCCTGCGCTCGCGGGAGTTCGGACCCGACGGCGGGCGGCTCATCCCCTGGGCGCAGGCGCGCACCCGTTCGCTGACGCGGCTGGTCACGACGCGGCCCCTCCCCCTCATCAGGCTGGTCGACGAGGAGGACCTGGCCGCGATCGGGCAGGACCGGTGGCTGGTGGAGGAGGAGGGCGTCTCCGTCTACCCGCAGACCCGCTGCTGGACGGCCGCGCTGCGCCGGGACGCGCCCTGGGCGAAGGGGCTGGTGTGGCAGTCGCGTCGCCGCCGGCCGCGCCTGGCGTACGTGCTGTTCGGCGACCGCTGCGGGGAGGACGTGCTGAAGGCCGAGCCGGAGGTGTTCCACGACCTGGGCACCGAGGCCGGCGTCCGGGAGGCCAACCTGCTGCTCGCCGCGCTCAACGCCGCGATCAGCCTGCCGGAGGCGGGGCCCTGGCCGGGCGGCCGGTGAGCGGGCGGCGGGGGCTCAGCCAGGGGGCAGGTGAATCCGCACCGTGCCGCGCACCCGCAGGCCGAGGGCCAGCGCGTCGCGGTCGTGGAGGCGGTGGCGGCTGCCGGGGGGTTCGAGGCGGTGGCCGTTGAGCCAGGTGCCGTTGAGGCTGGCACCGGCCGGGCCGTCCGTGAGCCAGGCGGAGCCGTCCCGGTCCACGGTGATGGTGGCGTGGCGGCGGGAGACGCCGATCGCCAGGCCGAGGGGCACCGCGGTCTGCGGGGCCCATTCCGGATCGCGGCCGAGGCGCAGTTCCCTGCCGGGGCCCACGGTGACGCGGAGGGCCGGGCTCGTGTTCAGCTCAAGGACGAGGTGGGCCAGGGGCGAGAGGCAGGACGGGCAGGCGGCCGCCGGCGGGGTGACGCGGCTCCCGCAGTTCCAGCAGGGGTACGGGGCGAGGGGCGCGCACCCGGCCCCGGGCGCCGGCGCGGGACCCGGGCCTGCCTCACCCCGCTCGGGCTCCTCGGACACCCCGGGGTACGCCGGGTCTTCGGGGGACACGTACGCGAGGGCTTCGGGGTCCGCGGGGCCCGGCTCCCGGGACAGGGAGGGCGGGGCGGAGGTGGGGTGGTCGGGGTCGTCCCAGTCCTCCGGGTCCTCCGCGGCGTCCCCATCCTCCGGGTCCGCGGTGTCCTCCGGGTCCACGGCGTCGGCCAGGTCCTCCGGGTCCACCAGGTCGTCCGGGTCACGGGCGGCGTTCTGCGGGCCGGGGCGGCCGTCGCCGGGGCGGCCGGTCTCGCCGGTCACGGCCGGGGCACCCCCTCGCCCGGCGCGTCGATGCGCAGCCGCAGCCGCACCCCGCCGCGCTCGGGGTCCTCGGTCACCGACGTGACCGTGACCGTGCTGCCCTCGGGCAGCTCCCCCTCCTCGAACAGCGCCCGGGCCAGCGGGTTGATCAGCAGCGTCTCCAGGGCGTTGCCGATGCCCCGGCCGCCGTTGTCCAGGTCGGCGGTGCAGCGCGCGGCGAGGTCGGCACCCGCCTGCTCCGACAGCCGCAGGTGCAGCTGCTGGTCGCGCCGCATCAGGGCCTGGATGTTGCGCACCTGGAGGTCGAAGATGGACCGGGCCACCTCGCGGCCGATGAAGTCGAAGACGACGACGTTGCCGCCCAGCCGGTTCATCAACTCGGGCCGGCCCACCACCTCCACGAAGTGGCGCTTCACGTTCTCCCGGATCGTGGCGGCCAGTTCGGCGTAGTCGGTGCCTGGCTCGACGGCCGGCCGCTTCGCGCCGGTGACCGGGTCCTCGGTGAGCACGCCGAGGTTCGAGGTGAAGATCAGGACGCACTCGCTGAAGTAGGTGGTGATGCCCTGGCCGTCCGTGAGCCTGCCGTCCTCCAGCACCTGGAGGAACTTGTCCAGCACGCCCTTGTCCGCTTTCTCGATCTCGTCGAAGAGGATCACCCGGAACGGGTCGGCGCGCACCTTGCTCGTCAGCTCGCCGCCCGCCTCGTAGCCGACGTAGCCGGGGGGCGCCCCGACCAGCCGGTCCGCGGAGTGCGGGGCGGAGAACTCGCTCATGTCGAAGCGCAGGTACGCGTCCTCGCGGCCGAAGAGCACGGTGGCGACCGTCTTGGCCAGCTCGGTCTTGCCGGTGCCTGTCGGCCCGGCGAAGAAGAGCACGCCGCGCGGCCGGGTCCCGGGGTGGGCGGCCTGCGCCCCGGACAGGCCGAGGGCCGCGCGCTTGAGGATGTCCATGGTGGTGTCGATCGCACGGTCCTGGCCCTTGACGCGCGCGCGGATGAGGCGTTCCCCTTCGCTGATCTGCCTACGGACGTGGGCGCGGCGCCACGGGTTGTCCTCCACGCCGAGGCGGTAGATGCGGACGGCGTCGGGCATGCGGGCGTAGGGCAGCCTCCGGTCGCGGGCCAGCCGCGCGCACTCGCGCATCTCGCGGAGCGTGAGGCCCGCGGCGGCGCGGGCGAACTCGTGCGTCGCGCGGTCGGCGTCCGGGCCCGGCCACTGCGCGTCCGGGGCATCCGAAGTGCCCGGGCTGCCCGGGGCGTCCGGGCTGCCGGCGGTGTCCGGGCTGCCGGGGGCGGAGGGGACGGGTGCGGCCTCGGTGGTCTGCAGGCGCGCCATGCGCTCGCGGTCGCCGAGGTCGGGCAGGGGCACGCCGATGGTGCGGATGCGGTCGCTGCCGGAGACCAGCCAGTTCGGCAGATCGCGCTCGCCCTCGGTCAGCCAGATGATCGGGTTGAACAGGTCCCGGCCGCTGCGCTGGTGGTGCACCGGCGCCACGTCGTTGGCGAGCTTCAGGCAGGCGAGGAAGAAGTCGCGCTCGGCCTCGCTGAGGTGGCCGACGTCGGTGGAGATGCGGGCGGCGTAGTCGATGAGCAACGCGAGGCGGCGCGGCGCCTGCGGCCCCGGCTCCCCCTCCGGCCCGGGCGCGGTGCGGTCGGCGCCCTGCCTGAGGTGGCGTTGCGGGGGCAGGCCGGTGGCCACGGCCCGCAGCAGCGGCTCCATCTCGCGCAGGGCGGGCCGGGTGGCGGCCCGCAGCAGCCGGTCCCGGTGGCGGCGGCCCACGGTGCCCCGGCCCAGCAGGCGTTCCGCGTCGGGCAGGGCGGCGGCGGGGTGGACGGTGAAGCCGTCGACCACGTCGTAGCGCACCAGTGCCTCGTAGCCGTGGTGGCGGAGGGTGTGCCAGAGCAGCCCGGCCATGCCGAAGCGGCGGTCTTGGCCGCGGTGGCGGATGAGGTAGTCGTCCCGGACGTTGCCGTGCAGGACGTACTGGGCGTGCACGCTGAGGGTGCCGGCCAGCTCCTGGGCGAACGGCGGGAGTTCGAGGGCCGGCGGCTTGGTCAGGTTCGGCGGCTTGGTCAGGTTCGGCGGCTTGGCGAGGTTCGGCGGCTCGGCGAGGTTCGGCGGCTCGGGGAGGTTCGGCGGTGTGACGGGGACCGGCGTGGGGGCGTGGGGCGGCGGCGGGGCGGCGGGGGCCGCCCCGGGGCCGGGGTCCGCGGAAGGCGGGGGAACGGGCTCGCTCACGGGCGGTGGTCCTCACCGCGGGGGCCGCGCGGGCCGCGGGGCTGCTGCGGGGTCCGGCGGACCTCGTCCTCGTGGCGGAGGTGGCGGGCGGCCGGGGCCTCGCGGGGCGCGGGGCGGCGGTCGGCCTCGCCCGCGGGTCCCGGGCCGGTGCCGGCGACCGTGCCGCCGCCGTCGAAGGCCAGGTCGAGCGTGATCCCGACGGAGGCGGCGCGGTCCGCGAGACGGGCCAGGAAACGGCCCGCGGCCCGGCAGCGTTCCCGGTCGAGAGCGCGGTCCGCGTCGCTCTCCTCCCCGGGGTCCCGGGGCCGGTGCACGGTCTGCACGCGGACCGTCCCCCCGGCGTCGAGCGCGAGGCGCAGCCAGTGCTCCGTGCCCCACTCGGGCGGCGCCCACTCGATCAGCTCGACCCCGGGTGCGGGCCTGCGGACCGTCATCCGGGCGCCCTGGGCCGCCTCGGCGATCTGGCGCCGCAACAGCTGGGCCACGTAGGTGCGTTCCAGCGCCGCCTGCCGGGCCGCGACCAGGACGCTGGTCTCCGCCCGCAGGCGGGGGTCCACCGGGCCGCCGTTCTCGACGATCCGCTCCAGGGCGGCGAGCACCTCGGGAGGCGCGAGTTCGGTCCCCGGCTGGGCCCGGCGCAGCACGTCACGCTGCTGCGCCGCCCACTCCGCGGCCTCGCGCCGGTCGGCGGCGCGCCAGGTGGCCTCGTACGCCAGCTGGCGGGCCTCGGACAGGTGCTGGAGGGCGTCGGCCGGGCGCTCCCGGGCGAGTTCGACGGCGTGGGCGAGCTGCTCCTGGATGCGGGCGCAGGCTTCGGCCGGGACGGCCGGGTCGAGCCCCGCCAGCAGCTCCTCGCCCATCTCGGCGGCCCGGTCGGCGGTCAGCGCGGAGGCGTTCGGCAGCGGGGAGGAGTACGGCGGCAGGGCGCGCCTCGCCTCCCCTTCGGTGCGGGCCGCGGCGTACTGGGCGAGGGCCCGCTCGCGGCGGGCCCGCAGCCGCCGCGCGGCGGCCGCCCGCAGGTCCTCCCGCGGCCCGGCGGGGCCCCGCGCCGCGTGCGGTTCCCGCGCGCCGGGCGGTGTGGGCGCCAGGGCGCGCACGGCCAGGTCGGCCTCCGCCCGCCGCGCGGCCCGGTCGGTCTCGGCGAGCCAGGCGTGAATCCGGTCGAGAGACAGGCCCACCGGGTCGAGGGCGGGCGGCAGCGAGGGCGGCTCGGGACTCCCGCCGGGCGGCCCGCCGGGTCCCGGCCAGGGGCCCGCCTGCCGGATGCGGGCGCGGAGGGCGGCGAGCCGGGCGTTGGCCCGGCAGACGGCGAAGGCCGCGTCCTGCCACCGCAGCCGGGACTCCTCGGCGCGTTCGGCCTCCCGCGTCCGGGTCTGCTGGGCCTCGGAGGCCCGCAGTGCCGCGGCGGCCAGCGCCTGGGTGCCCACCATGGCGGCCCGCCCGGCGAGCAGCGCGCCGCTCAGCGCGCCCAGGCCGAGCAGGGCCGGGGCGACGAGGTCGAGCAGCTGGTCGGCCAGGCCGTCCACCACCTCCCCCACGGCCTCTCCCACGCCGTCCACGGCCTCCCCCACGGCCTCCCCCGCGCCGTCCGGCAGTCCGTCCGGCAGTCCGCCCAGCGCGTGGCCCGAGACGGAGTCCGCCACCTGGCCGGTGAGGGCATCGGGGGAGGGGAAGTCGACGAAGGGGTCCACGAAGGTCACCTCGGGGCTGGCGTATCCGCTGCTCATGACGCCCGCCCCGGTGCCGGTTCCGGTGCGGGCCCGGCGTTGGCCGGGGGGCCGGGTGGCGGGCCGGGTGGCGGGCCGGGCGGCGGGCCGGAAAAGGACCGCCGCCGGCGCCAGGTCCACCAGCCCACGGCGAGGACCGTGGCCGCCGGCCAGAGCCAGGCCGCGAGCAGCAGGGTGGCCAGGAGCAGGCCGCAGGCCGCCGCCACGACGAGCGCGCCGAGCACCCGGTGGCGCCGCGCCGGCCGGGCCGCCCGCCCCCCGGCGGCGATCAGCCGCCCGGCCAGGGAGTGGTCCGGGTGATAGCGGTAGCCGGGGCGGTAGTCGAGGTAGCCGATGCGGTAGGCCGTCCACAGTTCGAGGGCGAGGATCAGGGCGGCGGCCGGCATCGACCAGGCCCAGGCCAGCGTCACGGTCTGCTGCGGCGCCCGGCCCGCGACGTCGCACAGGCCGATCAGGAACAGCCACGGCACCGTCACCGCCGCCGTGCCCGCCGCGGCCCAGGCGAGCGCCACGGGCAGCTCCTGGGCGTTGAGCCACTCGGCGGCCCACCGCTGCTCCTCCCAGAAACGGCGCTCCGCACGCCGCCGCATCCGCTCGTCCCGGGTGCGCCAGGACTCCTGCAGGGCCAGGCCGGACAGGCGCCAGGCGAGCAGCAGCCGCAGCCCGTCCCGCCGGTCGCGCACCAGCCGGGCGTACCAGCCGACGGGCTCAGGCAGGCGCCGCAGCCGCCGGGAGGCGTCCGCGTCGAGCTGGGCGCGGCGGCGTTCCCCGGCGGCGGCCAGGCGCAGCAGCGAGGCGGACAGGCGGCGGCCCTCCGGGCCGGCGAGCGAGGTGAGCGCCGCCGCCCCCGGCTCCCGCAGCGCGGGCACCTCCTCGGCCAGCGCCCGCACCTCGGCGGGCCAGCGCCGCCGCGCCTCCCGCCAGGCCGCGTCGGCGGCGGCCAGGCCCTCGCCGCCGGGGCGGGCGTCGAGCAGCGGCAGGAGCGGGTGGCGCGCCAGGTCCTCCACCAGGGACAGCGCGTGCTCCTCGCCGTCCTCGGCGCGCACGGCCAGCTCCTCCAGATCGCCGTCGGCGGCCAGCGGCTCGCCGCGGTAGGAGGGCTCAAGGCCGGGGCCGAGCCAGGACAGCAGGCGGACGAGGGTCTCCGGCCTGGGGCGGCGTTCCAGGAGGCGCAGCAGCTCGGCGAGTTCCTCGCGCGCCGGCTCGTCGTACCGGGGGTGGTCCGCGAACTGCCGCAGCCAGGCGGCGAGGCGGCGGCGGGAACGCCCGTTGGCGAGGGTCTGCGCCAGCTGCCGCCAGTGGGCGTCGAAGGCCGCGGCCAGCTCGACGGGGTCGGTGAACTCCCGTTGCAGGAAGACGAAGGCGGTGGCCGCCGGGCCCGGCGGCGGGGCGGGCGCGGCCCAGTCGGTGGCGGCGACGGGCGGCGCCTCGCCCGCCAGCCAGCGCCCCACCTGCGCGGCCCCCCACCGCTGGTGCGGGTCGCGGGTCAGCAGCCCCTGGCACAGCAGGAGGACGCGGGGGTCGGTGACGTGGGAGAGGTCGGGCGGGCGGGTGGTGATCTCGCTGTGCACGTACCCGGGTTCGCTGTGCCGGATGGGATGCCTGCCGCCTGCGAGCTCGGCGACGATCATCCCCAGGGACCACCAGTCCGCCTGCGGGTGGATCATCTGCCGCGCCGCGACCGCCTGCGGGGAGAGGTACCTGGCCGTGCCGACCCAGGGCTCGCCGGCCGCCGCGGGCCGCTCCTCGGTCGTGTAGGCGGCGGAGGAGAGGTCGACCAGGGTGAGGGTGAGGCCGGGGTCGGCCGGGTCGAGGCTGCTGAGGACGAGGTTGGCGGGCGTGACGTCGCGGTGCACGATGCCGAGGCGGTGGACCGCGTCGAGGGCCTCGTGCACCTGCCGCACCACGGCCCGCAGCAGGGCCGGGGCGGCGGGCCCCGGGCGGAGCTCGCGGTACCTGGCGAGGCTGACGTTGCCGTGGGAGGGCGAGATCTCGTACGGGTGACCGGCGATGACTCCCGTCTCGGTGAGGTGGGTGACGTGCGGCAGGCGGTGGGCGGCGAGGAGTTCGCGCACCCGCGGGTCGGGGGCGCGGTCGCGGTGGTACCACTTGACGACGTGCTCGCCGGCCGCGTCGCTCACCCGGTAGACGGCCGCCTCGCCCGGGCCGCGGGTGCGGCCCCCCAGCGGTTCGAGGAACCGGAAGCGCGCGCGCAGCGGCTCGGGCGGCAGGGAGGTGTCGCCGCGGTCGTCGTCGAGGGGGGCGGCCGGGGCCGTCTCCAGCACGGTGGCGGGTATGCCGCCCGCGGGGGCGTGCGGTGCGGACGGCGGGCCCTGGTCGGTCACGGCGATTACCTCCACGCGACGGCGGAATGCCCCGCTCCACCCGATCCGGTGGGGCGACGAGGCCGCAGCGTAGTGAGGGAAACCGGGCGAGGGGCGGTGGGAATGCGCGGCGGCCGGTGCTTTTCCGGGCGTGTTCCGGTGGAATTCCGGGCCGCGGGCCCGGCGTGCCGGGGCGCGGGCGGCGCAGGGGGTGAGCCTGGCATTTCCGTGCAGGCGAAAAAGCGTGGGAGGGGGCGGCGATGGGCGAGGCGCAGGAGAACGGACGGGAGAACGAGACCGGCAGGATGGGCGGGAAGGACGTGAGCGGCGGGATGGGCAGGAACGGCGGGAAATTCGGGGGCAGCGCGGATTTCGGGGACGGAGGGAATGTCGGGGACGGCGAAAGCGGCGGGGACGGCGGGAACGCCGAAAGCGGCGAGAGCCGTGGGGACGGCGAAAGCGGCGGGAACGGCGAGAGCCGGGGGGACGGCGGGAGCGGCGGGAAGGGCGGGGACCCCGTGGTGCGGGTC
Organism: Streptomyces hoynatensis; assembly: GCF_003626535.1. Classification (GTDB taxonomy): domain Bacteria; phylum Actinomycetota; class Actinomycetes; order Streptomycetales; family Streptomycetaceae; genus Streptomyces; species Streptomyces hoynatensis. The sequence goes on from NZ_RBAL01000001.1 coordinate 51,595, forward strand.
AGCGGCACGTACTTTCCCGTGACCACGCTGGGCCCGGGGCGTCGCCTCGGCATCTGGTTCCAGGGCTGCCCGCTGGCCTGCCCCGGCTGCATGTCCCGGCACACCTGGGACCCCGAGGGCGGGCGGCGGACGACCGTGTCCCGGCTGCTCGGCGCGTGGCGCCGGGCGCTCGCCGCGGGCGCGGCCGGGCTGACCGTGAGCGGCGGCGAGCCGCTGGCCCAACCGGAGGCTTTGGAAAGGCTGTTGAGCGGCGCCGCGGCGATCGGCGCCGAGCTGGCGCCGGAACGCCGCCCCGACATCCTGCTCTACACCGGCCACACGGAGGCGGAACTGGGGCGCAGGCCGCCCTGGCTGCGGGCCGTGGGCCACGCGGACGCCCTGATCACCGGCCGCTACCGCGCCGCCGCCCCCACCCCCCTGGTATGGCGCGGCTCCGCCAACCAGCGGCTGCTGCCCCGCACCGCGCTGGGCCGCGAGCGCTACGGGCCCCACCTGGCACGCCCCGCGGAGGGGCCGAGGCTCCAGGTCGCCGAGTCCCCGGGGGGCGCCGGCGTGCTGCTCTACGGGGTGCCCGCCCCCGGCGAGTTGCAGGAGCTGGCCGAACTGCTGGCCAGGTCGGGGACGCGGCTGCACCACCGCAGCTGGGATCAGCCCGGCTGAGCGGGCGGCGGGCCGGGCGGCGTGCCCAGGTCCACGACGGCCGCGGCCGTGGCCTGGTTCCTGATCACCATGTGCACCCTCCAGCGCGGGTCGCGCTGCAACTCCTCGTGCACCGCCCAGCCGATCCACCGGGCGCTGACCGCGGGCGGCACCCGGCCGCGCCCGGCGCCCATCAGCGGGAAACAGATCGAGGACAGCGGCGGGTCGTACTCCTCCCGCTCGGCGCGGGCCAGCGCGAAGGACTCGCGGACGGCACGGGCGATGTCGCCCGGCGCCACCGAGTAGCCGTCGCGGTCGCCGAAGGGCACCGCGACCGCCGCGTGGTAGATCCGGCGGATGCCCCGCGAGGCCAGCGCGCCCGAGGAGGTGGGCGCGACCGTCCCGGGCCGCACCGGCAGCCCCGGCCGGTGGTGGCGGCGTACCCAGGTGGCGAGTTCGTTGGCGAGCACGTCCTCCACCAGCTCCCCGCCCGCGTCGCGGATGCCGCCCGCCCAGCGCAGCGAGCCGGAGAGGGTGGGCATGAAGGTCTTGGACATCTCCAGGTACACGTTCTCCGAGGACACCACGATGTCGATGTCCCGCAGCAGGTCCACCGGGGAGACGTGCAGCACGAAGGGCACGGGCGCGTCGGCCACGGTGGCGGTGAACGAGGTGGGAGGCGCCGGGTCGTCCCGCTGCGGGCCCGGCTCGGCCCGCGGCCGGCCGGGCGCGCCGGCGGCGTGGGGCGCCGCCTGGTGGCGCCCGGCCCCGGGCTCCCGGCACAGCGCGAGCACCGCCTCGGCGAGCTGGCTGAGCATCTTCTCCTCGGGGGCCTTGCGGAAGGTCTCCGGGGCGATCCCGTACACCTCGGCGGCCCGCTTGCGCCGGTCCTGCGCGGCGGCGCCGCGGAAGCCGGGGACCAGGCCGAAGCTGTAGGCGGCCGCCCTGCCCAGGTCGTCCCCCTCGCCCAGCCGCCGCACGGCCTGGCGCAGCAACTCCTCTATGCCGGCGGGCACATCGTCGGCCGCGCCGCACAGCCCGCAGTGCTCGGCCGCCCACCGCAGCGCCGCGGGCGGCGCCTCGCGCAGCCGCGGCAACCCCGGCCTGCGTAACTCCCTGAGGTCTCTGAGGATGTCGGCGTGCGAGGGCAGACGGGAAGAACCTGAACTCGATCCGGCGTCCGTGTCCATGCCGTCACGATAGGTGCGCGGCCCGTTCGGCGGGAGTGGCAGAACGCGGCCGGGGCCCGCGGCCCGCAGGCCCTGGGCCCGGGTGGCATGACGCCGGTGTCCCGGGCGGATTCCGGGTGAACGCCGGGCGAATGCCGGGCCGGGGCCCGCTGCCGCCTCCGCGCCCGGGCGGCGCCGTGTTAGGGCATGGAACGTGGGTTTTTCGCCGACGGGCGGCCGCCCTCGCGAGGCGCCGACGCGGGCCCCGCGGGAACGGCGCGGCCGAAGGACCCGGCGCAAGCACCGCAAGCACCAGAAGCGCCGGAAGCACGGAAAGCGCGGAAGTGCCGGAAAACCCGGAGAACACCCACGGCACGGAGAACACGGAAAGCAGCACGGCGCAGCGCGCACCGAGCGCACCGGACACGGAAAGCACCGGGCACGGAAAGCACCGGGCACGGAAAAGCCGAGGCGGCCGCAGACACCGCGGCCTCGGACGGTGCCGAGACCGCGGAAAGCGCCGCATGCGGACGCCGAATGGCGGGGATGGGGGAATGCGCGGCAATGATCGGAACAGAGAGCGTGGGACGGGTCGTCCGGCGGGCCGCCCCACCACGATGGGGACGGTGGGCGGCCTGGCTGCACGGCCTGCGCGACGGGCGGCGCGGCCTGCCCGACGTGCCGCCGCCCCCGGCGCTGCCGGAGCACCAGGCCGCCGTCACCCCCTACGTCACCGAGCAGCAGGCCACCGCGCGGCGGGCGGTCGAGCAGCTCCGGGCCCGGCTGATGTACCGCGAACGGCGGCTGATCGCGGACCTCGGGACGCGGGCGGTCCACGTCGTCATCGAGTACCGCGAACGGGGCCGGCCGGCGCCCGCCGCGCTGGCCGGGTTCGGGGAGCGGGTCGCCGAGTGGCACGCCCACGCGGACGTCTGCCGCTGCCGGGCCGCCGCCGTGCTGGAGCAGGTCAACCAGCACCTCGCCCGCTACTGGGACGCCGTGCGCCGCCACCACCCGGACGTGCCCGACCCGGCACCGGCCCACCTGGCGCACTGGGGTCCTGCGCCCCTGCGGCTCGACCCGTCCTGGGACCGCCCCGACTCCTGGCTCGCCCCGCGGGACGCCGCCACGGCCACCGTCCTGACCCGCGCCCTCGAACTCCTCGACGCGGCGCACAGCCTGTCCGGAACGCCCGGGGGAGGGAACTGAGATGAGGCACCCACTCGTGGCCGCGCTGCTGGCGGCCGCCGCCCTGGCCGCCACCGGCTGCGACCAGCTGGGCCAGGCCCTCGGCACCGACGTCGACCGCTACACGACGGCCTGCGCGGTCCTCGTCGACGGCTCCGGCTCGGGACAGGAGGACGCCGCCCACGGGTTCGCCGCCGAGGAGAAGCTGAACGTGGCGCTGCCCGAGTTCCTGCGCGACCTGGAGTGCCGCACCCTGGCGTTCGCGCCCATCACCCGGGCCTCCGCCGGTTCCACCTGCCAGCAGGAGACCCTCGACCTCGACCCCGACGCCCGGTCCACCGACGACCGGGACCAGCTGCGCGAGGTATGGCGTTCGGTGGCCCTGGACCAGGCGCGCGAACTGCTGTCCTGCGCGCGGAACCGGCAGCCCGGCTCCGACGTGCTCGGCGCCCTGGACCGGGTCGGGCAGGCCGCGCCGGACGGCGCCGAGGCGTTCCACATCCTGGTGGTCAGCGACTTCATGCAGGCGGACGGCTCCTTCCAGCTGCACGCCGACCAGGTGCAGACGCCGGAGTCCCGCGCCGGGGCCCTCGACACCCTCGAAGCCCAGGGACGGCTGCCGCGCCTCCCGGAGACCACCACCGTCTACCCGGCCGGATACGGCATGCGCTTCAGCGACGACCCCGCCGCGTACGAGGGTTTCGACGCCTTCTGGTCGGAGCTGCTGGAGGAGCGGGTGAAGATCGATGTCTCATTCGACTACCGGCAGTGACGCGGGCGGGCGCCGGGGGCGTTTCCGGGGCGCGCGGGGCGCGGCGCGAGCCGCCACCGGCGCCCGGCCGCGGCGGCCCGCAGGACAGGGCGGGCCGCTCGGCGGCGTGGGCGAGGCCGCGGCCGGCACCGGGCGCGTCGCGCTGCTCGACCGGTGCCGCCGGGAGGGGCGCGCGGCGGCGCGCGGCCGGGCGTACGGCGCCCTGGTGCTCGCCGGCGAGGGGCTGCCCCCGCGCCTGGCGGAACTCGCGGCGGAACGCGACCGCAGGCGGCACGCGCTGCTGCGGCAGGCGGCTGCCGCGGAGGAGGCGGCGGCGCGGGTCGCGGCCCAGGCCATGGCGGAGGCCGAGGCGGCCGAGGCGGCGGTGCGGCGCAACGCCGAGGCCAGGGCCGAGCACACCGGGCAACTGGAGATCACCCGCGGGCAGTTGGACCGCCTCGCGCGCCGGGCGGCGCGCCGCGGCGAGGCCAGGGACGCGCTCGCCCACCTCGTTCGCGCCCGCCGCACGGGCACCGGCCCTGGCCCTGGGCGGCCCGCGCCGCACGGCGAGCGGGGCGCGACGCGGCAGACGGGGGAGGCCGCGGGGGCCACCGGCGCCGAGGGGGAAGAGGACCTGACGGACGCCCGGGATCTGGCGGATGCCGGGGACCTGACGGACGCCCAGGACCTGGCGGATGCCGGGGATCTGGCGGATGCCGGGGATCTGGCGGGGGCCGAGGGGCCGGGCGGCGCCGGGGCGGCGGTGGCCGGGGAAGCGGAGGACGCCTCCGCGCGGCGGGCCCGCTGGGAGGGCGCCACCAGCGAGTCCGCCATGTCCCGCTGGGGCACCGTGGCCCTCCTGGCCTGCCTCGCCCTGGTCGAACTGCCCATCTACTGGAGCGTGTTCCGCCGCCTGCACGGCGTCGGCGACCCCGCGAGCAACCTCCTCACCGGCACCTTCACCCTCGCGGTCGGCACGGTCATGATGGTCGTCCCGCACCTGCTGGGCCGCCTGATCAGAAGGCTGCCCGCCACCGGCGCGCCCCGGCTGCTCGCCCTTCCGGCGCTGGCGCTGCTCGGCTGCTGGGCGTACGCCTGCTGGGTGCTCGGCGGGCTGCGCGCCGGCCTGCTGGCCGAGGAGCCCGAGCCCTACCCCGTCGACCCCGAGTACCAGGAGGGGCTCGACCGGGCCATGGCGGACCGCGACAGCGTGCTCGCCGGCCTCGGCGTCGACGAGCGGACCATGGCCCTGATGTTCGTCGCGCTGCTGCTGCTCTCCGGCGGCATCGCCTTCCTCCTCGGCCTGGGCCGCGCGCATCCCTTCCTCGCGGCCTACCGGGAGACGTTCCGGAGCCGGGAACGCCTGGAGGCGGCCGAGCGGGAGGCGGTGCTCGCGGCGCGGCGAGCCGGGCACCGGGCCCAGGGGCACCCCGCCGAGGCCGGCGCCAGGCAGGACGCCCTCCAGGCGGCGCTGCGGGAGCTGGACGACCTGTACGAGGCGGCGGCGCACGCCTACCTGGACGGCCTCGCCGCCGGGTCCCGCGACCCGGCGGTGACCGAGGCGGCGATGCGCCTCTCCGGCAGGTGGCCGCTGCTGCCCAGGCCCGCCCCCGCCTGACGGGCCGCGCCGCCCCGACGGGCCGCGCCGGGGGCGGGCCGCGCGGGGGGCGGGCCGCCCCCGGGCGGCCTCGGGCCCGGCGGCGCGGCGGCACGGGGGGGCCGGGCCGCCCCGAAGGCCCGGGCCGCCGGCGGGGCGCGGCCGTCTGGCGGAACGCGGACCTGGGTAGAGGCCGAGAGGGGGATGCCGTGACCGAGGAGACGCAGCCGGGCGGGGACGCGGGCTTACCCGACCGCGCCCACGCCGCGGCACACCGGGCGGGAGCCGCCGCCGACCGGCCGCGTGAGTGGGCCGGGCGGCCCGCGCCCGCCCGGGACGCCGGGGAGGCGCTCGCCCGCGCCACCCGCACGCTGCTGGCCCGCGCCCGGGAGGACGCCGCCGCCTTCGCTCGCCTGACCGCCTGGCTCTGCTCCCGCCTCACCACCCAGGCCCCCGCCGGGCAGGTCGCCGCCGAACTGGCGGAACTCGGCCTCGACGACCCGGAACTCGCCCCGCTGCAGGAGCTGTTCACCCGGCTTGGCACCGGGAGCGGGGAGCCCCGCGCCCAGGCGGAAGCCGCCCGCTCCTGCGCGCGCGCCGCCCGGCGGGCGCTGGACGCCGCCCCCCGCGGCGCCAGGGAACGGCCCGGGATCGCCAGGTTCCACGCCCTCCTGCTGGTGCGGCAGGCCCTCCTCGCGCCTGGCACGGTCGACTTCACCGAGGTGGACGACGTGGCCCTGGCCGCCCCGGAGCCGGACCCCGCCGCCCGCGCGGCCTGGCCGGGGCCGCTCGGCGCGCAGCACCAGGTGGCCTCCCTGGTGGACACGGTGCGGATCTTCCAGACCGCCGACCGCAACCGCCTGGAGCACAGCGTCGCCAGGCTCCGCGAGATGACCGCCGCGGTGCCGGGGGAAGGACCGGCGGCCCAGGCCGCCAGGCGCTCCACGGCCGGACTGCTCTCGGCCACCTTCCTGCACGCATCCCGCCTCCAGGGCAACCACCGCGACGTCGACGCGGGACTGGCCACGGCCAGGGAACTCCTCGCCGCCCACCACCGCGAGGGCACCCCGCCGCCGACCGAACTGCGGGTGCTGGCGGCGTTCCTCGAAATCAACGTCGCCTGCCGCGGCGACGACCCGCAGGCGCTGGCACCCCTGATCGAGGAGCTGACCCGGCACCACGCCGCCCTGGCCCCCGGCCACCAGCTCCGCTTCGCCGTGGCCGCCGCCCTGGGCGAGGCCCACCGCGCGCTCGCCGCCCGCACCGGGGACCCGGCCGGACTCGCCACCGCCTCCCGGTACTTCCGGCAGGCCGCCGCCACCGAGCAAAGGCACGTACCGCCGCTGCTCGCGCCCTACTTCCCCGCCTATCGGGCCGAGACCCTGGCCAACCTGGTCCTGCTCGAACCCGGCCGGGAGGCCGTCGGCCGGGCCGTCGCCGCCGTGCGGGAGGCCCTCGCGGCGCCGGGCGCCTTCGCCGGGCAGGAAGCGCTCCTGCGGTACTCCCTCGGCCGGGCCCTGCTGCACGCGGCCGGCCGGCCCGGCGAGGCCGGCCTGCTCGACCAGGGCCTGGCCGAACTCTCCCGGGTCCGCGAACTCGCCGCCCAGGGAGCCGAGTTGCCGCAGCTCGCCGACGCCCTCACCCGGCTCGCCGAGGCCCACTGGCAGCGCGGACTGCGACGCCGCTCCGCGCCCGACGTGGAGACCTCCCTGGCCATCGGCCGCGAGGCGCTGCTGCGTCTCTCCGCCGACGTGCTCCTCCAGCTCGGCGCGGAACACGGCCTCGCGGTGGCCCGCGGCGGGGCGGCCCAGGCGCTGCGGCTGGCCCACCGCTGCGCGCTGACCGGCCGCCGGGCCCGGGCGGTGGAGGCCCTGGAACTGGGCCGCGGCCTGGTGTTGCGGGCCGCCGCCGCCTCCCGCGGCGTTCCCGAACTGCTGAAGGAACGCGGGCGGCCCGACCTGGCCGCCCGCTGGCGCGCCGAGGCCGCCGTGGAACCCCTCGGCCCCGGGGCCGCGCCCGCCCTGCTCGACCCGTCCGCCGGGCCGCAGGTGCCGAGCAGCCTGCGGCGCGGCGTGCTCGCCGCGCTGGGCGCGAGCAGCGGCGAGGGCGCCGTCGCCCTGCTCGGCGTACCAGGACTCGACGAGCTGGCGGCCGGGCTCGCCGCGGCCGGAGCCGACGCGCTGATCTACCTCGTTCCGGGCGAGGCGCCCGGGCAGCCTGGCTTCGCGCTGCTCGTGCGCCCGGAACCGGGCGCCGCCCCGCGGACCACCCTGCTGGAGCTGCCGCGGCTGACCCAGGACGCCGAGCCGCTGAAGCGCTACCTCGACGCCGTCGCCCCCCGGTCCAGGGCCCTCGCCGACCCCGCCCTGCACCGCTCCTGGCGCGCCGCCTGGGACGCCCACTGGCAGGCGGCGCTGCGCGAGCTGTGCGACTGGGCCTGGCCGGCCGTCATGGGACCCGTGCTGGCGGCCGTGCGCCCGCGCGGCCCCCGGGCGCCGCGGCTCGTGCTGGTGCCCTGCGGCCGGCTGGGCACCGTGCCCTGGCACGCGGCCAGGACCCGCGACCCGTCCGGCGGCGCGGGCCGGCGGCGGTACCGGTACGCCTGCCAGGAGGCGGTGTTCAGCCACGCCGCCTCCGGGAGCCAGTTCCTGCGGGCGGCGGCCCGCGCGCGCCTGCCCCTGACCGGGCGCCGGGTGCTGGTGGCCGACCCCCACCTCGACCTGGTGTGGTCGGAGATCGAGACGCAGGCGCTGCGCGCCACCTGCTACGCCGACGCCCTCGGCTACGGCGCGTTCCCGACGGCGGCCCGGGAACCCGACGCGCCCGGCACCCCGCGGGACCTCCTCGCCGCCCTGCCGGGAGGCACGGCCCCCGCCGCCGTCCTGCACCTCTCCTGCCACGCCCTCGCCGGCCCGAGCCCCACGCGTTCCGCGCTCCGGCTGGCCGTGCCGCCGGGCGGTGAGCCGGACGCCGGGCAGCTGACCGTCGCCCGCATCCTGGACAGCGCCGCCCGCCCGCCGGACCCCGCGGGCCCGCTGGTCGTGCTCAGCGCCTGCGAGACGGACCTGAGCACCCGCGACCACGACGAGGCCCTGACCCTGGCCACGGCCCTCGTCGCCGGCGGCGCGGCCGACGTGGTCGGCTCGCGGTGGGCCGTCTCCGACGGCTCGACGGCCCTGATGATGACCGTGTTCCACCACTACCTGGTCCACCGGGGCCAGGCCCCGGCCGACGCCCTGCGCGCCGCGCAGCTGTGGATGCTCGACCCCGGCCGCGAGCCGCCCCCCGGCCTCCCCGCCCCGCTGCGCCGCGAGGCCGCCCGCCGCGACCTCGACCAGGTCCACCTCTGGGCCGCCTTCACCCACCAGGGCAATCCCACGGCCGGCCCCGGAACCGCCCGAGCGAATGAGGAGCCCCACATGAACGGCACCGAAGGCACCGAAGGCACTGACTGCACCGAAGGCACCGACAGCACCGAAGGCACCGACGGCATCGACGAGTTGCTGGAGCGAGCGGAGTGCTTCCTGCCCGCCCTGTTCACGCCGGGCCCGCGCCGCCCCCCTGCGGCGCCCCCCGTGGCCGGAGAACGCGAGCGGGTCATGCGGCAACTGGCCGCGGCCGAACGGCGCCTGGCCCCGGGCGACCCGCGGCTCGCCCCGCTCAGGGTGCGCCTGGGCACCCTGATCGGCGTCAGGTACCTGCGGGAGGCGGGCGAGGGGGACCGGGAGGAGGCGATCCGGCTGCTGCGCGCGGCCAGGGAAGGGAGCGCGGCCGGCCTGGGGGAGGACGACCGGCTGCTGGGCACCACGCTCCTGGCCCTGCTCCTGCTGCCGATGCCGGTGCCCTGGCCCGAGGGCCGGATGCCCGACTTCGAAGCCATGGTCGCCTGGGCGGTGCGGCAGCCGCCGCCTGGCCCCGGGCTCGTGGCGGAACTGGCGGAGGCGGAACGGCTGCTGACCGAGCTGCGGGCCGGGCCGCTGCCGCCCGGATGGCGCGAGCAGGTCGCCCAGCTCGCGCGGGCGGCCCGCCTGGTGCGCACGGCGATCCACAGCGGCATCGCGGGGCTTCCCTCCTTCCTCGGGCGCATCGGGAAATTCGCCCGGGCGCTGCCCGGCGTGCCCTACGGCGACCAGCTGCAGGCCGTGCTCCGTCTCGCCCACTCCGCGGCGCCCGGCAACCTCCCACGGACGGCGCCCGATTCCCCGCAGACGGCCCCCGATTCCCCGCGAGCGCCCTCCGGTTCCCCGCAGCGGCCCCCCCACTCCCCTACGACGGCCCCGGCTTCGCCGCCCGACCCGAGCCGCGACTTCGCGGAGCTGCTGATGCTGGCCGAGATGCAGGTGCCCGGGACCGTGAGCACCGAGCGGCTGGGCGAGATCTCCTCGCTCCTCGCCCGGCCGGGGGACGGTGCCTCGGAGCGCGCCGTCGTCGCGGATCAGGCCCTCAGCGGGCTGGTCAAGGCGATCATGGCCCTGCGGACGGGCAAGGCGGAGCACCTGGCCGAGGGCGCCGAGGCGATGCGTGGGGTGGCGCCGAAGATCCCGGGCATGGAGCACATCCTCCCGGGGATCTCGGCGGCGGGCAGGCTGGTGCGCGGGAACATCGAGGACGAGGACGAGGGGCTGCGCGGGCTCCGGGCGCTCGCCTCGGGTGCGGCCGGCCGGCCGGGCGCGCCGCCCACGAAGGAGGTCAGGGACGCGCGGCTGCTGGGCAGGGTCATGGAGGCGATGCTCCGGCTCTGGCGGCTCCACAGGTCCCCGGCCGAGACCGGCCCCGAGCGGGAACGCAGCCTGCGGGAGCTGGAGGAGATCCACGCCGGGCTGCTGGAGACGGCGCGGGACACCGATCCCGGCGACGAGTGGTATGGGTACGTGTCCATGGCGCTCGGCATCGCCGAGATGGATCTGGCCCTCAGGCGCGGGTTTCGCCTCGGGGAGCTGCGTGCCGGGCTGGAGAAGCTGGAACGGGCCCTGGCCCACGAGGGCTCGCCGGGTTTCCTGCGCGCGTGGCTCGACAACGTCGTGCTGGCGCTGCGGGCGCACCTGCGGCTGCTCGAAGGGGACCCCGGCGGCGTCGCCGGGCTCGCCGAACGGGTTCACGGGAGCCTGGACAAGGGGGACGCGTTCCTCAACCAGCGGGCGCTCGGCCGGGCGAGCCTCGCCATGACCCAGCTGTCCGCATACGGGCTGACCGGGGATCGTGCGCTCCTCGACGAGGCGATCGCCGAACTGGAGCGCGCCACGGCGGAACTCGCCGAGGAGGGCAGCGACCCGATCCGCGGCGACGTGCCATGGGAGCTGGCGCGCGCCTACGCGGCGCGGGCGGGGGACGGCGACCTGGCGCGGGCCGCCGCCGCCGGGCTGGACTCGCTGCGCCTCGTCGCCGACGACGTCCTCATGCAACTGGGGGCCGAGCACGCGCTCCAGGCGGCGCAGGCCGGGGCCAGCCGGGGGCTTCGGATCGCCGCCTGGGCGCTGGGCGTGGGGCTCCTGCCCCAGGCGGTGACGGCCCTGGAGGCGGGGCGCGCCCTGGTGTTACGGGCCGCCGGGGCCGCGGCCGGCGTCCCGGAGCGGCTGGAGGCCCTCGGGCAGCGCGCGCTCGCCGAGGAGTGGCGCCGGGCCGCGCCCCGGTCCCCGGGCGCAGCGGACGCCCCGGGCCCGTTCGACCGGGAGCACCTCATCCCCAGCACGCTGCGCCGCCGCGCCCTCGACGCCCTCGGAGCGGAACGCGGGGACCTGCTTGCGGTGCCAGACCTGCCCACGCTGACGGCGGCCCTGGAGTCCGGCGGCGCCGACGCGCTCGTCTACCTGATCCCCGGGCAGGGGAAGGCGGACGGGGCCGCGCTGATCCTGGGCCGGGCGGCGGGCCCGGCGCGAGCGGAGGATGCGGCCGGTGCGGCACGTGCGGGGGCCGACGCGGGCGCCGTGCTGCGGCTGCCCGGGCTGTCGCAGGCCGGCCGGGAACCCCTGGAGCGTTGGCTGAACGCCGCCGCGGACCGCGCCGCCGACCGGCCGCGGTGGGAGGCGGCCCTCGACGCCCTGTGTGACTGGGCGGGCCGGGCCGTGGTGGGGCCGTTGCTGCGGCGGATCGGGCGCGCCCTGGGACCGGTGCCTGGGCCGTACCGCCTCGTCCTCGTCCCCTGCGGCAACCTCGGCGTGGTGCCCTGGCACGCCGCCCGGCTCCCGCAGGGCGGCTACGCCGTGGAGCGGGCCGTCTTCACCTACGCCGCCTCGGGGGCGCAGTTCGCCGGGGCGGCGGCCCGGAAGCGGACGCCACCCGCCGGGCGGGCCGTCCTCGTGGCCGACCCCTCGCTCAGCCTGCTGTGGGCGGCCGAGGAGGTGACCGCCCTGCGCCGCGCCTTCTACCCGCAGGCCCGGCTGTACGGGGACTTCCCGGACGACCCTTCGCTGCCGGTGCGGGGGCGGGGCACGCCGGAGGAGGTGCTGGCCGTGCTGCCTGGCGCGCCGCGCCAAGGCGAGGCCGCCTCCCTGCTGCACATCGCCTCGCACGGCTCGGCCGGCGCGCGGCCCACGGTCTCCGCCCTCGACCTGACCGGGCCGCTGACCGTGGCGCGGGTCCTGGATCGGGCGGGCGGCCCCAGGCCGGGGGAGCGGGGGCCGCTGGTCGTGCTCAGCGCCTGCGAGACCGATCTCAGCACCCGCGACCACGACGAGGCGCTCACCCTCACCACGGCCTTCGTGGCCCGCGGCGCCACGGACGCGGTCGGCTCCCGGTGGATGACCGAGGACAGCGGCTCGGCCCTGCTGATGGCGGTCTTCCACCACCACCTGTCCTTCGGCGGGCTGGCGCCCCCGGACGCGCTGCGCGCCGCCCAGCTGTGGATGCTCGACCCCGCCCGCACGCCCCCGCCCTGCCTGGAGGGCCACCTGCGGCGCGAGGCGCTGCGGCCGCACCTCGAACGGCCGCGCGTCTGGGCCCCGTTCATCCACCAGGGCAACCCCGCGCCCGCCGGGCCAGGGGCCACCCCCGCGGGCGGCGGCCCCGGCGGCGGCCGGCCGTAGCCCCGCGCGCCCGGGGGCGGCGTCCCGGCGCCGTGGCCGGGACGCCGCCCCCCGCGGCCCCCTCAGCACAGCACGCGGAATCCGGCCTCCTCGCCCAGCGTCGTCAGGGACCTGCACCCGGGCGCGCCGTCCGCGTCGCTGCCGCCGAACCCCTGGGCCCGCTGCTCGGCGGCGTACGCGGCCCGCGTGGCGGTGCCGAAGTGCCCGGTGGCGCCGGTCGGCAGGTGGCGCCCGCGGGCCAGGAGCGCCCGCTGCACCGTGCGGACCTCCTCGTTGGTCTTCCCGAACTGCACGTTGGCCAGGCGCACGAGGGGCTGCTCCCCCTCCCACACCAGGGCGGGGTCCGGGTTCGGGCAGGCCGGCAGGAGCCGGAGCACGAACGCCGCGAGCAGCACCGTGGACGGCGGCGTGGTGCTCACCGCCCGGTCGGCCGGTGCGGCCGGCGTGGGCTCGGGCGGGACGGGCTCCGGCGCCTCGGCGGCCGCGAACTCGTGGGCGCCCACGACCCGCTGCCAGCGCCTGACGCCCTCGGCGAGCACGTCGGGCGCCGGGGCGTGGCCCTCCTCGGGCGCCGCGCGGAGGACCAGGGTGGCGAAGGCCGGATCGAGGAAGCCGAGCCCGGTGGGCCGCTCCTGCCCGCCCGCCCCGGGCCCCTCGCCGCCCCCGGGCTCCACGCCGCCGCCTGGACCCTGGCCGCCCCCCGCGGGGGAGGGGGCGCAGACCACGCGCAGCGAGCGGACCAGCACCACGGATTCCACGTAGGCCGGGCACCGCCCGGACGGCGGGTCGGCCCCGTCGCTCAGCGGCTGTGCCCCCGCCGGGAAGCGCCAGGCCCGTGAGCGGAACATGGCCGGGTCGAGCCACGGGCGGACCACGTCGACCAGGGCGTACTCGAAGGAGAGCGACTCGATGCGGGCTGCGGTCTCCGGCAACTCGGCCGCGTCGATGCTCAGTTGGGACCACGGCTGGTCGAGGATCCCGGCCGGGGCGAAGCCCGTGGGCGCGTACCTGCTGCCGTCGAGCCCGGTGGCCCAGTCCGCGGAGCCCGGGCCGGGGTCGAACTGGGTCCGGTACCCGGCCCACACCTGCCCCGGGTCCTTGTCGCCCAGCGTGTCGAGGTCGAGCAGCGCGGCCTCGACCTCCGCCCGCCTTCCCTCGACGCGCCACCGCTGCAACGCCGCGTCGCGGGCCTGCCGCAGGGCGGGCTCCCGGTCGGTGCCCTCCCCCGCGGCGAGCGCGGCCTGGGCGGCGAGGGCGGCGTGCCGGGTGCTCTGGTAGTCCAGGTACACCCGGGAGGGCACCCGCCGCCCCTGCGCGAACCGGTAGAGCAGGCTCAGCGCGGCGGAGTACCGTCCCTGCTCCTCTGCGCTGAGGGTCGTGGCCGCCAACTCGGCGCCCAGCACGTCCCGGTAGACGTCCCACAGGTGCTCGGTCCCCGCCCGGGACCAGACCGGCGCGGCCAGCGGAACCCGGTTGACCAGCTCCGCGAACTCCGCCGCGGCCCTGGCCTGTTCCGCCGTCGCCGGGCCCGCCCCCGCGAAGCCGAGCGCCTCGGCGTCGTACCCGGTGACCAGGGCGGGCACGCTGACCACCGTGCCCTCCGCCGCGAGGGCCCGGCGCAGCCGCGCGGCCACGGCGGCGACCGCGCCGGCGTCGACGCCCTGGGGCTGAATCTCCGGCATGGACGGGCCCCTGCGTCAGACGAAGTCGCCCTCGGGAATGTCGGGCAGCGGGTCCGGGGTCTTGCCGAGCAGGTGGTTCACGAAGGCGATGACCTGCATGCCCGGCACCTTGATCGCGGCGCCGTCGTCCTCGGCGTGGAAGTGGTCCCCGCTCTCCGTGTGCCCGTAGCTGCCGCTGAGCGTGAACGGCCCCCAGCCGACCCGGGCGTCGGCCCCGAACTGGCTGGCGTACTGGTGGTACGCCTGCTGGAAGCCGGCGGACCTGATGGTGACGTCGCGCACGAACACCGCCTGCATCGGATAGCCGACGAACATGCCCTCGGGGGGCCGGGCGCCGTCCGAGGGCATCTTGTCGAAGGTCCAGCCCTCGCCCTTGCGCAGCGTCCAGCCGCGGTTGATGAAGAACTCGGGGTAGAACCAGGGCCGGATGATCTGCGCCTGCGTCATCTTGTAGGAGAGCCCGAAGTCCTCGATCTGGAAGCTCGTGTCATAGGTGGTGGAGGTTTCGGTGGCATCCCCGCCGGCGTGCCAGAAGCCCCACCAGACGTCGCCGCCGACGCTCCACGAGGTGGTCTCGCTGTGCGTCGTGGTGTCCACCATCGAGTGGTGCATGCCGTACTCGGTCCAGCCGGCGGCCGTCGCGAAGTCACCGGGCGCCACCGTCGTGTAGTAGAACCGCTGGCCGGGGGCCACCGCGTTGGCCAGCGCGTCGTTGTAGAACCGCTTGAGGTTCTCCTTCCACAGCAGCAGCGACTTCTCGGTCGTCTGGGCGATGTACGCCTGAATCTGGTCCACGTCGTTCCGGTAGCCGTCGGACGTCCAGGCGTCCTCCGCCGCCTTCACCTGCATGAGATACAGCTGCGCGTTGGCCGACCAGTCCGCGACCGCGGCCACCCCCTGCGGGCCGGTGGCGGCCGTGGCTGCCACCCTCTTGTTGTTGTAGGTGGTCTGGGCCGCGATGTACTCCTGCATCTTCTGCGTGTAGGCCTTCATCATGGGCGAGGCCTCGGTGACCTCCTTCTCCTGGTCCGTGACGAGGTCCTTCACTTTGCGGGTGGTGCGCAGCAGCCCACGGAAACGCTCCGCCTCGGTCGCCGCCGCCCCCGTGGCGTCGACCAGCAGGGTGGCGCCCAGGCCGGACAGGTTGAGGGCGTCCTGCACCGGGTCGATCTTGTTCCCGACGCCGATGGTCACATTGCCCAGCTTGTTCAGGTACATGTGGTTCACGCGGCCTTCGAGCCGCTCGGAAAAGAACGGAAAGGCACTGCGCACGGAACTCCGCATATGCGCTCCTCCTTGTGCTCCGGCCGCGCGGCCGACGGCCCGGGGAACGTCGGGAACGTCCGCTCCGGCCGCCCACCGGCTCCCAGTCTGCGAGCACCCGCCCGCCGCCGCATCCGCGAGCCGGGGACCGCGAGCCGGGACCGGGGGCCGCGCGGCGCGGGCGGCGATCCGGTGCGGCGCGCGCCGCGGATACCGGGACCGGTCCTCACCGCGTGGATCGAGGCGGGGCCGCAGACCGCGCACCTGCGGCTGGCCCCCTACCTCGCGCGCATGGCCGACCGCGGTCTGCTGCTGCTCGACGACCCGGAGCGCGCCGCCGACCATTTCAACCTGCTCACCGTGGTCAACGTGAACCAGCGCACCTTCCACGGCGCGATCCCGCTGCCCCCTCGGCAGGTGACGGAGCTGGTCACCAGCGGGGTCGGCGCCTTCCTGCGGCTGTACGCGGCCCCGCGGACCGGCGCGCCCGTGCCTCAGGAGGCCACCTCGACGCCGAAGTCCCGCACCAGCGGCTCGAGTCCGCCGGCGTAGCCCTTCCCACCCACCACGAAATCCCAGTCCCCGCGGGACCTGCGCCCCAAGGGGCGGCCCCCGTTGCGGGGGAACGTCCGGGCCGCGGCCGGGGGTGTCTTTCGGGGCCGATGGCTCAGCTGCCGTCGCCGGGGGTGAAGGCGGTGATCGTCGGGGTGTCGCCCGAGACCGGCACCTCGCCCTGGTCCCAGGGCACGGCCAGGGCGATGGCCGTCTCCGGCGGCGTGATCCACAGGTACGCGGGCACCGCGGTCTCGGCCCCGCTGATCTCGGGGTTCGCGAAGGAGAGCCCCGCCCAGGCGCTCTCGCCCGGGGCCAGGGTCACCCGGCTCGGGTCGGCGGTCCTGTCGCGTTCCGGGTCGGGGCCCAACTGCCGGCCCGAGCCGTCCACGAAGGCCACCCCGGGGTAGCCGTACAGGGCGCAGCTCTCGTCCCAGTCGTTGGTGACCACGACGGCGAAGTGCGAGTTCCCCGCGCCCGGCTGGTTCCTGCCGACGGAGGCGCTCATCTCGGAGGCGGGGCAGGTGATCTCGCCGTCGCCGCCGTCGGCCGTGCCCTCCGTGGCACCCTCCGCGGCCCCGGAGTCCTGCCCCCCGTCCCCCTGGGCCCCGTCCTGCTCCGTCCCGTCCCCGGACCCCTCCGCCGCGGAATCCTCCCCCGGCGACTGCTCGCCCCCCGCCCCTTCCGGCGCCGAACCACCGCCGGGGGAACCGTCCTTGGTCGAGCCGTCCTGGTCGCCGGCGACCGGCTCCGCCGTGCCGGACAGGGCCTCGGGCTCTCCCGCGCCGCCCTCTCCGCAGGCGCCGAGCAGCAGGCCAAGGGCGGCGACGCCCGAGGCCAGCGCGATCCGGCGGGTACGGGAGGGGCGGGCCCGGAAGGGGCGGGGGGCGCGGGGTGTACGGGAGGTGCGGGGGCGCGTGCGGGGGGCGCCCTCGGGGCCCGGGCCCGTTCCGCCGCCCGTCCCGCCGTCCGCTTCGCCGCCGGGGGAGACCGCCCCGGCCATGTGCGCGACGCTCCTTGCCAACGGCCCCGCCGTCCGCGCCGCCGCCCGTCCCGCCATCCGTATCGCCGCCTGTCCCGCCATCGGTGCCCCCATCTGTGCCTTCGGTGCCGCCCGTCGGTGCTTGCGCGTCACGCGGGTCGACCGCGCGTTCCACGACGGCACGTGTCGCTGTGTCGCCGGGTCCGATGCGCGGCGGCGCACGGAAGTTCGCGAGGAGGGCGGGGAATGTGTCCCCGGCCCGGCCGCGCGGATCGGAGCGCCGTGGCAGGCCCCCTCACCGCGCGACGTCCAGGGAGGACAGGATGCGATCCGTTGCGTCGCTCCCGCCCGACTGCCTGATCTGCACGTACACCTGCGGCTCTTCGCCCTCCTCCGGCGCGAGGGCGGCCTCCGTGAGGGTCCCGCCCTCGCCCGGGCAGGAACTCCACCTGCGGACCGTGCCGCGCCAGTTCGCCCCCGCGTGCTCCCGGCTCCCGTCGTAGTGGCAGTCCTCGTGGGCCAAGGCGGCGACCTCGGCGGCCACGTCGCCGTCCTGCTCGCTGAGGCCGACGAAGAGGCCGTTGACGGGGGAGCCGAGGTCCTGCCAGGCGGAGAGGTCGTCCGCGATGGCGAAGCCCGGCTCCGTTCCTGCCGCGAGCCCGAGGGCCTCCGGGTCCCAGCCGGAGTCGCGCAGCTGACCCGCCCACTGCGCGGGCACCTCGGCGGAAACCCGTCCCGTGGCGTCCCGCACCAGGCGGGTGCCCCCGCCGCCGTCCTGGTGCCCCACCGCCCAGGCGGTGACCGTCCCCGCCGCCGCGGCGGCCAGGCCGGCCGCTGCGGCGGCGAGCAGCAGCGGCCGGGGGCGGCGCCTGGAGGCGGCCGCGGGCGGCGCGGGCCGGTCCGCGGGACCCTCCGCGAGCCGATCCGCGAGCCGGTCGAGTTCCCCGGCGAGGTCCTTCGCGGTGGGCCAGCGCCGCTCCCGGTCGGGTTCCATGGCGCGCAGCAGCGCCCGCTGTACGTCCTGGGGCAGTCCCGGCCGCAGTTCCGCGGGGCGAACGACCTTCCCGGGCGATCCCGGAACCGCGCCGGTGACCAGGTGGTAGCCGAGGGCGCCCAGGCTGTAGACGTCGGCCCTGGCGTCGATGCCCATGCCGGGTTCCGCCTGTTCCGGCGGCTGGTAGCCGGCGGAGCCCGCGGCCATGGTCAGGCCGGAGGCGTGGGCCAGGCTCTTGGCCAGGCCGAGGTCGGCAAGCAGCACCCGGTGGGGCCCGCCCTCCGCGTCCGGGGAGGTGCGCAGCAGCACGTTGGAGGGCTTGATGTCCCGGTGCACGATGCCGGCGGCGTGGAGGGCGGCCGCCCCGCGGGCGGCGCGGGCGGTCAGGCGCAGCGCCTCCGCAAGGGGCAGCGGCCCGTGCGCCAGCCGGTCTTCGAGGCTGCCCGCGTCGGCGTATTCCATGACGAAGTAGGGCCGTCCGTCGGGGAGTTCACCGATGTCGAAGACCTGGATCACCCGGTTGGAGTCGGCCTGCCGCAGCAGGCGTGCCTCGGCGAGGAAGCGTTCCCTGATGTCCAGCCGGTCGATCCAGTTCTCGGCCATCACCTTCACGGCGACCGGGGCCGCGAGCACCTCGTCGTGCGCGAGCCAGACGGTCCCGAAGGCGCCGGCCCCCAGGCGCCGGTCCACTCGGTAACGCCCGATCTGCTCGCCTCGCTCCATGTCACTATCATGCCGTCCGGACCCGAAGCCCCCGAAGGGAGTACCGGTGCAGCACCCCGCGCAGGCGCACACCGAGGAGTTGGCGCTGCGTGCGGCGCGGGGAGAGGCGGCGGCCCTGGACGCGCTGCTCGCGGCCATCGGGCCGGATGTCGTGCGGCGCTGCGGCAGGTTCCTGCCCTGCCGCGAGGACGCCGAGGAGGCGGCCCAGGACGTGCTGCTGACGGTGGCGCGGCACATCACCGCCTTCGAGGGCCGCAGCCGGTTCAGCACCTGGCTCTACACGGTGGTGGCCAACTGCTCCCGTCAGAAGTACCGCCAGCTGAAGCGCCGGGCCGCGGAACAGCCCGGCGTCATCGAGGACGCGCACCGCGTGGACCCGCGCACCACCAGCGTCATCGCCGGCTCCCGCATCGACCTGCTGGAGGCGCTGGAGCGGCTGGAGCGGGACCACCCCCACCTGGTCGCCCCGCTGGTCTACCGGGACATCTGCCAGCTCGACTACGCGGAGATCGCCGAACGGGTCGGCATTCCCCTGGGCACCCTCAAGTCCCGCCTGCACCAGGCCCGCAAGGAGATCAGGCCCTGGCTGGCGGAGACCGCCTGACCCCCAAGCCCTCCTTACGCCCCCACTTTCGCGCCCGCCCCCGGCGTACCGCGCGCGCCTCCGCGTCCGCACTTTCGCGCCCACCCCCGGCACACCGCGCGCGCCTCCGCGTCCCGTCGTTCCGGCGCCCCTCACGCTCGCGCATCCGTAACGCGCCACGCCCGCGCCCCGTCTCACGCCCCCGTACCCGCCACGCCACGCTCGCCTCCCGCGCCGCCGCGCCTTCGCGCCCCCGGCGCGCCTCCCCGGCCGTGCCCTCGCGGCGCGTCCGCGTGCCCCGGGGCCGGCACGCCCCCGCGCGGGCCCGAAGCCCGCTGCCCCGCTCGCCCCCGCGCGGCCGGCGCCCCGCGCGCCTCGGCACCGTTCCCCCATTGACTCCTTACGCCGTGGAGTTAGTATCTGCCGTGCGGAGATTGAACGCCGTTTAGTAAATGCACAGGGAAAGGTGCACACCATGGACATCGGAGTCTTCGGCGCCACGGGCGTCATCGGCGGGGCCGTCGTGGCGGAGGCGGAGGCGCGCGGCCATCGGGTCACGGCGTTCACGCGCAGCGCGGCCCGGTTCCCCGCCGAGCCGGGCGGGGTGGCGTGGCGGGTCGCCGACATCCTCGACCCGGAGTCCGTCGCGGCGGCCATCGAGGGCCTGGACCTCGTCGTCAACGCCATCAACGCCGGGGAGGACATACCGCAGCAGATCGCGAACGCGCAGGTGCTGCCCGCGGCGGCGCGCTCGTTGCTCGCCGCGCTGGAACGCCACGACTCCGTCCGGCCCATCCGGCTGCTCGTGGTCGGCGGGGGCGGCACCCTCGAACTGCGCCCCGGGGTGCGGCTGGTCGACGACGAGGAGGCCCTGCGCACCACCCTGACCGAGGTGCTCCGCGTTCCCCTGGAGTACCGGCAGGTGGTCCTGGCCCAGGCGGAGGCGCTCGACCTCTACCGCCTGTCCAACCGCCGCTGGACCTACGTCAGCCCCTCGACCGGCCGCATCAACTCCGGTGCGCGCACCGGCCGTTACCGCACGGGCGCCGACTCGGTGATCAGGGCAGGCGAGCTCACCGCGCAGGACCTGGCCGTGGCCCTGCTCGACGAGGCCGAGCTGCCCCGCCACGTGCAGCGCCGCTTCGCGGTCGCGGCGGCCTGACGCCCGCGCGGCCACCCCACGCCCCGGCGCGCGCGCCCGCGGTCCCGCCCCGCGCGCCGGCCCCGCGCGCCGGCCCCGCGCGCCCCGGTCCTGCCCCGCCGCGTCCCGCCCTGCCGCGTCCCGGCCCCCGGCGGGCAGCCGGGACGCGGCAGGGCGGTGGCCGGCTCAGGCCGTCACGAAGGTCGTCACGCTCTGGGCCGGAAGCTGGGCCGTGAAGCTGCCGTTCGACAGGCCGGGCCCGGTCTGCGAGGCGAGGTTACGGCTCGCGTCCGTCACCCAGGCGGACACCCGGGAGGCGCCGGTGCTCCCCAGGCTGAACTGCTGACTCACCGCGGAGGTCCCCTTGTTGAGGGCGACGATGACGATCTCCGAGCCGCCGCCCCGGAAGGCCGAGACGTAGACGTTCGACTGCGGGTTCGGCGTCGCGTCGACGCGCACGTGCCCCGGCCGCACGAACTTCGAGAAGTGCGCCAGGTTGGCCCCGCGCTTGCTGATCTGCCCGTCCTCCCGCATCGGGCCGTAGGAGCGCCGGATGTACCACCACACGTACGCCTGGAACCCGCCGTCCACCAGGGCGTGGTGGATGTGTTCCCCCACGTCGAGTGCCTGCGGCCAGAGGTCGGCCGAGTCGCTGCTGTTGGGGTGGTACACCTCGGTCATCCAGAGCTCCTTGCCGCCGCCCACCTGCTGGAAGAGCGGGTAGGGGAAGTTCTGGTACGGGGTGCCGTAGAGGTGGGCCCCGAGGATGTCCAGGTTGGCGAGCGCCTGGGCGTCGTTGAGGATCGGGTCCGAGAAGCTCTTCACGTACTGGAAGGACTCGGGGGCGATGACCCTGGTGCCGATCGAGCCGGCGTTCTCGCGCAGGAAGCGGACCATCTCCTGCGAGGTCCACCACGTCCAGTCGTGCGCGTAGTCGGGCTCGTTCTGCACCGAGATGGCGTACAGGTTCACGCCGTTGTCCCGCATGAACCCGTAAAAGTCGTTCAGGTGCTGCGCATAGGCGGCGTACATGTCGTACCTGAGCCGCCGCGCGTCGGTCTGGCTGCCGCGGACGAAGGTCTCGACCATGTTCGCGGGCGGGTTCCACGGCGAGGCGATGACGGCCGCGCCGTGCGCGACGGCGCTCTGGGCCGTCGCCACCTCACGGCTCCAGTTCGCCCGGTCCTCGTGCACGGGAATCCGCAGCACGGAAAGGCCGAGTTGGCCGTTTCCGTTGCCGAACGCGGTCTCCCGCTGGGCCGCGGTCAGATCGCTGATCCACAGGGTGTGGTTCATGCCGCCGAAGCCGCGGATGGTCTGGCGCTGCGCCGCGGGGTCGACGACCACGGCGGAGGCCGCGGCCTGGGCCCCGGAGGCGGCCACGGCCGGCGTCGCCGCCAGCAGGGGCAGGGCGCCCAGCGTGGCCAGAACGGACCTCCGGCGGGGCGATCCCGGCCCGGTGTCCTGCGCGTCGTTGCGAGGTGACGTCATGGCTCCTTCTCCCGAACGTTCTCGTGCCCGGTTTCCCGGCCTGGTGATGGGAGCGCTCCCATCTCGGCCCTGCCAAGGGGGTGTGCTGCCGCGGGCAAGGGGGGCGCCTTCGGGTGCGCCCGCTGGGGGCGCGGGAAGGCGGAAGGGCCGGCTGGGCGATGCGTCCCTGGTGCACGTGCTGAGGAGCTTGCGGAACGTGCCGAAGTGCGTGGGGGTGAGCGCGCTGTGGTGGGGGGGTGCGGGGTGGTGCGCGTTGTTCGGTATGGCGAACGCTGTCCGCCATGGTGGATGGCTGGCACGGTAACGGCCCCCGCTCTCCGGCGTCAATTCGTCCGGCGGAAGTCCTCCTCTGTTCCCGGGAGATCGCGGGGGCGCAGGGGCGGAAGCCCAGGTCGCGGCCGGAGTCGAGGCGCCGGCGCCGCGTTCATATACGTGATCATTGTTCTCCATGCTGACAAGCCGGGGGAGTGTCTGCTAAGACGACCGCATGTCTTTGAGTCGACGGGTGTTCATGGGCGCGGTTGCGGCGGGCGTGACGCTGGGGCCGCAGGTGGGAGAGGCCGCCGGGGCGGCGCGAAGTGACGGCGCGGCGGCCCTCGGCGCCGCCGCGCGGGACGACGACTACGACGGCTCGGCCCTGTGGCTGCGCTATGTCCCGATCGCCGACCCGCAGCTGCTCGGCCGGTACCGGCGGCAGATCAGCACCGTCCTCGTGGAGAACGCCGACCGGAACAGGTGCCACCGCCACACGCAGGACCTGCGCATGGCCCCGGGCTCGGCCGAGCGGCTGATGGACTCCACCCTGCAGGCGGCCCGTGAGGAGCTGGTCCGCGGGCTGAGCGGCCTGCTGGACCGCCGGATCCCGGCGCAGGACGGGCCCGGGCACGCCGTTCCCGACGGCGCCGTCGTGCTGGGGACCCGGGAGAGCTCGCAGGTCGTGCGGCGGCTGGTGCCGGCCGGCGAGCTGGCGCGCGTGGGCGAGGACGGCTTCCTCATCCGGTCGGTCTCCCAGGGGCGGCGCGCCTTCACCGTGATCGCGGGCAACACCGATGTGGGGGCGCTGTACGGCGCGTTCGCGTTCCTGCGGCGCCTGCAGACGCACCGGCCGATCACCGGCCTTTCCCTCGCCGAGTCGCCCAGGATCGCGAACCGGCACCTGAACTACTGGGACACCGAGCGCCTGTACGCGGGCAACAACGCCTCGGGGACCGGCGGGCTGAACGGCGAGAACGGCGCGCTCTTCAACTTCGCGGCCACCGGCGAGAGCGCCGCGCGGAACCTCCCGGTCATCCTCGACCGTTACCTGGTGGCGGCCCGCGCGCTGGCCTCCGTGGGCATCACCGGCATCACCATCAACAACGTCAACGCGGACAACGCCTACCTCACGCCCGAGTACATCGAGCAGGAGGCCGCGCTGGCCGACGCGCTGCGGCCGTACGGGATCAGGCTCGCCCTGTCCATCAGGTATGCGGCGCCGACGGATCAGCGGTTCGCGCCGGACACGCTGACGGATGAGCAGATGGCCCCCGTCGACCCGGCCTTCCAGGAGTGGTGGAGCCGGAAGGCACGGCAGATCCAGGAGGCCATACCGGACTTCGTCGGCTTCACGGTGAAGGCCAACTCCGAGGGCCAGCCCGGGCCGCAGGACTTCGGCTACGACCACGGCGACGGCGCCAACGGCATGGCGACCGCGGTGGCGCCCCTGGGCCTGCGGATCTACTGGCGCACCTTCGTCTACAACGCCGACGTGGACCGGGACCGGTTGAAGCGGGCCTACCTGGAGTTCGGGCCCATCGACGACGAGCCGCAGCCCGACGGGACGCGCGGCCGTTTCCTGGACAACGTGTTCCTCCAGACGAAGAACGGCCCGCTGGACTACCAGGCCAGGGAGCCCATCCACCCGATGTTCGGCCGGATGGAGAACACCAACCAGGCGCTGGAGCTGCAGATCACCCAGGAGTACACCGGCCAGAACCGGATGCTGTGCTTCCTGGCCCCGATGTGGGAGGAGGTGCTGAAGACCGACACGTACGCCACGGACGGCGACGGCCGGCTGCTGGAGCGCCGCCTGGTCGGCCACATCGTGGACGGAACGGCCCAGCACCACGCGGACACCGCCATCGTCGGCGTGGCCAACCTGGGGAACGCGGACAACCTGACCGGGCACCACTTCTCCCAGGCCAACCTGTACGCCTTCGGCCGCCAGGCGTGGGACTGGACGCTGGACTCCGCGGACATCGCCGAGGACTGGGTCCGGATGACCTGGGGCAACGGCCGCGGGCTCGTGTCGGCCCTGGTCGCGATGATGATGGGCTCCTGGGAGGCGCTGGTGAGTTACCAGACGCCGCTGGGGGTGGCGCACCAGTTCCGGTCGAGCGACCACTACGGCCCCGCCCCCTCGGAGGTCCTCGCGCGCGAGGACTGGAGCCCCGTCTACTACAACCAGGCGGACGCCACCGGCCTCGGCTTCGATCGTTCCCCCACCGGAAGCGACCTGACCGCCCAGTACTTCCCCACCCTGGCGGCGCGGTACGGGGACATCGACTCCGTTCCCGAGGAGCTGCTGATGTGGTTCCACCACGTGCCGTGGGACCGCCCGATGCCCAGCGGCAGGATCTTCTGGGACGAGCTGGTCCACCGCTACTACGCGGGCGTCCGGTACGTCGGCGAGATGCGGCGGACCTGGGACTCGCTGGAGTCCCAGGTCGACGCCCGCCGTTTCGCCGAGGTCAAGGCCAAGCTGGCGCTCCACGAGGCGGACGCGGCCGACTGGCGGGACACCTGCGTGAGCTACTGGCAGCAGTTCAGCGGCCGGGAGATCCGGGCGACGGACTGACCCCGACGGCCGCCCGGCCTCGCCCCCCACGCCGCGGCTGGGGGGCGGGCCGGCCGGTCACCAGTGGGCGAGGGCGGGGGCGCTGGGCCCCTGCCGCCGCCAGGCCGCGGTGAGGCGGCCGAGGCGGGCCGGGGCGGCGAAGCCCTGAACTGCCGCGATCCTGCCCCCTTCGATCCCGAGGTCGATCTCGAAGGCCACCGCGCCGACGACCCGGTCGCCGAGCACGGCGAGCGCGCCGGGGGAGCCGTTGAGCAGCGCGAAGTGGAACGCCGGATCGCCGCCGAGGAACCGCCTCTTCGCCGCGGTGGGCTTGAATCCGGCCCGCACGAGGGCGGCGACGCGCGCGGACGACTCGTAGCGCAGCAGGCTCCTGGCCAGCCCGGCGCCGTCCGAGAGCGCGGTCGCGTCGTCGGTGAGCAGCGCCACCAGCCGCTCGGTGCGGCCCGAGGCGGCGGCGGCGAGGAATTCCGCGACGATCCGGCGGGCGGCTGCGGGGTCGGCCTCGCCGCCGCGGCGCGCGGCGGCGACCCGGCGGCGGGCCCGGTGCACGTGCTGCTGGCTGGCGGACTCGGTGATGCCGAGGAGCGCGGCGATCTCGGCGTGGCGGTAGGCGAAGGCCTCCCGCAGGACGAAGGCGGCCCGCTCGACGGGGGACAGCCGCTCCAGCAGGATGAGTACGGCCAGGGACACCGATTCGCGCTGCTCGGCGGTGTCGGCCGGGCCGAGCATGGGGTCCCCCTGGAGCAGCGGCTCGGGCAGCCAGGCGCCGGCGGCCCGTTCGTGGCGCGCCCTGGCCGAACGCAGCCGGTCGAGGCACAGGTGGGTGACCACCTTGGTCAGCCACGCCTCCGGCGCCTCGATCAGCCGCCGGTCGGCGGCCTGCCAGCGCAGGAACGCGTCCTGCACCGCGTCCTCCGCGTCGGCGGCCGAGCCGAGCAGCCGGTACGCGAGCGCGGCCAGCCGGTCCCGGCCGGCCTCGAAGCGAGCGGTGGCGAGGGGGTCCACGGCGTCCATAGTGCCCATGGTGTCCAGGGTCCAGGGTCCAGGGGTCCAGGGGTCCAGGGGGTCCATAGTGCCCGGCGCATCCGGGGTGTTCGGGGGTCCGGGGGTCCGGGGGATCCAGGGGTGCGGGGTGTCCGGGCCGGCCGGGGTCCAGGGTGTCCGGGCTGGGGCCAGGGGGCCAGGGGGCCAGGGGGTCCGGGTGTCCCTCGGCCTAGGCGGCGGCCTCCTCGGCGGGCCTTGCGCCCGCGTGCCGGGCGGGCGGGGCGGGGGCTTCGGCCAGGCGGCGCCTGCGGGTGGGCCGGCCGAAGGTCGGGTGCGCCACCCCCCACAGCGAGCCGGCGAGGATGCCCGCCTTGAGGCGCGCGGCCGGCCGGCCACCCAGGTACCAGGACCTGGCCCGCGCCTGGCCGTCGACCAGCTGGAAGATCGCGTCCCGCCGCCCGAGGCTGATGTGGTTGCCGACGTACACCAGCGAGGTCCGGGAGATCTTCCGGCCGGTCAGGCGCCCCACGATCGCGTCGGTCGCCTGCATGGCGGTGAAGCCGGCCGAGGCGCAGGACATCGGCAGCGGGCGGCCCGCCGTGCCGATCGCGTAGACGCTGTCCCCGGCGGCGTAGACGTTCGGGTGCGAGACGGACCGCATGGTGCCGTCGACGAGGATCTGCCCGGTTTCGGCGACCGCGAGGCCGCCGTCGGCCGCGAGCGGGGCGACGGCGAAGCCGGCCGCCCACACGGTCGCCTCGCTGGGGAAGCGGGTGCCGTCGGCGGCGAGGGCACCGGTCGCCTCGACGGCCTGGACGGGGGAGTGGCGGTGGACGGTGATGCCCAGCCGGTCGAAGGCGCGGTCCAGGTGGCGGCGGGCCCGGGGGGAGAGCCAGGCCCCCGGCTCGCCGCGGGCGGCCAGCGCCACCGAGAGGCCGGGCCGCGACTCGGCGATCTCGGCGGCGGTCTCGATGCCGGTCAGGCCCTCGCCGACGACCAGCACCCTGCCGCCCTCGCCGAGGCCCTCCAGGCGGGCCCGCAGCCGCAGCGCCGAGGGCCGGCCGGCGACGTCGAAGGCGTGCTCGGCCACGCCGGGGACCTCGCGCCGGCCGGCGGAGCTGCCGAGCGCGTACAGGAGCGTGTCGTAGGGGAGGTGCTCCTCGCCCGCCGCGTCCCGCACGGCGACCGTCCCGCGTTCCGGGTCGAGGGCGGTGACCCGGGCCAGGCGCAGCCGCACCCCGGTGCCGGCGAACACGTCGGCGAGCCGGGTCGTCTTCAGCCGCTGTCCCGTGGCGAGTTGGTGGAGGCGCAGCCGCTCGACGAAGTCGGGCTCCGCGTTGACGAGGGTGATCTCCGCCTGGGCGGGGGAGAGGCGGCGGGCCAGGTTCCCGGCGGCGTAGGCCCCGGCGTATCCGGCGCCGAGGACGAGGATGCGGTGCTTCACGGGAGGCTCCTCTCTCTGGGTTTCTCTGGGTTTCTCTGGGCTCTCCGGTGCGCGTTGCCTCTTGAACGAGAGGGCGCCGCCCGGTCTGACAGGCGCCGCTGTGAGCCCGGTCACAGCCGCGGTCTTTCCCGCGGCTCCTCGCGGGGCCACGCTCCTGGGTGCGGAAGTTCGGAAGGTGTTCCGCGCGGCGTCGCCCGGGCTCCGGGGTGCGCACAGGAGCGGCGGCGAGGGTCCAGGCGGAAAGGCGATCAGAGGAGGACTGCCATGGGTGTGTCACGCCGAGAGGTGCTGGGCGCGGCGGGTGCCGCGGGGCTGCTGGCGGCCGGGGGCGCGGTCAACGCGGCCGGAGCCGTGGCGGAGGACAGGTCCGCGCCCCGGCCGCTGATCGGCCGGGCGACCGGCGACCGGCTGCACGTCATGACGTTCAACATCCGCTACGACGCGCACGCCGCGCCGGGCACCGACGACTCCTGGACCGACCGGCGCCCGGTGCTCGCCGAACTCCTCGGGCTGGAGCGGCCCACGGTGCTCGGCGTCCAGGAGGCGCTGTACGGCCAGGTCAAGCAGGTGCACGCGGACCTGCCCGCGGCCTACGACTGGATCGGCCTCGGCCGGGAGGGCGGCGGCCGCGGCGAGTACATGTCGATCTACTTCGACACCCACCGCGTGGAACCGCTCGACTACGACCACTTCTGGCTCTCGGAAACCCCGAACGTGATCGGTTCGGCGTCGTGGGGGAACACGGTGGTCCGCATGGTGACCTGGGTGCGGTTCCGCGACCTGCGCACCGGCAGGGAGTTCGTGCACGTCAACACGCACTTCGACCACCAGTCGGAGAACGCGCGGCAGCGCAGCGCGGCCCTGGTGCGGGAGCGGATCGCCGGCTTCGGCCCGGCCCTGCCGGTCGTGCTGACGGGTGACTTCAACACCCCGGCGGTCACCTCGGACTCCTACCGCATCCTCGTCACCGAGGGCGGGCTGACGGACGTCTGGCAGGCCGGGCGGCAGCTGACCCCGGAGTGGGGCACGTTCCCCGCCTACGGCGAGCCGGTGCTGCACGCGAACCGCATCGACTGGATTCTGGCCAACGGAAACGTCGAGGTGCTCGACGTGGCGATCAACACCTACCGCAAGGACGGCCGTTACCCCTCCGACCACGTGCCGGTACAGGCCCTGGTCCGGCTCGCCGGCTGAGCCGGGAGCCGCCGCGGGCACCCGGGGCCGCGGGCCGCGCCGCGCGGGTGCCCGCGGTTGGCCGCCCGGGGTGCCGCGGGTCGCGCCGGGTGCCGCTGCCGCTGGGGCGCGCCGGGTGCCCGCGGTTCCCCGCCCGGGGGGCCGCCGTTCGGGCCGGGTGCCCGCGGGTCGCCGCCCGGGGGGCCGCCGGGCGAGCCGGGGCGGGCAGGGCTTCCCCGGCACCCCTGCCGAGGCTTCCCCCCTACGGTCGCGCTCGACGCCTCATGGCCTGCGCCGCGATGCGGCCCGGGCCGAGGAGGAGAGCGCGACGAAGGAGGACACCCCTGTGAGGCAAATCCGCTTGTCCCGATTCCCAGGGCGGGGACGTGGCCGGCTGCGCGTGGCAGCCGCCCTCCTCGCCGTGGGCGCAACCTCGCTGGTGGCGCCGGTGGCCGCGCGGGCGCAGGCCGGTGATGTGCAGCTGACGCCGGGTGCGGGTGCGGTGTCGGCGAGTACGAGTGACGGGAATGTGCCGGGGAACGTGGTGGACGACGACTACTCCACCCGCTGGTCGGGGGAGGGGGACGGCGCCTGGCTGCAGTTGGATCTGGGGTCGGTGGTGACGGTCAGCCACATCAAGCTGGCGGTGTACCAGGGCACCTCGCGGCGCAATGTGTTCGAGTTGCAGTACTGGGACGGTGCGCGCTGGGTCACCGTGGTCGACGGGGAGAGCGCCGGGAACACGACGGGGCTTGAGTCCTTCGACTTCACGCCCGTGCAGACCTCCAAGGTCCGCTACGTCGGGCACGGTTACGAGGGGGACGGCGCGGGCGACTGGAACAGCCTGACCGAGGTCGAGGTCTGGGGCACCCGCGACGGCGACGGCGACGGGGATGGCGACGGGGACGGGGACGGGGACGGCGGGGCCGAGTTGCCCTCCGACGTGCTGGACCTGAGCGACTGGAAGCTGACCCTGCCCATCGGCGACGACGAGGAGCCCACCGAGATCTACCAGCCCGAACTCGACGGCTACTCCCACGAGGAGTACTTCACGGTCAACGAGACGGGGGACGCGGTGCGGTTCCGGGCGCCGGTGAACGGGGTCACCACCGGCGGCTCCAGCAACCCGCGCTCCGAGCTGCGGGAGATGGAGGAGGGCGGCGCGGACGAGATCGCCTGGCCGGCGGACGAGGGAACGCACCGGCTGACGCTCACCGAGGCGTTCACGCACCTGCCCGAGGGGCGGCCCTACGTGGTGGGGGCGCAGATCCACGGCGAGGACGACGACGTGACCGCGCTGCGGCTGGAGGGCTCGGAGCTGTGGATCACCGATGACGACACCACGCACCACCACCTGATCACCGACGACTACGAGCTGGGCACGTTCTTCGAGTTCTCGTACGTGGTCAGTGACGGGCAGATCGAGATGTACTACAACGGCGAGCTGGAGACGACGCTGGACTACTCCGGCTCCGGCAACTACTTCAAGGCCGGCGCCTACACGCAGGCCAACTGCGGCAACACCGACCCCTGCAGCGACGACAACTACGGCGAGACCGAGATCTCCGCCCTCAGCGTCAGCCACGGCGACGGAAGCGGGGACGGGGACGGGACCGGCGACGGCGACGGGGACGGCGACGGGGACGGCGACGGGGGGAGTGACCCGACGCAGGCCGCCGACCGGTACGGCTGGGGCACGCCGCTGCCGATCTCGGACGAGTTCGACTACACCGGGCCGGTCGACCCCGACAAGTGGGCGGTGCCCAGCGGTGACGTCGGCGGCACGGAAGGCTGCTGGGAGGGGCACGCCGGCAACGGCCGCAGGTGCGCGGCCAACAGCAGCGTCGCGAACGGCATCCTCAGCATGGTCGGCGAGGAGAACGGCGACACCGGCTGGCTGCGGCAGGAGAGCGAGCAGCGGTACGGCCGGTGGGAGATCAGGTCCCGCTCGCGGAACACCGGGGACAGCGGCGAGCTCTACCACGTGCTGCACCTGATCTGGCCCACCGAGGGCAACCGGCTGGAGAACGGCGAGTACGACTGGGTCGAGAACTCCGACCCGGAAGGCCAGTGCCTCGCCGCGTGGCTGCACTACCCGCAGAGCCCGTCCGACGACAAGGAACACCAGGAGTACTGCCCGCTCGACGTGACCGAGTGGCACAACTACGCCTTCGAATGGACGCCGGACGGGGTGGCCGGCTACGTCGACGGCGTGGAGTGGTTCCGGATGGAGGACGGCGCCGACGACGGCCGCGGCGACATCCAGGACATGCCCTCGGGGCACCTCAACATCCAGCTGGACAACTTCACCGGCGAGAGCGGCCTGCGCCCCGCCGTCCTGGAGGTCGACTGGGTCAGGAACTACGCCATCTGAGAACCCCCGCCGGGGCGGCAGGGCGCGGCGCAGGCCGCCCGCCCGGCCCGCCGCCCGGCCGCGACGGCCCGCCGGATTCCCGGCGGGCCGTTCCGCGTCGCGGATGCGTCGGCGCACGTCCCCGCCCGGCCCGTTGCCCGAGCCCTTTCCCGTCGCGTTGCCGAACCCTTCGCCGTGCCGTGGCCCCTCTCACCACCCCTGCCCTTCACCGGATATCCCAAGGGGTCACCGATTCTTCTCTCTGTCTTCACTCGGGCTTTTCCCCCGAACCTTTCCCTATTCTTCCCCGGCTCCTTCCCTCGGCTTTCCGAAGCTCTCCTGTGCTTTCCTCGGCATTCTTTCGGCATCTTCTCCGGCGACTGTTCCCGACGGGGAGGCGTCACCGGGCGCAACCTGCAACGCTGGACGAGCGTGACCATGTCCGAGGACGCTCGAAGCGGCGCCGAGGGAGGAAGGACGGCAATGGAGGCGTTATATCCGCAGGACCCGTCGGCCATCGGCCCCCACCGGCTGCTGGCGCGGCTGGGCGAGGGCGGAATGGGGCGCGTTTTCCTGGGCCGTTCGCCCAGCGGGCGGATGGTTGCGATCAAGGTCCTGCACAGCGAGCTGGCGCGGGACCTCCACTTCAGGCGGCGGTTCCGCGCGGAGGCCGAGGCGGCCCGGCGGGTCAGCGCCATGTGGACGGCGCCCCTCCTGGACGCCGACCTCGACTCGGCCGTCCCCTGGATCGCCACGGCGTACGTGCCGGGTTCCTCGCTGCGTGAGGTGGTGGACGCCTGGCACGGGCCGCTGCCGGAACACTCGGTGTGGGCGCTGGCGTACGGCCTGTCGAGCGCGCTGACGGCGATCCACGGCAACGGGCTGATCCACCGGGACCTGAAGCCCTCGAACGTGATGGTGACCCTGGACGGCCCCAAGGTCATCGACTTCGGCATCGCGCGGGCCGTCGACGCCGCCGCGCTGACGCGGACCGGCGGCATGGTCGGCTCCCCCGGGTACATGCCACCCGAGCAGATCAGGGGGGAGCGGGTCGCGGGCGCGGCGGACGTGTTCGCGCTGGGCGCGGTCCTGGCGTACGCCGCCACCGGCATGTCCCCGTTCTCCTGGGACGGGGCGCAGCCCCCCACGGTGATGTACCGGGTGCTGAACGACCCGCCCCACCTGGGGCCAGAGGACGGGCCGCTGACGGGGGACCTGCGGACCATCGTGCTCCACTGCCTGGCCAAGGACCCGGCCCAGCGGCTTGACCCGGCCGAACTCGGGCCCTTCGCCAAGCGGCGGGCCGGCAGCGTCTACTGGCTGCCGTCCGAACTCACGGCCCGGCTGGGGCAGGTGGCGGCGAACCTGCTCGCCTTCGACGGCCCCGAGGCCGATCGGCCGCCCTCCTCCTGGGGCCCGCGCCCGCCCTCGGCCTGGGACCCGCCCTCCCCTGCCTCCCCTTCGCCCGCCTCGCCCCCCGCCGGATCGCCCCCGTTCCTCTCTCCCGTGCCCGCCTCGCCCGAGTCGGCCCCGCCCGCGTCCGTGCCCCCTGCCGCCGCCTCGCCCGCCTCCGCGTCGCCCGAGCCGCCGGTGCGTCACAACCAGACCACGTACGACTCGGGACACGCCCCCTGGGCCGCCGGGAACTCGCCGGCGCCCACGCCCGCCGCGGCTCCCGCCGGTCCCCCGCTGCCCGGCTCGCAGGCACCGTCCTGGACGCTCCCCACGCCGGCCCCGGCTCCGCCCGCCGCGCGGTGGGGCCGCGGGCGTTACGCGCTGGCGGGGGTGTCCGGGGCGGTGGCGCTCACCCTCGGGGCCTGGCTGATCGTCGCGAACGTGGGGGGCGAGAACGGCGAGGCGCAGGGGCAGCAGCCCTCGGCCGGCTCCGCCCCCCTGGAGGTGCGGGAGGCGGGCGAGCTCATCGTGCACGCGGGCATCAAGGACGACCCCCCGATCATCTTCGCGGAGGACGAGACCGGGGAACTGGCCGGCTTCGAGGTGGACCTCGCCGAGGCGATCGGGCGGCAACTGGGCGTCCCCGTCGTGTTCGACCAGTCCGACGACGGGGACACCGCCGCCCAGGCCGCCGTCCGCGAGGGCCGCGAGTCGGCCAACCACATCGCGGTGGGCAGTTTCGTGGACAACGAGCGCGAACGGGAGACGCTGGGCGTCGACTTCGTCAACCACTTCGTCGACGGCTGGGCCGTGGTGAGCGAGGACCCGGAACGCTCCGGGGACCTCGACGACCTGTGCGGCCTCCGGATCGCCGTCTACCAGGACAGTGAGACCGAGGAGTCGGTGCGCAGGCACACCGAGGACTGCGC
This sequence comes from Streptomyces hoynatensis, assembly GCF_003626535.1. Classification (GTDB taxonomy): domain Bacteria; phylum Actinomycetota; class Actinomycetes; order Streptomycetales; family Streptomycetaceae; genus Streptomyces; species Streptomyces hoynatensis. Next base: position 84,486 of record NZ_RBAL01000001.1, read on the forward strand.
GGGGAACACCGAGATCCTGCCGAGCGCCACCAAGGACGACATGGCCGAGGCGGTCAGGGAGGGCAGGGCCGACGTGGTGGTGATGCTGTACACGCAGGCGGCGTACTACATCGCCGAGGAGGCCACCTGGCTCAGCATCAGCTTCGCCGGGGAGAACCAGGGCTCCCGGGGCATCGCGGTGCCCTCCGGCCAGCCGGAACTGCGGGAGGCCGTCCACGACGCGCTCGGCGAGCTGATGACGGACGGCACCTACGCGGACCTGACGAGGCGCTGGCACATCGAGGAGGCCGCCCTCAGCCACCCGGACGTCAACCGCGGCACGTGAACCCTCCGGGAGCCGCCCCCACCCACCCTCGGCCGGCCGCCTCCCGCCCGCCCGCTCCGCGCGCGCCGCTTGCCTCCCGCGCGCCGCCCATCGGCCGGACGACGCGGTCGGTCCGCGGTCGGGGTGGTGCGGGCGTGGTGGGGGGCGCGGCCGGGTTGGGCGGTGCGGCCGGGCCCGGTGGTGCGGGCGAGGCCGGGGTGGCGCGGGCGGGTCGGAGCGGTGCGGGCGTGGTGGGGGTGGCGCGGCCGGGCCGGGCGGTGCGGGCCGTGGCTCGGGCGGTCAGGTTGTCCCGCGTGGTTGGGTTGTTCCCGCGCGGCCAAGTGTCCGCGCCGCGTGGCGGACCCGTGGCGTGGCGGACCGTGCGTGGGGGCGCGTGGCGTGGCGGCGCGGTCGGCCTCCGCCCTGAGCGGCGCGGATGGCACGTGCGAATGCGCCGGCCCGGCAGGCGCGTTCCCGAGGCGGCGGGCTCGCCGAGCGGGCAGCGCGCGCGGCGGCTACGTGCTCGCGCCGGGCGGCTACGCGCCCGCGCGGCCAGCGGCCACGGCCGCCAGTCGCCCTCGCGCGGCGGACGTGCGTGCGCGGCGACGATGCGCCCGCGCGGCAACGCCACCCGCACGCGGCGGGCACGCTCGCGCGGTAGCGTCGCGCTCGCCGGGCAACCTCACTCCCCCAGCAGACCCAGGTCCGACTTGAGCAGCGTGGTGCTGACGATCAGCTCCATGATCAGGTTGTGGTTGAGGGTGTTGCCGACCGGCGGCGGAACCTCCTCCTCCAGCAGGCCAGGCACCGAACGGCTCAGCCGCTTGCGCACGTTCGTGACGATGTGGGCCGCCCGGCGTTCCCCCCACCGCTCCTGCGGCCGCAACTCGCTCAGCTCCGCGGCCACTTGGGCCCAGGTCAGCGGCTGCGGATACGGCTCGTTGCGCAGGTAACGCTGCCCGAGACACACCAGCACCAGCTTCTCGACCGGGCTCAGCGGCCACACCTGGGGCCCCCGCGTCGCGGCCTCGTGCTCCACTCCGGCGGACGCCGAGGGGGAGGGGGCGGCGATCCGCACCTCCAGCAGGTGCTCCTGCCGCGGGCCGAGGATGAACAACGGCGTGTAACCCGTGGGCAGGTCGGCCAGGTCCCCGCTGAGCACGAGCCGCGAGGGGGAGAGCCGGATCGGCAGCCGGCCCAGGTTGTGCAGCACCCAGCGCGTGTCCTCGCGCACGAAGTGCCCGTGCTGCCGGCTGACGTGCGGGTCCTCCGCGCCGACACACACGTGGACATCGGGCTCGCTGCGTCCGAAGACCAGCCGGAACCCGGCGTCAGGCGCGACGCTCATGCCACCGTTCACGCCCAGGACGAACAGCGTCCCGGGCCGGACGGACGCCGGGAGCGGGCGCGTCAGACTGCCGAAGTCCCTCGGCAGGAGGTTCACCTTGCTCGACGAGCCGGACATCGGTGGCGTCACCGCCCATCCCTTCTCCCTGCGTCACCCCGAGATTACCTCCGGTCGCCTCCACCGGGAGAGTGCCCGCAACCGGCGCACAACCGGCCGAAGCCCCCGGCAACCCCGACCCAACTCTCTACGCCACCCCTACCCGGCCCCCGGCACCCCCGTCACACCGGCCGAAAACCCCATCGGCCCCCGCCTCCCCGGTGCCTACACTCCTCGCCATGAACGTCCGTGAGGTCAGCCCGCTCGACACCACCTGGGAACAGGACCACGCCCGCTACCGGGTCTACTTCTGGGACGTGGCGGCCATGGCGTCCGACGAGTACGAGGTCCTGGGAGAGGTCGACGTCGAGGAGGTCCTGGCCTGGGCGTCCCGGTACGCGGCCGAACGCGGCTGGTCGTACACCGTCTACGCCCTCGCCCTCGACAACGGGCGCCCGGGCCTCATCCGCCTCGCGGGCGTCCTCGGCGACCCGTTCGCCTGACGACTCCCGGAAACTTTCCCCGTCCCGTCCCCGGCGCCGCCCGGGCGACCGCTCCTCAGAGGGCCCGGGCGATCACCCGCACCATCTCCCGCAGGGCCGAGCGGTCCAGCTGCGGGTGCAACAGGCACATCCGCAGCGAGAACCGGCCGTTGACGGGGGCGCCGCCGAGCCGGAGGGCGCCGGTGGCGTTGACCCTGCGCAGCAGGTCGCGGTTGGCCCGATCGCCGCCGTGCCGCAGCCGGAACGTCACGATGCTCAGATCCGGAACGGGGCCCGCCCGCAGCGCGGGATGGGCGCCGAGCGCGCGGTGCGCTTCCGCGGCGAGGTCGAGCATGCGGTCCAGCACCTCCCGGAACGCCCGCAACCCGTGCAGATGCAGCGGCAGCCACAGCCGCAACGCGCGGCTCTCACGCGACAGTTCCGGCCCCAGATCGCTGTAGGTGGGCAGGTCGCCGCCGCCGGAGACCTCCGCCATGCAGTCCGCCTCCAGCGCGAACGCCCGGCGCAGCGTGGCCGCGTCGCGAACCAGCAGGACCCCCGCGCCGAACGGCGCGAACAGGCTCTTGTGCGCATCCACACACAACGAGTCCGCCTGCTCGATGCCCGCGAGCCTGCGCCGCCCGCGCTCCGTGAGCCGGAAACCGCCCCCGTACGCGGCGTCGACGTGCAGCCACAGCCCCTCCCGCCGGGCGAGTGCGGCAAGCTCCGGCAGCGGATCGACGGTGCCGGAGACGGCCGTGCCGGCGTTGGCCAGCAACAGGAACGGGGTCCGTCCCGCGCGGCGATCCGCCTCGATCAGGCGGGAGGCCGCCGCCGGGTCCATCCGCAGGTCGCCCGTCGTGGGAACGGTACGCAGGCAGGACGGCGGCAGCCCCGCGACGCGCAGCGCCCTCCTCGCCACCTCGTGCGTGTGCACGGTGGTGTACGCCGTGGCGCGGGCGGTGGCCTCGCCCAAGCGGTCCTCCCGCGCCGCGACCACCGCGGTGAGGGTCGACAGCGAGGCGCCGGTCTGCAGGGTGCCGATCGCGCCCGCCGGCAGGCCGAACACCCCACACAGCCAGCGCAGCAGCCCGTCCTCCAACGCGATCATGGCGGGGCTGAGGTCCGGGATGGCGGTCACCCGGTTGAACCCGGCCGCCAGCAAGGCGCCGACCGCCGAGGCCGGCAACCCCGCGCTGGGAATGTAGGCGAGGTGCCGCGGCGAACCCGTCTCCTCACCCGCCCCCACGGCCCGGCCCAGCAGGTCGAGCAGCCGCTCGCCGTCGCCTGGCTCCTCGCCCGGCGGCGCCGCCAGCCGTTCCGCCAACCCCCGCGCCGACTCGGCCCGACCGGGCGCCAGCCCCGGAACCTCCCGCCAGTAGGCCGCCAGCCGCCGCGCCGCCTCCTCCACCAGCCCGGGGGCCGCGAGACGCGCCACCGCGGCCGGGTCATCCCCCGGGCCCACCGGTGGGACCGCACCGCCGAAGGAACTCACATCAGGCACACCGTTCACACCGGTGTCCTACGTCACTCCGGCACCCGAACGCGGAGCCCGGCCGTGCGTTCAGCCGAACGAGTCGGCAACGCGGTCGCGTTGACCGGCCCGCCCCCGCGCCGGCCTCTTCCGCTCACCCCTCTCCTTTCCCTCCTCCTCGCTTTTCCCGCCCGCGGCAGGGCGGCCCCCTACACCCCCGCCCACCCGCGGCCCGCATCCCGGACCAGCAGCGCCGCCTGCACCCGGTTCTCGCAGGCCAACTTGGCGAGGACGCGGCTCACATACGTCTTGATCGTCGTCTCGCTCATGTGCAGCCGCCGCCCGATGTCCGCGTTCGACAGGCCCTCGGCCACCAACCGCACCACATCCGCCTCGCGTGCCGTCAGCGCCTCCAGGCGGGCGAGCGCCTCACGACGGCGGGGCAGCGCGTCCGGGGCCACGACACCGAGGATGACGCGCGTCACCGCCGGGGAGAGGAACGCCTCGCCGCCGTGCGCGGCCCGCACGGCCCGGATCAGCTCCTCCGGGGTGCAGTTCTTCAGCACGAACCCGGCCGCGCCGCCGTGCAACGCCCGCAGCACATTGGGCTCCGCGCCGAACGCCGTCAGCACCACCGTCCGCACCTCGGGGGCGCGGCGCCGCAACTCCTCCACGGCCGACAGCCCGTCCAGCACCGGCATGGATATGTCGACCAGCGCCACGTCCGGACGGCACCGCATCACCTCCTCCAGTACAGCTCCACCATCGGCCGCCTCCGCGACCACCTCGATGTCCCCCGCCGACTCCAGCACCGTGCGGATGCCCGCGACGATCAACGGCTCGTCGTCGGCCACCAGCACGCCGATCACCAGCGCACCCCGAACAGCAGGCTCGCCGGCAGCGCCCCGAACGCCGCCACCGCCATCGCCACCTCCAGCCAGCCGCGGCGCCTCACGGGACGGGCCACCGCGGCCCCCGCCGGCAACATGGCGAACAACCGGAACTCCCCCTCCTCCGTCAGGCCGTGGTCGACGAAGCCGCCCGCCGCGCGCGCCCGTTCGCCCAGGCCGGCCAGCCCGTGCCCGCCGCGGGGCCCGTCCCCCGGCGGCCCGGCCGCCGGATTGGCCACGGTGAGCAGCAGGGCGTCCGGCTCCCACGCCATCCTGACCACCACCGGCCTGCCGGGCGCGTGCTTCGCGGCGTTCGTCAGCCCCTCCTCCACCACGCGGTACGCCGCCTCCCCCGAGGCCGGCGGCAGCTCCACCGGCGCGCCCTCCCGCCGCAGGCTCACCTCCACCCCGGACGCCCGGAACTCCCCGATCAGCCGCTCGACCGCCGCCACCCCGCCGGGCTCGGGTATGCCGGCCTCACCCCCGCGCAACGAGCCGACCAGGCCGTGCAACTCGGTCATGGCCCCGCGCGCCGCCTCGGCGAGGTGCCGCGTGGACTCCCGCTCCCGCGGCGGCAGCCGGCCGGAAACCTCAAGGGCGGCGGCCTGCACCGACACCAGGCTCAGCCTGCGGCCCAGCGAGTCGTGCACGTCGCGGGCTATTCGCAGCCGCTCCCGCAGCCGCTCCCGCTCGGCCAGCAGGCGACGCTCCGCCAGCAGCGAGTCGACCAGCCGGCGATGCTCGGCCAGATAACGGCCGGCCAGCAGCGGCAGCGCCGTGAAGACGAGGGAGGACCACACCAGATGGGGAAGCACGCGCGGCTCGGCGACGTGCAGCACCGCCTGGACGGCAAGACCACCGGCCGCCGCGGCCACCACGAACGCCGCGGCGGCCCGCGAGGCGAGGGCGTACCCGGCGCGATAGCCCGTCCACAGCAGCAGCACATAGGCCGCCCCCGTCGCCGGGGCGAGCACCAGCGCGGCCGCGGCGAAGGCGGCGCAGGCGCTGCGCCGTTCGACCGCGGCGACCAGCGCCCCGGCGAGCGCGAAGCCGGGCAGCGCCCAGGCGGGCAGGCCGGGGTGCGCGGCGGCCAGAATCGCGGTGTCCGCCGCCACCACCATGGCTGCCGTCGGCGGCCTGAGCTTCACTGATGAGTACATACCTGGAAGCGTACGGTCACCGCCTCCGCCCGGGCTATCCACTTTCGTCTCCTTCACCGGCTACTTTCGGAGACTGTGCCCGGCCCGCTCGCCTCCCTAGCGTGTGCAGGGTGATCGAAGTACGGGATCTGACCAAGACATACCCGGGCGGCAGCAGGGAGGCCGTCGCCGGGCTCTCCTTCACGGCGCGGCCCGGGCGGGTGACGGGCTTCCTCGGGCCGAACGGCGCGGGCAAGACCACGACGCTGCGCCTCCTCCTCGGTCTGACCCGGCCGACGGCGGGGGAGGCCCTGATCGACGGGTGCCCCTACGCCCGCCTGAAGGAGCCCCTGCGGCGGGTGGGGGCGCTGCTCGAGTCGGGCGGCGCGCACCCCGGGCGCAGCGCGCGCGACCACCTGCGCTGGCTGGCCCGCACCCACGGGATCTCCGCGGCCCGGGTCGCGCAGGTGCTGCGGCTGGCCGGCCTGGCGGAGGTGGCGGACCGGCGCGTGGCGGGCTTCTCCCTGGGCATGCGGCAACGCCTCGGCCTCGCCGCCGCATTGCTCGGCGACCCCCCGGTGCTGCTGCTGGACGAGCCGGGCAACGGCCTGGACGCGGCAGGGCTGCGCAGCCTCCGCGAGACGCTGCGCAAGCTGGCGGCCGAGGGCCGGACGGTGCTGGTCTCCAGCCACCTGATGGCCGAGATGGCGCTCACCGCCGACCAGCTGGTCGTGATCGCCCGCGGCCGGCTGCTCGCCGACGCCTCCGTGCGGGAGTTCACCGGGGCGAAGGGCCCCGGCGCGCTCGAGGAGGCGTTCCTGCGGCTGACGGGAGGCGAGTAGCCGATGCCCGAGTGCCCCGTCTCGAAGGTTGCCGGGGAGGTGGCCGCGCGCGGCGCGCCGGGCCTGATCGGCGCCGAGCTCCTCAAGCTGCGCACCCTGCGCTCGACGTGGTGGGCCCTGGCCGCCACGCTGCTCACCGGCGTGGGCTTCGGCCTGCTCGCCGGCCTCAGCCACCGCAACGCCTACCCCGGCATGACGCCCGAGCAGCGGGCCGCCGACGACCCGCTCTTCTACTCGCTCTACGGCCTGACCCTCGCCCAGCTCGCCCTCGCCGTCTTCGGCGTGTTCGCGGTGGGCGGCGAGTTCTCCACCGGCACCATACGCACCTCGCTGCTGGCGGTTCCGCGGCGCGGGCGCCTCTTCGCCGCCAAGATGACCGCCATCGCCGTGCCCGCCTGCGTCGTCTCGCTCCTCACGGTCCTGACCACCTACGCCGCGGCCCAGGCGACCCTCGGCCCCCACGCTGCCTCCCCGGACGAGGGCCGCACGCTGCGCGCGATAGCCGCCGGCTGGCTGTACCTGACCCTCATCTGCCTTTTCGCCGCGGGGCTTTCCGCCCTGATGCGCGGCACGTCCCGGGCGCTCGCCGTCCTCCTGCCGTTGCTGTTCCTCGGCTCGCAGGGCCTGGGCAACGTCCCGGTGGCGCGCACGGTCCTCCAGTACCTGCCGGACCAGGCAGGCATGGTGGCCATGCACCTCGCCGACGAGGTGCGCGACCCGGCCTTCGCCCGCGACTACGGCCCGGACACGGCTCTGGTCCTGGTGGTCCTGTGGACCCTGGCCGCCCTCCTCGCCGGCTACCTCACCCTCCGACGCGCGGACGCGGAGTAGGCGCGGAGTCGGCCCGACAGAGGAGGGAGAAGAGACCGGACGCGCGCGACGGAGACATCCGAGGTCGCGGATGAGATCGGGCCGCAGCGGCATGGGGCAGTCCTCGGCCTTCTGCCCCAGCCGCCCGGCCGAGAACGGCCACGGCTGCGCGGCCACGGCTGCGCGGCAATGGCAACCGCGGGGCCGGTGATCGCGGCGAGGGCGGTTACGGCGAGGGCGGCGGCGTCGCAGCCGTGGAGGGCGCGGTGAGGGCCCTGGCCAGCCAGTCCGCGAGGTAAGGCAGCCAATCAGGGCGCGCGTTGAGGAGGAGGTGGTCGCCGTGGGGCACGGACAGGTACTCCCCCCGCGGCGCGAGAGCGGCCAGTTGCCCGCCGTTGGCCACCCCGGGGATGACGTCCTGCCCGCCGTCCACCACCAGCAGCGGCGCGGCGATGCGCGCCGCGAGCGCCGACAGATCCACCCGGCCGGCGAAGTCGCGGGCCGCCCCGGACCCGCCGGCACGCAGCGTCAGGATCTCGCGCACGGTGCGCGGCAGCCGCTCCCAGTCGAGCCGAAAGGGGCCGCTGACGGTTGCCACGGCCGCCACCCGCGGGTCGTGTGCCGCCGTCTCCGCCGCGTAGTAGCCGCCGAGACTGAGCCCGACGAGCCCGAAACGCGCGACGCCCAGCGCCTCGGCGACCCGCGCGACCACCCGGTGGTAGTCCGCCCGCACGACCGTCCCGGCCGCCAGCGCCCCCTGCCCCGGGCCGTCCATCGCGAACACCGCAAGCCCCCTGGCCAGCAGCGCGGTTCCGAGATCCAGGAACTCCTCCTTGGCCGAGTCAAGACCTGGCACGACGATCACCGTGGCAGGCGCGTCGGCGGGGCCCCGCAGCCAGCCGGTGAACTCCTCGCCCTCGACGCGCCGCGCGGCCGGATCGAGCAGGGCCAGCGCGCCGGCCAGCGCGGCATCCGCCTCGGCGGCCGCCGCTCCCGCCGCTCCTGCCTCCACCCCGGGCCCCAGCGTGGCGACGTGAAACCAGCCGGCCGCCGCCAGCAGGTGCCCGCCCCGGGACACGGCAGACCCGGCGGCCGCCGCGCGCGCCAGGTGGCCACGCGCGGCGCGCACGAAGGCAGGGGCCCAGTCGGCGATCGAGCCGAGGCCCTCGGTGACGCGCCGGTACTCGTGCGGATCGAGACCCGCCCCGCCGGCCCGGGGCCACAGGGCGGCCGCCCACTCGGCGGCGCTCACCGGGCCGCTTCCGTGGTGAGGACGGCCTTGCCGCGTATCCGGCGTTCGCGCAGGTCGACCAGGACCGCCGCGGTGTCGGACCAGTCGGCGACCCGGCCGATCTCCGGGTGCAGCCGTCCCGTCTCCACCAGCCGCACCAGCGTCTCCAGGTCGGGGCCGTAGGGCGCGCCCGCGTAGTGGAAGTGCCGGAGGGTGACCCCCTCGGGGCTGCCGAGCAGGCCGAAGAAGTCGAGGGTCGCCGGGGTGCGGGTGGCCTGCCCGAACCACACGAGCAGGCCGCCGGGGCGCAACTTCGAGAGGGCGGTGGCCAGATGAGGCCCACCCGTGGACTCCAGCACGACGTCGAACGGCCCGTCGGCCGCCGCGACCTCGTGCACGACCTCGGCCGCGCCCAGCGCGCGGAGGCGTTCGCCGCGGGCGGGTGTGGCCGTCACGACCGTCAGTTCGGCACCGGCCGCGGCGGCCAGTTCGGTGACGTAGTGGCCGACGCCGCCGGAGGCCCCCGTCAGCAGCAGCCGCCTCCCGGCCGGGGAACCGGCCGCGCGCAGCAGCCGCAGCGCGGTGATCCCGGCGAGCGGCAGGGCCGCGGCCCGCACGCTGTCGACGCCGTCCGGGAGTACGGCCAGCGAGTGCGTGGGAACGGCCGCGTACTCGGCCCAGCCGCCCAGCGGGGGATGGCCGACCACGCGGGTGCCGGGACCGGGGCCCGAGCCGTCCGCCGCCTGCCGGACGACGCGCCCGGCGACGTCCTTGCCGGGCAGCAACCCAGGGCGCGGGCGGTCGAGAAGGAACGTCTCACCGCGGTTGGGCGCGAACGCCTCCACCCTGATCAACGCCTCGTCGGGTTCGGGGACCGGCCGGTCGGCGTCGGCGAACTCCACCGGTCGCGCCGCCTCCCCCGTGGGAATCAGTCTGCGCATGCCGGACATCGAAACCCCGCCCCGGCCGCAGGGGCCAACAACGGCCCGGCGCGTGTGACAACCCTCGGTTGTCGTCGGTGGTGAGGCCGCGGAGGGGGACCTGCTCCCGGCGCCGGCGCGCGCCTTCGCACCGACCGCCGCCGGCGCACCGACGCGCCGACCGCCGCCTACGCGCCGACGCGCCGACCGCCGCCTACGCGCCGACGCGCCGACCGCCGCCTACGCGCCGACGCACCGACCGCCGCCGGCGCACCGACGCACCGACGCGCCGACCGCCGCCTACGCGCCGGCGCGTAGGCGAGGGGCGGCAGCCGCCCCCGCGGTGGGCGGCCTGGCCCACGGGTTACGTGCCGATACGCACCCCGGCCCAGGTGCCGAACGCGCGAAGACGCGGAGGACGCAGCGGAACACTCGGCGGAGCCGGTGCCGCTTCCGGCGCCCGGGGCCCGCACCGGACCCGGCGGGCGTGCCCAACTCCCGTCCCCCGCCCCGCGACTCCCACCCGCGACTCCCGCCCCGCGAACTGCCCCCCGCCCCGCGAACTGCCCCCCGTCCCGCGCGTCGCACGGCGGGTGACCGCCTCTTCCGTATGGGCGGGCGGGCCGCTACGCGGGCGGGCCGCTACGCGGGCGGGCCGCTACGCGGGCGGGTGAGAGGGCCGGCCGGAGGGCTCGCAGACGACGTGGTCCAGCAGAGAGAGCGTGGCCGCCTGCTGCCGGAGGAAGCGCTCTTCGTCGTCATAGCGGGTGGTGTAGACGGCGACGGCGGCCGATGCCCTGCCGTCGGGGGTGACGACCTCCTCGGACACGGTGCCGAACGAGGTGCCGCCGTGAAACCAGACCCCGGCGTCGCAGCCCTCGGCCGGACGCCAGGCGATGCCGAGGCCGTAGCGCGCCTCGTCGCTGCCGCCCATCCCCGGCGCGGGCACCGTGGTGCGCATCTGCGCCAGCTGTTCGGCGGGCAGCAGGGTGCCGTTCATCAGAGCGCGCAGGAAGGAGTTCATGTCGTCGGTGGTGCTCACGATGCCGCCGTCGGGTCCGCCGTCCACGGAGAGCGTGGTGTCGGTGAGCTCTTCCCGGCCCGGGAACCGGGTGTAGGCGGTGGCCGTGGGCTGGGGGACGTAGGCCGAGGTGCCCATGGTCATGGTGTGGCGTAGGCCGAGAGGTTCGATGATCCGGTCGTTGACCTCCTGCTCCCAGGGGTGTCCTGTGGCCTTTTCGACGATCAGGCCGGCCAGCACGTAGTTGGTGTTGGAGTAGGACCAGCGGGTCTCGGAACCCGGGGCTTCGGCGTCCGGCAGCCAGCCGGGAGGCCGAGTGGTGGCCAACGCGACCTCCTCTTCAAGGGTGCGGGCGGTGAACCGCCCCTCCCGGAAGCCCTCGGGTGTCAGCGTCGCGGGGTCGCCGAAGAGGACGTCGGTGTAGTCGGCAAGGCCGCTGGTGTGCTGGAGGAGGTTGCGGAGGGTGATGCGGCTGCCGTCGTTGCCGTTGCCGCTCACCACTCCCGGCAGCCACTCTTCCACCGTGTCGTCCAGGTGGAGCGTTCCCTCGGCGACCAGTTGGAGGGCGACCACGGCGACGAAGGTCTTGGTGTCGCTGCCGATCCGGTAGTAGGCGTCGTGGTGGACGGGGTCGCGCCCGTCCAGGTCGGCCACGCCGGACCTGACCGCGGTGTCGTGCCCGGCGGCGTCCCGTGCCCGTGCCACCAGGCCGGTGGCGCCGGTGTCCCGCACCGCGTCGGCGTCCCGCTGGAAGCGTCCCTGTGCGGCCCGGTGGGCGGCGGCGCCCTCGGCGCCGGGCCCCGTGCCCAGCACGGTGGCCACGCCGACGGCGCCGACGCCGGCGAGGGCCAGCGTCATCCGCGCCCATGCGGATCGCCCGAAGTGCTTTCGTATCGCCGTCTCCATGGGGTGGACGCTACGGAGTCGCGCTCCTGGAGGCGATCCTGCGGGCCCCCAGGGGCGGGGTGGGGCTAACCCGAGCCTGCGTGCCGACGGGCCGAGGTGACGGGGACGGCCGGTCGGCGCCTGGCGCGCGGGGTCGGCGGTGCGCGGGTTGCCCGCTCGGCGGCGACGGTTCGCCGCCAACTGCCCGGCGGGGGAGCGAAGGCCGGGGCGGTGGCGGAACGGGGGCTCAGCGGGCGGGGGCCTGGGTAGGCGCCGAGGTCGTGGTGGGGGTGGAGGAAGTCCACCGGGAGGTTGGCGCCCCACAGCGGCCGGTAGTGGTCGAGGCCGCGGCCCTGGAAGGCGAGGCCGGCCGAGGGGTGGTTGGGGCCCTCCAGGGCCCACCAGTTGTCCCAGTCCCAGACCACGGCCACCTCGGCCGTCTCGGCCCGGCCGCCCGCAAGGCCGGCCAGCGTGCGCAGGTCGCGGCCGAGTTCGGTGACCTCGCGCCAGGTGCGGGTGCGGGTGCCGCCGTGCGGGAGCATCGCGGAGCGGAACCGTTCGGCCCCCGCCCGGGACTGGCGCCACTGGAAGCACATCACCGAGTCCGAGCCGCGCGCCGGCGCCTGGAGGGACCGGACGCGCAGCTGACCCGCGGGCCGTGCGGAGTTGCGGCGGCGCGGGACGTTGGCGCCGGTGGCCGACTCCGGCAGCAGCCAGGGCCTTCCACCGCGCAGGGAGCGCATCAGGTCGAAGTTGCAGGCGGCGAGCAACTGCCCCTCGGGGTCCGAGGAGTCGGGGTAGACGTCGATCGTGGCCACGTCCTCCTCGGCCGCCCAGCGCCGGCAGTCCAGGTGCTGGAAGGAGGCCGTGAAGTTGGTGGGGACCGGCACCTGCGGGGTGTGGTGGCGGATGATGTCGCGTTCCGCGGTGAAGCATTCGAGCGCGGCCTGGTCGTACGGTTGGCTGCCTAGGCCCGGGTGAGGGCCACCGTCCGCAGGCCGCCGGGGCCGGTCTGCTGGCGGGTGACGCGCAGCCCGGCGACGCGGAACTGTTCCAGCACCCAGTCGTGGGCGAGCCGCAGCGTGCGGTAGCTGTGGGCGTGCAGGGTCCAGTCGCCCGAGGGCCCCCTGCGGTGGATCAGGTCGTGCACCAGCACGGTGTAGTCGTTGAAGTCCTCCGGATACTCCAGGAAACAGGTCATGATCCGGTCCTCGGTGGCCCGGATCGGAAGGAAACGGTCGGTCCCGGTCAGCGGGACGGTCAGGTCCCGGTAGGCGAACAGGGCCGTGCCCTCCGGCGCCAGCGCCGCGGCCACCCGGGCGAACAGGGCCGCCACGTCTCCCCTGGTCGGCAGTTGCGTCAGCGTGTCGCCCAGGCAGACGACGGCCCCCGCGGAGCCTGGGCGCACCAGCCGGGGCAGCGCGGTGCGCACATCCGCCTGCACGGTCCGCACCGCGGGCGTTCCGGCCGCGTGCGTGGCCAGTTCGTCGAGCAGCGGCCGGCTCAGGTCGACGGCGAGGACGGGGTCGAAGCCGAGTTCGGCCAGGGCGAGACTCGTGTGCCCGGGGCCGCACCCGAGATCCACCGCGAGCGGGCCCGCGGCGCCCGGCGTCACGCCCCACTCCGCCAAGAGGGCACGCTGGGCCGCGGCCAGCGCCCCGAGGTCGCCTCCCAGCATCCACGTGTAGTGCTCGGCGAGGAACCGGTCGTAGTGGTCGACGGCAGTCGTCATGAGGGAGCGCTCCCTGGTCGTCCGGCAGGAGAGGAGAAATCTAGAGCCTGATGCGGAACGTTGGGGGCTCGCCCGAACGATATTCGGAAGCAGGGGGAGAATGGCGGCCATGGACGACATTGATTCGGCGATCCTGGGTCACCTGCAGCGCGATGCACGGCTCACCAACCGGGAACTGGCCCAGAAGGTGGGCATCGCACCCTCCACCTGCCTGGAGCGGGTCAGGTCCCTGCGGGCCCGCGGGGTCATCACCGGATTCCACGCGGCGGTGCAACCCCGGCTGCTCGGACGTGCGTTGCAGGCGCTGGTCTTCGCCAGGCTGCGGCCGCTGAGCCGGGAGGTGATCTCCGGGTTCCAGGTGTACCTGAGCGAGTTGCCCGAGGTGGTGTCCGTCTACGTCGTCTCGGGGGACGACGACTTCATCGTGCACGTGGCCGTGCCGGACATCGAGCAGTTGCACGCCTTCCTGATGGACAGGTTCAGCGCCCGCCGCGAGGTCGTCCGGTTCCGCAGCTCGGTGATCTACCAGCAGACCGGCACCCGGGTCCTGGCCCCCATGACCGGCTCCACGTACGGCGAGGAGCCGTAGGCGGCCCGCCGGCTCGCCGGCTCGCCGGTCCGCCGGTCCGACGGTCCGCCGGTCCGCCGGTCCGACGGCTCGACGGTTCGCCGGATGCGCCGCTCGCCGGCGGACCGGGGCCCGCGGGGGGCGCTCGGCCCTACGATGGGACGGCTGTGCCCGCGGAGGAGGGACGTGTGGAGAACCAGGAGACGCCAGGTTCGGGCTCCGGTCAGCCCCTGCGCCGGGGGCAGGGGGAGCTGGAGGCCCTGGTGCTGTCCGCGTTGCGCGCCGCCTCGGGACCGGTGACCGCGCACTGGATTCAGGCGGAGCTGGGCGGGGACCTGGCGTACAGCACGGTCATGACGATCCTCTCCAGGCTGCTGGCCAAGCAGGCGGTGACCAGGGAGCGTTCGGGCCGCGCCTACCTGTGGCGGCCCGTGGCGGACGTGCCGGGGCTGGCCGCCCTGCGGATGCGCCGGGTACTGGAGGCGGAGGCCGACCGGGAGGCGGTGCTGGCCAGCTTCGTTTCCGCGCTCTCCCCCGACGACGAGCGCTTACTGCGCGACCTGCTGTCGGGCACGGAGCAGTCAGGAGAGTGACGCGGTGGGGGTCTTCGTCTTCCTGCCGCTGGTGCTGCCGTTGACCGCCTGGCCGATCGCGCGGCTGGCCGAGCAGCACCTGCACCCGCGGGCGACCGCCCGCCTGCTCACCGGCGCGGCCGCCGTTCTGGCCGTGTGCAGCACGCTGTGCCTGTCGCTGATCATGATCGTGGGCACCGCGCAACTGCCGGGAAACCCGCTGCCCGACGGGTGGTCGCACCCCGAGGTGCGGGCGGCGGTGCCCTGCGACAGGTTCGCGGGACGCGCGGCCATTCCCGCGCTTCTCGCGGTCGCGGTGGCCTGCGGCCACACGCTGTGGCGCCGGCACCGGATCGTCCGCGGCGTGCGGGAGTCGCTGACCGGACTGCCCGCCTGCCAGGTGGCCGTGCTGCCGGACGAACGGCCCTACGCCTTCACCCTCCCCGGCCGCCACGGCCGCATCGTGGTGTCCGCCGCGATCCTGGGCGGCCTGACCAGCGGGGAGCGGCGGGCGCTGTTCGCCCACGAGCGCGCGCACGTGTCCGGAGGGCACCACCGGTACCTGCTGGTCGCCCAACTGGCCGCCAGGGCCCATCCGTTGCTTCGGCCCCTGCGCACCGCCGTGGCCTACAACCTGGAGCGCTGGGCCGACGAGGACGCGGCGCAGGTGGTGGGGAACCGCCTCGTGACGGCGCGGGCCGTGGGCAAGGCCGCCCTGCTCACCCCGTCGGCGGGCCCCCTTCCCGCCTTTGCCGCGCCGGGGCCGGTACCGCGCCGGGTCGCGGCGCTGCTCGCCCCGCCGCCCCCGTCCCGCACCTGGCCGCCCGCGCGCACGCCCACGGGCCTCGCCGCCTGGATGGCCGCCGGCGGCACCGCCGCCTCGGCCCTGTCCTCGCTCAACGCGGCGAGCGCGCTGATCGTCATCCTCCACGCCGCGGCGGCCTCCTGAGCCCGCCCACCCCCCGGTGGCAGGTCAACGCCGGGCCGCTGCCGGGGGGTTGACGTACCCCCACCGGGCCCCACCCTCTCCCGTCGATGTCCGCCACCCTCGGGCGTCTTCCGCCACCCTCCGCCGCGCAGCCCCGCCCACCCGCGACCGCGCGGGCCAGACCCACACCCGACGGCTCGTCCGGTCCGGCAGGGCGTTGCGTCTGCATCGGTCCGGGGGTGCCGGGGGAAGCGCGGCCGGCACGGGGGGAACGCGCGGGCGGGGCGAGGGGGATTCGGTTGCGCTCGATGTGATCGGGGTCTCGCGCAGTCGCCATGTTCGACAGTAGTGTAGAAGTATGGTCGCGGTTGGCCCGATGGCGGGCGGACCACGGCCGTTGCCGCCCCGCGCGCCGCGCCCCGCCGCCGGTTTTCCGCCGGCCGGAGGGTGGCCGGGCGAGCCGGGGGCGGGTAGGGCGACGACTGCGATGGTTGGTGGAGTGGTGGCAGTGCTTCGGCTGGGCGGCGATCGCGCGGTCGCACATGTGAACGAGTGTGCCGTCCGGGTTCGGGGAGGGCTTCGTCGCTTCCTCCCCGGGGAAAGACCGCGCGCCTCGGCCGGGTAGGGGGAGCACCCGGCCGAGGCGCCTGGGCGGGAACTGCCGGCCGAACGCGCGGGAGGGCCCCGGCTAGTGCGCGACGTTCCGGGCGGAGCCCTCCGGTTGAGGTTGCTCCGGCCGAAGCCCGCTGGGGAGGCATCTCGGGGACACCGGTGGGCCACCGGGAGATGTCGCCGGGGCGGGTTCCCCTGGAGGGAGCGTCGCTGCGCTCCCCGGTGCGGCCCCTGGCCAGTCCCCGGTGGAGAAGCCGGAGCAAGCCGGAGTAATGCAGAGCAATACAGGGCAGCCCAGAGCAACCCGGAGTAACCCGGAGCAATCCAGGGCAAACCCGAGCAATGAGGCGGTGCGGCGGGGTGGCGGTGGGCCCGGGGCGCCTCGGGCTCCGCGTGCCTCCGGCCTTCCCGGTGCGCAACCGGCCCCGGCGGCAAGCCGTTACCTCGCTCTTGATTTCATTTTCGGTTCGTTTTCAGTCCGTTTTAGTTGGATACCGGTTCATTTGGGCTCGCGCCCGGGCGGCGCGGCGGAACGGCGAAAGCTGTGGGCGATGGTCTCTCGCATTGAGGCGGCGGTCGGCGAGCTGCTGCACCGGCGCGGCTGGCGCAGGGCGTTCACGGTGGCGGAGATGGTCGGCAGATGGGCCGTGCTGGTGGAGGCGGTCGAGCGGGGGTACCCGGACGGCCCGCAGAGCTACGTCGAGGACCTGGACTGCCGCAACTGGCTGCACGAGGCCTGGCTCCTCCTGGACCACGACACCATGGTCGTCTGGAACCAGCGCATCAAGGATCTCGACCTCAGGTTCGTCACCGCGACCGTCTACGACGACGGGGCGGCGCTCGGCCGGCTGCACCCGATCGCCTCCGACGCGCTCTGGTGGTGGCGCCGCCATCCGCGCCTCCTCACCGGCCCCCTGGGACGCGCCCTCGGCGCCGCGGAGGCCACCGGCGCGGACCCGGGCGGGGAGCCCTGAACTCCCGCGGCAGCGGCGGCCCGCGTGAGCGACGGCCCGCGCCCGCGCGCGTCGAGCGGTTCGCGCCCGCGACGGCCCCCCGCGGCGGGCGGGCCCGCGCCCACCCCCCGCGGTGAGCGCGACCGCCCCGCGGCGGGCGGGCCCGCGTGGCGCGCGCGGGGGGCGTGGGTCAGAGGCGTTGCTCCACCCGCACCCAGTCGACCTCCAGTTGGACGCCGCCCGCGGCGATGCGGTCGACGCTGGACTGGGGGAGGCCCCAGTAGGGCTGGGTGACGCCGTTGTAGCCCGCCGGGTAGGCGCCGCCGAGGGCCAGGTTGAGGATGACGTAGTGGTTGTGGTCGAAGACCCACTGGCCGCGGGTGGCCTCGACCTTCTGCCGGGTGAGCTCGAACACCTGCCGGTCGTCCACGTAGTAGCGCTGCGCGGTGGGCGTCCACTCGACGGCGTAGGTGTGCCACTGGTCGGCGGACTGGCCCGCAGGGAAGTGCTGGGTGACGCCGATGTTGCCGTCGGCGGAGTAGCCGGGGCCGTGGACGCCGGAGCTGCTCCAGTCCGCGTAGCCGATGTTCTCCATGATGTCGGCCTCGCCGCTGGCCGGCCAGGAGACGGCCGGGTCGTCGACGTTGCTGCCCAGCAGCCAGAAGGCCGGCCAGAAGCCCTCGCCGACCGGCAGCCTGAGCCGGGCGCTGACCCGGCCGTAGGTGAAGTCGAACCTCGTGTTGGTGTCGATGCGTCCCGAACTGAAGTCGAAGACCTGCCCGTTGGGCGCGGTGGTGCACCGGGCGCAGTAGTTCGCCCGCAGGCGGAGGGTGCCGTCGGCGACGGCGATGTTCTGCGGGGAGTCGACGTACGCCTGGGACTCGCCGTTGACGGTGCCCATCGTGGAGCCGGTGGTGACCACCCGCCACCTGTCGCGGTTCAGCGCGGTGCCGTCGAACTCGTCGAGGAAGGTGGTGCGGTACGCGGCCCCCGAGTCCTGGGGCAGCGCCGGGTAGGCGGCCGCGTCGCTGCCGCCGGTGCCCCAGACCTGGAACTCGTAGAGCGAGTAGCCGAACTGGGCCGTGGCCGGGGCAGGGTTGTAGAAGGAACGCCGCTCCACGCCGAGCATCCGCACGTAGCGGCCGGTGGCCGGCGCACTCAGCCGGACGGTGTCGTGCAGGCCGCTCGCCTCGCCCGGGGACCTGACGTCGGCGCGGCGGGCGGCGACCTCGGAGGCCGTGGGCTGGTACACGGTGCGCCAGGAGCGGTTGTCGTCGGAGACCTGGAGGCGGTAGTCCACGGCGTACGCGGCCTGCCAGTACAGGTCGACCGTGTCGATCTGCGCGGTGGCCCCGAGGTCCACGGAGACCCAGCGGTCGGCGTTCCAGTCGCTGGCCCAGCGGCTCTGGTCCGCCCTGAGGTCGGCGGGGATGCCGCCGTCGGTGACGTAGGCGGGGGAGTGGCCCGCGTCCTGGTAGTAGTTGGTGAACGCCGGGTGGTGGAGGGCCAGGTTGGCGCGGCCGGTGGAGGCCGGGGCGGGGACGCCGCCGTAGACCTCGAAGGAGTAGAGCGAGTAGCCGTAGGGCGTGGCCCGTTCGATGCCGCGCACGCGCACGTACCTGCCGACGGCCTCCTGGGGGTAGGTGTGCAGGTCGACGGTGCCGCCGGTGCCCGCGTTCTCGGTGGAGAAGCTGTGCCAGTCCCGGCCGTCGGCCGAGACCTCCACGGCGTACCTGCGGCCGTAGGCGGCCTCCCAGGCGAGCCGTACCTCGGTGACGCGGATGGCGGTGCCGAGGTCCACGGAGATCCAGGCGTCGTCCGCGAAGTTGCTCGACCAGCGGGTGCCGCCGTTCCCGTCGAAGGCGAGGCCCGCGGCCGTGCCGGCGTTCTCCACGCCGGAGGCCGAGACGGCCGCGGGGTCGGCCGCGTACGCCGCTGCGGCCCAGTCGGTGTTCCATTCCGCCGCCGCGAGGGCGGGCCCGGCCGGTGCGGCGGCGGCTTCGAGGCCGGTGCCGGTGACGGCGAGGAGGAGGGCCGCCAGGGCCGTCACGACCCTGGTGCGTGCACGTGTCCGTCTGCGGAACATGGCGCTCCACTTCTGAGGCAGGGGTGGGGGGTTGCGGGCAGGAGCCCGTGGCGAGAGCCCTGGGGCGGCCCTTGCGAGAGCTGCGGGAGAGCGCTCTCAGGGGATGATCGGAAGCGCATTGCGTACATGTCAACGACCGCCGCCCGGTTCCGGAACCCGGCTGCCGCCCCCGCCCGGTTCCGGAACCCCGCGGCCGGTCCCCGCCCGGCTCCGGAACCCGGCGTCCGGCCCTCGCCCGGCTCCCGAACCCGGCGCCCCCGGCCGTCCCCGCCCCCGGGACGCACCCCCGCACACCCCCGGCCGCTCAGGCCCGGCGGCGGGGGTTGCCGGGGGCGAGGTGCCCGGCGGCCCGGATCACCGCGGCCCGGTCGGCGCCGCTGGTGCGGCGCACCGCCAGCTCCACCCGCCGGGTGTGCTCCACCTCCCGCCTGACCGCCGTCCGGTGCGCCAGCCAGGCGCGGAGCACCCCCGCGAGCACACCGGCGAGCAGCGTCACGGCCCACGGCACCTGCTGGGTGAGGAAAAGCTTCTCCATGGCCCCCTCCTGACGTCCTTTCGAGGCCGGGCGGGGCCTCGTGGCCCCGAACCTGCCCTCAGGCTCTGCCCACAGCGAAGTTTCCGGCTAGCGTGGAAAACTGCGGGGAAACCGCGGGCGGCCCGGAGGGGGGGCAGGATGCCAGGAGGACGACCGCCGTCGGCCGAGCGCAAGCGGCTCCCCGAACTCGAGGCGATGTCCGACTGGTTCGAGCGGGCGATCCACGAGGTGGGCCACGGCTCCATCCGGCGCACCGCCACGCTCACCGGCCTCGACCAGCGGGCCCTGTACGCCGCGGTCAACGCCGAGCGCATGCTTCCGCTGCGCCTCGTGCGGGCGCTGGCCGAGGGGCTCGGGCGGGACGCCGAGGAGATCACCGTCCTGTGGGCGCAGGCGAAGCAGGAGCGCGACCGTGCCGCGGAGGCCGAGCTCAGGCAGGCCCACGCCGACACGGCCACCTGGGCCGACATCCCCCTGCCCTCGCCGGCGCTGCGCGACCTCCTGGAGGCGCAGAGCGGCATTCTCGACTGCCTGCCCTACGCCCTGCTCGGCCTGGTCGAACCGCCCCTCTCCGCGATCTACGTGCGGCAGAGCGTCCGTCCCGGCCCCGGCGCGCGGCGCGGCGAGCCGGCCGAGGACCTCACGGAGGCCGCGGGCCCGGGCGAGGGGCACGGACCGGGCCACGGCGAGCCGGCGCCGGGGGACCGGGCCGGGGCGGTGCCGCGCCCGGCGCGTGAGGCGGTGGACCCCGCGGCGGCCGCGGCCGCGGCGCTCGCGCTGCCGGACGCGCTGGCCAGGCACGACCACCTGCTGATCACGGGCGAGGCGGGGGCGGGGAAGTCCACGCTGGCGGGCCACCTGGTGCGGTCCCTGTGCGGGGTGTGGCTGCGGCGTTCCTCCATCCGGGAGGCGCCGGTCGCCGAGCCCGTGGTGCCGCTGCGGCTCTCGGCCTCCCTGCTCGCCGCCGAGTCCGGCTCGTGGAGCGAGCGGCTGTGCCGGGCGGCCATGAACACGCTGGGCGGCGGCCTGGTCGCCGCCCCGCCGGTCTCTCTGTTCGCCGGGCGGGCCCAGGGGGCGCGCTGGCTGATCTTCGTGGACGGCCTGGACGAGATCGCCGACTGGCGGCAGCGCGCGGAGCTGATCCGCACCCTGGCCAGGCACGCCCACCGGGACTCCGACTACCGGCTGGTGGTGACCAGCCGCCCGCTGCCCCCGACGGAACTGGCGCCGCTGCGCGAGGCGGTGGCCGGCGAGTTCGAGATCCAGCCGTTCGGCGAGCCCGAGTTGAAGAGCTACGCCCACAAGTGGTTCGACCAGCAGCGGGCGCGCATCCGGAACCCGGCCGCGGCGGCGGACCGGTTCCTCGGCGAACTCGTCGAGGAGGGCGAGCTGAAGGAGCTGGTGCGCAACCCGCTGCTGGCCACCATCGCGCTGGTGAACGCGACCCTGGAGCCCTCGCTGCCGCCGGCCGCCGGCCGCCTCGCCCTGTACGAGGGCTTCCTGGAACGCCTCAGGGACCGCGCCACCTACGGCGCCCAGGCGGCCTTCCCCGACTGGCTCGCCGACTCGGCCGACGAACTGGTGCGCGCCCTGGCCAGGTTGCGCACCGAGGGCGAGGAGGACCTCGCCGCCGCGGCCAGGGACTGGGTGCGCGGCCGCCCCGCCGCCGGGCCGCTGCCGCCGCGCTGGGAGGGGCGGCTGCCCGCGGCGCTGGTCGGCACCGGCCTGCTCGTGGCCGTCGGGGACCAGCTGCGGTTCCTGCACCAGAGCTTCGCCGAGTACCTGGCGGCGGTGGCGTACGCGGAGGAGATCCCGGCCGAGGGACCTGGGCTTGAGGCGTGGGTGCGGCGGGCCTGCCGGGGGGCGGAGCAGTCCCTGGCGCTGTTCGTGCTGTGCCGGTGGGCCGCGCGGCCCGGCTGCGCGCCCGACCGGCTGCTGGAGCAGGTCTTCGCGCATCCGGGCCCGGAACGCACCCTGCTCGCGGGCACGTTGCTGGCCGAGGGGGTGAACGCGGGGCCCGAGCAGGCCGGGCGGGTGATCCGGCGGCTGGCCGATCTGTGCCGCGGGGACGACACGGGCGACTCGGCCAAAGCCGCCGACGCGCTCTCCGCCCTCGGTGGCAGGCACGGCACGGCGGCGGTGCTGGAACGGCTGGTGGCGGCGCCGGGGCTGAGCGCGGGGCACCGGTTCCGCGCCCTGTCCGCGCTGAGCCGGCTGGTGCCGCCCGAGGCGGCGACCGCGCTCCTTGGCCCGCTGCTTGAGCAGCTGCACGGCTACCTGCCCAAGGCGGGGCAGCTGGCGGTCCGGCTGGGGGAGGCGGCCCGGCAGGCCGTGCGCGCCCGGCTTGCCTCCTTCCTCGCCGAGCCGGGGGCCGACGCCTGGGAGTGGACCCTCGCCGCGGAGACCCACCGCGCGCTGGAGGCGGCCGAGGAGGTGGAGCGCTGCGCGCGGCGGGTGCTCGCGGACCCGCTCGCGGTCTCTGGCCTGCTGCGCCGCGCGGCCGATGCCTGGCTGGCCGCCGATCCCGCGGCGGCGGGGGCGGTCGCCGAGCTGGCCCTGGCCAGGCCCGCGGCCGACCAGGCGGGCAGGCTGGCCCTGGCGCGGGCGCTGGAGGAGGCGGAGGCCGCGCCGGAGGCGGCGACGGTCGCGGCGACGCTCGTGGAGTCGAGGTCCCGCACGACGGCCGCCCAGGTGCAGGCCGCCGAGATCTGGCTGCGGGCCGGGGGCGAGCAGGCCGCCGAGTCGGCGTCGAGGCTGCTCGCCTGGGGGGAGGAGCAGGGCTGGGAGATGTGGCGCCTGGCCTGGCTGCTGCGGTTCATGGCCGAGGCCGGGGTGGAGCGCGAGGCGGCGGAGTGGGTCGGCCGGCAGCTGGGCGGGGAAGAGGAGATACCCATCGGGGCGGTCGACCTGGCGCGGCTGTGGCCGGCCTGCCACGGCCCGGGCGGGATGGCGGAACTGCAGGCGCGCGTGGGCGATCCCCGGCGCCTCAACCCGTTCGAACGCGCCGAGTGGGCGCAGCTGCTCCTGGACGCCGGGCTGCCGGAGGAGGCCTTCCGCGTGGCGGAGCTGGCGCTGCGGTCCCCGGTGACCAGGCAGGCGCACTTCGCGCAGGCGGCGCGGGTGCTGCTGAAGGCGGACCGGCGGCGCGCGGTCGCGGAGCTGGCCGCCCGGTCGGCGGAGCAGGCCGCCTGGGGCGAGTGGGGCTCCGGGGTGCTGGACGCGCTGGACGAGGACCCGGCGGTGGAGCTGGACGAGCTGCGCCTGCGGATCGCCGAGGGCATCCTCGCCTCGGCCGAGGCGAAGGGGGACCAGGTGGAGACGGCCCTGGGGGCGCTGGCGGAGTACGGCGGGCGGCAGCGGCTGCCTGAGGTGGTCGGGCAGATCTGCCGGCACCCCGCCCTTTCGGTGGCGCAGCGGCGGTCCGCCGCCCAGAACCTGGCCGCGTACGGGGAGGAGGAGAGCGCCCTGGAGATCTGGCGGTTCCTGCTGAGCGTGCGGGGCCGGGAGTCGGAGAGCAGCGGCATCGTGCTGCTCGAAGACGTGGCCCAGGCCACGTCGTTCGAGGTGGCGGAGGAGCTGGTGCGCGAGCAGCTGACGGCCGAGCCGGCGCCGGGGCCGTTCCGCCGCCGCCGTCTGGAGCGGCTGCTGGCCTGGCTGGGTACCTCGCCGGTCCGCGGCTGAGAACCGCGCCCGCCGCCCCCGGGGTGTACGCGGGCGCGCGGCGTTTTCGGGGGCGTGCCTGCCCCGGCACGCGCGGGCGCGTCCGCCCCGGCCGCGGCTCAGGCGCCCGTCTCGCGCCCGCGCCCACCCTCGGGACCGCGCCCGCGCCCCAACTCGCCCTCGCCGTCCCGCCCGCCGTCTCCCGCGCCGTGTCCGCCGTCTCCCGGGCCGGGCGCGCCGTCTCCCGGCGGGGTGAGGAGCTGCCTGATGCCGGCGAAGTGGTGGCGCATCGCCGCCGCGGCGCGGGCGCCGTCGCCCGCCTCCAGGGCCTCCAGGATGTCGTGGTGCCGCGCGCAGGTGACGCGCGGGTCCTCGCGGTCCTCGCGCAGTTCCTCGCGCACCCGGTGGAAGGCGGCCCAGAAGGCGTCGAGCACCTCGCTGAGCAGGTGGTTGCCCACCGAGCGGTAGAGGGCGAGGTGGAAGGCGCGGTCGGTGGCGGCGGTGACGCGGCCCACGGCGGACTCGCGCTCCATCGTGCCGACGAGCTCGCGCAGCGTCGCCAGGTCCGCGGCGGGCACCTTGCCCGCGACGTCGGAGATCAGCCCGGCCTCCAGGGCCTCCCGCACTTCGAGCAGCTCGTACAGGCTGGCCTCGCCGCGGCGGTGCCTGACCGCCGCGCGGAAGACCACGCCGTCCACGAAGGACTCCAGGCTCAGCGTTCCGACATACGTGCCGAAGCCGTGCCTGATGTCGACGATGTTCAGGGCCTGGAGGGCCTTGAGCGCCTCGCGCACCGAGTTGCGGCTGACGCCGAACAGGCTCATCAACTCGCTCTCGGTGGGCAGCGGATCGCCCGGGGCCAGTCGGCGGTGCAGGATCAACTCTTTGATCTGGCCCTGCACTTCCTCCGACATCATGCGGCGCGCCATGGCTGTGAGCCTCTCCCTCGTCGCCCTCTTCTCACCGTGAGTTCACATTGTGCCACCGGAGATAGGACATGGGATGTCCGGGGGATGGCGGCGGCTCGTCCGCCCTCGTGCACCCTCGTGCGTCGCCCGGAGTTTGCGCGCAGGTCTTGACCTCTTTCCCCGGCCCCTCCTAGCTTGACGTCGGACGTAGAACGTAGGACCTCCCACCTGACAGCGATGGAGCCGTCGTGAGCAACGCATTGGATCGCAGGGCTTTCCTCAAGTTGACGGGCGCGTTCGGCGCGGCCGGGGCGCTCACCGCCACGCTGGGCGCCTGCTCAGGGCCCGCCTCCACCAACGGCTCCGGAGGTTCGGGCGACGGACTTGAGGAGCTCACCGCGGTCATCGGCTACGGCAACGACCAGAGCTGGGACCCGACCCAGACCGCCTCCGCCTTCACCATGGCGGCCAACCACCACATCTACGAGGGCCTGCTCGACACCGACCCGATCACCCGCGAGCCCTACCCGGCCCTCGCCACCGCCCTGCCCGCCGACCTGAACGCGACCACCTGGACGTTCACCTTGCGGGAGGGTGCGCTGTTCCACGACGGGGAACCGGTCACCGCCGACGACGTGGTGTTCACCTTCGACCGCATCCTCGACGAGGAGGCCAACACCCTGGCCAGATCCTTCTTCGTCACCTGGCTCGCCGAGGTCCGCAAGGTGGACGAGCGCACCGTCGAACTCGCCTTCCGCTTCCCCTTCCCCGACGCCGCGCCCCGGCTGACCATCGCCAAGATCATGCCCAAGCACGTCTTCAGCCAGGAGGGCGCGTGGGACGACGCCTCCGCGGGCCTCGCCATCGGCTCCGGGCCCTACCGGCAGGCCAGTCACCAGCCCAAGACCAACACCACCTTCGAGGCCTTCGCCGACTACAACGGCCCGCGCCCGGCGAACTTCGCCCGGATGAACTGGCTTTCCATAGTGGACGAGGCCCCGCGCGTGGCCAAGATCTCCGGCGGCAGCGCCGACGCGCAGATCGCCGACAACATCCCCTACTCCAACGTGGAGCAGCTGGAGGGCGACGGCCTCAAGGTCGAGGGCGGCGCGGGCATGAACCACATGTTCCTCATGTTCAACACCGCCCGCGAGCCCTTCGACGACGTCCGCGTGCGCCAGGCGCTCTTCTACGCCATCAACACCCAGGAGATGATCGACGTCGCGCTCAAGGGATACGGCGCGATCCCCACCTCGTTCCTCAACCAGGACAACCCGGCCCACGCCGATGCCTCCACGGTCTACACCTACGACCCGGACAAGGCCAGGCAGCTGCTCGACGAGGCCGGGGTGAGCGACCTGAGCGTGACGCTCATGGCGGTCAACGTCAGCTGGCTCGTGGACTGCCTGCCCACCATCAAGGAGTCCTGGGACGCCATCGGCGTGCACACCACGCTGGAGCCGCAGGAGACCTCGGCGCTGTTCTCCAAGATGGACCAGAACCAGGACTACCAGGTCGTCGCCGCCGCCTCCAACCCCAACCAGTTCGGCCTCGACGCCGACCTGATCATGCGGTACAACTACACGGCCGGCGGCGGCTGGATGACGTACACCCGCTGGGACCAGAGCCAGGACGCCCAGGACCTGTTCGCGCTGATGGACGAGGCCACCCGGGAGCCCGACCCGCAGCGCAAGCTGGAGCTGACCCACCAGTACCTCGACGTCATCGCGGAACAGGCCGTGCTCTACCCGGTCGTCCACAACGAGCTGCTGACCGCCTGGGACCCGGACAAGCTCACCGGCGTCCGCGCCCAGCCCTACCCCGGCATCAACCTGCTCCAGGCGAGGCCCGCGTCGTCGTGATCACCATCCTGCGGATGCTGGTGCGCCGCATCCTCCTCCTCGTCCCGATGATGCTCGGCATCGTCCTGTTCGTCTTCCTCGTCATGCAGCTCTCCGACATGGACCCGGCGGCGGCCTACTACAAGGGCGCCAACCCGACCCAGGAGCAACTGCACGCCTTCCGCGAGGAGAACGGCCTGCTCGACCCGCTGCCGGTGCGCTACGTGCACTTCGTCGGCGACCTGCTGCACGGCGACATGGGCATCAGCGTGCTCACCAAGTCCCCGGTGCTCGACCAGGTGACCACGGCCATGCCGCTGACCATCCAGCTGACGCTGCTCGGCCTCGGCATCGCCATCGTCCTGGCGCTGCTGCTCGGCGTCACCGCCGCCCTCTACCGCGACCGGCTCGCCGACCAGGTCATCAGGGTGGTGTCGCTGACCGGCGTCGCGGCGCCCGGCTTCTGGCTGGCCCTGCTGATGATCCAGTACCTGGCCGTGGAGACCGGCTGGTTCCCCACCGGGGGCTACGTGAACCCGGCCGACTCCTTCACCGGCTGGCTCGAGTCCCTGACCCTGCCCGCCTTCGCGCTGTCGCTGCCGATAGCGGCCCAGCTCACCCGCATCGTGCGCACCGCCGTGGTGGAGGAGCTCGACAAGGACTACGTCCGCACCGCGATCGGCGGCGGCCTGCCGCCCGTCGTGGTGGTCGGCCGCAACGTGCTGCGGAACGCGCTGATCAACCCGCTGACCGTGCTCGGCCTGCGGGTGGGCTACCTGCTGGGCGGCGCGGTGGTCACCGAGACCATCTTCTCCCTGCCCGGCATGGGCAAGCTGATGATCGACGCCGTGCAGAACGGCGATCCTGCGGTCGTCCAGGGCGTGGTGATCACCACCGCCGTCTGCTTCGTCTTCGTCAACCTCGTCATCGACATCCTCTACCTCCTGGTCAACCCGCGGCTGAGGAGTGCCTCGTGATCCGCCGTGTGCTACGCCGCCTGCCCCTCTCCTCCCGGATCGCCCTGGTGCTCCTCGGCGTGGTCGTGCTGACCGCGCTGCTCGCGCCCCTGCTCGCGCCGCACGACCCCTACCAGCAGGACGCCGACTCCGCGGGGCCCTCGGGGGCGCACTGGATGGGCCAGGACAGCCTGGGCCGCGACATCCTCAGCCGCCTGATGTACGGGGCGCGTTCCTCGCTGGCGATCGGCCTGGGCGCCACGCTGCTCGCCCTGCTGGTGGGCAGCCTCGTCGGCGCCGTGGCCGCCACCTCGCGCAAGGCGGTGGACGAGACGCTGATGCGCTGCCTCGACATCGTCATGGCCTTCCCCGGCATCGCCATCGCCGCCGTGCTGATCTCCGTGTTCGGGGCGGGCCTCGGCATCCTGATCTGCGCCATCGCCTTCCTCAACATCCCCCCGGTCGCCCGGGTGGTGCGGGCCAACGTCCTGGACCAGTACGGCGAGGACTACGTCACCGCGGAACGCGTGCTCGGCGCCCGCACCCCGCACATCCTGCTCCGGCACGTCGCGATCAACTGCGCGGCGCCGGTGCTGGTGTTCTGCACCGTGATGGTGGCCGAGGCCATCGTCTTCGAGGCCGGCCTGTCGTTCATCGGCGCCGGGGTGCGCCCGCCCGAGCCCTCCTGGGGCAGCGTCATCGCCGACGGAAAGAACATGGTGCTGCTCGGCGGCTGGTGGGCCACCGTCTTCCCCGGCCTGGTCATGCTGGCCACCGTCCTCGCGCTGAACGTCCTCGCCGAGGGCATCTCGGACAGCTGGGCCGCGCCCGCCGCCAGGACCCTCGCCGGCGAGCCGCGCCGGGCCGCCCCACGCGGCACCGGGGCCGGGGCCGTCGAGGCCGAGACCACCGAGGCCGGGGCCGTCGAAACCGAGACCACCGAGGCCGGGGCCACCGAAGCCGCCGAGGCCACGGGGAGCGCCGCGGCCAAGGAGCCGGCCGCGCCCGGGGGCGCCGCCGGCGAGGTGCTGCCGCTGCCCGGGCTCGCCGAGGCGGGCCGCAGGCTGCGCGGCCTGGCCAGGCCCCCGGCCACCGGGGCGCCCGTCCTCACGGTCCGCGGCCTGTCCGTCGGCTTTGCGGGCCGGCACGGCGGCACCGACATCGTCGACGGCATCAGCTTCGAGGTGCGGCCGGGCGAAGTGCTCGGCCTGGTCGGCGAGTCGGGCTGCGGCAAGTCCCTGACGGCGCTCACCGTCATGGGCCTCCAGCCGCCGGGCGCCCGCATCCGGGGCAGCGTCACCTTCGAGGGCCGCGAACTCCTCGGGCTCACCGGGCGGGCCAGGCGGCGGCTGCTCGGCCACGAGATGGCCATGGTCTACCAGGACGCCCTGTCCTCCCTGAACCCCGCGATGACCATCCGCGCGCAGCTCAAGCAGCTGGTGCGGCGCGGCGGCACCCGCACCCCGGCCGAACTCCTCGCCCTGGTCGGGCTCAACCCCGAACGCATCCTGCGCAGTTACCCGCACGAGATCTCCGGCGGCCAGCGGCAGCGGGTGCTGATAGCGATGGCGCTGTCCCGCGACCCCAAGCTGATCGTCGCCGACGAGCCCACCACCGCCCTCGACGTCACCGTCCAGGCCCAGGTCATCGAGCTGCTGCTGCGGCTGCGCGCCGAGCTGGGCTTCGCGCTGATCCTCGTCTCGCACGACCTCGCGCTGGTGGCCGACGTCACCGACCGGGTCGCGGTGATGTACGGCGGGCAGATCGTCGAGACCGGGGTCACCGCCGACCTCGTCGAGTCCCCCGCGCACCACTACACCCGCGGGCTGCTCGGCTCGGTCCTCTCCCTGGAGTCGGCCGCCCAGCGCCTCACGCAGATCCGCGGCGTGGTGCCCTCACCGGCCGACTTCCCGCCCGGCTGCCGGTTCGCCGACCGCTGCCCGATGGCGCGCGCCGACTGCGCGACCCGGGTCCCGGAACGCCGCGCCCCCGGGGCCGCGCACCTGGTGGCCTGCCACCACCCCGCCGTCGAGACCGAGGAGCCCGCCGCGCCGCCCGCGGAAGGCGGCCGGGCCGACACGGAAAGCGAGATGACCCGGTGACCCTCATGACCGTCCGGGACGCGCACATGGTCTACCCGGCCCGCAGCGGCGGCCTGTTCCGCTCCGACCGCGTGTACGCGCTCACCGGCGCCGACCTGACCATCGCGCCCGGCGAGACGGTGGGCGTGGTCGGCGAGTCGGGCTGCGGCAAGTCCACCCTGGCCAGGGTGCTGGTCGGCGTGGAGAAACCCACCAGCGGCAGCGTCTCCTTCCACGGACAGGACCTGTGGGCGATGCCGGCCGGCCGGCGGCGCGAGGTCATCGGCACCGGGATCGGCATGATCTTCCAGGACCCGGCGACCGCGCTCAACCGCAGGCTGCCGATCCGCCGGGTGCTGCGCGACCCGCTCGACGTGCACCGGCGCGGCACCCCGGCCCGGCGGGAGGAGCGGGTGCGGGAGCTGATGTCCCTCGTCGGGCTGCCGGAACGGCTGGCCGACGCCCTCCCCGGGCAGCTCTCGGGCGGGCAGCGGCAGCGCGTGGCCATCGCCAGGGCCCTGGCCCTCGAACCCGAACTCGTCGTGGCCGACGAGCCGACCAGCGCGCTCGACGTCTCGGTGCGCGCCCAGATCCTCAACCTGCTCCTCGACCTCAAGGAACGCCTCGGGCTCGCGCTCGTCTTCGTCTCGCACGACATCCAGACCGTGCGCCGGATGAGCGACCGCGTGATCACCATGTACCTGGGCCGCATCGTCGAGGAGTCCCCGGCCGCCGAGGTCACCGGGCACGCCAGGCACCCCTACACCCGGGCGCTGTTCTCGGCCACCCCCGGGCTGCTGGACCCGATCGACCCGATCCCGCTCGTCGGCCCGGTGCCCTCGGCGATCAACCCGCCCAGCGGCTGCCCCTTCCGCACCCGCTGCTGGAAGGCGGACGCCGACTGCGCCGCGTCGATGCCGGAGTTCAGCGGGGAGGCGGGGGAGCATCGGTTCCGCTGCCACCACCCGGTGGACGGGGCCGAGACCACGCACCACCTCGTACGACAAGCAGTCACCGCACAGGAGCGTTCATGAGCCTTTCCGGCCGGCTTGCCGGTGTGATCCCGCCCGTCTGCACCCCGCTCACCCCCGACGGCGACGTGGACACCGGCTCGCTGGTCAGACTCGTGGACCACCTCACCGGGGCCGGCGTGGACGGCCTGTTCGTGCTCGGCTCCTCCTCGGAGGCCGCTTTCCTCACCGACCGGCAGCGCCGCACGGTGGTGGAGACGGTCGCAGGACACGTCGGCGGCGCGCTGCCGGTGCTGGCCGGTGCCATCGACATGACGACGCCGCGGGTCCTGGACCACGCGCGGGCCGTGCTCGCGGCGGGCGCCGACGCCGTCGTGGCCACCGCGCCCTTCTACACCCGCACCCACCCGGCCGAGATCGACCGGCACTTCCGGCTGCTGGCCGAGCGGGCGGGGGCGCCGGTGTTCGCCTACGACCTGCCCGCCTCGGTGCACAGCAAGCTGGACGCCGCACTGGTCCTCGGCCTGGCCGCGGACGGCGTGCTCGCGGGCGTGAAGGACTCCAGCGGCGACGAGGCCACGCTGCGGGAGATCGTGGCCGGGGCCCCCGCCGGCTTCGCCGTCCTGACCGGCTCCGAGGTCCTGGTGGACACCGCCCTCTTCCTCGGCGCCGACGGGGTCGTCCCCGGCCTCGGCAACGTCGACCCGCACGGCTACGTGCGCCTGTACCGGTACGGCAGGGCGGGCGACTGGGACCAGGCCAAGGAGGAACAGCGGCGCCTGGCGGCCCTGTTCGCCATGGTGCACGTCGGCTCCCCCGCCCGGATGGGCCGCGGCTCGGCCGCGCTCGGCGCCTTCAAGACCGCGCTCGCCCTGCGCGGGATCATCGCGCACGCCACCCTGGCCGAGCCGCAGCTCCCGCTCGCGCCCGAGGAGGTCGAGCGGATCGGCAAGCTTTTGGCCGCCGCCGACCTGCTGTGACCCGGCCGGGCGCGGCACCCCGCCGCGCCCGGCCGGACCGGCTACAGCTCGCCGCGGCCGAGCAGCCGGTACTCGATCCGCTCGTAGGGACCCGCGGCGCCCGTCTCGTAGAGCACGCCGATCCGGTGCCCCGCCGCCTCCACCAGGTCCGAGTACGCCGCGGGCGCCGTGGAGAAGGTCGTCACCGGCCGGAAGGTCCGCCCGGCGTCGTCGCTGCGCCACAGCGTCATGGCCTCCCTGGCCGAGGGGTTCGACGGGCCGGAGAACAGCAGCGGCCCGCCCCGCCAGGAGGTCTGGAGCACGGCGGCCTGCACGACCGGCACCCGGCCGAGCGTTTCCTGCACCGCGTACGTGCCGTCCACGAGGGACTCGCCCCCGTCCGCCGAGTAGGCGTCCACCCGGTTGCCCGGGCTGCTGCCGTTCTGGTCGCGGCTGCTGAAGTAGACCCGGCCGTCGGGCAGTTGGGCGGCGCTCGACTCGTTGGAGTTGATGTAGCCGTCGTAGGTGGCGTCCACGTAGCCCACCCGCCAGCTCAGGCCCCCGTCGTCGCTGTACAGGGCGTGCGAGCCGTAGTACCTGGGCTCCTGCCCGGTGTCGGCCGAGCCCTCGGGGGGCGCGATGGAGTGGTTGGCCGGCACCACGAGCCGCCCGGCGTGCGGGCCGCGGGTCAGGGCCGTGGCGTGCCCGGGGCCGGTCGCGTACCAGCGCCAGTTCCCCGGCTTGACGTCGCCGGTGATCTCGCGGGGCGCCGAGAAGGTGCGGCCGTCGTCCTCGCTGTACTGCACGAAGACCCGCCGGCTCTGCTCGGGGGTGACCTCGCCGCGCACGATCTGCGCCTCGGACACCGCGCCGCTGTTGTAACAGGTCAGCAGGACCAGGCGGCCGGTGGCCGGGTCGACCACCGGCGTCGGGTTGCCCCGGGTGTCGCCCTGGCCCGCGGCCACCACGGACAGCGGGCCCCAGGTGCAGCCGCCGTCGGTGGAGCGCCGCACGACGACGTCGATGTCCCCGCTGTCCCCCGCCCCGCCGACTCGGCCCTCGGCGAAGGCGAGCACGGTGCCCGCGGGCGTGGTCACGGCGGCCGGGATGCGGTAGGTGTCGTAGCCGCCCTCGCCCGAGACGTAGGGCACCGAGGAGGTGCACCGGTGGCGTTCGGCCTCCGGGGCGGCGTGGGGGGAGGAACCCGCGCCGGAGGCGGGGGCGGCGAGGGCGGGCAGGGCGGCGGCCAGCACGCCGAGGGCGGCGGTGGTGGTCACGGCCACCAGCCTGAAGGTCGGTCTCACGGAGAGCATCTCGCTCCTTCCTTGCGGCTCGTGGCGAGCCGCGGCCTGCCCGGGCCCGGGAACTCCCCGGCGGGGCCGGGGCCTTCCCGGAGTCCCGGGACGTGCGGGGATTCCGAAGGTCGTCGGGAGGGGGCACGGGGGAGGTGACGGGGAGGTGACGGGGGCGGGGGCCGGTGGGCGGCGCGGGGCGAAGGAGCGCGGGGCGGGCCAACGGACGGCTTCCCCGGGCGGGTCGAGCGGGCCTGGAGGACGGCTCGGGCCGGCCGCGGGCCCCGCGCCCGCGGTCCCGGCGGGGCGAACGGCCCACCCGCGGGCCGGACATGGGACGTAGGAGGTGGGATGTCATCGGCGACCCTAGGGCCGAACGCGGCCGGGTACAAGGCCGCGGACGCCCCCGTTCCCGCCGGGTGGCGACGAGGGGCCCGCGGCCAGGGACGGCCTCAGGCGAACGCGGCCACCGCCTCGGCGACGGCGGTCTCCCCGCTCACCAGGTCGAGCACGCGGCCGGCCGTCGTCGGCTGGTCGATGAGCTCCGCGAGCACCGCGGCCACGTCCTCCCTCGGCACCGAGCCGCGCGGGCCGCCCTCGGCGAGGAGCACCCGGCCGGTGCCCGGCTCGTCGGTGAGGCGCCCCGGCCTGAGGATCGTCCAGTCCAGCTCGGCCCTGCCCCTGATCTCGGCGTCCGCGGCGCCCTTCGCCCGGAGGTAGGCCGCGAACACCGGGTCGGTGCCCGGCGGGGGCTCCTGGTCCACCCCCATGGCCGAGACCACGAGGAAGCGCCGCACCCCCACCCGCACCGCCGCGTCGGCGAAGAGGACGGCCGCGGCGCGGTCCACGGTCTCCTTCCGCGCCGCGCCGCTGCCCGGGCCCGCGCCCGCGGCGAAGACCGCCGCGTCCGCGCCCGCCAGGTGCCGGGCCACCTCCTCCGGGCCGGCCGCCTCCAGGTCGCAGACCACGGGCTCCGCCCCGGCCTCCAGCAGGTCGGCCGCCTGGTTCTGATCCCGGATCAAACCGGCCACCTGGTCACCGCGCCCGGCGAGCAGCCGCTCCAGCCGCCGGGCGATCTTGCCGTGTCCACCAGCGATCACGATGCGCATGGTGCCGACGGTACGCCAGACGCGGCCTCAGCCCCGGGGCTGCCGCACCCGGTCGAGCGGGAGCGCGAGCACCTCGCCGCCCGGCGCCGCGTTCCGCTCCCGCAGCCCCCGCAGCTGAGCGGGGGTCAGCGCCCGGTCGTACACCCGCACCTCGTCCAGCGCGCCGGTCAGCCGCATCAGGTTGTCCGGCCGCTGCCCGAGGTGGACGCCGAAGGTCGAGCCGCGGCTCACCGAGCCCGGCACGTCGGCCACGCCCGCCGCCGCCGCGCCGTCCACCGAGAGCGTGAGCCGCCCGTCCGCGCGGACCAGCGAAAGGTGGTGCCACTGCCCGTCGTTGTAGGCCTGCGAGGTGTCGGCATAGGCGCTCGCCGGGGCGGACGCGCCCTGCTGTGCCGTCATGAGCGCCCGAATGCGCCCGTTCGCCGGCTCGCCGCGCACCCACACCTGGGGCGCGCTGGTGCCGACGCCCCCCATCCACAGGAACGGGTGGGTGCCCGACGTCGCCGCGTACCTGAACCACAGGCTGACCGTGAAGTCGCCGGAGCCGAGCGGCAGCGTCTCCCGGTAGGGCAGCCGCACCGCGTCGTCGGCCCCGTCGAAGGCCATCCCGCGGCCGTACCTGCCCGCGGTGAGCGCGGGCGCGCCGAGCACGGTGGCGGGCGCGGCGCCCGTGGCGGCGTCCCCGGTCACCGGATCGGGGCCGCGCCGCGGGGCGAGCCAGTCGCGGGTGAAGCGGGCGAAGCGGATCTCGTCCCTGGCGTCGGCCGTGCCGCCCTCGTACAGCAGGCCCACGGTGCCCGGCTCGACGAGGACCAGGTCGGAGTAGCCCGCCCAGTCCGCGGAGACCAGGGTCCCGCGGTCCACGGCGTCCCAGGTGGCGCCCTCGTCCCAGGAGGAGCGGATCATCATCGTCCGCCTGCGGTCCGGGTCGGCGGGGGAGGCGAACAGCAGCCGCGGCGAGCCGTCGTCTGCGGGCAGGGAGAGCAGGGAGCCCTGCACCTCGGGCGCGTAGAGGTCGGGTATCGCCGCGAAGGGCGCCGCGAAGCTCTCGCCGCCGTCCTCGCTGACCGCGGCGGCGCGGTGGCCGAGGTCGGTGCCGTCCTGCTCGCGGGCGCTGACGTAGAGCGAGCCGTCGGAACGCTCCACGACGGCGCTCTCCGACGGCTTCTGCCGGAAGGTGCCGTCCGCGGCCACCGGCCAGGTGTCCGTGGCCCCCAGCTGCCAGCCGGCGCCCCCGTCGTCGCTGTAGGCGAGGGCCGCGTGGTTGGCGGTGATCCTGCCCCCGGCGAAACTCTCGGCGTTGAGGGTGAACAGCAGCCGCCCCGCGTGCGCGCCGCGCGTCAGCTGGATGCCGTGCAGCGGGCCGGTGGCGTACCAGGAGTTCCACTCCTCGGGCCGCAGCTCCTCGGCCAGGCTCTCGGGCCGCGACCAGGTCTCGCCGTCGTCGTCGCTGTACTGCAGGTAGGGCTCCCGCGCGCAGGGCACGTCGCAGTTGCCCGCGTCGTCACGGCCCGGATTGCGGGTGCTCGCCAGCAGGATGCGGCCGGTGCGCGCGTCCACGACGGGGGCCGGGTTGCCGTGGGTGTCGCCGCCGCCCTCGTCCACGACCTCCAGGGGGCCCCAGGTGCGGCCGCCGTCGTGGGAGCGCTTGAGGACGAGGTCGATGTCCCCGGCGTCGCCGCAGTTGTCGCGGCGGCCCTCGGCGAAGGCGAGCAGGGTGCCGCGCGTCGTCTCGACGATCGCGGGGATGCGGAAGCAGGCGTACCCCTCCTCCTGCGCGGCCTTGAAGAGGACCTGCTGCTCGAAGCCGGTGGCCTCGGCGCCCCAGGCCGGCAGCGGCCCGGAGAGGAGCGCGGCGGCGCAGCCGAGCACCGCGAGGGAACGACGTACCGACGGCATGCCGGAACCTGCCTTTCGTAGAGGGCTGGTGACGAGGGGGAACGCCGCGGGACGAGGAGGCGCGGGGCGTGCGACGGGGCGCGGGAGAGGGGGCGTGCAACTCGGCGGCGGCGTAGTGACATTACGACATCAGGACATCCCACGTCCGATGACTCACGAGGAGCAGTGTCCCCCCGCTGAACGGACCCTGACAAGATCCCGGACGCCGAACGCCGCCTGACGCCCCGTCACGACGCCGGGGATGCCCCGGCGCGACGCCCCGTCACACCCGCCGGGACGAGGCGGGAACGCGCCGCCCCTCGCCCCCACCGCTCAGCCGGTCGCCTGCCGCGGCAGCTCGGGGCCGCCCTCCGCGGCCGGCGCCCCGCAGTACTCCCGCACCGCGCTCGTCCTGGCCACGATCCGGCCGCGGTGGATCACCAGGCGGCTGTAGGCGAGCGAGAGGGCGCCGGTCACCGTGTCCCCGCGCACCGCCAGCAGTTCGGCGGGAAACCCGGCCTCCACCCGCACCTCGGGCAGGCCGATGGCCGCCCTGGCGAGGCGGCTGACCGCCAGATAGGCGTCGAGGGGGCCGCAGGCGCCGCGCGCGGCGAGCTGGTGCGCCGCGTCCAGCGGATCGCCCCTGCCCACCGGGTTGGCCACGTCCCGCAACGCGCCCCCGCCCGCCGCCACCCGCACCCCGGCGGCGGCCAGCAGCCGCACGGGCGTGCCGCCGGGCGAGGCCGCGAGCCCGCAGGGCCCCTGCGGCAGGCAGACCACCCGCACCCCGGCCGCCGCCAGCCTGGCGGCGGCCCGGTCGGCCGTCTCCCGCGGCAGCCGGGCGAGGCCGGTGCACGGGCCGATCGTCACCCCGAACCGGCAGGCCCCGGCCGCCGCGGCCAGCCGGGCCAGGCGCGCCGGGTCCTCGCCCTCGGTGTGCAGGTCGATGGCGCAGCCGTGCTCCTCGGCCAGGCCGAAGACGATGTCGAGGTAGCCCGCCGGGTCCGGGTCCAGGTCGGGCGCGCCGCCGAGCGCCCCGGCGCCCATCTTGGCCGCCTCGTTCAGCAGGGCGCGGTTCTCGGCCCCGGCCCGCCCGGTCAGCACCCGGGGCACCGCCACGGTGCTCAGCTCGGCCAGGCCGCGCAGCGCCCTGCGGGTCTCCAGCGCCGCCTCCAGCGCGTCGAGCCCGCCCGCGTCGCCGATCCTGATGTGCGTGCGCTGCGCCGTCGCGCCGTGCCCGAGCTGGAGGAGCGCCGCCTCGGTGATCCGCCGCCGCAGCGCCGCCGGGGTCGCGGATGGCGGTCCCGGCGCGGTGGCCGTCAGCGCGGTGTCGTGGTGCGCGTGCGGCTCGGCCGGGGCGGGGAGCAGCAGGTAGCCGGAGAGGTCCACGTGGGAGGCGCGGCCCTGCCCGCCCGGCTCCTCCCCGGCCCGCCCGCGGTCCGCGCGGGCCTCCCGCGCGTGCGGGCCGCCCGCCCGGGAGCGGGTGCGGGAGCGGCCCTGGAGTCCCGAGAGGCTGCCGGAGGTCCCGACGGCCTCGATGAGTTCGCCCCTCAGCCGGACGTCGACGGTGCGCCCGTCGGCGAGCCGTGGTCCCCTGAGTACAAGACGGTCGTCAGCCATCGGAAGCGAGCGTACGGGGCCATTGGGGCGGGGGAGGGGAAGGAGGGAATAGTCATACCGTGGTGGGTTGGCCCTTCCGTTATGGATTTCGCCTTCCGCCGCGGACCGTGTAATCTCTTCAGCGCTCGCCCCAATAGCTCAGTCGGCAGAGCGTCTCCATGGTAAGGAGAAGGTCAACGGTTCGATTCCGTTTTGGGGCTCTGAGGTGTGAGGTCTCCCACCGCGGTGGAGGCCGCGCAGCTCATGGCGGCGTAGCTCAGTCGGTAGAGCAAACGGCTCATAATCGTTGTGTCACCGGTTCGAGTCCGGTCGCCGCTACCACAAGTAGCCGATTGCGGGGTCGCACCTCGGGTCGGCTACTCTCTCTGTGTTCGAGCCCTGTGTTCGATACACGTTCGGCAAGTGTTCGATAGTGTGACCCGTCCATCCGTCAAGGAGCACTCACGTGGCTGCCACAGACGTCCGCCCGAAGATCACGCTGGCCTGCGTGGAGTGCAAGGAGCGGAACTACATCACCAGGAAGAACCGGCGCAACGACCCGGACCGCATGGAGATGAAGAAGCACTGCCCGCGCTGCAACAAGCACACGGCGCACCGCGAGACCCGCTGAGCCAGGGCCCGTCCCGGGACCCGGCGCGGTGAGACCGTACGGATCCCGCGCTCGCGCCCTCGGCCCGCTGCCGGCCGGCACGCGGCCGGACCCCCTGCGGGGTCGCGCGCCCGGCGCCCGCTTCCCCTCCGCGACGCCTGCTCGTCACGCCCGTCGAGGCCGCCCCCGCCGTGGGAGCGGCCTCGTTGCGTTCCCGCCCGTCCCGTGCGGCGGGCGGACGGACCTTCGCCCCCGAGAACCCGAGGATTCTGCCGATGGCGCTCGACCAGTCCCTCGTCGGACGTAGTTATCCGCCCGTGGAGCCGCCCTACGAGGTCGGCCGCGAGAAGATCCGCGAATTCGCCGCCGCGATCGGGGACGGCAACCCGGTCTACACCGACCGCGAGGCGGCCGGCGAGCTCGGCTACCCGGACGTGATCGCGCCCCCGACCTTCGTCTTCTCCATCGCCTTCCAGGCCGCCCAGCAGGTGATCCAGGACCCGGAACTCGGCCTCGACTACAGCCGGGTGGTGCACGGCGACCAGCGCTTCGAGTACGCCCGGCCGGTGCGGGCGGGCGACCGGCTCTCCGTCACCTCGACGATCGAGTCCATCGCCTCCCGGGCGGGCAACGAGTTCCTCGACGTCAGGGGCGAGGTCGTGGACGAGAGCGGCGAGCGCGTGGTCACCACGTTCCTCAAGCTCGTCGCGCGCCGCGTCGAGCAGCCGCAGGACAGCACCGAGGAGGGGAAGTGACGATGGCGCGCATCGCCTACGCGGACGTCGAGGTGGGCACCGAGCTGCCCGGGGCGAGCTTCCCCGTCACCCGGGAGACGCTGGTGCGGTACGCCGGCGCCTCGGGCGACTTCAACCCGATCCACTGGAACGAGCGGTTCGCCAGGGAGGTGGGCCTGCCCGACGTCATCGCGCACGGCATGTTCACCATGGCGGAGGCGATCCGGGTGGTGACCGACTGGGTGGGCGACCCCGGGGCGGTGCTGGAGTACGGGGTGCGGTTCACCAAGCCGGTCGTGGTGCCCGACGACGAGAAGGGCGCGCTCATCGAGGTGAGCGCCAAGGTGGCCGCCAAGCTGGACGACGAGGCGCGGACCGTCCGCGTCGACCTCTCCGCGCACAGCGCCGGGCAGAAGGTGCTCGGCCTGGCCCGCGCGGTGGTCAGGCTGGCCTGAGACGGCCCCGGCCCCGGCCCGGCGCCGCCACGCGGCCGGGGCCGGGCCGCCGGGCCGCTTGACGAAGTTAGTGATTGGCCACTAACTTACTCGGCATGGCGAAGGACACGGCACGCAAGTCGGCGGCGGAGCGGCGCGAAAGCGTCATCCGCGCGGCCATCACCGAGTTCGGCCGCTCCGGGTACGCGGGCACCTCGACGGCGGCGATCGCCCGCCGGGTGGGCGTCTCCCAGCCGTACCTGTTCCGGCTCTTCGCCGACAAGCGCGCGATCTTCCTGGCCGCCGCCGCCCGCTGCACGGACGAGATCCGGCAGGAGTTCGAGAAGGCGGCCGGGGCGGCCGGGCCGGAGGAGGCCGGCCAGGCCATGGGCAACGCCTACCTGGGCCTCATCGGGGACCGGGACCGGCTGATGTTCCAGATGCAGATGTACATCGCGGCGCACGGGGCCGAGGCCGCCGGCGACCACGAGTTCGGCGAGGAATTGCGCGGGCGCTGGGCCGACCTCCTCGACGCCGTGCACCTCGCGCTCGGCGCGGACCCGGAGGTCACCGGTCAGTTCATGGCGCACGGGATGCTGATCAACGTGCTGATGGCGCTGGGCTTCCCCGGCGCCCACCACGTCTGGCGCACCTGCGGCTTCGGCGAGGACGTCTGCGTCGCGGCCGACGGCTGAGCGGGGGCGCGGCGCGCGCGCCCTTTTTTGCGGCCAAGAAAGTTATTGAGCAATCACTATCTAACAGTCACCCCCTCAGTCCCACTCGGAGGAAACGATGGAAGCACCACCGGCCCCCGGCCGCGCGGTCATCGTCTGGACGCTGGTGCTCACCGGGGCCGCCACGTTCATGACCGCCCTGGACAACCTCGTCGTCACCACCGCCCTCCCGGCGATCCGCGAGGACCTCGACAGCGGCGTCGGCCAGCTGGAGTGGATCGTCAACGGCTACACGCTGCCCTTCGCCTGCCTGCTGCTGCCCGCCGCCGCCCTCGGCGACCGCTACGGGCGCCGCCGCCTCTTCGCCCTGGGCGTCGCGCTGTTCACCGCCGCCTCCGCCGCCTCCGCCCTGGCCGGCTCCACCGAGATGCTGATCGCGGGCCGGGCGTTGCAGGGCGCGGGCGCCGCCCTGGTCTTCCCCCTCAGCCTCACCCTGATCTCCGCCACCGTCCCCGCCGAGCGGCGCGGCGCCGCCTTCGGCGTCTGGGGAGCGATCAACGGCCTCGCCGTCGCCGGCGGCCCCCTCATCGGCGGCATCATCGTCGAACACATCTCCTGGCAGTGGATCTTCTGGGTGAACGTGCCGCTCGGCCTGCTCCTGCTGCCCCTGATCCCGCTGCGCCTCGCCGAGAGCCGCGTCCCCGGCGCCCGCCTCGACCCGCTGGGCGCGGTCCTCGCCGGCAGCGGCATGCTCGGCGTCCTGCTCGGCATCGTCCGGGGCAACGACCACGGCTGGACCTCCGCGGGCGTGGTGGGGAGCTTCGTCGCCGGCGGAGCGCTGCTCGGGGCGTTCCTCGCCTGGCAGTTGCGGGCCAGGGCACCGATGGTGCCGCTGCGGCTGTTCCGCTCCCGGCAGTTCAGCGCCTCGATCGGCGCCGGCCTGCTGATGTCCGCCGGGATGTTCGGCTCCATCTTCCTGCTGACCCAGTTCCTCCAGCTGATCCAGGGCTACTCGCCGCAGGAGGCGGGGCTGCGGATGCTGCCGTGGACGGCCATGCCCATGGTGGTGACGCCGCTGATGGGCGCCCTCTCCGACCGGATCGGCGGGCGCTCGATCGCCGCCGTCGGCATGCTGCTGATGGCCTGCGGCCTCGGCTGGTTCGCGCTGCTCGCCGAGCCGGACGTCGGCTACCCGGAGCAGGTCCCGGCCTTCGTGCTGTGCGGCGTCGGCATGGCCATGTTCTTCGCGGCGACCGGCCCGCTGGTGATGGGCTCGGTCGGCGAGCGGGAGCAGGGCATCGCCTCCGGCGTCAGCAACGCGATGCGCGAGCTGGGCGCCTCCCTCGGCGTGGCCGTCCTCGCGGCCGTCTTCGCGGCCAACGGCGGCTACGAGAGCCCGGACGCCTTCACCGACGGTCTCGTCCCGGCCGTGTGGGGCGGCGCCTTCACCCTGCTGGTCGCCACCGTGGTCATGCTGATCGCCCCCCGCGCCCACCGCGCGCCCCGCGCCACCGGCCGTCCCGTCGCCGGGTCCGCCCCCGAGCCGGAGCGCGCCCCCGCCGCCCGGTGAGACCCGGGACCGCACCACGGCCCACCGCCGCGGCCCCGCCGCCCCCGCCCCGCCGCCACCGGCCGGGCGGGGGCGGCGGTTTCGCGCCCGGGACTTCGGCGGGCGAGGCACCTCCTCACGTGAGGAGGTGGTCGGCTTCGCGTCCCGGGCGACGGCCTCGCCCGGCGGGACGGGCGTGAGGGCCGGTCGTATTCTGGCGGGGTGCAGGAGATCCGTGATGCCGTGCTGGGACCGTTGACCACGCTGCGGGTCGGCGGGCCCGCGCGGCGGCTGCTCGTCGCGGAGAGCGACGAGGAGGTGATCGCCGCCGTCCGCGAGGCCGACGCGGCGGGCACCCCGCTGCTGCTGATCGGCGGCGGCAGCAACCTGCTGATCGCCGACTCCGGCTTCGAGGGCACCGCCCTGCGCGTCGCGACCACCGGCGTCCGCCTCGACGGCACCCGCCTGGAGCTCGCCGCGGGGGAGAACTGGTCGGCCGCCGTCGCCGCGACCGTCGAGGCCGGGCTCGCCGGGATCGAGTGCCTCGCCGGCATCCCGGGCTCGGCCGGCGCCACCCCGATCCAGAACGTCGGCGCCTACGGCCAGGAGGTCTCCTCCCACGTCACCGAGGTCGTCGCCTACGACCGCGCGGAGCGCGCCACCGTCACCCTCCCGGCCGCCGCCTGTGGATTCGGCTACCGGCACAGCAGGTTCAAGGCGGACCCCACCCGCTACGTGGTGCTGCGCGTCCGCTTCGACCTGGAGGACGCCGGCGGCCTCTCCGCCCCGTTGCGCTACGCCGAGACGGCCCGCCTGCTCGGCGTCCAGCCGGGCGCGAGGGTGCCGCTCGCCGACGCGCGGGATGCGGTGCTGAAGCTGCGCACCGGCAAGGGCATGGTCCTCGACCCCGAGGACCACGACACCTGGTCGGCCGGCTCGTTCTTCACCAACCCCGTGCTCGACGCCGCCGCCCACGCCGCCTTCCTCGCCCGCGCCGCCGAGCGCCTCGGCCCCGGCACCACCCCGCCCGCCTACCCCGCGGGCGAGGGCCGCACCAAGACCTCCGCGGCCTGGCTGATCGAGCACGCCGGCTTCCCCAAGGGCTACGGCACGGGCCAGGCCCGCATCTCGGGCAAACACACCCTCGCCCTCACCAACCGCGGAAGCGCCGACGCCGCCGACCTCCTCGCGCTCGCCAGGGAGATCCGCGAGGGCGTGCGGGCGGCCTTCGGCGTCACCCTGGTGAACGAGCCGGTCCTGGTGGGCCTCAGCCTGTAGGGCCCCGAGCCCCCGGCGGCGCGGCCCGGAGGCGCGGCGCGGCCCGGGTGGCGCGGCAAGGCGGCCCGCGGCGGGCCCCCTGCCGCGGGGCCGGGGCGGCGCGACGTCGCGGGGCGGCCGGCTAGCCCGCGAGCGACTGGGTGCCCAGCACGATCAGCAGCGCCAGGCGCTCGGCGTCCTCGGTGCCCGGCTCGGCCGTGTAGACCATGATCCGCAGGTCGCTGCCCGCGACGGTGAGCACGTCGCAGTCCAGCCTCACCGGGCCGACCTGCGGATGGTCGATCGTCTTGCGCGCGGCCTCGTGGCGGCCGACCGCCCCCGAGTCCCACAGCCGGGCGAACCGCTCGCTGCGCGCCCGCAGCCCGGACACCAGGCCCGCAAGCCGCGGGTCCCCCGGATAGCGGCCCGTCGCCTCGCGCAGGTCCGAGACGAGCGCGGCCTCCAGCGCGCGCCGCTCCTCCGCGGTGAGCCGCGCCCGGCCGGCCGGGCCGAGGAAGGTGCGCCACACCCCGTTGCGTTCGTGACCGCGCTGGGCCGAGGGGTCGCCCATGAGGGCGGCGTACGGCGGGTTGGCCACCAGCAGGTTCCAGGCCGCGTCGTGGACCGCGACGGGCGTTCCGCTCATCCGGTCGAGCAGCCGCTGCACGCTCGGCGTCAGGTACCCGGGCACCGTGTCCGGGCCGGGCGTGGCGAGTCCCGCCAGCCGGAACAGGTGGGCCCGCTCCCCGGAGTCCAGCCGGAGGGCCCGGGCCAGGGCCTCCACGACCTGCGCCGAGGGGTGGGAGGCGCGGCCCTGTTCGAGGCGGGTGAGGTAGTCGGCGGAGATCCCGGCGAGCAGGGCCAGCTCCTCCCGGCGCAGGCCGGGGGCCCGCCGCTGCCCCCCGGCGGGCAGCCCCGCGTCCTCGGGCCGCACCCGATCGCGCCGGCGCCGCACCGCGGCCCCGAAGTCCCGGAAGTCCCCGGCCGCACCGGGGTGCCGCCCGAGGCCCGCGGACGCCTCCCGGCGCCCGGAGTCCGCCGTGTCCGCGCGGTCCCCGCGCTCCGCCCTCGCCATGCCTCCCAGTGTCCCCCCGCCGCCGCCCGCCTGCCTGGTACCCGTGGTCCCAGGAAGACCGGACGCCTGGCTGTCCGCCCCGCGGCGCCGGAGTCTTGAAGCATGACAACGACACTGATCACCGGAGCGAACAAGGGACTCGGCTTCGAGACGGCCCGCCGCCTCCTCGCCGCGGGCCACACCGTCTACCTCGGCAGCCGGGACCCGGAGCGCGGCCGCGTGGCCGCCGGCCGGCTCGGCGCGCGGGCCCTCACGATCGACGTCACCGACGACGCCTCCGTCGCCGCCGCGGCCCGCACCGTCGAGGCGGAAGGCGGCCTCGACGTGCTGGTCAACAACGCGGGCATCGAGGGGCGCAGGCCCGACGGCAGCGTCGTCTCCGCCGCCGACACCACCGCGGAGGAGATGCGGACCCTCTTCGAGACGAACGTCTTCGGCCTGGTCCGCGTCACCCACGCGTTCCTGCCGCTGCTGCTGCGCTCCGCCGCCCCCGTGGTGGTCAACGTCAGCAGCGGCCTGGCCTCGCTGACCGGGATGACACGCGAGGACTCGCCAGGCCACGCCTACCCCGGGGTGGCCTACCCGGCCTCCAAGGCCGCGGTCAACATGGTCACCGTCCAGTACGCCAAGGCGTTCCCCACCCTCCGGATCAACGCGGTCGAGCCCGGCTACACCGCGACCGACCTCAACATGAACACCGGCACGCAGACCGTCGAGGAGGGCGCCGAGATCATCGTCCGCATGGCGCAGACCGGCCCCGGCGGCCCGACCGGCGGCTACTTCGACGTCGCAGGACGCCTCCCCTGGTGAGCCAGGACCGCACGGCCCGCGGCGGCGCCCCGCACCCCCGGGCCGCAGGCCCGGGCCGCCGCGGCGCGCGGGCCGCTCACAGCGCGAGCCACTCGTCGATGCCGACGAGCAGCTTCTCGCGCACGTCCTCGGGGGCCGCCGCCGCCCGCACCGACTGCCGCGCCAATTCGGCGAGTTCGGCGTCCGTGAAGCCGTGGTGCTCCCGGGCGATCTCGTACTGGGCGGCCAGCCGCGCCCCGAAGAGCAGCGGATCGTCCGCGCCGAGCGCCATCGGCACCCCGGCCCGCCACAGCGTCCGCAACGGCACGTCCGCCAGCCGCTCGTACACGCCGAGGGCCACGTTGGAGGCCGGGCAGACCTCGCAGGTCACCCGCGCCTCCGCGAGCCGTTCGAGCAGCCGCGGGTCCTCCGCAGCCCGCACGCCGTGCCCGATCCGGCCGGCCCGCAGATCGTCGAGGCAGTCCCGCACGCTGGCCGGCCCCGACAACTCGCCGCCGTGCGGGGCGGACAGCAGCCCACCCTCCCGCGCGATGGCGAAGGCCCGGTCGAAGTCCCGTGCCATGCCCCGGCGTTCGTCGTTGGAAAGGCCGAAACCCACGACCCCGCGGTCCCGGTAGCGGACCGCGAGACGGGCCAGCGTGCGCGCGTCCAGCGGGTGCTTCATCCGGTTCGCCGCGACCAGCACCCGCATCCCGAGGCCGGTCTCCCTGGCGGTGGTCTCCACCGCGTCGAGGATGATTTCGAGCGCCGGGATCAGCCCGCCGAGACGCGGCGCGTACGAGGTGGGGTCGACCTGGATCTCCAGCCAGCGCGAGCCGTCCTTGAGGTCCTCCTCGGCCGCCTCCCGGACCAGCCGCTGGATGTCCTCCGGCTCCCGCAGGCAGTTCCGCGCCGCGTCGTAGAGCCGCTGGAAGCGGAACCAGCCGCGTTCGTCCGTGGCGCGCAGCCGCGGCGGACGGCCCGTGTTCCCGAGCGCCTCCGGCAGGTGCACCCCGTACTTGTCGGCCAGCTCAAGCAGCGTCGTGGGCCGCATCG
This sequence comes from Streptomyces hoynatensis, assembly GCF_003626535.1. Lineage (GTDB taxonomy): Bacteria > Actinomycetota > Actinomycetes > Streptomycetales > Streptomycetaceae > Streptomyces > Streptomyces hoynatensis. Next base: position 129,346 of record NZ_RBAL01000001.1, read on the forward strand.
ACCCGGTGAAGTGCAGGTGCAGGTGCGCCTTCGGCAGGAGCCGGATGTCACGAACGCTGGTCATACGCTCTCCGTCGCCGCCCGGGCTCCGCCGCGGTCGCGGGGGCGGGCCGGGCCCTTTCGAGGTCGCCGCGCGACCCGGCGGGAACGCCGCGCGCGGGGGCGGGAGGGCACCGCCGTGGTGGATGCGTCCCGCCTATCCCCCCGATCTTGCCGTATCCCGGCGGCATCCGGGCACCACCATGCACCGAACGAGGCGCCGCCTGAACGCACAAGCGAGCCGCCGAAGACCCGGCGGCCCGCTCGCACGAAGGGAGCGCGAACGTCAGTCCGCCGCCTCCGCAAGCAGCTTCTGCAGCCGCGAGACGCCCTCCACCAGGTCGTCGTCGCCCAGCGCGTAGGACAGCCGCAGGTAGCCCGGGGTGCCGAACGCCTCGCCCGGCACCACCGCGACCTCGGCCTCCTCCAGCAGCAGCGCGGACAGCTCCAGGCTGGTGCGCGGGCGCCGCCCCCTGATGTCCTTGCCGAGCAGCCCCTTCACCGAGGGGTAGGCGTAGAACGCGCCCTCGGGCTCGGGGCAGGTCACGCCCTGGATCTCGTTGAGCATCCGCACGATCGTCCGCCGCCTGCGGTCGAAGGCCGTCCGCATCTCGGCCACCGCGGTCAGGTCCCCGGAGACGGCGGCGAGCGCCGCGGCCTGGGCCACGTTGTTGACGTTCGAGGTGGCGTGGGACTGGAGGTTGGCCGCCGCCTTGATCACGTCCTTGGGGCCGAGCAGCCAGCCGACCCGCCAGCCGGTCATGGCGTACGTCTTGGCCACCCCGTTCACCACCAGGCACCGGTCGGCGATCTCCGGCACCACGGTCGGCAGCGAGGAGAACCGCGCCTCGCCGTAGACCAGGTGCTCGTAGATCTCGTCGGTGAGCACCCACAGCCCGTGCTCCGCCGCCCAGCGCCCGATCGCCGCCACCTGCTCGCGCGGGTAGACCGCGCCCGTCGGGTTGGAGGGCGAGACGAAGAGCAGCACCTTGGTGCGCTCGGTGCGCGCCGCCTCCAACTGCTCGACCGTGGTCAGGTACCCGGTCGTCTCGTCGGCGACCACCGCCACCGGGACGCCGCCGGCCAGGCGGATCGACTCCGGGTAGGTCGTCCAGTACGGCGCCGGCACGATCACCTCGTCGCCCGGGTCGAGCAGCGCGGCGAAGGCCTCGTAGATCGCCTGCTTGCCGCCGTTGGTCACCAGCACCTGCGCGGGCTCCACGGCGAGGCCCGAGTCCCGCAGCGTCTTCGCGGCCAGCGCCTCCTTCAGCTCGGGCAGCCCCCCGGCCGGGGTGTACCGGTGGAAGCGCGGGTTGCGGCAGGCCTCCACGGCGGCGTCGACGATGTAGCCGGGAGTGGGGAAGTCGGGCTCGCCGGCCCCGAAGCCGATCACCGGGCGCCCGGCGGCCTTGAGGGCCTTCGCCTTGGCGTCGACCGCCAGCGTGGCGGACTCGGCGATCGCGCCGACCCGGGCCGAGACCCGGCTCGCCGGCGCGGCGGCTGCGGAAGCGGATGCGGGAGAGGATGCGGCACTCATACGGAAATGGTCGCAGACCGCGCCCCTGCCCGGCATCCGGGTTGTGAGCGGTGGCGCCGGGGCGCCCGAAAAGGCACCCACATCCCGCGCGGCCCGGCGCGTGCTGTCCCACGAGAGGGCGCGCGGGACAGATAGGGGGGAGCGCGTGGGAAGGTGCGTGGGATGTGCGCCGGTGGGCGCGCGGGCAAGAGTCACGAGCCGTTCGACGGCAGCCGTTTCACCACGTACACTCCTGACCGGTGGCGGCACATGCGATACGTTGTCGGCTGTCGGCTGTCGGCACCATGCGTCAAAGGGTCGTAGCTCAATTGGTAGAGCACTGGTCTCCAAAACCAGCGGTTGGGGGTTCAAGTCCCTCCGGCCCTGCTACACGATAGGTGAACAGCCGTCCGGGTGGCCGGGCGGCTTATGACCATGACCGGGATCAGGTGAGGACGAGTGGCTGGGATCACAGACTCCGTGGAGACGCCAGAGCCCCAGCCGCGGGGCGAGGGTCCGGGCCGCCGCGGCAGGCGTGCCAAGCGCGGACCGCTGGGTCGCCTCGCCCTGTTCTACCGGCAGGTGATCGCCGAGCTCCGCAAGGTCGTGTGGCCCTCACGGCGCCAGCTGTCGACCTATACCACTGCGGTGATCTTCTTCGTCCTCGTCGTCATCTGCATCCTGACCGTGCTTGACTGGGGGTTCAGCCGAGCCGTCGACTACGTCTTCGGCTGATGTTCCGGCTGAAGGTCAACCCCGTTTCGTGACATCAGGAAGTAGCAGCCACCGTGTCTGACCCGAACCGCACCGACGCCGCGCCCGAAGAGGTCGAAGACGAGGGCGCCGAGCGCGACCTCGCCGAGGCGGCGGACGCCGTCGACCCGGACGAAGCTGCCGACGCGGCACCGGCCGAGGAGGCCGGGGACGCCGCGGCGGGCGAGGAGGCCGGAGCCGAGGGCGAGGAGGCCGAGGAGCCCGCGGAGGCCGAGCCCGTCGACCCGGTGGCCGCGCTCCGCGAGGAGCTGCGCTCCCTGCCGGGCGAGTGGTACGTCGTGCACACCTACGCGGGCTACGAGAACCGCGTGAAGACCAACCTGGAGCAGCGCGCCGTCTCGCTGAACGTCGAGGACTACATCTTCCAGGTCGAGGTGCCCCAGGAGGAGGTCGTCCAGATCAAGAACGGCGACCGCCGCACCATCAAGCAGAACAAGCTCCCCAGCTACGTGCTGGTGCGCATGGACCTGACGAACGAGTCCTGGGGCGTGGTGCGCAACACCCCGGGCGTCACCGGCTTCGTCGGCAACGCCTACGACCCCTACCCGCTGACCCTCGACGAGATCGTCAAGATGCTGGCCCCCGAGGCCGAGCAGAAGGCCGCCGCCGAGGCGGCCGAGGGCGGCGTGGCCGGCGGCGGGCGCAAGGTCGAGGTCCAGGTGCTCGACTTCGAGGTCGGCGACTCGGTCACCGTCACCGACGGGCCCTTCGCCACCCTCCAGGCGACGATCAACGAGATCAACCCCGACTCCAAGAAGGTCAAGGGCCTGGTCGAGATCTTCGGCCGGGAGACCCCGGTGGAGCTCAGCTTCGACCAGATCCAGAAGAACTAGCCAGGCGTGGACGTTCGCGGGCCCGTTCCCGGCCTCCCCGGCCGGGGCGGGCCCGTTCCGCGTCCCGCGCGGCCCGGATTTGGGCCCCGGGGCGCCAGCCGCTACCGTTGACCGGTCTGCCTCCGCGCGGCGAAGGCGCGCCCCGGCCCCGGCAGACACCCACAACGCACAGGACCCGGAGTACCGCATGCCTCCCAGGAAGAAAGTCACAGGGCTGATCAAGCTCCAGATCCAGGCCGGCGCGGCCAACCCCGCGCCGCCCGTCGGCCCGGCCCTCGGCCAGCACGGCGTCAACATCATGGAGTTCTGCAAGGCCTACAACGCCGCGACCGAGTCGCAGCGCGGCTGGGTCATCCCGGTGGAGATCACGGTCTACGAGGACCGCTCCTTCACCTTCATCACGAAGACCCCGCCGGCCGCCAAGATGATCCTCAAGGCCGCGGGCGTGGAGAAGGGCTCGGGCGAGCCGCACAAGACCAAGGTCGCCAAGATCACCCGCGCCCAGGTGCGGGAGATCGCCACCACCAAGATGCCCGACCTGAACGCCAACGACCTGGACGCCGCCGAGAAGATCATCGCCGGCACCGCCCGTTCCATGGGCGTCACGGTCGAGGGCTGAGCGCCGCCTTCCCGGCGTCCCGCTCGTCCCCCCGCATTCCCTCCCACCGTGGCAGGGCCAGGCGCTGGCCCGCACCACGACTCCGGAACGACAGCCTGCAGGAGCAGTAGTGAAGCGCAGCAAGAATTACCGCGACGCGATCGCCAAGGTCGACAAGACCCGCGTCTACGCCCCGCTTGAGGCGGTGCGGCTGGCCAAGGAGACCTCCCCGGCCAAGTTCGACGCGACCGTCGAGGTCGCCATGCGCCTGGGCGTCGACCCGCGCAAGGCCGACCAGATGGTCCGCGGCACCGTCAACCTGCCGCACGGCACCGGCAAGACCGCCCGGGTCCTGGTCTTCGCCACCGGTGAGCGCGCGGCGGCCGCGGAGGCCGCGGGCGCCGACATCGTCGGCTCCGACGAGCTGATCGCCGAGGTCGCGGGCGGCCGCCTGGACTTCGACGCGGTCGTGGCCACCCCGGACCTGATGGGCAAGGTCGGCCGGCTCGGCCGCGTGCTCGGTCCCCGTGGCCTGATGCCGAACCCGAAGACGGGCACCGTCACGCCCGACGTCGCGAAGGCCGTCACCGAGATCAAGGGCGGCAAGATCGAGTTCCGCGTGGACAAGCACGCGAACCTGCACTTCGTGATCGGCAAGGTCTCCTTCGGCGAGCGTGAGCTCGTGGAGAACTACGCCGCCGCGCTCGACGAGATCCTGCGCCTCAAGCCGGCGGCGGCCAAGGGCCGTTACCTCAAGAAGAGCACCATCACCACCACGATGGGCCCCGGCGTCCCCGTGGACACCAACCGCACCCGCGACCTGCTCGCGGAGGAGGCCGTCGCCTGACGCCTCCCGCGCGGCGCCTGCCCGTTCTCCCTGCCCGTCTCCGCCGTACCTGTTTCGTCACAGCGGCGGAGGCGGGCAGGTGCGTTGTGGGGGACCGGAGTTAGCCTGAGGACAGGCCGGCGGACGCCGCGCGGGGGACCGGCGAGGGGCCGGGGTCCCGGCGTCCTGGCCAGAGACGGCGGGAGGCCACCATGCGCCACAGGCACGGCGCCGCGCTCGGCGCGGCGGCCCTGGTACTGCTGATGGGCACGGCCGCCTGTGGCGGCTCGGGAGACGGCGAACGCGCCGCTCCCGGGGACGGGCGGGGCGAGGCGGGGGAGCGGCAGGGCGAGGCGCTGGCCGCGGTGCAGGCCGCGGCCAGGTCCACCGAGGAGATCACCTCGGCGACCTTCGAGGCCGAGCTGAGCCGGCCGGGCTCGCCGGGCGGCGAGATCCGCGTCTCGGGGGCCCTCTCCTGGGGCGAGCAGGTCGCGATGGACGCCACCACCACGGGCGACTGGCTGGGCTTCGGCGCCGGGGGCGAGGCGGCCGAGGCGGAGCTGATCCGGGTCGACGACGCCCTGTACGTGAACGTGGCGGACGTGCTGGGCGGCGCCGGCGGCGCCGAGTGGCTGGGGCTCGACCTGGCGGACCTCGGCCGGCTGGCGGGCGACGAGACGCTCGCCGACGAGCTGTCCCTCGGCCTGGACGGATCGGCCCAGGACCCGGCGCGGCAGATGAGGCTGCTGCTCGCCTCGCCGGACGTCTCCCTGGCGGGCGAGGAGGAGCTCGACGGCGCCCGGGTGCGGCACTACGAGGGCTCCGTCTCGGTGGCGGAGGCCCTGGCGGGCGAGGGCGCGGCCGCGCTCACCGAGGAGGAGCGGCAGGCGATCTCCGAGGCCCTGGGCGCCCAGGGCATCGAGGGGTACGACGTGGACGTCTGGCTGGACGAGCAGGACTTCCCGGTCCGCGTCCTGCAGTCGTACGACACCGACGAGGGGCCGGTCACCTACCGGGTGGACTACGCCGATCTCGGCACGGAGGTGCGGGTGTCGGCGCCCGCGGAGGACGAGGTGACCGACCTCGGCGACTACCTCGGCGCGCTGGTGGGCGATGCCCTCGGCGGCGCGGGCGCCGGGGGAGACGGGGCGCGGGGGGCCTGAGCCGGGTGTGGGGGGCGCCCCCGCACCCGATTTGCCTGAGCGTGTGCCGGTCGCCTACCCTCGTGCGGTAGCCATAGACCGCTGGTTGCCGCCGCGTGCTCCGCGAGGAGTCCCGGGCGGCCGAAGGAATCCGCTGAACCGCGGACGGCCTGCGTAGGTGACCCTGGAAGACCGGAGACGTCCGTCTCCTCAGTCCGCCCTGTGCGCCTGCGCCAGGGCGTTTCGTTTTGCTCGTTTTGCCCGGTTCCTTCCGTTGCGGTTGTTCACCCGGAAAAACCCGGAAGGAGGGCCGAGGTTATGGCGAGTCCCGACAAGGCGGCGGCCGTCAAGGAGATCAGGGAGAACTTCGAACACTCCCACGCTGCCGTCGTCACCGCGTACACCGGTCTCACCGTGGCGCAGCTCAAGAAGCTGCGCCGTTCGCTCGGCGAGAACGCCCAGTACCGTGTGGCGAAGAACACGCTGACCAAGATCGCGGCCAACGAGGCCGGGGTCACCGGGCTCGACGAGTTCTTCAAGGGCTCGACGGCCGTCGCCTTCGTGACCGGTGACCCGGTCGAGGCGGCGAAGGGGCTGCGCGACTTCGCCAAGGAAAACCCCGCGCTCGTGATCAAGGGCGGCGTCCTCGACGGCAAGTCCCTGACCGCGGACGAGATCAACAAGCTCGCGGACCTCGAGTCCCGCGAGGTGCTGCTCGCCAAGCTGGCGGGTGGCCTGAAGGCGTCCATGGCCAAGGCCGCGGCGACCTTCCAGGCCCCGCTCACGCAGCTGGTCCGCACCGCGGACGCGCTGCGCGCCAAGCAGGAGGAGCAGGGCGGTGCCGGGGAGCCTGCTCCCGCCGAGTAGGCATCCGCCCGCCGAACACCGGCCGATCGACACAAGCCAACCGGCTGGCCAACCGGCACCAGCCGACTTCAAGTCAGACAGGGAAGGACCGTCATCATGGCGAAGCTGAGCCAGGACGAGCTGCTCGACCAGTTCTCCGAGATGACCCTGCTCGAGCTCTCCGACTTCGTGAAGAAGTTCGAGGAGAAGTTCGACGTCAAGGCCGCCGCCCCGGCCGCCGTCGCCGTCGCCGCCCCGGGTGGTGGCGGTGCCGCCGCCGAGGCCGAGCCGGAGAAGGACGAGTTCGACGTCGTCCTCACCAGCGCGGGCGACAAGAAGATCCAGGTCATCAAGGTCGTGCGCGAGCTGACCTCGCTGGGTCTCAAGGAGGCCAAGGAGCTCGTGGACAACGCTCCGAAGCCCGTCCTCGAGAAGGTCAACAAGGAGGCCGCCGACAAGGCCAAGGAGTCCCTCGAGGGCGCCGGCGCCGGTGTCGAGGTCAAGTGACCGCCTGACCGCCTCCGCGGTCGTCGCCAGGGGCGATCACCCAGTCGGGTGGTCGCCCCTGGGCGTTCTTCCGGCGGCCTCCTTGCCCCCCGCGGCAGGGCGGGTATGGTGATCTTCGGTCACCGAGGGGCCTTGACGAACCGCATCCGGCGCGCGATTCTCAGGTCGCGTCGCCAAGTCGGTCCATGATCCGAGGCATGGAACCGTGGCGGAGCGGGAAGTGATGCGGCAGACAGGTCCACGACCGGCGTTCGAGGCGGCCGGGCGTAGATCGTGAAGGGGTCTTCAGGCAGCCCGAGGGCGGTCTGGGGGTCGCGGCAAGAGAACACCGAGGGTGGCTCCTCGATGGTGGATAGGGGCATTGGACATCAGTGGGTCTTGTGGCTACACTGACTCTTTGCGCTGCCTAGCTGCCTCCTGCCCGTCACCAGGGGGATGGGCACGCGCGCAGAGAGTCCGAGCCCTCGGAAGGACCCCCTCTTGGCCGCCTCGCGCAACGCCTCGACCAACAGTACGAACAATGGCAGCAGCACCGCACCGCTGCGTGTCTCTTTTGCGAAGATCAAGGAGCCTCTAGAGGTTCCCAACCTCCTTGCGCTGCAGACCGAGAGCTTCGACTGGCTGCTCGGCAATGACGCCTGGAAAGCCCGCGTCGAGGCCGCGCTGGAGAGTGGACAGGACGTTCCCAGGAAGTCGGGCCTGGAAGAGATCTTCGAGGAGATCTCCCCGATCGAGGACTTCTCCGGGTCCATGTCGCTGACCTTCCGCGACCACCGCTTCGAGCCGCCGAAGAACTCGATCGACGAGTGCAAGGAGCGCGACTTCACGTACGCCGCCCCGCTCTTCGTCACGGCCGAGTTCACCAACAACGAGACCGGCGAGATCAAGTCCCAGACCGTCTTCATGGGCGACTTCCCGCTCATGACCGACAAGGGCACCTTCTGCATCAACGGCACCGAGCGCGTGGTCGTCTCGCAGCTGGTCCGCTCGCCCGGCGTCTACTTCGACAGCACCATCGACAAGACCTCGGACAAGGACCTCTTCTCGGCCAAGATCATCCCCTCCAGGGGCGCCTGGCTGGAGATGGAGATCGACAAGCGCGACATGGTCGGCGTCCGCATCGACCGCAAGCGCAAGCAGTCGGTCACCGTGCTGCTGAAGGCCCTGGGCTGGACCTCGGACCAGATCCTCGAGGAGTTCGGGGACTACGAGTCGATGCGCGCCACCCTGGAGAAGGACCACACCCAGGGGCAGGACGACGCGCTGCTCGACATCTACCGCAAGCTGCGCCCGGGCGAGCCGCCGACCCGCGAGGCCGCGCAGACCCTCCTGGAGAACCTGTACTTCAACCCCAAGCGGTACGACCTGGCCAAGGTCGGCCGTTACAAGATCAACAAGAAGCTCGGCGGCGACGAGCCGCTGGACGCCGGCGTGCTCACGGTCGAGGACATCGTCGCGACGATCAAGTACCTCGTCCGCCTGCACGCGGGGGAGACCGAGACGGTGACGCCGGGCGGGCGCACCATCGTGGTCGAGACCGACGACATCGACCACTTCGGCAACCGCCGCCTGCGCAACGTCGGGGAGCTCATCCAGAACCAGGTCCGCACCGGCCTGGCCCGCATGGAGCGCGTCGTGCGCGAGCGCATGACCACCCAGGACGTCGAGGCGATCACGCCCCAGACGCTGATCAACATCCGGCCGGTCGTCGCCTCCATCAAGGAGTTCTTCGGCACCAGCCAGTTGTCGCAGTTCATGGACCAGACCAACCCGCTCTCCGGGCTGACCCACAAGCGCCGCCTGAACGCGCTGGGCCCCGGCGGCCTCAGCCGCGAGCGGGCCGGCCTCGAGGTCCGTGACGTGCACCCCTCGCACTACGGCCGGATGTGCCCGATCGAGACTCCCGAGGGGCCGAACATCGGCCTCATCGGCTCGCTCGCCGCCTTCGGGCGGATCAACCCGTTCGGCTTCGTCGAGACCCCCTACCGCAAGGTGACCGGCGGCGTCGTCACCGACGAGGTGCACTACCTCACCGCCGACGAGGAGGACCGGTACGTCATCGCCCAGGCGAACGCCAGGCTGACCGACGACTACCGCTTCGCCGAGTCCCGGGTGCTCGTCCGCCGCCGCGGCGGCGAGATCGACTACGTCGCCGGCGAGGAGGTGGACTACATGGACGTCTCGCCGCGCCAGATGACGTCGGTCGCGACCGCCATGATCCCCTTCCTCGAGCACGACGACGCCAACCGCGCGCTCATGGGCTCGAACATGATGCGCCAGGCCGTGCCGCTCATCCAGTCCGAGGCGCCGCTGGTCGGCACCGGCATGGAGTACCGCTCCGCGGTCGACGCGGGCGACGTGATCAAGGCCGAGCAGAACGGCGTCATCAGCGACGTCTCCGCCGACTACGTCACCATCCAGAACGACGACGGCACCCACGTCACCCACCGGCTGGCCAAGTTCCACCGCTCCAACCAGGGCACCTCCTACAACCAGAAGGTGCTGGTCGAGGAGGGCGACCGGGTGGTGGCCGGGCAGGTCATCGCCGACGGCCCCTCGACCCAGCGCGGCGAGATGGCCCTGGGCAAGAACCTGCTGGTCGCGTTCATGCCCTGGGAGGGCTACAACTACGAGGACGCGATCATCCTCTCGCAGCGCCTGGTGCAGGACGACGTCCTGTCCTCGATCCACATCGAGGAGCACGAGGTCGACGCCCGCGACACCAAGCTGGGCCCCGAGGAGATCACCCGCGACATCCCCAACGTGTCCGAGGAGGTCCTCGCCGACCTCGACGACCGCGGCATCATCCGGATCGGCGCCGAGGTCGAGGCCGGCGACATCCTCGTCGGCAAGGTGACCCCCAAGGGCGAGACCGAGCTGACCCCCGAGGAGCGCCTGCTGCGCGCGATCTTCGGCGAGAAGGCCCGCGAGGTCCGCGACACCTCGCTGAAGGTGCCGCACGGCGAGACCGGCAAGGTCATCGGCGTGCGCGTCTTCGACCGCGAGGAGGGCGACGAGCTCCCGCCCGGCGTGAACCAGCTGGTCCGCGTCTACGTCGCGCAGAAGCGCAAGATCACCGACGGCGACAAGCTGGCCGGCCGGCACGGCAACAAGGGCGTGATCTCCAAGATCCTGCCCGTCGAGGACATGCCGTTCATGGCCGACGGCACCCCGGTCGACATCATCCTGAACCCGCTGGGCGTGCCCTCCCGCATGAACCCGGGGCAGGTCCTGGAGATCCACCTGGGCTGGCTCGCCTCCCAGGGCTGGAAGATCGAGGGCGACGAGGCGGAGTGGAAGGAGCGGCTGCGCGCCATCGGCGCCGACGAGGTCGCCCCCGGCACCAACGTCGCCACCCCGGTCTTCGACGGCGCCCGCGAGGACGAGATCGCCGGTCTCTTCGAGTCGACCATCCCGAACCGGGACGGCGACCGGCTGGTGCTGCCCTCCGGGAAGGCGCGGCTGTACGACGGCAGGTCGGGCGAGCCGTTCCCGGACCCGATCTCCGTCGGGTACATGTACATCCTGAAGCTCCACCACCTCGTGGACGACAAGCTGCACGCGCGCTCCACCGGCCCGTACTCGATGATCACCCAGCAGCCGCTGGGCGGTAAGGCGCAGTTCGGCGGCCAGCGCTTCGGCGAGATGGAGGTGTGGGCGCTGGAGGCGTACGGCGCCGCCTACGCCCTGCAGGAGCTGCTGACCATCAAGTCCGACGACGTCACCGGACGCGTCAAGGTCTACGAGGCGATCGTCAAGGGCGAGAACATCCCCGAGCCCGGCATCCCCGAGTCCTTCAAGGTGCTCATCAAGGAAATGCAGTCCCTTTGCCTGAACGTGGAGGTGCTGTCCTCCGACGGCATGTCCATCGAGATGCGTGACACCGACGAGGACGTCTTCCGCGCCGCGGAGGAGCTCGGCATCGACCTGTCCCGGCGCGAGCCGAGCAGCGTCGAAGAGGTCTGACGGGTCTCCCGGGCGGCAGCCCGGGAGGTTCCCCCATCCGGACCCCGATCAGACCATTGATGACACGACACTGAGAGGGATTGACGAGAGTGCTCGACGTCAACTTCTTCGACGAACTGCGGATTGGCCTGGCCACCGCTGACGACATCCGTCAGTGGTCGCACGGCGAGGTCAAGAAGCCGGAGACCATCAACTACCGCACCCTCAAGCCCGAGAAGGACGGCCTCTTCTGCGAGAAGATCTTCGGCCCCACCCGGGACTGGGAGTGCTACTGCGGCAAGTACAAGCGCGTCCGCTTCAAGGGCATCATCTGCGAGCGCTGCGGCGTCGAGGTCACTCGTGCCAAGGTGCGCCGTGAGCGGATGGGCCACATCGAGCTGGCCGCCCCCGTCACCCACATCTGGTACTTCAAGGGCGTTCCCTCGCGCCTGGGCTACCTGCTCGACCTGGCCCCGAAAGACCTGGAGAAGGTCATCTACTTCGCCGCGTACATGATCACGTACGTGGACGAGGAGCGCCGCACCCGCGACCTGCCCTCGCTTGAGGCGCACATCTCCGTGGAGCGCCAGCAGATCGAGCAGCGCCGCGACGCCGACCTGGAGGCCAGGGCCAAGAAGCAGGAGGCCGACCTGGCCGAGCTGGAGGCCGAGGGCGCCAAGGCCGACGCCCGCCGCAAGGTGCGCGAGGGCGCCGAGCGCGAGATGAAGCAGCTCCGCGACCGGGCGCAGCGCGAGCTCGACCGCCTCGACGAGGTGTGGAACCGCTTCAAGAACCTCAAGGTCCAGGACCTGGAGGGCGACGAGCTGCTCTACCGCGAGCTGCGCGACCGCTTCGGCACCTACTTCGACGGCTCGATGGGCGCCGCCGCGCTGCAGAAGCGCCTGGAGACCTTCGACCTGGAGGAGGAGGCCGAGCGGCTGCGGGAGATCATCCGCACCGGCAAGGGCCAGAAGAAGACCCGCGCCCTGAAGCGGCTGAAGGTCGTCTCCGCCTTCCTGCAGACCTCCAACAGCCCCAAGGGCATGGTCCTGGACTGCGTCCCGGTGATCCCGCCGGACCTGCGCCCGATGGTGCAGCTCGACGGTGGCCGCTTCGCGACCTCCGACCTGAACGACCTGTACCGCCGGGTCATCAACCGGAACAACCGCCTGAAGCGGCTTCTCGACCTCGGCGCCCCCGAGATCATCGTGAACAACGAGAAGCGCATGCTCCAGGAGGCCGTGGACGCGCTGTTCGACAACGGCCGCCGCGGGCGTCCGGTGACCGGCCCGGGCAACCGGCCGCTGAAGTCGCTCTCCGACATGCTCAAGGGCAAGCAGGGCCGCTTCCGGCAGAACCTGCTGGGCAAGCGCGTCGACTACTCGGCCCGGTCCGTGATCGTGGTCGGCCCGCAGCTGAAGCTGCACCAGTGCGGCCTGCCCAAGGCGATGGCCCTGGAGCTGTTCAAGCCCTTCGTCATGAAGCGCCTGGTGGACCTGAACCACGCGCAGAACATCAAGTCGGCCAAGCGCATGGTCGAGCGCGGGCGCACCGTGGTGTACGACGTCCTCGAAGAGGTCATCGCCGAGCACCCGGTGCTGCTCAACCGCGCCCCGACCCTGCACCGGCTCGGCATCCAGGCCTTCGAGCCGCAGCTGGTCGAGGGCAAGGCGATCCAGATCCACCCGCTGGTGTGCACCGCGTTCAACGCGGACTTCGACGGCGACCAGATGGCCGTGCACCTGCCGCTGTCCGCGGAGGCGCAGGCCGAGGCCCGCATCCTGATGCTGTCCTCGAACAACATCCTGAAGCCCGCCGACGGCCGCCCGGTGACCATGCCCACCCAGGACATGGTGCTCGGCCTGTTCTTCCTCACCACCGACGAGGAGGAGCGCGAGGTCAAGGGCGAGGGCCGGTCGTTCGCCTCGACCGCCGAGGCGATCATGGCCTTCGACGCCGGCGAGCTCTCGCTCCAGGCGAAGATCGACATCCGCTTCCCCGTGGGCTCGGTCCCGCCCCGCGGCTGGACCCCGCCGGCCCCGGCCGAGGGTGAGCCCGAGTACCAGCCGGGCGACAGCTTCCGGATGCGCACCACGCTGGGGCGCGCCCTGTTCAACGAGCTGCTGCCCGAGGACTACCCCTTCGTGGACCAGTCCGTGGGCAAGAAGCAGCTGTCCGGCATCGTCAACGACCTGGCCGAGCGCTACCCCAAGGTCGTGGTCGCCGCCGCCCTGGACAACCTCAAGTCCGCCGGCTACTACTGGGCCACCCGCTCCGGCGTGACCGTCGCGGTCTCCGACATCGTGGTTCCCGAGGCGAAGAAGCAGATCCTCGCGGACTACGAGGCGCAGGACGAGAAGGTCCAGAAGCAGTACGAGCGCGGCCTGATCACGAAGGACGAGCGGACGCAGGAGCTCATCGCGATCTGGACGAAGGCGACCAACGAGGTCGCCGAGGCCATGAGCGCGAACTTCCCCAAGACGAACCCCATCTTCATGATGGTCGACTCGGGGGCCCGCGGAAACATGATGCAGATGCGTCAGATCGCGGGCATGCGCGGGCTGGTGTCCAACGCGAAGAACGAGACGATCCCGCGGCCGATCAAGGCGTCCTTCCGCGAGGGCCTGTCGGTGCTGGAGTACTTCATCTCCACGCACGGCGCCCGCAAGGGCCTGGCCGACACCGCCCTGCGGACCGCGGACTCCGGGTACCTCACCCGGCGTCTGGTGGACGTCTCGCAGGACGTGATCATCCGCGAGGAGGACTGCGGCACCGACCGCGGCCTCAAGCTGACGATCGCGGCCAAGGGCGCGGACGGCGTGCTGCGCAAGGCGGACGACGTCGAGAGCAGCGTCTACGCCAGGTGCCTGGCCGAGGACATCGTCGTCGACGGCAAGGTGCTGGCCCCGGCGGGCACCGACCTGGGCGACGTGCTGATCGACGAGCTGGTCAACCACGGCGTGGAGACCGTCAAGACCCGCTCCGTCCTCACCTGCGAGTCGGCCGTGGGCACCTGCGCCATGTGCTACGGGCGTTCGCTGGCGACCGGCAAGCTGGTCGACATCGGCGAGGCGGTCGGCATCATCGCCGCCCAGTCCATCGGCGAGCCCGGCACCCAGCTGACCATGCGGACCTTCCACACCGGCGGTGTCGCGGGTGAGGACATCACGCAGGGTCTGCCGCGTGTGGTCGAGCTCTTCGAGGCCCGCACGCCCAAGGGCGTCGCGCCGATCTCCGAGTCGGCCGGCCGGGTGCGCATCGAGGAGACCGAGAAGACCAAGAAGGTCATCGTCACCCCGGACGACGGCTCGGACGAGACCTCCTACGCGGTCTCCAAGCGGGCCAGGCTCCTGGTGAGCGAGGGCGAGCACGTCAACGTCGGCCAGCCGCTGACCGTCGGCGCGGCCAACCCGCACGACGTGCTGCGCATCCTCGGCCAGCGGGCGGTGCAGATCTACCTGGTCGGCGAGGTCCAGAAGGTCTACAACTCGCAGGGTGTCGCCATCCACGACAAGCACATCGAGATCATCGTCCGGCAGATGCTGCGCCGGGTGACGATCATCGAGTCGGGCGACGCGGAGCTGCTGCCCGGCGAGCTGGTCGAGCGCTCGAAGTTCGAGAGCGAGAACCGGCGCGTGGTGGCCGAGGGCGGCCACCCGGCCTCCGGCCGTCCGCAGCTGATGGGCATCACCAAGGCCTCGCTCGCCACCGAGTCCTGGCTGTCGGCGGCGTCCTTCCAGGAGACGACCCGGGTGCTCACCGACGCGGCGATCAACGCCAAGTCGGACTCCCTGATCGGCCTCAAGGAGAACGTGATCATCGGCAAGCTGATCCCGGCCGGCACGGGCCTGTCCCGCTACCGGAACATCCGGGTCGAGCCGACCGAGGAGGCGAAGGCCGCGATGTACTCGGCCGTCGGATACGACGACATCGACTACTCGCCCTTCGGCACCGGCTCCGGCCAGGCGGTCCCCCTGGAGGACTACGACTACGGCCCCTACCAGGGCTGACCCCCTCCGCCCGTCGGGAGGCGTCTCCCGGCCGTCCCGAGGCCCGTTCCGCGCGGCTGTGCCGCCGCGGGGCGGGCCTTCGGGCCGCCCGGGGCCCTCGTCCGGCGGGGGCCTCGCCTGGCCGTCCCCGCCGGGGGCGTACGGGGCGGGGCGGCGGGGGAACGCGGCGGTGAACGTTCGGGGCGCGGCAGGCATGAAGGCGCGGCGACGGGGAAAAATGCAGGAGCCGCGGCGCACGCGTACCCGCGGGGACGGTTTCGGTATCGTCGTGTGGGCTGTTGCTCCATATCCGCGCGCGGGCAGGCGATCGTTTTGACCCTGGCCCGTAGGGTAGGTACGCTCTGACCTTGTGCCTGGGGTGTTCCCTGCGCTCTTTCAGCCGTAGAAGGAACTCCGGGATCTGCATCCTCTCCTCACTCTCACGAGGAGGCCGGGAGCCGTGCAGTCTTCGACACGCCCGACCGCGTGGGTCGGCGGGTGTTCCAGGTTAGCTTTATCGAGATCGGCACAGAGAAACCGGAGATACGGTGCCAACGATCCAGCAGCTGGTCCGCAAGGGCCGGCAGGACAAGGTCGAGAAGAACAAGACGCCCGCGCTCGAGGGCTCGCCCCAGCGCCGCGGCGTCTGCACGCGTGTGTTCACGACCACCCCGAAGAAGCCGAACTCGGCGCTTCGGAAGGTCGCGCGTGTGCGGCTGAGCAATGGGATCGAGGTCACCGCCTACATCCCGGGTGAGAACCACAACCTTCAGGAGCACTCCATCGTGCTGGTGCGCGGTGGCCGTGTGAAGGACCTGCCGGGTGTGCGCTACAAGATCATCCGCGGCTCTCTTGACACCCAGGGTGTGAAGAACCGCAAGCAGGCCCGCAGCCGCTACGGCGCCAAGAAGGAGAAGTAACCATGCCTCGTAAGGGCCCCGCGCCGAAGCGCCCGGTGCACGTCGACCCGGTCTACGGCTCTCCCCTGGTGACCTCCCTCATCAACAAGGTGCTGCTCAACGGCAAGCGCTCCACCGCCGAACGCATCGTCTACGGCGCCATGGAGGGCCTGCGCGAGAAGAGCGGCACCGACCCTGTCATCACGCTCAAGCGCGCGCTGGAGAACGTGAAGCCGACCATCGAGGTCAAGTCCCGCCGCGTCGGCGGCGCGACCTACCAGGTGCCGGTCGAGGTGAAGCCCGGCCGTTCCTCCACCCTCGCGCTGCGCTGGCTGGTCGGGTACTCCCGGGCCCGGCGCGAGAAGACGATGACCGAGCGGCTGATGAACGAGCTGCTCGACGCCTCCAACGGGCTCGGCGCCTCCGTGAAGAAGCGCGAGGACACCCACAAGATGGCCGAGTCCAACAAGGCCTTCGCGCACTACCGCTGGTAGTCGCACACCCCATCGAGACCGAGAGAAGACTGAAGCCAGATGGCTACCACTTCACTTGACCTGGCCAAGGTCCGCAACATCGGGATCATGGCCCACATCGACGCGGGCAAGACGACGACCACCGAGCGGATCCTGTACTACACCGGCATGAGCTACAAGATCGGTGAGGTTCACGACGGCGCCGCCACCACCGACTGGATGGCGCAGGAGCAGGAACGCGGCATCACCATCACCTCGGCGGCGGTCACCTGTCACTGGACCGTCGACGAGGTCGACAACACGATCAACATCATCGACACCCCGGGCCACGTCGACTTCACGGTCGAGGTGGAGCGCTCGCTGCGCGTCCTCGACGGTGCCGTCACGGTGTTCGACGGGGTCGCCGGTGTCGAGCCGCAGTCCGAGACCGTGTGGCGCCAGGCGGACCGCTACGGCGTGCCGCGCATCTGCTTCGTGAACAAGCTGGACCGCACGGGGGCCGACTTCTTCCGTTGCGTGGACATGATCGTGGACCGGCTGAACGCCGTTCCGCTGGTCATGCAGCTGCCGATCGGCGCCGAGGCCGGCTTCAAGGGCGTCGTGGACCTCGTCCGCATGAAGGCCCTGGTGTGGTCGGAGGAGACCAAGCTCGGCGAGATGTACGACGTCGTCGACATCCCCGAGGACCTTCGGGCCCAGGCCGAGGAGTGGCACGGCAAGCTGGTCGAGGCGGTCGCCGAGAACGACGAGGAGATGATGGAGCTGTACCTGGAGGGCGAGGAGCCCACCCAGGAGCAGCTGTACACGGCGATCCGCCGCGTCACCCTCGCCTCCACCGGCACGGGCGACACCACCATCACCCCGGTGTTCTGCGGCACCGCGTTCAAGAACAAGGGCGTGCAGCCCCTGCTCGACGCGGTGGTGCGGTACCTGCCCTCCCCGCTGGACGTCGAGGCCATCGAGGGGCACTCGCCGCGGAACCCCGAGGAGGTCGTGGCGCGCAAGCCCTCCGAGGAGGAGCCGCTCGCCGCGCTCGCCTTCAAGATCGCGAGCGACCCGCACCTGGGCAAGCTCACCTTCATCCGGGTCTACTCCGGCGTGCTCCACGCGGGCGCGCAGGTGCAGAACTCGGTGAAGGACAAGAAGGAGCGCATCGGCAAGATCTACCGGATGCACGCCAACAAGCGTGAGGAGATCGACCGCGTCGGCGCCGGCGACATCGTGGCCGTCATGGGGCTGAAGCAGACCACGACGGGCGAGACGCTCTCCGACCCGGCCAACCAGGTGATCCTGGAGTCGATGGACTTCCCGGCCCCGGTGATCGAGGTCGCCATCGAGCCCAAGTCGAAGGGCGACCAGGAGAAGCTGGGCATCGCGATCCAGCGCCTGGCCGAGGAGGACCCGTCCTTCCAGGTCAAGGCGGACCAGGAGACCGGTCAGACGATCATCTCCGGCATGGGCGAGCTTCACCTCGACATCCTGGTCGACCGGATGAAGCGCGAGTTCAAGGTCGAGGCCAACGTCGGCAAGCCGCAGGTCGCCTACCGGGAGACCGTGCGCCGGGCCGTCGAGCGGGTCGACTACACCCACAAGAAGCAGACCGGTGGCTCCGGGCAGTTCGCCAAGGTGCAGATCGCCCTTGAGCCGCTGGAAGGCGACGGGTACGAGTTCGAGAACAAGGTCACCGGTGGCCGCATCCCCCGGGAGTACATCCCCTCGGTGGACGCGGGCTGCCAGGAGGCGATGGAGTTCGGCGTGCTCGCCGGCTACCCGCTGACCGGCGTGAAGGTGACCCTGCTCGACGGCGCGTTCCACGACGTCGACTCCTCCGAGATGGCGTTCAAGATCGCCGGTTCCATGGCGTTCAAGGAGGCCGCGCGGAAGGCCAGCCCGGTCCTGCTGGAGCCCCTGATGGCCGTCGAGGTCACCACGCCCGAGGACTACATGGGCGACGTCATCGGCGACCTGAACTCCCGCCGCGGCCAGATCCAGGCCATGGAGGACCGGAGCGGTGCCAAGGTCGTCAAGGCGCTGGTCCCGCTCTCGGAGATGTTCGGGTACGTGGGCGACCTGCGCTCGAAGACCTCGGGTCGCGCGAGCTACAGCATGCAGTTCGATTCCTACGGCGAGGTTCCGCGGAACGTCGCGGAGGAGATCATCGCGAAGGCCAAGGGCGAATAGCCCCAGGCCCCAGCATCCGGGCTCCGGGGGCATTCGAGCCCCCGGACGCCCAGCCCTTCAGCGAAGCGGTCAAGGGCGTCCCCCTCGGGGTCCTGGCCGGTTCGGTCGACCATCTGAAAACCTCCCGCAAGGCGCGGGAGGCGTACAGCACCAGTCCACAGGAGGACCCCAGTGGCGAAGGCGAAGTTCGAGCGGACTAAGCCGCACGTCAACATTGGCACCATCGGTCACATCGACCACGGCAAGACGACGCTTACCGCGGCGATCACCAAGGTGCTGCACGACGCGTACCCGGACGTGAACGAGAGCTTCGCGTTCGAGAACATTGACAAGGCTCCCGAGGAGCGTCAGCGCGGTATCACCATCTCCATCGCGCACGTCGAGTACCAGACGGAGAACCGTCACTACGCTCACGTTGACTGCCCGGGCCACGCGGACTACATCAAGAACATGATCACCGGTGCCGCCCAGATGGACGGCGCGATCCTGGTGGTCGCCGCGACCGACGGCCCGATGCCGCAGACCAAGGAGCACGTGCTCCTGGCCCGCCAGGTCGGCGTGCCGTACATCGTCGTCGCCCTGAACAAGGCCGACATGGTGGACGACGAGGAGATCATGGAGCTCGTCGAGCTCGAGGTCCGTGAGCTCCTCACCGAGTACGAGTTCCCCGGCGACGACGTGCCGGTCGTGAAGGTCTCGGCGCTGAAGGCGCTCGAGGGCGACCCGGAGTGGTCCAAGACCGTGCTCGAGCTGATGGCGGCCGTCGACGACGCGATCCCGCAGCCGGAGCGCGACGTGGACAAGCCGTTCCTGATGCCGATCGAGGACGTCTTCACGATCACCGGCCGCGGCACCGTGGTGACCGGCCGCATCGAGCGCGGTGTCCTCAAGGTCAACGAGACCGTCGACATCATCGGCATCCGGCCGGAGAAGTCCTCGACCACCGTCACCGGCATCGAGATGTTCCGCAAGCTGCTCGACGAGGGCCGCGCGGGCGAGAACGTCGGTCTGCTGCTGCGCGGCATCAAGCGCGAGGACGTGGAGCGCGGCCAGGTCGTCATCAAGCCGGGCTCGGTCACCCCGCACACGGAGTTCGAGGCCCAGGCGTACATCCTGTCCAAGGACGAGGGCGGCCGCCACACCCCGTTCTTCAACAACTACCGTCCGCAGTTCTACTTCCGTACCACGGACGTGACCGGCGTGGTGCACCTCCCCGAGGGCACCGAGATGGTCATGCCGGGCGACAACACCGAGATGCGCGTGGAGCTCATCCAGCCCGTCGCCATGGAAGAGGGCCTGAAGTTCGCCATCCGCGAGGGTGGCCGGACCGTGGGCGCCGGCCAGGTCACCAAGATCATCAAGTGACCCCGGCCTGCTGACGGCCTCACCCCAGGGCCCCGTTCCCCGCCGCGTGCGGGGGGCGGGGCCCTCGGCGTGTGCGGCCGCCGTCCGTTCGGCGGCTGTTCGCCGGTCCGCTCGGCGCTGATCCCGACCGTTCGTCGAAGGCACCCTTCGGTGGCCTGCCGGCGGGGGAGGGCGGTTCCTATCGTTCGTCACGGTTCTCCCCGCGCTGCCCGGCAGCGCGCAGCCCCCTGGTGGACAGGAGCCGCCCATGACGACGTCCCCTACATCCGAGGGGAGCGAGCCGCCGCTCGCGGTGACCGAGGCCCGCGCGGTGGCGATGCACGACGATCCGCGCTTCCGTGAACTCCGGGCCCGCCTGGTGCGGTTCGTCCTCCCGGCGAGCGTGGTCTTCCTCGCCTGGTACCTGCTGTACGTGCTGCTGTCGGCCTACGCGGACGGGCTGATGTCCACGAAGGTGGTCGGCAACGCCAACGTCGCCCTGTTCTTCGGGCTGCTGCAGTTCGTGACCACCTTCGGGATCGCGATCCTCTACTCGCGCTACGCCAACCGCAGCCTCGACCCGCTCGCCGACGAACTGCGCGCGGAGCTGGAGGGCTCCGGGGAAGAGCCGGCCGCACGGAGGGGAGAGGACGCATGACGACGCTTGCCGCCGAGACCACCTCGCAGGAGCGGCTGATCACGATGATCCTGTTCACGGCGCTGATCGCCGTGACCATCGGGATCACCGTGTGGGCGGGCCGCCGCACCAGGTCGGCCACGGACTTCCACTCCGGCGGGCGCGGCTTCACCGGCCTCCAGAACGGCTTCGCCATCGGCGGCGACTACATGTCGGCCGCCTCCTTCCTCGGCATCGCGGGCACCATCGCGCTCTTCGGCTACGACGGCTTCCTCTACTCGATCGGCTTCCTGGTGGCCTGGCTGGTGGCCCTGCTGCTGGTCGCGGAACTGCTGCGGAACTCGGGCCGGTTCACCATGGCCGACGTGGTCTCCTACCGGATGCGGCAGCGGCCGGTGCGGACCGCGGCCTCGGTGTCGACGCTGACCGTCTCGATCTTCTACCTGCTGGCGCAGATGGTCGGCGCCGGGGCGCTGGTGGCGCTGCTGCTCGGCATCGAGGACGGCGACACCTACCTGGGGATGAGCGCCGACACCGCCAAGATCGTCGGCATCGTCGTGGTCGGCATCCTGATGGTCGTCTACGTGTCCTTCGGCGGGATGACCGGCACCACCTGGGTGCAGATCGTCAAGGCGGTCCTGCTGATGGGCGGGGCGCTGCTGGTCACCCTGCTGGTGCTGTCGATCTACGACTTCGACTTCGGCGCCCTGATGAACGACGCCTCCTCCGCCAGCGGGGTGGGGGACGCCTTCCTCGAACCCGGGCAGAGATACGGGGTCGAGGTGGCGGGCGACGCCTGGCAGACGATGATCAACAAGCTCGACCTGATCAGCCTCGGCCTCGCCCTGGTCCTGGGCACCGCGGGCCTGCCGCACATCCTGATCCGCTTCTACACGGTCCCCGACTCGAAGACCGCGCGGAAGTCGGTGAACTGGGCGATCGGCCTCATCGGCACCTTCTACCTGCTGACCCTCGTCCTCGGCTTCGGCGCCGCCGCGCTGGTGGGGCGGGAGGCCATCGTGGGGCAGAACGCGGCGGGCAACACGGCCGCGCCCCAGCTCGCCGAGGCGGTGGGCGACCACTTCGGCGGCGACTTCTGGGGGGCGGTGCTGCTCGCCTTCATCGCCGCGGTGGCGTTCGCCACCATCCTGTCCACGGTGGCGGGCCTGACCATCGCCTCGTCCTCCTCGCTGGCCCACGACTTCTACAACAACGTGCTGCGCCGCGGGAAGGCGAGCGAGCGGGACGAGGTGCGGGTGGCGCGGTTCGCGGCCATCGGCGTGGGCGTCATCTCGATCGTCCTCGCGGTGTTCGCGCAGAACCTCAACGTCGCCTTCCTGGTCGCCCTGGCCTTCGCGATCGCGGCCTCGGCGAACCTGCCCACGGTGCTGCTCAGCCTCTTCTGGCGGCGCTTCAACACCACGGGCGCGGTGGCCGGGATCTACGGTGGGCTGATCAGCTCGGTCGGCCTGGTGTTCTTCTCGCCGGTCGTCTCGGGCAAGGGAGTGGACGCCAAGGGGAACAACCTCTCGCTCTTCCCCGAAAGCGTCGACTTCCACTGGTTCCCGCTGGAGAACCCGGGCCTGGTCTCGATCCCCGTCGGCCTCCTGTGCGCGATCCTCGGCACCCTGCTCTCGCGCGAGGAGGACCCCGACCGGTTCGCCAGGCTCCAGGTCCGCGCCCTCACCGGGGCGGGGGCCGAGCGGGCCACCACCCACTGATCGGCAGCCACCTCCCACAGGACCGGGCTCCCTCCCCCGGTTCCCGGCCCGGGCCCTCGGGATTCCCCGCTCGAGGGCCCGGGCGCGTGGGCGGGCGGGCGCGTGGGCGCGGCCGGCGTGCCCTGGGCGGGCGTTGAACGAGGCGGGCGTTGAACGGCGTGGGCTCGAACAGGATGGGCCCGAACCGGGTGGGGACGGCGGGTTGCGCGCAGGCCCTGCCCGAAGGTGTGAACGCGGTGAAAGCGGGGGCAAGTTAGCCCCGGCCCCGTTCACACTGGGCGCATGAAGGATTACCCGAAGAACCCGCCCAGGCACCTGACCTTCCGGGTGGCCAGGCGGGACGACCCCGTGTCCGAGGTCACCGAGCAGGACGCGCTCAGGTCCGCCGAGCGCTATCCCCACGTCGTCCTGCGGGGGCCCGTCTTCGGTTTCGCCGAGCAGCGTCCCGCGGACCACCCCGGCTGGCGGCTGCTCAGCGAGGTGGCCGACGGCTTCCCCCAGCAGGCGCGCGACGGGCTGAACTCCCACCTGTGGCACCGGGCGAAGAACGAGACGGCCCCGGGCGAGGAGCTGCGCGCCCGGCTGCTCGATGCGGTGGCCAGGCTGGAGCGTGAGCCGCTCGACGAGCTGCGGGTGGCCGGCACCCGCTACCGCGTGGTGCGCGCCGACGAGTTCGCCCGGGTGGGGCCCGAGGGCATCGAGGGGCCGCGGCCCACCGACCCGGACGCGCCCAGGCGGGACATCGGGGACCGCACCGCCGGCCCGGCCGCCGACCGCACCCGGGGCTTCTTCGTGGACCACGCCACCCCGACCGGGATCATGGAGAGCATCCAGCGGATGGAGCTGCTGTCGCTGCGCTACCGGGCGGCCAGGATTCCCAGCGAGGTCAGGTTCGACTCCGAGCGCGCGCTCGCCACCCACCCCGGGGTCGTCCTGCTGCCCGCGATGTTCACCTTCGCCGAACGCAAGAGCGCATCCTGGGAGCCGAAGGCCGCCCTTCAGCCCACCCCGCGGGACGCCCGCGCGACGCTCTACGACTACCTGGCGGAGTTCCTGCCGAAGCTGGAGCAGGAGGTGTCGGCGCGGGACGCCCGCGGCTACGCCCTGGCGGCCGAGGAGTTCCGCACCGGGCCGCCGCGCGACGAGGTGACCGTGCTCGGCAGGCGCTTCCAGGTGATTCGCGTGGAGCGCCTGATGCGCATCGGCCCGGACGGGCCCGAGCCGCCCCGCCCCTCGGACCGGGACCCCTACGGCCCCTCCCGCATCCATCCCCCGCTGGCCGAGGTGGAGGAGCGGGAGAGCGGTGGGCGGCCCTGAGCCGCCGCCGGGGGCGGCCGGGACCGGCCGGGAGGGCGCAGGACCGGCCGGGGGGAGGGGCCGGGGGGCGGCCGGGGCGGCCGGTTCGGTCCGGGGGCTACAGGCGCGCGCGCCGCTCGGCTAGGTTCGGGCCATGCTGGACCGGATGCGGGCGCGGCGCGGCGGCGAGAGCGCCGACGTCCGGCTGACCGCGCGCGTCCTCGCCGCGATCCAGGACCTCGACGCCGACCTGCGGGACGGGCTGGCCGGCCGGGGCGCCCAGTCCGCGGCCCGGCGGCTGCGGCGGCTGCTGGCGGCCGAGGCGGTGGTCCTGGCCGATCTGGACGGGCGGCAGGTCGCCGCGGCGGGGCCGCCGCCCGAGCCGGCCGAACTCCGCGCCGTGCTCGACCAGACCTACGAGTACGGCAGCCCGGCCCACCGCCCGCCCTGGTCCGCCGAGCCGCTCGTCGTGGCGGGGGAGCTGAGCGGGGCGCTGGTGGTCCGCGGGGCCGAGGGGGAACTCGCCCCGCTGGCCGCGCTGGTGGCCCGTTCCCTCGACCACGCGGCGCTGCGCCGGGCCCGCAGCCGCATCGCCCAGGCCGACCTGCGGACCCTGCGGGCGCAGATCTCGCCGCACTTCCTGCACAACGCGCTGGCCGTCATCGGCGCCCGCATCCGCACCGACCCGGACCGGGCCCGTACCCTCCTCAACGACTTCGCCGACTACCTGCGCTACAGCTTCTCCGCGCAGGGCGACTACGCCACGGTCGCCGACGAGTTGCAGGCCGTCCAGACCTATCTGGAGCTCCAGCGGGCCCGCTTCGACGACCGGATGGAGCTCACCGTGCGGATGGCGCCCGAGGTGCTGCCGGTGGCCATCCCGTTCCTCGTCGTGCAGCCGCTGGTGGAGAACGCCGTCAGGCACGGGCTCGAGCCGAAGCCGGGCCCCGGCGCGATCAGCGTCTCCGGCTTCGCCGAGGGGCCGTTGTGCGTCATCGAGATCGAGGACGACGGGGTGGGCATGGACCCCGGCTTCGCCCGTTCCGTGCTCGCCGGGAAGGGCCCGCCGGCGAAGCGGGTCGGGCTGGCCAACGTGGACCAGCGGCTGCGCGCCGTCTACGGGCCCGAGTACGGCCTGGTGATCGAGACGGCGCCGGGCAGCGGAACCAAGGTCCAGGTCAGGGTCCCCAGGTTCATGCGAGGGGTGAGGGCGAATTGAGCGACGCGCCGTACCGGGAGCCGCACCGGGAGCGGTATCGGGATGCCCACCGCGAGGGGCCGCGGGAGCCGGGCCGCGAGCCGCACCCGCAGGCCGCGCGGCTGCGGGTGCTCGTGGTCGAGGACGAGGCGGTGACCCGCCAGGAGCTGGCCGCGATGCTGGCGGCCATGCCCGAGGTGGGCGCGGTCCGCGAGGCGGAGGGCGGCGAGGCGGCCGTCAGGCTGCTGGGCACGGAGACCTTCGACGCCGTCTTCCTGGACATCTCGATGCCGGGGCTCGACGGGATGGCGGTGGCCAGGGTGCTGCCGATGCTCTCCGCCCCGCCCGCCATCGTCTTCGTCACCGCCTCGGAACACCACGCGGTGGAGGCCTTCGGGATCGGCGCCGTGGACTACCTGCTCAAGCCGCTGCGGGCCGAGCGTCTCGCCGAGGCGGTCGGCCGCGTGGCCGCCCCGCGCCGCCCGCCCCGCGAGCGGCACCCGGCCGGCGGGGAGGCGGAGGAGCTGTCGGTGGTCCAGATCGACACCGGCAGGCACACCGTCTTCGTCCGCCGCGACGACGTGCAGTTCGCCGCGGCCCACGGCGACTACGTGCGGCTGCACACCGCGCAGGACACCCACCTCATCCGGCTGCCGCTCGGCTACCTGGAGGAGGTCTGGGGCCCGGCCGGCTTCGTCCGCGCCCACCGCGGCTACCTGGTCGCCGTCCACTGGGTGCGCGACCTGCGCCTCACCAGCTCCTCCGGGCTGCTGGCCCACACCCCGGCCGGGGACGTGCCGGTGAGCAGGCGGCACGCCCGCGCGCTGCGCGAACGGCTGCTCGCCGCCGTGCGGGACGAGGCCCGATGAGGACGGCCGGGGCGGCGGCGCCGACCGGAACGACGGGGCCCACGGCAGCGGCGCGAGCGGCGGCAGCGGCGCGAGCGGGGAAGCGGGGCGGGCGGCGGTGACCGCGCAGCGGCGGGTGCGGGTCACCAGCCCGCAGACGAGGATCGCGCTGGCCCGCGGCCACCGCTCCCTCCGGGGGCTGCGGGAGCCGCAGGACCGGCCGGGACCCGGTCAGGAGGCGGAGGAGCTGGCCGCGACCGAGGCGGCCCGGGCGCTGTTCGTCCGCCAGCGCCGCCTCGCCGCCCGCACCCTCGCCCTGCTCGGCCTGCTGCTGACCGGGCTCAGCGGGCTGCTCGGCGCGCTGCCCGCCCTCGGCAGGCTCACCCTCGGCGGCGTCCCCGCCTCCTGGCTGCTGCTGATGGCGGCCAGTTACCCGCTGCTGCTCCTCATCGCGCTGCTGCACGTCAGGCGGGCCGAGGAGCTCGAACGGGACGCGGGGAGCTAGCCGATGGCCGGCCTCCTCGCGATCGGGCTGCTGCTGGCGGCCAGCATGGTCATCGGCGTCCGCGGCGTGCGCGCCACCCGCTCCACGACCCCCGACTTCCTGGTCGCCTCCCGGCGGATAGCGCCGGGACTCAACGCCATGGCGATCGCGGGGGAGTACGTCTCGGCGGCCTCGGTCCTCGGGCTGGCCGGGCTGATGCTGAAGTACGGCATCGGCAGCCTGTGGTACGCGGTCGGCTTCACCGCGGGGTACGTCGCGGTGGCCGCGCTGGTGGCCGGGCCGATGCGCCGCTCCGGCGCGTACACCGTCCCCGACTTCGCCGACTACCGCCTGGGCTCGGCGCTGATCCGCCGGCTGTGCGCGGTGATCGTGCTGGTCATCATGTGGCTGTACCTGGTGCCGCAGTTCAAGGGCGCCGGGGTGGTGCTGCACCTGGTCAGCGGGGCCCCCTACTGGGTGGGGGTGGTGCTGGCCGGCCTGGTGGTCAGCGTGTCCATCGCGGCG
This sequence comes from Streptomyces hoynatensis, assembly GCF_003626535.1. Taxonomy (GTDB): domain Bacteria; phylum Actinomycetota; class Actinomycetes; order Streptomycetales; family Streptomycetaceae; genus Streptomyces; species Streptomyces hoynatensis. Next base: position 155,967 of record NZ_RBAL01000001.1, read on the forward strand.
GGCGGGATGCGCTCGGCCACCTACGTCCAGGGCTTCCACTACCTGGTGAAGCTGCTCTTCATCGCCGTGCCCGCGGTGTTCCTCGTGGTGCACGCGGGAGCGGACGCCCGCGCGTCCGCGCTGCGGATGGACCTCACCGACTGGGGCCGCCCGCTGCTCGACGTGGAGGACTCGGGGCAGCCGCTGCTCGCCACCTGGTCGCTGCTGCTCGCCACCACCCTGGGCGCGGTCGGGCTGCCGCACGTCATCATGCGCTTCCACACCAGCGCCACCGCGCGGACCGCGCGCCGGGTCGCGGTCGGCGTCATCGTGCTGCTCGGCCTCTTCTACCTCTTCCCCGCGGTCTACGGGCTGCTCGGCCGGGTCTTCACGCCCTGGCTCGTCGAGGGCGGCGACACCGACACGGTGACCGTGGCGCTGCCGGGCGCCATCGTGTCCGGCACCTGGGGCTCGGTGCTCACCGCGATCGTGGCGGCCGGGGCCTTCGCCGCGTTCCTCTCCACCTCGTCCGGGCTGCTGATGGCGCTGGCCGGCGGGCTCTCGCACGACCTGTTCCGGGCCGGGGTGCCCAGGCTGCGGATGGCGGTGGCGGGCGGGGCGCTGGTGGCGGTGCTGCTCTCGCTGCCCGCGCAGCAGGTCGACATCAACGTCGCGGTGGGCTGGGCCTTCGCGGTCGCGGCCTCCACCTTCTGCCCGCTGCTCGTCCTCGGCATCTGGTGGCGCGGGCTGACCGCCGCGGGGGCCGCCGCGGGACTCGTGGTGGGCGTGTGCGCGGCCACCGGCGCGGCCCTGGCCTCGGTGCTGACGGAGCCGGAGGCGGGCTGGCTGGTGGTGCTGCTCGCCCAGCCGGCCGCGTGGACGGTGCCGCTCGCCTTCCTCGTGATGATCTGCGTCTCGCTGCCGGGCCGGCCGCCGCAGTGGGCGGAGAGCGCGGTGCTGCGGCTGCACGTGCCGGGCTGACGTGGGCACGACGAGCGGCGGGCCGGGGCGGAAGGGACGCAAGGGGCGGGCGGGGGCGGCGCAACGCCGGAAAACGCCGAGGGATACGTGCGCATATGCCCCGGGAGGCGGGGGGCGAGGGGGCCGGACGGCCGATTGGCGAGCGGAGTGGGCGCTATGGCACACTAGCCAGGTTGCAAGGCTGAGCGCCGATGCCGCGCGCCTCCCGCCGGGAGGACCGGAAGCGAGTCTCACTGTATTCGTCGCCCCATATATGCCCTGCTGAGCAGGGTAGGAGCGGAAATACCGAGATCTTCCGGGAAGCGTGTGCGGGGCATCAGCCGGGCACCCGGTGGAAGTTCTCCCCCCACTCCTCGCAGTGGAAACCTCCCCGGCCCCCGCGGCTGGGAGGTGCCCCCTGGGGTGACGTCTGGGAACGAGTGCGACACACCCGACCGCGTGGGTCGGAGCGTGCGGGGAAGGCGCGCCGGGTTCCTTCAGCGCGCTACGAAGAGACAGGACTACGAAGTAGCCATGGCGGGACAGAAGATCCGCATCCGGCTCAAGGCCTACGACCACGAGGTCATCGACAACTCGGCGAAGAAGATCGTCGAGACGGTGACCCGCACGGGTGCGTCGGTCGCGGGCCCGGTGCCGCTGCCCACAGAGAAGAACGTGTACTGCGTCATCAAGTCGCCGCACAAGTACAAGGACTCGCGCGAGCACTTCGAGATGCGCACCCACAAGCGGCTGATCGACATTCTCGACCCCACCCCCAAGACCGTTGACTCGCTGATGCGCCTCGACCTGCCGGCCGGCGTGGACATCGAGATCAAGCTCTGAGAGGCGCGGAAGAGAGATGACCAAGCAGATCAAGGGTGTCCTGGGCGAGAAGCTCGGCATGACCCAGGTCTGGGACGACAACAACCGCGTCGTTCCGGTGACCGTGGTCAAGGCCGGCCCCTGTGTCGTGACCCAGGTGCGCACCGCGGACCGGGACGGCTACGAGGCCGTCCAGATCGCCTTCGGCGAGATCGACCCGCGCAAGGTGAACAAGCCCCTCAAGGGCCACTTCAGCAAGGCCGACGTCACCCCGCGCCGCCACCTGGTGGAGCTGCGGACCGCGGACGCCGCCGAGTACACCCTCGGCCAGGAGATCACCGCCGAGGTGTTCGAGTCCGGGGTCAAGGTCGACGTGACCGGCACCACCAAGGGCAAGGGCACCGCCGGTGTCATGAAGCGGCACGGTTTCGGCGGCCTCGGCGCCTCGCACGGCACCCAGCGCAAGCACCGCTCGCCCGGTTCCATCGGCGGCTGCGCCACCCCGGGCCGCGTGTTCAAGGGCCTGCGCATGGCCGGCCGCATGGGCAACGAGCGAGTGACCACCCAGAACCTGACCGTCCACGCCGTTGACGCGGAGAAGGGCCTGCTGCTCATCAAGGGCGCGGTCCCCGGCCCGAACGGTGGCCTCGTCCTGGTCCGCACCGCGGCCAAGGGGGCCTGAGGTTAAATCATGAGTACCCCAAAGAGCATCGCCATCCTTACGCCCGCCGGCGAGGAGTCCGGCAGCGTCGAGCTGCCGCCGGAGATCTTCGACGCCAAGATCAGCGTTCCGCTGATGCACCAGGTCGTCGTCGCCCAGCTGGCCGCCGCGCGCCAGGGCACGCACAAGGCCAAGAACCGCGGCGAGGTCCGCGGTGGCGGCAAGAAGCCCTACCGCCAGAAGGGCACGGGCCGCGCCCGCCAGGGCTCCACCCGCGCCCCGCAGTTCACCGGCGGTGGCGTGGTGCACGGCCCGGTGCCGCGTGACTACACCCAGCGGACCCCGAAGAAGATGAAGGCCGCCGCGCTGCGCGGCGCCCTCACCGACCGGGCGCACCACGACCGCATCCACGTCGTCACCGGCGTCGTGGACGGGGAGGTCTCGACCAAGGCCGCCAGGGGCCTCTTCGGCAAGATCACCGACCGGAAGAAGCTGCTGCTGGTCGCCGAGCGCTCCGACGAGGCCGCGTGGCTGTCCGCGCGCAACCTGCCCCGGGTGCACATCCTCGACCCCGGCCAGCTGAACACGTACGACGTGCTCGAGTCCGACGACGTCGTCTTCACCAAGGCCGCCTTCGAGCGCTTCGTGGCGGGTCCGATCGGCGCCGTGGCCGGGAAGACGGCCGCGGCCGACAAGACGCCCGAAGGGAGCGACGCCTGATGAGCGACGCCACCGCCGCGGCCGAGTTCTCCAGCAAGGAGTACTCGGACCCGCACGACATCCTGCTCAAGCCCGTCGTGTCGGAGAAGAGCTACGCGCTCCTCGACGAGAACAAGTACACGTTCATCGTCGACCCGCGCGCCAACAAGACCCAGATCAAGCAGGCCGTCCAGGCGGTCTTCTCGGTCAAGGTCATCGGGGTCAACACCATCAACCGGCAGGGCAAGCGCAAGCGGACCCGCACCGGATACGGCAGGCGGGCCAGCACCAAGCGCGCCATCGTGACCCTTGCCGAGGGCGACACCATCGACATCTTCGGCGGCCCGGTCGTCTCCTGATCGGAGATCCGGTCCGTCCGATACCGGACGAGGACTAAGAAATGGGAATCCGCAAGTACAAGCCGACGACTCCGGGCCGTCGTGGCGCCAGCGTCGCCGACTTCGTCGAGATCACGCGGTCCACGCCGGAGAAGTCGCTGGTCCGCCCGCTGCACAGCAAGGGCGGCCGGGACAACGCCGGTCGCGTCGCCGTGCGCCACCAGGGCGGTGGCCACAAGCGCGCCTACCGCGTCATCGACTTCCGCCGGCACGACAAGGACGGCGTGCCCGCCAAGGTCGCGCACATCGAGTACGACCCGAACCGCACCGCGCGGATCGCACTGCTGCACTACGCCGACGGCGAGAAGCGCTACATCATCGCCCCGGCCAACCTGCGGCAGGGCGACCGGGTGGAGAACGGCGCGGGTGCCGACATCAAGCCGGGCAACAACCTGCCGCTGCGCAACATTCCGGTCGGTACCGTCATCCACGCCATCGAGCTCCAGCCGGGCGGCGGCGCGAAGTTCGCGCGTTCGGCCGGCGCCTCGGTGCAGCTCCTCGCGAAGGAGGGCCGCATGGCCCACCTGCGCATGCCCTCGGGCGAGATCCGCCTGGTCGACGTCCGCTGCCGCGCCACCGTCGGCGAGGTCGGCAACGCCGAGCAGTCGAACATCAACTGGGGCAAGGCCGGGCGCATGCGCTGGAAGGGCGTGCGCCCGAGCGTCCGCGGCGTCGTGATGAACCCCGTCGACCACCCGCACGGCGGTGGCGAGGGCCGGACCTCGGGTGGCCGCCACCCGGTCTCGCCCTGGGGCAAGAAGGAAGGCCGTACGCGTTCGCCCAAGAAGGCGAGCAACAAGTACATCGTCCGCCGCCGCAAGACGAACAAGAAGCGCTAGGAGCAGGTTTCGATGCCGCGCAGTCTCAAGAAGGGTCCCTTCGTCGACGACCACCTGATCAAGAAGGTGGACGCGCAGAACGACACGGGCTCCAAGAACGTCATCAAGACCTGGTCCCGCCGTTCGATGATCGTCCCGGCGATGCTGGGTCACACGATCGCGGTGCACGACGGCCGTAAGCACGTCCCGGTGTTCATCACCGAGTCGATGGTCGGCCACAAGCTCGGCGAGTTCGCGCCGACGCGCACCTTCCGCGGTCACGTGAAGGACGACCGCAAGTCGCGCCGCCGCTGAGCGATGCGCAGATCATGACCGACTCCCTGAAACACACCGAAGGGACAACCATGGAAGCCAGGGCTATTGCGCGGTACATCCGCGTCACGCCCATGAAGGCCCGCCGTGTGGTGGACCTCATCCGTGGCAAGGACGCCTCGGAGGCTCAGGCGGTCCTGCGTTTCGCCCCGCAGGCCGCGAGCGTGCCCGTGGGCAAGGTGCTCGACAGCGCCATCGCCAACGCCGCGCACAACTACAACCACACGGACGTCGACACCCTCTACGTCAAGGAGGCGTACGTCGACGAGGGTCCGACCCTGAAGCGGTTCCGGCCGCGTGCCCAGGGCCGCGCCTACCGGATTCGCAAGCGGACCAGCCACATCACGGTGGTCGTCAGCAGCAAGGAAGGAACCCGGTAATGGGCCAGAAGGTAAACCCGCACGGGTTCCGTCTCGGCGTCACGACCGACTTCAAGTCGCGCTGGTACGCCGACAAGCTGTACAAGGACTACGTCAAGGAAGACGTGGCGATCCGCCGCATGCTCACCCAGGGCATGGAGCGCGCGGGCATCTCCAAGGTCGAGATCGAGCGCACCCGCGACCGGGTCCGCGTCGACGTCCACACCGCCAGGCCGGGCATCGTCATCGGCCGCCGCGGCGCGGAGGCCGACCGCCTGCGGGGCAACCTGGAGAAGCTCACCGGCAAGCAGATCCAGTTCAACATCCTCGAGGTCAAGAACCCCGAGCTGGACGCCCAGCTGGTGGCCCAGGCCGTCGCCGAGCAGCTGTCCTCCCGCGTCTCCTTCCGCCGTGCCATGCGCAAGTCGATGCAGAGCACGATGAAGGCCGGCGCCAAGGGCATCAAGATCCAGTGCGGTGGCCGCCTCGGCGGCGCCGAGATGTCCCGCTCCGAGTTCTACCGCGAGGGCCGGGTCCCCCTGCACACCCTGCGCGCCAACGTGGACTACGGCTTCTTCGAGGCCCGCACCACCTTCGGCCGCATCGGCGTGAAGGTCTGGATCTACAAGGGCGACGTGAAGAACATCGCCGAGGTCCGTGCCGAGAACGCCGCCGCCAGGGCCGGCAACCGCCCCGCCCGCGGACAGGGCGGCGACCGCCCGGCCCGGGGCCGTGGCGAGCGCGGTGGCCGCGGCCGCCGTCCGCAGCAGCAGGCCGCCCCCGCCGCCGAGGCGCCGAGGGCCGAGGCTCCCGCCGCGGCCGCGGCCGAGCCCGCCGCAGAGAGCAAGGAGGGCTGAGTCGTGCTGATCCCTCGCAAGGTCAAGTACCGCAAGCAGCACCACCCCAAGCGCAAGGGGATGGCCAAGGGCGGCACCGAGGTCGCCTTCGGCGAGTACGGCATCCAGGCCGTCACCGGCGCGTACGTCACCAACCGGCAGATCGAGGCCGCGCGTATCTCGATGACCCGGCACATCAAGCGTGGCGGCAAGGTGTGGATCAACATCTACCCGGACCGCCCGCTGACCAAGAAGCCCGCCGAGACCCGCATGGGCTCCGGCAAGGGCTCGCCGGAGTGGTGGGTGGCGAACGTCAAGCCGGGGCGCGTGATGTTCGAGCTCTCCTACCCCAACGAGAAGATCGCTCGTGAGGCGCTCATCCGCGCCGCGCACAAGCTTCCGATGAAGTGCCGGATCGTCCGGCGCGAGGCAGGTGAGGCGTGATGGCAGCCGGTACCAAGGTCTCCGAGCTGCGGGAGCTGAACGACGAGGAGCTCGTCGTGAAGCTGCGCGAGGCGAAGGAGGAGCTGTTCAGGCTCCGCTTCCAGGCGGCGACGGGACAGCTGGAGAACAACAGCCGGCTGAAGGCCGTCCGCAAGGACATCGCCCGGATCTACACGCTGATGCGCGAGCGCGAGCTCGGCATCGATTCGGTGGAGCCCGCCGGGGCGGTGGAGAACGCCTGATGAGTGAGAAGACTGTGACTGAGACCACCGAGCGCGGACGCCGCAAGACCCGGGAGGGCCTGGTCGTCAGCGACAAGATGGACAAGACCGTCGTCGTCGCCGTCGAGGACCGCGTCAAGCACGCCCTGTACGGCAAGATCATCCGCCGCACCAGCAAGCTCAAGGCGCACGACGAGCAGAACGCCGCCGGCGTCGGCGACCGCGTGCTCCTGATGGAGACCAGGCCGCTGTCCGCGACCAAGCGCTGGCGCGTCGTCGAGATTCTGGAGAAGGCGAAGTAACGACATGATCCAGCAGGAGTCGCGACTGCGGGTCGCCGACAACACGGGTGCGAAGGAGATCCTCTGCATCCGCGTTCTCGGTGGGTCCGGGCGCCGCTACGCGGGCATCGGCGACGTCATCGTCGCCACCGTCAAGGACGCGATCCCCGGCGGCAACGTGAAGAAGGGCGACGTCGTCAAGGCGGTCGTCGTGCGCGCCGTCAAGGAGCGCCGGCGTCCCGACGGCTCGTACATCCGTTTCGACGAGAACGCCGCCGTCATTCTCCGGAACGACGGCGACCCCCGGGGCACCCGCATCTTCGGCCCGGTGGGCCGCGAGCTGCGGGAGAAGAGGTTCATGAAGATCATCTCCCTCGCGCCGGAGGTGCTCTGAGCTATGAAGATCAAGAAGGGCGACCTGGTCCAGGTCATCACCGGCAAGGACAAGGGGAAGCAGGGCAAGGTCATCGTGGCCTACCCGCGCGAGAACCGGGTCCTGGTCGAGGGCGTGAACCGGGTCAAGAAGCACACCAAGGCCGGGACGACCGCCCGCGGTTCCAAGACCGGTGGCATCATCACCACCGAGGCGCCGGTGCACGTGAGCAACGTCGCGCTCGTCGTCGAGAAGGACGGCAAGAAGGTCACCACCCGCGTCGGCTACCGCTTCGACGAGGACGGCAACAAGATCCGCGTTGCCCGGCGCACCGGTGAGGACATCAAATGACCACTGCGACCATCACGCCGCGGCTGAAGACGCGCTACCGCGAGGAGATCGTCGGCAAGCTGCGTGACCAGTACAAGTACGCCAACGTCATGCAGGTTCCCGGCCTGACCAAGATCGTGGTCAACATGGGCGTGGGCGACGCCGCCCGCGACTCCAAGCTGATGGAGGGCGCCGTCCGCGACCTCGCCACGATCACCGGCCAGAAGCCGACCGTGACCAAGGCCCGCAAGTCCATCGCGCAGTTCAAGCTGCGCGAGGGGCAGCCCATCGGCGCCCACGTGACGCTCCGCGGGGACCGGATGTGGGAGTTCCTCGACCGCCTGCTGTCACTGGCGCTGCCGCGCATCCGTGACTTCCGCGGCCTGTCGCCCAAGCAGTTCGACGGGCGGGGGAACTACACGTTCGGCCTCACCGAGCAGGTCATGTTCCATGAGATCGACCCGGACCAGATCGACCGGGTGCGCGGCATGGACATCACCGTCGTCACCACGGCGAACACCGACGATGAGGGCCGCACCCTGCTGCGTCTCCTCGGATTCCCGTTCAAGGAGGCGTGAACCATGGCGAAGAAGGCCCTGATCGCCAAGGCCGCCCGCAAGCCCAAGTTCAGCGCGCGCGCGTACACCCGCTGCCAGCGCTGCGGCCGGCCGCACTCCGTGTACCGCAAGTTCGGCCTGTGCCGCGTGTGCCTCCGTGAGATGGCGCACCGCGGCGAGCTGCCGGGCGTCACCAAGAGCTCCTGGTAACACCGACTACGCCGTAGGTCCGCACCGCGGAAACCCCGGCGAGAGAGGCCCAAGGCCGTTTCATGACCATGACCGACCCGATCGCAGACATGCTGACCCGTCTGCGGAACGCGAACTCGGCGTACCACGACACCGTCGTGATGCCGCACAGCAAGATCAAGTCGCACATCGCGGAGATCCTCCAGCAGGAGGGCTACATCACCGGGTGGCGGACCGAGGACGCCCAGGTGGGCAAGTCGCTCACCCTGGAGCTGAAGTACGGCCCCAACCGCGAGCGCTCGATCGCCGGCATCAAGCGGATCTCCAAGCCGGGCCTGCGGGTCTACGCGAAGTCCACCAACCTGCCGAAGGTGCTCGGCGGCCTGGGCGTGGCGATCATCTCCACGTCGCACGGCCTGCTCACCGACAAGCAGGCGCAGAAGAAGGGCGTGGGCGGGGAAGTCCTCGCCTACGTCTGGTAACGAGAGGGAACGGAGGAAGCGCCATGTCGCGTATCGGCAAGCAGCCCATCCAGGTTCCCGCTGGGGTGGACGTGACCATCGAGGGCCGCACGGTCGCGGTGAAGGGGCCCAAGGGTTCCCTCTCGCACACCGTCGCCGCGCCCATCGAGGTGTCGCGGGGCGAGGACGGCACCATCACGGTGACCCGCCCCAACGACGAGAACCGCAACCGTGCCCTGCACGGCCTGTCCCGCACGCTGATCAGCAACCTGATCACCGGCGTGACCCAGGGCTACGTGAAGAAGCTGGAGATCAGCGGCGTCGGCTACCGCGTGCAGGCCAAGGGCTCCAACCTGGAGTTCGCGCTCGGCTACAGCCACCCGATCACCGTCGAGCCCCCGGAGGGCATCACCTTCAAGGTCGAGACCCCGACCCGCTTCAGCGTGGAGGGCATCGACAAGCAGAAGGTCGGCGAGGTCGCGGCGAAGATCCGGAAGCTGCGCAAGCCCGACCCGTACAAGGCCAAGGGCGTGAAGTACGAGGGCGAAGTCATCCGCCGCAAGGTCGGAAAGGCTGGTAAGTAGCCATGGCATACGGCGTCAAGATCGCCAAGGGTGACGCGCGCAAGCGCGCGGCCACCAAGCGGCGGCACATTCGCATTCGCAAGAAGGTCTCGGGCACGCCGGAGCGCCCGCGCCTGGTGGTGACGCGTTCGAACCGCCACATGGTGGCGCAGGTCGTCGACGACGTCGCCGGGCACACGCTGGCCTCCGCCTCCTCGCTCGACGCCTCCATCCGCGGGGGCGAGGGCGACAAGAGCGCGAAGGCCAAGCAGGTGGGCGCGCTGGTCGCGGAGCGGGCCAAGGCGGCCGGCGTCGAGGCCGTCGTGTTCGACCGCGGCGGCAACAAGTACGCCGGGCGCGTGGCCGCGCTCGCGGACGCAGCCCGTGAGGCGGGGCTCAAGTTCTGAGCCGGTCCCGTCGTAGAGAGCAACGAGAAAGGTAATCCAATGGCTGGACCCCAGCGCCGCGGTGGCGGCGCCGGTGGCGGCGAGCGGCGGGACCGTAAGGGCCGGGACGGCGGCGCTGCCGCCGAGAAGACCGCGTACGTCGAACGCGTCGTCGCGATCAATCGCGTCGCCAAGGTTGTGAAGGGTGGTCGCCGCTTCAGCTTCACCGCGCTGGTCGTGGTGGGCGACGGCGACGGCACCGTGGGAGTCGGGTACGGCAAGGCCAAGGAGGTGCCCGCGGCCATCGCCAAGGGCGTCGAGGAGGCCAAGAAGCACTTCTTCAAGGTCCCCCGCATCCAGGGCACCATCCCGCACCCGATCCAGGGCGAGGAGGCGGCGGGCGTGGTCCTGCTGAAGCCGGCCTCCCCCGGTACCGGCGTGATCGCCGGCGGCCCGGTGCGTGCGGTGCTCGAGTGCGCGGGCATCCACGACGTGCTCAGCAAGTCGCTCGGCTCCTCCAACCCGATCAACATCGTGCACGCCACGGTGTCCGCGCTGAAGGGCCTGCAGCGCCCCGAGGAGATCGCGGCCCGCCGTGGCCTCCCGCTGGAGGACGTGGCGCCCGCGGCCCTGCTGCGGGCCAGGGCCGGGGTGGGTGCGTGATGGCGCGGCTGAAGATCACCCAGGTCAGGTCCCAGATCGGGAGCAAGCAGAACCACCGGGACACGCTGCGCTCGCTCGGGCTGCGGCGGATCAACGACGTGGTCGTCAAGGAGGACCGCCCGGAGTTCCGCGGCATGGCCAACACCGTGCGGCACCTGGTGACCGTCGAGGAGGTGGACTGACATGGCGGAGCTCGCGAAGGGCGGCGACGCCGGGCAGGCGGGCGGGCCGCTGAAGCTGCACGACCTGCGCCCGGCTCCCGGCGCCAAGAAGTCCAGGATCCGCGTGGGTCGTGGTGAGGCGTCCAAGGGCAAGACCGCGGGCCGCGGCACCAAGGGCACCAAGGCCAGGTACCAGGTCAAGGCGGACTTCGAGGGCGGTCAGCTGCCCCTGATCCGGCGGCTGCCCAAGCTCAAGGGCTTCAAGAACCCCGCCCACAAGAACTACCAGGTCGTCAACCTGGAGCGGCTCGCCGTCCTCTATCCGGAGGGTGGCGAGGTGACCGTGGCCGACCTGGTGGACAAGGGCGCGGTGAGGAAGAACGAGCTGGTGAAGGTCCTCGGCGACGGCGAGATCTCCGTGGCCCTGACGGTGACGGTCGATGCCGTCTCCGCCTCGGCCCGGGAGAAGATCACGGCGGCCGGTGGCACCGTGACCGAGCGTTCCTGAGTACCGCAGAGTCGACCTGTTTTGTGAGTGACCGGGGATGCCTGAGCAAGGGGCATCCCCGGTCAGTCATTCCGGCCCGGCGAATCCGCCGGTAAGGTGGCCTGCGTTGCGTATCCAGAGTCGCCTGAGACCCTCATATCCGTTGGACTTCAAGACCGAACCCTCCCGCGCGCGACGCGGAGGGCGCAGGAGGAGCCGTGCTCACCGCGTTCGCCCGGGCGTTCCAGACGCCCGACCTGCGTAAGAAGCTGCTCTTCACCCTTGGCATCGTCGTGGTGTTCCGGCTTGGACAGCATGTGCCGGTGCCGGGCGTGAGCTTCCAGAACGTCGATCAGTGTGTGGAGGAGGCCGACGCCTCCGGGGCGGGCTCCGGCCTGTTCGGTCTGGTCAACATGTTCAGCGGCGGCGCGCTGCTGCAGCTGACCGTCTTCGCGCTGGGGATCATGCCGTACATCACGGCGAGCATCATCCTTCAGCTGCTGGTCGTGGTCATCCCCCGGCTGGAGGCCCTGAAGAAGGAGGGCCAGGCCGGCCAGGCCAAGATCACCCAGTACACCCGCTACCTGACGATGGCGCTCGCCGTGCTCCAGGCCACCGGCCTGGTGGCGACCGCCCGCAGTGGCACCCTGTTCCCGCAGTGCTCGGTGCGCAACGACATCATCCCGGACGACGGCATCTTCACCACGCTGGTCATGGTGGTCGCCCTGACCTCGGCCACCGCGGTCGTCATGTGGATGGGCGAGCTGATCACCGACCGGGGCATCGGCAACGGCATGTCCATGCTGATGTTCGCCTCGATCGCCGCCAGGTTCCCCTCGGCGATGTGGGAGATCAAGCAGCAGGGCGACCTGGCCGGCGGCTGGATCGAGTTCGGCGTCGTGGTCCTGTGCGGCATGGCGATGGTCGGCCTCGTGGTCTTCGTCGAGCTGGCCCAGCGCCGCATCCCGGTGCAGTACGCGAAGCGGATGATCGGCCGCAGGTCCTACGGCGGCACCTCGACGTACATCCCGCTGAAGGTCAACCAGGCGGGTGTGATTCCGGTCATCTTCGCCTCGTCCCTGCTGTACATCCCGCAGCTGCTGGTGCAGTTCGCCGGCTCGGACGCGGGCGGCTGGGCGGACTGGATTCAGCGGTACCTCACCAAGGGTGACCACCCGATCTACATCGTCACGTACTTCCTGCTCATCGTCTTCTTCGCCTTCTTCTACGTCGCGATCACGTTCAACCCCGAAGACGTGGCGGAAAACATGAAGAAGTATGGTGGATTCATCCCGGGCATCCGGGCCGGCCGGCCGACGGTCGAATACCTGAGCTACGTGCTGAACCGCATCACCTGGCCCGGGTCGCTCTATCTGGGCCTGATCGCCCTGGTACCCACGGTGGCTCTGGTGATCTTCAACGCGCAGCAGAACTTCCCGTTCGGCGGAACTTCGATCCTGATCATCGTGGGTGTCGGCCTGGAGACGGTTCGGCAGATCGAGAGCCAGCTCCACCAGCGTAATTACGAAGGGTTCCTCCGCTGATGCGCATCGTCCTCGTCGGGCCGCCGGGTGCGGGCAAGGGCACGCAGGCCGTGCTCCTGGCGCAGCACCTGTCCATCCCGCACATCTCGACCGGAGACCTCTTTCGGGCCAACATCAGCAAGGGCACCGAGCTGGGGCGTCAGGTCGAGGAGATCATTCGCTCCGGCGGCCTGGTCCCGGACGAGGTGACCGTCGCCATGGCCGCGGACCGGATGGCCCAGGCGGACGCCGAGGACGGATTCCTGCTCGACGGCTTCCCGCGCAACATCGCTCAGGCGAAGGCGCTGGACGAGCTGCTGCACGAGTCGGGGCACAAGATCGACGCGGTCCTGGACCTGGAGGTCCCCGAGGACGAGGTCGTCAAGCGGATCGCCGGCCGCCGCACCTGCCGCAACGACAGCAGCCACGTCTTCCACGTGGAGTACAAGCAGCCGAGCGAGGCCGGCCGCTGCGACGTCTGCGGCGGCGAGCTGTACCAGCGGGACGACGACCGCGAGGAGACCGTGCGCAAGCGGCTCGCGGTCTACCACGAGGAGACGGAGCCGATCATCGGCTACTACCGCGAGCAGGGCCTCGTGGTGACGATCCCGGCGCTCGCGCCGGTCCCCGAGGTGACCCGGCGGGCGCTGGCCGCCCTGCCAGAGCGGCGCGTGGCGGGGGAGTAGCCGATGGTGGAGATCAAGACCCCCGGGCAGATCGCGAAGATGCGCGCGGCCGGGCTCGTGGTGGCCGAGATACACCGCAGGACGGCCGAGGCCGCGGTGCCCGGCGCCACGACCAAGGACCTGGACGACATCGCCGCGCAGGTCCTGGCCGAGCACGGGGCCAAGCCGAACTTCCTGGGCTACGGCGGCTTCCCGGCCACCATCTGCACCTCCGTGAACGACGTGGTCGTGCACGGCATCCCGGACCGCAAGACGGTCCTGAAGTCGGGCGACCTGCTGTCGATCGACGCCGGCGCGATCGTCGACGGCTGGCATGCGGACGCGGCGCTCACCGTCTTCGTGGGCGAGGGCCACGCCCCCCGGCTCGTGGAGCTCAACCGGGTGACCGAGGAGTCCCTGTGGGCGGGCATCGCGGCCATGCGGAAGGGCAACCGGCTGGTGGACGTCTCCCGGGCGATCGAGACCTACATCAGGCGGCAGCCGCTGCCCGAGTCCGGCAGGTACGGCATCGTCGAGCAGTACGGCGGGCACGGGATCGGCAGCGAGATGCACATGGACCCGCACCTGCTGAACTACGTGGACCGCAGGCGGGGCCGCGGCCCGCGGCTGATTCCCGGGCTGTGCCTGGCCATCGAGCCGATGATCTCGCTCGGCACCCCGGACACGCACGTGCTGCCCGACGAGTGGACCGTGAAGACGAACGACGGAAGCTGGGCCGCGCACTGGGAGCACTCGGTGGCGCTGACCGAGCAGGGGCCGCTGGTCCTGACGGCACCCGACGGCGGCCGCGAGAAGCTGGCCGCGCTCGGCGTGACGGCGGCACCCGATCCGCTGGCTTAACGATCACTTCCCCTGGGAAGGATCATGGATTCGTCTTTTTGGGTAGGGTGCCGTAGACTGAACAGTCGGTCCTGGTGCCTCCGTGTGTTCAGGGCTGTCCAGGTAGCCGATCCCGGAAGGTGAAGCGCTCAAGCATGGCCAAAAAACAAGGGGCCATCGAAATCGAGGGCACGGTCGTCGAATCTCTGCCGAACGCCATGTTCAAGGTGGAGCTTCAGAACGGACACCAGGTCCTCGCGCACATCAGCGGCAAGATGCGGATGCACTACATCCGTATTCTTCCCGACGACAGGGTCGTGGTGGAGCTCAGTCCCTACGACCTGACGCGCGGGCGGATCGTCTACCGCTACAAGTAGATCTGCCAGTAGATCAAAGACCCGGAGTACCTCACAGCATGAAGGTCAGGCCGAGCGTCAAGAAGATCTGCGACAAGTGCAAGGTGATCCGCCGCCACGGCCGGGTCATGGTCATCTGCGAGAACCTGCGCCACAAGCAGCGTCAGGGCTGACCGACCGCACTTCGCAGCCGCTTCCGCGACGCGAGACGACAAGAAGATACGCAGACACCCGACCCCTCGCGCCGCGCGCTCGCGGCATGCGGGGACGACACCCCCGGTTCGGAGGCCGGGGACCCGGCTCGTAGACACACTTACGGGAACGGTGCTGCGGAAGACCTCCGAAGAGCCCCTCAGGAGCCACATTCATGGCACGCCTCGCAGGCGTCGACCTCCCGCGCGACAAGCGGGTGGAGGTCGCCCTCACCTACGTCTTCGGCATCGGGCGCACCCGTGCCAAGGAGACCCTCGCCCACACCGGGGTCAACCCGGACACCCGCGTCCGCGATCTCGCCGAGGAGGACCTCGTCAAGATCCGCGAGTACGTGGACGCCAACCTCAAGACCGAGGGTGACCTCCGTCGCGAGATCCAGGCCGACATCCGCCGCAAGGTCGAGATCGGCTGCTACGAGGGTCTGCGCCACCGCCGCGGCCTGCCGGTCCACGGTCAGCGCACCAAGACCAACGCGCGCACCCGCAAGGGCCCGCGCCGCGCCATCGCCGGCAAGAAGAAGCCGGGCAAGAAGTAGTCCGCTCCGACTGCGCACAATCCGCGGTCCGGTAGCAGGACCGACCACCTCCACGGGAGTACACCCAGATGCCTCCAAAGGGCCGTACCGCAGGCGCCAAGAAGGTGCGCCGCAAGGAAAAGAAGAACGTCGCCCACGGGCACGCCCACATCAAGAGCACGTTCAACAACACCATCGTCTCGATCACCGACCCGAGCGGGAATGTGATCTCCTGGGCCTCGGCCGGCCACGTCGGCTTCAAGGGCTCGCGGAAGTCCACCCCGTTCGCCGCGCAGATGGCCGCGGAGAACGCCGCTCGCCGCGCGCAGGAGCACGGGATGCGCAAGGTCGACGTGTTCGTCAAGGGCCCCGGCTCCGGCCGGGAGACCGCGATCCGCTCGCTCCAGGCCACCGGCCTGGAGGTGGGCTCGATCCAGGACGTGACCCCGACCCCGCACAACGGCTGCCGCCCGCCCAAGCGCCGCCGCGTCTGACCAGGTGAAGTAGGAGACAAAGAGACAATGGCGCGTTACACCGGGGCCGACTGCAAGCGTTGCCGTCGGGAGAAGCAGAAGCTCTTCCTCAAGGGAGCCAAGTGCGAGAGCGCTAAGTGCCCGATCGAGATCCGTCCTTACCCCCCGGGTGAGCACGGGCGCGGGCGCACCAAGGACAGCGAGTACCTGCTGCAGAAGCGCGAGAAGCAGAAGTGCGCGCGCATCTACGGCGTGCTGGAGAAGCAGTTCCGCGGGTACTACAACGAGGCGAACCGCCAGCAGGGCAAGACGGGTGAGAACCTGCTCCGCATCCTGGAGTCCCGCCTCGACAACGTGATCTACCGGGCCGGCTTCGCCAAGTCCCGCGACCACGCCAGGCAGCTCGTCCGGCACGGCCACATCCTGGTCAACGGCCGGAAGACCGACATCCCCTCGGCGCGGGTGGCGCCGAACGACATCGTCGAGGTCCGCGAGTCCTCCCGGAACCTGACCCCCTTCGAGGTGGCCAAGGCCGAGGCGGGCGACAAGACCGTGCCGGCCTGGCTCGAGGCCATTCCGTCGCGGCTGCGGGTTCTCGTCCACTCGCTGCCCGAGCGCCAGGTGATCGACACCCAGGTGCAGGAGCAGCTGATCGTCGAGCTCTACTCGAAGTAGGGGAGGGCGGGCCCGGGCGCGTCCCGGCGGCCCTCCGAGCCGATCTCGTCCGGGTGGGGCCGCGGAAGTCGCTTCTCGCGGGTTTTCGCGGCCCCACCCGTACCCTTGATCTGAAGAACCCTGAAGAACCCGGAAGAACCCCGAAGAACCCTGAAGAACATCGTCTGGCTCGGCATCAAATAGCGGGTGCCGAAGACTGGAGAATCCATCCCATGCTGATCGCTCAGCGCCCCTCCCTCACCGAAGAGGTCGTCGACGAGTTCCGCTCCCGGTTCGTGATCGAGCCGCTGGAGCCGGGCTTCGGCTACACCCTCGGCAACTCCCTGCGGCGCACGCTGCTCTCCTCGATTCCCGGCGCCGCCGTGACCAGCATCCGCATCGACGGCGTGCTGCACGAGTTCTCGACGGTGCCCGGCGTCAAGGAGGACGTCACCGACCTCATCCTCAACATCAAGCAGCTCGTCGTCTCCTCGGAGCACGACGAGCCCGTGGTGATGTACCTGCGCAAGCAGGGCCCAGGGGTGGTGACCGCCGCGGACATCGCGCCGCCGGCGGGCGTCGAGGTGCACAACCCCGACCTGCTGCTCGCGACCCTGAACAACAAGGGCAAGCTGGAGATGGAGCTGACGGTCGAGCGTGGCCGCGGGTACGTCTCCGCCGTGCAGAACAAGCAGGTCGGCCAGGAGATCGGCCGGATTCCGGTCGACTCGATCTACAGCCCGGTGCTGAAGGTCACCTACAAGGTGGAGGCCACCCGCGTCGAGCAGCGCACCGACTTCGACAAGCTGATCGTCGACGTCGAGACCAAGGAGGCCATGCGGCCCAGGGACGCGATGGCCTCCGCGGGCAAGACCCTGGTCGAGCTGTTCGGCCTGGCGCGTGAGCTGAACGTCGACGCCGAGGGCATCGACATGGGCCCCTCGCCGACGGACGCGGCGCTCGCCGCCGACCTGGCCCTGCCGATCGAGGAGCTGGAGCTGACCGTCCGCTCCTACAACTGCCTCAAGCGCGAGGGCATCCACTCGGTGGGCGAGCTGGTGGCCCGTTCCGAGGCCGACCTCCTGGACATCAGGAACTTCGGCGCCAAGTCCATCGACGAGGTCAAGGCGAAGCTGGCCGGCATGGGCCTGGCCCTCAAGGACAGCCCGCCCGGATTCGACCCGACCACCGCGGCCGACGCGTTCGGCGCGGAGGACGAGGGCGACACCGGTTTCGTCGAGACCGAGCAGTACTGATCGTTTCCGGGGCGGCTCCCGTGGGGGCCGCCCCGGCGCGTGGGGCGCACGCCCACCGGCGGGCCCGGCCGCGAGGCCGCCCGGCCGGAGGGGCCGGCCCCACGGCGCCGGTGCCTGGTACGGCCGGCGCCGTTTCCCGCCTCGGGCGCCCGCGCGGCGCCGCGGGGCAGCCCCGCGGGGGAGGCCCCCCGGGGGACCAGCTGACACCGGTACCTGACACGGCCGGTGCGGATACCGACAGGAGAGAGAGATGCCTACGCCCACCAAGGGCCGCAGGCTGGGCGGCAGCCCCGCCCACGAGCGGATTCTGCTGGCCAACCTGGCCACCGCGCTGTTCGAGCACGGGCGCATCACCACCACCGTGGCCAAGGCCAGGCGGCTGCGCCCGGTGGCCGAGCGCCTGATCACCAAGGCGAAGAAGGGCGACCTGCACAACCGCCGCCAGGTGATGCAGACGATCCGCGACAAGAGCGTCGTCCACACCCTGTTCACGGAGATCGGCCCCAAGTTCGCCAACCGGCCCGGCGGCTACACCCGCATCACCAAGATCGGGCCGCGCCGCGGCGACAACGCCCCGATGGCCGTGATCGAGCTCGTCGAGGCCCTCACGGTGCAGCAGGCGGCGGTCGGCGAGGCCGAGGCCGCCACCAGGCGGGCGGTGAAGGAGGCCGACCAGGCCAAGGCCGACGCCGCGGTCGAGGCGGCCGAGGTCAACGAGGAGGCCACCGAGTCGGCCGAGGAGACCGGCGGGAAGGCCGGCGAGGAGAACGGCGAGAAGGACGCCTGAGGCGTTCCGTTCCGCTCTGCTTCTTCTCCGTGGCTGCCCGCCAGGAAGCCCCCAGCGGCCGCGGCCCGTCTCCCCTTCGCGGGGGAGGCGGGCCGCGGCCGTTTCGCCATTGCGGTGAGAAATCTTGACGGCTGTCCGACTCGGTGCATTCATGTGTCTGGGAGCGCTCCCAAACGATCTGTTCCGAACAGTTCACAAAGGAGCCACACGCACATGCGCCTCACTCGCCTGCCCGGCGCGGTCCTCGCGGCTCTGGCCGCGGTCGCCGCCCTCCTGCTCGGCCAGCCCCTGACCGCCGCTGCCGCCACCCCCGCCGCCGCTGCCGCCGACCCCGTACGCATCATGCCGCTCGGCGACTCCATCACCGGCTCGCCCGGCTGCTGGCGCGCGCTGCTGTGGAACCAGCTCCAGGACACCGGCTACGCGGACATCGACTTCGTCGGCACCCTCCCCGCGCAGGGTTGCGGCGTCGACTACGACGGCGACAACGAGGGCCACGGCGGCTACCTGGCCACGAACATCGCCAACCAGAACCTGCTCCCCGGCTGGCTGTCCGCGACCTCGCCCGACGTCGTCCTGATGCACCTGGGCACCAACGACGTGTGGAGCAACATCGCGCCGGACACGATCCTGGCCGCGTTCACCACGCTGGTGAACCAGATGCGGGCGAACAACCCGGACATGACGGTGCTGGTGGCCCAGATCATCCCGATGAACCCGAGCACCTGCGCCGAATGCGCCCAGCGCGCGGTCAACTTCAACGCCCGCATCCCGGCCTGGGCGGACGCGCTGAGCACCGCCGCCTCCCCGGTGCGCGTGGTGGACCAGTGGACCGGCTTCGACACGGCGACGGACACCTACGACGGCGTCCACCCCAACGACGCGGGCAACGTGAAGATGGCGGCGCGCTGGTACGACGCCCTCACCCCGGTCCTCGACGGCCTCCCCACGGACCCCGGCGACCCCGATGACCCCGGCGACCCGGGCACCGGCGCGGCCTGCACCGCGACCACCCGCACCATCGGCTCCTGGAACGGCGGCTGGCAGGGCGAGGTGACGGTGACCAACAGCGGCTCCTCGGCCCTCTCCGGCTGGCGGGTCACCTTCGTGCTGCCGAGCGGGGTGACGGTGAGCCAGGTGTGGAACGGCACCTACGACGCGACGGCGGGCACCGTCACCAACGCGGCCTGGAACGGCGGCCTCGCCCCCGGCGCGACCGCCGCCTTCGGCTACATCGCCGCGTCCCCGGCGGGCACCCCCGCCGGCCTGACGGCGAGCTGCGCCGCGGCCTGAGCCCGCGCCTCCCCACCCCGGGACACCCGATGCCCGCCCTCCCGTCCTCCAGGGTGGGCATCGGGCCGGGGGCGGCGTTCCAGGGAGTGCTGCACCCGGGAACGGGCGCGCCAGGGCGCCTACCCTCGGTGGTATGGCCACTTCACCGCTCGGGGAGTACCTGAGCAGCAGACGGGCGTGCGTCACCCCGGGCGAGGCCGGGCTTCCCGCGGGCGGTCACCGGCGGGTGCCGGGGCTGCGCCGCGAGGAGGTTGCCCTGCTGGCCGGGGTGAGCGTGGACTACTACGCGCGCCTGGAGCAGGGCCGCGAACGGGCCCCCTCGGCCCAGGTGCTGGACGCGCTGGCCGCGGCGCTGCGGCTGGACGAGGACGGGCACCGGCACCTGTTCCGGATGGCGGGGGTCGCCCCGCGCCCCTGGGCCGCCCCGGCGAGCGATCGGGTCGACCCCGGCCTGCGGCAACTGCTGGACGCCTGGCCGGACAATCCGGCGCTCGTCTACAACCGGGCCTACGACGTGCTCGCCGCCAACGCCCTCGGGGACGCCCTCTTCGGCGGCTGGCCGCGGTCGCGGAACCTGATGGAGGTCGTCTTCTGCGACCCGGGCGCCCGCACCTTCTACCGGGACTGGCCCGAGGTCGCGCGGAACTCGGTGGCCGGCTTCCGCCTCCACCACGGCGAGGCCCCGGGCGCCCCCCGCCTGCGGCGGGTCCTCGCCCGGCTGCTCGCGGAAAGCCCGGAGTTCGCCGAGCTGTGGGCGCGGCACGACGCCCGGGGCAAGGCCCTGGAGCGCAAGCGGTTCCGCCACCCCGAGGTGGGCCCGCTCACCCTGACCATGCAGACCTTCGACGTGCGGTCCTCCCCGGGCCAGGAGCTGGTCGTCTACCAGGCCGAGCCCGGCACCGACAGCGCCCGCGCCCTCGCCCTCCTGGGCACCCTCAGCGCAACGCGGCGCCCCGGGGCACCCCAGCGCCACGGGGCGCCGTAACGGACGGGGCGCGGTGGCGGCGGGGCGCGGTGGCGGCACGGTGCGCGGGGAAGCGGCGTTCGCCGTCGGACGGTTGACCCGCCCGCGGCCCCGGGGCCGGACGGCGGCCGGGCCGTGGCCACGGCACAGCAGCCGTCAGGTGTCCAGATGGTCGACGAAGATGCCCACCAGTACCCGACCGCCCAGGCGCTGCTCGGGCAGCGAGAAGTGAATGCGATCGTGGAGGTGTACAGAAAGTCCCAGAGCGCGCAGCCGTCGAGGCACTCCTGCTGGTCCCACCACTCAGCCTTTGCCACGGCTCGCTCGGTGAGGATGGCCGCCAGGGCATCGTTGAACTCGTCGAATGACGCGGTCAATCGTTCCGGGGCCGTGCCCCTGAAGTCGAAGCTCGTGTCGTCGACGAGCACCCGGAAGCGCTCAGCGTCGGCGTCGGGCACGCGCCAGCCTCCCCAGGTCGGCCTCGATCTGGTCGAAGAATCCCTCGGGCCAGTGCCGCAGTTCCCCTCGCTCGTTGAGTTCGATGGACAGCGGATCTCCCTGGCCGAAGTAGTGAACGAGGGCGTCGTTCGCCCGCAGGGTCTCCTCCTCGGCAACGGCCAGGCGGGCGCCGTTCAGCACGTGGTCGCTGTGTGTCTCGACGATCACCTGTACGCCGCTGCCCGCCACCCTGGCGAGGAAGCGGCCCATCCTGGACTGTCCGGCGGGGTGCAGGTGCGCCTCCGGGTTTTCCACGATCAGGACGTCACCGGGTTCGGTCATCAGTCCCGCGACGATGACGGGCAGCGCATAGGAGACGCCGAAACCGGTGTTGGCCGGGCGGATCACCTCCCCGTACGGCCCCGGGTCCTGGAAGCGGATGGTGCTGGCGGCGATGCCGGGCGCCCACTGGGCGGTGATGCGGAGCGGGCGGATGATGTGCGACGCCCACGCCTCGGCCTGCGACCGCAGGAGCGGCACCTCGGCCTCCGGGTACAGGAGCGGCTCGCGTACCGCCAGCCGCCGGGTGGTCAGGCGTTCCTGCCGCAGCGCGAGGACCTGGGCGGTGTGCTCGCCCTGCACGCCCACGCCGAGGTCGTCGGGTGGAATCGCCGAGACGGAGAGCAGGTCGCGGGGCCCGAGTCGTTCCGCGCAGAGATAGGTGAAGCCGGAACCCGGCCGGTCGAGCCCGGGCGGAGGCTCCGCGGGTGCCGAGGCGATCGAGAGGTGCAGGGCCCGCGCGTCCGGAACACCGAAGCGGTACTCCCAGCTTCCCCCTGCCTCTTCTCCCCCGCCTGCGGTGAGCCGTACGGCGAGTTCGGGGCGCTCGGCATTCGGATGCAGGAGTTCCTGAGCCTCTCCGAGCGCCAAACCGTAGGGGCCGTTGAGTTCGATCGTGCGGGCGCCGGGCGAGGCGGCGGCCTGGCGGGCGAGCAGCACGGCCTGGAGCACCGTGCTCTTCCCCGCGCCGTTGAGCCCCGTGAGGACGGTGAGTGGGCGCAGTGCGAAGTCGGCGTGCGCGAAGCACTTGAAGTGGCGGATGCCCAGGGAGGTGATCACAGACCCGCCCGGGCGTCCTCGGCGGCGGCCTCGAACCGGTAGCGGACCCTGCGTGCGTCTCCGGTGGAGGCCGTGATCGCCTCCAGGTAGCGGAAGTCTTCCGTCATGCGGCGCCGGGCGGCGTGCACGATGGCTTCCCGGCGTCGCTCAAGGTCTGCCGCCTCGTAGAGGGTCAGGGCCACCGACCAGCTTTCGAAGAGGGCCCGGTTGATCGGGTTCCGTGCCTCGGTGCCCTCGGGCCACTTGCGGAAGGCGTACTCGCCGAAGAGCAGGAAGGCGTTGGTCATGGCCGTGCGGAAATCCGCGTACAGGGACTCGACCTTCTCGTCGGGCACCTCTTCGGGGCGGTCGAGCATGCCGGTCACGCGCTCCAAAAAGCTGTCGATCGCCGGTTTCTCCAGATAGGCATCCACGCCTTGCAGCCAGAAGGCCGAAAAGCGCAGAGCCATTTCCCGGTCGTTCATTCGGATGTGGCCGCCGAGGTTGTTGGTCGCGGTGTTGAACTCCGGCATCGAGGTCATGCGTTTGAGGATCTCGCGACTGCGCTTCTTGCTCATGCAGTGCCTGATTTCCTGTGCGTTCAACGGGGTGCCGCCCGTGTTGATGCGTTTGAAGATGTCATACATGACTTCGGTGGGCGTCGCCGGGTCGATGACGTTCACCACGAGCTGGGCGTTGTAGATCCGGCGCTGCCACTGGACCGGCAGGTCCCCGAAGCCGCTGTTCTCCTGGTCCAGGTATTCGAGGCCCTTGAGCCGGAAGCTGTCTCCGCCGCCGCGCACGAAGGCGTGCAGGGTGGAAAGACGTTGCAGGCCGTCGACGACGCGGAAGCGCCCCTCGCTGTCCTCGGCGAAGTAGAAGGCCGGCAGCGGGATCTGGAGGAGCAGGGACTCGACGAGACGGGATTTCTGCTCCGGCTTCCAGACCTTCCCGCGCTGAAAGTCAGGTGCCAGTTCCAAAGACGCTTCGTCGATCATGTCCAGGATGTTGCGCAGCGAGAATGTGCTGGTGGACACCCTGATCTGGGCCGGGTCCCATGGTTTGGCAATCACCGGCTCCGGCGCGGAGGCCGCCGGATCTTCCCGCTCGATCTCGATGCCGGTTGTCTTGCCGTCGAAGACGTCCTCGACGACCTCGGGTGCTTCCTGCGCGTCTGCCGCCGTCATGACGCGATCCTGTCGACGGGCAGCCTTCGCCTTCCGTGGGCGTATGAGGCGATACGGGCGGCGCGGCCACGGCGATACGGGAGGTGCGGCCCGGGAGCGGAAGGCCGGGCCGTGGCCGGTCCGCCCGGCGCCGGCGTGGCGTGCGGGGCCGGTTCAGAAGGTGATGACCGTGGCGGCTTCGAGGGTGTGGCGGAGGAACTCGTCGCGGGCGACGCGCAGGCGCAGGCCGCGGCGGGTCAGTTCGGCCTCGGTGCCCTCGGCGCGGGCCGCGTTGACGCAGGCGGTGACGCGGACGCCGCTCGCGACCAGTGCGTCGATGCGCCGGTTGTAGACCTCGCCCGCCGCCGAGCCGCCGGGGCCGGTGAGGCGCCGCTGGGCCGGGCCGAAGCAGAAGACCTCGACCTCGCAGCCGTGGTCGGCGGCCACCTCGTGGACGCGCTGGGCCGCGCGCGTGCCCAGGGTGAGGGAGTCATCGTCGTCGTGGAACACGTGGAACACGGTCGTGGGCATCGGGCCAGCCTTCCGGTGCGCTGGAGGGGAGGTCACGCAGCCTAGGCCCGTCTCGGATCGCAAGACCGCACGTTTCGTATGGCGAGACGATCGGGAGGGGAGGGGGCCTGCCCCCGGGGCTCTGAGAGGATCGGGGCGTGAGCGGTGAGGTTGCGGATGGGTACGTGCGGGTGCGTCTCGACCTGGCGTACGACGGGCGGGAGTTCTCCGGGTGGGCCAGGCAGGAGGGGCTGCGGACGGTCCAGGGCGAGCTGGAGGAGGCGCTGCGGATCGTCACGCGCTCGGCGCGCGCCTTCGAGCTGACCGTGGCCGGGCGCACGGACGCCGGGGTGCACGCCAGGGGGCAGGTGGCGCACGTGGATCTGCCCGCCGGGGTGTGGGCCGAGCAGGGGGAGCAGCTGGTGCGGCGGCTGGCCGGGCGCCTGCCGCAGGACGTGCGGGTGTGGCGGGCGGAACGCGCCCCGGCGCACTTCGACGCCAGGTTCTCCGCGATCTGGCGCCGCTACGCCTACCGCGTCTGCGACCACCCCGGGGGCGTCGACCCGCTCCAGCGTGGCCATGTGCTGTGGCACAACTGGCCGCTTGACGTGGCGGCGATGAACGAGGCCGCGCGGCTGCTGCTGGGCGAGCACGACTTCGCGGCGTACTGCAAGCGGAGGGAGGGCGCCACCACGATCCGCACGCTGCAGGCGCTGAGCTGGGAGCGGCGGCCCGACGGGATCGTGGAGGGGCGGGTGCAGGCGGACGCCTTCTGCCACAACATGGTGCGCTCCCTGGTCGGCGCGCTGCTCTTCGTGGGCGACGGGCACCGGCCGCCGGACTGGCCGGCGAAGGTGCTGGGGGCGCGGGTGCGGGACTCGGCGGTGCACGTGGTGCGGCCGCACGGGCTGACCCTGGAGGAGGTGGCGTACCCGCCGCGGGACCGGCTCGCCGCGCGGAACCGGGAGGCGCGGCAGCGCCGTTCGCTCCCGGAGGCCGCGGGCTGAGCCGGGTCAGCCGTTGTTGCGGTTGCGCTCCTCGACGATCGCGCTGGCCGAGGCGGAGGCCTGGGCCTCGCCGCGGGCGATGATCCGGGAGAAGGCGTGGTCGTTGCCGTCCTGGGAGGCCTGCAGGGCGGGGGTGTTCTCGCCGCTGTCCGGGGTGCCGTCGCTGTTGCCCGCGATGGTGAAGTAGGCGTACCTGCCCACCTGGTTGGTGGTGATCCGGCAGCCGCCGTTCCCGCAGAAGTCGGGGGCGCCGCCGCCGGTGAGCGGCAGCAGGTTGACCTCGCCGTTCGCGTCGGCCGCCGTGCCGGCGTCCTCGCGGGCCGCCGCGGCCTCGTCCTCGCCGGGGAACTGGGCGACGCCGACGGTCACGGCGACCCCGTCGGCGGTGTAGGTCGCCCGCAGCAGGGTGGCGCAGTCGTGCTCCGTGAGCACCGCGGCGAGTTCGGAGGTGACGGCGTCGGCGCAGCCCTCGGTCGCGTCGCTGGCGGCCAGCGTGTACGTCCGCCCCTCGACCTCCATCGTGTCCCCGGCGAAGAAGGTGCCCGGTTCGAAGGGGGCGAGGTCCTTGTCGGCGTCCGAGATGAATTCCCGCGGCTCCGGCAGGGGCGGCAGCGTCGTCTCGGCGAAGCTCGGCCCGGCGTGGTCGCCGCTCTCCGAGGGGTCGGGCAGGGCGGTCGAGGAGCCGCCTGAGGCGCCCGCCTCGTCGTCGCCGCCCTGGCCCGCGATGACGAACGCCACCACGGTGCCTATCGCGACGGCGGCCAGCACCCCGCCGGTGATCAGCCACGCGCGCCTGCGGCCGCGTTGCCGCTCGGCGTCCGCCGCCAGCGCGTTCCAGTCGGGCTGCCCCTGCGATCCCGCGGGGACCCACCCCGATCCGCCGCCCTGCCCCTGACCCTGCCCAAAGCTCATGGCCGGATTTTATGCGCTGCCGCGGTGCCGGGGACCGCCCGTGGCCGGGCCGCGACGGGCTCGCGACGGCGCCGTGACGGGGGCGGCGGCGCAGGCGGTGGCGCGGGCGGCGGCGCGGGGCGTGCGGGCGGTCGTGCGGGGCGGCGCGGAGCGGTGGCGCGGGGTGTGCGAGGGTGGGGCGCGCAGGGGCGGGGGACCGGCGTGAGACGGCCGTTTTGACCCGGTCGCGGCCGGGGCGGTACCCTGCCTGGTCGAAATATAAAACTCTGCGTATGGCTTGCTCGATCTCACGTGAGGGGCCTTGCGCCGGTCCACCAGGATGGTCCGCCAGCGGCCAGCGCCCGGTTTGCGTCGCCGGAGCGCGGTCGTCACTGCCGTGATCGCCGGGTGGCCTTGTCAGGATCTCTCCACACTGAAGAAGCGAAGGCTACGACCCGTGCGTACGTACAGCCCCAAGCCCGGCGACATCCAGCGGCAGTGGCACGTCATCGACGCGTCCGACGTCGTTCTGGGCCGTCTGGCCTCCCAGGCCGCCTCCCTGCTGCGGGGCAAGCACAAGCCGGTGTACGCGCCGCACGTTGACACCGGTGACTTCGTCATCATCGTCAACGCCGACAAGGTGCACCTCTCCGGCAACAAGGCGACCCAGAAGCTGGCCTACCGGCACTCCGGTTACCCGGGCGGTCTGCGGTCCGTCCGCTACCAGGACCTGCTGGCCAAGAACCCGGAGAAGGCGGTGGAGAAGGCGGTCAAGGGCATGCTCCCGAAGAACAGCCTCGGCCGCCAGATGTTCTCCAAGCTGAAGGTCTACGCAGGCCCCGAGCACCCGCACGCCGCCCAGCGGCCGGTGCCGTTCGAGATCACCCAGGTCGCGCAGTAGTCCGGCCACCCCTAAGACGAAAGAGAATCTGAGGAGAATCGTGGCCGAGCCCACCCCTGAGTCCCTTGACGCCGAGGTCCCCGAGGTCGAGGAGTACACGACCGAGAGCGCGCCGGAGGAGTTCGAGGCCTCGCCCGAGACCGTCGCGGCCCGCTTCGGCGAGCCGCAGCCCGGCGCCGGCACCGGCCGGCGGAAGAACGCGATCGCCCGCGTGCGCATCCTGCCCGGCACCGGCAAGTGGAAGATCAACGGCCGCACCCTGGAGAACTACTTCCCCAACAAGGTGCACCAGCAGTCGGTCAACGAGCCGTTCAAGGTCCTCGAACTCGACGACCGCTACGACGTGGTCGCCCGCATCTCCGGCGGCGGCGTCTCCGGCCAGGCCGGCGCGCTGCGGCTGGGCGTGGCCCGCGCGCTGAACGAGGCGGACGTGGACAACAACCGCGGCCCGCTGAAGAAGGCCGGGTTCCTGACCCGCGACGCGCGTTCCGTGGAGCGGAAGAAGGCCGGTCTGAAGAAGGCCCGCAAGGGTACGCAGTACAGCAAGCGCTAATCGGGTACTTTTCGGCGCCCCGGCAGCACCTCCGTGCTGCCGGGGCGCTCGTTTTATAGGGTTTACGCGCCGGCGATTCTGCCGGAACTGGGCGGAAACTCGGAGGAAAAACAGTGGGAAGACTCTTCGGCACCGACGGCGTGCGGGGCGTCGCCAACGCGGATCTCACGGCCGAGATGGCCCTCGGCCTGTCGGTTGCCGCCGTCGGCGTGCTCGCGGCCCCCTCGGGCGACGGCCCGGCGCGACGGCCGGTCGCCGTCGTCGGGCGCGACCCGCGGGCGTCCGGGGAGTTCCTGGAGGCGGCCGTGGTGGCGGGGCTCGCCAGCGCGGGCGTGGACGTGCTGCGGGTGGGCGTGCTGCCGACCCCCGCCGTCGCCTACCTGACCGGCGCGCTCGGCGCGGACTTCGGCGTGATGCTCTCGGCCAGCCACAACCCGATGCCGGACAACGGCGTCAAGTTCTTCGCCCGCGGCGGGCACAAGCTGGCCGACGAGTTGGAGGACCGGATCGAGGCGGCGTACCGCGAGCACGCCGCGGGCGAGCCCTGGGACCGGCCGGTCGGCGCCGGGGTGGGCCGGGTCACCGACTACGGCGAGGGCTTCGACATGTACGTCTCCCACCTGGTGAGCGCGCTGCCCAACCGGCTGGACGGCCTGCGGGTCGTCATCGACGCCGCGCACGGCGCCGCCTCCCGGGTGGCCCCCGAGGCATTCGCCAGGGCCGGCGCCGAGGTGGTCACGATCGGCGCCGAGCCGGACGGGCTCAACATCAACGACGGCTACGGCACGATGCACCTGGACGCGCTGCGCGGCGCGGTGGTGGCCGAGGGCGCCGACCTGGGCATCGCCGTGGACGGGGACGCCGACCGGTGCCTGGCGGCCGACCGCGAGGGCCGGGAGATCGACGGGGATCAGATCCTGGCGGTGCTCGGCCTCGCGATGCGGGAGGCCGGGCGGCTCGCCCACGACACGGTCGTCGCCACCGTGATGTCGAACCTCGGCTTCACGCTGGCCATGGAGCGCGAGGGCGTGCGGCTGAAGCACACCGCGGTCGGCGACCGCTACGTGCTGGAGGAGATGAAGCGCGGCGGCTACTCGCTCGGCGGGGAACAGTCGGGCCACGTGATCGTCCTCGACCACGCCACGACCGGCGACGGCACCCTCACCGGGCTGCTGCTCGCCGCCAGGGTGGCCGCCACCCGCCGCCCGCTCTCCGAGCTGGCCGCCGTGATGGAGCGGCTGCCGCAGGTGCTGATCAACGTGCCCGACGTCGACAAGAGCCGGGTCTCCGAGTCGCGGGAGCTCGCGGAGGCCGTCGCGGAGGCGGAGCGGCAGCTCGGCGAGACCGGGCGGGTGCTGCTGCGGCCCTCGGGCACCGAGCCCCTCGTGCGCGTGATGGTGGAGGCGGCCGACGCGGCCCAGGCGGGCACCGTGGCCGCCGGTCTCGCGGACGCGGTCAAGTCGGCGCTCGGCTGAGCCCGCAGGACCCGGGGCGTCCGGCGGGGGCGTTCGGCGGGCGGGAGGGGCGTTCGGCGGGCGCGTTCGGCGCGAGACGCACGGCGCGCGTTCACAGCGCGCGCAGGCGCACGCGCCGCACGGCGTGGTCGCCCCCCTTCTGCAGGACGAGCGTGGCCCGGGCCCTGGTCGGGGCGATGTTCTCCACCAGGTTCGGCTCGTTGATGGTCCGCCAGTTCTCCAGGGCGTAGGCCAGGGCCTCCTCCTCCGGGAGGGCGGCGTACGTGCTGAAGTACGACTGCGGGTCACGGAAGGCGGTGGCCCGCAGCGCGCGGAACCGGTCGAGGTACCAGGTCCGGATGTCGGCGGTCCTGGCGTCGACGTAGATCGAGAAGTCGAAGTAGTCGGCCAGGCCCACCCGGCCGGGCGGCGCGGCCTGCAGCACGTTGAGCCCCTCCACGATCAGCACGTCGGGGCGGCGCACGGTGAGCGTCTCGCCGGGGACGATGTCGTAGGTCAGGTGGGAGTAGACGGGGGCGCGCACCGTCTCGCGGCCCGCCTTGACCTCCGCGACGAAGCGGGTGAGCGCCCGCCGGTCGTAGGACTCGGGGAAGCCCTTGCGGCGCATCAGGCCGCGGCGGGCCAGCTCGGCGTTCGGCAGCAGGAAGCCGTCGGTGGTGACCAGCTCCACGCGCGGGTGCTCGGGCCAGCGGGCGAGCAGCGCGCGCAGCAGCCGGGAGACGGTGGACTTGCCCACGGCGACGCTGCCGGCGATGCCGATGACGAACGGGCTCGGCGGCCTCGCGGCGGCGGGGCCGAGGAAGGCGGCGAGGGCGCCGCGCAGCCGGTGGGTGGCGCCGACGTGGAGGTTGAGCAGCCGGGAGAGCGGCAGGTAGACCTCGCGGACCTCGTCGAGGCCGATGACGTCCCCGAGGCTGCGCAGCCCGTCAAGCTCCTGCGCGGTCAGCGGGAGCGGGGTCCGCTCGCGCAGGGCGCTCCACTCCTCGCGGCCCAGGTCGAGAAACGGGGTGGGGCTCGCCTGGGCGCGGGTGGACGCGGCCCCGGGGGCGGGTTTCCCGGCCGGTTCCCGAGCCGGTTGGGGGGCGGATTCCGGGGACGGCTCGGGGCCGGCGGACCGGTGGAGCGAGGTGGACACCCGGACATTCTCCGCCCCCGGCTAGTCTGCCCGCATGTGCGGGATGGTCGGTTACGTAGGAGTCCAGTCGGCCCTCGACGCGGTGCTGGAGGGGCTCGGCCGGCTGGCCGGGCCGGGCGCGGGCCCCGGGGCGGGCCCAGGAGCGGCGGAGGGGCCCAACACGGCGGCGGCCGTGGGCAGTTCCGGGGTCGCCGTGCTCGCGGACGGCGGCCTCGCGGCGGCCGGGGCGTGCGGGGGGCTGCCGAAGTTGCGCGAGGCGCTGCGCGGGCGCCCGCTGCCGACCGGGGCGTGCGCCGTCGGCCGGCTGGGTGGCGCGGCGGGCGCGCACTCCGCCCAGGGCGCGCCGGAGGCGGCGCCGCGGCTGGATGCCTCGGGCCGGGTCGCCGTGGTGCACGACGGCGGCCTGGACAACCGCGGCGAATTGCGCGCCGAGCTGGCCGCGCGGGGCCACGGCCTGGTCTCGGAGGCGGACGCCGAGGTGGTGGCCCACCTGCTGGCCGAGGCCTTCTCCTCCTGCGTGGAGCTCGGCGAGGCGATGCGGCAGGTGTGCCGCTCGCTGCGCGGCAGCTTCTCCCTGCTCGCGGTGCACGCCGACCAGCCCGACGCGGTGGTGGGCGCCTGCCGCGGGGCGCCGCTCGCGGTGGGGGTGGGCGAGGGGGAGTCCTACCTCGCCTCCGACCCGGCGGCCTTCGGCGGACAGGCCACGCGCGAGGTGCTGCGGCTCGGCGGAGAGGCCGGGGTGGTGGTGCTGCGGCGCGACCACCCGGAGGCGGACGAGGTGCGGTGCGAGGTCACCGACCTGGACGGGGGAGTGGTGCGGGCGTGATCGTCGGTGTGGGGATCGACGTGGCGGAGATCGACCGCTTTGCGCGCTCCCTGGAGCGCACGCCCGAGCTCGCGGACCGGCTCTTCGTGCCGGCCGAGCTGCTGCTGCCGGGCGGGGAGCGGCGGGGGGTGGCCTCGCTGGCGGCCAGGTTCGCGGCGAAGGAGGCGGTCGCCAAGGCGCTGGGGGCGCCGGGCGGGCTGCGCTGGAGGGACGCGGAGATCCGCCAGGAGGACTCGGGACGGCCGCGCCTGGAGGTGCGCGGCACCGTGGCGGCCCGCGCGGCCGAACTCGGCGTCCTGGCCTGGCACGTCTCCCTGAGCCACGACGCGGGGGTGGCCTCCGCGGTGGTCATCGCGGAGGGCTGAGCGGCCCGGCGCTCCGAGACGGCGTGCCCGGAAGTTCCCCGTTCGCGCCGAGATCATCCCAAGGAGTGAAAGAACTCGTGACGGCGTGCGCAGGACTGGTGTCCCAGGGCAATCTGCCAACGGGGTGACGAGCCCGGACGTAACCTGGCGAGACCGAGAGGGAGGATGACGGTGACAGCGATGGCCGCCGAGCCCATGAGTGAACCGAAGAACCGCCCGACTGACCTCGACCCCGTGGAACTGCTGGCTGCGTACGAAGCGGCGGCTCCCGCGCCCCTTCGGCACGAGTACTACGAGGGGGCATTGCTTGTGACGCCGTATCCGGACCGCCCGCACAATCGGGCGATCAGGCTGCTGGTCGGCCAGTTCGAGGCCGCGGGCTTCGACCACGTCGGCTTCGGGGAGGGCTTCCGCTTCCCCCCTCGGGAAAAGCTCAAGGCTTCCCTGGCCGTGCCCGACTTCAACGTGCTGCACCGCGAACCGACCGACCTCGACGAGCAGTTCCGCCGGGCGAACGGCGGCTGGTACTCCTCCGAACTGCTCGCGCTGGTGGGCGAGGTCACCTCGACCAACCACGAGTTCGACACCGGCCCCAAGTTCCGCACCTACGCCGCCTCCGGGGTCCCGGTGTACGTGGTGATCCACCGGCAGGAGGGCAAGGCGTACGCGTACCGCGAGCCGGTGCCGGGCGAGGCGCGCTACGAGGCCGTCGAGGAGGTGAAGCTGGGCGACATGCTGCCGCTGCCCGCGCCCTATCCCTCGCTCGACACCTCCGTGGCGCTCAGCAGCTGATCCCACACCTCGGGCAGGGCCGCGGTGACCGTCGTGGCGGTGGCGGGAGTGGGCGCCAGGCGGCCGGCAAGGCCGTGCAGGTAGGCGCCGGTGGCCGCGGCCTGCACCGGCGCGAGGCCCGCCGCGAGCAGGGAGCCCACGAGGCCGGAGAGCACGTCCCCGCTGCCGGCCGTGGCCAGCCAGGGCGTCCCCGTCGGGTTGACGTGCACCGGGCCGCCGCCCGGGGCGGCGATCAGGGTGGTCGAGCCCTTCAGCAGCACGACGGCACCGAAGCGTTCCGCCAGCTTCCGCACCGAGCCCAGCCGGGACGCCTCCACCCCGGCGCGGTCCCCGCCGAGCAGGGCCGCCGCCTCGCCCGCGTGCGGGGTGAGGACCGTGGCCGCGCGGCGTGCCCTGACCCGCTCCGGATCGAGCCCGCGCAGCCCGTCGGCGTCGATCAGCACCGGCACCTCGGCCGCCAGCACGTCGTCCACCGTCGCCCGCGCGTTCGGGTCGTCGCCCACGCCCGGGCCGACCACCCAGGACTGCACCCGCCCGGCCCGGCTCGGCGGCCCCGCGGAGACCAGCGTCTCCGGGTAGCGGGCCAGCACCCCCGCCCCCGCCGGGCCCGCGTACCGCACCGCGCCCGCGCCGCCGCACAGCGCCCCGCCGACCGCGAGCACGGCGGCGCCCGGGTACCGCTCCGAGCCGGCCGCGACGCCCACCACCCCGCGCCGGTACTTGTCGCTCTCCGCCGCCGGGCGCGGCAGCAGCGCCGCCACGTCGGCCGCCTCCAGGGCCACGAGGTCGGGCTCGGCCGGGAGTTCGGGCCTGAGCCCGATGTCCACCAGGCGCACCTCGCCCGCGAACTCCCGGGCGGGGTCCACCAGCAGCCCCGGCTTGCAGGCGCCGAAGGTGACGGTCAGCGTGGCCCGGAGGGCCGCCCCGTGCACCTCGCCGGTGTCCGCGTCCACGCCGCTCGGCAGGTCGACGGCCACCACCGGGGGCCCCTCCTCGCCCGCGCGGTCGAGCAGTTCGGCCAGCTCCGCGGCCCCGGGCCGCAGGCCGCCGCGCCCGCCGATGCCCGTGATGCCGTCCACGACCAGGTCCGCCCGGCCCAGCACCCCCTCCGCCGCGTCGGCCCCGGCCGTTCTGCCGCCCGCCGCGCGCAGCGCCGCGAGCCCGGCCGGGTGCGCCCGCTCCGGGTTCAGCAGCAGGGCCGTGACGCCCACCCCGCGGCGGGCGAGGCGGGCCCCCGCGAACAGGGCGTCGCCGCCGTTGTCGCCGCTGCCGACCAGCAGGGCGACGCGCCGCGGCCGCCCGCCGGGCAGCAGCCGGGCGCAGGCCGCGGCAAGTCCCGCGGCGGCCCGCGCCATCAGGGCGCCCTCCGGCAGACTGGCCAGCAGCACCCGCTCGGCCGCGCGAACGGTCTCCACTCGGTACGCACTCCTCATGGACCCAAGTCTGGCCCGAGCCTTCGCGGGCGGCCCGCCGTGGGGCGAGGATGGTGCCGGGGCGAAGGCCGTCACCGCGAAACCCTGCTGCGACACTGGGAAGCAATGAACGATCCTGCACCGCCGGAAGACTGGCGTCTCCGGGCCGACATCGACCTCGCCGCGCTGCGCGGAAACGTCCGGGCGCTGCGCCGGCGGCTGGCGCCCGGGGCCGCGTTGATGGCCGTGGTCAAGGCCGATGCCTACGGCCACGGCCTCCTCCCGTGTGCCCGCGCCGCCCGTGAGGCCGGGGCCGCCTGGATCGGCACCGCCACCCCCGAGGAGGCCCTGGCGCTGCGCGCCGCGGGGGACACCGGCCGGGTGCTGTGCTGGCTGTGGGTGCCAGGCGGGCCCTGGCGGCGCGCCGTCGAGGCCGGGGTGGACATCTCCGTCAGCGGCCGGTGGGCCCTGACCGAGGCGGTGGCCGCCGCCCGCGCGGCGGGCCGGCCGGCGCGCATTCACCTGAAGGTGGACACCGGGCTCGGCCGCAACGGCTGCCCGCCGGCCGACTGGCCGGACCTGGTCGCGGCGGCCCGGGCCGCCGAGGCGTCGGGCGCCGTGCGGGTGACCGGCCTGTGGTCGCACTTCGCCTGCGCCGACGAGCCGGGGCACCCCTCGATCGCCGCCCAGCAGCGGGCGTTCGCCGACGCCCTGGCCGTGGCGGCCCGGGCCGGGCTCGACCCCGAGGTGCGGCACTTCGCCAACTCGCCCGCCACCCTGACCCTGCCCGAGGCGCACTACGATCTGGTGCGCACCGGCGTCGCCGTCTACGGCCTCTCGCCCTCGCCCGAGGTCGGCACCCCGGAGGACTTCGGGCTGCGGCCCGTGATGACGCTGCGGGCCAGGCTGGCCGCCGTCAAGCGGGTGCCCGGCGGGCACGGCGTCAGCTACGGCCACCGCTACGTCACCCCGGGGGAGACCACGCTGGCGCTGGTGCCCGCCGGTTATGCCGACGGCGTGCCGCGGCACGCCTCGGGCGGCGGGCCCGTGCTGGTCGCGGGCAAGCTGCGGATGATCGCCGGGCGGGTGGCGATGGACCAGTTCGTGGTCGACCTCGGCGGGGACAGCGCGTGCGTCGGCGACGAGGCGGTGCTGTTCGGCCCGGGCGACCGGGGCGAGCCGACCGCGGAGGACTGGGCGCGCGCCGCCGGGACCATCGGCTACGAGATCGTCACCCGCATCGGGCCGCGGGTGACGCGGCACTATTTGGGCGAGACCCCGCCCGCCGCGGAGGCGGCCGGCCCCAAGGGAGGGCAGGCGCGGTGAGCTGGCCGCGGCGGCTGGGGATCGCGGGGGTGGCGCTCGGCGCGATCGCCACCACGGTGGCCGTGGAGCGGCTGACGGTGAGCCGCTCGGTGCGCCGCCAGGCCAGGCTGGCCCTGGACACCGCGGGCCCCTACGGCACGCTGCGCGGCACCGCCGGGTGGGCGCGCGCCGAGGACGGCACGCAGCTGTACTACGAGACCGACGAGCCGGCCGGGCCCGAGGGGCTGGCCGCCGCCGAGGCGGCCGCGCTCCCGCCGGGCGGCCAGGGGCCGGCGGGCGGGGGCGAGGAGCCGGTGACCGTGGTCTTCAGCCACGGCTACTGCCTCAGCCAGGACGTGTGGCACTTCCAGCGGGCCGCGCTGCGCGGCGCGGCCAGGGCCGTGTACTGGGACCAGCGCAGCCACGGCCGTTCCGAACGCGGCCGGGCCCAGCGGGAGGCGAAGGAGCCGGTCACCATCGACCAGCTCGGCCGCGACCTGAAGGCCGTCCTCGACGTGGCCGCGCCGCGCGGGCCCGTGGTGCTCGTGGGCCACTCCATGGGCGGGATGACGGTGATGGCGCTCGCCGAGCAGTTCCCCGGGTACGTGGCCGAGCGGGTGGCCGGGATCGCGTTCCTCGGCGCCTCGGCCGGGGGGCTCACCGAGGTGACGTACGGGATGCCGGCGCCCGTCCACTGGGCGGCGCGCAAGGCGCTGCCGGGGGTGCTCCGGGCGCTCGGCTCGCAGGTGGAGCTCGTGGAGCGCGGCAGGCGCGCGCTCGGCGACCTGTACGCCGGGCTGATACGGCGTTACTCCTTCGGCGTGCCGGCGGATGTGGACGCCGGGGTGGCGCGGTTCGCGGAACGGCTCATCGAGTCGGTGCCGATCGACGTGGTGGCCGACTTCTACCCGGCGGTCAGCGCGCACGACAAGCCGGGGGCCCTCGCCGTGCTGAACCGGCTCGCCGCCCGGCTGCCGGTGCTGGTGCTGACCGGGGACCGGGACGAGATGACGCCGCTGGCGCACAGCGAGCGGATCGCCGCCGAACTGGAGTCCGCGGAGCTCGTGGTGGTGCCGGGCGCGGGCCACCTGCTGCTGCTCGAGGCCCCGGGGGTGGTCAACGAACAGCTGGCCAGGCTGCTGGCGCGTAGCATCCAGTCCCATGAATGAGCTCTCTGCGGGCGTCGCGCTCACGGTGCCGGGGCCGGAGCGGATGCGGGACCTCGGCAGGCGCCTGGCGGCCCTGCTGGCACCCGGCGA
Source organism: Streptomyces hoynatensis (assembly GCF_003626535.1). Classification (GTDB taxonomy): domain Bacteria; phylum Actinomycetota; class Actinomycetes; order Streptomycetales; family Streptomycetaceae; genus Streptomyces; species Streptomyces hoynatensis. The sequence goes on from NZ_RBAL01000001.1 coordinate 191,619, forward strand.
CCTGGTCCTCCTCACGGGTGAGCTCGGCGCCGGCAAGACGACGCTGACCAGGGGGATCGGCGAGGGGCTCGGGGTGCGCGGGGCGGTCACCTCGCCGACCTTCGTCATCGCCCGCGTGCATCCGCCGCTGGCCGGGGGGCCGCCGCTGGTCCACGTGGACGCCTACCGGCTCGCCGGGGGCCTGGAGGAGATGGAGGACCTCGACCTGGACGTGGCGCTGCCCGACTCCGTGGTGGTCGTCGAGTGGGGCGAGGGCCGGGTCGAGGAGCTGTCCGAGGACCGGCTGCACGTCACCATCCACCGCAGCACGGGCACCGGCGGCCCCTCGGGGGAGCAGGCGGGGAGCGGGGATGCCCGGGGCCCGGTGGGGGAGAACGGAATTCCGGAGGAGGACGTGCGCCAGGTGACCGTGCGGGGCGTCGGCGCGCGCTGGCGGGGCGTGGCCTTCCCCGCCCTGCCGGCCACGGCCTGAGGCCCGGGGCGGCCCCGGGCCCGGGCAGCGGGGCCCGCGCGGCGCCGCCTCAGGACACGACGACGACCGTCGTGCCCTCGGAGGCGAAGTCCCAGGTGGCCGAGCCGTCCTCGCGGGTCTGCCGGATGCCGCCGGTGCGCTGCTCGGCGTTCGGGTCGGGGGCCGAGCCGTCGAGGGCGGCGGAGAAGCCGAAGACGACGCCCTCGGGGTTCGTGTCGAACACCACCGAGTGCTCGATGGGCACGCCGTCGGAGCCGGTGCCCTGCTCGGTCCGCGAGGAGACGTGGTACTCGCCGGGCTCCGGGCTGACCGAGCTGGGGAAGACCTCGAAGGTTCCGGCGACCGCCTCGCCGGTGCCGTCCTCGCTCTCCTCGACGAGCCAGACCCGCTGTTGCCCGAGCGAGTAGACGACGCGCCTGCCCTCTCCCGAGTCGGCGGGCAGCGCCGGCTCCTCGCCGGCCTCGCCCCCGCTGCCGTCGCCCTCGGCGCTCGGCGAGGCCGAGTCGGAGGGCGGCGTGGCGGGGCCCGCGGCCGGCTCGTCCGCCCCCGACGCCTGGTAGGCGAAGAAGGCGACGACGGCGAGCGCGGAGGCGGTCAGGACGGTGACGAAGACACCGGAACCCGAGCCTGACTGATGGCGCGCCACGGTTCTGCTGCCGCCTTTCTCCGGGTGCTCTCCAGGGACGTGCGCGGGGCCGGCGGCTCACCGGCCGGCCCCCGCGGCCCTGCGGCCGGTCGCGGCGCCGGCCTCGGGGGGCGCGGGGGCCGTCCGCGGGTTTTCCGCCGACGCTACCAGGCGGCCGGGTGCCCGCGGGGGAGCCGTACCCTTGCTCCCGTGCTGTTGCTTGCGCTCGACACCGCGACCCCCGCCGTCACCGTCGCCCTGCACGACGGGGAGCGGGTGCTGGCCTCCTCGGGCGAGGTCGACGCCAGACGGCACGGGGAGCTGCTGCTCGTGGCCGTGGACCGGGTGCTCGGCGAGGCGGGGCGCCCGCTGAGGGAGGTGACCGCGCTGGTCGTGGGCACCGGCCCCGGTCCCTACACGGGGCTGCGGGTGGGCCTGGCCACGGCCCAGGCCATCGGTGCGGCCAGGGGGCTGCCGGTGTACGGCCTGTGCACGCTGGACGGCCTCGCGTACGCCACCGGGCTCGGGGAGCCGTTCGTGGTGGCGGCGGACGCCCGCAGGAAAGAGGTCTACTGGGCCCGTTACGCGGACTTCCGCACCCGGACCTCGGGGCCCGCGGTCGACCGGCCCGGCGAGCTGCCGGCCGAGGTCGCGGCGCTGCCCGCGGCGGGCGCCGGGGCGCGGCTGTACCCGGAGTTCTTCCCGGGGCTGCGCGCGGACCTGCCGGAGCACGTGGCGGCCGGGGCGCTGGCCGCGCTGGCGGCCGAGCGCCTGGCCGCGGGGGAGGAACTGCCGCCGCCGCGCCCGCGGTACCTGCGGCGCCCGGACGCGAAGGTGCCCACCGGCTACAAGGCGGTCACCCGCGGATGACGGCAGGGGCGGCGGGCGGCGCGGTGGCGCTGCGCGAGATGCGCTGGTGGGACATCGACGCCGTGCTGGGACTCGAGGCCGAGCTCTTTCCCGAGGACGCCTGGTCGGCCGGGATGTTCTGGTCGGAGCTGGCCGGGGCGCGCGGGCCGCGGCGCAGCCGCGCGTACCTGGTGGCCGAGCGGGAGGGCGGCGGGCTCGCGGGCTACGGGGGCCTCGGGGCGGCCGGCGGGACGGGGGACGTGATGACCCTGGGGGTCACGCGGGCGTACCAGGGCACCGGGCTCGGGGCGCGGCTGCTTGCGGCGCTGCTCGACGCGGCGGCGGGCTTCGGCTGTCACGAGGTGCTGCTCGAAGTGCGGATGGACAACGAGCGGGCGCAGCGGCTGTACACCCGGTTCGGCTTCCGGCCCGTCGGCATCCGCCGCGGCTACTACCAGCCGGGCGGCCAGGACGCTTTGGTGATGCGCCTGGAGCTGCCGCCCGGCGGCCGGGAAGGTCACCGGGGGAGCCCCCCGGAAGGCGGCGGCGAACGTCACAGGGAACGTCACAGGGAACATCGCAGGGAACGTCACAAGGAAAGCGGCAGGGAATGAAGCATGGCTGACGAACCCCTCGTCCTCGGCATCGAGACCTCGTGCGACGAGACCGGCGTCGGCGTCGTCCGCGGCCACACGCTGCTCGCCGACGCCGTCGCCTCCAGCGTGGACGACCACGCCAGGTACGGCGGCGTGGTGCCGGAGATCGCGAGCCGGGCGCACCTGGAGGAGATGGTCCCGACCATCGAGCGGGCGCTGGCCGAGGCCGGGGTCGCGGCCGCCGACCTGGACGCGATCGCCGTCACGGCCGGGCCCGGGCTCGCGGGGGCCCTGCTGGTCGGGGTCTCGGCCGCGAAGGCGTACGCGTACGCGCTCGGCAAGCCGCTGTACGGCGTCAACCACCTGGCCTCCCACATCTGTGTCGACCAGCTGGAACACGGGCCGCTGCCCGAGCCGACGATGGCGCTGCTGGTCTCGGGCGGGCACTCCTCGCTCCTGCTGGCGCCCGACATCACCGCCGACGTCCGGCCGCTCGGCGCCACCATCGACGACGCGGCGGGCGAGGCGTTCGACAAGGTGGCCAGGGTGCTCGGGCTCGGCTTCCCCGGCGGCCCCGCCATCGACCGGCTGGCCAGGGAGGGCGACCCGGAGGCGGTGCGGTTCCCGCGCGGGCTGACCGGCCCGCGGGACGCGCCGTTCGACTTCTCCTTCTCCGGCCTGAAGACGGCGGTCGCCCGCTGGGTGGAGACGCAGCGGGCCGCGGGGGTCGCGGTGCCGGTGGCCGACGTGGCGGCCTCCTTCCAGGAGGCGGTCACCGACGTGCTGACGCGCAAGGCGATCCGGGCCTGCCGCGCCGAGGGCGTGGAGCACCTGATGATCGGCGGGGGCGTGGCGGCCAACTCCAGGCTGCGGGCGATGGCCGAGGAGCGCTGCGCGGCGGCCGGGATCACGCTGCGGGTGCCGCGGCCGAAGCTGTGCACCGACAACGGCGCGATGGTGGCCGCGCTCGGCGCGGAGATGGTGGCGAGGAACCGGCAGCCCTCCGCCTGGGACCTGCCCGCTGACTCCTCCCTGCCGGTGACGCGGCCGCACGTTCCCGCGGGGCACCACCACTGATGGCGGTGGCGCTGATGTGGGAGGCGAGGGCGGCGGCCGGGCGGGGCGGCGAGCTGCTCGACTGGGTGCGCGCCCAGCGGCTGAGCCCGGCCCCGAGCCGCCGCGAGACCTTCACCGCCGAGCCCGACCGGGTGCTGGTGATCACCTGGTACGGGGAGCCGGAGCCTGTCGGCGGCCCGCCCGAGCTGCCGGACCCGCCGGCCGGGCTGCTGCACCGCCCGGTGCACCGCTGGCGGTTCACTCCGGTCGGCTGAAGGGCCGGGCCAGGAGCATCGCCTGGCGTCCCGCCACCCGCGTGAGGAACACCGTGGCCGCGCCCGGGCCCTGGGGCTTGAGCCGCTTCAGCAGCTCCTCAGGGGTGAGCGCGGAGCCGCGCTTCTTGACGGTCACGGTGCCGACGCCGCGCTCCCGCAGCAGGGCACGCAGCCGTTTCACGTGGAAGGGCAGCACGTCGGTGACCTCGTAGGCGGTGGCGAAGGCCGCGTCGCCCTCCGCGGGCGGGGCAGGGGGGCGGTCGCTGGCGATGTAGGCGATCGTCGGGTCCAGGAGGTGGCCGCCGAGGCGCTCGGCGGCCTCGGCCACCAGGTGGGCCCTGATCACGGCGCCGTCGGGCTCGTACAGGTAGCGGGCGGGCGGGCCGGTCGGCGCCTTGGCGGCGCCCGTGCCGGTGAGCGAGACGCCGGAGGGCAGCAGGGTGGCGCGCCGCGGCGGGGCCTGGCCGGCCGGGCGGCCGGTGCCGAACCACAGCACGGCCTCCTTCACCTCCCCCCGGTGGGAGACCCATTCGGCCTCCGCGTCCTCGGGCACGGCCTCGTGCGGGAGCCCGGGGGCGAGCTTCAGCGCCGCCCACCGGGTGTGGCGGGCGGCCCCCAGGGCCCAGGAGAGCGGGGGAGAGTACGCCTCGGGGTCGAAGACCCGGCCGCGTCCGCCGCGGCGCGCGGGGTCGGCGAACACCGCGTCGATCTCGCCGCGCGCGGCCAGGCCCGCGAGGTCGGTGTCCTCGACGGCCTCCCGGCGCACCTCGATGCGGTCGGCGAGGCCGAGCGCCGCCGCGTTGGCCTCGGCGACCGCGCAGGTGAGGGGGTCCCGGTCGACGGCGAGCACGGCGAGGCCGGCGCGGGCCAGGGCGAGGGCGTCGCCGCCGATCCCGCAGCACAGGTCCGCGATCCGGCGCACGCCGAGCGCGGCGAAACGCTCCGCGCGCCGGGCGGCGACGGGGGCGCGGGTGGCCTGTTCCACGCCCTCGGGCGTGAAGTACATCCGCTCCGCCTCCGCGCCGAACTTGGCGGCCGCGCGCTGCCGCAGCCGGGCCTGGGTGAGGGCGGCGGAGACCAGCGAGGGCGGGTGGGCGCGGCGCAGGCGGGTGGCCGTGGCGAGCTCGTCGGCGGGGGCGAGGCCGCGCAGCTGGCCGAGCAGGTCCTGGCCCTCCTCGGTCAGCAGGGCGAGGAAGGAGGCGCGGGGGTCGGGGGCGCCGGGCGGGGCGGGTGCCGCCGGGCGGCGCGGGGGAGAGGAGGCCACCCGGGTCATTCTCCCCGGGCGGCGCGGAACGGCGGTCGGCGGATCGGCGCCCGCGGTGGCAGCATCCCGAGCCATGGAGATTATCGGACAAGTGCGACAAAATGATCAAAGGGTGAAACGTCGGCTGCTGCGGGGTGCCGCCCTGGGCGGGGCGACGATACTCGCCCTGATCTGTTCCGGCGCGGGACTGCCCGCGTTCCTCAGGCCCGCCGCCCCGGAGGGCGAATCCGACGCCTCCGCCCGGTTGCCGAGCGCCGCCGCGCCCGCGCCCGGCGGTCCCGAACTCGGCGGCGGCCTGCCCTTCGGCGCACCGCAGCGCGCCCAGGCGCTCGGCCTCGCCGACGCGCTGGCCGGCTACGCGCGCAACCTCAAGCACGCGGAGGCGCTCCGCGTCGCGGCCGCCAAGTCCTGGGGGCTGCCGCGCGTTCCGCTGCGGGCCCCCACGCCGCCGAGGCGGAAGCCGGGGCTGGTCAGCGAGCCCGGCCACCTCACCGGCAAGGGGCTGCCTCCGGTCCTCGTCCAGGTGCCCACCGAGGAGAAGGTGGTCTTCCTCACCATCGACGACGGCGCGGAGAAGGACCCGGAGCTGCTGCGGATGCTGCGCGAACTCGACGTGCCCTTCACCGGCTTCCTCTCCGACGAGGTGGCCCGCGCCGACTACGGCTACTTCAGGAAGGCGCACCGCGAGGGCGCCGGGATGCAGAACCACACCGTCAACCACCGGGAGCTGACCGCACTCTCCTACGCGGAGCAGCGCGCCGAGATCTGCCGCCAGCAGGACAACCTGGAGCGCGAGATCGGCGAGCGCCCCACCCTCTTCCGCCCGCCCTACGGCGCCTACAACCGCGACACCCTGCGCGCCGCGGCCTCCTGCGGCATCGAGGTGGTGCCGCTGTGGGCGGAGGAGGCGTTCCCCGACCGGATCGACTGGGGCCGGGGCGATCGCAGGCTGCACCCGGGAGACATCATCCTCACGCACTTCCGCGGGGAGGCCGAATGGCAGGCGAGCATGCCCGACATGGTCCGCCGCCTCCTGCGGACCGTGACCGAACAGGGGTTCGCCGTCGCCCGGCTGGAAGACTACGTCTGAGCGCCGCCGGCCCGGCGGCGCGCCGCGCGCCCGGGCCGGGTCGCCTGCGGCTAGGCTCCCGACACCCCGAGGGCGTTGGCACTCTAGTTGACTGAGTGCTAACCGCCGCATAATCTCGGCGTTGGCACTCTCCACCGGTGAGTGCCAATCACCGCGCGACAGGCGGATCCGGCACCCGCGACGACGGGTCCACCAGGTCGCCATCCAGCCATAGATAACCCCGTGATCTCCGAAGGGGGAGGTCGGATCGTGACGACCGTCAGCTCCAAGGTTGCCATCAAGCCGCTCGAGGACCGCATTGTGGTCCAGCCGCTCGACGCCGAGCAGACCACGGCCTCTGGCCTGGTCATTCCGGACACCGCCAAGGAGAAGCCCCAGGAGGGCACCGTCCTTGCCGTGGGTCCCGGCCGCTTCGAGGACGGCAACCGCCTGCCGCTCGACGTCAAGGTCGGCGACATCGTGCTCTACAGCAAGTACGGCGGCACCGAGGTGAAGTACAACAACGAGGACTACCTCGTCCTCTCGGCTCGCGACGTCCTCGCGATCATCGAGAAGTAACGGCACCCGGCGTACCGCAGTACTCCACGCCGCGCCCCGGTACCCGCGCCTGATTCCCGAATCCTGAGTCGGGCCGGGCCCGGGGCCCGGGGCGCGGCCGTTCGGACGACGTTCACCGAGAAGACTAGGCACAAGGGACAACCACACCCATGGCGAAGATCCTGAAATTCGACGAGGACGCCAGGCGCGCCCTCGAACGCGGCGTGAACAAGCTCGCCGACGCGGTCAAGGTGACCATCGGTCCCAAGGGGCGCAACGTCGTCATCGACAAGAAGTTCGGCGCCCCGACGATCACCAACGACGGCGTCACCATCGCGCGTGAGGTCGAGGCGGACGACCCCTACGAGAACCTCGGCGCCCAGCTGGTGAAGGAGGTGGCGACCAAGACCAACGACATCGCGGGCGACGGCACCACCACCGCCACCGTGCTGGCCCAGGCGCTCGTCCGCGAGGGGCTGCGCAACGTCGCCGCCGGCGCCTCCCCCGCCGGTCTCAAGCGGGGCATCGACGCCGCCGTGGCCGCCGTGGCCGAGGACCTGAAGGCGGGCGCCAGGCCGATCGACTCCAAGGAGGACATCGCCGCGGTCGCCGCGCTCTCCGCGCAGGACAAGCAGGTCGGCGAGCTGATCGCCGAGGCGATGGACAAGGTCGGCAAGGACGGCGTCATCACCGTCGAGGAGTCGCAGACCTTCGGCCTCGAGCTGGACTTCACCGAGGGCATGGCCTTCGACAAGGGCTACCTGTCGCACTACATGGTCACCGACCAGGAGCGCATGGAGGCCGTCCTCGACGACCCCTACATCCTGATCCACCAGGGCAAGATCTCCTCCATCCAGGACCTGCTCCCGCTGCTGGAGAAGATCATGCAGGCCGGCTCCTCGCGGCCGCTGCTGCTCATCGCCGAGGACGTCGAGGGCGAGGCGCTCTCCACCCTCGTGGTGAACAAGATCCGCGGCACGTTCAACTCGGTGGCCGTCAAGGCCCCCGGCTTCGGCGACCGCCGCAAGGCGATGCTCGGCGACATGGCGACGCTCACCGGCGCCACCGTGATCTCCGAGGAGGTCGGCCTCAAGCTCGACCAGGTCGGCCTCGACGTGCTGGGCCGCGCCCGCCGCGTCACGGTCACCAAGGACGACACCACGATCGTCGACGGCGCGGGCAACGCGGCCGACATCGAGGGCCGGGTGGCGACGATCAAGGCCGAGATCGAGACCACCGACTCCGACTGGGACCGCGAGAAGCTCCAGGAGCGGCTCGCCAAGCTGGCCGGCGGCGTGTGCGTCATCCGCGTCGGCGCCGCCACCGAGGTGGAGCTGAAGGAGAAGAAGCACCGCCTGGAGGACGCCATCTCCGCCACCCGCGCGGCGGTCGAGGAGGGCATCGTCCCCGGCGGCGGCGCCTCCCTGGTGCACTCCGCGAAGGTGCTGGACGACGGCCTGGGCCGCACCGGTGACGAGGCCACCGGCGTGGCGATCGTGCGCCGGGCCGCGGTGGAGCCGCTGCGCTGGATCGCCGAGAACGCCGGCCTCGAGGGCTACGTGATCACCTCCAAGGTGGCCGACCTCGACAAGGGCCAGGGCTTCAACGCGGCCACCGGCACCTACGGCGACCTGGTGAAGGACGGCGTCATCGACCCGGTCAAGGTGACCCGCTCCGCGCTGCAGAACGCCGCCTCCATCGCCTCCCTGCTGCTCACCACCGAGACCCTGGTGGTGGAGAAGAAGGAGGAGGAGCCGGAGGAGGCCGGGCACGGCCACGGCCACGCGCACTGAGGCCGCGGCGCCCGCCGCACGCACGTGGGCCCGCCGGGCCGGACATCAGGTCCGGCCCGGCGGGCCTTCCGCTTGCCGGGTCGGCTCGTTCGACGGGCGGGGGCGGGCGTGGCGCGCCGCGGTCCCCGCGCCTCAGTGCTGCGGGCCGAACCGGCGGCCGGCCCGCGAGGTCAGGCCGCCGAGCGCCGCGCGCGGCAGCAGCCTGGCGGCTCCCATGAGGATCTTGTAGCGGGCGTCGGGGACGCTGACCGTCCGGCCCCGGGCCAGGTCCCGCAGCCCCGCGTCCACCACCCGGTCGGCGTCCAGCCACATCCACCCGGGGATCCGGTCCACCCGCATCCCGGCCCGCCGGTGGAACTCGGTGCGCACGAAGCCGGGGCACAGCGCCAGCAGCCGCACCCCGCTGCCGCGCAGTTCCCGCGCCGCCGCCTCGGTGAAGCGCACCACCCACGCCTTCGAGGCCCCGTAGGTGCCGCGGTTCAGGAAGGCCGCCACGGAGGCCACGTTCACCACCCCGCCCCGGCCCCGCTCGCGCATCGCCCCGGCGGCGGCCGAGGTCAGCCGGAGCACCGCCTCGCAGTGCACCCGCAGCATCGCCAGCTCCTCGGCCACCGAGGCGTCCAGGTAGGGGCCGCTCAGCCCGAAGCCGGCGTTGTTGACCAGCAGTCCCACCGGCTGGGAACGGTCCTGGAGCCGGTCGGCCACGGCCGCTATGCCCTCCTCGGTCGCCAGGTCGGCGCCGAGCACCGCGGCCTCGACCCCGTGCCGGTCGTGCAGTTCGGTCGCCTGCCGCCGCAGCGCCTCGCGGTCGCGTGCCACCAGCACCAGGTCGTACCGGTCGCGGGCCAGCCGCCGGGCGAAGGCGGCGCCGATGCCCGAGGTCGCTCCTGTCACCAAAGCCGTTGTCATGAGAGGGACCGTAGTGGGCACCCGGCTGGGCGCGTGCCGAGGTGCGGGCGGAGCACGGGCCGGGCCGTGACCCGGCGGGGCCCGTCCCGCCCGGCGCGCCTCTGCTCGCCCCGGGCCGGCCCGGCACGGGGGAGCGGCCAGGACGTCACGGGAGGTCAGTGGTGGGCTTCACGCCGGTGAGCGGCGCTCGCGTCGACCAGGCCGCGCCTGGCCCGGCCGAGCAGCTCCTCGCGCTCGTCCTCGGTGAGACCGCCCCAGACGCCGTAGGGCTCGCGGACCGACAGCGCGTGCGCCGCGCACTCCGCGCGCACCGGACAGCGCATGCACACCTCCTTCGCCGCCTCCTCGCGGGCACTGCGGGCCGCGCCGCGCTCGCCCTCCGGGTGGAAGAACAGCGAGCTGTCCACTCCACGGCAGGCGGCGAGCAGCTGCCAGTCCCACAGGTCGGCGTTGGGGCCCGGAAGGCGGGAGAAATCTGCCATGACAGTGTCCCATCGTCATCAAGGCTGTGGAAGCAGATGTAAATATGACTACCAGTCGAATATAGCCATGAAACCCCCTTGAGGGGCAAAAAGGTCTAAAAAGGGCAAAAAGCAACATCCGGCGTGTTTACCGGAGCACGGCTGTTCCGTGAGCGGTCGCTCACGTAGAGTGCTGCTGCTGTGTGATCGGCGACCGTAACTCTTTCGGGTGACCGTCGTTGAGAGGGCGGAGGCGGTTGGCACGGCCTGCCAATCGCGTAGGTGACGACACGAACTGCCTGGAGGCTCAAGGTGATGCGCATCAGCTGCGGAGGGCGGCCATGACTTCCGTCCTCGTCTGCGACGACTCCCCCCTCGCCCGGGAGGCGCTCCGCCGCGCGGTCGCGACCGTGCCCGGCGTCGAGCGGGTCACGACCGCTGCCAACGGCGAGGAAGTCCTCCGCCGCTGGGGCGCCGACCGCTCCGACCTCATTCTGATGGACGTCCGGATGCCGGGCCTCGGCGGCGTCGAGACCGTCAGGCGGCTGCTGTCCGCCGACCCGGGAGCGCGCATCATCATGCTGACCGTGGCCGAGGACCTGGACGGCGTGGCGCTCGCCGTCGCCGCCGGGGCCCGCGGCTACCTGCACAAGGACGCCTCGCGCGCCGAGTTGCGCGCCACCGTCACCCAGGCGCTCGCCGATCCCACCTGGCGCCTGGCCCCGCGTCGCCTGCGCTCCTCCGACATGGGGGCCGCGCCCACGCTGACCGCCCGGGAGATCCAGGTGCTCGAGGGCATGAGCCACGGCCGGTCGAACGCGGAGATCGGCAGGGAGCTGTTCCTGTCGGAGGACACCGTCAAGACCCACGCCCGGCGGCTGTTCAAGAAGCTCGGCGCCTCGGACCGGGCGCACGCCGTGGCCCTCGGCTTCCGCTGGGGCCTGGTCCGCTGAGGGCGGAGAAGACCGGACGGGGGTCGACGGGGAACGCGGCCGGCCGCTGTCACCCCGTCCGGTGAGGAGCGGGATTCAAAAGATTCCCGGGTGCCGCATCCTTGAATGCATGACGCTCCTTGGGGACGAGCAAGCCTGGTGCGAGGGGAGAGCTGGGGACGTGACTCCCATCGCGCCCGCACATAACGCTTCGGTGCACAACTCGGCCCATGGTGGCCCGGACCGTGCGACGACGGTGCACCATGGACCGATGCGCGATGACGACAGCACCGGGATCGGCGCCCTCGTGCATCGCGCGGCCGAGGGGGACGCCCAGGCCACCCACGACCTGCTGGCCCACGTGCATCCGCTGGCCGTGCGCTACTGCCGGGTGCGGCTGGCCCGGCTGCCGGGAGAGGCCAGGCACTTCGTCGACGACCTCGCCCAGGAGGTGTGCCTCGCGGTGCTGTGCGCGCTGCCGCGCTACCGCGACACCGGGCGGCCCTTCGACGCCTTCGTCGTCTCCATCGCCCAGCACAAGGTCGCCGACCTCCAGCGCGCCGCGCTGCGCGGCCCCGGCAGCACCGCGGTGCCCTCCGACGAGATGCCCGAGCGGCCCGACGACTCCCTCGGACCGGAGGAGCGGGCGCTGCAGAGCAGCGACGCCGAGTGGGCCAGGCGGCTGCTCGCCAACCTTCCCCGGCACCTGCGCGAGCTGGTGCTGCTCCGGGTCGCCATCGGGCTGACCGCGGAGGAGACCGGGCAGAAGCTCGGCATGTCGCCCGGGGCCGTCCGGGTCGCCCAGCACCGCGCCCTCTCCCGCCTGCGCGACCTCGCCGGCCGCTGACCCCGCCCCGGCCGCGGGCCGGGCGTGCTCCCCGGCCGTCCGGGTGAGGTGTGCCGGGGCCGTAAGCTGGACACCCCGGCCGGGTGGGCCCGAGGGGAGCAGGGAAGCGCACGGAAGGCTGTCATGACTGATTACGCGGGTGGGGTGCCGGAGAAGTTCGCGGCGCTTGGACTGACCTTCGACGACGTGCTGCTGCTGCCGGGTGCCGCGGACATGGAGCCGGGCGACATCGACACCTCCTCGCGCCTCACGCGCAACGTCCGGGTGAACGTTCCGCTGATCTCCGCCGCGATGGACAAGGTCACCGAGGCCCGGATGGCCATCGCCATGGCCAGGCAGGGCGGCGCCGGCGTGCTGCACCGGAACCTGTCGATCGAGGAGCAGGCCGCCCAGGTCGACCGGGTCAAGCGCTCGGAGTCCGGCATGGTCGCCGACCCGATCACCATCGGCCCGGACGCCACGCTGCGGGAGGCCGACGAGCTGTGCGGGCGCTTCCGGATCAGCGGCGTGCCGGTCACCGACGCGGCCGGGCGGCTGCTGGGCATCGTCACCAACCGGGACATGGCCTTCGAGCCCGACCGCGGCCGGCAGGTACGCGAGGTGATGACCCCGATGCCGCTGGTCACGGGGCGGGTCGGGATCTCGGCCCAGGAGGCCGTCGAGCTGCTGCGGCGGCACAAGATCGAGAAGCTGCCGCTGGTCGACGACGAGGGCAGGCTCCGCGGGCTGATCACCGTCAAGGACTTCGTGAAGGCCGAGCAGTACCCCAACGCCGCCAAGGACGCCGAGGGACGCCTGATCGTCGGCGCCGCGGTCGGCGTCACCGGCGACGCCTACGAGCGGGCCGAGGCCCTGATCGAGGCCGGGGTGGACTTCCTCGTGGTGGACACCGCGCACGGGCACTCCCGGCTGGTCCCGGAGATGGCCGCCAAGATCAAGTCCCACCACGAGGGCGTGGACGTGGTCGCCGGCAACGTCGCCACCAGGGACGGCGCCAAGGCGCTGGTGGACGCGGGCGTGGACGGCATCAAGGTGGGCGTGGGCCCGGGCTCCATCTGCACCACGCGGGTGGTCGCCGGGATCGGCGTCCCCCAGGTCACCGCGATCTACGAGGCCTCGCTCGCCGCCCGCGAGGCGGGCATCCCGGTCATCGGCGACGGCGGCCTGCAGTACAGCGGCGACATCGCCAAGGCCCTGGTGGCCGGCGCGGACACCGTGATGCTCGGCAGCCTGCTGGCCGGCTGCGAGGAGTCCCCGGGCGAGCTGCTGTTCATCAACGGCAAGCAGTTCAAGTCCTACCGGGGGATGGGCTCCCTCGGCGCGATGCAGTCGCGCGGCGAGCGCCGCTCGTTCTCCAAGGACCGCTACTTCCAGCAGGACGTGGGCGACGACGAGAAGCTGATCCCCGAGGGCGTCGAGGGCCAGGTGCCCTTCCGCGGCCCGCTGGCCTCCGTCGTGCACCAGCTCGTCGGCGGGCTGCACCAGTCGATGTACTACCTCGGCGGCCGGACGATCCCCGAGATCAAGGAGCGGGGGCGCTTCGTGCGGATCACGGCCGCCGGTCTCAAGGAAAGCCACCCGCACGACATCCAGATGACGACCGAGGCGCCCAACTACTCGGGGCGGTGAGCCCCTCCGCGATACTGGGGCGTGCACACCGCAAGGAAGGGCTCTGGACGTGACTGAGATCGAGATCGGGCGCGGCAAGCGCGGACGGCGGGCGTACGCCTTCGACGACATCGCCGTGGTGCCGAGCCGGCGCACGCGCGACCCCAAGGAGGTCTCGATCGCCTGGCAGATCGACGCCTACCGGTTCGAGCTGCCGTTCCTGGCCGCGCCGATGGACTCGGTGGTCTCCCCGGCCACCGCGATCCGCATCGGCCGGCTCGGCGGGCTCGGGGTGCTCAACCTCGAGGGCCTGTGGACGCGTTACGAGGACCCGGAGCCGCTGCTCGCCGAGATCGCCGAGCTCGACGAGGCGTCGGCCAACCGGCGGCTCCAGCAGATCTACGCGGAGCCGATCCAGGAAGAGCTGATCTTCCGGCGCATCCGCGAGGTCAGGGAGTCCGGCGTGGTGACCGCGGCGGCCCTCTCGCCGCAGCGCACCGCGCAGTTCTCCAAGGCGGTGCTCGACGCCGGCGTGGACATCTTCGTGATCCGCGGCACCACGGTCTCCGCCGAGCACGTGTCCGGTGCGGCCGAGCCGCTGAACCTGAAGCAGTTCATCTACGAGCTCGACGTGCCGGTGATCGTCGGCGGCTGCGCCACCTACACGGCGGCGCTGCACCTGATGCGGACCGGGGCGGCCGGGGTGCTCGTCGGCTTCGGCGGCGGCGCCGCGCACACCACCCGCAACGTGCTGGGCATTCAGGTCCCGATGGCCACGGCCGTGGCCGACGTGGCGGCGGCCAGGCGGGACTACATGGACGAGTCGGGCGGGCGGTACGCGCACGTCATCGCGGACGGCGGCGTCGGCTGGTCGGGCGACCTGCCGAAGGCCATCGCCTGCGGCGCCGACGCGGTGATGATGGGCTCGCCGCTGGCCAGGGCCACCGACGCGCCGGGCCGCGGGCACCACTGGGGCATGGAGGCGGTGCACGAGGACGTGCCGCGCGGCAAGAAGGTCCACCTGGGCACCGTGGGGACCACGAAGGAGATCCTCACCGGGCCTTCGCACACCCCCGACGGCTCGATGAACTTCTTCGGCGCGCTGCGCCGGGCCATGGCGACCACGGGCTACTCGGAGCTGAAGGAGTTCCAGCGGGTCGAGGTCACGGTCGCCCGCTCGCGCTGATCCGCGCGCCCGCCGCGCGCCCGCCGGGCGCCCTCGCCGGCGGCTCAGAGCCGGTGCGCGGCGCCCGCCGGGGTGGCGCCGCAGGTGTCGAGCAGCAACTGCGCCTTCGCGGCCAGCCCCTGGAGGTCGTAGGTGGCGTGGTGCTGGAGGAGGAGGGTGAGGTCGGCGGCGGCGGCCGACTCGTAGAGCGACTCCGCGCGCGGCACCTGCCGGCCGCCGATGCACCAGGCGGTGACGAAGGGGTCGTGGAAGGTGAGCCTGGCCCCCAGGCCGAGCAGGCGGCCGGCGATCTCCGCGGCGGGGGCGCGCTCCTGGTCGGGCAGGTCGGGTTTGTAGGTGACGCCGAGCAGCAGCAGGTGGGCGCCGCGCGCCGACTTGCCGTGCTCGTTCAGCAGGGCGGCCGCGCGCCGCACCACGTAGCGCGGCATCCGGGCGTTGATGTCCCTGGCCAGCTCGACCATGGGCTGGCGGTGCCCGGGGTGGACGACGGGCCCGCCGTGGCCGCCGACGCCGGGTCCCGGCCGGAAGGCCTGGAAGCCGAAGGGCTTCGTCTCCGCGCAGCGCACCACGTCCCACAGGTCGATGCCGAGTTCGTGGCAGAGCACGGCCATCTCGTTGACCAGGGCGATGTTGACGTGCCTGAAGTTGGTCTCCAGGACCTTGGCGGCCTCGGCCTCGGGCAGGCCGCGGGCCCTGACCACCTTTTCGGTCAGCCGGCCGTAGAACGCGGCCGCCGCCTCGATGCAGGCGGGGGTGAGGCCGCCGATGACGCGCGGGGTGTTGGGGTAGCCGAAGGCGCGGCTGCCCGGGTCGAGGCGCCCCGGGGCGTGCGCCAGGTGGAAGTCGCGGCCGGCGCGCAGCCCTGAGCCGCGTTCGAGCAGGGGGCGCACCACCTCGTGGGTGGTGCCCGGGTAGACGGTGGACTCCAGGACGACGAGGGTGCGCGGCCTGAGCCGGGTGGCCAGGGTGCTGGCGGCGGCGCGCACGGCGCTCAGGTCCAGCGCCCCGTCGGTGGCCGGCGGGGTGGGCGCGCAGATCAGCGCGGTGCGCACGCGGCCGAGCACCGCCGGGTCGCTCGTCGCGCGGAAGCCCTTGGCCAGCATCCGGCGCAGTTCGGCGGCGGTGAGGGCCCCTTCCGCCGGGGGGCGTCCGGCGTTCAGTGCGGCGGCGTCCTGGGGCCGTGGCACGAAACCGACGGTGCCGATGCCGACGGCGGTGGCGGCCTGAGCGGCGGGCAGCCCGAGCTGCCCGAGGCCGAGAACGGCGAGATCAGCGGGCATCCGATTCGGCTCCTTCTCCCCACATGCGCGTCAAGTCAGCTTAGGCACATATATGAAAGTTCTGGGTGATTGACCGGTACGGCCCGGGTGCGGGCGCGCCAAACCCGCGGAAATGGGGGAGCATCGGTAGCGGAGCCGGTGTCACATGGGGTCGGACGGGTATACAGCCGATCCCACGACCGGGTGAGGCGAGGGCGTCCGGGCCGGAACGCGGGCGAACCACAGGCGAACGCAGGCGAGTCACAAGCGAACGCAGGCGAGTCACAGGCGAACCACAGGCGAACAGGGAGGCAGCGTGAAGACAGCCGCACTGGGGCCGGAGCAGCGCACGGGCGCACTCGCCCGGATGGCGGAACGGGAACTCGACATTCTCGTGGTCGGGGGCGGCATCGTCGGCGCCGGAACGGCACTGGACGCGGCCACGCGGGGCCTCGCCACCGGCCTCGTGGAGGCGAGGGACTGGGCCTCCGGCACGTCGAGCCGGTCGAGCAAGCTGATCCACGGCGGCCTGCGGTACCTGGAGATGCTCGACTTCGGGCTGGTCAGGGAGGCGCTGAAGGAGCGTGGGCTGCTGCTCGGCCGCATCGCCCCGCACCTGGTGCGCCCGGTCCCCTTCCTCTACCCGCTGCGGCACCGCGGCTGGGAGCGGCTGTACGCCGGCTCGGGCGTGGCGCTGTACGACGTCATGTCCGTCTCCTCGGGCCATGGCCGTGGCCTGCCGCGGCACCGGCACCTGAGCCGCCGGCACGCGCTGCGGGTCGCGCCCTGCCTCAAGAAGGAGGCACTGGTGGGCGCGTTGCAGTACTACGACGCGCAGGTGGACGACGCGCGGTACGTGGCCACGCTGGTGCGCACCGCCGCGAGCTACGGGGCGCACGTGGCCAACCGGGCGCGGGTGACCGAGTTCCTGCGCGAGGGGGAGCGGGTCGTCGGCGTGCAGGTGCGCGACCTGGAGCAGGAGGGCGTGTACGAGGTGCGCGCCCGGCAGGTGGTCAACGCCACCGGCGTGTGGACCGACGACACCCAGGCGATGATCGCGGAGCGGGGGCAGTTCCACGTCAGGGCGTCCAAGGGCATTCACCTGGTGGTGCCCAAGGACCGCATCCACTCCACCACCGGGCTGATCCTGCGCACCGAGACCAGCGTCCTGTTCGTCATCCCCTGGGGCAGGCACTGGATCGTCGGCACCACGGACACCGCCTGGGACCTGGACAAGGCCCACCCGGCCGCGTCCAGCGCCGACATCGACTACCTGCTCGAACACGTCAACGCCGTGCTGGCCGTGCCGCTCACCCGCGACGACGTGGAGGGGGTCTACGCGGGGCTGCGCCCGCTGCTGGCCGGGGAGTCGGACGCGACGAGCAAGCTGTCCCGGGAGCACACCGTGGCGCATCCGGTGCCGGGGCTCGTGGTGGTTGCGGGCGGGAAGTACACCACCTACCGGGTGATGGCCAAGGACGCCGTCGACGAGGCGGTGCACGGGCTCGACCAGCGGGTGGCCGCCTGCTGCACCGAGGAGGTACGGCTCGCCGGCGCCGAGGGGTACCACGCGCTGTGGAACGCGCGGGCCAGGCTGGCGGCGCGGTTCGGCCTGCACGAGGCGCGGGTGGAGCACCTGCTGCACCGCTACGGCTCTTTGACCGAGGAGGTGCTCGAACTCGTCGCGGGCGACCCGGTGCTGGGCGAGCCGCTGCCCGCGGCGGACGACTACCTGAAGGCCGAGATCGTCTACGCCTGCACACACGAGGGCGCCAGGCACCTGGAGGACGTGCTGACCCGCAGGACCCGGATCTCCATCGAGACCTTCGACCGCGGCACCCGCAGCGCCCGGCTGTGCGCCGAGTTGATGGCCGGGGTGCTCGGCTGGACGCCGGAGCAGGTGGAGCGGGAGGTCGAGCACTACGAGAAGCGGGTGGAGGCGGAACGGGAGTCGCAGCTGCAGCCGGACGACCAGACCGCGGACGCGGCCAGGCTCGGCGCCCCGGACACCGTGCCGCTCTGATTCCTTGCGGCTGCTCCCGGGACGCGGGCGGCTTCCGGAACGCGGCGGCTCCGCGGCCGGCCGGCCGGTCCCGTTCCGCCCGCGGGGCGGGGCGGTCCGGCGACCGAGCGGCCGGCCGGCCGCTAGTCCAGCACCGCGCGGAAGGTGCGCTCGCCGATGCCGCGCATCAGCGGGTTGTCCGCCGAGTGGGTCAGGAAGACCAGGGACAGGGCAAGCGCCCATCCCCGGGCCCGCTCCCAGGTCGCGTCGTCCGCGCGGCCGTACGCCCGCCGAAGCGCGGCGCGCTGCTCCGCCGTGAACAGCATCCAGGCCACGGACAGGTCGGTGGCGGGATCGCCCGAGGTGAGGTCGCCGAAGTCGATCACGGCGCTGACGCGGCCGCCCTCGACCAGGATGTTGGCCGGGTGCAGGTCCCCGTGCAGCCACAGCGGCGGCCCGTCCCAGGCGGGCGCGGCGGCGGCCGCCTCCCAGATCCGCAGCGCGGCGGCGCGGTCGGCCGGGTCGAGGTGCGTCAGCCGGGTCAGGACGCTCTCGGCGCGTGCGGCCAGCGGAATCCCGCGATGGGGGTTGACGGGCGCCTCCGCGGGGGCCGGGGCGTGCAGCGCGTCCAGGAAGCCGCCGAGTGCCGCCGCGGCCGACCAGGGGTCGCCGGGCGCGGCATCCGCCGCGATCCGGCCGGGGAAGTACGGCACGATGCTCCAGGACCAGGGGTACCGAGCCGCCGGCTGCCCGACCCGCACCGGCGCGGGCACCGGCAGGGGCAGGCGGCCGGCCAGCTCCGGCAGCCACCGCTGCTCGTGCGCGACGAGCGCGGCGGCCAGGGCGCGCCGCGGCAGCCGGACGAGGAGTTCCTCGCCGAGCCGGCACACGAGGTTGTCCCAGCCGTTGGCCGCCACCTCGATCGGCAGCCCCGCCAGGTCGGGGTGCTGCTCGTCGAGCAGGCGGCGCACCAGCTCCACGGAGACCGCCACCTCGGCGGCGGGCATGCGGTGAACTGTCACGGGGAGAACCCTACGGCCGCGCCCCGGCCGGTTCCGGGGGCGCAGTGCGGGGCACACCGGGGGGCACGGTGCGGCACGCCGGAGGGCATGCCGCCGGGCAGGAGGGACAGGGCCGGGCCGCGCGGTTCCGGCACTCCGCCGCCCGCCGCGGGCGGGCCCCCGACCGGCGCGTACGCGCGGCGGGCGGGAGCGGTCCCGGCCGGACGCGGGAAGACTGCCCGGGCACGGGGCGTCAGGGCGCGCCGCGCCGACCGGGATTGTGGCGCGGGCCCAGCGGTCCGCCTGTCGGTGGGATGGGTGACAATGGCCGGGGAAGCCGGAGGGGACGCGACGCATGGGCCAGGACGACCGGGACATCCGGGAACACCGGAACGACCCGCACGAAGACCCGAACGATGGGGATGCCGGGGCGAGCGGCGAGGCGGCGAGCCCGCGCGAGCCGGCCAGGCCGGACGCGACGCGTGAGCTCGCCGCGCCGGCCGGTGCGGGCGCGCCCGCGGACGCCGGGGCAAGGCCGGAGGAGGAGAAGCCCTCGGGGGACGGCGAGTTCGCCGGGGCCGCGGACGAGGACGAGGACGAGGCGCAGCCGGCGGGCCGGGCCGGGGACGACGCGCGGGAACCGGACGCGGAGGACGACGCGCCGGAAGCGGACGCAGAGGACGACGGGGACGGCAGCGCGGAGCGGGCCCGGATCGCGGAACGCCTCGCCGGGGCGCGCCGGCTGGAGAGCCCGCGGGAGTCCGGGGACGCCCGGGACGCGGAAGACGACGCGGCGGACCGCGCCGAGGAGGAGGCGGCCGCGGCGCAGCGGCGCGCCGAGGCCGAGACCGCGCCGCGCCTCGACCTGTCCGCGGTGCGCGGGGCGAAGGAGGCCGACGGGGTGCCCGGGGTGGGCCGCCTGCTGAACGGGCGTTACCGCCTCGCCTCCGTCGTCGGCCGCGGCGGCATGGGCACCGTGTGGCAGGCCCAGGACGAGGTGCTCGGCCGGCGGGTTGCCGTCAAGGAGCTGCGGCTGCCGCCCGGCGTCGACGAGGGCGAGCGCAAGCGCATGATCACCCGCACCCTGCGGGAGGCCAAGGCGATCGCCGCCATCCGCAGCCGGGGCGTCGTCACCGTCTACGACGTGGTGGACGAGGGCGCCAGGCCCTGGATCGTGATGGAGCTGATCGAGGGCCGCTCGCTCGCCGACATCATCCGCAACGACGGGCCGATGTCCTCCCGCCGGGCCGCGGGCATCGGGCTGGCGATCCTCGACGTGCTGCGGGACGCCCACGCGGCCGGGATCCTGCACCGCGACGTCAAGCCCTCGAACGTGATCGTCGCCGAGGAGGACGGCCGGGTGGTGCTGACCGACTTCGGCATCGCCAAGGTCGAGGGCGACCCGTCGATCACCTCCACCGGGATGCTCGTCGGCGCCCCCTCGTACATCTCGCCCGAGCGGGCCCGCGGCGAGGCCCCGGGTCCGCCCGCCGACCTGTGGTCGCTGGGCGCGCTGCTGTACTGCTGCGTGGAGGGCCGCCCGCCCTACGACGAGGGCAGCGCGATCGCCACGCTGGCCGCGGTGATGCACGACCCGGTGCGCCCGCCCCGGCACGCCGGCCCGCTGACCGAACTGGTGAACGGCCTGCTGATCAAGGACCCGGCCGGCCGCCTCGACGAGAGGCAGGCGCGGGCCCTGCTCGGCCGCGCCCTGGCCGCGGAGCCCGAGCGGCCCGCGCCGCAGCCCGGTTCCGACCAGGCCACCGTGGTCGTGGGCCTGGGCGCGCGCCGCCCGCGGGACCCGCGCGTGCCCGCCGCCCCGCGGCGGCAGGCGCCCGCGGTCGCCGAGACGCCGCCGCCCCCGCGCACCCCGCTGCCGCCCTCGGGGGACTCGGGTCCCGGCCGGGGCGAGGACGGGGCGCGCCGGCGGGCGCTGCTCCTGGGGGCCGCGGTCGTGGTGCTGCTCGCGCTGATCGCGACCGTGCTCGTCGTGGTCCTCGGCGACGACGGCGGCTCGGACGGCGCGGGCTCCTCGGGTGGGGCGACCCAGCAGCAGACCGCGGACGAGGGCGCCGGCGAGCAGGGCGGCGAGGAGGGGGCCGGCGGCGATCCCCCGGCCGACCCGCAGGAGGGCGGGGAGCAGAACGGCGAGGAGAGCGGGGAGGGTTCCTCCGGCTCCCCGGAGGGCGAGGAGAACGAGGCGGCGCCTCCCGGCACCGCACCCGAGACCGACCCGGGCGCCGACATGCCGGGAAGCCCCGCGGGATACGCGGCGGTCGAGGACGAGGACTTCCACTTCCGGATATCCCTGCCGCAGGGCTGGCAGCGCATCGGCATAGCCGGCCAGAACTCGGGCGGCATCTACGCCGCGGGCGACGGGCAACCCCCCAAGGTGCAGGTCGACTTCACCGCCGACCCGACCGAGGACGCCGAGGCGGCCTGGCACGACCTGGAGGCCGCCGTGAGCGGCAGCAGCCAGGACTACCGGCTGCTCGGCATCCAGAGCGTCCAGTGGCGGGACTATCCGACCGTCGCCGACTGGCAGTTCGAGCGCACGGAGCACGGGCAGCGGGTGCGGGTGCTCGACCGCGGGTTCCGCATCGACGACGAGCACGGCTACGCGATCATGATCACCTGCCTCGCGGACGAGTGGGACTCCGAGGAATGCCGCACGCTGCGCGAGACGGCCTTCGACACCTTCCAACCTCTCGACTCACCCAACTAATTGGCATCAAGAGTTGACAGACCGTAGCCGTGGTGTGTCTACGGCACGTATCGTGTGAGGGCCGGAGAGCGCCGCGGGCGCGAGTACGCGGTGGGGAGGCATCGTGGACCAGTACGCGGGTCGGCTGCTAGCTGATCGTTATCGTCTGCCGAGGACTCCCTCCGAGGAGTTCGAACTCGCCGAGTCCCGGGCCTTCGACACCGCGAGCGGCCAGGAAGTCCTCGTGCGCCAGGTGCCGTTGCCCGAGGTGGTGGACGCCGAGACGCTCGACGAGGACGGCCGCGGCCCTCTCCACGCCGGCTCCTCCCGGCCGCGCGACCGCGCGACCCGGCTCCCCGACGACCCCGTGGTGCGCCGGGCGGTCGCCGCGGCGGTGGCCGCGGCCAGGCTGCCCGACCATCCGAGGCTGGATCAGGTCTTCGACGTCTTCGTGCAGGGTGACGGCCTGTGGATCGTCAGCGAGTTGGTGAACGCCAGGCCCCTGGCGGCCCTGCTCGCCGAGGAGCGGCTCGGCCCCTACCGCGCGGCCGAGGTCGCCGCCGACCTGCTCGCCGCCCTGCGGATCGTCCACGCCCACGGCTGGGTCCACCGCAATGTGACGGCCCGTACGGTGCTGATCTGCGAGGACGGCAGGGCGGTGCTCACCGGGCTCGCCGTCGGCGCCTGCGAGGAGGTGCTGTGCGGGTACGACCCGCTGCCCCAGGCGGAGGGCGGGGGCGGTCCGGCCGCCGACGGCCCGGCGCAACTGCCGCCGGGGGGCGCCGAGTCGGGGCCGCCGGCCGGGGACCACGCGGAGCCGGGAGTGGCGGACGGCCGGTGGCAGTCGCCCGCGCCCGGGCCGTCCGCGACTGGGCCGTCCGCGCCCGGGCCGTCCGTGGCCGGGCCCCGCGAGGGGGTTGGCGCGGCGCCGGGCGGCGAGGCCGCCGGGGCGCACGCGGCCGGGGCGGTGCCTGACGGGCAGTGGTGGGAGGAGTCCACGCGGCCCGCAGGCCGGGGCCCGGCGGGTGGCTCCCCGGGGCGAGTGGGCCACGGCGCGCCGGCCGGCGGCGCGTCGGGGCAGGCGGCCGGCGGGGCCGCCGAGTGGTGGGAGAGCGTCACCCGCCCCCACCCGGCCGGCGGCGGGCAGCGGGACGAGCCGCCGCAGGGGGCTCGCGGCCCGGCGCGGGACGCCGGGCAGCAGGGCGGCGGCGGGTACGGCGCCGCGCGCGGCGGGCGGGAGCGGCCGGGCCGCGGGGCCGTTCCCCCGCAGGCCGGGCAGCCCTGGGACACGCGCGCCGCGGGCCGGGGAAGCGGCAGCGTTCCGGCGCGCGAGGGCCACGGCGAGGTCACCGCGCGGCTTCCGGAACAGGATCGCCGGGCGTACGGGCCCGGCCGTGGGGCGCCCGAGACGGACCCGCAAGGACCGGTCCCGGACGCCTATCAGCGCTGGGAGAGCGGCCCGAGCGAGCGGGACGGCGCGGGAGCCGGGCGGCTTCCCGGGCCGCGGGGCGGCGAGGCGCTGCCCTCCTCCTGGGACTTCGAGGGCGGCGCCTACGCCTCGGGCGGCGAGGGCCCCCGGCTGCCTCCCGAAGGCCGCGGCGGGGAGGCGCCGCCCACCGCACCTCCCCACGCCACGCCCCATGGGGTGCCTCCCGCGGCTCCCCACGCGGCGCCTCGTGCAACGTCACATCCCGCGGGGCAGCCGGGCTCTCCTGGCGCCGCGGGACCCGTCGCGTTCGGGCCCCAGCCGCGCCCCGGGCAGGACCCGGCGTGGGGCGCGGGCGGCGACTCGGGCCCCGGTACCGCGCCGCTGCCCAGGATCTCCGGGCAGCCGGGCCAGGGTTCGGGTTCCGGTTCTGCCGCCGACCGGGCCGCCCGCAGCGGCGCCATCGCCGCCTACCGGGCCGGCACCCAGGCGGGGGCGGCGGCCCGCGGCAGGCCCCAGGGCCCCGGCGCGCCGGGCACCGGCCCCACGGAACTGCCCGGCTCGCCCCGGCCGAGCCACCCGGTGCGCACCGGGTGGGAGCCGCCGCCGAAGCAGCAGCAGCGGCCGTTTTCCCCGCAGCAGCCTGGCGACCCTGGCGCCGCGCCGCCCCCGGACGGCCCAGGCCCCGGGCAGCGGCCCGGGGCCGGCCGGGAGCAGGGGCCGCGGCAGGGCGCGGCGGGCGCCGCGCGGCCGGAGGCCGAGCCGGCGCGGGGCCCGGCGGTGCCCCCGGCCCCGCGCGGGCCGGGCCGGGAGCGGATTCCGGCCGGCGCGGGCCGGTACCGCGGCCCGGACACGGCGCTCGCCGCCGAGCGCGCGCGGCAGGCGCGCATCATGACCGTGGGCGCCGTCACCGAGCGCTGGGCGCCCGAGCAGGCGGGCCCGGTCTACGAGCACTGGCGGCTGGCCCCGCCGGTGGGGGCCGCGGCCGACTTCTGGGCGCTGGGCGCCCTCCTCTTCCGTGCCGTCCAGGGCTACCCGCCCTACCCGGAGGAGAGCGCGGAGGAGCTCACCCAGGCGGTGTGCGCGGAGCAGCCGGCCTTCGCCGAGGACTGCGGCGCGCTGCGGCCGATCATCGAGTCGCTGCTGCGGCAGGACCCGACCGAGCGGCCGAGCGCGGAGGAGCTGCGCGGCTGGCTGCGTTCCCTGCTGCGCAGCGCGCCCGAGCCCGAGGTGGGCCGCCACACCGTGACCGCGCCGCCCGCCCTGGAGCCGGGGCGCCCGGCCGACCCGCGGCGGCTGCCGATACTGCGCCGCCGCGGCGAGCTGGTCGGCCCGCGCCGCCGCCCCCGCGCGCACGGGCAGCACAGCCCGCGCCGCCTCGGCCGCACCCTGCTGACGCTGGTGCTGCTCGGGCTCGCGGGCGCGATCGCCTACGTGCTCGCCTTCATGTCGGACGCCGAGGAGGACAAGGGCTCCCGGGCCGAGGGCAGCTCCCCCGCGGCCACCCCGGGCGGCGAGGAGAGCCCGGGCCCGAGCCGCTCGCCCGAGGCCACCGAGGAGGACTCCAGGCAGCCCTCGCCCGAGGGCGAGCAGCAGCCCGCGCCGCCGCCGGAGGGGTTCGGCCCGCAGGAGGACCCGGCCGGGTTCACGCTCACCGTGCCCGACGGCTTCCAGCGGCAGGGGCCCAACGGCGAGGGCGAGGTGATCTACCGCGACGGCGACCTGGAGATCGTCGTGGTGCCGGGACGGGACGGCACCGACGAGTTCGGCACGGAGCCGATGGACTACCAGCTCGGCGACGAGCCCGAGTTGCAGGCGTTCCGCGACTACCAGTACGCCACCTCAAGCGGCCTGTACGAGACCCAGGTGGGCAACACCGTGATGGCCGAGGGCGTCTTCGGCTGGCAGGAGGGCGGCGAGCGGCTGGCGTACAACCGGGTGATGCTGCTCGACGGCCACTACCACGTGGTGATGGTGCGCGGACCCGCCGGCGAGGAGCAGCGGATCTCCGAGATCTACGAGGTCACCGCCGAGAGCTACCGCTGGCACGGATAGCCGTGCGCCCGGCGTGAGCCCGGGGGGCGTGCTCCCCGGGCCGCGCCCGGCGCGCGGTGTGCGCGACCAGCAGCACGACGGCCAGCACCAGCGCCAGGTCGATCAGCGCGCAACGCGCCATCGCGGCCGCGTGCCCGCCCCCGGGCCCGGCGAGGGCGAAGAAGACGGTGCCGATGACGGCGACGCCGGCCGCCGAGGCGAACTGCTGCGTCGTGGTGACCACCGCCGCGCCGATGCCGGCCTGCCGCGCCGAGACGTCCAGCAGCGCCACCCCGATCAGCTGCGGCAGCACCAGCCCGTTGCCGAGCCCGACGAGGGCGACCGCGGGCACCAGCCAGCCGAGCCCCGCGCCCTCGCCCGCCGCGAGGAGCCGCAGCGCCAGCAGACCGAGCCCCAGCGCGGTCACCGCCCCGCCGCCCACGACGACCCGCATGCCGTACCGCGCCACCAGCCGGGCGCCCAGCAGGGCGGTGACCCCGAACAGCAGCCCCGAGGGCGCGAAGACCAGCCCCGCCTCGAAGGCGTCGAGCCCGAGCCCGCCCTGGAGCAGCTGGGTGAGCGTGAACATGAACGAGGCGAAGTACGCCATGAACGCGGTGACGGACGCGATGCCGGCGCGGAAGGAGGGCCGCAGGAACAGCGTCACGTCCACCACCGGGGCGCCGCCGCGCGCGTGCAGCCGCCGCTGCCAGGCCGCCACCAGGCCGCCGAGGGGCACGCCCGCGCCCAGGCACAGCCAGGTCCAGGCGGGCCACCCCTGGTCCTGGCCGAGGGTGAGCGGCACCAGCAGCAGGGCGAGCGCCGCCGCGATGCCCACGGCGCCCAGCGGGTCCTGGCCGCGCGCGCCGGCCCGGGGCGCGGGCGGCGGCAGGAGCCGGGCGGCGAGCGGGGCCGCGATCAGCCCGACGGGCACGTTGACCAGGAAGACCGCGCGCCAGCCCAGGCCCAGGACGTCCTGTTCGAGCAGCAGCCCGCCCAGGACCTGGCCCGCGATCGAGCCGAGCCCGCCGGTGACGCCGTGCCAGCCGAGGGCCCGGGCCCTGGCCGGTCCCGGGAACGCCGCGGTGATCACCGCGAGCACCTGCGGCACCATCACCGCGGCGGCCAGGCCCTGCGCCAGCCGGGCGGCGACCAGCTGCCAGGGTCCTGCGGCGAGCCCGCACAGCAGCGAGGCGAGGGCGAAGGCCGCCATCCCGCCCACGAACAGCCGCCGCTGGCCGTAGCGTTCGCCCAGCCGCCCGCCGGTGATCATTCCGGAGGCGTAGGCGAAGGCGTAGCCGCCGACGATCAGCTGGAGCGCGGCCGGGCCCGCGCCGAGATCCCGCTCCAGGGAGGGGGCGGCGACGTTCACCACGAAGAAGTCGAACTGGGCCAGGAACCAGGCGCTGAGCAGCACCGCGAGCATCGCCCCGCCCCGCCGCGCGGCCGGAGCCGTCCCCGCCCCTCCCGCCCCGCTCGCCCGGCCCGCTCCGTCCGCCTGCTCCGCTCCGTTCGCTGCGTCCGCTCCGTCCGCGCGCCGGGCGCCGGTCCCGGGCCGCCCGCTGCGGTCACCCTGCTCGTTCACGCTGTCTCCTTCGAGCGCTCTTTTCCCTGCGGTTTCCCGCGCTGTGCCGCGCCGTGCCGCCGTGCCCCGTGGCGTCCCGCGGTGCCCGGTGGCTCCCGGGCGGCCCGGGTTTTCCGGGGGGTTTCCGGGGCCGCGGGTCCGGTCGCCCTGACCGGCGGCCGGGCCCGCGCTCCCCGCTAAAGTCTATTAGAAGCTTTTTATGTCCGAGATATACTGCCTGACATGAAGTTGTCGCAAGGCGTGGAGTGGGGACTGCACTGCGCCGCGCTGCTCGCGCTCGCGCCCCCGGGCATGACCGTTCGCCGCGAGGGCCTCGCCGGGCACTACGCCCTGCCGGTCACCTACCTGGCCAAGCACCTGCAGGCCATGGCCCGCGCGGGGGTGCTGCACGCCGTCACGGGACCCAGGGGCGGCTACCGCCTCGCCAGGCCCCCGGGCGACATCACCGTGCTCGACGTCGTCGAGGCCATCGAGGGCCCGGCCCCGCCCTTCGTCTGCCAGGAGATCCGCCAGCGCGGCACCGGGGCCGTTCCGCCGGAGTCCTGCCGGCGGCCCTGCGCCATCGACGCCCTGATGACCCAGGCCGACCGCGCCTGGCGCGACTCCCTGCGCGCGGTCACCATCGCCGACCTGGTCGACCGCTACCCGCCTGGACTGCGGGAGCGCAACGCCGAGCTGGTCGCCAAGGCCGCCTCCTGAGCCAGGCCCCACGCCGCGGGCCCACGTGGCCGGTCCACGCCGCGGCCCGGGCAAAAACCCGTTACCCACAGGTAGGCAGCGCCCACGGGCCGGTCCTACCCTCCGCCTATGACGACAGCGCAGTCAGACGCCAGGGCGCAGGCCGCCCGCGTGGTCACCCCCGAGCTGCTCGACCGGCTCACCCACGGCATCGCGGGCAGGGGCACGACGGCCTGCCACAGCCCGCTGACCGGCGAGCGGCTCGCCGAACTGCCCGCGGCGGGCGAGGCCGAGGTCGCCGAGGCCTTCGAGCGCGCCGCCGTGGCCCAGCGCGCCTGGGCGGCCAGACCCGTCAGGCAGCGCGCCGCCGTGCTGCTGCGCTTCCACGACCTGCTGCTGCACCGGCAGTCCGAGGTGCTCGACCTCATCCAGCTGGAGACGGGCAAGGCCAGGCTGCACGCCCACGAGGAACTGCTCGCGGTCGCCCTCGCCGCCCGGCACTACGGCCGCAAGGCCCCCGCCTACCTGCGCCCGCGCCGCCGCACCGGGGTGATCCCGCTGCTCACCCGGGTGCGGGAGACGAAGCAGCCGCGCGGGGTCGTCGGGCAGATCTCCCCCTGGAACTACCCGCTCGAACTCACCGCGGGGGACGCCATCCCCGCCCTCGCCGCCGGCAACGCCGTGGTGTTCAAGCCGGACACCGAGACCGCGCTGACCGCCCTGTGGGCCAGGCGGCTGATGGTGGACGCCGGCCTGCCCGCCGACGTGTGGCAGCTCGTCCTCGGCCCGGGACCCGAGCTCGGCCCGCTGCTCGTGCGGCACGCCGACTACGTCTCGTTCACCGGCTCCACCCGCACCGGCCGCGAGGTCGCCCAGGGCGCCGCCGCCCGGCTGATCGGCGCCGGCCTCGAACTCGGCGGCAAGAACCCCATGCTGGTGCTGGACGACGCCGACCTGGACCGGGCGGCCGAGGGCGCGGTGCGCGCCTGCTTCTCCTCGGCCGGGCAGCTCTGCGTCTCCGTCGAGCGGCTCTACGTGCAGCGGGACGTCGCGGACGAGTTCCTGCGGCGGTTCGTGGAACGGACCAGGGCGCTGCGGCTCGGCGCCCCCCTCGACTGGGGAACGGACGTCGGCTC
Source organism: Streptomyces hoynatensis (assembly GCF_003626535.1). Classification (GTDB taxonomy): domain Bacteria; phylum Actinomycetota; class Actinomycetes; order Streptomycetales; family Streptomycetaceae; genus Streptomyces; species Streptomyces hoynatensis. The sequence goes on from NZ_RBAL01000001.1 coordinate 219,944, forward strand.
GCTGGCCTCCGGGGCGCAGCTCGCCACCGTCGAGCGCCACGTCGAGGACGCCGTCGCGCACGGCGCCCGGGTGCTCGCCGGCGGCAGGCCGCGGCCCGAACTGGGGCCGCTCTTCTACGAGCCGACCATCCTGGAGGGGGTCAGGCCCCCCATGCTGGCCTGCGAGGAGGAGACCTTCGGCCCCGTCGTCTCCGTCTACCGCTTCGCCGAGGACGCCGAGGCCGTCGCCCGTGCCAACGCCTCCCCCTACGGCCTCAACGCGAGCATCTGGTCGCGCAACTCCCGCCGCGCCCGCCGGATAGCCGCCCAGCTGCGGACCGGCACCGTCAACATCAACGAGGGCTACGCCGCCGCGTACGGCAGCGTGCAGGCGCCGATGGGCGGCATGGGCGACTCCGGGCTCGGCCGCAGGCACGGCGCCGAGGGCATCCTCAAGTACACCGAGTCGCAGACCGTGGCCCAGCAACGGCTGCTCCCGCTCGCGCCCTCGCTCGGCATGGACGACCGGAGGCACGCGGCGTTCATGAACCACTCCCTGAAGGTCATGAAGACACTGAGGTTACGCTGATGACTCACCGCGACTCCCCCGAAGGCCCCGAGGATCCCCGGCAGTCCCGCCCCCGCGGCGCCCCCCGCGGGCGCCCGGGACCCGCCCGGGAGGCCGAGGCCGGCCTGGACTACGACGTCCTCGTCGTCGGCTCCGGCTTCGGCGGCGCGGTCAGCGCGCTGCGCCTGACCGAGAAGGGCTACCGGGTCGGCGTCCTGGAGGCGGGACGCCGCTTCGCCCGCTCCGAACTGCCGAAGAACTCCTGGGCCTTGCGCGACTACCTGTGGGCCCCGCGCCTCGGCCTCTACGGCATCCAGCGCATCCACCTGCTCGGCAAGGTGATGATCCTGGCGGGCGCCGGGGTCGGCGGCGGCTCGCTCAACTACGCGAACACCCTCTACGTGCCGCCCCCGGCCTTCTTCCGCGACCCGCAGTGGCGCGAGATCACCGACTGGCGGCGCGAACTCGCCCCGTACTACGGGCAGGCCAGGCGCATGCTCGGGGTCCGCACCAACCCCACCTTCACGGACTCCGACCGGCACCTGAAGGCCGCGGCGGAGCGCATGGGCGTGGGGGACACCTTCCACCTCGCCCCCGTCGGCGTCTTCTTCGGCGACGCGCAGGACGCCGACGGCGCCTCGCGGGCGCGCCCGGGCCAGGAGGTGCCCGACCCGTACTTCGGGGGCGCGGGGCCCGCGCGGCGGGCCTGCCTGCAGTGCGGCGAGTGCATGACCGGCTGCCGCCACGGCGCGAAGAACACCCTCAACGAGAACTACCTCCACCTCGCCGAGCGGGCGGGCGCCGAGGTGCACCCCCTCACCACGGTCACCGCCGTGGCCGAACTCCCGGGCGGCGCGGGCTATGCGGTCACCGTCCGGGCCACCGACGCCAGGTGGCCCGGCCGCCGCCGGCGCCCCCGCACGCTGCGGGCCAGGTACGTGATCCTGGCCGCGGGCACCTACGGCACGCAGACGCTGCTGCACCGGATGCGCGACACCGGGACGCTGCCCCGGGTCTCGGCGCGCCTGGGCAGCCTCACCCGCACCAACTCCGAGGCGCTGGTGGGCGCCCGCACCACGCCGCGCCGCTACCGCGCCAGGCCGGGCGCCGCCTCACAGGCCGCCGCCCCGGGGACCGGGGAGGCCGGGAGCACCGGGAGCACCGCGGAGGCCGGGAGCACCGAGGGCAGCGAGGAGGCAGGAAAGGGGCCGGTGCCCGACTTCACCCGCGGCGTCGCCATCACCTCCTCGATCCGCCCCGACGCGGACACCCACATCCAGCCCGTCAGGTACGGCAGGGGCTCCAACGCGATGGGGCTGCTGTCCGTCAAGCAGTTCCGCAGGGGGCGCCTGCCCAAGCTGCTGGCGTACGTGCTGACCTCGCTGCGTCACCCCCTGGTGTTCCTGGTGTCGATGTCCAACCGCAGGTGGTCGGAGCGCACCATCATCGGCCTGGTGATGCAGTCGGTGGACAACTCCCTGATCACCTACCGCAAGCGGCGCGGCCCCGGCCGTGGCAAGCTCGCCGCGCGTCAGGGGCACGGCGCCCCCAACCCGGACCACCTGCCGCAGGGCGAGGAGGCCGCCCGGCGCATCGCCGAGGACATCAACGGCTTCGCGGGCACCAACGTGGGCGAGCTGTTCGGCGCCCCGATGACCGCGCACTTCCTCGGCGGCTGCTCGATCGGGGCCGACCCGGAGCGCGGCGTGGTCGATCCCTACCACCGGCTGTTCGGCCACCCGGGCATCTCGGTGGTGGACGGCTCCGCGGTCTGCGCCAACCCGGGCGTCAACCCGGCCCTCACCATCACCGCCCAGGCGGAACGGGCCATGGCGCTGTGGCCGAACAAGGGGCAGCCCGACCCACGCCCGCCGCAGGGCGCCCCCTATGTCCCGCTCACGCCCGTCGCCCCCGCCCGGCCGGCCGTCCCCGCCACCGCCTTCGCCGCGCTGCGCGTGGAGGCCCCGGCGCCGGCGGCGAAGGAGGCGAACGCGGGGCGCACGGAGCGTGCCGGGGAGGAAGTGGGCGCCGCGAGCGCCGGGCGCGCGGGAAGCCCGGGACGCGCAGGGGACGGCGCGGCGCGGCGGGCGTACGAGACGGCGAAGGGGCCCGCTCCTCGGGGGAAGTAGGAGCGGACCCCTTCGGTCCTTGACCGGCCGGCGACCGTGCGGGCGCGGCCGAGGGTGCGGTGGGTCATTGCTAAGACCGGTCACCCCCGCCCGCGGTTGCCCCCGGAACGCTCACGGAATGGACACGAACTCCACACGGCCGCCGTGATCTTCGCGGCGCGGCACGGCTCCCGGCCCGCACCGCCCCGTACCGCCCCGCCCCGCCCCGGCCAGGCAGGGCCGGGCTCAGGCGCCCAGGCCGCGCCGGCGGGCGCCGCGGGCGAGCACCCCGCCGAGGGCCACCGCGCCGCCGGCCGCCGCCAGCAGCGGGAGGGTTCCCACCGCCCCGCTCGCGGCCAGCTGCCCGCCCTGCGGCCCGGGCGCGTTGCCCGAGGGGCCGCCGCTCCCGCCCTGCCCCGGCGCGGAGGGCGTGGGGTCGGGCGTGGGCTCGCCCGGCTGCCCCGTGTCGCCGGTGCCGCCCGTGTCCCCGCCGTCACCGGGTCCGCCGCCGTCCCCGGGGCCGCCGGAATCGCCGGGGCCGTTCGGGTCGCCGGGCTGGTCGTCCGGCTCCGGGAGCGCGATCTCGTAGGTCTGCCGCTCCGGGGCCCAGTGGCACTCCGCCTCGCCGACCCGGGTGAAGGCGCTGGTGGTGAGCTCCGCGGTGCCGGGGCCCGGCTCGGTGACCCGCACCCGCATCCGCGCCTCGGCGGAGATCCCCGACTGCATGATGCGGGCGATGCCGAAGGCGCCGTGGGCGAGGTCCGACTCGAACTGGACGTCCGTCCAGTGGCCGTTCGTGTACCACTGGAAGTCGAAGTCGTAGACGTCGCTGCCTTCCTCCGAGTCGGCCGGGTACGTCCAGAACGAGGCGTAGGTGTAGAGGTACTCCATCTCCCCGTCGCTCAGGTTCGTGGCGCGGTAGGTGAACTCCGCCCAGGTGCCGGGCTCCAGGGTCTGCGGCAGGCCCGTCACCTCGACGTCGACCGGCGCCGCCGGACCCGAGGTGGAGCACTCGACCGAGTCGTTGGGCCACAGGTCGTCGATCGGCACGGCGGCCGCGTGCGCGGGGGCGGCGGCCAGCAGGAGGGCGGAGGCGGCGAGTAACGGCGTGGTCGCCGCGATGAGCCGGCGGTGGGTCATGGTGTTCCCCTCGTGAGTGAACGTGCGGTGAAGCCGAATTCCGGCATCTGGTCTGACCGTTCACCCTGGGGCGTGGTTGTGCTCCGGCACGGCGCCGGGAAAGGGGGGACGCGGGCGGGGTGGTTGCGGCCCCTCGCGCGGGGGGCCCGGCCGCGGGGGGCGCGGCCGGGCCGGGCGACGCGCACGGGCGACAGGGCGGCACCGGTGCGACGTCGCGGCATCCTGGACCGAGCGGCGGCCGGTCCCCGGCGTCCCGGGGACCGGCCGCCCGAGGTCGTGACCGGCCCGCTGTCCCCTGCTGCCCGGCCACCGCACCGGGGCGAGGTCCCACGACGCGCCGCCCTCGCCACACCGCGGAGGCCGGTGCGCCACATCGCCCCGGGAACATCCCGTTCAACGAAGCCCCGCGCGGGGCGGTCACGCTCCGTACGGGTGACGTGGCGGGGCGGAGTCGGCGGCGCCGGGTCCGGGCCGGCGCGGCCTGATCCGCGAAGATCCGAACGACGCGGCCTAACGGCCGCGGCAGAGTTCGAGCAGCGTCATCGCCAGCTGGGTGCCGGGACGGCCCAGGCCCTCGCGGTAGTGGCGCAGGATCTCCATCTCGCGGGCCAGGTGCACCCGCCGCCCGCCGGCCGCCAGGCGCGTGCGCTGCACGTGCGCGGAGACGGCCATGCGCTCCCTGATCAGGGCGATGATCCGCCCGTCGAGCTCGTCGATGCGGCCCCTGGCGGCGGCGATCACGGCCTCGGGGTGGCCGGCGTCCGGCACGGCCGCGGGCGAGGCCGGGGCGGCGGGCTCCGGCTCGGGGGTGGCGGGGGTGCCGGTGCCGGTGGCGTTCCTGGTGGTCACGGAGGGTCTCCTCGATCCGTCTCGGCGAGGACGGCCCCACGCGAACGCCCCGGGCCGCCGCTCATGGGCCCGGGGCGCGAAGGGTGTCGGTGTCAGCGAGGTACGCCGAACTCCCCATGGCACTCGGCCGGGCCGGTGCCATAGGTAAAGCGGGCGAGACGCACCACGCAAAGCATGTCGCCGAGTATGCCATCTAGACTTGGCGGCACACATCCCCCCAGCACCACCGCCGCAAGGCACGAAAGGCAGTGACGTGGCACACGTGGCAGACCCGGACGCCGGCCGCGACGCGGGTCCCCGCGCCGACACCGTCCTCGTCGTCGACTTCGGGGCCCAGTACGCGCAGCTCATCGCGCGCCGGGTCAGGGAGGCGCGGGTCTACAGCGAGATCGTGCCCTCCACCACGCCGGTCGCCGAGCTGCTGGCCAGGAAGCCGCGCGCGATCATCCTCTCCGGCGGCCCCGCCTCGGTGTACGCGCCGGACGCGCCGGGCATCGACCCGGCCCTCTTCGAGGCCGGGGTGCCGATCTTCGGGATGTGCTACGGCTTCCAGCTGATGGCGCAGGCGCTCGGCGGGCGCGTGGACAACACGGGGGCCCGCGAGTACGGCCGCACCGCGCTCAGCGTCTCCGCGCCCGACTCGACCCTCTTCCACGGCACCGCGAGCGAGCAGCAGGTGTGGATGTCGCACGGCGACGCCTGCTCCGCCGCGCCCGAGGGCTTCACCGTCACCGCCGCCACCGGCACCGTGCCCGTCGCCGCCTTCGAGGACGACACGCGGCGGCTGTACGGCGTGCAGTACCACCCGGAGGTCGTGCACTCGACCTACGGGCAGCAGGTGCTGGAGCACTTCCTCTACGAGGGCGCCGGGATCACGCCCTCCTGGACCACCGGCAGCATCGTGGCCGAGCAGGTCGCCGCCATCAAGGCGCAGGTCGGGAACCGGCGGGCGATCTGCGCCCTGTCCGGCGGCGTGGACTCCGCGGTCGCGGCCGCCCTGGTCAACCGGGCCATCGGCGACCAGCTGACCTGCGTGTACGTCGACCACGGGCTGATGCGCAAGGGCGAGACCGAGCAGGTGGAAAAGGACTTCGTGGCCGCCACCGGCGTCAGGCTGCGGGTGGTGGACGCCGCCGACCGCTTCCTGGCGGCCCTGGCGGGGGTCGCGGACCCGGAGCAGAAGCGGAAGATCATCGGCCGGGAGTTCATCCGGGTCTTCGAGCAGGAGCAGGCCGAGCTGCTGGCCGAGGCGGGCGCCGCCGGGGACGACGTGGCCTTCCTGGTGCAGGGCACGCTCTACCCGGACGTCGTCGAGTCGGGCGGCGGCACCGGCACCGCCAACATCAAGTCGCACCACAACGTGGGCGGCCTGCCGGAGGACCTGGCCTTCGAGCTGGTCGAGCCGCTGCGCACGCTCTTCAAGGACGAGGTCAGGATGGTCGGGCGGGAGCTCGGCCTGCCCGAGGAGATCGTCCACCGGCAGCCGTTCCCCGGCCCGGGGCTCGCCATCCGCATCGTCGGCGAGGTCACCCGCGAGCGGCTCGACGTGCTGCGCGAGGCCGACGCCATCGTGCGCGAGGAGCTGACCGCCGCCGGACTCGACCGGGAGATCTGGCAGTGCCCGGTGGTGCTGCTCGCCGACGTCCGCAGCGTCGGCGTGCAGGGCGACGGGCGCACCTACGGCCACCCGGTGGTGCTGCGCCCGGTCTCCTCCGAGGACGCGATGACCGCGGACTGGTCCCGCCTCCCCTACGACCTGCTGGCCACCATCTCCACCCGCATCACCAACGAGATCGCGGAGATCAACCGGGTCACCCTGGACGTCACCAGCAAGCCGCCCGGCACGATCGAGTGGGAGTGAGCCGGCCCGGCACACCGGGCCGGCGGGCGCGCTGCGGGCAGGCGGCGCGCTCCCGGCGGGCGCCGCGCTCCCGGCCGGGCGGGCCGGGGCCGGTTCAGACCAGGCGGCGGGCGGTGGCCCAGCGGGTCAGCTCGTGGCGGTTGGACAGTTGCAGCTTGCGCAGGACCGCGGACACGTGGCTCTCCACGGTCTTCACCGAGATGAACAGCTCCTTGCCCACCTCCTTGTAGGCGTAGCCGCGGGCGATCAGCCGCAGCACCTCGCGCTCGCGCTGGGTCAGCCGGTCCAGGTCCTCGTCCACCGGCGCCGCCTCCGAGGAGGCGAAGGCGTCCAGCACGAAGCCCGCCAGGCGCGGCGAGAACACCGCGTCGCCCTCGGCCACCCGGAAGATCGCCGCCACCAGGTCGTCCCCGGTGATGGTCTTCGTCACGTAGCCGCGCGCCCCGCCCCGGATGACGCCGATCACATCCTCGGCGGCGTCCGACACCGAGAGCGCGAGGAAGCGCACCGGGTGCTCCGCGTGCGACATCAGCGCGGCGCTGCGCCGCAGCACCTCGACCCCGCCTCCGCCGGGCAGGTGCACGTCGAGCAGGACCACGTCGGGCCTGGCCGCCTTGATGACGTTCACGGCCTGGTCCACGTCCCCGGCCTCGCCGACCACCTCCACGCCGGTCTCCTCGGTCAGCCCGATCTCGGCCTGCACCCCGGCGCGGAACATCCGGTGGTCGTCCACCAGCACGACGCGCGCCCTGGCCTGCGCGCGGCCCGCCGTTCCCTCGACGGCCCCGCCGCCCTCGCCCCCGGCCCTCCGGTGGGATTGGTCAGTCATCCGCTCGCTCCATCGTCAGTTCCACCTCCGTGCCCTCGCCGGGCGTGGACCGCACGCGGGCGGTGCCGCCGTTGCGCTGCATCCGCCCGACTATGGACTCCCGCACGCCCATCCGGTCCGCCGGCACCGAGTCCAGGTCGAAGCCGGGCCCGCGGTCGCGGACCGATACGAAGACCGTACGCCCCTCCACCTCGGCGAAGACCCGGACGGGTCCGCCCTCCCCGCCGTACTTGGCCGCGTTGACCATCGCCTCGCGGGCCGACTGGAGTTGCGCGGCCAGCCGCTCGTCGAGCGTGCAGTCGCCCACGCACACCACCTCGATCGGCACCCCGTGGTGGTCCTCCACCTCGGCGGCCGTGGCGCGCACCGCCTCGGCCAGGGTGCCCGGCTTCTCCTCCTCCTCGGCCGGCTCGCGCACCCGCTCCGCCGACTTGTACAGCCACACCCGCAGCTCGCGCTCCTGGGCCCTGGCGAGCCTGGCGACCTCGCGGCCGTTCTCCGAGTTCCGCTGGATCAGGGTGAGGGTGTGCAGCACCGAGTCGTGGATGTGGGCGGCGACCTCGGCCCGCTCCTGCGCCCTGATGCGCATCGTCCGCTCCTCGGACAGCTCGCGCACCATCCGGATCACGTAGGGCCCGGCGAGCAGCGCGATGCCCACGACCACCGCCACCGAGGCCTGCAGGACCAGGGCCAGCGCCTCGGCCGGCGGGCTCTGCCCCACCACGAAGCCGGCCACGCCCAGGCACACCAGGACCGTTCCGGCCGCGGTGCGGAGCAGCGGCAGCCAGCGGCTGCGCCGGGTCGCCGCCGCCCAGTACGCCCGGCGCGAGTCGTCCGCCTGCCGCCACACCACGGCGGCGCCGATGCCGACGACGAGCAGCGGCCACAGGTACCGGGCGTCGACCGGGAAGTGCACGTTGGCGCCCAGCGTGGCCAGCGCCGCCGCCAGCACCGCGAGCGCGAGGACCTGCCGCTTGTCGGGGCGCCGCAGCAGGTGCCGGAGACCGGGCGTGGCCGGGGCGCGCGGGCCGGCGGCCGGCGCGCCCAGCGGCACCACGAACCAGAACAGGCCGTACAGCGGCACGCCCAGGCCGTTGGCCATCATCATCACGACGAACGCCAGGCGCACCCAGGACACCGGCAGCCGCAGGTGCCCGGCGAGACCGCGCGCCACCCCGCCGAGGACGCGCCCGTCGGCGCTGCGGTACAGCTTGCGCAGGGGCGCCTCGTCGAGTGCGGCCGTCTCGGCCGCGCTGGGCGTCGTCATGTCCCCGATACTCACACGAACGGCCGAGCGCGGGCATCAGGGTGTCCCCCCAGGCACCTCAGGGAACGCTCGGGGCCGCCCCGGATTCCGCCGCGGCGCGCGGGCCGCCACCATGGGAGCATGACCCAGGACCTCGGCGCCCGCCCGGAGCAGGCCACACAGCCGCGGCTGTCCCGCAGCCGCAGGCACAAGGTGATCGGCGGCGTCTGCGGTGGGGTCGGCCGCTCCTACGACATCGACCCGGTGATCTTCCGGGTGCCGCTGGCGGTCCTCTCCGTGATCGGCGGCCTGGGCTGCGTCGCCTACGGCCTGGCCTGGCTGCTCATCCCCTTCGAGGGGGAAGAGGAAAACGAGGGCAGGCGGCTGCTCTCCGGCCGGGTGGAGGGCCCAGGACTCACCGCGCTGCTGTTCATCCTCGCCGGCTGCGGGCTGCTGCTCGCCTCGATCGGCCGCGACGGGGCGGTGCCCGGGTTCTCGATCCAGGTGTTCGCCGCCCTGGCCGGGGTCGCCTACTGGTCGCGGCGCCGGGCCGGAAGGCAGGCCGGGGAGGCGGAGGGCGCGGCGGCGGACGGGGCGGCGGAGCGGGTGGTGGCCGAGGCGCCGCCCGAGGCGCAGGCCCCGCCCGCCGCGGCCGGGCCCTCCTGGTGGCGCGGCACCGGCGAGGGCGGCTACCTGTGGGGTCCCGAGGACGCCAGGCCGGGCGACTACCGGCGGCGCGCGGCCGGCCAGGGAACGCTGCCCGCGCAGGCCGGGTGGACGCCCGGCGTGTGGGCGCCGCGCGAGCACCTGCCGGCCGGGGAGCCGGAGCCGCGCGAGTTCCGGCTCGGCGCGCTGGTGCTGCTGCTGGCGATGCTGGCCTGCGTCGTGGGCACGGCCCTGTCCTGGGAGAGCCAGCCGCTGGGCACCGCCCTCGTCATCGGTCTCGGCGCGGCGCTCGCGGTGTTCGGCCTCGGCTTCCTGGTCAGCACCTTCTTCGGGCGCCTCGGCGCGGGCACGGTCCTCGCGGTGATCCTGACCGGCGGGCTGCTCAGCGGCGCCTCGCTGCTGCCGGACAACATCACCACGGGCTGGTCGGAGCCGGTGTGGCAGGTGACCTCGGCCGCGGAGCTGCGCCCGGTGTACGAACTGGGCACCGGCGACGCGGAACTCGACCTGACGGGCCTGGAGGTGGCGCCGGGCCGGACCGTCAGCACCGCCGTCGAGGCGGGGGCGGGGCAGGTGACCGTGCTGGTCCCGCCGGACGTGACGCTCAAGGTGGACACGGAGATCGACCTGGGGGCGTTCAGCTACACCCCGCTGCCCGGCGGGGACCGGACGGGGCCCGACACCTCCTTCGGCGGGATCGGCCAGGAGGAGCGTTCCGTCTACGAGGCGGAGCAGGGGCAGGAGCCGGGTGGCACCATCGAGCTGCGGCTGGAGATGGGGATCGGCAACGTGGAGGTGCACCGCGCCGTGGAGGGAAGCCGATGAGTTCCCCCGTGGTGCGGGGCACCCGGTATGGCGGCGGAGAGGAGATCAGGTGAGCGCGCGGAACAGGCCCATCCTGCGGCGGCACAGGTTCGAGCCGGCCAGGCTCGTGCTCGGCCTCGCGCTGCTCGGCATCGCGGCCGTGCACCTGATCCGGGCGACCGGGGGCAAGGACCGGGTGCCGCTGCCGGTGCTGCTCGGCCTGCTCCCGGCCGCGCTGCTGGTCTCCGGCGTGGTCGCGGTGCTCGCCTTCGGCGCCCGCATGCCGCGGCGGCGGGAAGGCCGTACGGAAGGCCGGAGAGACATGGCGAAGGGGGCGGCGGCGCCCCGCGCGGGCGGCGAGGACCTGCGGGCCGCAGAACCGGTCGGCGCCGCGCACCACGGTGGCGCCGCGCACCACGGTGGCGCCGCGCACCACGGCGGTGCCCCGCGCGACGGCGGTGCCCCGCGCAACGGGGGCGCCTCGCGCCGCGACGGCGCCTGATCCGTCCCGGGCGGGATCCGTCCCGGGCGGGCGCGCCCCGGCCGGCCTGGCCCTGTGCGCCTCGCCCTCGGGACTGCCCCAGGACGGGGGTGGTGCCAGGTACACCGCGGAATCGGGCGTCCGCCTCCGTGTGCCGGGTGGACGGGTACCGGAACGCTTGGAGCCGTCGGACAGGAAACGAACGACGGGAACATGAATGCGCATACGCCCACGCAGGACCTCCACCCTCGCCCTCGCCTGCGCCCTGACGCTGGCCGCCTGCGGCCTCTCGCTGGCCGGCACCGCGGCCGCCCGGAGCCTGCCGCACGGCCCGCACCAGGCCGCGCCGCAGGCCGCCGCGGGGGGACAGGCCGCCGCCGGCGGCGCCGAAGGGCACCGGGCCGGCCGGGCCGGCGCCCGCGGAACGCTGGTGGACGCCGAGTTGCGGTACTCCCTGCCCGAGCCGTCCGATGCCGCGGACGAGCTGGTGGCCTCCGGGTTCGACGGCGGGGTGGCCGCCTACGGCGTCGACGCCTACCGGCTGACCTACCGCACCGTGGACCGGGAGGGGGAGCCGACCACCGCGAGCGGGCTGCTGGTCCTGCCCCGCACCGGGCGGGCCGCGCTGCCCACGGTGTCCTTCGCCCACGGCAGCGGCGTCCACCGCGACGACGCTCCCTCGATGCAGCGGGCGAGCTTCGTGACCGGGCCGGCGGTGGGCTACGCCGCCGCGGGCTACGCCGCCGTCGCGCCCGACTACCTCGGCATGGGCCTCGGCCCCGGCAGCCACCCCTGGATGGACATCCCCTCCGAGACCTCCGCCTCCCTCGACATGCTGCGGGCCGCCCGGCAGTTCGCGCCGCAGGCCGGGCACCGGCTGAGCCGGGACGTGCTGATCACGGGCTTCTCGCAGGGCGCCTCCGCCGCGGTGGGGCTGGCCAGGGCGCTGGAGGCGGGCGAGGACCGCTGGTTCCAGGCCACCGCGCTGGCGCCGGTGAGCGGCGCCTACGACTTCGCGGGCACCGAACTGCCCGCGCTGCTCGACGGCCGCCTCGACCCCAAGTGGAGCACGATGTACCTGGCGTACGCGCTCACCTCCTTCAACCGCCAGACCGGGGGCGCCGTCTACGCGGACCCGGCCGAGGTGTTCCGCTCCCCCTACGACCGGACGATGGACGAGCTGTTCGACGGGACGCACCAGGGGCCCGAGGTGATGGCGGGCACGCCGGACACGGTGGACGCCCTGCTGACCCCGCACGGCCGTGCGCTGCTCGCGGCCCCCACCGGGGCGCTGGCCGAGGCGCTGCGGGCGACCAGCGGCGTGTGCCGCGACTGGACGCCCGAGGTGCCCGTCCGCCTGTACTACGCCCGGGGCGACGAACAGGCCCTCACGGAGAACACCGCGGGCTGCGCCGCCGCCTTCCGCGCCGCCGGGGCCGAGGCCGGCGTCGTGGACCTGGGCGAGGTGGACTACGAGGGCTCCCGCCACGTCGGCAGCAGCGTCGCGGCCCTCCCCGAGACGATCCGCTGGTTCGACTCGCTGCTCGGCCACAGGCCGTGAGCCACGCGGCGGCGCCCGCCCAGGACCGGCCTGGCCCCCGGGCCGGGCGCCGCCGCCGGGGGCGCCTCAGGCAGGGGCGGCAGCCGGGGTGGCTCGGCCGGGGGCGGCTCAGTCGGCGACGGTGATGACGTAGCGGCCGGACTCGGTGCCCGCCGCGGTGATCACCTGCACGTCCACCCGGCCCGCGTCCACCTCCGCGGGGACCGGCACCGTCAGCCGCGTGTCCCCGGGGTTGCTGAACCCGCCGCGCACCGGCACCAGCGGCACCGGCACCAGCACGCCGCCGATCCGCACCACCGTCTCGGCCAGCCGTTCCGCCGCCTCGGCGCCCGCGGGCACGAAGCCCGAGCCCCTGATCTCCAGGTCGTCGCCCGGCCGGATCGGGGCGTGCAGCTCACCGGGCTCGCGCACCCTGACCACCGACTGGATGACCGGCCGCCCGCCGTCGGTGTACTTGGCCGCCACGTAGGTCAGCGCCGAGACGGCGACCAGCAGGGCCACCGTCCACGGCACCCCCGGCACCTCGCGCGGGGCGCGGGCCAGGCCCGCGCAGCCGAGCAGCATGGCCACGGTGTTCACCAGCACGTACTGCACGTCCGTGAAGCTGCCGCGGCCCGAGTCGTCGGTCAGCAGGTCGGCGGCCCGCGGCCGGGCGGCCCGCACCTTCTGCATCCGGAAGCCCCGCACCCGGGTGGCCACCGTGTGCCGCACCCACACCGTCACCGCGCAGGTGACGCCGACGGCGGTCAGCAGGCCGCCGCCGTGCTCCAGGTCGAGCCCGGACAGCAGCGCCTCGCGCTCCCCGGCGGAGCCCCCGAGCCCGGCCAGGGTCAGGGCCAGCAGCAGCACGGCGTACCCGGCGAGCAGCAGCCAGGCCCCGGCCACGGCCCGGGAGGTGGAGAGCCGGTTGTCCTCGCCCACCAGCGGGGCCAGCACCCCGCCGCGGTCCCGGTGCAGCCAGGCGATGGGGGTGAGGAGCCCCGCCAGCAGCACGGCGGCGAGCAGCCCGGCGGTCCTGGCCAGGGTCCAGCCGCCGCCGAACGCGGTCAGCACGTCAAGCACCAGCAGCAGGCCGACCGCAGACCACAGGGCCACGATGGTCCGCACGGCCAGCCGGGACAGCCAGGCGGAGCCCGCCTCGCCCGCGCGCCGCGACAGCTCGCGGGCCGCCTGGGTCAGCTCGTCGGAGATCCACTGCCTGGCGGCCTCGGGGGAGTGGGCCAGCGCCTGCGGTATCCCGGTGCCCGCGGCCAGCTCGTCGCGCTTGCGCAGGAACGCGGCGACGGCGCGCCTGTGCCCGGCTCCCGCGCCCTCCCGGCAGTCGCCGCAGGCGCAGTCGCTCGCGTGCGTTTCGCTTGCCGCGCTGTCGCGGGACGCCTCCACGGCCACTGTGCTCCCTGATTCCTCTCCCGGACCCCTGAGAAAGGATTGTGCCCTACGCCACGCCGGGCTAGGACGCGGGCCGGGTGGCGGCGGCGAACGGCATGGAGTCGACCGGGGCCACCCGCACCGGGGCGCCGGGCCGTGAGGCGTGGATGATCTGCCCTCCGCCGACGTAGAGGGCGACGTGGCTGTAGCCCGAGTAGTAGAAGACCAGGTCGCCCGGGGCGAGTTCGGCGCGGGAGACCCGGGTGCCCGCGCCGACCTGGCGGTAGCTGGTGCGCGGCAGCGCCACCCCGGCCGAGCTCCAGGCGGCCTGGGTGAGGCCGGAGCAGTCGTAGGCGTCGGGGCCGGTGGCGCCCCACCCGTAGGGCTTGCCGAGCTGGGCGTAGGCGAAGGCGACGGCCGCCGCGGCGCGCGGCCCGGGCGCCGCCACCGGCGCCTCCGGGCGGGCGGCGGCCGGGGCGCCCGCGGTGCCGAGGACCCGGGCGCGCTGGGCCGAGGTGAGGGTGCCGAGGAGCTGTTCGGCCTCGGCGAGCCGCTCGGTCACCCGCTCGCGCTCCTCGCGCGCCTCCTCCCGGGCGCCGGCCAGGGCGTCCGCCTGCTCCCCGGCCTCGGCGCGCAGCTGGTCGAGGTCGCGCAGCTGCCGCCGCACCTCGCGCACGGTCCCGGCCTCGCGGTCGCCGGCGCGGTCGAGGACGGCGGCCCGCTCCAGGAAGTCGTCGGGGGAGGAGGAGAGGGCCAGCTGCACCGAGGGCGGTAAGCCGGCCAGCCGGTACTCGGCCCTCGCGCGGGCGCCGAGGGAGTCGCGGGCCGCGTTCAGCTCCTCGGTGCGGCGGGCGGCCAGATCCTGGAGCCGCTCCAGGCGGGCCTCGGCGCCGGCCGCGGCCTCGGTGGCGGCGTTGTACCGCTCGGTGGCCTCCTCCGCCTCGTGGTGCAGCGCGTCCACGCGGTCGCGGACCTCGGCGAAGTCGGCGGCGGCGGGCGCCGGCTCCGCCAGGGCGGCGTCCGCGCCGAAGGGGAGGGAGGCGAGGCTGAGGGTGGCGGCGGCGGTGCGCAGGACGGGACCGGTGATCGGCGAGGGCCTGGATCGCTTCCGGTGGGCCCCGCGGTGCCGGTGCCAGAGGCTCTTGCGTTGCTGTGACATGGCCTTGGACGCTAAGCCTGCGCGGGGTGGCGCGCGTGCCGCCGGAACGGGATTGGTGCCAATCCCAGGGAAACTGGCGGAAGCCGACGAAACTTGACCGGCGACTTAACTGCTTGTCGTCGCAGTGTGACCATTCGTGATCGGCGCGGCGAGCCTCCGTGCCCCGGCCCTCCGGCTCCGGCCGCCCGGCCGCCCGGCCGCGCGGGCCCGGCTACCCGGCCCCCTGCGCTTCCTCCAGGGCCAGGTCGATGGCCTCCTCGAACTTGTCCAGCTGCTGCGCCCCCTGGAGCGGCCGCCCGTTGACCAGGAAGAGCGGCGGGGTGGTGACGCCCACGTTCAGCGCCTCCTGCGCGTCCCCGCCCACCGCCTCGTCGGCCGCGGAGGACTCCATGTCCGCGGCGAACCGGTCCAGGTCCGCCACCCCGGCCTGCTCGGCGAGCCGCCGCAGGTTGTCCTCCTCGAACCGGCCGCTGTTCTGGTGGAACTCCTCGCCGAAGGCCACCCGGTAGAACTCCTGGAACCGGCCCTGCTGCCCCGCCGCCCAGGAGGCCCGCGCGGCCGCGTCCGACTCGGGGCCGTAGATCGGGAAGTTGCGGAACTCGATGCGCAGCTTCCCCGCGTCCACGTACTCCTCCAGCAGGCGCGGGTAGGTGTCGCGGGCGTAGATGCCGCAGAAGGCGCACTGGAAGTCCGCGTACTCGATCATCACCACCGGCGCGTCCGCCTCGCCCACGGCGAGCGGGTCGTCCGCGTCCCTGCGGGCCAGCGCGGCGAGCGAGGGATCGGCCGCGGGCGCGCTCGCCTCCGCGTCCTGGGCGCCCTCGTCCGCGCCCCCCCGGCTGCCGCCGAGCGTGGAGAGCACGCCGATCGCCAGCGCGCACACCAGCAGCACCGCGAGCACCACCGCGCCCCAGCGCACGGGCGCCCGGCCGCGCTCCCCGGCCTGCGCGCCGGCGGGTCCGCGGCCCGGCCGCGCGGGCCGGCGTCCGGCGGGCTTCTTCCTGGTGCGTGAGACGGGCATGCCGCAAGGGTAGGCCCGTCCCGCACGCAACGCGGTCGCCCCCGGCGCGGTCGCGCCTGCCGCCCGCAACGCGGCCGCCCGCCCCGGCCGGAGCCGGGGCGGGCGGATGGGGTCTGCCCCACCGGCCGCCGCCCGGAGGCGGGCGGCCGGGGGAACGGGCCTGTGGGCCGGATGGCGGTGGTGGTCCCGGCCCACAGGCCCGGGCCGTCACCCCCCGGCCCGCGGGCGGAGGGGCGGGTCGCGAGGGGCGGTGACGGCCGGGGTGGTGGCTTGCGGAAGGTGCCCCGGGAGGCGCCCCGGAAGGTGCCTCAGGACGTGCACGCCCCGCCGTTCAGCGTGAAGCCGGCCGGGTCGGACACCGAGCCCGACGAGGTGCCGTTGAAGCCGAAGCTCACCGACCCGCCCGGCGGGATCGTCGCGTTCCAGCCGAGCGGCTTGGCGCTCACGTCGCTGCCGCTCTGGGTGACGGTCGCGTTCCAGGCGTTGGTGATCCGCTGCTGGTCGGCGAAGGACCACTTCAGCTCCCAGGGGCTGATCGCGGTGTCGCCCGTGTTGCGGACCTCGACCTGCGAGGTGAAGCCGCCGCTCCAGCGGTAGGAGACGTAGTTCACCTCGCACGCCGCCGGGTCGGGGTCGCCCGGGTCACCGTCGTCCGTGCCCAGGCCCGCCACGTAGCCCGCGATCCAGGCCAGCGGGGCGTTCCAGTTGATCGCGACCTCGTTGGTCGAGTACGACTGGATGTCGTCGATGTAGCACATGGCGCCGACACAGCCCTGCAACTCGGCCTCGGCCGTCGGGTCCTGCAGCGCGCTGTCCGGGCCGCCGGAGAGCGAGCCGTCAGGCGGGTGCGGCAGGTCGGGGTCGAGCTGGTGCGCCCAGAACCTGTGGTGCTGGTTCTCCGAGGCGCGCTCGCCCCAGCCGGTGACGTACGAGTGGTTCAGCGGGTTGCGGCCCAGGATGTAGTCGAGGCCGGTCAGCACCGCGTCCCGGTAGGCCGACTCGCCCGTCAGGTCGCTCGCCGTGGCCAGGACGATCATGTTGTTCAGCACGCCGCTGTTGGAGCCCCAGAAGTAGTCCGCGCTCGCGGTGCCGAACGGCAGCCCGTAGGCGGCCGAGTCCGCGGCGTCGACCAGCGCGTCGGCGGCGTCGGTGACCGTCCCGCGCACCGCGGCCAGCTGGTCGGCGGTCAGGTCGTTGGGCACCGAGGCCAGGTCGAGCTGCCCCAGCGCGGCCGTCGAGCCCCAGGAGAACCCGCCGCTCGGGAAGATCGCCTCGGTGTCCCCGCTCAGCGGCGAGCCGAGCACGTCCTGCCGGTAGGAGTCCTCGCCCGTGGTGATGAACAGCTCGGCCGCCGCCCAGTAGAACTCGTCCGTCACGTCGGCGTCGTTGTACGCGCCGCCGCCGGTGGCGTCGGACGCCGGGGCCAGGATGTCCGGGTGCGCCAGGGCCGCCGCGTACGCGGTCTCCGCCGCGTCGAGGGCCTGCGCCGCGAAGTCCGGGTCGTAGGGCTCGAACAGGCGGGCGCCCTGGGCCGCCGCGGCGGCCAGGTTCAGCGTGGCCGCGGTCGACGGCGGGTGCAGCTCACGGGGCTGCGAGTCCTCGTTCGGCAGCTGCGGCAGGCCGGTCCACTGCGCGTCGTGCAGCTTGTGGTGGACCATGCCCGCGAGCTCCTCGCCCGCCGGCACCTGCATCGACAGCAGGAACTCCAGCTCCCAGCGCGCCTCGTCGAGGATGTCGGGGGTGCCGTTGCCCTGCTCGGGAACGGCCAGCTCGCCGTCGGCGAGCTGCTCGCCCGCCGCGTTCTCCGCGGTCAGCGTGCGCTCGTACTCCGACATCAGCTGCGCGACCGAAATGCCGCCGTTGACCACGTACTTGCCCTGGTCACCGGCGTCGTACCAGCCGCCGGCCGCGTCCAGGGTGTAGTCGCAGACGCCCTCCTGGCAGGGGACGTTGTCGTCGCCCTGGTTCGGCGCCACGTTGGCGTGCCCGGCCGGGCGGGCGTACTCCTCGCCCACCAGGTCGGCGTCGATCTCGATGCCGCTGCGCTGCTGGTAGAAGAACGACAGCGAGTCGTCCACCAGGTCGTCGTAGAGGTCGTCGCCGATCGAGAAGGGCTCGCTGGTCTCGCCGTCGATGGTGACCGTGTACCCGTCGCCCGGCTCGGTGACCTCGCTGAAGTCGAAGCCCTGCACGTTCTGGCCGGAGCTCGGGTCCACGCCGAGCGGGGTGGTGGTGCCGCCGGCCACCTCGCTGCCGTCCGCGGCGTTCAGCGTCCAGTCGCGGGCGCCGGTCTCCTCGGTCACGAAGGTGCCCTGCTTGGGCCCTTCGGTGAGGTAGCCGACCTGGTTGACGCGCACCGGGGAGCCGGTGTCCGGGTCGTAGGGCGGCTGCTCGGCCCCGCCGGTGAGCGAGACGTCGTCGAGGCAGAAGGTGTAGGGATCGTCGCTCCCGCCGATCTGGAACACCAGCTGGGCGGCGTCCAGGTCGGTGCCGGCCGTGAAGACGTGGGTGATCGGCTCGGCGACGTCCGTGATCTGGTCGGCCGAGCTGAGCTCCGGCGTGTACGGGTCGACGTTCAGCTGGACGTTGTTCTGGATGGTGACCGGGATGCTCGCGGTGGCGGTGTACGTGAGCTGGTAGGTCTCGCCCGCGGTCAGCGGGATGTCGTTGTAGCCGATGATGGCGTCCCAGAAGTTCGTGGTGCCACCCGGGACGTCCGTGCACAGCCGGCCGTCGACGACGGAGCTCGGGACGTTCTCCGTCCACCACCAGGGAGTGGTGGAACCGCTGGAGAAGTCGCCGTTGCTGATGAGTTCGGGGCCGGCCGCGACGGCGGGGCCGGCTCCGGCGGTGGCGGCCAGGCCGCCCGCGACGAGCCCGGCCGCGAGCGCGGCGCCGAGGAGTCGTCTGCGGTGTGGTGAGCGTCCGGGCGACTGGCCCGGTATCCGGTGTGACGAGGAAGGACGTTCGTTCACGGCTCGATCCTTCGGCAGGGGCGGACTGGGCATGGGAGCGCTCCCAAAAGATCCTCTGTGTCATGGCAGGAACCCGTCAACCCCTCGTCACCCCCCGAGTACCGCCAAAAACACCCAGCACTAAACTCCGCCCCGTGGACGTGACCATCGACCTCGTGCTCGCCCTGCACATCCTCGGCATCGGCGCGCTGCTCGGCGGCTTCCTCACCCAGGTGCAGGCCGCGCGCGGCGGCCAGGCCGCGATCGTGCCGGCCATGCTCGCCGGGGCGGCGGCGATGCTGGTCACCGGCGTGACCCTGGTCGGCCTCGACCAGGCCGCCGACCATCCCGTCGACAACGTCAAGATCGGCGTGAAGCTCGCCGTCCTCGTCGTGATACTCGGAATCGTGTACGTGCGGCGCGGCGAGCGGGTCCCTGCGGGGCTTTTCTGGGCGGTGGGGCTGCTCACGGCGGCGAACGTTTTCATCGCGACGGTGTGGTGACGCTTGGCGCTTGGCGCTTGGCGCTGGCCGCTGGTTTGGCGGGGTGGGGCGCTTTGGGGTGCCGTTCGGGGGTTTTCTGCGGGTTTGTTCGTGGTTGCTGCGGTTTGCGGCCCACGGCCCCGCACCCGCCCGGGGTGGGTATCGCCGAGAGGCGACGACGACGAGTACGCGTGGGTGCGGTGAACGTGCCAGGCGCCCGGGGAGGGGCCGTCACTCTCCCCGCCCGGGCGCCGGGAGCGTACGGGCGCCGTCAGGGGCCGGCAGGGGCAGGCCGGGCATCTGCGGGTGCCGCAGGTGCTGCTCGCCGTCGTCAACGTGCAGGGTGAACGTCTCCGGTCCCGGGGCTCCGGCCGCGTCGTAGGCGCCCAGGACCCGCTCGATCCGCTCCCACAGCCGGACCGGGCCGCCTTCCCTGACCTGCCACCTGCCGTCGGCCGGGGTGAGGGTGGCGGCGGAGCCGGTGACGACGTCGACCAGGTGCACGACCTCGCCGACGGTTGCCATCTGCGCGCCTGGCACCGCGCTTTGGGCCAGGAACCGCAGGTGGAACGCTTCCTCGGTCGCGGCGGTGATCCGCTCCGGGCCGTGCGGCGTCGTACGGGCCTTCCCGGGAAGGCCCGCAGCCCAGTGGGCGGGGTTGCCGAACGCCGGTGCCGCGTGCGTACGGGCCGACATGAAGGACACGGTGCCGGGCAGCAGCTGCCCCTCGGCGGTGCCGTCCTTGGCCACGGTGAGCAGGACCCGCGCGTACCCGTAGAGCCAGCCCGACAGAGTGAGCAGGATTTTTCCGCCCGGCCGGGCCTGCGCGAGGAGTGCGGGCGGGACGGCGCGGAAGGAGCAGGCGGCCACGATCCGGTCGAAGGACGCCTCGGGCCAGTACCCGTACAGTCCGTCCGCCACGGCGAGGGTCGGCGTGTAGCCGCAGCCGTACAGCGCGCCCGCCGCCTGCTCCAGCCGGTGGGGGTCGACCTCGATGGAGGTGACACCGGCGGAGCCGAGCCGTTCGCAGGCGAGCGCGGTCGAGTAGCCGGTGCCGGTGCCGATCTCCAGCACCGTGTGCCCCTCGGTGACCTCGGCGTCGGCCCACATCCGCACCACGAGCGAGGGCAGCGTGGACGACGAGGTCGGGGCGCCGCCGTGCCGTACGGCGGGCTGTTTCCAGTCGGGTTCGTTCCCGTCGAACTGCGTGATCAGGGTGGTGTCGGAGTACGCGGCGCCGAGCCAGCGGCCGTAGTCGAGTTCGGCGGTGACCGGCTCCCACACCGTCAGGCCGTTCCCGTCGCGCTCGTCGGCGGGCAGGTAGAAGCCCGGCACGAACTGGTGCCGCGGCACTGTCGCCACCGCAGCCCGCCAGGCGGAGTCGGCAAGGACGCCGTCCTCGGCGAGGGCCTTCGTCATCGTTTCGCGAAGTCGTGCGGCGTCGGTCTCCGGGTCGGCGGGCATGGTCATGGCCTGCCGCCTCCTTCCATGGTCAGGATGTCGGCGAACGACTCGGTGATGTCGTCGGCGTCGGGCAGCCAGCCCCACTGGCCGTTCGGATTGCATTCGATCGCCGTCCAGTGCCCAGCGTCGTCTCCTTCGCCAGTCAGGGCGAAGTCGAAACAGCCGAAGACCAGGCCGAAGGAGGCGAGGTAGCTGTGCAGCGCGGCCTCTACCTGGGCAGGAACGGTGAGGGGGGTGTGGATCAGCTCGTTCCAGTCGCCCCGGCGCCAGTCCAGCGCACCGTCCGGGGCGGCAATCTGCTGGGCGAAGACACGGCGGCCGACCACGGTGACGCGTACGTCGCCGGTCTTGGGGATCTCGGCCTGGAACAGGTGCGCGGTCACGTTGAGTGTGTCGTCGAACGACTCCGCATCGACGCGCTGGGCCCAGATCGCCCCGGTGTGCCCGTCCTCGTCGCGGGGCAGGCCGCGGAACGTCTTGTAGATGACGCGCTCGTGGCCTGCGGTGAACTTCCGCGCCGCCTCGACGTCGTTGGTGACCAGGGTCGGCGGGATTGTCAGGCCGAGCTCGGCGAACCGCTGGAGCTGGGCGGGCTTGAAGTCGGCACGGGTTACCGCGGCGGGGTGGTTGACATAGAGAGCGCCGTGCAGGTGGTTCAGGACGCCGCCGAGCCCGTGGCGGGCTTCAGCGGCGGCGAACTCGCGTTGCTGGGCGGGCAGGTGCTGATACCGGGCGGTGTACGGGGTGGGGCGGCGGTAGTACACCGCCGCCACCTCCCCCAGCTCCACCTCCCGGCTCGCCGTACGCAGCCGCCCGCCCCACGCCGGGGCGTCCTCGCCGATGTGGAACCCGAAGGTCAGGGCCGGTCCGATGTCGGCGGGGTTGACGCGTACGACGGGCACCTCACGCTCGTTCAGCGCGGCGATGACCCAGTCCGCGGTGACGTCTTCCAGCGCGGTGACGACCAGGACGGTGGAGGCCATCGACTCAGTCCGACTCGTAGTCGGTGGTGTGGTCGTCCTGGGTCTGCGGCTGCGGGTTCTGCCCGTCGCCGCCACCGGACATCGAGGCGGTGCCGGTCGTCCTTGACGTGCCGTGCTTGCCCATCTCCACGACCTGGCCGGCCGTGTCGGTGTAGCGGGCGGTCTGCGTGGACGCGTCGAGTGTCACCGTCGCGTACGACGGTGGGCCGACCGGCAGCCGGTCGGTGACCAGCCGCATCGCCCACGGAGCCTCGGGTGCAAGCGTCGCCATGCGAAGTCCTTTCCTCTGTACGTCACACGGCAGCCGGTGGCTGTCGCCTGAGAAGAATCCGCCCGGCGTGCGGCCCCTGTCGAGTACCGTAGATTTCGCGAACCGTGGCGGAAATGTCACGCGCCGTACATCATGGCGGGGAGGGCAAGACAGGGATGGCCAGAGAAACGGGCAACCCGCACCTGGCGCTGTGGATCGCGGCGACCGGCCAGTCCCAGGGCGAGATTGCCCGCCGCATCACTGCCCTGGCGAAAGCCCGAGGTCACCGGCAAGTCGCCCCGGACGCGACCCGTATCCGCCGCTGGATCGACGGCGAGCGGCCTCGGCCACCGGTGCCCGCTCTCCTTGCCGAGGTGGTCTCCGAGGCAGCCGGGCAGCCGCTCACACCCGGTGATCTCGGCCTGGCGGGTACCGGTGTGGTGCTGGATGGCATCCAGCTCCCGCTGTTGACCGAAGCAGCCGCCCAGGCTCTGGCCGGATGGACGCAGATGGACTTCATGAACCGCCGCGACACCCTCAAGCCCACCTTCGGCGCCCCGCTGATCCTCGCCGCCGAACGGATGCTCGGCGGCACCGCCCGCGCACTGAACTACGACTGCAAGGGCTTCGACGCCGACACCGTCACCGCCCTCGAAGAGGTGACCGCTTTCTTCACCAAGGCCGACGCTTCCAAGGGCGGCGCCCTGCACCGCTCGGCGATCGTCGCCCAGCTCGGCGAGGTCGCCCGCCGCATCCAGGACGGTGTCCCGCCGAAGCTGAAGACGAGGGTGTTCGCGGCGACCGCGGACCTGGCGGCGCTCGCGGGATGGGTCAGTCATGACGTGGGCCGCTACGGAATCGCCCAACGCCTGTGGAGCTACGGCACGTACGCTGCCGGCGAGGCAGGTCAGCGCGACCGGGCGGTGGAGATCGTCACCCGCATGTCTCACCAGATGATCTACCTCGGGCACCCGGCCGACGCCCTCGGCCTGCTCGGCATCGCCGCCCAGAAGGCCACGCTGCCCGCGACGAAGGCGCTGGTCGCCTCGCAGACCGGTCGGGTGCACGCGGCCCTCGGAGACGAGCGAGCGGCCGACCGGCACCTCGGTGACGCCGACGAACTCCTGGCGGACGGACTCGGCGACGACATCCCCGAGTGGGTGGCATACTTCGACGCGGCCGAGCACTCCGGCGCCCGCGCGGTCTCCGCCCGCGACCTCACCGGACTCGGCCGCGGCGGGCGGCCCGCGAGCACCCACTTCGAGGACGCGCTGAAGCTGAGGAAGCCCGGCTTCGACCGTGTCCGGGTCATGGACGGCGTCGGTCTGGCCGCCGCGCTGTTCGACGAGGGTGAGGCCGAGCGGGGAGCCGCCGCGGCCCACCAGGCGCTCGACGACGCCGCCCGTATCGACTCCACGCTCGTCGTCTCCCGGCTCAATACGCTGCTGGAGGCTGCCCGCCCGTACGAGACCGCCGCCGTCGATGAGGTGCGCACGCGGGCGAAGGAACTCGCCGCCGCCCGGCCGACCACGATCGCGGCCTGAGAGTATCGAGCGCATGGGCAAGCACCGCCGACCCGGCCCCCCGAACCAGCCGTCCCGTGCCGTCCCACGCGTGGATGCCGACGACCCGCTCGCCGCGTACAACAAGCGGCGCCGCCCGCCGATGGACACCTACCGGCGCCACCGGCCGGTGCACGGAGGCGCCGGCCACCTCCGTCCAGACGAGCCGCGGGTCTTGGAAGAGTGGAACGACTTCGCGTACGAGGTGGTGGGCACCGCCCCCGACCTCGCGGCGGCCCAGGAGTGGGTGAGTGAACTCCAGATCGAGGACGACTCGGCCGCTTGATGACTCTTGGTGAAGGCCGTGACGCTTCGTGCTCGCAGAAATGACTGGCAGATGGGAAACCGACACGGAGTCTCCAGGCGGACAAACGGTCGTCTGGGGTCCCTGCGGTCGCGATCAGCCTGGTCCCCCTTCAGGGCTTCAAGATCAACTCATTGCCCTTTGGCCCGTATCTCGGCGATACCTCGGGCTGGGTGGGGGGCGCTTTGGGGTGCCGTTCGAGGGTTTTCTGCGGGTTTGTTCGTGGTTGCTGTGGTTTGCGGCCCACGGCCCCGCACCCCGCCCGGGGTGGGGGCGGGAGGGTGGGGTGTGCGGGGGTGAGGGGGTGGTCCCCGGTGGCCGGTGGGCCGTGGCCGTAGGTCGGGGGTCCGGTGTCGGGGGCCGGGGTCTGGTGTCCGGGGGCGGGGGTTTACGGGGTGGGGGTGCGGGTGGTGCGGGTGAGTTCGAGGACGAGCTGGTTGGCGAGGAACCAGTGGGTTGCCGGGTGCCCGTAGGGAACGTGGTCGTCCTCGCTCGCGCTCAGGCCGCCCTGGGGGCGGGGCGTGAAGAACCCGCCGAACACCCCCCACACGCGGGGCTTTCGCACGCGCACGAACGCGGGCTCGCCCAGGTGCGGGCAGTGCCGTGCCGCGAGGTGGGCGCAGGGCGCGCACACGGGTGGCTTGCTGCACAGCAAGCCCTCCGGCCAGCCGGGGATGTCCTCGTCCGGGCCCGGGTGGCGCAGGGCGAACAGCCATCCCCTGCCGTTGCGGTCGGCGGGACGGCCGCAGACCTGGCAGAGCAGTTCGAGCATCGCGCGCCGCTGGCGGGTGGGGTGCATGGTGCGGAAGTCGGGCCGCCCGCTGCCGGGTTGCGGCCGAACGCGCGCCCACAGCACGCCGTGACGGTCGCGGTCCCCGGGGGTTTCGTCGCGGTAGGCCAGCCCCCGGCCGTCGGCCCGAACGGTCAGCGCCCCGTCCGTGACCACCAACTCGCCGCTCCACCGGGCGACCCACGGCACGGGCAGCCTCTTGGGGCCCCAGGCCGGCTGCGGAGGGGTGGGGAGGGCCACGGGAGGTCTGCGGGTACGGGCCGGGGCCGGGCGAGGCGAGATCTCTCTGCTCATCGTTTGCCCTCCGCCGACCAGCCCCCATGGCAACCGTGGACACAGGGATCGAAGGAGATCCCGAGGTGCCGCTCCGGTGGGCGGGGTTCGTGCTGGGTGCAGTCCTGGCAGCGCCGTTCGGCGCAGGCGGGGGAGATGTAGGGCCGCGGCGGATCGGCGGCAAGGCGAGGCTCATGCATGGCGCACGCTCCCCCGGAGGACGGACGTGAGGACCAGGCGCAGGGTTTCGGGGTCGGTCAGGCAGTCCCCGGCCGGGGGCACGAGCCACCGCACCGCGGGGCCGCCGCTCCACGGTCCGCAGCACCAAGTAGCGGGAGGCACTGCCAGGTTCGCGCCTGCGCCGAGGGCGTCGGTCCCCGGCACGAGCCAGGTGGCCGCCGCCCCGGGAGGGAGCAGCCAGGAGGCGACGTGCTGCTCCTGATCCTCGATGAGCGGTGGAGGGCCGCCGGGGAAGCGGCCCGCCGCCTGGAGGGCGGTGAGGCCGGCGACGCGGACGGCGTCGAAGTCCTGGCCGCACGGTATGACGAGTGCGCCTCCACCGGCGGGGGGCATCCACGCGGGCAAGGGGATCGTCGTCATGCTCGGCTCCTGTGACGGTGTGCTTGCTGACCGTCACATCGTGGCGCCGATGGAAGAGCTCAACGTTCCAGGATGTGGAACCTTCGGCGGTCAGGCCATGCCGACCCAGACCGCCAGCGACATCAGTTCTTCGTTCAGGCGCCGCTGCCGCCGGACGAGCGTTCCGACCACCTCGCGCGCCGTCGGGTGGTAGCGCACCTGCTGAGCAGCGGCCTCCCGGGCCCGCCGCAGCGACCTGACGGCCTGGTCCGTCTTGCCCATCTCCGTGAAAGCGCGGCTGAGGTCGATGAAGTGGCGCCCCACCCGAGTCGGCGAGTATCCCGCGGGGAACCGCACGTTCCGGGCGTGCTGGACGGCCTCCGGCAGCTGTTCCAGATCGACCCGTGTCTCGACCGTGTACTGGGCCACGTCCGTGGGGCCGAAGGACAGCCAGTACACGTCCGGCACGTCACGCCCGATGCGCTCCGCGGCCTCCGAGCCGAGCGCCAGGAAATCCGCCGATTGCGTCTCGTCCTTGGCGCGTGCGGCGATGAAGGAGGCGCGCAGGTGCAGCTTTCCGCTCACCGCCAACGCCGATACGCCCCGCGGCTCTTCGGCCTGCTCCACCAGCCGCTGGGCGCGGGCCACCACCTTGAGCCCCACTTCCGGCCTGCCCCGGCGCACGTAGGTCAGGCTTCGCGAGTACAGGCGCACGGCCTGAAGCAGCGGGTCTTCGGCCCGGGCGGCGACCCACCCCATGCGGTCGAGGGCGATCGACGCGAGTTCCGGGTAGCCGAGGCGCCCGGCGAACTGGTGGGCGATCCAGTAGGTGGTCGCGAGGGCCGCCGCGGCACGGCGGCGGTCGTCGGCCGGCTGCTGCTCGCTCAGCACAGTGGTCAGCTCGCCGAGAAGGCCGGGAAGGCGCTCCCCGACCCTCCGGTAGTCGGTGGCCCGGAACAGCCTTACCAACTCACCGGAGGCGATGTGCAGTTCGTGTACGGGCCGGGGGCGGATGTCCGGGTCGGGATCGACGTCGTAGAGGTCGAGCGCCTCGGTCAACGGCGTGATGAGGGAGTCGATTTCGTCCTGCCGCAGCTGCGAGACGTAGGGTTGCCCGTACAGCACGGACACGTCCACGTGGAGGGCGCGCGCCGTGGCGGCGACGAGGGCAGGGCTGGCCGGGACGAGCCCCGCCTCGACCTTTTTGATCATCCCCAGGGACACCGCGGCCCGCTGGGCCAGGCCCTCCTGTGTCCAGCGGCGGAGCTTGCGGTAGTCGGCGATGCGGACACCAGTGTGCTCATTGGCGGGGTATGACATGGTGACATCCGTTCTGACGGGTCACCAGAACGGTAACAGCAGACGGTCGCCTCATCACCCGGTGTGGGCGGGGCCCTTGTGCGATCGGCGGCTCCGCGTCCACCAACGGCGTTCCGCACTGCGGGGAGATGTACCGGCCCGGGGCGAGGCTGGGCGGCGTATTGCGGTTGTCAGGCATGAAGTACCCCCGGCGTCATCGACTGTTGCGATAACAGACCGTAGGCTCACGATTACCCGCGTATCTGAACGGTGGGAATATCTGCAGTTCAGCGGCGGGGGAATCAGTCGTCCAGGCGGAACCTGGTCGACATGCGACGCAGCCGCTCGGACACCGCCGCTCGCTCCGCCTGCCGGATGCGGCGCAGCGTGGCCCTGGCGATCGGATGATTGCGCATCAGCTGTGGGGCCGTGGCCTCGCCCTTCTCCCATTCGGCCAGGGCGCGGTCCCGCCGCCCGGACCAGAGGTAGGCGCGAGCCAGATCGAGGTGGTGATGCCCGCGCCGGGACTTCGGGAGTGCCCTGATCAGTGCCTCGTCCGTCTCCTCGTGCAGCCGCAGCGCCTCGTCCTGCCGGCTCATCTCAAGCTCCACGTTCACGGCGTGGATCGCCACGTTGCCCGCGCTGAACGTGAGGCTGTGCCGGTCGAACGGCGGCGGCCGGAGCGTCACCGTTCGCTCGCTTGCCTCTCGCGCCTGGGCGATGCGGTGCCGCGCCTCGGCGGGATTGTTGCCGCGCGCTGCCGACACGGCCGCGCGCAGATGGAGCGATCCCCATACGCGGATGGCGAGAGGGTCACCGGCGTCGTACCGCGGCTCGACTGCGCGCAACGCCTTGTCGGAGAGGGCGCCCGCGTCGCTCCAGTCGGCCGTGGCCCACATGTCCCACACACGCATCCAGTCGGCCACGGCGGGCATCAGTTCGTCGCCGGACCGCTCGGCCGCCCATGCGGCGCGCTCACAGGCCATGGTGACGAGCTCGGGATGCCCGAGCGCATGCGCTGCGGTGTGCCCGAACTTGCAGGCGATGGCGTAGACGCCGAACGCCTCCTCGCGTTCGCGGCCGGTGGCGACCTCGGCGAGCGCCCGTGCTTCGCGGAGCAGGTCGGGCAGGCGGGCCAGGATGGCGGTGTTCTGCGCGTCATCCCGCAACCGGTGCAGCGCCGCGGTTTCCCGCCACAGAGCCGCGGCGTTCCGCGGCCGTCCGTCGAACACGGGCGTCAGGTCGTAGCGTCGGAGTTCTCTTATGATCGCCGCCGCCGACACCTGCCACTGGTTCGCGGCCGCGGCCCCGGTGTAGGGGCGCTCGATCAGGTCGTTGGGGTGGATGTGGAGCACACCGGCCACCGAGTTGATGAGGCTGGTGCGGTCCAGTTCGATTGCGCCCTTCTCCACCTTCGACACCCATCCCTGGGTGCGGCCGAGCCGGGCGGCGACGTCGGCCTGGGTGAGCCCGAGTCGCAGCCTGGCCTCGCGCATCCGCTGTCCGATGCTCTGCGCCTCGCCCCGCATGTCACGGCACCTCCGTGCGGAAGGGGGCGATGCGCCGGCGTGCCAAGTCGGGCATGGTGACTCCGGTGTTCGTCCTGCGGTTCGCACTCAGGACCGTACCCCCTGCTCCCCTGCCGGGAACGGCGAAGGGCCCTCGGTGCGGGGAGCGGGTCGCGAACGTCCTGACGGGAGGTCGGCCGGTGCCGCGGGCCGGGGGGAGGCCGCGCTACACCCCGCACCAGAGGGCGTACTCCCGCAGTGTCTCCGGGGGTCTGGTGTGTGCCCGCAGCAGGGTTCCCACCGTCTCGTGGACGCCCGGGTCGTACCGCGTCTGCTGGGGCGCCACGTGCCGCGCTCGTTCCAGCGAGGCGAGGGCGTCGTCCGGCCGGGCGGTCCAGGCTTCGGCGCGGGCCCGCGACGCCCAGTAGGCCCCCGCCCGTGCCGCCGGGTACCGCTCCGGGAGCCGCACCCGCCTGGCCTCTTGGAGGGCCTTCGCGTGCCGGTCCATGTCCGCGCTGGCGGACATGGCGTGGATCAGGACGTTCGCCGGGCCGAAGACCAGGCCGTAGTCGCCCAACTCACCGGTCTGCCGGGCCAGTTCTCCTGCCTCCTGCAACCAGTCGTCCGCGGTGGACTCGTCGCCGCTGCGTCGGGCGAGGACGGCGGCGCGCAGGTACAACGCCCCGCGTACGGCCTGCGTCGCGGGCTCCCGGTCGTCGGAAAGGTCCTTCAGCGCCTGGTGGACGAGGGCGAAACCCCTGTCGTGCCGCGCGGCGTCCGCCACGAGCTGCGAGCGATCCCACCGTTCGATCGCCACCTGGCGTGGGTCGCCCGAGTGCGGGGCGGCGGCGGCCATGCGGCCGAGGGCGTGACGGGCCAGATCGACGAACCCGATCTGCCGGGCGACCACGTAGACGGTGCGCCCGAGTTCCGCCTGCAGCCAGCGGACCCGCTCCTTGTCCCGCCCGGGCCTGTCGTGCAGCAGTACGGCGTAGTTGACCTCCGCGATCAGCGCGGGCAACGTCTGGGCCACGTCGAGGTAGCGGCCGGCGGCGCGCGCGGTTTCGGCGTCCCGCACGGAGCGTGCCAGTTCGGGGAGCGCCCGCGGCGGGGGATCGTCCGCGCCCGGCGGGATGTCCCAGTCGTCGAGGGCGCTGCTGATCGGCGACAGCAGGGCGTCGAGCCGGTCCTGCTGGATCATCCGGATGTACGGCTGCCCGTGCAGCACGGAGACGCTCACGCTGAGGGCGCGGGCGAGGGCCGCGACGATGCTGGGGCTCGCGTAGCGCCTGCCCTTCTCGATGCGCGAGATCTGCGCCGCCGACACGTGTGCCCTGGCGCCGAGTTCACGGAGCGAGTAGCCGCGCAGGAGGCGCATCTTCTCGATGCGGGCGCCAATGCCCGTGCGGGCGGAAGAGGAGGGGACCGGCATGGGGAACTCCGTTGGTGCCGACCGTGGGTGACACCTCGACGGTACCCGCGGCTCCCCTGCCGGGAACGGCGAACGGCCCTCGGGGCGAGGCGCCAGGGGCGCGTTGCCCGGCCGGGTGCGGGCGAGGCCCCCGGCAGCCGGGCCGGGTGCGGGCGAGGGCTCGGCCGCCGGGCCGGGCAGGGGCCGGGGCCGCCGGGGTCTCGTCCGCGGTGTGCGCGGCTTCAGGCGGTGGTCGGCTGGTAGGTCAGGACCGTGACGCCGGAGGTGAACGTGGTGGTGTCGGCGAGCCTCAGGCCGGTGACGCTCTCGGGGCGGAACAGCGGCTCGCCCCGGCCCTTGAGGACGGGGTAGATCCAGATCCGGTACTCGTCGAGCAGTCCGGACGTGGCCAGGTGGTCGGTGAGGCGGCCGTTGCCCCAGATGAGGATGTCGCCGCCGTCCTGCTCCTTGAGCCTGGTGACCTCCGCGGTGAGGTCCTCGCCCGGGATGACGACGGTGGGGCTCCACGCGGCGGTGCCGACCGGCTGGGAGGCCACCACGTACTTGGTCATGGCGTTGACCTGGTCGGAGTAGGGGTTGCCGCCCATGTTCGGCCAGGCCTGAGCCATGCCCTCGTAGGTGATGCGGCCCAGCAGCAGCGCATCGCAGCCGGTGGTCAGGGCCAGGGCGTAGGCCATGGCGTCCTCGCTGTTGTGGCTCAGGGACCACTCGTGTGGGTTGTCGATGAAGCCGTCGAGGGTGGCGTAGGTGGAAGCGATGATCTTTCGCACGGTGTCTCCCGGAAAGTGGGTGGGCGGGGCCCTCTGATCGGGCCCGCAAGGGGTGTGGTCAGGCGGCCGCGCGGGTCCGGCGCCAGGGGTCGCTGGGGACGAAGTGGGTGTCGAAGCGCTCCTGGACGGCCAGGAGTTCGCGGGGGTCGGCCTGGCCGCGGCGGACGCGGTCCAGCAGGCGGAAGTAGGCGTCCCGCTCCACGCCCGGGGTGATCACGATCAGCGCGTCGGCAGCCGACCCGGGGGCGGCCGCGAAGGCGTGGACGGCGTGCGGCGGGACCACGAGAGTGCCGCCGGCCTCGACCTCCACCACCTCCTCGCCCGCCAGGACCTGCAGCCGCCCGTCCAGGACGAAGAACAACTCGGCCGAGCCGCGGTGGTAGTGCGGGGTCGCGCCGTCCCGGCCGCGTCCCAGGGTGGTGCGGCTGACTCCCAGGAAGCCGCCGGTGGCCGACGCGTCGGCCAGCAGGGCGATGGTGTCCGGCCCCGCGCCGAGGAACTCGGCGTCCTGCGGGCGTATCACCAGGGGGCCGAACGCGGGCCGCTCGTCCGGGGGCGTCCCCGGCGGGTGTGTGTCGCTCATGCCGAGATGATTGCACGCCTGATAGTACGGCGTCAAACTATACGGTCACGTTTGTATTCGGCCTCGAACTACACTGGGAGGCATGAGCACCGCACACACGCCCGACCCCATCCCCGCTTCCGCCTCACCCGGCGCCGCCTCCCAACCGGGCGAGGCCACGGCGGCGGCCGTCCCGGACGCCCCCGGTGCCCCCGGCGGGCCGGACGTGGCGGACGCCGCCGACGCGGTGGATGCGGTGGTCGCCGCCTGGCAGCGCGAACGCCCCGACCTGGACCTCGCCGCGATCGCGGTGGTCGGTCGGCTCGGCCGCGTGAACCTGCTCCTCGGCCCCGCCCAGGAGCGGGTGTTCACCGAGTTCGGCCTGCAGCGCGGCGAGTTCGACGTCCTGGCGGCGCTGCGCCGCTCGGGCGCCCCCTACGTCCTCAGCCCTTCGCGGCTGTCCGACCTGCTGATGCTCTCCCGGGCGGGGATGACCAACCGGCTGGACCGTCTGGAGTCCGCCGGCCTGATCGAGCGCTCCCTTGACCTCGCCGACCGGCGCAGCTTCCGGGTCCGCCTCACCGAACAGGGCTACGCCACCGTCGACGCCGCCATGACGCGGCACACCGCCAACGTCACCGCCCTGCTGGCGGGCCTCACCCCCGGGGAACTGGCCACCCTGGACGCCCTGGCACGCAAACTCCTGCACCACCTGGCCACCCCCGCCCGCTGAGGTGGGGCGACGCCCGCCGGGCCGACGGCGGGTCCGCCGTCCCGGGGGAGGGACGGCGAGCCGGGGCGGCCCCGGAGGAGGGGGTCAGGCGGCCTGGAGGAGGGAGAGGAGGAGGGTGGCGGCGCACAGGAGGACGTAGGCCGCGGTGGCCAGGGCGACGAGGCGGGTGCGGCGGGCCTCGGGGAGGGGGCGGCGGGCGAGGTAGGCGGCCAGGGCGGGCAGCAGGAGCACCGCGTGCAGGGTGAGGGCGTGGAAGCCCTTCAGGAAGCCGGCCTCCGCGTAGGCCGTGGCCGGGCCCTGTGCCCGGGAGAGGGTGACGCCGCGGACGATCATGGCGACGCCGGAGCCGAGGCCGGCGAGCAGGAGGGCGAAGCCGGCGCGCAGCGCGAGCCGCCGGCTGGGCGGCCCCTCGACGCGGCCGCGGAAGGCGAGAAGGGCGAGGGCGCCCAGGGTGGCGACCAGGACCGCGCCGCCCGCGGCCAGGCTGTAGGCGATCAGCGCGTCGGCCGGCGTCTCCGTGTTGAAGTGCGAGGGGACGTGACGCCAGGCCTGCACGGTGATGCCGGTGACCTCAAGCACGCAGTCGGCGGCGAAGACGCCGAGCAGCAGCGCCCTCGTCCTCGCGGCGAGCCGCAGGTGGGAGGCCACCCAGGTGACGGCGATGAGCGTGCCGCCGAAGGAGAGGCCGAACGTCACCGGCTTGCGCCAGGACAGCGGCCCGAACCAGGGGCGCGGATCGGCGGCGGCCACCGCCAGGTGGCTGAGGCCGGCGGCGATCAGCAGGAGGCCGACGAGGTGGCAGGCGCGCTCCGCGGGCGGGCGGCCGGTCAGGTAGCGGCGGAGGCGGGGCGCGGGCGGAAGGGGAGCGGCCGGTGCGGCGGGCCGCGCCGGGGCGGGAGCGGGAGTGGCGGACACGGGGGTCTCCGGGGCGAAGGGACGGGCGGTGGCGGGGAGTTGCACGGTGCCGACGTGCGGGGCAGTTGCACGGTGCCGACGTGCGGGGCCGGTCGGGGCGGCTCCTGGCCCGGGGCGGGCTTCGGCCGGGGCCGGGAGGGCGGTGGCCCGGTGGTCTCCCCCGCGGGACCGCCGGGCCGCCGCCCTCCCGGGGCGTTCAGGCCGTCACGTCGCGGCGGGCGAAGGCCGTGGCGGAGAGGGCCAGGAAGGCCGCGCTGTAGGCGGCGAGGGTGAGCAGGGCCCGGGTGGCGCTGACGTCCGGGGTGCCGCCCTGGCCGAGCGCCTCCAGCAGGAGGCCGGGGAAGAACTCCTTGCCCGCGCTCCAGGCGTCGCCGGTGAGGTGCTCGAAGGGGCCCGCCCAGGCGATGCCGACGGCCAGGGTCAGCGGCACCGAGCGCAGCAGCATGGCCAGCAGCAGGGCGAAGGTCGCGTACCCGGTCACCCACACCAGCACGGTCGCGTAGTCGGCCGCGGCGGAGCCGATGCCGTCCAGGCTGATCCAGGCGCCCGCGTCCACGTCGAAGGAGCCGGCCAGGAGCCTGGCGACCAGCCACATCAGCAGCTCGGCGCAGGCCAGTCCCGCGGCGGCGAAGGCGAGCAGGGCGGCGAGGCGGCCCACGAGCAGCGGCACGCGCCGCGGCTGGGCGAAGAGCATCGTGCGGTAGGTGCCGCGCGAGAACTCCAGCGCGAACACCCCGCAGAGCAGCGCGAAGAGCAGCGTTCCGGCGAAGGCGACGGCCGAGCGGAAGACCTGGGTGCCGCCGCCCGGGTCGGCCAGCTCCTCCAGGGTCGGCATCATGCCGTCGGTGGGAACCCGGGCGGCGGGCTCCGCGGCGGCCAGGACCAGGGCGGCCCCGGCGGCGGCGAAGACGAGGGCGGCGATCAGGGCGGGCCACAGGGTGCGGCGCCTGGTGAGCCTGGTCCACTCGGCGAGGAACGTGGCGCGCAGCGAGGCGCTGGTGGAGATGGTCACGCGGGCTCTCCTTCGATCATCCGCAGGTAGGTGGACTCCAGGGTGGGGCGGTCGATCCTGAGCTCGGCGAGCAGCAGCCCGGCGTTCGCGGCGGCCCGGTTGACGGTCGCGGCGGCCAGCCGCGGGTCGCGCTCCCCGAGCGGGACGACCAGGTGGTCGCCGGCGCGTTCGGCGGCCAGGCCCTCGTTCGCCACGACGGTGGCCAGCCGTTCCAGGTCGGCCTGTTCTGCCGGGAAGAGGACGAGTTCGGCGCCGGAGCGGGTGGCGAACTCGCCGGCCGGGCCCGCGTAGGCGAGGCGGCCCTGCTCGATGATGAGCAGCCAGTCGCAGACCTGTTCCAGCTCGCCGAGGAGGTGGGAGGAGACCAGCACGCTCCGGTCCTCGGCGGCGAGGCGGGAGATGAGGTCGCGCATGTCGCTCATGCCGGCCGGGTCGAGGCCGTTGGTGGGCTCGTCGAGGATCAGCAACTCGGGCTCGCCGAGCAGGGCGGCGGCTATGCCGAGCCGCTGCTTCATGCCGAGGGAGTACGTGCCGAACCGGTCGCCGCCGCGGTCCGCGAGTCCCACGAGCCGCAGCACCTCGGGGACCCGCCGCGGGTCGTGGCCGCCGAGCCTGGCCAGCACCTGGAGGTTCTCGTGTCCCGTCAGGGAGGGCCACAGCGCCGGGCCTTCGAGCAGGGCGCCGACGCGGGAGACGTAGCGCTCGGGGTGGCTGAGGGAGCGCCCGAGCACGGTGCCCTCGCCCGCGGTGGGGCGGACCAGGCCGAGCAGCATCGCCATGGTGGTCGTCTTGCCTGCGCCGTTGGGGCCGATGAACCCGGCGACCACGCCGCGGGGCAGTTCCATGGTCAGCCCGTCGACGGCGGTCCGGCCGCCGTAGCGCTTGGTGAGGTTGTGCGTCGTCAGCACGGGGGCTTGCGTCGTCATGCCTGCCAGCGTTCCGGGAACGCGCCTCCCGGTCGTCCGCCGGCGGGAGACACCTCGGGCTACCACGCGGGGAGTAGCCGGGAGGGGCACGGGGCCTTCCCTCCGCGGATGCGTGCCCTCCCCGCCCACCCCGAAATGTTTCGAAAGAAGTATGGAAGTTCTCGGGGCGGCGGCGCCCGATGGGGTCTCGATGGCGGTGAAACGGGGCGCGTGACGTGCGGGAACGAGCCGTGCGGCGGGTGAACATGCAGGTCACTGGGTCGAATGGGGGAAGGGTGCCCGAGCGCTGGGCTCTCAGAAAACTTCCGGAAAGAAGTGTTGACCCCGGCCCGATTCGGGCGCAGACTCCCCAACGATCGTTGCCGAATCGCCATGGACACGTCGCCCGACAGCCCCTCGTCAGGCGGCGTTCCAGGAGCCGCGGCAGGTACCACCCCCCACCTCCGGGCGGCCTGTCTCCCGCCCGGGTTCTGGCAGAAGGGTCAGCAATGATCAGAGAAACGGTCAGGAAAACCCATCGCGCGAAACGCCCGCGCCTGCTCTCCGGCCTGCGCAAACTCGCCGTCGTCGCCTCGGCCGGCCTGCTCGCCTCGGCGGGGCTCGTTGCGTTCTCCGGCACCGCCGAGGCCGTCGGCACCCTCGGCA
This sequence comes from Streptomyces hoynatensis, assembly GCF_003626535.1. Lineage (GTDB taxonomy): Bacteria > Actinomycetota > Actinomycetes > Streptomycetales > Streptomycetaceae > Streptomyces > Streptomyces hoynatensis. The sequence continues at coordinate 255,027 of NZ_RBAL01000001.1, forward strand.
ACGCGGCGGCCCAGAGCGGCCGTTACTTCGGCACCGCGGTCGCGTCGAGCCACCTCGGCGAGAGCCAGTACGTGTCCACGCTCGACCAGCAGTTCGGCAGCGTGACCCCGGAGAACGAGATGAAGTGGGACGCCACGGAGAGCAACCGTGGGCAGTTCAACTTCGGCAGCGCCGACCAGATCGTCAGCCACGCGCGCGCCCAGGGCATGAGCGTGCGCGGCCACACCCTGGTCTGGTACTCGCAGCTGCCCGGCTGGGTCAGCGGCCTGGGCGCCAGCGACCTGCGCTCCGCGATGAACAACCACATCACCCAGCTCATGACGCACTACCGGGGCCAGATCTACGCCTGGGACGTCGTCAACGAGGCCTTCCAGGACGGCAACAGCGGCGCCCGCCGCTCCTCGCCCTTCCAGGACCGGCTGGGCGACGGCTACATCGAGGAGGCGTTCCGCACCGCCAGGTCCGTCGACCCCAACGCCAAGCTCTGCTACAACGACTACAACATCGACGGGATCAACGCGAAGAGCAACGCGGTCTACAACATGGTCCGCGACTTCACGTCCCGCGGCGTGCCCATCGACTGCGTCGGCTTCCAGGGCCACTTCAACCCCCAGTCCCCGGTGCCGAGCGACTTCCAGAGCAACCTGCAGCGCTTCGCCGACCTCGGCGTGGACGTGCAGATCACCGAGCTGGACATCGAGGGCTCCGGCTCCGCGCAGGCCGACAACTACCGGCGCGTCGTGTCCGCCTGCATGGCCGTCTCCCGCTGCACCGGCATCACCGTCTGGGGCGTGACGGACAAGTACTCCTGGCGCTCCAGCGGCACCCCGCTGCTGTTCGACGGCAACTACCAGCCCAAGCAGGCCTACCAGGCGGTGCTCACCGCCCTCGGCGGCTCGGGCAGCGACCCCGGCGACCCCGACCCGGGCACCGGTGCCTGCTCCGTGTCCTACGCGGAGACCCAACGCTGGGGTGACCGCTTCAACGGGCAGGTCACCGTCACCGCAGGCAGCTCCGCGATCAGCAACTGGACGGTGACCGTGACCGTCCACTACCCGCAGAAGATCTCCGCCACCTGGAACGGCTCGCCGACCTGGGACAGCAGCGGGAACGTGATGACGATGCGGCCCAACGGCAACGGGCAACTCGGCGCCGGGGCCTCCACCAGCTTCGGCTTCACGGTGATGGCGAACGGCAACTGGTCGGCGCCGACCCTCGGTTCCTGCACCGTCTCCTGACCCGGCCCTGGCCGGCCCGCCAGGACCGGCCGGCCGCGGGTGGCGCGGCGGATCTCCCTCCCGGCCGCCGCGCCACCCACCCGCCGCCCACGCCCGGGGCCGCCGCCACACAACGGCCCGCCCCGGCGTGGGCGGCCGCGTTCCCGGGCCCGGGGCCGATGCGCGGCCCGGGCCCGGGCACGCGGCTGCGTGCCTGGGGTTCGGGGCCGGGCGGACTCGGCCGCGTGCCAGGCGCTCAGGCCGGGCGGACCGCCGCGTACCAGGGCATCGCGTCCACCGACTCGTACGTGATGACGTCGCCCGGCTTGGGCGCGTGGATGATCGTCCCGTCGCCCACGTACATCCCGACGTGGCTGATGTCGGAGTAGAAGAAGACCAGGTCGCCCGGCTGAAGCTGGTCGCGGGACACCCGCGTGCCGATGTTCACCTGGTCCCAGGTCACCCGCGGGATCTCCACCCCGGCCGCCCGCCACGCCGCCTGGGTGAGGCCGGAGCAGTCGTAGGAGCTGGGGCCCGTCGCCCCCCACACGTACGGCTTGCCGAGCTGGGCCTCGGCGAAGGCGACCGCCGCCTCCGCCTGGGAGCCCGCGTCGGCGGGCGCCTCGGACTCCTGCTGCTCCTGCTCCTGCTGCCGGGCCGCCTCCTGCTGCGCCGCCCGCTCCTCCGCGGCCCGGCGCTGCTCCTCGGCGCGCCGCTCGGCCTCCTCCTGCTCCAGCCGCTCCAGCTCGTCGAGTTCGGCCTGCTCCTCGTCGCTGAGCTGGTCGAGCAGCGCCCGCGCCTCGGCGAGCCGGCCCTGCACCGTCTCCTTCTGGGTGGCGAGCTCGGCCCTGCGGTCCTCCAGATCCGTCAGCGCCTCGGCGGCCCCGGCCCGCTGGTCCTCGGCCTCCGCCTGCCGCTCCGTGTACTCCTGGAGCGCCCGCGACTGGAGGTCGCCGAGCCGGTCCAGCGTGTGGTGCCGGTCGAAGAAGCTCTGCGGGTCGGTGGCGAGCAGCAGCGCGGCCGTGTCGGACAGGCCGCTGCCCCCGGTGCGGTACTGCGCCGCGGCGAAGGAACCCAGCGCCCGGCGGGCCTCGTTGACCTGGTCGGTGGCCCTGGCGGCCTGGTCGAGCAGCTGGTCCACGGTGTCCTGCTGCCGGTCGACGTCCTCCTGGGCCTCGTCGTAGCGCTGGGTGGCGACCTCGGCCTCGCGATACAGCTCGTCGACCTGCTGCTGGACCTCGACCGCGCGCTGGTGCGCCGAGTCGGCGCGCTCGCGCTGCTCCTCTATGGAGGTCGGGTCGTTGTCGTCGGCCCAGGCGCCCTGCGTCAGCAGGGTCACCGAGGCGAGAGCGGCGGCACCCACGCCGACGGCGCCGCGACGCGCGGCCGGGGAATCGAGGATGCCGTTGATTCCGTTGCGCGGCTTGCGGTGGGAACCCAAGACGGGCGTCTCCTTCCCTGCCCGCCCTCCCGGGTGGTTCCCCGGCCGGCGGCCGTGAACGAGCCGACGGCACCCCCAGCGTGCCCGGGACAAGCGGCGGCGGCTCGTGCCGCCGGGATCGGCGTCAGGGGAGCGAGCCACCTGCCGCCGCACGGTAGCCACTCGCCGGGCCGTTTGTGAAGGCCGATGTGCGATATGGGCGAAACCAATTCGTGACCTTCGCCACGTCCGCCGCCCCGGCCAGGGCGCGGCCGGGGAGAAGGCGGGAAGGGGAGTTGCCCGAGTGCCGCCGCCCGTGTCAGGGGCGGGCTCTAGACTCGGCAGCGATGAGCGGCCTCTTTGACGACAGCGTTTTTGACGGGCTTGACGGCCTCGGCGGGCCAGACGGGCTCGGCGGGCCAGACGGGCTCGGCGGGCTCGGCGGCCTCCCCGGCGGCACGGCGCCGGCGGGGCCGGGCGGCCTGCCCCGCGGGCGGGCGCCCCTCGCCCACGGCGAGGAGCCGCCGCCGGACCCCGAGGAGGAGCCGGCGGCCGAGGAGCTGCCGGAGGACCTGCCCGAGGACCTGTTCGCCGGGACCTTCGCCGACCCGGCCGCGGCCCGCGCGGAGGACGACGCGTACTACCGCAACGGGGCGCCGAAGCCGCTCGCCGACCCCGCCGCCCTGCTCGCCGGCCTCAACGAGCAGCAGCGCGCGGCCGTCACCCACAGCGGCTCCCCGCTGCTCATCGTGGCCGGCGCGGGCTCGGGCAAGACCCGCGTGCTCACCCACCGCATCGCCCACCTCCTCGCCGCCCGCAACGCCCACCCCGGGCAGATCCTCGCGATCACCTTCACCAACAAGGCGGCCGGCGAGATGAAGGAGCGCGTCGAGGAGCTGGTCGGCCCGCGGGCCGCCGCGATGTGGGTGATGACCTTCCACAGCGCCTGCGTCCGCATCCTGCGCCGGGAGAGCAAGAAGCTCGGCTTCACCTCCAGCTTCTCGATCTACGACGCCGCCGACTCGCGCCGCCTGATGGCCCTGGTCTGCCGCGACCTGGACCTGGACCCCAAGCGGTTCCCGCCCAAGTCCTTCAGCGCCAAGGTCTCCCAGCTGAAGAACGAGCTGATCGACCCCGAGGACTACGCGGCGCAGGTCGCGGGCGAGGCCGCGGGCAGCTACGAGAAGACCGTCGCCGAGGCGTACACCCTCTACCAGGGGCGGCTGCGCGAGGCCAACGCGCTGGACTTCGACGACATCATCATGACGGCCGTCCACCTGCTGGACGCCTTCCCCGACGTCGCCGAGCACTACCGGCGCCGCTTCCGGTACATCCTGGTCGACGAGTACCAGGACACCAACATCGCCCAGTACACCCTGATCCGGCTGCTCGTCGGGCGGCAGGACCCGGGCGAGCTGTGCGTGGTGGGCGACGCCGACCAGTCCATCTACGCCTTCCGCGGCGCCACGATCCGCAACATCCTCCAGTTCGAGCAGGACTTCCCCGACGCCACGACGCTGCTGCTGGAGCAGAACTACCGCTCCACCCAGACCATCCTCTCCGCCGCGAACGCCGTCATCGCCCGCAACGAGGCGCGGCGCCCCAAGAACCTGTGGACGCAGGAGGGCGCGGGCGCCAGGATCACCGGGTACGTCGCCGACACCGAGCACGACGAGGCGCAGTTCGTCGCCGACGAGATCGACCGGCTCACCGACGCGAAGGAGGCCACCCCGGGCGACGTCGCCGTCTTCTACCGGACGAACGCGCAGTCCCGGGTCTTCGAGGAGATCTTCATCCGCGTCGGCCTGCCCTACAAGGTGGTGGGCGGCGTCCGCTTCTACGAGCGGCGCGAGGTCCGCGACGTGCTGGCCTACCTCAGGGTGCTCGCCAACCCCGAGGACACGGTCCCGCTGCGCCGCATCCTCAACGTGCCCAAGCGCGGCATCGGGGAGCGGGCCGAGGCGATGATCGACGCCCTCGCCCAGCGCGAGCGGATCTCCTTCGCCCAGGCGCTGCGGCGGGTGGACGAGGCGTACGGGATGGCGGCGCGCTCGGCGAACGCCGTCAAGCGGTTCAACGCCCTGCTGGAGCAGCTGCGTACCGTCGCCGAGTCGGGGGCGGGACCGGCCACGGTGCTTGAGGCGGTGCTTGAGCAGACCGGCTATCTCGCCGAGTTGCAGTCCTCCTCCGACCCGCAGGACGAGACCAGGGTGGAGAATCTCCAGGAACTCGCCGCCGTCGCCCTGGAATTCGAGCAGGAACGCGAGGAGGACGATCCGGGCAGCCTCGCCGACTTCCTGGAGCGGGTGGCGCTGGTGGCCGACTCGGACGAGATCCCGGAGGCCGCCGAGGAAGGCGGCGGCGTGGTCACCCTGATGACCCTGCACACCGCCAAGGGCCTGGAGTTCCCCGTGGTCTTCCTGACCGGCATGGAGGACGGCGTCTTCCCGCACCAGCGCTCGATGCACCGGACCAAGGAGCTGGAGGAGGAGCGGCGGCTGGCCTACGTCGGCATCACCAGGGCCAGGCGCCGGCTCTACGTCACGCGCTCCGAGCTGCGCAGCGCCTGGGGCCAGCCGCAGCACAACCCGCCCTCGCGGTTCCTCGACGAGATCCCGGCGGAGTACCTGGACTGGCGGCGCACCGGCGCGGCCGCCGCCCCGCCGCCCCCCGCGGCCTCCGCCGCCCCGCGCGCCCGCAACCGGCTGGGCGCCGGCGGCTTCGCCACCGGCCGGATCAAGGACCGCCAGGTGATCGCGCTGGCCCCGGGGGACCGGGTGACGCACGACAGCTTCGGTCTCGGCACGGTCGTCTCGGTGCAGGGGGCCGGGGACCGGGCGGAGGCCACCATCGACTTCGGCGGGGAAAAGCCCAAGCGGCTGTTGCTGCGGTACGCCCCCGTGGAAAAGCTCTGACCTTTGCCGTGTAGTGTCGCCGATATGTCACAGACCGGGGAAAGGGCTTGTGGTAGAGCGGCCGGGGGCGATTAGCTTCGAGCGGCAATGTTCGTACTCCAGTTCCTTCTGTCCCCGGAGTACGTACCGTCTCTGATTCCCAGGGGGAACGACATGAGCCAGCCCTGGCAGCCGCCGCCGGACAACGGCGGCGGATTCGGCCAGCCACCGCAGCCCTACGGCCAGCAGCCCCCGCCGCCGCAGCCCGCGCCCTCGCCCTACGGGCAGCCGCAGCCGCCGCAGCAGCAGGGGTACGGCTACCCTCCGCCGCAGCCGCAGCAGGGCTATGGCTACCCGCCCCAGCAGCCGCAGCCGTTCGGCGCCCCCGCGCCCGGCGGCTACCCGGGGCCCGGCGCGCCGGGCCCGGGCGCCGCGAACAACAACGTGGCGCTCGCGGTCGCCGGCATGGTGGTCGGGGTGATCGTGGCCGCCCTGCTCTACGGCCTCCTCTACCGCGCGATGTACGACGACGACTCGGGCGAGGTCACGCAGATCAGCTACGCCTCCCTCGCGGTGGGCCTGCTGGTCGGCCTGGCCCCGGCGTTCTTCGCCAGGAAGAACTGGCCGCTCTACATCACGGCGGCGGTGCTCGCGCTGCTCGCGGCGATACTCGGGGAGCTGTTCGGGACGGCGCTGATCGTCTCGCACCAGGCGGAGCAGTACATGGGCGCCGACAAGAGCGGCTTCTGGGTGCTGTTCAACTATCCACAGGACACGTGGGACCTGTGGTCGGACGGCAACGAGTTCATCAACTACGTCTTCCTCTGCTTTGCGCCGGCCGGTGCCATCGGCATCTGCCAGGCCATCCTGCGCCGGAGGCCGTGAGCCCGCGCCCCACGCGCGCCCTCGGCAAGGCCCGCCACTTCCCCCGGGGAGCGGCGGGCCTTCCGCTTGCCGCCCCGTGCCGAGGCGGCCCACGCGTCCCCGGCATCCGCGTTCCGGCGGCCGGGGCGTTCGCGCACGCGCGGGCAAGGGCCGGGCGGCACCCGGGGCGCAGGCGTGCGCCGCCCGCGGGCGTGCGCGGGCGTGCGGGGACGGCGGGTCTACGCCGGCGTGCGGGGGCGGGGGGCGTGGGGGAGGGGGCTGCGGCGCGCGGGCCGGTGACCGGGCGACGCGCCCCGGGAGAGACCGGCCCGCCGGCGCCGCCGGGGGCCGGGCCCGGCTCCGCGGCTCAGGTGGGTTCCAGGCCGTGTTCCCGCAGCCAGGGCAGCGGGTCGATGGCCGAGCCGCCGCCCGGCCGCACCTCGAAGTGCAGGTGCGGGCCCGTGGAGTTGCCCGAGTTCCCCGAGTACGCGATGACGGTGCCCGCCTGCACCGAGCCGGACTGGTAGACCGTGCTGCTGAGGTGGCAATACCAGGTCTCGGTGCCGTCCGGGGCGGTGAGGATCAGCATGTTGCCGTAGGAGACGTTCCACTGGGTCCTGATGGTCCCGTCGGTGGCCGCCATCACCGGGGTGCCCCAGGAGACGGGGAAGTCGATGCCGGTGTGCACGGACATCCAGTTGACCCCGGCCTGGCCGAAGTAGGCGCTGAGCCCGTGCTGTTCGACCGGCAGGAAGAACTTGGGCCGCAACGCCTCCTGGCGCTCGGCCTCCTCCTCGGCGGCCCGCTCCTCCGCCTCGTGCTGCGCCTGCAGGTCGAGCTGGCCCTGGGTGAGGCTCGCGCGCTCCGCGTAGTCGCCCGCGGCGGCCGAGAGGCTGACCAGCTGGGTGTCGAACTCCTGGTTGGCCGGCAGCTCCTCGACCTCGGAGGGGTCGGGCGCGGCCACCGGCGCGCGGTCCTCGGAGCCGGTCTCCGTCTCGGAGACGGTCGCCGCGGTGGCGACGGCGGTGACGCCGAGCACCGCGAGCGAGGGGGCGGCGACGCTGAAGAAGGCGGACCTGGCGCGGGGCCTGATCGACCGCCGCCGCCCGCGCCGCGCCGCGAGTTCCTCCCGGCCCCCGGCCGCGGCGGGAGCCGGCTCCTCCCGCTCCCGGGATTCCGCGGGCTCCTCCGGCTCCGGGAGAGCGGCGTCCTGCGCGAGGTCCTGCTCCCCCGCGCCGTCCGTAAACGGCGTGAATTCCGCCGACCCGGCGAACTCGGTCTCGAACTCCGCCCGGAAACCGCCGTCGGGGTCCGTCCCGTCCGCCGTGGCGCCGGCGGGGGCGGCGCCGGGGAATTCCGCCGGAGTTCCGGCCGGGAACTCCGCCTCCGCGCCCGGGTAACCCGGGTAACCGGCGTAGTCGGGACAACTCTCGTAACCGGCCTGGTATTCGGCCTGCCCCGAGTGCCCGGAGGGCGCGAACCGTCCCGCGAATGCGGCGGGTTCGCCCTGTTCCTGCCCGGCGGCCTGCGCCGCCCCGGGAAAACCCGGGTAGGTCCCGTACGCCGCCTCCTGCGGGTGCCCGGCCTCTCCCGGGTAGCCGGAGGGGGCGGGGTAACCCTCCTGCGGAACGCCGCCGTTGCCCGTCTCGCCCGGGCCGCCCCAGCCGGCCTGGGCCGGGTACCCGGCGCCCTGGCCGGCGGCGAATCCCGCCGTGGACCCGTCCGGCACGCCGTCGGTGAACCCGTCCGGCACGCCGTCGGTGAACCCCGCCGGGTAACCGGCCGTGAACCCGGGCTGCGCCCCGGAGCCGTCCGCCGTGCCGTACGCGCCCGCCTGGCCCGCGTCCTGCGCGGCCCAGGCGCCGTCCCAGCCCGGGGTGCCGTGCGCGGGGGTGTCGTAGGAGAGCCCGCCGTCCCAGCCGCCGCCGTACGCCCCCTCGAAGGCCGCGCCCTGCGCCCCGGGGCCCGCCTGTCCGTACCAGTCCTGGGGGGCGTACTGGCCGGGAATGCCCGTCGTGGCCTGGGCCGCGGCGGCCCAGTCGCCCTCGTGGCCGAGGGTGGCGGTTGCGGTGGCGGTGGTCTGCCGGCCGTAGGGGTCGAGAACGTCCGGTGTGGCGTAGGCGCCGTAGCCGGGGTAATCCGATGGCTCGGACGTTCCCGACAGCAGACGATCGCTCACTGACAACGCCTTTCGGCTCGACAACAGGAGCTGGGTGGGTGCCCTGCGGCTGCGGTGCCGCGACTGTACCCGGCGGTAGACGGCGGCCACAATCTTTCCCCCGGGCTTGGCGGCTTTCCCGGGCTCAGGAAACGGGCAATAGCCTGCCTTTTCGGCGGCGCACTCATGGACACGGCACGATTTGTTCGAAAGGCGTTCGAGCGGGGGTGCGGGAACGCGCCCGGGCGGCGGCCCGCGGCACCGCGGGCGCGTTGCCCGAAGTGTCGCGGAGCGCGCCGCCGGGGAAGGGCTCCCGGGCGGGCCGCGGTGCGAGATCCTGGGAGGAGTCTGCGTGCGCAGTCCGTTCGCTATCCGCTGCCGGCGCCGAGCCGGCGGGTTCCCTGGGAGGGTCAGATGGGTGAGCCGGGTCCCCTTCGCGTGGTGGTCGCCAAGCCAGGTCTCGACGGGCACGACCGGGGCGTGAAGGTCATCGCCAGGGCGCTGCGCGACGCCGGGATGGAGGTGATCTACACGGGCCTGCACCAGACTCCGGAGCAGATCGTGGACACCGCGATCCAGGAGGACGCCGACGCGATCGGCCTCTCCATCCTCTCCGGCGCGCACAACACCCTCTTCGCGCGGGTGATCGAGCTGCTGCGGGAGCGGGACGCCGCCGACATCACCGTCTTCGGCGGCGGGATCATCCCCGAGGCCGACATCCCGGCCCTCAAGGCGGCCGGGGTCGCGGAGATCTTCACGCCGGGCGCGCCGACCGGGGACGTGGTCGCCTGGGTCAGGGCCCACGCCCGCCAGGGCATCGGCGCAGCGTAGCGGGCGGGCGGCGCGCGGCGGGCGCGGCGGGCGTGGCGGGGACCGACTGTGACGGGTCTCACCGCCCACTCGGGACCCGGGGTTCATAACCCCCCACGGTGCCCCGATACGCTCGACTTCGGACCTGCCGCGTGCTCCGTCGCTCTCGTACCACGTCACGCGGCCACGCGGCACGCCCACGCTGACAACGAACCGCGAGACATTGATTGAGGGACGGACGCGCGTGGACCTGTTCGAGTATCAGGCGAAAGACCTCTTCGCCAAGCATGACGTACCGGTGCTGGCCGGCGAGGTCATCGAGACGCCGGAGGCGGCGCGCGAGGTGGCCGAGCGACTCGGCGGCCGCGCGGTCGTCAAGGCGCAGGTCAAGACCGGTGGCCGGGGCAAGGCGGGCGGCGTGAAGCTGGCCGCCGACCCCGAGGACGCGGTCGAGAAGGCCAGGGCGATCCTGGGCATGGACATCAAGGGGCACACGGTGCACCGCGTGATGCTGGCGGAGACCGCCGACATCGCCGAGGAGTACTACGTCTCCTTCCTGCTCGACCGCACCAACCGGACGTTCCTCGCCATGGCCTCGATCGAGGGCGGCATGGAGATCGAGGAGGTCGCCGCGACCAAGCCGGAGGCGCTGGCCAGGATCCCGGTGGACCCGATCGACGGCGTCACCGAGGCCAAGGCCAGGGAGATCGTCCAGGCCGCGCGGTTCCCCGAGGAGGTCGCCGGCCAGGTCGTCGAGGTGCTGCAGCGCCTGTGGACCGTCTTCATCGAGGAGGACGCCCTCCTCGTCGAGGTGAACCCGCTGGTCAAGACGGCCGAGGGGAAGATCATCGCCCTCGACGGCAAGGTGTCCCTCGACGCGAACGCCGAGTTCCGCCAGCCGGGGCACGCCGCCCTTGAGGACAAGGCCGCGGCCAACCCGCTGGAGGCCGCGGCCAAGGAGCGGGGCCTCAACTACGTCAAGCTGGAGGGCGGCAGCGTCGGCATCATCGGCAACGGCGCGGGCCTCGTGATGAGCACCCTGGACGTCGTCGCCTACGCCGGCGAGGCCCACGGGGGCGTCAAGCCCGCCAACTTCCTCGACATCGGCGGCGGCGCCTCGGCCGAGGTGATGGCCAACGGCCTGGAGATCATCCTCGGCGACCCCGAGGTCAAGTCCGTCTTCGTCAACGTCTTCGGCGGCATCACCGCCTGTGACGCGGTCGCCAACGGCATCGTGCAGGCCCTCGAACTGCTCAAGTCCAAGGGCGAGAACGTGTCCAAGCCGCTCGTCGTCCGGCTCGACGGCAACAACGCGGAGCTCGGCCGCAAGATCCTCACCGACGCCGACCACCCGCTGGTCGAGCAGGTGGACACCATGGACGGCGCCGCCAACCGCGCCGCCGAGCTGGCCGCGAAGTAAGCAAGCATCCCGAAGACGACGAGGACACACACCACCATGGCTATCTTCCTCACCAAGGACAGCAAGGTCATCGTCCAGGGGATGACCGGCTCGGAAGGCCAGAAGCACACCAGGCGCATGCTGGCCGCGGGCACCACCATCGTCGGCGGCGTGAACCCGCGCAAGGCCGGCCAGCGGATCGACTTCGACGGGACCGAGGTCCCGGTGTTCGGCAGCGTGAAGGAGGCCATCGAGGCCACCGGCGCGGACGTCACCGTGATCTTCGTGCCGGAGAAGTTCACGAAGGACGCGGTCGTCGAGGCGATCGACGCCGAGATTCCGCTCGCCGTGGTCATCACCGAGGGCATCGCCGTGCACGACACGGCGTACTTCTGGGCGTACGCGGGCAAGAAGGGCAACAAGACCCGCATCATCGGCCCGAACTGCCCGGGCCTGATCACGCCGGGGCAGTCCAACGCCGGGATCATCCCGGCCGACATCACCAAGCCGGGCCGCATCGGGCTGGTCTCCAAGTCCGGCACCCTGACGTACCAGATGATGTACGAGCTGCGGGACATCGGCTTCTCCTCCTGCGTCGGCATCGGCGGCGACCCGATCATCGGGACCACGCACATCGACGCCCTGGCCGCCTTCGAGGCCGACCCGGAGACCGAGCTGATCGTGATGATCGGCGAGATCGGCGGGGACGCCGAGGAGCGGGCCGCGGACTTCATCAAGGCCAACGTCACCAAGCCGGTCGTCGGCTACGTGGCGGGCTTCACCGCGCCCGAGGGCAAGACGATGGGCCACGCCGGCGCGATCGTCTCCGGCTCCTCCGGCACGGCCCAGGCCAAGAAGGAGGCCCTGGAGGCGGCGGGCGTCCGGGTCGGCAAGACCCCGTCCGAGACCGCGCGGCTCGCCCGCGAGCTGCTGGCCGCCTGAGCGGGGCGCCGGCGGCCCGAGGGCCGCGCCCCCGTCGCCTCGCGCCCCGGGCGGCGTCCGCGTGCCGGACGCCGCCCGGGGCGCGTTCGCGTCTGCCGCCCGGCTGCCTCAGGGCCAGGCGAGGACCCAGGCGAAGGCGAGGCCGGCGAGCCCGGCGAGCGCGAGGAGGACGGCGAGGCGGGCCAGCCGGGCGTTCCACCGCTCGCTGGCGAGCCTGATCGCCGCGGGCAGGCGGGTCGCGCCCGCGCCCCCCGCCGCCGCGAGCAGGCCGCGGACCTGCTCGGCGAGCAGCCGCTCCCGCGCCTCGGGCGGGGCCTGCGCCAGCCGCGGGACCCGGTCCACGAGGGCCTCCCGCGCGTTCCGCAGCCGCCGCGCCGTCGCCGCGCAGGTCGCCTCGGTCTCGGCCGCGGTCTGCGGCAGGGGCAGCCCGAGCCCGTCGTGCAGCACCACGGTGCGCCGGTAGCAGCGGGGCAGGGCGAGCAGCGCGGCCCGCAGCAGGGCGTCCCCGGGCGGCCCGGCGGGCGCGGGCTCGGCGCCGCGCGCCCGGCGCCGCCGCGGCAGCAGCGCGTACCAGGGCGAGAGGGCCAGCTCGTGGACCGCCGCCCGCACCCAGCCCGCCGGGTCCTCGTCCCGCGCCACCCGCGGCCACTGCTCCCAGGCCAGCCGGAAGGCCCGCGTCACCGCCCGCTCCGCCCGGGCGCAGCGCCCGCAGAGCAGGTACGCCTGGCGGGTCAGCGCCAGGGCGTGCGTGGTGTAGAGGCGGTCGAACGCCTCCGCCGGTGCCTGCGGGGACCCCGGGACCTGCGGGGGCCGCGGGGCGCGTGGGGTCCGTGGAGCGGATTCATGTGTAAAAACGGTCATATGCATATATTGGGCGACACTACGGCGAAACCCCGTTACGCCGGGGCGGACGGCGTTGTTGGCAGCATGGCCGCGTGCGCGACCTCACCTCCCGAACCCGGCGGCCGAAGGACCGGCCGAGGGCCGGCGCCCTCGCCCCGCTCCAGGGCGTGCTTCCGGCGCTCGGGCGCTGCCTGCCGCCCGGCCGCTTCCGGCTGCGCTGGCTGTTCGACGGCGCGCTCGCGGCCGTGCTCGGGATCGGCGCGGTGGCCGCGGTCGTCCTCTCGCTGTGGACCCTCTCGCCCTACCCGGACACCGGGGCCGACGGCGCCCTGCGGGTGGCGGCCGACCTGTGGCTGCTCGGGCACGGCACCGAACTGGTCCGCCCCGCGGCCGCGAGCGGCGGGGCGCCCGTGGGCCTCACCCCGCTGCTGCTCGCCGCCCTCTCCGGCTGGCTCCTCTACCGCTCGGCCCGCGGCTCGCTCGAACCCGACCCGCTCGCCGGAGAGCCGGGCGCCGAGCCGGGCGAGGGGCCGCGGGCCGCGTTCTGCCTGACCGTCGGCTACCTGCTGGTCGCGGCGGCGGCCGTGGCCTACACCCTGCCGGGGGAGCTGCGCGCCGACCCCTGGAGCGCCGCCTGGCACCTGCCGCTCTTCGCCCTGGCCTGCACGCTCGCCGCGGCGTGCGCCACCTGCGGGATCCCGCCCGCGCCCGCCTGGGCCCGCCGGCTGCCCGGCCCCGCCACGCTGCGCGCCGCGGCCCGCGCCGCCGTGGCCGGAACGGGCGCCTACTGCGCCGCGGGCGCCGCCCTCGCCGCCCTCGCCCTGGCCTGCCACGCCCGGGCGGCGGGCGACTCCTTCGGACGGCTCGGCAGCGGCTGGTCCGGCTGGTCGGGCTGGTGCGACCTGGGCGGCCTGGCGCTGCTCGTCCTCGCGCTGCTGCCGAACGCCGCGGTGTGGGCCGTCGCGTACGCGCTGGGGCCCGGCTTCTCGCTCGGCGTCCACGGCGCCGTCGGCCCCCTCGACGTGCGCGGCGAGCCCGCGTTGCCCGACTTCCCGCTGCTCGCCGCCCTGCCCGAGGGTACCCCGGGCGGCGCCCCGGCCTGGGTGGCGCTCGCGCTGGTCCCGGCGGCGGGAGTGGGCGTCACGGCCTGGCGGGCCGGGCGCGAGGCGCCGGCGGGACGGCTGCCGGCCGCGGGCACCGCCCTGCTCGCCGCCTGCGGCGCCGGCGCGTTCCTCGGGGCGCTCGCCGCCCTGTCCGGGGGCCCGCTGGGCGGCGCGGAACTCGCCGGCTTCGGTCCCGAAGGCCGCTCGACGGCCCTGGCGGTGGCCGCCTGGACCGCCGCGCTCGGCGCGCCCCTCGCCCTGCTGCTGCGCCTGCTGCCCACCCCGCGCCCCCGCCCGCTGGGCGCCCTGCGTGCCCGGCTGCGCCGCCCGGCGCCCCGGCTCGACCCGGAGGCCGAACGGTGGCACACCACGGCCGCCCGCCACAGCCGCTGGGCCGCCCTGAAGAAGTCCTCGGGCACCCTCGTCCCCGACTTCCCCGACTTCCCCGACGTCACGGACCTCACCGGCCCGCTCGGCCTCCCCGAGACCGGGGGCGCGGGCGAGGCCGGGGACCTCGGCCCCGGCGGCTCCCGCGACCCGGCCGGGGGCCCGCCCCACCCCGGGGTCCCGGGCCAGGACCCGCCCCCAGGCCGCTGACCGCCGCCCCGGAGGGGCCGCCCCGCGCCCACCGGCCCGCGAGGGCCGAGGGCCGAGGGGCGGCGGGAGACGGCGGGAAGGCGGCGGGAAGACGGCAGGAGGACGGCAGGAGGACGGCAGGAGGACGGTGGGGGACTCAGTTCTGCTCGCCGAGGAACGGCCGCAGCTCCGAGGGCAACAGCACCTCGCAGGACTCGCGCGAGGGCTTGGTCAGCGCCTGGTCCACACAGTCGAAGTAGTCCTTGTACACCAGCTGGAGGGTGTACGAGGCGGCCACGATCGCCAGCGAGAGCCCCGCGAGCACCAGGCCGGAGATCGCGGCCGTCAGCTGCGGCCGGTCCTTGCGCGCCGCCACCCGCGCCGCCGCGCCCTCGCCCGGCGGCACCGCCACCGGCGGGGCCTGGCCCTGGAGTTCCCGCACCCGGCGCTCCCTGGCCTCCTTGCCGTCCTTGGGCCCGCCGCGCAGCGCGCTGACGCCCCAGTAGAGCGCGAGCGCCCCCAGCAGCAGCGCCAGCCACTCCCAGCCGAGCAGCACGCCGCCGCACACGCCCCACATCCCGGCGAGCATCGCGTACCTGGCGTGCCGCTGCGCGGGGTCGGAGGGGTCCCAGCGGGGACCGCCGAAGCCGCCCTGGCGCTCGGGCCCGTTCGGCGGCTCCCCCCAGCGCCCGCCCTGCCGCTGCGGCTGCCGGGCGCTCCACTGGCCGCCCCAGTGCGGGGCCTCCTGCTGTTCGCCCTCGCCTCGCTCCCCGCCGTTCCCCTCGGCGCCCTGCGGGTGGCGGGGGCGCCACGGCTGGTCGGGCTGTCCTTCCGGCGGCGGGGCGAAGGGATTGTCCTCATCGCCCTGCCGCTCCTGCCGCGGTTGCTGGCCGTGGGCTGGGCGTCGGTTGGTCATCGTGGTCGTCGAATCTCCCTCTGGCTGTCCGGTCGCCCCCCGCCTCCCCCGCCTGCGGTCGCGTGGCGGACGCCGATCAGCCGCCGTCTGTGGGCGTCTCCTCCCGACCGTACCTGTCCTGCCCCGCCCCACGGGACGGGGGGAGTGGGGCGTGCCGGTATCGTTGCCGGTGCCTCCCGCACGCGGTCCTTCGGGACCAGTTGAAGAAAGACCTCGTCGTGGCCTCTGTCCCCGAGCCGACGTCCCCGGCGCGCCTCGTTGTCCTCGTCTCGGGTTCCGGAACGAATCTCCAGGCGATCCTCGACGCCGTCGCGGCGCAAGGACCGCGGGGCTACGGGGCCGAGGTGGTCGCCGTGGGCGCCGACCGGGACGGCATCGAGGGGCTGCGGCGCGCCGAGCGCGCGGGGCTGCCGACCTTCGTCCAGCGGGTGCGGGACCACGCCACCCGGGTGGACTGGGACCGGGCGCTCACCGACTCGGTCGCCGCCCACCGCCCCGACCTGGTGGTCTCCGCCGGGTTCATGAAGATCGTGGGAGCGGATTTCCTGGCCGCTTTCGGCGGCAGGTTCATCAACACCCACCCGGCCCTGCTCCCCAGCTTCCCCGGGGCGCACGGCGTGCGTGACGCGCTCGCGCACGGCGCCAAGGTCACCGGGTGCACCGTCCACTTCGTCGACGCCGGTGTCGACTCCGGTCCGATCATCGCCCAGGAGGCGGTGGAGATCCGGGACGAGGACGACGAGATCTCGCTCCACGAGCGGATCAAGGAAGTCGAGCGACGGCTGCTCGTCGAGGTCGTGGGCCGGATTGCCCGGCACGGCTACCACATCGAGGGACGAAAGGTGTATATCCCGTGACCGTCCAAGGCGGCGCGCCAGGCGCGGAGGAGACAGCGGACCAGTCCGCCGAGGCAACGCGGCGCCCGGTGCGCCGGGCCCTGATCAGCGTGTACGACAAGACCGGCCTCGAAGAGCTGGCCCGGGGCCTGCACGCGGCGGGCGTGCGCCTGGTGTCCACCGGCTCCACCGCGCGCGTGATCGCCGCGGCCGGGGTGCCGGTGACCCCGGTGGAGGAGCTCACCGGCTTCCCCGAGGTGCTCGACGGGCGGGTGAAGACGCTGCACCCCCGCGTGCACGCCGGCCTGCTCGCCGACCAGCGCCTGGAGAGCCACCGCGGGCAGCTGGACGAGCTGGGCATCGAGCCCTTCGAGCTCGTGGTCGCCAACCTGTACCCCTTCCGCGAGACGGTCGCCTCGGGCGCCACGCGGGACGAGTGCGTGGAGCAGATCGACATCGGCGGCCCCTCGATGGTCCGCGCCGCCGCGAAGAACCACCCCTCGGTGGCCGTGGTCGTGGACCCGGGCCACTACGAGACGCTGCTCGCCGCGGTGGCGGCCGGCGGCTTCACCCTCGCCGAGCGGCGCGGCCTGGCCGCCCGGGCGTTCCAGCACACCGCCGAGTACGACGCGGCGGTGGCGGGCTGGTTCGCGGAGCTCGACACCACGGCGGACCAGCCCTTCGCGGCCCACGCGAACCTGACCTTCACCCTGGACCGGGTGCTGCGCTACGGCGAGAACCCGCACCAGGCCGCCGCCCTCTACACCGACGGCAGCGGCCGGGGCCTGGCCGCGGCCGAGCAGCTGCACGGCAAGGAGATGTCATACAACAACTACGTGGACACCGAGGCCGCGCACCGCGCCGCCTGGGACCACGACCGGCCCTGCGTGGCGATCATCAAGCACAGCAACCCCTGCGGGATCGCCGTCGGCGCCGACGTCGCCGAGGCCCACCGCAAGGCCCACGCCTGCGACCCGCTCTCCGCCTACGGCGGCGTCATCGCGGTCAACCGGCCGGTCTCCGCGGCGCTCGCCGAGCAGGTCGCCGACATCTTCACCGAGGTCATCGTCGCCCCGGACTACGAGGACGGCGCCCTTGAGGCGCTGACCCGCAAGAAGAACATCCGCGTGCTGCGCTGCCCCGAGGGCCCCGCGGCGCGCACCGAGCTGCGGCCGGTGGACGGCGGCGCGCTGATGCAGGTCACCGACCGGCTCCAGGCGCCGGGCGACGACCCGGCGAGCTGGCAACTGGCCGCGGGGGAGGCGCTGTCCGCGGAGGAGCTGGCCGAACTCGCCTTCGCCTGGCGCGCCTGCCGCGCGGTGAAGTCGAACGCCATCCTGCTGGCCAAGGACGGCGCCACCGTCGGCGTGGGCATGGGCCAGGTGAACCGGGTCGACTCGGCGCGGCTCGCGGTGCGGCGGGCAGGCGCGGAGCGCGCCGCGGGCTCCTACGCGGCCTCCGACGCCTTCTTCCCCTTCCCCGACGGCTTCGAGGTGCTGGCCGAGGCCGGCGTCAGGGCCGTCGCCCAGCCCGGCGGCTCGATCCGCGACAAACTGGTGATCGAGGCGGCGGAGAAGGCCGGAGTCACCCTCTACCTCACCGGAACCAGGCACTTCTACCACTGAACGCCGCCGCCGGGGGCGAACTCCCGCCGCCCCCCGGCGCGTTCGGCAACACCACCGGGCGCCCCCGCCCTCCGCGGACGGCGCACGCACGGGCCCTGCCCCTCCCCCGGGGAGGCGGCGGGGCCCGGGGCGTTCAGGGCTGCGGCCGGTCGAGCAGGCCGACGACGACCTCGTGGACGACCTCGTGATCGCGCGCGTCGTGCAGCCGCCAGGGGCCGCCGTCCACCGTGTACCACTCGTCGGCGCCCGCGTAGCGGATGCGCATCGTCAGGGCGCCGTCCTCGGCCGCGGTCGTATACAGCTCCAACTCGCCGGTGATGACGCCGACCTCCTTGGTCATCACCCCGCCGCGGGGCGGGGTGAAGACGGAATACCTCTCGCTCATGACTCACTGATACCGGAATCGCCGCCCGCCGGTCCGCAGGCGCCGAGCATGTCCTGAAGGGCGGCCCGCTCCTCCTCGTCGACCGTCAGCCCCCACTCGTACTTCACGTCGATCCACATCGCGGCGTAGGTGCAGTGGTAGGACTCCTCGACCGGCTGCCAGTCGGCCGGGTCCTGGTCGCCCTTGGACCGGTTGGCGGCGGCGCTGACGGCGATCAGCTGCGGGTTCTCCAGGTCGTTGGCGAACGAACGGCGCCGGTCCTCGGTCCAGCCGGCGGCGCCGGAGCGCCAGGACTCGGCGAGCGGCACCACGTGGTCGATGTCCACCTCGGAGGGGGCGTCCAGGGTCGCCCCGTCGTAGGGGCTGTGCCAGGTACCCGAGGTGGGCCGGCAGTCCTCGTCCACCTCCACCCCCTCGCCGTCGCGGCGCAGCACCCACTGCCTGGTGGTGCAGCCGTCGGTGGTGATCCAGTGCGGGAAGCGCTCGCGCGCGTACCCGGCCATCGAGCCCTCGGGGGCCGTGGCGAGCTCGGCGAGTTCGGCGCGGGCGGTCTCCGGGTCGGGAATGCCGGGCGGACTCGCCCCGACGGGCCGCGCGAGCAACGTGCCGAGCAGCACGCTCACGCAGCCCCCGACCAGCAGCAACAGCCGCGCACCACGCACCCGTTGACCGCGACGGGGTCCGGCGGCGGCGTGGGGCTTGGCGGCGTCGTGGGGGTGCGGGCCCTGGCGGGGCCCGGCGGTGTGGGGGTCCGGGTGAGCCATCAGGTACCTCCGGGGGGAGGGTGGGGATTACCTGATGTTCCGCTTACCCGAAGTGACGCGAGCATGCCCGATCGTGACCCCCCGCCCACAACCGGCAGAGGCGAACCCCCCACCCGCACGCCCACCCCACGCGCCGGAGCCGCCCGGGCGCGCGTGCGGAGCGGGGGCGCTCACCGGGCGCGGACCGCCTTGCTGGCCTTGGTCACGCCCACCTGGAGGGCGTGGCCCGGGCGTCGTCCTCGGTGACCGGGTCACCCAGGTCGATCAGGTCGTCATCGTCCGCAAAGGGGGTGTCCCAGGTGCGCACGGACATGGCGGCGATATGGATGCCCCGGCGCAGAATCTCGGCCTCGGGCACTCCGAGGCGGGCAGCGCCTTCCTTGATCAGCGCGAGGTCTTCGGGGTCGGCGTATACGTTCGTTCGCTGCATGGGCATGCACCACTCTTACTCGTGCACCGCGCTGGGACATAGGCGGGCAGCGCTATGGCGCTGGTTCGCGGGTGGTGCGGGTGAGTTCGACGACGAGCTGGTTGGCGAGGAAGAAGGGCGCGGCCGGGTGGCCGTAGGGGAGGTAGTCGTCGGGGCCGGGGGCCAGGTGCGGGTCGAAGATTCCGCCGAACACGCCCCAGACGCGGGGCTTGCGCGCGCGCACGTACACGGGCTCGCCCAGATAGGGGCAGTGCCGCGCCGCGAGGCGCGCGCACGGCCGGCAGACCGGTGGCTTCGTGCACAGCAGCCCTTCGGGCCAGCCCGGCATGTCCTCGGCCGCCTCGGGGCGGCGGACGGCGAACAGCCAGCCCTTCGCGTTGCGGTCGGCGGGTCCTGAGCAGACCTGGCAGCGCCGCTCCAGCATGGCCTGCCGCTGCCGGACGGGATGCATCACGCGGTAGTCGGGCCGCCCGCTGCCCGGGGCCTGCCCGACCCGCGCCCACAACACCCCGTGCCGGTCCCGCTCCCCGGCCCTCTCGTCCCGGTAGGCCAGCCCCTGCCGGTCGGGCCGCAACGTCAACGGCCCACCCGCGAGCACCGGTTCACCGCTCCACCGGGTGACCCAGGGGACAGGCAGCCCCCGGGGACCCCAGGTCATCACGCCGGACATGGCCTCGTTCACGATGTCTTCCTGTCTCCGAGATGCCTCCGGATCGCCTCGGTCAACTCGGCAACCCTTCTGCGCAACTGCGCGAGTTCCTGAGCGGTAGGGCGCGGGTCACTTGGGGACTCGTTCCCGGGGCGCGGGGGTGTGGACATGGGCATCACCTGCTGTACTTCGACCTCCCAGGGCAAGCACGGTCCGTGCGCTGCCGGTTACCCAGACAACACCCGCGCTGCTACCGTCAGCAGGGGTGAGCGGAGGTTACTCACCTTGCACGCGTGGACGGACGGATAAAGGCGCAGGTGGGGGTATGGGCGAGCGCATCGCAGGCGACGAGGTGAGTGACCTCGCCGCTTTCGGTATCGAGGTGCTGGCCGCGCGCGAGTCGCGCAAGATCAAGCAAAGGCATCTCGCGGACGCGACGGGATACAGCCGGTTCTATGTGTCCAAGGTCGAGCATGGCGTACAGATGCCGAGTGACCGGTTCGCCGAACGCTGCGACGAGGTGTTCGGCACGAACGGACTCTTCCGGCGGTTGCGCCGCAGGATCAGCAATCTGGACCCGCCTGCCTGGTTCGCTCCCTATCTCAGGCTTGAACCCCAGGCCGCCCGCATCTTCGACTGGTCGGTGCACTGCCTTGTCGGGTTCGCGCAGACAGACGCGTACGCGCGCGCGATCTTCCGCGCCGGATATCCGCGAGATACGGCGGAAAGCATCGCACTGAAGGCCGCCGAACGGCTGCGGCGGCGCGAAAAGCTCGACCGGGCGGACCCTCCCCCCGAGATCTGGCTGGTCGTTTACGAGGCCGCGCTACGTGCTGTAGTGGGGGGTCCAAGGGTCATGGCCGATCAACTCGCCAGCCTCGCACGGTACGCCGAGTCGCCCGGCGTCGATTTTCAGGTCATGCCGTTCGGGGCCGGGGCCCACGGCGTGCACATGTCCGCCTTCACTCTCCTCACCTTCTCCGACGAAACCGCAACAAGCGTGTGGGCAGACGGCCCGCGCGGGGGCAGGCTGTATCAAGAGGCTGCCGTGACGGCCGAAGCCGCGCGCGTGCACGAGCGCATGCGGGCGCACGCGCTGTCGCCTCGTGATTCGCTCAATCTGCTGTGCGCTATCCGTGAGGAGCACCTGAAGAATGTCTGACCTGAACCGGGCCCCCGGGCTGAAGTGGGCCACGTCCTCGTACAGCGGCAACGGGAGTCAGTGCATCGAGGTCGCCGCGCTGTCCGGGGCCGTGGCCATGCGCGACACCAAGAACCAGAGCCGCGGGCCGGTCCTCACGGTGCCAGGCGCCGCGTGGCGCGCGTTCGTCGGCGCCGCCGTCAACGACCGACTCCGCGCGTGACGGGGCGCAGTCGTGTGTCCGGAAACCCGCGGAGCGGCCCCTCAGACGGCGAGGGGGACCTGGGTGCCCTGGGGCGGGGCGTTGTAGTGGTCGATGATCTTGTTCAGCTCGACCTGGTAGTACAGCGCGCCGAGGCCCCACAGGAACATCAGCAGCAGGCCGACCACGGGGCTGCAGGTCTGCGCGAGGCCCGCGGAGCGCTGGGCCTGGGCTATGCGCTTGCCGGTGTTGTAGAGCGAGACGAACGGCGGAATGATCAGGAAGATGCCGAACAGGATGGTCACCACGGCCATGCCGGGGTTGACCTCCACCCGCTGGTCGTACTCCTTCAGCTCCTTGTTGATCTTGTAGTACCAGACGATCCGGTAGATGCCGAAGGTGATGAGCGGCAGGCCGATCCAGGCGGCCGCGGGGCTGCGGCGCTTCATGGCGAGGCCGAAGCCGACCGGCTGCGCGGGCAGGCCCGGCTGGCCCGGGGCGCCCGGGTAGGGGGCGGGCGGGTAGCCGCCCTGGCCGGCCTGCGGCCCCGCCTGCTGCGGGCCGGGGGCGTACGGGCCCGGCTGGCCCGGCTGGGCGTAGGGCCCCGGCTGGCCCGGCGCCTGGTACGGGCCGGGCTGCCCCGGGGCCTGCGGGTAGGGCCCCGGCTGCCCGCCCTGTGCAGGCACCCCCTGGGGGCCGGGAGGCGTCTGGTAATTGCTCACGGTGGAGCTCCTTGACTGTGATTCGGTCGATGGCGTCGGGCACCGCCCGGGCGCTGCTTCGCGCCGCGGTGCCGGGCCGTCCGTGCCCGCCGGGAAGGCGCGGCACGGGAGGGGCCATGGCCCGGCCGGGGTGAAGCCGCCGCAGGCGTGCGTGTGTTCCACGGACGCGCGTGTCTTCCCCCCGAGTTGCCCGGCGTGCTATTCGACCCTTCCGGCGGGCCCGCTGTCCAGTCGGATGACATGACTGTGGCGTAGTGGGTGCTTCGTGTGACAGCACGGTGATCCGGCGGTGACGGAACGCGCCGCGGCGCGGGCCCCCGGATTGCGCGGCCCGCGCCGGTATCCGCGAGGATGGGGGCATGAGCGCGAAGACTCTCGATGGCAAGGCCACCGCCGCGGCGATCAAGTCCGGGCTGAGTGCCCGGGTCGAGGTCCTCAAAGAACGCGGCCTCACGCCCGGGCTCGGCACGCTGCTCGTGGGCGACGACGTGGGCAGCCAGAAGTACGTCGCGGGCAAGCACCGCGACTGCGCCGCCGTCGGCATCGCCTCCATCCAGCGCGAGCTCCCGGCCACCGCGACCCAGGCCGAGATCGAGGCGGTCGTCGCCGAGCTGAACGAGGACCCCGCCTGCACCGGCTACCTGGTGCAGCTGCCGCTGCCGCGCGGCATCGACGTCAACCGCGTCCTGCGGCTGATCGACCCCGCCAAGGACGCCGACGGCCTGCACCCCACGAACCTGGGCCTCCTGGTGCTGGGCGAGCCGGGCCCGCTGCCCTGCACCCCGAACGGCATCATCACCCTGCTGCGCCGCTACGAGGTTCCCCTGGCGGGCGCCGACGTCGTCGTCGTGGGCCGCGGGGTCACCGTGGGGCGCTCGCTGCCGCTGCTGCTCACCCGCCGCACCGAGAACGCCACCGTGACCCAGGTCCACACCGGGACCCGCGACCTGGCCGCGCACCTGCGGCGCGCCGACATCATCGTGGCCGCGGCCGGCGTACCGCACCTGGTGAAGCCGGAGGACGTGAAGCCGGGGGCGGCCGTGCTCGACGTCGGCGTCAGCAGGGACGAACAGGGCAGGATCGTGGGCGACGTGCACCCGGGCGTGGCCGAGGTGGCGGGCTGGCTCTCGCCCAACCCCGGCGGCGTCGGCCCGATGACCCGCGCCATGCTGCTGCAGAACGTCGTGGAGGCCGCGGAACGCGCCGCCGCCCCGGCGGTGGCCGAGTGAGGGCCGCGGGCGCCGCCTGGCGCGACCGCTGGCTCGTGCCGGAGAAGTACCGCACGCGCGACACCGCCAGGCCCGAGGGCGGGCAGCGGACGGCGGGCGGCGAGGCGCCGGCGCCGATCCGCCAGTGGCCCCTGCTCGCGGTGCTCGGGACGACGCTGCTCGGGCTGCTGGTGGCGCTGAGCGACTTCAGGATCGGGCTGCTGATCGTCGGCTGCGCCCTGCTCGGGGGCGGGGTGCTGCGCGGCTGGCTGCCCGCCGTGGGCATGCTCGCGGTGCGCTCCCGCTTCACCGACCTGCTGACCTACGGCGTGCTCGGCGGGGCGATCGTGCTCTTCACCCTGATGGCCGAGCCCGATCCCTGGCTCGAAGTGCCCATCCTGAACGACCTGTTGAGGTTCTCCGCGGGCGGTTAGCCCCCGGGTGGCCATGCCCGGGCCCCCACGGCCGGACGCCCCCCTCCGGCGAGCCGGGCGCCGCCTGGCGGGCGAAGCGGCGGGTGCCGGGCGGCAGACGCAAGGCCGGGCGGCAGGCGCCGAGCGCCATGCGCCGTGCGGGAGATCGAGCGGCAAGCGCCGCGCGGCAGTCGCCGTGCGGCACGAGGCGAAGCGGCGGAGGGAGCGGCAAGCGGAGGTTCAGCGGAGCCAGGCGGCCACCGTTGCCTGGTGGCCGCCGACCCACTCCTCCGCGGCGGCGGTGGGGGTCATCCCCTCCCCGGCGATCAGCTCGGCCACGTAGTCCTGGTCCTCGGCCGTCCAGGAGAAGGCGCGCAGGAAGTCGGCGGCCTCGCCGCCCTCGTCGGCGAAGTCGGCGTTGAGGTATTTGCGCAGCTGAATGCGCGGATAGTAGGAGGGCAGCTCCACCTCGGAGAGCCCCACCCGGCCGGTCAGCCAGTGCGGCTGCCACAGGTACGTCAGCAGCGGCCGGCCGTCGCGGCCGGCCTCGGCTATCTGCTCTTCGAGGGATTCCTCGCTGCCCGTGGCCACGGTGCGGTAGTCAAGACCGAGGTCCTCGATGATCGCCTCGTCCCTGGTGGCGAACTCCGGGTCGCCGTGCAGCACTTGCCCGCCCAGCTGGTCCGCGAACTCGTTGAGGTTGCGCCAGTCGAGGACCTCGGGGTGCTCCTCGGCCCAGGCCGTGGGCACGAACCAGCCGACGTGCCCGGTGATGCCGAGCGGCCCGGCGTCCACGACGTCCTCCTTGCGCTCGACGTGCAGCTCGCGCCGCTCCGGCACCGCCCCCCAGTCCTCCAGGATCGCCTGCACGCTGCCGTCGCCGAGGGCGTCCCAGGCGCTCTGCTGATCGGTCTCCACCCGCTCCACCGGGATGCCGAGCTCGTTCTCCAGCACGTACGCCACCACGGCGACGTTCGCCTGCCCCCCTGGCCAGGAGGGGACGGCGAGCGTGACCGGCTCGGGCTCGTCGTCGGTGCCGACCACCCCGTCGGCCAGGCTGCACGCGCTGAGCGCGACCAGGCTCAGGGCGCCCAACCCGGCGAGCAGCGGATGACGTATGCGAGGGCGCATGCTGTGGGTTCCTTAGGCCGTGACGGCGTACGCGGCGCACACGGCGAACGCAGCGTGGCCCCGACGTCAGGTCTGGGGCCACCGGTGCTGCGCGTGTGCTGCGGGAGCAGTCTGTCAGATCAGTCCGAGCCCGGATACGGCCTCGCGCTCGTCGATCAGCTCCTGCACGGAGGCGTCGATCCGGGGCCGGGAGAACTCGTTGATCTCCAGGCCCTGGACGATCTGCCAGGAGCCGTTCGCGGTGGTGACCGGGAAGGAGGAGATGAGGCCCTCGGGCACGCCGTAGGAGCCGTCCGAGACGACGGCCATGGAGGTCCAGTCGCCCTCGGGGGTGCCGTGCACCCAGGTGTGGACGTGGTCGACGGCGGCGTTGGCCGCGGAGGCGGCCGAGGAGGCGCCCCTGGCCTCGATGATGGCCGCGCCGCGCTTGGCCACGGTCGGGATGAACTCCTCGGCCAGCCAGGTCTCGTCGCCCACGGCCTCGGCCGCGTTCTTGCCCGCGACCTCCGCGTGGAAGATGTCCGGGTACTGGGTGGCCGAGTGGTTGCCCCAGATCGTCAGGCGGCGGATGTCGCTCACGCTCGCGCCGGTCTTCCTGGCCAGCTGGGTGAGCGCGCGGTTGTGGTCGAGGCGGGTCATGGCGGTGAACCGCTCGGCCGGCACGTCCGGGGCGGCGGCCCTGGCGATCAGGGCGTTCGTGTTGGCCGGGTTGCCCACGACGAGGACCTTGACGTCGTCGGCGGCGTGGTCGTTGATCGCCCTGCCCTGCGGCTTGAAGATGCCGCCGTTGGCCTCCAGCAGGTCCCCGCGCTCCATGCCCTTGGTCCGCGGCCTGGCGCCCACCAGCAGCGCCACGTTGGTGCCGTCGAACGCGGTGGCCGGGTCGTCGGTGATGTCGATGCCCGCGAGCAGCGGGAAGGCGCAGTCGTCGAGCTCCATCGCGGTGCCCTCCGCCGCGGAGAGGGCCGGGGTGATCTCCAGCAGCCGCAGCCTGACCGGGGTGTCGGGACCGAGCAACTGGCCGGAGGCGACCCGGAACAGGAGGGCGTAGCCGATCTGGCCGGCCGCGCCGGTAACGGTGACGGTGACAGGAGTGCGGGGCATGAGTGGCCTTCCGAAGTCGGAGAGTTCGGACGTGAGTCGGGCACCGATCCGGCACCGGGCTCAGGCGGCGGATCAGGTGCGCGGTGGGGGAAATATAGGGGAAATATCGGACAGTCGAGACAGTGTCGGCCGGTCCACGCCAGATTAGCCGAAGGCCCCCGGCCCACCTGCGCCGGGGCGGCGGCACGGCGGCCGTGCGGCGGGGGCCGCGCCGGCCGTGCGCCGGGGGGCGCGGTGGCGGTGCGCCGGGGGCCGCGCCGGCCGTGCGCCGGGGGGCACGGCGGCCGTGTGCCGGGGGGCGCGCGGAGCCGTTCACCCGCCGGGTCCGGCGGTGCGCGCGGGGCGGTGCGCCGGGCGGGATGGGCTGTCGGAGGGACCTGAGACAATGGATGGCATGGCCACCGAACGCCCCACAGAGCGGCTCCGGGTTCTCTCCGGCATCCAGCCCACCGCAGGCTCGTTCCACCTGGGCAACTACCTGGGTGCCGTGCGCCAGTGGGTGGCGCTCCAGGAGACGCACGACGCCTTCTACTCGGTCGTCGACCTGCACGCGATCACGGTCCCGCAGGACCCGGCGGCGCTGCGCGAGGCCACCAGGCTGGCCGCCGCCCAGCTGCTCGGCGCCGGCCTCGACCCCGAGCGCTGCACGCTGTTCGTGCAGAGCCAGGTGCCGGAGCACGCCCAGCTGGCCTGGGTGCTCAACTGCGTGACGGGCTTCGGCGAGGCCGCGCGGATGACGCAGTTCAAGGACAAGTCGGCCAGGCAGGGCGCGGAGAGCACCACCGTCGGCCTCTTCACCTACCCGGTCCTGCAGGCCGCCGACATCCTGCTCTACCACGCCCGCGAGGTGCCGGTGGGCGAGGACCAGCGGCAGCACATCGAGCTCACCCGCGACCTCGCCGTGCGGTTCAACGGGCGCTTCGGGGAGACGTTCACGGTGCCCGGCGCCTACATCCTCAAGGACGCGGCGAAGATCTACGACCTCCAGGACCCCGCGGTCAAGATGAGCAAGTCGGCCTCCTCGGCCAAGGGCATCGTCTGGCTGATGGACGAGCCGAAGACCTCGGCGAAGAAGCTGCGCAGCGCGGTCACCGACACGGACACCGTGATCCGCTACGACCCCGAGGCCAAGCCGGGCGTCAGCAACCTGCTGTCCATCTACTCCGCGCTGACCGGGATAGGCGTGGCCGAGGTCGAGGAGAAGTTCGCCGGGCGGCTGTACGGCGCGCTGAAGACGGAGCTCGCCGAGGTCTTCGCGGAGTGGGTGACGCCCTTCAGGGACCGCACCCGGCAGTTCCTCGACGACCCGGCCGAGCTCGACCGGCTGCTGGCCAGGGGCGCCGAGAAGGCCAGGGCGGTCGCCGCCCCGACCCTGGCGAAGGTCATGGACCGGGTGGGCTTCCTGCCGGCCGGCTCCTGACCGAGGCCACCGCGGGCGGGCCCCCGGGCGGGGCGGCCCGCCGGAGCGGCGTCCCGGCGCGCGGGAGGAAGGCCCCGTGCCGAGGCCGGGGAGCCGGGGAGCCGGGGAAGCCGGGGAAGAGGCCCCCGTACGGGGGCCGGGAAAGCAGGCCCCGTACGGGGCCGGGAGAGAGGCGAGGACGAAGGAGGACCTGTCGTGGGGACGGTGACGCTCGGCGTGTCGATCGCGGTCCCCGAGCCGTTCGGCAGCGGACTGCAACGCCGCCGCCTCGGCTTCGGCGACGCCGCCGCGGCGGGCATCCCCACCCACGTCACCCTGCTGCCGCCCACCGAGGTCGAGGCGGCGGCCCGCCCGCTGATCGAGGACCACCTCGCGGCGATCGCCGCCGCGGGCCGCCCCTTCCCCCTGCGGCTTTCCGGCACCGGCACCTTCCGGCCGCTCACGCCCGTCGTCTTCGTCCGGGTCGCCGAGGGCGGCCGGGAGTGCGGCCGGCTCCAGGAGCGGGTGCGCGAGAAGGGCGGCCCGCTCGCCCGCGAGCTGCCCTTCCCCTACCACCCGCACGTCACCGTCGCGCACGGCATCGCCGAGGAGGCGATGGACCGCGCGCAGGCCGAGCTCGCCGGGTACGAGGCGGCCTGGACCGTGGGCGGCTTCTCGCTGTACGAGCAGGACGGCGCCGGGGTCTGGCAGCAGCGCCGGGAGTTCCGCTTCCCGGCCGGGCCCGCGGGCGGCCCGGCCGGCTCCGCGCTGGAGCGCGCGGCCCCCGAGGCCGCCTGAGGCCGCATGGGAGCGCCGGGCCGGGGAAGGCGCCCGGTGCGGGGGGGCCGTCCCCTGCCGGTCACGGTGCGTGGCCGCCGTCGCCGCGCGGCGCGCGTCGCCGCGGCGCCGACCGTAGCGTGGACAGGATGGATTGGCTGACCCGGCTGCCCTGGATCGGCCCGTTGTTCACGCGGTTCTTCCGCAGCCGCGTGTGGCGGGTCTACCGGCATCTGGACGAGCGGGCCTGGACCCGGCTGGCCGCGGCGATCACCTTCACCAGCTTCGTCACGCTGTTCCCGGTGCTCGGCCTGGCCGCCGCGCTCGGCGCCTGGCTGCTCACCGACCACCAGCTGGGGCAGATCCAGGACTGGATCTCCGACCAGGTGCCCGGCATCTCCGACCAGCTCGAACTGCACGCGGTCTTCGCGCACTCCCACGCGATCGGCATCGTCTCGCTGATCCTGGTGCTGCCCACCGGCGCCAGCTGGGTGGACGCGGTGCGCGGCTGCCTGCGGGCGCTGTGGGACCTGCCCGACCCCGAGGAGAACCCGCTGCTGCGGCGGGCCAAGGACGTGGGCGTGCTGGCGGGGCTCGGCGCGCTCACCCTGCTGTCCCTGACCGGCTCGGCCTTCGCGCTGAGCTTCGTGCGCACCCTCGCCGGGCACGGCGCGGGCAGCGTCTTCATCCAGACGGCGGCCTACCTGGGGGCGACCGCCGTCACCTACGTGCTGCTGTCCTACGTGCTGGTCTGGCTGCCCGGGGTACGGCCCCCGCCGCGCTCGGTGGCCTTCGCCTGCCTGCTGGGCGCCGTCGGCTTCGAGGTGCTCAAGCTGCTGATCGGCGGCTACCTCACCGAGGTGGCCACCCGCAACCTGTACGGCGCGTTCGGGGTGCCGGTGGCCCTGCTGGTGTGGATCAACCTGATGGCCAAGCTGCTGCTGTTCTGCAGCGCCTGGACCGCCACCTCGCTCAGTCCCCGTCAGCGTCCTCGTGCCGACGCGCTCGACGCCCAGGAAGGGACCGCAGGGCGGCCGGGGACGGAAGCGGGTGGCGACGGTGGAACAGATACGCCGCCAGGGTCAGCACCGCCAGACCCGCCACGGTGAAGGCGAGGACGAGGAAGCCGCTCACCGGCTGTTCGCTCTCGGCTGAACTCGCCGTCTGCCCCCCGGCGGCCTCCGCCTCCGGGGACTGCTCCGCCTCCTGCTGCCCGGCCCCGGCCGCCGGAACCTGGTCGCGGGGCGGCACCAGCTCGCCGACCGGCCGGGCCTGCCCGGCCGCCGCGAAGCCCCAGTCCAGCAGGGCCGCGGCCTCCCGGTAGACGGCCAGCGGGCCCTGCTCCTCGTCCGGCGCCATCGCGGTCACCAGCAGCACGCGCCCGTCGCGCTCGGCGACGCCGGTGAAGGTGTGGCCGGCCTGCGTGGTGTAGCCGTTCTTCACCCCCGCGATGCCCTCGTAGGGTTCGAGCCCCTGGGCGCCCACCAGCAGCCGGTTGGTGTTCTGGATCTCGTAGGTCTCGCGGTCCTCGCCGCTGCCCTCGCCGGGGAAGTCGGCCCGCGGCAGGGCCACGTACTCCCGGAAGTCGGCGTCGAGCATCGCGTCCCGGGCGATCAGCGTGAGGTCGTAGGCGGAGGAGGTCTGCCCCTCGGCGTCGTAGCCGTCCGGGTTGACCGCGTGGGTGTCCAGCGCCTGGAGTTCCCGGGCGCGCGCGTTCATCTGGCCGACCGTGCGCTCCACGCCGCCGTTCATCGCGGCGAGCGCGTAGACCGCGTCGTTGCCCGAGGCGAGCAGCGCGCCGTGCCACAGGTCCTCGACGGTGTACGTCTGCCCGTCCGCCACGCCGACCGAGCTGCTCCCCTCGCCGAGCCCGGCGAAGTCCTCGGGGCGGGCCCGGTACACGTCCTGCCGGTCGAGGCCGGGCATCACCGTGTCGGCGAAGAGCATCTTCAGGGTGCTCGCCGGCGGCAGCGGCCAGTGGGCGTTGTGGGCGGCGAACACCTCGCCCGTCTCGGCGTCGGCGACGATCCACGACTTCGAGGTCAGGTCCCCGGGCAGGGCGGGGACGCCGGGCCCGCGATCCACCTGGGTGCCCACCTCGCCCAGCAGCTCGCCGCCGACGGTGGACATGTGCTCGGGCGGCTCGGGCGCTCTGCCCTCCGCCGCGGCCATGGCGGGCAGCAGCGCGAGGGCCGGGGTGACTATGGCCGCCACCAGCGCGTGAACGGAGGTCCGAAAAGAGGACGAACGATTGAACGGCACACCGCGAACTTACCGTTGGGCCCCGGGACCCGGGCCAGTGGAGAGGCCCAAACCGGTGAGAGGCCACCGTCGGGTGGGGGATGGGCGTCCCACATACTGGCGGCAGCAGTCGCCGGCCGGCCCGGGAGAGGAACCCCTTCGTTGGACATCATCGTGGGTGCCGTCATCGGCATCGTGCTGGCCGCCCTTCTCGCGGCGGCCCAGTGGTATCTGTGGCGGCGGCTGATACGCGACGTCTCCGCGCCCGGCGGGTGGTACCGGCGCGCCGCCACCGCGGTGGCCTGCGTCCTGCCGGTGACCACGCTGCTTGCGCTGCGCGGCCGGGAGTTCGGGCTGCCCTTCGGCTTCCTGCAGGTGGTCTCCTGGCCCGGCTACTACTGGATGGCCGCGCTGCTCTACCTGCTGCTGATCCTGGCCGCCGTGGACCTGGTACGCGCCGTCCTGGCGCTGCGCGGCCGCCGCCTCGCGCGCCGCGCGGCGCGCGAGGCCGCGCCCGAGGCCGCCGCCGTCTCCGGCGGGGGAGCCGCGGCGGGGGCCGCCGGGGAGCCCGCGGCCAAGGCCGGAGCGCCGCAGACCGCGGGGCAGGAGAGCGAGGGGCAGGAGAGCACGGGGCAGGACGCCGCCGGGCCGGAGAGCGAGGGGCAGGACGCCGCCGGGCCGGAGGCCGTGGGGCAGGACGCCGCCGCGTTCGGGCGGCGGCGCTTCGTGGCGCGCGGGGTGGCGATCGGCGCCGGCCTGGCCGTCACCGGCACCCTCGGCTACGGCACCTACGCCGCGCGCCACCTCACCACCAAGCACGTGCGGGTGGCGCTGCCCCGGCTGCCGCGGGCCGCGGAGGGCTACCGGATCGCGGTGGTCAGCGACATCCACCTCGGCCCGCTCATGGGCGGCTCCCACTGCCGGCGGGTGGTGGACGCGGTGAACGCCACCCGGCCCGACCTGATCACGGTGGTGGGCGACCTGGTGGACGCCGAGGTCGACGACCTGCGCTCCGCCGTGGCGCCGATGGCCGACCTGAGCGCCAGGCACGGCGCGTACTTCGTGACGGGCAACCACGAGTACTACGTGGACACCGGGGCCTGGGTGGACCACGTCCGCGAGCTCGGCCTGCGCCCGCTGGTCAACTCCCGCGAGGAACTGGAGTACTTCGACCTGGCCGGGGTCAACGACGTGAGCGGGGAGGGCAGCGACTTCGGCGGCCCCGACTACGAGGCGGCCCTCGGCGACCGCGACCCGGGCCGCGTCTCCGTGCTCATGGCGCACCAGCCGGTGATGGTGCACGAGGCCGCGGACTGGGGCGTGGACCTCCAGCTCTCCGGGCACACCCACGGCGGCCAGCTCTGGCCGATCACCTGGGTCGCCGCCGCCGCCAACCCCACCCTGGCCGGCCTCGACCGGTTCGGCGACACCCAGCTCTACGTCAGCCGCGGCGCCGGCGCCTGGGGCCCGCCGGTGCGCGTCGGCGCCGACCCGGACGTCACGGTGGTCGAACTGCGCCGCGCCTGAGACCCGTCGGGATGTCCGGTTTTCGTATCAAGGTCTCCTCTGGGTCAACTATTCGCGCCACGTAGGTGTCTTGGATAACGAGCGGGGCACAAACTGACAGCGTGACCGCAACGAAGACCGCTGCCGGCGCAAGGAGGAGCGTGGAGGCATGGCAGAAGATCTCAGAGCCGGAACGGGGGCGGAGGCCGGCGCGGCGGACGCCCTGGTGATCCGTGGCCGGGTGCGGGACGCGCTCGGCGTCGCGCTGCCGCGCGCCGTGGTCACGCTGTCGGGTCCTGACGGCGGGCGCAACCTGGCCAAGACGCGCAGCGCCGACGACGGCCGCTTCACCGTCGCGGCCCCGGGGGAGGGCGACTACCTGCTGGCCGCGTTCTCCCCGCAGTTGGGCAGCCAGAGCATCGTCGTGCGGCTGGACGGCCGCCCGGTGGAGGTGGAGTTCAGAATGGAGGTGCCGGGCGCGGTCGTGGAGTGAGCGCGCCGGCGGGTGCACACCGGATCGCCACCGGCCGCTCGCCCTTTTCCCGAAGTTCCCGGTGCATGACAGAAATCCCTGTGGTTGGCTTGCCTCGCGTGTGTCGTCCGAGAAGGAGCGCGAGGTGCCGAGGACCCAGGGCCGCAGGGCCGTTCGCGGGGCGGTCGCCGCCGGAGTCGCCGTGCTGCTCGTCGCCGGCGCGGTCGGCGGCTGGATGTTTTTCCGCCCGGGCGGCGGCGAGGATCGGCCCATCGTGGTGGGCACCACCTCGGCGCCCACCACACTCGACCCCGGCGGCGCGTACGACACCGGCGCGTTCGCCCTGCTGAGCAACCTCTACCAGTCCCTCATGACCTTCGTGCCCGGGCAGGAGGAGCCGGTCCCCGACGCGGCCGAGCGCTGCGAGTTCACGGACAACCAGCTGACCGTCTACCGCTGCCGGCTCAGGGACGACCTGACGTTCAGCAACGGGGACGAGGTCACCGCCGAGGACGTCAAGTTCTCCTACGACCGCATCCTGGCCATGGCCGAGCGCGCCGCGCAGGAGGCGGCGGACCCGGGCATCCCCGCGGAGGAGAAGTTCTCCTACGCGGGCCCGGCCGGCCTGCTCGCCGGCATCGAGGCCGTCCGCACCGACCGCCGCGACGTCATCTTCGAGCTCAAGCACCCGGACGCCACCTTCCCGTTCGTCGTGGCCGGCAGCGCCGGGGCCATCGTCGACCGCCACAGCTACGAGGAGCTCACGCCGCGCCAGGACGGCGTGGTCGTCGGCTCGGGGCCCTACGTGCTGAGCGACTACCGGCCCAACGAGTACGCCGAGCTCGAACCCAACCCGCACTACCACACCGAGAGCGGCATCGAGGCCCCGAAGGAGCCGGTCACCGTCCGGTTCTTCGTCCAGGGCGAGGACGGCACCTCGGCCGAGGAACAGCTCGCGGCGGCCTGGCACGAGGGGACGCTCGACGTCAACGCCGGGACCATGCCGCCCGACTTCATGGCGGGCGTCAACCACAGCGACCCCACCTTCCAGCTGGCCGAGTCGACCGGCGCCGACATCCGCGTGCTCGCCTTCAACACCGACGCGGACTCGGGCGTATCCGAGCGGGCCGTCAGGCGGGCGGCGGCCGCCCTGATCGACCGGGAGGCGATCGCCGGCCACGCGCAGCACGACACCGTCGAGCCGCTGTACTCGCTGATCCCGGTCGGCTACCCGGGCCACGCCACCCCCTTCTACGATCGCTACCACGACACCGACGTCGAGGAGTTGCGCGCGCAGCTGCTGCAGGCCGGGCTCAGCCTGCCCGTCCACTTCACCCTCGCCTACTCGCGCGGCACCGCGGCCGAGGCCGAGGCCGCCGAGATCCAGCGGCAGCTGGAGGACGGCGGCCTGTTCGACGTGGACGTCGAGTACCACGAGTGGTCGGAGTTCATCCAGCACGTCTACGGGCCGCGGGACTACGACGCGTATCTCATGGGCTGGACGCCGGACTTCCCCGATCCGGCCGCGTTCACCGGCAACATCCTCGGCGAGGGCGACGGCCTGGCCACCGGCTTCCGCGACGAGTCCGTGGACCGGCTGATCGCCGCCACCGAGGCGGAGCCCGACCGCGGCCGGGCCGCCGAGGACTTCCAGGAGATCGACGACAGGGCCGCCAGGTCCGCGCCCGTCATCCCGCTGTGGCAGAGCAAGCGGATCATCCTCGGCGGGCGCGACATCACCGGCATCCAGACCCTCTCCTCGGGCGGCGGGGTGCTGCGCCTGTGGGAGCTGAGCCGCATCTGAGCCCGCCCGGCCCCGCGGGGCAACCGGCCGCGCCGGCTGCGCGAATGGTGATCTTTGCGGCAGGATGCGGGCATGGCACGTTTACGGCACACGATCAGGCTGGCCGCGGTCCAACGCCGGGCCACGGAACGGCTCCTCGCCGCATTGCACGAGGCCATGGAGGGCCTGCGGGTGCGGGACGGGGCGCTGGTGACCGGGCAGGGGCACGCGGTGCGGGGCCTGGCCCTGCACGCCGGGGAACACCTGCGGCCCGGCGCGGCCTACGCGGTGGGCGGCGCCGAGGGCCTCACCCTGCTCGCCTGGGACCGGCGCGAGGAGACCGCCGTGCGCTACGACGCGGTCCAGCCGGAACAGCAGGCGCCGGGCGGCGGAACCACCCCGCCGGCGCGCGCCGTGAGCGAGCTGCGGCTGCGCAGCGCGGAGCGCCCCAGGCGGCTCGAACTCACCCTCCAGGCCGGGCTGACCCGGCCCGACGGGCGGCGGCGGCGCCTGCGCTGGTTCCTGCTGCGCGGCGAACTCGACCTGGAACGCTGGTGGCAGAGCGCGGCAGGGGCCACCGGCGGCGCGCCGCTCACCCTGCGGATGCGGCACCCGCTGCTGCGGGCGGTGCTCACGGCCACCCCGCGACCGGGCCCCGAGGGCGACTGGTGGGTGGACGTGGTCACCACGATCCAGGGCCGCGGCCTGGTCAGGCCGGTGGCCGCCGTCCCGCTGCGCGCCACCCGCGGCCTGCTGCGGCGCGGCCTGGGCGACGCGCTGGGGCGCCTGGCGGAGGACTGGCGCGCCTCGGGCGCCCCGCTGTTCGGCAGGCCCCCGGACGAGGTGGTGGCGGAGCTCCTCTCCCCGGCGCCCCCGGCCGAGCGCTGAGCCGTCCCCCCGGCCGGGGCGCGCGGGCAGGCCGGGGCGCCGGGCCCTACAGCACCTTGCCCGGGTTGAGGATGCCGAGCGGGTCGAAGACGCGGCGCACGGCGCGCTGCATCTCCACGCCCACCTCGCCGAGTTCGCGGGCCAGCCACTCGCGCTTGAGCACCCCGACGCCGTGCTCGCCGGTGATCGTGCCGCCGAGTGCGAGACCCAGGGCCATGATCTCCTCGAAGGAGGCGCGGGCCCGGCGCCGCTCGTCCTCGTCCCCGGCGTCGAAGCAGACCGTGGGGTGCGTGTTGCCGTCCCCGGCGTGCGCGACCACGCCGATCGTGAGCCGGTTCCGCTCCGCGATCTCCGCCACGCCGTCGAGGAGTTCGGCCAGCCTGCCGCGCGGCACGCAGACGTCGTCGATCATCGTCGTCCCGGTCAGGGCCTCCAGCGCGGGCAGCGTGGCGCGGCGCGCGGCGAGCAGCAGCTCCGACTCGGCCACGTCCGCGGCCGGCACCACCTCGCTCGCCCCCGCGGCCCGGCACAGCTCGCCCACCGCGGCCAGGTCGGCGGCGGGCTCCGCGGTGTCGAAGGCGGCGAGCAGCAGCGCCCGGGTGGACTCCGGCAGGCCCATCCGCGTCAGCTTGTTGACCGCCCTGACCGCCGTGGCGTCCATCAGTTCCAGCAGCGAGGGGGTGTGCCCCTCGGCCATGATCCGGGCCACCGCCTCCCCGGCCGCCGCCGAGGAGCCGAACTCCGCGGCGAGCGCCAGCTGCGGCGCCGGGGCCGGCTTCAGCGCGAGCACCGCCTTCACGACCACCCCGAGCGTCCCCTCCGAGCCGACGAACAGCCGGGTCAGGTCGTAGCCGGCGACCCCCTTGGCGGTCCGCCGCCCGCAGCTCAGCAGCCGCCCGTCCGCGAGCACCACGTCGAGCCCGAGCACGTACTCGGCGGTCACCCCGTACTTCACGCAGCACAGCCCGCCCGAGCCGGTCCCGATGTTGCCGCCGATCGTGCACTGCTCCCAGCTGGAGGGATCGGGCGGATAGGCCAGGCCGTGCGCGGCCACCGCCTTGGAGAGGTCGGCGTTGACCACCCCGGGCTCCACCACGGCGAACCTGTTCACCGGGTCGATCTCCAGGATGCGGTCCATCCGCACCAGCGAGAGCAGCACGCAGCCGTCCACGGCGTTGGCCCCGCCCGAAAGCCCGGTGCGCGCCCCCTGCGGCACCACGGGGACCCGCAGCTCGCTCGCGGTCCGCAGCACGTGCTGCACCTGCTCCACGCTCCGCGGCAGCACCACCGCAGCCGCTCTGCCCGCCGGGCAGAAGCTGGCCATGTCATGGGCATAGGAGGCGAGGACATCGCTGTCGGTGAGGACCGCTGACGCGGGCAGCCCCTCGCGCAGCCGTGCGACAAGAGTGCTCATACCCGCAGCTTGGCAGCTCGGCGGGCAAAAGCCCATGCCCCGGGGCGCGCCCGCTCTCGCCTGGCGGAAGGGAACTTCCCCCGCGGCGGGCGCGTCCCGGGCCTGGCGTTCAGACGCGCCGGGTGACCAGGGCCCGCTTCACTTCCTGGATCGCCTTGGTGACCTCGATCCCGCGCGGGCAGGCGTCGGTGCAGTTGAACGTGGTCCGGCAGCGCCAGACCCCGTCCCGGTCGTTGAGGATCTCCAGACGGCGCTCGGCCGCCTCGTCCCGGGAGTCGAAGATGAACCGGTGCGCGTTGACGATCGCCGCCGGGCCGAAGTACTGGCCGTCGCTCCAGTAGATCGGGCAGGAGGAGGTGCAGGCGGCGCACAGGATGCACTTGGTGGTGTCGTCGAAGCGCGCCCGGTCGGCCGGCGACTGCAGCCGCTCCCGGGACGGCTCGTTCCCCTCCGTGATCAGGAAGGGCAGCACGTCCCGGTACGCCTGGAAAAAGGGCTCCATGTCGACCACGAGGTCCTTGAGCACCGTCATGCCCTGTATCGGCTCGACGGTGATCGGCTTGGTGCCCCGGCCGTCCTTGAGGACGGCGATGTCCTTGATCAGGGTCTTGCAGGCCAGCCGGTTGCGCCCGTTGATCCGCATCGCGTCGGAGCCGCACACGCCGTGCGCGCAGGAGCGGCGGAACGTCAGGGTGCCGTCGATCTCCCACTTGATCTTGTGGAGGCCGTCGAGCACCCGCTCCTTGGGGTCGATGGCGAGTTCGAAGTCCTGCCAGGACGCCTGGTCGGAGACCTCGGGGTTGAAACGGCGGATGCGGAAGGTGACCGT
Source organism: Streptomyces hoynatensis (assembly GCF_003626535.1). GTDB lineage: Bacteria > Actinomycetota > Actinomycetes > Streptomycetales > Streptomycetaceae > Streptomyces > Streptomyces hoynatensis. The sequence goes on from NZ_RBAL01000001.1 coordinate 292,088, forward strand.
GACCAGGTGATCGGCCCCGGCCTCCGCCCCGGCCGGCTTGTCCAGCGTGGGTGTGGCCATCAGTACTTACGCTCCATCGGCTGGTAGCGGGTCTGGACGACGGGCTTGTAGTCCAGCCGGATCGACTCGTTGCCTTCGCTGTCCACCTCGCGGTACGCCATGGTGTGCCGCATGAAGTTGACGTCGTCGCGGTGGGGGTAGTCCTCGCGGTAGTGGCCGCCGCGGGACTCCTTGCGGGCCAGCGCCGACACGACGAGCACCTCGGCGAGTTCGAGCAGGTTCCCCAGCTCGAGCGCCTCCAGCAGGTCGGTGTTGAACCGCCTGCCCTTGTCCTGGATCGACACGTTCCGGTACCGCCTGCGCAGCGCCGTGATGTCCTCCAGGGCCTCCTTGAGGGTCTGCTCGGTGCGGAAGACCATGGCGTTGCGGTCCATCGTCTCCTGCAGGTCCTTGCGGATCTCGGTGACCCGCTCGCTGCCGGTCGACTCCCGCATCCGCGCGACCTCGTCCGCGACGAACTTCTCCGGCGCCTCCGGCAGTTCGACGAACTCCGCGCGCGAGGCGTACTCGGCGGCGGCGATCCCGGCCCTGCGGCCGAAGACGTTGATGTCGAGCAGCGAGTTGGTGCCCAGCCGGTTGGCCCCGTGCACCGAGACGCAGGCCACCTCGCCCGCCGCGTAGAGACCCGGCACCACGTCGGTGTTGTTGGCGAGGACCTCGCCCTGCACGTTCGTGGGAATGCCGCCCATCGCGTAGTGCGCGGTCGGCTGGATCGGGATCGGGTCGGTGTACGGCTCGATGCCCAGGTAGGTGCGGGCGAACTCGGTGATGTCCGGCAGCTTCGCGTCCAGCTGCTCCGGCGGCAGGTGGGTCAGGTCGAGGTACACGTGGTCGCCCTCGGGGCCGCAGCCACGGCCCTCGCGGATCTCGGTGTAGATCGAGCGGGAGACGACGTCGCGCGAGGCCAGGTCCTTCATGACCGGCGCGTACTTCTCCATGAAGCGCTCGCCGTCCTTGTTGCGCAGGATGCCGCCCTCGCCGCGGGCGCCCTCGGTGAGCAGGATGCCCATGCGCCAGATGCCGGTCGGGTGGAACTGGAAGAACTCCATGTCCTCCAGCGGCAGCCCGCGCCGCCAGGCCGCGGCCTGCCCGTCGCCGGTGAGGGTGTGCGCGTTCGAGGTGACCTTGTAGAACTTGCCGTTGCCGCCCGAGGCGAAGACCACCGCCTTGGCCCGGAAGACGTGCAGTTCCCCGGTGGCCAGCTCCAGGGCCACCACGCCCGCGGTGCGCCGCTGCCCGTCCACCTCGTTGAGCAGCAGGTCCAGGACGTAGAACTCGTTGAAGAACTCCACGCCCTGCTTCACGCAGTTCTGGTACAGCGTCTGGAGGATCATGTGGCCGGTGCGGTCGGCCGCGTAGCAGGAGCGCCGCACCGGGGCCTCGCCGTGGTTGCGGCTGTGACCGCCGAAGCGCCGCTGGTCGATGCGGCCCTCCGGGGTCCGGTTGAACGGCAGGCCCATCTTCTCCAGGTCGAGGACCGAGTCGATGGCCTCCTTCGCCAGGATCTCGGCGGCGTCCTGGTCGACCAGGTAGTCACCGCCCTTGATCGTGTCGAAGGTGTGCCACTCCCAGTTGTCCTCCTCGACGTTCGCGAGGGCGGCGGCCATGCCGCCCTGCGCGGCGCCGGTGTGGGAACGGGTCGGGTACAGCTTCGTCAGCACGGCCGTCCGGCTGCGCTTGGTGGCCTCGATGGCCGCGCGCATCCCGGCACCGCCGGCCCCGACGATGACCGTGTCGTACTTGTGGATCTGCATGTTCGTCTGGGCTCTCGTCTGCGCTCTCGTCTGGCTGGGTCTCGCCGGCGCCGTACGTCAGCGGATGTTCGGGTCGAAGGTGAAGATCACCAGCGTGCCGAGCAGCACGGTGAAGACCGTGGCCGTGTACAGCAGCGCCTTCAGCCAGAAGCGCGTGTCATCGTTCTGGGCGTAGTCGTTGATGATCGTTCGCAGGCCGTTGCCGCCGTGCAGCATGGCGAGCCACAGCATGGCGAGGTCCCAGACCTGCCAGAACGGCGAGGCCCAGCGCCCGGCCACGAAGGCGAAGCTGATCTTGCTGACGCCGCCGTCGAGGACGAGCTGTATCAGCAGGTGGCCCAGCACCAGGATGACCAGGACGATGCCGGACAGCCGCATGAAGAGCCAGCCGTACAGCTCGAAGTTCGTCCGGGTGGCCCGCGGGCTGTGCGGGGTCCTGGTCCGCGGCGGCTCGATGAGCGGCGCCGGGTTGTCGGGGGAGAACTCTGAGCCGGCGGCCCGGGTGGTGTCGATCGCCATGGTCATCAGCTCCCGAACAGTTCGCGGAAGGCGTGGTTGAGCACCGGGTAGGCGGCCCCCGCCATCAGCAGGGCCCACAGGCCCACCGCCACCCACAGCATCTGCCGCTGGTAGCGGGCGCCGCGCTGCCAGAAGTCGACGGCGACGACCCGCAGGCCGTTGAGCGCGTGGAAGAGGACGGCCGCCACCAGGCCGTATTCCATGAAGCCCACCAGGGGCGACTTGTACAGGTCGATGGCGTCGTCGTACGCCTCTGGGGAGACGCGGACCAGTGCGGTGTCCAGCACATGGACGAACAGGAAGAAGAAAATGAGGACACCGGTGACGCGGTGCGCCACCCATGACCACATGCCTTCCCGGCCGCGGTACAACGTTCCTGCCGGCACGGAAGAACCCTTCGCAAGCGATTCGGGGCCTGCCGGCTGCTCCTGCTTCCTCGGGGACGTCGGTCGGGCCCGGCCGGATATGGTTCACCGGCCGCCGCCATGGTAGCCGCGGGAGAGGGGTGACCCGGGCCCGGGGGCACCCGACACCGGTTGCCGGGTCGCGTCCTGCGGTTACCGTCGTTGCTATGCGACAAGCGCCATGGCGAATATTCGCGCTGGTCGTGGCCGTCTTCGTGATGGCCACGGGGACGTTCCTCGTCCTCACCCAGCGTTCCGAGACCGGGGTCGCGTCGCCGCCCTCCGCCACCCCCACACAGCCCCCACAGTCCCCCACCGCCCAGCTGCCCGACGGGCCGGGCGGCGAGCCGCAGACCATCCCCGCCGTCCGCTCCTTCGACCCCGCGGAAGGGGAGGGCTGGGCGCCGGCCGAGGGCGTCACCCGCGTGGTCGCCGACTCGGACGGCCCGCTCGACGGCACCGCCGACCGGCTCGCCGAGGAGCTCGACGTGCGGCGCGCCGACGAGGGCGCAAGGCCGGGCGACGTCGAGCTGAAACTGGACGAGGACGCGGACACCGGCCGCGAGGGCTACCGCCTGGTGACCCGCGACCACCGGGTCACCATCACCGGATCGGACGATGCCGGGGTCTTCTACGGGACCAGGACGGTGATCCAGTCCGTGCGCGCGGCCGGCGGCCTGCCCGAGGGCACCGTCTCCGACCGCCCCGACCGGCCGCAGCGCGGCCTGCTGCTCGACATCGCGCGCAAGTTCTACCCGGCCGACTGGATCGAGGACCGGCTGCACGAGATGGCCGACCTCAAGCTGAACCAGCTGCAGCTGCACCTGAGCGACGACCAGGGCTTCCGGGTGGAGAGCTCCTCGCACCCCGAGGTGGTCTCCGAGGAGCACCTCACCAAGGACCAGGTGCGCCACCTGCTCTCGGTGGCCGACTCGCTGCACATCACGGTCATCCCCGAGATCGACTCGCCGGGACACCTCGGCGCCGTGCTCGCCGCCCACCCCGACCTCCAGCTGCACCGCGCGGACGGCTCGGTGACCGAGGGCGCGATCGACATCTCCAAGCCGGCCGCCGGGCGGCTGGTCGACGACCTGCTGCGCGAGTACGGCGACCTCTTCCCCGGCCGCTACCTCCACCTCGGCGGGGACGAGTACGTGGCGCTGATGAGCTCGGACCCCGAGGCCACCTACCCCGACCTGGCCGCCACGGCCCGCGACCGCTACGGCGAGAACGCCGGCATCGCGGACCTGGCCACCGCCTGGCTCAACGACCGGGCGGAGACCGCACGGGACGTCGGCAAGACGCCGCAGGTGTGGAACGACGGCATGTTCGCCGACGGGGAGGTCGAGCCCGACCACGACCGGCAGGTGGCGTACTGGACCGGCCGCGAGGCGGGCGCGCGGGAGCCGTCCGAGTACCTGGAGGAGGGCTTCCGGCTGATCAACAACAACTCCGAGTACCTGTACTACGTGCTCGGCCAGCCCAACGGCTTCACCTACCCGACCGGGCAGCGGATCTACGAGGAGTGGACGCCCGACGTGCTGCGCGGCACCTCGCCGGTGGCCGAGCGCTTCCGCGGCGCCGACCACGTGCCGGGCGGGCGGCTCGCCGTCTGGGGGGACGTGCCCGACGCGCAGACCGAGGCGGAGGTGGCCGAGGGCATCAGGCTGCCGCTTGCCGCCCTCTCGCAGAAGCTGTGGAATCCCGATCGGCCGCGGCTGAGCTGGCAGGAGTTCACCGCACTCGACTCCCGGGTGACGGAGGCGGGCACGGGCTGAGCGCCGCGGGGCGGGGCGGCGGGGCGCCCGCCCGCGGGCAGGGAACAGCCGGGGCCGCCACCCCCCACAGGAGAGACCCCGGCTGTCACCGGGCACGAGTCGCAAGGTCCCGGGCCCGTATCCCCTTCAGCGTCGGCCGGACGTTTTCCGTTACCGAGCGGATACGTCCGGATGCGCCATGGACTTGGGCCCGCGAGGCCGCGTAGCGTTCAGGCACTAGAGACACACAGTCACCAGCCTTGGGAAAGCGTGCGGTGAACGCCGCAAAGGGGGGCCGGGAGTGCAGGGGGCAGACGTGGAGCTGACCGCCGCGGTGCGGGCGGCTCAGCAGGGGGACGAAAGCGCGTTCCGCGCGGTGTTCAGGGCCGTGCACCCGCGCCTGCTCGGCTACGTGCGGACCATCGTGGCCGAGCCGGACGCCGAGGACGTCACCGCGGAGGCGTGGCTGCACATATCGCGCGACCTGCAGCGGTTCAGCGGCGACGCGGACCGCTTCCGCGGCTGGACGGCGAGAATCGCGCGCAACCGGGCCCTCGACCACCTGCGGGCGCGCGGCAGGCGCCCCAGGGAGTGCCGGGCGGACGAGGACGCGCTCGCCGACCTGCCCTCCTCGGCGGACACCGCGGAGGAGGCGCTGGCGGCCGTGGCCACCTCGCAGGCGCTCGCGCTCGTCGCCGAGTTGCCGCAGGAGCAGGCGGAGGCCGTGGTGCTGCGCACCATGTTCGGCCTCGACTCCAGGCGGGCGGCGCTGCTGCTCGGCTGCCGCCCCGGCGCGGTGCGCACCGCCAACCACCGGGGGCTGCGGCGCCTGGCGCAGCGCCTGGAGCTGGTGCAGGACTGAGGCCGCTGCGGCGCGAAGGGACGCGCCGGTAACGGAATCGGCGGCTACGGCGCAGTAAGAAACAGGCCGACTGGTCATCGGCCGGCGGGCAACCCGAGGTCCCCCCCGTACCTCAGGGAAGCCCCAGGCGCGGGCGGGGCGGCATTCCCCCTAGCCCCGCCCGCGCACTCCGGCCCTCGCCGGCGCCGCGTTCCCCGCGGCGGTTCCGTGGCGTTCCCTGTGACCTTCCCTGTGACCTTCCCTGTGGCGTTCCCTGTGGCGGTGTCCCGGGCCCCGGGTGTGCCTTGGGGCGTGCCCCGCCGCCACTCCCGCCGTTCCGGCCTGCCCCGGCGTGCGGCGGCCCGGGGGTTCCCCGGGGTTCCCCGGGAAACAGTCTTGCTATTCGCCCGCCCCGGCGGCTCCCGGCGGCCCCCGGTCCCGCGCCGCGCGGCTGGGCGGGGGGCGCGTTCCGGCTCGCCTTTCCCCCCTTTTCCGCGGCCTGGCCGCGCGTTTGTTCACCTTCTTTGCCTGAAGTTCACCAAAGGGCGTCCGGGGAAAGGTGAACACCAGTGATACGGGACCTGTCCGAGTAATGAATTTCATCGGATAATTGCTCGAAACTGCCAGCTTGGAGCGCGAGTTGGCCGTGAGGTGTCGTGCTGTTAACTGGTTGTTGTGACTGAGTTGGCCCGACCCTCGACCTCGACGCCTACGGTTCATTCCGTGCCCGATTCATCCCCCACGTCACTTCGAGTGGCCGTGCTGGCGGATTCTGACACCAGGTGGAAATGGGGCGCGCTGACCGCGCGCCGGATAGCCCCCGAGTCATCCGTCCACGGCTATCTCCTGCGGGGGCGTGCCACGCCGACCGCGCGGCAGCTGGCGGAGACGAGCACCGGCGTGGACGAACCGCGCGAGATCAACGCCATCGACTTTCTCGCCGAGGTGAACGGAAACGGCGCCCAAGAGAAAGAGCGGCCGTTCGATCTCCTCGTGCTCTCCTGCGTCGGCAATACCGTGCAGGCGATGTTGCACGGCCTGGCCCGCGCCTGGCACGGCACCGCCCGGCGCACCGTCGTCGTCACCGGCTATGTCGGCGTCGTCTACGAGAACCTGACAAGCGGCCTGCTGCTGCGGCACGGCGCCGATCTCATCCTCGCCAACAGCCCGTACGACGCCCGCCGATTCCGCGAGGCTTTCCAGGGAATGCGCGCCGACAGCGCGGCCGTCACCGAATGCGCCCTCCCCTTTCTCGACGGCAGGCCGCACGACCCCGGCGCCGTCGCCCGCGGCGAACGCCCCTACCGGGTGGTCTTCGCCGTCCAGCCCTCGGTGCCCGCCACCCGCAAGGACCGCGCCTACCTGCTGGAGCGGGCCATGGAGCACGCCAGGCGCCACCCGGACCGCGAGGTCGTCCTCAAGCTGCGCAGCAAGCCGGGCGAGCACACCACGCACGTCGAGGAGCTGCCCTACCAGCGGCTCGCCGAGCGCGCCAAGTCCGAGCAGCCCCCCAACTTCCGCCTCTCCTACGGGAACATGGGGGAGATACTCGACGGCACCGACCTGCTGATCACCGTCAGCTCCACCGCCGCCCTCGAATCGCTGCACCGCGGCATTCCCACCGCGATCCTCACCGACCTCGGCGTCCGCGAGCTGCTGGGCAACCACTACTTCATCGGCTCGGGCTGCTTCGCCTCCTGGGACGAGCTCGACAGCGGGTACCTGCCGAACGCCGACCCCGCCTGGCTGGAGAACCAGGGCCTCACCACGTCCACCGAGCACGCCTTCGCCACCGCGCGCGGCCGGCTCGCCGGGCTGCTGGAGCAGGCGGCCGAGGAGGTGGGCCTCCCGCCGCTCGACCCCTACTACACGGTCCGCACCGCCCCCGGCTACCTGCCGGGACTCCTCGCCAGGCACGGCCTCGACGTCAAGGGCGCGCCCAAGTCGGACTACCAGGGCCCGGCGCAGGACACCGGCGTGCGCGGCGCCTCGCGCCGCCTGCTGCGCCGCACCGCCCGCGGCGCCTACCGGGCGGGCGTCCAGCGGGTCGCCCCGCTGATCAGGAGGTGGGGGCAGCTGTGAGCGGCGCGGCGGCGCCCTTGGGCGCCACCCCACGACGTAACCCACCCACCGAACAAAGGGTTCAGGCATGAGCACTGTGCTGGCTGTGATTCCCGCCCGCGGCGGCTCCAAGGGGGTGCCCGGGAAGAACCTCGCGCCGGTCGGTGACGCCCCCCTGGTCACCCGCGCCGTCAGAGAGTGCCGCGCCGCGCGGCTGCTGACCGCCGTCGTGGTCTCCACCGACGACCCCGGCATCGCCGCCGCGGCGCACGCGGCGGGCGCCGAGGTGATCGAGCGCCCCGCGGAGATCTCCAACGACACGGCGACCAGCGAGGCCGCCGTGCTGCACGCGATGGGCGTCTACGAGGAGCGGCACCACGTCGCCGTGGACGTCGTCCTGCTGGTGCAGTGCACCAGCCCCTTCCTCACCCGCGAGGAGGTGGACGGGGTCGCCGCCGCCGTGCTCGACGGCGCGGACACCGCGCTGACGGTGGCCCCCTTCCACGGCTTCGTCTGGCGGGAGGCGGCCGGCACCGGCGGCCACGGCGTCAACCACGACAAGGCGTACCGGCCGCGCCGCCAGGACCGGCCGCAGGACCTGCTGGAGACCGGCGCCTGCTACGGGATGCGCGCCGAGGGCCTGCGCCGGGAGCGGCACCGCTTCTTCGGGCGCACGGAGCTGGTGCGCGCCGACCCCGCGCGGGTGCTGGAGATCGACGACCCGCACGACCTCGCGCGCGCCCGCGCGCTCGCGCCGCTGCTCGACGGCGGCACGTCGGGGCTGGCCGGCTGGCCGCTCCCCGACTACCTGCCGACCCGCGCCGACATCGACGCGGTCGTGCTCGACTTCGACGGCACCCAGACCGACGACAGGGTGCTCGTCGACTCCGAGGGACGGGAGTTCGTCTCGGTTCACCGCGGCGACGGGCTCGGGATAGCCGCCCTGCGGCGTGCCGGACTGCCGCTGCTGATCCTGTCCACGGAGGAGAACCCGGTCGTCGCCGCGCGGGCGCGCAAGCTGCGCATCCCCGTGCTGCACGGCATCGACCGGAAGGACCTCGCCCTCAAACAGTGGTGCGAGGAGCAAGGAATCGCGCCGGAGCGCGTGCTCTACGCAGGCAATGACGTCAACGACCTGCCGTGCTTCGACCTGGTCGGCTGGCCCGTCGCCGTGGGCAGCGCCCACGACATCGTCCGCGGAGCCGCCCGCGCGGTCACCTCCGCGGCGGGCGGGGCCGGTGCGATCCGCGAGATCGCCTCGTGGATTCTCGGAAAGGAACTGACCCAATCATGACCCCAGGCAACCGACTTCGTAAGCTCGGCGACCGCATCGTCGGGCCCGGCCGCCCGGTCTACGTCACCGGCGAGATCGGCATCAACCACAACGGCGACCTGGAGAACGCCCTCGCGCTGATCGACGCCGCCGCCGAGGCCGGCTGCGACGCCGTCAAGTTCCAGAAGCGGACGCCGGAGGTCTGCACCCCGCGCGACCAGTGGGACATCGAGCGCGACACCCCCTGGGGCCGGATGCGGTACATCGACTACCGGCACCGCGTCGAGTTCGGCGAGGACGACTACCGCGCCATCGACGAGTACTGCGCCAAGCGCGGCATCCACTGGTTCGCCTCGCCCTGGGACACCGAGGCCGTCGACTTCCTGGAGCAGTTCGACGTCCCGGCCCACAAGGTGGCCTCCGCCTCGCTGACGGACGACGAACTGCTGCGCAGGCTGCGCGCCACCGGCCGCACGGTCATCCTCTCCACCGGCATGTCCACCCCGCAGCAGATCAGGCACGCCGTCGAGGTGCTCGGCAGCGAGAACATCCTGCTCTGCCACGCCACCAGCACCTACCCGGCCAAGGCCGAGGAGCTCAACCTGCGGGTGATCCACACCCTCCAGGCCGAGTACCCGAACGTGCCGATCGGCTACTCGGGCCACGAGACCGGCCTGCAGACGACCCTCGCCGCCGTCGCGCTCGGCGCCGTCTTCGTCGAGCGGCACATCACCCTCGACCGCGCCATGTGGGGCTCGGACCAGGCGGCCTCCGTCGAGCCGCAGGGCCTCCAGCGGCTGGTGCGCGACATCCGCACCATCGAGGAGTCCCTGGGCGACGGCGTCAAGAAGGTCTACGAGAGCGAGCTGGCGCCGATGAAGAAGCTGCGCCGGGTCAGGGGTGTCATCGCGGAGCAGGAGGAGAACGCCGACCGCGAGCCCGCCGGGGTCTGAGCGGGCCCCGAGTCCGCGAGGCACCCACAGCGCATGTGACAACGGGAGACGGGACGGAACCGCCGCATGAGTGACACCGGGGCGCAGACGCTGGCGTTCGCCGAGAGTCCGGTGCAGCTGCTGAACATACTCGAGTGGGCCCACGCCGCCGCCCCCGGCGCGTTCACGGTCGTCATCCTGCCCCCGCACGACCCCACCACCCGCGGTCAGCTGCGCCGGATGACGCAGCTCGCCGAGGAGACCGGCTGCCGCGTGCTGTGGCGCGAGGCACGCGGCGGCGCACTGGCCCCGCCGCGCGCCCTGGCCGCGCTGGCCGGGCCGCTGCGCCGGGCCAGGCGGCTGGTCATCGGGGACCCGTTCTCCCGTTACCTGCAGGTGCTGCTCTCCATGGCGGGCCGCTGCGACGTCGTCGTGGTGGACGACGGCACGGCCACCATGGAGTTCACCGCCCAACTCGCCCGCGGCGAGCGGCTGGTGCGCTGGCACCGGCCGTCCTCGCGCGGGCCGCGGGCGCTGCTCTTCGCGCCCGTCGCCCGGCGCGCGGTGCGGCGGCTGACCCCGGCCGCCCGGCGCCGCGTCGAGGTGTTCACCGCGATGCCGGTGGAGCAGGTGGCGGGCGTCTCCTTCACCGAGAACACCTTCGCCTGGACCAGGGCCGGCTCCCCGCCGCCGCGGCTGACCGGCGGCGCCGACCTGGTCGGCACCTCGCTGGTGGAGACGGGCGTCATCGACGAGGAGCGCTACGTCGCCGGGGTCGCCCGGCTGGCCGCCGAGCACGGGGTCACCCGCTACTTCGCCCACCGCAAGGAGGGCGAGGAGAAGCTGGCCCGGCTCGCCGAGGCGGCCGGCCTTGAGGTGGTGCGCCCCGACCTGCCCCTCGAACTCGTCGCCCGCCGCGGCCCGATGGGCGCCACGATCCTCAGCTTCCCCTCCACCGTGGTGCACACCCTGCCCCGGGTCCTCTCGGACACCGAGGTGCGGGTCGTCGTCTGCGACATAGCCGAGGGCTGGTTCACCGACCGGGCCACCGAGCGGGCGAGCGGCTTCCTCTCCGCGGTCACCAGCACCGCCCTCGGCGGGCGCGGCGTGACCTCCCTGGCGGCGCCGCAGTAGCCGCGCCGCCCGGCCGGCGGGGGCCGCGAGTGCCGCGGGGAGACGGGCGAAGCACCGCCGGGCCGGGTCGGCCTGAAGGCGCGCTGATGTCCGTCCACGCGCGCGCCGTGAAAAAAAGGAGGCATACCCAGTCACTTGCGACCTTATGCAGCCGGGACTGCGTTCATCACAGTAACTTTCCATGATCGATCGCCATTTGGGGCCTCAACAGCGTTAACCTCGTCACGTGAGTGATCTGCTGTCTCCCGAGTCCACCCTCACGTCGCCAGGGCTGCCGGAGCTCTCCGAGGCCCTGCGGGCCGAGCTGGTCGCCTTCCGCCGGGACCTGCACATGCACCCCGAGCTGGGCAACCAGGAGGTCCGCACCACCGCCGTCGTCAAGGAGCGCCTGGAGCGGGCCGGCCTGGCCCCGCGCGTCCTCGACATCGGCACCGGCCTGATCTGCGACGTACGGCAGCCGGGACTCGAGGGGCCGCTGCTCGCGCTGCGCGCCGACCTGGACGCCCTGCCCATCCCCGACACGAAGACGGTGCCCTACCGCTCGACCATCGCCGGCCGCGCCCACGCCTGCGGGCACGACGTGCACACCACCGTGGTGCTCGGCGCCGGGCTGCTGCTGGCCGAATTGGCCGCGGCCGGCCGCTTGACCCGCCCGGTGCGGCTGCTGTTCCAGCCCGCGGAGGAGGTGCTCCCCGGCGGCGCGCAGGACGCCATCGACTGCGGGGTCCTGGACGGGGTGGGCCAGATCCTCGCGCTGCACTGCGACCCGAAGGTGGACGCCGGCCGGATCGGGGTGCGCACCGGCGCCATCACCTCGGCCTGCGACCGGATCGAGGTCACGCTCTCCGGGGCCGGCGGGCACACCGCGCGCCCCCACCTGACCACCGACCTGGTCACCGCCGCCGCCAAGGTGGCCACCGAGGTGCCGGCCCTGCTGGCCCGCCGCGTCGACACCAGATCGGGACTCGCCGTCACCTGGGGCCGGCTGGAGACCGGCCACGCCGCCAACGTCATCCCGCAGACCGCGGAGCTCTCCGGCACGATGCGCTGCCTCGACCTGGACGCCTGGCACGCCGCCCCCGACCTGGTGCACGCGGCGGTGGACGAGGTGGCCACGCTCTACCGGGCGAAGTCCGAGATCCAGTACGTCCGCGGCGTTCCCCCGGTGGTCAACGACGCCGCCTCCACCGCGCTGCTCACCAGGGCGATGACCGCGCGCTTCGGCCCCGACTCGGTGGAGCCCACCGAGCAGAGCCTGGGCGGGGAGGACTTCTCCTGGTACCTGGAGCACGTTCCGGGCGCCATGGCCCGCCTCGGGGTGCGCCCGCCGGCCGACCCCGCCGCGCCGGCCCGCCGCCCCCCGCAGGACATCCACCAGGGCGACTTCGACGCGGACGAGCGGGCCATCCCGGTCGGCGTGGAACTGCTCGTGGCGGCGGCCCTCCTGGGGTGAGCCGCGCGGCCGTGGGGCGGGCGATCACGGCCTCCCGCCCCACGGCCCCTCCGCCCGTGCCGGCGCGCTCCCCGCCCCGCAACCCGGCGGACGCCGGCCGCCCCAGGCGGCTCTCACGTCGCGTTCACACCGATCTGATAACGGGAAGAGCGCATGGGTAGACGCCTGTTCTACGCGCGTTACGATCGCCGCAACGGCGCCGTAAGGGGCGCTTTCGACGGACCGCCAATGGAAGGGATCGCCCTCTTGCGCCGCGTATCCAGGCTTCTTGCCACCGTGGCCATTTCGGCCACTCTCGCACTGACCGCCGCCTGTGGCGAGAGCTCCACCGAATCGAACGACAACGACAACGGCTCCGGGAACAACGAGCAGCCCGGCGTCGGCATCGCCTTCGACGTCGGCGGCCGCGACGACCACTCGTTCAACGAGTCCGCCGCCCGCGGCGGCGACCGGGCCGAGGAGGAGCTGGGCGTCCACATCGACTACCAGACCGCCCGCAACGGCGAGGCGGACGCGGACCGCGTGCAGCGCCTGACCGCCATGGCCCAGGCCGGATACAACCCGGTCATCGGCGTCGGCTACCTCTACGGCAGCGCCATCGAGCAGGTCGCGCAGGACTTCCCCGACACCACCTTCGGCGTGGTGGACTCCGCCCCCGAGGGCGACAACGTGTACGGCATGACCTTCGCCGAGCACGAGGGCTCCTACCTTGCGGGCGTGGCGGCGGCCCTGAAGACCGAGAGCGGCCAGGTCGGCTTCATCGGCGGCGTCCAGACCCCCCTGATCCAGAAGTTCGAGGCCGGGTACGTGCAGGGCGTGCACGACACCAACCCCGACATCGACGTGGACGTCCGCTACCTCTACACGGACGACGACCGCGGCTTCAGCGACCCGGCCCGCGCGGCCGAGCAGGCCGACGCGATGCTCGGCGACGGCGTCGACGTGATCTACACCGCGGCCGGCTCCTCCGGGCAGGGCGCCATCGAGACGGTCGCCGGCGTGGACGGCGCCTGGGCGATCGGCGTGGACTCCGACCAATACCAGCAGCCGGGCCTCGCGGAGTACCAGGACCACATCCTCACCTCGATGGTGAAGGGCGTGGACGTGGCGGTGTACGACCTCATCGAGGCCGTCCAGAACGGCGAGGCCCCGCACGGCGCCCACGAGTACACCCTGGCCGAGGACGGCGTCTCGCTGGCCACCTCCGGCGGCTTCATCGACGACATCGCCGACCGGATCGACGAGGCGTCGCAGCGCATCGTCAACGGCGACATCGAGGTGCAGGACACCCCGTAGCGGCCCCGGCCCCCTCCGACTCGCCGGGCCGCCAATGCCATGGGGCTTGGCGGCCCGGCGACCCGGGCCCGGCCGCCCCCGGGCCCGTCTCCGGCCCGCCTGCTCCCGGCTTCCCCCCGTCCCCTCGTCACCACGACGCGATACCGTCGGGCCGGGACCGGCGGTCCCCGCGCCGCCCGTTCCGTATCCTGCCCGGCCCGCAGGCCAAGGAGAGTGCGTCATCCCACCCCAAGACCTCCGCAGCAGCCCGGCCGAGTCCGGCGGCGCACCGGCCGTCGAACTGCGGGGCATCACCAAGCGCTTCCCCGGCGTCGTCGCCAACCGCGACGTCGACATCACCGTCCGGCGCGGCACGATCCACGCCCTGGTCGGCGAGAACGGCGCGGGCAAGTCGACCCTGATGAAGATCCTCTACGGCATGCAGCGGCCGGACGAGGGCACCATCGAGATCGACGGCGAGCGGGTCGCCCTCCGCGGCCCCGCCGACGCCATCGGCCGTGGCATCGGCATGGTGCACCAGCACTTCATGCTCGCCGACAACCTCACGGTGCTGGAGAACGTCGTGCTCGGCGCCGAGCGGCTGCACGGCATCGGCGCCCGCGCCCGCCGCCGCGTCCTGGAGATCTCCGACACCTACGGCCTCGGCGTCAGGCCCGACGTGCTGGTGGAGGAGATCGGCGTCGCCGACCGCCAGCGGGTCGAGATCCTCAAGGTCCTCTACCGCGGGGCCAGGACGCTGATCCTCGACGAGCCGACCGCCGTGCTGGTCCCGCAGGAGGTGGAGGCCCTCTTCGGCAACCTGCGGGAGCTGACCGCCGAGGGCCTGACGGTCCTGTTCATCTCGCACAAGCTGGGCGAGGTCCTCTCGGTCGCCGACGACATCACGGTCATCCGCCGCGGCACCACCGTGGCCACCGTCGAGCCCTCGGCCACCACCCCGCGGCAGCTCGCGGAGCTGATGGTGGGCAGCGAGCTGCCGACCCCGGAGACCCGCGAGTCCACCGTGACCGACGAGCCCGTGCTGACCGTCTCGGGGCTGCGGCTGACCGGCCTGGACTCCGGCGGGGTGCGCCGCGAGCTGCTGGCCGACATCGACTTCACCATCCACCGCGGCGAGGTGCTCGGCATAGCCGGCGTGGAGGGCAACGGGCAGGCCGAACTCGTGGAGGCCATCATGGGCATCCGCGACCCCGACGGCGGCCGCATCACGCTCGACGGCACGGACGTCTCCCACGCCTCCACCCGCCGCCGCCGCGAGGGCGGCATCGGCTACATCCCCGAGGACCGGCACCGGCACGGCCTGCTGCTCGAAGCCCCGCTGTGGGAGAACCGGATGCTCGGCCACGTGACCGAGCGGCCCAACAGCAGCGGCGGGCTGCTGACCGCGCGGGACGCCCGCGCCGACACCCGGCGCATCGTCGCCGAGTACGACGTCCGCACCCCCGGCATCGAGGTGACCGCGGGCTCGCTCTCCGGCGGCAACCAGCAGAAGCTGATCGTCGGCCGCGAGATGAGCCACCGCCCCAAGGTGCTGATCGCGGCGCACCCGACCCGCGGCGTGGACGTCGGCGCCCAGGCGCAGATCTGGGACCAGATCCGGCAGGCCAGGCACGAGGGTCTCGCGGTGCTGCTGATCTCCGCCGACCTCGACGAGCTGATCGGCCTCTCCGACAGCCTGCGCGTGATGTACCGGGGCCGGCTGGTCGCCGACGCCGACCCGGCGCGCATCACCCCGGAGGAGCTGGGCAGCGCGATGACCGGCGCGGCCAGCGGCCACCTCGAACACCACGCCCCGGACGAGGGGCCCAGGGCCCCGGCGGCCGCCGAGGGGCACGAGGGGCAGGAAGGCGAGGAAGCGCGGTGACCACCCTGCTCAAGCGCGTCGACCGGGAGAAGCTGGTGCTCGCGCTCGCGGCCCCGCTGCTCGCGGTGGTGACCGCCCTGGCGATCACCTCCGCGGTCATGGGCCTCACGGGCGACAACCCGTTCCGCGCCTACCAGGTGATGGTGGACTTCGGCTCCAAGAGCGACAGCCAGGTCTGGATCATCAACAAGGCCATCCCGTACTACCTCTCCGCCGTCGCGGTGGCCGTCGGCTTCCGGATGAACCTGTTCAACATCGGCGTGGACGGCCAGTACCGGGTGGCGGCCTTCTTCGCCGCGGTCGTCGGCGGGGCGCTGACCCTGCCCGGCTTCGTGCAGATCCCGGTGATCATCCTCGTCGCGATGGCCTGCGGCGCGATCTGGTCGGGCATCGCGGGCTACCTCAAGGCCACCCGCGGCGTCAGCGAGGTCATCACGACCATCATGCTGAACTTCATCGCCGGCTCCCTGATCTCCTACTTCCTCCAGGAGGGCAGGCTCGCCGAGCGGGACGAGAACATCATCCACACCCCGGACATCCCCGACTCCAGCCACTTCTTCGAGTTCTCCACCCAGGTGCAGCCCATCCACGGCACCGTGGTGATCGCCGTCCTCGCGGGAATCGCCTACTGGTTCCTGCTCGGCCGCACCCGCTTCGGCTTCGACCTGCGGGCCGTCGGCCGCTCCCAGCCCGCCGCGGAGGCCAGCGGCGTCAGCGTGACCCGCACCGTGATCACCGCGATGCTGCTCTCCGGGGCCGTCGCGGGCCTGGTCGGCATGCCGACGCTGCTGAACGAGTCGGGCAACTACGGCAACGACTTCCCCGAGGGCATCGGCTTCACCGGCATCGCCATCGCCCTCCTCGGCCGCAACCACGCGGTGGGCATGGGGCTGGCCGCCCTCCTGTGGGGCTTCCTCGAACGCACCGGCACCCAGCTGGAGTTCGAGGGTTACCCGCAGGAGATCGTGGGCGTGATGCAGGGCATCATCGTGCTCTCCGTCGTCGTCGCCTACGAACTCGTCCGCCGCTGGGGCCTCAGGCGCCAGCAGCGCCTGGTCGGCGAGGAACTCGCCGCCAGGGCGGCCGGGACAGGCCCCCGCAGCACTGACGACCAGGACCCGGCGGAGGTGTCCGCGTGACCACGAATCTCTCCTCCAGGCCCCCGGCGGACCGCGCGAGCGCGGCCCCCGCCGCGGAGGGGGGCGCGTCCGCCGCGCCCGCCCCGCGCCGCCTCGGCTACCCGGGGGTGCTGCTGCTCCTGGCCGGGGCCCTGGTGCTGCTCTCCCTGGTCAGGTCCGTCACCGACGAGGGCAGCCTCACCGCCACCGGGCAGTGGAGCGCGGCCATCACCTTCGCCGTCCCGATCGGCCTGGCCGGCCTCGCGGGGCTGTGGGCCGAGCGCTCCGGCGTGGTCAACATCGGCCTTGAGGGCATGATGATGCTCGGCCTGTTCGGGGCGGGCTGGGCCGGCTGGCAGTGGGGCCCCTGGGCCGCGGTGTTCGCCGGGATCGTGGGCGGCGCGCTGGGCGGCCTGGTGCACGCGGTGGCCACCGTGTCCTTCGGCGTGGACCACATCGTCTCCGGCGTGGCGATCAACATCCTCGCCCAGGGCGTCGTGCAGTTCCTGGCCAAGCAGTGGTTCGGCCAGGAGGGCAGCGCGGCCGCCGCGGCGGGCGGCAACGACAAGCAGTCGCCCTCGATGGACCGGATGGAGCCGTTCACCGTGCCGGGGCTCGCCGACTGGCTCGGCGACCTGGCGGACAAGCACTGGTTCCTGGTCTCCGACCTGGCCGGCATCCTCGGCGCCGCGGTGCACGAGGTGTCCTGGCTGACGCTGCTGGCCGTGGTCCTGTTCCTCGGCAGTCACCTGGTGCTCTGGCGCACCTCCTTCGGGCTGCGGCTGCGGTCCTGCGGCGAGAACCCGCAGGCCGCCGAGTCGCTCGGGGTGAACGTCTACCTGTACAAGTACGCCGCGCTCGCCGTCTCCGGCGCCCTCGCGGGCCTGGGCGGCGCGTACCTGGCGGTGCTGATCAGGATGTACCAGGACGGGCAGACCGGCGGGCGCGGCTACCTCGGCCTGGCCACGATGATCTTCGGGAACTGGCGTCCCGGCGGCATCGCGGCGGGCGCGGGCCTGTTCGGCTTCATGGACGCGCTCCAGACCCGCGGCGGCGGCGCGGTGGTGCACGCCACCCTGCTGCTGTTCGGCCTCGGCCTCGCCGGGCTCGCCGTCTGGCAGTTCACGCGCGGCCGGCGCCTGCAGGCCGGGGTGAACGCCGGCCTCGCGGTGCTGCTGTGGCTCTGGTTCGCCACCACGGACGAGATGCCGCTCGAACTCGTCACCGCCAGCCCCTACCTGACGACCCTGCTGGTGCTCACGCTGTTCTCGCAGCGGCTGCGGGCGCCGCGGGCCGCGGGCCGCCCGTATCGCAGAGGCCAGGCCACGTGAGCGAGACGGCGCCCGGGGCCGCGGGCACACCCGGGCGGAAGGAGCCGCCCGAGACACCAGGAAGGCGGGAGATGCCCGACACGACGCCAGGCAGGTCCGCGGGGACGGAGAATCCTGCCGTGGATTCCGCGGACGACACCCCCCAGACCCCCGGGGCCGCCCCCGCCGGCGAGGCGGACTGGGCGGCCCTGCGGGCGGCGGCCAGGGACGCCATGTCCCGGGCCTACGCCCCCTACTCCGGCTACCCGGTGGGCGCCGCCGCGCTCGTCTCGGACGGCCGCACCGTGACCGGCTGCAACGTCGAGAACGCCTCCTACGGGCTCGGCCTGTGCGCCGAGTGCGGGCTGATCTCCGCGCTGCACGCCTCGGGCGGCGGCCGGCTGACCCACTTCACCTGCTGCAACGGCGAGGGCGAGATCATCACGCCCTGCGGGCGCTGCCGCCAGCTGCTCATGGAGCACGGCGGTCCCGAACTGCGCATGGACACGCCCCAGGGCGTGCGCCCGCTCGCGGAGCTGCTCCCGCATGCCTGGCACCTGGAGCGGTACTGATCGCCGCGTGTTCCCCTCGTGCCTCCCGGCGTCCCGCACGCCTTCCGGCGAGCGCCTTCCCCGGCCCCCGCACGCCCCCCGGCGCGCGCGTTGCCCCGCTTCCCCCGCTTCCCCCGAGAGTTTCCCTGTGAGTCATCCATGAGCCACGCCGGCAGCTTCGACGCCATCACCGTCATCCGCGCCAAGCGCGACGGCCACGCCCTCGCCAAGGACCAGATCGACTGGGTCCTGGACGCCTACGTGCGCGGCGAGGTCGCCGAGGAGCAGATGGCCGCGCTGGCCATGGCCATACTCCTCAACGGCATGGACCGGCGGGAGATCGCGGACTGGACGGCCGCGATGATCGCCTCGGGCGAGCGGATGGACTTCTCCTCGTTGCCCCTGCCCACCACGGACAAGCACTCCACGGGCGGCGTCGGGGACAAGATCACCCTGCCCCTGGCGCCGCTGGTCGCCGCCTGCGGCGCGGCCGTCCCCCAGCTGTCGGGCCGGGGCCTGGGGCACAGCGGCGGCACCCTCGACAAGCTGGAGTCCATCCCCGGCTGGCGGGCCCGGCTCTCGGCCGGGGAGATGCTCGGCGTGCTGCGCGAGGCGGGCGCCGTGATCTGCGCCGCGGGGGAGGGGCTCGCCCCCGCCGACCGCAAGCTGTACGCGCTGCGGGACGTGACGGGCACCGTGGAGTCGATCCCGCTGATCGCCTCCTCGATCATGTCGAAGAAGATCGCCGAGGGCACCGGCGCCCTGGTGCTCGACGTCAAGGTCGGCTCCGGCGCCTTCATGAAGACCTACGAGGACGCCCGCGAGCTGGCCGGGACGATGGTGGGCCTGGGCACCGACCACGGGGTGCGCACGGTGGCCCTGCTCACCGAGATGTCCGTCCCGCTCGGGCTGACGGCGGGCAACGCCCTTGAGGTCCGCGAGTCCGTCGAGGTGCTGGCCGGCGGGGGACCGGCCGACGTCGTGGAGCTGACCCTGGCCCTGGCCCGGGAGATGCTGGACGCCGCCGGGCTGCCGGACGCCGACCCGGCCGCGGCGCTCGCGGACGGCTCGGCCATGGACCGCTGGCGGCGGATGATCCGCGCCCAGGGCGGCGACCCGGACGCCCCGCTGCCCACGGCGCGCGAGCGGCACACCGTCCCGGCCCCGGCCTCGGGCGTGTTGACCGCGCTGGACGCCTACGCGGTGGGCGTGGCGGCCTGGCGGCTCGGCGCGGGCCGGGCCCGCAAGGAGGACCCGGTGCAGGCGGCGGCCGGCGTCGAACTGCACGCCAAGCCGGGGGACCGGGTCGCCGCGGGCGCCCCCCTGCTGACCCTGCACACCGACACCCCGGAGCGGTTCGAGGCGGCGCTCGCCGCGCTCGGCACGGAGGGGGCGATCGCGGTCGCCCCCGAGGGGTCGGCCGAGGCGGCCGCCTGGGCGGGGCCGCGCCCCACGGTGCTGGGCCGGATCGCCTGAGGACCGGGGGCCGCGGGCCGCGGTGACGCGCCCCGGCCCCGCCCCGGGCAGCGCCCCGGCCCCGCCCCCGGTGGAGTTCCGGGTGAGGTTCCGGCGAGCCGGGTCACTCGCCGCCCTGAATGTCGGATTGTTTACCGCGACCGTGACCGGCGCACCGCCGATGCCTAGTACCCTGAAGAACGGTTTCGGCGGAACGAGACGGCGGGAGGTGGTGCTGCGATGCGCAGTGAGCCTCCCAGTCATCCACCGCGCCGCGCCAGACCGCCCAGGTAGCCGAACGGCCCGGGCGGCAGGCGTGTGCGCGCACACCGGATGCCCGTGACCGTCTCCGTTCCCTGGGGGTTCCCTCGTCATGACCCACCTGCCTGCGCTGCTTGAGGAGCACGACCTCGCCGGCGCCCTGGAGTGGCTGGAGACGCAGCCGCCGTACACCATCGCGGACGAGATCGCGCGCATGGACGCCGTGGAGTCCGTCATCACCTTCCGGCTGCTGGACAAGGACCGGGCGCTTGAGGTCTTCGAGGAGCTTGAGCCCGTCGACCAGCAGCAGATCCTGGAGGGCCTGCGCGACCAGGCGTTCCGGGACCTGGTGGAGAACATGGACCCGGACGACCGGGCCCGCATGCTCAAGGAGGCGCCGGCCAAGGTCGCCAAGCGGGTGCTGGCCGGACTGAGCGCCAGGGAACGGCAGATGACCGCCGCCCTGCTCGGCTACCCCGAGGGCTCGGTCGGCCGGTACATGACGCCCGAGACGGTCGCGCTCCAGCAGGATCTGACGGTCGGCCAGGCCCTGGAGGTGGTCCGCCGCCGCGGCGGCCAGGCCGAGACGATCTACACCCTCCCGGTGGTGGACCACGGCCGGCGGCTGACCGGGATCGTGGAGCTGCGGGAGCTGGTCCTCAGCGAGCCCGGCGCGATGGTCTCCGACCTGGTGGTGACCGCCCCGCCGATGGCGAAGGCGACCGAGCGGGCGGAGGACGCGGCCCGCCTGATGCGCGAGACCAACGTCCTCGACCTGCCGGTCGTCGACAGCGAGGACCGCCTCGTCGGCCTGCTGACCAGCGACGACGCCTTCGAGGTCATCGAGGCCGCCGACACCGAGGACGTGGCGAGGCAGGCCGGCTCCGAGCCGCTGGAGCGGCACTACATGTCGGCGAGCGTCTTCCAGCTCTCGCGGACCAGGATGATGTGGCTGCTGCTGCTGATGGTGGCGGCCACCCTGACCGTCACCGTCACCCAGGTGTTCGAGAGCGAGCTGGACGCGGTCACCGAACTCGCCCTCTTCGTGCCGCTGCTCATCGGGACCGGCGGCAACGCCGGGGCGCAGGCGGCGACCGCCGCGGTCCGCGCGCTCGCCGTCGGCGAGGTGCGCACCTCCGACCTGCTGCGGGTGATCTGGCGCGAGTGCCGCACCGGGCTGCTGCTCGGCGCCATGCTCGCCGTGGTCGGCTTCGCCGTCGGCTCCCTGTTCGTCGGCGCCGACGTGGCGGCCGTGGTCGCGCTCACCCTCGTCGTCATCTGCGGCTGGGCCTCGACGGTGGGCGGCACGATGCCGCTGCTCGCCAAGCGGCTGCGGATCGACCCGGCCGTGGTCTCGGCCCCGATGGTGACGACCCTGGTCGACGCCACGGGCCTGGTCATCTACTTCAGCACCGCCAAGGCCGTCCTCGGGATCTGAGCCGCCCCGGCGCCGGGCGGCCGGGGCCGTGGGGCGCACAGGGGGGAGAAAATCGGGCCGGGGGCGGGGAGAATACTGCCCGTGGACGCAACGGAGACGCCTGAGATCACTCGGACGCCGCCGTCCGCGCGGCAGCGCACGGTGGCTCCCGGGCCCGGCCTGCTGCACGCGCTCGGCCTGACCGCGCTCCTGGTGTCCGAGTGGGCCCGCCGGCACGCGCGTTCCGCCGGCGAGTCGGAGCTCGCCCTCGACCCCTACCTCCGGGAGGTGGCCCGCACCTCGGCCGACCTCGCGGACGCCGGCTTCTACCGGTTCGTCGCCGACCTGTTCGACACCCTGTGCCTGGGCCAGCCGCGCCTGGGGCTGTGGGCGGCGGTGTACGTGGCGATCGTGGTCCGGCTCAACCGGCGCGGCCCGCACCGGCTGCAGAACGTGCTCTCGCGCCTCGCGGCCACCTACTGCCTGCTGGGCTACCTCACGCTGCTGCCGGTGCTGATCCCGCTCGACGCCGGCTTCTTCCTGCTGCCTGGCATCTGTGCCGCCGCGGTGTGGCTGGTCACGAGGTGACCTCGCGGGCGACGGTCGTGCACAGCAGGGTCTCGGCGGTGCCGGTGGTCTCCGCGGCTCCCGTGGCCCCGGTGCTTCCCGTGCTCCCCGTCGTTCCCGTCGTTTCCGCGCTGTCGGTGGGCTCGGTGGCTCCGCCGTCCGCGGCGGCTCCGGGAGTTCCGGCGGTGCCGGCGCCCTCGGGGTCCCCGGGGCCTTCCGGGCCTTCCGTCGGGCCGGCGCCCGCGGTGCTCCCCGGGCCCTGGGCGTCCCCGCTGCCGCCGTCGGTCCCCTCGGACCCGTCCGTCCCCCCGCTTCCTTCGTCGTCGGTGTTCTCAACGTCCTCGGTGTCCTCGGCGTTTTCGACGAACCAGTACCAGTACGAGGTCGTGTCCTGCGGCCCCCGGGCGCACAGCGGCCCGCTCATCTCCTCCGGGGCGTCGTAGACGCCGGTGATGCGCAGCACCCGGTTGTATCCCTCGGGCACCTCCCCGGCCTCGCAGTCCGCGACCGTCAGCAGGCCGGCCTGCATCTCCGGCTCGTCCTCGCCGTCGGAGCCGCGGGTCTCGTCGGCCAGCAGGCAGGAGCCCACCTCGAACCTGCGGGTCAGGCACAGCGCGACGGTGTGCACGCCCCGGGCGTAGCCCCAGAAGCTCTGCCCCGCTCCCTGCGGGCAGTCGGCCGCCTGCATCTCGACCGCCGACACCTTCACATAGGCGTCGGCCTCTCCACAGTCCACCCGGCGGGGCCGGTGCGCGCTCCACGCGCCGGTGCCGGTGTCGTAGACGGCCAGGCAGTCGCCGGCACTCACCGCCTCGAAGGCCTGGCCCGTGGCGTCGGGGGGTGGGTCCGGGGTGGGCGAGGCGCCGGAAGGGAGGGAATCCGCACTGGTCGCCGCGTCGCCGGCGGGCAGCGCCGCGGGGATCATCGCCTCGCCCGCGCGCTCGAAGACGTTCGGCGCGATCACTCCGGCGAAGGCGGCGAGGGCGGCCACCAGCAGCCAGACGCCGACTCGTCCCTCCTTCTCCACGGTGCCTGACTACCCCCCAAGCGCCCTTCGGTACACCCGGCTTGACGCACCCACGCACGTGCGTGCCCGAAACGTGCAGGAAGGCCGCACACGGTGAAGGCGCAGGGCACAGCGTAATCGCTTTCCCCCAAGGGGGGCCACCGTTGTCCGGGGGGTGGAAGCCGTGGCACGCGCGAAGGCCCGGCCGCCCCGAAGGGCGCCGGGCCTTCCCGATCTCGTAGCGGGGACAGGATTTGAACCTGCGACCTCTGGGTTATGAGCCCAGCGAGCTACCGAGCTGCTCCACCCCGCGTCGACACGTCGAACTCTACGTCACCCGCGCCGCTTCTGCCCAATCGGTTTTCCCGCCCGCGCCTGCCACGGCCGGCGACGGGTCACGAGACGCGGGTCGTGGGGTGCGGGTCGTGGGGTGCGGGTCATAAGGATGGGGCGGGGCGGGGGGCCCGGCGGGTCACCGGCGGCCCGCGGCCCGGCGGAGCAGGCTGACAGGCGGAAGAGGCGAGCCGAGCCGGAAGGAAGCAGCCATGTCCGAAGCCCCGCCCCCTTCGCCTCCGCCGCACCCGCCGTACCCGGCGGCCGGGCCCACGGCCCGCCGGGCGGCCCGCCCCGCGGCGGGGGCGGGCGCGTGAGGGCGGCCTGGTACGAGCGGCAGGGCCCGGCCGGGCGGGTGCTGACCGTGGGGGAGTTGCCCGATCCGGTGCCGGTGGCGGGGGAGGTACGGGTGCGCCTGGCGGCGGCCGGCGTCAACGCGGCGGATGTGGACCGCCGTTCGGGCCGGGACGGCCGCCCGATGCGGGAACCCCTGGTGGTGCCCGGGCAGGACGGGGCCGGGGTGGTCGACCTGGTGGGCCCCGGCGTGCCGAAGGCGCGGCTCGGGGAGCGGGTGTGGGTCTACTTCGCCGCGCGCGGCAAGGCGTTCGGCACCTCGGCCGAGTACGTGGTGGTGCCCGCCGCGCAGGCGGTGCCGCTGCCCGAGGCCGCCTCCTTCGAGACCGGCGCCGCGCTCGGGCTGCCCGCGCTGGCCGCGCACCACGCCCTGTTCTGCGCCGGTCAGGTCCGGGGGCGCGCGGTGCTGGTCCCGGGCGGGGGGCGGGCGGCGGGGCGTTGCGCGGTCGAACTGGCCGCGCGCGCCGGGGCCCTGGTCCTGGCGACCGCG
The DNA here is from genome assembly GCF_003626535.1 of Streptomyces hoynatensis. Classification (GTDB taxonomy): domain Bacteria; phylum Actinomycetota; class Actinomycetes; order Streptomycetales; family Streptomycetaceae; genus Streptomyces; species Streptomyces hoynatensis. The sequence continues at coordinate 316,298 of NZ_RBAL01000001.1, forward strand.
GCGGGCGAGGAGGAACGGCGGGCCGCGCGGCGCTCGGGCGCGGACCACGTCCTGGAGGAGGGCGACGGCGAACCCGGGCGCCTGGCGCGTGCCGTGCTCGGCCTCGTGCCGGGAGGCGTGGACCTGGTGGTGGACGCCGCCCTCGGCGACCACCTGCCGTGGGCGGCGGCCGTTCTCGCCAGGCGCGGCACGCTCGTCGGCCACGGCCCGGGCAGCCTCCCGGAACCCGCCCTTCCGCTCGCGGAGTTGCGCGCCCGCCAGGCCACCCTCCGGCTGCTCGACGTGCTGGAGACGCCGCCCGGGGAACTGCGGGCGGCGGTGGCGCACCTCGGCCGGCTGCTGGCCGCAGGGGCGCTCGCGCAGCCCATCGCCGCCCGCCACCCGCTCGCGGCGGCCGCCGCCGCCCACGAGGAGGTGGAACGCGGCGCCGGCCTCGGCGCGGTGCTGCTCCTGCCACGGGCCGGGGCAACGGACGAGGGGGAGGGCGGCGGTTCGGGCGGGGCGCCCGGCGCCGGGCCGGGCGCCGGGGCAGGCGAGGGGCCCAAGGCGTGGAACCGGCCGCCGGAGGCCGGACGGGAGCCGGGCCCCCGGCCCTGACCCGCGGCGGCCTCGCCCCGGGTCCCGGCGCTCCGGCTTCCCGGCCGCAGGGCGGGGCGGGGCAGCGGCGCGGGCGGGGTGCGGCTCAGGCCGCCGTGGAGAGGACGCGGCGCTCGCGGAAGGCGAGCCGCGTGGCGTACAGCGTGATCAGGGCGGTGACGAGCAGCGCGGCCAGGGCGAAGGCGACCAGGCCGGGCCAGCCGGCGGCGTGGAAGAGAACCGCGCCGAGGGTGCCCCCCGCGCTCGCGCCGAGGTAGTAGGCCACCTGGTACAGCGCCGACGCCTGGGCCCGGCCGTGGGTGACCGTGCGGCTCACCGAGCCGGAGGCCACCGCGTGCCCGAGGAAGAAGCCGCCGGTGATCAGCACCAGGCCGCCCAGCACGAGCAGCAGGCTGCCCGCCAGGCTCAGCAGCAGCCCGGCCGCGACGGTGCCGATCGCCAGGTACAGCGCCCCGCGCCGCCCCAGGCGCTCCATCACCGGCCCGGTCGCGGCCGAGGAGCCGGTGCCCACCAGGTAGATGACGAAGACCGAGCCCGCCAGCCCCGCCGACAGGTGGAAGGGCGCCTCGGTGAGCCGGAAGCCGACGACCGTGTACACGGCGCTGAACGCCGCCATCAGCAGCATCCCGATCGCGTACAGGCGCAGCAGCAGCGGCCTGGCCAGGTGGTCCTGCACCGTCCGCAGCACCAGCCGCGGGCGCAGCGGGGCCGGGTGGAAGTTGCGCGCCCGGGGCAGCAGCGCCCGGAACGCCACCGCGGAGACCACCGCCATCGCCGCCACCGCGCCCAGCGCCGCGCGCCAGCCGAACGCCTCGGCGACCCAGCCGGTCAGCACCCGGCCGGTCATGCCGCCCACGCTGTTGCCCGCGATGAAGAGGCCGACCGCCCCGACCGTGGCCCGGGCGGGCAGCTCCTCGGAGAGGTACGCGACCGCGGAGGCGGGGACCCCGGCGAGCGCGGCGCCCTGCAGGGCGCGCAGCAGCACCAGCCACGGCAGGCTGGGCGCGAAGGGGATGGCCACCGCGAGTGCCACGGCCACGCCGAGCGAGACGGTCATCGTCTGCCGGCGCCCGAAGCGTTCGGACAGCGTGCTCAGCGGCAGCACCGCCGCCGCCAGCCCGATGGTCGTGGCGGACACCGTCCAGCTCGCCTGGTCGGCGCGGACGCCGAAGCCGCCGGCGAGGTCGGGCAGCAGGGCCTGGGTCGAGAAGAGCAGCGCGAACGTCGCGAGACCCGCGGCGAACAGCGCCAGGTTGATGCGTATCCTCATGCGCGTTCCGCCGGCGGTGGCCGGCAAGGGCTGGGTGGAGGCACCCGCGGTGGCGGGCGCCCCGGGCAAAACGGTGGGCATGCTTCGACCGTAGAACGCCCGGTTTCATGCGTCCAATGCATGAATCTGTCATGATTCATGCGCTGACGCATAAGGAGAGGTGGGCGCCCGGCATGTCATCCCCTCGCAACACACAACGCGAGTCGGTAACACCCGACACCACGCCCCAAGCCGACATCTCGGCCGAGTCCTGGGCGGCGGTGCTGACCCCGCGGCTGGCGCAGTTCGCCGGCGTGGCCAGGCAGGAGCACATCACCCAGGCCGCCCGCGACCTGGGCGTTCCGCAGTCCACGCTCAGCCGGGCGATGGCGCGCCTCGAAGCGGACCTCGGCGTCGCGCTGCTGGCCAGGCACGGCCGCACCGTCTCGCTCACCCCGGCGGGGCACGCGTTCGCCCGCTCCGTGGAACGCGCCCTGGGCGAGGTCGAGCGGGCCGCCGAGTCGGTGCGCGCCGACGCCGACCCGGCCGCGGGCAAGGTGGCCTTCGGCTTCCTGCACACGATGGGCCCGGAGACCGTGCCGGAACTGCTGAGCGCCTTCCGCGCCGACCACCCCAGGGTGCGCTTCGCGCTGGTGCAGAGCTACGGCGAGGACATGATCGAGCGGATGCGGGCGGGCGAGCTCGACCTGTGCCTGACCTCCCCGCTGCCCGACGCGCCCGACCTGGTCAGCCGCCGCCTGGACGAGCAGCGGCTCCACCTCGTCGTCCCGGCGGGCCACCGGCTTGCGGGCCGCCGCAGGGTGCGGCTGGCCGAGGCGGCACAGGAGCCCTTCGTCACCCTGGAGCCCGGCTACGGGCTGCGGCGGCTGACCGAAGTGCTGTGCGAGCAGGCCGGGTTCAGGCCGCGGGTCGCCTTCGAGGGGGAGGAGCCCGAGACGCTGCGCGGCCTGGTCGCGGCCGGCCTCGGGGTCGCGCTGCTGCCGCCGCCCACCGTGCCGCGCCCCGGCGTGCGGGAGCTCGCGGTGACCGCCCCGCGCGCGGTGCGCGAGATCGGGGTGGCCTGGCCGGCGGGCCGCCCCGACACCAGGCCGGTGGCCGACTTCAAGCGGTTCCTGCTGAGCCGCAGAGGCCGGATCACCACCCAGGCCCCGGGCCGGCCGGAGGCGTCCCCGGGCCGGCCGGAGGCGTCCCCGGGCCGGCGGGGCGCGCCGGCCGGCCCGCCGGCGGCGGAATCCGGCTCGCCGGCAGGTGATCTACGCGCGTAGGCGCTAGAGTGCCGCGGGTGACCACCCCACGAGACAATCCGCCCTCGCCGGAGCAGATCCGGCGCGCCCCCAAGGTGCTGCTGCACGACCATCTCGACGGCGGGCTGCGGCCGGCCACCATCGTCGAACTCGCCGCCGAGCAGGGCTACGACCGGCTGCCCGCGACCGAGGCGGGGCCGCTTGGCGACTGGTTCCGGCAGGCCGCGGACTCCGGCTCGCTCGTCCGCTACCTGGAGACCTTCGACCACACCGTCGGCGTGATGCAGACGCCCCAGGCGCTGGCCAGGGTGGCGGCCGAGTGCGTCGAGGACCTGGCCGCCGACGGCGTCGTCTACGCCGAGGTCCGCTACGCCCCCGAGCAGCACGTGCAGCGCGGCCTCGCCCTGGAGGAGGTCGTCGAGGCCGTCAACGAGGGCTTCCGGAGGGGCGAACGGCAGGCCGCCGCGGCCGGGCGCCGCATCCGGGTCGGCGCGCTGCTCACCGCGATGCGGCACGCGGCCCGCGCCCTGGAGATCGCCGAACTCGCCAACCGCTACCGGGACCTGGGCGTCGTCGGCTTCGACATCGCGGGCGCCGAGGCCGGCTTCCCGCCCACCAGGCACCTGGACGCCTTCGAGTACCTCAAGCGCGAGAACAACCACTTCACCATCCACGCGGGCGAGGCCTTCGGCCTGCCCTCCATCTGGCAGGCGCTGCAGTGGTGCGGGGCCGACCGGCTCGGGCACGGCGTGCGCATCATCGACGACATCGACGTCGCGGAGGACGGCTCGGTCAAGCTCGGCCGGCTCGCGGCCTACGTCCGCGACAAGCGCATCCCCCTGGAACTGTGCCCCACCTCCAACCTCCAGACCGGCGCGGCCTCCTCCTACGCCGAGCACCCGATCGGCCTGCTGCGGCGCCTGCAGTTCCGGGCCACCGTGAACACCGACAACCGGCTGATGAGCGCGACCAGCATGAGCGGCGAATTCGCCCACCTGGTCCGGACCTTCCACTACTCGCTCGACGACATGCAGTGGTTCACGGTCAATGCGATGAAGTCCGCGTTCATTCCTTTCGATGAACGTCTGGCGATGATCAACGATGTCATCAAGCCGGGGTACGCCGCCCTGCGTTCCGAATGGCTGTTTGGCGGGGGCGCCGACGCATCCCTCTGACCAGGGGCGACGACGCGAAAGAGGGAAGCGGGGCGGGGCCGGTACGACATGTGGGGCCGGGCGGGTCACGGGCGGCGGCGCGCTTTTCGATTCATTGCGACGGCGACCGGGAAATGGCTACCGTCCCCCTCGCCGCTCGAAACCCGACTCCCCCTCAAGGAACGAAACAACTGATGAAGCAGTCAACCGTGAAGACCCTCGGCGCGGCCGCTCTCGGCGCCGCCTTCGTCGCCGCCGCGGCGGGCTCCGCCTCCGCCGCCCCGCTGTCCTCCGGCGTGCAGTCCACCACGGACGACGTGGTGCACACCCTCCCGGTCCACGAGGCCGCGGACACGCTCCCCGGCCGGAGCGGCGAGGTGGTCGAGACCGGCGCCGACATGCTCTCGGGCGAGTCGAGTGCGCTGCCGGTCGCGGACCAGACGCTGTCGCACACCGCGGCCAACGCCCCCGGCCAGGCCGAGACCCTGCTCGAGCCGGCCACCCAGCTGCTCGGCGGCCTGCCGATCCAGCCCGACGGCCTGGCCGGGCTGCCCGCCTCGGACCTCCTCGGCGGCCTGCACCTCGGCTGAGCGGCACCCCCCACGGCGAGGGCCGTCCTCCCGCCCAGACGGGAGGACGGCCCTCGCACGCGTCGTGGCGGCGGGCGCGGGTCAGCCGCGGCCGGTCAGGGCGGGCGCCGTGCTCTCGTGACGGCCCAGGCCCCAGGCGCAGCGGCGCGTCGCCGACTCCCGGTGCGCCTCGGGCGAGGGCAGCGGGGCCGGCGGCCCGGGCGGCACCGGCCGGGACGGGGGCGCGGCCCGCCGTTCGCCGGGGCAGGAGGCCCGGCAGGTGAAGGAGCGCAGCCGCCGGTAGCACAGCTGGTGGGTGAGGGCGACGCCCAGCGCGTCGAGGATGACCGAGTCCACGTTCGCCACCCGGCTGGGCACCAGCGACTGGCCGAACTCCAGGGCGAGCGAGATCGCCGCCCCGGCGAAGACGGCGTGGACGAGGGAAACGAACCGCGGCCCGCCGAACCGCCGCCCGAGCAGCGGCACCAGCACGCCCAGCGGAGCCAGGCGCAGCATGCCGAGAAAGATGACGCGACCGGCCTCCTCGGGGCCCTGCTCGACGTCCTCCCTGAGGGTGGCGAGCGGTTCCAGGTTGGCCGGGGAGACCCACAGCACATCCAGCGGGCGGAGCGCGAGCCACGCGGTCACCGCCAGGTAGAGCACGAGGAGCAGGAGAGCGGTCATCCGGATGCGTGGACAGACGCCGGGCCCGTGGGGACCCAAGGGATGATGCTGCACGCACGCATGGACGCGGCCCTCCTCGGACCCGGTTCCCTGCTTGGGATGTGACCTGCGTCTACCGTGGGCGCGGGCCGGGGCGTGGGCCGGGCGCCGGTGGCCTCAGGGCTTCTGCCCGACGCCGGGAGGCTGGCCGCTGTCCGGGCTGGTGCGCATGGCGGTGCTGCAGGAGTACGTCCTGGGCTGGCCCCGCGGCTCCCCCGGCGGGCCGCCGAGCACCACGGTCTGGCCGCCGTCCCCGAGCCGCGAGCTGTTGGCGAAGGTGCAGATGATCTGGCCGAGGGCGAAGGCCGGCAGGTCACTGGGCCGCTCGCTCAGCCGCAGCACGCCCGCGGGGTCCCCGGGTATGGGGCCGCTGACGCCGAGGTCCTCGGGCACCGCGCTGCTGAACCCCGCGGCCCGCTCCTCCCGGCGCGGCGTCGCCTCCAGCTCGTCGAGCAGCGCCTCGGCCACGGCGACGCGTTCGCTCACCGCTCCCGCCCGGCCGTCCTCGCCGCTGACCGGCGCGGGGTACTCGATCGCGCGGTGCACCGGGTTCACCTTGGAACCGCAGACGAGGAAGACGTCGGTCTGCTCGGTCCCCTCCGCGGCGGACGGCGCCTCGCAGCTGGCGCGGGTGGGCGCGGGGCCGCCGTCCACCGGAACGTCGGTCGCCCTGATCCCGCAGCCCGCGACGCCGGCCAGGAGCCCGAGGAACAGCCCGCGGGCAGCCTTCGCCCGGAACAGCGCGCTCACCGCTGCTCCTCCCGGTCCACGGCCGCCTCGCGCTCGCCGCGCGCCCTGGGCACGGCCGTGCCCGCGCCCTCGGCACCCGCCCCGGACCCCGGCTCCCCGTCCCGCCGGCCCTGCCCGGCGCCCTCCGCGGGAACGGGGGCCTCGTCCGCGGGCGCGGCCGCACCCGGGGAGGCGGCGGTGCCCGTGGACGAGGCGCGTTCTCCGGACCCGGCCGGCCCCTGGGACACGGCCGGGGCTTCGGGCGTGACCGGGGCTTGTGTCGTTTCGGTTGCGCCGGACGTGGTGGATACGGGGGTGGTGGCCGGTCCTTCCGGCGTGGCGGATTCCGCGGGCCCGGCCGAAAGCGCGGGGGTGGCGGATTCCGGGGCCTCGGACTGTTCCTGCTCCTCGTCCGGCTCGGCGAGCTGGGCGTTCCGCGGCAGGCGCAGCGTGAACACGGCGCCGCCGCCCGGCGCGTTGCTCGCCGTGATGTCGCCGCCGTGCAGGTGGGCGTTCTCCAGGGCGATCGAGAGGCCGAGGCCGCTGCCGTCGGAGCGCGGGCGCGAGGCGCTGGCCTTGTAGAAACGGTCGAAGACGTGCGGCAGCACCTCTTCGGGGATGCCCGGGCCGCGGTCGGCGACCTCCACCAGCATCTCGTGCCCCTGCGGCCCCTGCTCCTCGCGCACTGTCACACGTACGGGGGAACCTCCGTGCTTCAGGGCGTTGCCGATGAGGTTGGCCAGGATGACGTCGAGGCGGCGCGGGTCGAGGCGCGCGATGATCCCGCGCGGCGCGTTGACCTGCACCGCGTCCAGCCAGGCGCGGGCGTCGATGCAGGCGGTCACCTGGTCGGCGACGTCCACGTCGTCCAGCACCATGCGGGCCGTTCCGGCGTCGAAGCGGGTGACCTCCATGAGGTTCTCGACGAGGTCGTTCAGCCGGCGGGTCTCGCTGACGACGAGCTGCACGGCCGGCGCGATCATGGGGTCGAGGTTGTCGACCTCCTCCTCCAGGACCTCGGTCATCGCGGTGATCGCCGTCATCGGGGTGCGCAGCTCGTGGGACATGTCGGCGACGAACCTGCGGCTGGCCGCCTCCCGGTTGCTGAGGTCCTTCACCCGCTCCTCCAGGGAGGCGGCGGCGCTGTTGAAGGTCCTGGCCAGCTGCGCCAGCTCGTCCGCGCCCCGCACCTCGAGGCGGGTGTCGAGCTTGCCCTCGCCGAGGCGCCTGGCCGCGTCGCTCAGCCGCTGGACCGGCCGCAGCACCGTGGAGGCGGCGGCCTGCGCCAGCAGCACCGAGCCGATCACGGCGAGGGCGGTCGCGACACCGAGGGACCAGGCCAGCGAGTTCAGGTCGTCGCGCTCCGCGCCCAGCGAGGTGAGCATGTAACCGGTCGGTCCCGCGTCCTCCTCGTCGATGATCTCGGTGCCGCTGATGAGGAAGGGCTCGCCCTCGCGGGAGATCCGCTGCCAGTACATGTGGTAGTCGGAGGAGACGTCGCCGTTGCCCCGCCGCTCGCGGACCGCCTGGGACAGCGAGCCGGGGACCATTTCGACGTTGAAGACCGAGGGATCGGATTCGGCCGTGCAGGCGGGCTCGGGGCCCTCGTCGTCCACGAGGATGACCTGGTAGTTCAGCGCGTTGTTGGCCACGGCCGCGGCCATGCCGCGCAGGTCGTCGCAGGTGAAGTCCTCGGGCAGGGCGCCGGCGTGGTCGCCGAGCGACTTGCGGAAGTCCTTCAGCGCCGCGTTCTGCGCCCTGGTGAGGACGGCGTCGCGGTTGAGCCAGTAGGCGATGCCGGAGACGGAGACCGCGGCCACCAGGGCCACCAGCGCGAAGACGGTGACGAGCCGCAGCCGCAGGCTGGTCAGGCGCAGCAGGCCGCGCAGCCAGCCGCGTAGCGCGCCGTCGGGGCGTTGACCTGCTCTTTCCTTCACGAAAACGCGTCCAGTTCTCTCACGAGGGCGCGTCCAGCCGGTAGCCCACGCCGCGTACCGTGCGGATCAGCTTGGGGGAGGAGGGCACGTCCTCGACCTTGGCGCGGAGGCGCTGCACGCAGGCGTCCACCAGCCGCGAGTCGCCCAGATAGTCGTGCTCCCACACCAGCCGCAGCAGCTGCTGCCTGGACAGGGCCTGGCCGGGGCGGCGGCTCAGCTCCAGCAGGAGGCGCAGTTCCGTGGGGGTCAGCTGGAGGTCGGTGCCGTTCTTGGTGACGGTCATGGCGGCCCGGTCGATGACGATCGAACCGAAGGTGGCGGAGTCGTTGGACTCGCGCTCGCCGCGCCGCATCACCGCGCGGATACGCGCGTCGAGGACGCGGCCCTGCACCGGCTTGACGACGTAGTCGTCCGCGCCCGATTCGAGGCCGACGACCACGTCGATGTCGTCGCTGCGGGCCGTCAGGAGAATGATCGGGAGCTGATCGGTCCGGCGGATGCGACGGCAGACCTCGAATCCGTCAATGCCGGGCAACATGACGTCCAAGACGATCAGATCCGGCCGCTGCTCACGCAGCTGCCGTAGGCCGTCCTCGCCCGTGGCCGCGGTCACGACGCGGTGACCCTGGCGAGTGAGGCTCATCTCCAGGGCCGTCCGCACTGCCTCGTCGTCCTCGATCAGCAACAGGAAAGCCACGCGGCTCATTGTGTCGTATGGGCCCGCCGAGTTCGACAGTCAGGTCGGGATGGGGCGATCCAGGCGATGTGGGACCCGGCCGCTGTGACACCGCTGTGACAGTTGGGGGACTCCGCCATGAAACTGGAGCGGCAGTGTATTTCCCAGCGAAAGGCCCCGGAGACGGGGTTCCGGACGGCGGAGTACACGAAGGGGGAGCGGGATGAGCGCAATGCACGGCATCACCGACGCAACGACGGTGAGTGGGACGCGCACTGCCACCGCCGTGGTTCCGGTCCGGCGCGGGGAGAAGTCCGGTGCCGCGAACAGGCTTGGGGGTCGTCGCAGCATCGGACACCAGCGTCCGCCGCACCTTGCGGCGGTGGGCGCGACGGTGAAAGGGGGACGCACAGGGGGCGCGCGGCGCGAGGGGGCCACGGAGGCGGAGTTCACCGCCTACGTGCGTGAGCGCCGCGCCTCCCTGTACGCGACCGCCTACCACCTGACGGGCGACCGGTTCGAGGCCGAGGATCTGCTCCAGAGCGCGCTGCTGTCGACGTACCGCGCCTGGGACCGGATCAGCGACAAGGCGGCCGTCGGTGGCTACCTGCGGCGCACCATGACCAACCTGCACATCAGCGCGTGGCGGCGGCGCAAGCTCAGCGAGTACCCGACCGAGGAACTGCCCGAGGCGCCGGGCGAGCAGGACACGATGCGCGGCACCGAACTGCGCACGGTGCTCTGGCAGGCGCTCGCCAGGCTGCCCGAGCAGCAGCGCACGATGCTGGTGCTGCGTTACTACGAGGGGCAGACCGACCCCGAGATCGCGGAGACGCTGAACATAAGCGTCGGCACGGTGAAGAGCAGCATCTGGCGCACCCTGCGCCGACTGCGTGAGGACCGGGCGCTCAGCCTCGGCCAGGACCAGGAAGAAGAGTCCTTCGGCGAGCTGGTCGCCTGACCGGGCGGGACGCCCCGAGCGGACGGCCCGAGGGGGCGGGGCACTCCGGTGCCCCACCGCGCCCGCGGAGGCCGGGAACCGGCCGGGAACCGACCGGGAAACCGGCACCGCGGACGTGGGGAAAGACGGGGGAAACGGGGGAACGGGGGGGGACCCGGGGGGTTTACGGGGATCGGGGGACACGGGGGGGACAGCAGGGGGACGGGGGAGCCGCGCGGGGTTCGGCCGACTGGGGGGTTGGGCCGGACCCCGCGCGTTCTTGTGCCCACGCCAAGACGGCACCGCACCCGCCGCCACGCCCACCACGCCGGCCACGCGCGGGGCGGGCCGCCCACCAGGCCAAGACGCGCCGCGCGCGGCGCCCGGCCCCCACGCGCTTTGCGCGGCGCTCACGCGGCGCTCACGGGGGCGCTCGCCCGTCTGCCGGGGTGCCCGGCCCCTCCCGGCGGTCACGCCCTGTCTCGGCCGGTCACGCACGTGCGGGTGTCCTTCCCCAGGGCGGCCGGCTGCCGGGCGGGGCGTTCCCAGGGCGGTCAGGCGCGGGGCGGGGCGCGCACGCGCTTCGCGTGAGGCCCGCGCCGGTTGTTCAGCGCTCGACCGGGCGCGGGCGCGCGGGCACCCGCAAGGTGCCCGCAGGGTGGCGTGCCCCGGGGATACGACGCGCCCGTAGGGCCCCCCGCACGCCCCCGCGTCGCGGCCCGGGGGGCCTCAGCCGTCCGTGCCCCCAGGCAACCCGCCCGCGAGCAACGCGTCCCCCAGTGGCGAACGGCGGTAGACGACCTCACGGCCGCGCCGCGTGGTGGTCAGCAGCCCGGCGCCGCGCAGGGCGGTGAGGTGCTCGGAGACGGTGCCGGGGGAAAGGCCCAGGCGGGCCGCGAGGCGCGAGGTGCTGCCCGGTTCGGACAGCGTTTCGAGCAGCGCGGCCTTCGTCCTGCCGAGCACGGCGGCCAGCCGGTCCGCGCCGCCGGGCGGCCGCTCCCAGAGCGCGCCGACGCCGCGCGCCGGATAGATCAGCGTCGGCTGCCACGGAGGCACGGTCACCACGCCGATCGCGGGCCAGGCGAACACGCTGGGCACCAGCAACAGGCCACGGGCGTCGAGCCGGGTCCTGATCCGCGCATGGCTGTCGATCACCAGCGTGTCCTCGCCCTCCCGGCCGGCGACCAGGGCAACGCGCGGGTGCAGCTCGGCGAGGACGGCGGCGAAGCCCTCGGCGGCCAGCAGCCGCGCCCGGTGATCGATGTCCGCGGCGAGCACCTCGGCGAGCCGGGGCCACTGGGGCGCGACCAGGCGGGTCCAGGCCAGCTCCATCTGGTCGGCGAGCAGGTCGCGCGCCCGCGCCGGGTCCCGCGGCAGGGAACCCAGGTCGGCGTCCACCATGGCCAGCTCCCTGGCAACCTGTGCCGGCGGCGTGCTCCGCAACTCCGCGAGCTGCGCCTCGGCCGTGGTCTCCCGGCCCTGCGGCGGCGGGCCGAGAAACTCGGTGATGTAGCGCCGCGCGCCCAGCACCCGCGCCAGCTCCGCGAGGGGCAACTCCCGTGCGGTCCCGGCCGCGGCGGCCAGCCAGGGCAGGTGGACGGGGTGCCGGTGCCTGCCGAGCAGCACCCGCAGCGCGCCCAGCGTCTCCTCCAGCGGGGAGACGGCGAACCTGAGCCGCCGCGCCGCGGCCGAGGTGATCAGCAACTCGATCACTCGCCCACCTTCCCTGACCGCCCCCACGGCAGCGCCCGCGCTCGCCAGCGTGATTCGGCTAGACCCGAATCAGTATCCCCGTGCCGGCCCGGGGCGGATAGTGCTCTTATGGCCGCTGAACCCACCAAAGCGCGCAAAACGCCCATCACGGAGGCGTCCACCGTGGAGGCGCCTACCGCCGACGCGCCCCCAGTCGATCGCGGCCCTGCCGATCCACCCGGCACCGAGAAGCCCGCCGCTGAGGGGCGCGCCGCCGAGCCCGCCGCCCGGTCGGCCGGCGAGGAGGCTCACCCGGGACCGGCCGCAACGCGCGTGCCGCTCCGCACCTCGGCGTACTGGCACTGGTCCGCCGGGGTGCAGGCGGGGCGGCTGCCCGCGGCGATGGCTCCGCTCGCCTTCACGACGCTCACCGTCGCCACCACCGGCTCCTATCGGCTCGGCGCGGTGCTGATGTCCGTCTTCGTGGTCGTCCAGACGCTTGGCGCGGTGCCCGCGGGCCGGCTGCTGGACCGCGTCGGACCCGGCCGCGGGGTGCCGGTGCTGGCCACCTGCGCCGCCGTGGCCTTCGGCTGCCTCGCCGGCGCCGCGGCGGCCGGCGCCCCCGCCCCTGTACTGCTCGTGCTGGTCGCCGTGCCCGGAGCGGTCGCCGGCGGGCTGCCCGGCGGATTCCGCGGCCTGCTGGCCCGTCTCGTGGACGACGCGGGGCTGCCGCGTGCCGTGTCGGTGGACGCGATGCTCGTGGACGCCGTGCTGATCACCGGGCCGGTGCTGGTGGCGTTCCTGGCGGCGGCCGGTACATTCCTCCCGATTCTCGCGATGGCGGGCTCCTTCCTGGTCTGCGGTCTGCTGATGGCCGCCCTGCCGGGCCGCCACGTGCGGCCCGCAACCGGCCCCGGCCACTCGCGGCCCCGGCTCCCCCTGCGGGCCGCCGCCCCCTGGCTCGGCTGCCAGTTCGCCGTCGGCCACGTCCTGTCCACGGTCGAGGTCTCCCCGCTCGCCTACGCCCAGCGGCTCGGCGCGGGCGAGGCGGGTGCCGCGCTCATCATCGCCACACTGTGCGGGTCGAGCATCGTGGGCGGTGCCCTCTTCGCCTGGCGTGGCCGCCCCGCGGCCGGCTGCGCCGCCGCCTTCCTCGGCTGCTTCCTCGCCGGCTCGCTCGTGCTCACGGCCCAGGGCCGCTGGGCCGGACTCGTCGCCGCGGTCGTCCTCATCGGCGGCTGCACCGGGCCACTCCTCACCGTCGCCTCCCTCCAGATCCAGCGGCTGCTGCCGCCGGGCCGCCGCGCCGAGGGCTTCTCGGTCTCCTTCGTCGTCCAGGGCACCGGCTTCGGCCTCGGCTCCCTGGCCATCGGCGCACTCTCCCTTCCCGTCGCCGCGCTCCTCGCGGCGACGACCGCCGCCCTGGCCTGCGCCGGAGTGCTCAGGCGCACCCGCCGGGGCGCACCACCCCTTCCCGAGCCCGCCGGACCGGAGATAGCCTCCACGCCGTGAGGTGAACTCCCGTGGCGCGTCGCCCCGATGCGCCACTTCCCGCAGCGCCGCGCGAGCCCGCGCCCTCCCGGCGCGCCCCGGGGCCGTCATCCGGCCACGGCCGGTCCCGCCTGCCAGGAGAGTTCACCCATGCCGGAACCGAACCCCGACCTTGCCACTCCCGAACCGCCCGCGCCCCACCTCCTCGCTGCCGCGCATCCCGCCGAACCGCCCGCCGCGCCGCTTCTCGCGGCGATCTCCGAGCCCGCGAACCCGGCCGGCTGGATTGCCGGGCTGCGCGACGAACCCGCCGTGCTGGGCCTCGTCCTCAGCGGCTCCCAGGCCCACGCGGGGATGCCGACCCCGCACTCGGACCACGATCTGCACGTCATCACCGCCGACGAGGCCCCCGCCTGGCTGACCGCGCTGGACGGCTTCCGCAGCCCGCACCTCGACCTCGTCGTCATGCCCCTCGCGGCCTTCCGCCGCCGCGCCCTGCCGGGCGACGAGTACGGCTGGGCCCGCTACGCCTACGTCCACGCGCGGCTCCTTTTCGACCGGTTGGGCGGCACGATCGGCGAACTCCTCGACCGCAAGCGGACGCTGAGCCCCGCCGAGGCGCGGCGGCACGCCGACGGCCACCTCGACGCCTACCTCAACCAGACCTACCGCTCCCTCAAGAGCCACCGCGACGGCCGCCCCGAACTCGCCCACCTCGACGCCGCCGAAAGCCTCCCCTTCCTCCTCGAATCGCTCTTCGCCCTGCACCGGCGGGTCAGGCCGTACAACAAATACCTGGAGTGGGAGCTCAGCAGGCACCCACTCGGCGCCCCCACCTGGCAGGCCGGCACCCTCCTCCCGCGGCTGCGCCGCATCCTGGCCACCGGTGAACCGGCCGCCCAGCGTGCCCTGTTCGCCGATGTGGAACGGCTGGCGCGGGCCCGTGGCCACGGCGAGATCCTCGACTCCTGGGGCACCGACCTCCTGTTGCTGCGCCCGCCGTCCCGGCCGGACCGCGAGAGCCCCTGACCTCGGAGGCCGGCGGAACTCTGGATCCCCCGGGCCACCGGACGCGCCGCGCCGCCCGCCCCCGGAGCCGTCGATGCCCCGAGTCCGTGGCCACCACGGCGGATCCGAGACGGAGGCGCTGAGGCGGCAGGGAGGCCGCGCCCGCGGACCGCGTTCCCCGCGGCGCGGGTCGCGGGCGCCGCCTCCCGGCGCAGTCCGCCGCTGGATCGGCTCAGTCCGCCGTGCGTCCGGCGCAGAGCGCGTCGTCGATGAGGGTGCGGACCCCCGCGTCCACCGCATCCTGCCGGGCGGTGTCGGCTGCGTCGTAGCTGTTGACCGAGACCGTCACCGCGCGGTCGCCGTCCACCGTGATACCGTCCTCGCTCTCATAGCCGAGGGCGTTGCCGCCGTGGTGCCAGTAGAAGCCGCCGCAGCTCAGCGGGGTGGTCTCGATGCCGAGGCCGTAGCCCCGCCCCGGCTCGCCGGGTATCGGGTGGGTGTGCAGCATCTCCGCCAACTCGGGGCCCTCCAGCAGCCGCCCGCCTATCAGGGCGCCGAAGAACCGGTTGATGTCCCGGGGAGTGGAGATCAGCGCGCCCGAGGCGTCGGCCGCCGTCGCGTTGAACAGCGTGGTGTCGACCGTGCGGCCGTCCTCCTCGTAGGTGTGGTACCCGTGCACGGCGGGTGGCGGGAGCACGGGATCGTCCCCGGGCGCGTAGGTGCCCGTCAGCCCCAGCGGGCGGATGATCCGGTCGCGTACTTCCTCCTCCCACGAGTGGCCGGTGACCCGCTCGATGATCAGGCCGGCCAGGATGTAGTTGGTGTTCGAGTAGGCCCAGTCGGTCCCCGGCTCGAAGCGCGGCGGCAGGCGCATCGCCCCGGCCACCAGCTCCTCGGCCTCGTAGTGGCGGAAGCGGTGCGCGTAGTACTCGGCCGCGGAGTAACCGGCAGGGAACACCTCCCTCACGCTCGTGTAGTTGGGCAGGCCGCTGGTGTGCTGGAGGAGCTGCCGGATGGTGATGCGGCTGCCGTCGTTGCCGTTGCCCGAGACCAGGCCGGGCAGCCGGCTCTCCACGGTGTCGTCGAGCGACAGCCGTCCCTCGCCCACCAGTTGGAGGACGACAGTGGCGATGAAGGTCTTCGTGGTGCTGCCCGCCCGGTAGTGCGCCTCCGGGAACACCGGAGCCCCGGTGCGCAGGTCGGCCGTGCCGCTGTGGGCGGTCTGCGTGCCCGACGGGGTGTCGAGTACGGCGGCCACTCCCACGGCCCCCGCCGCGTGAAGTGCCGCGGCATCACGCTGCAGGAGGCCGGGCCCTGGCGCCGCCGCGGCCGACAGACCGGAGGCGAGCACGGCGGCGGCTCCGAGGGCGGCACCGAGGGCCGCCAGGCGCCGCCTCATCGCGTCCCCCGGCAGAGCACGGTGTCCATCAGCTGCCGCAGCGCCGCCTCGGCCCGCAGCAACTGCTCGTCGTCCTCCGTCTTGCCGCTCGCGTTGATCACGATGCTGCGCCGCCCGTCCTCGGTGACGCCCTCCCTGACGGTCGCCCCCGCCAGGTCGCCGCCGTGCCCCCAGCGGTGGCCGCCGCAGGACAGCGGCTCCCGCATCAGCCCGAGCCCGTAGGTGAGGCCGGGGAAGGCGATCTCGAAGTCCGGGTCGACGGGCACGGTGTCGCGCATCTCGGCCAGCTCGCGCGGTGGCAGCAGCCTGCCGTCGAGCAGCGCCGTGAAGAACCGGTCGAGGTCCCGCTCCGTGGTGACGAGAGCGCCGGCCGCGTCGGCCCAGGACATCGAGCGGATCGTCGTGTCCGTCCACTCCGGCGCCCCGGCGAAGTGGTGGTAGGTGTGCAGGTAGGGCTCGGGCAGGGAGGGATCGTCCCCCGGCGCGTAGGTGCCCGCCAGGCCGAGCGGCTCGATGATGCGCTCGGTGACCGCCGTGGCCCAGTCCTGCCCGGTGACCCGCTGGATGATCAACCCGGCCAGGATGTAGTTGGGGTTGGAGTATCCCCAGTCGGGCGCGGGGTCTCCCGGGGCGGCCGGCGGGAAGTCGGGCGCGCTGCCCATGGCGCCCGCCACCAGCTGCCAGGGGCTGACCTGGTCGAACCTGTGCTCCTCGAAGGCGGCGGCGTCGTCTCCCACGTCGTCGGCATAGTCGTAGTTGTGGATGCCGCTGGTCTGCTGGAGCAGATTGCGGATGGTGATGCGGCTGCCGTCGTTTCCGTTGCCCGTGACGACGCCGGGCAGCCATTGCTCCACCGTGTCGTCGAGCGAGAGGCGCCCCTCGGCGGCGAGCTGGAGCACGACCGTCGCCACGAACGGCTTGGTCGCACTGCCGGCCCGCAGGCTCGCCCCGGCCGGAACCTCGCGGCCCGTCCCGAGCTCCGCCTCTCCCGCCTGGGCGCGCGACCGATGCCGACCGTCGCGGACTTCGACGGACAGGCCGACGAACCCTCCGTCCCGCAGGGCCCGTTCCACCTCCTGCCGCAGCTGCTCCGCCGTCAGCGGGGCCGTGGCGGACGGGGCCGCGGCCGCTGCCGCGGCGGCCGGGACTACCGAGCCGCCCCCGGCGAGCACGGCGGCCGCCGCCATCGCGGTGGCCGAAGCACGTAACCGGCGAATTCGCACCGATGTGTTGGTCATGCCCCATAGTCCATCAAAAGGGGCCAGTGGTTCCTATGGGGTCAGCCTCCGTCTTCAACTGAGGACAACCCCAGTACCATTTCGCCGGCTCGGCCACCCTCACTGCGGGAATCCCGAGGCGCAGCCGACCGCAAGGCACCCAGGCCGCGACCCCGCGCGCACGGCCGCGGCCGCCCGGCGCGGACCGTCCGGGCACCGCGGCGCCCGGCGGCTCAGCGGCCCTTGACCCAGGGCGATGGACGCCCCGCGGCGGCGTCGTGGGCGAGCAGCGCTGCCTGCACCCTGTTGCCCACGTCGAGGGCGAGGAGTATCCGGCTGACGTGCGCCTTCACCGTGCTCTCCCGCATCCCGAGCGCCGCCGCGATCTCGGCGTTCGTCCGGCCGTCGGCCACCAGCGCCAGCACGTCTCGCTCCCGTGGCGTCAGCCGGTTCAGGCGGTCCCTGGCCGCCTCGGCCTGCGGGCGTGCCACCAGGTGGTAGCGGTCGATCACCCGCCGGGCGGCGGCCGGGTGCAGCATGGCCGACCCCGCGGCCACCAAGTGCACCGAGCGGAGGATCTCCGCAGGGTCGCTGTCCTTGAGCAGGAAGCCGTCGGCGCCCGCGGCGAGCGCGTTGTAGACGTACTCGTCCAGGTCGAAGGTGGTCAGCGTGATCACTCGCGGCGGGTGGGGGAGCGCGCGCAGCCTGGCGGTGGCGGCGATGCCGTCGAGGCGCGGCATCCGCACGTCCACCAGGGCCACGTCCACCCGGTGCGCCATCGCCCGCTCCACCGCCTGGAGGCCGTCGGCGGCCTGGGCGACCAACTCGATGCCGGGATCGGACTCCAGCAGATCGGCGAGGCCGAGGCGGACGAGCGCGTCGTCGTCCACGATCATCGTGCGGATCACGGACGCCTCCCCTTCCCGGTGGAGTGGCACTCGCGCCGCTCGCGACCGCCGGCGTCGCCGCAGGTCTCAGGGTCGGGCACGGCCCCGGGCGGCGGGCCGGGGACGAGGGGCAGGCGGGCCGAGACGCGCCAGGCCCCGTCCCCGGAGGGGCCCGCCTCGAGTTCGCCCCCGAGGGCCCGCACCCGCTCCCCGAGGCCGATCAGCCCGTAGCCGGAGCGCACTGCCGCGCCCTCGCCCCCCGCGGCATTGGTGACCTCCACACGGGTGGCCGGAGCGCCGTACCGCACCCTGACGTGCACCGCTGCCTCGGGGGCGTGCTTGCGCGCGTTGGTGACCGCCTCCTGTACCACCCGGAACACCGCGAGCCGGTGGGCGGCGGGCGCCCCCGCCGCATCGCCGCCGAGATCGGCCACCACCCGCTGCCCGGCCTCGCGGGCCGCGTCCAGCAGTTCGTCCACCTCCCGCAGGGCGGGCGCGCGCGAGTCTCCGCGCGCCGTGGAGTCACGCAACGCACCCAGGACGTCCCGCAGGTCGGCGAGCGCGTCGGTGGAGGCCGTCCGCAGCAGCCTGACCCGGTCCGCCACCACCGGCGGCAACTGCTCGGCGCGGGTGGCGAGCACGCCGCTGTGCAGGGCTATCAGGCTCAGCCGGTGCGCCAGCACGTCGTGCATCTCCGCCGCGATCGCCGTCCGCTCCGAACTGCGCGCCGCGCTCTCCCGCAGCTCGCGCTCGCGGTGCAGGTGTTCCATCTGCCGGGCGAGGGCGTCGGCGAGCCTGCGGCTGCTGCTCGCCCACAGCCCGAGCGCGAGGGCGACGATCAGCAGCCCGCACGGCCCGTAGGTGCGGGGCGCCCACAGGCTCAACGGCGGCTGCACCAGCGCGTTGACGCCGAGCGCCAGGGCCGTGGACGAGGCGGCGATCTTCACCTTGCCGAGGGCCGTGAGGTGGAAGGAGACGAGGAGCAGCGGCAGCATCGCGCCGAAGCAGCCCCCCGCGGCCACCGCGAGCGCGGTCACCGGCAGCGGCCGGCGGTGCCGCAGCGGAAGGGCGCAGCCCGCGACGAGCGAGGCCACGACGTCCGGGCTGGTGAACCTCCCCCCGGTGGCCACGCTCGCCTCGGGCACGGACACGAAGCAGACGACCACCACCAGAACCGTCTCCACCCACCAGGGCCACCGCGCGTCGTGCCTTGCCACCCGGCCGATGGTAGGGGCCCGGGCGGCCCGCCACCCCCTACTTTCGTCGGGGGTGAAGGCCGCACATCGTCCGGGGCCGCGCGCGTGCCCCGTCCCTAGCGTCGGCACCATGCCGAGCATCACCCTGGGCGGCCCGCACGGGACGTTCCTCGCCGAGTCCTTCCGAAGCTTCCGCGCCACCGGCGCCATCGCCCCGAGCGGCCGCCGGCTCGCCATGGCCCTCGCCGCACCGCTGGGTGGCGCGGGCGGCGCGGGACCGCTGCGGGTCCTGGAGGCAGGCGCCGGCACCGGGGCGGTCACCCGCGAGCTGATCGAACGGCTCCCGCCCGGTGGGGAACTGGACCTGGTGGAGGCCAACCCGAGGTTCGAGACCTGCCTGCGCGAGCTGGTCGCGCGGGCCACCGCGCGCGGCCGGGCAGGCGCCGGAGCCGTCAGGACCCATCTCGCGCTCATCGAGGAGTTCACGGCCTCCGCGCCGGACGCCGGGTACGACGTCATCGTCTCCGGGCTGCCCTTCACCAACTTCGCCCCCGGGCGTGTCGCGGCGATCATGGACGAGTACCTGCGGCTGCTGCGCCCCGGCGGCGAGCTGACGTTCTTCGCGTACGCCGGCACGCGCGCCGTTCGCGCCCTTTTCGCCTCCCGCGCCGAGGCCGCCAGGCACCGCTCGGTGGAGGCGGTGCTGGCCGGCTACCGGCGTCGTTTCCCCGCGGACATCAGGATGACCTGGGGCAACATCCCGCCGGCCCGGGTGTGGCGGCTGAGGCCGGAACCCCCGGAACCCGCCGCGGCTTTGGCCGGGCCCCGCTCGGGCCGGCGCGTCGGCGTGGCCGCCGGGCGAGCCGGCGGCCGCCGGTGAGCCGCGGACGGTGCAGCGCACAGGCGGCGGGTCGGTGCCCCGGGGCCGGCCGGCGGGCCGCGGCCGAGCAGCGCGCGGCCGACCAGCGCGCGGCCCGATCAGCGCGCGGTCAGGCCGGCGCGGCGCGGTCAGGCCGCCGCGCCGCCGTCACCGGTGCACCGTGGCGCACCGTGAGCCGCGGCGCGGCCGTTCACAGTCCCGTCGTGTGCCAGACGGTCTTGGTTTCGAGAAACGCGGTCAGGCGGCGAGTGCCCGGGTCGCGCGACCAGTCCTCGGGCCCGCGCGGGCGGTGGACGCGCTTGAGGGTCTCGGCGGCCGCGGCCTCCAGGTCCGTCGCCAACTCGGCGGCGGCTCCGGTGAGATCCAGCGCGTTGACGTCCCGGTGGGCGGCCAGGTGCGGGCCGAGTTCCGCCGGGTCGCCGGACAGGATGTTCACCACCCCGGGCGGCAGGTCGGAGGTGGCCAGGACCTCGGCCAGGGTGAGCGCGGGCAGCGGTGCGTCCCGGCTCGTGACGAGCACCGCCGTGTTGCCGGTGGCGATCGCGGGCGCCAGCACCGAGACCAGGCCCAGCAGGCTGGAGTCCTGGGGCGCGAGGAGGGCGACGACGCCGGTGGGCTCGGGAGCCGAGAGGTTGAAGTAGGGCCCGGCCACGGGGTTGGCCGCGCCGGCCACCTGGCTGATCTTGTCGGTCCAGCCCGCGTACCAGACCCAGCGGTCGATGGCGGCCTGCACCTGCGTGCGGGCCTGTGCCGGGGTGAGGCCGCCCGCGGCGGCCACTTCGTGCTGGAACTGGTCGATGCGGCCGTGGAGCATCTCGGCGATGCGGTACAGGATCTGGCCGCGGTTGTAGGCGGTCGCCCCCGACCAGCCGGGGAAGGCCTTGCGCGCCGCCACCACCGCGTCCCGCGCGTCCTTGCGCGAGGCCAGCGGCGCGTTCGCCAGCCGGCGCCCGTCCTTGTCGGTCACCGGGTAGACCCGTCCGCTCTCCGAGCGGGGGAACGCGCCCCCGATGAACAACTTGTACGTCTTGAGAACGCCAAGTGCTTCCGTACGCCCCGGGGCGTGCGCCGCATCGTGCAGGAGGGGAGTGCGCGACGCCTGACCGGCGCCCGGTTCTCCGGCGGCACCAGGGGAGTGCGGCGCGTGCGAGGTCCCGGAGCCGCCCGGCGACTCGGCGGAGGCCGAGGCATCCCGCGTCGCGGCGGCGGTCGCGGGCTGCGCGGCCTCGTCTCGTTCCACGGCCTGTTCCTGCCCCTTCTCCCGCCCCTGCGGCGCCCCCTTCCGGGCGTTCTCCCCCGGCGTCTCCCCGCCTGCTGCCCCCGCCTGCACCGCCTTTGCCGCCCTTGCCTCCGTCGTCTTCACCTTCTTCTCGTTCTTGTCCTTCTTGTCGCTCTTCTCGTTCCTCGCCTTCTCCCCGGTCCCGCCGCGCCGCGCCGCCTCGCCGGCCCCCTGGGCCTTCCCGGCCTTGCGGGGCGTGCCGGTGGCGGCACCGGCGCGAGTCGTGCCGCCCGCGCCGGTCCGCGGCTTCCCGCCGCGCGTGGGGCCGGCGGCGCGCGCCGCGTCCGTGCCGCGACCGGTGCTCGCGGCGTCGCCGCCGGTGGGGTGCTCGGGCACCTCAGGCATCTCAGACATCGAGGTAGGGCTCCAGTCCGTGTCGGCCGCCTTCCCGGCCGAAGCCGGACTCCTGATAGCCGCCGAAGGGCGAGGTCGGATCGAACTTGTTGAAGGTGTTGGACCAGATGACGCCGGCCCGCAGCCGCTGGGCCATCCACAGCATCCGCGAGCCCTTCTCCGTCCAGATGCCGGCCGAAAGCCCGTAGGGCGTGTTGTTGGCCTTGACCACCGCCTCCTGGGGCGTGCGGAAGGTCAGCACCGACAGCACCGGGCCGAAGATCTCCTCCCGCGCGATCCGGTGCGAGCCCGACACGTTCGTGAACACCGTGGGCGCGAACCAGTAGCCGCGCCCCGGCAGTTCACACTCGGGCGCCCACCGCTGCGCCCCCTCGGCCTCGCCCGCGCCGGCCAGCTCCTCGATGCGCGCCAGCTGGGCGGCCGAGTTGATCGCGCCGATGTCCGTGTTCTTGTCCAGCGGGTCGCCCACCCGCAGGGTGGCCATGCGTTCCCGCAGGGCGGCCAGCAACTCGTCGGCGACGGACTCCTGCACCAGCAGCCGCGAACCGGCGCAGCACACGTGGCCCTGGTTGAAGAAGATCCCGTTCACCACGCCCTCGACGGCCTGGTCGAGCGCCGCGTCCTCGAAGACGATGTTCGCCCCCTTGCCGCCGAGTTCGAGGGTCAGCCTCCGCCCC
The DNA here is from genome assembly GCF_003626535.1 of Streptomyces hoynatensis. Taxonomy (GTDB): domain Bacteria; phylum Actinomycetota; class Actinomycetes; order Streptomycetales; family Streptomycetaceae; genus Streptomyces; species Streptomyces hoynatensis. Next base: position 338,217 of record NZ_RBAL01000001.1, read on the forward strand.
GTGCCCGCCAGCTGCCGTGCGATCTCGCGCCCGACCTGGGTGGAGCCGGTGAACGCCACCTTGTCCACCCCGGCGTGCGCCACCAGCGCGGCCCCCGTGGAACCGTCCCCGGTGACGATGTTGACCACCCCGGCAGGCAGCCCCGCCTCCTGGCAGATCTCGGCGAAGCGCAGCGCCGTCAGCGGAGTGGTCTCGGCGGGCTTCAGCACTACCGTGTTGCCGCAGGCCAGGGCCGGGGCGATCTTCCAGGCCAGCATCAGCAGCGGGAAGTTCCACGGGATGATCTGCCCGGCCACGCCCACCGGCCGCGGGCTCGGGCCGAACCCGGCGTAGGCGAGCTTGTCCGCCCAGCCCGCGTAGTAGAAGAAGTGCGCGGCGGCCAGCGGCAGGTCCACGTCCCGCGACTCGCGGATCGGCTTGCCGTTGTCCAGCGACTCCAGCACCGCCAGCTCCCTGGCGTGCTCCTGCAACAACCGCGCCAGGCGGAACAGGTACTTCGCCCGCTCCGCACCCGGCAGCCCGGACCAGGCGGGCAGCGCCGCCCTGGCCGCGGCCACCGCCGCGTCCACGTCCGCGGGACCGCCCTGCGCGACCTCGGACAGCACCTCTTCCGAGGCCGGATTGACCGTCTTGAACGCCGCTCCCGCCGCCGCGGGCCGCCACTGCCCGCCGATGAACAGCCCGTACGAAGGGGCGATGTCCACGATCGCCCGCGACTCGGGCGCGGCAGCGTATTCCAGCAACACCAGCAAAACCCCTGTTCTCTTTCGACCGCGCGGCTCCCCGCGCCCGCCGCGTCCCTCAGTCGACCGTCACGTAGTCGGGGCCGCCGTACGCGCCGGTGGCCAGCTTGTGCCGCTGCATCAGCAGGTCGTTGAGCAGGCTCGAAGCGCCCAGGCGGAAGCGGCGAGGGGTCAGCCACTCCTCGCCCAGCGTCTCGTTCACCAGCACCAGGTACCTGATCGCGTCCTTCGCCGTGCGAATGCCGCCCGCCGCCTTGACCCCCACCCGGCGCCCGGAGAGGCGGAAGAAATCGCGCACCGCCTGGAGCATCACGAGGGTGTTCGCCGGCGTGGCGTTCACCGCGACCTTGCCCGTCGAGGTCTTGACGAAGTCGGCGCCCGCCAGCATCGCCAGCCAGCTGGCGCGCCGCACGTTGTCGTAGGTGACCAGCTCTCCGTTCTCCAGGATCACCTTCAGATGCGCCCCGCCGCAGGCCTCGCGCACCGCCACGATCTCCTCGAAGACGCGGCGGTAGTCGCCCGCCAGGAACGCGCCGCGGTCGATCACCATGTCGATCTCCGCGGCCCCCGCGGCCACGGCCAGCCGCGTGTCCGCCAGCTTCGCCTCCAGGGGGCCGCGCCCCGAGGGAAAAGCCGTCGCCACCGAGGCCACCGCCACCTCGGAGCCGGCCAGGGCCTCGACCGCCACCCCCACCAGGTCGGGGTACACGCAGACCGCGGCCACGCGCGGCACGTCCCGCACGCCGGGGTCGGGAACCAGCGCCTTCCCGCACAGGGAACGCACCCGGCCCGGGGTGTCCGCGCCTTCGAGCGAGGTCAGGTCGACCATCGAGATCGCCAGGTCGATCGCCAGCCGCTTCGAGGTGGTCTTCACCGATCGCGAGCCGAGGACCTGGGCGCGGGCCTCCAGGCCCACCGCGTCCACGCCCGGCAGGCCGTGCAGGAAGCGGCGGAGCGTCGCATTGGAGGAGGCGACATCCGCCAGGTCCCCCAGGTCCCCCAGGTCACCCGGGGCGGCCGGATCCGCGGGGGCGGGCGGGCTTGCCGCGCTGCCCGCCGGGCCCGGCACGTCCGCGCGGGAGGCCGGGAGGGTGGGGGAAGGACCGGCCGCGGCCTGCGCGGCGGGCCCGGCCGAGGCGGGGGGCTCAGGGGACTGCGGCGAGGGAGGCGGCTGCGGGGAGGGCGGCGAGGCGGGTGGTGCGGCTGGCTCCGATGACATGCTCACCAGGTCAGCATATCTACGCGCGTAGCCGCCTGTCACCGCCGAGGGACGGATCGATCAAAACTGCGTGCTCTCTCCGGGCAACCGAATCGCTGCAAACGGTGGTCGGGAAGGTGAGGGGGTGCCGGATGTACAACGAAGCCGAGGAAGCGTTCCAGGAGTTCGTCCGCAGCAGATGGTCCGCGTTGGTGCGGACCGCCTACCTGCTGACCGGCGATCGGCACTTGGCCGAGGACGTCGTGCAGAGCACCTTGGCCAAGGCCTACCGGTCGTGGCCTCGCGTGTGCCGCAGTGACAACCCTGACGCCTACGTGCGCCGGATGCTCGTCACCTGTCACAGGGACCGTTTCCGCAAGAGACGGGTCGCCGAGCACCTCACCGACATACCGCCCGAGGAGGCGACGGCGCAGGACGACATGGCCCGGGCCGACGAACGCGAGGTGCTCGCCAGGGCACTCGCCGGCCTTCCCAAGCGGCAGCGCGCGGTCGTCGTCCTGCGGTACTGGGAGGACCTGAGCGAGCCCGAGGTGGCCCGGGCGCTGGGCTGCTCCGTCGGCACGGTGAAGAGCCAGGCCGCCAAGGCGCTCGCCAAGCTCCGTGTCCTCCTGGGATCGAGCCGCCTGGCCCTGACCGGCTGAGGCGGAAGCCGAGGGCAAACGAGCCGGGCCCCGCACCGCCGACGGCGGGAGGCGAGAGCCACCGCGCGCGGAAGGCGCGGCGAGCCGGGCGACGGTACGGCTGGGGCCGGTACGCCCCGGTCCCTGGGTGCGGGGCGCGACGCCGCGGCGGCCCTTCGGCCACGTCCGCGCCTCCGCAAGCGCGCCGGAGCGCTCGTCCGCACGGGACGGGAAGCGGCCCGGGCACGCAGCGAACGCAGCGATCACGAGATCACGGGATCGCGGAAGAGAGGGGAAAGGAGAGTCATGACCGACTCGCACATGGAGGAGCAACTGCGCAGGATGCTCGCCGAGCAGGCGGCAGGAGCCGCGCCGTCCGAGCCTCCCTACGGCGCGATAGTGCGGCAGGGGCGCAAGGCCAGGCGCCGGTTCCGCGCCGGCCTCGCGACCGCGGCGGTGGTGCTGGCCGCCATCCCCGGCGGGGCCTTCGCCGCCCAGGGGGAGTGGTTCCGCGACTCCGGGTCCGCCCACGCCGCGGCCCGGCACACCGGCTTCCCCGACGGCGCCGGCGTGACCCCGGTGTCCTCGCCGGCGGACAGCGGTGAGTCCGGCGGCACCGGCCCCTCCGGGCCAGCCGACCCGGAGCGGCAGCTCCTGGACGGCATCACGCTCGCGGACGCCACGGAGTCACTGGAGCGCTGCCTCGACGAGTACCCGCAGGACGTCACCTCCGAGCAGCTGCGGATCGTGCTCGCCTGGGTCTCCCAGGGCGACCCGAACCGCGGGGAGGAGCCTCTGCGGGAGGTGCTGGCGATCAGCGACGACCCCGGGGGGAACTTCCAGGTGGTGTGCTCGGACCGGCCGGAGGGCGACCTTACGGGAGTGATGGTCTCGGGGAGCGACTACGGCACCGGCCTGCCCGTGGCGCCCGACCTCAACGCCACGCGGTTCTTCCACCCCACGACCGGGGAGTGGCGGACGCCCTTCCGGTGGGCGGACTTCGGCCTGGTGGAGCCCGAGGTCCGGCGCGTGACGGTGTCGTACGCGGGGTCGACGGAGGAAGCCGTCCTCGAAGGGCAGTACTTCCTCGTCGCCGGCATAGCGGAGGACCAGCCTACGGATCCCCCGGTGGTCATCGGTTACGGGGCCGACGGCGAGGTGCTGTACGACTCGCGGCAGGACCCCTTCTACGAGCCGGGCATGTGAGCGGCGAGCACGGCATGTGATTGCCGAGACGCCTGGGGACAGGGCCTGACCGAGAGCGCACGGGGTCCGGCACAATCGGAGGCATGAGTAAGCCCGAGAAGTATGCGGACCGCGTCTACCGCTCAGGTTCGGCCATGCTGGCAGGGGTGCTGCTGCTCGGCCTGGCGGGGTGGCTTGGGGGCGACGCGGTGCTGCGTGGCTCGGATCGCACGCCCGTGACCGCCGTGTCCGCGCTGCTCCTGGTGGCGCCGCTGGTCATCGCCTTCACCTTCCGCCCGGCGGTCTTCGCCTCCGACGAGCGCCTGCGCGTGCGGAATCCGTTCCGCACCATCACGGCGCCCTGGGGCGCGGTGGAGACCGTCAGGGCGGGGTACTCCACGGAGTTCCTGGCAGGCGGCGTGAAGTACCAGATGTGGGCCATCCCCGTCTCGCTGCGCGCCCGCTCGAAGGCGACCAGGCACAACGAGGCGCTGGCCGTCCCGGACGAGTCCGGAAGGGCCAGGCGTGGCGGCCTCCTCAGGGCGGGGCTCGGCCTCGGTGGCGGCGGGGGGCTCGGCCTGCCGCAGGACAACGAGCCGCGGACGGCCCCCGGCGACCAGGCGGTGGCCGAGCTGCGGGAGCTGGCCGAGCAGCACGGCGGCGACGAGGCCGCTCAGGGCACCGTGTCGGTGAGCTGGTGCTACGAGGTTCTGGCCCCGGCGGCCCTCGGCGCCGTGTCCCTGCTCGTCCTCTGGCTCACCAGCTGAGCGCCCGGCCGGCGCCCGTCGGGTGAGCGCCTGACAGGCTCCGCGTCGGCCGCCCCCGGCTCCCCGCCCGCGGGGCCGCCCGCGCCGGCCGAGCCGCTCGGCCGCCGGGCGGCACCGGCGCCCGAGCCCGGCCCGTCACGGAGCCGGGGCAGGGCGGCCTCGCGGCCGGGTCAGAGGCCGGCCTGGGCCGCGAAGTCCTCCTTGAGTCCGGCGAGCACCCGGGCGGCCGTGGCCCGTGCACGGGGGAGCGCGTCGAGGCCGGGGACGGGCAGCACCGCCTCCAGGTAGCACTTCAGCTTCGGCTCGGTGCCGCTTGGCCGGACGATGACGCGGGCGGCGGAGACCTCGCCGGCTCCGTCGAGGAGGTACCGCAGTCCCTCGGTCGGGGGCAGCTCGGCCGAGCCCTGCCGCAGGTCCTCGGCGGTGCGCACGCGCAGTCCCGCGAGTTCGCGGGGCGGCTCGGCGCGCAGCCGCCGCAGCGCCTCCGCGATCAGCGAGAGGTCCTGGACCCGCACCGACAGCTGGTCGGTGGCGTGCAGGCCGTGTTCCACCGCGATCTCGTCGAGCAGCGAGGTGAGCGTGCGGCCCTCGCGCTTGAGGCCGGCGGCCAGTTCGGCGAGGGCGAGGGCGGCGGTGATCCCGTCCTTGTCGCGCACGCCCTCCGGGTCGACGCAGTAGCCGAGCGCCTCCTCGTAGGCGTAGGCGAGGCCGGGCACCCGGCCGAGCCACTTGAAGCCCGTGAGCGTCTCGCGGAACGGCAGACCGGCGGCGGCCGCGATCCGGCCGCCGAGGGAGGAGGAGACGATCGAGGTGGCGTGGGTGCCGCGGACGCCCTTGCGCACCAGGTGTGTGGCGAGCAAGGCGCCCACCTCGTCGCCGCGCAGCATGCGCCAGCCGCCGGGCGCGGCCGGGTCGGGCACGCCGACGGCGCACCGGTCGGCGTCCGGGTCGTTCGCGACGACCAGGTCCGCGCCGGGGTCTCCGGCCGCGCGGGCGGTGGCGAAGGCCAGGTCCATCGCGCCCGGCTCCTCCGGGTTGGGGAAGGAGACGGTGGGGAAGTCCGGGTCGGGGGCGGCCTGTTCGGGCACCGGCAGCGGGGCCGGGAAACCGGCCAGGCCGAAGGCGGCGTTCAGCACCTCCTGGCCGACACCGTGCAGCGGCGTGTAGACGATCCGGACGTCGCGCGGCGAGCCCGGGGAGAGGACGGCGCCGCTGCGGGCCAGATAGGCGTCGAGGACCTCCTCGCCGAGCACCTCCCAGCCGCCTTCCGGCCGGGGGACCTCGGCCAGGGGCCCGACGGCGGCGATCCGGGCGGAGATGGCGGTGTCGGCCGGCGGGACGATCTGGCTGCCGTCTCCGAGGTAGACCTTGTAGCCGTTGTCGCGCGGGGGGTTGTGGCTGGCGGTGACCATCACGCCGGCGACCGCCCCCAGGTGGCGGATGGCGAAGGCAAGCACCGGGGTCGGCAGCGGCCGGGGGAGCAGGGCGGCGCGCAGCCCGGCGCCGGTGACGACGGAGGCGGTGTCGCGTGCGAAGTCGGCGCTCTTGTGCCGGGCGTCGTAGCCGATGACGACCAGGCCGGGCGCGTTCTCCCGCAGGTAGGCGGCCAGGCCGGCGGCGGCGCGGATGACGACGGCGCGGTTCATGCGGGCCGGGCCGGCGCCCATCTCGCCGCGGAGTCCCGCCGTTCCGAACTGGAGCGTGCCGAGGAAGCGTTCCGCCACGGCCTCGGTGTCGCCGGCGTCGAGGAGGGCGGCGAGTTCCCGCCTGGTGTCGGGATCGGGGTCCTCGGCGAGCCAGGCGCGTGCCCGGGCGAGCAGTTCCTCGTTGTGCGCGGGGTTCGCCGGGTTTGCCGGGTTTCCTGCGGCCGCTGCGGCCTCTGCGGTCGCGGGGCCGGTCCCGTTGCCGGTTGCGTCGAGGCCTGCGGGGGCCTGTGGCGCGCGTCCCGTCTCGTCGGTGGTGTCGGCCATGCTCAGATCCTGCCGAGTACCTGGGTGAGCAGGGCTCCCATGCGGGCCGCGGAGTCCCGGCCGGCCTGGAGCACCTCCTCGTGGCTGAGGGGTTCGCCGGTGATGCCGGCGGCGAGGTTCGTGACCAGGGAGATGCCCAGCACCTCCGCCCCGGCCTCCCGGGCGGCGATGGCCTCGAGCACCGTGGACATGCCGACCAGGTCGCCGCCGATGGTGCGCACCATGCGGATCTCGGCGGGCGTCTCGTAGTGGGGGCCGGGGAGCTGGACGTAGACGCCCTCTTCCAGGCTGGGGTCGATCTCCTTGCACAGGGCCCGCAGCCGGGGGGAGTAGAGGTCGGTGAGGTCGACGAAGTTGGCGCCGGTGAGGGGGGAGGCCGCGGTCAGGTTGATGTGATCGCTGATCAGTACCGGCTGGCCGGGGACCATGCCGCCGCGCAGGCCGCCGCAGCCGTTGGTGAGCACCACCGTCTTGCAGCCGGCGGCGGCCGCGGTGCGCACCCCGTGGGCGACGGCGGCCACGTCGCGGTTCTCGTAGTAGTGCGTGCGGCCGAGGAAGAGGAGCGCGCGCCTGTCGCCCACCTGGTAGGAGCGGATTTTCCCCTGGTGGCCCTTGGCGGTGGGGGGCGGGAAGCCGGGGAGTTCGGTGACGTTGAACTCGGCTTGGGGTTCGCCGAGTTGGTCCGCCGCCGGGCCCCAGCCCGAGCCCATGACGAGGGCGACGTCATGACTCGCGGTGCCGGTCAGCTCGCGCAGCCTGGCAGCCGCCGCCTCTGCGGTCTCCTCAATCTCAGATGCGTTCACGCGCTGAGCCTAACCGCTCACGGCCTACGCGCGTAGAGGATTGTCACAGGCTACCCGCCGGTCTCGGCCATTCCGGCCGGAAGCGATCGGGAACCTCGGCCCCGGGCCCGGCGGGCGGCGGGTCCCGGCGGCTGCCGCAAGGAGCCGGGCCCGCGGCGCGGCCGGCGAGGCGCGGCGGCTCAGCACGGCCGTTTGCGGAGTTCCATCACGTAGTCGTGCGGGGCCCCGGCCGACTCGGCGGCGTCGGCGATCTCGCCCAGGTAGCGGGCGGAGGGGAGGCCGCCCTCGTAGCCGTTGAGGACGTAGCCCCAGGCCGCGAGGTCCCCGTCGAGGGTGTGCACCCGCAACCTGGTGCGGCGGTAGATGCCCATCCCGACCCCCTCCCAGCGGTCCATGGCCTCCTCGTCCGGTGGCGCGATGTCGTACAGCGCCACGAAGACGCCGGCCGTGGCGAGCTGGTCCTCCACGATGGTGGCCAGCGCTCCCTCCCAGCCCATCTCCTCTCCGCCGAAGGTGAGCCGCCAGCCGGTCAGCCAGCCGGTGCCGCGCAGCGGCGAGTGCGGAGCGCGGCGGGACATCAGCCGGGCGTCGAGGTTTCCGGCGTATGCGGCGTAGAGGGACATGGGACTGAGCGTACGGGAGGGGCGGGGGAGAGCCTCTCTGGTGGGTGGCTGGTACCCCCCGGCCGGGGGCAGGGGGCTGGCCGCGGTTCCGGTCGCTCGTAGGAGACACTGGGAGAGTGACTCGAATCGTGATCATTGGTGGCGGACCCGGCGGCTACGAGGCGGCGCTGGTGGCGGCGCAGCTCGGTGCGGAGGTGACCATCGTCGATCGCGACGGACTCGGCGGTGCGTCGGTGCTGACCGACTGTGTGCCGTCGAAGACCCTCATTGCCACCGCGGAGGTGATGACGAGCTTCGACTCCTCGCACGAGGAGCTCGGCATCGAGATCGACCACGACGGCGACGGCATCGGCGACGAGGTGCGTGGCATAGGGGTCGACCTGGGGAAGGTGAACCGCAGGGTCAAGCGGCTCGCGCTGGCCCAGTCCCACGACATCGACGCCTCGGTCACGCGCGCCGGCGTGCGGCTGCTGCGCGGGCGCGGGCGCCTGGAGCCGGAGCACGCGCTGGACGGTTCGCGCCGGGTCACGGTCACCGACGCGGGGGGCGGGAGCGAGGAGCTGCTCGCCGACTGCGTGCTGATCGCCACCGGCGGCATGCCGCGCGAGCTGCCCGACGCCCGGCCGGACGGCGAGCGCATCCTGACCTGGACGCAGGTGTACGACCTCTCCGAGCTGCCCGAGGAGCTGATCGTGGTGGGCTCCGGGGTGACCGGCGCCGAGTTCGCCGGGGCGTATCAGGCCCTCGGCTCGCGGGTCACCCTGGTGTCCTCGCGCGACCGGGTGCTGCCGGGCGAGGACCCGGACGCCGCGGCCGTGCTGGAGGACGTCTTCCGCCGCCGGGGCATGAACGTGCTCTCCCGTTCCCGGGCGGCCGCGGCCAAGCGGGTCGGCGACCGCGTGGAGGTGACCCTCTCCGATGGGCGCGTCATCTCCGGCACGCACTGTCTGATGGCGGTCGGCGCGGTGCCGAACACGAAGGACATGGGTCTGGTCGAGGCGGGGGTGAAACTGACCGAGTCCGGCCACATCTGGACCGACAAGGTCTCGCGGACCACCGCTCCGGGTGTCTACGCGGCCGGTGACTGCACCGGGGTCCTGGCGCTCGCCTCGGTGGCCGCGATGCAGGGCCGGATCGCCATGTACCACTTCCTGGGCGACGCGGTGACCCCGCTCGACCTCAACACCGTCTCCGCCAACATCTTCACCGACCCGGAGATCGCGACGGTCGGCTACACCCAGGCCGACGTCGACGAGCGCAGGATCGACGCGCGGATCGTGAAGCTGCCGCTGCTGCGCAACCCGCGGGCGAAGATGCAGGGCGTGCGCGACGGATTCGTCAAGCTGTTCTGCCGTCCGGGCACCGGGATCGTCGTCGGCGGGGTGGTGGTCTCGCCCCGCGCCAGTGAGCTGATCCATCCGATATCGATCGCGGTCGACAACAGTCTGACGGTGGAACAGATCGCAAAAGCGTTCACTGTGTACCCGTCTTTGTCCGGGTCGATCGCGGAGGCGGCGAGGCAGCTCCATACCCGGAAGTCGGTCGAGTAACAGTAGGCACTGGTCAGCGCGGGTATCGCGCGGGTGCGCCCCCGACGCATATCACGCCGGGGGCGCACGCACAGACAACTTCGGAAATTCCCCGCAACCTGCTGAAAGTAGACGGTCGTTGGCGTTACTGTCGGTTCCGTGTTCGCTGCAGAACGTCGTCAGATGATTCTCGAGATGGTGCGAGCGAACGGAGCCGTGTCGCTCCGGGAGCTCGCCCGCGTTGTCCAGACCTCAGAAGTGACCGTACGGCGCGATGTACGCGCGCTCGAAGCGGAAGGGCTGCTCGACCGCAGGCACGGTGGTGCGGTGCTGCCCGGTGGCTTCACCCGCGAGTCCGGCTTCCCCCAGCGCGCCACGGCCGCGACGGCGGAGAAGACCGCGATCGCCGAATACGCGGCCGGCCTCGTGCGGGAGGGCGAGGCCATCGTGGTCGGCGCCGGCACGACCACGCAGGAGCTGGCCCGCCGGCTGGCCCGGGTCCCCGGGCTCACGGTCGTGACGAACTCCCTGCTCGTCGCCCAGGCCCTCGCCCACGCCAACCGCGTGGAGGTGGTGATGACCGGCGGCACGTTGCGCGGCTCCAACTACGCGCTGGTCGGCAGCGGGGCGGAGCAGTCGCTGCTCGGGCTGCGGGTCAGCCGGGCGTTCCTCTCCGGGGCCGGGCTGACCGCCGACCGCGGCCTTTCCACCTCGAACATGCTGGCCGCGAGCGTCGACCGGGCCCTGGTGCGGGCCGCGGCCGAGGTGATCGTGCTGGCGGACCATACGAAGCTCGGCTCGGACACGGCGTTCCAGACCGTGCCGACCGACCACATCGCGCACCTGGTGACCAACCAGCCGCCCTCCGAGGCGGTCCGGGCCGCCACCCACCACGAGACGCTGCGGGGCGCGGCCCCGGAGGGCCCGGGGCACGGGGAGCCGCACGCGGACGGGGAGAAGGCCGCCGCGGAGATCGAGGCGCTCATCGAGCAGGGAGTGCGGGTCTCGGTGGCGGGCGGGCCGGCGCCGGCCGCGAAACACCCGGCCGAGCCGCAGCGCCGCGACGGTTCGCTTCCCGGCCCGCGTTCGACGCATCCACCGCTCGGCCCGCGCCTGCCCGACCTGTCCCCGCCCCGCCGCCGGTAGCCGCGCCGGCCCCGGCGCGGCGTTTCGCCCTCCGGCCGCGGAGGGCCATCCCCGGCCCGCGGGAAGGACGGCGCGAGCGCCGGTGGGCGCGCGCCCACCGCTCGTCCGGTGGCGTGCCGGGAAGCCCGCGGGTGCCCGCCCCGGGGGCCTGAGTCTTGCGCGGTGCCGCGCCGATGGGCCCGCCGGGTGGGCCGACCGCCAGGGGGCTCCCCAGGGGGCTCGCGGCGTGCGCTCGCGGGACCAGGAGGGTGCGCCCGCGGGGGGCGTGGGCGCGCGGGCTGCGCGCCGGGCCGCGGGGCCGGGCGCGGCGGCCGGGTGGCGCGGGCCGCCGGGGAGGGCGGCGTCGCGCCTGCGGCCGGGCCGCCGCGGCGCCCGGCTCAGTCCTTGATCTCGCAGATCACCGCGCCCGCCGAGACGGCCGCGCCGACCTCGGCGCTGAGGCTGGTCACCGTGCCCGCCCGGTGCGCGTTGATGGGCTGCTCCATCTTCATCGCCTCGAGGACGATGACGAGTTCGCCCTCCTCGACCTGCTGCCCCTCCTCGACGGCGACCTTCACGATCGTGCCCTGCATCGGCGAGGCAAGCGCCGCTCCGCCGGCCACCGCGCCGCCCCGCTTGGCGGGCTTGCGCCTGGCCGGCCTGGCGCCGCCCGCGACCGCGGCCCTGGCCAGCGGCATGGCCAGCGTCGCCGGCAGGGACACCTCAAGGCGCTTGCCGCCGACCTCGACGACCACCGTCTCGCGGCTGTTCGGCTCCTCGCCCTCCGCGGCCCCGATGCCGCCGAAGGGCTCGATGGTGTTGACGAACTCGGTCTCGATCCACCGGGTGTGGACGGAGAACGGCTCACCGGCGCGGCCGGTCACCTCGGGCGCGAAGGCGGGGTCGCGGACCACGACGCGGTGGAAGGGGATGACGGTCGCCATGCCCTCCACCTGGAACTCCGCCAGCGCGCGCGCCGCGCGCTCCAGCGCCTGCCTGCGGTCCGCGCCGGTCACGATGAGCTTCGCCAGCATCGAGTCCCAGGCCGCGCCGATCACGGAGCCGGACTCCACGCCGGTGTCGACGCGCACGCCGGGGCCCAGCGGCGGGTTGAACGTGGTGACGGTGCCCGGGGCGGGGAGGAAGTTGCGCCCGGCGTCCTCGCCGTTGATGCGGAACTCGATGGAGTGCCCGCGCAGCGGCGGGTCGTCGTAGCCGAGCTTTTCGCCCTCCGCGATGCGCAGCTGCTCGCGCACCAGGTCGAGGCCCGTGACCTCCTCGGAGACCGGGTGCTCCACCTGGAGCCTGGTGTTGACCTCGAGGAAGGAGATCGTGCCGTCCTGCCCGACGAGGAACTCGCAGGTGCCCGCGCCGACGTAGCCCGCCTCCTTGAGGATCGCCTTGGAGGCCGCGTACAGCTCGGCGTTCTGCGCCTCGCTGAGGTAGGGCGCGGGGGCCTCCTCGACGAGCTTCTGGTGGCGCCGCTGGAGGGAGCAGTCGCGGGTGGAGACGATGACCACGTTGCCGTGCCGGTCGGCCAGGCACTGGGTCTCCACGTGCCGCGGCCGGTCGAGGTAGCGCTCGACGAAGCACTCGCCCCGGCCGAAGGCGGCGACCGCCTCGCGCACCGCGGAGTCGTACAGCTCGGGGATCTCCTCCAGGGTGCGCGCCACCTTCAGGCCGCGTCCGCCGCCGCCGAAGGCGGCCTTGATGGCGACCGGGAGGCCGTGTTCGCGCGCGAACTCCACCACCTCGTCGGCGCCGGAGACCGGGTCCTTGGTGCCCGCGACGAGCGGGGCGCCGGCGCGCTGCGCGATGTGCCGCGCGGCCACCTTGTCGCCGAGGGACCGGATCGCGGAGGGCGGCGGCCCGATCCAGGTGAGGCCGGCGTCGAGGACGGCCTGGGCGAAGTCGGCGTTCTCCGACAGGAATCCGTATCCCGGGTGGACGGCGTCGGCGCCGGAGTCCGCGGCGGCCTTGAGGACCTTCTCGAAGTCGAGATAGCTGGCGGCGGGGGTGTCACCGCCCAGCGCGAACGCCTCGTCGGCGGCCCGGACGTGCACGGCGTCCCGGTCCGGATCGGCGTAGACGGCCACACTGGCGATCCCGGCATCCCGGCATGCCCGAGCGACCCGAACGGCGATTTCGCCGCGGTTGGCGATGAGCACCTTGCGCACGATGGCTCCCTCCTTGGAACAAGGCGAGTTTAGGTACTGGCGACACCTTGCAACGAGTCGCCCACAGGAGTGACCTTGCCCACACGCGCCGGAGAGCTGATGCCCCGGCAGGTCATCAGCCCTGCTGTCCCAAGGTACGCGCCCTCTTGGGGTTTCCCTTGGGAATCGGCTGACCGAGTTCAACTCGGGCGCACCAGCACAGCGAGTGGCGATTCCTTTTGTATGGAACCGACAAGAGTGGGGCGGATTCTTTGCGCTCTCGAAAGCCGTTGCACGAGGGCTTGCCGGGTGCGTTACCCGGAAGTAGCGTGCGGGGCGTGAGGCGGGGAAGACGAGGGGTGGCCGCCGGAACGGCGGTGGTGGTGGCCGGCGCCGCGGTGACTCTCGCGGTGCTGAACTGGGTCGTGGGCCTGGCGGCGGACCGGCAGGAGATCTCCGTCGGCGGGGTGTCGCCCGAGGCGCTGAGCGTGGGGGCGTACTGCGGGGGCGGCGTGCTCGGAGCGTTCCTGCTGCTGTGCGGCATCCTGCTGGTGCGGATCGCGGTGCTCGACCGCGCGCCGGGGCGCGCGGCGCGCGCGGCGCTCGTGGCGGCCGCGGTGCTGCACGCGCTGCTGGGGGCGCTGGCCGTCGGCCTGGTGGGCTGGCCGGCCTTCCTCCTGCTGATGCTGGTGTTCTCCCTGCTGATGCTGACCCTCACGCTCTACCCGCCGCCGCCGGACGGGGCAGCGGCCGGCTGAGCGGGCGAGGGGGCCGACGGGGGCCGGGCGGACGGGAGTTCAGGCCCACAGATCGGTGACGGCGAGGCCGAACCCCTCCAGGAGGAGCCGGCGCAGCAGCGGCAGGGACAGCCCGATCACGGTGCCCGGGTCGCCTTCGATGCCCTCGACGAAGGGCGCGGAGCGGCCGTCCAGGGTGAAGGCGCCCGCCACGTGCAGGGGTTCGCCCGAGGCGACGTAGGCGGCGATCTCGGCGTCGGTCGGCTCGCCGAACCGCACGGTCGTGGCGGCCACGCCGGTGGCGCGGCGGCCGTCGGCCGCGTCGATCAGGCAGTGCCCGGTGCGCAGTACGCCCGCCCTGCCGCGCATCGCCTTCCACCTGGCGGTCGCCTCCTCGGCGTCGGCGGGCTTGCCCAGGGCCTGCCCGTCGAGGTCGAGCACCGAGTCGCAGCCGAGGACGAGGGCCCCGGCGGCCTCGGGCCGGGCCGCGACGCTGGCCGCCTTGGCCGCGGCGAGGGCCTGCGCCAGCTCGCCCGGGGTGGGGACTCCGGCGCCGAGCGCCTCCTCGTCCACCCCGCTGACGATCACCTCGGGGGCGAACCCGGCCTGCCGCAACAGCCCGAGCCGCGCCGGGGACTGCGAGGCCAGCACCAGTCGTCTCATGCCCGTCAGGGTAACGGGCCGCGCCGGCGGGCACGCTCCCGCGCCCGCCGCCCGCGCACCCCCCCGTCCGCCTCTCGCGCAACCTCGGCCCGCCCTCCGCGCACCCCCGTCCGCCCCTCGCGCAACTCCCGCCCGCCGCCCGCGCACCGGGCCCACCGGTACCGGCGGCCCCGGGCCACGGCGGGGCGCGCGGAGAGGCGGCGCGAGAGGAGGCGAGGGCGCGGGGGGGCGCGAGACACGGTGGAGCGGGGGCGCGAGGCGCGGCGGAGCGGGGGCGCGAGGCGCGGCGGAGCGGGGGCGCGACGTGCGGCGCGGCCGGGTCAGGCGGAGGGCACGCCGCCGGAGGGCACGTCGTCCGAGGGCACGTCGCCGGCGGGGAGTTGGCCGGCGTCGCCGGAGGCGGCCTCGGCCGGGGGGCCGGGCGGGGCGGGCGCGGGGCCGGCGGGGCCGCGCGTGCGCTCGGTCAGGGAGATCCGGCCGCCGGAGAGGGTGGCCACCCGATCCGCCCGGCGCGCGAGGGAGCTGTCGTGGGTGACGAGCACGAAGGTCAGGCCGAGTTCGCGCCACCTGCTCTCCAGCACCTCCATCACCTCGTCCCGGGTGGACTCGTCGAGGTTGCCGGTCGGCTCGTCGGCGAGCAGCACCTGGGGGCGCTTGGCGAGGGCGCGCGCGATGGCCACGCGCTGCTGCTGGCCGCCGGACAACTCGTCCGGCAGGTGCCCGGCGCGTTCGGCCAGCCCCACCGACTCCAGCGCCTCGGCCGCGCGCCGCCGCCGCTCCGCGGTCCGCAGCCCGAGCGGGACGAGCGCGGTCTCGACGTTCTCGCGCGCGCTCAGCGTCGGGATGAGGTGGAACCCCTGGAAGACGAAGCCGATCCGCTCGGCGCGCAGCCTGGTCAGCTTCGCCTCGGAGAGCCGCGACAGGTCGGTGCCGTCGAGCACCACGCTGCCGCTGGTCGCCCGGTCGAGCCCGCCGAGCAGCTGGAGCAGGGTGGACTTGCCGCCGCCTGTGGGCCCCTTGATGACCAGCCGGTCGCCGGTGGGGACGGTCAGCGAGACGCCGTCGAGGGCGTTCACCGTGGCCTTGCCGCGGCGGTACCTCTTGGTCACGCCGGTGAGTTCGTACATGGATGGCTCTCCGTATCGAAGGGTGCGTCGGGGCGGGGGCGGGTCAGGCGATGCGGCGGAAGGCGTCCGCGGGGCGCAGCCGGGCGGCGCGCCAGGCGGCGAACGCGCCCGCGATCAGGCCGCCGACCACGGCCAGCGCGACGGCGAGCACGACGATGTCCGCGCTGACCGGCGCCGTGAGCCCGATGTCGAGGGACCGGCCCGCGGACTGCGCCGCCTCCTGGCCGCCGAATCCCATCCGCGGCCCGCCGCCCCCGCCGCCGGGCCCGCCGAGTCCGCCGAGCCCGCCCGCGCCGAGTTCCGCGGTGAGGTCGGGCCGTATCTGCGTGAGGGTCCAGGCGGAGCCCAGGCCCACCGCCAGGCCGAGCGCCCCGCCGAAGAGGCCGGTCACCAGCGACTCGGCGAGCACCTGCCGGGTGACCCGCCAGCGCGTCCAGCCCAGGGCCTTGAGGGTGCCGAACTCCCGCACCCGGCGGCTGACCGAGGAGGCGGCCAGCAGCCCGGCGACCAGGAAGGCGGCGGCGAGCACCAGGGAGGAGAGCCACCTCCCCACGCCGTCGGCGAGGTCGGCCGCGGTGGACAGCGAGCCGGAGACCTGGTCGGCCAGGTCGTCGGCGGTGGTGACCTCGGCGTCCTCGATCCGGGCGCCGATCGCCTCCGCCACGGCGTCCAGCCGCGTGGAGTCGGTGGCCTGCACGTAGACGCCGGTGACCTCGTCCTCGTGTCCGGAGAGCCGCTGGGCGGTGGCCAGCGGGATGACGACGTCCGCCGTCGACTCGCCGGTGCCCGGCGTGGTCAGGCCGATCACCTCGAAGTCGGTGTCCGCCATGGTCAGCGTGCCGCCCACCGCGAGGTCGTTTTCCGCGGCGTAGTCGGCGTCCACCAGCGCGGCCTCCGCCTCCGTCTCGTCCGTCGCGAAGGCACGGCCCTCGGTGACCTCCAGGGCGGCCAGCGGCCCGAGCTCCGGCCGGCTGACGTCGGCGCCGAAGACGCTGAACTGGTTGACGTCGAACTGGGCGCCGCCGCCGCCGATCCGGGACTCGCCGCCCTCGCTCCCGCCGGGGCCGCCCGGGGCGGCGCCCCCGGAGTCCTGGCCCTCTTCTGCCTGGTCCTGCCCGCCGTCTTCCCCCTGGACGATCCGGCCGGGGTCGAAGGAGCCGTTGACGCCGATGTCGCGCAGGCTCAGCCCGCCGACCGCGCCGGCCACGTCCCCGAGGCCGGCGATGGTTGCCACCTCGTCCCCGGTCAGCGTCGCGAAGGAGTCGAGCATCAGCATGTCGCTGCCCTGCTCCTCGCCCTCCTGCGCGTCGAAGTCGAATCGCGGCCGGCGCGCATCGCCGCCCTCGGCCCCCTCCTCGCCCTCGCCGGAGGCCCCGGGCTGCTGGAAGGACTTGCCGACGGTCATGTCGGTGCCCAGGCCGTAGAGCGACTGGAGGACCTCGTCCTGGGCCTTGCGCAGGCCGGCGGAGGCCGCGTTCACGATGAGGACCAGGGCGATGCCGAGGGCCAGCCCGGCGGCGATGACGAGCTGCGCCCTCCGGCGTCTGCGCAGCTCGCGTCGCAGGTAGGTGAGGATCATGCCCGGACGTTATGGGCGGGCGCTGAGCCGGTCCTGAGGAGTGCATGAGAGCTCGATGAGAACGCCGGGGCGGCCCCGGCCGGCGCTTCACCTTCGCGCTTCATCGCGTTCATATTCGGTTCTCACAACGTTTTCATTTTCGTCCAGTTGGTTGGTGCCGGCCAGACGAAAGGAGAGCGCGTGACGGCCAGCCGACTGCACGCCTTCAACCGGTACGAGATCAAGTACCTCATCCCCGTGGAAGAGGTGGCGCCGCTGCGGGAGGACCTCGCGCGGCGCCTCCAGGGCGACCCGTTCAGCCCGCCGGGCGGGTACGGGGTCTGGAGCCTCTACTACGACACCCCGCAGCTGCGTTTCTACTGGGAGAAGATCCAGGGCCTGAAGTTCCGCAGGAAACTGCGCATCCGGCACTACGGCGACCTCTCCTCGCTGACCGACGACTCGCCGGTCTACGTCGAGATCAAGCAGCGCGTGAACCGGGTCACCCAGAAGCGCCGCCTGCGGCTGCCGTACCGGGCGGCCAGGCTGCTGTGCGACCGAAGGACCGCGGTCGACCACGCGGAGCAGGAGCGGGCCTTCGTGCAGGAGGTCCTCGACCTCGCGGTGCGGCTCGACCTGCGGCCCACCGCCGTCACCGGCTACCAGCGTGAGGCGCTGGTCGGCCGTGACCAGGACACCGGGCTGCGCGTCACCTTCGACCGGCGAATCCGCGGCCGGGACCGGGACTTCCACCTCGGCACCCAGGGCGCGGAGAACCGGTTCATCATCCCGCCCCGCCTGGCCGTCATGGAGATCAAGGTGAACGAGCGGGTCCCGTACTGGATCACCGACCTGACCGCGAAGCGGAATCTCAGCGTGGTGCGGGTCTCCAAGTACTGCCAGGGCATCGAGGCGTACGGAAGAGCCCCCCGCTCGGTGTTCCACGTCGCGGAGGAGGACGTCACCCTCCCCGGACGCTCCCCCGCCGGCCGCCCCGGCCCCCACGCGGACCCGCACCCTCACGGCGGGACGCATCCCCACGCCCACGCCCACGCCCACCCCGAGGAAGGCCCCCTCCATGTCGCTTGATCTCCAGGATCTGAGCGGGACGTTCAGCACCGCCGACATCGTTCTCTGCCTCGCGCTCTCCTTCGCGCTGAGCATGATGACCGGCTTCGTGTACCGGGCCACCCACAGGAACGTCTCCTACAGCCAGTCCTATGTGCAGACGCTGGTCATCGTCGGCATGATCGTCTCGCTGATCCTGCTCGTCGTCGGCTCCAACCTGGCCCGCGCCTTCTCGCTGGTCGGGGCGCTCTCCGTGGTCCGGTTCCGCAACGCGATCAAGGAGACGCGGGACGTCGGCTTCATCTTCCTGGTGATGGGCCTGGGCATGGCCTGCGGCGCCCGCTTCTACACGCTGGCCCTGATCGGCGGCGTCACCATCTGCGTGATCATCTTCGCGATGCACCGGTTCGACGTCTTCGCGCTGAACGTGCAGCGGCAGGTGGTCAAGGTGCAGGTGCCGGCCGGCGAGGATCACGCGCCCGCCATCGAGGACGTCCTGGTCCGCTTCACCACCGAGTTCGAGCTGGTGAGCACCGAGTCCATCCGCGGCGGCGCCCTCACCGAGGTCTTCTACACCGTGCGCCTGAAGAAGGGCCACACGCCGGGCGAACTCGTCGCGGCGATACAGGAGCGGACGTACGGCCAGCGGGTCACGGTCCTCACCGGATACGACCAGACGGACCTGTGATGGGAGCGCTGCGGCGACGCCTTCCGGTCCGGGTGCGGCAGAACTGGCGGCCGGTGTCGGCGCTGGTGGCCGGCCTCGGGGTGCTGCTGGTGTTCTTCGGCAGCTCCCGGGTGAGCCCCTGGGTCACCAGCGCCTCGGACGGCGAGGGCGAGCAGATCGTCGAGAACATCTCCGGGGCCGTGGACCTCTACGACCGGTCGGTGGCGCACTCCATCCGCCTCGACTACGACGAGGACGACTACGCCGAGATGATGGAGGACTTCCAGGAGGACGGCGAGAAGAACTCCATCGAGGCCGACCTCACCCTCGACGGCACCTTCATCGAGAGCGTGGGCCTCAGGCTCAAGGGCAACTCCACGCTCCAGAGCCTGCGTACCGGCGATTCCGCGCCCGGGGGCGGCCGGGCACCGGCGGAAGGCGGGGCCGGGCCCGACCAGGAACAGACGCAGGAGGGCCAGGAAGGACAAGAGGCTCAGGAGGGGCAGGGCGAAGGGGCGGGGGAGGTGCAACGTGGCTTCGGCGGCGGCGGGTTCGGCGGCATGGTGCAGCTCTCGCCGGACAAGCCCGAGGAACTGCCCTGGCTCATCAGCATCGACGAGTACGTCGAGGGCCGCGCCTACCAGGGGCACCAGGAGATCTCCGTCCGCCCGGGCAGCGACGGCCAGGTCCCGCTCAACGAGGCCGTGTCGCTGTCCCTGATGGACGCCTCGGACCAGCCCGCGGAACGGTTCGCCTTCTCCTCCTTCGCCGTGAACGACCGGCCCACGACCACCCGGCTCGTGGTGGAGAACCCGGGGCCGAGCTACGGCGAGGCCACCGTCGGCACCAACGGGGTGCTCTACAAGGCGCGCGCCGGCAGCCGGTTCGCCTACCAGGGTGAGGACCCCACCGCGTACGAGGACGACTTCAACCAGCTCACCAAGAAGGGCAGCCAGGACCTCCAGCCGGTGATCGACCTGATCAAGTGGGCCGAGGAGGCCACCGACGAGGAGTTCGCGGCCGAACTGTCCGCGCACGTCGACGTCTCCTCCTTCGCGGACTACGTGGCGACGCAGAACCTGCTGCTGAACAACGACGACATGGCGGGCCCCGGCCGCAACTACCTGCTGTGGTACGACCTGGACACCGGGAGGTTCTCCGTCCTGGGCTGGGACTTCAACCTGACCTTCAGCGGGGACCCGGCGCTGGGGCCCGAGGAGTCGACCTCCATGGGCGGCGGCATGGGCCCGGGCGGCGGCGCCCTGGACGGCGCGGATCAAGGCACGCAGGACGGCGCGGATCAAGGCGCCCAGGACGGCGTGGCGGAAGGGGCGCAGCCCGCGCCCGGGGAGGGACAGGCCCCGCCGGACGCCCAGGGACAGGACGCCGCGGGGGCCGGCGAGCCCCCGCAGCTCCCGGAGGGCTTCCCGGCCGGCGGCCCGGCGAACGGAGCCGGCGGCTTCCCGGCCCCCGGAGTCCAGGAGGGTGGCACGGACGGCGGAGGGGACGGCGCAACGAACGGTGGGGGCGACGGCGGCGCGGCCGGGGACGAAGGGGCCCGAGGCGGCCCCGGCGGGGCCGGGGGCGGGATGACGGCGTCGAACACCCTCAAGGACCGCTTCCTGGAGCTCGACGCCTTCGACGAGGTCTACGCGGACGCCTACCGCGACCTCTACCAGCGGTTCTACGCCTCGGGCACGGCCGTGGACCTGCTGGACACGCTGGCCGGCCAGGCCGCGGACGCGGGCGCTGGAGGGTCTGAACTCGACGCCGCCGTGGAGCAGTTGCGCGGCACCCTCACCGAGCGCGCCGAGGCCCTGGCGGGCGAGGAGCTGATCGGCGGCTGAGGCGCCGCGCCCCCGCCGCCGGCCGAGGCGCCGCGCCCCGTGGCCCCGACGCCCGTGGCCCGGCGCCTCAGGCCCCGGCGGGCCAGTAGCTGGTCCGCCAGGCGCCGGGGGCCGGGGCGGGCAGCGGGCGCGGCACGTTGCGCGCCGGGTCGGACCAGGCCGGGATGCGGGCCTGGCGGCTGGTGGCCTCGGCGCCGGCCGCGGCGGCGACGCGCGCCTGCACGACGGCGACGGCGGCGGCCAGCTCCTCCGGGGTCGGATTGCCCCGCACGATTCTGATCACGGCCACTCCCGGGTCGCTCGCGCCCTTCACCGGCCCGGTCATTCTAGGCTCGCCCCGCGAGGACCCGGGCGCAGGAACCGGGCCGGGCAACGGAGCGGGACCGGGATGCGGAGTGGAGAGGCCCTGACATGCGCGCTGTGGTGATGCTCGACGCCGCGCCGGGCGAGCCCGTGGTGGCGGACGTGCCGGTGCCCCGGCCGGCCGAGGACGAACTGCTGGTCAAGGTCGCCGGGGCCTCCGTCAACGGCCTCGATGTGGCCGCGGCCTCCGGGCGGCTGGAGGCGGCGGCCGGGCGGCGCCGTCCCCTCGCGCTCGGCCGGGACTTCTCCGGCACCGTCGTCGCCATCGGGGCGGGGGTGACCGAGTTCGGCGTCGGCGAGGCGGTGTTCGGCGCGCTGCCGATGCCGGGCCGCGGCGTGGGCTCGCTGGCCGAGTACCTGACCGTGCCCGTGGGGCAGGGCGTCGCGCGGATTCCGGGCGGCGTCACCCCGCGGGACGCCGGGGTGCTCGCCGTGGCGGGCAGCGCGGCGCTGGCCGCGGTGGAGGCGGTGCGGCCGGAGCCGGGGGAGGCGGTCCTGGTGGTCGGCGCCACCGGGGGCGTCGGCTCCTTCGCCGTGCAGTACGCGGCGCAGCGCGGCGCCCGGGTGATCGCCACGGCGCGGCCCGGCGTGGAGACCCAGTTCGTGCGGGACCTGGCCGGCCGGGAGGGCCGGGTGGTGGACCGCAGCCGGGAGCTGACCGCGCAGGTCAGGCGGCTGGAGCCCGGGGGAGTCGCGGCCGTGCTGCACCTGGCGGGCGACGCCTCCCCGCTGCCCGGGCTGCTGGCGCCCGGCGGGCGCCTGGCCTCCACCCTCGGCCCCACGGCGCAGGGCGCCAGGGCCGTCACCGCGGACCCGGACGCGGCCACGCTAAAGCGGCTGGGCGAGGACGTCGCCGCGGGCCGCATCGAGGTCCGCATCACCCGCACCTACTCGCTGGGCGAGGCCCCCACGGCGTTCACGAATTTCGCCGCGGGCACCCTGGGCAAGCTGGCCGTCAGCGTGGCCTGACCGGCGCGCGGCACGGCCCGGCGGCGGGCACGTCGGCGCGCCCGCCGTTCCGGCCCCTCCGGCACGGCCCCTTCCGGCACGGCCCCTTCCGGCACGGCCCCTTCCGGCACCCCTCGGAGACGGCCCTCCGCCGCCGCGCCCGGCCCGGGCTACAGCGGGATGTTCCCGTGCTTCCTCGGGGGCAGCTGCTCGCGCTTGGTGCGCAGGGCCCGCAGGCCCCGCACGATGTGGCGGCGGGTCTGCGAGGGCGGGATCACCGCGTCCACGTAGCCGCGCTCGGCGGCGACGTACGGGTTGAGCAGCGCGTCCTCGTACTCCCGGGTCAGGCGCTCGCGCGTCTCCTCCCGCTCCTGCTCCGAGTCGAGCGCCGCCAGGGTGCGCCGGTGCAGGATGTTCACCGCGCCCTGCGCCCCCATGACGGCGATCTGCGCCGTCGGCCAGGCGAGGTTGAGGTCGGCGCCCAGGTGCTTGGAGCCCATGACGTCGTAGGCCCCGCCGAAGGCCTTCCTGGTGATGACCGTGATCAGCGGCACGGTGGCCTCCGCGTAGGCGTAGATCAGCTTCGCGCCGCGCCGGATGATGCCGTTGTACTCCTGGTCCGTCCCCGGCAGGAAGCCCGGCACATCCACGAAGGTCAGCACGGGGATGTTGAACGCGTCGCAGGTCCGCACGAACCTGGCCGCCTTCTCCGAGGCCTTGATGTCCAGGCACCCGGCGAACTGCAGCGGCTGGTTGGCCACCACCCCCACCGCGTGGCCCTCCACCCGGCCGAAGCCGGTGAGGATGTTCGGCGCGAACAGCGGCTGGGTCTCCAGGAACTCCCCGTCGTCGAGCACGCCCTCGACGGCCTCGTGCATGTCGTAGGGCTGGTTGGCCGAGTCGGGGACCAGCGCGTCCAGCTCCAGGTCCTCCGCGGTGACCTCCAGGTCCGCGGGCTGCTCGTAGGCCGGCGGCTCGGAGAGGTTGTTGGAAGGCAGGTAGGACAGCAGGGCCCTGACGTAGTCGATGGCGTCCTTCTCGTCGCCCGCCATGTGGTGCGCCACCCCGGAGAGCGTGTTGTGGGTCCGCGCGCCCCCGAGGTCCTCGAAGCCGACGTCCTCGCCGGTCACCGTCTTGATCACATCCGGGCCCGTGATGAACATGTGGGAGGTCTGATCGACCATCACCGTGAAGTCCGTGATCGCGGGGGAGTAGACGGCGCCGCCCGCGCAGGGCCCCAGGATCAGCGAGATCTGCGGCACCACCCCGGAGGCGTGGACGTTGCGCCGGAAGATCTCCGCGAACAGGCCGAGCGCCGCGACCCCCTCCTGAATCCGCGCCCCGCCGCCGTCGTTGATCCCGATGACGGGGCAGCCCGTCTTCAGCGCGAAGTCGAGGACCTTGACGATCTTCTCGCCGTAGACCTCGCCGAGCGAGCCGCCGAAGACCGTGAAGTCCTGCGAGTACACGCAGACCGGCCTGCCGTCCACCGTGCCGTAGCCGGTGACGACCCCGTCGCCGTAGGGCCGGTTCCGCTCGATGCCGAAGGTGGTGGCCCGGTGCCTGGCGAACTCGTCGAGCTCGGTGAACGAGCCCTCGTCGAGCAGCAGGTCGATCCGCTCACGGGCCGTCAGCTTGCCCTTGGCGTGCTGCTTCTCCACCGCCCTCGCCGACCCCGCGTGGGCCGCCTCGGCCGTACGGCGTGCGAGGTCCGCCAGCTTGCCCGCGGTGGTGTGGATGTCGTCAGCGTCGGACACCGGCCGGTCCTCCTCGTCCTCGGGGCGCCCTGGTGGCTACCGCACCGTAGGGTAACGGCGCGTCCCACGCGGGCAGCCGCGGCCCCGGCCCCCGCATAGGGTGGGCGGCGTGAGCGAGCCGAAAGCGAACGAGGAAGGCGCGGCCCGCGGGCCGGGCGCGGCGCGCGGCCCGGCGGCCGCGGCCCGGGGCGGGGGCGCGGGAGCGAGGGCGCGCGGGGTGGCGCGATGAGCCCCGCGCCGGGCGGCCGGTGGTCCGACCTCGACCGGCCGCCGCTGGACCCCAGGGCGCTGCGGCGGGCGCTGATCGTCCCCGGCGGGCTGTGGACCCGCCTCGACGTCACCGAGGTCACCGGCTCCACCAACGCCGACCTCGCCGCCGCGGCCGCCCGGGGCGAGGCGACGGCCGGGGCGGTGCTGATCGCCGAGGAGCAGACCAGGGGCCGCGGGCGCCTGGGCCGCACCTGGAGCGCCCCGGCGCGCTCGGGGCTCTTCTTCTCGGTGCTGCTCGACCCCGCGCGCGACGGCGTTCCCGAGCGGCACCTCACCTGGCTCCCGCTGCTGGCCGGGGTGGCCGTCGCCACCGCGCTGGCCCGCGCCGCCGGCGTGGACACCTCTCTGAAGTGGCCCAACGATCTGCTGGTCGGCGTGGACGGTGCGGAGCGCAAGTTCGGCGGGATACTCGCCGAGCGCGTCGAGCAGGCGGGCGGCGCCGTCGTGCTCGGCATCGGCCTCAACGTGTCGCTGCGCGCCGGGGAGCTGCCCGTCCCCCAGGCCGGTTCCCTGCTGCTGGCCGGCGCCCGCTCCACCGACCGCGACCCGCTGCTGCGGGCCGTGCTGCGGGCGCTCGCCGACTGGTACGGCCGCTGGACCGCCGCGGCGGGCGATCCGGCGGCCAGCGGGCTGCATGCCGCCTACGCCGCGGGCTGCGCGACCCTCGGCCGCGAGGTGCGGGCCGAGCTGCCTGGCGGCGGGGAGCTGAGGGGCGAGGCGAGGGCGCTCGACGGCGACGGACGCCTGGTCATCGCGACGCGGGAGGGCACCCGCCACGAGGTGGCCGCGGCGGACATCATCCACCTCCGTGCGACGTGACATAAGGCACAGCTGCCGTAGGGTGGGGGCCGTGACGCGCGAGCGACGCCCCCCCGCCTGCGGGAGCCTGCGGACTACGTCCGGCCGGGTCCCCGCTGCCGCCGCTCGGGCGGATCAGCCAGCTGAGGACCGCGCGCGCCGCAGGCGCGGTGGAGCGACGAACGGTAGGGCAGTGCACAGCGACGGGATGCGCATCCTGAGGGCGGGCGAGGGCCGTGGCCGAGTCTGACCCGGGCCCGTCGGCCTCGTCCGGCGGCCGCGAGCCGGGGGCGGGCGAGTCCGGTGCCGGGAAGGCCCGTCCGGCCCCCGGCGAACCCCGCGCAGCGCAGGAGCCCACCGGCGCCGCCGGGCCGGCCGAGGAGCCGCCGCACGGCCCGGCCACCCCGGCGCCGGAACGGCCCGCGGGCGCGGAGCCGGCGGATGAGGAGACTGCCGAGACTCCCGCGGCTGCCGGTGCCGCCGGGGACGGCGAGTCGGCCGGGGCTACGCCTGAGGGCGGGCGCCGGGCCGCGGGCCGCGGGCCGGGGATCTTCCGCCGCGCCGCCAAGCCGGGCCGGGCCCCGCGCCCCGGCCGCCGCCCCGGCCAGGGCCGTTGGTCGCGGAACCTCCCCGCGGCTGAGGCGGGCGGCGCGGGCGATGCCCCCGCCGCGGAAGCCGGGTTCCCGGCCGACGGGACCGAAGCGGAGGCCACGGCGCAGGAGGCGCCACGGGACGCACGGCAGGACGCGGGCGGGCCCGCACCCCGGAACGCGGCCGAGGGCACCGGCCCGGCCGCCGTCTCCGGCGAGGAGGGCGCGCCGGGGCGCGCCCCTGGCGTTCCCTGGGGCGCGGGGGCCGCGCCCGGCCGGGGCCGCGAGGAGCCGCAGGCGCCTGGCTCCGCCGCCGAGGCGCCGGGCCGCCCCGAGCAGGCGGACGACACGATCGCCCTGCAGATCGAGCAGTTGATCATCGGCGCCGAGCGGCAGTACACGCCGTTCCAGGCGGCCCGCGCGGCGGGCGTCTCGATGGAGCTCGCCTCCCGGTTCTGGCGGGCCATGGGCTTCCCCGACATCGGCCAGGCCAAGGTGCTGACCGAGGCGGACGTGCTGGCGCTGCGGCGGCTCGCCGGCCTGGTCGAGGCCGGGCTGCTGAGCGAGCCGATGGCCGTGCAGGTGGCGCGGTCGACCGGCCAGACCACGGCGCGGCTCGCGGACTGGCAGATCGACTCCTTCCTCGAGGGCCTCACCGAGCCGCCCGAGCCGGGCATGACCCGCACCGAGGTGGCGCTCCCGCTGGTGGAGCTGCTGCTGCCCGAACTCCAGGAGTTCCTGGTGTACGTGTGGCGGCGGCAGCTGGCCGCCGCCACCGGGCGGGTGGTCCAGGCCCAGGACGACAAGGAGATGGTCAACCGCAGGCTGGCGGTGGGCTTCGCCGACCTCGTCGGCTTCACCCGGCTCACCCGCCGCCTGGAGGAGGAGGAACTCGGCGAGTTGGTCGAGGCGTTCGAGACCACCGCGGCGGACCAGGTGGCCGCGCAGGGCGGCCGGCTGATCAAGACGCTCGGCGACGAGGTCCTCTTCGCGGTGGACGACGCGGGCACGGCCGCCGACATCGGGCTGCGCCTCGTGGAGACCCTCGGCGACGACCCGATGATGCCCGAGCTGCGGGTGGGCATCGCGTTCGGCACGGTGACCACGCGCATGGGCGACGTGTTCGGCAACACGGTCAACCTGGCCAGCAGGCTGACCTCGATAGCGCCGAAGGACATGGTGCTCGTGGACGGGGCGATGCGCGAGGAGCTGACGGCCGCTCGCCTCGCCCCCCAGTCCGAGAAGGCGGCGGACGAGGCGCACGGGGCGAGCTACCGCTTCGCCCTCCAGCCCCTCTACCAGCGCCCCGTCCGCGGCCTCGGCATCGTCGAGCCCTGGCTGCTCACCCGCCGCGGCGAGGTCGGTTCCTGAGCGACGGCGCCGCAGCCGGCTCCTGAGCGGCGGCGCCGCGCGCGCCCGGCGCGCGCTTTGGGCCTGGGCGCCCGCGTGGGGACGCCCGGCTGCGCGCCCGGCGCTCTCCGCCCGGCCGATCCGCGCCCGCCCGGGGCGCGCGCCCGGCCCCCGGTGCCAGAATGCGCGGCATGGGCGTGCGTGAACGGCGTTATGGCGAATGGGTCGTGGTCAGGGTCGACGAGGAGAGCCGGGTCGGCGAGGTGGTGCTCGACCGGCCGGGGGCGATGAACGCTTTGTCCACCGAGCTGGCCGCGCGGCTGACCGAGGCCTGCGGGGATCTGGCGGCGGACCGCGAGGCGCGGGTGGCGGTGCTGACCTCGACGCACGAGCGGGCGTTCTGCGTCGGCGCCGACCTGAAGGAGCGCAACGGGCTGAGCGACGCCGCGTTCCGGCGGCACCGCACCGTGCTGCGCGGGGCGTTCGCCGCGGTGCTCGACCTGCCGATGCCCGCGATCGCCGCGGTGGGCGGCTACGCCCTCGGCGGCGGCTACGAACTCGCCCTGTCCTGCGACCTGATCGTCGGCGACCCCTCCTCCGTGGTGGGCCTGCCCGAGGTCTCGGTCGGGGTCATTCCCGGCGGCGGGGGCACCCAGCTGCTGCCGCGGCGGGTGGGCGCGGCCCGGGCGGCCGAGCTGATCTTCACCGCCCGCCGGGTGCACGCCGCGGAGGCGCGGGAGCTGGGCCTGCTCGACCTGCTGGCCGAGGGCGGGCAGTCCGCCGGGGAGGCGGCGCTCGACCTGGCCGCGCGCATCGCCGCGCACTCCCCCGTCGGCCTGCGCGCCGCCAAGCGCGCCCTGCGCACCGGCTTCGGCCTCGACCTGCGCGCCGGTCTCGAGGTGGAGGACGCGGCCTGGCGCACGGTCGCCTTCTCCGCCGACCGCGCCGAGGGAGTGGCCGCGTTCAACGAGAAGCGCCGCCCGGAGTGGCCCGGCGAGTGAGCGGGGGCCGGCCCGCCCAGGACCCGGCCGATCGGGGCGTCTGCCGGCCCGTTCCGGCAGGCCGGCGTGCGGCCGGCCCGGGGGCGGGTCCGGGCGGCGCGCGGGGCGTCTCCCGCGCCGGTGCCGGGTGGGGTGCGCGGTCCCCGGAACGCCCCTGGGAAAGGTGCAGGGAGTAGCTGAAGGCATCAAAGCGTGGCGAAGGCCCATAGCCTGGGCGCATGGGTGAGGTGACGCAGTTGCGCGCCGTGGTCGCGCTCGCGCAGCGGATGGCGGCGGAGCCCGGGCTGCCCGAGGTGGCGCGGGCCGCCGCCGACGGCGCGCGCCGGGCGCTCGGCGGGTCCTTCGCGGCGATATCCGTCTGGGAGCGGGAACGCGGCAGGCTGCGCGTGCTGGCCAACGTGGGGGAGCTGGCCGAGGGCGAGGAGGAGTTCCCCGCCGACGAGTCCTACCCGGTGGGCGACTTCCCCGAGATCGCGGAGCTGCGGCCGGTGCCCTGGGTCCGCGGCGAGGAGCCACGCGCCTGGGTGGTCAGCGCCGAGGAGGCGGGGCGGGAGCCGGAGGCCGCCGGGGGCGGCGGGCCCGGCGCGGGGGCGCGGACCGGCGCCGCGGAAGGGGCCGGGACGCGGCCGGCCCGGGGGACGCAGGGGGCCGGGGGGAGCGGGGGGCGTCAGGCGGACGCCGGTTCCCGCGGGACGAGCCGCGCGGCCGCGCTGCTGCGGCGCGGGCGCGGCAGCTGCGTGGTGGCGCCCGTCGTGCTGCACGGCAGGGCCTGGGGGGAGCTCTACGTGGCGCGGGGGCGGCGGGCCGCGCGGTTCGGCCCCGACGAGGCGGACTTCGCCTCGGTGCTCGCCTCGGTCGCCGCGGCCGGTCTGGTGCAGCACGAGCGGCTGGCCGAGGCGCGGCGGCTGGCGCTGACCGACCCGCTGACCGGACTCGCCAACCGGCGGGCGGTGGACGCGGCCCTCGACGAGGCGCTGGAGCGGCACCTGGCCACGGGGGCCGCGGTCAGCCTGGTGGTCTGCGACATCAACGGCCTCAAGCGCGTCAACGACACCCACGGGCACGCCGTGGGGGACCGGCTCCTCGAACGCTTCGGCTCGGTGCTCTCGCGCTGCGCCGCGGCCGTGCCGGGGGCGCTCGCGGCGCGTCTCGGCGGCGACGAGTTCTGCCTGCTCGCGGTCGGCGCCCCGCCCAAGGAGGTGGAGCGCGCCGCGGAGGAGCTGTGCCGCCGGGCCGGGGAGCTGCCGCTGGGCGAGGGCGTGGCCTGCGGGATGGCCGCCACCGGCGAGGCCGTCGGCCCGCTGCGGTCGGCCAGGCGCCTGTTCCGGCTGGCGGACGCGGCGCAGTACCAGGCGAAGGCGGCCCGCTCGCGGCTCCCGGTGGTGGCCGGGCGCGGCGGGGCCGGCGACGTGGTGCTCGCGCTGGCCGAGGCCCCGGCGGCGGAGGGCGGCCAGGACCGGCGGGCCTTCCGCGGCAGGGCCGGCACCCGCGGGCGGGGCGGGCCGAGCCGGGACAACGGGCGGCCAACCGCTGGATGACGAGAGCCGATTCACTCCTTAGGGTTAGTGAATATGGATATGCGAAAGGTCGTGCTCGGCACCTCGGGCACCTCTCCCGAGGACGTGGTCGCCGTCGCCCGCGGAGGGGCGCGGGTCGAGCTGTCCCCCGGCGCGCTGGCCGCGATGGACCGCTCCCGCCGGGTGGTCGAGGGACTGGCGGCCTCCCCCGAGCCGGTGTACGGCGTCTCCACCGGCTTCGGCGCGCTCGCCGTCCGCCACATCGGCCCCGAGCTGCGCACCAGGCTGCAGCGCAACCTCGTCCGCTCGCACGCCGCCGGCGTCGGCCCGCGGGTGGAGGCCGAGGTGGTGCGGGCGCTGATGTTCCTGCGGCTGAGGACCCTCGCCACGGGCCACACCGGGGTGCGCCCGCTGGTGGCCGAGACCATGGCCCGAGTGCTGAACGCGGGCATCACCCCCGTGGTGCCCGAGCACGGCTCGCTCGGCTGCTCCGGGGACCTCGCGCCGCTGGCGCACTGCGCGCTCACCCTGCTCGGCGAGGGCGAGGCACAGGACCGCGACGGCCGGGACGCCCCCGCGGCCGAGCTCCTCGCCGCGCACGGCATCGCCCCCGTCGAGCTGCGGGAGAAGGAGGGGCTCGCGCTGCTCAACGGCACCGACGGCATGCTCGGCACCCTCCTCCTCGCCTGCGCCGACCTCGGGCGGCTGATCACCTCGGCGGACGTCACCGCGGCCCTGACCCTGGAGGCGCTGCTCGGCACGGACCGGGTGCTCGCGCCCGAGCTGCACGCCCTGCGCCCGCACCCGGGACAGGCGGCGAGCGCCGCGAACATGCGGCGGGTGCTGGCCGGCTCCGGCCTCGTCGGGCACCACCAGGACGCGGCCCCGCGGGTGCAGGACGCGTACTCGGTGCGCTGCGCGCCCCAGGTCGCCGGGGCGAACCGGGACACTCTCGCGCACGCCCGCGCCGTCGCGGCGCGGGAGCTGGCCGCCGCCGTGGACAACCCGGTGGTGATCGAAGGACGCGTCGAGTCGAACGGCAACTTCCACGGCGCCCCGCTCGGCTACGTGCTCGACTTCCTCGCCATCGCCGCCGCCGACCTGGCCTCGATCGCGGAGCGGCGCACCGACCGGCTGCTCGACCGGGCGCGCTCGCACGGGCTGCCCCCCTTCCTCGCCGAGGACGCGGGCGTGGACTCGGGGCTGATGATCGCGCAGTACACGCAGGCCGCGCTGGTCGGCGAGTTGAAGCGGCTCGCCGTGCCCGCCTCGGTCGACTCCATTCCCACCTCGGCCATGCAGGAGGACCACGTCTCCATGGGCTGGGCGGCCGGGCGCAAACTGCGGCGTGCCCTGGACGCCCTGGCCCGCGTGATCGCCGTCGAACTCTTCGCCGCGGCCAGGGCCCTCGACCTGCGGGTGGCCTCCGGGCCGGCCGGGGCGCGGCCGGGACCTGCGGCGCGGGCGATCGTGGCCGCGGCGCGCGAGGCGGGGGTGGGCGGGGCGGGCGCGGACCGGTTCCTGGCGCCCGACCTGGCCGCGGCCGAGGTCTTCGTGCGGGGCGGCGGGCTGGTGGCGGCGGCCGAGGCGGTGACGGGTCCCCTGGACTGAGGGCCGTGCCCCGGCCTGCCGCGGGGCGGGGGACGGCCCGGCGGGCCGGGCGTGGCCGGGCGGCCGGGCCCAACGGCCTTGCCGCGGGCGGTGGTTGTGCCGGGTTACCGTCCCTGGTCGAGGTCGAAGTGCGGCTGCTCGACCGGGATCACCGAGCCGCCGGCGTCGCCGTCCCCGTCCGGGTGCGCGGTCGGCAGCAGCCATACCAGGCAGAGCACGCCCGCGGCGACCATGGCGCAGACGAGGGGACGGCGATTGACGTGGTTGCTGCGGAGACCGTCCATGGGCGCTCCCAAGTGAAGCCGTGCCGTGCCGGGGGTTGCTGCGTATCGGCGGAGTGAAGTGCGATGTTACGGGCCGGTGCGGGTCGTGGGGAAGAGGTGGTGTTCCGGCGCCTTACTCTCCGGGGCATGAGTGACGACATGAGCGAGGAGACGCGGCACGTCCGTGTGCGCGTCGAGATGGTGCTGGAGATCACCGAGCCCGACGAGTTGATCAGGGCGGCCTGGGCGCGGATCGAGAACGACGAGCTGATGCCCCAGGAGGAGCGCGACCAGGCCGCGCAGGCCGTCTCCCGCGACGAGGCGGAGGCCGTCGCCTACCTCATCGACCCGCTCGACCTCGTCGGCGGGGTGCCGGGGGTCGTGCTCGCCCAGGCGTCGTGGAGCAGCGAGCTCGCCGAGTACGACCCCGATGCGGCGTGGGACGAGGAAGAGGAGGACGATGACGTGGACTGACAGCGGCGCCTCGCCCGGGGTCCCCACGACCGCAGGCGGCCGGCGCCGCGAGGCGGGCGAGGGAAACGGCCGTTCCTCCGGCGGCGAGCCCGGCGGAGGAACACACGAACGAGTGGTACGTGGTACGGATTCAGCTGAAGTGGAACCGACTGCGGCTGTATGACGTTTTCCTCCGTGTGCCTTTGGGGAGGCGCGGCAGTGGACGGAGTAGCGAACTGATGAGGAACGGCATGCGGCGCAGAGGACTGACGGTGGCGGCGGCGCTGCTCACCGGTGTCTTGGCGTTGACGGGGTGCGGTGGCGGCGGGGGCGACGACGACAAGCCCGGCGACCAGGACGGCTCCGGCAGCAGCGAGCAGCAGGAGGCGGACCAGGCCGCGGAGGACGCCGACACCTCGGACGCTGTGATCACGATCACACCGGACGACGGGGCGGACAACGTCGGCATAAACCAGGACGTCCAGGTCTCGGTCGAGGGCGGCACGATCGACGAGGTGACCATGACGGCCACCGAGACCGGGGCCGAGGTCACCGGCACCCTGTCCGAGGACAAGACAAGCTGGCAGCCGGACGCCCAGCTGGAGCGCGCCACCCAGTACACCCTGGCCGTGCAGGCGAGCGACAGCGAGCAGCGCGAGGCCCACCAGGAGGCCACCTTCACCACGGTCTCCCCCGAGAACAGCTTCATCGGCTACTTCACGCCGGAGGACGGCTCCACGGTCGGCGTCGGGATGCCCGTCTCGCTCAACTTCGACAAGCCGATCACCGAGAAGGCGGCGGTCGAGGGCGGCGTGCACATCACCGCGAGCAGCGGCCAGGAGGTCGTCGGCCACTGGTTCGGCGACTCCCGCCTCGACTTCCGTCCCGAGGACTACTGGCAGGCCAACACCACGGTCACCGTCGAGCTCGACTGGGACGGCGTGGAGGGCGCCGAGGGCGTCACCGGCGTCCAGGACCGCACCTTCAGCTTCACCGTCGGCCGCTCCCAGGTGAGCACGGTCGACGCGGCGGCGCACCAGATGCAGGTCGTCCGCGACGGCGAGGTGCTGCGCACCGTGCCGATATCCTCCGGCAGCGACGAGAACCCGACGTACAACGGGCAGATGGTGATCTCCGAGAAGCTGCTGGAGACCCGGATGGACGGGGCGACCGTCGGCTTCACCGACGACGACGGCGAGGGCGAGTACGACATCCCCGACGTCCCGCACGCGATGCGCCTGTCCACCTCGGGCACCTTCGTCCACGGCAACTACTGGGCCGCGGACAGCGTGTTCGGCAGCGTCAACACCAGCCACGGCTGCATAGGGCTGAACGACACACAGGGGGCGGACGACGACAGCACCGACGCCGCCTGGTTCTACGAGGAGTCCATGATCGGCGACGTGGTGATCGTCGTGAACTCCCCGGACGAGCAGATGCAGCCCGACAACGGCCTCAACGGCTGGAACATGAACTGGACGGACTGGAAGGCCGGCAGCGCCCTGTGACCGGCGGCGCCGCGCGGCCGCCCGGCCGCGCGGCGCGGTTCCGCCACACCCCACCGGCCGACCCGGACTCGGGCCCGGGCCGCGGGAGCGGCAGCCCGCCCGGGCGCGCCGCCCCCCCTCGTCCCGGTCGTCTCCGTCGTCCCCGTCGTCCTCAGGGTGGACGCGGAATGATCCTCATCCGGGTCGACGACCACCCCCCGCTCCGGCGCCTACGGTGCCTGTCGTGACGAAGACAGCGCACTCCTACGGCGCGCGGACCGAATTCCGCGCCGGCCGTGACCTCTTGGCGGCCCTCGGCCGTGACCTCTTCCGGGATGTCCTCGCCTTCCGGCCGCTGCCCCCGCTGGCCCTCGGGCCGTAGCGGCTCCCCGGACTTCCCGCCCGGGCGCGGGCCGCGGTGCCCTGGCTCCCGCACGCGGCGATCGCGCTGACCGCCCTCGTGCTCATGGGCAGCACGGCCGCCGGCGCCTACGGCGACATCCGGTCGTGGTCCTGGTTCGGCGCCCTCTGCGTGGGCCTGCCCCCGCTGCTGGCGCTCTCCCGCCCGGTGGCGGCCTGGTGGCTCTCCCTGGCGGGGGCCGCGAGCCTGGCCTACCTGGAGGTGCCGGGTGCCTGGCCCTGGACCGGCCCGGGACTCGCCGCGCACCTGCTGGTCATGGCGGTGGCCGCGGCCTCCTCCGGCCCGCGGCTCGCCCTCGGGATCTGGGCGCTGACCGCCCTCTTCGGCCACTTCTGGGAGACCCACAACCCGGTCTGGTTCTCGGCCCGGGACCTGGCGGCCACGGGGGGCTCCCTGCTGCTGCTCGTGCTGGTCCTGCTCACGCGGGGCCTGTTGCTCTCCCGCTCCGAGGCGAGGTGGCAGACGGCCGTCAGCGCGCGGGAGCGGGCCCGGCACGCGCAGCTGGAGGAACGCGCCGCCATCGCCCGTGAGTTGCACGACGTGGTGGCCCACCACATGTCGGTGGTGGCCATCCAGGCCGAGGCCGCGCCCTACCGGGTGAGCGAGCCCCCGGGAGACCTGGTCCGTGCCTTCGCCACCATCAGGGAGAACGCGGTGGTCGCGCTCGGCGAGTTGCGGCGGGTGCTCGGCGTGGTGCGCGCCGAGGGGCAGGCGCCGGCGGACGCGCCGCAGCCCACGCTCGCGGCGCTCGACGCGCTGCTCGGCAATGTGCGCGAGGCCGGCCTCCGGGTGGAGAAGTCGGTGCGCGGCACGCCCCGCCTCCTGCCGCCGAGCGTGGAGCTGACGGCGTACCGGATCGCGCAGGAGGCTCTCAGCAACGGCCTGCGTCACGCCCCCGGCGCCCGGGCCACGCTGGAACTGTCCTACGGCGGCGAGGGGCTGGGCCTGCGCGTGGTCAACGGCCCAGCGAGCGGCCCGGTGATGCCCTCGCCCGGCGCCGGGCACGGCCTCGCGGGCATGCGCGAGCGCGTCGCGATGCTCGGCGGGGAACTCGCCTGCGGCCCGGCGGGCGACGGCGGTTACGAGGTGCTGGCCTTCCTGCCCGCTCCGGCCCCCGGCGGGGCCGCTCGCGCCGGGACGGCCGCCGGGGAAGCCGGGGCGGCATGAGCATCGCCGTGCTGGTCGCCGACGACCAGGCGATGGTCCGCGAGGGCTTCGCGGTGCTGCTGAACGCCCAGAGCGACATCGAGGTGGTGGGCGAGGCCGAGGACGGGCGGGAGGCGGTCGCCCAGGCCGCGGCCCTGCGCCCCGACGTGGTCCTGATGGACATCAGGATGCCCCGGCTGAACGGCATCGAGGCCACCCGGGAGATCGTCGCGGCCGAACCCGCCGCCAAGGTGCTGGTGCTGACCACCTTCGACCTGGACGAGTACGTCTACCAGGCGCTGCGCGCGGGCGCCTCCGGCTTCCTGCTGAAGGACGCCTCGGCGCGGCAACTCGCCGAAGGCGTACGGGTGGTGGCCTCGGGCGAGGCGCTGCTCGCCCCCGCCGTCACCAAGCGCCTCATCGGGGAGTTCGCCCGCCTCGGCGCCGCGCCCAGGCCGCCGGCGCAGGAACGCGTCGGCGAACTCACCGCGCGCGAGACCGAGGTGCTCGCCCTCGTCGCCCAGGGCCTGTCCAACGCGGAGATCGCGGCCCACCTGACGGTCGGCGAGTCCACGGTCAAGACGCACGTCAACCGCCTGCTGGCCAAGCTCGGCCTGCGCGACCGCACCCAGGCCGCGATCTTCGCCTACGAGACGCGCCTGGTCACGCCCTCCTGAGACGGCCGCGGGCCGGGCGGGCCCGCCGGAACGGCACTGCCCGGACGGGCGAGTTGAGCCGTGCGGCGCGATGCATACTCGGTATAGTGCGCGGTATATACCGAGTATGTATCGGCGCGCCGGCGCCAGGAGGGACCCGAAAGTGCCACACCCGAAACAACGCCGCGGCGCGCGGCGGGCGCTGCTGCTCGCCACGGTGACCGTGGGCGCCACCCTGTGGACCGCCCCCGCGCACGCCGCGCAGACCCACCGGCTCGCCGTCCACGGCATCGACCTGCGCGGGCAGGCCGCCGCCGACTGGTCCCTGACCGCGGAGGACCTCCGCACCGGCGAGTCGTTCCACCCCGACGTCGAGGCGGGGGAGGGCACCCTCGACCTCCCGCCGGGCGACTACCTGCTGATCTCGGACATGGGCTGGGAGGGAGACGACCGGCCGATGGACCTGACCGTGCAGGTCCACACGATCCTCGGCCTCGACGCGGACGCCGAGGTCACCTTCGACGCCAGAAAAGCCGAGGAGATCGACCTGGGCGTCTTCGATCCGCGGGCCGAGCCCGCCACCCTCACGCTCGGCCTCACCGTCGAGGGCGGGGTCAGCACCCAGTGGCGCACCACCCGCGCCGCCGACTCCACCTTCCGCACCGGGTTCACCGGCCCCGCCCTCGGCGAGGACAGGCTGCGGGCCGTCGCCGGCGAGAGCTGGACCGACGGCGCGGGCACCGAGTACCACGCGGCCTACCAGAGCCGGGGCGGCACCTTCTTCACCGGCCTCACCGAGTTCGCCGAGCGCTCGGACCTCGCCCGCCTCGACCTCGGGCAGGCGGCCCCGCCCGCGGGCGAGCAAGGCCGGCTGCACGTCGCCTACGAGCTGTTCCACGAGGGCCCGTACGTCGACCGCGCGTTGCCCGGGACCACCACCCTGTACCTCACCGGCGGCCGCTGGAGCTACGGCCTCGACGTCACGGACGCGGCCGGCGAAGTGACCCGGTTGCACAGCGACTACACCGCCTACCACCCCGGGCGGCACTACCGGGAGACCGTGGGCGGCGGGGTGTTCGGGCCCGGCTTCGGCGACCGGGACGGATTCAGCCGCACCGGGGACGAGATCCGCGCCTGGCTGGGCCTGCTCACCGACGGCGCGGGCCACCGCGGCGCGCCCGCCACCTACACCGAGGCCGCCACGAGGCTCTACCGCAACGGCGAGCCCTACGCCTCCAGCGAGGAGCCGATGGACCGGACCTGGATCGAGGTGCCGCCGGATGCGGCCGACTACGAGCTGACCACCTCCTTCAGCCGCCCGGCCGGGGCGAGGGGCGGCACCTCGGTCTCCGCCTCCTTCACCTTCGCCTCGGGGCACACCGAGGAGGAGACCGAACTCCCCGCCACCGTCGTGCGCTTCGTGCCCCGGCTGGACGGGGACGGCACCGCGGCGGCCGGGGCCCGCCTCCGCGTTCCGCTGCGCCTTTCCGGCAGCGCCTCCTTCGGCGAACTGCGCTCGCTGGCCGTGGCGGTCTCCCTCGACGGCGGCGCCACCTGGCGGCCCGCCGCCGTGACGGACCACCGGATCACGGTGCGCAACCCGCCGCCCGGGGCACCGTCTCCTTCCGCGCCCGGCTCACGGACCGCTCGGGCAACACCACCACCGAGACGATCCTCGACGCCTATCGCACCGCCTGACCGGGCGCCGCAGGCGCCGGGCCGCGCCCCGGCGCCTGCGCCGTCCGCTCCGGCCGCCCCCGCG
Organism: Streptomyces hoynatensis; assembly: GCF_003626535.1. Taxonomy (GTDB): domain Bacteria; phylum Actinomycetota; class Actinomycetes; order Streptomycetales; family Streptomycetaceae; genus Streptomyces; species Streptomyces hoynatensis. The sequence goes on from NZ_RBAL01000001.1 coordinate 375,017, forward strand.
GCTCCGCCCCCGCCCGCCGAACGCCGGCGGGCGGGGGAGCGGGGCGGCGGGGGCGGCGGCCCTCACTCCGGGCGCTGGGAGAAGGAACGCTCGCCGTGGACGGCGAGTTCGGCCAGCACCGCGGCCGGGTCGCCCGCCTCGACGAGGTCGAGGAGATACCGGTGGCGGGCCACGTGGACGTCCAGATCCTCGTAGTAGCGCTCGCGGACGTAGAGGTTGCGCGCCATGCACAGCAGCAGTTGCCGGTGCAATGAGGCGTAGATCTCGTCGATCCTCCGGTGGCCGGCCAGGCCGACGATCGCCGCGTGGAAGGCGTAGCCGCTCTCCACCAGGGTCGCCCGGTCCTCGGCGCGCGCCGCCGCCTCCATCCGCCCGAGCGCGGCGCGGCAGACCTCGAGCCGCCGCTGGTCCCGCACGGGGACGCCGAGCTCCACGGCGGTCCGCTCCAGGCCGGAGCGCAGGGTGAGGATCTCGTAGACGTCGCGGTCGGTCAGCGTGGCGACGGTCGCGCCGCGGCGCGGCTGGACGACGATCAGGCCCTCCTGCTGGAGCAGCCGCATCGCCTCGCGCAGCGGCGGGCGGCTGATCCCCAGGCGCTCGGTCAGCGCGAGCTCTATCAGCCGGTCGCCCGGGCCGAGTTCACCGGAGAGGATCATCTTGCGGATCGCCCCCGCGGCCAGCTGGACGAGGCTCGGCGGGTCCAGCTGGTGGCTGGCGGCGGACTTGGGGGAGGCCATGGCTGCCTTTCCGGGTTTCGGAAGCCCCGGGCCGGGGTCCGGGGCTGCTGCCGGGATGGGTTCCGGGTGGGACGGCGCGCGGCGCACGCGGTGGCCGTGCGGCGCGACCGACAGCGGCATGTAATCAAACTCCATCGATCCAGGGGCTTGTCGAACGCGTGATGCCTATTGTAGACAATAGTTCGCGCCCAAGGAATGGGCAGGACCGATGGGATGAGAGTCCATGGAGACAGCTGAAGTACTGGAACTTTTCGACGGATTGCGCGTGGCCGACGTCCGTGACGGCATGGACTGGGCGGGGTTGCACGCCAAGGGCAGCATCGGGCCCGAAGTGACGCCGCTGGCGCCGGGGATGCGCATGACGGGCGTGGCGCGCACGCTGCGCTTCCGGCCGTCGGAGAAGGCCGTGCCGCCGCTGACGCCCGAGGAGTACACGGAGTGGGCGGCGCGTTGGTACCGGGACATCTACCCCGACCGCGTCGGCCCCACCATCGAGCAGGGCGAGGTGATCGTGGTCGAGGCGCCCGACATCCCGGTGGGCGCGATCGGCTCCAACAACTCCCTCGACTGGCACGCGAAGGGCGCCACCGGCATCGTCACCAGCGGCGGCGTCCGGGACACGGACGAGTGCGTCATGCAGGGCGTGCCCATCTTCTGCCGCTACCGGGCGCAGAGCATGGTGCAGGGCCGGATCGAGTTCGACGCGCTCCAGGTGCCGGTCAACGTCTGCGGCGTGCTGATCAGGCCGGGAGACGTCGTGGTCGCCGACGGGGACGGCGTGATCGCCGTGCCGATCGAGCACGCAGAAACGGTCGCGAAGTACGCCAGGCAGGAACTCGACAACGACAAGAAGGGCCGCCGGGCGATCTACGAGCGGCTCGGCCGCCCCCTGGACGACACCGTCCGCTGAGCCGGCCGCGGCCCGGCCGCCGGCGGGGGCCGCCGCCCCCGCCGCGGCGGGGGCGCTCCCCGCGCCCCCGGCCCCGCCCGGCGGCCCCGGAGGCCCACCGAAGTCCCCTGGCCACGCGCCCTGCCGCGGCCGCAGACCCGAAGGAGAGCACCGTGCCCGACCCGTTGCGGCGCGACCGCACCCACGTCGGCTTCGCCGGCCTCGGCAATCTGGGGCAGGCGATGGCCCTGGCCCTGATCGAGGACGGCTGGCGGCTGACGGTGTACGACCGGGTGCCGGACAAGGCGGCCCCCTGCGCCGCGCGCGGCGCCCGGGTCGCGGCGGGTCCCGCCGACCTGGCCGGCTGCGACGTGCTGGCCCTGGCCGTGCCGGACGACGAGGCCGTGGCCGAGCTGCTCGAAGGCCCGGGCGAGCCGGGTGCGCCCGGTGCGCCGGGTGAGGCGGCCGGGGGCAAGGCGGCCGGGGGCCTGCTGTCCCGGCTGCCGGAGGGGGCGCTGGTGCTGGTGCACAGCACGGTGCTCCCGCACCGGGTGCGCGAACTCGCCGCCCGCGCCGCGGAGTCCGGCGCCGGCCTGCTGGACGCGCCGGTCAGCGGCGGGGCCGAACGCGCCGCCCGCGGGGAGCTCGCCGTGATGGCCGGCGGGGCGGCGGCCGACGTGGAGCGGTCCCGGCCGCTGCTCGACTCCGTGGGCAGCGACGTGCGGCACGTCGGCCCCTCGGGGGCGGGGGCGGCCACGAAGCTGGCCAACCAGCTGATGATGTTCGCCGCGCTGGCCGGCACCCACGAGGCCCTGGACCTGGCCACGGCCTACGGGGTGCCGGCCTGGGAGGTGCTCGGGGTCGTCGCCGAGGGCACGGGCGACTCGTGGGTGGCCCGCCACTGGGGCTTCTTCGACGAGGTGGCCCGCGCCTACGAGGCGGGCGGCACCCCGGTGGCCGACCGCCCCTGGAGCAAGGACCTGTGGGAGATCACGGCCGCCGCCCGCGCGGCCGGCGTGACCGTTCCCCTGGCCGGACTGCTCGCCCAGACCATGGCCGACCGCGTGGAGCGCCACGCCGGCACGGCCCGAGGCCGGTGACGCGCCCCGAGGCGCGACGGCCCACCCGCAGCGGAGGTTTTGCGATGAAGGAAAACGATCCGGGCGGGGCCCGCGGAGGCGTGGGAACGCTTCCCGGGCCCGGGGCGCCCGCCCAGGCGGCCGCCGGCGGCGCCCGCCGCAGGGGAGGCCGGGCCGCCCGGGACAACCGCGCCGCCTACGCCTTCCTGACCCCGTGGCTCGCGGGCGTGCTGGTGTTCACGATCGGGCCGATGCTGTTCTCCCTCTACCTGGCCTTCACCAGGTACGACCTGGTCAGTGCGCCGCACTGGATCGGCTTCGACAACTTCCGGCACATGTTCGAGACCGATCCGCGCTACCTGAAGTCCGTCCGGGTCACCCTCACCTACGTGGTGGTCTCGGTGCCCCTGCTGCTGGCGTTCTCCCTGGGCCTGGCCATGGTGCTCAACCGGGGGCTGCGCTTCCTCACCGGCTACCGGGCGCTGTTCTACCTGCCCTCGCTGATCGGCGGCAGCGTCGCCGTGGCGGCGCTGTGGCGGCAGGTGTTCGGCGAGGAGGGCATCGTCAACAAGGCCCTGGGGGCGATCGGCATCGACCACGGCAGCTGGGTCGGCAACCCCGGCTCCGCCCTGTACACGATCGTGATCCTCCAGGTCTGGGCGTTCGGCTCCTCGATGATCATCTTCCTGGCCGGCCTGCGCCAGATACCGAGGGAGCTCTACGACGCCGCGGCCGTGGACGGCGCCGGGGCCGTGCGCCGCTTCCGCAGCGTCACGCTGCCCATGCTGTCCCCGCTGGTCTTCTTCAACCTGCTGCTCGGCGTCGTCAACGCCTTCCAGGCGTTCACCGGGGCCTACGTGGTCAGCAACGGCACCGGCGGCCCCTCGGACTCCACCCTCTTCTACACGCTCTACCTCTACGAACAGGGCTTCGCCCAGCTCAACATGGGCTACGCGGCGGCCATGGCCTGGGTGCTCGTCCTCGGACTCGCGATCTTCACCGGGCTCCTCTTCCTCAGCTCCAGGTACTGGGTCCACTACGGAGACGAACGATGAGTACAGCCCCCGGCCTCGCAGCCGTCCGCACCCCCCGCCAGAGCCGCCCTGCGCACCGCCCGCGCCCGCCGCTGTTCGGCAGACGGCTCACCCGCAGCCCCCTGCTGCTCGCCGTGGCCAGGCACAGCGGCCTGATCGTCCTGCTGGTGGTGATGCTGTATCCGCTGCTGTGGATGGTCGGCGCCTCCTTCCGCCCGGACAACAAGGTCTTCACCACCCTCGGCCTGTTCACCGGCGACTTCACCACGAGCAACTACAGCAGCGGCTGGTCGGGCGGGGACCAGCTCAACTTCTCCCGGTTCTTCCTCAACTCGCTGACGATCACGGTGCTGGCGATCCTCGGCAACCTGCTGAGCTGCTCGCTGACGGCCTACGCCTTCGCGCGCCTTGAGTTCCGCTTCAAGCGGGTGCTGTTCGCGCTGGTGCTCGGCACGCTGCTGCTGCCGTACCACGTGACGATGGTCCCGCAGTACATCCTGTTCAACCAGCTCGGCTGGGTGAACACCATCCTGCCGCTGGTGGCGCCCAAGTACCTGGCGACGGACGCGTTCTTCGTCTTCCTCATGGTGCAGTTCATCCGCGCGCTGCCCCGCGACCTCGACGACGCGGCCCGCATCGACGGCTGCGGTCACCTCGGGATCTTCTGCCGGGTGATCCTGCCGCTGTCCGTCCCGGCGCTCGGCACCACCGCGCTGTTCACGTTCATCCACACCTGGAACGACTTCCTGGGGCCGATGCTCTACCTGACCGACCCCGACCACTGGACCGTCTCGCAGGGCTTGGGCTCCTTCCTGGACGCGACCGGACAGTCCTCGTACGGCTCGCTGTTCGCCATGTCCACCCTCTCGCTGGTGCCGATCGTCGGGTTCTTCATCGCCGCCCAGCGGCTCCTCGTCGAGGGCGTCGCCACCAGCGGGCTGAAGTGAGTTGAGGTGAAGACGATGATCCACCTGCGGCACGCGACACGACGGCAGGTCAGGTCACGCGCGAGGACGGCACCGGGCCGCGGCCCGCGCCGCCCCTCGCGGGTGGCGGCGCTCGCGGCCGTCGCGCTGGCCCTGCTCGCCGCCGGCTGCGGCCAGCGGATGCCCCACCACACCGAGGCAGAACTCCAGGGCCGGGGCGACATCCAGGGCAGCATCAGGTTCTCCTGGTGGGGCTCGGCCTCCCGCAACGACAAGACCAACGAGGTCGCCGACATCTTCGAGCAGGACCACCCCGGGGTGCGGGTCAAGCGCGAGGCGGCCGACTTCTCGACCTACTTCAACCGGCTCAACGTGCAGGCCGCGGGCCGCAACATGCCCTGCGTCACCCAGCTCCAGGCCCGGCAGCTCAACGACTTCACCGACCGGAACGCGCTGCTGCCGCTCGACCCGATGATCGAGTCGGGCGCGATCGACGTCTCCGACATACCCGAGGACGTCCTCGACACCGGCCGCGGCCCCGACGGCAAGCTCTACATGCTGCCCACCGGCATCGCCTACGACGCGCTGACCGTCAACGCCTCCCTCGTCGAGGAGGCCGGCGCCCAGCTGCCGCCGGAGAACTACGACTGGGAGGACTACGGCCACTTCCTGGAGTCCCTGCGGGACGGCCTGCCCGAGGGCGTGTCCCCCGCCAACTACCAGGGCGGCCTGCCGAACTTCTTCATCGCCTACCTCTCCGGCCTCGGCGAGGACCTGTTCCGCGACGGCCGGCTCGGCTTCTCCAGGGAACTGCTCACCGACTACTGGGAGATGTGGGTCCACCTCCGCGACGAGGGCGTGACCAACTCGCCCGACGAGGTCAGCGAGGAGCCGCCGTCCCCCGAGGCCGGCTACGTCGCCCAGGGCGACGTCGTCAGCGACAGCGGCCCGGGCAACGCGCTCACCCCCGTGCAGAGCGCCCTCGAGGGCGCCCACCCCGGGCAGCGGGTGACCACCCTGCCGCTGCCGAGCGGCCCGGCCGGCACCGGCAACATCCTCGTCAGCTCCGGCATGGCCATCCCGCGCAACTGCGGGAACGTGCCGACCGCGGCGGCGTTCATCGACTTCTGGGCCAACGACGAGCGCAGCGGCGACACCTACGCCTCCGACAACGGCGCGGTCAGCAACACCCGGCTGCTCGAACGCCAGCTGAACGACCCGGACCTGCCGGAGACCAAGAAGCACGAGCTGACGCTCTACGAGGAGCTCGTCGCCCGCCATCCGGAAAACGTCCTCTATCCGCCCGGCTACACGGCGGTCTTCGAATCGGCGTTCACCCGCGCCTTCGAGGACATCTCCTTCGGGCACGCATCGGTGCCCGAGGCCGTGGACTCCTTCTTCGCCGAAGCCAACGCCGGGCTGGCGAACTAACCGCTCGGGAGAGTGCATGCACGACCACGACCGACACGACGCGCCCCACGAACGGCACGACGCGCCCGAAGGCGGCCGGCGCGCCGAAGGGGGCACCGGACGGCCACCGGGCGCGGACACGGCGCTCGGCGGGATGCGGGTGGTGGACCTCACCCAGGTGATGGCCGGCCCCTTCTGCACCATGATCCTCGCCGACCTCGGCGCCGACGTGATCAAGGTGGAGAACCCGGGCGGCGGCGACCAGACGCGGCACTCCTGGGGCGAGACCGGCGAGGGCCGCGACTCCACGGCCTTCTTCGCCCTCAACCGCAACAAGCGCAGCGTCTGCCTCGACCTGAAGAGCGAACAGGGCCGCGCCGACCTGCGGGAACTGGCCCGCACCGCCGACGTCCTCGTCCACAACTGGCGCCCCGGCGTGGCCGAGCGGCTCGGCGCCGACTACGCGAGCCTGTCCGCCCTCAACCCCGGGCTCGTCTACGCCTGCATCTCCGGCTTCGGCACCAGCGGCCCCTACGCCGACCGGCCCGGCTACGACCTGATAGCCCAGGGCATGACCGGGGCGATGAGCGTCACGGGCGAGCCGGGCGGGCGCCCGGTCAAGAACGGCCTGCCCGTGGGCGACCTGGGCGCCGGGCTGCTGCTCGCCAGCGGCATCCTGGCCGCCTGCCTGCACCGGCTGCGCACCGGGCAGGGGCAGCGCGTGGAGACCTCCCTGTACGAGGCGGTGCTCGCGATGTCGGTGTGGGAGTCCACCGAGTACTGGGCCACCGGAGAGCCGCCGCGGCCCCTCGGCTCGGCCAACCGGATGTCCGCCCCCTACCAGGCGCTGCGCACCCGCGACGGCTACCTGACGGTGGGGGCCAACAACCAGCGCCTGTGGCAGGGGCTGTGCCGCGCGCTCGGCCTCGGCCATCTCGCCGAGGACCCCAGGTTCGCCACCAACATGGACCGCATGCGCAACCGAGACGAACTCGCCGCCCTCCTGGAGGAGCGGCTGACCGAGGACGACACCGGCACCTGGGTGGACACGCTGCTGGCGGCCGGGGTGCCGGCCGGCCCGATCCTGGACTACGCCCAGGTCCTGGAGTCCGACCCGCACGTCAGGGCCCGCGGCCTGGTCCGCGAGGTCGACCATCCGGTGGCGGGGCGGGTGAAGGTGCTGGCCTCGCCGCTGACGCTCACCGGCAGCCCGGCCACCATCCGCCGCCATCCGCCGCTGATCGGGGAGCACACCGCCGAGGTGCTCGCCGAACTCCGCGCCGCGCGCGAGGCGGACCCGGCGGACCCCGTGGCCCCGGCCGGCTCCGCGGGCCGCCCGGACCCCGCGGACCCGGCGGACCCCGGGCACCGCGCGGACCCCGGGGGCCCCCGGGACGGCGCGGGGGGCCGGGACGGGGCAGGGCACGAAGGCGAGGCAGGCGCATGAGCGGCGAGGTGCTGGTGCGCCACGAGACCCTGCCCGAGGGCACCGTCGTCCACCTGACCCTGGCGCACCCCGAGCGGCGCAACGCGCTCACCTTCGCCATGTACGAACAGCTCGCCGCCGCCTGCGAGGCGGCCGACGCGCCCGGGGTGCGGGCCGTGGTGCTGCGCGGCGCCGGAGGCCGCGCCTTCGCCGCGGGCACCGACATCAGGGAGTTCACCGCCTTCGCCACCGGGGAGGCGGACGGCGGGGCCGACGGGCTCGCCTACGAGGCCCGCGTCGGCCGCGTCCTCGACCGGCTGCTCGCCGTCCGGGCCCCCGTCCTCGGCCTGGTCGAGGGGCCGGCGGTGGGCGGAGGGCTGGCCCTGGCCGCCGCCTGCGACCTGGTCCTGGCCACGCCGGACGCCACCTTCGGCGCCCCCATCGCGCGCACCCTCGGCAACTGCCTGCCCGCGCGGGTGGTCGCCCGCCTCCAGCGCCGGATGGGCGCCGGCCGCGCGATGGCGATGCTCCTCACCGCGGAACTCCTCGACGCCGAGTCGGCCCGGGCCGCCGGGCTCGTGCACCGGGTCGTGCCGCGCGAGGAGTTCGAGGAGCGCGCCGCCGCGCTGCTCCGCCGCCTGTGCGGCTCCGCGCCGCTGACGCTGGCCGCCCTCAAGGAGACCGACCGCCGGCTTGAGGCCGCTGCCGCCGCCGTGGACACCGACGACCTGCTGCGCGCCTGCTACGGCAGCCGCGACTTCCACGAGGCGGTCCGCGCCTTTCTCGACCACCGCACGCACTCCTGGGAGGGCCGCTGATGTCCGCGCCCGAGGCCCCGCCCGCCGGCGGCCCCGTCGTCGACGCACACCACCACTTCTGGCAGGTGGCCAGGCAGCCGCAGTCCTGGCGCACCCCCGCCCACCGGGCGATCGAGCGGGACTACGAACCCGCCGACCTCGCCCCGCTGCTGGCCGCGGCCGGGGTGGACGCCACCGTCCTGGTCCAGTCCGTGGACGGCCCCGAGGAGAACGACCGGCTCGCCGCGTACGCCGCGCGGGCCCCCTTCGTGGCCGGGGTGGTCGGCTGGCTGCCGCTCGCCGACCCGGCCGCCGCCCGCGCCGAGCTGGCCCGCCTCGCCCCCGAACCCGGCGCCCCCGGCACGCCCGGCTCGCCGGGCGCGCCCGGCGCGTTCGGCGCCTTCGGCCGGCTGTGCGGGGTGCGCACCCTCATCGCGCGCGACCCGCTGGACTGGCTGGCCGCGCCGGACACCAGGGCGCTCTTCCGCGAACTCGCCGACCGCGGCCTCGCCTGGGACGTGGTGCCGGTCACCGACGCGCAGGCCAGGGCGGTCACCGCGCTCGCCGAGGCGGTGCCCGGGCTGCGGATCGTCGTGGACCACCTGTGCCGCCCGCCGGTGGAGGGCGGCGATCCCGGCGCCTGGGCGAACCGCCTGGCGGCGCTGGCCGCCTGCCCGGGAGTGGCGCTGAAGGTCTCCGTCGGCATCGACGTGCTCACCGACTGGCCCCGCTGGCGGGCCGACGCGCTGCTGCCCCACGTGACCCGGGCCGTCGAACTCTTCGGCCCCCGGCGCCTGATGCTGGCGAGCAACTGGCCCGTCGTCCTGCTGCGCCGCGACTACGCGGGCGCGCTCGCCGACCAGCTCGGCCTGCTGCGCGCCGCGGGGCTCGACGGCCCCGCGCTGGCCGAGGCCGCGGGCGGCACCGCGATCCGCTGGTACGGACTCGGCCCGCGGCCCGGCGGGCTTCGGGAGGCGGGTTCCGCCGGGCCCGCCCGCGGGCAGGTCTCGGGGCACGCGCCCGGGCACCCCGGCGGGCAGGCCGCCGGGACGGGGGCCGCCGGGGCCGCGGGAGCCGCCGGGGCCGCCGCGGCACCCGCCGCCGGGCGGGGGACGGAGGAGACGTGAGCCTGATTCCCTTCGAGGACCGCGCGCCCCGCCTCGCCGAGGGCGCCTGGGTGGCGCCGGGCGCCACCGTCCTCGGCGACGTGCGCCTGGGGGCCGGGGCGAGCGTCTGGTACGGCACCGTGGTCCGCGCCGATCTGGAACGCATCGAGATCGGCGCGGGCAGCAACGTGCAGGACGGCTGCGTCCTGCACGCCGACCCCGGCTTTCCCGCCGTCCTCGGCGCGGGCGTGTCCGTCGGCCACCGGGCCGTCGTGCACGGCTGCCTCGTCGAGGAGGACTCCCTGGTCGGGATGGGGGCGGTGCTGCTCAACGGGGCGCGGGTGGGCCGCGGTTCGCTGATCGCCGCCGGGGCCGTGCTGCTTGAGGGCACCTCGGTGCCGCCGGGATCGCTGGTCGCGGGGGTGCCGGGCAAGGTCAGGCGCGCCCTGACGGCGGCCGAGCGGGAGGGCCTGCGCGCCACCGCCGCCCGCTACCGCGACCTCGCCCGCCGCCACGCCGCCCACCCCGCCCCGCCGCCCGGCTGAGGCACACCCCGACCGCATGCACCGGGGTCCCCGCCCGCCCGGCCGGGCGGGGACCCCCGCCCCCGCACACCGACACTTCGACACGCCAGGAGGCAGCGCAGACATGACCCCCACCCCGCCGGAGACCCGGCCCCAGGCCACGCCCGCACCCCTGCCCGAGGCGCCGGGGACGCTGCCCGAGGACGCCGCACGCGCCACCCTCGTCGGCCGCCTGTACGACCCGGCCGCCGGCGGGCCGTGCGTCGTCGCGGTGCGCGGCGGCGAGCTGGCCGACCTCACCCCGCACGCGCCCACCGTCGCCGACCTGCTCGACCGCGAGGACGCCCGCACGCTCGCCCGCAGCGCGCCCGCCGCCACCACCTGGCCACTCGCCGAGGTGCTCGACGCCACCCTGCACGGCCGCCGCGACGTTCCGCACCTGCTCGCCCCCTGCGACCTGCAGGTGCTCAAGGCCTGCGGCGTCACCTTCGTCCGCAGCATGATCGAGCGCGTCATCGAGGAACGCGCCAAGGGCGACAGGTCGGGCGCCGCCGCCGTCAGGGCCCGGGTGCGGGACGTGGTGGGCGGCGCGATAGGCGACCTCGTGCCCGGCTCGCCCGAGGCGGCCCGCGCCAAGGAGGTGCTCATCGCCGAGGGCCTGTGGTCGCAGTACCTGGAGGTGGGCATCGGCCCGGACGCGGAGGTCTTCACGAAGGCGCCCGTGCTCTCCGCGGTGGGCACCGGCGCCGAGGTCGGCGTGTGGAGCCGCTCCCAGTGGAACAACCCGGAGCCGGAACTCGTCCTCGCCGTGGACTCGCGGGGCCGCGCGGTCGGCGCCACCCTCGGCAACGACGTCAACCTCCGCGATGTCGAGGGCCGCAGCGCGCTCCTCCTCGGCAAGGCCAAGGACAACAACGCCTCCTGCGCGATAGGCCCGCTGCTGCGGCTGTTCGACGAGGAGTTCACCGTCGACGACGCGCGCTCCCTCGACATCCGGCTCACCATCGCCGGCGCCGACGACGGATTCGTGCTGGAGAGCGTGAGCTCGCTGCGCGAGATCAGCCGCGACCTGCTCGACCTGGTCGGGCAGACGATCGGGGAACTGCACCGGTACCCGGACGGGGTGATGCTGTTCACCGGGACGATGTTCGCGCCCACCCTCGACCGCGACGGGGCGGGCCAGGGCTTCACCCACCACCTCGGCGACACGGTGACGATCTCCTCGCCCCGGCTCGGGGCCCTGGTCAACACGGTGGCGCACGCCGAGCAGGCGCCGCCCTGGACCTACGGCATCCGGGCCCTGATGGCCAACCTCGCCGCAAGGGGGCTGCTCGGGTCATGACCGCCAGGATCGTCGTCACCGACCAGGCCTTCGGCCAGGTCCGCCACGAGCGGGCCGTGGCCGACAGGTTCTCCGCCGCGTTCGCCGAGCACTCCTGCGTCGGCGAGGAGGACACGGCCGCCGCCGTGCGCGGCGCCGACGTGGTCTTCGTCAACTTCGCCCCGATGACCCGCAGGGTGCTCGCCTCCCTCGCGCCCGGCGGCACCGTCATCCGCTACGGCATCGGCTACGACAACGTGGACGTGGAGGCGGCCCGCGCGCTCGGCGTCCGCGTCGCCAACGTGCCCGACTACGGCACCGAGACCGTCGCCGACCACGCGGTGGCCTGCCTGCTCGCCCTGCTGCGCAGGCTGCCCTGGTACGACCGGTCGATCCGCGAGCGCGGGTGGGTCACCCCGGCCGAGGCCGGGCCCGTGCCCAGCTTCTCCGCCACCACCGTGGGCCTGGTCGGCACCGGCCAGATCGGGCGGGCGGTGCACCGGCGGCTGCGGGCCTTCGGCTTCACCGTGCTGGCGAGCGACCCCTACGCCACCCCGCCGCAGGGCCCGGAGGAGGGCCCGGAGCTGGTCGGTCTTCGCGAACTGCTCGGCCGGGCCGACGCCGTGTCCCTGCACGCCCCGGCCACGCCGGAGACCCACCATCTGATCGGCCGCGAGAACCTGGCCCTGATGCGCGAGGGCGCCGTCCTGGTCAACACCTCGCGCGGCCCCCTGGTCGACACCGAGGCGCTGGCCGAGGCGCTGCGCTCCGGCCGGCTCGCGGGGGCGGCGCTCGACGTCTTCGACCCCGAGCCGCTGCCGGCCGGCTCCCCGCTGCGCGGCCTGCCGAACGTGGTGCTCACGCCGCACGCCGCGTTCTACTCCACCGACTCCCTCGACGCGCTCCAGCGGCTGGCCGCCGAGGAGGCGGCCCGCGCCCTCAGTGGCGAGCCGCTGCGCTGCCGGGTCGCGTAGGCGTGAAGGGAAGCGGCCGGGTGGCGGCGGGAGAGCGGTGCCGCGAGGGGCGCGGCGCGGGCCCGTCGCCCGGGCCCGCGCCGCGCCGTGCCCGACAGGTTCGGGGGGCGGCCTGCCGGGGGCGCGACCGCGGGTGCGCGGGGTGTGTGAGGGTGGTGCGACACCCGCGGGCGCCGGCTCAGAAGGTGTACGGCGTCAGGTACTCCGGCAGGAGCACCCGCGTGCCGGGGGCGGTCTCCCGGATCGCGGCGACGAGGGCGTCCAGCCGGTCCCGGGTCACCGGGTCGGGGACCGGCGGGTTGGACAGCTCACGCTCGAAGTGGTCCCAGTGCACGGGCACCACGGTGGGCGGCTCGTCCAGCGCCTCGACCAGCCGCCGCGCGTAGTCGTGCGTGCTCCCGCTGGAGGGGACGGCGATCATCGCCACGTCCGGGGAGAGGCCGGCGAGGTTGCGCGCGACGAAGTCGCTGGCGCCCATGAAGAAGACCGAGGGCCCGTCCTTCACGTTCAGCTGGAAGGTGAGGGTGTTCCCCTCGGTGAGGTCCGCGACCACGGTGGGCGGGGAGGACAGGGGCAGGGCGTGCACGCCGGGGAAGGCGATGCTGTTGTTCGCGTTGCGGCTGTGCAGGGAGGAAACGACCTCCACCGTGTAGTCGCCGAACTCCAGGACCTCGCCGCCCTGGACCGGGCCGAGCTGCGCGGAGGGCACGCCGAGCGCCCGCGCGAGGTGGTGGGTGGTGAGGGTCCCGAAGACCCGGGCGCCGGTGGAGGCGGCGATGTACGGCACGTCGTTGAGGTGGTCCCAGTGCGAGTGGGTCACCAGCACCGTCTCCGGGCTGCCCACGTGCGCGTCCACGGCGGCCTGGTCCACCGTCAGCGGGGTCCGCTCGTCGAAGGTGCCGTCGAAGAGACCGGTGGAGTACCGGCTGAGGAAGGGGTCGACGAGGACGGTCCGCTCGCCGATGTCCACCCGCCAGCCGGCCGTTCCGAGCCAGGTGAAGGTCGCGTCGCCCCCGCGCGAGCCCCCTCGGCGCTGCCCGCGCCCACGGTCCCGCGTCGCCGCGGCCGCCCCGATCGTCCCCGCCGTCGCCAGCGTGGTGCCCCCGGCCACCCCCGCCAGGAAACCGCGCCGTCCCATGCGCATGCCAGCCATGCTCGACTCCCCTCATTCAGAACACTCGGACAGAACACCCGGATCACCGAGACGCCCCGGACCACCGTGACGGCCCGGACCACCGGGACGCCGCGGACCACCGTGACGGCCGGAACACCCGGGTGGACCGGGCCACTTGAGCCATCCCGGCCACCCGGGCCCGCGGGCCACCTGGGCCGGTCGGGCCACCCCGGCCGGTCGGGCCATTCGGGGCAGGCGGTCGAGCCGCGTCGCCCGCGGCGTTCGGGCCGTCCGGGCTCGCCCCCGAACGCCGCGACCCAACCACCCCGATCGCCGCCGCGTCCAAGACCCGGGCCCCCGCGCACCCATAGCCGTCCGGGTATCGAGCCAGGTCAGAGGCTCCGACCGGGGCCGTCGGCCCCGGAAAAACCGGGGTGGCGCGCGGCCGGGGGAGCGGCGGCCCGCAGGTGCTCGACGGCCGTGCGGGCGGCCTCGCCGATCGCCAGATCGATGTCGATGCCGCGGCTGCGCAGCGACTCCGCGGCGGCGAAGACGGCGATCGCGTACCGGCCGCCGTCCGGGTACTCGACGACCCCCGCCTCCATGTGCAGCCCGGGCAGCGTCCCGGTCTTCGCCGCCAGCCGCACCTCGGGCGGGAAGCCGGAGCCGAGGCGGGTCCAGAAAACCTGCCGGGCCATCAGCTCCCGCACGGCGGCGCAGGCCGCGGGCGGCCCGGCCGCGTCCTGCCAGATCAGCTCCAGGAGCCGGGTGATCTCGCGCGCCGTGCTGGATGTGGTGTGCTCCGGGTCGAAGACGCGCAGGGCGCGCACCTGCTCCGTGGTGAGCGTCGGATACACCCGCGCGAACTCCCCGCCGTCGCGCGCCCCCACGTCCGCGAGCATCGATTCGAGCAACTGCCGCGGCCCGCCGCGCACCCGCGTCCTGGTCAGGCCGAGTTCCGCCGTCAGCAGCGGCAGCACGTCCAGTCCGATCCGGCGCAGCAGCACGTCGGCGGCGGTGTTGTCGCTGACCGACATCGCGAAGTAGGCCAGGTCCCGCAGCGAGAGCTCGGCGTCGTCCGCGCACCCGGCGACGCCCCAGCCGCCGAGCCGGTCCCCGGCCCGCACCCGTATCCGCTCCCGCGGGTCGAGCCGGCCGGTCGCGGCCTGCCTGGCGAACTCGAGGACCAGCAGGATCTTGAAGATCGAGGCGATCACGACCTGCTCGTCGGCGCGCAGCGCCACCTCGCCGCCCCGCCCCTCCCGCGGCCCGTCCCCGGCCGCCCCGAGCGGGCGCACATGCAGCCGCCCGGTCACCCCGACCGAGGCAAAGATCCCCTCGACCGCCTCGACCGCCTCGACCGCCTCGACCGCCTCGACCGCCTCGACCGCCTCGCCCGGCCCTTGGACGCCGTCCGCCGCCGCGCCCGGCCCTTGGGCGCCGTCCGCCGCCGCGCCACCTGCCTGCGCCCCGTCCGCGGGACGAGCCGTGCCCGCCCCCTCCACCGGGGGAGCCGCGCCCGCCCCGCCGGCCGGGCCCCGGGGGCGTGCGTTCGGCCCGTTCGCGCCGGGGCCGGCCTCGTTCCTCGCCTCATGTTCGACTGACACGGGTCATATCGTCTCCCCGTGGACCTTTCTCGCCACCTGCGGCACTTCCTCGCGGTCGCCGAAGAGCTGCACTTCGGCCGCGCCGCCGAACTGCTCGGCATGGCGCAGCCGCCGCTGAGCCAGTCCGTGCAGCGCCTGGAGCGCGAGCTGGGGGTCGAACTCTTCGACCGCTCCCGGCGCAGCATCGCGCTCACCGCGGCGGGGCGGGCGCTCGTGGGCGAGGCGCGCGCCCTGCTCGCCGCCGAGCGGCGACTGCGCACCACGATGGCCGCGGTCCGCGAGGGCACGCACGGCACCCTGCGCGTCGGCGTGCCGCCCGAGGTGCCGGCCACCAGGCTGCGCGAGGTGCTGCGGCGGCTGGCCGCGCAGGCACCCGGCCTCGACGTGGAACTCCGGGAGCTGACCAGCGCCGAGCAGCTGCGGGCGCTGGCCGACCCGTCCCCCGCCGCCGGCCTCGACGTGGGACTGGTGCGGCACCCGGTCCCCGAGGGGGCCGGGCTCCGCTTCGGCCCGGCGGTCACCGAGAGCCTCGGCGTGGCCCTCCCGCGCGCCTCGCCCCTGGCCCGCGGCCCCGCCTGCGCCCTGGCCGACCTGGCGGGCCACGACCTGATCCTCTTCCCGCGCGCGGCGGCCCCCGAGTTCCACGACCAGGTGCTTGACGCCTGCCGCAGGGGCGGCTTCGAGCCGCCCCGGGTGCGCGAGGCGCGCAACCCGGACTTCCTCCTCGGCCTGGTCATGGCCGAGCGGGGAGTGGCGCTCGTCACCGAGGAACTCGCCGCGGGCCAGCCCCGCGTGGCCTGGCGGCCGCTCGCCGGGGAGCCGCTGCCGGCGACCCTCTCCGCGGCCTGGCCCGCCCGCGCCGCCCACCCGGCGGCCGAGCGCTTCGCCGCGCTGGCGGCCGAGGTGCTGTCCGCCGGCCTCGCCCCGGCCGCCCTCGCCGTTCCCGGTGCCCCACCGCCCTGGTCCGTGGTCTTCGGCAGCAGGTAGACCCGCCGGAACGGCCGACCGCCGCCGACCCACGCCCCTGGAAGCGGCCTCCGGCGAGCGGTCCGGCCCGGTGAGCGGGGCGGCCGGAGCGGGCTGAGCGGCGGAGCCGCCCCGCGCCGGGAGGGCAGGGGCGCGGGGGCCGGGGGCGTCCGGTCAGTCCGCGGGCTCCTCGTCGTGCAGCACGCACTGGTGCAGTTCGTGATCGCGCCAGGCGCCGTCGATGTGCAGGTAGGCGCGGGCGGTCCCGATGCGCTCGAAACCGCACCGGGCCAGGACCTGCAACGAGGCCGCGTTGTACGGCAGTACGCTCGCCTCGATCCGGTGCAGGGAGAGGCTCTCGCGGGCGAACCGGCACACCTGCCGCACCGCGGCGGTGGCCAGGCCCCGGCCGGTGTGGGAGGCCGCCACCCAGTAGCCGAGGCTGGCGCTGCGGAACGGGCCGCGCACGAGCTGGGAGAGCGTCACCGCGCCGACCACCCGGCCGGCGCCTCCTTCCGCGCCACCCTCCGCCCCGCTCCCCGTGCCACCCTCCGCGCCGCCCCGCGCGCCGTCCTCCGCGCCGCCGGCCTCCCCCGGGCGCTCCTCGGCCAGCACCCAGGGGACGAGTTGGCCGGCCTCGAACTGCCGCAGCCGCTCCCTCAGCCTGGCCTCCTGCCCCGCGGGAGTGAAGAACCCGGCGTCCCGCCTCGGCTCCCAGCGCCGCAGGTGTTCCCAACTGGCCCGGTACGCCTCGGCCAGGGCCGGTGCGTCGGCGAGGCGGGCCTGCCGCAGGACGAGGCGGGGCGGGCCGGGGGACAGGGTGAAGGGCTCCACGTGCACGAGCCCGCAGTCTAGGAACGGACCGGTGGCGGGCCCGCAGGGGGGCGGTGCGGGAACAGGCCGGGAGGGGCCCCGCGGCGCGGCGGGCCCGGCGGGGTGGCCGGCCGCGGCGCCGCTCCGCTACCCCGCCTTGTGCCTGCTGACCTCGGCGAGATACTCGGCGATCGCGTCCCGGTTGCGGGTCAGGCACCTGATGCGGTCGGTCATCCGGTTCAGCTCCTGCTCCAGGGTGGCGAGCATCTCCGGGGTGGCGTCCCTGAAGTGGATGACCCGCGGCTTGTCCAGGCAGGGCAGGATCTGCCGGATGATGCGAGTCGGCAGCCCGGCGTCGAGCAGTCCCCTGATCTGCAGGACGCGGTCGACGGTGTTCTCGTCGTACGCGCGGTAGCCGTTCGCGGAGCGGCCCGGGGCGATCAGACCCTGCTCCTCGTAGTAGCGCAGCAGCCGGCGGGGTGTCCCCGTGCGCTCGGAAAGCTCGCCGATCCGCATGTGTTCCACCTCACAAAGGTCCGGATTGACCTTCACATCAATGTGACGGTTCGAGCATACGGGCCATGGCTCAGGACACCACCCGCCCCCGCCCCCAACGGCCCGCCGATCCCGCCCCGAAGGCCCCCGCCCCCGCCCCCGACCCCGGCTCGCGTCCCGGCCCCGGCTCGGGCCCCCGGCGCGACTCGCCACCCGACTCCCCACCCGGCTCGCGCCCGGCCGGGCGGCTGCCGATGGCCGCGCTGCTCGCGCTCGCCACGGCCGTCTTCCTCACCAGCCTGACCGAGACGCTGCCCGCGGGCGTACTCCCCGCCATGAGCGAGGACCTGGGCGTGGGGGAGCCGGCGATGGGGCAGTCGGTGACGATCTACGCGCTCGGCACCGCGCTCACCGCCATCCCGCTGTCCGCCGTCACCGCGGGCCTGCGCCGCAAGCGGCTGCTGCTCGCGACGATGGCCGGCTTCGCCCTCGCCAACACCGTCACCGCCGCCTCACCGGACTACGCCCTGACCATGGCGGCGAGGTTCCTCGCCGGGGTGGCGGCCGGACTCGCCTGGGCGCTGCTCGCCGGATACGCCCGCAGGATGGCGCCCCCACAACTCCAGGGCCAGGCAATCGCCCTCGTCATGACGGGCATTCCCGTCGCGCTGTCGCTCGGCGTGCCGGCCGGCACCTTCCTCGGCGGCACCCTGGGCTGGCGGACGGCCTTCGCCCTCATGACGGCGCTCACCCTGGCGCTGCTCGCATGGATCGTGGCCCTCGTGCCGGACTTCCCCGGGCAGCCGGCGCGGGAACGAGCCCCGATCCTGCGGGCCGCGGCCGTACCCGGCGTGGCGCCGGTGCTGCTCGTCACGCTGGTCTTCGTCCTGGCCCACACCCTCCTCTACACCTACATCGCCACCTTCCTCGATCACCTCGGCATGGAGGACGCCACCGACCTGGTGCTCCTCGTCTTCGGCGCCGCCTCGATGCTGAGCATCTGGATCACCGGCGCCACGATCGACCGCCGGCTGCGCGCGCTCACCCTCGCCGCCACCCTGCTGGTCGCCGTCGCGGCGGCCCTCCTCGCGGCCTCATCGGGCCACCACCCGCTGGTCTACGTGGCGGCGGCACTGTGGGGCCTGGGGTGGGGCGGGGTGCCCACCCTGCTGCAGACCGCCGCGGCCGACGCGGGCGGAAAGGCGGCGGACGCCGCGCAGGCGATGCTCGTCACCCTGTGGAATGCGGCCATGGCGGGTGGCGGCGTCGTGGGCGGCCTGCTCCTGGACGGTCTCGGCGCCGCCTCCTTCCCCTGGAGCGTGCTCGGACTGCTCGCGCCCGTGCTCGCGATGGTCCTCGGGGCCCGCGCGCACGGCTTCCCGGCGAACCGGCCGGGAAGCCCGGGCTGAGTGCGGCGCGGGCGGAAGGCGGGGGCGCACCCGTCCTCGCCCCCGCGCCCCGCTGTCCCCTCGTCGCTTCCCGCCTGCCGTCCTCCTCCTTCTCCCTTCCTTCCGATGTGGGGTTAGGCTGCGCGGATGCGGACACGTGTGACGGAGAGCGACCTGGACCTCGGCGACGGGCGAAGGCTGCACGTCTACGACACGGTCACGGACGGCGCCGAGGACTCCCTCCCGGTCTTCTGGCACCACGGAACCCCCAACCTCGGCGCCCCGCCACGGCCGCTGTTCGCCGCGGCCGAACGCCTCGGCCTGCGGTGGGTGTCCTACGACCGGCCCGGCTACGGCGGCTCGACGCCCGCTCCCGGACGGGACATCGCCTCCGCCGCCCGGTACACGTCCGCCGTCGCGGACGCGCTCGGCATTCGGCGCTTCGCCGCCGTGGGCCACTCCGGCGGCGGCCCGCACGCCCTGGCCTGCGCGGCGCTGCTGCCCGACCGGGTCGTCGGCGCGGTCAGCGCCGCCGGGATGGCGCCCCTCGGCGCCGAAGGGCTGGACTGGTTCGCCGACATGGCCGCCTCCGGCGTGGCCTCGCTGCGCGCCGCAGCCCGCGGGCGGGAGGAGAAGGAGCGGCACGAGGCCTCGGACATCGTCTACGACCCCGAATTCACCCCCGCGGACGAGGCGGCCCTCTCCGGCGCCTGGTCGTGGTTCGGGGAGGTCGTCGGCCCGGCCAAGGACCAGGGACCCGGCGGCCTGATAGACGACGACCTCTCCTACGTCACTCCCTGGGGCTTCGACCCGGCCCTCATCACCGTCCCCCTCCTCCTTCTCCACGGCGGCCGCGACCGCGTCATCCCGCCTGCCCACGCCCGGTGGCTGACGGCGCACTGCCCCACGGCCGAACTGCGCCTCGCCCCAGACGAGGGACACATCTCCGTCCTCAACGCGGCCGAGGACGCCCTCGCCTGGCTGGCGGCCAGACCCCGCTGAACCTGTCCGCCGCGGCACCGCCCCCGGCCCTCTCCGCCGGCCATCGACTCCACCCCTCTCGACGCCTCAGGACCCTTCTCGGCCCTCTCGGCCCTGCTCGATCCTTCTCGCCCCTTCTCGGCGAGCCCTCACCTCTCCATACTCACCGCCCCGCACCGGCCCCCGCGACCCTCCAAAGTCGCTTCCCGCACATCCCAAAGTCGGAATCCGCCCCCGGCGGGCGGCGCGTGTCGATGGGGGGAGTGGGCGGGGGACGGGTTTGGAATGGGGCCTGTGGGCCGGACGAGCAAGATGGATCGGATGAGCAGAACGAGCCGGACGAGCAAGACAGGTCGGATGAGCAGGACGAGCCGGATGAGCGGGACGAGCAGGACGAGCAAGGCGGGCCGGATGGAGGAGGGCGCGAGCAGGGTGCGGTGGCGGAAGCAGGGGAGAGCCAGATGGTGACGAGCGAAGCGGCGCCGGGCGGCGGCGTGCCGCGGAGCCGGGAGCGGATGACCGAGGTCAACGGCGTGCGGCTGTGCCTGCAGACCTTCGGCAGGCCGTCCGATCCCGCGCTCCTGCTGCTGGGAGGCGCCTCCAGCTCGATGGACTGGTGGGAGGAGGAGTTCTGCGAGCGGCTCGCCGCGGGCCCGCGGTTCGTCGTCAGGTTCGACTACCGCGACACCGGCCGTTCGGTCAGTTACCAGGCCGGTGCCCCGCCGTACACGGGCCCCGACCTCGCGGCCGACGCCCTCGGCCTGCTCGACGCCCTCGGCCTGGACCGCGCCCACCTCGTCGGCGTCTCCATGGGCGGCGCCATCGCGCAGGGCCTCGCCCTCGACCACCCCGGGCGCGTCGCCACGCTCACGCTGATCGCCACCACCGCCCTGGGCCCCCTCGACGTCGAGCTGCCGCCCATGGCCGACCGGCTGCGCGCGGTGCTCGACGCCCCCGCGCCCCAGCCGGACTGGTCCGACCGGGAGGCGGTGATCACCTACCTGGTCGAGGGCCAGCGGCCGTTCGCCGGCTCGCTCCCCTTCGAGGAGGAGCGGCTGCGCGCCCTCGCCGCCCGGGTCTTCGACCGCAGCACCGACATCGCCGCCAGCATGACCAACCACTGGCTGCTCGACGGCGGCGACACCTCCCACTACGCGGTGGGGGAGATCGCCGCCCCCACGCTGATCCTGCACGGCACCGAGGACCCCCTCTTCCGCTTTCCGCACGCCGAGGCGCTGGCGGCCGCGATTCCCGGCGCTCGCCTGATCCCGCTGGAGGGCGTCGGCCACCAGACGCCCCCGCACGCGGCCTGGCCCATCGCGATTCCGGCCATCCTCCGGCACACCGCGCGCCGGGAGCGGGAGTAGGCGCGAGCGGGGCGCACGGACGGTCCCGACGCGCCCGCGGCCCGCGCCCGGCGCGAACCCCCGGCCCGCGCCCGGCACCAGCCCCCGACTCGCGCCCGGCGCGAACTCCGGACCCGCCCGCGGCCCGCGCCCGGCGCGAAAGGCCGCCGCCCGCCGACGGCAGGCGGCCCCGGCCCCGGCCGCTACGCCCCGGAGGCCGCGCCGATTTCGAGGTGTTCCCTCGCCAGGCGGGTCAGCTCGGACTCGGAGGACTCGCCGCGGAAGGAGGTGAGGACCAGGGCCTGGTGGTCCTGCGCCGTGGGGGCGTCGAGGGTGATCAGCACCGCCGGTTCGCCGAAGTCCCGGCAGCTGTTGGTGCACTCCGTGTAGGTCTGGGTGAACGCGAGGGCCTGGCCAAGCGCGGTGTCGACGACGGAGGTGGCCACCGGCCCCTGGGGGACGTCCCCGGCCGAACGGAAGGCGGCGTGGCGGCCGTTGATCGGGCTCTCGTTGGTCTCGGCGTCGATCGGGCAGGCGAGGTCCAGCGAGTAGAGGGTGAACAGGGTGGTGGCGTCTGCTTCCTCCTCGGGACGGTCGAGGACGTGCCAGGCCACCGCGTCGCAGCCCGTCTCGGGCCCCGGCGCGCCTCCCTCCCTCACCTGCCACTGTGCGGGCAGCTCGATGCGGAAGGTGGGCAGCGGTCCGCCGCCGAGATGGTGCCAGGCGGTCTCGCTCCCGTCCGCGTCCCACCGGCCGTGGCGCTCCCCGGGGCGGCCGCCGTCCTCGCACCCGGAGGCCGCGAGCGCGCAGCACGCGGCGAGGCCCGCCGCCCGGGCCAGGATTGCCGCCCGGCTTCGCCTGATGTGCATCGTCGCCCCCCTCTTCTCTCCCGCCCCCGGCGCCGCCCCGGCGCCCCACGCTGCGCCCGCCCCGGGCCCGCCCCAAGCCCGGCGCCGGCCCGCCGCGCCCGCCCGCCGCGGCCCTTCCCCGAACGGTGCCGCGCCCCACGGCCGTTCCCGGCGCAGACCGCGTCGCCCGCACAGGACGCCGTGGCCGCCGGGTCCGGTTCCCGCGGCGGCGCACGCCCGCAACGGGGCCGAAAGAGGCGACCCGGCCCGCGCGTAGGGGCCACGCCACCAGGGAAGTTGTCAGGTCCATGCTCTATTTGGAGGAGGCCGTCGTGCCCAGTCGTCACCCCAGCCGCCACAGAACCCCGCGCCGTCCCCGCCGGTTCCTCGCCGTCGCCGCAACCGCCGTGACGGCGCTCGCCGCCCTGCTGCTGCCGAGCGCCGCCGAGGCCGGCCAGCGGCCGGGGGCCGCGCCACTCGCGGCCCTCGGCGAGGCGATGCGCGCCGCCGACGTGCCGGGCACCGCCTGGGCGGCCGACCCGGCGAGCGGGAGCCTCCGGGTCCTCGCCGACGAGACCGTGTCCACGGCCGAACTCGCCCGGCTACGGGAGGAGGCCGGGGCGCTCGCGGGGGCGCTCGGCATCACACGCGTGCCCGGCGCGCTGCGCCCCCTGCTGAGCGGCGGCGAGGCCGTCTACGCCGACTCGGGGCAGCGGTGCACCGTGGGCTTCGACGTCCGGGTGGGCGGCGCGTACTACTTCCTCACCGCGGGGCACTGCGCGGACGGGCTGCCCACCTGGTACGCCGACCCCGGCCTGACCGACTACGTCGGCCCCACCGTGAGCGCCAGCTTCCCGGCGAACGACTACGGCATCGTGGCCTACGACGACGGCACCGTGCCCTTCCCCGGCACGATCGAGTGCAACGGCACGGTCGTCGAGATCGACGGTGCCCTCGACCCCACCGTGGGCATGACGGTCTGGATGGCGGGGGCGGTCTCGGGCTGCCATTCCGGAACGGTCACCGGCCTTAACTACACGGTCAATTACGGCAACGGGGACATCGTTTCCGGTCTCATTGCGACCACGATCTGCGCCGCGCCGGGCGACAGCGGCGCCCCCCTGTTCACCGGCAGCTACGCGGTGGGCATCCTCTCCGGCGGCTCGGGCAACTGCGCAGGCGGCGGCACCAGCTTCTTCCAGCCCGTCACCGAGATCCTCAGCGCGTACGGCGCCACGCTTCCCTGAGTCCGTACCACGGGCCCGGTCCCGCACCCACCCCCGTTCCGCCCGAGTTGCCCGGCCCGGCTTGTGGGTGCTTTCCGGACGGTGGCGTTCCGTGGGCGTTCACGTCCTGGTCGGCTCCGGGGCATAGCGTTCCGGCCATGATCGGAAAGAGCATGCGGCAACGAGCCGGGGCCAGGGCCCAGGGGAAGGCCGAAAACCCGGCAGGGAACCACTCGGGGAACGCGGCCGGGAACCACCCGGCGAACCGTTCGGGGAACGAGGCGGAACGCGCCCTCGCGCACGGGCCCGGGGGCGCCGCCGCGGTCCCGGCGCCCGGGGCCAGGGCAGCGGGCGCGGGGGCGTTCCGCCGGCGCGCCGTGCTCGGCGGGCTCCTCGGCGGCGCCGCCACGGCCGCCCTCGCCGGCCCCGCCGTCGCGGCGCCCCCCGCGGCGCCCCCCGCCTCCCGGGCGCACGGCCGCCGGCTGCGCGTCCTCGTCGCCACCAACGAGCCGTGGGGCACCTACCACGTCAGCCCGCTCCTCGAGGAGGCCGCGCGCCGCCGGGTTGACCTCGTGCAACTGGTGCCCGACCACACGCAGATCGAGGCGGGCGACCCGGTGCCCGTCGCCACCCCGGGGGAAGCCCCGGACGCCGACCTGCTGGTGGTGACCGGCGCGGGCGACTGGCCCGCCGACTGCGCGACCCGCTTCCGGCGGCTCCCGCTGGCCGCCTCAGCCCTGGCCTACCAGCAGCCGTCCGAGGCAGAACGCGCGCACGAACTCCGGCCGCGCATCCGCCTGTTCACCGCCTCCTCGGCGGCGGAGGGCCGCGCGTTCGCCCGCTACTTCGGCACCGGGAGGCGGATCGAGGTGGTCGGCTCCCCGCAGACCGACGACCTGCCGCCGCGCCGGCCAGAGCCCGGGCTGGTCCTCGTGCTGACCAGCGTCACCTACCCCGACGCGACCGGCGACGCGGCCCCCGGCACCCGGCTCCTGCTCGACAGCGCGGCACGGCTGGCCGCCGCGGGCAGGCGGATACTCGTCGGCATCCACCCCCGCGAGGACCGCAGCCTGTGGGACGCGTACGAGATCAGCGCCGACCCCTCGGTCACCGCCTCCGCCCGCGCCGAGGCCGCCATCGGCATCCCCGGCACCGTGTTCCCGCTGGTCACGGCCGTCGGTACCCCGGTGGTCGGCTGCACCGACCCGGAACTGACCGTGCCCGACTACCTGCTGGCCGTCTGCTCCGCCACGATCGGCGACCCGGCGGCGGCGGTTCCGGCCGTGGCGGCGGCCCACCTGCCCGACGCGGCCACCCTCGCCGACGCGGTGGGCCCGGTCGGCGGCTCCGCCGCGCGGCTCCTCGACGCCTGGCGCGCCTGCGTGCTGCCCGGCCACGGCCGACTCCGCGGCTGAGCCGGTCCGGCGCGCCCGCGCACGCCCCCACCGGGGTTGGCACGCGCCCACCGGGGTTCGCACGCCCCCGCGCGGGCGCGCACGCCCCCGCCGGGTGCCCGCGCACCCGCCGGGCCCGCACCCGCCGGGCCCGCGCGGGCGCCGGGCTCCGCCCGCCGGGCCCGTCGGTCCCCGGCCGCATGACGTCGGGAGTCATCGACCCGCCCGCGGCCCCGGGCGCAGGATGGAGCCGTCAAGGGCGCCACGGCGCCGAGAAGGCACGAGACGGGAAGACGTGATCACCATGGCCGCCTACGCGCTCGCCCGGCTCCGCGTCCGCCGGGAGCACCCCGACATCGCGGACTACATCGAGCTCATCCAGCCCACCCTCGATCCCTTCGGCGGCAGGTTCCTCATCCACGGAGGCCGCAGCGAGGTCGTCGAGGGGCAGTGGGAGGGCGACACCGTCCTGCTGGAGTTCCCGGGGATGAAGGAGGCCCGCGGCTGGTACGAGTCGGAGGAGTACCGCGAGATCCTGCCCCTGCGCACCCGCCACATCGAGGGCGACGTCATCCTCGTCGACGGCGTCCCGCCCCACTACGACCCGAGAACGACCGCCGCGGCGATGCGCGAGAAGCCCGGCCGGTCGTAGAGTTCCCCCGACGACACAGGGGGTGACCACCGTGGACGATGTGGAGACGTACCGGCGCGTGGCCGGGATGCTGGTGGGCGGGCTGCCCGTGCTGCTCGTGCTCGTCGGCGCCTATCTCCCGCGCTGGCGGCGCGGTTTCCGCACCCGGCCGGACAAGTCGCGCGCCGCGTCGCCGCTGTGGGCGGTGGGCGCCGCGCTGCTGGTGGGCGCCGCACTGCTGGCCGGGTTCACGCTGCACCTGAACAGCAGCAAGGACGCCGCCCTCCTCGAAGGGGACTTCTTCGGCGGCCTGCGCGACGGCGCCATACTGATCGGCCTGGTCGGCGGCCTGCTGGTGATGCTCCTGCTGCTCGTGGTGCGGGCGCTGACGATGCGGGCGCGCGGCGAGCAGGCCTACCGGACCGAGGAGCGGATGTCCGTGGGCAAGCTCCAGCGCGCGGCCCGGGAGGCGAACGACGCCCTGGCCGCCGCCCTCGAGGCCCACCCCGGCGAGTCCCCCGCGCGGGCCCAGGCCGCCGACTGCCTCGCGGTGGCGCGCGAACTGACCGCGCGCGCCCGGCCCGGCCGCGTGCCCTACGGCCTGGGCGCGGGCGAGTTGCTCGCCGCGGCCGTGCTCAGCCGCGCCGGCCGCGACGCGCTGGAGAGCGGCACGCCGGTGGCGGGCGGCGCGCGTTTTTGCGTGCTGAACCCGCTGCACGGCCGGGCCGAGGCCCGCCACCCGCTGTCCCTCGGCCCGAAGGACTCCCGCCGGCCGCAGCCGCTGTGCCAGACCTGCCTGGGATACGCCCTCGCCGGCCCCGAGCCCGAGGTGGCGGCGCGCGCCCTGCGCATCCCCGTGCGCGGGGGAGAGGACAGCTACTGGACCCAGGACCCCTTCCGGCCCTGGGGCATCTCCCTGGACGAGCTCTTGCGGAACGCCAGGGAAAACCTCACCGTCGCCTGAGCCCCGGCACCTCGCCGGCAACGCCCCCGGCGCGCGCCCGGCGGCACGTCGGCCACCCGGACTCCGGCGCCAGGCC
Source organism: Streptomyces hoynatensis (assembly GCF_003626535.1). GTDB lineage: Bacteria > Actinomycetota > Actinomycetes > Streptomycetales > Streptomycetaceae > Streptomyces > Streptomyces hoynatensis. Next base: position 401,089 of record NZ_RBAL01000001.1, read on the forward strand.
CCCGCCGCACGCCCGACGCGCGCCACCACAAGCCCGCCCGCGCGCCACCGCACGCCTACAAGCGCGCCACCGCACGCCCACAGCGCGCCACCGCACACCCGCCCGCACACCCGCCCGCACGCCCGCCCGCACGCCCGCGGCGGGCGCACGGCATGCCAACGGCGGGTCCACGGCGCGTCCGGGGCGCCCGCGCGCCCGGCTGACCGGGCAAAGGCGGCCCGGCGCGCGGGCGTGGCGTCACGGAAAGCGCGGCGCCCGCCACGATCGTGCCCTGGTGACCGAACTCTCCAGACGCCGCGTCCTCTTGGGCACCGCAGCCCTCGGCGGCCTCCTTGCCCGCGGGACGGGAGCGGCGGGCGCCGCCCCCCGGCGCGCCGCGTACCCCTTCACCCTCGGCGTCGCCTCGGGCGACCCGCGCCCGGGGGATGTCCTGCTGTGGACCCGCCTCGCCCCCGACCCCCTCGCCCTCGACGGCCGCGGCGGCATGCCGGACGCGGCGGTGGAGGTGGAGTGGCAGGTCGCCGCGGACGAACGGTTCGCGCGGGTGGTGCGGGAGGGGACCGCGCGCGCCGTGCCGCGCCTTGCGCACTCCGTGCACGTGGAGGCGCGCGGCCTGGAGCCGGGCCGCGCCTACTTCTACCGCTTCCGCGCGCAAGGGCACCTCAGCCCCACCGGCCGCACCAGGACCGCGCCCGCGCCCGCCACTTCCGCCGGCCAGTCCTTCGCCTTCGCCTCCTGCCAGTGCTGGTACGAGGGCTTCTACACCGCCTACCGCCATCTGACCGCCGAGGACCTGGACTTCGTGGTGCACCTCGGCGACTACCTGTACGAGTACGGGGTCGGCCCCACCGCGGGGGTGCGCGGACTCCGCCTCGACTCCTCCTTCCAGCGCGAGGCCCGCACCCTCACCGACTACCGCAACCGGCACGCGCTGATCCGCCTCGACCCCGATCTCCAGGCCGCGCACCGGGCGTTCCCCTGGGTGCTGACCTGGGACGACCACGAGGTCGAGAACAACTGGGCGGGCGACGTCGCGCAGGTGGACGCGGACGGCTTCCCCGACGGGGACGTGGCCGCGTTCCGCGCGCGCAAGGCCGCCGCGTTCCAGGCGTACTGGGAGCACCTGCCGCTGCGCCTGCCGCAGAAGCCGAACGGCGCCCGGGCGCGGCTCTACCGGCGGCTGTCCTTCGGCCGCCTGCTGCGGCTGCACGTGCTCGACACCCGCTCCTACCGCGACGACCAGGTCTGCGGGGACGGCACCAAGCCCGGTTGCGACGCCGAACGCGCCGCGCCCGGCCGCACCATGCTGGGGGCGGGCCAGGAGCGGTGGCTGCTCGACGGCGCGGCCGCGCCGGGCGCCACCTGGAACGTGCTGGCCAACCAGACGCTGATCGCCCAGGTCGACCACGACCCCGACCCCGGGGTCCTCTCGGTGGGCCTGGACATGTGGGACGGCTACACGGCCGCCCGCGACCGGCTGCTGCGCGGCCTCGCGGAGCGGCGTGTGGCGGGTCCCGTCGTGCTGACCGGGGACATCCACCGCAGCGTCGTCGCCGACCTGAAGACGGACTTCGGCGACCCGGGCGCGCCGGTGGTGGCCACGGAGTTCGCCGGCACGTCGATCAGCTCGGGCGGCGACGGGGCGAGCAACGACGCGATCGGCGAGGCCATCCTGGCGCCCGGCGTGAACCCGCACCTGAAGTGGCACAACGCGCAACGCGGTTACACGGTCTGCCGCCTCACCGGCGGCGAGTTCCTGGCCGAGTACCGCACCGTGCCCCGGGTGACGGCGCCCGGGGCGCCGGTCGGCACCGCGGCCCGCTTCGCCGTCGCCCCCGACCGGCCGGGCGCCCACCCGGCCTGAGACCCCTCAGGGACCGCGGGGGCCCCTCCGGGGGGACCGCGGGGGCCCCTCCGGGACCGCGGGCGCCGGGCTCCCGAGGTCCCGCGGGCCTTCCCCGCCCCGGCCCCGCGAAGGACCGCGGGGAGGGAGGTGCCGGGCGCGGCGCGCGGGTGTGGGCGACCCGCGGTCGGGTCATGCACCTGCCATGACAGAAGACGCCGCGCGGCGGGACGTGGACGTGCCCCAGCTGACCGCCGCCGAATACGCCTCCCTGCGCGAGGAGATACTCAAGCTGGTCGAGCTCCAGTTCCAGCACGTCGGGCTGACCGTGGCCTCCCTGGGCACCGTGATGACGGTCGGCCTCGGCACCCGGAGCGCCCCCATCGTGCTGGTTCACCCGCTGCTCTCCCTGATCCTCTTCCTGAGCTGGTTCCACCACACCTCCCGCATCCACCGCATCGCCTCCTACATCCGCGTCCACGTCGAGCGCCGGGTGGGCCTGGAGGCCATGTCCTGGGAGCACTACGTGCAGCGGCACCCGCTGCCGCACGGCCGCGCCTCGTACGTCGGCCTGCGCGCCGCGTTCCCCTTCAGCTCGCTGCTGTCCCTGGGCACCAGCCTCACCGTGGCCTCCCGCGACGCCCAGACCTACGTCCTGTTCGGGCTCGCCCTGGCCTGCACCACCGCCACCTGCCTCGCGTTCTTCGCCTGGCGCGAGCCCGCGCCCGAGGCCAGGCCGCTGCGCCACCCGCGGCGTGGCGGCGCTTGACCCTCGACCGGGTCGAGCCCCGAGAGTGGCCGCGTGGAGAGAGAGACGCACGAAACCGGGCGCACCATCGGGCAGCTGGCCAAGGCCAGCGGTCTGCCGGTGAGCGCCCTGCGGTTCTACGACGGGGCGGGGGTCCTGGCGCCCGACTGGGTCGATCCGGCGAGCGGCTACCGCTGGTACGGCCCGGGGCGGCTGGCCGAGGCCAGGCTGCTCGCCAGGCTGCGCGGGGCGGGGATGCCGCTTTCCGACATCAGGCTCCTCCTCGCGAGCCTGCAGGGCCGGGACGACTCGCTCGCCCGGAGCCTGCTCGACGCGCACCGGCGCCGCCTTCGGACCCGCCTCGCCGAGGCCGAGGCCGAACTCTCCGCCGTCCACGCCCTACTCGACTCCAGGGAGAGCCCCATGACCCCGCCCACCGCAGAGCCCACCCCGGCCCGGCCCACCAGGCTGTCGGCCGGCGCCGCAGAACTGGCCGCCGCCCTCGACTCGGTCCGCTTCGCCGTCGGCACGGACCCCGAACTGCCCGCCCTGGGCGGCGTGCTGTTCGACTTCGACGCGTCGGAGGGCAGGCTCAGGCTGGTCGCCACCGACCGGTACCGGCTGGCCCAGGCCACCGTGGTCCCCGCCGGGCACGAGGGACCCGCGGCCAGGGCGCTGGTGCCCACCCCGCTCGCCGAGGCGATGCGGGCGCTGCTTGCCGCAGGCCCCGGCCGGGAGGCGGACGCCGCGGAACTCGCCGTCGAGGGCGAGCTGGTGACCCTGCGGACGGCCGGCCGCACGGCCTCGGGCCGGCGCCTTCCCCACGAGTTCCCCGACTACCGGCGGCTGGTGGCGCTGCCCGAGGGGCGCAGCGTCACGGTGGACGCGCCCGCCCTGGGCGCCGCCGTGCGCCGGGGCCCGGTCCTGACCGAGCGGCGCGAGCAGGACGGCGAGGAGTTCCCCGTCACGGTCCTCACCCTCACCCCCGAGGGGGAACTCGCCGTGGCCGCGGACCCGGCGCGGGCCGCGGAAAAGGGGGCGATCGCCGTGAACCGCCACTACTTCCTCCAGGCCATCGACGCGGCGGCCCACGACCGCCTCGTCCTGCAACTGGGCGAGCCCACCACGCCGTTGGCGATCCGGGTGCCCACCGACGAGGAGCGGCGCCTCTCGATCCTCATGCCGGTGCGGCTGAGCGCCTAGCCCGGGCCGGGCGGCCACCTGGCCGCCCCGCCGCCCACCGCAGGGCCCTGCCGCATCCGCGCGCGCCGGCCGGCCGCCCCCGCGCGCCGCGGTGTGGCCCCCGCGCGCCGTGGTGTGGCCCCCGCGCGCCGTGGTGTGGCCGCCGCGCCGCCCGCCCGGGGCGTTCCGCCGATTTCGCGGGTGGCGGAACGCCGTCGGCTGGCGCGGCGCGGCAACGCTCCTACTCTGAAGAGATGGAAAGCCACGCGTCGCATCGAGCACGAGTCCTGCCCCTGCGTCCGGTCGCCGCGGCCCCCGCCGAGGCCGCGAAGGAGCCGCTGTGGCGGCACGTGGTGGGCGGCGTCCTGCGGCGCGAGCGCCTGGCCCAGGAGCGCACCCTGCAGGACGTGGCAGACGAGGCGCGGATCTCCATGCCGTACCTGTCCGAGCTGGAACGCGGCCGCAAGGAGGCCTCCTCCGAGGTCCTCGCCGCGGCGGCCAAGGCCCTCGGGCTGCGGCTCGCGGACCTGCTCGGCCTCGTGCAGGGCGAGTTGGCCGGCCTCTCCCGGCCCGCGGGCGGGGCCGCAGCCGCCCGGCGGGGCCGGGCGCGGCCGGAACGGGAAGGCGTCGCGGGCAAGGAGGCCGCCGCCGGCGAGCAGGCCGCCGCCCGGCGGGCGGCGGGCGAGGGCGGCGCGGCCGAACCGGCCACGGCTTCCCTGGTCTCCACCGGCCCCGCGCCCCAGGCCGCGCGCCCGGCCGGCCCCGCGGCGCAGCCGGCCCCGGCGGCCGCCACGGAGACCCCCCTCGTGTCCTCCGTGTCCTCCGCGCCCTCCGTGGTCTCCTCCGCCGCCTCCCCGGCGCCGTCCTGCGCGCCCTCCTCGGTGCCCTCCGCCGTGAGCCGGCTGCGCGCCCGCCGGCGCGGGCCGGCGGCCCCGCAGCAGGGCGAGGTCCGCCTGGCCGCCTGAGCCCCGCCGTTCAGGACTCGGGGTTGCGCCGGCTGAGCACGTGGTCGGCCAGCCCGTAGGCCACCGCCTCCTGGGCCGTGAACACCTTGTCGCGGTCCATGTCGGCCCGCAGCTTCGCCACGTCGTGGTGGGTGTGCCGGGAGAGGACCTCCTCCACCTGGGCGCGAATCCGCAGCATCTCCTTGGCCTGCAGGGCGAGATCGGAGACTGTGCCCTGGCTGCCGCCGGTCGCGGGCTGGCCCAGCAGCACCCTGGCGTGTTCGAGCACCACCCGCCGCCCGGGGTCGCCGCCGGCCAGCAGCACCGCCGCGGTGGAGGCGGCCTGCCCCACGCAGTAGGTGGAGATCGGGGCGCCGATGAACGTCATCGTGTCGTAGATCGCCATCAGCGCCGTGTACGAGCCGCCGGGGGAGTTGATGTAGATCGAGATCTCGTTGTCCGGGCTCGCCGACTCCAGGTGGAGCAGCTGCGCGATGACGACGTTGGCGACGCCGTCGTCGATCTCCGTGCCCAGGAAGATGACGCGTTCCGCCAGCAGCTTGCTGTAGACGTCGTAGGCCCGCTCCCCGTGCGGCGTGCGGTCGATGACGGTCGGGATCGTGTACTGGCCCATCTCAGAAGCCCGCCTTCCGCTGCCCCACGGCCGGCCGCACATCCTCCAGCGAGGCGACGACGTGGTCCACCATTCCGTACTCCCTGGCCTGTTCCGCCGTGAACCACCGGTCGCGGTCGCCGTCCCTGGCGATCGTCTCCTCGCTCTGCCCGGTGTGCTCCGCGGTGATCCGCTCGATCGCCTTCTTGGTGAACTCCAGGTTCTCCGCCTGTATCGCGATGTCCGCGGTCGTTCCCCCGATCCCCGCCGAGGGCTGGTGCATCATGATCCGCGCGTTGGGCAGGGCGAAACGCTTGCCCGCGGCCCCGACGGTGAGCAGGAACTGCCCCATGCTGGCGGCGAAGCCCATGGCCAGCGTGGAGACGTCGTTGGGGATCAGCCGCATGGTGTCGTAGATGGCGAGGCCCGCGGTGACCGAGCCGCCCGGGCTGTTGATGTACAGGCTGATGTCGGTGCGCCTGTCCTCGGCCGACAGCAGGAGCAGTTGCGCGCAGACCCGGTTCGCCGAGACCTCGTCGACCTGGGTGCCGAGGAAGACGATCCGCTGCGTGAGCAACTGCGCGGCCAGGTGGTCGTCGAACGCGCTCGCGGACGTCTCTCCCTCGGCGGCGCGCGGTGCTCCGTCCGGCGCCCACCCGAAGATTCCCGATGGCATGAGCCCTCCTCGCTCGACCGGCGGGCTCCGCCGGTCCGATTGCCTCGCCGCGGCCAGGAACGCCGCGGCGCCTCCCAGCCTCCGGCGGGCGGGCGGCGAAGGGGAGGGAACTCGCCCGGGAGCGAATCAGCCGAGGGCAGAGCCCCCGGGATCGCCCGCCGGGGGCGCCGGTGCCGCCGGGTGGCGAACGGCGCACGTCACCCGCTGCGGGCGACCGGCCGCATGTCTTCCCGTACGGTGGGTAGTTGATCCTATGCCGAGCGTATGCGCCCGAGGGGAGGTAGCGACGATGCGTGAGGAAGTGCGTGCGGCCGAGCCCCGGGAGGTCTATGTCCCCCCGGTGCTCGCAGCGGCCGGGGGCTTCGCCGAGGAGACCCGGGGACACGACTACCAGGGCCTGGCCGAGGGCAACAACCTCTACTGGTGCGGGGCCTGTTGACGCCCCGCTGAGCCTTCCGCAGGCGCGGGCCGCCCGGCGGGGCCCCACCCCCGCCCGGCGGCCCGCGCGTGTGCCGTGTCACCGGGGAAGGCGCGGACGTGGAGAGGCGCCGCCCGCGTTCGGTGAAGGTGCCCGCGGAGGGCGTCCGCACCCGCGCCCGCGGCCCGGTCCGCTGGGCCGACGTCCGCGGCTCTCTGCCCGACCTCGCCCGAACCGCCGGTGGCGCACCGCGCATGCGGCCCGGCAAGGGGAAGGTGGCCCGCCCGGTGGTGCCGCTCCTCCTCGGCCCCGGCGAGACGGCTGAGAACACGCCCGCCTCCCGCGCGATTCATCGCCCGCGGCGGGATCCCGTCACCCGACGCTCCGGGTCAGGCGGTGAAGCCGCCGTCGATGGTGAGGCTGGCTCCGGTGATGTAGCCGGCCTCTGGGCCGGCCAGATAGGAGACCATTCCGGCGATCTCCTCCGGTGCCGCGATGCGGGACAGCGCGAGCCACTGGCGCATGGCGTCCGCGGCCGGGCTGTCGACAGGCATGCGGTCGTTGGCGGTGGGGCCGGGCTGGACGTTGTTCACGCCAGCCTGCGCCGAGACGAGCTCGACGCCTGCTTCCCCGGCCTCCTCGACGCGGTACTCGCCACCGCCCCGGAATGCATCGGCACACGCTGATGCATCCCCACCGGGCCCTGCTTCCTGGTCCGGATGCCCGCGGCATCGGGCTCCATCACTCCGCAGAAGCACTCAGGCTCCTCATCAGGTGGAATCAGATACTCTGATTCCATGAGGACGATGACGGCAACGGAGGTCGCTCGCAATTTCGCCTCGGTGCTCGACCGAGCCGAGCACGGAGAGACGATCGTGATCACCCGTGGTGGGCGACGGCTGGCGACGCTGTCTCCCGCGCCCGCGGGTAATGGTGCGGCGATCAAGGAGTTCCTGGCCGAGCACCCCGTGGACGAGGACTTCCCGGACGACGTTGCCGCCGCCCGGGAGAGCATCACCGATGAGATGAGCGGGGCGTGGCACGACGACTGATCCTGGACACCGGCATCCTCACCGGGGCCGATCGCGGTCATGCCAGGCTGGCAGGCGTGCTCGACGAGCACGATGACGTGACCATCGCGGCCGTGAGCCTCGCCGAGCTGCAACTCGGGGTGGAGCTGGCCGAGGGGCAACGCCGTGTGCGCAGGCAGGAGTTCGTCGACGGGGTGCGCGCCCTCATCCCGGTGGAGGACTACACGGACGACGTGGCGCTCGTGCACGCCCGGCTGCTGGCACACGTGCGCCGCGAGGGAAAGCCCCGGGGCGCCCACGACCTGATCATCGCCGCGACCGCCGCCGCCACGGCCAGGACGCTGCTGACCACGGACGGCAAGGCGTCGTTCGACGACCTCCCCGGCGTTCGCGCAGTTGTCGTGCACGCCTGAGATCCGCCACCGGACCGCCTCCACGCGGGCACCGGCGGCCGCTCACCCCTTGGCGGGACTCTGCTCGCTGTGGCGGCCTGTGGCGAGTGCCGCCTGCAGTCGTCCGAACGGGTGCGGGCAGGCGACTGCGGTGCTCATCCCTCGACGCGCGCCACGCCCACCGGACACGAAAGCCCCGTCCCGCCCAACCTACAGTAACCCGTTGTGTTGCGATCGATGTACTTCGTAGTTAGTTACTGCCGTCTTTTGGTTGAACGACTTGATTCCCGACCTTTGTTCGACTTGGGGGAGAGTTTATCTATGGCGGTTCGTGCCAGCTCGCCGAAAGTCTTATACTCCTTCCCCTCGTAATGTCTCATTTTGTTTAAACGGCTTTTCTGTCTCTCTTGGTCGCTTTGGGAGTATTCACTCATGGTTTCTAGGGCTAGAGCGGGGACGGCTTCGAGTGCTTCATGTAATAGTTGCTCGATGGGTATTGCCTCTTTGCTTACGTCGACGTTCACCGTGGCCGCCCATTTTTCAGGTTCGTAGCGTGCCAGCATGGAAAGCGCATACAATGCAGCCCACCATGCGAGGATTGGGTGCATTGGAAGAGAATTCCCCGTAAGTGCTGGAAAGGCAAACGAGCGCCCCCGGTACTTAGTCCCATGCAGTGCGACGAAACCCCCTCTGGCGTATTTACGTTGGGGATTGAGGTAGATCTGCCCGGTCAAACCTCTTCTTGGGGATGGCAGATAATTGTTTTCCTGAAGGCCCTTTAGAGGCCATACGGTTGGATAGTGCTTCAGGAAGTCTTCAAGTGGAGGGAGGTTTTTCGGAGTTCCACTCAAAATGTACACGCCTGGCGCACCACGTTCTCCCCAGTCCTCACGTGTACAGTCCGCTCCTTCTGATAGATCCAGAGCTGGATAGCGGCCGCCGCTTGGCAAAGGGTAACCGTTCATCTCGGGGATGGAGTCCCATATCTCGGCGAGCGGTACCGGGTTGGAAAGTGAAGGAGAATCGAGGAGTTGGGCGAGCTGAGTGAATGAACCCTTGCCTTGATCGCGAACTGCCAGTCGGCCAATATTACCTTGAACAGTAGGTTGGGATAACCCTGGTACTCGTACTCCGTGGCCGGAAAGTTGCCAGTCGGTAGGAGATTTATGCCGGTCGGGATGTGTTGCAACCGCGATTGCTCGACCTAGTTGAGAAAGGCCGTAAAATGCAAGCACGGGGCGGGTTTCGTGTCCAACTCCCTCCGCCGCTTTGAAGTATTGTTCCGACTGTTCCAATGAGGCGGAAAACAGTTCCCTTTTCCTTCTGTCCTGCCCGATAGGGGTGGGTGGATCGGAGCGTAAGGAACGCAGGGATCTCCACGTCTGCTGAATACTCATCACCTTCTCCTAATTCATCAGTCGTCCGTTGGCGCGCGGCTCGCGCGGTTGATATCCAAGCTCAGTGCTGCGAGGCGGAAGGCAAGTGAAGTGGCCACAGTTTGACCACCTTCGGCCACGTGCCGTCAGGGTGCTTAACCTGCATTTCGATGGAATCGGTAACCGTGAATCGGAGAATCCCGTCTGGCCTTCTGATGTTCATGCCCATTGTGACTCTTGCATCGGGCCCTGGATGAAGTGAGGAGAAGGCGTTTCCGGGAGTGGCCCAAAGGGCCCAAAGTGACAGCCGGTTTGGGATTTCGCCAGACTGCCGGATACCCCTCAGTAGACTTGGAACTGCTTTGACCTCGGGAAATACTCCCCTGGGTTTAGCCTTCGCTGTTAGCCCTACGTAGTGGACCCCGGGATGGTGGCACATCAGCACCGTCTTGATGAGCCATTGAGATAGCGGAGCTGAATCCTTCGGCGGTGCAGTGAAGAGCGTGAGGCCCTCAAAGAGCTTCGGAAGGTGTTCGGTAGCCGGCTTTTCGAATCTCTCATTCAGCCAACTGTTGCACGGAGTACAACTCGGCACCTGGATCAGGCGGAGGGGATTTTCTAGCCTTCTGACTTCATTTAAGCTAAAGCCGCGAGAAGTTGCGCCATGCATCGCGTAACTGCCGCCGAACGTACGATTGTTGGCGCTCTGTAGCTGCTTCAGCAGTTGCTTGGGCAGCGCGTGTTCACCAGTGGGACTTGCTGTTGGGGAAAGGCAGAGGGCGCAAGAATATTGCCGCTTGGACACGAGGTAGATGGTAGTCGCTTGTCGGTCAGGCGGCGATCCGCTTTTGATGCAAGCCAGGGTGTGCGCCGCCGCAGCCCGCTCGGTGGTTCTTATTAACGTCGGTCTCGACCGTAAGATCGCGATCTACAGTCGGGGCGCGTGCGTCACCCCCGGAGCCCATGGCGGCTCCCGGGGTGCTCGCTGTCGGGGAGGGTCAGCCGTCAGCCGGCGCCACACCCACCGGGCACGCGATCCCCGTGCCGCCGAGGCCGCAGTAGCCCGCCGGGTTCTTGTCGAGGTACTGCTGGTGGTAGTCCTCGGCCGGGTAGAAGGGGCGCTCGCCGGCGGGGAGGATCTCCGTGGTGATCGGGCCGTAGCCCGAGTCGGCGAGGACCTTCTGGTACGCCTCGCGGGAGGCGGTGGCCGCGGCCTGCTGGGCCGGGGAGTGGGTGTGGATCGCGGAGCGGTACTGGGTGCCCACGTCGTTGCCCTGGCGGAAGCCCTGGGTCGGGTCGTGGGACTCCCAGAAGACCTTCAGCAGGTCCTCGTAGGAGATCCTGGCCGGGTCGAAGACGACACGGACCGTCTCGGTGTGGCCGGTCAGGCCGCTGCAGACCTCTTCGTAGGTCGGGTTCGGCGTGATGCCGCCCTGGTAGCCGACCAGGGTCGTCCAGACCCCGGGCGTCTGCCAGAAGCGCCGCTCCGCGCCCCAGAAGCAGCCGAGCGCGAAGTCCGCCACCTCAAGGCCCTCCGGGTAGGGGCCGGCGAGCGGGTTGCCGAGGACGGTGTGGCGCGCCGGGACGTCGAACGCCGGCTCGGCCCGGCCGGGGAGGGCTTCCTTGGGGGTGGGGAGGTGGGTCTTGTAGTGCGGGTACAGCATGGTGGTCTCAAACCCCTCGGATCGTGCCTCGGATGCGTTCCTATTGTCCGGCAATCGCCATGGCCCGGTACTCGGCGTACGCCCCGGCCGGATTTTCGCCGTCCACCCACGGGATCGCCCCTACATAACCATCGACGACGCGCACCTGTTCCGCCGCCTCCGGGTACCGCTGTGCGCGCACCAGGAAACACAGCAGCAGGTGGCGCACGTGCGGCTCCACAGGGTGACCGTTACGGGCGGTGTTGACCGCGTACTGGGCGGCCTCGATCGCGTCCGACACCACCGCGCCGGTGTACACGCCGGGGGAGAGGGTGATCTCGGGCAGGTGCTCGTAGACGGAGAACAGCGGCAGGGCGGGGAGCAGGCTGCCCTCGGGCGCGGTGGCGGCCGCCGCGGTGGCGAAGGCGTCGGCCTCGGCGCGGGAGCCGTGCCACTTCTCCGACCAGTAGGCGAGGGCCGCGAGGTGGGCGCCCATGTGCTGCGGGTCACGCTCGCGGACCTTGCCCCACAGCGCCTCGAACTCGGCCCGCGGGTAGCCCAGGCCGCGGGCGATGATCAGCTCGGTGATGAACGGCACCGGGTCGCGGGGGGCCAGTCCTGTGGCCTCGCCGCACACGGTCCTGGCCTCCTCCAGGATGATCCGGTGCTCGGCGGAGCCCGGGTCCGCCATCGCCTGCCAGACCAGGAACTGCGCGTACACCTGGGCGCCGCCCGCGTCCTTGGGCTCCTCCGTGCGCCAGCGGCGCAGCCAGCCGGCGTCGGTGCCGGTGCGGGTCGCGCGGTGGCGGGCCAGCTCCATCGCGGCGGCGCCCGCCAGCGACTGGACGCGCTGCCAGCGCAGCTCGGCGTCGTCGGTCAGGGCGAGCAACTGGCCCGCGGGACGCCAGTTCTGGTCGCGTTGCGCCTCGGTGAGCGCCGCGACGAGCTGCGGGTCGGGGCCGGGCAGCCGCACGTCGAGCTGGTCCACCGGCACCAGGCCCGTGGAGGCCGCGGCCAGGGCCTCGGGGCCCATGCCGAACGGGCCGGGACCCCCGTCCTTGCCCAGGGCCACGGGGCCGGGGCCGGTCTGCGCCTCGGCCGCCGCGGCGGCGCGTTCGAACTCCTGCCGTTCCCTGTGCCGCCTGAGCATCGGCATCACCAGCACGCCGAAGATGGCGACGAGCGCGAACAACAGCAGCAGGGCATCCATGGCGGTGCGCCCTCCCCCTACATAGGTCGGTGCCGAGACGGTCGGCAGGGCCCGTTGGTGCGGTACTCCCACCGTACGGCCACTACCGTGTAGCCATGAACGAGCAGCACAGCGCGCACCGTTTCGAGACGGTGGCCATCCACGCCGGGCAGGAGCCCGACGCGGCCACCGGCGCCGTGGTCCCGCCCATCCACCAGGTGTCCACCTACAAGCAGGACGGCGTCGGCGGCCTGCGCGGGGGATACGAGTACAGCAGGTCGGGCAATCCCACCCGCGCCGCCCTGGAGGAGAACCTCGCGGCCCTGGAAGGCGGCAGGCGCGGGCTCGCCTTCGCCTCGGGTCTCGCCGCTGAGGACTGTCTGCTGCGCACCGTCCTGTCCCCGGGCGACCACCTGGTGATCCCGGACGACGCCTATGGCGGCACCTTCCGGCTGGTGTCCAGGGTGGCGGAGCGCTGGGGGGTGGCCTGGTCGGTGGCCAACACCTCCGACCCGGACTCGGTCAGGGCCGCGCTGCGCCCCGAGACGAGGCTGGTGTGGGTGGAGACGCCGTCCAACCCGCTGCTCGGCATCACCGACATCGCGCTGGTCGCCGGGCTCGCCCGCGCGGCCGGGGCCAGGCTGGTGGTGGACAACACCTTCGCCAGCCCCTACCTGCAGCAGCCGCTGGCGCTCGGCGCCGACGTCGTGGTCCACTCCACGACCAAGTACCTCGGCGGGCACTCGGACGTGGTCGGCGGGGCGCTGGTGACCTCGGACGAGGAACTGGCGCGGGAGCTGGCGTTCCACCAGAACGCCATGGGCGCCATCGCGGGGCCCTTCGACTCCTGGCTGGTGCTGCGCGGCATCAAGACCCTGGCGGTGCGGATGGACCGGCACAGCGCGAACGCGGCGCGGATCGCCGAGGCGCTCCAGGCCCACCCGCGGGTGACGCACGTCTGCTACCCGGGCCTGGCCTCGCACCCGGGGCACGAGACGGCCGCCAAGCAGATGCGGGACTTCGGCGGCATGGTGTCCTTCCGGGTCGCGGGCGGCGAGGCGGCGGCCGTCGAGGTGTGCAACCGGGCCGAGCTGTTCACGCTCGGCGAGTCGCTGGGCGGCGTGGAGTCGCTGATCGAGCACCCGGGGCGGATGACGCACGCCTCGGCGGCGGGCTCGGCGCTTGAGGTGCCGGACGACCTGGTGCGGCTCTCGGTCGGCATCGAGTCCGTGGACGACCTGCTCGCCGACCTGACGCGGGCGCTGGGCTGAGGCCGGGCCGGGCGCCCGGGCCGGGTGGGGCGCCTTTGCCGGGTGGGGCGCCCTTTCCGGGCCGGGCGCCGGCCGAGCCTGGCCCGGGCCCCTGCGCGCCCCGGCGTGCGGGAGCACGGCGGGGGCTCAGCCGCTCGCCAGGCGCGAGACGGCCGAGTTGAAGCGCAGGAGGAGCTCGCTGAAGAGGGCGCGCTCCTCCGGGGTCCAGTCCTCCGTGAGCAGGGCCATCAGCCGCCGCCGCGAATCGCGCACCTCGGCCAGGCGCTCCCGGCCGGGACCCGAAAGCCGCAGCACCACCGCGCGGCCGTCGTCCGGATCGGCGCTCCTGGTCACGAGCCCGGAGTCCACCAGCGGCGCCACCTGCCTGGTCACCGTGGAGGAGTCGATGCCCATCGCGGTCGCCAGCGCCTTCACGCCCGTCGGGCCGTCCTGGTCCAGCCTGCTGAGCAGCAGGTACGCGGCCCGGTCCATGGCGCCGCGGTCGGCGCCGAGCGTGGCGAGCCTGGTCTGCTCCGCGCGCCGCGCGAAGACCGCCACCTGGTGCTGGAGCGTGTCGAGCAGCCGGCTCTCCCCGGTCTGGGAAGGCGGCGCGGGGGCGGGGGCGGTGGGTTCCGGTGTCATGGTCGAGTCTGCGTCCGAAGGTAGTCCGAGGATTGACGGGCTTGTGGGGGCGGAGAGTTCGAGCGGCTGCGAGGGACTGCGGGGCCTTGCGAGGGGGTGGGTCCTGGGCCGCGCGCGGCCTGCCGTGGGCCTGCGGCTCCCGGCCGGACCCGGGCCGGCCGCGGGCCGTGGCGGAGCGCGTTTCCCGGCGCGCCCCGGTGCGAGGCCGCTTCCGTGAATGCGCCTCAGCGTACGCTGCCCCGCCCCGGGGCGGGGCGGGCAGGGGTGAACCCGTCCGAAACCGGCGGCGGCGCGCCTGTCAGACTGGCGACATGCCTGAAGACCAGCGGCAGCGTCCCCTGCTCGAGGACGTGCAGGCCGCGCGGAAGACCCTGGAGGGGATCTCTCGCGTCACGGCGCTCGAGGGCAGCCGCTACCTGAGCCGCCTGGTCGGCGCGCCCGTGCACCTCAAGTGCGAGAACCTCCAGCGCACCGGCTCGTTCAAGCTGCGCGGGGCGTACACCAGGATCGCGGGCCTGGGCGAGGAGGAACGCGCCCGCGGCGTCGTGGCGGCGAGCGCGGGCAATCACGCGCAGGGCGTCGCCCTCGCCGCCTCCCTGCTCGGCGTGGCCTCCACGGTGTTCATGCCCGTCGGCGCCCCGCTGCCGAAGATCGCGGCGACCCGCGAGTACGGCGCCAGGGTGCTGCTTTCCGGGCAGGTGGTCGACGAGACCCTGGCCGCGGCCCAGGAGTACGCCGAGCGGACCGGGGCCGTCTTCATCCATCCCTTCGACCACCCCGACGTGGTGGCCGGGCAGGGCACGGTCGGGCTGGAGATCGTCGAGCAGTGCCCCGAGGTCGGCACCGTGGTGGTCGGCATGGGCGGCGGCGGGCTCGCGGCCGGGGTGGCGGTCGCGGTCAAGGCGCTGCGCCCGTCGGCCAGGGTCGTCGGGGTGCAGGCCGCCGGCTCCGCCGCCTACCCGCCCTCGCTGGCGGCCGGGCGCCCGGTGAGCCTGGAGGGGGTGGCCACGATGGCCGACGGGATGAAGGTGGGGCGGCCGGGCGACGTGCCCTTCCGGATCGTCGCCGACTTGGTGGACGAGGTCCGCACGGTGTCCGAGGACGCGCTCTCCGCGGCGCTGGTGCACTGCCTGGAGCGGGCCAAGATGGTCGTCGAGCCGGCCGGCGCCGCCCCGGTGGCCGCGCTGCTCGACCGGCCGGGGGCGTTCGGCGGCAACGGGCCGGTGGTGGCCGTGCTCTCCGGCGGGAACGTCGACCCGCTGGTGCTGGAGCGGACGCTGCGGCACGGCATGGCCGCGGCCGGGCGGTATCTGTCGCTGCGGCTCACCGTGCCCGACCGGCCGGGCGCCCTGGCCGCGCTCCTGAAGAAATTGTCAGAGGCGGACGCTAACGTCCTGGCGGTCAACCACGTCAGGACGGACCCCCGGCTCGGCGTGGGCGAGGCGGAGGTGGAGCTGCAGCTGGAGACCCAGGGCCCGAAGCACTGCGCCGAGCTGTCGAGGACGCTCGGGGCGGCGGGATACCGGATCGTCGGCTGAAGCACGCGCCGGAAAAGGGCTATCGCGATACATCGCGTCAGCCCTACACTGGCGGCTCCGCCCTTCGCGGACCAGCCTTGTAATCTGCCGACCCCACTTTGGGAGAACACCATGCCAGGCGCCATCTACGCCGAGGGTCTGGTCAAGACCTTCGGCGATGTCAGGGCACTGGACGGCGTCGACTTCGACGTTCCCGAGGGCTCTGTCCTCGGGCTGCTCGGGCCCAACGGCGCGGGCAAGACCACAGCCGTGCGGGTGCTGACCACCCTCATAGAGCCCGACAGCGGGCGCGCCGAGGTCGCCGGCCTCGACGTCGTGAAACACCCGAACGAGGTGCGCCGCTCCATCGGCCTCTCCGGCCAGTTCGCCGCCGTGGACGAGTACCTGACGGGCCGCGAAAACCTCCAGATGGTCGGGCAGCTCTACCAGCTCTCCGGGCGGGACGCCAAGCGCCGCGCGGCCGAGCTGCTGGAGCGGTTCAACCTCCAGGACGCCGCCGACCGCACCGCCAAGACCTACTCGGGAGGCATGCGCCGTCGCCTCGACCTCGCCGCCGCCCTGGTGGTCAGCCCGCCCGTGATGTTCATGGACGAGCCCACCACGGGTCTCGACCCGCGCAACAGGCAGGCGCTGTGGGAGGTCATCGAGGAGCTGGTCGCCGGCGGCACCACCCTGCTGCTGACCACGCAGTACCTGGAGGAAGCCGACCACCTCGCCGACACCATCGCCGTCGTCGACCACGGGCGGGTCATCGCGCGCGGCACCTCCGACCAGCTGAAGGACCAGACCGGCGGCGACGTCGTCGAGCTGGTGGTGCACGAACGCGAGCACATCCCGCTCGCCGAGGAGGTGCTGCGCCGCCTCGGCGACGGGGACACCAGCCTGGTCGAGCACACCCGCAAGCTGAGCGTCCCGGCCGCGGGCGGCGCCAAGCTGCTCGCCGAGGTCATCCGCGAACTCGACGCCAGGGGCGTGGAGATCGACGACATCGGGCTGCGCCGCCCCACCCTCGACGACGTCTTCCTCTCCCTCACCGGGCACACCGCCGAGGACGAGGCGGCGGGGACGGCCGGGGAAGAGGACGGCCAGGCAGGCACGAAGGCCGCCGGGAAGCGGGCGGCCACCGAGGGGGACAAGTGAGCATCACCGCCGACAAGCCCGCCCCGGCGCGGAGTCCGCGGCCGGAGCGGATCACCTTCGCCCAGGGCATGCGCGACTCCCTGGTCGTCGCCAAGCGCAACCTCCTGCGGATGCTGCGCATCCCCGAGGTCGTCATCTTCGGCCTCGTGCAGCCCATCATGTTCGTGGTGCTGTTCTCCTACGTCTTCGGCGGCTCCATCAACATCCCGGGCGCGGGCCTCGACCCGGACGCCTACCGGGAGTTCCTGATGGGCGGCATCTTCGCGCAGACCGTCACCTTCGCCACGGCGGGCGCGAGCGCGGGCATCGCCGAGGACATGCAGAAGGGCATCATCGACCGGTTCCGCTCGCTGCCGATGGCGCGCGGCGCGGTCCTCACCGGCCGCACCTTCGCCGACCTGACGCAGACCGCGGTCATCCTGCTCGTCCTCGCCGTCGTCGCCGTCCCGGTCGGCTGGCGGGTGCACAACGGGCTGGGGAACATGCTGGCCGGATTCGGCCTGCTGCTCCTGCTCGGCTACGCCTTCACCTGGATCGGCGCCCTGATCGGCCTCTCGGTCCGCTCGCCCGAGGCGGCCACCTCCGGCGGCCTGGTGTGGCTGTTCCCGCTGACGTTCATCTCGGTGGCCTTCGTCCCCTCGGAGAACATGCCGGGCTGGCTGGCCCCGATCGCGGAGTGGAACCCGTTCAGCGCCACGGTGCTCGGCGTGCGCGACCTGTTCGGCAACCTGCCCGAGGGCTACGAGGCCCCCGACGCCTGGCCGATGCAGCACCCGCAGCTGGCCTCGGCGCTGTTCTCGGTGGTCATCATCGCGATCTTCCGCACCTTCGCCGTCAGGAAGTACAAGCGCGCCACCGGCTGAGCGGCGCGCATCCCCCCGGCCCCGGGCGCCCGTGCGCGGCGCCCGGGGCCCTCGCCCGCCCGCCGCCGGCCTCGCCGCCCGCCCGCGGCCCGGCGCGGCCCCGGTCCGCACCCCGGTCCCTGGCGTTCCGCCCGAACATGCGGCAGGGTGCAACGCCACGGCACACAACGGCGTGTTGACCACAGGGCCGGGCATGCGCCCGGACGAGGACGGGAGGGGGAATGCGCCATGGCCGGAATCGAGCAGGAGCTGAGCCGGCGGCACCTGGCGGAGGTCGACGCGCTCGTGGTGCGCGCCGTGGAGGAGGAGGCACGGAACTCCGAGGGCAGGATCGACGCGGAGGCGCTGCTGCGCCGGGCCCGCGGCGCCCTGGAGGAGATCACCCGCCCGGCGCGTGAGGAGTACGAGGCGCTGCTGCGCGCCGAGGCCGAGAGCGCCCCGGCCCGGCTGGCCGACCGCTTCGGCCCCGGCCCCCTCGCCTCGCTCGCCGGCGCGGCGCTGGGCGCCGCCCTCGCCGCCCTGCTGCTCGTCGGCGGCCTCGACGGCTCGGTGACCACCGCCTTCGGCGACGCCCTCCTCGTCGCGGGCGCGGCCGTGCTCGGCTTCGCCGTCCAGGCGGTCCTCGCGCACCTGTGGACCGCGGAGCGGCACGCCGGGAGCCGCGCCCAGCCGGGCGGCGTCGAGCAGCTGCGCCTGGCCTGGCGCAACGCCGTCGAGGTCCGCGGACTTCGCCCCTACCTGGCGCAGCAACGCGCCGTCGCCCCGCGCCGCGAGCCGCTCGGCGACGGCGGGGCGGAGACCCGCCGCCCGCCGCAGCAGCTGCAGCGGCGCACCCGGGACCGCAGCGGCGCCGCCCGCACCCGCGCGGTGCTCGCCCGTTCCTTCGACCGGCTGCCGGACGCCGGCCACCCCTTCATCGGCCGCCGCAGCCAGCTGTCCCAGATCACCCAGTGGGTCAACCGCGACCGGGCAGGCACCGACCCGCGGCCCACCGTGGTGGTGCTGCACGGCCCCTCGGGCTCCGGGCGCACCATGCTCGCCCGCTGGGCCGCCCACGAGGTGCGCGCCCTCTTCCGCGGGGCCTGCCTGGTCGACCTGCGCGGCCAGAGCGAGGACCCGCTGCGCACCCGGGAGGCGATCCTGCACCTGATGAACCGGCTCGGCGCCCCCCGCGAGCAGCTCCTCTTCCGCGAGGGCACCGGCGAGGCCGCGGGCCGCGGAGAGGCCGGCTCGCCCCGGCTGCGCCGCCTCGTCGAGCGCTACCACCAGCACCTCACCGGCCTGCCCGTGGTGATCATCCTGGACGACGCCACCGACGCCGAGCAGGTCCGCACCCTGGTCCCCGAGCGCTCCGACTCGCTGGTCCTGGTCACCGCGGCCGGGCCCCTGGCGCTGGGCGAGGACCTGGCGGCCTCCGTCCACCACATGGAGCTCGGCCCGCTCGACGGGGCCGCGGCCGAGGAACTGCTGCGCGCCTCCGTCACCGAGGGCGTGCCCGAGGGCCCCTACGACGCCCAGGGCTGGCAGCGGCTGACCGAGCTGTGCGACGGCCGCCCGCTGCTGCTGCGCATGGTGGGCGCGGCCCTCGACCGGCGCTCGCCCGCCGAGCTGGCCGAGGCCCTGGCCGCGCACGGCGCCCCCGGCACCGACCCCGCCGAGCGCGCCCTGCGGATGCGCTACGCCGAGCAGCCGGAGGAGGCCAGGCGCCTGCTGCGTCGCCTGGCGCTGGTCGGCCGGGCCAGCCTCGGCGCCCGGGCCGCCGCCGCGCTCCTGGACGTCCGCGAGCAGGAAGGGGCCCGCAGGCTGGACGAGTTGACCGCGGCCGGCCTGCTGCGCCACGTCCGTGGCAGCCGCTACCGGCTGCACGACCTCGTGCGCCGCTTCGCCCGCGCCAGGCTGTTCGACGAGGAGACCGACGAGGAGCGCTCGGCCGCCCAGGAGCGGCTGATCCGCAGCTACGCCGAGCTGGCCGACACGGTCATCCGGCTGGTCGACGGCAAGACCTCCACCCGGGCCGACGTGCTGCCCGCCGCCGCGGGCGGCCACGGCTTCCCCTCCCTCGACGCGGCCCTGCGCTGGCTCGACGACGAGACCAGCTTCATCACCGCGACCCTCAGGCACGCCGACGAGCGCGTGGACCGGGAGGCCGTCGAGCATCTGCTCGGCGCCCTGTGCGACTACTGCCTGCTGCGCGGCGACCTCTACCGCCTCGGCGAGCTCAACGAGCTGACCCAGGCCGTCAACCAGGGCCTGCTGTCCCGCTCCGTCCAGTGGCGCACCGGCGTCGCGGCCCGCCAGCTCGGCGAGCTGGACAAGGCGCGTTCCACCCTGACCTCGGTGGTCAGCCTGTACCAGCAGGCGCACCACGAGGCGGGCACCGCCCGGGCGCTGCGCGACCTGGGCATCACGCTCCAGCACCAGGGCCGGCTGCGCGAGGCGGGGGACAGGCTCCGGGAGGCCCTGGCCCTCCAGGAGGCCGCCGGGCTGGCCGGCGACCGGGCCTGGACCCTGCACGCGCTCGCCGCGGTGGAGCGCGAGTGCGGCCGGATCGTCGGCGCCCGCACGATGCTGGAGGAGGCGCTGCACCTGCACCAGGGCAGCGGCAGCGTGCACGGGGAGGCCTGGACCAGGTTCCAGCTGGGCCAGACCCTGCTGCGCGGGGGCGACATCCAGGCGGCCGAGCGGGAGATCCGCCTGTCCCTCGACCTGTACGACCGCTCGCGGGACGTGCGCGGCGTCGCCTGGGCCCAGACCGAGCTGGGCCTGGCCCGGGTCTACGCGGGCGACCCGACGGCGGCCGGGGAGCAGCTGCGCGCCGCGCTGGCCAGCCACCGCGAGACGGAGGACGCCCGCGGCGAGGCGTGGACCCTGTACAACCTGGGCCAGGCCCTGGAGGAGGCGGGGGAGGCGGCCGGGGCCGTGCGTTCCCTGGAGCGGGCGCGCACCATGTTCAGCCGGATGCGGGACCTGTACGGCCTGGCCTGTGCGCGCCACCACTCGGCCCGGGTGACCCGCGACATGCGGGCCGAGAGCACCGGTTCGCTGCGCAACAGCGGCTTCGCCCGGCAATTGCTCACCGACGCCCGCCGCGACTTCGGCCGTGCCGGGGCCCGCTACGGGGAGGCGTGGTCCTGCGTGGAGCTCGCGGTCATCGAGGCCGGCAACGAACGCCTCGGCCAGGCCCTTGAACTGGCCGACGAGGGACTGCGGTTGTTCACCGAGGGCTACGGCGAGGGCCGCCCCGACCTGCGCGGCGCGGACTGGGCGCAGTTCCTGCGGATCACGCTGCTGCCGCTGGCCTCCCCCGGGGGCAGCGAGGTGGGCGAGGCGGTCGCCCAGGAGGAGCTGGCCCGGCTGCTGGCCGCCGGCCACGCGCAGCGCGACCCGCACCTGGCGGAGGCGGCCGCCGGCTACCAGCTGATGCTGGAGCGGGGCCAGGGCCCGGAGGCCGGCTGGACCGCCTGGCGCCTTGGCATGGTGCCGCGCCGCGGCGCCAGGGACGTCTTCGGCGTGCGGGGCGCGCCCGCCCTCGCCTGAGAGCGCGGGCGGCGGGCGGCCGGGCGGCCGGGAAAAATCCGCCGGGGCCGGTCGGGCGACCGGCCCCGGCGGCCTCGATCACGGGCGGGGGCCGCAGCGGCTCCCCGGCGTGACACGGGTGACGCAGGTGACAGAGGTGACACGGGTAACAGAGGTGACACGCGTGGCGCGGGCGGTACGGCGGCCCGGTGCGCCCGGCGTGCCGCTCAGGAACGGGACGGCGCCCGGTCCTCGCTGCTGCCGCGCCCCTGCCGCGGCGCCGTCGCGCCGCCGGGGGCCGGCGAGCCCTCCGCCTGCCGCGGGCCCGCGCCCGCCTCGTCGGGCAGGGAGATCCGGCCGAGGTGTTTGCTCATGGACTTCAACAGAATCCAGACGCCGACGCCGAGGACCGCGAACACGATGAAGCCCAGCACGCCAGGCGTGACCGTGTATTCGTTCAGGTCACTGGCGGCCTGGGGCAGCCACTCGCTCATTTCGTCCATGTCGTCAATTCTGGCGGATGCCGGCGAAGAGGTCCGACTCGGGTAGCGAGGTGTCCACGTGGGAGCGCGCCAGCTCGTAGTCCTCCGTCGGCCACACCTCCTGCTGCACCTCCATCGGCACCCGGAACCAGCCGCCGTCGGGGTCGATCTGGGTGGCGTGCGCGATCAGCGCCTTGTCGCGCACCGGGAAGAACTCGGCGCAGGGCACCCGGGTGGTCAGCGTCCGCTCCGGCATGCCGCTGCCCTCCCAGCGCTTGAGCCACTCCCCGTAGGGGGACTCCAGGCCGCGGGCCAGCATCGCCTCGTGCAGCGCCTGGGTCCTCGGCCGGTTGAAGCCCTGCTGGTAGTAGAGCTTGAGCGGCTGCCACGGCTCGCCCGTCCCCGGGTAGCGCGCGGCGTCGCCCGCGGCCTCGAAGGCCACCATCGAGACCTTGTGGGTCATGATGTGGTCCGGGTGCGGGTAGCCGCCGTTCTCGTCGTAGGTGAGGATCACGTGCGGGCGGAAGGACCGGATGAGCCGCACCAGCGGCTCGGCCGCCTCCTTCGGGTCGACCAGGCCGAAGCAGCCCTCGGGCAGCGGCGGCAGCGGGTCGCCCTCCGGCAGCCCCGAGTCGACGAACCCGAGCCACTCCTGCCGGACGCCGAGGATCTCGCGCGCCTCCGCCATCTCCTTGGCCCGCACCTCGTGGATGTGCTCCTCCAGGTAAGGGTCGCCCTGGAGCTTGGGGTTGAGGATCGAGCCCCGCTCACCGCCGGTGCAGGTCGCCACGAGGACGTCCACGCCCTCGGCCACGTATTTGGCCATGGTCGCGGCGCCCTTGCTCGACTCGTCGTCGGGGTGGGCGTGCACGGCCATCAGCCGCAGCTGGTCACTCAAGGCTGGTCCTCGTCGTCTCGGTCCACGGTCTGCCTTCTATAGTGACCGATGGGCCCCGGCATCCTATTCCGCGGCCCTGGACGGGCGCACCGGCTTTCCGGTGCCCCCCGCCCTCCCGACTCGCCCGAGGTACCGGCCATGACCGATGCGCGCACGCAGCTCCCCGAGGGGCGCTACGGCCGTTCCCGCTCGGCCGACGCCAGGACCGACCGGCACCTGAAGATCGTGGGGCTCGTGCTCGGCGTGGTGCTGCTCGGCTTCGTGGCCTGGGCGGGGATCTCCTACGTCTCGGGGCAGAAGGTGTCCGGGGAGCTGACCGCCTTCGACGTGGTCTCCGAGCACGAGGTCGAGGTGACGCTCGCGATCCGCAAGCCGGCCGGCACCGACGGGGTCTGTACCGTGCGGGCCCAGGCGGAGAGCGGAGCCGAGGTGGGCCGGGCCGACTTCAGCTTCGACGAGGACTCAGGGAGCCTGCAGCGTTCCGTTACGCTGAGGACGACGGAGCGTGCCACCGCCGCGGAGCTCGTGGGCTGTTCGGAGGCGGCTACGCCCGCCGAGTGAGCCGCGCTTGGTTTGCGCGCGGCAGCGGAGGGTAATCCTTCCGCACATCGACCGGCGTTGTTAGAGTCGATGATTCGATCGAGACCCGCCCGCCCAGGAGCGCAACAGTCCGGGACGGGCTTGTTTGTTTTCGTTTGGTTTTACATTCGTTTCACCCGAAGGAGCACCTGTGACCCAGCCCAGCGGCACTGTCACCTGGCTGACCCAGGAGGCGTATGACCAGCTCAAGGCAGAGCTGGAGCACCTGTCGGGTCCCGCACGCGCCGACATCGCCAAGAAGATCGAGCAGGCGCGTGAAGAAGGCGACCTGAAGGAGAACGCCGGGTACCACGCGGCCAAGGAGGAGCAGGGGAAGATGGAGGCGCGCGTGCGCCAGCTGACCCAGCTCCTGGAGAGTGCGCAGGTGGGCGCCGCGCCCGCCGACACCGGCGTGGTGGCCCCCGGCATGGTGGTCACCATCGCCTTCGACGGCGACGAGGACGACACCCTGGCCTTCCTGCTGGCCTCCCGCGAGTTCGCCACCTCGGACATCGAGACCTACTCGCCGCAGTCGCCGCTCGGTTCCGCGGTCCTCGACAAGAAGGTCGGCGACATGGCCGAATACCAGCTGCCGAACGGCCGCACGGCGCGCGTGAAGGTACTCGCGGCCAAGCCCTACCAGGGCTGATACCCAGCCGGCGGCGGCGCCCCCGGCGGGGGCGCGGAGCGAACCGGGCCCTCGGACGGGCCCGGTGGCCGCCGCCGGTGCACGATGGAGGCATGGCCAACCGACTCGCCGCCGAGACCTCGCCCTATCTCCAGCAGCACGCGGACAACCCCGTCGAGTGGTGGCCGTGGTGCGCGGAGGCCTTCGAGGAGGCGCGGCGACGGGACGTTCCCGTACTGCTGAGCGTGGGCTACGCGAGCTGCCACTGGTGTCATGTCATGGCCAGGGAGAGCTTCGAGGACCCGGCCACGGCGGAGTACCTCAACCCCCGCTTCGTCCCGGTGAAGGTGGACCGCGAGGAGCGGCCCGACGTGGACTCGGTCTACATGGACGCGGTGCAGGCCGCCACCGGGCAGGGCGGCTGGCCGATGACGGTGTTCATGACGGCCGACGGGGAGCCCTTCTACTTCGGCACGTACTTCCCGCGGGAGCCGCGGGCGGGGATGCCCTCCTTCAGGCAGCTCCTCGAAGGGGTGCACAGTGCCTGGCAGGACCGGCGCGGGGACGTGACGCGGATCGCCTCGCGCATCGCCGGCCGGCTCGCCGAGGGGGAGCTGGCGTACGACGCGCCGCGCCCGCCGAGCGCGGAGGACCTCGCGGTCGCGGTCAGCGGCCTGGCCGGGGAGTTCGACGAGGCGCACGGCGGCTTCGGCGGCGCCCCGAAGTTCCCGCCCTCGATGGTGCTGGAGTTCCTGCTGCGCCACCACGCGCGCACCGGCTCGGCGCAGGCCCTGCGGCTGGCCGAGCGCACCTGCGAGGCGATGGCCCGCGGCGGCATCTACGACCAGCTCGGCGGCGGGTTCGCGCGGTACGCGGTGGACGCGACCTGGACCGTGCCGCACTACGAGAAGATGCTCTACGACAACGCCCTGCTGTGCCGCGTCTACACGCACCTGTGGCGGGCCACGGGCCGGACGCTGGCGCGCCGCACGGCCCTGGAGACGGCGGCGTTCATGGTGCGTGAGCTGCGCACGCCGCAGGGCGGCCTGGCCTCGGCGCTCGACGCGGACAGCGAGGTGCCCGGCGGCGGCCACGAGGAGGGCGCGTACTACCGGTGGACGCCGGCGCAGTTGCGCGAGGCGCTCGGCGCCGAGGAGGAGGCGGCGCGCGCGGCGGAGGCGTTCGGCCTCGGCGAGGAGGGCACGCTGCGGCTGCCGGACGGGGACCCGCCCGCCGGGCTGCGCGAGCGGCTGTTCGCGGCGCGCGAGCGGCGGCCGCGGCCGGCCCGCGACGACAAGGTGATCGCCGCCTGGAACGGCCTGGCGATCGCGGCGCTGGCCGAGGCGGGCGCCTGCTTCGAACGGCCGGAGCTGGTCGAGGCGGCGCGCCAGGCGGCCGAGTTGCTGGTGTCGGTGCACCTGAACGCGGAGGGCAGGCTCGTCCGCACCTCGCGCGACGGGCGCCCTGGGCCGAGCGCCGGCGTGCTCGACGACTACGCGGACGTGGCCGAGGGCTTCCTCGCCCTGTACGCGGTGACGGGCGCGGCGGCGTGGCTGGAGCGGGCGGGGCTGCTGCTGGAGACGGTGCTGGCGCGCTTCACGCGCGAGGACGGGGCGCTGTACGACACGGCGGACGACGCGGAGCGGCTGATCAGGCGCCCGCAGGACCCCACGGACGGGGCCACCCCCGCCGGGTGGACGGCCGCGGCCGGCGCGCTGCTCTCCTACGCGGCCTACACCGGGAGCGAGCGGCACCGGCGGGCCGCGGAGCGGGCGCTGGGGATCGTGACGCCGCTCGGCGCCCGGGCGCCCCGGTTCATCGGCTGGGGTCTTGCCGTGGCCGAGGCGGCGCTGGACGGGCCGCGCGAGGTGGCCGTGGTGGGCCCGCCGGAGGACCCGGGGACGCGGGAGCTGCACCGGGTCGCGCTGCGGGCGACGGCGCCGGGGGCCGTGGTCGCCCTCGGGGCGCCGGGCGAGGCGGCGGCCTCCCCGCTGCTGGCCGAGCGGCCGATGCGGGAGGGGCGGCCCACCGCGTACGTCTGCCGCAGGTTCGTCTGCGAGGCGCCCACGACGGAGCCGGAGGCACTCGCGGCGCAGTTGCGGTAGACCCGGGCGCGCGCCTCGCCGCGCGCGCCCGGCCTGCGTGCCGGCACTCCGGCGTCACCCGTACTGGTAGGCGACCAGTGAGATGCCGACGTAGTGCACGACGAAGGCGGCGAGCGTGAACGAGTGGAAGACCTCGTGGAAGCCGAACCACCGCGGCCACGGGTTGGGCCGCTTCAGGCCGTAGATCACCCCGCCCGCGCTGTAGAGCACGCCGCCGCCGACGACCAGTATGAGCACCGCGAGCCCGCCGGCGTGCAGGAAGTCGGGCAGGAAGAACAGCGCCGTCCAGCCGAGCGCGATGTAGCAGGGGGTGTAGAGCCAGCGCGGGGCGCCCACCCAGAAGATCCGGAAGGCGATCCCGGCCAGCGCCCCGGCCCAGACGATCCACAGCAGCACCTGCCCGCGGGCGCCGTCGAGCAGCAGGATCGTGAACGGCGTGTACGTGCCCGCGATGATCAGGAAGATGTTGGCGTGGTCGAGCCTGCGCAGGACGGCCTCGGCCCGCGGGCTCCACTCGCCCCGGTGGTACAGGGCGCTGACCCCGAAGAGCAGGCAGGCCGTCAGGGTGTAGACGGCGCAGGCCACCCGGCCGCTGGGGCTGTCCGTGAGCGCGGTGAGGAAGACCCCCGCTATCAGCACGGCCGGGAACATGCCGGCGTGCAGCCAGCCACGCAGCATGGGTTTGGCGTGCGAAGTCATGCCGCAGATGGTATCGCCGCTCCCTCCTCGCTCACATGAGCTGCACTGGACACAGGCGAGAACGAGGAGGAGTATCAGGAGCATCAAATGAGCGTTCCGTGTTATCGGATGAGCGCTCTGCCGGGGCCTGCCGTGCCCAGGAGGCGGACGGAAAGCCGCCGTGGCCCGCGGAGTTGTGCAGCCCGCGGGCACCCTCCGGCCCGCCCGCCGAGGGCGAAGGCCCCGGCACAGGTAAAAACCGCGCAAAAACACAACACCGCAGAGCGCCGCGGGGAGTTGCCGAGAACCGCCGATCCCCCGCGAAGCGCTCCTCGCTCGCCGAAACCCTCAACCCTCAGGAGCGAACGTGATGCCGGCCCCAGCAGCTCCCGTCGCCGCCCACGCCCCGACCCGCCACCGGAAGCTCGTCGAGTGGGTGGAGGAGATCGCCGCCCTCGCCGAGCCGGACCGGATCCTCTGGTGCGACGGCTCACCGGAGGAGTACGACCGCCTGTGCGCCGAACTCGTCGCGCGGGGCACCTTCCGCAGGCTCGACCCCGACCGGCGCCCGCACTCCTTCTACGCGGCCTCCGACCCGGACGACGTCGCCCGGGTGGAGGACCGCACGTTCATCTGTTCCGAGCGGCCCGAGGACGCGGGCCCCACGAACAACTGGCTGGCCCCCGCCGAGATGCGCCGGATCTTCACCGGGCCGCGCGGCCTGTTCCGCGGCGCGATGCGCGGCCGGACCATGTACGTGGTGCCCTTCTGCATGGGCCCGCTCGGCTCCCCGCTCTCCGCGCTCGGCGTGGAGATCACCGACTCCGCCTACGTCGCCGTCTCCATGCGCACGATGACCAGGATGGGCAGCGCGGTGCTCGCGGAACTCGGCGAGGACGGCGCCTTCGTGCGGGCCGTGCACTCGGTGGGCGCCCCGCTCGCCGAGGGGGAGCGCGACGTGCCCTGGCCCTGCAACCCGGTCAAGTACATCTCCCACTTCCCCGAGACCCGCGAGATCTGGTCCTTCGGCTCCGGCTACGGCGGCAACGCGCTGCTCGGCAAGAAGTGCTACGCCCTGCGCATCGCCTCCGTGATGGCCAGGGACGAGGGCTGGCTCGCCGAGCACATGCTGATCCTCAAGCTCACCCCGCCCGCCGAAGGCGAGGCGGGATCGGCCGAGCCGGTCTACGTGGCCGCCGCGTTCCCCTCGGCCTGCGGCAAGACCAACCTGGCCATGCTCCAGCCCTCCCTGCCGGGCTGGCGGGTGGAGACGGTCGGGGACGACATCGCCTGGATGCGCTTCGGCGAGGACGGGCGGCTGTACGCGATCAACCCGGAGGCCGGCTTCTTCGGCGTCGCCCCCGGCACCGGCGCCCACACCAACCCGAACGCGATGCGGACCCTGTGGGGCAACGCCGTCTTCACCAACGTGGCCCGCACCGACGAGGGCGACGTCTGGTGGGAGGGCATGACCGAGGAGCCGCCCGCCCACCTCACCGACTGGCGCGGCCGGGAGTGGACCCCCCGGAGCGGGACCCCGGCGGCGCACCCCAACGCCAGGTTCACCGTGCCCGCCGCCCAGTGCCCCACCATCGCGCCCGAGTGGGAGGACCCGGCCGGCGTGCCGATCTCCGCCCTCCTCTTCGGCGGCCGGCGGGCCACCGCCGTCCCGCTGGTCACCGAGTCCCGCTCCTGGCGGCACGGCGTCTTCCTCGGCGCGAACATCGCCTCGGAGAAGACCGCGGCGGCCGAGGGCAGGGTCGGCGAGCTGCGCCGGGACCCGTTCGCGATGCTGCCCTTCTGCGGCTACCACATGGGCGACTACTTCGCGCACTGGCTGACGATGGGGGAGCGGGCCGCCGACCCGGAGCGGCTGCCGCGGATCTACTACGTCAACTGGTTCAAGAAGGACGGCGAGGGCCGGTACGTCTGGCCCGGCTTCGGCGAGAACATCCGGGTCCTGAAGTGGATCGTCGAACGCCTCAGGGGCCGCGCCGCGGGCGTGGACACCCCGATCGGGGTGGTCCCGGCGCCGGGCGCGCTGGATACCGAGGGGCTCGATCTGACGCCCGCCCAGCTGGAGTTCCTGCTGGAGGTCGACCCCGAGGTCTGGCGTGAGGAGGCCGCGCTGATCCCCGGGCACCTGCGGACCTTCGGCGACCGCACGCCCGCCGGCCTGTGGGAGGAGTACCGGGCGCTGGCCGCGCGGCTCGCCGCCGGCGGCTGAGGCCGCCCGGCGCGGCTCGCCTCCCGCGCCCCGCCGCCCCGGCCGCGGGGCGCGGGACGTGAGCCGCCGCCGGCCGCCACCGGGGAAGGTTGCGGGCGGGGGCCGGGCGAGGACGGCGGGGGATCAGTACTGCGCGTAGCCGTCGAGGAAGGCGCCGATCCGCGTGACCGCGTCGGTCAGCTCCGCGGCCGAGGGCAGGGTGACCAGCCGGAAGTGGTCGGGTTCCGGCCAGTTGAAGCCCGTGCCGTGCACGATCATGATCTTCTCGGCCCGGAGCAGGTCAAGCACCATCTGCCGATCGTCCTTGATCTTGTAGACCTTCGGATCGAGCCGCGGGAACGCGTACAGCGCCCCCCGCGGCTTGACGCAGGTCACCCCGGGGATCTGGGTCAGCAGCTCGTAGGCCGTGTCCCGCTGCTCGCGCATCCGGCCGCCCGGCAGCACCAGCTGCTGGATCGACTGGCGGCCGAAGAGGGCGGCGGCCACCGCGTGCTGCGCCGGCATGTTGGCGCACAGACGCATGTTGGCCAGGATCGTCAGCCCCTCGACGTAGCTGGTGGCGTGGTCCTTCGGGCCGCAGACCGCCAGCCAGCCGCAGCGGAAGCCCGCCACCCGGTAGTTCTTCGACAGGCCGTTGAAGGTCAGCGTCAGCAGGTCGGGCGCCAGGGCGGCGGTCGAGGTGTGCGTGACGCCGTCGTAGAGGATGCGGTCGTAGATCTCGTCCGAGCACAGCACCAGGTGGTTGCGCCTGGCCACCTCGGCGAGCCGCAGCAGCATCTCCTCGTCGTACACGGCGCCCGTCGGGTTGTTCGGGTTGATCACCACCAGCGCCTTCGTCCGGTCGGTGATCTTCCGCTCGATGTCGGCCAGGTCGGGCATCCAGTCGGCCTGCTCGTCGCAGCGGTAGTGCACGGCCGTGCCGCCGGCCAGCGAGACCGCCGCCGTCCACAGCGGATAGTCGGGGGCGGGGACCAGCACCTCGTCGCCGTCGTCGAGCAGCGCCTGCATGGACATCTGGATCAGCTCGGAGACCCCGTTGCCCAGGTAGATGTCCTCAAGGCTCAGCTCGATGCCCTTGGTCTGGTAGTGCTGCATCACGGCCCGGCGGGCGGACAGCAGGCCCTTGGCGTCGCCGTAGCCGTGCGCCGAGCCCACGTTGCGGAGGATGTCCTCCAGGATCTCCGGCGGGCACTCGAAGCCGAAGGCCGCGGGATTGCCCGTGTTCAGCTTCAGGATGCGGTGGCCCGCCGCCTCCAGCCGCTGCGCCTCGTCGAGAACCGGCCCGCGGATCTCGTAGCAGACGTTGGCGAGCTTGGCCGACTGGAGCACCTGCATCATGCACGCAACCCTACGGCCGTGTAACGGAGCACGCCCTGTGTTTTCCCCCACCCGGGTCTCGCGCGCATCCGGACGGCGCGTGGCGGCGGCCGGGCGCCCCCGGCGCGCCCACAGCGGCCGAGGCGGCGTCACGGGGCTCGCGAGACGTTGACCAGGCGGGCACCGGGTGCTAGGCAGAGGGGCGCCGCCCTGCCTCCGCCGCCCCGGAGCGCGGTCACGCCCCGTCCCTCGGCCACCGGAGGCCCCATGACCAGCCCGCTCGAAGCGCTCGCCGACGAGCTCGTCGACCACCGCTTCAAGGGGCTGCCGCCGGACGCGGCGGGGCGGACCGTCCGCGCGCTCGCCGCCGAGCGGCGCAACCTGTACACGGGCGGCTTCACCACGCCCGTGCTGACGCTCTCCGCCGAGGCGGTGCACCACAACCTCGGCGCGCTGGAGCGCTTCGCCGCCCGCCACGGCCTCGCCCTGGCCCCGCACGGCAAGACCTCGATGGCGCCGCAGCTCTTCCGCCGCCAGCTCGACCGCGGCGCCTGGGGCCTCACGCTGGCCGTCCCGCACCAGGTCCGGGTCGCCAGGGCCTTCGGGGTGCCGCGGGTCTTCCTGGCCAACGAACTGGTCGACCCGGCCGCCCTGGCCTGGCTGGCCGCCGCGCAGGACGAGGACCCGGCGTTCCGCTGCGTGACCTACGTCGACTCGGCACGCGGGGTCGCCCTCATGGACGCGGCCCTGCGCGAGGCCGGCGCCCTGCGGCCCCTGGACGTCGTGGTGGAACTCGGCGCGGCCGGGGCCCGCAGCGGCGTCCGCGACGCCGCGCAGGCGGCGGCCGTCGCCGACGCGGTGGCCCGCACCGGGACGCTGCGGCTGACCGGGGTCGCCGGGTACGAGGGCGAGCTGCCGGGCGCGGACGCGGCCTCGGTACGGGAGTGGCTCGAAGCCCTGTGCGCGCTGGCCGTGGAGTTCGACCTGGCCGGGCGCTTCGCCGGCACGCAGGAGATCATCGTCAGCGCGGGCGGCAGCGCCTGGTTCGACGTGGTGGCCGAGGTCTTCGGGCGGCTGCCCGGCCTCTCGCGCCCGGTGCTGAGGCTGCTGCGCTCGGGCGCGTACGTCAGCCACGACGACGGCCGCTACCGGGACGCGACCCCCTTCAACCGCGTGCCGGCCGAGGGCTCCCTGCTGCCCGCCTTCCGGCTGTGGACCCAGGTCGTCTCGCGGCCCGAGCCCGGGCTCGCGCTGCTCAACGCGGGCAAGCGGGACATCGCCTACGACCTGGGGCTGCCGCTGGTGCAGGCGGTGCGCTCCGCCGGGGGCGAAGTGCGCCGGGGCGCAGGACTCGTGGTCCAGCGGCTCGCGGACCAGCACGCCTTCGTCACCGGGCCGCAGGCGGCCATGCCCGAGGTGGGGGACTGGGTGGGGCTCGGCATGTCGCACCCCTGCACGATCTTCGAGAAGTGGCCGCTCATCCCGGAGGTGGCAGGCGACGGCACGGTCGTCGACTACATCCGCACCTTCTTCTGAACGCGCCCCCTTCCGAACGCGCCCCCTCGCGCCCACCTCCTTGCGCCCGCGCCCGCCCGCGCCCGCGCCCGCCCGCGCCGTCCTCCGCCCGCGCCGCCCGCGTCCGCGCGCCTCCGCCCGCGCCCGCCCGCGTCCGTGCGCCCGCGCGTGCCCGGGGCCGCGGGCTAGTAGAGCAGCGCGTGGTAGCCGCCCACGTCGGCGCGCATCGCCTGCAGCAGCGCCTCCCAGCCGATCTCCTCCGGCAGGTCGTCGAGGCTGCCCTCGCCGTCCCAGTCGGGGTAGATGACCTGGCCGTGCAGGGTGTACTCGGGAAGCAGGTCCTCCGTCAGCATCCCGGGGGCGAAGGCGGCCTGCAGCTGGCCGCGTTCCAGCTCGCCCACCGCCGGGCCCCCGACGTCGATCCGCCCGTCGGCGATGCCGGTGACGGCCTGCTGGAAGGCGATGATCGCGCCGTCCGTCTCGGGGCCGAACAGGCCGTCCTCGCCGATCAGCGGCAGGTTCTGCCGGCCGCGCCAGTCGTTGAGCAGCAGCTGGGCGTACCGCACGTCGGCCTCGAGGTTCGGCGCGTCGCCCGCCGTCGCCGACGCCCTGCCGACCGCCTGTTGCAGCGGTGACCGTGCCGCGTCGAGGAGGCCGCCGAGCAGGGCCGAGGTGTCCTCCGCGCTCAGCCTGATCCGCACGACCGCGGCCAGGGCCGCCGCCCGCAGCAGCGCCGTGCACTTCTCGTCCTGCTTGGGCCTGGTGCTCTTCAGGCACAGGTCGTAGAGGATGAGGCCGTCGGTCTCCCAGAAGATCCGCAGGAAGATCTGGTAGGCGCCGCCGAGGGAGAGGCCGTTCGGCAGCGGGACCATGAGCTTCGGCTGGTACGTCCGGCCCGGGACGTAGGGCAGCTTCGCCATCTCCGGCTTGGCCAGCAGCATGAACCAGGCGATCTTTTCCTTGCCCGCCTTTCGCCCGCTCGCCGAGTTCGGCTTGATCTCGTAGAATTCGGACCTGCCGAAACGGTGCGAGATGATGTCGGGGACCTTCACATCCATGATTTTCGGGCTGCTCGCCAGGCACTGGTCCACGATCGCCTGCCGGTCGACGTGGGAATTGTGGAACTTGAGATAGTCCGCCATGTTCGCGCAGCGGTGCTTTCCCACGTTGATGTCGAAGAAGTCCAGCTTTCCTCCGGTCGAGGGAAACCAGAGCTCGCAGCCGCCGAAACCCTGCTGCGTCAGGTGCCGGCAGTAGTCCTTCGCGACCACGGCCTCCACGAGGTCCGCGACCGCCTGGCGGTCCTCCGGCCGGTCGAAGAGCTCACCGGGGGGCTTGCAGGGCGGGGGCATGGGGTCCTCCTCGATATGCGGCGCCCCGGGGCGCCGAATTTCCCGCGCCGCGCCGCGGCCCCCGAACTGCGCGCCGCCTTCCTCACTGTCCCGAGCCGTTTTGCCCTTGTCAAGACGAGCCGAAAGCGGCGGAAATCCGGAATTGCCGCGCCGTCCCCGGTGTCCGCCCCGTCCGCAGGTCCGCGCCGGCCCGATCGGGCCGCACACCGGGATGCCGCGGCGTGCGCGCAGGGCGGGGGCAGGCACGCCGCGGCCCCCGCCTCCCCGGGCCAGGCCCACGGGCGCCGGCCCCGGCCGGGCCTGCGCCCGCGGCCCGGCCGCACGCGGCGCTGTTCCCCCCTGCCGCGATGTCGATAGGCTGCCCAACTGGCAGACTCATCCAGGAACGAGACGGGTGCTCAGCCGGGGGCCCAGGGGGGAGCGGCATGCCGATTGCCATCGCGGTGACCAGCGCCGACCTGGTGCTGCCGCCCACCGACCAGCACACCCCGGGCGCCCACGTGCTGACGCCCCCCGAGCGGCAGGACTTCCCTTCCGCCCTCGCGGAGGTCACCCGGCTCCTCGAACTCCACGGCTACTTCATCGTGCTGTACCCGACGACCACGCCTCGTGCGTATGTCCAGCGGCTGCACGCGGTGCGCGCGGTGCTCGAATCCGACCGCATAGCCCTGCTGCCCAGCGCCCTGCCGCCGCTCGGCACCGCCGTGCTGGTCAGGCAGCTGCGGCAGCTGTCCGCCTGCGATTTCAGCCCCGGGGTGCTCGGCGCCTCGGCGCGGTTGCTCGCCCACTACATCTACGCGGGTGCCCTGCTCGCCTCCGGGAGCCGCCTCGACCGGGTCCCGGTCACCCTCCCCGCCACCAACGGCGGCCGCCAGCCCGGCGGCCAGTGCGCCGTGCTGGCCGGTCCCACGCCCCAACTCGTCCGCGCGGAAGGCGACGTGACGCTCGCGGGTCCCCAGTTCTCCACCGCCCTCACCTACGCCCCAGGCAGCCTCGGCAGCGAGTGGGTCTCCCGCAGGCTGGCCAGGCAGTGGCAGGTGCAGGCGCTGCACCCGGTGCCGCTGCCCGCGGAGTCGGCCGAGTGGTGGGCCACCGCGAAGCTGGTGGAGTTCGCCGCCGCCATACCCGACGTCTCGCTCCTCTACCAGATGGTCAGCTCCATGCGCCAGGAGGCGTGTCGCTGGTGCGGCCTGACGCTCATCGGCGACCGCTGCGCCTTCTGCTCCTCGCCCGTCGCCCCGCCGGAGCGCGGCCCGCGGGCCATAGGTCACGCGCGGCGCCGGGCGCTGGCCGCGGGCAGCTGACGTGCCGTGGCCGTCAGCCGGGTACACGATCCGGACGGGGCAGGGACCGCGGCGCCGCCCGAAGGCCGCACCACCCCGAACGACCGGGAACGCGCAAGGCCATGACGATCCGGACGAGGACGAGAAGGTAGAGACGCATTCATGAACGCTCGCCAGCGACGCGGCATGCTGCTGCTGATCGTCTCGGTCCTGCTTGCGCTCGGCGCCTTCGCCGGGGTGCTCGCGGTGATCAACGACGTCGAGTCGAAGGTCGGCCCCGAGCGCACCGCCTACGAGCTGCGCGAGGACGTGGCCCCCTACGAGGAGGTGACGGAGGACCAGCTGGAGGAGGTCAGCATCCCCGAGCGCTACATACCCGACTCGGCGGTGACCGACCTCTCCCAGATCGAGGACCAGGTCGCCGTGGGCCCGCTGCGGGCGGGCTCCCTGCTCCAGACCGACATGCTCTCCGACCGGCCCGACCTGGAAGCCGGCCAGCAGGAGATCGCCGTCATGATCGACGCCTCCACGGGCGTCGCCGGCAAGATCTATCCGGGCGCGACCATCAACATGTACGCGGCCTTCCGCGTCCAGGAGGACGGCTCCGGCGGCGACGAGGACTCCTACGAGGTGGTCCGGCTGATGGTGAACAACGCGCGGGTCATCGAGGTGGGCGACCTCACCGAGGTGGAGGACGACGACGACAACACCACCGAGGCCGTGCCCATCACCTTCGCGCTGGACAACACCGACGCCCAGCGGGTCACCTTCGCCGAGGCGTTCGCCGAGCAGGTCAGGCTCGCCCTGGTCGCCCCCGGCGACGAGGAGGAGATCCCGGACGAGGAACGCACCTACACCATCGTCGGTGACATCAGCGGCGATCCGCACGCGGATCTCGACCAGCTTTTCCCCTAAGGAAGCCAGGTGGACCGATGACGACGCGCATTCTGCCGGTGGTGGGCGACCCGGACGCCGCCCGTTCGCTGATCACGCTGCTGAGCCAGCTGCCCGACAGCGAGCCGATGCGCCCGGTCCCGGACTCCACCACCCTGCTCGACACCCTGGCCTCCCTCACCCACGAGTCGGTCGCCGGGCTGCCCGACGTCGTGGTGGTGCACGAGCGGATCGGGCCGCTGCCCGCGCTGGAACTCGTCCGCGAGGTGTCGTTGCGCTTCCCCGCGGTGGGCGTGGTGCTGGTCTCCGCCGAGCCCTCGGCCGGCCTGTACTCGGCCGCCATGGACGCCGGCGCCAGGGGCCTGGCCGGCTTCCCGCCCAGCTACGAGGAGCTGGCCGCCCGGGTCGGGGCCGCCGCCCAGTGGGCCGCCGGGATGCGCCGCCACCTCGGCGCGGGCGAGCACGTCAACACCGGCCCAGGCGGCCGGATCGTGACCGTCTCCGGGGCCAAGGGCGGGGTGGGCACCACCCTGCTCGCCACCCAGCTGGCGCTCGCCGCGCAGACCGCGGGGCCCTTCGACCGCGGCGCGATCCTGGTGGACCTCGACCTGCTCGGCGGCGACGTGGGCTCCTACTTCGACGTGCAGTTCCGGCGTTCGGTCGCCGACCTCGCGGGCATCCCCGACATCTCGCAGCAGGTGCTCGGCGAGGCCGTCTTCCACCACGAGACCGGGCTCGCCATGCTCATCGCCCCGGCCGAGGGCGAGCGCGGGGAGGACGTCAGCGACGCCACCGCCCGCCAGCTGCTGATGGCCGTGCGCTCCCGCTACGACGTCGTCCTCGTGGACTGCGGCTCCCACATGAACGCCGCCACCGCCGCCGCCGTCGAACTCGCCGACGTCGCGATCCTCGTCACCACCCCCGACGTCATCGCGGTCCGCGCGGTCAACCGGATGGTGCGGATGTGGGACAGGCTGCGCATCCGCAAGGCCGCCGAGACCCTCACCGTGGTCAACCGGATGGGTCGCTCCAGCGCCATCCAGCCCCAGCTGATCTCCCGGATCACCGGCACCCACGTGGCGCGCAGCGTCATCCCGGCCGGGTTCAGGGAGCTCCAGGAGGCGCAGGACGCCGGCCGCATCCAGGACCTCGACGGCCGCGGCCAGGTGCGGCGCGCGATGTGGGCGCTGGCCACGGAACTCGGCCTCGCCCCGCCCGAGGGCGCCGCGGGCGGCGGCAGACGCAGGGGCAGGCGGGCGTGAAGCGGGGCATAGGTACCGGTATGACACAGCGCCGCTCGCCCGCCCCGGGCCGCTTCCGCGCGCCGGGCGCGCGCCCGCGCCGCCCGCGCCGCCCGCGCGGCCGCCTCCTGCCGCGCGGGGAACGCGGCTCGGTGGTCGTGGAGTTCGCCGGGCTCTTCCCGCTCATCCTGGTGATGATGGCCGTGATCTGGCAGTGCATACTGATCGGCTACACCTTCTCCCTCGCGGGGAACGCGGCCGACGAGGGCGCCAGGGCCGCCGCGGGCGCCGAGGGGGACGCGGCCGCCGCCTGCGCCGCCGCGGCCCGCGAGCACATCCCGGGCAGCTGGGACGTCGACGTCTCCTGCCCGCTCGTGGGCCACGTCCGCAGGGCCAACGTCGACGTGCACGTCCCGGTGCTCTTCCCCGGCGCGTTCAACCTCCCGGTCACCATCTCCGGTTCGGCCGGCGCCGCGGAGGAGGGCTGAGATGCGCGGCCGGGCCGCCCCCGGGACGGCGCCCGCCCCCGCGCCCGCCCGGCGCCGCCCGCGCGGCGACCGGGGCGCCGTCACGGCCGTCGAGTTCGCCGGCTGGGTGCCGATCCTGCTGATCGTCGCCCTGGCCGCGCTGCAACTCGGCGTGGCCGGGTACGCGGCCCTGCAGGCCGGTTCCGCGGCGCGGGCGGCGGCGCGCACCGCGGCGCAGCACGAGATCGCCGAGGAGTACGCGGCCAGCGGGCGGGCCGCGATGAGCGGCTGGCTCGCCGAACGCGCCAGCTTCGACCTGTCCGCCTGCGGCCGGGAGGCGACCGTGACCGCGAGCGTGCCGGTGCCCTCGGTGCTGCCGTTCATCGGCAACCTCGGCTCGGCCCACAGGACCGTGACCATGCCGTGCGACTGAGGCCCCCGGCACCACCGGGCCCGGGCCGCGGAACGCGCCGGCGGGAGGGCGGAGGAGGAACGACAGTGAACGACAGGCAACGACGCCGAGGAGGAGGGGACACATGGACGGCAGGTACGCCGAGGAGGGCAGGAGGGAGCGCGGCACGGGCCTGAGGGCCCGGGTGCACGCCACGGGCGAGCCGGCCGAGACCGGTCCAGGCGACGGCAGGCTCGTCGCCACCTACCGCGCCAAGCTCCTGGAGGAGATCGACCTCGCCGAGATGTCCTCCCTCGGCACCTCGGAGCGCCGCGACCGCCTCGAACGGGTGCTCGGTCACATCCTCAGCCGCGAGGGCCCGGTGCTCTCCTCCCAGCAGCGCGCGCTGCTGATCCGCCGGGTGGTGGACGAGGCGCTCGGCCTCGGCATCCTGGAGCCGCTGCTCGAAGACCCCTCGATCACCGAGATCATGGTCAACGGCCCCGACCACATCTACGTCGAGCGTTCCGGCCGGGTCGAGCGGCTGCCGCTGCGCTTCGCCTCCGAGGAGCAGCTGACCCAGACCATCGAGCGCATCGTCTCCACCGTCAACCGCCGTGTCGACGAGTCCAATCCGATGGTCGACGCCCGGCTGCCCACCGGCGAGCGGGTCAACGTGATCATCCCGCCGCTGTCCCTCAGCGGCGCCACCCTGACCATCCGCCGCTTCCCGCGCGTCTACACGCTGCCCGAGCTGATCGGCTTCGGCACCCTCGACGAGCACCTGGTCATGCTGCTGGCCGGGCTGGTGCGGGCGAAGTTCAACATCATCGTCTCCGGCGGCACGGGCTCGGGAAAGACCACCCTGCTCAACGCCCTCAGCGGGCTGATCCCCGGCGGCGAGCGCATCGTCACCGTGGAGGACGCGGCCGAGCTCCAGCTTCAGCAGGACCACGTGATCAGGCTGGAGTCCAGGCCGCCCAACATCGAGGGGAAGGGCGAGGTCACCATCAGGGATTTGGTGCGCAACTCGCTGCGCATGCGCCCCGACCGCATCATCGTCGGCGAGGTCCGCGGCGGCGAGACGCTCGACATGCTCCAGGCGATGTCCACCGGCCACGACGGCTCGCTGGCCACCGTGCACGCCAACAGCGCCGAGGACGCCCTCATGCGCCTCCAGACCCTGGCCTCGATGTCCGAGCTGCACGTGCCCTTCGAGGCGCTGCGCGACCAGATCAACAGCGCCGTCGACGTGCTGGTGCAGCTGGTGCGGCACCCCGACGGCACCCGGCGGCTGGCCGAGATCGCGGTGCTCGCCTCGCACGGCCGCGAGCCCTTCCGCATCGCCACGCTCGCCGAGTTCAGGGCCGAGCCGATGACCCAGGACGGCCGGGTGCACGGCAGGTTCCGGCACCATCCGCTGCCGCGCTCGGTGGCCGCCCGCCTGCACCTGGCGGGCGAGCAGATACCGCAGGCGTTCGGCGTCCACCTCGACGACTCGCACCTCGCGATCAGGGAGGCGAGCTGACCCATGGACTCGCTGTCGCTCCTCGCGCTCGGCCTGGCGCTGCTGGCCCTGCTGGTCGCCCTCGCCGGCATTCAGCTCTACGCCTCGGGGCGGGCCCAGCGCGAGGCGCTGCTCGACCGGCTGGCCACCGCCCCCGGCGCCGGGCCCGTCCCCGCGGCGGGCGGCGGCGGCCCGCGCCGCCGCCGCTTCGACGCGCTCGACCGGCGGCTGCGCGGCACCGGGCTCGGCCGCAGGCTGCGCCTCAAGCTCCAGGCCACCGGCCTCAACGTCACCGTGGGCGAGTACGCGGCCTACGTGCTGGGCGCGGTGGCCGCCCTCTGGCTGATCGGCTCCGCGGTGCTCGCGCCCTTCTTCGGACCGCTGTGCGGCATCGTCGCCCTGTGGGGCGGCAACGCCTTCCTCAACTGGCAGCGCGCCAGGCGCACCGAGCGCTTCATCGGCCAGCTCCCCGAACTCGCCAGGCTGATCGCGAACGGCACCGCCGCCGGCCTCGCGATGCGCACCGCGCTGTCGATGGCGGCCGAGGAGATGGACGACCCGGCGGGCGCGGAACTGGCCACGGTCGCCAACCAGCTGGCCGTCGGCCGCTCCCTCGAGGAGGCGCTCGCCGAATTGGGGGACCGGCTGCCCTCCCGGGAACTCAACGTGCTCGTCACCACGCTGATACTGGCCAACCGGGCGGGCGGCACCATCGTCAGCTCGCTGCGCAACCTCACCACCACGCTCGAGGAGCGCAAGGAGACCCGCCGCGAGGTGCGCACCATGCTGGCGGAGATCAACGCGACCGCCGTCACCGTGCCGCTGCTCGGCCTCGGCGCGCTGCTGATGATCAACGGCATGTCGCCCGGCGCGCTCGGCCGCGTCACCGGCAGCCCGTGGGGCCAGCTGGCCATGGCCGTCGCGCTCGGGCTCTACATCGTCGGATTCGTCGTCGTGCGCCGTTTCGGCCGCATCGACGTGTAGGAGGCAAAGGTGTGGGGACTGCTGCTCGGCCTCGCCATGGGGGCCGCCGTCTTCGGCATCGTCACCGCCGTCCGCATGCTGCGTTCCGGCACGCCGCTGCCCGCCGACCTGGCCATCGCCCTTGAGGTGGGCTCCAGCCGGGTCTCGGCCGGGGCCTCGCTGGTCGACCGGCTCGGGATGCGGTTCGCCCCGCTGGTGCTGCGGCTGATGGGGCGCAGGTCGGTGGAGCGCAAGCGCAGGCGCATCGACCAGGCGGGCAACCCCGGCGGCCTGACCCTCGACCGCTATGCCGCGCGCCGCTTCGTCTACGGCGTCTTCGGGCTGACGCTCGCCGTGGTGTTCTTCGCCGCGGGCTGGCCGCTGTTCTCCCTGTTCGCCCTGGCCTTCGGCCTGTTCGCCGCCGACGCCGCGATCTGGCAGGGGGTCAGGGAGCGCCGGGACGTGATCGACCGCACGCTGCCCGACTTCCTCGACGTGCTCGCCGTCGTCGTCTCCGCGGGCCTCGGCTTCCGGCAGGCCCTCGATCGGGTTTCGGCCCGTTACGAGGGGCCCTGGGCCGACGAGATACGCATCGCGCTGCGGCAGATGGACGTCGGCGTGCCCCGCCGGCAGGCCTTCGACGAATTGCGCCGCCGCAACGACTCCGAGCCGGTCAACCAGTTCGTCACCGCCCTCCAGCAGGGCGAGGAACTCGGCGCCCCGATCGCCGACACGCTGATCCAGATCGCCAGGGACATGCGCCGCACCGACGCGCAGAACGCCAGGCGGCGGGCGGCGCGGGCCATCCCGATGGCCACCATGGCCACGCTGGTCTTCATGGTCCCGGCCACCATGATCATCATCGTCACCGGGATGATCCTGGGCTCCGGCACGGACTTCACCCAGATCCTCGACACCCCGTAGCCGCCGCGGGCCCGGGACGCGCCCGGCCGGGGGCGGCCGGGGCGGCGAACGCGACGATCTTGGCCGAAACCCGGCGGTTGCGCCGATGTGGGGCGGCTGTTACGAATCCGTAGAAGTGCCGGAACGGCCGGGACCGTACGCTGGATGCGAGGGGGTGTTCCCGATGGCGCAGGGCGATCTCGATGTCACCTACCAGGACATGCACGACGCGGCCGACCGGCTCATCGACGCCAAGGACGAGTTGACCACGAAGTTCGACCAACTGCGGTCCTACGTCAGCGACCTGGTCACCGACGGGTACGTCACCGCGGCGTCCTCGTCCGCGTTCGACGAGAAGTACGACGAGTTCACCAGGGGCGGCAAGCAGACGATCGAGTCGTTACAGGGACTCGGCGACTTCCTGCACG
This sequence comes from Streptomyces hoynatensis, assembly GCF_003626535.1. GTDB lineage: Bacteria > Actinomycetota > Actinomycetes > Streptomycetales > Streptomycetaceae > Streptomyces > Streptomyces hoynatensis. The sequence continues at coordinate 441,951 of NZ_RBAL01000001.1, forward strand.
GAGCGGCCGACGGCTTCGCCGACCTCGACCAGCAGCTGGAACAGGGCCTGCGCGACTAGCCGCGCGGCCCGGAGGGGAAGCGGTCATGGCCGACAAGTGGGTGGATACCGTCACCGTCGAACGGCAGGGGTTCCGGATCTCCGTTCCCGACTCCTGGTGGGAGTTCGACCTGCGTCCCGAGACCAGGGAGAACAGCATCCGGCGGATGATCGACGAACGGGTGCGGGCCGCGCCGGCGATGGCCGAACACCGCGAGGTGATCGAGTCCTTCCTGCGCCGCCAGGCCAGGTACGCCTGGGACTCGGGCGCGGTCTACTGCGGCTGCATGGCGCAGAGCTTCGGCGGCGGCCCGCCCATCACGGCCTCCGTGACGGTCTCGCTGATCGGCGCCAGGACCTCGGGCGGCGAGATCCTGCCGACCGACCCGGCCTCGATCGTCGGGCAGCTCGGCACCAGGCAGGCCCGCCGGGAGGGGGACCCGTGGCGGGAGGTCGGCACCGTGGACATTCCCGAGGTCGGCACCGCGGCCCGCACCAAGGGCATCGAGGACATCTCGGTGCCGGGCGACAGCCGCACCGTGCGGGCGGTGCTGATGCAGACGTTCATCCCGGTGCCCGGCGACCAGCAGGCGGTCGCCCTGGTGGCCGGGAGCAGCCAGGTGCTCGACCTCGCCGACTCCTTCTTCGACGTCTTCGACGCGATCACCTCCACCTTCCGCTTCGCCGGCTGACCGGGCGCCCCGGCGGGGGCGCGCGGCGGGGGCGTGGCGTGCGGCCGGGGCGTGCGGCGGGCGGGGCGCTCCGGGCAAGAGGCCGGGGCGCCGGAACGGGCGGGGGAGCCGGAAGGGCCAGGCGGGCCGGAACCATTCGGAACAGGCCACGACGAGAAGGGAGGGGCGGCATGGCAGACGGCGGCGAGCGGATGGCGATCCCGCTGTCCGAACTCCAGGAATTCGGCCCCCAGTTGCGGAACGTCAAGGAGTACATGAACCGCACGGGGGACACGTTCGACCAGTACCACGACGCCCTGGGCGACGAGCAGGTGATCGACGCCCTCGACGACTTCGTCAGCGGCTGGAAGGACGGCCGCGGCGACATCAGCGAACAGCTCGACGGGCTCGCCGAGATGGCCGACACGGTGATCACCTCGGTCAACGACTACGAGGCCGAGCTGGAACGCACCCTCACCGACAGCGGCGGCGGGGAGGAGCAGCAGCCCGCCTGACCCGCGCCCCCGGGCCCGCCCGGCGTGCGCCGGCGCCCGGCCCCGCGCGCGACGGCGCCCCTGGGCCGGGCCGGCGCCGGGCTCAGGCGGGCCGACGGCCGGTGTACACGCTCCTGGCCTCCACGTGCCCCAGGTCGGTGCGGCGGCCAAGCCACGCCGGGTCCCCCTCGTCGAGCAGGCGGCGGAACGCCTCCCGGTCCTCCTCGGACAGCAGGCCCTCCTCCGCCGTCCGCGCCACGCGGTGGCCCAGCGAGGCCAGCAGGCTCGCCATGGCGGGGCCGCCCGGCCGCACCTCGTGCTCCACCAGGAAGGTCCGCGTCGCCACCTCGCCCAGCCCCGCCCGGCGCAGCGCCTCGGGCCAGCCGTAGGGCATCGCGGCGACCCCGGGCAGCGAGGCCCGCATCCGCCCGAACCACCGCATCTGCGCCGCGTCCAGCCGGTCCTCGAGGCCGGGCGCGCCCACGCCGACGTCCCACGGCAGGTGACGCACCCGCAGCCCGCCCTCGGCGAGCGCCAGCACCCCGCCGGGCGCCAGCGCCGCCGCCAGCCCGTCCACGGCCCGCTGCTGGTCGGGCACATGGTGCACGGCGCCCGCGACCCACAGCAGGTCGGGCGCCCCGCCGGCGACGGCGCGCAGCGCCTCGCCCCCGTCCTCAAGCCGCGCCACCGCGAACCTGACCCGCGCGGCGGCGCCCCCGATCCGCTCGGCCCGCCGCCGCGCGGCCGCGAGCACCGCCGGCTCGCCGTCGAGGCCGGCGACGGACAGCCCGGCGGGTCCCTGCTGCGCCAGGGCCACCGCCATCCCGCCGCCCCCGCACCCGAGGTCCACCGCGAGCCGCGCCCCGGCCGGCAGCAACTCCCGCGCCGCCCGCGCCAGCCACTCCGCGTCCCGGTCCGCCGCCTCGGCCAGCCGCTCCGCCTCCGTGGCCCAGTCCACGTCCCGCGTGCCGTGCCCGCCATGTCCGCCGTGGCCGCCGTGCTGCGTGCCCGTGCCGTGGGCGTGGCGGCCGGGGTCGTGGCCGTGTCCCGCCTGGGTCCCGTGGTGGGTGCCGCCGGCCTCGTTCACGTCGTTCACCTCGCGTCTTCCTTCTCGGGTCGCCCGATCCTTTCACGCCGGCGCCGGGGTTTGGCGGGCCGCACGGCCGGGCACCTGCCCCTCGCACCCGCACCGCCGGTCGCACAGAGCCAGGAAGCGGCAGCGGCATGTCATCGGATCATCCGGGTCTCCCTGCCCAATCCGCGTTCGGTGTGGCACAGTCAGTGCCGATAGGTGTACGGGTTGGCCCGCAGGGAGGGGGTCGGGCATGGGGCGTCTCACCGTCAAACGGGTACCGAACGGGCCACGTTGCCCCCCGTCCCCCATACCAGGACGCGCCGCTCCGCAGTACCGTTTTCCGCGGAGGGGCAGGGGCCCGGAGAGGTCGGCTGAACCGGCGTCAGCCGGAGGAGAGGGACGCCATGAGCAGGCTGCTGCTGAAGTGGGGACACACCATTGCGCACCGGCTGCGCGACCGGCACGCGGATCGCGGCGCGGGTTTCGTGGAGTACGCGGGCCTGCTTCTGCTGATCGCCGCGGTCGTCGTGGCGGTCGTCTCGCTGGACATTCAGGATTCGGTCGCGGATGCCGTGGGCAATGCGGTGAGCAGCATCACCGGCGGCGACTGACCCGCAGCGACGGAGGGGCGGTCTTCCCCCTCTACATCTGGATGGTCGCCGGGCTGCTGACGGTGGCGCTCCTGTTCTTCGTGGTGGCCCAGGCGGCCGTCACCCGGTCCGGCGGCCAGTCCGCCGCCGACGCCGCCGCGCTCGCCGCCGCCCAGGAGGCGGCCGACCACTTCCTCGACGACTTCCTTGCCGCGGCGGACCGTGCGGCGGCGGAGGACGGGGACCGCGAGGAGGGGGAGGACGGCGAGGACGACGGGGAGAACGGGGAGAACCCGGGCGACGAGGATGCCGGGGAGGACGAGGACCCGGGCCGCGACGAGGAACTCGACGAGGACCTGGAGGACATCCTCGACGGCGACGACCCCGTGACCGGCCCGGCCTGCCAGGCCGCCGCCCGACTCGCCGCCGACAACGACGCCGACCTCACCGCCTGCGAACTCGCCGGCGACCGCCCCGGTTTTCACGTACGGGTGGAAACCCACGACACGGTGGGGAACTCGCTGCTTCCCGGGACCGAGGACCGGACCGCGACCGCGGAGGCCACCGCCGTGATCGACGGGCTGTGCCGGCTTGACACCGACGAGGAGCCGGACGAGGACGGGCACATCCGGCTCAGCTGCGACGAGGACCGCAACTGGTCGATCGACCCGGGAGACGCCGACCAACTGCCGGAAGCCCGGGACCTGTTCAAGGTCTATTTGGAAGACTGACCACCGATCGAGTCGAGATGCAAGGGAAAGGCGCGCCATGGACCTCCGGGATAACAAGTCACGCCTCGTCCTCATCGTGATCGCGCTGGGCGCCGCGCTGGTCATCGGCGTGGCCAGCTGCAGCGGCGGCGGCGATGACTCGGGCACGGACACGTCCCAGGAGAACCAGTCCGGCCAGGACGGCGAGGGCGGCGACGAGAGCGCGGAGCCCTCGGGCGACGAGGAGTCCCAGGCGGAGAACGAGGTCCTGGCCGAGGTGACCGGCGAGCAGGACATCACCCTGACGATCACCAGCGCCGAGCGCGAGTCCGGCGGCTTCCTGACGGTCGAGGGCACCCTCCACAACGGGGGCGGCGACGGCTGGCGCGCGACGGCCTGGGCGGGCGAGGAGCGGGAACTCGCGGGCAACGGCTTCTCCATGGCGGGCGCCACGCTGACCGCCCACGAGGAGGGCAAGCGGTACCTCATCCTCCGCGACACCGAAGGCCGGTGCCTGTGCACGAACTTCGGCCTGGAGATCGGCGCCGGTGACTCCGTCAACTGGTTCGCGCAGTTCCCGGAGCCGGACCCGGGGACCACCGAGGTGGACTTCCAGATCGGGCAGATGCCCCCGGCCACCATCGAGATCAGCTGAGGCGGGCAGACACATGACGAACCGTGGGCACCACGCCGGCCGGGTCGCGGGCATCGCGCTCACCGGCGTGGCCGTTTTTGCGTGGGGCACCCCCACCGCCCTGGCCGACGACGGGGACGACGGGGTGGAGCAGCCGCCCGGGTACGAGGCTCCCGCGACGCCTGAGGTCGACCCCGACGCCGCGGGCCTGAAGCTGGGCGACGGGGCGACCCTCGCCGAGCCCCGGGTGCTCGACATCAAACGGATCACCGAAAACCTGGGCACCGGCGAGCAGTCGGGAGCGGACGGCGGCACCGGCGGCGACTCGGACGGCTCGGGCGACGCCGGAGACCCCGGCGACAGCGGCGACGCCGGAGACAGCGGCGAGACCGGCGGCGAGGGAGACGGCGGCCAGAGCACCGACAGCGGCGGCAGCCGGCGCGAGGAACAGACCGGCAACACGCACAAGTTCACGCTCCAGACGGACGTGATCTTCGGCGAGGGCAGCGACGAGATCACCGAGGCCTCCGCGGACGCCCTCAGGGAGGTGGCCGCCGCGATCGACGAGTACCAGCCCAGCCAGGTGAACATCTTCGGCTTCACCGACGACCAGGGTTCCTACGAGAGCGGCGTCACCCTCTCGACGAACCGCGCCAGGAACACCCAGCAGGTGCTGCTCGGGCTGATCGAGGACCCCTCGGGCATCCAGTTCAACGTCCGCGGCTACAGCGAGGACTACCCCCTCTACGACAACAGCACCGAGGAGGGCCGCCAGCGCAACCGCCGGGTGGAGATCTCCTGGCCGACCGAGGAGTGAACCGGGGCGGCCCCCACCCGGCCGCCGCCCGCCCGCCCCGCTGCCGCCCCCGTCCCCGTGCCGCCTGTCCCCCCGCCTGCCCCGGACGTCCGGCCCGCCGTCCCGAAGGCCCGGGCGGCGCTTGCGCCTTCGCCGGGGCGCGGGTAGGCAAGGGGCATGAGCGCCGCAACCGTGCCCCTCACGTACCAGGAGATCGGCATCACCCGGGCAGCGCCCGAGGGGCCGTTGCCCGCCGGGGCCCACCTGCTGCGGGTGCGCACCCGCCTCGGCCGGGGCGAAGGAGTCCTGCGCGCGGCCGGCGAGGCCCTGCTCGGCTTCGGGATGCAGCGCGGCGTGGGCCTCAGGGTGCGCGCGACGGCCCCCGTCGCGGACGTCGGCGTGGAGGTCACCCTGCTCGCGGGCCTCGGCCCGCTGCGGCTCGGCGCGCCCTGCCGCGTGGTCTGGCGCATCGACGAGCCCGAGCGCATCGGCTACGGCTACGGAACGCTTCCGGGCCATCCCGAGAGCGGCGAGGAGGGCTTCGTCGTGGAACGGCTCGCGGACGACTCGGTGTGGCTCACCGTAACCGCCGTGAGCCGCGCGGCCACCTGGTACATGCGGGCCGCCGGGCCGCTCGGGCGCCTCGGCCAGCGGGTGATCGCCCGCCGTTACGGGCGTGCCCTGCGCCGCCTGAGTGCCAGGGGGTCACAGCTCTCCTGACCGTGCGGTATCGTTCCCTGCGTGTTGGCCAGGCCGACACCCTTTCGCTGCCAGCGTCGTCACTCCCACCCCGGCGACGGCTGGCGGGGCGGACCGTGAGCACCCCCCCGCTCCGGTCCAGCCCAATCGACGGGCCGGTTCGCCCTTCCCCCCACTCGGGCGAGCCGGCCCGCATTACGCTCACGGTGTGTACCCCCTGCTGATCGTGGCCGCCGCCCTTTACGGTGCCCTGGCCGGCACGTTGCTCGTCACGCCCGGCTACCGGCTGGCGGTCCCCGAGGGGGAGCCCTGGCGCGCGACGTGCCCGGCGGGCCACCCGCTCCCGGGCGGCGCCTGGATCGGCCGGCTGCGCTGTGCCTCCTGCCCCGGCGGCCGGGTGGCCGCGGGGGCGGCGCGGTCCGCGGCCGTCCTCGCCTGCTGCTGCGCGGCGCTCGCCGCGGCCGTGGGTCCGCGGCCGGAGCTGGCGGTGTGGCTGCTGGCCGCGCCGGTCGTGGTGCTGCTTGCGGTGGTCGACCTGGCCGTGCAGCGCCTGCCCGACGTGCTGACCCTGCCCCTCGCCCTGGCGCTCGCCGGGGGCCTCGGCCTGGCGGCCGCGGTGCCGGGGGCGGCGGGCAGCTGGCCGCGGGCGCTGCTCGCGGGCCCGGTGCTCGGCGCGGTCTACCTCGTCCTCTTCCTCGTGAACCCCGCGGGCCTCGGCTTCGGCGACGTCAAACTCGCGGTCCCGGTCGGGGTAGCCCTTGGGTGGTACGGCTGGGAGGCGGTGCTGCTCGGCACCTTCGCGGGCTTCCTGCTGGCGGCCGGCTACGGGCTCGCGCTGGTCCTCGCGGGGCGGGCGGGGCGCAGGACGCCGGTGCCCTTCGGGCCCTGCATCGCGCTCGGCGCGCTCGCCGCCGTGCTCGCCGGGGGACTCACGGTTTAATTCCGGTTCCGATGCACTCAGCACGGCCCCTTATGCGTTACCGTGGAATCCCCCCCTCGGGCCGGTCCGTCACCCCCCCCACGGACCGGCCCGCTTTCGTGTCCGCCGGGCCGCCGGGCGCCGCGGGAGTCCGCGGGCCGCACCGCCCGCCGCGCCTCCCGCCTTCTCCGCTCCATCCCCTTCCTCTTCTGCCCCTGGTTTCCGGCTGCCTCCGCTCGCCTCTTCTTTCCGGCCGCCTCCGTGCGCCTTCGGCCCCGGTTCGGTCCCCCTCCGCGCCGGTTCCGCTCCGATTCCGCCCCGGTTCCGTCCCGGTTCCGTCCCGGTTCCGCCCCGGTTTCGTCCTGGCCCGGTTCCGGTTCCGTCAGGGTCCCGTCCGGATTCGCCGGCGCTTCTTCGGCGCACCCGCGGCGCACCCGCGACGTATCTTCCGCTTGTCTCCGGCTTTCCCACGGCCTTGCCGCGGCCTGGCTGCGGCCTTGCGCCGGCGGTTCGTCCGCGCCGTCTTCGCGGTCGTGGCGTGGCCGGGCCGGGGCCGCTGGCCGGATCCGCCGCTTTCGATTCTTCGTACCGGGCGGCGGCAGTAGAGTGCCGGGCACGGGGACGGGCTTGGAGGGGCTGACACAACGCGATGGGCGCGATCAAGAGCGCGATGAAGAACACGCTGCGCCGCCTGGCCGTGCGGCTGTACGCACGGCGGGTGGAGGGCAGGCTCGACACGGAGCGGGGACCCAAGCACATCGGGGTGATCCTCGACGGGAACCGCCGCTGGGCCAAGGCGGCCGGCAGCACCACGCGGCAGGGCCACGAGGCCGGGGCCGCGAAGATCAGGGAACTGCTCGGCTGGTGTGAGGAGACCGACGTCGAGGTCGTCACCCTGTGGCTGCTCTCCACGGACAACCTCAACCGCGCCCCCGAGGAGCTCACCCCGCTGCTGTCGATCGTGGAGGGCGCGGTCCGCGACCTCGCCGAGGACGGCCGCTGGCGCGTGAACCACGTCGGGGCCCTCGACGTGCTGCCCGAGCGGACCAGGCGGGTGCTGGCCGAGGCCGAGGAACTGGCCGGGAACCGCGAGGGAATACTGGTCAACGTCGCCGTCGGGTACGGCGGGCGGCAGGAGATCACCGACGCGGTCCGCTCGCTGCTCGCCAAGCGGGCCGCCGACGGGCAGACGCTGCAGGAGGTGGCCGACTCGCTGGGCGTGGAGGACATCTCCGAGCACCTCTACACCCGCGGCCAGCCCGACCCGGACCTGGTGATCCGCACCAGCGGCGAGCAGCGTCTCTCCGGCTTCATGCTGTGGCAGAGCGCCCATTCGGAGTACTACTTCTGCGAGGCGTACTGGCCGGCCTTCCGCAAGGTGGACTTCCTGCGGGCGCTGCGCGACTACGCGGCCAGGCACCGGCGCTACGGCATCTGAGGCGGCACCGGGCTCTCCGCTTCCCGTACGCGCCCGGCGCGCGCCCCCGGGCCCCCGGGCGCGGGCGGGTGGGAGCGAGGGCGCGGGCGGTGGGTGCACGGCGCGCCCCCCCGGCGCGCTGCCGGGGTGCGGCGGCGGGCGGCCCCGCGGGCCGGGCCCGCCCGCTCGGCGGTCGCCGGGCCGGTCCATTCTTCGCATGAGATGTGCAGCGAGCGGGCATATTCCCGGCGGACCGCGCCTCGCAGCGGTCCACCGGGAGGCCCGTTTGCGCACCACGACACCCCCCTCTTCCGCTGGGGACCTGGGCCGGTACCGGGCCCCGTGGATGCCGGGGCCGGGCCGGCCGGCAGACCCCCGGCGCCCAGGGCGCCGTGATTCCGCACCTCGTCCGAGGGGGTTCGTCCTCACGTGGCCAACAGCAAGAAGCGCTCCGACCGTCGCATGTACGTCCTCGACACCAGCGTCCTGCTCGCCGACCCGTCGGCGCTCACCCGCTTCGACGAGCACGAGGTGGTCCTCCCCGTCGTCGTGATCTCCGAGCTCGAAGCCAAGCGGCACCACCCCGAGCTCGGGTACTTCGCCAGGCAGGTGCTGCGGCGGCTGGACGAGTACCGGGTCAGGTTCGGGCGGCTGGACACCCCGCTCCCGATCGGGGACCTCGGCGGCACCCTGCGGGTGGAGCTGAACCACTCGGACCCGGCGGTGCTGCCCGCGGCGATGCTGGGCGAGCGGGGCCGTCTCGCCGACAACGACTCGCGCATCCTGGCCGTGGCGCGCAACCTCCAGGCGGAGGGGCACGACGTCACCGTCGTCTCCAAGGACCTGCCGCTGCGCATCAAGGCCTCCTCCGTGGGCCTGGCCGCCGAGGAGTACCGGGCCGAGCTCGCCATCACGGACGCCGACGGCTGGACCGGCATGGTGGACGTGCGGCTGAGCGCGGAGGCCGTGGACGAGCTGTTCGCCGCCGAGAGCGTCGCCGATCCCGCCGTCGCGGAGCTGCCGGTGCACACCGGCCTGGTGATCTCCTCCGAGCGCGGGCGGGCCCTGGGCCGGGTCACCCCTGAGGGCCGGATCAAGCTGGTGCGCGGCGACCGGGAGGCGTTCGGCATCCACGGGCGAAGCGCGGAACAGCGCATCGCCCTCGACCTGCTGCTCGACCCCGAGGTGGGCATCGTCTCGATGGGCGGCAGGGCGGGCACCGGCAAGTCCGCGCTCGCGTTGTGCGCCGGGCTTGAGGCGGTGCTCGAGCGCCGTCAGCACAGCAAGGTGATGGTGTTCCGGCCGCTGTACGCGGTGGGCGGGCAGGACCTCGGGTACCTGCCGGGCACCGAGGCCGAGAAGATGAACCCCTGGGCGCAGGCCGTCTTCGACACCCTGTCCGCGGTGACCACGAGGGAGGTCATCGAGGAGGTCGTGGCCCGCGGGATGCTCGAGGTGCTGCCGCTCACCCACATCAGGGGCAGGTCGCTGCACGACGCGTTCGTCATCGTGGACGAGGCGCAGTCGCTGGAGCGGAACGTGCTGCTGACGGTGCTGTCCCGCATCGGCCAGAACTCCCGGGTGGTGCTCACCCACGACGTCGCCCAGCGGGACAACCTGCGCGTGGGCCGGTACGACGGGGTGGTCGCCGTCGTCGAGCGGCTCAAGGGGCACCCGCTCTTCGCCCACGTGACGCTCACCCGCTCCGAGCGGTCGCCGATCGCCGCGCTGGTGACCGAAATGCTGGAGGAGGGGCGGATTTAGCGGGACCTGCCGCGCGAATCGGGTATCCCGGTGGGAAACCGGCGGCGATCGGCCTCGCCGGGATCTCGATTCGGTGACGAAACCGCAGGCAGGGCGTGGTGTGCGCGGGTCGCAAGCGGTGTGCGCCCCCAAACGGGGTGTGAGCTTTCCCACATGGGACTGAATTGCCTCGGGGCATCCGGGTCCGGCAGTGTGTGCGTCTGTCAGGCCCCGCATACGGCAACCGATGCCCCCAAGGGCATTGCAAGGACTGCGTTTTACAACTGAACAGCCGCTCGCCGTATGCCGCCCGAAGTCCACGCGGGCCCCGCGCCAGCCGTGGGGCCGCTACCGGGCCAGCGCCTCCTGCGACCGAACCAGGGGAGGCCCGTGTCAGGGGCACGATTGCGCCCGCGGGGTCTGCCACGCGGGCGATGTCGGAAGGAAACCGTGTGACCGGGATTTCGGTCCGGGGACTCGCAGTGGCGTCCGCCACCGCGGTGACCACCGTCGGCGCTGCCGTCGGCGTCGCCTCGGGGGAAGATCAGGGCGCGTCGGGCGACATCGAGGTCGTCTCCGCAGACTCCACGCTGCTCGCTGAGATACCCGCAGGCACGAATGCCCAGCTGCACACCGCGTCGCTGACCCAGCAGGCGGAGTCGCAGTCGAGCGCGGCCACCGCGGACGCGCTGCGCGCCGCGCAGGAGGCCGCGCGACTGCAGGCCGCGGAGGACGCCCACGAGCGGCGCGCCGCGGAGATCCAGGCCGAGGAGCAGGCCGAGGAACAGGCCCGCCAGGACGCCCTGGAGGCGCAGAACGCCTCCGCGAGCGCCTCGACCGACTTCGCGGTCCAGGCCTCGTACACCAAGGCCGAGGTGCAGGCGATGGCCCGGCAGATCGTCGGCGCCGACCAGTTCCAGTGCTTCTCCAACATCGTGGACCACGAGAGCGGCTGGGACTACACCGCCTCGAACCCGTCCTCGGGGGCCTACGGCCTGGTGCAGGCGCTGCCCGGCTCGAAGATGGCCTCGGCCGGCGCCGACTGGCAGACGAACCCGGCGACCCAGATCCGCTGGGGCCTGAACTACATGGACAGCCGTTACGGAAGCCCCTGCGGAGCCTGGGACTTCTGGCAGGCGAACGGCTGGTACTGAGCGGTTTCGGCGAGCGGGCCGGCCGATGGCCGCCCCGTGAACCGCAGCGGCCCCCGCGCCACGCATGGCGCGGGGGCCTCGCCGTTTCCCCCCCCAGGGAGTCCCCGTCGTGCGGCCGGGCGAGGTAACGTCGACCGCACCGCGGTGACCACAGGGGGCGGAGGGAAACGGGATGTCGAGATGGGGCCGGATCGGGTCCGGCGTGTCGCGGCTGAGGTCGCGGGTGTCGGGCCTCAGAGGCGCGGCTGAGCGGGAACAGGAGCGCCGCGAGCGCGAGGCCGGGGAACGCGGGGAGGCCGAGGTCGCGGCGGCCGCGCCGCGCCGCGCGCCCGAGGCCGAGTCGGGGGTGCCGCGCCAGGGGCAGCCCGAGCGCTCGCGCCGGGAGGAGCCCGCGCCTGCCGCCGCGGCGCAGTCCGGCGGGCGGGCCGAGGAGCCCGCGGCGCGTCCCGCGGCCGAGCACGCCGTGCCGGCGGCCGCGGCCGGCCGTTCGGGAGGCGGGCGCCCGCCCTCGCCGGGTTCCTCGCCCGGCGTCTCGGGGCCGCAGCGGCCCGAGCCGGCGGAGGCGATCCCGTGGGGTGTCCGGGTGGCCGCCGAGGCGGGCTGGCGGGTGCTCGTGGTCGCCGGGGTCATCTGGGTCCTGATGCAGGTGATCAGCGCGGTCAGCCTGCTGGTCATCTCCTTCGCGGCGGGGCTGCTGATCACCGCGCTGCTGCAGCCCTTCGTCGGCTGGCTGAAGCGGATGGGGCTCAGCCGTGGCGCGGCCACCGCGCTGACGGCGTTCGGCGGCTTTGCTGTCATGGGCCTGATCGGCTGGTTCGTGGTCTGGCAGGTCATCGAGAACACCGACCAGCTCGTCGACCAGGTCCAGCAGGGCGTCGACAAGCTGCGGGACTGGATTCTCGACCTGCCCTTCGACATCACCGAGAAGAACCTCGACGAGTGGGTCGACAACATCAACACGTGGATCGGCGACAACAGCGACACGCTGACCTCCGCCGGGCTCGAGGGCGTGAACTACGCCATGGAGTTCTTCACCGGCGCGGGCATCACGCTGTTCGTGGTGCTGTTCCTGCTGTACGACGGCGCCGGCGTGTGGCAGTGGTTCCTGCGGCTGGTGCCGCGGGCGGCGCGCGAGGGCGTGGCGGGCGCGGGCCCGCGGGCGTGGATCACGCTGACCGGCTACGTGCGCGGCACGGTGATCGTGGCGCTGATCGACGCGATCGGCATCGGCATCGGGCTGCTGGTCATCGACGTGCCGATGGCGGTGCCGCTGGCCGTGATCGTCTTCGTGTCCTCCTTCGTGCCGCTGGTGGGCGCGATCGTGTCCGGGGCGCTCGCGGTCGTGGTCGCGCTGGTCACCAACGGCGTGGTGCCCGCCCTGCTGGTACTGGGCGTGGTGCTGCTGGTGCAGCAGATCGAGGGCCACATCCTGCAGCCGTTCATCCTGGGCCGGATGGTGCGGGTGCACCCGCTGGCCGTGGTGCTCGGCGTGGCGGCGGGTTCGATGCTGGCCGGCATCCCCGGGGCGATCGTGGCGGTGCCGCTGATCGCGGTGACCAACACCGTGGTGAGCTACCTGCGCGCGTACCAGGAGGAGGCGGACCACCGCGCCGGTCGCGACGTGCAGGGCGGCGCGACCGTCGCGGAGCTGACGCCCACCGAGCCGCCGGGCAGCACGGAGCCCCCGCTCACGCCGGGCGCGACCGACCGCTGAGGCGCCGGGGCCCGCTCCCTTCCGCAGGGAGCGGGCCCTTCTCGTGCGCCCGGTGCGTGCGCCCTTCCCGGGCGCGGGGCCGCTTGCCTTCGCGCCGGGGGGATGGGCCTGGCGCGGGGGATGCCTCCCGCGCGCCGGGAGCGGGCCGCGCGCGCCGGTGGGACCGCCGTGGGGCGCGCCGCCCCGGGCGGGCGGCCGGCGTCCCGGGGCGGCCGTCGGCTGCGCCCCGGCGGGCCGGACCGTGGCCGGGCGGCCGGGGCCGGTCAGCCGGCCCAGCCGTGCTGCGGCGGGTGGCGGATTTCGAGCAGCCAGCTCAGCCGCTCGGTGTCCTCGTCGCTCCAGTCGGCGGGCGGGGCGATGGCGGCCCAGGCCGCGACCGGGTTCGCGCCGTAGCGGTGCCCGTGCGGGGCGGTGACGCCGTAGGAGACGGCCATGTCGACGGTGGTCTGCCAGAAGCTGACGAAGGGGAACCAGTCGACGGCCGAGGTGACGTCGGGGCCCAGCGGCTCGTTCAGCCACTCGGGCCGCTGGAACAGCAGGTCGGGCGACCACCACACCACGGGGTCCGAGGCGTTCTGCAGGTAGACCACGCGGGGCTCAAGCCAGGGGGCGCCCTCGGGCAGGCGCAGGTCCCGGTCGGGGAACTGGGCGAACCGCACGTGCTCCCCGTCCTCGTACACCGGCCGCCAGATCGGGCTGTCCGGGTCGCGCCGCTCGGTCAGCTCGCTGTGGATGGGGCTGAAGTCGGGCGGCCCGATCAGCAGGGCGCCGTCGGTGCGCGCCAGCATGTCGTCCAGGTCGTCGAACGCCGACTCCACCGCGGAGACCGACAGGCTCTCGCCCAGTACGAGCAGCTTGGGCCGGTGGCCGGCCGGCTCCTGCTGCCAGCGCGCGTACACCGCGTCGAACAGGGCCTTGGTGGCCTCGCCCGCCTCGTCCCTGTCCACCATGAAGGAGGCCCAGCTCGGCAGGTAGGAGTACTGCATGGTGACGACGGCCGTGTCCCCGCCGTGCATGTACTCCAGCGCCTCCACGGGGGTGGGGTCGACCCAGCCGGTGCCCGTGGTGCCGGTCACGGCGAGGACCGCGCGGTCGAAGGCGCCGGTGCGCTCCAGCTCGCGGACGGCCAGTTCGGCGCCGTCCGCGAAGTCGTCGTAGGCCGCGCGGCCCACGTAGGCCCGTATCGGGTCCAGGGCGGGCCGGCCGGTGAAGTCGGATATCTCCTCGCCGGAGAGCGCGGTGCCGGTGAAGGTGCGGCCCTTGTTGCCCAGGTCGTCCCAGGCGATCAGCGAGTCGGGGCTGCCGGAGAGCAGCGGGGAGTAGGGCCTGACCACGCCGGGGTCGGTGCTGTGGTCCTTGGCGGCGGCGATCCGGTCGGCTATCTCCAGCACCCCGCGGTCCCACACCACGTCCCTGGTGCCGATGACCACGAAGGTGGTGCTGAGCACGAGGCCGAGCGCGACCGCGACCGGCCAGGGCACGAAGCGGTTGAGCAGCCGGGTCAGGGTCCTGGTGCCCAGGCGGATGGCGCGGGCCACCAGCAGCAGCAGCGCGAGCACCGCCAGGGAGATCAGCGCGATCATCAGCGAGTGCCAGGTGAGGGTCGGCGGCAGCTCCTGGAGGCGGCGCAGCTCGCGCTGCATGTCGGCGCTGCGGCCGAGCATGAAGGCCACGGCGAACGGCAGGGCCACCAGGTAGGCCAGCCAGCAGCGGGCCCGCGCCCGCTCGCTCGGCTGCCAGGGCGACAGCAGCCGGTACAGCCAGCTGAGCAGCGCGCCGATGCCGTAGCCGATGGCGGCGGTGATCCCGCCCACCGCGCCCTGGTAGTACCAGGGGCGGGGGACCAGCGAGGGGGTCAGCGAGAGCCAGAAGAAGAAGGTGGCCACGAGGGAGGCGGTCAGGTCGGGCCAGCGCCTGATCAGCCACTCGGAGTCGGGGCGTTCCCAGTACGGCTTGCGGGCGAGCGCCACGGCCCGCCGTCCGGCCCTCCGGCCCGCCGACCTGAGCCGTCCCCCGGGGGCGTCCCCGGCCGGGCTCTCGCCGGTGGGCGATGCGGTGGTGTCCCGGTCGGTGTCGTCCACGAAGACTCCCGTCCACCTCAGCCCTTGGCTTGCGCGCGCCGTATTCACTTCCGGTGTGCTCCCACGCTAAATGATCAGACGCGGGGGCGGTATGCCGCGTTGCCTGTCCGCCGCCTATCCGTGCCGTGGAGGTGATCCGGCGGCCTGCCCCGCGGGGCGCGCCCTCCACCGTACAAGAACGCGCAGCTCAGCGGCCTATGCACGCCGACTATGCACGCGGTGTATACGCGGCGTGTATAGTCCTCGCCATGTCCATCAGCCACACGCTCCTCGGCCTTCTCCAGGCGGGACCGAGACACGGGTACGACCTCAAACGCGCCTTCGACGCACACTTCGGCCAGGACCGCCCGCTGCACTACGGCCAGGTCTACTCGACGATGTCGAGGCTGCTGAAGAACGGCCTGGTCGAGGTCGAGGGCAGAGAGCCGGGGGGCGGCCCCGAGCGCAAGCGGTACGCCATCACCGACGCCGGGGTCACGGACCTGGACGACTGGCTCGGCCGGCCGGAGAAGCCCGAGCCCTACCTGCAGAGCGTCCTGTACGCCAAGGTCGTCATCTCGCTGCTCACCGGCCGCGACGCCAGCGCCCTCCTCGACACCCAGCGGGCCGAGCACCTGCGGCTGATGCGCGAGCTGACCCGCCGCAAGATCGGCGGCGACCTCGCCGACCAGCTCGTCTGCGACCACGCCCTCTTCCACCTCGAGGCAGACCTGCGCTGGCTCGAACTCACCACCGCCCGCCTGGACCGGCTCGCATCGGAGATCCACACATGAACGAGGAACCCGGCGCGGACGCGCCCGCCCTGCTCGCCGCCACGGAACTGCACAAGAGCTACGGCGCCACGCCCGCCCTGGCCGGCGCCGACTTCGCCATCCGGGCCGGCGAGGTGGTCGCGGTCATGGGCCCCTCGGGCTCGGGCAAGTCGACCCTGCTGCACTGCCTGGCCGGCATCGTCCCGCCCGACTCGGGCTCCGTCCGCTACCAGGGCCGCGAGCTGTCCTCGCTCCCGGACGCGGAGCGCAGCGCCCTGCGGCGGGCCGACTTCGGCTTCGTCTTCCAGTTCGGGCAGCTGGTGCCCGAGCTGACCTGCGTGGAGAACGTCGCCCTGCCGCTGCGGCTGACCGGCATCGCGCGCCGCGCCGCCGAGGCCAGGGCCGCCGAGTGGCTGGAACGCCTCGAGGTGGCCGACGTGCGCCACCACCGCCCCGGGCAGATCTCCGGCGGGCAGGGGCAGCGCGTCGCCGTCGCCCGCGCCCTGGTCAACAACCCGCGGGTGCTGTTCGCCGACGAGCCCACCGGGGCGCTTGACTCCCTCAACGGCGAACGCGTCATGCAACTGCTGGTCGCCGCCGCCCGCGACACCGGGGCCGCGGTCGTGCTCGTCACCCACGAGTCCCGCGTCGCCGCGTACTCCGACCGGGAGGTCGTCGTCCGCGACGGGCGGGCCAGGGACATGGCGGGGGTCGCATGAGCGCGCTCGGCGCCTGGCGGCGCGAGCTGGCGATGGGCGTCCGCTTCGCCTGCGCGGGCCGCGCGGGCTGGACCCGCACCGCCCTGACCGCCCTCGGCGTCGGCCTCGGCGTCGTCGTGCTGCTGCTGGCCGCCTCCGTGCCGCACCTGCTGGCGGCCAGGGACACACGGGAAGCCGCGCGCGCCGTCATGATGAGCGAGGACGGGCAGGTGCGGATCGGCTTCGCCCCGACCGAGTACCACGGCAGGCCGATCGGGGGCCTGCTGCTGCAGCCCGAGGCCGGTGCGGACACCGCCGTGCCCCCGCCGGCCGGCCTGGACTCCTACCCCGGCCCGGGCGAGATGGTCGTCTCCCCGGCGCTCGGCAGGCTGCTCGACTCGCCCGAAGGCGCCCTCCTGGCCGAGCGGCTGGACGCGGAGCAGGTCGGCACCATCGGCGAGGAGGGACTGGTCGGCTCGGGGGAGCTCTACTACTACGCCGGGACGGACCGGCTGGGCGAGGATGCCAATCGGGCCGTCGGCTTCGGCACCGACCCCTGGGGCGGCGACGCGATGGACGCGGCCCTCGTCCTCCTCGTGCTGGTCGTGTGCGTGGTGCTGCTGATGCCCGTGGCGGTGTTCATCGCCACCGCCGTCAGGCTGGGCGGAGAGCGGCGCGACCGCCGCCTGGCCGCGCTGCGCCTGGTCGGCGCCGACGTCAGGATGACCAGGCGGGTCGCGGCGGGCGAGGCCCTGGCCGGGGCGCTGCTGGGGCTGCTGGTCGGCGGCGCGGGCTTCCTCGCGCTGCGGCAGTACCTCGGCAGGATCACCGTCTGGGGCGCGAGCACCTTCCCCTCCGACATCGTCCCGAGCGCGCCGCTCGCCGTGCTCGTCCTGCTCGCGGTGCCGGTATCCGCGGTGTGCGTGACGCTGTTCGCGCTGCGCGGCGTCGCGATCGAGCCGCTGGGCGTGGTCCGCCAGGCGCGGATCAGGCGGCGGCGCCTGGCCTGGCGCCTCACCCCCATCCTGACCGGGCTCGTGCTGCTGCTGCCCCTCGCCCGCTCCTTCCGCGACGCGGACGACGGCACGCTCATCCTCGCCGGCATCGGCATCGTCCTGCTGCTCGCCGGGACCACCGTCGTCCTGCCCTGGCTGGTCGAGCGGGTGGTCGGGGCGATGCGCGGCGGGCCGGTGTCCTGGCAGCTGGCCACCAGGCGGCTCCAGCTCAGCAGCGGGCCGGCGGCCCGCGCGGTCAGCGGCATCACCGTCGCGGTCGCCGGCGCCACCGCCCTGTACATGCTGTTCGCCGGGGTGAACAGCCAGGAGACCGAGGAGACCGGGCAGGACCCGGACCGGGCCCAGGTCGAGGTCGACGCCTACGAGCTGGACGGCACGGAGGCCCAGGGCCTGTTCGGGAAGATCGACGCCCAGCAGGGCGTCGCCGCCACCTTCGGCCTCGTCTCCGGCTACGCGGCCCCCGTCGGGGCCGACCCCGGCGCCGCGGACCTGGCGGAGTCGAGCGCCGTGGTCGTCGTCGCGGACTGCGCGACGCTGCGCGAGCTGGCCCGCGTCGGCACGTGCGCCGACGGCGACGTGTTCCTCTCCCGGTCGGCCGCCGGCGGCGAGGTGACCCCGCAGCCGGGCGACCGGCTGAACCTGGCCCTGGACTACACGGGCGTCCCCAGGCCCGGGGCCGAGGACCTGTGGACGGTGCCGGCCGCGGCCCGCGAGGTGACCGCACGGCCCGACCCCTCGGGCATGGAGTACGGGGGCGTCCTCGCCACCCCCGCCGCCCTCGACCCCGCCCGCCTCCCCGAGCCCAGCACGCGGGCGTTGCTCCGCCTCGACCCCGGCGACCCCGACGCCCTCGAACGGGTCCGCAACGCCGTCTGGGACGGGCCGGCGGAGGGCACCGACGCCTCCGTGTGGGAGCTGACCACGGAGCAGGCCTCCGACGACATCCGGAAGGTCAGGCGCGGCCTGCTGATCGGCGCCACCGGCGTGATGCTGCTGATCGGGGCCAGCATGATCGTCACCACGCTGGAGCAACTGCGGGAGCGCAGGCGGCTGTTGTCGGTGCTGGTGGCCTTCGGCACCCGCCGCGCCACCCTGGGCGTCTCCGTGCTCTGGCAGACGGCCGTGCCCGTCGTCCTCGGGCTCGCCGTCGCCGCCGCGGTGGGCACCGGCCTGGGCGCCCTGCTGATGGCCATGGTGGACTTGCCGGTGGGCAACTGGCTGGCCTGCTGGCCCGTGGTGGCCGTGGGCGGGGGGCTGATCGCCCTGGTCACCCTCGTCAGCCTGCCCCCGCTGTGGTACCTGATGCGGCCGGACGGGCTGCGCACCGAGTGAGGCCGGGCCCCGCGCGCGGGCTCCCCGCCCCGGCCGGGGCGGGGAGCCCGCCGCCCGGGCCCCGGCCCCGGCCCGGCCCGGGCCGCCGGGCCGCGCAGGGCCGCTCCCGCCCGGCCGGAATGCCGCTCACCGCCCGGGGGAGGGCCGCAACGCTGGGATAGATTCGACCCCATGAGTGGTACGAACGAGGCAGCCAACGAAGACGCCAGGGCCTACCGCGTCGAGCACGACTCGATGGGCGAGGTGCGGGTTCCCGCGAAGGCGAAGTGGCGGGCGCAGACCCAGCGCGCCGTGGAGAACTTCCCGATCTCCGGCCGGGGCCTGGAACGGGCGCACATCGCCGCCCTCGCCAGGATCAAGGCCGCGGCGGCCACGGTCAACGCCGAGCTCGGCGTCATCGACAAGGACATGGCGGAGGCCATCGCGCAGGCCGCCGAGGAGGTGGCGGAGGGACGCTGGGACGCGGAGTTCCCCATCGACGTCTTCCAGACCGGCTCGGGCACCTCATCGAACATGAACACCAACGAGGTCCTCGCCACCCTGGCGAGCGAGCGCCTCGGCCGCCCGGTGCACCCCAACGACCACGTCAACGCGAGCCAGTCCTCCAACGACGTCTTCCCCTCCTCCATCCACATCGCCGCCACCGGCGCCGTCACCGGGGAGCTGATCCCGGCGCTCACGCACCTGGCCGGCGCACTGGAGCGCAAGGGCGCGGAGTTCGCCGACGTGGTGAAGTCCGGGCGCACGCACCTGATGGACGCCACCCCGGTCACCCTCGGCCAGGAGTTCAACGGCTACGCGGCGCAGATCCGTTACGGCGTGGAGCGCCTCACCGCCTCGCTGCCGCGGCTGGCCGAGCTGCCGCTCGGCGGCACCGCCGTCGGCACCGGGATCAACACCCCGCCCGGCTTCTCGGCGGCCGTCATCGCCGAGGTGGCCCGCGTCACCGGCCTGCCGCTGACCGAGGCCCGCGACCACTTCGAGGCCCAGGGCGCCCGCGACGGCCTGGTGGAGACCTCGGGGCAGCTGCGGACCATCGCCGTCTCGCTCACCAAGATCTGCAACGACCTGCGCTGGATGTCCTCCGGGCCGCGCACCGGGCTGGCCGAGATCGCCCTGCCCGACCTCCAGCCCGGCTCCTCGATCATGCCGGGCAAGGTCAACCCGGTGATCCCCGAGGCCGTCCTGATGGTCGCCGCCCAGGTCGTCGGCAACGACGCGACGGTCGCCACCGCCGGGGCCGCGGGCAACTTCGAGCTGAACGTCATGCTCCCGGTGATCGCCAAGAACCTGCTGGAGTCCATCCGGCTGCTCGCCAACGTCTCGCGCCTGCTCGCCGACCGCACCGTGGACGGCATCACCGCGAACGTGGAACGCGCCCGCGAGTACGCCGAGTCCTCCCCCTCCGTCGTCACCCCGCTCAACCGCTACCTCGGCTACGAGGAGGCCGCGAAGATCGCCAAGCGGGCGCTCGCGGAGCGGAAGACGATCCGCGAGGCGGTGCTCGACGGCGGGTACGTCGACCGGGGCGAACTGACCCTGGAGCAGCTGGACGAGGCCCTGGACGTGCTGCGCATGACCCATCCTTGACCGGGGACTGGCCCGGATGCGCCCCGCCGCCCGCGGCGTCCCCCATACCATGTGTAGATGACAACGGGCACGGATCGGACCGGCGGCGCGCATCCCTGGCAGCCGGGTGACCAGGTTTTATGGCGCTACCGGGCCAATCGGCCCGCTCGGCCGGGCGGCCCCGGGGGCCGGGCCTCCACCGGCCCCGAGTTCCACATCTGCCGCCCGGTCACCGTCGTCGCCGACACCGAGGAGCTGCTCGCCGTCTGGCTCGCTCCCGGCACCGAGTGCGTGAAGCCCGCGTTCGCCGACGGCAGCGCCGTCCACGCCGAGCCGCTCGCCACCCGCTACACCAGGCCGCGGGTCGCCGTCCGCACCAGGTGGTTCGGCGCCGGCGTGCTCAAGCTGGCCCGCCCCGGCGCGCCGTGGTCGGTGTGGCTTTTCTGGGATCGGGGCTGGCGCTTCAAGAACTGGTACGTCAATCTTGAAGAGCCCCGGAGCCGGTGGGCGGGCGGGGTCGATTCCGAGGATCACTTTCTCGACATCGCGGTCTATCCGGACCGCAGCTGGGAGTGGCTGGACGAGGACGAGTTCGCCCAAGCACAGCGATCCGGCCTGCTGGACGAGGGGCAGGCGCGGCGGATTCGCGAGGCCGGGCGGGAGGCGGCCGGGCTGGTCCGCGCGTGGGGCCCGCCCTTCTCGGAGAACTGGGCCTCCTGGCGGCCGGACCCGCGCTGGCGGACCCCGCAGCTGCCGGAGGACTGGGACCGGGCGGCAGCCGCTCCGGCCCACCACAGGGAGGCATTTCGCGTGTCCGATCAGCCGAGAGCCTCTTGATACGCCGGGGGGCGTCAAACGTAGGATCGCCAGCAGCCCCACAACCGCACACTGCAAAGCCCCCGCACATCCGTTCAACAAGCCCCGCATACGTGCCAGTTCCCCGCAGTTCCCGCCTGGATGGACACCCCTCGTGACGGACCCGACCCCACCACAGCCCGTGGCTCGTACGGCGGACGTGCCCTCGTTCGCCGAGGGTCAGGCGCTGCCGCACGCCCGTTCCGCGCCGAGCGCCCCCGAGCACCCGCCCGTGCGCCCGGACGCGGGCGAGGGCCTGGGCGGCGGCATGCGGGAGACCGACCGGCTGCGGTTCGTGGGCTCGGCCACCCGCAGGATCGCCAGGGGCCTCGACCTGGACGAGATCGTGCTCGGCCTGTGCCGGGCCTCGGTGCCCACCTTCTCCGACGCGATCCTCGTCTATCTCAGGCACCCGCTGCCGATCGGCGACGAGCAGCCGGTCAACCCCTGGGTGCTGAAGCTGCGCCGCACCGACCGCATCCCCGAGGAACTCGCCTTCGGCAACGCCAGGGGAGCCGTCGACCACTCGGGGCCCGTGCTCCCGCTGCTCGCCAGCGCCGTCCCCCTGGTCGAGGTGCGGGGCAACGGGCCGCTGGCCGAGGTGCTGCGCGGGGTGCGGCCGATATTCGCCGAGTCCCAGGTGTCCAAGGCCGCCCTGCGCGAGCTGACCAGCGCCGCCGCCCTGCCCGAGGGCAGGCGCGCCATCCTCGCCCCGCTGCGCGGGCGGCGGCGGGTGATCGGCGCGGCCGTCTTCCTGCGCCGCCCGGACCGGGCCTCCTTCGACCAGGAGGACCTCCAGGTCGCCGCCCAGCTGGCCACGCACTCGGCGCTCGGGGTGGACAAGGCGGTGCTGTACGGCCGCGAGGCCTCCATCGCCGACGAGCTCCAGCGCACCATGCTCCCCGACGACCTGCCGCAGCCCACGGGCGTGCGGCTGGCCAGCCGCTACCTCCCGGCGGCCCAGTCGGCGCGCGTCGGCGGCGACTGGTACGACGCGATCCCGCTGCCGGGCAGCCGGGTGGCGCTCGTGGTGGGCGACGTGATGGGCCACTCCACCACCTCGGCGGCGATCATGGGCCAGCTGCGGACGACGGTGCAGACCCTGGCCGGACTCGACCTGCCGCCGCAGGAGGTGCTGCACCACCTCGACGAGCAGGCGCAGCGGCTGGGCACCGACCGGATGGCGACCTGCGTGTACGCGGTCTACGACCCGGTGGCGCACCGGATCACGGCGGCCAACGCGGGTCACCCGCCGCCGGTCCTGCTGCACTCGGACGGCTCCACGGAGCTGGTCGACCTGCCGCCGAACGCGCCGATCGGCGTGGGCGGGGTCGACTTCGAGACGGTGGAGCTGGACGCGCCGGCCGGGGCCACCCTCGTGCTGTACACGGACGGGCTGGTCGAGTCCCGCAGCCGGGACGTGTGGACGGGCGTGGAGCACCTGCGCGAGAAGCTGGCCACCATCTCGCAGCTGACGCGGCCGGACGCCGCGCTGCCGCTTGAGCCGATGTGTGACGAGATCCTCGACATCGTCGGCCCGGGCGACCGCGACGACGACATCGCGCTGCTCGCGGCCAGGTTCGAGGGGATCGCGCCCGAGGCGGTGGCGTTCCGGCGCCTCGACCCGCGGGCGGAGTCGGTCCGCGAGGCGCGGCGCATGGTCCGCGAGAGCCTGGAGCGCTGGGAGCTCGAAGAGATCGAGGACGCGGTCGAGTTGCTGATCAGCGAGGTGGTGACCAACGCCGTCAGGTACGCGGAACGGCCGGTCACCGTCCGGCTGTTGCGCACCGACGTGCTGCGCTGCGAGGTCGGCGACGACGTGCCGCAGCTGCCGCGGCTGCGGCAGGCGGGCCCGGCCGACGAGGGCGGTCGCGGGCTCTACCTGGTGCAGCGGCTGGCCAGGCAGTGGGGCGCCACCCGGCTGAGCACCGGCAAGCTCGTCTGGTTCGAGGTGGCCCCGGGGCTGCCGGAGAAGGCGTAGCGCCTGCCGGGGAGGGCGCGGCGGGGGCCGGCGGGCACCGCGCGGCCCTCCGCCTCCAGGCGGGCCCCGCACCCCCCGGGCGGGCCCTCTCACTTCAGGCGGCCTGCCGGGTCAGGCCCCGGCGAGCAGCGCCGCGGCGTCCAGGGTCTCCTCGCCTGGCGACCAGTTGCAGGGGCACAGCTCGTCGGTCCTGGCCGCGTCGAGGACGCGCAGCACCTCGCGCGGGTTCCGGCCGACGTTGCCCGGGGTGACCATGGCGAACTGGATCTCGTTGCGCGGGTCCACCAGGAAGGCGGCCCGCATCGCGAGGCCGTCCTCGCCCAGGATGCCGAGCGCGGCGGACAGTTCGCGCCTGACGTCCGCCATCATCGGGAAGGGCAGCTCCCGCAGGTGCGGGTGCGAGCGGCGCCAGGCGTGGTGAACGTACTCGGAGTCCACCGAGAAGCCCAGGACCCGGGCCTCCCGCTCGGCGAACTCGGGCTGCATCCGCCCGAACTCGGCGATCTCCGTGGGACAGACGAAGGTGAAGTCCGCGGGCCAGGCGAAGTACACCTTCCAGACGCCCTCGTAGGACTTGTGGTTGATCTTCCGGAACTCCTGCCCGCTCTCCAGCGAGACGCAGGCGGTGAGTTCGAACTCGGGGAAGGGGTCGCCGACGGTCAGCACGGTGTTCTCCTCGGAGGATTCTGGCGGGTCGAAGGTCGAATGGCGGACGCCGAATGTCGCTTACCGTGCCACAGTGATCACGGTACGTGGAAATCGACAGTCCGGTGCGCCGGAAAGCCGCGGACCCGGCCGCGAGGGCGCGCGGGGGACTGGTCGCGATGTATCGCGTGTCGGTAGTCTGAAGGGGTGACTGCCGAGAACCCGCCCGCCGTGCCGCTGGACAAGCAGCCGGCGCCGCCCGTGCGCGCCTCCGACGCCGACCGCGACCGGATAGCCGACATCCTGCGCGAGGCCCTCGCCCAGGGCAGGATCGACGCGGACGAGCACTCCGAGCGGGTGGAGGCGGTCTACCGCGCGAAGACCCTCGGCGAGCTGGAGCCGCTCATCGGCGACCTGCCCGAGGGGCAGCGGCGCGCGGCGGCCCCGGCCCCCGGCGCGCCGGAGGCCGTCCACGCGCCGCAGCCGGCCGGCCGCGGCCACGGGCTGCAGGTGGCCAATGCCAAGAACGTCGTCGCGGTCCTCAGCGGCGCCAGCCGCCAGGGCAGGTGGCGCGTCGGCCCGAAGGTCAACGCGGTGGCCGTCTGCGGCGGCGTCGAACTGGACTTCACCGAGGCGATCTTCGAGTACCAGCAGGTGGTCGTCAACGCCACCGCGATCTGCGGGGGCATCGAGATCAAGGTGCCGGAGAACGTGAGCCTGCGCAGCGCGGGCAGCGGCATCATGGGCGGCTTCGAGGTCAAGGAGCAGGAGTCGACGCAGCCGGACGCGCCCGTCGTGGTCGTCCAGGGCGTGGCCGTCTGGGGCGGCGTCGACGCCAAGCCCGTGGCGGGCAAGCGGGTGCGGGACCTCTCCGACGACTGAACCACGGGCGCCGTGGCGCCCGTTCCGGCCGGCGGCCCGTGGGCGGAAGGCCGGTGACGGGGGGATTTTGCGGTACTCCAGGGTTCCCGGGGGCGGAAGTGGGGGACTGATCCGGGTGGCGACGTTGTCGCTCCGTGCATAAGCGTGCGCACAGCGGGTAGGGCTCGGGGGACCGTCACTCGTATGGCCGCATGGTGGGAAAGGCGAGGCGAACCGCGGCGTCCGCCGGGACGAGTGAGGGTCCATCAGCCAGGAGCGACCCCCGTAGCCGTCGTCAGGAGTTGACCGTGCTGCAATCGTCACCGCCACAAGAGCCACAGTGGTCCCCAGCCGTCACTGCACAGCGGAGTCCGAGAGACCTGGCGGGTCCCTGGCACTCCGAGGCCGCCTGCCGGCGCGACGAGGCAGGGCTGTTCTTCGCGCCCTCCCAGGAGCCCACCGCGGCACGGCTCTCCAGGGAGCAGGCGGCCAAGTCGGTGTGCGCCCGTTGCCCGGTGCTGCTCGAATGCCGTGAGCACGCGCTGGTGCAGCCCGAGCCGTACGGCGTCTGGGGTGGGCTGACGGCGGCCGAGCGCCGGGTGGTGCTCAGCCGCCGGCGTCGCCGCGAGGCCGCGGCCTCGGGCGGCCGCAGCCCCGACATCAGCCGGATCGCCTGACCCGCCGCCTCCCCGAGCCTCCTCCGCAGCG
The DNA here is from genome assembly GCF_003626535.1 of Streptomyces hoynatensis. Lineage (GTDB taxonomy): Bacteria > Actinomycetota > Actinomycetes > Streptomycetales > Streptomycetaceae > Streptomyces > Streptomyces hoynatensis. Next base: position 467,103 of record NZ_RBAL01000001.1, read on the forward strand.
CCGGCCCCGCCGCGCCGAACCCCGCCGCATCGGCTCCCCCCACCGGCCCGTGTCCGCCGCCCCAGGGGCGCACCCACCACGCCCGGGCGGCCCGGGCCGTGCCGTATCCGGGGTCACCTGCCGCGGTCGAAGTCGATCGCGCTGTAGGCGCGCAGCTTGGAGAGGCGGTGGGTCGACTCGATCTGCCGGATCGTGCCGGAGCGCGAGCGCATCACCAGCGACTGCGTGGTCGCCGTCTCCGCCCGGTACCGCACCCCGCGCAGCAGTTCGCCGTCGGTGATGCCGGTGGCCACGAAGAAGACGTTCTCGCCGCGGACCAGGTCGTCCGTGTGCAGGACCCGGTCGAGGTCGTGGCCGGCGTCGAGCGCGGCCCGCCGCTCCGCCTCGTCCTTCGGCCAGAGCTTGCCCTGGATCGTCCCGCCGAGGCACTTGATCGCGCAGGCCGCGATGATCCCCTCCGGAGTGCCTCCCACCCCCAGGAGCAGGTCGGCGCCGGTGCCCTCGCGGACGCTCATGATCGCGCCGGCCACGTCCCCGTCCTGGATGAACTTGATCCGGGCCCCGCACTCCCGCACGTCGCGCACCAGCTCCCCGTGGCGCGGCCGGTCCAGGATGACCACGGTCATGTCCTCGACCGCGGCGCCCTTGGCCTTCGCCACGCGGCGGACGTTGACCGCGGGGGGCGCGTCGATGTCGACGTACTCGGCGGCCTCGGGGCCGGTGGCCAGCTTGTTCATGTAGAAGACGGCGCTCGGGTCGAACATCGTGCCGCGCTCGGCCACCGCGAGCACGGAGACGGCGTTGCCCATGCCCTTGGCGGTCAGCGTCGTCCCGTCCACCGGGTCGACCGCCACGTCGCACTCGGGGCCGTGGCCGTCGCCCACCCGCTCGCCGTTGAACAGCATCGGCGCCTCGTCCTTCTCGCCCTCGCCGATGACGACCACGCCGTTCATCGAGACGGTGGAGACCAGGGTGCGCATGGCGCGCACGGCGGCGCCGTCCGCGCCGTTCTTGTCGCCCCGGCCGACCCAGCGGCCGGAGGCCATCGCCCCCGCCTCGGTCACCCTGACCAATTCGAGGGCCAGGTTGCGGTCGGGGGCCTGGGGGGCGACGTCCAGCGGGGGAGGGAGGTGGTCGGGCATCGGGAACACACCTTTCTGCTCCGGCTTTTCCGCACCGGGTTTCCGCGCCGGTGCGCCGGGCCGGGGCGGGCCGAGGGCACCTACGACTGTATCTCGCGGCGGCACACATGAGCAGACCGAGGTTCGGATGAGCGAAGGTGGGGGGTGCTTTCCCCGCCCGCCGCGGCGTGCGCGACGATGGCAGGGTGCCAACCGACGTGCCCCAGGACTCCGCCCCCGCGCCCGCCGCGGCCGACGACCGCGCCCTCGCCGAGGGGGAGCCCGCCGCTCCCCCCGCGGACCAGGCCACGGGCGGCCCCGCCACGGCCGGATCGGCGCACGGGGCGGCGGAGGACGCCCCCCGGGCCGGGACACGGGAGCCGGCGGAGCCCCAGGGTGCCGGGGCGGGCGAACCGGAGCGGCCCGAGGCCGGGCGGCCGGAGGCGGGCGCGGCCACGGCGGCCCGCAGGCGCGGCTTCGAGAGCGTGTGGAACATGGTGATCTCCACGGCCCTCATCTGCGCCGCGGCCTTCGTCCTCTACTTCGTCGTCGTCCCGCACGACGACTCCGACGCCCAGGTGCAGACCGTCGACTTCCAGGTGCCCGCCCTCACCGCGGCCCGCGTCGCCCCCTACCCGCTGCTGGTCCCCGAGGGACTCGACGAGGGCTGGAACGCCACCTCGGTCAGCTACGACCCGCAGGGCGAGTACGGGGCCACCTGGCGCGTGGGCTTCCTCGCCCCCGACGAGGAGTACGTCGCGCTGGCCCAGGCCCCCACCGGCACCGACCCCGCCGCGTTCATCTCCTCGATCACCCACGATGCGCAGGACGCCGGCGCCGCCGAGACCGTCCGCGGCCAGGACTGGGCGCGCTACGAGGGCCCCAAGTACGACGCGCTGGTGCTGCGGCAGGACGAGGCCACCACCATCGTCTTCGGCACCGCAGGATTCGGCGAGCTGGCCGGCTTCGCCGAAACCCTCGCCCCCGGCGAGGGCTGAGCCCGCCTACTCGCCCGGCGCGGCCTCCTCCGCCCCCGCCGCGTCCTCGCCCGCCTCGCCTGCCTCCGAGGCAAGCACCGCGTCCAGCCTGGCCCGCGCCCCCTCCAGCCAGCGGGAACAGATGCGAGCCAGCTCCTCGCCGCGCTCCCACAGCGCGAGCGACTCCTCAAGCGTCGCCCCGCCGGCCTCCAACCGCCGCACGACGTCGATCAGTTCGTCCCGCGCCGCCTCGTAGCCGAGGGACGCGCCCGGCTCCGCGCCCGTTTCCGCGCCCGCTTCGTTCATGACCGCCACCCTATGCCCGCCTCGGCGGGCCCCTCGCCGACCGTGACCTTGAAGGCGCCGTCCGCCACCCTGGCGTGCAGCGCCTCGCCCTCCGCGACCTCGTCCGCCGCCCGCACCGCCGTGCCGTCCGCCCGCTGGAGCACCGCGTACCCGCGGCGCAGCGTGGCGGCGGGGGAGAGGGCCACCACCCGCGCCCTGGTGTGCTCCAGCTCGGAGGCGGCGCGGTCGAGCAGGTGGCCGAGCGTGCGCCGGGAGCGCTCCGTGAGCGCCGCGAGCTCGGCCGCGCGCTCGTCCACCATCCGGTAGGGATTGGCCAGGGAGGGCCGGCTGCGCGCCGCGGCAAGGCCGCGCTCCTCCCGGTCGAGGCGCACCTGGAGCGTGCGCCTGGCCCGGTCCCGCAACTGCCCCACCCGGTCGAGCTCCTCGCGCACGTCGGGCACCGTGCGCTTGGCCGCGTCCGTCGGCGTCGAGGCCCGGAGGTCGGCGACCAGGTCGAGCAGCGGGGAGTCGGGCTCGTGGCCGATCGCGGAGACCACCGGCGTGCGGCAGTCGGCCACCGCCCGCACCAGGCGCTCGTCGGAGAACGGCAGCAGGTCCTCCACGCTGCCCCCGCCCCTGGCCACGATGATGACGTCCACCTCGGGATCGGCGTCCAGCTCCCGCACCGCGTCGATCACCTGCGTCACCGCGTGCACGCCCTGGACCGCCACGTTCCGCACCGCGAACCGCACCGCGGGCCAGCGCAGCCGCGCATTCTCCAGCACGTCGCGCTCGGCGGCCGAGGCGCGGCCGGTCACCAGGCCGACGCAGCCGGGCAGGAACGGCAGCCTGCGCTTGCGCGCGTCGGCGAAGAGGCCCTCGGCGGTCAGCGTCCGCTTCAGCCGCTCCAGCCGCAGCAGCAGCTCGCCCACCCCCACGGCGCGGATCTCGGCGGCGCGCAGGGACAGCTCGCCGCGCGGCGCGTACCACTCCGGCTTGCCCAGCACCACCACCCGGGCGCCCTCGTGTATCACGTCGGCCACCTTGTCGAACACCGCGCGATAGCAGGTGACTTTGAGCGAGACGTCCTGCGAGGGGTCCCGCAGGGTGAGGAAGACCACCCCGAAGCCGGGGCGGCGGGAGAGCTGCGTGATCTGCCCCTCCACCCAGACCGAGCCGAGCCGGTCGATCCACCCGCCGATGAGCCGGGAGACCTCGCCGACCGGGATCGGCTCCTGCGGGGACGCGTGAGCTGCCATGCCCCACACGCTAGCGCCGGGGTCTGACAGCGAACCCCGGCCGCGGGCAGGGGAGCCGGGCAACCGGCGGCCGCGACCGGCCGTCCTGCGGGCACCCGTACGATGGTGCGCATGGCCGACTCGTCCGACACCAGCCGCCGGGTCCTGCTCGCCGCCCCCAGGGGGTACTGCGCGGGGGTGGACCGGGCCGTCATCGCCGTGGAGCGCGCGCTCGAGCAGTACGGGCCCCCGGTCTACGTCCGGCACGAGATCGTGCACAACAAGTACGTCGTGGCGACCCTGGAGCGGAAGGGCGCCGTCTTCGTCGACGAGACGGCCGAGGTCCCGCCCGGCCAGATCGTCGTCTTCTCCGCCCACGGCGTGGCCCCCGAGGTGCACCGCGAGGCCGAGCGCGGCAGGCTGGCCACCATCGACGCCACCTGCCCGCTGGTCACCAAGGTCCACAAGGAGGCGGCCCGCTTCGCCGGGGAGGACTACGACATCCTCCTGATCGGCCACGAGGGCCACGAGGAGGTCATCGGCACCAGCGGCGAGGCCCCCGAGCACATCACGCTCGTCGACGGCCCGGAGGACGCGGACCGGGTCGAGGTCCGCGACCCCTCGAAGGTCGTGTGGCTTTCCCAGACCACGCTGTCCGTCGACGAGACGATGGAGACCGTCGGCGCCCTCAGGCGCCGGTTCCCGCTGCTCGTCGACCCCCCGAGCGACGACATCTGCTACGCCACCCAAAACCGCCAGTCGGCCATCAAACAGGTCGCCGCGCAGGCCGAGTTGGTGCTGGTCGTGGGGTCGAAGAACTCCTCGAACTCGGCCCGCATGGTCGAGGTCGCCCGCGGCGCGGGCGCCGCGGCCGCCCACCTCGTGGACGACGCCTCGGAGATCGACGAGACCTGGCTGGAGGGCGTGCGGACCGTGGGCCTGTCCTCGGGGGCCTCGGTGCCCGAGGTGCTGGTGGACGGCGTCCTCGCCTGGCTGGCCGACCGCGGCTTCGGCGAGGTGGAGGTCGTGCAGCCGATGCGGGAGCACATCCAGTTCTCGCTGCCGAAGGAGCTGCGCCGCGACCTGCGGGCCGAGGCGGCGGCCAGGCTCGCCGGGAAGCCGGACGAGGCCGAGGGGGCCGGCGAGGCCGTGGCCGGGGTCGCGCCGGGGCGCGCGGACTGAACGGCGCCGCGGCTCAGCGGGCCCCGAGGTCGCCGCGGGTCTGCCGCAGCCGGTCGCCGAGCAGCAGCAGCGCCTTGCGCGCCAGCGTCACCGCCCCCGCCACGAACGTGCCCGCGAACACCCAGGGCGCCCGAAGCGCCAGCTCCGTCACGGTCGCCAGCGGGCCCGCGGTGGTCATCAGCCCCGCGGCGAACGCCAGGGGCGCGGCCACCGGGGCGCAGATCAGGTCGGCGGGCCTGACCCACACCGCCGCGGCCGTGGAGGCCAGCACGAACAGCACCCCGTAGAGGGTGGGCACGCCGCCGAGGAGTTCGCAGAACCACGCCGCGGCCACCATCGCCACCAGGGCGAGCACGCCGCAGCCCAGACCGGTCAGCCGGGGCCTCGGCAGCCGCCGCCGCGGGCGTGGCCGCCCGGCGGGCACCCGCACACGCCCGGCGGGCCTTGGCACCGTCGCCCGCACCGCCGCAGGCGCATGGTGCCGGGGGTACTGAGGGGTACGCATGCGCGTTGTGTGTTCCACGTCACCAAGGTAAGCCGCATATGGTGAGGAAAAGGGCAATGGACACGCGTGCTGTCGATATGACTGTCCGCTGACCGCTGCGGCCGGCTCACTCCACGGGCGGAACGACGCGGCGGCCGCGCCCGTAGACTGGTGCTTCGGCCCACCGTTCACGCACCTTCGCCCGGGAAGTCTCACGTGTCGCTCACGATCGGAATCGTCGGCCTGCCGAACGTCGGCAAGTCCACGTTGTTCAACGCCCTGACAAAGAACGACGTCCTGGCGGCCAATTACCCCTTCGCCACGATCGAGCCGAACATCGGGGTCGTCGGCGTGCCCGACCCGCGGCTGGCCAGGCTGGCCGAGCTCTTCGACTCGCAGCGGGTCGTGCCGGCCACCGTGGACTTCGTGGACATCGCGGGCATCGTCCGCGGCGCGAGCGAGGGCGAGGGCCTCGGCAACAAGTTCCTCCACCACATCCGGGAGTCGGACGCCATCTGCCAGGTGATCCGCGCCTTCCGCGACGAGAACGTCGTGCACGTGGACGGCAAGGTCTCGCCCAAGAGCGACATCGAGACGATCGACACCGAGCTGATCCTCGCCGACCTGCAGACCATCGAGAAGGTGCTGCCCCGCCTCCAGAAGGAGGCCAGGGTGAAGAAGGACCGGCAGCCGACCGTGCGGGCCATCGAGGAGGCCAAGGCGATCCTCGAGGAGGGCCGCACCCTCTTCTCCGCCGGCATCGCCCAGGGCACCGAGCGCGCCGAGCCGCTGCACGAGCTGCACCTGCTGACGGTGAAGCCCTTCCTCTACGTCTTCAACGTGGACGAGGAGGAGCTGACCGACGAGACCTTCCGCGCGGAGCAGGCGGCCCTCGTCGCCCCCGCCGAGGCGATCTTCCTGAACGCCAAGCTCGAGTCCGACCTCGCCGAGCTGGACGAGGCCGAGGCCCTGGAGCTGCTGGAGACGGTCGGCCAGCACGAGCCCGGGCTCGCCACCCTCGCCAGGGTGGGCTTCCAGACCCTCGGCCTGCAGACGTACCTCACGGCCGGCCCCAAGGAGGCCCGCGCCTGGACCATCAAGCGCGGCGCCACCGCCCCCGAGGCGGCGGGCGTCATCCACACCGACTTCCAGCGCGGCTTCATCAAGGCCGAGATCGTCTCCTACGAGGACCTGCTCGAGGCCGGCTCCGTCGCCGAGGCCCGCGCCCGCGGCAAGGCCCGCGTGGAGGGCAAGGAGTACGTCATGCAGGACGGCGACGTGGTGGAGTTCCGGTTCAACGTGTGACCGTTCAAGCACCTTGAGCCGGATTGATCTGTCACATGCGCAGGTCGAACGGGGCTCGCCTCTCCTGAGGCGAGCCCCGTTCTCCTTTCCGTGCTGACCTGGTGCTGACTTTTCGCCCCGCGCGCCTCTACTCGGTGGTACGTTATGTGGTACCACTCCTGGAGGGGGCTCTGTCGATGTCGATCACTGCCAGCGAGGCGCGCAAGGCACTCTTCCCGTTGATCAAGAAGGTCAACGACGATCACGAGGCCATCGAGATCGTCTCCAAGCACGGGAACGCCGTACTCGTCTCGGCTGAGGACTACGCCGCCCTGCGGGAAGGCTCCTACCTGCTGCGCTCGCCGGCCAACGCCCGCCGGTTGCTCAAGGCGTACGAGAACGCGCTTGGTGACACAGGGCTCTCCGAGCGGGAGCTCATCGACCCTGATGCGTCGGGTGCCGATAAGGGCACCGCGTGAGGCTCGTCTTCGAAGAGGGCGGCTGGGAGGACTACACATCCTGGGTCAAGAACGACCGCAAGATGCTCGCCCGGATCAACAAGCTCATCGAGGACGTCCTGCGGGACCCGTTTACCGGGATCGGCAAGCCCGAGCCGCTGAAATACCACCTGCCCGGGGCCTGGTCGCGGCGGATCGATGACGAACATCGCCTCGTCTATCTCGTCATGGACCGGGGGATCATCATCCTGGCGGCCCGCTACCACTACTGATTCCGGTTGGGTGCGTGCTCGTGCTGGTTCTGTGTGACTTCATTCGCCGAGTAGAACGCTTTTTGTAGGTCGCAGCCGTGTGGAGGCAACCCAGCTCCAATGCCTAGCGGGTGGCCTGTCGCCACAGCGTCAATTTTGCGGACATGCAGCCTTGGGCGGCGGCGCCGATCAGGCCTCCGGCCCGAAGACGCGGGCCGAGGCGCTGCGGCGTCTGCGGTGGGCGGACCGCAACGGCCGCTGAGCGACCCGCTGGCGCTGCGGGCCCGGATGATGCTCATCTTCGTGCGCGCTCCCTGGCCCTGCCCCGTGCCGACGGCACTCCCACCGCCCTCCTCGACGCGCTGCTTCTCGCCGGCGACGAACGGGTGCTGACCGAGTCGACGCGCTGCGACCTCGGGGAGACGCCGGCCGGCTCACCGTCGCCGGCATTCTCGACGCCGCCGGTCACCCTCCGGCGGACCGCCCGGGCCCGCTCGTCGTGCTCAGCGCCTGCGAGACCGACCTGAGCACCCGCGACCACGACGAGGCGCTGACCCTGGCCACCGCGCTGGTCGGGGGCGGCGCGGCCGACGTGGTGGGCTCCCGTTGGGCGGTCCAGGACGGCACCGCGGCGGTCATGATGGTCGTCTTCCACCACTACCTCGCGTCGGGCGGTCTCGCTCCGCCCGACGCGTTGCGGGCCGCCCAGCTGTGGATGCTCGATCCGCACCGCGAGGCCATGCCCGCGCTGAGCGGCCCGCTCCGCATCGAGGCCACCCGCCCCGACCTCCACCACATCCGGCACTGGGCCGCCTTCACCCACCAGGGCAACCCGACGGCCACGGCCGCTCACTGACGGGCCCGCGGCGCACGGGAGTCACTGCCGTGGCAAGAGGCCGGCGGGGTGGTCCGGGGACGATGCCGCGGAGGCGCCGTGCTCGGAGCCGCGCGGTGATCGCTGCGGAGGATCGAGGGGTCAGGCTCGGTGCGGGTGTCTCGTACGGCGAAAGGGCCAGCGGGGACGAGTGGTTCGAGCCGCACGCCGTGGTCGCGCCGGGCGGGGCGGACTGCACTGTGTTGCTCACGGCCTGAGCCCGGGCTCGCTCTTCCCCGCGGAGTGGCAAGCGGGGTGCTCGCCGGCGGCCGATCCGCCGTGGTCGAGGGATGCGTGCAGGCTTCGGGCGGGTTCGCTGGTGAGTGCAGGCGCGAGGCCGGGCTCTTTAGTACGTGCTTGGGAACTCACCGCTCCACCGAATTGGCGCGCTCAGTGTGGGGTGCGCCCACGCTTGGCAAGTCTGGAGGGCTGGTTCGGGAGACCGCTGCAAGCTGAGTGGACGACGTACGAGCGCGCCCCCCGCCCAGGTACCTGCCGGTGCCGGGCCAACGGAGCCGGCAGAGCGTCGGGCGATCGACTTTCCTGGGCAGGGGGCAGATTGGAGAGAATCAGGACGCCATCGAGGGCTGCTCAGCGTCTTGATCCTGGGGGCGGCTGGCGGCGACGGTAGCCGAGGGCTTGCGCCCGCCCATCAGGATGCCGACGGCGAGGGCTCCGAACAGGGAGAGGGCCGCGACGGCCCACAGGGCGACGTGCAGGGCGTCGGTGTATCCGGCCCCGGCGATCTCCGTGAAGCCCGCGCGGTCGGCGCCCGGGACGAGGGAGGTCGCGGCGCCCATGTCGCCCTGCAGCAGGCGGGCGGTGGCTCCGGCGGCCGTTTCGGTGTCGACGCCGTCGCTCAGCCGGGACTCGGTGACGCCCGCGAGGATGGCGCTCAGCACGGCGATGGATATCGTCTCTCCGGCCAGGCGCATGGTGTTGAACATGCCCGCGGCCATACCGGCACGGGACGGCTCGACCGAGTTGACCGCGGCGCCGTCCAGGATCGCCAGCGAGATGCCGAAGCCGATGCCGATGCACAGCAGCGGCCCGGCGAGCGAGAGCGTGGCCGAGCCCGGGTGGACGACGGTAAGCCAGGCGCTGCCGCCGGCGACGAACAACATGGTCAGGACCAGCAGGAGCCGGTGGGAGACATTGCGGGCCAGCGAGCTCACCAGGGCGGGCATGACCAGGGTGGGGCCGGTCAACAGGACCAGCAGCAGGCCCGCGGACTGAGCGCTGATGCCGTCCACGGCCATGAAGTAGGGCGGCAGCACGATCAGCAGGGCGACGAAGCCGAAGGCCAGGAGGATCGGCATGGCGCACAGGGCCACGAACCGCGGCTGCGTGAACAGAGAGATGTCGAACATCGGGTGTTCCCTGCGGCGCTCGACCGCGGCGAAGACGCCCATCAGGACCACGAAGGCAACCAGGGAGGCGAGCACGACCGGGTGCGTCCAGCCCAGGTCGGGGCCCTCGACCAGGCCGAGGACAAACAGGATCAGACCAACGGTGAAGGTGACGGCGCCGGCCCAGTCCACGTCGGCCGCGCTCGTGTCACGCGACTCCTGCAGAAGCGGGCTCAGCAGCAGCACCGGGAGCACCACGACGGCCGCCACCAGGTAGAACATGCGCCAGCCGCCCAGCGAGGTGACCAGAAAGCCGGCCACCAGCGGGCCGACGGCGAGCCCCAGCCCGATGGCGGTTCCGAACGCGCCGAAGGCCTTGGCCCTGGCCGGGCCCTCAAAGGTCTGGGCGAGTACCGCACTGCCGCCGGTGGTTGCGGCCGCGGCGCCGATGCCGGCCGCGGCGCGTGCGGCGATCAGGATCCCGATGTTCGGGGCGAGGCAGGCCACCACCATGGCTGCGCAGAACAGCGCGACGCCCCCGACGAACATCCGCCGCCGCCCGGTGAGGTCCGCGAGGGACCCCGTAATCGCCATGAACCCGCCGAAGGTCAGGAAGAACGCGTTCACGACCCACTGGGCGGCGGCCAGGCCGGTGCTGAGGTCCTGGCTGATGCCCGGAAGGGCGACGGAGGAGCCGGTGGCCGTGACCGGGACAAGAACGATCGCGGCGCCGAACTGGCCCAGTTGCGCGAACTCCTCGAGCGCGGCGCCCAAGCCCTTGAAGGATCCTGAGCCTGTTCCTCAGCGAGTATTCGAGGGCCGAGGTCGACGCTCTTTCAGAGCGCCTTCGACCAGTTGGTGTGGGTGGTGTTGCTGCGGGTGAACCTGTGCGTCATCAGTGTGGTGAGTGCCCACGTATGCGGGGATGGTCCGTGTTTGTGTTTGACCGCAGGCCCGGATCACAGTTGGCCCCCACTGCGGGGATGAGCCCCACCGCTGCGCGGTGGGGCTTTCGCTTTGTCAGACCGCGGTGGCGGGCGCCGGTTTTCTCGGCCGGCTGGGGGTGGCGCCGTTGCGGGCGAGGCGTCTGGTCATGAGGGTGATGGCCGCCCAGGTGATCAGGGTTTCGGAGTGCTGGATGAGCCGTTCGTAGTCTCTTGCGTGGCGGCGGGCGTGCATCATCCACGCGAGCGACCTCTCGACGACCCAACGACGCGGCAGCACGATGAAGCCGGTCGCGTCCTGGGGGCGGCTGACCGGCTTGATCGTGAGGTTGAGGTGTTGTTTCGCCCAGGTCACGAGCTTGCCGGCGTATGCGGAGTCGGCCCACACGATCGTGATCTCCGGGTGCATGAGGCGCAGGCGGAAGAGGACTTCCTTCGCGGCTGCGGAGTCGTGCAGGTCGGCGGGGGTGACCATGACCATGAGCGGCAGGCCGCGGGTGTCGACGACGAGGTGCCGCTTGCGGCCGTTGGTCTTCTTGCCCGCGTCGTAGCCGCGAGTGGCTCTGGAGACGGTCTCGGCGGCCTTCACGCTCTGGGAGTCGATCACGGTGGCCACCGCCCGGGGGCCCTTGCCCATGTCGCGGCGGATCCGTCCGGCCAGGTGGTCACGGATCTGACCAACGATCCCGGCCGCGGCCCAACGCGCCATGAAACCCCAGACCGTGCGCCAGGGCGGGAAATCCGCAGGCAAGGCCCGCCATTTGCAGCCCGTATCGACGACGTGGCGGATCGCGTCGACGATCTCGCGGCGAGGATGCTTCTCCGGCCGGCCGCCGCGGCGGGTCTCGCAGGCCGGGGTGGGAAGCAACGGTTCGATCAGAGCCCGTTCAGCGTCGGTGGTGTCCGAGGGGTAGCGGCGACGGCGCATGGTGGCAGGTCTTCGGGAAGGCGGCGGGGCCGCCGAGGAGGCGGTCCCGCCGCGGGTCAGGGGCTGGCGATGAGGTGCACCAGTAGTGCGGGATGCCGGCCTCCGCGTGCGTGCGCAGCGCGACCGTGTGGTTGCGGTGTGCGGACTCGGGGGAGACGACCTCGACGACGAGCCGGACGTCCTCGGGTGCGAACGGTCCGGGTCGTAGGGCGCGGTCGTCACCAGGAGGTCCGGTTCCGGCCGGTTGCGTTCGTCGAGGCGGATGGTCATGTCCCGCTCGACTTCGAAGCCGGTCGGCGCGGCGGCCATGAGTGAGGTGGTCAGGCCGGTGACGAGGCGGCCGTGCCAGGGCCGCTGCGGCGACCTCATGAAGACGAGGGCTTCCGCCGATCAGTTCGGTGTGGCGGGGCGCATCCGAGAGGCGAACCAGCCTTCCGCGCGCGGCGGGCGCATCCAGCCGGGCAGTGCCGTCATGGGTCAACCGTAGGGAGTGCGGGAGGGGTGGGCGACGAGAGCGCCGGTGTGCCTCGGCGGGCCGTGCGGAGCCCGTCGACGGGCAGGCGGGGTGGCGCCCGGCTGCGGTTCAGGGGAGGAGGCGGGGCGAAGAGGGTGTCGGGGTGAGGAGGGGGACGGTATGCTCGCCGGGATGATGAATCACCCTCTTGGCAGAGGGGAGGTCCCGTTCGGGAAGGGTGAGCGCTGATGCTCACTCAGGCCGCGTACGGGAATTCCCGCCTTCTTCTGTGGCTGCGCGTGCGCGAGTTCGCCGTGCCGCCTTCCATGATCGAGACCGCGACCGCTCGTCGCCTGGCCGGGGACTGGGCCGGGGCGTGTGCCGCCGCGGGTTTCGACGTCGATCTCGATGTGCGTTTCCTGGCGCGGGTGCGCGGCCGGGAGTTCGCCGGCCGGGTCCGGGATGATCTCCGGTACCTGGCACCCGACTTGCTGCGCTGGCACCTGCCGCGGATCGCTCCGGACGGGCTGCTGCGGCCCGGGCTCACCGTCGGCCTGGCCCGGTACGAGGACCCCGGGGGCGAGGGCGGAAGCCCGGTGCACCTCGTCGCGCGGACGCCACCCGCCTGGGCCGATGCCGGACAGCGGGTCAGCCTCGCGCTCTGGGACGGCCGGTCCGGGGCCGGGGCGCGCCGCCATCCCCATCCGCGTCCCAGCCGGCGGTTCCGGCTGGACCTGCACCGTCACCTGTGGGATGCGCGCCGGGCCGGGGAGCTGCGGGCCAGGGCGGGGGCAGAGGAGCCGCCCGCGGTGGCGGAAGAGCTGCTCAACGCCCTTCCACAGCCGGGCCGTTGTGCCGTGTGGCGGTGGGCGGACGAGGCCGGCATGGTGCTCGGGGCCGAGGGGCGGACCGCGGGAGCGGTAGCCGTGCGGCTCGGGCGGCGCAGGCGGCTCGTCCTGGAACGGCGCCCGGACGGGGACGGCAACGGGCCGCCGCCGCTGCGGCTGTCGGCCGCCTCCGCCGAGCGGGACGTCGCCGCGCTGCCGGTCCTGCCCGATGCGGCGACCTGGGTGCTGCCCGATCTGGCGCTGCTCCGGGCCGGGCTGATCGAGCCGGAGCGGCTGCACCCGCTGGTGGCCGCCGCGCTGGCGCCGGATCGCCCGCCGTCCGCCGCGCCCGGGGACCCGGACCCGGCCGGGCTGCCGCGCCTCGTCGAGTGCCGGGGCGCCAGGCACCGGATCGGCCTGGTCAACGGCGTACTCGCGCCGCTCGACCACTCTCCGGCCGAGATCAGGCGGGAGGAGCTGCTGGCCGAGCTGACCGGCACGCCCCTGCCCTGCCTGCAGGTGATCGACCAGGCCCACCGTGATCCCGGCTGCCTCCCCGCCGTTCGGGAACGTCTCGGCCACGGCGACATCGCCGGCGCCCTGGCCGTCGTCGAGGGTCTCCTCGGCCCCGAGGCCGTGTTGCGCGGTGGGGCGTTGCGGGACGAGCTGGCGGCGGCCGCGCGGCGCCGGATCGACCACGGACTGTTCCGGGCCGGCCTGGCCGGGCCCGCGCCCGGCCGCGGCGAGCCGGGGCGGCAACGGCCCCGCGACCACCGCGCGCGCCCGCGGCACGCCTTCGCGCGCTGACCCGCGCCCCGGTTCCCCGCGCACGCCCAGCACAGCCAGGACATCCAGCTCGGCCCAGCACGGCCCGGCCCAGTACGACCCACCACGTTCCGCACAGCCCGGTACGGCCAGCACGGCCCAGCACGTCCAAGTCGTCCTGCACGACCCACCACGCCTGCCACCTACACCCATGAGGTCATCACACATGCCTGTAGACACCCAGCCGCCCGCCACCGACGGCCCCGCGCCCGCCGCCGACGGCCCCGCGCCCGCTGCCGCACTCGACGTCGCCGGCGAGTTGCTGGCCCTGCTGCGCGAGTCGCGGACGGAGCCGCGGCCCGACACCCAGCTGGCGGCCCTGGCCCTGGCCGTCGCCGCCGACCTGCCCGTTCTGCTGTGGGGCGAGCCGGGGATCGGCAAGACCGCGGCCCTGACCCAGCTCGCCGCGGCGCTCGACCTGCCGCTGACCACGGTGATCGCCAGCGTTCACGAGCCCTCCGACTTCTCGGGCCTGCCCATCGTCGGGGACGATCCCGCCGAACGGGGCGTCCCGATGGCCCCGCCCGACTGGGCGGTCCGCCTCGCCCGGGCCGGCCGGGGGCTGCTCTTCCTCGACGAGCTGTCCACCGCGCCCCCGGCCGTGCAGGCCGCCCTGCTCCGCCTCGTGCTCGAACGGCGGGTCGGCGCCCTGCGGTTGCCGCCGGGCATCCGGATCGTCGCCGCCGCCAACCCGCGGGCCTCCGCGGCCGACGGCTGGGAGCTGAGCCCGCCGCTGGCCAACCGGTTCGTGCACCTGACGTGGACCCACGACAACGAGGTGGTGGTCCGCGGCCTCGGCGGGACCTGGCCGGTGGCGACCCTGCCGCGCCTGGAGCGTCAACGGCTGCCGCAGGCCGTGGACTTCGCGCGCCGCGCGGTGTGCGGCTTCCTCGCCGCCCGCCCCGGACTCGTGCACCGGCTGCCCGGCAACGAGGCCCGCAGGGGCGGCCCCTGGCCCTCGCCGCGCAGCTGGGAGATGACGCTGCGCCTCCTCGCCTTCGCGACCGCGGCCGACACCTCGCGCGAGGTGCTTTCCCTGCTGGTCAGAGGCGCCGTCGGGGATGGGCCAGGGCTGGAGCTGCTGGCCGCGCTCGACCGGATGGACCTCCCCGACCCCGAGGTGCTGCTGGCCGATCCGGCGGGGGCCCAGCTGCCGGAACGCGGGGATCTGCGGCAGGCCGTGCTGGACGCCGTGGTGGCGGCGGTCCGCAGGCGCCCCGACAGGTCCCGTTGGGACGCGGCCTGGGCGCTGCTGGTGCGGGCGGTGGAGACGGGGGCCCCCGACCTGGTGGTGGTGCCCGCCACCACGCTGGCCTCGCTGCGCCGCGAGGACTGGGACGTGCCGGCCTCCATCGAGCGGCTGGCCGGGGTGGTGTCCCTGTCCCGGCGGGCGGACCGCGCGGCGGCCCGGGCCGCCGCGCGGTCCGCGGGGGTGGCCGGACGATGAGCGGCGGGGCGCCGGGGGCGCTCGACCTGGACAAGCTGTTCACCGCCCGGCTGCACGCCGCCCGGGTCCGGCCCTACCTGGCGACGGCGCTGTTCGCCCTGCACGTCGTGGAGTCGCGGCGGGTGCCGACGATGGCCGTGGACCGGCACTGGCGCTGCTACGTGTCCCCGGCCTTCGTGGACCGCATGCCGGTGGAGGAACTGGCCGGGGTGTGGGTGCACGAGGTCGCGCACCTGCTGCGCGACCACCACGGCCGCAGCGACCGGTACGCGCGCCGGCACGGGCTGAGCGGCCCGGCGGAACGGCTGCGCATGAACATCGCCGCCGACTGCGAAATCAACGACGACGTGTACGGCGAGGGGCTCCTCCGGCCGGAGGACGCGGTGCGGCCACAGGCCCTGGCGTTGCGCGAGGGCGAGCTGATGGAGGACTACCTGCGCCAGTTCCGGCTCGGGCCGCTCACCCAGGCCATGGCCTGGCTGGACTGCGGCAGCGGCGCCGACGGCCTGGAACGGGAGTGGGACCTGGGGCCCGAGGGGGCGCACGGGCTCACCGCGCAGGAACGGGACGCGGTGCGTTTCCGGGTCGCGCAGGGCATCACCGGCCGACCGGGGACCGTGCCCGCGGGCTGGCGGCGGTGGGCGGAAGAGGCGTTCCAGCCGCCGCAGCGCTGGCGGGAGTTGCTGGGCGCGGCGGTCCGCGCGGCCGTCTCGGGTTCCGGCGCGGGTGAGGACTACAGCCACGGGCGGCCCGCGCGGCGCGCGGCCGGGGTGCCGGGCGCCGTGCTGCCGAGTCTGCGGCGCAGGCCGCCCCGGGTCTCCGTCGTCATCGACACCTCGCGGTCGGTGAGCGACGCCGAGCTGGGCAGCGCGCTGCGCGAGGTGGCCGCCCTCTCCCGCGACCTGGGCGGCCGCCGGGACCTGGTCAGCGTGCTGCCCTGCGACGCCGCGGCGCGGGTCGTGCATCCGCTGTGCCGCGCCGAGGGGATACCGCTGGTGGGCGGCGGGGGAACGGACCTGCGCGCGGGATTCGAGCGGGCGCTGCGGGCGCGGCCCGGTCCCGACGTCATCGTGGCCCTGACCGACGGGCAG
Source organism: Streptomyces hoynatensis (assembly GCF_003626535.1). Lineage (GTDB taxonomy): Bacteria > Actinomycetota > Actinomycetes > Streptomycetales > Streptomycetaceae > Streptomyces > Streptomyces hoynatensis. The sequence continues at coordinate 483,122 of NZ_RBAL01000001.1, forward strand.
ACCCCGTGGCCGTCCGCCCGGCCGTCCTGCCGCACGGTGGTGGGCCTGTTCGCCCGGGAGCGCCGGGCCGGCAGCTGGCACGAGGACCATCCGTACGCCGTGGCGGGCGCCCCACCCGAGTGGGCCCGGGTGGTCACCATCGGCGCGGGCGGCGGGGCCCGGTGAGACGGGTGGGGGCGGGGACACCCCCACCCCCCACCGGCCGCGGGAGCCGGGGCGGTTCCCGCGGGGAGGGCCGACCGGCCGTCACGCCGGTGCGGCCGCCGCGGTGAGCGCGGCGAACCGGCGCCGCCCGGGCGTGGCGGCGGGCACGTTCACGCCGGCGGCGGGCAGGTTCACGCCGGCGGCGGGCTCGCTTACGCCGACGGCCGGCACGCTCATGCCGGCGCCAGGACGCTCACGCCGGGGTCAGGACGCTCCAGCGGACGCCGTGCGGCTCCAGGGCCGTGAGGAAGTCCGCGGGGTCGAAGGCCTGGGCGGGGGCCAGCACGCCGGGCGGCACCTCGCCGGTCACCAGCCGAAGGGCCCCTTCCACGGCGATGACCGCGGTCAGTCCGTACCCGTCGGTGCCCGTCACCGAGCCCTGCGCGCGCCGCCCGTCCGCGGCGGTCGCGTAGGCGGCCATGAGCCAGCGGGCCGCCGCCCGCGTCCCGGCGTCCGGCCCCTCGGGCAGGGCGGCGACGACCTCCTCGGTCAGGGCGCCGAACAGCGGGGCGACCTCTGCCCGCATCACGGCCTCCACCCGCCGTGCCCGGACGTGGCGCGGCACGGTGACGATGCCGGGCAGGGCGAACGCCGTCACCTTCAGCTCGCCCGCCTCCGGCTCGGCCCCGGCCCCGGGCGCCGGAACGGTCTCCGTCCGCGCCACCGTGCCCGCGCGCCAGGCGCCGTCCGCCCAGTGCAGGCCGCCGTCCCCGCCCCACAGGCGCCGGTTGGCCAGCGCCGTGCGCGCCGTCCCCCGCGAGACCCCGCCGGGCCGCCGCAGGTCGGCGACGGTCAGCACCGCCAGGTCCGCGCCGGGGCCCAGCGCCTCGGCGGTGAGGTGCGCGATCAGGTCCCCCGGCCCGCCGTCGTCGGCAAGCGCCGGGACGACCGTGACCCCGCGGCGGCGGGCCGGCTCCCCGAAGGTGTCGAACACCCGCTTCAGGTAGGTCTGTTCGCCGGTGGTGTCGACATAGTGACATCCGACCGAGACGGCCGCCCGCAGCACCGGCTCGCCGAACTCCTCGAACGGCGCGACGCAGTTGATCACCGCGGCGCAGCCGTCGAACGCCGCCGCAAGCGCCGCCGGGTCCCCGGCCCCGGCCACCCGCACCTCCGCGCCGGGACGGCCACCCGCCGCCTGCCGCAGCCGTTCCCCGTCACGCCCGGCCGCCACCAGGGGCACGCCCCGGCGCAGCAACTCGGCGACCACCAGCCGCCCCGTGAACCCACTCGCCCCATACACCGCGATCTTGTCCATGGCGCTCACGCTAGGGACCGGGCGCGGGACGCTGAATGCCCGAGCGTCCCGCTTCCCTGTCCCCTCGTCTCCTCGTTCTCCGCCCCTTTGCCCCTCCGTGTCCTGAGGGCAGGGCCGGGGGAGGCGGTGATCGATGCGGGGACCATGGCGGCGCCACGCCGCGGGTCAGGTGGCCTTCGGGGCGTGGCGCAGGAAGGGGGCGGCGGCCAGGGTGCCGAGCAGCATCAGCGCGCCCGCCGCGGTGATCGCGTGCCCGGGGGTTCCGGTGCCGGCCAGGACGCCGCCCAGGAGCGCGCCCAACGGGACGGAGCCGAGGCTGAGCAGGCGGTAGATCGCGGTGGTGCGGCCGGCGTACCGCGCGGGCGTGATCGACTGCCGGAACGACCTGGCCACCACCGAGAACAGGACCCCGCAGCACGCGGCCACCGCCTGCGCCGCGAACACGGCCGCGAAGTCCCGCGCCACGCCGAGGGCGAGCGTGCACAGGGAGGCGAGCGAGGAGGTCGTGACCATCAGCACGCTCCGTGGCGCCACCCGGGAGACCGCCCCGGCCACCGCCGCGCCCAGCACGCCGCCGATGCCGCCGGCGGTCAGGAGCAGGCCGTAGGCCGCGCCGCCCAGGTGCAGTTCCTCCAGCGCGAAGAGCACGAAGACCGCGGAGACCATGCCGTTCCCGGCGTTCATCACGCTCGTCCACAGCGCCTGGGCCAGCAGCGGCCGGCTGCGCACCACGACGGCCAGCCCCCGTCCGGCCTCGCCCGCGATGCCGGAGAGGATGCCCCGCCGGCTCCCGCCGCCCGCCGTGCCCTCCGCCCCACCCTCCGCGGTGCCGCCCGCCGTGCCCTCCGCCCCGCCCTCCACGGTGCCGCCCGCGTGTGCCGTGGCCGGGCCGGCGGCCGTTTCGGTGGCCGTGCCGGTGCCGGGGGGCGTCGCGCCGGCCGTGGCCGCGGGCTGCGGGGCGGGCTCCGGGGTGCCGCGGTCCGCGCCGCCCGCCCCGGCCCGGGTCCGCCCGCCGAGGAGCAGCGAGGAGAGGGCGTAGGTCAGGCTCGCGCCGACGAAGGCAGGCCACCGGCCGAGGCCGAACAGCCAGCCGCCGGCCGGCGGCCCGAGGAACTCCTCGCCCAGCATCTGCCCCGCCACCACCCGGGCGTTGGTGTGCTCCAGCCGCTCGTCGGCGATCAGCAGTTGCACGGCGACCTGGGCGGCGACGTCGCCGAACGCCTCCACCGAGGCCAGCAGCGCGGCCAGCACGTACACGGCGGCCAGCGCCGGACGGCCGGAGGCCGCGGGCCCGAGGGAGGCCACCGCGCCCGCGAGGAGCAGCATGAGGGCCACCCGCAGCCGCTGGCACACCACGAGCGTCCGGTAGGCGTCCACCCGGTCGAGGACCACCCCGGCAGGCAGGGCGAGCAGCAGGGCGGGCACGCGCTGGGCCACGGTCAGGCCGGCGACCTGCAGCGGGTCCCGGGTGAGTGCGGCGACCGCCAGCGGCAGGGCGGCCAGCCGCAGGCCGTCGCCCACACTGGCGCTGCCCGCCGAGAGCCAGATCCTGGCCTCGGGCGAGAGCCGCGGGCGCCGGCCCGCGCGGGCGCCGGGGCCGCCCGTCACCCGAGGCTTCCCGGCGCCTGCCACCACACCGGGGAGGGCGCGTACCCGCTGCGCGGGTTGATGTTCACGGTGCCGCCCGGGTGCACCGCGTAACGCCGCAGCACCGCCGTGGGCCGCGAGTCGAGGACGAACACGCCGTCCACGCTCCTGGTGGTCACCGAGGTGACCACGCCGTCCGCGTCGGAGAACCGGACCGGTGAGGTGTCGGGCTCGTGGACCTCCTGCACCACCGCCAGCGCCTGCTCGGAGCCGGCGGCGAGTGCGGCCTTGAGCGCGGCGGCCCACTCCTCCTCCCCGACCTCCGCGCCCACGGTGATGCCGAGACCCGCGTGCCCGCGTACCGGCTTGATCAGCAGCCGCCTCCGGTGCGCCAGGGCGAAGTCAGGCAGGGAGATCCGCTCCCCGAAGTACGTGGTGCCGCCCGGCTCGACCACCCGCGTCCAGGGCACGTGCGCGCGCAGCCGGCCGGCCAGATCCGGCGGCAGCTCGGCCAGCAGCGCGTCGTCGGACAGCAGGGCCAGCGAGAGCTTGGAGGCGAGGATCTCGCCGCAGTAGCCGGTGACCACCCGGACAAGGCCCTCGCGTGCCCGGTCGAACACCGTGCGCAGCAACCGGAGTTCGTCCTCGCGGCCCTCGTCGGGCGACTCGAAGTACCGGTAGACCACGGTGACCGGGTCGCCGTGGTGGTGCAGTCCGCGGCGGTCGATGTCCAGGTCTTCCAGGGGGCAGTGGAAGGCGTCGATCCCGTGCTCGTTGAGGGCCTTGACGAAGGAGCCGTAGGACCAGGCGGGCGGGGCGTCGAGGATCTCGTGCCGCCAGTAGCACACGGCGACCCGGTCCACGCCCGGGGTCAGCGGCAGCGTCTCGATCAGCGCCCGCATCGCCCGGGGCGGTTCGGCCTCCACGTGGATGCCCAGCTCGGCCAGCAGGTCGGCCTGGGTGGCGGCCAGCGCGTCGTGCAGGCTGAAGAGGCCGGCCGGCGAGTCGCCGTTGATCTCCACCACGACCGGCCTGCCGCCGCTGGTCACCACGTCGGGGCGCGCGATGGTCGACCAGTCCTGCCAGGGCTGGAGGGCGACGAGGTCGTACTCGCTCGGCGCGGCCCGGCACAGCCGGGACATCTCCCGGAGGTCGCCGCCGCAGATGCGGTCGCGGAGGGCGTTCAGCCCCTCCATCGCGGCGCTGGTCGCCGCGCCCAGCCGGTCCAGCGTTTCGGCCGGCTCCAGCGGCGGGGTGATCACGAACCGTTCGCGGATCTTGGCGGGCGCGGAGGGGCCGAGCCGGTCCAGCGCGCGCAGCACCTGCTCGGGCGTGGGGGACATGCGCAGTGACAGTGCGGTCATCGGCCAATCCTTCGGTGCGGAAGGGGCGGGGGAGGGGAGGGGGTTCGGCGGGCGGGGACGAGGGCGGTCGGCGGAAACGGGGGCGTGGGCGGTCGGCGAAGCGGGGCGTCGGCGGGGCGGGGCGTGGTCGGACGTGGGCGGGGCGGGGCGTGGGGCGCCGGGTCACCCGGGGTGGGCGGGCAGGCCCAGGGAACGCGCGAAGGCACGCAGCAGCCCATCCGCCTCCTCGGGCCGGTCCCACAGGACCTGGTGGCTGGCCCCCTCGACCAGGTGGAAGGTCACCGCGGCGCCGGAGTGCCGGCCGATCTCGGCGGCCACCCCGGGCGGGGTCAGCGGGTCCCTGGCTCCGGCCAGCACCAGGATCGGCTCGCGGACGGCGGCCAGGTCGGCGCGCAGGTCCAGGTCGTCGAAGGTGGCCATGAAGTGCGCGTTGACCTCCGGGGTTTCGACCCGTTCCCGCACGATGCGGCCCAGCGCCTCGTCGGGCGGGCGCAGCCGGGAGAACGGCGCGCAGACCCGCGCCCACTCCGCCTCGTTCCGCGGCGAGGGGTCGGACAGCACGCGCGCCATGACGCGGGCCGGCTCCTCGCCGCCGAGGTCGCGATAGCGCGCGACGATCTCCCCGGGGGTGGCCCGCCGCGGCGAGGAGCCGACGACGACGCCGCCGCGCACCACGCCGGGATGGTCGGCCAGGAAGCGCTGGACCACGAACCCGCCGAACGAGGTGCCCAGCAGGATGACGTCCTCCAGGCCGAGGGCGTCGACGAACTCCCGGACGTCCTCGGCCCACCGGGTCAGCGTCCAGTGGGCGGGGGTGGAGCGGCTGCTGCGGCCGTGGCCGCGCTGGTCGGGGACGATCACGGTGGCCCACTCCTGCTGCGGGGCGAGGAAGTGGCGCAACTGCCCGCCGTCGATGCCGGGACCGCCGTGCAGGCCCAGGAGGACGGGGCGGGGTTGCTCCCACGGCCGCCGGGTGGCGGCGGTGAAGTGGATGTCGGCATCGGCGAGTCTGACGCGCACGATCCGCCCCCTTCAGGCCCGGGACAGCCGGTCGGCGAACCCCAGCCGCAGGTCGGCGGGGAAGAGCGTGCTCGTCGTCGAGACCGAGCGGGGGAAGGAGCCGGTCAGCCGGGTGCCCTCGCGGGTGACCTGGCGCACCAGTTCCGTGAGGCGCCGCAGCGCCGGCTCGGCCGCCACGCAGCGCCTGGCCCCGGCCCCGAAGGGGAAGTACTCCGCGAAGCCCGGCTGCCCGCCCGCCCAGCGTTCGGGGCGGAACTCCCCGGGATCGGGGAAGACGTTCGGGTCGCGGTGGCTGACGTAGGGGGAGATGACCAGCTCGTCGCCGGCCCGCAGCCGCCAGCCGGCCCAGACGCCGTCCCTGGCCACGGTCCGGCTGATCAGCCAGGTCGGCGGGTAGAGGCGGAGCGCCTCGTTGACCACCCAGGCCGTCGCGCCGGCATCGCCGCGCACCCGGTCCTGCCAGTCCGGGTGCGCCGCCAGCAGGGCGAGCACCCAGGAACCCGCCGCGGCCGGCACCAGCGTGCCGGCCAGCAGCAGGGCCACCGCCAGGTTCGCGATCGTGGCCCGGTCGAGTCCCGCCCCGGCGAGTTCGCCGAGGACGCCCCGGGGGCCGGACTCCGGCGCCGCGGCCATCATGGCCTCCAGCCGGCGCAGCAGCGCGTCGTCGAGGCGGCGCGCCCGCCGGTGCCGCCGGGACAGCAGCGCCAGCGGCCCGGGCAGCCGGGTGCCCTTGTCGACGACCGCCACCAGGCTGGGCAGCAACGCCCGGGTGCCGGCCTCAAGACCGGCGTCGGACCGCCCGGCCACCAGGCGGACCGAGGCGCGCAGGTTCAGCCGGGTCAGGTCCTCGACCACGCCGGTGGCCTCCCCTGCCGCCGCCCAGCCGCGGACCTGCTCGCGTAACTCGGCCTCCTCCGCGGGGTCGCCGCCTTCGGCCGCGGTGCGGCGCAGCGAGGTGGCCGCCCGGCGGCGGGCGTTCATCCACGCTTCGAGCGCGGCCTCGCCCCGGCCGGCGTCGACGGGTTCGAGCCGGCGGTTGAGGGGCAGCAGAAAGTCGGTGTTCGTCGCCCGGAACACCGTCTCGATCAGCGCGGGATCGGACACGAAGACCAGGTTGGCGGTCATCCGCACCACGGGCCCCGTGGCCGGCAGGGCGCTCAGGAAGCCCACGCGGTCGGCGTTGTAGGCCCGGGTGAACGCGTGCCAGCCGTAGCCGGCGTCGATCGGCGTCCGTTCGGCGTTCATCGGCTCTCTCCTTCGCCCGTCGACCACCTGTCGCCCGGCTGTCGCGCAGCTGTCGACCACCTGCCGCCCGGCTGTGGCGTACCTGCCGCCCGGCTGTGTCCCCGCGTCCCCGCGTCCCCGCGTCCGGGCGTGCCCTTGTCCCTGTGCTCCCGTGTCCCGGCCGCCGCCGCGTCCCCGGGCGGCGGCCGGGAGCAGGCGGGGCCGCCGCGTGGCGGCCCCGCCTTCCTCGTGCACTTCTCAGTGCCAGGGGTACCGTCCCGGCATCGACTTGCGCGTCAGGCGCGAGAAGAACTTCATGTGGTCCACCTCCTTCACGTTGGCATGGGTGGTGCCGCCCACCTGCCGGCTTCGGCCGGCAGGAGGTCCTCGGCGCGGCCTTGCGACCGCAGCAGGCCGGGGGTGAGGGCCGCCAGGTCGGGCACCCCCAGCAGGGCAAGCATCTGTTCCAGTTCGCCGCGAAGCGCCGCCAGCAGGCCGAGCACGGCGTCCTCGCCGCCGGCCGCGAGCGCCCACAGCACGGGCCGTCCGATCAGCACCATCGAGGCGCCCAGGGCCAGGGCGGCGGCGGCGTCCACCCCGCTGCGTATCCCGCCGTCCACCAGCACCGGCGCCCGGCCGCCGACCGCGGCCGCCACGGCGGGCAGCGCCTCGGCCGTGGACACCGCCCGGCCGCACTGGCGGCCCCCGTGGTTGGAGACGATCACCCCGGCCGCGCCCGCGTCCAGGACGCGCAGCGCGTCGTCGGGCCGCAGCACGCCCTTGACCAGCACCGGCAGCCCACAGGCGGCGCGCAGCCTGCGGATGTACGCGACGGTGGCGGCCGGGCTCTCCTCCAGGGGCGGGAAGTCCCGCTGGTCCGCGCCGGGGCCCGCCGGCACGTTCGAGAAGAACTGCTCGTCCGGCACCCGGATGCGGCGGCCGGCCACCCGGTACTTCGGCCCGACGACGGGGGTGTCACCGGTCAGCACCACCGCCGTCGCCCCCAGGTCGCGGGCCTGGGCCACGAGGTCGAGCGCCGGTCCCGGGTCGCGCATGGCGAAGGTCTGGTACCACCAGTCGCCCGCGCCGGCCTCCGCTATCCGGGCCAGCGGCAGGGAGCTGCGCACGGAGGCGATGAACAGCGACCCGTCCTTGCCGAACGCCGCCCGGGACGCCGCCTCGCCCCGCGGGTGCGCCAGCGCGTGGAAGGCGGAAGGTGCGGCCGCGATCGGCGAGGCGAACGTCGAACCCAGCAGGCGCACCGAGGTGTCGACGCGCCTGACGTCCCGTAACGCGTGCGGCAGGAACCGGTACCGCGCCCAGGCGCCGGCGGCCTCGCGGGCCGACTCCTCGCCGAACGAGCCGGACTCGATGTAGGCGAAGACCTCCGCGGGCAGAGTCTCCCTGGCCCGGCGCAACTGATCGGACACAACCGGATTTCCGGTGCCGTTCATGGGGCCGCCTCCGTGAACCGCGCCCGTTCCCGGGCGAGTGCCGCCTGTTCCCGGCGAATGTCGCCTGTTGCCCGGCGCATGCCGGTCGTTCCTCCTTCTCTTCGCCGAACCGCCTGTCTTCGCCGAACCGCCTGGCTTTGCGGAACCGCCTGGCTTTGCGGAACGCTGCCCGTCCGCCCCCCGTCCGCCGCGCGCCGTGGCGCGGACCCGGGCGAAGGAGCCGCGGCCGCCGGTGGGGAGCGGCGCCGTGTCGGCAGGCCGCTCCGCTCCGGGCCCGGCCGGCCTCGCCGTTCCGCGTCCGGCGCGGGCCGGCCCGGGAGCGGCCCGGCGAACCGGGCGTGGATTGCGGGCGCAGGCGCAGGCGCAGGCGCAGGCGCGGGCGCCGGGCCGGCCCCGGCGCACGCATGCGGGAGCGTCCGGCCCGGGCCTCATGCGCGGGCCGCGGAATGCCTCCGGAAACCGGTGCGGGAGGTCACCGTTCGCCCGCGGAAATCCAATAGCGGGTCAGATGGCGGCGGCCGTCGGCATAGGGGGTTCGGGCGTGCGCCATGCGCTGGTTGTCCCATACCAGCACGGCATTCTCGGGAATGCGGATTTTCTCGGCCGATTGCCGGAAGTACTCGTGCACCCGATGGGCGAGGTCGCGTCCGAACCGGCCCCAGGGCAGCCGTTCCTCGGGTACCTCGCCGTCCAGTGGCGGGTCGTAGTCGCCGCTGGTGAGCAAGTTGTAGCTGAAGCGGAGAATTTCCCCGCCGGATTCGGTGCGGGCGAGAATGGGGGCGAGGGTGCCGGCGCTGCCGGTGCCGCTGGTATTGGTGCCGCTCCACTGAATGTCCCGGGAGCGCAGCCTTTCGACCAGGGACGGGTCGAGGTTCGTCACATACCGCTTGACGTCGGCCAGGCAGGTCTCCCCGCCGGCGCCGCGCGCCTGGGTGTGGCACCACAGCGCCAGGTAGCTCGGTGGGGGCTGCCAGCCGGGGGCCTCGGTGTGGGCCCGGATCTCGTTCTGGCTCTTCGAGTAGGCGCGTCCCTCGAAGCCGGGCTCGGCCCGCACCTCGTAGGCCAGGCTGCCGTCGTACTGGGGAATCGCGTGGCCGAAGGCTGCGATTACCGAGTCGAGATCCTCCTGGTCCTCGACTCCCTCGATCACGGTGAATCCGGTCTTACGGACCTCGTCGACCGCGGCGCCGCGGTCATTGCGTAACCGCTCTGTGATGCCGGTGTGCGTCATCCCGGTGGTCATTCCACTTTGTTCCCGCATGGGAGCCCTTCGGCGCAGTGATAATGCCGTGATATCGCAAATTCATCGTCGTCCGGCGTTCGCGGCGTGTCAACCCCCGGGTCACGCGCCCGGGATTTTTCCCGAATGCCCGGCTTCCCGTTGCCTGATTCGCGTTGCTTTCGTTTATGGTTTCCCTTCACGTCATGGATCGCGGCTGTTGTTGTACTTCGCGGGTCCGGACGGAGCTGCGCCCGTGAATCCCGATGCCTCTCGTGAATCCCGTGAGCCTCGTGAGCCCCGTGAATGCTGCGCGTGCCGTGCGTTTTCGTGTCTCGTGCGGCCGTGGGGGCGGTGGGTGCGGGTGATTCGGCGGCGGGGGGAAGGGGCTCGTGCCGTGGCCGGGGCCCGGAGGGGAGCGAAGCCGCCGCGCTGCCCCCGCCCGCCGCACCCGCCCCCGGCCCGTGGTGGGGCTGAGGGCGTGGGTTTGGTGACCGTTTTCCGGGTGGGGTGCCGGGCGGCGGGGCGGGGCGGCCGGGGGCCCGGGATTCGAGTGATTCCCCGAGCGCCGTCGGCCCGTGGCCGTGCTCTACTGGTCGCGCTCGCCCCGCCGTGCCCGCCGCGTCACGCCCGCCCCGCCTGCCCCGCGACGCCCGTCTCTCCCTCCCCACCGGTCCGCCGGGCGACCGGCGTTGACCGTTCTCTTACGGGAGTGACCGAATTTAGGTCGAAGGGGGCGTCGTGATGACGGATCAATGGCCCCGCGGTGGACAAACCCTTCACTCTGGAAAAGACATCACCGCTCGGGCCGGCGGCCCGGCGGGAGAGGGGCGCAGGCGAACAACCTCCGTGTGACCGGGTCGCGGAAGGAGGAAACGGGGGAGAACGGCCCGCAGGGACCGGGTGCGGGCCGCGAAGAGGCAGGGACGTCGGATCGGGTGGCGGCGTGTGCCACCGCGGACGGGCCAGGGGCGCCGTTCGCTCCTGCCTTTCCAGGTCCCGGGGGTCGGCCTGCGCGGTTGCGGCCGGCGAGCAGCGTCCACGAACCCCCCGCGGGGAGGTGTTCGGGGCATGCGGGAGGCGCGACGCGGCGTGGTGAGCGCCGTGACGCGCGCCGTGGGGCGCGTGCCGGCGGCCGGATACCGGCGCACCCGCGCCGGCGAGGTCCGCGCGATGGCGGGCGGACGATTCGCCGCCGGGACGGGACGGTTCCGGGAGGAAACGGTTCGGTGAGCGCCGCCGCCCGCGCGGAGCCGTCCGGGGCCGCCCGGACCTGCCCCGGGCCGGCGGCCCCGCCCGGCCGCGGGCGGCGCCCCTCGTCCCCGGCCCGCCGGCGGCCCTCGGCGGTCCGCCCCGGCGCAGCCCCTGCCCGCCGCGCCGCGGCGGGCACGCGAAACGACCATTCACCCTTCGACGAAGCACGGCGTCGCATGCGCACCGCGGCCACCCGTTGGCGTCCGCGCGCCCTCGCCGTTTCCCAGCCCATGCGCCCGCCCACGCGGGGCGCCTGAACGGCAGACAACCGAAAGGCGATTGGCAATGACTCGGTCTGTGCACCTCGACGTGCAAAAACCCCGCCCCACCCCCGCCCAGGGGGACCGGCTCGGCTCCCACCAGCCGATGCGGCTGTGCCTGCTCGACGGCTTCAGCATCGACGCCTGGGCCCCCTACCCCTCGCCCGCAAGCCCCTGGCGCATCGTCGCCTACCTCGCCCTCCACGGCCCCACGGCCCGCCAGCGGCTGGCCGGCATCCTCTGGCCCGAGGCCACCCAGGAGAACGCCCAGGGCTCGCTGCGCAGCGGCCTGTGGCGGCTCCAGCTCAAGCGGCCCGGCATCATCGACGCCCAGCGCGGCACCCTCGCGCTGCCCAGGAACGTCACCACCGACGTGGGCGACCTGAGCCGGACGGCCCACGGGGTGCTGGAGACCGGCTCCTTCGGAAACGAGGACCTGGCGCGGCTGCTGCGCACCAACCTGCTGCTGCCCGAGTGGCAGGACGAGTGGATCACCCCCGAGCGGGAACGGCTGCGCCAGCTGCACCTGCACGCACTGGAGAGCCTCGCCGACCGCCTCGTCGACGCCGGCGAACTCGCCCTGGCCCACCAGGTCAGCCTGGCCGAACTCAGCGCCGACCCGCTGTGCGAGGCGCCGCACCGCCACCTCATCCGGCTGCACCTGCTGCAGGGCAACCTCGCCGCGGCCAGGCAGCAGTACCGCAGCTACGCCGAACTGCTCACGCGCGAACTCGGCGTCGCCCCGAACCCGTCCGTCCGCGCGCTGTTCGGCGCCGCGGGCAGCGACCACACCCAGTCCACACCCAGAGGGAAAGCCCGGTAACACGCATGGATGGCATACGAGGAACGCAGACCGCCGCCCCCGGACGCGGCACCTCCCCGGCCGGGGGCCGGGACCCGGGCGCGCAGGGGGACCAGGCGCCGACGGTGGGCCAGGAGGACCCGAGGTACTGGTATCTGAACACCAGGGGGCTCAACCGCAGGCTGAGCGGCGCCCCCGCCACGATCGCCCAGCCCTACAGCACGGAACAGCTGCGCCGGGCCGTCCAGGACGCCGTGACGGCCGGCCGGCGGATCGCCGTGCGCAGCGGCGGCCACTGCCTGGCGGCGCTGGTCGACAACCCCGAGGTGCAGGCGCTGATCGACGTCTCGCAGCTCAACGCGGTGGCCTACGACCCCGCGCACCGGGCGTTCTCGGTGGAGTCGGGGGCGATGCTCGGCGAGGTGTACAAGCGGCTCTACGGCCGCTACGGCGTCGTCGTTCCCGGCGGGACCTGCCCGACGGTCGGGATCGGCGGCTACGTCCTCGGCGGCGGCTTCGGCGCGATGTGCCGCAGGCACGGCCTGGTCGTGGACCACCTGTACGGCGTGGAGACCGTGGTGGTGGACGCCTCGGGGCAGGCGCGGACCGTGCTCGCCACCAGGGACCCCGAAGACCCCCACCACGACCTGTGGTGGGCGCACACCGGCGCGGGCGGCGGGAACTTCGGGGTGGTGGCGCGGTTCCTGTTCCGCTCGCCCGGGGCGGAGGGCGCCGATCCGGCCCGGCTGCTCCCGGCGCCGCCCGCGGCCTGCCGGATCGCCCAGGTGGACTGGTCCTGGGAGGAGGTGACCGAGCGGGACTTCGCCCGGCTGCTCGGCAACCACGGCCGCTGGCACGCCGAGAACAGCGGGGTGGACACCGAGCACGACACCCTCTACAGCAGCCTCACCCTCACGTCGAGGGCGGGCGGGCGGCTGTCCCTCGCGGCCCAGCTGGACGGCTCGCTGCCCGATGCCGAGGAGCGGATGCGGTCCTACCTGGCGGCGCTCACCGCGGGGATGCGCGCCGCCGGGAAGGTCACCGAACGCACCACGCCGTGGATGGCCGGCGTCCTCGCCTCCCTCTACGCGGCGCTCCCGGCCGGGGCGAACCGTTACACCGGCACCGGCGCCTACCTGCGCCGCCCCTTCACGCCCGAGCAGGTCGCCACCCTCTACCGCCACCTGTCCGACCCGGACTACGACGGGATCGGGACCGTGGACATCCTCTCCTGCGGCGGCCGGGTCAACGCCGTCGATCCGGCCGCCACCGTCTGCGCCCAGCGCGACTCGATCCTCAAGGTGTTCCTCGGCTGCGCCTGGGGCGACGCCGCCGCCGACGCGCGCCACGCCCGGTGGGTGCGGGAGTTCTACCGGGACCTGTACGCGCACACCGGCGGGGTGCCGGTGCCGGACGGCGCCACCGACGGCTCGTACATCAACTACCCGGACGCCGGCCTCGCCGACCCGGAGTGGAACACCTCGGGGGTGCCCTGGCACACGCTGTACTTCAAGGGCAACTACGCCAGGCTCCAGCAGGTCAAGCGGCGTTACGACCCGGGTGACCGCTTCCGGCACGCCCTGTCGGTGCGGCTGCCCGACTGAGCGGACCGCGCCCGCAGCGCACGGCGGCCGGCCTCGCAACCGAGGCCGGCCGCCGTGTGCCACCCGCAGGATTCCCCGCCCACCCGTCAGCGGGGGGCGGCGGGCCGCACCGCGTGGCGCCGCCGCTGCCAGGGGTAGTGCGGGAGGCCCAGGACCCGCCGCGGCAGCGTCACCTCGACGCCGGGGGCGCCCTCGAAGGGGACGACGTCGGGCGAGGCGGCGCCCTCGGCGAGCAGCCGCAGCGCCGCGCGGGCCCGGGCAGGACCCGGGGCCGCGACGTAGGCGCCGATCTTGTGCCGGGTGCGGCCCTGGGAGGCGGTGTAGGCGAAGGCCGGATAGTCGGCCTCGGGCAGATCGTCGAGGAACTCCCCGTAACGCGCCGCGAGTTGCCGCAACGCCTCGGGGGTGCGCGCGGTGAGGACGAAGCCGGTGGCGCCCTCGGGGCCGCCGGGCGCCTCCTGCCCGGGCGCCTCCTGCCCGGGCTCCGCGGCAGGCGGCGGGCCGACGATGACGTGGGCGTTGGTGCCGCTGAGCCCGAAGGAGCTGACCCCGGCGAACGCCCCGCTGCGCTCGGTCACCCACGGCTCGGCCCGCGTCGGCAGCACGATCGGCGCCCCGGCGAGGTCGATCCGCGGGTTCAGGGTGCGGAAGTTGACCAGCGGCGGCACCACCCGGTGCTTCACGCAGAGCACCGCCTTCAGCAGCCCCGCGATGCCGGCCGCCGCCTCCATGTGCCCGAGGTTCGACTTCACCGAGCCCAGGTACAGCGTGCGGTTCGCCGGGCGCCGGCCGAGGGAGGCCAGGACGGCCTCCATCTCGATCGGGTCGCCCAGGGCGGTGCCCGTGCCGTGCGCCTCCAGCAGCCCGATGTCCTCCGCGGTCAGCCCGGCGTCCGCCAGCGCCGCCTTGATGAGGGCGATCTGGGCGAGCACGCTGGGGGCGCTGATGCTGGTGGAGCGGCCGTCCTGGTTGACGGCCGAGCCCTGGATCACCGCGTGCACCCGGTCGTTGTCGCGCAGCGCGTCCCGGTACCGCTTCAGGACGACGATGCCGCTGCCCTCGGCCCTGGCGTAGCCGTTGGCCCGCGCGTCGAAGGACTTGCAGAGCCCGTCGGGGGCCAGCAGCCCGGAACGGGTCATCACCCGCATCATCCGGGCCGAGGCGATGACGTTGGCGCCGCCGGCGAGCGCGAGGTCGCACTCGCCGCGCAGCAGGGCCTGGCGGGCCAGGTGCACCGTCACCAGCGAGGAGGAGCAGGCGGTGTCCACGGTCATGGCCGGGCCGGTGAGGCCCAGGGTGTAGGCCAGGCGGCCGGCCGCGAAGGACATCGCGTTGCCCATCGCCCAGGAGAACTCCGGCTCCTCGGTCTGCCACTCCTTGTAGTCGAGGTGGGACAGGCCGACGTAGGCGCCCACGCGGGCGTCCTGGAGCCGCTCGGGGACCAGCGCGGCGTCCTCCAGGGCCTCCCAGGCGACTTCGAGGAGCAGCCGGTGCTGGGGGTCGAGGTTGCGGGCCTCGCGGGCGCTGATGCCGAAGAAGTCGGCGTCGAAGTCCATCACCTCGTCGAGGAAGCCGCCGCGGGCCGGCACCTCGGCCCACTCCTCCTCGAAGGGCGTCTTGCGGGCCTCGGGCAGCGGCCTGATGAGGTCGCGCCCGGCTTCGAGGGCCGCCCGGAACCCGGCCTCGTCCTCGATGCCGCCGGGGATGCGCATGCCGAGGCCGATGACGGCGATGGGCTCCTGGCCGCGCTGCGCGGCCAGTTCGGCCCGCAGCCGTTTGATGGTGTCGAGGGCGCGGCTCAGCGGGGTGGCCGTCCCTCCGGTCGTGCGGGTGTCTTGCACGGCAGCTCAGTCCTTCCCCTGGGCGGCGGACGGTTCTTCGAAGAGGCGGTCGAGCAGGACGCCGGCCAGCGCCCGGACGTTGCCGTAGGTCCACAGCAGGGTCGGGGACAGCTTCAGGCCGAAGGCGGATTCGAGCCGGTTGCGGAATTCCAGGCTGAGCAGCGAGTCGAGCCCGACCTCCTTGAAGGGCCGCTCCGGCTCGATCATCGCCGCGTCCAGGCGCAGCACCCGCCCGGCGAGCTCCCGCACCTGCTCCTGCAGCAGCGCCGGCCGTTCCGCCGCCGCGGCGGACCGCAGCCGGTTCAGGGCCTGGCCGGCGCCGGCCGCGCGGGACGGGCCCTGTGCCGCGGCCTCGCGCAGCTCGCTCCAGGAGGGCAGGGCGGCGGTCTCCGGGTAGGACTCCATCCACTGCCGGACGTCGAGCCGCATGTAGGAGACGACCTCCCCGGCCTCGCCGCCGAGGTAGCGGTCGAGCGCCGGCCAGGCCTCCGCCGTGGTGAGGGCGCCCATGCCGCGTTCGGCGAGCCTGGCGCCGCGGTTGGCGTCCACGGCGGCCAGGCCCACGTCGGTGAAGGGGCCCCACTGGACGCTCAGCGCGGGCAGGCCGCGCCGCCTGCGGGCCAGGGC
The DNA here is from genome assembly GCF_003626535.1 of Streptomyces hoynatensis. Taxonomy (GTDB): domain Bacteria; phylum Actinomycetota; class Actinomycetes; order Streptomycetales; family Streptomycetaceae; genus Streptomyces; species Streptomyces hoynatensis. The sequence goes on from NZ_RBAL01000001.1 coordinate 498,840, forward strand.
GAGGGCGTCCATGGCGGCGTTGCCCGCCGCGTAGGCCGCCTGCCCCGCGGTGCCGACCAGGCCGGCCGCCGAGGAGAACAGCACGAAGAAGTCCAGCGGATCGCCGGCCGTGGCCGCGTCCAGGTGCAGCGCGCCGTGCAGCTTCGGGGCGAGCACCCGGCGCAGCGCGCCGGGGCCGAGGTTGGCGATCATGGCGTCGTCGAGCACGCCGGCGGAGTGCACGACCCCGCGCAGCGGCGGCATCGTCTCCCGCAGCCGGCCGAGGGCCGCCGCAAGCGCCGCCGGGTCCGAGACGTCGGCCCGGAAGGTCTCCACGGTCACGCCCTTGGCGCGCAGCGCGGCGAGGCGCCGCGCGGTGTCCTCGCCGGGCGCGGACCGGCCGAGGAGGGCCAGGGCGCCGGCGCCCGCGGCGGCGAAGTGCTCGGCCACCGAGAGGCCGAGGCCGGTGAGGCCGCCGGTCACCAGGTAGGTGGCGTCCTCCCTGAGCCGCCCGCCGGGCAGCGGCTCGGGCGCCACCGGCGGCGCCTGCCGGGCCGGGTCGCCCTCGGGCGCCGCGAGCAGCACGAACTTGCCGATGTGCGCGCCGCGGGACATCTCCCGCATCGCCTCGGCGGCCTGCGCCACGGGGTGGCAGGAGGTGGGCAGCGGGGTGAACTCGCCGGCGGCCACCAGGTCCCACACCTCGGCGAAGACCTCAGCGAAGTGGTCCGGCCTGCGGTCCATGAGGGCGGCGACGTCCACGGAGGCCAGCGCGATGCCCTTCCTGAAGGCGGTGAGGCCGATGGCGCGGTCGCCGTAGATGTCCTTCTTGCCGACCTCGACGAACCGGCCGCCGTCGGCCAGCGCGTCCAGGCCGACCGGGATGGCGGCGCCGGCCAGGGAGTTGAGGATGACGTCCACGCCGCGGCCGCCGGTCGCCTCCCGCACCCGCTCGGCCCAGGACAGGTCGCGGGAGTCGAAGACGTGGGCGATGCCGAGGCCGCGCAGGTGGCGGCGTTTCTCCTCGGTGCCCGCGGTGGCGATGATCTCCGCGCCAAGCCGCCTGGCCACCTGGACGGCGGCGAGGCCGAGGCCGCCGGCCGCCGAGTGGATGAGCACCGTCTCGCCCGCGGCGAGGCGGGCGGTGGCCTGAAGGGCGTACCAGGCGGTGACCAGGGCCACCGGCAGCGAGACCGCCTCGGTGTCGCTCATCCCGGCGGGCACCGGCCTGGCGTGGCCGGCCCGCAGCGTGACGTGGGAGGCGATGCTCGGCAGGGCGAGGCCCACCACCCGGTCGCCCACGGCGTGTTCGGTGACGCCGGCGCCGACGCGGACCACCCGGCCGGCGCACTCGATGCCGAGCAGGTGGGCGTGGCCGGGGTCGGGGAAGGTGCCGAGGGCCTTCATCAGGTCGAGGAAGTTCAGCGCGGAGGCGGTGACCTCGATCTCGATCTCGCCCGCGGCCGGCTCCCGCCGCCGCAGCGGCCGGAACTCCAGGCCCTCCCACAGGCCCGGCCGGTGAGGCACCAGGCGATAGGCCCGCTCGGGGCGCCGCCAGGGCGGGGCGGGCCGCTCGGGCCCGGCCTCGCCGCGGGCCAGGCGGCCGGCGTACCTGCGGCCGCCGCGCAGCGCCAGCTGCTCCTCCGCCTCGTCGGCGGCGAGCAGTTCGGCGGCGCAGGCGGCGGGCCAGTCCGCGTCGGCGGCCGGGAGGTCGAGCAGCAGCGACCGCAGCTCGGGGTGCTCGTGGCGCAGCACCCGGCCGAAGCCCCAGTAGGCGGCGCCCGCCGGGTCCGGCACGTCCTCCGCGGCGACGGCCTGGGCGCCTGCGGTGACGACGCAAAGACGCGGCGGCACCGGCAGGCTCAGGCAGCCGCGCACCAGGCGGGCGAGGCTCAGCAGGCCCTCGGCCGGGTCGGCGGCCTCGCCCGGCGGCGGGGCGAGGAAGACCACCTGGGCCCCTTCCGGCGCGGACCGCAGCCGCTCGGCCGGGTCGGCGGCGTCGAGTTCGAGGACGGTGGCGGTGCCGCCGCCCCGCAGCACGGCCTCGGCGAGCGCCTTGGGGCGGTGCCCGCCGTCGGCCGTGCCGCAGATCAGCAGCGGCCCGGGCGCGGCGGCTTCCGCGCCGCGCGGCTGCTCGTGGAACAGCAGCCGGTAGCTGTGGCGCTCCACGGCCTCCGCGGTGGCGTCGGGCCCGTCGATGGCCTGGAGCAGCAGGCCCTCGACGGCCGCGAGCGGGCGGCGTTCGGCGTCGAAGAGGAAGACGTCGTACCGGTCCTGGGCCCCGGCGCCGCACGGGGTGGCGTAGGACCACACCTCGGTGACCGGCTCCCCGGGGTCCCGCAGCAGGTGCAGCCGGCGCACGGCCCTGGGCACGACCGTCACCCCGGGCGGGGCGAGCGCCAGGGACACCTGAAGGGCGCTGTCGAGCAGCACCGGGTGCAGGCCGTGCGGGCGGGCCTGGGCGTGGCACCGCTGGGGGAGCAGCACGTGGCCGAGGGCGCCGGCCTCGTCCCGGTGCAGGGCCACGACGCCCTGCAGCAGGGGGCCGTAGGCGATGCCGGTGGCGGCGCGGGCGGCGTAGAACTCGCCGGCGTCCTGGGGTTTCCCGTCGAGCAGCGGGCCGGGGAAGGCGGGGAAGCCGTCGGGGGCCTTTGCCCGCGGGCTCGACCAGGGGACGCGGACGGTGGCGTGCACGGCCCAGTCCGCCGCGCCCTCGGGCAGGGAGGACAGCGAGAAGGCGCCGCCGTCCTGGACGTCCTCGCGCCAGCGCACGGCCAGCGGCAGGGCGGCCTCGCCGAGGGTGACGTCGCTGGTGAACTCGACGTCGGCGAGCGTGGCCGGCAGGGAGCCCGTTCTGGCGCGCGCCGTGTCCAGGGCGATGGTCAGCATCGCGGCCCCCGGCAGGACGACGGCCTCGCCGACCCGGTGGTCCCCGAGCCACAGGGCGTCGTCCCGGCCGAGGTCGAGCCTGCCCTCCCAGGCGCCGCGTTCGGCGAGCGAGGGGCCGAGCGCGAAGGCGAGTTCGCCCTGCCTGGCGTGGCGCCTGCGCCCCGGGTCGATCCAGTACGGGCGCCGCTGCCAGGGGTAGGGCGGCAGGGGCGCGTGGGCGTGGCGCGGCAGGTGGCCGAAGGGCGCGAGGCCGCCGGTGTACGCCCGCGCGAACGCCAGGGCCAGGTCGCGGAGGCCGCCGTGGCCGCGGCGCAGGGTGTGCAGCACCCGGGCCGGTTCGGCGCCCCGGGCGGCCAGCTCCTCCATGGCGGTGGACAGGATGGGGTGCGCGCTGATCTCGATCAGGTGGGTGACGCCCTCGTCGAGGAGCCGGGAGACGGCGTCGGCGAACAGCACCGGCTGCCTGAGGTTGTCCATCCAGTACGCGGGGCCGAGGGCGGTGCCTGGCACCACCTCGGTGCGCACGGTGGACATCAGCGGCACCGAGCCCTCCCGCGGCCGGATGCCGGCGAGCGCGGACAGCACCTCGGGGCGCAGCTCCTCCATCTGCGGGCTGTGCGAGGCGTAGGCGGCGTCCAGGAGCCGGCAGTAGACGCCGTCGGCCTCAAGCAGCTCCTTCAGCACCAGCACGGCGTCGGCGTCGCCGGAGAACACGCAGGAGCGCGGCCCGTTGTTCACCGCCACGGAGACGGACTCCTCGAATCCGGCGAGGGCGGCCGTGGCGGCCTGCAGGTCCAGGTCGACGGCCAGCATGCGGCCCCGGCCCAGGGTCCTGCCGCCGAGCCTGCTGCGTTCGACGACGGTCAGCGCGGCGTCCTCGTAGGAGAGGATGCCGGCCACCGTGGCGGCGGAGACCTCGCCCTGGCTGTGGCCGATGACGACGTCGGGCTCGACGCCGGCGGAGCGCCAGACCTCGGCGAGGCCGACGCACACCGCCCACAGCACGGGCTGGAGCACCTCCACCTGCGACAGCCACGCCTCGCCCGCCTCCCCGGCGAGCACGGCCTCCAGGTCCCAGTCGACCAGGGGGGCGAGCGCCTTGGCGCAGCGGCGGATGGTGGCGGCGAACCGCGGCTCGCCGGCGAGGAGTTCGCGGCCCATCTCCAGCCACTGGGAGCCCTGCCCCGGGAAGACGAAGGCGATGCGGCCCACCTCGGCCGGCGTTCCGGTGACCACCTCGGCCTGCTCGTCCTCGGGGTCGTCGAGGAACCTCGCCAGCCGCTCGGCGGCCTCGGCGGGCCCGGCCGCCACCAGGGCGGCCCTGGCGGCGAAGTGGTCCCGCTGCCAGGCCAGGGTGCCGGCGGCGTGCGGCAGGGACACCCCGCCCGCGGCGAAGAGCGCGCCGAGGTCCCTGGCACGCTGCCGCAGCGCCTCCTGGTTCTGCGCGGAGAACGGCACCGGCACCGGCGGCGCGCCCGCCCCGGCCGCCGCTTCCGCCCCGGTGCCGCTGCCGGTCCCGGTGCCGCTGCCGATCCCGGTGCCGGTCCTGGTGCCGGTGACGCTCCCGGCGCCGGGCGCGGCCGTGGCCGTGGCGGGCGGCGGGCTGGTGACCACGGCGTGGCCGTTGGTGCCGCCCCAGCCGAAGGAGTTGACGCCCATCACGAGGCGGCCCTCGCCTGGCAGTTCCACGGGCTCGCGCACCACCCGGACGTTGAGCTCCTCGAAGGGGATGGCCGGGTTCAGCTCCTCGGCGTGCAGGCTGGGCGGGATGACGCGGTGCCGCAGCGAGAGCAGCACCTTGAACAGGCCCGCCATGCCGGCGGCCGGCTCCAGGTGCCCGATGTTGCTCTTGACCGAGCCGATGAGCAGGGGGCCGCTGTCCTTGCCGCGGCGCTGCCCGAGGGCCCGGCCGATCGCGCCGGCCTCGATGGGGTCGCCGCGGCCGGTGCCGGTGCCGTGTGCCTCCACGTAGGCCAGCTCGTCCAGCGGGATGCCCGACTGGTCGTAGACCAGCCGCAGCAGGTCCTCCTGCCCCTCGGGGCTCGGCGTGACCAGGCTCTCGCCGCCGCCGTCGTTGTTGACCGCGGTGCGGGCGATGACGCCGTGGATGCGGTCGCCGTCCCGCAGGGCGCGCTCCAGGGTCTTGACGAAGACGGCGGCCACGCCCTCGCTGCGGACGAAGCCGTCGGCGGCGGCCGAGAACGGCCGGCACGTGCCGGTGGCGGACAGGCCGCCGAAGTGCTGGAGGCCGATGGACAGGTCGGGGGCGAGGATGAGGTTGACGCCGCCGACGAGCGCCGCGTCCACCTCCCCGCCGATCAGCGCCCGCGCGGCCTGGTGCAGGGCGACCAGGGAGGAGGAGCACCCGGTCTCCACCGTCATGCTGGGGCCCTTGAGCTTCAGGAAGTAGGAGACGCGGGCCGCGGTCATGTCCAGCGCGTTGCCGAAGGTGCTGTGCTGGGTGGCGCGCGCGCCGCGTTCCTTGCGGAGCGTCTCGTAGTCGTGCCAGGCGGCGCCGACCCAGACGCCGGTGCGGGTGCCGGCCAGGGTGGCGGCGGGGACGCCCGCGTCCTCCAGGGCGGTCCAGCAGGTCTCCAGCATCAGCCGGTGCTGCGGGTCCACGTCGGCGGCCTCGCGGGGGGAGATGCCGAAGAACGTGGCGTCGAACTCCCGCACGTCGTCGAGGAATCCGCCCACCGCCTGGATGGGCAGCTCCGGGTCGAGGAAGGCGGTGGCGTCCCAGCGGTCCTTGGGGACGGGGCGGATCGGGTCGCCGCGGTCGACGAGCAGCTGCCAGAACCGCTCGGTGTCGGCCGCGCCGGGAAAGCGCCCGGCCATGCCCACCACGGCCAGCTGCTGGGCGGGATCAGGACTCACTTCGATCTCCTACCAGGTGTTGAGGGAACGCGTCGGCGCTCGGGGCGGTTGCGGAGGCGGTGGCGGGTGGGGCGGCGTGGCCGGTTTCCCCGGTGCCCGGGGCCGAAGAGGCGGGGCCGGCCGGGGCCTGGAGGATGCGGCGCAGCATGCCGGTGAGGGTGGTGCCCGGGCCCAGCTCGGTGAAGTCCAGCTCGCCCTGCGCCCGCAGCCCGTTGATGCTGTCGACCCACCGCACGGGGCTGGTCAGCTGCGCGACCAGGTCCCGGGCGATCCGGCCGGGCCGGTGCGGGCGCGCGGTGGCGTTGGCGATGACCGGGACCCGGGGCGAGCCGAAGGTGACGGTGCGCAGGAAGCCGGCGTACCGCTCGGCGGCCTGGCGCAGGTAGCGGGAGTGGAACGGGCCGCTGACGTTGAGCCGGACGCAGCGCACGCCTTCCTCCGCGGTCACCGCGAGCAGCCGCTCCACCTCGGGCTCGGGGCCGGCGAGGGCGACCTGGCCCGGCGCGTTGTGCAGCGCGAGGTCGAGCCCCGTCAGCCCGGCGCGCGACAGCAGCTCGCGGACCCCGGGGGGTTCGAGCCCGAGCACGGCGGCCATCGTGCCCGCCGTGGCGCGGCTCATCAGCTCGCCGCGGCGCTTGACCAGCCGCAGCCCGGTGACGAAGTCGAAGACGCCGGCGGCGAACAGGGCGGCGTACTCGCCCACGCTGTGGCCGAGCAGCCGGTCGGCCTCCCCGGGCCGCAGCGAGCAGTGCCGCAGGTAGGCCAGGGCCTCGACGACGTACAGCGCGGGCTGGGCGAACTCGGTGCGCCGCAGCGCCCCGTCCGGGTCCTCCACGCACAGCTGCTCGACCGAGTAGCCGAGCACCTCCTCGGCGCGGGCGGTGAGCTGGGGAAAGAGGGCGAAGAGGTCCTCGCCCATGCCCTTCTTCTGGGCGCCCTGCCCGGGGAAGCCGAGCACCCGCAGCGGGCGTGCGGGGGCCGTCATCGGTCGACCGTCGCCTGCATCGGGGCGTGGAACCGGTCGCCCACGAAGGAACCGGCCGGCGCGAGGGACTCCAGCTCGGCGAGCGCGGCCGCGTCCAGGCGGACCGCGGCGGCCCCGGCGTTCTCGGCGAACTGCGCGCGGTTCATCGCGCCCTGGACGGGCACCACGCCGTGGGCCATCAGCCAGGCCAGGCTGAGCTGGGCCGTGGTGCAGCCGAGCCGGGCCGCGAACTCGCCGATGCGGCCGACGACTTCCAGATTGGCCCGCAGGGCCTCCGCGGAGAAGCGGGGCAGGATGCTGCGCATGTCGTCCTTGCCGAAGGCCGCGCCCGCGAGCGTGCCGGTGAGCAGGCCGCGGCCCAGGGGACCCCAGGCGACGAAGCCGATGCCGAGCTCCCGGCACACCGGCAGCACCGTCTCCTCGGGGCCGCGGGTGCACAGCGAGTACTCGGACTGCAGGGCCGCCATCGGGTGGGTGGCGTGGGCCCGGCGGAGGGTGTCGGCCGCCGCCTCCGAGATCCCGAGGTGGCGCACCTTGCCGGCCTTGACGTGCTCGGCCATCGCCCCGATGGACTCCTCGACGGGCACCTCGGGGTCGACGCGGTGCAGGTAGTAGAGGTCGATGTGGTCGGTGCCGAGGCGGGCGAGGCTCTCGTCGACGGCTTTGCGGATGTGCTCGGGGCGCCCGTCGATCCGCACCCCGGTCGCGGTGCGGAGCAGCCCGCACTTGGTGGCCAGGACGAGCCGGTCCCGCTCGGCCGGGCTCAGCCCGGCCAGGGCCTCGCCGACCAGCTCCTCGCTGCGCCCGCCGCCGTACATGTAGGCGGTGTCGACGAAGTCCACCCCGCTGCGCACCGCCTGCCTGATGGTGGCCACGGCCTCGCGGGCGTCGGCGGGCCCGTAGCCCTCGGCCATGCCCATGCAGCCCAGGCCGAGCGCGGAAACCTCCAGGCCCTGCCCGAGCGTGACCCGGCCCGGCGTGCCCTGCGGGCCGGTGGTCCTTGCGGTCGTCGTGCCGGTCATGGCGTCTCGTCCTCCCACGCGTCGTTGTTCGCCGAAGTCCCGGAGGCCGCCGCCGGTGCGGCGGTGCGGGTGCCGCGCACCCGGGCGAGCGCGGCGTTCACGGCCCGTACGCCGGCCGGGTCGCCGAGCGCGGCCGCGGCGGCGATCACCGTGTCCGGCCGGACCAGGCAGACCGTTCCCTGGCGGGCGCCCAGGGCGCGCCGCAGCCGGCCGCCCGGGTCGTCGAGGGCGGTGCCTGCGGCGCCGTGGCCCGCCGGTCCCCGGCCGACGCGCACCACGTGCAGCAGAGAAGGGTCGGCGGGCGAGGGCAGGTCGAGGGCGGCCGTTCCCGGGCCGCTGTGCGGGCCGAACGCGAGCAGCAGGTGGCCGCCAGGGGCCAGCAGGTCGTGCAGCCGCCGCCCGTCGCCGAGCGGGACGTCGGCGATCCGCAGCCCGGGGCGCAGCCCGCGCCGCGCCGGGCCCTGGACCGGGAGCCGCAGGTCAAGCTGGGCGATGCGGCGCGGCAGTACGCGTTCCAGCAGGCCGGTGCGCAGGCCGAGGTCGATCAGCACGTCCCGCCTGACCCGCCGCCAGCCCTTGAGCATCCACATCCGGGTCTGCTGGTCGGTCTCGGCGATGACCTGCCCGGCGACGAAGAGCCGCTCGGCCTCCCACTGGTCGAGCACCGTCTCCGGCACGCCGCGGCGCAGCACGCCTGCCAGCCGCCAGGACAGCGAACCCGCGTCCTGCACACCGGTGTTGAGGCCGAGGCCCCCGGCGGGGCTGTGGATGTGCGCGGCGTCGCCCGCGAGCAGGACCCGGCCGATCCGCATCCTGGCCGCCTGCTTGCGGTGGATCTGGAAGCTGCCGCTGCCGGACGCCTGCCCCGGCGTGATGGGCAGCGGCGAGTTCTTCTCCAGCAGCCGGCCGACCAGCCCCACCGGGTCCTCGGGGCTCTCGCCGGGGGGCACGCTGGCGAAGACCCGGTAGAGCCCGCCGGGGAGGCCGACCACGACGATGACGCCGGTGGGGCCCATCAGGTAGTAGGACTCGTCGTGCGCGTACTCGGTGTCGTAGTGCCCGTCGACGATGACGAACGTCTGCGGGTAGGTGGCGCCCTCGAAGGCGACGCCGCTGTGCTCGCGGACCGTGCTGTAGGCGCCGTCGCAGCCCACCACCCAGGGGACCCGCAGCGTGGAGCCGTCGGAGAGGCGGGCCAGGGCGTGGCCCTCCTCCTGGCTCAGCGACTCCAGGGCGAGGCCGAACTCGATGCTGCCGCCGGCCTTGACGACCGCCTCCCGCAGCAGTTCCTCGGTCGTGGTCTGCGGCAGGGAGATCGGCACCTGGAACCTGGTGCCGGCCAGCGGCCGCATGCGGATGCGGCCGATGCGCCGGTTCCCGGTGTAGTAGCTGGTGGCCACCAGCTTCACGCCCCGGTCGTACATCTCCTGGCCGATGCCCATGGTCTCGAAGATCTCCAGGGCGCGCGGCCAGAGGGTGATGGCCTTGGAGTGCGGGCTCGCCCGTTCCGCCCGGTCGATGACGCGCACCCGCACGCCGCGCCGCAGCAGCCCGGCGGCCAGGGTGAGGCCGGTGGGGCCCGCGCCGACGACGAGTACCTCGGTGTCCGCCTCCGGGGCGTCCGCGGTGTCCGCGGTGTCTGCGTCCTGTGCCATCTCGTGTGCTCCTCGCTGTTCGTGGATTGCTGCGGTGCCGTGGGGCCGGCCGGGGCGCGGCCGGCCGGGGATGCGGTGGGGCGGCGTGCGGTGGGGCGGCGTGCGGTGGGGCGGGTGGTGCGGGGTGGTGCCGGCGGGGGGGCTCAGGCGCCCATGCCGAAGCCGCCGCTGACCGGGAGCACGGCGCCGGTGATGTAGTGGGCCTCCTCGCCGGTCAGGAAGCGCACGGCGGAGGCGACGTCCCCGGGGCGGCCCATGCGGCCCAGCGGGGTGGTCTGCATCGCCCAGTCGCGGCGTGCCTCGCTCACCGCGGCGCTCATGTCCGTCTCGATCGGCCCGGGGGCCACGACGTTGGCCGTGATGCCGCGGCGGCCGAGCTCCCAGGCCAGCGACCTGGCGAAGCCGGTGAGCGCCGCCTTGGAGGCCGCGTAACTCGCCTGCCCGGGGCCGCCGACCGCCGCGATGGCGGAGGAGACGAACACCAGGCGTCCCCAGCGGGCGCGCAGCATGCCGGGCAGGGCGCGGCGGGCCATGCGGAAGGCGCCCACCAGATTGGTCTCCAGGACCTCGTGGAAGTCCTTGTCCTCCATTTCGAGGACGAGCATGTCCCGGGTGATCCCGGCGTTGGAGACGAGGATCTCCACCGGGCCGAACTCCCTCTCCACCTCGGCGAACGCGGACTCCACGGTGGCGGGTTCCGTGACGTCGCAGCGGACCGCGAGGAGGCCCTCGGGGGGCGGGCCGCCGCGGTGGGTGACCGCCACCCGGTGGCCCTCGTCGGCCAGGGCGCGGGCGATGGCGAGCCCGATGCCGCGGTTCCCGCCCGTGACCATGACTGAACGCTGCACGTGGGCCTCCTTGTGCTGGCTTGTCCGTGGAATCTGCCGGTATCGGTGGGGAGTTCGGCTTCAGGGCCGTACGAAGGCGAGGACCGCGTTCTGGCCGCCGAAGCCGAAGGAGTGGGTGGTGGCGGCCCGGATCGCGGCCTCGCGCGGCTTGCCCGCCACGACGTCGACGGTGATCCGCGGGTCCTGCCGGCTCAGGTTGGCCGTCGGCGGGACCAGGCCGTGCTCCAGGGCCAGGACGGTGTAGACCGCTTCGAGCGCCCCGGCCGCGCCCAGGGCGTGCCCGACGACGCCCTTGGTCGAGGTGACCGCGGGCGCGGCGTAGAGCCGTTCGATGACGGCGGCCTCGGTGACGTCGTTCAGCGGGGTCGAGGAGCCGTGGGCGTTGACGTGGTCGATGTCCGCGCCGGTCAGGCCGGCCTCCGCCAGGGCCTGCCGGATGGCGCGTTCCGCGCCCAGGCCCTCGGGGTCGGGGGCCGACAGGTGGTAGCCGTCGGCCGAGGCGCCGTAGCCGGCGACCAGGGCCCGCCGCCTGGCGCCCCGGGCGGCGGCGTCGCGGGCGCGTTCCAGCACCAGCACGCCGGCGCCCTCGGCGGCCACCATGCCGTCGCGGTCCGCGTCGAAGGGGCGGCTGGCGCCGGCCGGGTCGTGCACCCGGCGGGACACCGCGCCCATCTGGACCAGGCTGCTCATCAGCATCCCGGTCAGCGGGGCCTCGGCGCCCCCGGCCAGGACGACGTCGCACATGTCGGCCTGGAGGAGGTGCCGCGCGGTGCCGATCGCCGTGGGCCCGGCGGCGCAGGCCGTGGTCACCACCATGTTCGGGCCGAACGCCCGCAGGGCGATGGCGAGGAAGCCGGCCAGCAGGTTCATCGGGCCGGTGATCCCGAACAACGGCGAGACCCACTCCGGGCCCTCCTCGACGTACCGCACGTACTCGGTCTCGTAGGAGGTGGCCGCCCCGCCCGAGGTGCCCATGACGATGCCCACCCGGGCGCCGTCCCAGGTGCCGGGGGACAGGCCGGCGTCCGCGATGGCCTCGCGGGCGGCCAGCAGGCCAAGCTGCGTGGTGCGGTCGCTGCGCTTCCTGCCCTGGGAGCCGACGAGCGCGGTGACGTCGAACGCGGGGACCCGGCAGGAGATGTTGGCCCCGAACCGGTCGAGCGCGGGGTCGAGGGCCGCGGCCGAGACCCCCTCGCACACCCGCTGCCAGTTGGCCTCCACGCCGATCCCGGCCGCGGAGACGGCGCCGAGGCCGGTGACCGCGACCTCGGGCCCGGGGCGCCCCACCCGCGTCATGAGCCCACCGCTCCCAGCTCGCGCTGCTTGCTGCGGACGAGCTCCGCGATGTCGGTGACGCTGAAGTCGACCTGTATCTCGCCGGCGACGAAGGAGACGCCGTACTCCTTCTTGAGGGCGAGGCTGAGTTCCACGCCGCCGAGGGAGTCGATGGACAGCTGGCGGAGGGTGGTGTCCACGCCGAGGCCGTCCTCCTCGGCGTCGAAGGCGTCCACCAGCACGCGGGTGATGAACTGCTCGATTTCTCCGGCATCTGCGCTCATGACTGCCGCCTTTCCAGGGGAGTTGCCGTGGGACTTCGGGATACGAAAGGACGAAGGGGACGAAAGGGGTGGTGAGGGAGCGGGAGAGGGAGGGTGGGTGAGGGTGACCGGGGGCGAGTCGGGGCACCTCGGGGGAAAATCAGGGAGAAATCAGGGGAATTCAGTAGGGGTCGGTGGGGGTCGGGGCGGGGATCGGTGGGGGTGGGGGCGGGGGTTCCGGGGGGTGGGCCGGGGGCGTGGCTCAGCGGGGGGCGGCCCGGGTGACCCCGGTCCAGGCCGCGAGCCGGGCGATGGCCTCTTCGGTGTCGGTGAAGTGGACGGCGCGCCAGCCCGCCTCGCGCGCCCCGGCGCAGTTGGCGGGCAGGTCGTCGACCAGGACGCAGGACCCGGCGGGCACGCCGGCCACGGCCGCCGCGTGCCGGAAGATCTCCGGCATCGGCTTGCGCAGGCCGACCCGGTAGGACAGCACCTCGGCGTCGAAGGCGTCCCTGGGGCCGAGCATCGCCCGCCAGCGGGCGTCCCAGGTGGGCACCATGTTGGAGAGCAGCCCGACGAAGACGCCCTCCGCGCGCAGCGCCCGCAGCCAGGACAGCCAGGGCGCGTTCGCCGGGCGGTCGTCGAACCAGATGCCGCCCGGGTCGCCCAGGTCCGCCCGCACGGAGAACTCCTCCGCCAGCACCCGCTCGACCTGCCTGGCCCACGCCTCCTCGGTGACCAGCGGCGTGTCCAGGGGCGCCATCGGGTCGCTCACCCCGTAGGAGGCGGTGACCCGCCCGATCGCGGCGCGCAGGGTGCGCTCCTCGACCCCGACCCGCTCGCAGAAGGCGCGGGTGGTGCCCGCGAGCGGCATCGTGACCACGCCGCCGAAGTCCGTCCACACCGCGCGGACGGGCGTCTGCCCGCTCATCGGACGGCCACCTCCTCCGCCTCCCGCCCGCCGGCCGGGCCCCGGGGCGCGTCCTCCTCGGCGAGCGCCGCCTGCAGGGTGAGGCCGGCGAGTTCCCGGCCGTCCTGCTCGGCGGTCACCAGGGCCGTGACCGTCCCGGCCGGGCCCGGCCGGCCGCGCCCGGTGAGGCGGGCGGTGAGGGTGACGTCGGAGTCCAGCTCGGCGAAGCTGCCGAAGGCGGCGCGCAGCGTGCGCACCCGCAGGGCCGTGGCGCCGCCGCGGTCGAGGCCGACGGCGAGCGTCGCGGTCTGCACGGCGGCGTCCAGCAGGGCCATCCCGGGGTGGTGGTCCAGGGGGTGCTCGAAGATGGTGGGGTGCCGGCCCGGGACCGCGAGCGTGACCCGCACGCCGTCCTCGGTGCGGCTGCGGTCCGCGACGAGGACGTTGCGCGGGTCGCGGCGCCCGGCCCAGGCGGCGGGCACCCGCTGCCGCGCGGCGGCCCCTGGCAGGGTGTCAAGAACGGGGGACAGCGGGGCGGGCGAGGTCCGCGAACCCTTTCTGAGCAGCTCGTACTCCTCGCGGCTGAGGTAGCGGCCCTCGCTTGAGGTCCCGCCGACGCGGGCCCCGCCGAGGTGGAGATCGACGGTCATCCGGGCCGCGCGCAGCCGGCCGCTGCGGCGTTCCGGCTCGGTGCGGACGCTCATCGTCAGCTCCGCGGGCCCCTCCCCGAGCCGCAGTTCGGGAACGTCGAGGAGGTCGAGGGAGGTGCCGGCGGAGAGGCTGACCCAGTCCCGGGGGAGGCCGTAGGCGGTGTGGGCGACGTAGGTGCAGGCCTGGCGGCAGCACTCGGTCAGCAACAGGGCGCCGTAGTGCGGCAGCGGGTCCGTGGTGTCCAGGAAGTAGGCGTGCGACCGCGGCAGTTGGGCGGCCACCAGGACGGTGTCCCCGGCCGTGCGGAGCGAGTCGGTGAGGAAGACCTCGCTCACGGCGCGGCGGTGGACGAGCTCGCGGTCGAGCGTACGGCTGAAGCTGAGCTGGGGCGCAGGCACCGCGTTCGACTCCTCGGGTGGTGCGACCACGGCGCGCGCGGGCGGCGGTGCCGCCGGCCCCCGGGCCCGGGCCGCGGGCGGCGGCCGTCGGCCCGCGCGGCCCTTCGCGCAGTGGTGCGTGACGGGACGGGCGTTGACGGGCCTCAGTGTGTCCCGGCGGGCGTTACGCCGCCGTCACCGCACCGTCACCCCCCGCGGCCCCGCCGGGCCCCGGGCGCTCAGCCCCGCTCGACGAGCTCGGCGAGCTGGCGGGCCAGCTCGGAGCCCTTGGGGGCGAGGTAGGCGACGAGGGTCTGCTCGTTGTCCGCGGCGTGCATCTTGATGTACTCGAAGGTCACCCGGCCCAGCTTCGGGTGGTGCATCTTGCGGCTCTCCGAGGTGAAGGCGGCCAGGTCCTTCAGGTGCCACAGCCGCTTGAAGTCCTCGCTCTCCGCTTCGAGTTCGGCGATCAGCGCGGCGATGTCCGGGTGCAGCACGCCCTCGCCGATCTGCGCGCGGAAGAGGGCCACCGACTGGGCGGCGTCCCGCTCCCAGTCGTCGGAGGTGCTGCGGACCTCCTCGGAGGCGAAGGCGAGCCACAGGATGTTGCGCCTGGCGGGCGGGAAGCGGGTGAGGTCGCTGTAGAGCAACTCGCAGCCCCGGTTCCAGGCGATGACGTCGAAGCGGCGGTTCAGGATGAACGCCGGGTTCGGGTCGAGCTGGTCGAGCAGCACCTGGTAGTGGGCGGACACCTCGGCCGAGGCGGTGGTGGTCTCGCTCGGCGGCACCTCGCCGGCCAGCCGGAACAGGTGCGCGGTCTCCACCGCGTCCAGGCCGAGCACGTCGACCAGACTGCGCAGCACCTGCCTGGAGCCGCGGATCTCCCGGCCCTGTTCGAGCCACGTGTACCAGGTGACGCTGAGCCCGGCCAGGGCGGCGACCTCCTCGCGGCGCAGTCCCGGGGTGCGGCGCCGGCCCCCCGGGGCGAGCCCGACGTCCTCGGGCCTGCGTCGTTCCCGGCGGCTGCGGAGGAACTCCGCAAGCTCCCGGCGCCGATTCGTGGAGGACCCCACCTTGCACCCCGATCACTACTCGCGTGTCCGCTCCCGCCCCAGGGGCGGCCACGTTTCCCGTTGCACCGATCAGTGTGCCCGGCCCACCGGCCGGGAGGCGACGAGCCATCGGGAACGCCGGGCCGTCGCCTGCCGCGGCTGCCCCCTGCCCGCCGAACCTGGTGGTTTTCGTAACAGTACAAAGCCCATCTGGAAGCCCACAAGGCCGGTTGACACGATCGACGTGCCTGCTGAGCGGCGCCGTCAGGCCGCGCGGGCCGGCCTGCCCCGCCCCGCGCGCGAGTCGGAGGACACCGGCCCGGAGGAGCGCACGGGAACCCGGGGGCTCGGAACGGTTCGGAAAGTCCGGGAAAGTCCCGGGAAGTCCTGGGAAGTTCCGGCAAGTTCGACGGAGTCCGGGGACGTTCGGCAAGTTCAGGCAAGACCAGGCAAGACCAGGCAAGACCAGGCAAGACCAGGGAAATCCAGGGAAGTTCGCGAAAGAGGAGAGTGGGATGCGCGTCGTCGTCATGGGTGGCACGTCCGGCATCGGCCTGGAGACCGCGAGGCGGCAGGCGGCCGCGGGGGCCGAGGTGATCGTCACCGGGCGGGACCCCGAGCGGCTCGCCGCGGCGAAAGACGTGGTCGCCGCCGCGGAGCAGGTGGACGGCACCGTCGAGGCCGAGGTGAGCGCCTTCTTCGAGCGGGTCGGCGAGTTCGACCACCTCGTGCTCGCGTTCAGCCCGGGAGCGCTGGGCCTCGGCCCGGTCAAGAGCGTGGAACTGGCCCAGATCAGGGCGGCCTTCGAGGGCAAGCTCTTCCCCTACCTCCAGGCCGTCCAGCAGGCCAGGGTCACCGGGTCGATCACCATGGTCTCCGCCGCGAGCGCCCGGGCCAACGTGCCGGGCACCGTGACCTTCGCCGCGGTGAACGGCGCCATCGACCGCATCGTCTCCCCGCTGGCCGCCGAGCTTGCGCCGGTGCGGGTGAACGCGGTGGCCCCCGGAGCGGTGGACACCAACTGGTGGTCCTTCCTGCCCGAGGAGCAGCGCACGGCGCAGTTCGCGGCGGCCGCGGAGACCGTGCCGGCCAAGCGGATCGGGCACGCCGAGGACATCGCGGAGGCCATCGGCTACCTGATCGGCGCGACCTACGTGACCGGCAAGGTCCTCGTCGTCGACGGCGGGTTCACCGCCGCCTGAGCGGCGGCGGGCAGCGCGTCCTTTGCCCATCCATTGCCGGGGCGCTCCGCGCCGTCGGCCTCGGATATGGCCCCTGCGGGTAAGATGACCCCTTGTGTCTGCGCCGGGTCACCTGCGTGACCTGGTGCCTTTCCGCCCGCCGCCGCCACCGCGGCGGGCGAGTCGTGGACGCGGGGACGGGGGTCCGGGCGTGCGGGTGAGGGGGTTTGCCGAGTCGGCCGGCGCCCGGCTGCCCGGCCATCGCCCCGGCGCCCTGCGCCGCGCGGGCGCCGCGCGCCGTTCCCGGGGGTCCCGCGCCGCACGCGCCGGGGCCCGGCCGAGGGCCGCCCCGTCGACACGGCCTTGTGATGCTTCGGACCCATGACTTCCCGGGAGGATTCCATGCGTTTCTCCGTGCTCGGTCCGCTGGAGATCACAGAGGGGTCGAAGGCCGTCGACGTGGTCGGCCTGCGCCAGCAGCACATCCTCGCCACGCTGCTCCTCAACGCCGGGCACACCGTCTCCATCGGCCGCCTCACCGAGGCCACCTGGGACTCGGCGCCCCCCGCGACGGCCAAGGAGCAGGTGCAGAACTGCCTGTCGATGCTGCGGCGGGCGCTGACCGCGGCGGGCGGCCCGCCGGGCCTGATCGTGAAGCGCCCCTCCGGCTACCTGCTCGACGTCCGCGACCGCGACCTGGACCTGAAGTGCTTTCAGGACCGGGTGACGGCGGCCAGGCAGGCGGCCGCCCAGGGGAAGACGGAACAGGCCGGCCGCGGCCTGCGCACGGCCCTGGCGATGTGGCGCGGGCCCGCACTGGAGAACCTGACGAGCCGGCTGGTCCGGGCGGGCGCCGCCCGGCTGAACGAGCAGCGGCAGACGGTGCTCGAGGAGTGCATCTCCCTTGAGCTCGCCCTCGGCCGGCACCGCGAACTCGTCGGCGAGCTCTCGGCGTTGATCACCGAGTACCCGCTGCGGGAGGAGCTGGCGGCGCTGCTGATGCTCGCCCTGTACCGCTCGGGCAGGCAGGCCGAGGCGCTCGACGTCTACCGCCGCACCCGGCGGGCGATGATCGAGGACCTCGGGCTCGAACCCGGCCTGCCCTTACGCCAGGTCGAGCAGTCCATCCTCACCGGCGACGCCGACCTGGGCGTGCCCGCGGAGGCCGTCGGACTGCTCGACCCGCCGGAGGCGCCGCGCCGCACGATCCCCAGG
Organism: Streptomyces hoynatensis; assembly: GCF_003626535.1. Classification (GTDB taxonomy): domain Bacteria; phylum Actinomycetota; class Actinomycetes; order Streptomycetales; family Streptomycetaceae; genus Streptomyces; species Streptomyces hoynatensis. Next base: position 516,016 of record NZ_RBAL01000001.1, read on the forward strand.
CAACTGCCGCCGCCCCGCGGGGACCTGGTCGGCGTGGAGGAGGCGATGTGCCGGGTGCCCGAGCAGCGGGAGCCCACCGCGCGGCCCCTCCCCGAGGCGTACCTTTTCACCGGCGGGATCGGGGTGGGCAAGACGACGCTGGCCGTGCAGCTCGCCCACCGCCTCAAGGAGCGCTACCGGGACGGGCAGCTGTTCGCCGACCTGCGCGGCAGCCGGGCGGAGCCCACGCCGCTCGGCGCGGTGGTCGCGATGTTCCTGCAGGCGATGGGCATTCCGGTGCCCGACCGGGTGGACGAGCGCATCGCCGAGTACCGCAGCGCCCTGGCCGAGCGGCAGATGCTGGTGGTGCTCGACGACGTGCCAAGGGAGGACGTGCTGCGGGAGCTGATGCCGCCCACCCCGGGCTCCGCGCTGATCGCCACCAGCCGCGCCCGGGTGTTCGGCAAGGACCTGGGGCACACGGTGCAGCTGGGCACGCTCGGCGACCGGGCCGCGCTCGACCTGCTGGCCGCCACGGTCGGCGACGGCAGGGTCGAGCGGAACATCCCCGGGGCCATGCGGGTGGCGGCGCTGTGCGGGAACCTGCCGATCGCCCTGCGCGGGGCCGCGATCCGGCTGGCGGGCAAGCCGCACTGGAGCGTGGACCAGTTCGCCGAGCTGCTCGACTCGGACGAGCGCCGCTTCGCCGAGCTGGAACGCGGCGGCCCCCGCATCCGCGCCCTGTTCGAGGTCCCCTACGGCAGGCTCAGCGCGCAGGCACGCCTGGTGTTCCGCGGCATGAGCGAGCCGGACAGCTGCCCGGTCACGGCGGCCCAGGCCGCGGCGCTCCTCGGACTGCCGCTCGACCTCGCCGAGGAGGCTCTCGAAGAGGCCGTGGACGCCAGGCTGATCGAGGCCGCCCGCTTCCCCGGCGGCGAGGTCGCCTACTGGCTGGCCGAGCTCCAGCGGGTGTTCGCCCGCCAGTGCGCCGCCGAGGCGGGCGGCGGCGACGCCGGCGCCGCCCGCCTTTCCCCCGTCCCTTCCCTGAGCGCGAAGTACCTGGCCGGCTAGGCACACCGCGCCGGCCGCCATGGAAATGCCATACGCCCCGCGGGAGTTCGCCGCGCCCGCGGGGCCGGGACGCGGCACCCTCCCGAGCCGCCGGCCCTCGCCGGCCCGGTGCGGGCGTCCCACGCAACGCCCCGCGCGGCGCCTCGCCGGCGCGGCCACCCGGCCGCGCGGCGAGTTCCCGGGAGACGCCCGGGAGATCCCCGGGGGGTTCCCGGGAGACGCCCGGGATTCCCGGGAGAACGGCCGCCGGGCCCCGGCAGGGTGCCGCGGCGGCCGCGAGCCGGAGCCCGCCCCGGCGGGCTCCTCGTCAAGGAGGGCTGTGCACCATGGAACACACGACGCCGACCTCGGGCACCGCGACCCACGTGCCGACCGTGCGCGGTCCGGTGGACGCCGAGGACCTCGGCCCGGTGCTCACACACGAGCACGTCTTCGTCCGCGATCTCGAATTCGGCCTGAACTACCCCCGGTTGTGGGACGGCAACACAGGCGTCACCGAGGCCGCCCGGCGCCTGGAGAACGCCTGGGAGCACGGGGTGCGCACCCTCGTCGACATGACGGTGATCGGCCAGGGCCGGGACCTCGGCCTGATCCGCCGGGTCGCCGAGCTGACCCGGGTGAACATCGTCCTGGCCACCGGCCTGTACGCGCTGGACGGCCTGCCGCAGCTGCTGCGGCTGCGCGGCCCTGGCACCCCGCTCGGCGGCCCCGACCCGCTGGTGGACCTGCTGGAGGCCGACGTCCGCACCGGCATCGCCGGCTCCGGCGTCAGGGCGGCGCTGGTGAAGTTCGTCTGCGAGAAGACCGAGGACGACGCCACGGTCCGCAGGCTGGCCGCCGCGGCGGCCGAGGTGCACCGGCGCACCGGCGTGCCCGTCGTGGTGCACACCGAGCCGGCCAACACCAGCGCCATGAAGGCCCTGACCCTGCTGGGCGACCTCGGCGTGGACCCGCACGACGTCGTCCTCGCCCACGCCGGCGACATCGCCGACCCCGGCTACCTGCGGGAGCTGGCCGCCAGCGGCGCCTACCTGGGCTGCGACCGCTTCGGCATGGCCGCGCTCGGGCCCGACGACCAGCGGATCGCCACGGTGGCGGCCCTGCTGGTGGAGGGCCACATCGACCAGGTGCTGCTCTCCCAGGACTGCCCGGCGTTCATCGACCACGTCACCGAGGAGCAGCGCGCCCAGCTCAACCCGGACTGGGACTACGCGCACCTGCACAGCCGCGTGGTGCCCCGGCTGCTGGCCGAGGGCGTCAGCGAGAAGGAGATCGACGCCCTGTTCGTCGCCAACCCGCGCCGCCTGCTGACCGCCGCTGCCCGCCGCGCCGGGGCCGCGTGATGGCCGGCGCCGAGCCCAGGCCGGTGGTGGAGAGCGACCCGGAACTTCCGCCCTGGGAGGCGCTGCGGGCGCCGCTGCTCGTCGACCGGCCCGGCATCAGGTGCTGGGTCGAGACCGTCGAGCCGGGCGAGACCAGGCCCCTGCACACCCACCGCCATCCCTGGGTGACCGTCGTCGTCCAGGGCGCCCACGGCGAGAACCTCTCGCCCCAGGGCGAGGTGCTCGCGGCCGGCGAGCTGGTCACCGGGCACGTCGGCTACAACGGCCCCGAGCGGCTGCCGTTGCGGCACTGCGTCCGGAACACCTCCGACCGGACGCTCGTCATGGTCGCCATCGAGCTGCGCGCCGAGGAAGGCCCGCAGGCCCCGCACACTCCCTGAGAAAGGCGCGCCCTCATGGTTCCCCCGAAGATCGCCCTCGTCACGGGCGCCACCTCCGGCCTCGGCCGGGTCCTCGCCAGGGCCCTGGCCGAACGCGGCTTCCACCTGCTGATCCACGGCCGCGACGCCGCCCGCGCCGCCGCCGCGGCCAAGGACGTGGAGGCGGCGGGCGGCACCGCGGAGGTCTTCCTCGCCGACCTCGCGGACCTGGCCGAGGTCCGCCGGCTGGCCGGGCTGGTCGCCGCGGCGCACCCCCGGCTCGACGTCCTGGTCAACAACGCGGGCCTGGGCGGCGGGCCGCCCCCGCACCTGACCCGGGAGGCCAGCGCCGACGGCTTCGAACTCCGGCTGGCCGTCAACTACCTGGCCCCGGTGCTGCTGACCCGGCTGCTGCTGCCGGCGCTGCGGGCCGCCGCCCCGGCCAGGATCGTCAACGTGGGCTCGGTCGGCCAGTCCGCGCCCGACTTCGACGACCTGCACCTGGAACGTGGCTACGACGGCGCGACGGCCTACTGCCAGAGCAAATTCGCCCTGGCCGCCTTCACCTTCGACCTGGCCGGGGAACTCGAAGGGAGCGGGGTGAGCGTCAACTGCGTGCACCCGGCGAACTTCATGGACACCTTCCAGGTGCGCGAGGCGGGCGTGCGGCCCTGGACCACGGCCGCCGCGGGCGTGCCGCCGGTGCTGAACCTGGCCGTCGGGAAGGCGGGCGAGCACAGCGGCCAGTACTTCAACGGCCTCTCCCGCTCCCGCGCGCACGGCGAGACGTACGACCCGGCCGTGCGGCAGCGGCTGCGCGAGGTCACCGGCCGGCTGCTCGCCCCCTTCCTCGCCGGCCCCCGCCCCGAGGAGGGCTGACCGTGCCGGGGCAGCCGTCCGCGGCGCGGCCGGGGCCCGCGGCGCGGCCCGCGGCGCGGCCCGCCCCGGGGGCGTGGTGGTCGCCGCTGTACGCCCCCGCGCGGCCGCGCGGGCGCGTGCTGCTCTTCCCACACTCGGGCGGCGGCCCCCACGCCCTGCTGCCGCTTGCGGCGGCGCTCGGCGAGGAGGCCGAGGTCCTGGGCCTGACCCTGCCGGGCCGCGACCACCGTTTCGCCGAGCCACCCGCAAGCCGGGTGGCCGGGGTGCTCGGCTCGGTGGAGCGCGAGGTGCTGCCGCTGCCGCCGCTGCCGACGGCGTTCTTCGGGTGCAGCCTTGGCGCGTTGCTCGCCGTGCACGTGGCGGCGCGCTTCCCCGGGCTGCCGGCCGGTCTTGTGCTCGCCGCCCAGTCGCCGGGAAGCCGCCGCAGGTGGGTGGACGAGGCGGAGACCGAGGAGGAGCTGCTGCGGGTCTTCGACCTGGCGGGCGGGCTGCCGCCGGCGGTCCTCGGCGACCCGGAGACCCGGGCGGGGCTGCTGGCCCGCCTGCGCGCCGACCTGCGGCTGGGGGCCGAGGCCGGGCGGGACTTCGGCCGGCTGCGCGCCGCCTGCCCGCTGACCGTCTTCGGCGGCCGCCTCGACCCGCTGGTGCCCGTGGACTGCCTGCCTGGCTGGGCCGCGCAGACCGGCGCCGAGTGCCGCGTCGTCCCGCTGGAAGGCGGCCACTTCGCCTTCCTCGCTCCGGAGAACCGCCCGCGGGTGGCGGCCGCCCTCCTGGCGGCGCTGCGCGCGGGCGATTGAGCCGGGCGACCCCCGCGCCCGGCCGGACGTGCCGTGACAGCTCCCGGTCGCGGCACGTCCACCTTTTCGCCGCCGCGGTGCCCCTTCGCGCCGCGTGCGGGCGCCTCCGCTTCGGCCCTTCCCGGGGTCACCCCCGGTTCCGCCCGCGCCTCCCCGGCGTTTTCGGGGCGCCGCCCTCCCCGCTTCCCGCGCCGCGCCGGCGTGTGCCGGGCGCCCTCGCGCGCTCCCTGCCGCCGCCACGGCGCCGCCTGCTGCCTCCCGCGCGCCACCCCGGCGCCCCCCGTCGTGCTCCCCGTCGTGCTCCCGGTGCCCCGGTGCTCCCGGTGCCCCCGGTGCGCCGGTGCGCGGGCGCGCGGGCGCCCGCGCGCGGTGTGCCACGGTGCCGCCGCAGCGCGTGACGGCAGGGTGACGCCGGTGTAACGGCCTCCGGGACACACTGACCGCGCGATGTGCGGCCGGGCCGAAGGACGTCCGCCGCCGGGCGCTCCGCCGCAGGACCGCCCCCATCGCGCCGGCCGCCGGGCCGGCTCTCGCAGCCACGCACGGCAAGGGGCCAGGGAGGCCGCATGGATGCTCTTGGTGAAGCAGTGCTCAGCGGAGAGGCGCCCGAGCGGTGGCAGAGTCTGCCGCCGCCCACGGAGTACCTGGCCGCCCACACCCTGGCGGAGGAGGTGGACGCCTTCCGCGGCGTCGCCGACAAGGACGTGCGCAAGACCCTGCACGTGGGCCTGGTCCCGATGCCCGAGATCGCGCCCGACGAGGTGCTGCTCGCCGTGATGGCCAGCTCCATCAACTACAACACGGTCTGGTCGGCGACGTTCGAGCCGGTGCCCACCTTCGCGTTCCTGGAACGGCTCGGCAGGCAGGGCGGCTGGGCGGCCCGCCACGCCAGGCCGCACCACGTCCTCGGCTCGGACGCCTCCGGCGTCGTCGTGCGGGTGGGCGCGGGCGTGCGGCGCTGGAAGGCCGGGGACCGGGTGGTGGTCAGCTGCGTGCAGGCCGACGACCAGGAGCCCGCCACCCACGCCGACGGCATGCTCGGCGGCGAGCAGCGGATCTGGGGCTACGAGACCAACTTCGGCGGGCTCGCCCACTACACGGTGGTCAGGGCCAGCCAGCTGCTCCCCAAGCCGGCCCACCTGACCTGGGAGGAGGCGGCCAGCATCCCGCTGACGGCCGCCACCGCCTACCGGATGCTGATCAGCGACCGCGGCGCCCGGATCAAGCAGGGCGACATCGTCCTGATCTGGGGCGCGACCGGCGGCCTCGGCGGCTACGCCGTCCAGCTCGTCAAGAACGCCGGCGGCATCCCGGTCGGCGTGGTCTCCTCCCACGCCAAGGCGGAGTTGCTGCGCGGCCTCGGCTGCGACGTCGTCATCCACCGTGGGGAGATCGGCATCGGCGCCGCCCCCGAGTCGCCCGCGCAGACCATCGAGTACGGCAAGCGGCTCGGCCGGGCCATCCGCAAGGCCGTCGGCGAGGACCCGCACGTCGTCTTCGACTTCATCGGCCGGGCCACCTTCGGCATCTCCGTGTTCGTGGTCCGGCGCGGCGGCGCGGTGGTGACCTGCGGTTCCAGCACCGGCTACGTGCACCAGTTCGACAACAGGTACCTGTGGATGAACCTGAAGCGGATCATCGGCAGCCACGCGGCCAACCTCCAGGAGCAGGCGGAGTGCATCCGCCTGGTGAGCCTCGGCATGCTCTCCCCGATCCTCTCCGAGGTCCACCCGCTGGAGGACGTGGGGGAGGCCGCCCGCCGCGTCCAGCGGAACCTGCACGTCGGCAAGGTCGGAGTGCTCGCCATGGCCCCGGCGCCAGGTCTCGGCGTCACCGACCCGGAGCTTCGGGCCCGCATCGGCGAACAACGGCTCAATCCGCTGCGCCCCGCCGCCACGCGGGAAACCGCGGCCGCCTGACCTCCGCCAGCCCAAGGGAGCAGTCACATGTCCAAGCACGCAATCGGCATCCTCGGCACCGGCTCCTACCTGCCCAAGGAACTGGTCGGCAACGAGGAGGTCGCCCGGCAGGCGGGCGTGACCGCCGAGTGGATCGAGCGCAAGACCCACATCAGCACCCGCAGACACGCCGCCCCCGACGAGGCCAGCTCCGACCTCGCGGTCAAGGCGGCGGAGCGGGCGCTGAGTTCGGCCGGCCTTTCCGTGGCGGAGATCGACTACCTGATCCTGGCCACCTCCACCCCCGACTTCCCGCAGCCGCCCACCTCCTACCTGGTCCAGCACCGGCTCGGCGCGGAGAACGCGGCCTGCCTCGACGTGAACGTCGTGTGCAGCGGCTTCGTCTACGCGCTGGAGCTGGCGCGCGGCCTGGTGACGCTGCACCCCGGCGCCCGCGCCCTGGTGGTGGCGGCCGACGTGTACTCGCGGATCGTCGACGTCACCGACCGCCGCACCGCCGTCCTCTTCGCCGACGGGGCCGGGGCGGCCGTGGTGGGCGCGGTGCCCGAGGGCTACGGCTTCCTCGACACCGAACTCACCAGCCGCGGCGACGCCCACGCGCTGATCCGGATCGAGGCCGGCGGCAGCCGCACCCCCGCCTCGCACGAGACGGTGGCGCAGGGCGGGCACTTCTTCCGGATGAACGGGCGCGCCGTCCGGGAGTTCGTCGCCGGGAACGTGCCCGCGGCGCTGCGGCGCCTCCTGGCCAGGGCGGGCCTGCGCACCGAGGACGTCGACCACTTCGTGCCGCACCAGGCGAACGGCGTCATGATCGCCGACCTGGTGGAGAGCAGCGGCCTGACCAAGGCGCACACCCACCGCACGCTGGAGCGTTACGGCAACGTCGGGGCCGCCTCCATCCCGGTGACCCTGGACGAGGCCAACCACGACGGGTACCTGAAGAAGGGCGACCTGGTCCTGCTCGCCGGCTTCGGCGGCGGCATGGCCCTGGGCACCTCGCTGCTGCGCTGGGGGGCGGCCGCATGACGGAGCAACAGACGGCAAACGCACGGCACGAGTTCACCCGGCTCGGCCTCATCGGCTGCGGCACCATGGGCGCCGGGGTCGCCGAGCTGGCGGCCCGCGCGGGCTGCGAGGTCCTGGTCCGGGTCGGCTCGGCGGCCTCCGAGGCGGCCGGCCGGGGCCGGATCACGGCCTCGATGGACCGGGCCGTGGCCAAGGGGAAGATCACCAAGCCGGAGCGGGACGAACAGCTCGAACGGATCTCGTTCACCACCAGGATCGAGGACCTGGCCGACCGCCCGCTGGTCATCGAGGCGGTCAGGGAGGAGGAGCCGCTCAAGGCCGAGGTGCTCTCCCGGGTGGCCGAGGTCCTGGCGGACGAGCGGGCGGTGCTTGCCACCAACACCTCCTCGCTGCCCATCTCCCGGCTGGCCGGGTGCACCCGGCGCCCCGAGCAGGTGATCGGCATCCACTTCTTCAACCCCGCTCACGTGATGCCGCTGGTGGAACTCGTCCCCTCGCTCCTCACCGGCGCGGACACCGTCGCCCGCGCCGAGTCCTTCGTGCGGGACGTGCTGGGCAAGACCGTGATCCAGGCGCAGGACCGGGCCGGCTTCCTCGTCAACTCCCTGCTCTTTCCCTACCTGTTGTCGGCGATCCGGCTGGTGGAGGCGGGCACCGCGGCCGAGACGGTCGACGCCGGAATGACGCTGGGCTGCTCCCACCCCCTGGGCCCGTTGCGCCTGGCGGACCTCATCGGCCTCGACGTGACGGCCTCGATCGCCCGCGCCATGCACGAGGAGACCGGCGAGCCGCTGCACGCGCCGCCCCCGCTGCTGCTGCGCATGGTCGACTGCGGCCTGCTCGGCAGGAAGTCGGGCCGCGGCTTCTACAGCTACGCCTGAGCCGGGAGGGAGCCGCCGGGCGGGGCGCACGCCGGGCCGCCGCCCCGCCCGGCGTGCGCCCCGGCTCGGCGAGCGCCCCCGCCCGGCGCCCCTCGCCCGGCTCCCCTGCCGGTGCCCGGCGCCCGGGGCTCCGGCGGCGGGGAACGGTGAACTCCCGGGCGCCTGGCGCCAGTCGCCGCGACATCCCCGGCCGGTGCGGCCGGCCGACCGACCGGTCCCGCGTCATTCGGGGTAGGTAAGGTGCGTGGGGGCCCGAAAGGGCTGAGCTGGCGTCAAGTCTCAGGGGTGGGAGGCTGCATGTCCGGAACCGGAGCCGACGGCACGACCGGGTACGGCGGGGGATTCGGGGGCGTGCTTCCGCCGTCCCCGCCGCTTCCCCCCGGCGCCCCGCTGCCACCGGACCGGCCGCCGACGGCGGGGCTGCCGCGGGACCCGATCACCGCGGCGACCGCGGCCCTGGGGAACCTCACCGGCCTGGGCGCCGGCTACCTGTTCCTGCGGCGGTGGCCGCGCGCCGCCCTCGCCTGGCTGGTGACGGCCGCCTTCCTGTTCGCCGTGCTGCCGGTGACCGCCGAGGGCGTGGCCGGGGGCTGGGTGGCGGCCTACCTGCTGTGCCTGGCCGCCCTCGCCGCCGATGCCTGGCGGCTGGCGCGGCCGCCCGCCCCCCGGCGGCCCGGCGTATGGGTCCCGGCCGCCGCCGTGGTGGCCGTGGCCGCCCTGGCGGCCGGCAGCGTCGTGTGGTGCGGCGACGCACAGGAACGTGCGCTGGAACGCGACCTGCGGCAGGAGCTCGCCGCCGCGGACGCGCAGGTCGCCGCGGTCCGTTCCGACCCCTTCGACCAGGCCCGTGACGGGTACGACAGCGCGCTCGCCACCTACCTCGGCGTGCGGGCTCACCACCCGTCCACCGACGCGGCGGCCGAGGTGCCGGCCCGTATCGACGCCCTGTACGAGGCGGCGACGGCGCCCCGCGGCGGGCAGGACGGGTGCGCCGGACTCGAGCCGCTGCGCTACCTCGCTGACCTGCCGGAGGACTGGGACGACGCCGAGGCGGAGCGCCTGGCCGAGCGGGCCGTGGCCGAACTGCCCGAGCCGCTGCACGCCTGTGGCATGCAGCACCTCGACACGGACCCCGTGGCGGCGGCGGAGCCGTTCACCGAGTTGCTGTCCGAGCACGGCGACAGCGAGTACGCCACCGGTCTCGCGGAGGAGCTCGGGGCCCGCCAGGGACAGGCCGTCGGCGCCCTCGAAGGCGACACCGCCTGCGAGGCCCTCGACGAGATCCGCGGGCTGGCCGGGCTGTTCGGCCGGCTGCCGGGAGCCGACTTCTCCCGGCTGGCCGAGGAGGGTGCCGCGGCCGAGCCCGACGGGCTCTACGAGTGCGGCGTCAGCCGCTTCCTGGCCGGCGCGTTCGAGGACGCGAGGAGCACCCTGGAGGAGCTGATCCAGGACCACCCGGAGGACGGGCGGGTGGACCGGGCGCGCGACATCGTGATCGCCGCCAGGATCGCGGCCGAGGTGCCGGCCGCCGGGGAGGAGCTGCCCCCCGAGTCGGGCGGCGGCGGGGCCACCGTGCGGGTCGAGGTCTACAACGACTCGCCCTACGAGCTCGAAGTGCTCTACACCGGGCCCCGCACCGGCCGCGACACGGTCGAGCCCTGCGGCGACTGTTCCGTCTACCCGGCCGGCACCGGCGAGGACGAGTTCTGCCCGCGCGGCACCGACTACCCCCACACCGTGCTGAACCTGCCCGCGGGCGAGTACCAGCTGCTGTTCGGGACCGCCGACGAGGAGATCCGCCCGAACGGCGCGTCCGACTCCTTCGACTCCGCGTACATCTACACGTACTGCAACTACGTCACCGAGGACAGCCTGCTGCCGGGCACCGACGTCTGACCGCGGGGCCGGGGGGACCGGTCAGGCCCCGGGCGGGGTCACAGGCGGTCGGGCTGCGGGGTGCCCGCGCCGCGGAGCAGGGTGTCCACGACGAGCGTCGCGAGGGCGCCGGTGTCCAGCTCCTCCCTGCGCTGCGCGGCCTGGTGGATGAGGGCGTAGTAGACGCGGCGCGTCCACGGGATGTCGACGTCGGCGCGCAGGACGCCGGCGTCCCTGGCGCGGCGGAACAGCCGTTCGCAGGTCTCCCGGACCTCGGCGTGGATGCGGGCCACCTCCGGATCGACCGAGGACGCCTGGCTCATCGCGAACCCCCAGCCGACCTTGACGTCGAGGACGTTCGCGGTGGTCTGGTAGAGGGCGACCAGCGGCGGGGCCGTGTCCGGACGGGCGGCATCGACCGCCGCGGCGAACCGCCGGGTGGCCCACTCCGCCAGGGCGTCGACGAGCGCCTCCCGGGTGGCGAACCGCCGGTGCACGGTGGTGCGGGCGACGCCCGCGGCCTCGGCAATCTGCTCCATCGTGGCCGCGGGATCGCGGCTGAGCGTGCGTTCCGCCGCCTCCAGGATCGCCGTCATCGTCCGCTCGGCGTCCGCGCGCAGCGGCCGGCCGCCGCCCGCCTTCGGCCGCCTCTCCGTCTTCATGGACGAAAGCATACGGCAGCGTCGCCGCTCCTCGGCAACTTGCATCATTGATGTTGCAAGTCGTAGCTTGTCCGCGTCCCGCTTGACGCGAGTGGGGATTCCTTCCCGAAAGGTTGGCGCAGTGGAGTACACCCGCCTCGGCCGCAGCGGCCTCACGGTGTCCCGGCTCGTCCTCGGCACCATGAACTTCGGATCGCGCACGCCGGAAGAGGACAGTCACGCGATCATGGACCGGGCCCACGAGCACGGCATCACCTTCTTCGACACCGCCGACTCGTACGGCGGGCCGCCGGGAGAGGGCCGCACCGAGCGGATCATCGGCCGGTGGCTGGCCCGGGGTGGCGGCCGTCGCGAGCGGACCGTCCTGGCCACCAAGGTCTACCAGCCGACGGGGGAGTGGCCCCACGAGCGCGGGCTGTCCGCGCTGCACATCCGGCGCGCGGTGGAGGCCTCGCTGACGCGCCTGCAGACCGACTACCTCGACCTGTACCAGATGCACCACGTCGACCGGGACACGCCCTGGGAGGAGATCTGGGAGGCGTTCGACGTCCTCCGCCGGCAGGGCAAGGTGCTGTACTTCGGCTCCTCCAACTTCGCCGGCTGGCACCTCGCGCTGGCCCAGGAGGCCGCGCGTGCGCGGCACTTCCTCGGGCTGGTCAGCGAGCAGTCGATCTACAACCTCATGAGCCGCTGGGCCGAGCTTGAGGTGCTGCCCGCCGCGCGGCACTACGGCCTGGGCGTGATCCCCTGGTCGCCGCTGCACGGCGGCGTGCTCAGCGGCGTGCTCCGCAAGCAGCGGGAGGGGCTGGCCGAACGCAGCGGCTCGGGCCTGTGGGCGGCCGCACTGGCCGAGCGCCGGGAGGCGGTCGAGGACTACGAGACGCTGTGCGCCGAACTCGGCGAGGACCCGGCCCATGTCGGGCTGGCGTGGCTGCTGGCGCAGGAGGGAGTGACCGGGCCGGTCGTCGGGCCGCGCACGGCCGGGCAACTCGACGGCGCCCTGCGCGCGTTGGAGATCACCCTCGACCCGGACACCCTCGGCAGGCTGAACGCGCTCTTCCCGCCCCCGGCACCCAACGGGGCCAAGCCCGCGCCCGAGGCGTACGCCTGGTGAACCCACCGCCCCACCCCCCGAGCCCGGCCCGCCGGCGGGAACCCGGCCCGAGCCCGGCCCGCCGGCGGGAACCCCGCCCGCGAACGGCCGCCGGCGGGAACCCGGCCGCGAACGGCCCGCCCGGCCGGCGTATGGAGGGCATATGGACCGGCCATCGGCCGCCGAGCGCGCTCCCCGGATAGAAGTGCGGGGGCAGTGCACCAGCGAGAGACAGGTGAGGTCCATGACGACGACTCGGCGAACGATGCTCGGCCTCCTGGGAGCGTCCGCCGCCTCCGGGGCCGCCCTGGCCGCCGCGGCGGCCCCGGCCTCGGCGGCCACCGCGGGGGCCGCGGGGGCCACGGCCCGGCACGGCGCCCGCGGGGGAGCCGACGGCGGGATACCGGAAGAGCTGCGCCCCGGGGGCGAGTTCGACCGGTTCGTACGGGAGCAGGCGGAGGCGGGGGAGTTCTCCGGCAGCGTGCTGCTGACGTATCACGGGCGGCCGGTGCTCGCCCGCTCCTACGGCATGGCGGATCAGGCCCGCGGCATCGAGAACGGCCCTGGCACCCGCTTCGCGCTCGCCTCGGTGACGAAGCTCTTCACGGCCGTGGCCATCGCGCAGCTCGCCGAGGCGGGCGAGATCGACTACGCCCGCACCGTGGGCACGTACCTCGACGGCTTCCCGGAGGAGGTCGCGGGGAAGGTGACGGTGCACCACCTCCTCACCCACACCTCGGGGCTCGGCGACCTGTTCCAGATCCCGGGCTTCGAGCAGACGGCCGCGGGGTGGACGACCCTCCAGCAGGCGATGGACGGGGCAACGGACCTGATCCGCGGCACCGGAACGGACTTCACGCCGGGAGCCGGCTGGCAGTACAGCAACTCCGGCTACCACGTGCTGGGCGCGATCGTCCAGGAGGTGTCGGGCCGGTCCTACTTCGACTACATCCGCGAGCACGTCTTCCGCGCGGCCGGAATGACCGACTCGGACTTCTTCACCGCGGAGCAGTGGCGCACCGACCCGAGCCTCGCCCACCCGTACGCCCTCCAGCCCTCGGGAGAGCGGGAGGACGTCGTCGACCGCAAGAACTTCGTGGGCAGCCCCTCCGGGGACGCGTTCGCCACCAGCGGGGACATGGCCCGCTTCGCGGACGCGCTGCTGGGGGAGCGACTGGCGGGCCCGGCGTTCACCGAGATCACGCTCGGCGGGAAACTCCCGAACGTCGGCTCGATGCAGGGCCCGGGACAACCCGCCCCCGCCGCCGCCTCGAACGGCGCGGCACCCGCGGCGGCCGGCCCCGCGCGCGCCATGTTCCAGTGCTACGGGCCGATGCGGGTGCTGCTGAACGGGCAGTGGGGCATCGGGCACAGCGGCGGGTCCCAGGGCGAGTCGACCGACGTGCAGATGTACCCGGCCGGCGGCTGGGTGTCCGTGGTCCTCTCCAACATCGACTACCCGCAGGGGACCTTCCCGCCCGTGGTCGAGAAGGCCCGCGTGCTCATCACCGGCACCGGGGAGTGACCCCGGCACCGGCCCTGAGGCACCGACCCCGGTGACCGGCCCGGGCCCGAGCCGCCGGACCAGGGCGGCCCGTGGCCCCGGCTCCCGAGCCGCCGCCGCCCCGGGCTCTGGCCGCCGCCGGATTGGGCCGCCCGCGGCCCCGGGAGAGGGAGCGCCCGGGGCCGCCTCAGGAGTCCAGGTAGCGCAGGACGGCCAGCACCCGGCGGCTGTAGCCGGTGGCGTGCGCGAGGCCGAGCTTGTCGAAGATCGCGTTGGCGTTCTTCTCCACCGCGCTGACGGACACGTGCAGCTTCTCCGCGATGGCCGCGTTGGTGTGGCCCTGGGCCATCTCGGCGAGCACGGTCCGCTCCCGCGGGGTGAGGCGGCTGAGCGGGTCGGCGTGCGTGGTGCGGGCGAGCAGCTTGCGGACCACCTCGGAGTCGATCGCGGCCCCGCCCGCCCGCACGCGCTCCAGCGAGTCGAGGAACTCCTCCACCTGCGCGACGCGGTCCTTCAGCAGATAGCCCACCCCGGCCGCGTCCGAGGACAGCAACTGGGCGGCGTAGTGCCGCTCGATGTGCTGGGAGAGCACGAGCACCCCGAGGCCGGGCCACCGCTCGCGGATCGCCAGGGCCGCGCGCAGGCCCTCGTCGGTGTGCGTGGGCGGCATCCGGACGTCGACGACGATGACGTCGGGCGGCTCGCGTTCGACCGCGGCGACCAGCGACTCCCCGTCCCCGACCGCGGCGAGCACCTCGTGGCCCTCCTCCACCAGCAGCCGGACGAGGCCCTCGCGCAGCAGGGTCGAGTCCTCGGCGAGAATCAGGCGCACGGCAACTCCGCGGTGATCGTGGTGGGCCCGCCGGGCGGGCTGCTGACGGTCAGCCGGCCCTCCAGGCCGGCGACCCGGTCGCGCAGGCCGGCCAGGCCGCCCCCCGCCGGGTCGGCGCCACCCACGCCGTCGTCGGTGACCCCGACGAGGACGGCGCCGCCCACCCGCTCGACCCGCACCCGTATGCCGCGGGCCCCGGAGTGCTTGGCGGCATTGGTGACGCACTCGGAGACGACGAAGTAGGCCGCGGTCTCCACGGGCTCGGGCAGCCGTCCGGTGAGGCGGTAGTCGAGGCTGACCGGGAGGGCGCACCGGTCGGCCGCGCCCGCGAGCGCCTCCTCGAGCCCGAGGCTGTCCAGCGCCGTCGGATAGGCCCGCCACGCCACCTCCCGCAGCTCGCCGATCACCTCCTGGGCCTCGGCGTGCGCCTGGGTGAGCAGGGCCAGCGTCCGCTCCGGCGTGTGGTGGCGCCGGGCGCGGCCGAGCAGCATCGCCAGCGCCACCAGCCGCTGCTGGAGCCCGTCGTGCAGATCGCGCTCGATGCGCCTGCGTTCGGCGTCGACGGCCCTGATGACGGCGGCGCGGCTCGCGGCCAGCTCGGAGATGCGGCGTTCCAGCAGCTCCCGCTCCGAGGGGCCGAAGCACTCCTGGGCCAGCCGGCGCTCCAGCGTGGCCAGGCTGACCAGGCCCTGCAGGTCGAGAAAGAGCAGGGCGCCGCCCAGGAGGGCCTGGCCGAGCAGCTCGGCCCAGCCGATGTCGCCGCGGGCGACCGCGAGCACCACGAGCACGGCCAGCAGGGCGCCGAAGCCGAGCAGGCCGGCGACGATGCCCGTCAGCACGCCCGCGTACATCCGCCCCGCCAGGTAGTGCAGCGCCTTGCGCTCGTCCCAGCCGGCCGGGTACCGGTCGCGGAAGAACCGGCGCCGGCGCCTCCGCTCCAGCTCGGCCAGCACGCGGGCGCCCGCGGTCAGCACCCTTCGCGCCCGCGGCCGGGTGCGCGGCCACAGCAGGAGCGGGCCCAGGGCGGCGCCGACGAGGAGGAAGTAGGCCAGGTCGATCAGCGCGGTGCCCAGGCCGAGCAGCGCGCCGAGGACACGGCGGACCGCCGGGGCCCGCGCCTCCCCGGGGACGGGAGGCGCCTCGCGGCCGGGGCCGGCCGCGTCCGGGGCGAGGGGAAAGGCGGCGGGCGGACCGCCGCGGACGACGTTCGGCCGCACGCGGGCCGAGCCTAGCGAGCCGGCCACGGGCGGACAAGGCCGTCCGGATGCGCCGGTATCGGGCACGGGCGCTCCTTTCGCTGGTGGGCCGCCGCACGCAGGGCGGCGACAGGAACGGACGACAGGGAACGGACGACAGGGAACGGGCGACAGGAAACGGACGGCAGGGAACGGACGACAGGAAACGGTGACGGTGCAGGGCGGCAGGGAACGGGCGGACGGGGTGCGCGGGCGGGACGGGAGGGAGCCGGGAGGGGGCCGGGGAGGGGACCGGCCGCGGGGCAGGGCGCGGCGTGCGGGTGGGGGCCCGGAGGGGGATTGGGGGTCAGGGGCGGCGGTGGGCGCCGGTGGGCCCGCGTCCGCGCAGTCTGACGACGACGAAGGCGGCCACCGCGAGCGCGGCCAGGACGAGCACCGCCTTGGTGAGCAGGCCGACGTACGACTCGACGCGGTCCCACTGGTCGCCCAGCCAGTAACCGGCGAGCACCAGCACGGTGTTCCACAGCAGGCTGCCCAGCGTGGTCAGGGCGAGGAAGCGGGGCAGCGGCATCCGCTCCACGCCCGCGGGAACGGATATCAGGCTGCGGAAGACGGGCACCATCCGGCCCAGCAGGACCGCCTTCGTCCCGTGCCGCGCGAACCACTCCTCGGTGCGCCGCAGGTCGGCGACCTTGACCAGCGGCAGCCTGGCCCATATCGCGTACATCCGCTGCCTGCCGAGCAGGGCGCCGAGGCCGTAGAGCGCGAGGGCGCCGACCGCGGAGCCGAGCGTCGTCCACCACAGGGCGGAGACCAGGCTGAGCACGCCGCGCGCCGCCGCGAAGCCCGTCAGGGGCAGGATCACCTCGCTCGGGATGGGCGGGAACAGATTCTCCAGGGCGATCGCGAGGCCGGCGCCCGGGCCGCCCAGCGTGTCGACGAGGTCAGCGGCCCAGCCCGCGAAGCCGCCGGTGGGCTGGTCGGGGAGGGACTGATTCACGAGCGGCATGGGGCACCTCGAAATCCGGGAAGCGCAAGGGGCGAACGAGACAAGCGGGAGACAAGCGGGGGACGAGCGAGAGACGGCGAGGGGCGGGAGAGGGACGAGAAGAGGGACGGGAAGAGGGGCGGAAGAGGGACGGGCAAAGGACGAACGACGGATACACGAAAAGCACGTCAGAAATTCACGAGAAGAACACGCGGGTGGCTCGGGATCGACTCGGGGCCGATGCGGGAAGGGGCTCCGAGAGCCGACGCGGCTCGCCGGCCCCCGTCTGGGAAGAAGCCTAGGAATCCCAGCTCACCGCCGGTATGAGGGTGGCCGCCGACCTTTTCTCCGCTACTCCGCAGTGCCGTACTGCGGTTTTCCGCAGGGTGCGCCCCGGAGGCAGGAAGGCGCGGTCCGCCGCGCGGAAGCGGCGGCTTGGCGGCGGGGGAATGTCCCACCGTGACCGCTGTGCTTCACCGACATGTCGTTCATGTGACTCGCCGGTAGCGACTCTTGTCAATTCCTGGACGGGCTTGGAAGATTCGAGAGGTGATCGCGTGACCATGGATTGTCATGTGCACGTCCATCACACATCAGCGCACCACCGATGAGGAGGAGAACCCTCGATGGCAGTGATGCGAACGCCGGGTCGAGTCGGGACCGGTGCGGCCGTGGCGGCCGCCACCCTGCTCGGCCTGGGACTCGGCGCGGCGGTTCCCGCCGTCGCCCAGGCGGACGACGGCGCACGCGGCGTGATCGCCGGGGCCGGCTCCGCCGACGCGATCGACGGCAGCTACATCGTCATTCTCAAGGACAGCGCCTTTTCCGCGACGTCCCAGCGCGCCGAGACACTGGCCGACAGCCACGACGCGAAGGTGACCACCGTCTACCGCCACGCGCTCAACGGCTTCGCGGCCGAGATGAGCGAGGCGGACGCCCTGGAACTCGCCGCCGACCCGGCGGTCCAGGAGGTCGTGCAGAACGAGACGGTGCACGTGGCCGAGACCCAGACCGACCCGCCCTCGTGGGGTGAGGACCGGATCGATCAGCCGGACCTGCCGCTCGACGACAGCTTCACCTACCCCGACTCGGCGGGCGCCGGCGTGACCGCGTACGTCGTGGACACCGGAGTCCGTTACACCCACGAGGAGTTCGGCGGCCGGGCCGTCTTCGGCTTCGACGCGTTCGGCGGCGACGGCAGCGACGGCTACGGCCACGGCACGCACGTCGCCGCCACCCTCGCCGGCGAGACCTACGGCCTGGCCAAGGAAGCCGACATCGTCTCCGTCCGCGTGCTCGACGAGACCGGCTCGGGCACCATCGACGAGGTCGTCGCCGGCGTGGACTTCGTCGCCGGCGACGTACACGGCCCGGCCGTGGCGAACCTGAGCCTGGGCGGCGGCGCCAACGACGCGCTCGACGAGGCGGTGCGCAACGCCATCGACGCGGGGGTCGTGTTCGCGGTCGCCGCGGGCAACGACTACGGCGACGACGCGGCCGGTACCTCGCCCGCCCGCGTCGAGGAGGCCATCACCGTCGGGGCGAGCGACGAGACCGACGCCAGGTCCTACTTCTCCAACGTCGGCTCCGTCGTCGACCTCTTCGCGCCCGGCAGCGAGATCACCTCCGCCTGGAACACCAGCGACACCGCGAGCGACACCATCTCGGGCACCTCGATGGCCACCCCGCACGTCGCCGGCGCCGCCGCCCTCTACCTGGCCGACCACCCCGACGCCACCCCGGCCGAGGTGCAGGACCACCTGGTGGACTCCGCGGTGTACTACCGGCTCACCGACATCCCGGCCGACACCGTCAACGCGCTGCTGCACATCGGCGGCGAGGGCGGCGCGCCCGAACTCCCCGACGGGCCGCGTTTCACCAGCTCGGGCACGGTGCCGATCAACGACTACGAGACCTCGGAGTCCACGATCGACGTCAGCGACGTGGGCGTCCTCGACGGGCTGTTCCAGGTCGAGGTCGACATCACCCACACCTACATCGGCGACCTGACCGTCGAGCTCCGGGCGCCCGACGGCACCACCCGGGTCCTCCAGGACCAGAGCGGCGGCTCCACCGACGACCTGAACGCGGTCTACACGCTGAACGGCTCCGGACTGGACGCGGATGGCACCTGGACGCTCTCGGTGACGGACAACGCCGGGGCGGACGAGGGCCGTCTCAACTCCTGGGCGCTGCAGTTCTGATCGGGAACGAGCGGATTCGGGCGGTATGCCGAACGATGCGAACGATGCCGAACTATGCCGAACGAGGCCGAACGAGGCCGAACGGCGCGGGCGGGCCGGCCGGGCCCGCCCGCGCCACGGCCGGCGGCCTTCGGGAGGGCGCGCCGGGGGCCCCGGCTGATCCCCGCGGTGCCCCGCCGGCAGCCGCCGCTCGTCTTCCGCCGGCCGTCCGATCGTTTCCCGGCCGTCCGGGCCCGTTCCTTCGGCCGCAGGTGACAGGAAGCGACCGGAAGTGACCGTCCCGGCCCCCGAGGCGGCCGGAGGCGCACACGAAGGGGCCGGTGCCCCGCGGCGCGACGCGCGCCGTGGGGCACCGGCCCCGCCGCCTTCGCGGGGCGGGCCCGGCGCTACGCCTTCCCCGGGTCGGCCTCGGCCGCGGCCGGCGCGGCGGAGTCCCGGTAGATGTCGGGCTCCAGATAGATGACGCGGGCGATGGGCACCGCCTCGCGGATGCGGCTCTCCGCCGCGTCGATCGCGCGCGCCACCTCGCCCGCGTCGTCTCCGCTCTGCACGCCGATCTTCGCCGCGACCAGCAGCTCCTCGGGGCCGAGGTGCAGGGTGCGCATGTGAATGACGCGGGTGACCCGCTCGCCGTCGACGATCGCCCGCCGGATCGCCGCCACCGACTCGGGGCCTGCCGCCTCGCCGATCAGCAGCGACTTGGTCTCCACCGCAAGCACCAGCGCGATGATCACCAGCAGCGCGCCGATGCACATCGTGCCCACGCCGTCCCAGACGCCGTCGCCGGTGATCAGCGCGACGACCACGCCGACCAGCGCGAGCGCGAGGCCGAGCAGCGCGCCGAAGTCCTCCAGCAGCACCACCGGCAGCTCCGGGGCCTTGGCGGTGCGGACGAACTGCCGCCAGGACTGCCGCCCGCGCAGCTCGTTCGACTCCTTTATCGCGGTGCGGAAGGAGAAGCCCTCGGCGCAGATCGCGAAGATCAGCACGCCCACCGGCCAGTACCAGTGCTCGACCTCGTGGGGGTGCCTGATCTTCTCGACCCCCTCGTAGAGGGCGAAGACGCCGCCGACCGAGAACAGCACGATGGAGACCAGGAAGGCGTAGACGTAGCGCTCCCTGCCGTAGCCGAAGGGGTGCTCCTCGCTCTCCGCCCGCTTCGCCCGCTTCCCGCCGACGAGCAGCAGGGCCTGGTTGCCCGAGTCGGCGACCGAGTGCACGCCCTCGGCCAGCATCGACGAGGAACCGCTGAATCCTGCCGCCACGAACTTGGCCGTCGCGATGGCCAGGTTGGCCCCCAACGCGGCGACGATCGCCCTGGTTCCGCCTGACGCGCTCATTGCTGCGGGTCCCCCTTCGAGTCTTCCGTGCCTTCGGCCGCACATTCTTGCAGGGGCACCGGGCGTCACATGGAGCGGCGCATGCAGACGCGCGGCCAGCGCCCGAGTCCGGCCGCGCGCTCCCGGCGCACGATGGCGCGCAATCCGGGGGTGAGCTCCTCCTCGGCGAGCGCCGTGAAGCCGCAACGCGCGTAGTAGGGGGCGTTCCACGGCACGTCGGCGAACGTCGTCAGCGTCAGCGCGGCGTACCCGCCGGCGGCGGCGTGCCCGGCGAGGTGCTCGATCAGCGAGCGGCCGAGGCCGCGGCGGGCGCGGGAGGGGTGGACCGAGACCTGCTCGATGTGGAGGCCGCCGTCCACGGGCGCCGCCACCAGGTAGGCCACCGGGCGATCCCGGTCGTCGGCCGCGACCCACGCGAGCCCGGCGCGCTGGTGGACGGCGAGCTCCGCCAGGGTGGGCGGCTCGTCCTCGGCGATCTCCGTCATGCCCAGCTCGCGGAACGGCGCGCCCGCGGCCCGCTCTATCTCCTGCAGCAGCGGCAGTTCCCTCAGGCGCGCGGTTCTGGTGTGCACGGGGTCATTGTGGCGGCCGCGGCGGGAGGGGCCGACGCCGCCCCGGCGGGTGCGGCGGGCGCCCGGCCGGCCGACGGGAAGCCGGGAGGGGGCCGCGGGAAGCCGGGAGAGGCCGCGGGGAGGCCCATGGGGAGGCTCATGGGGAGGCCGCGGGGGCCGTGGGGCAGGGCGGCGGAGGGGCGGGGCGGCGCGGCGGCGGAGGCGCGCGGAGCCCCGGGTCATCACTTCGGGTGAATCTTTGGCCGCCCCTTGCGGGCGGACACGTTCTGTTGTCACTCTGTTGCTGGTTGTCAACGAATCCCCATGTCGTCGACGCCCGAGCCGGCTTCCGGGCCGGTCCCGCCGCTTCCGTCCCTCCGGTCCCCGTCCCCCTCGTCTCTCTTCCTTCCCCTTCGTCACCCTTCATCCCCCTTCGTCCCTCTTTCGTCCGTCTTCGTTCCCCTTCATCTCTCCTCGTCCCTCCTCATCCACCCCGTCCTCTGAAACCCGACCCGTCCCCCACGCAGCTTCTCGCCACCTGTGGGAGCACCCCTGGGAGGGCCACGTGCCGTTCGGTGAACAGCCCGCATATCTCCGAGTAGCGGAAGACCTTCGACAGCAGATCGCCGACGGGAGCCTGCCGCCGCACACCAGACTCCCCTCGCAGGCCAGCATCCGCGCCAAGTACGGCGTGTCCGACACCGTGGCCCTGGAGGCCAGGAAGGTCCTCATGGCCGAGGGCCTGGTGGAGGGCAGGTCGGGCTCCGGCACCTACGTCCGGGAGCGCCCCGTGCCCCGCACGATCTGCCGCAGCGGGTACCGCACGCTCGGCGAGTGCTCGCCCTTCCGCCAGGAGCAGACCGACGAGCGGGTGCGCGGCACCTGGGAGGGCCGCAGCGAGCAGGCCGAGGCCGGGCCCGCCGTGGCCGAGCGGCTGCGGATCGAGCCGGGCGACCCGGTGATGTGCACCCGGTACGTCTTCCGCGCCGAGGGGGAGCCGGTGATGCTGTCGACCTCCTGGGAGCCGCTGCGGCTCACCGGCCGCACGCCCGTGATGCTGCCCGAGCAGGGGCCGCTGGCCGGGCGGGGCGTGGTGGAGCGGATGGCCGCGATCGACGTGGTCGTGGACAACGTCGCCGAGGGCGTGGGCGCGCGTCCCGCGCTCGCCGACGAGGCCAGGCTGCTCGGCGGGCTGCCGGGCCACGTGGTGCTGGTCATCGAGCGGACCTACCAGGCAGGTGGCCTGCCCGTGGAGACCGCGGACGTGGTGATCCCCGCCGACCGCTTCCGCGTCGCCTACCACCTGCCGGTCCGATGAGCGCCCCGCCGCCCCTCCCGCGGGCGCTCAGGGCAGGTCGAGTTCGCACCACACGGTCTTGCCGACCGGGCGGTTCCGCGTGCCCCAGCGCCGGGACTGCCGGGCGACCAGGTGCAGCCCGCGCCCGCCCTCGTCCTCCGCCGTGACCCGCCGCTCCCGGGGCGGTTCCGGCACGGGGTCGGTCACCTCGACGAGCAGCGAGCGGCCGCGCACCAGCCGCACCTCGATGGGGCCGCGGGCGTGCCGCACCGCGTTGGTGACCAGCTCGCTCACCAGCAGTTCGGCGCGGTCCACGAGCTCCGGCAGGTCCCAGGCGCGCAGCGTCTCGCGCACCCCGCGCCTGGCCCGGCGCACGATCTGCCGCTCCGCCGTGAAGGTCCAGCTCGCGACCCGGTCGCCCGGCAGGCCGCCGAGCCGGGCCACCAGCAGGGCCAGGTCGTCCGAAAGCCGCTCCTCGGTGCGCGGGCGCACCTCCCCGACCACCCGGTCGCAGACCTCCTCCAGCGGGGCGCCCGAGCCGACGGCCCGCGGCAGCAGTGCGCACAGCCGGTCCAGGCCCTCGGTGATGTCCTCGCCCCGGGTCTCGATCAGCCCGTCCGTGAAGAGGACGAGCAGCGAGCCCTCCGCGAGTTCGATCCGCAGCTCCTCGAAGGGGGCGTCGTCCACCCCGAGGGGCGCGCCCTGGGGGAGTTCGAGCGGCGCGGCGCGCCACGCGTCCCCCTCCCGGGTGACGAGCACCGGCGGCACGTGCCCGGCCTTGGCGAAGGTGCAGACGCCGCCGGCCGGGTCGTAGACGGCGTAGATGCAGGTGGCGAGCAGGGGGTCGTCGGAGTGCTGGGCGATGTCCCGGCCGATGCTGTTGAGCCGCCGCAGCAGCTCGGCGGGCGCGAGGTCGAGCCCGGCCAGGGTGCGGACCGCCGTCCGCAGCTGGCCCATGGTGGCGGCGGCCCGCAGCCCGTGCCCCGTCGCGTCGCCGATCACGAAGGCCACCCGGCCCCCGGCCAGCGCGATGACGTCGAACCAGTCCCCGCCGACCTCGGCCCCGCTGCTGCTCGGCACGTAGCGGTGGCCGGTCTCGACGCCGGGCAGCCGCGGCAGCGACTGGGGGAGCATGCTGCGCTGGAGCATCAGCGCGCCCTCCCGCTCGCGGGCGTACAGCCTGGCGTTGTCCAGGAGGATGCCGGCCCGGGTGGCCACCTCCATGGCCAGCGCCAGGTCCTCGCGGTCGAAGGGGACCCGCCCGCCGGTCCTGCCGATCACCAGCAGGCCGAGCACGGTGCCGCGGGCGCGCAGCGGCAGGGCCATCAGCGACTGGACCCCGAGGTCCTCGTAGATGACGGACCTGGGGTCGGGGCCGACGGCCGCCATCAGCTCCTCCCTGGTCTCCGACAGGTGCGGGGTGCCGGTGGCGAGGATGGCGCCGAAGAGCGGCCCCGGCTGGAAGGCGCATCGCTGGTTGGGCCGCAGGCGGTGCCGGGCCGCCGCGTTCCCCTCCTGGGTGCCGATGCCGAGCTGGACCAGCCACTCCGAGCGCCGCTCGGCGGCGCTCGGCGGGTCCCCGCCCCCGGCGACCCGTTCCAGGAGCGCGACGGTGACGTAGTCGCCCAGCCGGGGCGCGAGGGCGCCGGCGAGCGCCCCGCAGATGCGCCGCATGTCGAGCAGGTCGCCCAGGGCGCTGCCGACGTCGTCGAGCAGGGCGAGGCGCTGCCGGGCGCGTTCGATCTTCTCCAGCGCCTCGCGCCGCTCGGAGACGTCCATCACGGTGCACCCGACGCCGATGACCTCGCCCCCCAGGTCGGTGAGGCGGCCGAGCGAGAGGGAGTGGGCCCCGGTCCCGTCGGGGGAGGGGACGATCAGGTCGGTCACGGACTCGCCGGTGCGCATCACCTCCCGCTGGATGCGGGAGATCTCCCGGGACATCGGGGCGGGCAGCACGTCGGGCACGGCCTTGCCGACCAGCTCGGTGCCGTGCCTGCCGTACAGCCGGGCGAGGGCCTCGTTGACCCGGGTGGCGCGCAGCTCGGTGTCGAAGACGGCGATGCCCAGGGGGGAGGAGGTGAACAGCCCGTCGAGGGTGGCCAGGTCCTGCTCCACGGCGGTCGCCTTGCCGCGCTCGATGACGCTGGCGAGCACGGCCGGCTTGCCCTCGGCGTCCCGCAGCAGCCAGGCCCTGGCCGCCAGCTCGACGACATGGCCGTCCCGGTGGCGCAGCGGGACGGGGACCGCGCTGCGCCAGTGGCCTTCCCGGAGCAGGGTGCGGTGGGCGTGGCGGGCGCGCTCCGCGTACACGAAGGGGTGCGCCACGGCGACGAAGTCGGTGAGCGGCCTGCCGACGGCCTGCCGCTCGCTCCAGCCGAGGATCGCCGCGGTGGCCGGCGCCCACAGCCGCACCCGGCCGCGGGTGTCGAGGATGGCGGTGCCGATCCGCAGCAGGTCGAGCAGCGAGCGCCGCGCCCGGCCGCCGGTGGAGGCGTCTTCCGGGCCTCGCGGATCGGAAGGTTCTGTCGTCACGCCATGCCCCCGTCGGGTCTGGGATAAATGTCCCTTTTACCCGATTGTGCATGGTGTGCCGAGGGTCAGCGCTGTGCGGGTGTCACCGGTTCCACCCGCTCCACGACGTAGTGGGCGGCGCGGGACGCGCCCACCCGGCCGTCGGTGCTCAGCTGCAGCCGCTGAATCAGCCGCTGGGCCTCGGCGCGCGTGGCGCACTGCCCGATCCGGTAGCGGCCGCCGTCCTCCTCCTGACGGATCACCTGCCAGGGCCGCAGGTTGGTGCCCTTCATTCATCACCCCCCATCTGCATATGCCAGACCTTACGCCAGTGCCTTACTCCCCGAACAGGGCGTCAGGAACTCCCCGAACAGGGCATTTTCGTACGCCTTTGCCCCGCGCCAAGGGGGAGCAGGCCCGGCTCCCCGTCCCCCTGGCCGAGGGCGCGGCCCCGCGCTGAGCCGAAGGACACGCCCTACCCGCCCGCCCCGGCGTCCCCGGCCGCCGCCGCCCGCCCCTCGCGGGCCAGCGCGTCCGCCCGCCAGGCCATCGGGAGGGCGAGCGCCGCGTCCTCCTCCCCGGCCTGGCGCGCCCGCCACAGGTGGTGGGCGGCCTCGGCCAGCCGGGCGCGGGCCGCCGTGCCGATCCGGTCCCGGTGGGCGGCCAGGAAGTCCTGGGCCGCGGCCAGCTCGCTGCCCGCGACGAGCAGGGCGTGGCCGAGCAGGGTGCGCGCCCGGCCCGCCCGCTCGCTCCCCTCGCGCTCCGGCCCCACCGCCTCGGCCAGCCGCCCGTCCACCTCCGCCAGGTCCCGCAGCGCGCCGAACGGGTCCTGCCTGGCCTCCCAGGCCCGGGCGAGCACCGGCTCCGCCCTGGCCACCAGGCCGTGTAGCGCGTGCTCCTCGCGCGCCTTGGCCAGGTCCGCCTCGGCCAGGGGCAGCTCCTCGGCCAGCCGGGCGCGGGCCTCGTCCAATTCGCGCGCCCGCCTGGGCACGCCCTCGGCGAGCGCCTCCGCCTGGACGACCGCCACCTGGGCGGCCCGCACCGCCCTGCGGCTCTCCTCGTCGGCGCGGCCCAGCTCCTCGACGACCCGGGCCAGCCGTTCCCTGGCGGCCTGCGGGTGCGCGCGGACCGGGTCGTCCGGCGGGAGCAGCCCGGCCGCCTGCTCCGCCCTGGCGATGTGCCCGGGGAGTGCGTCGGCCCTGGGGCGCAGGGCCCGCAGCGCCTCGCCGGGCTCCTGGGCCGGGCGCACGGCCTCCAGCCGGTGCCCTGCCGTCTCGCACCTGGCCAGGATCTCCTCGAGCAGCCGCCGCCGCTCCTGCCCGTCCCGCCGCACCGCGGGGTCGTCGAGGTGGTGGCGGGTACGCAGCGCCGCCGCCGTCTCCTCGGCCGCCGCGCCGAGTTCGCGCGGCGGGTCGCCCGTCGCGAAGGACAGCTCGGCGGCACGGTCGCGCACCGCGTCGTCCAGGTCGATCAGCCGGCCGCGCGCCCTGCTGTTCAGCCGTTCGAGTGAGTCCTCCCCGGTCCCGCCCGGCGGCTCGGCGGCCTCGGAGGACCAGCGCCGCGGCACCAGCCGGCGCCGGCTGGGCACGCCGTGCCTGGCGAGGTACCAGATCAGCAGCGCGGCCACCACCAGCCCCGCGAGCGGCAGCACCAGGGACACGACGTGCTTGCCCCCGTTGCCGGGAGCGGTGTCGCGGGCGAGCCGGCCGGTGGACGGCGTGCCGACCGAGCCGACGGGGCCGGCGGAGTAGCCGTGGGCGGCGCCGAGCGCGGCGCCCGCCCAGTCGTGCGCCCGCAGCGCGGGGGAGATCTCGTGCCGGTCGACCTCCCTGAGCCGGGCCGCCGTCAGGCCGGAGGCGACGTCGGCGGAGACGGCGTGGCGGCCCTCGCCGGTGGCCACGGCCAGCAGCAGATCCCGGGAGCCGAGGCGATTGCGCACCGCGGCGAAGTCGGCCCAGGACTGTGGCTCGTGGCCGGAGAAGTCGTGCACGTACGCGACGAACAGCTGCAGGCCGGCGTCCGCCTCCAGCCGCCACAGGGCCCGTTGCACCTCGCCCTCCCGCCTGCCCAGCGCCCCGGCGCGGTCGGTGACCTGCCCGGCGGGGTCGAGGCGCACGGTGTCCGCGGCGGGGGAGGGGGCGGCCGGGGCGAGGGCCGCCGCCGGGGCGGGGGTGGGGCCCAGGACGGGGCCGAGGGCGCACGCCGCGACGGCCGCGGCCCGCGCGGCCGCGCGTGCTGCTCGCATTGGCCCAGCCCACCTCTCACCCCGAGTGACCCCGAGCCGCCTCACCCACGACGGTAGGCCCGCGCCGCGCCGCCCGCGACCGCGCCGCCCACCATCACGGCGCCCACGATCACGCCGCCCGCCCGCGGCCGGTCCGGTCCCGCGGCCGGGCACCCGCCCGGGCCCGCCGCCTCGCCTCGCGCCGCCGCGACCGCGGGCAGGGGTGCCCGGCCCGGGGGCTCAGTCGGAACGGCGGCGGCGGATCTTGCTGCCCAGCCACACCAGGGGGTCGTACTTGCGATCCACCGCGCGCTCCTTCATCGGGATCAGCGCGTTGTCCGTGATCTTGATCGACTCCGGGCAGACCTCGGTGCAGCACTTGGTGATGTTGCAGAAGCCGAGCCCGTGCTCCTCCTGGACGGCCCGCTGCCGGTCCAGGCCCTCGCGGGACGCCTCGTCGAGGGGGTGCATGTCGAGCTCGGCCATCCGCATCAGGAAACGCGGCCCGGCGAACGCCTGCTTGTTCTCCTCGTGGTCGCGCACCACGTGGCACACGTCCTGGCACAGGAAGCACTCGATGCACTTGCGGAACTCCTGCGAGCGCCCCACGTCCTCCTGCCGCATCCGGTACTCGCCGGGGGCGAGGCCGGCCGGCGGGACGAAGGCCGGGATCTCCCGCGCCTTCCGGTAGTTGAACTCGACGTCCGTGACCAGGTCCCTGATCACCGGGAACGTCCGCAGGGGCGTGACGGTGATCGTGTCCTCCGGCGCGAAGAGCGACATGCGGGTCATGCACATCAGCCGGGGCCTGCCGTTGATCTCCGCGCTGCACGAGCCGCACTTGCCCGCCTTGCAGTTCCACCTGACCGCGAGATCCGGGGCCTGGGTGGCCTGCAGGCGGTGGATGATGTCGAGGACCACCTCGCCCTCGTTGACCTCGATCGTGAAGTCCCTGAGCTCGCCGGAGTCGGCGTCGCCGCGCCACACCCGGAACTTCGCCTCGTAGCTGGTGCTGGTGCTCACCGGGCAGTCAGCTCCTCGTCCGTCAGGTATTTGGCCAGCTCTTCCTTCTCGAAGAGGCCGAGCAGGTCGCCGCGCATCGGCGGCAGTTCGCGGCGGGTCAGCCCGACCCTGCCGCCCCCGGGACGCAGCGAGCACAGCAGGTTGACCCGCCGCCACTCGCGGTCCATCCGCGGGAAGTCGTCCCTGGTGTGCCCGCCCCTGGACTCGGTGCGTTCCTTCGCGGCCAGCGCCACGCACTCGCTGACCAGCAGCATGTTGCGCAGGTCCATCGCCAGGTGCCAGCCGGGGTTGTACTGCCGGTGCCCCTCGACGGCCACCCGCAAGGCCCGGTCGCGCAGCTCGGCCAGCCGCCGCAGGGCCTCGGCCATCTCGGACTCGCGCCTGATGATGCCCACCAGGTCGTTCATCGTCTGCTGCAGGGCCTGGTGCACCGCGTAGGGGTTCTCGCTCCCCCCGGTGTCCTCGCCGCCCCCGCCGCCCTCGCGCGCGGCGGCCTCGAAGGGGGCGAGCGCCTCGGCCACCGCCGCCTCGACCTGCGCCTCGGGCGCGGCCGGCCGCGCCGCGGTGGCCCCCACCCCCTCCCCGCCGGTGAAGGCGGCGGCGTAACGGGCCGCGTACAGCCCGGCGCGCCGGCCGAACACCAGCAGGTCGGACAGGGAGTTGCCGCCGAGCCGGTTGGAGCCGTGCATGCCGCCCGCCACCTCGCCGGCCGCGAAGAGCCCGGCGACGCCGGTGGCCGCCGCCGTGTCGGGGTCGACGTCGACCCCGCCCATCACGTAGTGGCAGGTGGGTCCCACCTCCATCGGCTCCCGGGTGATGTCCACGTCCGCCAGCTGCTTGAACTGGTGGTGCATGGAGGGCAGCCTGCGGGTGATCTCCTCGGCCGGCAGCCTGCTCGACACGTCGAGGAAGACCCCGCCGTGCGGGGAGCCGCGGCCCGCCTTCACCTCCGCGTTGATGGCGCGGGCCACCTCGTCGCGCGGCAGCAGCTCGGGCGGGCGGCGGTTGTGGTCCGGGTCCTGGTACCAGCGGTCGCCCTCGGCCTCGTCCTGCGCGTACTGGCTCCGGAACACGTCGGGGATGTAGTCGAACATGAACCGGCGGCCCTCGCTGTTGCGCAGCACGCCGCCGTCCCCGCGCACCGACTCGGTGACCAGGATGCCCTTCACCGAGGGCGGCCAGACCATGCCCGTCGGGTGGAACTGGACGAACTCCATGTTGACCAGCGAGGCGCCCGCGAGCAGGGCGAGGGCGTGCCCGTCGCCGGTGTACTCCCAGGAGTTGGAGGTCACCTTGAAGGACTTGCCGATGCCGCCGGTGGCCAGCACGACGGCGGGGGCCTCGACGACGAAGAACGTCCCCGACTCGCGCGCGTAGCCGAAGACCCCGGCCACCCGCGGCTCCCCCGCCCCGTCGCCCGGCGGCTCCTCCGTCAGAATCCGGGTGACGGTGCACTCCTGGAAGACCTTCAGGCGCGCCTCGTAGTCGCCGGTCTCACGGAAGTCCTGCTGCTGGAGGGCCACCACCCGCTGCTGGAGGGTGCGGATCAGCTCCAGGCCGGTGCGGTCCCCGACGTGCGCCAGCCTGGGGTACTCGTGGCCGCCGAAGTTGCGCTGCGAGATCCGCCCGTCGGGCGTCCGGTCGAACAGGGCGCCCCAGGTCTCCAGCTCCCACACCCGGTCGGGCGCCTCCTTGGCGTGCAACTCGGCCATGCGCCAGTGGTTGAGGAACTTCCCGCCGCGCATCGTGTCGCGGAAGTGGACCTGCCAGTTGTCCCCGGCGTTGACGTTGCCCATGCTGGCGGCGATGCCGCCCTCGGCCATCACCGTGTGGGCCTTGCCGAAGAGGGACTTGCAGATCACCGCCGTCCGCAGGCCCTGCTCGCGGGCCTCGATGGCCGCCCGCAGCCCGGCCCCGCCGGCGCCGACGACCACCACGTCCCACGACTGCCGTTCCACTGTGCTCACTTCGTCTTCTTCCTTCTCCGGCTTCCTATGGACGGTGCTTCCCGCTCCGCGGCGCCCTCGTCCGCCGCCGGCCGCGCCGCGCGGCCACCCGCGGCTAGAACAGCCGGGGGTCGGAGAACACGTCGGTGGCGAGCAGGTACACGTACAGGTCCGTCAGCGCCAGGCTGGTCAGCGAGGCCCAGGCGAGCGCCATGTGACGGCCGTTCAGCCGGCTGACGAAGGTCCACATGCGGTAGCGCACCGGGTGGGTGGAGAAGCTCTTGAGGCGCCCGCCCATGATGTGGCGGCAGGAGTGGCAGGAGAGGGTGTAGGCCCACACCAGCGCGATGTTGACCAGCTGGATCAGGGTGCCGAGTCCGGCGTGGCCCCAGGAGTAGTCCTCGTCGCGGAAGCCGAGCACCGCATCCCAGGTGAGGATCAGGGCGATCGCGGCCGAGGCGTAGAAGAAGTACCGGTGGCTGTTGTTGAGGATCAGCGGGAAGCGGCGCTCGCCCGAGTAGGAGGAGTGCGGCTCGGCGACGGCGCAGGCGGGCGGGGAGGCCCAGAAGCTGCGGTAGTACGCCTTGCGGTAGTAGTAGCAGGTCAGGCGGAAGCCCAGGGGCAGCCCGAGGAAGATCAGCGCGGGCGAGAGGCCCCACCAGTCGCCGAACAGCGCCCAGTTGGCGCCGCCGCGCATCTCCTCGCAGTTGTCGGCGAGGCAGGGGGAGTAGAACGGCGAGACGTAGGGGGCCGCGTAGTAGTCGGCGTTGGCGAACGCCCGCCAGGTCGCGTACACGACGAAGGCGAGCAGCGCCACCACGGTGATCGCCGGGGAGAGCCACCAGCGGTCGACCCGCAGGTGGCGCTCTGCGATGGCGGCTCGCCTGCCGGCCTGACTGGTGCGCGAGGGGGTCTGGGTGGCCACGACGGGTCCTTAGGGGAGACGGAACGGGCGGGCTCTGGCGCGGTCAGGCCGGCCCCGGCCCGTGCCGCGCGCCCAGCCCCTCGTCGTCCGCGTCGGCCCACAGGCGCGGGTCGTAGGGCGCGTCGGGGACCGCGATCATCTCGCCCGCCGCGAGGTCGGCCGCCGTCACCGGCCGCGCCGTCGGCGGCTGCCCGGCGCGGCCGCCGGTGGGGTCTGGCCCCGCGGCGGCGAGCGCGGCGAGCAGGTCGAGGCTCTCGCGCAGGTGGTCCGTGCCGCTGCGCAGTCTGCGGATGTCGAGGCCGGTGCCGAGCTCCTGTTCGAGGCGGGAGACGCAGCGGGTGAGGTCGTCCAGGCACCGCCTGGCGGACCGCAGCTCCTCGGACACGGACATCCCTTGCCACCTCCGTTGGTGGGGCATCGCCGGACGATGCGAGTGTGACGCGAAGCACACCCTGTTGGGAAGAGGGCCGTCAGTCGCCGGACGTCAGTGCGGCGAGCAACTCCCCGACGAGGTCTTCGTCGAGCGGCCCGCCCGTGATGAGGACCCGGTACCACAGGACGCCGAAGACGAGGTCGAGCACGGTGCCCGGGGCCGGGCGCGGGGGCAGGTCGCCGCGCTCGCGGGCCCGCAGGACCACGGTGCTCAGCGCCTCGCGCCTGGTGGCGAGGAAGGTCTCGCGGAAGCGCCCGGCGAACTCCGGGTCGGCCAGCGCCTGGGCCACCATCGCCCGCAGCACCTCGGTCACCTGCGGGAGGCGCCCGAGGCGGAAGCTGTCGGCGAGGAACGCGCGCAGGTCGGCCGCGTACGAGCCGTGGTCGGCGATCGTCACGTGCGTCTCGGCCTTGAGGGCCAGCGCGTCGAGGAGCACGTCGCCCTTCGTGGGCCACCAGCGGTAGATCGTCTGCTTGCCGCAGCCCGCCCTGGCGGCGATGCCCTCGATCGTCAGCCCGGCGTAGCCGACCTCGGAGAGGAGGGCGAGGGCCGCGGTCAGGATCGCCAGGCGGGTCTCCTCGCTGCGCTTGCGGCCCCGCCTGCGGGGGGCAGCGGCGGGCGTCTCGGCTCGGCGTTCCTGGTTCGTGGGCACCCGCCAAGCTTAATAGCGAGACGTTCCGGCTCGAATATCCCCGCGCCCGGCGCGGGGGAGGGAAGGCGGGCAGGGCCCGGCTGCTCCGCGCGGGTGGCCTGGGGCGCGGGGCCCGCCGTGTCGCCGCCGCACCCGGCAGGCGCTCACCTTCAGTGGGCGCATACGTGTGATCAACGCACCGGTGGAGCCGGAGGTAACAGCATGGCAGGCGGGCCAGCGAGATCGGCGAAACGGCCAGGGGGCGCGGCCCTCGGCCACCTGGCGGCGCTCGTCGCGGGAGCACTCCTCGTGCCCGCGCTGGCCGGGTGCGGCGGGGACGAGGACCGGGACGAGGCGACGACGAAGGCGGCCCAGTCCGTGAGCACCTCGGAGCGCAGCGAGCTCCGCAAGGGCGGCACGGTCCGCTGGGCGATCGACGCGCTGCCGGCCACCCTCAACGCCTTCCAGTTCGACGCGGACCCGGTCACCGACCGGGTGGCAGGGGCCGTGCTGCCCTCGCTCTTCACCGTGGACGGCGAGGGCCGCCCCCAGCTGAACCCCGACTATCTGCGCTCCGCCGAGATCACCGACCGGGAGCCGAAGCAGAAGGTCGTCTACACCCTCAACCCCAAGGCGAAGTGGAGCGACGGCCGGGCCATCGGCGCCGCGGACTTCACCGCGCAGTGGAAGGCGCTCAACGGCGAGGACCACGCGTTCTGGTCCGCGCGCAACGCCGGCTACGAACGCATCCACTCCATCCGCAAGGGGCCGGGCGCCCACCAGGTGGAGGTCACCTTCGACCGGCCCTACGCCGACTGGAAGTCCCTGTTCACCCCGCTCTACCCGCGCTCGGTCACCGGGGACGCCGACCGCTTCAACGACGGCACCCGCACCGAACTCCCCGCCGCCGCCGGCCCCTTCGAGGTCGAGGAGGTGGACGAGGAGGGCCAGACGGTCACCCTGCGGCGCAACGATGCCTGGTGGGGCGACGAGGCCCTGCTGGACGAGCTGGTCTTCACCGTGGTCCCGGCGGACGAGCGGCGGGCCGCGCTGAGCGCGGGGGAACTCGACGTCGCCGAGGTGCAGCCCGCCGTCGCCGACCGCATCACCGCCGCCCAGGGGCCGCAGCGCCGCGGCGGGAAGGCCGGGGCGGAAGGCCGGCGGGGCGAGGACCCGGAGGGCACCGGGGCGGGCAAGGGCTCGGGGGCCGGGGCGGACGCCTCAGGGACGGCGGAGGACCCGGAGGCGTCCGGGCCGGGAGAGCAGGGGGAGCAGGGGTCGCAGGGAGAGCAGGGGGCTCAGGAGGGGAGTGAAGGGCGCGAGGAGCACGGCGGGGGCGCGCAGGCGGGCGAGGGTTCGGGCGAGGGCAGGGGCGCGCCCGGCCGGCCGGGGCCCGACGCGAGCCTGCGCGGCTACACCGTGCACCGCGCCTACGCCGCCTCCGCCACCCAGCTTGCGCTGAACGGCGCCTCCGACGAGCTCAGCGACGAGCGCGTGCGCTGGGCGATCGCCCGCGCCCTCGACCGCGAGCGGCTCGCCGCCGCGGCACACGACCCCGCCGGGCTCCCGGCCAAGCCGCTCGGCAGCCACCTGCGTCTGCTGGGGCAGGCCGGCTACCGGGACAACAGCGACGCGCTCGGCTCCCCGGGCGCCGAGGCCGCGGAGGACCTGCTGGAGAAGGCGGGCTGGCACCGGCAGGCGGGCGGGCCGCCCAGGGACGGCAAGCCGGGGGCGGGCTCGCCGGTCCGCGCCAAGGAGGGCAAGCCGCTCCAGCTGGACTTCGTCCTCCCCGAGGGGCCGGGCACCGCCCCGCTGCGCCGGGTCGGCGAGCGGATCGTCTCGATGCTCGCGCAGATCGGGATCGCCGCGAAGATCAAGCAGGTCGACGAGGAGACCTACTTCTCGGAGCACATCGCCGCGGGCAACTACGACCTGGCGCTCTTCGCCTGGCCCGCCACGGCCTACCCGGCCACGGACTTCCTGCCGCTCTTCGCCAAGCCGCAGGCCATCCCGGGCGGCGAGATGCTCATCCAGCAGAACTACAGCCGGGTCGGCACCGACTACATCGACCAGCTCCTCGGGCAGGCCGCGGGCGAACTCGACGAGAAGGCGCACAACGAGCTGCTGAACAAGGCGGACGCCCGGATCTGGGCCGCGGCCGGCTCCATCCCGCTCTACCAGCGGCCCCAGCTGGTCGCGGCCAGGGCGCAGCTGTCCGGGGTCGGCGCGTTCGGGATGCAGACCCCGCGCTACCAGGACATCGGCTACCGGCGCTGAACCCGCGCCACCCCCGGCTCCCGGCGCCCGGGCGGCCCCCTTCCCGCAGGGCCCCCGGGCGCCGGGCCGCGCGGACCCGCCCGCCCCGCCGCCGTGCCCGCGCCCCGCTCCGCCTCGGCCGCGGGCCCGCGGGGCAACGTACGATGGCGGGTGCGGCCGGTGCCGCGGCCTTTCGCGGGCGCACCCACGGTGCCCCAGGCGGACAGGCGCTTTCTGCCGAGCCGTCTCCGTCACGATCTCGGGAGAAGCGCCCAGCCATGCCTACGCGCCAGGACATCCGCAACGTCGCCATCGTCGCCCACGTCGACCACGGCAAGACCACGCTGGTCGACGCCATGCTCAAGCAGGCCGGCGCCTTCGCCGCCCACCAGCACGTCGACGACCGCGTCATGGATTCCAACGACCTGGAGCGCGAGAAGGGCATCACCATCCTCGCGAAGAACACCGCGGTCAGGTACCACCCCAAGGGGGGCGGCGCCCCGGTCGTCATCAACATCATCGACACCCCGGGGCACGCCGACTTCGGCGGCGAGGTGGAGCGCGGCCTGTCCATGGTGGACGCGGTCGTCCTGCTGGTGGACGCCTCCGAGGGCCCCCTGCCGCAGACCCGTTTCGTGCTGCGCAAGGCGCTTCAGGCCCGGCTGCCGGTCATCCTGTGCGTGAACAAGACCGACCGGGCGGACGCCAGGATCTCCGCGGTGCTGAACGAGACCTACGACCTCTTCCTCGACCTGGACGCCGACGAGGAGCAGATCGAGTTCCCCATCGTCTACGCCTGCGCCAGGGACGGCATCGCCTCGCTCACCCAGCCCGCCGACGGCACGGTCCCGGCCGACAGCGACAGCCTGGAGCCCTTCTTCACCACCCTGCTGGAGACCGTCCCCGCCCCGGTCTACGAGGAGGACGCCCCGCTGCAGGCGCACGTGACCAACCTCGACGCGGACAACTTCCTCGGCCGGATCGCGCTGTGCCGCATCCGGCAGGGCAGCCTGCGCAAGGGCCAGACCGTCGCCTGGCTGCGCCGCGACGGCAGCGCCCGCAACGTGCGGATCACCGAGCTGCTGATGACCGAGGCGCTCACCCGCAAGCCGGCCGAGGTGGCGGGCCCGGGCGACATCTGCGCGGTGGCCGGCATCCCGGAGATCATGATCGGCGAGACCCTGGCCGACCCGGACAACCCGGTGGCGCTGCCGCTGATCACGGTCGACGAGCCGGCGATCTCCATGACCATCGGCACCAACACCTCGCCGCTGGTCGGCCGCGGCGGCAAGAACCACAAGGTGACCGCCCGCCTGGTCAAGGACCGGCTGGACCGCGAGCTGGTGGGCAACGTCTCGCTGCGGGTGCTGCCCACCGAGCGGCCCGACGCCTGGGAGGTGCAGGGCCGTGGCGAGCTGGCGCTGGCCATCCTGGTCGAGACGATGCGCCGCGAGGGCTTCGAGCTGACCGTCGGCAAGCCCGAGGTGGTCACCAGGGAGATCGACGGCGCGGTGCACGAGCCCGTGGAGCGGATGACCATCGACGCGCCCGAGGAGTACCTGGGGGCCATCACCCAGCTGCTCGCCTCCCGCAAGGGCCGGATGGAGACGATGACGAACCACGGCTCCGGCTGGGTGCGGATGGAGTTCCTGGTGCCCTCCCGCGGGCTCATCGGCTTCCGCACCGAGTTCCTCACCGAGACCCGCGGCACCGGCATCGCGCACAGCATCTTCGAGCGCCACGAGCCGTGGGCCGGCGAGCTGCGCACCCGCAAGAGCGGCTCGCTGGTCGCCGACAGGACCGGGGTCGCCACCCCGTATGCGATGCTCAACCTCCAGGAGCGGGGCACGATCTTCGTCGAGCCTGGCACCGAGGTGTACGAGGGCATGATCGTCGGCGAGAACTCCCGCTCGGACGACATGGATGTGAACATCACCAAGGAGAAGAAGCTCACCAACATGCGGGCCGCCGCCGCGGACACCACGGAGAACCTGGTGCCGCCGCGCAAGCTCTCGCTGGAGCAGTCGCTGGAGTTCTGCCGCGAGGACGAGTGCGTGGAGGTGACCCCGACGGAGGTGCGCCTGCGCAAGGTCGTGCTCGACCAGCGGGAGCGCGCCCGGGCGGCCGCGCGGGCCAAGCGCCAGTGACCGCCGACTTGACAACACCGGCCCGGCCGCGGAGATGATGGCGACGCGCACCCCAACGGCGTGTGTCGCTTCGATGTCGCGGCCGTGGCGGGGCCGGTATCTACGCGCGTCGCCTTGCCGTCGCCGCGTGGGCGCCCCGGCCTGGGTGGCGCCCCTCGGCGTTCCGCCGGATGTCAAGTGATTTTCCCGGCACGCCCCCCTCGACTGTCCGATATCCGGTGCTCACGGGTGCATGTATGCCCTTTGAGTCCGGATACCGGTGAGTCCAGGCGTGCGCAATGTCCGGTTTTGGGGGTTTGTGTCTTGGCATCTTCACCAAAATGAAATGGGCGACTGGTGGTTAGCCCGGAAATTGTGCGCAACAGTTGTGGGCATTGCGAACCGGACGCGGGTAGATCCCCGCGGTCCGGGGTTCTCTATGCAGTGAATGGACTCCGAGGAGGCAACCCATGCGTGGTGCGCGCAGCGCCAAATGGGTCGTGGGCGCTTTGGTCGTGGCGATGGCCGCGAGCGCCTGCGGTAGCGACGATGACGATGGCAGCGGCAGCGCGTCCGGTGGGGGAAACCCGGATGGCATAGTCAAGGTCGACGGCGGCGAGCCGCAGAACCCGCTGCTCCCGACGAACACCAACGAGCAGTACGGCGCGCTGGTGATTCAGAATGTCTGGTCGAAGCTGCTCGACTTCGACGACGACGGCAAGATCTTCATGGTGCAGGCCGAATCGGTGGAGCCCAACGAGGACAACTCGGTCTGGACGGTCACGCTGAAGGACGGCTGGACCTTCCACGACGGCACCCCGGTGACCGCCGAGAGCTACGTCAACGCGTGGAACTGGGCCGCGAACATCGACAACAACCAGAACAACAGCTTCTGGTTCCAGGACATCCAGGGCTACGAGGACGTCCACCCCGAGGAGGGCGAGCCCACCGCGGACGCGATGTCGGGCTTGGAGGTCGTCGACGACCTGACCTTCACGATCACGCTGACCACCCCGCTGTCGTACTACGACTACAAGCTGGGCTACGACGCGTTCACCCCGCTGCCGGAGAGCTTCTTCGACGACCCCGAGGCCTTCGGCGAGCACCCGATCGGCGACGGCCCCTACGAGTTCACCTCCTGGGAGCACAACTCGTCGATCGAGCTGACCCGCTACGACGACTACGCGGGTGAGGACAAGGCCCAGAACGGCGGCATCGAGATCGTGGCCTACACCGGCCTCGACGCGGCCTACCAGGACCTGCTCTCCGACAACCTGGACGTCATCCGGCAGATCGACCCCAAGGACCTGCCGAACTACCACGACGACCTCGGCGGCCGGGCCATCCAGCAGCCCTACAACGGCATCCAGACGATCGTTCCCGTCTGGTACAACTGGGGCGAGACCGACCCGAAGGTCCTCCAGGGCGTCTCGATGGCGATCGACCGCGAGACCATCACGCAGACGGTGCTCGACGGCGCCTACAGCCCCGCCGACAGCTTCGTGGCCCCCGGCGTCTACGGCTACCAGGAGGGCGCCAGCCACGGGATCACCGACTACGACCCGGACCGCGCCCGCCAGCTGGTCGAGGAGGGCGGCGGCGTCCCCGGCAACAAGATCACCATCCAGTACAACGCGGACGGCGGTCACCGGGAGTGGGTCGAGGCGGTCTGCAACAACCTCATCGAGAACCTCGGCGTCGAGTGCGTCGGCGACGCGAAGCCGGACTTCGACACCGACCTTGAGGCCCGCGAGGCCAACGAGGTGCAGAGCATGTACCGCGGCGGCTGGTTCCAGGACTACCCGCTGAACGTGAACTTCCTCAAGGAGCTGTACGCCTCCTACGCCCAGAGCAACTACGGCCGCTTCGACAACGAGCAGGTCGACCAGCTCTTCGAGCAGGGGGACACGGCGGCGACGCTGGACGAGACGGTGCAGGCCTACCAGGAGGCCGAGCAGGTCCTCTGGGACGAGATGCCCGCCATCCCGCTCTGGTACCAGAACGTCAACGGCGGCTGGTCGAACAACGTCAGCAACGTCCGCTTCGACATGGCGGGCCAGCCGGTGCTGACCGAGATCACGGTCAACTGACGCCGCCTGGCGAGCCAAGATCAGGGTAAGGGGGGCCGGTGCGCGGTTCCGGGACACCGGACGGCGCACCGGCCCCGCCGAATGACATGGAGGAAACGTGGGGCGTTATGTCGTACGACGACTGCTCCAGATGATCCCGGTGTTCATCGGGGCCACGTTCATCGTCTTCATGATGATGTACGCGCTGCCCGGCGACCCGGTTCGGGCCCTGTGGGGCGAACGCGCCCCCGACGAGGCCCAGATGGCGGCCCTGAAGGCGGACCTCGGGCTGGACGACCCGATTCTGCTGCAGTACTGGCACTACCTGACCGGGCTGCTCCAGGGTGACTTCGGCACCCAGATCTCCAGCAGACGCGAGGTCATCGACGTGATCGGCGACGCGCTGCCGGCCACGATCAGGCTCACCGTCCTGGCCTTCACCATCACCGTCGTCGTCGGCATCGGCCTGGGCCTGATCGCCGGGCTGCGGGCGGGCGGCAAGACGGACGGCCTGATCCTCTTCGTGACGCTGCTGCTGATCTCCGTCCCGGTGTTCGTGATCGGCTACCTGTACCAGACCTACCTGGGCGTCAAGTGGGACCTGATCAAACCCACGGTCCAGGACTCGGAGGACTGGGGGCAATTGCTCTTGCCTGCCCTGGTGCTCGCCTCGCTCTCCCTGGCCTACGTGGCCCGCCTGACCCGCACCTCGATCGTGGAGAACCGCCGCGCCGACTACATGCGCACGGCCAAGGCCAAGGGCCTCAGCGCGCGCCGTGCCGTCACGGTGCACCTGCTGCGCAACTCGCTGATCCCGGTGGTGACCTTCCTCGGGGTCGACCTGGGCAACCTGGCCACCGGCGCCATCGTGACGGAGGGCATCTTCAACATCCACGGGATCGGCAACACCGTCTTCCACGCGCTGAACAGCCGTGAGGGCTCCACCGTCGTCGGAATCGTCACCTTCATCATTCTCGTGTACCTCGTCGTCACCCTCATCGTCGACCTGCTCTACGCGGTCCTGGACCCGAGGATCCGCTATGCCTGAACCACAAGAGCCGCAGGCCGCGGCCACCGCACCGAACTCGCCGGACGCCGGCCCGGCCGCCGGGGCCGCCGTGCCCTCCCAGGGGGCGCCCGTCGCGGTGGCGGTCGCCGAGGCGGGCCCTGCCCCCGGCCGGCCGCGCAGCCTGTGGTCGGACGCCTGGCACGACCTGCGGCGCCGGCCGAGCTTCGTGATACCCGCGCTGATCATCCTGCTGCTGCTGGTGATCGCCGTGTTCCCCGGCTGGTTCACCTCGGCCAGCCCGCGGGCGGCCGACCTGACCAACCACTACCTGCAGAAGCCGCAGCTGACGCACTTCTTCTCGCCCGAGTGGCTGGGCTACAACCAGCAGGGGCAGAGCGTCTACGCCCGCATCATCTACGGCACCCGCGCCTCGATCGTCATCGGCCTCTCGGTGACGGTGCTGGTGATGATCTTCGGCTCGCTGGTGGGCATGCTGGCCGGGTACTTCGGCGGCTGGGTGGACACCGTCCTCTCCCGGCTCACCGACATCTTCCTCGGCATTCCCTTCCTGCTGGGCACGATGGTCATCCTGGTCTCCTTCGACACCAGGTCCGAGTGGACGGTGACGCTCGCACTCGCCTTCCTCGGCTGGACCACCATCGCCCGCGTGATGCGCGGCTCGGTGATCGCCGTCAAGCAGGCGGACTACGTGGCCGCGGCCCGCTCACTGGGGGCCGGCACCTGGCGCATCCTCATGCGGCACATCCTGCCCAACGCGGTGGCGCCGGTGATCGTGGTCGGCATGGTCGCGCTGGGCGGCTACATCACGGCCGAGGCGGTGCTCTCCTTCCTCGGCATCGGGCTCTCGGACCCGGCGATCTCCTGGGGGGCGGACATCAACCGCGCCCAGGAGCGGATCAGGAACGCGCCACACATCCTGCTCTACCCGTCGATCCTGCTGAGCATCACCATCCTGTCCTTCCTGATGCTGGGTGACGCCGTGCGTGACGCCCTCGACCCCAAGCTGCGCTGAGGGAGAACCGCAGTGTCGATAGAAATGACCAAGGCGGAGGTCCCCGGAGTGCCGCTCCTCGAAGTGCGGGACCTGCATGTCGAGTTCCACACCAGGGACGGCGCGGCCAAGGCCGTCAACGGCGTCAGCTACACCGTGGACGCCGGGGAGACCCTTGCGGTGCTCGGCGAGTCGGGCTCGGGCAAGTCGGTGACCGCCCAGACCATCATGGGCATCCTCGACACCCCGCCCGGCAAGGTGACCGGCGGCCAGGTGCTGTTCCGCGGCGAGGACCTGCTGACGATGTCGGAGCAGGAGCGACGCCGGGTGCGCGGCGACAAGATCGCCATGATCTTCCAGGATGCGCTGTCGGCGTTGAATCCGGTGTTGTCGGTGGGGTATCAGCTGGGTGAGCTGTTCCGGGTGCATCGGGGGATGTCGCGTCGTGAGGCGCGGGCGAAGGCCGTCGAGTTGATGGATCGGGTGCGTATTCCGGCGGCGAAGGAGCGGGTGAACGATTATCCGCATCAGTTTTCCGGTGGTATGCGTCAGCGGATCATGATTGCGATGGCGCTGGCCTTGGAGCCGGATGTGATCATCGCGGACGAGCCGACGACGGCGCTGGATGTGACGGTGCAGGCGCAGGTGATGGATCTGCTTGCGGAGTTGCAGCGTGACTTTCACATGGGGCTGATTCTGATCACGCACGATCTGGGTGTGGTGGCGGATGTGGCGGACAAGATCGCGGTGATGTATGCGGGGCGGATCGTGGAGAACGCCCCGGTGCACGAGTTGTACAAGCGGCCGGCGCATCCTTACACCCGCGGGCTGCTGGACTCCATCCCCCGCCTCGACCACAAGGGCAAGGAGCTCTACGCGATCAAGGGCCTGCCGCCCAGCCTGACCGCGATCCCCAGCGGCTGCGCGTTCAACCCGCGCTGCACGCAGGCCCGCGACGTCTGCCGGAGCGAGATCCCGCCGCTGCTGGACGTCACCGAGCCCGACGGCACGCCGATCGGCGGCCGGACGAGCGCCTGCCACTTCTGGAAGGAGACGATCCATGGCTGAGGCGAGCGGCGCCGCCAAGCGGGGCGAGCCGATCCTCGAAGTCCGCGACCTGGTCAAGCACTTCCCGCTGACCCAGGGCGTCCTGTTCAAGCGGCAGGTCGGCGCGGTCAAGGCCGTGGACGGCATCTCCTTCGAGCTGCGGCAGGGCGAGACCCTCGGCATCGTGGGCGAGTCCGGCTGCGGCAAGTCGACGGTGGCGAAGCTGCTGATGCGGCTGGAGCAGCCGACCTCGGGGCAGATCCTCTACAAGGGCGAGGACATCGCGAGGCTGTCGGGCCGGGCGCTGAAGGCGGTCAGGCGCAACATCCAGATGGTGTTCCAGGACCCGTACACCTCGCTGAACCCGCGGATGACGGTCGGCGACATCGTCGGCGAGCCCTTCGACATCCACCCCGAGGTGGCGCCGAAGGGCGACCGGCGCAAGAGGGTGCGCGAACTGCTCGACGTGGTCGGGCTCAACCCCGAGTACATCAACCGGTACCCGCACCAGTTCTCCGGCGGCCAGCGGCAGCGCATCGGCATCGCCCGGGGCCTTGCCCTGCACCCGGAGATCATCATCTGCGACGAGCCGGTCTCCGCGCTGGACGTCTCGGTGCAGGCGCAGGTGATCAACCTGATGGAGCGGCTGCAGGACGAGTTCGACCTCTCGTACCTGTTCATCGCCCACGACCTGTCCATCGTGCGGCACATCTCCGACCGGGTCGGCGTGATGTACCTGGGCAGGCTGGCCGAGGTCGGCACCGACGCGCAGATCTACGACCACCCCACCCACCCGTACACCCAGGCCCTGCTGTCGGCGGTGCCGCAGCCGGACCCGGACGGCCGGGAGAGCAGGGAGCGCATCATCCTGACCGGGGACGTGCCCTCGCCGGCGAACCCGCCCTCGGGCTGCCGGTTCCGCACCCGGTGCTGGAAGGCGCAGGAGAAGTGCGCGCAGGAGGTGCCGCTGCTGGCGGTGCCCGAGCGGTTCAAGGACGGCTCCACCCCCGCGAGCCACCCCTCGGCCTGCCACTTCGCGGACGAGAAGGACGTGGTGCACGCCTGAGGCGTGCGCCGGGGCGCGCGGTCCCCGCGAGGGCCGCGCGCCGGTGCTCACGAGGGCCGCGCGCCGGTGCCCGTGCCGGCGTGTCCCGGGCGCGGGCCGTCCCGGGCGCGGGCCGTCGCCGGGGCTGCCTCAGCGCTGGTTGCTGCCCAGGACGACGGTGCGCCAGGTGAAGCCGTCGGCGGAGATCCGGTAGTGGCCCGGGTGGCCCAGGTCGGTCAGCAGGTAGCCGGCCGGGGTGAGCGAGGGCAGCTCGGGCGGCGGGCCCTCGCGCTCCACCGCGAAGGTGAGGCCGCCGTCGGCACTGGCGTAGATGGCGTCGTCCGCGTAGACGATGAGCCTGCCCTCCGCGGTGACGAAGGGCTCGCCCACCAGCGAGCCCGGGCTGCCCTCCGCCCCGCTCGACCACATCAGCCGCCAGGTCGCGCCCTCGTCCGTGCTCCGGTACAGGTGCAGCAGCGGGCTGCCGACGCTGCCGTCGAGGGGATCGGCGGTCAGC
The DNA here is from genome assembly GCF_003626535.1 of Streptomyces hoynatensis. Taxonomy (GTDB): domain Bacteria; phylum Actinomycetota; class Actinomycetes; order Streptomycetales; family Streptomycetaceae; genus Streptomyces; species Streptomyces hoynatensis. The sequence goes on from NZ_RBAL01000001.1 coordinate 558,586, forward strand.
CCCCCGCACTCGAAGACGTACAGCGCGCCGGGCCCGGCCACCAGGCGGGCCTCGCCGGCCCCCCACGCCACCGCGCCGCCGCTCCCGCCGTCCGCGGCCCCGCCGCCCCCGCCGCCCCCGCCGCCCCCGTCGCCACCATCGCCCCCGTCGCCCCCGTCGTCTTCGTCGCCGTCCGCTGTCCCCGGCATCCGGGGCAGCAGCCGCCAGCTGTGGCCCAGGTCCCGGCTGACGGCGATGCGCCGCGCCCCGGTGCCGGGGACCAGGCCCTGCACCCAGGGCGTGCCGTCGGGCAGCAGTTCGGGCGGGGCGAGGTGGTCGAGCGGCGGCTGGGCTTCCAGCTCCCGGTACGCGCCGCTGTCGGGCATCAGCACCATGACGTGGTCGTCGGCCACCGTCAGCGAGGCGCCCTCGGGGATCTCCGGCGCCGTGCCGCCGTCGAGCCCTTCGGTGACCTGCTGCCAGCTGCGTGCGGCGTCGGTGGTCACCCAGGCGAGGTCCGTGCCGTCGGGCAGCACGGCGGACAGCCGGGCCACGCCGGGGCCGGCCGCGGCCACGGAGCGTCCGCCGGCGTCCGCCGGCATCCGGGGCGCCGCCCGCAGCTGCCAGTCCGCGCCGTCGAGGAGCACCGCGACCCGGTAGGCGCAGGCGCCTGAGCCGCTTCCGCAGTCGGTGAGCAGGGCGAATCCGTTGCGTTCGTCGCTGAACCCGAGGGAGAAGTCCTCGCCGGGCAGCCAGGTCCCGGAGGGAATCTCGGGCGGGGAGGCGGAGGGGGCGGGCCGGGAGACGGTCGGCGGAGCGGCCGGGGCCTCGTCCGGGTGTTCCACCGAGGAGGTGCACGCGGCCAGGGCGGCCACGGCGAGGAGGGCTATCGGAAGGAGGGGCGACCCGCTTCGCATGCAGGGAAGATACCCAGCGCCGACCTCCGCGAATACGGACCGGAGCGCTGCTGCGAACGGGTGCATGCGGGCGGCAAGCCACCCGGCGGGCCCCGTTGTCCCGCGCATCTCGGGCAGATCCATGGCTATCGTATCTAAATGTGACTTTCCGTACGCCGGGCAGGCCCCGTGATGCCGAAGCTCAGCGGCGCGGACGCGCTCCCCGCCGGCTTACGGCCGCGGCCGGCGCCGCCGTCCTCGCCCTGGCCACCACGGCCTGTGCCGGGGGCAACGGCGGCTACCTCGGAGGCGGCGGGGACGGCGGCCTGATCCGCGCCTCCTGGGGCGACCCGCAGCACCCGCTGGAACCCGCGAACACCAACGAGGTGCAGGGCGGCAAGGTCCTCGACATGATTTTCCGGGGGCTCGTGCACTACAACCCCGAGACCGGCCGGGCGGAGAACGCCGTGGCCCAGTCGATCGACACCGAGGACCAGCGGAACTTCACCATCAGGCTGAAGGACGGCTGGACGTTCAGCGACGGCACCCCGGTCACCGCGAAGTCCTTCACCGACGCCTGGAACTACGGCGCGGCCGGCGAGAACGCCCAGGTCGCCAGCTACTTCTTCCAGTTCATCGAGGGATACGACGAGGTCCACCCCGCCGAGAGCGGCGCCAGGCCGACCGCCCGCACCCTCCGCGGCCTGCACGTGGTGGACGACCACACCTTCACCGTGCGGCTCACCCGGCCCTTCTCGCTGTGGCCGCAGACCCTCGGCTACACCGCCTACGCTCCCCTGCCCCGGTCCTTCTTCGAGGACCACGACGCCTGGCTCGCCAAGCCCGTCGGCAACGGCCCCTACCGGATCGACTCCTACCAGCCGGGCCAGCGGATGACCCTGGTCGCCAACGAGGACTACGCGGGGGAGGACAAGCCGCGGAACGACGGCGTCGAACTCCGCGTCTACACCGACAACAACACCGCGTACACCGACCTCCAGGCCGGCAACCTCGACCTCATCGACGACGTGCCCGCCGCCCGGCTCGGGAACGTCGAGAACGACCTCGGCGACCGCTACGTCAACCAGCCGGCCGGCATCCTGCAGACCGTCTCCTTCCCGCTCTACGACCGGGACTGGAGCGGCCGGAGCGCGGCCAAGGTGCGCCAGGGCCTATCCATGGCGATCAACCGGGAGGAGATCACCTCCCGGCTCTACCACGGCACCCGCACCCCGGCCGGCGACTTCACCTCCCCCGTGCTCGGCGACGCGGGCGGCTACCGGGCGGACCTGTGCGGCGACGTGTGCGCGTACCGCCCCCGGCGCGCCAGGGAGCTGATCGAGGAGGGCGGCGGCCTGCCCGGCGGCCACGTCACCCTCACCTCCAACGTGGACACGGGCTCGCACCGGCAGTGGATGGACGCCGTCTGCCACAGCATCAACAACGTCCTGGACGACTCGGACGCCTGCACCGTCAACCCGGTGCCCACCTTCGCCGACTTCCGCAACCGGATCTCCCAGCGCCGGATGACCGGCATGTTCCGCACCGGCTGGCAGATGGACTACCCGCTGATCCAGAACTTCCTCCAGCCGCTCTATTACACGAACGGCTCCTCCAACGACTCCGGCTACCACAACGAGGAGTTCGACCAGCGCATCGACCAGGCCAACGCCAGGCCGACGCAACGCGAAGCGGTACGCGACTTCCAGGAGGCGGAACGCATGCTCGTCGACGACCTGCCGGCCATCCCCCTGTGGTACCAGAACGGAACCGCGGGCTACTCGGAGCGGCTGAGCAATGTGCGGCTCAACCCCTTCTCCGTGCCCGTCTTCACCGACATCGAGGTGAGCTGAGCCGGTGGGCCGCTACCTCCTCAGGCGTCTGGTGCAGATGGTGCCGGTCTTCACCGGCGCCACCTTCCTCATCTTCCTCATGGTCTACGCGCTCGGCGACCCGGTGACCGCCCTCTTCGGCGACCGCGGCCCCGACCCGGCCACCGCCCGGGCGCTGCGCGCGGAGTTCAACCTCGACAAGCCCCTGTGGGAGCAGTACCTGCGGTACATGGGCAAGATCTTCACCGGCGACTTCGGCACCGCGTTCAACGGCCGCCCCGTCACCGAGCTGATGGCCAACGCCTTCCCGATCAGTTTCCGGCTGATGCTGGTCGCGCTCGGCCTGGAAATGGTCCTCGGCGTCGCCCTCGGCGTCCTCACCGGGCTGCGCCGCGGCCGGGCCCTCGACACCTCCGTGCTGCTGGCCACCCTCGTGGTGATCGCCGTGCCGACCTTCGTCCTCGGCACCACGGCCCAGTACCTGCTCGGCGTCGAACTCGGCTGGATCCAGCCCGCGGTGAGCCCGGACGCCCGCCTCGACGAACTGCTGCTGCCCGGCCTGATCCTCTGCCTGGTGTCCCTGGCCTACGTCACCAGACTCACCAGGACCTCCGTGGCGGAGAACGCCCGGGCCGACTACGTGCGCACCGCCGTCGCCAAGGGCCTGCCGGCGCGCCGGGTCACCGTCCGGCACCTGCTGCGCAACTCGCTGATCCCGGTGGTCACCTACCTCGGCGCCGACATCGGCACGCTGATGGCGGGCGCGATCGTCACCGAGCGGATCTTCAACATCCAGGGCGTCGGCTACCAGCTCTTCCAGGGGATCGTGCGGCAGAACTCGCCCACCGTCGTCGGCTTCGTCGTCGTCCTCGTACTGATCTTCCTGCTCGCCAACCTGTTCGTCGACCTCCTCTACGCCGTGCTCGACCCGAGGATTCGCTATGCCTGACCAGGGACGGCTCCCGCTCCCCGCCGAGGACGACCCGGTGGGCGGCGGGAGCGGGCCGCCGGAGCCGGCCGGCGCGCCCACCCCCACCCTCGCCCCCGCGCCCGGGCGGCCCGCCGGGCCGGGCGCCTCCCCGGAGCCGGACGAGGCCCGCGGGCTGTGGCGCGACGCCTGGCTCGACCTGCGCCGCAACCCGGTGTTCCTCGTCTCGGCGCTGCTGATCTGCTTCCTCGTCCTCATCGCGCTGTGGCCCGGCCTGATCGCCACCGGCGACCCGCTGCGGTGCAGCCTCGGCCGCTCCCTCGAAGGCCCCTCGCCCGGCCACTGGTTCGGCTTCGACACCCAGGGCTGCGACGTCTACACCCGCACCGTCTACGGCGCCCGCGCCTCCATCGCCGTCGGGGTCTGCGCGGCGCTCGGGGTCGCCGTGCTCGGCGCGGCCGTCGGCGGGCTCGCCGGCTACTTCGGCGGCCCGTGGGACACCGCGCTCTCCCGGCTCACCGACGTGTTCTTCGGCATCCCGATGGTGCTGGGCGCGATCGTGTTCCTCAGCATGATCACGCTGTCCGGGATCTGGCCCGTGGTCCTCATCATCTCGGCGCTCGGCTGGCCGCAGATCGCCCGCATCGCCCGTGGCGCGGTCATCACGGCCAAGCAGCACGACTACGTCCAGGCGGCGCGGGCCCTCGGCGCCGGGCACACCAGGCTGCTGCTGCGCCACATCCTGCCCAACGCCGTCGCCCCGGTCATCGTGATGGCGACCGTCATGCTGGGGACGTTCATCGCCCTGGAGGCCACCCTCAGCTACCTGGGGGTGGGCCTGCGCCCGCCGACCGTCTCCTGGGGCGTGGACATCTCGGCGGCCTCCGACGGCATGCAGTTCCGCAACGCCCCCCACATCCTGCTCTACCCGGCCGCCGCGCTCAGTCTCACGGTGCTGGCCTTCATCATGCTCGGCGACGCCGTGCGCGACGCCCTCGACCCCAAGCTCAGGTGAGCCCGGCGCCCGGGCCCGGCCGCCGCGCCACCGGGCGCCCGGCCGGCCGGGGGAGGGCCGGGACCCGGCGCGAAACGGAGGAAGGACCGCGGATGCTGCTGGAGGTACGGGACCTGCGGGTGGAGTTCCACACCAGGGACGGGGTGGTCAGGGCGGTCGACGGCGTCAGCTATGCCGTGGACGCCGGGGAGACCCTGGCGGTGCTCGGCGAGTCGGGCTCGGGCAAGTCGGTGGCCGCCCAGGCGGTGATGGGCATCCTGGAGTGCCCGCCCGCCAGGGTGACCGGCGGCCGGGTGCTCTTCCAGGGCCGCGACCTGCTGACCCTCGGCCGCGAGGAGCGGCGCCGGGTGCGGGGGGAGCGCATGGCGATGATCTTTCAGGATGCGCTGTCGGCGTTGAATCCGGTGTTGTCGGTGGGGTATCAGCTGGGTGAGCTGTTCCGGGTGCATCGGGGGATGTCGCGTCGTGAGGCGCGGGCGAAGGCCGTCGAGTTGATGGATCGGGTGCGTATTCCGGCGGCGAAGGAGCGGGTGAACGATTATCCGCATCAGTTTTCCGGTGGTATGCGTCAGCGGATCATGATTGCGATGGCGCTGGCCTTGGAGCCGGATGTGATCATCGCGGACGAGCCGACGACGGCGCTGGATGTGACGGTGCAGGCGCAGGTGATGGATCTGCTTGCGGAGTTGCAGCGTGACTTCCACATGGGGCTGATTCTGATCACGCACGATCTGGGTGTGGTGGCGGATGTGGCGGACAAGATCGCGGTGATGTATGCGGGGCGGATCGTGGAGAACGCCCCGGTGCACGAGTTGTACAAGCGGCCGGCGCATCCCTACACCCGCGGGCTGCTGGACTCCATCCCCCGCCTCGACCACAAGGGCGGGGAACTGCGCGCCATCCGGGGCCTGCCGCCCAACCTGCTGCGCGTGCCGGCGGGATGCCCCTTCCACCCGCGCTGCCCGCTGGCCCGCGAGGACTGCCGCACCGGCGCCCACCCCCCGTTGTTCGAGGTCGCGAGCCGGCGGGCGAGCGCCTGCCACCACTGGAGGGAGACGGTCAGTGAGTGAGACGGTGGCAGGGCCGGCGGACGCGGCGGCGCAGCAGGGGGGCGAGGCCCTCCTCGAAGTCCGCGACCTGATCAAGCACTTCCCGCAGGGCGGCGGCCCCCTCGGCGGGCGGCGGCGCGGGGCGGTGCGCGCGGTGGACGGGGTCTCCTTCACGCTGCGGCGCGGGGAGACCCTGGGCGTCGTGGGGGAGTCGGGCTGCGGGAAATCCACCCTGGCGAAGCTGCTGATGAGCCTGGAGCGGCCCACCTCGGGGCGCATCCTGTACCGCGGGGAGGACGTCACCCGGCTCGGCGGGCGGGCGCTGAAGGCGGTGCGGCGCAATATCCAGATGGTGTTCCAGGACCCCTATACCTCGCTGAACCCGCGGATGACGGTCGGCGACATCGTCGGCGAGCCCTTCGAGATCCACCCCCAGGTCGCGCCAAGGGGGGACCGGCGCCGCCGGGTGCGGGAACTGCTCGACGTGGTCGGCCTGAACCCGGAATACGTGAACCGATATCCCCACCAGTTCTCCGGGGGACAGCGGCAGCGCATCGGCATCGCCCGGGGCCTTGCCCTGAACCCGGAGATCATCATCTGCGACGAGCCGGTCTCCGCCCTCGACGTGTCCATCCAGGCGCAGGTGGTGAACCTGCTGCGGCGGCTGCAGCGGGAGTTCGGCCTTTCCTACCTGTTCATCGCGCACGACCTTTCCGTCGTGCGGCACATCTCCGACCGCATCGCGGTGATGTACCTGGGGAAATTCGTGGAGACCGGCTCGGAGCGCGAGATCTACGAGCACCCCACGCACCCCTATACGCAGGCCCTGCTGTCGGCGGTGCCGGTGCCCGACCCGGGGCTGCGCGACCGCCGCCGGCGCATCATTCTCTCCGGGGACGTGCCCTCGCCCACCGCCCCGCCGGCCGGCTGCCGGTTCCGCGGGCGGTGCTGGAAGGCGGCGGAGACCTGCGCGCGAAGCGAGCCCGTCCTCGGCATTCCGGCCCGCCTCGCCGAACTCCCCGGTCCCGGGCGGCACCCCAGCGCCTGCCATTTCGCCGAGGAGCGGCAGCGGGCCGCGGACTGAGCCGCACCGGGGCGGGGGGCTCGCGCCGCCCCGCCCCGGCCTACGGCACCCGCACGGCCGTACCCCCGCAGTCTGGGCGGTTCGGATATCGGTGTAGCGTCAGGGATGTTGCCTCCCGGTTAACGCCCTCCGGTCCCGGCTTGTCGCCACATTTCCGAAATCCCCGGCCGACGTCAAGCACGTTTCGGTGTCAATCCGCATAACCTTGGCTCACCAATTGGGTGCCATAGGTTTACACCATTGCTATCCCTTGACGCCAAAGAGTGGGCCTTGCCACAGTCGCGATCAACTCGCTACACAGGCACGACCATGTCGGGGGCGACATCGTGGCAAGCGCAACCCAGGCCGTCGAGGCCGAAGTCGGGGCGGAACTGGTCGGCCGCTCTCCCGGGCAGCTGATGTGGCGGCGTTTCCGCCGCGACCGGGTCGGCGTCATATCCGGCTGCGTCGTGCTCCTCTTCTTCCTCCTCGGCCTGTTCGCCCCGCTGATAGCGAAGCTGTACGGGAAGGACCCGTATACCCGTTACGGTCAGGTCCGCCCGGGGCTGCTCAACGAGTTCGGCTATCCCATCAAGCCCAACGGGGGAATCGACGGCGAGTTCTGGTTCGGGCTCGAACCCGGCACCGGACGCGACGTTTTCACCGAACTTCTCTACGGAATACGCACCTCCCTCCTCATCGCCCTCGCGGTCACCGTGCTGGCCACCCTCACCGCGATCGTGCTCGGCGTCGCCGCCGGTTTTCTCGGCGGCCGGTGGGACTTCTTCATCAGCCGCCTCATCGACCTGCTGATGGCGTTTCCGCAGCAGCTGTTCTTCGTGGCGTTCCTGCCGATCATCGCCACCCTCTTCGTCGACCCGCGCGAGGAGACGCCGACCTGGGTGAAGGTGGTCTCCATCGTGGTCGTGCTGTGGGCGCTCGGCTGGATGACGCTGGGGCGCATCCTGCGCGGCACCGCACTCTCGCTGCGGGAACGGGAGTTCGTCGAGGCCGCCCGGGTCAGCGGCGCCTCCTCCTGGCGGATCATCCGCAAGGAACTGCTGCCGAACGTCGTCTCCCCGATGCTGGTGCAGTCCACGTACATGCTGCCCAACTTCGTGACCACCGCGGCGGCCCTGTCGTTCCTCGGCGTCGGCATCACGGAACCCACCCCCGACTGGGGCCGGATGTTCTCCACCGCGGCCGAGGTCTACCACAGCGACATCACCTACATGTTCTTCCCCGGCGTCTCGATGGTGATCTTCGTGGTCGCCTTCAACCTCCTCGGGGATGCGGTCAGGGACGCCTTCGACCCGAAGACCGTCGGCTGACCCCGCCGGGCGGCCCCTTGCCTGGCCGCCCCCGGCACTTCCGGATCTCCCCGCTCCTTCCCGGTTCCCCGGGCGGAACGGCGGCCTCCCCGCACGACCCGCACGACCCCACGACCCTTCCGGCTCCACGGGATTCACCGACTGCACGACCTGCGCGACCGAGCAGACCGAACACGACCGAACACGACCGACACGACCGACACGACCGATGACGGGCAGGTGCCAAGGAACCAATGAGCATCAGGACACTGCGCGGGGGACGCACCACCTTGGCGTCCCTCGCCCTCGCGGGGGCGCTGGTTCTCAGCGCCTGTAGCAGCGGAGGCGGCGGCGGGGACGGCGGCGCCTCCGGCGGCTCGGGCTCGGGCGACTCAGGCGGCCCCGAGACCGTCGAGGCCTTCACCTTCGGCGACGCCGCGGCCTCCACCGGGCCGGCCGAGGCCGTCCCCGACGCCCAGCAGGGCGGCACCGTCCGCGTCTTCCAGCAGACCGCGCCCGACCACCTGGACCCGGCCCAGATCTACGTCGCCCACGAGTCGAACATCGCCCGCCTGATCCACCGCGGCCTCACCGCCACCCGCCAGGACAACGACGGGCACTACTCGGTGCTCGGCGACCTGGCGACGGACTCGGGCACGCCCTCGGACGGCGGGAAGACCTGGACGTACACGCTGAAGGACGACATCTTCTTCAACGACGGCACGCCCATCACCTCGGCCGACGTCCGCCACACCTTCGAGCGGCAGTTCGCGCCGTTCATCACCCAGGGCCCCACCTACATCCAGCAGTGGCTGGCGGGCACCAACGGCGCCGACTACCGCGACCTGCTCCCCGAGGGCCCCTACAACGGGGACCACCTGCCGGACTCCGTCCTGGAGACCCCCGACGAGAAGACGATCGTCTTCCACTTCAGCGAGCCGCAGAACGACCTGCCGTACGCCCTGTCGATACCGGGCTACGCCATCGTCTCCGAGGCAGGCGACACCCAGGAGGACTACGACCACGACCCGCTGACCTCGGGCCCGTACCAGATCGAGGAGTTCCGCCCCGGACGCTCCATGACGCTGGTGCGCAACGAGTACTGGAAGCCGGAGACCGACCCGGCGCGCAACGCCTACCCGGACAGCTTCGAGATCACCTTCGGGCACACCCTGGAGGACTCCACCTCGCGGCTGATGGCGGACAACGGCGAGAACCAGTACGCCACCAGCTTCGACAACGGCCTCGACCCGGGCAACGGCCCCACCGTGATGCAGGACCCGCAGTATCAGGACCGGCTCGTGGACGGCTACCAGACCTACGTCTGGGCCCTGATGATCAACACCGACCGGGTCACCGACATCAGGGTCAGGCAGGCCATCGCCTACGCCCTGCCCCTCAACGGCATCCTCAACGCCTACGGCGGCTCCATCGGCGGCACGTACGCGGGCGGCATCATCAGCCCCCTGGTCCCCGGCTACGACCCGGACTACGACCCCTTCGGCAAGCTCGCGCACCCCGAGGGCGACATCGAGAAGGCCCGTGAGCTCCTGGAGGAGGCGGACGCGGTCGGCTACGAGCTGAACTACGTCAACCACACCGCCCCCGAGGACGAGGACGCCTCCATCGCGGTGGAGAACGCCCTGGAGGACGCGGGCTTCGAGGTCAACCGCAGCGAGGTCCCGCCGGAGACCTGGTACGACACCATCGGCGTGGTGGACAGCGGCTACGACATCTACCGCAGCAGCTGGGGCCACGACTGGCCCTCGGCCTCCACCGTGATCCCGCCGCAGTTCGACGGCCGCCAGATCGCGGACGGCGCCTCCAACTACAGCCACCTCAGGGACGACCACGTCGACCAGGAGATCGACCGCATCCGGCAGATCGAGGACCCGGCCGAGGCGGCCGCGGCCTGGACCGAGCTGAGCCACTACATCTACGAGGAGGACGTGCCCTTCGTCCCGGCGTTCTACTACCGGCAGACGGTCCTGCACGGCTCCCACATCGGCGGCGCGGTCTTCAACGACGACTACGGAACCATCGACATGAACCGGCTCTTCGTCATCCAGGACGACGCAGGCTGAGTCCCGCGGCGGGTCCAGGCCGACCATCCCCCGAAGGCTGCTACCGATGCTCAGATTCCTCCTCAGGCGTTCGCTCGGCGCCGTCGTCATCCTGCTGGTCATCAGCGCCGTCACGTTCTTCCTCTTCTACGCGATCCCGCGCAACCCCGCGCTGCTCGCCTGCGGCAAGGGCGTCTGCACCGACGATCAACTCGCCGTCGTCGAGCACAATCTGGGCATCGACGAGCCGATTCCCGTCCAGTACTGGCACTACATGGTCGGCATCTTCGCCGGCCGCGACTTCCCCGCGGGCCACTGCCCCGCCCCCTGCCTGGGCTTCTCCTTCCGGGACAACCGGCCGGTGCTCGACACCATCCTCGACCGGCTGCCCACCACCGTCTCCCTGACCATCGGCGGCGCCCTGGTCTTCCTGGTCCTCGGGCTCGGCTTCGGCATGCTCGCCGCCTGGCGCCGGGGCTCCCTGCTCGACCGCGTGGTGAGCTCCGCCTCGCTGGTGCTCAGCTCGATGCAGATCTACTTCCTCGGCCCGCTCGCCCTCGCGGTCCTCGTCTACGGCGACCACCAGATCTTCCCGCAGCCGGAGTACGTGCCCTTCACCGAGCAGCCCCTGGACTGGCTCAAGGGGCTGCTGCTGCCCTGGCTGGTGCTCGCCACGATCTTCACCGCCAACTACACGAGGATGGCCAGGGCCACGCTCATCGAGCAGCTCCACGAGGACCACGTCCGCACCGCACGCGCCAAGGGCATGTCCCGGGCCACGGTCTTCTTCCGCTACGCCTGGCGCGGCTCGCTGATCCCCATCGTCACCATCTTCGGCGTGGACCTGGGCTCCCTGTTCGGCGGCGCGATGATCACCGAGTTCACCTTCACCCTGCCCGGCCTCGGCCGGCTCGCGGTGGAGTCGGTGACCCAGTCCAACCTCCCCATGCTGATGGGCGTGATGCTCTTCGCCGCGCTCATGATCGTCCTGTTCAACATCATCGTCGACGCCTGCTACGCGCTGATCGACCCGCGCGTGCGGCTGGCCTAGGAGCGGATCGACGTGACCAGCAAAGACGGCGCCGCGACCGGCGGCGCCTCCACGGACGCCGCCCCGGCGGACGGGGCCCGGGCGACCGAGGACTCCGCGACCGGGGCCCGGGCGACCGGGGCCCCGGCGGACGGGGCCGCGGCGGACGGGGCCCCCTTCCTCTCCGTGCGGGACCTGCGGGTCCGCTTCCGGACCGAGGACGGGATCGTGAAGGCCGTCGACGGGCTGTCCTTCGACGTCCGCCGCGGCAGCACGCTCGGCATCGTCGGCGAGTCGGGCTCGGGCAAGTCGGTCGCCAACCAGGCGATCCTCGGCCTGCACAACCCGGCGGTCACCGACATCTCCGGCGAGATCCTGCTGGAGGGCGAGGACCTGACGACCGCGGGCGAGCGCCGGATGCAGTGGCTGCGCGGCAACAAGGTGGCGATGATCTTCCAGGACCCGCTCACCGCCCTCTCGCCCTACCACACCGTCGGCCGGCAGATCGGCGAGCCGTTCCGCAAGCACCGCGGCGCCTCGCGCCGCGAGGCCAGGGACCGCGCCATCGAGATGCTCGGCAAGGTGGGCATTCCGAACCCCAGGCTGCGCGTGGACGACTACCCGCACCAGTTCTCCGGCGGCATGCGGCAGCGGGCCATGATCGCGATGGCCCTGGTCTGCGACCCCGACCTGCTGATCGCGGACGAGCCGACCACCGCCCTCGACGTCACCGTGCAGGCCCAGATCCTCGACCTGCTCAAGGAGCTCCAGCAGGAGTTCGGCTCCGCCATCATCATGATCACCCACGACCTCGGGGTGGTCTCCCGGGTCTCCGACGAGGTCCTGGTGATGTACGCGGGGCGCGCGGTGGAGCGCGGCAGCGTCCGCGAGGTGCTCAGCCGGCCCCAGCACCCCTACACCTGGGGGCTGCTGTCCTCCATGCCGCGCATCACCGGGGACGTCGGGCGGCCGCTGGTGCCCATCGCCGGCACCCCGCCCAGCCTGCTGAACCCGCCGCCCGGCTGCCCCTTCGCGCCGCGCTGCGCCTTCCGCGAGGAGGTGGCGGGACCCGAGTCCTGCGACACCGACCGGCCCGCCCTGCCGCAGGGACGCGGCTGCGCCTGCCACCTGACCGCGGCGCAGCAGCAGACCCTCTTCCTCGAACGCGTCCTTCCCCGACTCGCCTGAGGCGCCCGGCCCAAAGGAATGTGATGAGCTGTGACGAGCACCGTGCCCACTGAGACCCCGGACGGCGGCGCCGAGGCGCCCGCGCAGGGCCCCGCCCTGATGACCGTCTCCGGCCTCGTCAAACACTTCCCCGTCAGGGGCGGCTTCCCCGTCAAGCGCACCGTCGGCGCCGTGAAGGCGGTGGACGGCATCGACCTCACGGTGCACGCCGGGGAGAGCTTCGGCCTGGTCGGCGAGTCGGGCTGCGGCAAGTCCACCACGGGCCGGCTCCTCGCGAGGCTCCTGGAGCCGACCGCGGGCACCGTGACGTACCGGGACCGGGACATCACCCACGCCGGGCGCCGCCAACTGGCGCCCATCCGCTCCGAGATCCAGATGATCTTCCAGGACCCCTACTCCTCGCTGAACCCGCGGCAGACGGTGGGCGCGATCATCAGGGGGCCGATGGAGATCAACCACATCGACCCGCCCGGCGGCCGGGAGGCGCGGGTGCGCGAGCTGCTGGAGACGGTGGGGCTCAACCCGGAGCACTACAACCGCTTTCCGCACGAGTTCTCCGGCGGGCAGCGCCAGCGGATCGGGGTGGCCAGGGCGCTGGCCCTCGAACCGAAGCTGATCATCGCGGACGAGCCGGTGTCCGCGCTGGACGTCTCCATCCAGGCCCAGGTCGTCAACCTGCTCCAGCGGGTGCAGCGCGAGCGGGGCATCGCCTTCCTCTTCATCGCCCACGACCTGGCCGTGGTGAGGCATTTCTCACAGCGGATCGCCGTGATGTACCTCGGCAAGATCGTCGAGGTCGGGGACCGGGAGGCGATCTACACCCGCCCGCGGCACCCGTACACGCACGCGCTGCTCTCGGCCGTGCCCGAGGTGGAGCACGCCGCCGCCCCCGGCGAGGCGCCCGCCGCGCCGCGCGAGCGGATCAGGCTCCAGGGGGACGTGCCCTCGCCGACCGACCCGCCCTCCGGCTGCCGCTTCCGCACCCGCTGCTGGAAGGCGCAGGAGAAGTGCGCCGCCGAGGAACCGCCGCTGATCCGGATCGAGGGCAACGCCCCGGGGCACCTGAGCGCCTGCCACTTCCCCGAGGAGGGCAGCACCCTGGCGCGGTGACGCGGGGCGCCGGACGGACATGTCCCGTTGCGCGTGTGGTGGCGCGAACCCGGGCATGCACCTTCGCGCCGGGCGTGCGCCCCTTTTCTGCTCCCGTGCACCGAGCCATGCCTACGCCCTTGATCGTTATGATCCCGTGCGCGTCATGGGTATGACTTCCCCTAGCAGGGAACGGAAGCGATCGTCGGCCTGCCCTCAGCCGGGCAAGACTTCATGGAGGTGATCCTGGGTGGCGCTCTCCGTCTCCGCGGTGCTGATGCTCGCGGTCATTGTCGTTCTGCTCGTCCGGAGGTCCGGGCTGAACGTCATGCACGCCATCGTCTGTATGCTCTTCGGCTTCTATCTGGCCGGCTCGAACATGGCGCCGACGATCGACAACTTCTCGGAGAGCGTGGCGGAGATGATCAGCGATCTGAGCTTCTGAGCGGCTTGGCGCCGCCCCGGTAGGCTCGCCGCATGAGCTCAGGGCAGGCCGGGGCGCTCTTCGTACACGCCCATCCCGACGACGAGTCGATCACCAACGGCGTGACCATGGCGGCGTGCGCCGAGGCGGGCGTACCGGTGACGCTCGTCACCTGCACGCTGGGCGAGGAGGGCGAGGTCATCCCGCCCGCCCTGCGCCACCTCGCCGCCGACCGTCAGGACGCCCTCGGGCCCCACCGCGCGGGCGAGCTGGCCGCGGCGATGCGGGCCCTCGGCGTCGGCGACCACCGCCTGCTCGGCGGCCCTGGCCGCTGGCGCGACTCCGGCATGCTCGGCTCCCCGCCCAACGACCGGCCCGCGGCGTTCCTGCGGGCCGGCCTCGACGAGGCGGGCGGCCTGCTCGCCGAGGTGATCGCCGAGACCAGGCCGAGCGTGCTGATCACCTACGACCCGAACGGGGGCTACGGCCACCCCGACCACGTCCAGGCCCACCGGGTGGCGATGCGCGGCGCGGAACTCGCCGCCGCACGGCACGGGTGGCGGGTGCCGCGCATCCTGTGGAACTGCGTCCCGAAGTCCGAGGCGAACCGGCGCCTGGCGCGGCTGCGGGCCCGGGGCCCCGAGCCCTTCGCCGCCGTCGCGGCCCTGGACGACATCCCCGGCGTGACGGCCGACGAGGAGGTGGCCCTCGCCGTGCGCGGCAGCGCCGCCCAGGTGGCCGCGAAGGCCGCCGCGATGGCCGCGCACGCCACCCAGATCGAGGTCGCGGGCGAGGGGGCGGACGCCCGGGTCTTCGCCCTGTCCAACGGCCTGGCCCAGCCGCTGTGGGAGACCGAGTACTACCGGACGGCACCGGGGGCGGCGCCCTTCCCGCCCGGCGCCCGCGATATCTTCGCGGGACTGAGGCGGGAGGTGTGATGAGGATCGCGGCGTACTGCGCGCTCGGGCTGCTGGGCCTGCTGGCAGGGACCGCGGGCTCGCTGGTGCAGGGCGGCTGGTTCCCGCTGGGCCTGCTGCTCGGGCTCGGCGGCGCGGTGGGGCTCTTCTGGGGCGGCGCGCTGCTCACCAGGACCAGGCTCGGGGCGGCGGCCCCGGCGGGCGGCTGGGCGCTGGCGGTGCTGCTGCTGACCGCCACCAGGCCGCAGGGGGACTTCATCTTCGCCGCGGGGGCGGGCAGTTACCTCTTCCTGCTCGGCGGCATGGGGCTGGCCGTGGCCTGCGCCGCGCTGGCCCCGGCCGAGCGCCCGCTGTTCGCGGTGCCGGAGCCCCGCGCCCGGCGTTAGGCGCCGCCCCCGCCCCCGCCCCCGCCTCCCGGGGCTCGTGCGTCCGACGCGCGTCCGGTTTGCGGCAGTTCGGTCCCGGGCGCGTTGCACGGATGTGCCAATCCTGTGGGGGCGACGTTCCACCCCGCGGTCACCAGTATCGTGGGGCACGCCGCCCGGCGCCGGGGTGTCCCGGGCCGGCCGGCGAAGGCCAACCGGGAGATCCTGCCTTGAGTCGTGACAATGACAGCCCGCCCCCCAATCCGCTTGAGGGTTGGGGGGACCCCAAGCGCGGCGAAGCGGATGGTGACGCCCGCCCGGCGGCTGGGAAGCCGGCGGAGAAGAAGACCGAGACCACGATGACGACCAGGGCCCGGATCAACATTCCAGGCTCCAGGCCGATTCCGCCCATCGTGGTGCGGGAGACGGTGAACGAGCCGGAGCCGCGCGAGGCGCCCGCGCCCCGCGGCCAGGCCCCCACGACGGAGGCGGCGGCCGCCCCCTCGGGCAACGGCCCGGGCAAGAAGACCAGTTCGTGGTTCGAGCCGCGCAAGCCGCCCGCCCCGCGCGCCGAGGCGCCGCGGGAGCAGCGGCCGAAGCCCGCGGCCCCCCAGGCCGAGCGGCCCGCCTTCGGCTCCTCGTCCGACACCGCCCCGTTCGGCACCTCCTCCTTCGAGGCGCCCCCCGCGGAACGGCACTTCGGCGCCGGAGCCCCCGGCGGCGAGGCGCGTTTCGACGCTTTCACGGGGGCGGCGGGCGAGGCCGGGTTCGGCGCGGCCGGGACCGGGTTCGGTGAGGCGCGGCCGGCCGCAACTCCGCCTGGCCCCGCGCGCACCGACACGCCCCCCGGCGGCCACCCCGCGGTCACCGAGACCCCCGCCGGGGGCGTGCCCGCCGCCGGCTCCCCGCTCTCCGGGCCGGGAAGCGGGCCGGGGACCGGGCCCATCCCGGGAATCCCCGGGCCGATGACCACGCCCGACGCCCCGGGCGCGGACGCGGTGCCGCGGTCCGCCGACTGGTTCTCCCAGCACCCCGAGGGCACTCCCTCGCAGGGCCTGCCGCACCTGCCGCGGCGCCCGGTGGGTCCCACCGCGGGCCCCGCCACCGGCGAGATGGCGTTGCCGGTGCGCGAGCCTTCGGCCGAGCCGGCCGGTGCCGGGCGACCCGGACCCGTCCCGGGGATGACCCCCGAAGAGGCGTTCGGCTCCACCATGGACCTGGGCGGCCCGTTCCCGCCCGCGCCGCCGGCGGACGTGACCGCCACCGGGCCGATGCCCGCGCTCGCCGACCCGCCCTCCGGGGGCTTCCGCGCCGCGACGGCCCCGGGCCCGGGCGCCGCGGAGGTGCCGCCGCCCGGGCCGCGGCCCCCGGCGCCCGAGCCGGAGGAGGCCGGGCCGCCGCCGGCCGCGCCCAAGAAGCAGGCGCCCGCCAAGGGCGGGGGACGCTCCCGGCTGCGTCTTGCGGCCCTGGCCGTGGTGGGCCTGGCCGTGGTCGCGTACGGGGCCGGCCTCTACCTGAGCCCGGAGGACGTGCCCACCGGCACCACCGTGCTCGGCGTGGACATCGGCGGCCTCAGCTCCCAGGAGGCGGTCAACCGGCTGGACAGCGAGTTCGAGCAGGCCAACAACGCGCCGCTGACGCTCAGGATCGGGGAGCAGGAGGTCGAGCTCAAGCCCAGCGTGGCCGGCCTCTCCGTGGACACCGAGGCGACGGTGCGTTCCCTGTCGGGGCAGGACTACAACCCCGTCTCCGTCTACGGCTCCCTGATCGGCGCGGAGCACGCGCGGCAGGCCACGTTCGTGGTGGACCGGGACAAGCTGACCGTCGCCCTCGAGGACGCCGCGGAGGGGATGGGCAGCGGCCCGGTGGAGGGCAGCGTGACCTTCGAGCCGACGGGCGCGATCGCCCACGTCGGCGAGCCGGGCATGGCCGTCGACGTGGACGCGGCGGCGGACGCGGTGGAGGCCGCGTTCCGCGAGCGCGCCGCCACCGGGCGCAACGAGCCGATAGAGATTCCGCTGACCGAGCAGGAGCCGGAGATCGACGAGGCCGAAGTCCGGCGCGCCATGGAGGAGTTCGCGGAGCCCGCGATGTCGGCCAGCGTCTTCGTGCAGGCGGGGGGCGTGCAGATCGAGTTCAGCCCGCAGAACTCGCTGTGGCAGTTCCTCGGCATGGAGGCGGTCGACGGCAAGCTCGTGGACACCTACGACCTCGACACGCTCCAGGAGTTGTACGGCCACACCTTCGACGGGGTGCTGGTCACCAGGGGGGACGGCAGCTCCACGCCGGTCACCCCGGAGGACGTCGTGGGCGCCCTGCGCCCGGCGCTGCGGGAGACCGACCCGGCGCAGCGGGTCGGGGTCATCGACCTCGACCCGAGCTGAGCCCGCGCGCCCTCAGCGCGCGCGCCGGTAGTGATAGCGGTGGTGTTCGTGGAAGCCCAGGCGCTCGTAGAGGGCGCGCGCCGGGGCGTTCTCCCGCTCGACGTGCAGGCAGGCGGCGCTCGCTCCCTCGGCGAGCGCCGCCCGGGCCAGCTCCGCCATGACCGCCGTGGCCAGGCCGCGCCTGCGGTGGGCGGGGTCCACCTCTATCGCGGAGAAGACGGCCCAGCGCCCGTCCACCACGCACCGCCCGATCGCCGCGGGCCCCGCCTCCGCCGCCTCCGCCTCCGGCACAGCCCCCGCCTCCGCCGCCTCCGCCGCCGGGGCGTCCTCCCGGCCGCCGTCCCCTCCCGGCACGGTGGCCAGCCAGACCGAGGGCCCGCCGCCGAGCACCAGGCGGGCCGTCTCGGGCGCCGCCGCGGCCCGGCGGTAGCGGCGCAGCCAGTCCGCGGTGAGCGTGCGCCCGAGCCGCACCCGCGGGTCGGCCGGGCGGTCGGCCAGCGGCGCCAGCTCCCCGGCCAGGGTGAGCGTGTGCCCGCCGGCCTCCCAGCCGAGCCGGTCGAGCTCGGCGGCCAGCGGGCCGCCCGAGGCCGAGCCGTCCTCCACGACGTGCAGCACGAGGGGCAGCCCGCGCGCCGCGTACCAGGCGCCGAGCCGCTCCAGGTCGGGCCGCCCCTCGCCCACGGGCAGCGCCGAGTTGGCCCGGCGGGTCCAGCCGCCGGCCGCCCTGGCCCGCCAGTCCCCGATCCGCTCCGACTCGGCGGCCGGCCACGTCCTGGCGCCGACTTGGACCAGCTCCGCGACGGTGGCGGCCGGGAGCCCGCGGCGCCGCGGCGGGGCCTGCGGCACCACCTTGCCCGCGACGAGGGAGGACTCGGCGAGGCGGACCAGCCGGCCGTCCCGGCGGGTGACGCTGAGGGTGCCGCCCTGCCAGGCGGTCAACGTGCCGACGGTGTCGGTGAACCTCGCCTCCTGCTCGCCGGCCCCGGTCAACGTCCGTACCGAGACCCGTTTACCCACGTCAGCGGGGGTGATGCGGACGGTAAGGTAAGCGCTCATGGGGGACTCCCTCGTCTTGCCAGGCCCCTCTTGGTCAGCCTTTAGGCCCGACCGGAGATACTAGGGCCGAGCACCGACGACGCCGCGCTCCCGCGCGCCATCACGGCGGACCCGCCGCCCCAACGAGGAGGACTGACAGCGTGACCTATGTCATCGCGGAGCCTTGTGTCGACCTGAAGGACAAGGCATGCATCGAGGAGTGCCCCGTCGACTGCATCTACGAGGGGCAGCGTGCGCTCTACATCCACCCCGACGAGTGCGTGGACTGCGGTGCTTGTGAACCGGTGTGCCCGGTGGAGGCGATCTTCTACGAGGACGACACCCCCGAGGAGTGGAAGGACTACTACAAGGCGAACGTGGAGTTCTTCGACGAGCTCGGCTCGCCCGGCGGCGCGAGCAAGCTCGGGCT
This sequence comes from Streptomyces hoynatensis, assembly GCF_003626535.1. Classification (GTDB taxonomy): domain Bacteria; phylum Actinomycetota; class Actinomycetes; order Streptomycetales; family Streptomycetaceae; genus Streptomyces; species Streptomyces hoynatensis. The sequence continues at coordinate 577,583 of NZ_RBAL01000001.1, forward strand.
GATCGAGCGCGACCACCCGATGATCGCCGCGCTGCCGCCGCAGAGCCACGACGAGTGACGAGTGACGCCGGGACGGCCGTGAACGCGCGCCGGCCGCCCGGCGAGTCGCCGGTCCCGTGCGGCACCTGCCGTACGGGATCTTCTCTTTGAACCGCAGGAAAGTGAGCCACCCCGTGCCGTCCGTCTCCTCCCGCCTGCCCGTCTTCCCCTGGGACCGTCTCGAACCGTACAAGGCCACCGCCCAGGCGCACGGCGGCGGCATCGTGGACCTGTCCGTCGGCACCCCCGTCGACCCGGTCCCCCCGGTGGTGCGCGCGGCGCTCGCCGCGGCGAGCGACAGCCCCGGCTATCCGACGGTGTGGGGGACGGCCGCGTTGCGCGCCTCGATCCTCGGCTGGCTGGCGCGCCGCACCGGGGCCCGCGGCCTCGACGAGCACGGGGTGCTTCCGGTGATCGGCTCCAAGGAGCTGGTGGCCGCGCTGCCCGCGCAGCTGGGCCTCGGCCCGGGCGACCGGGTGGCCTTCCCCGAACCCGCCTACCCGACCTACGAGGTCGGGGCGCGGCTCGCGGGCGCCGAGCCGGCGCCGTACCGGGGCCGGGCCACGGAGCTGGACCCGGCGGGCCTGCGCCTGCTGTGGCTGAACTCGCCCGCCAACCCGACCGGCCGGGTGCTGGGCGCGGCCGAGCTGCGCGAGGTGGTGACCTGGGCCAGGGAGCACGGGGTGCTGGTCTTCAGCGACGAGTGCTACCTGGAGCTCGGCTGGGAGGCCGAGCCGGTCTCGGTGCTGCACCCGGAGGTCTGCGGGGGCAGCCACGAGGGCCTGGTCGCCGTGCACTCGCTCTCCAAGCGCTCCAACCTCGCGGGCTACCGGGCGGCGTTCCTCGCGGGGGACGCGGCCCTGCTCGGCGAGCTGCTGAGCATCCGCAAGCACGCCGGGATGATGGTGCCCGCGCCCGTGCAGGCGGCCATGGCGGCGGCGCTGGACGACGAGGGGCACGTCGCGGAGCAGCGCGCCAGGTACGCGCGGCGGCGCGCGGCGCTGCGGGAGGCGCTGACCGCGCGCGGCTTCCGGATCGCACACAGCGAGGCCTCGCTTTACCTGTGGGCCACCCGGGACGAGCCGTGCTGGGAGACGGTCGCGGAGCTGAGCAAGCTGGGCATCCTGGTGGCCCCCGGGGAGTTCTACGGGCCGGCGGGCGAGCGTTTCGTCCGGGTCGCGTTCACGGCCACCGACGAGCGGGTGGCGGAGGCGGTCGCGCGTCTCACGGCGTGAGGCGGCCCCCGCAGGGGGCGCGCGGACCGGCGTGCGAAGGCCCCGGGGAGCGGGCTCGCGCGCCGCTCCCCGGGGCCTGTGCCGCGCCTGCGGCCCGCCCTGGGGCCGGTTGCGGGCCGTCGCGCGCGGCGTTCGGCGGACGGCCGGGGGGTCAGCCGAGGGTCAGGCCGGCCATGTCGGGGTTGTCCAGGGAGGGCGCCGAGGCGGCGAGTTCCTGCGGGGTGGGGGCGCTCTCCGCGAGGGTCCGGCCGGCGTCGGTCAGCAGGTGGACGGTGTCCCGGCCCGCCGGGTGCACGATGCGCTCGGCGGCCGGTTCGAGGAGGGGCGAGACGTCCCGCAGGGCGTCGCCGCCCGTCTGCTCCAGCACGCCCCCTGCGGCCTGCACCGTGTCCTGCGTGGTGTCCCCGGTCAGGGCGTTGTCGGGGGCGGTCAGCCCGCCGAGCCCGGGGGCCAGGGCCGGGCCGGCCGCCGCGGCCTCGCCCGCCGCGCCGACGACGGGCGCGGCGCCCGCGGCGAAGAGGAGGGCGACCCTGGCGATGCTGCGCCCGAGCGGGCCGGACGAACGCGGCGCGGCGTGCGACGGCCGACGCGACGGCGAGTGCGACATGGGGCTCCTTTTCCGGTTTCCCTGGGTGTATCCGGGGCGTGCCCGGGTTCCTGCTTTCCGGTGTCGGGCAGCCGGCCGTCCGGTTTCCCGGTTTCCCGGTCCGGCCGGTCGGCTTTGGCGGCTTCGGGCCCGCGCTTCCCGGCGTTTTCCGGTGCGTTGCGGGCCTTTCCCGCCGCGGGCGTTCCCGGCGGATGGGCACCCGCCGGGTGGGTGGTGCCCGGCCCTTGGCGCCCGCTCGGCTCTCCGCGGCTTTCCGCGGTCATTCCGTGCGGGGGGCCACCCTTCGGGATGACGCCTGCCGACGCCGTGCCTATCGCTTGCGGGCGCGCCGAGGTTGCGGTTCTCCCGGGTAAAGAAATGGCAATGTGTCGCATTATCGAGCCCGCCGAAATCGGGCAATCCTCCTGGCGGTTCAGCTGCTTGACGTCTCGTCATGCCGCAGGAGGCGCGGCCTTTCTTCGATGCGCCGCGGCCGTTCCGTTCCCGCCTGCCGGGCGCATTGCCGCACGCCTGTGCCCGAACGTGCCGCGGCCCCGCGCCGCCCTGCCGCCTCGCCCGTGCGCCCCGCCGCCCGCCGTCCCCGGAACCCGGGATCTCCCGGCCGGCGGGGGCCCGGCCACGGGCGGGGGCCGGGCTACTCGCCCGCCGCGAGGGAGAGTTGCACCGCGTCCGCCGCCCCGGCGACGGTCTCCTCGCCCGAGCCGTCCCCGCCCCCGTCCCCGGCCGTCAGCTCGCGCCAGCCGTCGGAGGAGCGCGCCGCCTCCCAGACGCGGTCGCCGTAGGTGATCCGCTCGATGCCCAGCTCGGCGGAGTGCGCGACGGACCAGTGCGCCAGCTCCCAGCCCTGCCTGGCGTCGGCCTCCGTGGGGACGGGAACGGTGAGCCGCGCGCCCTCGCCGCTCGGCTGCACCCCGTCCCCGAACTCCCGCACCATCCGCGCGTGCACCTCGTCGGGCGTGCTGGTCACCGGGGTCCGGCCGTCCCCCGAACCCGGGGCGGGCAGCGCGCAGCTGAGCGCGGCCGGGGCCCGGCCGGTGAGCGCGGCGGCCAGCAGGGCGGCCTCCGGCTCGTGCTTGGCGTACTCGTCGGGGAACGCGCTGCGCTGCACCGCCTGCGCGGCCTCGGTCAGCGGCATCGTCAGGTAGTCGGGGAGTTCGACCAGCCGGTCGTAGAACGCGCCCGCGGCGTAGACCGGATCGAGGATCTCCTCCTTGCTGCCCCAGCCCTGGGAGGGGCGCTGCTGGAAGAGGCCGAGCGAGTCGCGGTCGCCGTAGTCGATGTTGCGCAGTTCCGACTCCTGCATGGCGGTGGCGATCGCGATCGTCACCGCGCGCTCCGGCAGGCCGCGGGCCGAGGCGACGGCCTCGATGGTGGAGGCGTTGGCGGCCTGCTCGGGCTCCAGCGTGAGGGAGGTGCCGTCCTCCCCGGACACCGTGCAGCGCGGCGGCTCCTCACCGCCCAGATAGTGCACGTACGCGTAACAGCCGAACCCCAGCACGACGAGCGTGGCCGTCGCGCCACTCGCCGCCCTGAGGCGGCGCTTCGCGGTTGTCCGTTCGGGCATTGGACGAGGGTAGCCGGAAAATCGGCCCCGGAGCCGTCGCGGGTACCGTGACTCCATGGAACCACCCCTCCTCGACCTCGACCTCGGCCTCGACGCAGCCGAACTCACCGCGCGCCTCGTCGACATCCCCTCCGTCAGCGGCTCGGAGAAGCCGCTCGCCGACGCCGTCGAGTCCGCACTGCGGGCGCTGCCCTGGCTGCGCGTGGACCGGCACGGCAACAACGTCGTCGCGCGCACCGCCCTCGGCAGGCCCGAGCGCGTGGTCCTGGCCGGGCACCTGGACACCGTGCCGATCGCGGGCAACGTGCCCTCGCGCCGTGACGCGGACGGCGTGCTGTGGGGCTGCGGGAGCGGGGACATGAAGGCGGGGGTCGCCGTGCAGCTGCGGATCGCCGCCACCGTGCACCGGCCCGACCGGGACGTGACCTTCGTCTTCTACGACAACGAGGAGGTCGAGGCGGAGCGCAACGGCCTCGGGCACCTGGCCGCCGCGCACCCGGACTGGCTGGCGGGGGACTTCGCGGTGCTGCTCGAACCCACCGGGGGCGAGGTGGAGGGCGGCTGCCAGGGGACGCTGCGGATGCTGCTGCGGCTGCCGGGGCAGCGGGCCCACTCGGCGCGTTCCTGGATGGGCGGCAACGCCATCCACGCCGCCGCGCCCGTCCTGGCCAGGCTGGCCGGGTACCGGCCGCGGCGCCCGGTGATCGACGGCCTGGAGTACCGGGAGGGGCTCAACGCCGTCCGGATCGAGGGCGGGGTGGCCGGGAACGTCATCCCCGACGAGTGCACCGTGACCGTCAACTACCGGTACGCGCCCGACCGGAGCGCCGAGGAGGCGGTGGCGCACGTCCGGGAGGTGTTCGACGGCTGCGGCGTCGCCGCGTTCGTGGTGGACGACCACTCGCCTGGCGCCCTGCCCGGCCTGTCTCACCCGGCCGCCCGCGCCTTCATGGCGGCGGTCGGCGGGCTGCCGCGGCCGAAGTTCGGCTGGACGGACGTCTCCCGCTTCAGCGCCCTCGGCGTGCCCGCGGTCAACTACGGCCCCGGTGACCCGGACCTGGCCCACCGGCGCGACGAGCGGGTGGACACCGCGGTGATCCTGCGCTGCGAGGAGCGGCTGCGTGGGTGGCTGACCGGGGCGGAGCCGCCGGAGGGGGCGGCCGGCTGAGGGCCCCGCCGGGGTCCGGCCGCCGGGTTCCGCGTCGGGGCGGCGGCGCCCCGCGGCGCGCGGTTTCCCGCCCGTTGGCGCAGTCGCTTCGCCGAGTTCGCCGAGTGCGGGGCGCGCGCGGCGTGGCCGGCGTTCACTGTTGATGACGCCGCACGAACGCCGAACGAACGCCGGACGGCGCGGAAGGGCGCTGATGGCGCCGAATGACTCTGAATGACGCCGAATGACATGGACGACGTCGATGACGTTGCCGACGTCGACGACGTGTATCGCTTGACGACCTTTTGCCGGTGAGTGACGAGGAGCAGAGCATGAGCGACAGCGCGGAGCTGACCGCGCCGGGCCCGGACGAGGGCAGCGGCGGGGCGCCGGAGGCGCACGCGGCCAAAGGCCGCAAGGAACAGCGCCTGGGGCCCGTGGTGCGGCGCGGCGGGCAGGTGGTGCCCGGCACGGCCGACCAGCGGCTGCTCGACACCAGGGGCCCGTCCGACTGGGTGCACGGCGACCCCTGGCGGGTGCTGCGCATCCAGTCCGAGTTCGTGGAGGGCTTCGGGGCCCTGGCCGAACTGGGCCCCGCCGTCAGCGTCTTCGGCTCGGCCCGCACGCCCGTCGGCTCCCCCGAGTACGAGATGGGCCGCCGCATCGGCCGCGGCCTGGCCCAGGCCGGCTTCGCCGTCATCACCGGCGGCGGCCCCGGCGCCATGGAGGCGGCGAACCGCGGCGCGAACGAGGCGGGCGGCGTCTCCGTCGGCCTCGGCATCGAGCTGCCCTTCGAGCAGGGGCTGAACGAGTTCGTCGACATCGGGGTCAACTTCCGCTACTTCTTCGTCCGCAAGACGATGTTCGTCAAGTACGCCCAGGGCTTCCTGGTGCTGCCGGGCGGACTCGGCACCCTCGACGAGCTGTTCGAGGCGCTGACCCTGGTCCAGACGCACAAGGTGACGCGATTCCCGATCGTGCTGGTGGGCGTCGACTACTGGCAGGGGCTGGTGCGCTGGCTGACCGACACCGTCATCGCCCAGGGCAAGGCGGCGGAGAAGGACCGCGGCCTGTTCCGGCTGACCGACGACGTGGAGGAGGCCATCGACCTGGTCACCAAGCCCTGAGGGCTCCCGCCTCCGCCCGCCGGCCTCAGGCCAGGCCCCTGCGGGCCACCGCCGGCGGGCGGTGGCCCGCGATGGAGGCCACCATGTCGAGGACCTGCCTGGTCTCCGCCACCTCGTGCACGCGGTAGACGCGGGCCCCGAGCCAGGCCGAGATCGCGGTGGTGGCCAGCGTGCCGAGCAGCCGCTGCCTGACCGGGAGATCGAGGGTCTCGCCGACGAAGTCCTTGTTGGACAGCGACACCAGGACCGGCCAGCCGGTCGCGGTCATCTCCCCGAGCCTGCGGGTCGCCTCCAGCGAGTGCCGGGTGGACTTGCCGAAGTCGTGGCCGGGGTCGATGAGCACGCCGTCGCGGCGCACGCCGAGGGACACGGCGCGTTCCGCCAGGCCCACCGTGACCCGGAGGATGTCCGCCATCACGTCCGCGTACGCGACCCGGTGCGGCCTGGTGCGGGGCCGGGCGCCGCCGGCGTGGGTGCACACCAGGCCCACGCCGTGCTTCGCGGCGACCTCGGCGAGCCGTGGATCGACCCCGCCCCAGGCGTCGTTGAGCAGGTCGGCGCCGGCCGCACAGACCTCCTCGGCGACCTCGTGCCGCCAGGTGTCCACGCTGATCACCACCGAGGGGTGGCGTTCGCGGACCCGGGCGACGAAGCCCGCGGTGCGCCGGATCTCCTCGGCCGCGTCCACCTCCTCGCCCGGGCCCGCCTTCACCCCGCCGACGTCGATGATCGCCGCCCCCTCCGCGACGGCCTGTTCCACCCGGTCGAGCGCCGCCTCCTCCCGGTAGGTGGCGCCCTGGTCGTAGAACGAGTCGGGCGTGCGGTTGACGATCGCCATGATCACCGGCTCGTCCGGCGCGAACTCCCGCGTGCCGAGGCGCAGCATCGGGTCGGCTCTCCCTTCTGGCCTTGCGGCCTGGCCCTTCCGGCTCCCGGTCCGCGACGGCCGGGGCCCACGCGCGGCCGGGCGTGCCCGGCCTGCGTCACCGCCCGGCGCCGCGGCCCGGCCGGCGGCCGGGCCCCGCGCGCCGGGAAACCTACCCGCGAACCTACCCGGCCGCCGCCGGGGCGGGACATGCGACCATCGGGCGGGCACCGGCACGGGCGGTGAGAGGCTGGGGGCGGCACACTGGGCGGTACCGAGCGGCGAACCCGGGGCGAAGTCCGGCGAAAACCAGTGGAAAGCCAGTGAAAAACCGGCGGAAGCAAGTGGAAGCAAGCGGAAGCCGGTGAAAAACGATGAAAAGCGGTGGAAACCGGCGAAACCCGCGGAAGCCGCGCCGTTCGTGCGGAACGCGGCGGAGTCCGGGAGAACCCGGGAGACGCCGCGGCAGGCCGTGCCGTACCGCGTCCGGCGCGGCGAGCAGGGACGAGCAGGGACGAGCAGGGAATCGAGTAGGCAGGGGAGACGGGCGTGTTCTGGTTCCTGATGGCCGCGATGGTCGTCGTGATCGCCGCCGTCACGATGGCGGTCCTCGGCAGCGGTGACGGCTCCGGCGGCCCGGTCACCGGCGGCCTCGCCGACGCCCAGCCCGACCGGCTGAGCGACCCGCTGCCGCGGGAGCGGCCGGTGGCCCCGGCCGACGTGGTGCGGGTGCGCCTGCCGCTGGCGCCGCGCGGCTACCGGATGGCGGAGGTGGACGACGTGCTGGACCGGCTGGCGGCCGAGCTCGCCGAGCGCGACGCCAGGATCGCCGACCTGGAGACGGCGCTGGCCGGGGCGAGGACCCTGGCCCTGCGCGCGGAGCCGCCGGAGGGGGAACCGGAGCGGAACCCGGAGTGGAACCCGGAGCGGACGGAGGAGCCCGAGGCCGGCTGAGGGGCCGCGGGCGCGGCCTACCTGCCCTCGAAGCGCGGCCGTTCCTTGCGCACGAACGCGGCCACCGCCGCCCGGTGGTCGGCGGAGGCCCCGGCCGCGGCCTGGAGCCTGCCCTCAAGCCGGAGGGTCTGTGCCAGCGAGTGCCCGGCCGCGTAGGCCAGCGACTCCTTGATCGCCGCATAGGCCGGCGTGGGCCCCTCGGCCAGCCGCCGGGCGATCTCGCGCGCGGCGCCCGGCAGCTCGGCGTCCGGCACCACCCGCTGCGCGATCCCGAGCCGCTCGGCCTCGGCCGCGTCCACCTTCCTGGGGAACATCAGCAGGTCGGCCGCCCGCCCCGCGCCCACCACCCGCGGCAGGGTCCAGGAGAGCCCGGAGTCCGCGGTGAGCGCGATGCCGGCGAAGGCCGTATTGAACGAGGCGCTCTCGGCCACCACGCGGTAGTCGGCGGCCAGCGCGAAGCCGAAACCGGCCCCGGCCGCCACCCCGTTGACGGCGGCGACCACCGGCTTGGGCATGGTCGCCAGCGTGTGCGCGATCGGGCTGTAGTGCACGTCGACCGTGCGCATCAGCCCGTCGTCTTCCCCCGTCCCCCCGGCGGCCCCCTCGCCTTCCGCGGCCGCCTCCAACGCCGCCACCCGCGCCAGGTGTTCCTTGAGGTCCTGCCCGACGCAGAACGCCCGGCCCGCCCCGGTCAGCAGAACCGCTCGCACGCGGGAATCCTCCGCCGCCCTCCGCAGCGTGTCCCGCAGCGCCTCCTTGGCCTCGTCATTGAGGGCATTCATCGCCTCCGGACGATTCAGCGTGACAGTGGCGAGACTCTCGGTCACTTCGTAGAGCACGGTGTCGGCCATGTCGCTCAGCATGGCGCAGCGCCGGGGGTATCGCGGGTCAATCGCCGAATTGAGTGGTTTTGCGCGTGCGCGTTGCCGAAGGGATACCGCCCGATGTTGGTCATCCGGACGCCCGATGCGGGATAATGGCCGGAAGCAATGTGTTCGACGCCGGTGGCTCCGGGATGTCGGGGGTCCCGGCGGAGACGAGCTGGTTCAGGAAGGGGAACGAGCATGGCGGCCATGAAGCCGCGGACGGGCGATGGTCCGCTTGAGGTGACCAAGGAGGGGCGGGGCATCATCATGCGCGTTCCGCTCGAAGGCGGTGGCCGACTCGTTGTCGAGCTGACTCCGGACGAAGCGGTCGCTCTCGACGAAGAGCTGAAAAAGGTGACCGGCTGAGCGGCCGCGCCACACGCCGCCTCTTTCCGGCGTTGCCTCTTTCCGGGTCTTCCGGTGTTTGGCGCCGCCTCGGGGAAGCCCCCGGGGCGGCGCCGACTTATGTGCGGCGCGCGCTAATCGCCCGCGCCGGCGCCATCCGCGTCATCCGGTTCGGCCCCGTCATCCGCCGCGTCATCGGGTGACGTTATCCCGTACGGGAATTCACTGAGCGCGCGCGGCGCACAGCAGTCCGTCGCCGACCGGCAGCAGCGCGGGCAGCAAATCCTTGCTCTCGCGCACCGCGCGCAGCAGTTCCCGCAGCCGCCTGACCTCGGTGGGCTGGGCCGCGGAGTCCACCGTGCGCCCCCCGGCGAACACCCCGGAGAAGCAGACGAGGCCGCCGGGCCGCAGCAGGCGCCGCGCCTCGTCCAGGCACTCCAGGCACTCCAGGCGGTCCCCGTCGCAGAAGACCAGGTCGTAGCCGCCGTCGGTCAGGCGGGGCAGCACGTCGAGCGCGTGCCCCGGGATGAACCTGGCGCGGTTGGCGGCGAAGCCCGCCATCCGGAAGGCCTGCCGGGCGAACTGCTGCCGCTCCGGCTCGGTGTCCACGGTGGTGAGCACCCCGTCGGGCCGCATCCCCTGGAGCAGGTGGAGCCCCGAGACGCCGGTGCCGGTGCCGATCTCGACCACGGCCCGGGCGCCCGAGGTCGCGGCGAGCAGCCGCAGCGCGTCGCCGGTGCCTGGCGACACCGGGCGCACCCCGGCCTCCCGCGCCCGGCCCCGGGCCCAGCGCAGCGCCGCCCCCACGGGGCTCTCGGCGTCCGGTGCGCCATACGCCTCGGCGAACGCCCAGCTCGTCAGCCGGTTGCCGGTAATGGCCCTCTCCTGTCCCCGTCTTTCACGCGCTTTGACTGTATCGACTCCCGCGGGGAACAGGACGCCGGGATCGTACGTTGGAACAACTGAACCGCCCCCGGACGGCGTCTTACCCGGCGAGGGTCCCCCCGGCCGCCAGGCCCGGTGGCGAATAACGGTAAAGATTGCTTATCCGGAGCTAACGGGCGAGGTGGCTATGGTAGGGACCCGACTGGACACCACCAGAGCCGACAGGGGAGGTGCGGCCGCGTCCACTGGCCGGGGGGTGTTGAAGCGCCTTCCGTGGTCTTCCGGCGCGCCGAATTCCGTGACAGACAACGCCGACGCCGACCAAGTGCAGGCAGCCCCCGACTCCGTCGACGGCCCCACCACGGCCGTCGCCTCCTTCAGCACGCGCGAGAGCCCCGGCTGGACTCCGCCCAGCTGGGAGGAGATCGTCAGCACCCACAGCGCCCGGGTCTACCGGCTCGCCTACCGGCTCACCGGGAACCAGCACGACGCCGAGGACCTCACCCAGGAGGTCTTCGTCCGCGTCTTCCGGTCGCTTTCCACGTACACCCCCGGCACGTTCGAGGGATGGCTGCACCGCATCACGACCAACCTCTTCCTGGACTCGGTGCGCCGCAAGCAGCGCATCAGGTTCGACGCCCTCGGCGAGGACGCGGCCGACCGGCTGCCGAGCCGGGAGCCCACCCCGCAGCAGGCGTTCCACGACATGCACTTCGACGCCGACGTCCAGCACGCGCTCGACACCCTGGCGCCCGACTTCCGGGCCGCGGTGGTGCTGTGCGACATCGAGGGCCTGAGCTACGAGGAGATCGCCACCACGCTCGGCGTGAAGCTGGGCACCGTCCGCAGCCGCATCCACCGCGGCCGCTCCCACCTGCGCAAGGCCCTGCGGCACCGCTCGCCGCGCGGCCGTGGCGCCGCGGCGCCCGCCCCGGCCGTCCTGGCCGCGGTCCCGGCGGCGCGCGCAGGGGAAAGCGGGGCGGTGTGACCAGTGCCGCGGAAGGTGGCCCGGCCGACCACCACCTCGGCGAGAACCTCGCCGCCCTCGTCGACGGCGAGCTGTCGCACGACTCGCGGGACCGGGTCCTGGCCCACCTCGCCACCTGTCCCAGCTGCAAGGCCGAGGCCGACGCCCAGCGCGAGCTGAAGAACGTCTTCGCGAGCAGCCCGCTCCCCGCCCTCTCCGAAGGGCTCCTGGCCAGGCTCCAGGCCCTCCCCGCCACCAACGGCCTGCCCACCTCGTCCCCCTCCTCGCCCGCTCCGCCGTCCCCGCCCCCCTCCCCGCCCGCCGCCCCCCCCGCCTCTGGGGCTTCCGCGGCGCTTCCGCGGCCGGGCCGCTCGGCCTCCTCCCCCCTTCCGTCCCCCGTGGCCCCCGCGGGGGACGAGTCCGGTGCGCTCGCGGTCGGCCTGCTCCCCGGTCGCTCCGGGCGCGGCTCGCTGCTCGGCCCGCCCGCCCTCGCCGGCGAGCGCGGCTTCCGCATCCACCAGGGGCAGGGCCGCGCCTCCCGGGGCCACCGGCTGGCCTTCGCCGCCGCCGGGGCCGTCTCCCTGGCGGCCTTCGCCATCGGCGGCGCCGTGACCAGCACCGGCGTCAGCGCCGCCCCCGCCCACTCGGGGAGCGCGGTCACCTCGGGCGGCCTCTCCGGCTTCGGCGGCTACGCCACGGCCAGGCCCGTCGGCTCCCGGGTGCAGGAGGAGGGCGCGCCGCCGGTCGTGCTCTCCGGGCGCATCGCCCCGCTCGCCGGCCAGGCCGGCGGCGGCGGGGACCTGCTGCCGCTGCTGGCCGCCGCCCCCACCGTGGGGCCCGTCCTGGCCACCGACGTCTCCACCACGCTGCTCGGCCCCTCGGGCGAGGCGCCCCTCGGCTCCCAGCGCCCCGGCACCACCGCGCCCGGCTGGCGGGGAGCCGTGAGCCCCCGCTGAATTCGACCGGGGCACCTGGTTGAATGCAGTGCCGGAAAATCACGGCGAGGACACGATGGGGACAGCTGCCATGGACAAGGGGAACAGCGTCGACCGGCCGGCCGCCTCCCATGCGGCGTGGGAGTCCCCGGCCGGGGCGGAGGGCGGCGAGGAGGAGCAGAAGGCCGGCCGGGCCGCGGGAGCCGGGGAGGCCGGCGAGCGGCCAGGCCACGACCCGTACGGCACCCCGCCCTACGGCCAGCCCGGCCCCTGGGCCCCGGCGCCGCCCGTGCAGCGGCCGAACCCGACCCCGCCCGCCGGCACGCACCTCCCGCCCCCGGCGGCCCCGCCCCAGGCGGCCCCCGCGGTCACGCCCCCGGCCGGCACCGCCCTGCCCCCCGAGCCGCCCCGGCGCTACGACCCCTGGCTGGCGAACGGCGCCGCGGCACCCGCCCCGGCCCCGGCGGACCGGGGCGGCCCGCGCGGGCTCAGGCTGGTGGCCGCCGCCGCCCTGCTCGCCCTGCTGGCCGGCGTGGTCGGCGGCGTGGTCGGGGTCTACCTGGAGCGGCACGGCGCGTTCAGCGAGGTCAGGCTCTCCCAGACCACGGGCGAGGAGACCCCGCCCGCCGAGGGCACCATCGCGGGCATCGCCCAGGCCGTCCTGCCCGGCGTCGTCACCCTGCACGTCACGAGCGGCTCGGGCGGCGCCACCGGCACCGGCTTCGTGCTCGACGACCGCGGCCACATCCTCACCAATGCGCACGTGGTGCGCCCGGCCGGGGACGGCGGCTCGATACAGGCCATCTTCGCCGGCGGGATCGCCGCCCCGGCCGAGGTGGTCGGCTACGACAGCGGGTACGACCTGGCCGTGGTCAAGGTCTCCGGGGTCTCCGGGCTCAGCCCGCTGGAGCTCGGCGACTCCGACCACGTGCACGTGGGCGACCCGGTGGTCGCCATCGGCGCCCCCTTCGACCTGGAGGGCACCGTCACCTCCGGCATCATCAGCGCCACCGAGCGGCCGATCACCGCGGGCGGCCAGGAGGCCGACGGCTCGGACATCAGCTATGTGAACGCCCTCCAGACCGACGCCCCGATCAACCCGGGCAACTCGGGGGGCCCGCTGGTGGACCAGAACGGCCGGGTCATCGGGGTCAACAGCTCGATCCGCACCGCGGAGAGCGCCGGCCTGTCCACCGGGGAGGCGGGCAGCGTCGGCCTCGGCTTCGCCATCCCGATCAACCAGGCCAAGGAGGTCGCCGAGCAGCTGATCAACACCGGGCACGCCACCCACCCGGTGATCGGCGTCACCCTGGACACCGGCTACCTGGGCGAGGGCGCCCGGGTCGCGGGCTCGCCTGGCCGGCCGGGCGTCGTGCCGGGCGGCCCCGCCGACGAGGCCGGGCTCAGGGAGGGCGACCTCATCACCGCGGTGGACGGGGAGCGGGTGCGCACCGGGGACGAGCTGATCGTCAAGATCCGCAGCCACCGCCCGGGCGACGAGCTGACGCTGACCGTCGAACGCGGCGACCAGGAGCTCTCGGTGCCGGTCACGCTCGGCGAGGCCACGGGTGACTGACGGCGGCCGGTGGCCCGGCGTTCACCGCCTCGTGGCCGCCGATGACTCCCGCCGGGGCGCCGGGCCGGGTACCGTTTTGTCTCTACCGTATGCGTGAGGGAGCTGCCAGGTGTTCTTCGATATAGGGTCCCTTGAGTTCATCACGCTCGTCGTCCTCGCCATTCTCGTCTTCGGCCCGGAGAAGCTGCCGAAGATGATCCAGGACGCCGCCCGCGTCCTGCGCAAGATCCGCGAGTTCTCCGACAGCGCCAAGCAGGACATTCGTGCCGAGCTGGGCCCCGAGTTCAAGGACTTCGAGTTCGAGGACCTGAACCCCAGGACGTTCGCCAGGAAGCACCTGCTGGACAACGACGACCTGGGTCTCAAGGAGCTCACCAGCAGCCTCGACATGCGCCAGGAGCTGTCCGAGGTGGCCGACGCGGTGAACGGCCGCCCGGCCACCCGCCCCAGCCTCGCCAAGGGCAACGGCGCCAGGAACGGCCGGGCGGCGGCGGCCGGCCTCGGCAAGACCGGCGGCAGCGGCGCGAACGGCTCGGGCCCGGCCGCGGGTTCCGCGGGAGCCGCCCGCGTGCGCCTGGAGAAGAGCGGGGACGCCGCTCCCGGCGCGGCCCCGGAGCCCCCGCCCTACGACCTCGACGCCACCTGAGTGGATTCGGGCGCATTCCGCGGCATATGACGCCCCCCGGTCTTTGGGCATGCCCGACACCCCGGATGCGGATGGCTATCCTCCCTATGTCCGGGGTGTGCCCAGGACACGGGCAATGAGGAGGCGTCGCATTAGATGGAGACGACGAGTCGGGCAGAGCCACAGGACGCCGCCGGCGGACCTGATGCGTCCGGGGGGCAGGGAGGGCCACAGGGGGTGCCCGGGGCACGCCGCGTGGTCGAGGGCTACCTGACGGCCGGGTTCCCCTGGTACGGCCTCGACGAGGCGTTCACGGGGCCGCGCTGGCTGATGCAGGTCGGCACGGCCGCGGACGGCGCCGTGGAGCACGGCTCGGTGGGCCACGGGGACGAGCCCACGCTGCGCGCGGAGCTCGGCGAGGAGGAGCAGCGCTTCGTCGTCGTGGTCACCGTGGCGAGCCGCCCGTTGCGGCGCAGCCCCGACGGCACCGGCGTCCTCGAGGCCACCTCGGTCTCCTCCGCGGCCTGGCTGGCCGGCTCCGGGCTCCTGTCCTGCACCTGGCCCGCGCAGCTGGAGCGGGCGCTGCGCCAGGACTGGCTCGAACAGCAGACGGCGATCGCCTGGGAACTGGCGGACGACCTGCACGGCGGCGGCTGGTCCGCCCTGTCCCTGCCGGTGGACGGCATTCCCACCGACTTCCACTACCGCGAGTCCGAGTACGGCTGGGTCCTGGCCGGGGCCGCGCAGGGCGACGTGCACATCGGCGCCTACGGCCGCGGGATGAGCGCCTACGGCCTGGGCTTCGCGGTGATCAAGGACATCGAGAGCTACGCCGACCGCTCCGCCGGCGTCTGAACGGGGCCCCGCGGCGGCCGGCGTTCCGGCCGGGCCCCGCGGAGGCACGGGCCGCGAGGCCACGCCCGCGCGGGGCACCGTCCGGCGCCCCGCGGGGACGGCTGCCCCCGGCGCCTCGCCGCGGCCGCCGAGCGCCCGGAAGCTCCCGGCGGCGCGCGATTGCGCTCGTGAGCCCCCTCAGAACTTCGCCCGCGGCGTCAGCCCGAGCGACATCCCGGACAGGCCGCGCTTGCGGGCGCCGAGCGCCGAGGCGATCTTCCGCAGCGCCGCGCCGGCCGGGGAGTCGGGGTCGGACAGCACCACGGGCTTCCCCTCGTCGCCGCCCTCCCGCAGCCGCACGTCGATCGGGATGCTGCCCAGCACGGGCACCTCGGCGCCGACCGCCCTGGTCAGGCCCTCGGCGACCCGCTGCCCGCCGCCCGAGCCGAACACGTCGACCAGCTCGCCGCAGTGCGGGCAGGGCAGCCCGGACATGTTCTCCACCACGCCGACGATCTTCTGGTGGGTCTGCACCGCGATGGAACCCGCCCGCTCGGCCACCTCGGCCGCCGCCTGCTGCGGGGTGGTCACCACCAGGATCTCCGCCCCCGGCACCAGCTGCGCCACCGAGATCGCGATGTCCCCGGTGCCCGGCGGCAGGTCGAGCAGCAGCACGTCCAGGTCGCCCCAGTAGACGTCGGCCAGGAACTGCTGGAGGGCGCGGTGCAGCATCGGGCCGCGCCACACCACCGGCGCGTTGCCCGGCGTGAACATGCCGATGGAGATCACCTGCACGCCGTACGCGGAGGGCGGCATGATCATGTTCTCGACCTGGGTGGGCCTGCCCTCGGTGCCCAGCATCCGCGGCACCGAGTGGCCGTAGATGTCCGCGTCCACCACGCCGACCTTGAGGCCGTCGGCCGCGAGGGCCGCCGCCAGGTTGACCGTCACCGAGGACTTGCCGACGCCGCCCTTGCCGGAGGCCACCGCGTAGACCCTGGTCAGCGAGCCGGGCTTGGCGAAGGGCACCTCCCGCTCGGCCTGCCCGCCGCGCAGCGCGGTGGCCAGCTCCTTGCGCTGCTCGTCGCTCATCACGTCCAGCTCGACCCTGACCTCCGGGACGCCGGGCAGGGCCAGGACCGCGTTCCTCACCTCGGTGGTGATCGAGTCGCGCATCGGACAGCCCTGGATCGTCAGGTACACCCCGACCGTCACGGTGCCGTCCGCGGCGATCTCGACCGACTTGACCATCCCGAGATCGGTGATCGGGCGGTGGATCTCGGGGTCGTTCACCCGCCCCAGCGCCTCGCGGACCGCGTCCTCGCCGACGACGGAAGTATCGGTAGCCATGCCCCGATGGTACGGCCGCCGGGCGGCGCGGCGGGAGGAGCCCGCGCGGGGGCGGCGGCGGGGCGGAGGACCGGGCCGGTACGCTGCCGCCCGACGGCCCCCACCTCGACGAGAGGCTGCAGACGTGACACCTTCCGTCCCGCCAAACCCCGGCCGACGGCGCGGAGTTGTGATGGGCGTGGCGTGTGCGGGGCTGCTGGCCGCCGCGCTCGCCGCCTGCGGCGACGACCCGGACAAGGGCACCAACGGGATCGGCAGGCTGTCGGCCGAGGAGATCGAGCAGCGGGCCAGACAGGCCGCGGAGGACGCCTCGTCGGTGCGGCTGACGGGGACGGTGATCAGCGACGGCGCCTCCTACGACCTGGACGTCAGGCTCGGCGAGGAGGGGGCCGTGGGGGAGGTGTCCTCGCAGGGGAGCGAGTTCCAGCTGCTGCGGATCGGCGAGGACCTCTACATCAAGGCGGACGCGGCGTTCTGGCAGAGCGACGCGGTGCCCGAGGAGCTGGACAGCGACCCGGCCCAGCAGCTCGAGGGCAAGTACCTGCGGGTGGCCAGGGAGGACCCGGCCTACGAGCAGCTGAGCACCTTCACCCGGATGGACGTGCTGGACGCGCTGCTGACCCTCGACGGGGAGCGGGAGACCGGCGACCGCGAGGAGGTCGGGGGCGTGCGGGCGATCCGCGTCGAGGCGGACGGCGGGCAGGGCGGGGCGCTCGACGTCTCGCTGATCGGCACGCCCTACCCGCTGCGCCTCGAACGCGGCGGGGACGCCGGGGTGCTGCGGCTGGACGACTGGGACCAGGAGCTGGCTCTGGAGCCGCCCGCCGAGGACGAGATCGTCGACTACGGCGAGGACATGGTGACCTCGGCCGGCGAGTGACCCGGCCGGCGGGTCGCCGGGCCGGCGGGTCGCCGGCCGCGGGCGCGGCGGGGGAGGCCGGTCCGCGGGCGGCGCGCGAACGGTCAGCCGCCGTGGGCGGGCCGCGTGGTGGCCGGGCTGGGCAGGGGCGGCGCCGCCCCGCCGTCCGCGGGCATGCGGCCCGGGGCCTGGCTCGGCGCCCCGGCGGGTTCGAGGCGCAGGACGCGGCAGTCGCGCCCCCACCGTGCGGCGAGCGCCTCCGGGCCGGCGTCGGCCGCGTTCAGCCGCCTGGCGGCGAGCTCGGCGACGGCGGCGGCCCAGCCCGCGCCGCCCGGGGCCAGTTCGCTCACGCGGGCGGGCCACACGACCAGCCGCCCGCCGTTGTCCTTGCTGCGGCAGGAGACGGTGGCCGCGCCCCCGTCGGCCAGCCCGAGCCCGTCGAGCGGCTGCTCGCCCGGCCCGCCGACGACGAGGACCGCGCCCTCGTGCCACACGTGCCACAGGGCCCTCGCCGGCCCGTCGGGGCCCCGCACCCACACCAGGGCGGACTTCCTGGCCGCCTCCTCGATCAGCGCCCGCTCGAACGCGGCGCCCGTCCCCGCCACGGGGCTAGGCGGACAGGCCGAGGGTGGCCATCCGCTTGGTGTGCGCCTCGGTGATCCGGGAGAACATCCGGCCGATCTCGGCCAGGTCGAAGCCGTCGGCCACCCCGCCCACCAGCATGGTGGACAGCGCGTCACGGTCGGCGACCACCCGCTGCGCCTGGGACAGCGCCTCGCCCATCAGCCGCCTGGCCCACAGCGCAAGACGCCCGCCGACGCGCGGGTCCCGCTCGATCGCCGAGCGCACCTTCTCCACGGCGAAGGAGGCGTAGCCGGTGTCGTCCAGCACCCGCAGCACCAGCGAGCGGGTGTCGGAGTCCAGCCTGGCGGCCACCTCGCGGTAGAAGTCGGCGGCGATGGAGTCCCCGACGTACGCCTTGACCAGGCCCTCAAGCCAGTCCGACGGGGCGGTCATGCGGTGGAACTCGTCCAGCGCGGCGGCGAACGGCTCCATCGCCGCCGTCGGCTCCTCGTCGATGTGCCGCAGCCGCTCGGTGAGCTGCTCGAAGTGGTGGAACTCGGCCGCCGCCATCCGGGCCAGGGCCGCCTTGTCGGCCAGGCTCGGCGCCAGCTTGGCGTCCTCGGCCAGCCGCTCGAAGGCGGCCAGCTCGCCGTAGGCGAGGGCGCCGAGCAGATCGACGACCGCGGCCCGGTACCTGGGGTCCGCCGACGCCGCCGCCCAGTCCTGGGAGGCGACCTGGACCGCCTCCTCGGACTCGGGAACCGGGGACTCGTCTGTCTCCATCGGGTCTCCTTTGCGAGGACCTCACGAGGGGGTGCGAGGGGTGGTGCGTGAGGGACGTGCGAGGTGGTCGTGCGCGTGGCGCGTGCCGGTCCCGCCGCAAGGAGGGGAGGCGTCCACGGCAGTGCACAATAGTCGCTGCCAGCGGCTTCGTGAGCCCGGAAGGCTGTTGATCCGCAACGCGCCCTGCCACATGCGCGTCGTTCCGCGGTACAGTGCTATAGAGGCCCGTCCGTACGCGGCGGGTCACATCCCCATGCTGGAGTTTCCTGGGCCCGGAAGGACCGCGCCCCGGATCCCCGAGGATGCCCGGTCGGTGGCCCGATCGGCTCCGACCTGACCAGCCCTCCGCGCGGTCCGTGCGCCCCGCACGAGCCGCGGCATGAGGGACCCGCTCGCGCGGTGCGTGCGCTTGAGCGAGACGACCGGGTCCCGCGCCGGCTGGCCGGCCCCACGGGCCCGCCATCCAACGGCACGGTAAGCCAGACCCGCCTCGCAGCCGTGTGCCGCGTCACACAAGAAGAGGCAACGACCCTGTCCGCTACCACCACCACCTTCCGGGATCTAGGAATCCTGGCCGAGACGGCCGAGGCCCTGGAGGCCGTCGGCATCACCGTCCCCTTTCCCATTCAGGAGATGACCCTCCCCGTCGCCCTGGCCGGCACCGACGTGATCGGCCAGGCGAAGACGGGCACCGGCAAGACGCTCGGCTTCGGCCTGCCCCTGCTGGAGACCGTCACGGTCCCCGCCGACGTCGAGGCGGGCCGCGCGCGGCCCGAGGAGCTGACCGAGACGCCGCAGGCCCTCGTCGTCGTGCCCACCCGCGAGCTGTGCCAGCAGGTGACCAACGACCTGCAGACCGCGGGCAAGGTCCGCAACGTCCGGGTGGTCTCGATCTACGGCGGGCGCGCCTACGAGCCCCAGGTCGAGGCGCTCGCCAGGGGCGTGGACGTCGTCGTCGGCACCCCAGGGCGGCTGCTCGACCTGGCCGGCCAGCGCAAGCTGCGGCTGTCCCAGGTCCGCTGCCTGGTGCTCGACGAGGCAGACGAGATGCTCGACCTCGGCTTCCTGCCCGACGTCGAGAAGATCATCGAGCTGCTGCCGGCCAAGCGCCAGACGATGCTGTTCTCGGCCACCATGCCGGGCCAGGTCATCGCGCTGGCCAGGCGTTACATGAACCAGCCCACCCACATCCGCGCCACCGAGCCCGACGACGAGGGCGCGACTGTGGCCAACATCACGCAGCACGTCTTCCGGGCCCACTCGCTGGACAAGCCGGAGATGGTCGCGCGCATCCTCCAGGCCGAGGGCCGGGGGCTCGCGATGGTCTTCTGCCGCACCAAGCGCACCGCCGCGGACGTCGCCGACCAGCTCTCCCGGCGCGGCTTCGCCGCCGCCGCGGTGCACGGGGACCTGGGGCAGGGCGCGCGCGAGCAGGCCCTGCGGGCGTTCCGCAAGGGCAAGGTCGACGTGCTCGTCTGCACCGACGTGGCCGCCCGCGGCATCGACGTGGACGGCGTGACGCACGTCATCAACTACCAGACGCCCGAGGACGAGAAGACCTACCTGCACCGGATCGGGCGCACCGGCCGCGCGGGCGCCAGCGGCACCGCCGTCACGCTCGTCGACTGGGACGACATCCCGCGCTGGCAGCTGATCAACAAGGCCCTCGGGCTCGACTTCCCGGACCCGCGGGAGACGTACTCCACCTCGCCGCACCTGTTCGAGGAGCTGCACATCCCGGAGGGCACCAAGGGCACGCTGCCGCGCGCGGAGCGGACCAGGGCCGGGCTCGACGCGGAGGAGGTCGAGGACCTCGGCGGCCCCGACAGCAGGCGCACCCGCCGCGGCGGGGCGCAGCAGCGCCCCCAGCGGACCAGGACCCCGCGGCAGCGGCGCCGCACGCGGGGCGGGGTCGCGGTCGCCCGCGAGGACGACGGGCCGGACGCCGCCGCGGCGGCCTCCTCCGCGGGCCGGACGCCGGGGCAGCCCGCCGCCTCCGCCGGGGCCGAGGCCGCGGCGGGGGAGCAGCAGGCCGCGCCGCGCAAGCCGCGCCGCAGGCGGCGCACCCGCAACGGCCGGCCCACCGAGGCCGGCGCGTAACCACGGGTCCCGGGCGCGGGGAGCACCTGTCTCCCCGCGCCCCTGCATTCCGGGCCGCCGGCCGCCCCCACCCGGGCGGCCGGGCGTTCGGGCGGGGCCGCCGGCTCAGAACACCGGCGTGCCCTCCCGGGTGAGGCGCCAGTCCACCGAGGCGAAGGCCGAGGGATCGATCTGGCCCGTCTGCTGCACCCAGGCGATGATCGTGTTCCGGATCTCCTCCGAGTTCGACCACACCTGCTCGGCGTCCGCGACGTGCGGGAAGTTCCCGCCGCCGCCGGCCCGGTAGTTGTTCACGGCGAGCACGAACTCCGCGTCGTCCGCGATCGGCTCGCCCTGGAACCGCAGTCCGGATATCCGCGAGCCCGGTGCCTTCGCGATGTCGATGTCGTACGTCACGCCGCCGACCACGTCGTAGTTGTAGTCGGGGATGCCGTCCGCGTTGGTGAGCGAGGCCGGGTCCACCGCGCCGCCCGCCGGGGTCTGCACGAAGTAGCGCGCCGAGAACTCCAGGTAGTCCCGCAGCTGGGCGCCGGTGATCAGCCGCGCCTCCAGCGTGTTCTCGTAGACGTAGAGGCCGGCCACGTCCCTGATCGTCACCTCGCCCGCCGGGATGGCCGCGGAGCGGGAGAAGCAGGCGGCCTGGGAGAGCACGGGCAGGTCCGCGTACTCGCCGCCGGCCAGCGCCTCGCGCACCGTCTCCGCCTGCACGTGGTTGATGAAGTCGACGATCGGCGCGTCCCGCCAGGCGGCCTCGGCCGCCGACATGGCCTCGGTGGCGGTGCCGATGACCTGGTTGACGTAGGCGACGACGCGGGCGTGCTGCTCGGCGAGCAGGCCGGTGATCCGCGGGTCCTCGGGCACGGTGTTGCTGTTCAGCACGCCGGCCGACACCGACTCCACGGTCCAGTGGCCGCGCTCCCACACCAGCTCGAAGTCGAAGGTCGTCAGCCGCTCGCCCCACAGCAGCGGCTGGGAGAGGACCACCTCGCGGCCCGTGGCCTCGTTCACGACCCTGGCCTCGGCGATCTCCACGTGCGAGTGGCCGACCAGGATGGCGTCGATGCCGGGCACCTGCCTGGCGACCAGGGCGGAGGCGTTCTCCACGTAGGGGACCTGGTCGCCGTAGGAGGACTCGCCGCTGGTGCCGGAGTGGGCCGAGACCAGGACGACGTCGGCGCCCATCGCCCGCAGCCGCGGCACCCAGTGGGCGGCCTGCTCGACGAGGCCGTCGAAGGTCATCCGCCCCTCGACGTTGTTCCGGTCCCAGATGGCGATGCCGGGGTTGGTCAGGCCGAGGACGGCGACCTTGACGTCGCGGCCGTGCGGGGTGCGCAGCCTGGTCGTCCAGTACGGCGCGAAGGCCGGCCGGTCGGTCCTGGCGTCGAGCGCGTTGGCGGCGAGCAGCGGGAAGTCGCACTGCCGCTCGAAGGCGCGCAGCAGCGGGATGCCGTAGTTGAACTCGTGGTTGCCCAGGGCGGCCGCGTCGTAGCCGATCGTGTTCATGGCCTGGGCCATCGGGTGCACCGGGCCGCCCTCGCCCGTGATCGGGTCGATCCGCGCGTAGTAGTAGGAGAGCTGCGTGCCCTGGATGGTGTCGCCCGCGTCGATGAGGAGCGTGTTCCCCCGGCCCTTGGCCTCGCGCACCTGGTTCACCAGGGTCGAGATCTTGGCGAGGCCGACGTCGTTGTGCGCGGCGTCGTCGTACTCGGCGTCGGTGAAGTAGTCCCAGTTGTAGACGTGGCCGTGCAGATCGGTGGTGCCCATGACGGTGAACGCGTAGCGCTTCTCCCGGCCCCGGCCCGCCGGGGCGGCGGCGCTCGCGGGGGCCGTGCCGACGGCGCCGGCGAGGGCGACCCCGGCGCCGGTGGCGGCGGTGCGGCCGAGGAAGGCTCTGCGGTCCAGGCGGGTGCGGCGGCCGGGGGTGTCGGACGACATCGGTGACTCCTCGTTCCTGGTGGTTCTGGTGGTTCGGGCGGTTCCGGCGGTTCCGGCAGTCCTGGCGGTTCCGGTGGAAGGGCTGGAAACGCGCGTAGATTCTGGCGGAGCGCGGGCCCGGGGAACACCCCCGGGACGTTGCGCGTATATGACGAGTCCATGTCCCGCCGGCCGGCCGCGTTAGAGTCGAACCCGTGAGCAGCAGGTGGGGCGCGAGGCGCGCGAGGACCCGGATCACCGGCCCGGACGCGGGGGTGGCCGGGCGATGAGCAGACCCCCGTTCTGCGCGCTTCCCCCCGGGACGCGAGCCGGCCGGCTGAAGACCAGGCGCGGCGAGTTCGCGATGCTCGACGCCGTCCCGGCCGGCCGCGAGGAGGCCCCCGCCGGCACGGTCCTGCTGGTGCCCGGCTTCACCGGCAGCAAGGAGGACTTCATCGCGCTGCTCGCACCGCTGACGGCGGCCGGGTACCGCGCGGTGGCGGTGGACGGCCGCGGCCAGTACGAGTCGGCGGTCACCGAGACGGGCGCGGTGGCGCGCTCGGCGTACGGGCTCGGCGCGCTGGCCGAGGACGTGCTCGCGCAGGCCGAGGCGCTGGGCCAGGAGCCGGTGCACCTGGTGGGGCACTCGCTGGGCGGCCTGATCGCCCGCGGGGCCGTGCTGCGGGCCGTGGCCGCGGGCCGGGCGCAGCCCTTCGCCTCCCTGACCCTGGTGGCCTCGGGCCCGGGCCGGGTGGCCTCCTGGCAGCGCTGGAAGGTGCGGGCGCTGAGCGCCTGCCTGCCGCTGCTGGGCCCGCGGCGCGTGTGGCGGCTGGTGACCCGCCGCCCCGAGCCGGGCGAGGTCGGGGACTTCATGCGGCGCCGCTGGCTGGCCAACGCCCCCGAGCAGCTGCTCGTCACCGGGCGCACGCTGCGCCACGAGCCGGACCGGGTGGCGCGGCTCGCGGCGGCCGGCCTGCCGGTCCACGTGGTCTCGGGGGAGCGGGACGGCGCCTGGCCGGTGCCCCTGCTCGACCGGATGTCCGACCGGCTGCGCGCGCACCGCACGGTGATCAGGGGCGCGGGGCACTCCCCGAACGCCGAGCGGCCGCTGGCCACGGCCGCGGCCCTGGTCGCCTTCTGGGCCGGGGTGCCGGCCGTCCCGCCCAGCCTGGCGGGCTCCGGCGCGGAACGCCTCAGCCGGTGACCGGCCGCGCGCCCTTGGCACGCGCCACGATCTCCTCGTACGCCCCGGGCGCGGTGGTGTGCTCCCCGAGCGCGCAGGTCTTCCGGCTGCCGTGGTAGTCGCTCGACCCGGTCGCCACCAGGCCGAGCCCCGCGGCCAGGTCGTGCAGCCTGCGCCTGGTGTCCTCGTCGTGGTCCATGTGGTCGGCCTCGACGCCGTCGAGCCCGGCCTCCGCCATCCTGACCAGGGTCTCCTCGGGCACCACGCGGCCGCGCCTGGAGGCGAGCGGGTGCGCGAAGACGGCGACGCCGCCCGCGTCGTGGATCAGCCGGATCGCGGTGAACGCGTCCAGCTCGTGCTTGGCCACGTGGGCCCGGCCGCCGTCCCCGATCCACTCGGCGGTGAAGGCCGCCGAGACGTCCTCGATCACGCCGGCCTCGACCATCGCGGCGGCGATGTGCGGGCGGCCCACCGAACCCTCGGCGAGTTCCCGCACCCGCTCCCAGGCGACCGGCACCCCCAGCTCCTGCAGCCGCGCCACGATGGCCTTCGCCCGCGGCACCCGGTCGTCGCGCAGCAGGTCGCGCTCCCTGGCCAGCGCGGGCTCCGCCGGGTCGAAGAGGTAGCCGAGCATGTGCAGGCTGATCCCGTCCAGGCGGCAGGAGATCTCCGCGCCGGTGACGAGGGTCAGCCCGGCGGGCAGCGCCTCCAGCGCGGCGGCGTGGCCGGCGACGGTGTCGTGGTCGGTCAGCGCGAGGACGTCGAGCCCGGCGGCGGCCGCGTTGCGGACCAGGGCGGCGGGCGAGTCCGTGCCGTCGGAGGCCGTGGAGTGGGCGTGCAGGTCGATGCGCACGCGGCTCAGGATAGCCGGGCCGCCCCCCGGCCCCCGGCGGACGGCAAACGGCCCCGGTGGGGAACGGGCCCCGTGGGAGACGGCCCCGGCGGGGGAAGGCCCCCGGCGGGGCTGGAGCAGGGGAGCGGCGGCCGGCCGCGCCGCGCGGGGCGCGGCGGCGGGCGTCAGGCCAGAATCCGGGGCGAGAGGGCGCCGCAGGGGACGAGTTCCAGCTCGGAGCCCGCGTCGCGCAGGTCGGTGAGGACCAGCTCGTCGTACATCAGCAGCCCCGACTCCTCCGGCCAGGTCACCGCCCACAGCCACAGGCCCATCGCCTCCCCGGCGAAGACGGCCCGGTCCGCCGGGGCGTCGCGGACCTGCCACAGCGGGGTGGGCCATCCGGCGGCCAGCACCTTGGCCGCCGGGGGCTCCTCCACCCGCAGGGAGCGGCCGGGGTCGGGGCCGTCGATGCCGGCGTAACGGGCGCCGAGGCCGACGCCGAGCTCCTCGGCGATCAGGACGAGTTCGCCCGGGCCGCCCAGCGGGCTCGGCCCCGAGCAGGCGACGGCGGTGGCCCGGCCGCCGCTGCGGTCGTCGCCGGCGCAGGCCACGCCCGTGAACACCCAGCCGACCGGGAGCGGCCAGGGCATCCACAGCGGCACCTGGGTGCGGCCCACCACGGCGCTGAGGGCGTTGACGCTCGGCGGGACGATCGGCTGCACCGGGTGCACCGCGCCGTGGGCGGCGCACTGCCAGGAGTCGGCGAAGAGGCCGGGCGCTCGCACGCGGGCGCCGCACCTCGGGCAGCTTGGTTCGCCCCTCATGAGGAACAACAGTTGTCGCGCGTCGCCGGTCCGTCAAGGCGTGTCACCCGGTCAGGGGTACCCCGGTGCGCAGCGGGTCACGCGGGTCGATTCCGTGCCGCCGCCAGCGCCCGCGCAGTTCGCCGGCGCCGCGGGCCCGCTTGACGGCCGCCTCGGCCGGCGTCATCGGCGACAGGGGCAGGAAACGCACCGCGTCCCCGGGCTCCGCCGACTCCGCGGCGTCGGGCAGCGGCGGCTCCGGCTCGCCGACGAGCACCGAGGTGAACGGGGCCCCGGGCCACAGCGGCTCGCCCAGGTCCAGCGAGGCATCCGGCGCCACGATCACGCCCTCCACCTGCGGGGACGAGGCGAGCACGGCCAGCGGGCGCAGCACCCCGTCGGTCGCCGCCCGGCCCGCGCGCAGCGTGAGCACCAGCTCGGCCCTGGGCCCGTGCTCCGGGTCGAGGACGGTGACCCCGGGCCCGGCGCCGAAAGGGGCCCCTGCGGCGCCCCCGGCGCCCAGCGCCTCCGGGGGCCCGGCCATCGGCTCGGCCGACATGCCGAGTGTGACGTAGCGCACCAGGGTGGGCCCGGATTCCTCCTCGCGGCCGAGGAAGCGGAGCACCTCGATCCGCCCGGCGCCGAGAAAGGTGACCGAGGCCCTGGCCTCCGGCTCGCCGAGCGCCGCGCGCAGCCGTTCCTCGACCCGTGCGAGCAGGTGGGTCATGACCGGTGTTCTCCCCTGATGACGAGGGCGAGGCCCAGCAGGACGACGGCGAGCGCGGGCCAGGCGGCGGCGGGTGGGAGCTGCCCGAGCCACAGCGCCGCGACGACCGCCGCGCCCGGCGTCTCCAGCAGCAGCGCCGTGGAGGTGATCGAGGGGCCGAGGGCCGGCACCACGCGGTTGAGCAGCGAGTGGCCGAGCAGCTGGGAGGCGCAGGTGAGGGCGAGCAGCTTCAGCCAGGTCTCCGCCGGGTATCCGCCGCCGAGTCCGCCGTTCCCTGCCACGCCGCCGGCCAGGCAGCAGCCGAGCAGCAGTACGGCGGTGGTGCCGTAGCAGAGAAAGGTGTAGCCGGTGGTGCTCACGCTGCGCCGCACCCGGTCCCCGGCCAGGACGTAGCCCGCCGCGGCCATCCCCCCGCCCAGGGCCAGCGCGTCCCCGGCCAGCGCGCCGGGCGAGACGCTCAGGTCGACCCCGGTGAGCAGCAGCACCCCGGCGAAGGCCACGGCGGAGCCCGCCCAGACCCCGCGCGGCGGGCGGTGGCCGAGCAGCCGCAGCAGCAGCGTGGTCCACAGGGGGGTGGTGGTCACCAGGGCGACGGACGAGGCGACCGAGGTGTAGCGCAGGCTCGGCAGCCACAGGCCGAAGTGCAGGGCGAGCAACGCGCCGGCGCCCACGGAGAGCAGCAGGGTCCTGCGTCCGGCGCGGGCGAGTTCGGCGCGCGCCCGGCGGCGGAGCAGGACCACGGGGGCGAGGCCCGCGGCGGCCAGGGCGTTGCGCCAGAAGGCGATGGCGAGGGCGGGCGCGGCGGTGGCGGCGATCAGCGGCCCGGAGAGCGAGATCCCGCCGACGGCGACGGCGAGCAGCAGCAGGTCGGCGGTGGGCAGCCCCATGGCCCGGCGGCCGGTGGGGCGGGTGCCGGCGCGGCCTGGCCGGCGGGCCCCGGCGGTGGTCACGGCTTCTCCCTGCGATGCGGCGCCGTCCCGCGCCGGCTCCGGGGCGGCGGAGGCGGGAAGGGGCGGGAAGGAACGGGGAAGGGGGGACATACGGCGCGGACGTGCGAACGGCGGCCGGAGAGCCGGCCGCCGGTTCCCTGGCCCGCCGGGCGGGCCGGTCGATCAGAGGGCGCCGAAGCCCACGCGCCGGACGGCCTGCTCGCCGATCTCGACGTAGGCGATGCGGTCGGCGGGGATCAGCACCTTGCGGCCCCGCTCATCGACCAGGGTCAGCAGATTGCCCGTGCCGGAGAGTGCCTCGGAGACGGCGCTCTCCACCTCCTCGGCAGACTGCCCGCTCTCGAGAACGATCTCGCGCGGCGTGTGCTGAACGCCGATCTTGATCTCCACGGCTTGTCCCTCCACTGGTCCGTTACTGGTCACAGGTTAGCCGCGGCCGGGTCCCGGCCTCGCGCGGGCGGGCACGCCCTGAGCGAACAGGGGACCGGAGGGGGAAGCCGCCGGGCGGCGGGCTCAGTGCTGCATCGGGAAGCCGGCGATGCCGCGCCAGGCGAGGGCGGCGGTGAGGTTCTTGGCGACGTCCCTGGGGATGCTGTCGCCCGCGCTGAGCCAGTGGCGCGCGGTGACCTGGGCGAGGCCGCACAGGCTCACGGCGAGCAGCATCGACTGCTCCTCCGGCAGGTCGGTGTCCTCCGCGATCAGCGGGCTGACCAGCTTGGCGCAGTCGAGGGAGACCTGGTCGACGCGCTCGCGCACCGAGGGCTCGTTCGTCAGGTCGGACTCGAAGACCAGCCGGAAGGCGCCGCCCTCGTGCTCGACGAAGGAGAAGTAGGCGTCCATCGTGGCCGCGATCCGCTGCTTGTTGTCCGTGGTCGAGGCCAGGGCCTGGCGCACCGCCTGGACCAGCGCCTCGCAGTGCTGGTCCAGGAGCGCGAGGTAGAGCTCGAGCTTGCCCGGGAAGTGCTGGTAGAGGACCGGCTTGCTGACGCCCGCGCGGTCGGCGATGTCGTCCATCGCCGCGGCGTGGTAGCCCTGGGCGACGAAGACCTCCTGGGCCGCGCCCAGGAGCTGGTTGCGCCGGGCCCGGCGCGGCAGGCGGGTGCCGCGGGGGCGCGCCTCGGTCTGCTCAGTGGCTGTCACGCCGCCTCCCGGTGTCATGTGCACGGAATAGCCGACTCCCGGCCATGCCGTCATCGTACGTTCGTGTCGTCGCACGTTGTGCATTCCGAGAGGAGCATTTCACTCCTCGGACACCCCGTCCCTCGCGCCTCCTGGCGCCCTGTGGCGCTCGGGGGCGGCAGGAGGCGCCCGGGAGGCGTGGCGCGGGGGCCCGCGGCCCCGGCGCCGGTCAGCGGTAGTCGTCGTCGCCGGGGTCGACCACCCTGGCCTGCTCCGCCGCGTCCGCCGGGTCCGCGTCGTCCCTGGCCCGTTCGGTGAGCGGCGTGTCACGCAGACGGAGGAGTTCGAGGCGCTGCTCGGCGGCGTCCCCCTCGGGGGCCTCGTCGGCCAGCTCCTCGGCCAGCTCGTCGTACTCGCCGAGCTCCCCCTCCTCGGCCAGCTCCCCGTACTCTCCGTACGCCCCGTACTCGGGGTGGGCGTCGGCATGGCCGCCCGCGCGGGGGGCCTCCCGGGCGCGCGCCTCCTGCAGAAACTCCCCCGTCGCGTTCCCTCGCTTCGAATCCCTGGATTCCCTCGGCATCGGGCTCCACCTCCGGACGACAGCGGGCAACTCCACCCTAGGGCGGGGCGGGAAACGGCGCGAACCGGCCGCGCCCATGCCCCGGTCCCCTCCGGTACCCGCCCGGGCGCGGTTCAGGCGTCTCTCCTGCCTTCCCGCGCGTTCCTCACGCGCTGCCCGCCGTTTTCCGGCGGCCCCCCGGCCCCGCAGACCCGGCCTTTCGCCTCCCCGCGCGCGAAAACCCCCCACGGCGCGCGGAGATGGTGTGACGAGCTCGTAATATTGCCGCATGCCAGGGACCGGGGAGCAGCGGGTCGAGTCGGCCCTCGCGGAGGCGGAGGGGTGGCCGGGCACGCGGGAGGGCGAGACGCTCAGGTCCGTGCGGCTGCCCGGGATGCGGGTCGCGGTGCGCCGCCGCCCGGGCAGGGCGGACGGCCTCCCACCCGCCTTCTTCGTGCACGGAGTCGGCGGCTCCTCGCGCAACTGGTCCTCGCTGATGGAGCTGCTGGCCGACGACGTCGAGTGCGAGGCGCTCGACCTGCCGGGCTTCGGGGCCTCGCCGCCGCCGGGAAGCCGGGACTACTCGGTGTTCGGGCACGCCAGGGCCGTCGTGCGCGCGCTGGAGGCCGCGGGCCGCGGCCCGGTGCACCTCTTCGGCAACTCGCTGGGCGGCGCCATCGCCGTCCGGGTGGCCGCGCTGCGCCCCGACCTGGTGCGCTCCCTCACCCTCATCTCGCCCGCGCTGCCCGAGATACCGCCGCAGCGGACCGCCCTGCCCACCGGCCTGCTCGGGGTGCCGGGCGTCACCGGCCTGCTGCGCCTGATGACGCGCGGCAGGCCGCCCTCGCAGCGCGCCAGGGAGTTGCTCAGCCTCTCCTACGGGGACCCCTCGCGGATCACCCCCCAGGAGTACGCGGCGGCCGAGGCTGAGCTCCAACGCCGCGAGGCGCTACCGTACTTCTGGGACTCGCTCGCCCGTACGGCGCGTGGCCTGGTCGGTGCCTACACGCTCGGTGGCCAGAACTCCCTGTGGCGGCAGGCCGAACGGGTGCTTGCGCCGACGCTGCTGGTGTACGGGGTGCGGGACCGGCTGGTGTCGTTCAAGATGGCGAGGCGGGCCAGCCGGACGTTCGGGAACTCGCGACTGGTCATGCTCCCCGGAGCCGGGCACGTGGCCATGATGGAGTACCCGGCCGTGGTGGCCGGCGCGTTCCGGGAGTTCCTCGCCGAGACGACGTCCGCAGTGGACGGGTGAGGGAGCCGCATGGATCGCACGGACCGGGCGCACCCCGGGCACGGGCCCGCATCGTCGACCCCGCCGCCCGGGTCAGCCTTGGGGACCGGCGGGTCAGGACCGCGCCAGGAGTATCTGGATGCCTTCAACGAGGAGAACTTCGGAGGCGGGCCGCGCCTCCCGCGGCCGCGCCAGGCCGAGCCGCCGCGCCAGGCGGGCCCGCGGCCGTCCGGCAGGCACGGGAAGCCGCGGAAGGGCGGCGGCGTGCCCGGGGATAGCCCGCGCCGTGGCCCGCGTTCGGGCCGGGGCCGCACCCTCGCCGGGGTGACCGCGGCGGCGCTGGTGACCGTGCTCGCCGTGGTCGTCGCGGGACAGGTGGCGGGCGGAGAGGACGGCGGGGACGAGGCGGACGAGGCCGCGGTGGGCGCCGGGGCGGGCGAGGAGACGGCCTCCCAGGAGCCGCCGGACGCGGAGACCCTCACCGGCGAGGCGCCACAGGCCCCGCCCGCTCCCAGCTACGGGGAGCTGATGCACATGACCTTCCCGCTGGCCCCGGACCTGACCGCCTCGGGCGACCTGGTGCCGGTCGGCGGCAGCGACCCGGCCCCGAACCCCGACGCGGACACGGTGCTGCACTACCGGGTGGACGTGGAGGCGGGCATGGACCTCGACCCCGAGTTCTTCGCCGAGGTCGCCCAGCGCACCCTCAACGACGACCGCAGCTGGAGCCACGGCGGGGAGCGCTCCTTCGCCCGGGTCTCCGGCGACGACTACGACTTCATCCTCACCCTGGCCAGCCCGGGGACGGCCGCCGACTGGTGCGCCCGCTCCGGGCTCGACATCACCGAGGACAACGTCTCCTGCGACTCGGCGAGCACCGACCGCGTGATCATCAACGCCTGGCGCTGGGCGCAGGGCGCGGAGACCTACGGGGACGACATCGCCGCCTACCGGCAGATGCTCATCAATCACGAGGTGGGCCACCGGCTCGGCTTCAACCACGCGGTGTGCCCGGCCGAGGGGGCCCTCGCGCCGGTGATGATGCAGCAGACGAAGTGGCTGACCCTCAACGGGCTCACCTGCCTGCCCAACCCCTGGCCCAACCCCGAGGACGGAACGCGGTAAACGAGCGCATCCCGGGACGCGTTACGGATTTTCACCCTTTTTGATGGTGTGACGGACAACCGTCCATCCTTCCCGGCACATGTAGACATACCGTCTTGCCGTCACGGGAGAGAGGGATGCAGGGGGTGAGCCGGTGCGGGGCACTTCGTTCGGGGCGCCGTTCGCGGCGCGGCCCCCGCGGGGCCGCGCGGGCCTGCGGGCCGGCCGGGCGGCGGGGCGGGGCACAGGAGGACCGTTTCGCCGGGCGCCGCGCCGCGGCGGGCGGACCGGCTCCCCGGCCGCGACCGCGGCGCCTTGCGGGGCGGCGTTATCCGCACTCCGGGCGGAGGGGATCGCATGCCGGCCGCCGGCCGGCCTCTGTCTCCGGACTGTTCTCCCGAAGGTTCGTACACACGCAAGGAGCACAGACCGATGAGAGTGCTGCTTCTCGGCGCCGGCGGCTATCTTGGCCGCTTCGTCGCAGACCGGCTGCTCGCCGACCCCGCCGTCCAGCTCACCGCCCTGGGGCGCGGCGACGACGCCGACGTCAGGTTCGACCTCTCCACCGGCAGCCCCGGGGCGCTCACCCGCTTCCTGGACGCCGTGCACCCCGGGGTCGTCATCAACTGCGCGGGCGCGATCCGCGGCACCGCCAGCGAGCTGGCCAGGCACAACACGGTGGCCACCGCCACCCTGTGCGAATCGCTGCGGCGCAGCGGCTGCCGGGCCAGGCTGGTGCAGATCGGCTGCGCGGCCGAGTACGGGCCCTCGCAGCACGGCTCCTCGATCGCCGAGGACGCGGTGGCCAGGCCCGGCGGCCCCTACGGCGTCAGCAAGCTGGCCGCCACCGAGCTGGTGCTCGGCTCGGGGCTCGACGCGATCGTCCTGCGGGTGTTCTCGCCCACCGGGCCAGGCACCCCGGCGGGCTCCCCGCTCGGGCGGCTGGCCGACTCGCTGCGCCGCGCGCTCCAGCACGGCGACGGCGAGTTGCGGCTCGGCGGGCTGAACGTGCAGCGCGACTTCGTGGACGTCAGGGACGTCGCCAGGGCGGTGCACGCGGCGACGCTCTCCGCGGCCCAGGGCGTGGTCAACATCGGGACCGGGCACGCGGTGCGGCTGCGCGAGGCGGCGAACGCGCTGGCCAGGATCTCGGGCTTCACCGGCACGCTGCACGAGGTGGAGGGCATGCCGGGGCCGCGGCACTCCCCGGAGGCGGGCGGCCACCCGGCGCCCGTGCCGCAGGTGAGCGCCTACCCCGACGGCTGCGGCGCCTGGCAGCAGGCGGACGTGCGCACGGCCAGGGACCGGCTCGGCTGGCGGGCCAGGATCAGCCTGGAGGAGTCGCTCGCCGACATCTGGATGGAGGCCGCCTGCCGCCTGTGACCGCGGCGGCGCCCGGCCGGCGGCCCGCCCGGCCAAAGCCGCCCGCGTGCCGTGCGGCCCGCCGGGCGCTGCCCGCACTGTGGAACCGGGGTCTCGGAATGAGACCGCGCGTGGCAGTGTTGTGGGGAAACGACGATTGTCCCTTTGACCAACGGAGTCCCCGTGTCGCTGCCACCGCTGGTAGAGCCGGCCGACGAGCTCACCGTAGACGAGGTCCGCAGGTACTCCCGCCACCTGATCATCCCGGACGTCGGGATGGACGGGCAGAAGCGGCTGAAGAACGCCAAGGTGCTGTGTGTGGGCGCGGGCGGTCTTGGCTCCCCCGCGCTGATGTACCTGGCCGCGGCCGGGGTCGGCACCCTCGGCATCGTGGAGTTCGACGAGGTGGACGAGTCGAACCTCCAGCGGCAGGTGATCCACAGCCAGGCGGACATCGGCAAGTCCAAGGCGCTCTCCGCGAAGGAGACCGTCCAGGGGATCAACCCGTACGTGCAGGTCAACCTGCACGAGGAGCGCCTCGACTCCTCGAACGTGAGGGAGATCTTCGCGCAGTACGACCTGATCGTGGACGGCACGGACAACTTCGCCACCCGCTACCTGGTGAACGACGCCTGCGTGCTGCTGAACAAGCCGTACGTGTGGGGCTCGATCTACCGCTTCGACGGGCAGGCCTCGGTCTTCTGGTCCGAGCACGGCCCGTGCTACCGCTGCCTGTACCCCGAGCCGCCGCCGCCCGGCATGGTGCCCTCCTGCGCCGAGGGCGGCGTGCTCGGCGTGCTGTGCGCCTCGATCGGCTCCGTCCAGGTCACCGAGGCGATCAAGGTGCTCACGGGGACCGGCGAGCCGCTGGTCGGGCGCCTGATGATCTACGACGCCCTGGAGATGACCTACCGCCAGGTCAAGGTCCGCAAGGACCCGAACTGCGCGGTCTGCGGCGAGAACCCGACGGTCACCGAGCTGATCGACTACGAGGCCTTCTGCGGGGTCGTCTCGGACGAGGCCCAGGAGGCGGCGAAGGACTCCACGATCACTCCGCGCCAGCTCAAGGAGTGGATCGACAACGACGAGAAGATCGAGATCATCGACGTCAGGGAGCCCAACGAGTACGAGATCGTCTCCATCCCGGGGGCGCGGCTCGTGCCGAAGGACGAGTTCCTGCTGGGCAACGCGCTGAGCGAGCTGCCGCAGGACAAGCGGATCGTGCTGCACTGCAAGACCGGGGTGCGTTCGGCCGAGGTGCTCGCGGTGCTGAAGAACGCCGGCTTCTCCGACGCGGTGCACGTCGGCGGCGGGGTCATCGGCTGGGTCAACCAGATCGAGCCCGACAAGCCGGTCTACTGACGGGCCGGGCCGAGGGGTTCGCGCGGAGGGCGGCCGGGGCGCGGAACACGCCCCGGCCGCCCTCGCGCGCGCCGGGCGCCGGGCCCCGGCTCAGTCGCAGGTCTTGCCGTCCTCGGGGACCTCTCCCTTGAGCAGGTAGGCGTTGGCCGTGTCGCGGACGCAGTCGTTGCCGCTGTTGTACGCGCCGTGCCCCTCGCCGTCGTAGACCAGCTCCACGCCCACGTCGTCGCCGAGCGCGTCCTTCATCCGCTCGGTGCCCTGGAAGGGGGTGGCCGGGTCGCCCTTCGTCCCGATCAGCAGGATGGGGGCCGAGCCCGCG
This sequence comes from Streptomyces hoynatensis, assembly GCF_003626535.1. Lineage (GTDB taxonomy): Bacteria > Actinomycetota > Actinomycetes > Streptomycetales > Streptomycetaceae > Streptomyces > Streptomyces hoynatensis. Next base: position 611,278 of record NZ_RBAL01000001.1, read on the forward strand.
GCGCCGACCTCGGGGTGGGCGCGCTGCCCCGCGAACGGCCAGTGGGTGCAGGACAGCAGCCCCCAGGCCATCGCCGGGCCGAAGACGGGCGAGGCGTCGGTGAACTCGTCCATCGACCGGCGCACGTCCCGCTCGGAGTAGCGCTCGCTGGAGTCGGCGCAGCTGATCGCGGTGAGCGAGGACTGCAGGGTGGTGTACGTGCCGTCCGGGTTGCGGCCGTTCATCGAGTCCGCCAGGGCGAGCAGCACGGTGCCGTCGGGGTCGTCCTCGTCCAGGGCGTCGTCCAGGCCCTGGGTCAGGTAGGGCCAGAAGTCCTGGGAGTACAGCGACTGGGCGATGCCGCTCCAGGCCAGGGACTGGGTCAGCTTCCTGCCGTCGGGGTCCCTGGTCGGGATCGGGTGGTCCTTCAGGCGGTCGAGGAAGCGGGTGAGCCGGTCCTCGGCCTCGTCCTCGTCCTGGCCGAGGGGGCAGTCCTCGCTCTGGGTGCACTGGTCGAGGTAGTTGCCGAGGGCGAGCTGGAAGCCCTTGGCCTGGCCGAGGGCGCCGTCCTTGGCGGTGCCCGTGGGGTCCACCACGGCGTCGAGGAGCGCGCGGCCGACGCGGTGCGGGAAGAGGTGGGCGTAGACGCCGCCGAGTTCGGTCCCGTAGGAGATGCCGAAGTAGTGCAGCTTGTCGTCGCCGAGGACCTCGCGCATCAGGTCCATGTCGCGGGCGGTGGCGGTGGTGGTCAGGTGCGGCAGCAGGCTGCCCGCCTGGTCCTGGCAGCCGCGGTCGAAGTCGGCGAGCCGGCCGGAGAGGGCGCGGCGCTCGCGGGCGCCGTCGGGGACGGTGTCGGCGGCGAAGAACTCGTCGAGCTGCCCGTCGTCCAGGCACCGCACGCCCTCGCTGTCGCCGACGCCGCGGGGGTCGAAGCTGACCAGGTCGTAGCGGCGGTTGAGGTCGTCGTAGTCCTGGCCGAAGGCGGGCAGCGTGACCACGCCGGAGCCGCCTGGCCCGCCGAAGTTGAAGAGCAGCGAGCCGATGCGCTGGTCCGCGTCGCCCTTGCTGCGGGCGCGGATCATGGCGATGTCGATGGTCTGGCCGCCCGGGTCGGTGTAGTCGCGCGGCGCGGTCATCGTCGCGCACTCCCACCGCTCGCCGTCGGGCAGCGGGCTCGGCGAGGTCTCGTCGTCGCCCTGGCTGGAGTCGGGCGGCGGGCAGGGCTGCCAGTCGAGGTCCTGCTCGGTGAACGAGGCGGGCAGGTCACGCGTGTCCGTGGCGTCCTCGTCGGCCGCCGGCCTGAGGCGTTCCGGCCGGGCGCCCTCTCCCTCCGCGGCGCAGCCGGCGGCGGCCAGCAGGAGGGTCGTGGTCACCAGGCACCGCGCGAACGGTCGGCCTCGGGTCATGGCGTGGCTCCCATCGGTTGCTCCGGCAGGCTCATCGTGTGCGGGGCGCGCGCGGCCCCGCACGCCGGAGGAGGGCAACCGAGTGAGCCCCCAGCGCGCCTTGAGCGCCGGGGGCGGGGGGATGGTGTGGGGGGCGGTGGTGGGCCGGGGGCGCGCCCTCAGGAAGCGCGCTCCCGCCGGGGGCGCGGCGCGCGGCCGGGGGCCGCGGCCCGGCGGGGGGCGGGGCGGGCGGTGCCGAGCCAGCGGCCCCTGAGGGCGAACAGGACGGCCACGGCCACGGCGACCAGCAGCAGGGAGACCGCGGTGGCCCCGGCCGGGTCCCGCTGCAGCAGCAGGTAGACGTGCAGGGGGAGGGTCTGCGTGGTGCCGGGCAGGTTGCCCGCGAAGGTGATCGTGGCGCCGAACTCGCCCAGCGCCCGCGCCCAGCACAGCGCCGCCCCCGCGGCGAGCGAGGGCATCGTCATCGGCAGGGTCACGCTCCACAGCGTGCGCAGCGGCCCGGCCCCCATGGTGGCCGCCGCCTCCTCGAAGACCGGGTCGAGTCCCGCCAGGGCGCCCTCCAGGCTGATCACCAGGAAGGGCATCGCGACGAACACCGCCGCCACCACGGCGCCCGCGGTGCTGAACGGCAGCGTGACGCCGAGGGATTCCAGGACCCCGCCGAGCAGGCCGCGCCGCCCCAGGCCCTGCAGCAGCGCGATGCCGGCCACCGTGGGCGGCAGCACCATCGGGAGCAGCACCAGCGAGCGCAGCACGGCCTTGCCGGGGAAGTCGACGCGGGCGAGCAGCCAGGCCAGCGGCACGCCGAACGCCAGCGACACCAGCAGGGCCAGGAAGGACACCCGGAGCGAGAGCCCCAGCGCCTGGCGGACCCCGGGGTCGGCGAGCCGTCCGGCGAGGTCCCCCCAGGGCGCGTCGGCGAGCACGCCCAGGAGCGGCACGAGCAGGAAGGCCGCGCCCGCCAGGGCGGGCAGCAGCAGGGTCAGCGGCGGTCGGCGGCGCACGGCGGGGCAGGGCTCAGGGGGCCTGGAAGCCGGCGTCCCGCAGCAGGCCCTGGGCCTCGTCCGAGAGCAGCCACGCGACGAACTCGGCGGCGGCGTCGTGGTGTTCGGAGCCGGTCAGGGCCGCGGCCGGGTAGGCGGCGGTGATGTTCTGGTCCTCGGGTATCGGCACGGCGCGCACGGAGTCCTCGCCCGCGGCGATGGCGTCGGTGGTGTAGACCAGCCCGGCGTCGGCCTCGCCGAGCTGCACCTTGCTGAGCACGGAGCGCACGTCGGTCTCCTCGGAGTCCGGGCTCACCTCCAGGTGCTGCCGGTCGAGGATCTCGCGCCCGTAGTGGCCCGCGGGGACGTCCTCCGCGGCCAGGACGAGCCGCAGGCCGGGGTCGGCCAGGTCGGCGAGGCTCGCCACCTGCCCGGGGTTGTCCGGCGGGGTGACGATGGTCAGGGCGTTGCGGGCGAAGGTCTCCGGCGCGTCCGTCTGGCCGGCCAGGCTCTCCATGGTCTCGGTGCTGGCGGTGGCGAGCACGTCGGCGGGCGCCCCCTGCCGGATCTGGGCGACCAGGTCCTGCGAGCCGCCGTAGGAGAAGCGCAGCGTGGTGCCCGGGTGTTCCTCCTCGTAGACCTCGCCGGCCGCGTCGAAGACGTCGGTGAGCGAGGCGGCGGCGAGCACGGTGAGGGTGACGTCCTCGCCGCCCCCGGACGCGCCGTTTTCGTCTGCGTCGGAGTCACCGCCGCAGGCGCTCAGCGCCAGGACGGCCGCGGCGGCCGCCGCGAGCAGGAGCCGGGAGCGCCGGGCGGGGGCCGCTCTCCCGGCGGGGGAGGCCGTGGCGGGGGTCGCCGAGGGGGTCATCGCGATCACGTCCTGTCGATGTGCACGCTGGTGGCCTTCACCCGGGCCACGGCCTCCATGCCGACGGCCAGGCCGAGTTCCTCCACGGCCTCCCTGGTGACCAGGGACACCAGGCGGTGCGGGCCCGCCTGGATCTCCACCTGGGCGGCGACGTCGCCGAGCCGGACGGCGGTGATGATGCCGGGGAAGGCGTTGCGGGCCGAGGTGTACGGCTCCTCCTCCTGCCCGCTCGCCCCCTCCGCGGTGAGCGCGACGGCGAACGCGGCCAGGTCCTCGCCGTCGATCTGCCGCTTCCCGCTCGCGTCGCGGCGGGTCGGCAGGCGGCCGGAGTCGGCCCAGCGCCGCACCGTGTCCGGGCTGACGCCGAGCAGCCGGGCGGCCCGGCCGATGCCGTAAGAACTCATGTGCGGCACGCTAGGCGAGAACGACTCGCATCCGCAAGGGAGTTCCGGATGAACACCTCGCATCTGCGAGGGGCAGGGGGCGCCGGGGGCCCCGGGTTCTTGCCCGGGGCCGCGGGGGCCTCAGATGTCGCCCCTTCTGGTGAGGTGGGTGAAGGCCAGCCAGCCGGGCAGCACCGGCAGCCACAGGGTCATCAGCCGGTACAGCAGGACGGCGCCGAGGGCGGCGTGGTCGGGGACCCCGAACGCGGCGAGGCCGGCGCTGAGCGTCAGCTCCACCGCGCCGATGCCGCCCGGGGTCGGCGCGGCCGAGCCGAGGGCGTTGCCCGCGAGGAAGACCACGGCGATGGTCGGGTAGCTCAGCTCCCAGCCGAAGGCGCGCAGCGAGGCGTCCAGGCACATGACGAACGCCAGGGTCATCAGCAGGACCCCGCCGATCCCCGACAGGAGCTGCCTCGGCTGCTGCACCACGTCCAGCATCCGCGGCACCACCCCGGCGAACAGCGTCCTTATCCGCTCGCCGACGGTCTTGCGCAGCCGCGGCACCGCGGTGACGATCAGCACCGCGACCGCCGCCGTCAGCAGGCCGCCGATGACCGTGCGGGAGGGGGAGAGGCTCGGGGTGTGCTCGGTGCCGGTGAGGTAGCCGAAGGAGAGCAGCAGCAGGATGGAGCTGCCGAAGTTCAGCAGCTGGCAGGCGCCGACGCTGGCGACGGCGTGCCCGGGGCGCAGGCCCTGGCGCTGGAGGTAGCGGGTGTTGAGGGCGACGCCGCCGATGGCGGAGGGGGCGACGATCTTGACGAAGGAGCCGGCGACCTGGGCCAGCACGGTCCGCCGGAAGGCGACCTTCTCCGGCACGAAGCCGAGCAGGCTCATCGCCGCCGCGACATAGGTGAGCGCGGAGAACCCGGCCGCGACGATCACCCAGCCCCAGTTCGCGCCCTCCCAGACCCGTTTGAACTCCGGGTTGATCAGCTGGATCGTCAGGAAGTAGCCGGCGAAGACCGCGGCGATGATGCTGATGAGGTTGCGCGGGCTGATCCGCTCGATCCTGGCCGGCTCTATCGGGGCCTGCGGCCTGATCAGCAGCACCTGCCGGCGGATCAGGGACAGCAGGTCGGGCTCCTTGGCCCGCTCGAGCGCCTCCTCCATCACCTGCTTCTCGGCCTGCCGCGCGGCCTTGACGGTCTTGCGGTCGGCGTTCTCCGGCAGGCTGCCGCGCGCCTCCCGGTAGGCGCGAGTGGCGTCCAGCACCGCCTGCCGCTCCCGCTGCGCGCGCTCGCGCGCCAGCTGGCGCAGGGTGGCCCTGGTCGCTCGGCTGAGCGCGATCGGCTGGAGCAGCGGCAGGCTGTCGGCGACCGCGTCCGGGCCCAGGACCGCCACCGCGGCGGCCACCGCGCGCTCGGCGCCGACCCGCAGGCCGAAGGTGACCACCAGCTGGGCGACGTCCATCCGCAGCGGCAGGTCGCCGGCGGCGATCTCCCCGCCGCGCAGGTCCGTCAGGTACACCTTCCCGAGCCGGTCCACGAGCAGCGAGTGGCCGTCGAGCCTGCGGTGCGCGATGCGCCGGGTCTGCAGGGCCCGCACCTGCCGCCAGGCGGTGCGCATCAGCTCGTCGCTGATCCGCTCGTCGGGCAGCGCGTCCAGGCTCCGCCCGCCGACGTGCTCGTAGGCCAGCATCACCGCGTCCGGGCCCAGCTCCGCGGTGGCCACGAGCCGGGGGACGTTGGCCCCTGCGGCGCTCGCCGCGTAGGCCAGCAGCGCCTCCTGCTCCAGGGCCTGCCGCAGCGAGGGCAGGCTGCGGCGCTGGGTGATGCCCCGCAGCGCCAGCTGCCGCCAGACCCGGTAGAAGAAGCCCTGGGCCTGCTGGGCGCGGTCCACGACGGTGACGTCGAGCGGCGGCCCGGCGTCCATCGTCACCAGGTAGCGGCGGGTGGGCTCGGTGTGGTCGTGCCGCTCGCGCCGCTCGGCCTCGGCCGGGTCCTCGGCGCGGCGGGCGCCCAGGGGGTGGAAGCCGGCGCGGCGCAGCCCGGCGAGGAGCTGGTTGCCGGTGGGCCTGACGTTGGGGGTGCCGACCGTGTACAGCGTGGCGTAGGCGATGGTCCAGCCGATGAGGGCGGTGACGACGATCGCGAAGGGCGTCGTGTAGCCGGCGAACAGGGCCGCGAAGCCGTCCACGAGCAGGACCGCCCACATGGCGAGCCGCCAGCGCGGCCGGTGGGTCATGCCGACGGCGGTGGCGTAGGCGATGACGGGCGCCAGGTAGCCGTGCACCGGGTCGGTCAGCTGCCCGCCGGGCGCCTGCCTGGTCAGGGCGTTCTGCACGGAGTCGGGGGAGAGGCGGGCGACCCACAGGCTGAAGGAGAGGGAGACGCCGTGCGCGAGCACGGCGGCCAGCACGCCGTCCGCGATCCGCAGTCCGTCCCGCTTGACCAGGCGCTCGATGGCGAACGCCACGGGCACCACGAGCACGGCCGCGCTGGAGACGAAGCCGGCGAAGCTGATCAGCAGCGAGGGGGCCTGCTCGGCGCCCTTGTCTACGTCTCGCTCGATGCCCTCGGTGGTGCCGATCGCCCAGGTGGCCAGGGCCAGCACCAGCGCGATGCCGAGCAGCCCGAGCAGCACCCGCAGCAGGTCGGCCGGGCGGTGTACCCGGGCGGCGAGGATCGGCTCGTCCACCTGGAGGTGACCCGGCGGCTCCCCGGGGCCGCGCTGCGGGCGTCCGCCGCGGGCGGAGCGCGGCAGCCGGGCCCGGGCGGGGGAGCGTGCGGCCCGGCCGCCTGCCGCGGCCAGACCCGCGTCGGCGCCGGGGGAGATCAGCGGCTCCTCCCGCGTCGCGGGCGCGTCGTCCGGAGCCTCCCGACTGCCGGGGGCGGCGGAGGCGGCGGGGCCGGCGGGCCGGGGCGGCTCTTCGTCCTGCTCCCGCCCCCGGGGCGGGCGTGACTCCCCGCTCTCCCGGCCGGTGGCCGCCGGGCGGTCAGGCGGCGCGCCCGGCTCGCCGGCGGCCGGTGGCTCCCGGTCCTCGCCGCGCGCGCCGGGGCGTGCGCCGGCCTGCGGCCGGGTCGGTCCCCCGGCCGCGTCTCGCGTCCGGCCGCCGGTCCGCTCGTCCGGTCGCTGTGCCCGCTCTTCCTCGCCCCGTATCACTGGCCGCTTCCCTGGGTTTCCTGGGACCTTTCCCCTCGTGCCGGAGCTGCCGGCCGGCCCTCCCCCGCAAGGCTCGCCGCAACCGCCCCACCGGGCGGCACGGGCGGGACCGCGCGCGCCGCGGCCCGAACGAATGTGCGCAGGGCGGGGCCGGTCCGACGGGCCCGGCTGGGACGATAGTGGCACGTGCGAAGCCCCCGCGGGGCAGGTCCGTGACATACGGCACCATGGCGTTCATGCCCGACGAGCCCGAGCGGACCGGCCAGGCCGGCCACCCGCTGCCCGAACTCCCGGATTACGCCGACCGCGTCCTCACCCTCACCGAGAGCATCCCTCCCGGGTGCGTGCTCACCTACGGTGACGTCGCCCGGCGGATCGGCGAGGGCGGGCCGCGGCAGGTGGGGCGGGTGATGGCGGTGTACGGCGGCGCGGTGCCCTGGTGGCGCGTGATCCGCGCCGACGGGGTCCTGCTGCCCGGGCACGAGAGGCAGGCGCTGGAGCACTACCGGGCGGAGGGAACTCCGTTGCGCGAGCCGGGAGGTGCGGATCGCGCCGCGCGCCCCCGCGTGGACCTGCGCCGGGCGCGCTGGGACGGCGGCTGGGAGGCCACCCCGCCCGGCGAGGCCGAGGCCCGCGACGCCCTGGACCCGGCCCTCCGCGAGGCGCCGGGCCGGGCGGGCTGAGCCCCCGAAGCGGGAGCGCGGGCCCCTCACCCGAGCCCACCGGGTACGCGCGAGAAGCGCTGCGCCCCACGTGCCGACTGGCGTACCGTCTTCTCATCCGTCCCAGAGAATCCGCGATGCACGTGAAGCTCTCCGTCTCGTCCGCCGTCCCGCCCGCGGTCACGTCCACTGACCGGCCGCCCTCCGCCCCGGGAGCGTATCGACTGGTGCGCGCCCCGGTGAGCGACGCGCGCACCCTTGCCATGGACGCGAGCCAGCGCGCCGTGGTTGACCATGCGGGCGGACCGCTTCTCGTGCTCGCGGGCCCCGGCACCGGAAAGACCACGACGCTCGTGGAGGCGGTGGCCGCGCGGGTGGAGCGCGGCACGGACCCCGAGCGCGTCCTCGTCCTCACCTTCAGCCGCAAGGCCGCCGCCGAGCTCAGGGACCGGATGGCCGCGCGGCTCGGCGGGCGCTCCCCGCAGGCCGCCACCTTCCACTCCTTCGCCTACGCCTTCGTGCGGGCGCACCGGGGACCCGAGGCGTACGCCGAGCCGCCGCGCCTGCTGACCGGCCCGGAACAGGACCTCTACCTGCGGGAGCTGCTGGCCGGCCACCGCGACCTCGAGTCCTCGGGCGGCGGGCCGCGCTGGCCGGACGAGCTGCGCGCCGCCCTCACCACCCGCGGCTTCGCCGACGAGCTGCGCGCCGTCCTCGCCAGGTCGCGGGAACTCGGCCTCGAACCGGGCACCCTGGCCGCGTTCGCCCGCCGCACCGGCCGCCCCGACTGGGCGGCGGCGGCCCGCTTCCTCGCCGAGTACCTCGACGTCACCCGCGCGCAAGGGGTCCTCGACTACACGGAACTGGTGCGCGAGGCGGTCCGCCTGGCCGAGCGGCCGGAGATCGCCGCCACCGCCAGGGCCAGGTACGACGCCGTGTTCGTGGACGAGTACCAGGACACCGACCCGGCGCAGGCCGCGCTGCTGCGGGCGCTGGCCGGGGACGGCCGCGACCTGGTGGTCTTCGGCGACCCCGACCAGTCGATCTACGCCTTCCGCGGCGCCGACGTGAACGGCATCCTCGGCTTCCCGCGCGCCTTCCGCACCAGGGAGGGCCGCGAGGCCCCGGTGGCCGCGCTGCGGGTCGGCCGCCGCAGCGGCGCGGCCCTGCTGGCCGCCACCCGGCTGCTCGCCGCCCGGCTGCCGCTCTCCCGGCTGCCGGCCGACGCCGTCCGCGGGCACCGGGAGCTGACCGCGGAGCGCCCGGGCGGCAGCGTGGAGGTCCGCACCTTCCCCACGCCGGGGGCCGAACTGGAGAACATCGCCGACCTGCTGCGCCGGGCCCACCTGGAGGAGGGCGTGCCGTGGGGCGAGATGGCCGTGCTGGTGCGCGCCGGCGCGCGGTCCATCCCCGGCGTGCGCCGGGCGCTCACCTCCGCCGGGGTGCCGCTCGACGTGGACGGCGACGACCTGCCGCTGCGCCAGGAGCCCGCCGTGGCGCCGCTGCTCACCGCCTTGCGCGTGGTCGCCGCCCCGGACACGGCCGAGGCGCTCGACCCCGCCACCGCCCAGGACCTGCTGACCTCGCCGCTCGGCGGGCTGGACGCCGCCGACCTGCGCCGCCTCGGCCGGGCCCTGCGCAACGAGGAGCGGGCCGCCGGCGTGGCCGTGCCGCCCCCCTCGGACCGGCTGATCGCCAGGGCGCTGGCCGAACCCGAGCGGCTGGTCGCCCACGACCCGGCGTACGCCGGGGGCGCCCAGCGCCTCGGCCTGCTGCTCCGCAAGGCCCACGAACTGCTCGAGGGCGGCGGCAGCGCCGAGGAGGCACTGTGGCTGCTGTGGGACGGCACCGCCTGGCCGCAGCGCCTGGAGCGGGCCGCCAGGCGCGGCGGCGCGGCCGGCCGCAACGCCGACCGCGATCTCGACGCCGTGTGCGCCCTCTTCGACACCGCCGCGCGCGCCGAGGAGCGCATCGGCGGGCGCGGGGCGCAGAACTTCCTGGCCGAGCTGGAGGCGCACGACATCGTCGCCGACACCCTCGCCGCCCGCCCCGTGCGCCCCGAGGCGGTGCGCCTGATGACCGCGCACAGGGCCAAGGGCCTGGAGTGGTCCCTCGTGGTGGTCGCCGGGGTGCAGGAGGGGCTGTGGCCCGACCTGCGCCGGCGCGGCTCCCTGCTGGAGGCCGACCGGATCGGGCGGGACGGGCTCGCCGAGCCCCTGCCGGCCTCCGCGCTGCTCGCCGAGGAACGGCGGCTGTTCTACGTCGCCGCCACCAGGGCCAGGGACCGGCTCGTGGTCACCGCGGTGCACGGCGCCGAGGACGGCGACCAGCCCTCGCGTTTCCTGCGCGAACTCGGCGTGGAGCCGCGGGAGGTGCACGGCCGCCCGCACCGCCCGCTGTCCCTCGCCGCGCTGGTCGCCGAGCTGCGCGCCACCACCGTCGACCCCGGCGCCTCCCCCGCGCTGCGCCGCGCGGCCGCCGACCGGCTGGCCGAACTCGCCGCGCTGCGCGACGAGGAGGGCCACCCGCTGGCCCCGGCCGCCCACCCCGAGCGCTGGTGGGGACTGCGCGAGCCGACGCGTTCGCCCGCCCCGGTGCGCGACCCCGCTGGGCCGGTGGCGCTCACCGGCAGCGCGCTCGGGCAGCTGGTGGACACCTGCGCCCTGCAGTGGTTCCTCGGCCGCGAGGTGCACGCCGACGCGCCGGCCACCGCGGCCCAGGGCTTCGGCAACGTGCTGCACGTGCTCGCCGACGAGGTCGCCTCGGGCACCACCCCCGCCGACCTCTCGGTGCTGATGGAACGCCTCGACACCGTCTGGGACGCCCTCGCCTTCGAGGCCCCCTGGCAGTCCCGCCGCGAACAGGCCGAGGCCAGGGCCGCGCTGGAGCGCTTCCTGCGCTGGCACGTGCTGCAACGCCAAAACGGCCGTGAACCCACCGCCAGCGAGGAGGAGTTCGACGTCACGCTGCCCGCCGGGCGGCACGAGGTCCGCATCCGCGGCGTCCTGGACCGCGTCGAGCGGGACGCCGAGGGCCGGGCGTACGTCGTCGACTTCAAGACCGGCAGGACCAAGCCGAGCCGCGCCGAGGTGGAGCGGCACCCCCAACTCGCCGTCTACCAGCTCGCCCTCAGGCACGGCGACGCGGCGGCGGGGCGGCCCGCCGAGCCGGGCGGCGCCGAACTCGTGCACCTGCGCCTCGGCGCGGCCAAGCGCGAGGGCGGGGACGCCCTGCCCGCGGTGCAGCGGCAGCAGCCGCTCGCCGCGGGCGAGGCGGACGGCGAGGGGAGATGGGTGGGCGAGCTGCTGGCCGAGGCCGCGGGCCGGGTGCTCGACGAGCGGTTCGGCCCCGCCCCGGGACAGCACTGCGGGCACTGCCACTTCAAGGGGGCGTGCAGCGCGCGCCCCGAGGGCAGACAGGTCGTGGACTGACCACACGCGCGCCCCGGGAACGCCGGACTGTCGGACCCGGCGGCTAGTCTCACCGGGTGCCCGCGCGACTCACCGACCCCGAACAGCTCAGGGAACTGCTCGGCGTTCCGTTCACCGAGGAGCAGCTGGCGTGCATCACCGCGCCCTGCGCCCCCCAGGCGATCGTGGCGGGCGCCGGCTCGGGAAAGACGACGGTGATGGCCGCCCGCGTGGTCTGGCTCACGGGCACGGGACAGGTCGCGCCGGAGCGGGTGCTGGGGCTCACCTTCACCAACAAGGCCGCGGGGGAGCTTGCCGAGCGGGTGCGCAAGGCGCTGACGGCCGCCCGGATCATCCCGCCCCCGGGCGAGGCGGGCCAGGCCCAGGGCGGCCCGGCCGGCGAGGCGGGCGAGGTGGGCGAGGCCGGCGAACCGACGGTGTCCACCTACCACGCCTTCGCCGGGCGGCTGCTGCGCGACCACGGGCTGCGCCTCGGCATCGAGCCCGCCGCCAGGCTGCTGGCCGACGCGGGCCGCTTCCAGCTGGCCGCCGAGGTGCTGCGCGCGGCGCCGGCCGAATTCGAGCCGCAGGGCGGCACGTTCACCAGCCTGGTCGCCGATCTCATCGCCCTGGACGCCGAGATGTCGGAGCACCTGGTGACGCCGGAGCGGCTGCGGGAGTTCGACGCCGCGCTGCTCGGCGAGCTGGAGCGGGCCGAGCTGACCAACGCCGACCTGCGCCTGGTGCCCCAGGCCGCCCGGGGCCGCGGCCAGTTGCTCACCCTCGTCGAGGCGTACCGGGCCCGCAAGCGCGCCGGGGACCTGCTCGACTTCGGGGACCAGATCGCCCTGGCCGCCACCCTCGCCAGGGACGTGCCCGAGGTGGGGGCCGCGCTGCGCGGGGAGTTCGGCGTCGTGCTCCTGGACGAGTACCAGGACACCTCCGTCGCCCAGCGGGTCATGCTGGCCGGGCTGTTCGGGGGCGGCACCGGCCACCCGGTCACCGCGGTCGGCGACCCCTGCCAGGCGATCTACGGCTGGCGCGGCGCCTCCGTCGCCAACCTCGACGACTTCCCCGCCCACTTCCCGCACCGGGACGGCACCGAGGCGCGCCGCGACACCCTCGGCGAGAACCGCCGCAGCGGCGGGCGCCTCCTCGCCCTGGCCAACGACCTGGCCGCGCCGCTGCGCGAACGGCACCCCTCCGTCGTCCCGCTGCGGCCGGCGCCGGGCGCGGACGGCGTGGGCCTGGTGCGCTGCGCGCTGCTGCGCACCCACGCCGAGGAGCTCGACTGGCTGGCGGATTCCGTGGCGCATCTCGTGCGCACCGGCACCCCGCCGGGCGAGATCGCGGTGCTGTGCCGCACCGCCGCCGACTTCGCCGACATCCAGCGGGCGCTGGTCGCCCGGCAGGTGCCGGTGGAGGTGGTGGGCCTGGCCGGGCTGCTGCACCTGCCCGAGGTCGCCGACCTCGTCGCGGTCTGCGAGGTGCTCGCCGACCCCACGGCCAACGCCCCCCTGGTCCGCCTGCTGACCGGGCCGCGCTGGCGGATCGGCCCGCGCGACCTGGCCCTGCTCGGCCGCCTGGCCAGGCGCCTGGTGCGGCGCGGCGACCAGCCGGAGGGCGCCGGCGAGGCCGAGGCGCTGGCCGCCGCCGTGGCGGGCACCGACCCGGCGGAGGTCACCTCGCTCGCGGACGCCCTCGACACCTTCGTGGCGGGCGGCGAGCGCGGGCGCGAAGGACCGCCCGAGCACGAGGGGCTGCCCTTCGACCCGGCGGCCCGGGTGCGTTTCGCCCACCTCGCCGCGGAGATTCGCGAGCTGCGCCGTTCGCTGGGCGACCCGCTGATGGATGTGCTGCACCGGGTGCTGGCCGTCACCGGGCTCGAGGTCGAGCTGTCCGCCTCGCCGCAGGCGCTGGCCGCCAGGCGCCGCGAGACGCTGGGCGCCTTCCTCGACCTGGCCGCGGGCTTCGCCTCGGGCCGCACCGGCGCCGCCGTGGACGGCTCCGCGACGCTGCCCGCCTTCCTCGCCTTCCTGCGCGCCGCCGTGCAGTACGACAAGGGCCTCGACGGCTCCCTGCCCGGCGGCGAGGACACGGTGAAGGTGCTCACCGCGCACAAGGCCAAGGGCCTGGAGTGGGACGTGGTGGCCGTGCCCGGGCTGTGCCGCGAGGTCTTCCCTGCCACGTCCTCGCGGGACTCCTGGCTCCGGCAGGCCAGGGCGCTGCCGCACCCGCTGCGCGGCGACGCCGCCACCCTGCCCGAGGTCGCCGAGTGGACCGCGCGCGCACACAAGGAGTACCAGGCCGAACTCGGCGCCCACCTGGCCCTGGAGGAGCTGCGGCTCGGGTACGTCACGTTCACCAGGCCGCGCACCCTGCTGCTCGGCTCCGGCCACTGGTGGGGGCCGAGCCAGAAGCGGCCGCGGGGCCCCTCCGGCTTCCTCGACGCGCTGCGCGCGCACTGCACGGCGAGCCCGGCGAACGGCGAGGTCGAGGCGTGGGCCGACCCGCCCGCCGAGGGCGAGGAGAACCCGGCGCTGACCGCCGCGGAGCAGGACCTGGCCTGGCCGCTGCCGCTGGATGCGGCCGCCCTGGCCCGCCGCCGGGCCGCGGCCGAGGCGGTGATCGACCGGCTGCGCGGCATCCCGCGCCCCCGGGGCGGCCGGGCGGCCGGGGCGGCGGGGGAGCCGGGCGCGGACGAGTACGGCGCCGAGGCCGGCGAGGAGGCGGTCGGCGAGGAGGGAGTCGGCGAGGAGGGAGCCGGCGAAGGGGGAGTCGGCGAGGAGGGAGCCGGCGGCGGGGAGGCCGCCGAGGGGGAGGCCGCGCTGACGCCGGAGGAGCGGCGCACCGTCGCCTCCTGGGACCGGGACCTGGCCGCCCTGGCGGCGGAGCTGCGGCAGGCCAGGGCCGCGGTGCGCGAGGTGCCGCTGCCCGCCTCGCTCTCCGCCTCCCAGGTGCAGCGCCTGGCCGCCGACCCCGAGGGCTTCGCCCGCGAGCTGGCCAGGCCGATGCCGCGGCCGCCGCAGCCCGCGGCCCGCCGCGGCACCCGATTCCACGCCTGGGTCGAGTCGCGTTTCGAGGAACTCGCGCTGCCCATGCTCGGTCCCGACGAGCCGCCGGGCGGCGAGTTCGCGGAATCCCTGGGCACATACGGGGAGTACGAGGACGCCGCCATCCGTGACGAACGCGACCTCGAAGCGCTGAAGGAGGCGTTCGCGAACACCCCCTACGCCACCCGGCGGCCCTACCGCGTCGAGGCGCCCTTCCAGCTGCACCTGGCCGGGCGGGTCATCCGGGGGCGGATCGACGCCGTCTACCGGACCCCGAACGGCGGCTTCGAGATCATCGACTGGAAGACGAACCGCCGCCAGGACGCGGACCCGCTGCAGCTGGCGATCTACCGGCTCGCCTGGGCCGAGCGCCACGAACTGCCGCTCTCCTCGGTCAGCGCGGCCTTCCTGTACGTCCGTAGCGGGGAGCTGGTGCGGCCGAGCGTGCTGCCGGGGCGGCGCGGTCTTGAGCGCCTGCTGCTGGGCGAGGACTCCTGGGAGCCCAACGACCCCGGCCAGGCGTGAGGAGCCCGGCCGGGGGCAAGGGGCCCGGCCGGGCGTGGGCAGCCGCGCCCGGCGGGGAGCCGTGGCCCCGGCGCCCGTGCCCCAACCCCGTGGCCCCGGCGCTTGCGGGGCCGGCGCCCGCGGGGCCGGGGGCCCGGAACCCGGGCACAGCCGATCCGTTGCCCACGGATTAGGCTTTCAGGTATGCGTACCACCCCGGACACCCCGGACAGCGCCGTCCAGAATGTCGTCCGCGCCGCCGCGCGGAGCGGTGTGCAACCGGTGGCCCTCACCGGCACCGGAGGCATCGACCGCGATGCCGGGCACCGCCTCGACGAGGCGTGGCTCGGGGCGGCGTGGAGCCACCCGACCACCAGGGTCTTCGTCGTGTCCGGGGGGCAGGCCCTCATCGAGGAGACCGCGGACGGCAGGACCGAGCTGGTGATGATGCCGTCCTTCGACGCGCCCCTGACCGAGGCGCACCGGTACTTCCTGGGCACCGACGCCGAGGGCGTGCGCTATTTCGCGCTCCAGAAGGACAGCCTCCCCGGGCGCATGGACGAGGTCGCGCGCCCCGCGGGGCTGCGCGAGGCGGCGGCGCTGCTGTCCGAGCGGGACAACGAACTGCTGGTGCACGCGGTCGCCCTGGAAAACTGGCAAAGGCTGCATCGTTTCTGCTCCCGCTGCGGCGAGCGCACGGTGATCGCCGCCGCCGGGCACATCAGGCGCTGCCCGGCCTGCGGGGCCGAGCACTACCCGCGCACGGACCCGGCGGTGATCATGCTGGTCGTCGACGAGGAGGACCGGGCGCTGCTCGGCCGGCAGGTGCACTGGCCCAAGGGACGGTTCTCCACGCTGGCGGGCTTCGTGGAGCCGGGCGAGTCCATCGAACAGGCCGTGATCAGGGAGGTCGCCGAGGAGGCGGGCGTCGCCGTCGCCGAGGTCGAGTACGTCGCCAGCCAGCCCTGGCCCTTCCCCTCCAGCCTCATGCTCGGCTTCTTCGCCAGGGCCGCCACCTCCGAGCCGCAGGTGGACGGCGAGGAGATCGAGGAGGCCCGCTGGTTCTCCCGGGAAGAGCTGCGGGAGGCGATGGAGTCCGGCGAGGTGCTGCCGCCGGCCGGGGTCTCCATCGCGGCCCGGCTGATCGAGATGTGGTACGGCAAGCCGCTGGCCGCGGCGTCCTGGTAGCCGCCGCGGCCGGTGCCCGCGGCTCAGGCGGCCAGGGCCTGCTTGACCGCGGCCAGCGAGGGGTTGGTCATGGTGACCTCGTCGCCGCCGCTCTCCGGCACGACGACGACCGTGGGCACCGTCCTGTTGCCGTCGTTGGCCTTCTCGACGAGGGCGACGGCCGAGGGGTCCTGCTCGATGTCGATCTCGGTGTAGGCGATGCCCTCGCGGTCGAGCTGGCTCTTCAGCCGGCGGCAGTAGCCGCACCAGGAGGTGCTGTACATCGTCACGCTGCCCTGCATGGTCCGCGCTCCTTCGTCTCGTGTGTTCTCCTGCGCCCCGTGCCACGCCGGCCCGGCCTCGCGGCCCGCCCGGTCGGGCGACCGCGCACCAGGAGAACACGCCGCCCGGTACCGCGCATTCCACGCCCCCGCTTCGCAGGGGCACAGGGAGGGGCACAGGGAGGGGCGCGGAGAGGGCACGCAGAGGGCCCGGCCGGGTGCCCCTGCGCACACCCGGGCCGGCACTCATCTCATGTGACCATTCGGTGCCCCTGTGGACAGCCCGTCCCACCCGGCTCACCGAACCTGGCAGCATGGCGGAGTGACACCAGCACCGCACGCGTCTTCCTCCCCACCGGGGCCGGCCGGCGCTCCGCACCCCTTCGCCGCGGGGGAGTTCGGCGCCGTGCCCGACTCGGCCGACGCCGTGCTGGAGGGACTCGACCCGGAGCAGCGGGCCGTCGCCACCACGCTGCACGGCCCGGTGTGCGTGCTGGCGGGGGCGGGCACCGGCAAGACCCGCGCCCTGACCCACCGCATCGCCTACGGGGTGCGCGCGGGGGTGTACCGGCCCTCGACGGTCCTCGCGGTGACCTTCACCCAGCGGGCCGCGGCGGAGATGCGCGGGCGGCTGCGCGGGCTCGGCGCGGGCGGCGTGCAGGCCAGGACCTTCCACGCCGCCGCCCTGCGGCAGCTGCAGTACTTCTGGCCCAAGGCGGTGGGCGGCGAGCCGCCCCGGCTGCTCGACGGCAAGTTCCCGCTCGTCGCCGAGGCCGCCGCGCGCAACCGGATGCGGCTGGAGCGGACCGAGCTGCGCGACGTCACCGGCGAGATCGAGTGGGCGAAGGTCACGCAGACCACCCCGGAGGACTACCCGGCGGCCCTCGCCAAGGCCGGTCGCGAGCCGCCCAGGGACCCGGCGGAGACCGGCCGGATCTACGCCACCTACGAGCAGCTGAAGCAGGACCGCGGCGTCATCGACTTCGAGGACGTGCTGCTGCTGACCGTCGGCATCCTCGCCGACCGGCCCGACATCGCCGAGACCGTCCGCGGCCAGTACCAGCACTTCCTCGTCGACGAGTACCAGGACGTCAGCCCCCTCCAGCAGCGGCTGCTCCAGCTGTGGCTCGGCGACCGGGACAGCCTGTGCGTGGTGGGGGACGCCGGGCAGACGATCTACTCGTTCACCGGCGCCACCCCCGACCACCTGCTGAACTTTCGCGCCCGGCATCCGCACGCGACGGTGGTCAGGCTGGTGCGTGACTACCGCTCCTCGCCACAGGTGGTGCACCTGGCGAACGGGCTGCTCGGCCAGGCCCGCGGCAAGGCCGCCGAGCACCGGCTCGAACTGGTCTCCCAGCGGCCCAGCGGACCGGAGCCGGTGTTCGCGGAGTACCCGGACGAGCCCGCGGAGGCCGAGGCGACGGCCCGCCGGATCGTGGAGCTGCTCACCCCGGTGGAGCGGGGCGGCCCCGGCGTCCCGGCCAGCGAGATAGCGGTGCTCTACCGGGTCAACGCCCAGTCGGAGATCTACGAGCAGGCCCTGGCGGACGCCGGGGTGCCCTACCGGATGCGGGGCGCGGAACGCTTCTTCGAGCGGCCGGAGATCCGGCAGGCCGGTCTTGCCCTGCGCGGCGCCGCCCGCGCGGGCGCCAACGACCGCGCCCTCGCCGACGCCGACGGGCTCGCCGGACAGGTGGGGGCGGTGCTGGCGGCCACCGGCTGGACGCCGCAGCCGCCCGCCGGCTCGGGGGCGGTGCGCGAGCGGTGGGAGTCGCTGCGCGCGCTGGTGCGGCTCGCGGAGGACTTCGAGCGGGCGAGGCCGGGGGCGACGCTCGGGGAGTTCGTCGCCGAGGTCGACGAGCGGGCCGCCGCGCAGCACGCCCCGACCGTCGAGGGCGTCACGCTGGCCTCGCTGCACACGGCCAAGGGCCTGGAGTGGGACGCGGTGTTCCTGGTCGGGCTGACCGACGGCATGCTGCCGATCAGCCACGCCAGGACTCCCGAGCACATCGAGGAGGAGCGCCGCCTGCTGTACGTGGGCGTCACCAGGGCCAGGTGGCACCTCACCCTGTCCTGGGCGCTGGCCCGTTCCCCCGGCGGGCGGGCCGGCCGCCGCCCGAGCCGTTTCCTGGACGGGCTGCGGCCCGCCGGGGCGGGCGGCGCCGTGCGGCCCGGCGTGACCGGGAGCGTGGAGCGGGGGCAGGGCGCCCGCGGGCGCAGGCCGCGCGGCCCGGTCAAGTGCCGGGTGTGCGGCCGGACCATGACCGACGCGGTCGAGATCAAGCTGCGGCGCTGCGCGGACTGCCCCTCGCAGATCGACGAGGAGCTGTACGAGCGGCTGCGCGAGTGGCGGGCAGGACGCGCGGCCGAGCTGGGCCGCCCGGCCTACGCGGTCTTCACGGACGCCACGCTCACCGCCATCGCCGAGGGGGCGCCGGGCAGCGAACGCGAACTGTCCCGCATCCCCGGCGTGGGGGCGTACAAGCTGCGGCAGTTCGGCGCCGAGGTGCTGGCCCTGTGCGCGGGCGAGGCCGCCGCGGCGCCCGGCGCGGAGCCGCCAGGAGCCGCGCCGGATACGACTTCCCGACCCGCAGGAAAATAGTTTGCGCGCGCCCGAGAGATGCGCATAGCGTGCTGCACGCGACGCCGGAAGAGGGTTCCCCTTCCTTCGGGGCCGTGTTCTACTGAGTTGTACCAAGTTCGACCGAAGTGCACGCGTGGGCGATCAGCCCCGCCCGAGACGCCCAGAAGGAGGCGAGTCCCGTGAGCATCAACACCATCGGCAAACTGCTCGATCGGCCGCTCGCCGCTTCGCGTCCGTTCGGTGGTGTGTCCCGCCTGCACGGCACCGGTGTGTCCGGTGCCGCGGCCGCACGCGCGTCCGTCCCCGCAGCACGCGAGGCGGCGGCCGGGCGACCGACCCAGGCGCCCGTGGCGGTAATGGCGATTGAGCGCAATGCCTATGCCTTCACGACCCATGTCACCGGCGCCGGACACCAGCTCTTCGGACAGCAGAAGACCCAGCTTCACACGATGTGGGCCCTCCGCGGGCTCGATCCCTGGAGTGATCCAGCCTGATCGGCGAGATCAGGTCGGCACCTTCCAGGGCCGCGGAACCCACACCGGGAACCGCGGCCCTTCTGTTTTGCCAGGCCCGGCCACCAGCCGGGGACGACCGACAACGACACGAGGAATCACCGTGCCACTCGCGCCGTACGCCCGACCCGACCTGAACTCCCCACCCGATCCGGAGACTTTCGTGACCCCCCTGTCCTCGGCCCAGCCGACCTCCCTGAACGGCCTCGACGAGGCCATCGACCGCCTCGACGACGGGGTGCCCTGTCGCTCCTACGACCCCGAGGTGTTCTTCGCCGAGACCCCCGAGGACGTCGAGTACGCCAAGTCCCTCTGCCGCGCCTGCCCGCTGCGTGAGGCCTGCCTCGCCGGGGCGAAGGAGCGCCGCGAGCCCTGGGGCGTCTGGGGCGGCGAACTCTTCGTCCAGGGCGTGGTCGTGCCGCGCAAGCGCCCGCGTGGGCGTCCCCGCAAGAATCCGGTCACGGCATGAACGTCACCGGCACCATCGGAAGGCCCGCTCCGCACGGGCCGCGGAGAGACACCCAGATGACCCCCATTCCCGCGTCCGCCCCCACGACCGGGGCGAACGACCTGACGGCGGCCGGGAGGCTGCGCCAGGAACAGAACAGGACCAGGAAGTTGCAACTCATCCCAGAAGCCATGGCTCGTTCCCATATGACCGACCTGAGCCTTGAGGCGGAGTCTCAACGCACCGCCCGCCGGGTCGCCCTCGCTGCCCGCATGCAGCGCAGGTCGCGCCGGCTCCAGCGGCGGGCGGAGCGCGCCTCGCGGCGCGCCCGCCGCGCCCTGGCGCAGGCGGTGATGTAAGAGGCCGCGACGCCGTGACAGGCGCCGCGGACGGGGGGAGGCGGCCGGCCTGAGACGGGGAGACCCGGCTCAGGCCGGCCGTTTCACGTGTGCGCCGGGAGCCTCGCCGGCCTCCTCCTCCGCCTCCTCGGCCTCTTCTGCCTTCTCGGCCTCTTCGTTCCCCTCGGCCCCGGCGTGCGCGAAGGCGGCGTCCTCGGCTGCCTCCTCGCCTTCGTCCTCGCCTTCCGCGGGCTCGGCGAACCCGGGCAGGCCGGCGAGCAGTTCCTCCCGCATCCGCACCGTGGCCCCGAGCTGGCACAGCACCCCGATGGTGCTCAACGTCACCCGGTGGATCAGCAGGTAGGACGGCGGGAGGTTCAGCTGGCGGCCCAACTGGTAGGCGGCGGACCTGGGATCGGCGATGCGCCCGGCCTGCTCCCGCATCCACTCCCGGCTGAAGCCGAACTCCTCCTCCCGGGCGGGCTCGATGATCGGCAGCAGATAGTCGAGGACCTCCGCCGGGTCGAGTTCGATGCTCGGCTTCACGAAGCCCTCGCCGCAGAGCAGGGCGTACACCTCCTCCGCCCGCCCGTCGAGCGTCATCCGCAGCGCCCTTCCTATGACGGGGGGCAGGCCGCCCGGCAGCCTGTTGACCGCGCCGAAGTCCATCACCCCGAGCTTCCAGGAACGCTCTCCGCCCTCCTCGTGCGGCACGAGGCGGAAGTTCCCCGGGTGGGCGTCGGCGTGCAGCATCCCCGTCCGCGCGGTGCCGGTGAAGAGGAAGCGCGCCAGCAGCTGTCCTGCCCGGTCGCGCTCCTCGCGGCTGCCGCCGCCGATCACCTCGGACAGCGGGCGCCCCGGCAGCCACTCGCTGATCAGCACCTGGTCCGCCTGGCAGACGACGTCCGGGACGATCACGTCCGGGTCGTCGCGGAACTCCCGCGCGTAGCGCCGCTGCGCCTCCGCCTCGAGACCGTAGTCCAGCTCCTCGGCCACCCGCTGCCGCAGCTCCTCCACCAGCGGCTTCAGGTCCATGCCGGGGATGAAGGGGCCGAGCAGCCTGACGAACCGGCCCAGCTGCGTCAGGTCGGAGAGCAGCGCCTCGCCCGCGCCCGGGTACTGGATCTTGACGGCCACCTCGCGGCCGTCCCGCCACACCGCGCGGTGCACCTGCCCGATCGACGCGGCCGCCGCCGGGCGCTCGTCGAACTCGCGGAACAGCTCGCGCCAGTCGGGGCCGAGCCGCTCGGCGAGCGCGGCCCGCACCGAGGAGGCGGGCAGCGGCGGCGCCGCCTCCTGGAGCTTGGTCAGCGCCGCCCGGTAGGGCCCGGCGACCGCCTCGGGGAGCGCCGACTCGAACACCGAGAGGGCCTGGCCGAGCTTCATGGCCCCGCCCTTGAGCTCGCCGAGCACGCTGAACAGCTGCTCCGCCGTCCGCTGCTGAAGCTCGCTGCCGACCAGCTCCGCCGAGCGCCCGCCGATCCGCTTGCCCAGGCTCCACGTCGCCCGGCCGGCGAAGCTCAGCGGCAGGGTGGCCAGCTTCGCCGTCCTGGTCACCGCCTTACGGGGTAGATCAGACATGCCGTCCCCTCCAACTCCCACCGGGCCGCCCGAGACCGGGGTCATCCGGGAAGCCGCCCGTATCCGAGGGCCGGGGCCCCGCTTCAGGCCGTGGGCACGACCGCGGCTCCACTCATCTTCCACCGCCATTGTGGACCCGTGGACGGACAACCCCGAGGGCCGCGGAGGGGATCGGCTCACGCCATGGGCCGCCCCCTCCCGCCCGGCCGCGGGCCCGCCGCCCCCGCTCGCCCGGCCGCTCCCGCCCGCCGCGCGGTCCCCGCCTGCCGGGGCCTCTCCGCCCGCCTGGCCTGCTCCGGCTGTCCGGCCTCGGCCGCCTCCCGGGCCTCCGCCGCCCGCTTGGCCTCCTCCGCCTCCCGGGCCGCCTCCGCCTCCCGGGCGGCGGCCTCGGCCCCGCAGGGGCACTCGGGGTGCGGAGGGATCGCGTGGCTGCTCACCGAGAGCCCTGGCAGGGCGATCTCGGTCCTCGTGCTCGGCCCCGGTGGCGCCGAGGCGTCCAGGAAGGCGAGCGCCGCGCACGCCGTCAGCCCGGCCACCGCCCCGGCGAGCGGGCCGTCGCAGGCGGGCACCCCGCGGTCCGCGGCGTTGCGCCACTGGCCCACCAGCAGGGGCCAGCTCGGCTCCCGCCGCGCCCGCTCCCGCAGCAGGCAGCCGGCGCAGCCGGTCCGCCCCGGCAACACCAGCGGGCCCACGAAGCCCGTCGCCTCCACCACCCCCGCGTACAGGTGCGGGGTGCCGGCGGCGAGCACCGGCTCGGCGAGGGCCGGGTCGGGGGCGTAGGACAGCAGGCCGTCCCGGGGCGCGAAGATCACCAGCCGCGCCCCCTCCCGCCGCTCCTCCCCCGTGCCGCGCGGCCAGGGCACGCCCTCCCGCACCAGGCCCTCCGCGGCCTGGGCCCGGCGGGTCCCGAGGTGCTCGGCGCGCAGCCCGCCCGGGCCCAGGTCGGCCGGCGCCACCCGCCCGCCGTCGACCACCTCGACCCGGCCCACGCCTGCCTGGGCCAGGGCCGCCGCGACCGCCGCCCCCACCCGGCCCGCTCCCCGCACCTGCACCCAGGCGCTGCGCCGGTCGACCAGCCGCCGCACCCCGGCCCCCGGCTCCCGGTGCAGCAGCGAGAGCGCGGCGAGGTCGGGCCGCAGCCGCTCGCCGACCCGGGCCACGGCCTCCCGCTCGGCGGTCGCGTCCTCCAGCACGCCGGCGGCCGCCAGCCGGGCCGCGAGCCGGTCGGCCGCGTCCCGGCCGAGCCCGAGCGCCGCCGCGGCGTCCCGGAGCGCCGGGAGCGCCCGGGTGCCGTCGAGGAGGGTGAGGAAGCTCTCGGTCGCGCTGTTCAGCGGCCCGAACAGCACTGAGTGCGCGGGTGTGACCCCGTAGCGCACCGTGTGCCGATCGCGCCATCCGCGGCGCAGTGAGGTCTTGATCATCGGATGCACGGTGGCCCCCCGTTCTGTCCTGCCTGTTACTGCCTGCCCTGTGCTGCTCTGTAGTGCCCTGTAGCGCCCTGTGCTGCTCTGTGCTGCTCTGTTTCGGTATCCGGCGATTCGTCGTGCTCTGTACTGCCCTGAACTGCCGTCGCCGTGCCGCCCGTTCCGCCGCCCCTCCCTGGGGTGGTGCGCCCACCGGGGGTCTGCCGCCGCCCCGGCAAGGGACTTTGGTGACCCCGAGTGCGTACCCGGTGACGCGCTGAGAACATCATGAGGCAGGGCAGAGCGCGCGTGTGTGACCTTTTCCACAGGAAGCCGAGATAGTCCTATAAAAAGGGCGTCTGGGGCGGAGGTTGAGGGCTTTCCCGGGACGCCCACAGGCCGCCAGGCGGGACATATCAGGCCGCCACCCGGTAACGTCGAAGTGTGCCCGCCGATCCGCTGAACAGCGCCGGCCCGCCGCAGCGCATCACCCCGGCGGGCAGGACGGCGCTGGACGAAGAGGGGAACGAGCGCGTCGAGGTCAGGCGCAGTTCCCGCCGCAGGCGCACCGTCTCCGCCTACCGCGAGGGCGACCGCACGATCGTCATGATCCCCGCCCGGATGACCGCGGACGAGGAACGCCGCTGGGTGTCCGTGATGCTCGACAAGCTGGCGGCCCAGGAGGACCGCCGCATCCTCGACGACGACGACCTCAGGCGCCGCGCGGCCGAGCTCTCCGACCGGTACCTCCAGGGCCGGGCGCGACCCGACAGCGTACGCTGGGTGACCAACCAGAACGCCAGGTGGGGCTCGTGCACCCCCGCCCTCGGCAGCATCCGCCTCTCCCACCGCCTCCAGGGCATGCCGGAGTACGTCGTCGACTACGTGCTGCTGCACGAGCTCGCGCACCTGCTGGTGCCGGGACACGGCCCCGGCTTCTGGCGGTTGCTCGACCGGTATCCCCGCACGGAGCGGGCCCGCGGCTTCCTCGAGGGCGTGGTGGCCGCCGAGCGGCTGCCGTATGCGCCCTGGCCGCGCCGGGCCGACTGAGCCGCCCGGCAGGCCCCCTCCCGGCCGCGGGGAACCGGTGGCCCGGGGCCCGCCGTCCTGGGGAGCGGATAGTCTGACCGCGGAGGTATGCCGCTTTCGGATGGGGGACGGTCGTTACGTATGGTGACGCAGTTCACGCGTGGCCAGAAGGCCAGGCTCAGCGACCTGACACGGGGGACGGATCTGTACGTCGGCGTGCAGATATCCGGCCCCGGCCTGGTCTTCGACATCAGCTGCTTCGGGCTCGACGCCGAGGAGCGGCTCTCGGACGACCGGTACTTCGTCTTCTACAACCAGCCCAAGTCCCCTGAGGAAGCCCTCCAGTTGCTCGGGGCGCAGGCCGGCGACACCGAGTCGTTCCGGGTCACGCTCGACAAGGTGCCCGCGGCCATCGACCGGCTGGCCTTCACCGCCACCATCGACGGCGAGGGCACCATGGCCCAGGCCGCGCCCGGCTACCTGCGGATCGTCGCGGGCGGCGAGGAGGTGGCGCGGTACTCCTTCGACGGCTCCGAGTTCAGCACCGAACGCGCGGTGATGCTCGGGGACTTCTACCGCAAGGACGGCTGGCGGTTCGCCGCCGTCGGGCAGGGCTTCGACGGCGGACTCGCCGCCTTGCTGCGGCACTTCGGCGGGGAGGTGGAGGACGAGGAGCCGGAGCCGGAACCCGCAGGGGCCGCCCCCGGGTTCGCGCCCCCTGGCGCCGCGCCCGGCTTCGCGCCGCCGGCCGCCCCCGGCTTCGCCCCGCCCGCGGCCGCCTCCGCGCCCCCTGCGGCGCCCCAACCGGCCCCGCCGCCGGCCGCGTTCCAGCCGCCGGCTCCCCAGCCCGCGGCCCCGCAGCCCGCCGCGTTCCAGCCGCCCCCGCCGCAGCCCGCCCCGGCCCCCCAGCCGCCCGTGGCCCCGCAGCCCCCCGTGGCGACGCAGCCCCCCGCGGCCCCGCAGCCCGCGCAGCCTGCCTACGGCCTGCCGCAGCCGGCCGGCACCGGCGCCTTCGCCGCTCCCCCCACCGCCCCCCAGCCCGGCTTCGCCCCGCAGCCGGGGCAGTCGCCCCAGCCCGGCTTCGCGCCGCAGCCGGGGCAGCCGCCGCAGCCCGGACAGCCCGCCGCGTACCCCCAGCCCGGCCTGCCGCAGGGCGGACCGGTGCAGGGCGGACCGGTGCAAGGCGGACCGGTGCAGGGCGGACCGGTGCAGGGCGGACTGCGCGGGACCCTCGACCAGTTCCGCGGCGGCACCGAGCAGGGCCGCTGGGCGCAGCCCAACGCCCAGCTGATCCGCGTGGACCTGGGCGAGGGCGGCCCGGTCCTGGCCCGCCAGGGCAGCATGGTGCTCTACCAGGGCGACGTCGACTTCGGCTACAAGGGCGCCGGGGTGCGCGGCCGCCTCAAGGCCAGGATGACCGGGGAGGGCTTCCCCTCGCTGATGCGCTGCACCGGCAGCGGCCGGGTCTTCCTCGCCGAGGAGGCCGCGCGGCTGCACCTGGTGGAGCTCCAGGGCGACGCGCTGTGCGTGACCTCCCAGCACGTCCTGGCCTTCGACGAGTCGCTCGACTGCGACGTGCGGCGCATCGACGGCCACGGCATCCCCGGCGGCTCGCTGTTCGCCCTCCAGTTCCAGGGGCACGGCACGCTCGTGCTCACCACCCGCGGCGAGCCGCTGGTGATGCCCGTCACGCCGATGACCTTCGCCGACGCCAACGCGATCGTCGCCTGGTCGGCCGCGGCCCAGGTCCTGGTGGCCAACCAGGTGCGGCTGCGCCGCCACGCCTATCCCGGGCACACCGGCGAGACCACGCAGCTGCAGTTCCGCGGCGCCCCGGGGAACTTCGCCATCGTCCAGCCCTACGAGATCTGACCGGAGCCCGTGATGGACCAGCGCATGATCGCGGGGCACGCGCCGACCCCGCCCGCGGCCAGGATGGAAAACCACGGCCCGACCATGGCCAGGGTCGCCATGACCACGGGCCAGGACGTCTTCGCCAGGGCGGGCTCCATGGT
Source organism: Streptomyces hoynatensis (assembly GCF_003626535.1). Classification (GTDB taxonomy): domain Bacteria; phylum Actinomycetota; class Actinomycetes; order Streptomycetales; family Streptomycetaceae; genus Streptomyces; species Streptomyces hoynatensis. Next base: position 637,049 of record NZ_RBAL01000001.1, read on the forward strand.
CGCCTACGAGGGCTACATCCAGTACGAGTCCAACCCGGCCTCCTGGGGCCGCGCCATCGCCGGGCGGCTGACCGGCGAGAGCGTCCCGCTGATGAAGTGCCAGGGGGACGGCCTGCTGTACCTCGCCGACTACGGGGCCAACGTGGTCTGCCTCCCCCTGGAGAACGACAACATCTCGGTGAACGCGACCAACGTCCTCGCCTTCGACGCGCACCTGGAGTGGGGCGTGCAACGGGTCAAGGGCATCGCCAAGTTCGCCGGGCAGGGCCTGTTCAACCTCGGCATCTCCGGCACCGGCTGGGTGGCCGTCACCAGCCGTGGCCTCCCGATCGTCGTGGACTGCGCGCAGTCCGGCGAGACCTACGTCGACCCGGACGCCCTCGTCGCCTGGTCCACCGGCCTCCAGGTGAACGGCAAGCGCAGCTTCAAGGCCGGCTCGCTGATCGGCCGCGGCAGCGGCGAGGCCTACCAACTGGGCTTCTCCGGCACCGGCTTCGTGATCGTGCAGCCGAGCGAGGACAGCACCGACCGGCTCGCCCAGCAGCAGTAGCCGCAGCCGAGACGCACCGAGACGGGGGATACCGACCGTGCAGAGCCCGATCTTCAACAACACCGTCAACCCGAGCCAGGAGCGCTTCGCCCCCCAGGGCGCGCACATGCTGCGGGTCAACCTCGCCCAGGGCGACGACGTGCTGGCCAGGACCGGCAGCATGGTCGCCTTCGAGGGGCTCGTGGAGTTCGACGGCGAGTACCAGTCGCCGCGGCAGCACCAGACCCAGTGGGCCACCGGGGAGGTGCTGCCCCTGATGCGCTGCTACGGCCAGGGCGCCGTCTACCTCGCCAACCTCGCCCAGCACGTGCACGTTCTTGAGATCGACCACGAGGGCCTGACCGTGGACAGCTCCTACGTCCTCGCCCTGGACGCCCACCTGCACTGGGACGTGGTCGCCGTCGAGAGCCAGTACGGCATCGCGGGCGCGGGCGCGTACAACACGATGATCTCGGGCCAGGGCAAGGTGGCCGTCACCACCTCGGGCCACCCGCTGGTCATGCGGGTCACGCCGCAGAGCTACTGCAGCGCCGACGCGGACGCCGTGGTGGCCTGGTCGACCTCGCTGCGGGTGCAGATGCAGGCGCAGACCAGCAGCAGGTCGGTGTTCCGGCGGCGTGGAAACACGGGCGAGGGCTGGGAGATGAACTTCATGGGCGACGGGTACGTCGTCGTCCAGCCGAGCGAACTGCTGCCCCCGCAGCACACCTCGTTCGGCGAGCGCCTCGCCGGCCAGTTCACGCAGGGCCAGCACCCGGGCCTCGGCCAGCACGGGGCCTGGGGGCGCTAGCCGGTCCGCCTCGCGAAGGCGAACGGTGCCGCCGCGGCGGGTTCCGGGCTTTGTGCCGGCCGCGGCTTTCGGCGTACCCGGTGATTTTGCGTTTTCATGACTTCCTTTACCTGCCGACCACCTGCTCGCCACCTGCGCACCGGCCGTTCGCCGTCTGCCCGTTGCCGCCCGCCGGGTGACCGTTCCCGTTCGGTTCCCGGCTGATTGACTCCCGTGCCTGCGGGGAGGCGATGATTTCCCGTCATTCCTGCGGCCCCTCCGCGGGTTTCCGCCGGCCGGGTTCGGGGGCCGGCGGAAAAGACTGGGGAAAATACGGGGTGAGCCGCGCGGTGGCGCCGCCTTCCCGGCGCGTTTCCCCGCGCGGTGCCCGCCCACATGGGCCCAGGGGCACGCATACCCGCCCGGATGCCGACGTGTGCGGGCACGTGGCGGAATGCCCTTCGATGTGCCGGTGCGGGAGCAGGGGAATTCCCTCGAAGCGGCGCCGGGAGCGCCGTGCGGACATCGCCCCCGCGGCGCACTCGTGGCACAATCGCCGACGGCGACCGGGGGCCTGTGTGCGAACGTCGTGCGTGCACGGGGAACTTCGCCGCCGTCATTTTCGGGAAGGAATCCGGCAGAGTCTCACGGAACGTTTTCCAGAACGTTCCCGGAACGGTTTCGAGGAACGTTTCGCAGAATGTTTCGCGGAACGTTTCCGCGGACGTTTTCGCGAAAGCACCCCACGGCGGAAAGCGCGCCCGCCGAACCGGTTGCCCGCGGGGCCCGCGGGCGGAAGCGGCACCCGGCGCGCACGGGGGAGAAGGCAGACCGGCGGCCCCTCGGCCGGCCGGCCCGCGTTGCGGGCGGGAACCGCCCGGGCGGGCCCGGCGGAACCGGGGGGAGCGCAGGGCCGCCGACGGCGGCCGGGCGCACGGTGGGCGGAGGCGCGCGGGACGCGCAGGGCAGGCAGGAAAGAGGTCCGATGACGAAACGGAACGTGCTTGTCACCGGGGGCTCCGCCGGGATCGGCCGGGCCTGTGTGGAACGGTTCGCCCGCGAGCCGGACTGGAACGTCTGGTTCACCTACCGCCAGGGCGCGGCGCGGGCGGCGGAGCTCGTGGCCCGGCTCGGGGAGCGGGAGCGGGAAGCCGAAGGCAAAGGCGAACGCCTCGGCGAGGTGCGGGCCTTCCCCTTCGCGCAGGGGGACTGGGAGTCCCACCAGCGGCTGTGCGCCGAACTGCCCGGGCCGGTGGACGTGCTGGTGAACAACGCGGCGGTCGGCTCGAAGACCGTCGAGCGGTACGCGACCGGCCCCGCCCACACCACAGCCTCGGCGTTCTTCCAGATCAACGCGGTGGGCCCGCTGTGGCTCATCGAGCAGCTGCTGCCCGGGATGCGGGAACGCGGCCGGGGAAAGATCGTCAACATCGCCAGCGTCGGTGGCGGAATCGGCCAGTTCCCCGGCTTCCACCCGGCCGACGGCATGAGCAAGGCCGCCCTCACCTACCTCACCCGGCACCTGGCCGCGGACCTCGCCCACTCCCCGGTGCACGTCTTCGCCCTCTGCCCTGGCGCGGTGGAGACCGGCATGTTCGAGGCCAGCACGCTGGCCGCCCTCTCGCCCGAGGGCCGGGCCGCGTTCACCGCCCGGCTGCCTCAGGGCCGGCTGATCGAGCCGGAGGAGATCGCCGAACTCGTGTGGTGGCTGGCCGGAGCGCACTCGGCGGCGCTGCACGGCGCGGTCATCGACGCCTCCATGGGCCTGGGCGTGCACCCCGGCCTGCTCACCGGCCGGCCCGCGGGGGAGGAGGAGCGATGACCTCCCGGCAGGCAGAGCGGCTCCTGGCGGACACGCCCGCCATCGCCGACGCCCACTTCAGGGCGGAGGCCGAGCCCTACGACCCGGTGTCCCGCCCCGGCGGCTACCTCAACCTGGGCACCGCGGAGAACCGGCTGCTGTGGGACCTCGTCGGGGAACGGCTGAAGGGGCTCGGCGAGTTCACCGAGGCGGCCGCCCGCTACGCGCCGCTGCACGGCACCGAGGTGCTGCGCGAGCGGATCGCGGCCCTGCTGTCGGCGACCTTCCGCGGCCCGCTCGCCGCCGGGGAGGTGGTGGTGATCAGCGGCGCCACCGGCGCGCTGGACGCCCTCGCCACCGTGCTGTGCGACCCGGGCGAGACGATCGTGGTGCCCGCCCCCTACTACGGCGCCTTCGACACCGACCTGGCCGGGCGCTCCGGCGCCCGCCTGTGGCCCGCCCCGCTGCCGGCCGCCGCGGGCTTCCGGCTGACGGCCGGGGCCGTGGACCGCGCGCTGACCGAGGCGAAGCGCGCGGGCGCCGTGGTGCGCGCCGTGGCGCTGTCCTCGCCGTCCAACCCGATGGGGGAGGTCACCGGGCCCGGGACGCTGGCCGAACTGCTCGACGTGGTGCGGGCCCACGACGTGGACCTGATCTCGGACGAGATCTACGCCCACGCCGTGTTCGGCCCGCGGGCATTCACCAGCGCCCTCGACCCGGCCGTGAACCGGGAATGGGCCGAGCGCACCCACGTCGTGTGGGGCTTCGCCAAGGACTTCGCCCTGCCCGGCTGGAAGGCGGGCGTCCTGTGCAGCCACGCCCCGCGGGTGCTGGCCGCCGCGCGGGCGCTGGCGTACTTCGCGCCCGTGTCCACCGTCACCCAGGACCTGCTTGCGGCGCTGCTTGCCGACCCCGACTGGGTGCGCGGCTTCCTCGCCGAGGGCAGGCGGAGGCTGGCCGAAGGCTGGGCGCACGCCGCCGGGCAGCTCGACGCGCACGGCATCCCCTACGTGCCCGCCGAGGCCGGCTTCTCCACCTGGGTGGACCTGAGGCGGTGGCTGCCGGACCCCGAGGCGGCCCACGGCCCGGCCGGGTTCGCCGCCGAGGAGCGCCTGTGGCGGGAACTCCTGGACGCCGCGCGGGTCAACATCCTGCCAGGCGCCGTCTTCCACTCACCGCAGCCGGGCTGGTTCCGGCTGTGCCACACGGTGGGCGCGCCGCTGGTGGCCGAGGCGGTACGGCGCCTCGCCGCCCTTCCGCACGCCGCCGCGGAACGAGAGCAGCCAACGACGAGGATCGGAGACCGCCCGTGACCGAACCGACGTCCCCCGGCCCGCTGGACCGCTGGTACGAGGCCGCGGGAGTGCGCGGCGGGGTGCGGAGAATCTTCCACGCGGAGGCCGAGCGCGGACACGTCTTCTTCCCCGAGCACCTGGTGCCGCACCTGGACCACCCCGAGGTGCGGGCGCTCGCACCCGAGCGCATCCGGGAGCTGACCATCCGGCACCTCTACCAGTTCCTGCACTCCACCACCCACCTGGAGACCCGGGTGGTGAACGGCGCCGCGGAGCCGGTCGCCAACGGCCGCTCCGGCATGGACTTTCCCTCGGCCCTGCGGATGGACGCCTTCAAGGTCTACTGCGACGAGGGCTATCACGCCCTCTACAGCCTCGACCTGGCCGACCAGATCGCCCGGGTCACCGGCATCCCCGTGCCGAAGGTCGACTACGGCGGGTTCGTCACCGCGCTGGAGGCCGCGGGGCGTGCCCTGCTGCCCGGCGACCCGGTGCTCGCCGGGCAGTTGCAGGCCGTGGTCTTCGAAACGCTCATCACCGCGGTGCTCAACGAGGTGCCCCAGGACCCCACCGTGGTCAGCACCGTGCGGGACCTGATGCGCGACCACGCCAAGGACGAGGGCCGCCACCACCGCTTCTTCTCCGCCTTCTTCCTTGAGCTGTGGGCGCGCCTCAACCGCTCGCGGCGGATCGCCGCGGGCCGCGCCCTGCCGGCCATGATCCGCGCCGCGCTGGAGTGGGACCTCGCCCCCGTGCACGGCTCGCTGCGGCTGGCGGGGCTCGGCGAGGAACAGGCCAGGGCGGTGCTTGCCGACTGCTACGCGGGGGAGGCCGTCACGGCGCGCATCCAGGCCGTCTCCAGGGCCACGGTGCGGCTGTGCGCCCAGGTCGGCGCCTTCGAACTGCCGGGCGTCGCCGAGGCGTTCGCCGCGCAGGGCATCGACGAGCCCGGGGAGCGGTGATGGCGGAGACCGAGCCGGCGGCGAGTCAGGGCAACGGCCGGGAGCCGGAGCTGACCTACACGCGCTACCTGCGGATTCCCGAACTGCTCGCGCTTCAGGTGCCCTCGGCGGCGCGGGTGCACGACGAGCGCCTCTTCATCACCGTGCACCAGGTGCAGGAGCTGTGGTTCGCCCAGCTGCTGAGCGAACTTGCCGACGCCCGCGACCTGATGTTCCGGGGCGCCGCCAGGGCGGCCAGGGCGCGGCTCGCCCGCTGCCTGGCCGTCGACCGCACCCTCGTGACCGGGTTGCAGCTGCTGCGCACGATGCCGCCGCGCGCCTTCCACGCCTTCCGCGGCCACCTCGGCACGGCGAGCGGCGCCCAGTCCGCGCAGTTCCGGGAGATCGAGGCGCTCTCCGGCGCGGACTGGGCCAGGTCGGGGCGCGTGCCCGAGGGCCTGGGCGCCGCGGAACGCGAGCGGCTGCGGCGGCGCCAGGAAGAACCGAGCCTGTGGGACGGCTTCCTGTTCCTGCTCCGCCGGGCGGGCTTCGACGTGACCACCGGCGAGGCGCGCGGCGCGGCCCTGGCACGGCTGGCCGCGGCCGTGGCCGACGTGACGGACGCGGCGGACCTGGCGGATGCGGCGGGCCTGCCGGAGGTGGCGGACGCGGCGGGCCTGGCCGAGATGGCCGGCGTGGCGGGCCTGGCGGCACCGGGGGAACCGGCCGCGGGCGACCGGGCGGCCCCAGGAAACCGGACGGGCCTCCCGGACGCGAGAGACGCGGGAGGACCGGGAGGCCCGCGGGAGCCGGCCGAACTCGGCGAGCTGGCGGAGGCGTTACTGGAGCACGACGCCGTCTGGGCCGAGTGGCGCGCCGCCCACGTCCTGCTCGTGGAGCGGCAGATCGGCGGCCTGCCGGGCACCGGCGGCAGTTCCGGCGTGTCCCACCTGCGCGGCGCGATGCACCGCCGGTTCTACCCGGAGCTGTGGGAGGTGGCCGGCGGCCGGGCCCCCGCCGCCGCGGTCAGCGGCGGGCGAGGCCGGCCAGGGCTTCCGTGACGACGGGCCAGACGGCGGTGAGCGGGTCGATCAGCTCGAAGTGACCCGCGCCGTCGACCGGCAGGAACCGGGTGGCGGGGTGGGCGGCGGCGTACGCCTCGCCGAGCGCCGCCGGGACCCGGACGTCCTCGGTGCCGTGCACGATCACCACCGGCGTCGAGGGCGCGGGCAGCCGCACCGGGTCGAGACCGGCGGCATCCGCGGGCGGGCCGCCGAGGAAGTCCCGCACCGCGCCCTCGTCCAGGTCGAGCGCGTGGGCGAGCCGCAGATCGGCGACCGGGGCCAGGGCCAGCGTCCCGGCGAGGCCGGGGGCCGGGGCGGTGGCGGCGGACAGCAGCGCCAGATGCCCGCCGGCCGAATGCCCCACCACCACCACGGTGCCGTCGAACGCCACGCCCCGGCGGGCCAGTTCGCCCGGGACGGCGGCCAGCGCCGCGCACACGTCGTCCACGGCCGCGCCCGGCAGGCCCGGCTCCCGCCGGTACTCCAGGGAGACGACGGACCAGCCGGCGGCGTGCAGCGCGGTGGCCATCGGGCGGCTGTGCACCCGGTCGTAGGCGGGCCGCCAGAAACCCCCGTGGATCAGCACCGCGAGCGGCCGGCCCGCGGCCCCGTCCTCGCCCGGCCACACGTCGGCGAGCTGATCCGGGCCCGCCCCGTACCGCACGCTCAGCGCCGGGGGCGGCGACTGCCGCGTCAGAACGGAACGGTTCTCAGCCATCGGGTCCCCTCCCTGCCGCCCGGCCCTCCGGGCTGTTCCGGCTGTCCGGTGCGGCCGCCGCAACCGGGCGCCCCGGCCGTGGCCGGCCTCCCGGCCGCCGTAGCGTACCCACCAGGACCGCGGCCGCAACCCCCGAAGCGTGGCCGCCATCCCCGGCGCGTGGCCGCAATCCCAGGACGCAACCCCCGGCGCGCGCCTCAGCGCCCGGGCAGCGGCCCGGCGCCCCCGGGGCCCGGCCGGGTCTCGCTCCCCTCCACCAGCGCCCTGGCGCGCGTGGCCAGCCGCAGCACGGAGTCGTCCGCGACTCCCGGCAACTCGTCGTAGCGGAACCAGCGCAGGTCCAGGGACTCCTCGCTGCGCACCGCCCGCGCCCCGGCCGGGGCCAGGGCGGCGTACTGCACGTCGAGGTGGACGGCGCAGGGCGTGCGGTGCCGGTCCAGGCCGACCGGCTCGGGCAGCAGCCGCAGCCCCTCGATGCCGGACTCCTCGGTGGCCTCGCGCAGCGCCGCGCCCGCGAGCGTCGCGTCCGTGGGCTCGCAGTGCCCGCCGGTCTGCAGCCAGGCCCGGAGCTTGCGGTGGAAGGTGAGCAGGACCCGGCCGTCCGCCGGGTCCACCACCAGCGCGCTCGCCGTGACGTGCCCGGCGGCGCAGGAGCGCCACATGCCGTCCGGGTGGGCGGACAGGTGCGCGGCGTAGGCCAGGCGCAGCTCCTCCTGGGCCCCGTCGGGCGCGGCCCACCCGCGCAGCACCCGGGAGGCGTCCCCGTGCAGACTCACGGGCGAGGGCCGTCCCCGCCCCGGCCGCCGTCCCCGTCCGCGGCCCCGCCGCCTTCCTCCCCGCCGTCCTTGCCGTCCTCGCCCGCCGCCTCGCCGTGCCCGCCGGGCGTGCCCTCCTCGCCGTCCTCGCCGTCCTTGCCGAGCCGGGGACCGCGCTCTCCGGCGGCGTCCCCGAGCAGCCGGTCGAGCTCGGAGAAGTCCAGCTGCTCGCGGTGCACGAAGCCGTCGGGGTCGTCCAGGTCGGCCGCGGTCGGCAGCATGTCCGGGTGCGCCCACAGCGCGTCCCGGCCCTGGGCGCCCCTGGCGTCGGTCAGCGAGGCCCACAGCCGGGCCGCGTCCCGCAGCCGCCGCGGCCGCAGTTCGAGGCCGATCAGCGTGGCGAAGGTCTGCTCGGCGGGACCGCCGGAGGCGCGGCGCCTGCGCAGCGTCTCGCGCAGCGCGGCCGCCGAGGGCAGGTGCGGCTCGGCCGCCGCGTGCACCACCGCGTCCACCCAGCCCTCGACCAGCGCGAGCGCCGTCTCCAGGCGGGCCAGCGCCGCCTTCTGCTGCGGGGTGTCCTCCGGCTGGAACAGGCCCTGCTGGAGCTTCTCCTGCAATTCCTCGGGCCGCGAGGGATCGAGCTGGCCGACCATGTCCTCCAGCTTGGCCGTGTCCACCTGAATCCCGCGGGCGTAGCCGTCCACGGCGCCGAACAGGTGCGAGCGCAGCCACGGCACGTGCGCGAAGAGCCGCTGGTGGGCGGCCTCGCGCAGCGCCAGGTACAGCCTGACCTCGCGCTCGTCCAGGCCGAGGCCCTCGCCGAGGGCCGCCACGTTCTGCGGGAGCAGCGCCGCCTTGCCCGCGGGGCCGAGCGGCAGCCCGATGTCCGTGGAGCCGACGACCTCGCCGGCGAGGACGCCGACCGCCTGCCCGATCTGGGTGCCGAACATGGCGCCGCCCATCGACCGCATCATCCCGAGCAGCGGGCCCGCCATGGCCTGCATCTCCTCGGGCAGCACGTTGCCCATCGCGGCGCCGACCCGCTCGGCCACCGGGTCGACCAGCTCCCGCCACACCGGGAGCGTGGCCTCCACCCACTCGGCCCGGCTCCAGGCCACCGCCGTGCCGGCGCCGGAGGGCAGGGAGGTCACCCCGTCCAGCCACAGGTCGGCCAGCCGCAGCGCCTCCGCCACGGCGGCCCGCTCCGCGGCGCCCACGCTGCGGTCCTTCGAGCCGTCCTGGGCGCCCTGGGCCACGGACTGCCTGGCCACGCTGCGCGCCAGCTCCCAGTTGACCGGGCCACCCTCGTAGGACAGCATCTGGCCGAGCTGCTGGAAGGCGGCGCCCAGGTCCTGCGGGTTCATCCGGCCGCCCATGGAGCCGAACAGCGCGGCCAGCGGGTTGTCGGCGGGGCCCTGCCCGCCGCCCCCCTTCTTGCCGGAGCTCCGGCCGGATTCGCCGTCGTCCGGCTCTTCCGGGAGGCCGAATCCGAAGGGAAAGTCACTCACGGGAATCCTCGGCTCTATGTGGTCGGACGGAACCAACGTGCCTGTAATTCGCTGGTCTGTGCCCCCAGCCTAGACACCTCTCAGGCAGGATGGGCGTGCGCACGTCGTACCAGAACCAACCGCTGGAGAGGTCTTGTGAGTTCCCCGGAGCAAGCCGTTCGCGCAGCGCGAAACGGCCCCGACGCCCCGCTGACCGTCGCGGTCACCGGCGCGGCAGGCGGGGTCGGCGCCCTGCTCACCGAGCGGCTGCTTGCCGTCCCTGACGTGAAACGGGTGCTCGCCCTCGACGAGCGCGTGGGAGACGTCAAGGGCGCCGACTGGCACACCCTGGACATCCGCGACCCGGCCATCGCCGACCTGCTGCGCACCTCGGGTGCCGCCCGCGCCGGCGCCTCGGGCGCCCCGCGCGAGTCCTCCGCAGGGGTGGACCCCGTGGACGTGGTCGTGCACCTCGCGCTCGACCTCGACCTGGAGTCCGACCCGGCCGCCCGCACCGCCTACAACGTCCGCGGCGCCCAGACCGTGCTGACCGCCGCCGCCGCGGCCGGGGTGCGGCGGGTCGTGCTGTGCACCTCGGCCATGGTGTACGGCGCCCTTCCCGACAACGACGTCCCGCTCGCCGAGGACGCCGAGCTGCGGGCCACGGCCGACGCCACCTGCGTCGGCGACCTGCTGGAGATCGAGCGCCTGGCCAGGCGGGCGCCGCGGGCCCACCCCGGGCTCAACGTCACCGTGCTGCGGCCCGCGGTCCTCGTCGGCGGCACGGACACCGCGCTCACCCGCTACTTCGAGTCGCCGCGGCTGCTCGTGGTGGCGGGCTCCCGGCCGCGCTGGCAGTTCTGCCACGTGGAGGACCTGGTCAGCGCCCTGGAGTTCGCCGCGCTCAACCGGGTCGAGGGCGAGCTGGCCGTCGGCTGCGACGGCTGGCTCGAACAGGAGGAGGTCGAGGAGCTGTCCGGCATCCGCCGGATGGAGCTGCCGCCCTCGGTGGCCCTGGGCGCCGCCGCCCGCCTGCACCGGCTCGGCCTCACGCCCTCGCCCGCGGGCGACCTGGCCTACACGATGCACCCGTGGGTGGTCAGCGGCAGCAAGCTGTACGAGGCGGGCTGGCGTCCGCGGTGGAGCAACGAGGAGGTGCTCGCCGAGCTGCTGCACGAGGTCGCGGGCCGGCACACCGTCGCGGGCCGCCGCCTCGGCCGCAAGGACGCGGCCACCACGCTGGGCGCCGCGGGCGCCACCGTCGCGCTGGTCGGCACCGCCGCCCTGGTGCGCCGCGCCAGGCGGGCCCGCCGCCGCTGAGCGGTGGCCATGGGGGACCATGGGGGCATGGAACGCGATCGCATCAGGCTGCTCGCCCTCCGCGACACCCCCCTGTCCGTGGACGAGGTGCTCGCCGCGGTCGGCGACCCGGCCGCCGGGGGCACCGCGCTGTTCGCCGGCACCGTCCGCGACCACGACGACGAGGGGCGGACCGAGGCCGCGGCCGTCACCTCACTGGCCTACACGGCGCACCCCACGGCCGAGGCCGAGCTGCGCCGGGTCGCCGAGCGGGTGGCCGCCGACTTCCCCGTGCGGGCGCTGGCCGCGGTGCACCGCGTCGGGGAGCTGGCCGTGGGGGAGCTCGCGGTGGTCGTCGCCGTCGCCTGCCCGCACCGGGCGGAGGCGTTCGCGGCCTGCCGGCGCCTGATCGACGACCTCAAGTCCCAGGTCCCCATCTGGAAGCACCAGACCTTCGCGGACGGCGGCCGCGAATGGGTCGGGGCCCACGCGTAACCTGGGAGAACCCCCGCACCCACCCCGTGGCCCGGCCTGGGGACCAGGCCCGTGGACCGGGGTGCGGGCCCGCGCCGGGTTGCGTAACCCGGCCCTGCGAACCAGCGTTGGAGAGACGGCGTGTTGATGGCCGGGTTGGGAGGTTGCTCGTGTCGGTCCTGGTCTGGTTGCTGATTCCCGTCGCCGGAGCCTTCGTGGCAGGGCTGTGGAGTGCCTGGGCCACCCGCCGCCGGGAGAACAAGCGCGGCGTCCGCGATCACGCCGGGGTGCGGGGCTACGAGGCGTTCCGCGCGGCGATGGAGAGGGCCCCCGCCGACAGCTGAGGGGGCGGTCCCGTACTGTCGGGGCATGCCACGCCGTACCGCGACCCTGCTGACGTCGACGCTCCTGCTGATAGGGCTCCTGTGTGCGGGCGTGCTCATCCACGTGCCCTACGCCGAGATGTCCCCCGGGCCCACGGTGAACACGCTGGGCGAGAACGACGGCGAGCCCGTGATCGACATCCACGGGCACGAGACCTACCCGGCCTCGGGGCACCTCAACATGACGACGGTGCGCGTCACCGGCGTCAACTACCGGATGAACCTGCTGGAGGCCGCCTACGGCTGGCTGGCCCACGACACCGCGGTGGTGCCCTACGACACCCTGTACCCCTCGGATGTCTCGGCCGACCAGGTCGAGGAGCAGAACGCCGAGGAGTTCACCGCCTCCCAGGAGAGCGCGAAGGTGGCCGCGCTGCGCCAGCTCCACTACGACGTGCCGGCGCAGACGATCGTCGGCTCGGTGGTCGAGGGCGGCCCGGCCGAGGGCGTGCTGCACGCGGGCGACGCGATCATCGCCGTGGACGGCACCGAGGTCTCCGCGCCGGCCGAGGTCGCCGAGCTGGTCACCCGGCACGACCCGGGCGAGGACACCGTCTTCACCATCGTGCCGGCGGAGCAGACGCGGGCCGCCCAGGAGGCCGGGGACCCGGTGCCGGCCGACGAGGCCACGGAGGTCACCGTCACCACGGCCGCGGCCCCCGAGGACCAGCGGGCCATCGTCGGCATCCAGGCGAGCGTCAGCCACAGCTTCCCGTTCGACATCGACATCCAGCTGGCCGACGTGGGCGGGCCGAGCGCCGGGACCATGTTCGCGCTGGGGATCATCGACCGGCTCACCGAGGGCGACCTGACCGGCGGGGCGTTCGTGGCGGGCACGGGCACGATCGACGACGACGGGAACGTCGGGCCGATCGGCGGGGTGACCATGAAGACGATCGCGGCCAGGGACGCGGGCGCCGAGTTCTTCCTCACCCCGGAGGACAACTGTGCGGCCGCCGCCGAGGACCCGCCGGACGGGCTGACCCTGGTGCGGATCGGCACGCTCCAGGATGCCCTCGACGCCCTGGCCGACATCCGCGGGCACCACACCGGCGACCTGCCGCTCTGCACGGCCGGCTGAGGCCGGCCCGCCGAGGACGGGCGGCCGGGCCGGGGGCGGGCCGGGGCGTCCCCGCCCGCCGGAGCCCGTACCTTCCTCGCGCGCCCCTTCCCGTGGGGCACGCGTCCCCGGAGGCTCGGTCTTCGCCGGTGCTCGAAGATCCTCGTCAGTCCCCGCCGGTTCTCGTCAGTCCCCGCCGGTTCTCGTCAGTCCCCGCCGGTCCGCGTCACTCCTCGAAGGTGGCGCTCAGCGCCGCGGCCAGCCCTGGCACCAGGTCCGGGCCGGTGAGCACCTCGGTGGGCGCGTCCTTCTCCCGCAGCCGCAGCGCCGACTCCCGGCGTCCGTCGCGCAGCACCCCGACCGTCATCCGCACCTCCTGCCGCTCGGGGTGGTCGGCGACCCAGCGGTTCAGCTCCGCCTCGCCGAGGCCCTCGGGCAGCTCCGCCTCCGCGCTCGGCGGCAGCATCAGCCGCTCCACGCTGAGCGCACAGCCGGCCACCGAATCGGGCCAGGCGATCGTGCCGAGGAACTCGTCGAGCGGAACCCCCTCGGGCAGTTCGTCCTGTTCGATGGGGGTAAGGGTGAATTGTGCCGTCGGCGCGCCCGCCGTCTCCTCCCCGCCCGCCGTCTCCGGCTCGTCCGGCGACTCGCCGAGCCCGAGCCGCTCGGCCAGGCCCGGCTCCTCCTCGCGCAGCCGCGCGGTGTCGACGAGGGCGAACAGCAGCGCGGGGCGATCCCAGCCAAGTCCGCCGACATATTCGTCGATTTCGAGAACGGCCCTGGTCAGTGGGTCGGCGGCGAGCGGAGTCGCCCCGGGAGCGCCGGTGGGAATGTTGTCCATGGGCCTATCGTGCCGTCTCATACCCCAAAAGCGGGAACCGAGTAAAGCGTGAGTAAGTTAGTCGAGTGGGCCGTTCCCATGTCCGGCCCTGCTTCGACCACTGCGAATCTTTGAGGTGCGCACCTTGGCTTTCCAGATGCCGGACCGGGGCAGCCGCGGGCCCAACGGGCCGAGCGGGCCCCGCGGTCCCAGAGGCCCTGGCGGGCCGCGGTTCAGCGTGGGCCGACCGTCCAGAGGCGCCAAGACCCTGCTGATCACCGCGGGGATACTGGCGGGACTCGCGATCGCCTTTGCGATCTTCGCCCAGTTCTGGACGGACTGGCTGTGGTATCGCTCGGTCGACTACACCAGCGTGTACCGGACGCAACTGCTCACCCGGACGCTGCTCTTCGCGGTGTTCGGCGTGATCATGGCCCTCGCGGTCGGATTCAACATCTGGCTCGCCCACCGGCTGCGTCCGCCGCTGAGCGCGATGTCGATGGAGCAGCAGAACCTCGACCGCTACCGCATGAGCATCGCCCCGTACAAGAGGTGGGTGGTGCTCGCGATCTCGGTCGTCATCGGCCTGATCGCGGGCGCCTCGGCCTCCAGCCATTGGCGCACCTGGCTGCAGTGGGTGAACGGCAGCTCGTTCGGGGTCAAGGACCCGCAGTTCCACAAGGACGTGTCGTTCTTCGCGTTCGACTACCCCTTCTACCGGTTCCTGCTCGGCTTCGCCTTCGCCGTGGTCGTGCTCTCGCTGATCTCGGCCGCGCTGACGCACTACCTCTACGGTGGCGTCCGCCTCACCACGCCGGGCAGCCGGATCACCCAGGCGGCCACCGGCCACCTGTCGGTGCTGCTCGGCCTCTTCGTGGCGCTGAAGGCGGTGGCCTACTGGTTCGACCGGTACGGCCTGGCCCTCAAGAGCGGTGACCTGCGCGACGCGAACGGCTGGACCGGCCTGCGCTACGTCGACGCCAACGCCTACCTGCCCGCCAAGACGATCCTGACGATCATCGCGGCGATCTGCGCCGTGCTGTTCTTCGCGGCGCTGTGGCGGCGCGGCTGGCAGCTGCCGGTGGTCGGCCTGGGCCTGATGGTGCTCTCCGCGGTGCTGATCGGCGGGGTCTACCCGGCGCTGGTGCAGCAGTTCCAGGTGCGGCCGAACGAGCAAGCCAAGGAGACGCCGTACATCCAGAAGCACATGGACGCCACCAAGGCGGCCTACGACATCTCCGACGCGCAGATCGAGGACTACTCGGGGGAGAGCGACGCCTCGCCCGAGGACCTGCGCGCGGCCGTCGACGACACGGCCAGCATCCGGCTGCTCGACCCGAGCGTGGTCTCCCCGGCCTTCCAGCAGATCCAGCAGGTCCGCGGCTACTACCAGTTCCCGAGCACCCTGGACGTGGACCGGTACTCCTTCGGGGAAGGCCAGGACGCCGGCTCCGACGAGCCGGCCTCCGCGCAGGACACCGAGCAGGACACGGTGATCGGCCTGCGCGAGATGAACGTCAACGAGATCCCCGAGCGGAACTGGATCAACGAGCACTTCCGGTACACGCACGGCTTCGGCGTGGTCTCCGCCAGCGGCACCGACGTGCAGGAGAACGGCCAGCCGACCTTCACCGAGCAGGACCTCCCGCCGGAGGGGCAGATGCAGGACTACGAGCCGCGCATCTACTTCGGCGAATACACGACGCAGTACTCGATCGTCGGGGGCCCGCAGCAGGAGATCGACTACGCGGGCGAGGACGGCGAGGTCGAGTACAGCTACGAGGGCGACGCCGGCGTCGAGCTGGACAACTACTTCAACCGCGCCGCCTACGCCCTGACGCTCGGCGATCCGCAGATCCTGTACTCGGGGGCGATCGGCGACGGCTCGCGCCTGCTGTACAACCGGACGCCGAAGGAGCGGGTGGAGGCCGTCGCGCCCTGGCTGACGATCGACGGGGACCCGTACCCGGCGGTGGTGGACGGCCGCATCCTGTGGATCGTGGACGCGTACACCACGACCAACGGCTATCCGTACTCGGCGCGCACCACCCTCGGCGACGCCACGGAGACCTCGCTCACCGAGAGCCAGGGCGACGTGATCACGCAGGAGAACCAGGTCAACTACATCCGCAACTCGGTGAAGGCGACGGTCGACGCCTACTCGGGCGACGTCGAGCTCTACCAGTGGGACACCCAGGACCCGGTGCTGCGGACGTGGATGAACGCCTTCCCCGGCACGGTGCACGACCGGGACGACATCAGCCCGCAGCTGCTGGACCACCTGCGGTACCCGCAGGACCTGTTCAAGGTGCAGCGCGACCTGCTTCAGCGCTACCACGTGGACGGCGCCGACCAGTTCTACAGCGGTTCGGAGCGCTGGGAGGTGCCCGACGACCCGACGCACACCGGGCAGTCGGTCCCGCCGTACTACCTGAGCATGCGGATGCCCGACCAGGACGACGAGGCGTTCTCGCTCACCACGACGTTCACGCCGCTGAACAGAGACACCCTCGCGTCGTACATGGCGGTGGACTCCGATCCCAGATCCGACGACTACGGCACGATGAGAATCCTGACCCTCCCGTCGAACACGACGGTGTGGGGTCCACAGCAGGTGCAGAGCAGATTCAACTCCGATCCCGACATCGCCCAGGAGATCAACATCCTCCAGCGGGGGGACTCCGAGGTCGAGTACGGCAACCTGCTGACCGTGCCCCTGGAGGGCGGCCTGCTCTACGTGGAGCCGGTCTACGTCCGCGGCGCGAGCACCAACTACCCGCTGCTGCGGAAGGTGCTGGTCACCTACGGGGAGCACACCGCCTTCGAGAACACCCTTGAGGACGCGCTGAACGTCGTCTTCGGTGTCACCGAATCCGGTGACGAACCGCCGGAGGAACCGCCGCCGGGCGACGAGGACCAGGACTCCTCCACCGACGCGACCCTCCAGGAGGCCATCGACGAGGCGACGCAGGCCTGGGAGGACAGCCAGCAGGCGCTGGCCGACCAGGACCTGGGCGCCTATGCGGAGGCCCAGGACCGCCTGGAGGACGCGCTGAACCGGATGGAGGAGCTGCGCGGCGAGTCGTCCGGCACGGGCGGACAGGGCTCCGCGGACGGTGGCGGCGGCGGTGGCGGCGACGGCGGTGAGGGCACCGCGGGCGACGCGGGCGGCGGCGGTGGCGACACCGGCGACGCCGGGGGAGGCGACGGCTAGCGCCTCCACCGCGCACGCGAGGGCCCGGAGCGGGTGGACACCGGCTCCGGGCCCTTCGCCTTTCGTGTGGATCTCGTGTGCGCCGTTCGTCAACCTTGCGCATCTGTTCTGCCGTTGGGGCCCGCGCACGCTGACCTGCTGTGACAGTGGGGGGCGTCATACTGCGTGTCGACCCCGGGCAAGTCCGCGGCCCAGCCGGTGTTTGCGGGTATCCATGTCGGGAAGTCGATAAACCGCTGAAGTGACTTCACTGGCTGCGGTATACCAGGTGTACGCAGGTTTCAGGTGGTGCGACTATGGACCTTATGGGGGACAACGCCAGGTTCGAGAGCAGTCGGGCCGCCGCGTCCGAGGGCGCGCGGCTGCTGAGCCTCGGTGACCTGGACGGCGCCGAGGCGCCGCTGCGTGCCGCCGCGGCCGACGGCGAGCGCTCCGCCGCGAACAACCTGGGCGTGCTGCTGCACCAGTCCGGCCGGGGCGAGGAGGCCGCCGAGTGGTGGCGGATCGCCGCCGTGGCCGGCTCCGCCCCGGCGGCCCACGCGCTCGGCCGCCACCACCGCGAGCGCGGGGACGAGACGGCGGCCGAGTACTGGCTGCGCCAGGCCGCCGAGTCGGGGCACGCCTCGGGCGCCTACGCCCTGGCCGACCTCCTCGACCACCGCGGCTCTGCCGAGGCCGCGCGCTGGTTCCGCGCCGCCGCGGAGCGCGGCCACCGCGAGGGCGCCTACCGCTACGCCCTGCTGGCCGCGCGGCAGGAGCCGGCGGCGGCCGAGCCCTGGCTGCGGCAGGCCGCGGCCCGCGGGCACCGCCGCGCCGCGCTGCGCCTCGGCTCGCTGCTCGAGGAGCGCGGCGAGGTCACCGAGGCCGGCCGCTGGTACCTGGAGGCCGCCGAGGCGGGCGAGGCGCGCGCGGCGAGCGCGCTCGGCTTCCTGCTGCGCGACGCGGGGGACGAGGAGCGCGCCGAGCGCTGGTGGCGCCGGGCCGCCAGGGAGGGCGACGGCCCCGCGGCCAACGCCCTGGGCGCGCTGCACGCCCAGCGCGGCGAGCGGCAGGAGGCCCAGCGCTGGTACCGGGCCGCCCTGGACGCCGGGGACATCAACGGCGCGTTCAACCTGGCGCTGCTCAGCGCGGCCCAGGGCCGTACCGCCCAGGCCGAGCAGTGGTACCGCCGCGCCGCCTACGCGGGGCACCGGGAGGCGGCCAACGCGCTGGCCGTGCTGCTGCTGCAGCGCGGGGACGCGGCCGGGGCCGAGCCCTGGTTCTCCAAGGCGGCCGAGGCCGGCAGCGTGGACGCGGCCTTCAACCTCGGCATTCTGCACGCCGGGCGCGAGGACGGCGAGCGGGCGCGGCACTGGTACGAGCAGGCCGCGCGCGCCGGGCACGCCGAGGCGGCCCTGCAGATCGCCGTCGAGCTGCTGCGGCCCGGCGCCACGGAGGCCGACCAGCGGCGCGCCGAGAAGTGGCTGCGGCAGGCCGCCGAGGGCGGCAGCGTCGAGGGGGCCTTCCGGCTGGCCGTGCTGCTGGAGCGGCAGGGCGAGACGGAGGAGCCCGAGCGCTGGTACGCCTGGGCCTCCGAGCGTGGGCACCGGCGGGCGCAGGTCAGGCTCGGCATGTGCGCGGCGGCCCGCGGGGACGTCGTGGAGGCGGCGCGCTGGTACCGGGCCGCGGCCGAGGCGGGCAGCCCCAACGGCGCGTTCAACCTGGGGCTGCTGCTGGCCCGCGAGGGCGGGGAGCCCGAGGCCGCCCTGTGGTGGCGGCGGGCCGCCGAGGCCGGGCACGGCCGGGCCGCGCTGCGGCTCGCGCTGCTCGCCTCGCGGCGCGGCGACCTGACCGAGGGCGGCAACTGGTGCACCCGGGCCATCGAGCTCGGCCCGCCTGAGGTGGCCGAGCGCGCGGCCCGGCTGCGCGACGCCCTCCACCAGGAGCTGACCGCCTAGCCGGCGCCACCGGGGCCCGCCCCCCTGCGGCCCGCCTCCGGCGGCGCCCCCGGGGCGGGGCGGGGGCCCGGCCGGCGCCTCCGGGGCGCGTCGGCCGGCGGGCGCCGGCGGCCGGTGTCCGGCCGCGGGTGCGGCGGCCGGTGAGGTCCACGGCGCCGACCGGGCACCGGCGCGAACGGCCCGATCCCGGGCCCCCTTCAACGGCCCGGGAAGGCGTCCCTGGCCCCGGTTCCCGGAGCGGGCCGGGGGAGCGGCCTGGATGCGCCCGGGCGTTGCGGCAGCGGTTGGGGAGTGGCCAGGGGAACGGCCCGGGGGCGCGCGCCGCGGGAACGGACCCGGAACGGGGGTCCGGCCGACGGTCCGGGGAGGCGTTTCGGGAAGGGCGGAGAGCGAGGCCCCGGCGCGCCGGGAAGGCACGTCAGGGGAGCGGCCCCGGAGCGGGCCCGGGCCGCGGGCCCGGCGGGCGTTCCGGGGGCGGGCGGTGCGGACGGCCCGGGCCGTCCGCGGCCACCTCAGGCGCCCGCGTTCGCGCCCGCGGCAGCGGCGAAGGCGCCGAGCGCCAGCCGCCGCAGCAGCGCCGCCATCTCCTCGCGGCCGAGGCGGCTGAGGTGCGGCGTCGAGTTCAGCAGGCCGAAGACGGCGTGCACCGCGGCGCGGGCCTCGTCCTCGGGCAGCTCCTGGTACACCTCGCGCACCACCTCGACCCACAGCTCCACGTACTGCCGCTGGAGCTGCCTGACCCGCCTGCGCTCCTGCTCGGGCAGCCGGTCGAGCTCCCGGTCGTGCAGCGTGATCAGCGCCCGGTCGCGCAGCGCGAAGTCGACGTGGCCGCTGATCAGCGAGTCGAGCACCGCCTCCGGCGCGAGCCCGGCCTCCGCCGCCTCGACCACGCGCCTGATGCCGCCGTCCCGCAGGCTGCTGCTGATCCCCACCAGCAGCTCGGCGAGCATGGCGTCCTTGCCGACGAAGTGCCGGTAGAGGGCGGGCCCGCTGATGCCGACCGCGGCGCCTATCTCGTCCACCCCGACCCCGTGGAAGCCGCGCTCGGCGAACAGCACCGAGGCCGCGCGCAGGATCTGCTGGCGGCGCGGCTCCGGCGCCCCCGAGGCGCCCCGGGCGGCCGGCGGGCCGCCCGCGGCCGGGGAACCCGCGGAGCGGGCCGGGCGCGCGGGGCGCGAAGCCCGCCCGGGCCGCGAGGGGGGCGGGGCAGGGGCGGGAGTCGGCTGTGTGTTCATCGGTACCTCATGAGTACCCATTGTAGACAGGGCCTGTTAGCGGGCGTTAACCTGTCCGGCATGCGGCAGGCACCCGTGCTGACCAGCACCGCAGACCCGGCCTCCGAGGCGTACCTGACCAACGAGGCGGCCCACCGCGAGCTCGCGGCCCGGCTGCGCGAGAAGCTGGCCGTGGCCAGGCTCGGCGGCGGCGAGCGCGCCCGGGCCAGGCACACGGCCCGCGGCAAGCTGCTGCCCCGCGACCGGGTGGACGCGCTCCTCGACCCCGGCTCCCCCTTCCTGGAGCTGGCGCCGCTGGCCGCCGACGGCATGTACGAGGGCGCCGCCCCGGCCGCCGGGGTGATCGCCGGCATCGGCCGGGTCAGCGGGCGCGAGGCGGTGGTCATCGCCAACGACGCGACCGTCAAGGGCGGCACGTACTACCCGATGACCGTCAAGAAGCACCTGCGCGCCCAGGAGGTCGCGCTGGAGAACCGCCTGCCCTGCCTGTACCTGGTCGACTCGGGCGGCGCGTTCCTGCCCCTGCAGGACGAGGTCTTCCCCGACCGCGAGCACTTCGGCCGCATCTTCTACAACCAGGCCAGGATGTCCGCCGCGGGCATCCCGCAGCTCGCGGCCGTCCTCGGCTCCTGCACCGCGGGCGGGGCGTACGTCCCCGCGATGAGCGACGAGGCCGTCATCGTGCGCGGCCAGGGCACGATCTTCCTGGGCGGGCCGCCGCTGGTGAAGGCCGCCACCGGCGAGGTGGTGACGGCGGAGGAGCTCGGCGGCGGGGAGGTCCACGCCAAGGTCTCCGGCGTGACCGACCACCTGGCCGAGGACGACGCCCACGCGCTGCGCATCCTGCGCACCATCGCCGCCACCCTGCCCGCCCGCGGCGAGGCGCCCTGGCCGCTCGCCGAGTCCGAGGAGCCCGCGGTCGACCCGGCCGGCCTCTACGGCGTGGTCCCGGCCGACCCGCGCACCCCCTACGACGTGCGCGAGGTGATCGCCAGGCTCGTGGACGGCTCCAGGTTCGCCGGGTTCAAGGCGGAGTTCGGCACCACCCTGGTCACCGGCTTCGCCCACCTGTGCGGGCACCCGGTGGGCATCGTGGCGAACAACGGCATCCTCTTCTCCGAATCCGCCCAGAAGGGCGCCCACTTCGTCGAGCTGTGCGACCAGCGCGGCATCCCCCTGCTCTTCCTGCAGAACATCTCGGGCTTCATGGTCGGCCGCGCCTACGAGGCCGGCGGCATCGCCAAGCACGGCGCCAAGATGGTCACGGCCGTCGCCTGCGCCAGGGTCCCCAAGCTGACCGTGGTGATCGGCGGCTCCTACGGCGCGGGCAACTACTCGATGTGCGGCCGGGCCTACTCGCCCCGCTTCCTGTGGATGTGGCCGAACGCCAAGATCTCCGTCATGGGCGGCGAGCAGGCAGCCGCCGTGCTGGCCACCGTGCGGCGCGACCGGCTGGCCGAGAGCGGCGAGGACTGGAGCCAGGAGGCGGAGGAGGCGTTCAAGGCGCCCATCCGCGAGAGCTACGAGGCCAAGGGCAACGCCTACTACGCGACGGCCAGGCTGTGGGACGACGGCGTGATCGACCCGCTCCAGACCCGTACCGTGCTCGGCCTGGCCCTCACCGCCTGCGCCAACGCGCCGCTGCCCGCCCCGGGCTTCGGCGTCTTCCGGATGTGACCACTCAGGGGGCGAGTTCGCCGATGTTCGAGTCCGTGCTGATCGCCAACCGGGGCGAGATCGCCGTCCGCGTCATCCGCACGCTGCGCCGCCTGGGCATCGCCGCCATCGCCGTCTACAGCGACGCCGACGCCGACGCCCCGCACGTGCGGGCCGCCGACGCCGCGGTGCGCCTCGGCCCGGCCCCCGCGGCCGAGAGCTACCTGTCGGCGGAACGGCTCCTTGAGGCCGCCGCCGCCACCGGCGCCGAGGCCGTCCACCCCGGCTACGGCTTCCTCTCCGAGAACGCCGCGTTCGCCCGCGCCGTCACCGCCGCCGGGCTGACCTTCGTCGGGCCACCCGCCGAGGCCATCGAGACCATGGGCGACAAGATCCGCGCCAAGCGGACGGTGGGGGCCGCCGGCGTTCCCGTCGTCCCGGACGCCACGGCCCCGCCCGGGGCGGACGACGCCGCACTCGCCGCCGCCGCCCGCGACCTGGGCCTGCCGGTGCTGCTGAAGCCCTCGGCCGGCGGCGGCGGCAAGGGCATGCGCCTGGTGCGCGACCCGGCGGCCCTGGAGGAGGAGATCGCCGCGGCGCGGCGCGCCGCGCTGGCCGCCTTCGGCGACGGCACCCTCCTCGCGGAGCGCTGGATCGACCGCCCCCGGCACATCGAGATCCAGGTCCTCGCCGACGGCCACGGCACCGTGCGCCACCTGGGTGAACGCGAGTGCTCCCTCCAGCGCCGCCACCAGAAGGTGATCGAGGAGGCCCCCAGCCCGCTGCTCGACGAGGCGACCCGCGCGGCCATGGGCGAGGCCGCCTGCGAGGCGGCCCGCTCCTGCGGCTACCTGGGCGCGGGCACCGTCGAGTTCATCGTCCCGGGCGACGACCCCGCCACCCACTACTTCATGGAGATGAACACCCGCCTGCAGGTCGAGCACCCCGTCACCGAGCTGGTGTGCGGCGTCGACCTGGTGGAGTGGCAGCTGCGGATCGCGGCGGGCGAGCCGCTCGCCCTCCCGCCGGGCCCCCTCCGCCCCCGCGGCCACGCCGTCGAGGCCCGCGTCTACGCCGAGAGCCCCCGCCTGGACTTCCTGCCCTCGGCGGGCACCGTCCGGCTGCTGCGCGAACCCACCGGGGAGGGCGTCAGGGTGGACTCCGGGCTCGCCCCCGGCGCCGTGGTGTCCACCGCCTACGACCCGATGCTGGCCAAGGTCGTCGCCCACGGCCCCGACCGGGCCACCGCGCTGCGCCGGCTGCGCGCCGCCCTGGCCCGCACCGCCGTCCTCGGCCTCGACACCAACACCGGCTTCCTGCGCCGCCTGCTCGCCCACCCCGACGTGGCCGCGGGCGCGCTCGACACCGGCCTGGTGGACCGGGAGGCGGGCGCGCTGCTGCCGGCCGGGGTCCCGGAGGAGGTGTACGCCGCCGCCGCCCTGCTGCGGCGGGCCGCCCTGGAGCCGCCGCCCCGGCCCGGCCGGTGGACCAGCCCCTTCGACGTGCCCTCCGGCTGGCGGCTGGGCGGGGAGGCCGCCTGGATGGTCAGCGAGCTGCGCGTTCCAGGCCACGATCCGGTCACCGTCCGCTCCCGGCCCGGCGAGGTGCGCATCGGCGAGTCGGAGCCGGTCGCGGCCCGGCTGCTGGGCAAGCCGGGGGACACCGTCCGCCTGGAGTACGCGGGCACCACCCACGTCTTCGACCACGCCGCCGCCGAGGACGGGCACTGGCTGGGGCGGGCGGGCGACGCCTGGCACGTCCACGAGCACGACCCCATCGCCGCGGCGGGCGGCGGGCCCGCGGCGGGCGCCGGCACCCTCACCGCCCCCATGCCCGGCACCGTCACCCTGGTCAAGGCCGCGGTCGGCGACGAGGTACTCGCCGGGCAGAGCCTCCTCGTGGTCGAGGCGATGAAGATGGAGCACGTGGTCGCCGCCCCCCACGACGGCACCGTCGCCTCGATCGAGGTGACCCAGGGCGCCACCGTGGCGATGGACCAGCCGCTGGCCGTCGTCACCCCGCACGAGGAGGAACGATGAGCGAGGACGCCCTTCCCGGCCGGGTCCGCATCCACGAGGTGGGCCCCCGCGACGGCCTCCAGAACGAGAAGGCCGTCATCCCCGTCGAGGTGAAGGCCGAGTTCATCCACCGCCTCGCCGCCGCGGGGCTCACCACCATCGAGGCCACCAGCTTCGTGCACCCGCGCTGGGTCCCCCAACTCGCGGACGCGGAAGAGCTGTTCCCCCGCCTCGCCGACCTCGGGGACGTCCGGCTGCCGGCCCTGGTGCCCAACGCGCGCGGCCTGGAGCGCGCGCTGGCCCTCGGCGTCCGCGAGGTCGCCGTCTTCGCCAGCGCCACCGAGTCCTTCGCCAAGGCCAACCTCAACCGCACCGTGGACGAGTCCCTCGCCATGTTCGAGCCCGTCGTGGCCCGCGCCACCGCCGCGGGCGTGCCGGTGCGCGGCTACGTCTCGATGTGCTTCGGCGACCCGTGGGAGGGCGCGGTGCCCCCCGAGCGCGTCGTCCGCGTCGCCCGCCGCCTGCTCGACCTCGGCTGCGCCGAGCTCAGCCTCGGCGACACCATCGGCGTCGCCACCCCGGGACAGGTCACCGCCCTCCTCGCCGCCCTCGGCGCGGCGGGCGTGCCCGCCGGCCGCCTCGCCGTCCACTTCCACGACACCTACGGCCAGGCCCTCGCCAACACCCTGACCGCCCTGCGGCACGGCGTCACCACCGTCGACGCCTCCGCCGGCGGCCTCGGCGGCTGCCCCTTCGCCAAGAGCGCGACGGGCAACCTGGCCACCGAGGACCTGCTGTGGATGCTGGAGGGACTCGGCATCCACACCGGCGTCGACCTGCGCCGGCTCACCGCGACCAGCCTCTGGCTCGCCGAGCGCCTCGGCAGGCCCAGCCCCTCGCGCACCGTGCGGGCCCTCGCCTCCCAGCTCGACCAGGAACCCACCGGCGCCACGGGCCCGTTCCGGCCCTCCCCGGCGCCCTCCCACAAGGAGCCATGACGATGTCCCTGGACCACCGCCTCAGCCCCGAACACGAAGAACTGCGGCGCACCGTGGAGGCGTTCGCCCACGACGTGGTCGCCCCGCGGATCGCCGAGCACTACGAGCGGCACACCTTCCCCTACGAGATCGTGCGCGAGATGGGGAAGATGGGACTGTTCGGGCTGCCCTTCCCCGAGGAGTACGGCGGCATGGGCGGCGACTACCTGGCGCTGTGCCTGGCCCTGGAGGAACTCGCCCGCGTGGACTCCTCGGTGGCCATCACCCTGGAGGCCGCGGTCTCGCTCGGGGCCATGCCGATCCACCGGTTCGGCACCGAGGAGCAGAAGCGCGAGTGGCTGCCCCGGCTGTGCGCGGGCGAGGCGCTGGGCGCCTTCGGCCTCACCGAGCCGGGCTTCGGCTCCGACGCCGGCGGCACCAGGACCACGGCCGTGCGCGAAGGGGACGAGTGGGTGATCAACGGCACCAAGGCGTTCATCACCAACTCGGGCACCGACCTCACCGGCCTGATCACCGTCACCGCCGTCACCGGCCGCAGGCCCGACGGCCGCCCGGAGATCTCCTCGATCATCGTCCCCACGCCCACGCCTGGCCTCACCGTCGCGCCCGGCTACTCCAAGGTCGGCTGGAACGCCTCGGACACCCACGAGCTGTCCTTCGCCGACGTCCGGGTCCCGGCCGCGAACCTGCTGGGCGTGGAGGGCCGCGGCTACGCCCAGTTCCTGCGCATCCTCGACGAGGGCCGCATCGCCATCTCCGCGCTGGCCACCGGCCTGGCCCAGGGCTGCGTCGACGAGTCCCTGGCCTACGCCCGCACCCGCGAGGCGTTCGGCCGCCCGATCGGCGCCAACCAGGCCATCCAGTTCAAGCTGGCCGACATGGAGGCCCGCGCCCACACCGCCCGCGTCGCCTGGCGCGACGCCGCCTCCCGGCTGCTGGCGGGCGAGCCGTTCAAGAAGCAGGCGGCGATCGCGAAGCTGCACTCCTCCGACATGGCGGTCGTCAACGCCCGCGAGGCCACCCAGATCCACGGCGGCTACGGCTTCATGAACGAGTACCCGGTGGCCAGGATGTGGCGGGACGCGAAGATCCTGGAGATCGGCGAGGGCACCAGCGAGGTCCAGCGCATGCTGATCGCCCGCGAACTCGGCCTCTCCTAGGGCCTCCCGCCCAGGGCCCCCGCCCGAAGCGGCGTGAAAGCGGGCTGGGAGCGGCGGCCAGGCAGCGGCGTGCGAGCGACGTGGGAGCGACGGCCCGGAAGCGGCGTGAGAGCCGCCTGCGAGCGGCCCCGGAAGCGCCTGCGAGCGGCCCGGGAAGCGGCTGGGAGCCGCCCGGGCGTGCCCCGCCCCCTCGCCCCCTGCGCCGCGGCCTCTCCCGCCCGCTGCGCCGCGGCCTCTCCCGCCCCCGGCGCAGTGGGCCGCCCGCCTCCGCCGCAGGGGGACGCCCGCCGCCCCCGCGCCCCGACCGGCCTTGTTGCGGACGGGCACGCCTTGTTACCGTGCGTGCGACGTCGAGAGGGGCACACACGAGCGGCGGGGGGCGCCATGTCCGGGGACGGTGCCGGGGGCGGCGAGGGGCAGGCGAGGGCCGATCTCTCGGTGCACTCGGGGGAGTTGATCCCGATCGCGCAGGATGCGGCGGCCCTCGCCCGGGTGGAGACGACGGGCCGTCAGGCGGGGGACACCAGCTACGCCGCGGCACGCGACCTGCGTGCGGCCGGCCTGCTGTCCGGGGACGCGCTGCACCACGCGATGTACCGCTTCGACCAGCAGTCGCTCCACCTGTCCCGCGACTGCACACACATCGCGGACGAACTGGGCACGACGCTCACCCGGAACGCCGCCCTCGACGGCGACCTCGCCGGCCGGCTCAGGCAGGCGCACGCCGCCGCCTACGCGAACGAACCCGAGCGCCTGGCCGCCTGGGGCCTCACCCCCGCCGACCTCCGCCGGGACGAGGACCGCTCCCCGTCCGGCGCCCCGGCCCTCAACCCCGGCATCGCGGAGGCCTGACCGCGGTGCCGACCTACGAGGAGCTGTCGCAGCTCACCTTCGCGAACCTCGACGCGGCGATCGGCGACTGGGAGCGGACCGTCCGGGACCTCGACGACCTGGCCGGCGAGGCCGGTGAGGGCATGCAGGCGAAGGCGGCCGAGGCGGACTGGGCCGGCGAAACGGCCGACGTCTCCCGGGAGTTCATCAACCTCACCAGCACGAGGTTCTCCTACGCCCACGACCAGGCCGTGGCGATCCACGGCGTCCTGCGCGACCTCGCCGAAGCCCTGCGCCGCTACCAGGGCGAACTCCAGGGCATCGAGGACGACGCCAGGGCGGCGGGCCTGCGGGTCCGCGCCGACGGCCGGCTGATCGTCGCCGAGCCGGCGGGCCCGTACAGCCCCGAGTACCTGGACGGGCTGAACGCGCCGGGCGAACCCCTGCTCGGCACCCCTGGCCAGCCGACCGGACAGCAACTGGAGGCCGTCGAAGCCCTCGCGGCGCGGATCGAGGAGGTGCTCGCCCGCGCCGCCGAGACCGACGAGACGGCGGGACGCGCGCTGCGCGACATCGTGGGCGGCCGGCACCGCGACCACTTCGCCCCGCCGGGCATCACCGGCCTCGACGACGCCGCACGCCGCCAGGGCGAGGCCGACGCCCGCGCCGCCCTCGCCCTGATCGAGTCCGGCGACTACGAAACGGAAGAGGGCCTGTCCGCCCTCAACGACCTCCTCGACGCGCAGAAGGACAACGAGTACTTCGGGGTCTACCTCGCCGATCACCTGGGCGCCGAGGGCACCCTCCGCTTCTGGGCCGGCCTGCGCGACCTCGAATCCGTCTACCAGCCGGGCGAGTCCTTCCAGGAGCTGCTGCTGTCCACCCGCGACAACCTGGGCGTCGCCCTCGGCACCGCCACCGGCACCGAGAACGACCGGCTGCGGCCGCGCATGGAGACGTGGATGGCGGACCTGATCGGCGACGTCGACCACCCCGAGGACGACATCGGTCTCGGCATGACCCGGTTCGTAGGCGACTCGGGCCTCGCCCTCTACGGCTTCCAGGTCATGGGCGACATCCTCAGCCACGGCGAGTACGACCCCGGCTTCCTCGCCCGGTACGGCCACCAACTGGTCTACGCGGACCGCGAGCTGGTCCCGGAAACCCGCCTCTGGAGCCCTGCGTCCGGCATGCACCACATCATCGGCACGGACTTCCACTTCGACCCGATGACGGGTTTTCTCACGGCCCTGAGCAACAGCCCCGACGGCGCGACGGAGTTCTTCAACGCCTCCGACGGCGCCAACGTCACCTACCTCCTCACCGGGCGCGAGCACCTGGACTACGACGCCGAGGTCTCCCCGGACGGCAGCCGCCTGTCGCTCGACGCCCTCGGTGACGCGCTGACGGCGGCGGCGACGGGGATGAACCCCCACGACCCGACGGCGGAGTTCGCCGAGCACGACGCCGAACACCTGGCCGTCGCCCGGAAAGTCCTCGAGGTCGAATCGGGCCTGGAAAACCGGCTCCCGGCGGAACTGCGCGACAGCGCGGCCACGATGCTCGGCAACTACCGGTCCGAGGTCTACGAGACGGCGGGCAACAGCTCGGACAACGCAACGCCGCTGGACCCTCGGCACTTGTCCACACTGTCGACTCAGATCGCGCGCAGCCCCGAGGCGTACCAGATCCTGCAACAATCCATGATGGTCGAGTACGCGGAGCAGATCCAGGCGGACACCTCAGGCAACCCCGACTTCACCCTCACCACCATCGGAAACAGCGTCGGCTTCCTGGAACACGGCAGGTTCGTCGCCCTGGACATCGACAAGAACAACCCCCAGTGGGTCGGACAGAACGTGTACAACACCGCCGGCTACCTCGCAGGCGAAATCCCCGTTGCCGGCCCGCACATCCAAAACCTCGTCGACCAGCTCAGCAACAGATGGCTGGCCCACGAGAACCAGGTGATCGAGCAGGGGTTGCAGGAGAGCCGCGTGGATTACTACGGCGAGGAAAACAATTACCTCAATGAGCTGGCGAACCAGTGGCTCAGGATGAATCCCGATCCGCCGGAATACATGACCGGCGTCAACGGTCATCAGTGGGGCGACAGGGTGCATGAGGCGCTGCGGTCCGGCACCAACGACGGGCAAATTGCCGCTGCGGGGCAGACCGGAGAGCAGGGAGCATTCTCGCAATGAGGACGATCAAATGGGTTGGGCCTGCAGTGGCGGTTGCGTTGATCCTGCTCGGCGGGTGGATGTTTTTCCGGGAAGATGCCGGAAGCTATGCGGTGCCCAGCGAACTCTGTGAGGTGCCGGTGGATTCCTCCACGCTTCAGCCGCTCCTGCCTGATGGTGAAGAATTGGAGGTTTACGAGCCTGACGTGGACCCACCGCCCGCCGCGGTCATCCTCATGTGCAGGGTGCACATTGACAGCGAAGGGGCCATGGCACTCAATGTGCGTGCATTCCCCGCACCGAGTGGGGATCTCATGGAGAAGTTCCGGGCGGCGCGCTCGGCCTACGGTATCGCCAACCCTCATGAGGACACCATTGGTGGTGAGTACGCCATTGTCGATGCCGGGGGCTCTTTGCTGGAGACCGCCTGCCCTGGGCAAGGTGAAGAGGCGATCCTGGAAATCAACATCAAGGACTTCTCGGTGCAGGGGGATTCCGATGAGGGACGGGAGCGCATGAAAAACTTCACCGAAGACTTCATGAACTCGGCCCGTGAGGTCTACTGCCGCTGACCTTGGTTGCGCTTTGGCGGTAGGGGGGATGCCGGTTGGGCAAGTGGAGGGGGTTGTGTGATGGGGGCTGCGAAGTGGGCTGTTCCCTTGTTGCTGCTGGCTGTTCTCCTGGCTGGCGGGTGGGTCCTCGTGCGCGGTGACTCGGAGGTGTATGCCGTCCCGCAGAAGTTGTGCGAGGTGCCGGTGACTCCCTCCGCGCTTCAGCCCCTCCTTCCTCCTGGGGAGAAGCTGGAGGTTGACGAGATCGATACGGAGAATCCGTTGGATGCTCCCATCCTCTTGTGCAGGGTTCACGTTGACGACGAAACCGTCATGGCCCTCAACGTACGTGCGTTCTCCTCGCCGAGTCCGGACCTGATGGAGAAGTTCCGGGCGGCGCGCTCGGCCTACGGTATCGCCAACCCCCACGAGGATTCCATCGACGGTGAGTACGCCATTGTCGATGCCGGGGGCTCTTTGGTGGAGACCGCGTGCCCTGGGCGAGGTGGTGAGGCGGTCTTGGAGATCAATGTCAAGGACTTCTCGGTGCAGGGGGATTCCGGTGAGGGGCGGGAGCGCATGAAGAACTTCACCGAGGATTTCATGAACTCGGCCCGTGAGGTCTACTGCTGAAGCGGGAGCGATCGGGGAGCGGGGTGTGCGCCGAGCACGAGCCGCGCCGCGCCGGAATGTGGGGGCGGGGGAGGAAAGAAGGGGTGGGCGGGTCAGCCTGAGGCGCCCTCGGGGTTGAGGGGGGCTCCGTCGCCCTCCGGGGGCAGGTCGCCGCGTTCCACCGGCTGGGACTGCTGCGGCTCGGGAAGGATCTCGGCCAGTTCGGTCGGCCCGGCCGGGTGGGCCGACTCGGCAGCCTCGCGCAGGACGTCGCGTGGCACGTCCGCGGGGTCGGCGTCCACGGTGACGGTGCGGCCCTCCTCGGTGCGGACGAAACCCCGCACGCCGTCGTCGTAGTGGAGATCCGCGTCCGGCCTGCCCAGGTCCTCCACCATGAGGTGGATCAGGCGCCCGTCCGCGTCGGAGACCCAGGTGGCCTGGAAGCCGTCGTCGCCGGCGGGCCCCACCGACTGCCGGGCCAGGGCGAAGCCGGGGACGTCGAGGGCGTACACGAGGTCGAGGGGGGTGCCCAGCGCCGTTGCGCGGGCTGCAAGCTCCGCGCGCTCCGGCACCCCGGCGGAGGACCCGGTCCCGGCGGAGGGCCCGGCGTCGGCGGAGGACCCGGCGGCGTCACCCGCGTCCGCGGACCCGGCCGAGGCGGCCCCTTCCGCCGGGGTGGCCGCCTCGCCCGCTGCCGTGGTGGCCGCCCCCGAGGTCTCGTCCCCGTGTTCCCCGCCGCAGCCCGCCAGCCACGGCAGCGCGAGGGCCAGTGCCGCGAGCGCAGACCGCGAGACTCCTCTTCTCATGCGCTCATCATCCTCCGCCCCGGTGCCCGCCCTCACCGTGCCCCCGGCGGCCCGCCCTCGCCACGCCCTAGGCGGCCCCGGGAGGCGCGGGGCCCGAGGTGGGCCCGTTCCGACACGCCTGTGCCCGATATCGGGCAGGAATGTTGCGAAAAGCATCGTGGCTCCGCAGTATCAAGGGGTGCTCGAACGCCGTATACCGCCGCACGAGGACCTGGTGGACTACCTGGTCCGCAGCACACCCCTGGGCCGCGGTGAGGCTGCCCGGGTGGTTCTCGACGTTCTGGCGTACTTCGGCGAGACCGTCGAGGAATTCGTACGGAGACGCCACCGCGAGTTGCGTTCCGCGGGGCTGGGCAACGAGGCGATCTTCGAGCTGATCGCACAGGAGCTGCCGCGCCGCGCGGTGGCGCCGCCGACGCTGTCCCTGCGGCAGCTGCGGCGGATCGTATACGGCTGATGCCCGGGGGCCGCCCGCGGCGAAGGCGGGACGGCATGGCGGCCGAGGGACACCACAGGACCAGCAGGAGGAAAAGCCTATGTGCGGAATCGTCGGATATATCGGAAAACGTGATGTCACGCCGCTCCTGCTGGAGGGCCTCCAGCGGCTGGAGTACCGCGGCTACGACTCCGCAGGCATCGCCATCCACAGCAGCGGCAAGGGCGGCGGCCTCAAGGTGGTCAAGAACGCGGGCCGGGTCAGGGACCTGGAGGCGAGAGTACCCGCCCGCTTCGCCGGCACGAGCGGGATTGCGCACACCCGATGGGCCACGCACGGTGCCCCCAACGACGCCAACGCCCACCCGCACCTGGACGCCGCGGGCCGGGTCGCCGTCGTGCACAACGGCATCATCGACAACTCCGCCGAGCTGCGGGCGAAGCTGTCCGCCGACGGCGTCGAGCTGGCCTCCGACACCGACACCGAGGTCCTGGCCCACCTCGTCGCCCGCGCCCAGGCCGAGACCCTGGAGGAGAAGGTGCGCGAGGCGCTGCGCTACGTCGAGGGCACCTACGGCATCGCGGTCCTGCACGCGGACCACCCCGACCGGATCGTCGTCGCCCGCAACGGCTCGCCCGTGGTCCTCGGCATCGGCGAGAAGGAGATGTTCGTCGCCTCCGACGTCGCCGCCCTCATCAGCCACACCCGCCAGGTGATCACGCTCGACGACGGCGAGATGGCCACCATCAAGGCCGACGACTACCGCACCTACACCACCGACGGCAGCCGCACCGCCGCCGCCCCGACCACCGTGGAGTGGGAGGCGGAGAGCTATGACATGGGCGGCCACGACACCTACATGCACAAGGAGATCGCCGAGCAGCCGGACGCGGTGGACCGGGTGCTGCGCGGCCGGATCGACGACAGGTTCGCGACGGTCAGGCTCGGCGGGCTCAACCTCGACGCGCGTGCGGCGCGCGGCGTGCGGCGGGTCAAGATCCTCGGCTGCGGCTCCGCGTACCACGCGGGCCTCATCGGCGCCCAGATGATCGAGGAGCTGGCGCGGATTCCGGCGGACGCCGAGCCGGCCAGCGAGTTCCGCTACCGCAACGCCGTGGTCGACCCGGACACCCTCTACATCGCGGTCAGCCAGTCCGGCGAGACCTACGACACGCTGGCCGCCGTCCAGGAGCTCAAGCGCAAGGGCGCGATGGTGCTCGGCGTGGTCAACGTGGTCGGCTCGGCCATCGCGCGGGAGACCGACGGCGGCATCTACGTGCATGCGGGCCCCGAGGTGTGCGTGGTGTCCACCAAGTGCTTCACCAACACGGCGGTGGCCTTCGCGCTGCTCGCCCTCCACCTCGGCCGGATCAGGGACCTGTCGGTGGCCGACGGGCGCCGGATCATCGAAGGGCTGCGCAAGCTCCCCGAGCAGATCGGCGAGGTCCTCAAGGAGGAGCAGCGCATCGCCGAACTCGCGACCGCGGTCGCCGCCTCCAAGAGCATGATGTTCGTCGGCCGGGTGCGGGGCTTCCCGGTCGCCAAGGAGGCCGCGCTGAAGCTGAAGGAGGTCTCCTACATCCACGCCGAGGCCTATCCAGCCTCCGAACTGAAGCACGGGCCGCTGGCGCTGGTCGAGCCCGCCGTCCCGACCGTGGCGATCATGCCGGACGACGAGCTGCTGGAGAAGAACCGCGCCACCCTGGAGGAGATCAAGGCCCGCAGCGGGCGGATTCTCGCGGTGGCCCACGAGGAGCAGCAGAAGGCCGACGACACCATCGTCGTGCCGCGCAACGAGCCCGAGCTCGACCCGGTGCTGATGGGCATCCCGCTCCAGCTGCTGGCGTACCACACCGCGCTCGCCCTGGGCCGGGACATCGACAAGCCGCGGAACCTCGCCAAGTCCGTGACCGTGGAGTAGGACCGGCCCGGCGGTCCGCCCGGAAACGGCGGTCCCCCGGCCCGGCGGGTCCGCCGGGGGTGGCGGGGCGTCCGGGGAGGCGGGGCGTCCGCGAGCCGCCGCGGGTCCGAGGCCGCCGCCGCGGCGGGCCTGGCAGCGGTGGCCGAGGGGGGCCGGGGCCGGCCTGGCAGCGGTGGCCGAGGGGGCCGGGGCGCGGGAGGTGGCGCGGGGCCCCGGGAACCGCGGAGGGCGTGCGCGGAGGCGTTGGTTGCGCGGTGGGGGCGCTCGCCGTCCCGCCGGCACCGGCTCGCCCCGGATCGGGAGCGCCCCGGCGGGCGCGGGCCCGGGGCGGAGCGAGGCTGCACCGGCATACGGCGGCCCCCGGGGGTGCGTGCCACCAAACGCACCCGACCGGGGGCCGCCCAATGCGCCGGCGTCGCCCATTACGCCGGCGGGGAGAAGCCGCGGCCGGGTCCGTCACCTCCCGGCCGGCGGCCGAAGTTCTGTCGAGCCGATGTCCCCTTTATGCCCATCACAAACGCACAATCCACGTCCGGTGGGCGACGAATTTGGTGAATGCTCGGTGAGCGGCCGTGCGGAGGCGGCGCGCGGGGACGGGCCGCGCGAGGGGCCGCGAGGGAGGGGGCGCCGGGGAAGGCAGGGGGAGCAGGGACGGCGGTGGCGAGCGGCGGAGCCGCGGGAGGGGGCGGCCGGGGCCGGGCGGCGGGGCGGGCGAGCCGGGGCGAAGAACAGCGGGAGGGAGCGCGAGGAGTCACGCGGGGGCGCGAGGAATCGTGCGGGCTCCAGGGAGGGCCCCAGACGGGGCGCGAGGAGGCGCGGCGGGTCGTTCGGCACCGCGGGCGCGCCGCGATCCGGGCGGGCGAGCCGGCGAGGGCGAGGCGCGCCGGGCCCGTGGCCGGGGCGGACGGACGGCGGGCCGGGAAGCGATCGGTGGCACGAGGGGGCGCGTCGAGGGACGAGGGGGCGTGCGGGCAGCGCGAGCGGTGCCCATGGCGGCGGGCGTGCGGATTCGGGCCCGGCGCCACGGAGGCGGCGCCGGGAGCGGGCTCGGGGCGTGAGGTCAGGGAATGACGACCACGGGCCGCTGCGCGCGCCGGGCCAGCCGGCCCGAGACCGAGCCGAAGATCCGGCCGATCAGGCCGTGGGTCGTGCCGACCACGATCGCGTCGGCCTGGTACTCCTGGCCGACCTCCTCCAGCTCGTGGCAGATGTCGCCGCCGCGCTCGAGGAGCACCCAGGGCACCTCGGAGAGGTTCTCCGCGCAGGCGAGCTCCAGGCCCAGGATCTCGGTGCGGTGGTCGGGCACGTCGACGAGTGCCGGGGGCTCGCAGCCCGCCCACACGGTGGTCGGCAGCCGGTTGGCCACGTGGACGATGATCAGGCCGCAGTTGCTCCTGACGGCCATGCCCACGGCATAGGCCAGGGCACGCTCGCTGGACGTGGAGCCGTCGAAGCCCACGACCACACCGTGCAGGAAGGCCGGATCTCGCGAGGTGCAGGCCGCCTCCTCCGCCGGGTCCGTCGTGGAGGACGGATCGACGACGCGCTTGCGCTCGGGGAACTCGTATCCAGCCATCGGAGCCTCAGCGGTGGGTCAGTGAGTAAACCTCGGGGTCGAGCCGGGGATGGACGTGGGACGGGGCGAAACGGGGAGCGATACGCCTCCGCTCTACCGGTTTCACTGGTTCCACCTCCAGAGTACGGCGTTAGATACCTAGTGCCCAGAGACGGTGCGTACAACCCCTGAAACCAGCCCGGAACTGTGACCGAGCAGCATGCCCCACGCGGGCCGGACAACGCAATCCTTTCGGACACCCCGCGGCGCCTCCGCCTGCGGAGCGTGACCGTCTCACGCCGGGGGCGCCTTCTCCTTTTGACATGTCCGCCCTGCCTGCGACGACGCGCCTCGCGTGCGCCCCGGGGGCAAGGTTGCGCGGCGGGTTGCGCGGGGCCTGCCGGCAGTGTGAAAGTCGTGCCCGCTACTTTTATTTTCGGCCAACTTCCCCACGGACGCCTCACGTTGCCCACCAGCCTCGGCAACACCTCCGGTATACCGAGGGGGAGAGCCGCACCGCGCCGTCTGCGCCATCGGTGACGTGCGCCGGGGGGAGGCGCACTTCCCCCAACTGCTCCTACGTGTAACGCTTCCTGATCGAATGCTTCGCGCCACGCTGTCATGTCGATTTAGCGCCGAGTGATGAACTTGTCCCGCCAGCCTCACCTGACACAGTAGATTCGATCTTGGCGATCACGTCGGGGGAGCATGTGCAGGACCGAGAGGATGCGACGACCGAGGGAACTGAGGAGCATGAGCCAGGACCCAACGCACGGCCCCGAGCCCGCCGTCAAGCTGGCTGCCCGACGCCGCCGCGAAGTCGTCGCGGTGCTGCTGTTCAGCGGCAGTCCGATGTTCGAAAGCTCCATCCCGCTGTCCGTTTTCGGCGTCGATCGCCAGGATGCCGGAGTGCCGCGGTACCGGCTGCTCGCCTGTGCCGGGGAAGAGGGGCCGCTGCGCACCACCGGCGGCCTCGAACTGCGCGCCCCCTACGGCCTGGGTGCGGTGGCCAGGGCGGGCACCGTCATCGTGCCCGCCTGGCGGTCGATCACCGGGCCCCCGCCCGCCGCCGCGCTCGCGGCCCTGCGCCGGGCGCACAGCGAGGGGGCCAGGATCGTCGGCCTGTGCACGGGGGCCTTCGCGCTGGGCGCCGCGGGACTCCTCGACGGCCGCCCGGCCACCACGCACTGGATGTACGCTCCCACGCTCGCCAAGCGGTACCCGTCGGTCCACGTCGACCCGAGGGAGCTGTTCGTCGACGACGGGGACATCCTGACCTCGGCCGGAACGGCGGCCGGGATCGACCTGTGCCTGCACATCGTCCGCCAGGACCACGGCCCGGAGGCCGCGGCCGCGCTGGCCCGCCGCCTGGTGCTCCCGCCCCGCAGGGGGAACGGCGCGGAGGCCGCCCTCGCGCACCGGCACCTCGACCGCTCTTTACCAGAGGACATCGGGGCCGACCCGCTGGCCGAGGTGGTGGCCTGGGCGCTGGAGCACCTGCACGAGCAGTTCGACGTGGAGACGCTGGCGGCCCGGGCCTATATGAGCAGGCGCACCTTCGACCGGCGCTTCCGTGCCCTCACTGGGAGCGCTCCCCTGCAGTGGCTGATCACGCAGCGCGTCCTCCAGGCGCAGCGGCTGCTCGAGGTCTCCGACTACTCCGTGGACGAGGTGGCCGGCCGCTGCGGCTTCCGTTCCCCGGTGGCGCTGCGCGGCCACTTCAGGCGGCAGCTCGGCGCCTCGCCCGCCGCGTACCGGGCCGCCTACCGGGCCAGGCAGCAGGACGCCCCGGGCCGCGGCAAGCCGGCGGGCGACGGCTTCACGCCCCGGGTCCCGGGGCAGCGGAGCCGCCCCTCGGTGTGAGCGCGGCGGGCGGGACGGGGCGCGGACCACGGCGTTCGCGCCTGCCGGTCGCGGCGCGCGACGTAAGGTTGTTCGCATGAACGATCGGATGGTGTGGATCGACTGCGAGATGACCGGCCTCTCGCTGGCCGACGACGCGCTCATCGAGGTGGCCGCCCTCGTGACCGACTCCGAGCTGAACGTGCTCGGGGAAGGGGTGGACGTGGTCATCCGCCCGCCGGACGCCGCGCTTGCGTCCATGCCGGAGGTGGTCCGCGCGATGCACACCGCCTCCGGCCTGCTCGACGAGCTCGCGGGGGGCACCACCCTGGCCGAGGCGGAGGAGCGCGTGCTCGCCTACGTCCGCGAGCACGCCCCCGAGGCCGGCAAGACCCCGCTGTGCGGCAACTCGATCGGCACCGACCGCGGCTTCCTCGCCCGGGACATGCCCCGCCTCGAGTCGCACCTGCACTACCGCGTGATCGACGTCTCCTCGGTGAAGGAGCTGGCCAGGCGCTGGTACCCCAGGGCGTACTTCAACAGCCCGGAGAAGAGCGGCAACCACCGGGCGCTCGCCGACATCAGGGAGTCCATCGCCGAACTGCGCTACTACCGCGAGGCGATCTTCGTGCCGCAGCCCGGCCCGGACTCCGAGTCGGCCCGCCGCATCGCGGCCCAGCACGTGATCTCCTGACCCGGGAGCCGGGCAACCCCGCCCCGGCGTCCGCGATATCACCGCCGCCCGCCGCGGGAGCCGCGGTCGCCCTTCCGTGGGTCTTTCCCGCCGCCCGGCCGGCCGGTCCCCGGGCGATATGCGGGCGCGAGCACCGCCGGGGACCCTGTACACTCGGAGACCGGTCGATGCGGGGAGTTCCTCAGGTCCCTCGCGAAGGCCGTCGGGGTCCGCCGCAGGCGGCGGGCAGCATGGTGGGTGTAGCTCAGCTGGTAGAGCACCTGGTTGTGGTCCAGGTGGTCGCGGGTTCGAGTCCCGTCACTCACCCCAGTCGGTGAAGGCCCGGCTCGCGGAAGCGCGGCCGGGCCTTACGCGTGTCCGCCCCTCAGCCGCGGCCCGTGACCGGCCGCTGGCGGGGGAACGCGTGCCGTGGCGGGCTGATCAGGGTGATCTGCCGGACGATCTGGTGGAAGGCGACCAGCGCGGAGACCGGCGGCAGTCCCGCGACCGCGATGTCCGTCACGGTGGCCGGCGCCTGGGCGACGCAGAGGGCGACCGCGAGCCCGGAGAAGAAGATCACCACGGCCCAGGAGTGCGTGACCCGCTTCTGGTGCAGGGCCGCGCGCAGGATGGACATCGAGGCGACCAGCCAGGGGCCGTAGATCAGCAGTGGCCACCACGCGGTGAGCGAGGGGGGCGCCCCGGTGGCCGCCGCCGCGCGCAGCGGCTCGTAGGAGATCAGGCCGCCGAGCACGCTCAGCATCGCGACCAGGGCCGAGGCGACCGCCGACAGCAGCAGGCTGGCCCAGCGCAGCCAGCGCACCCGCAGCGAGGGCCCGGCCGCCGACTGGCGCGGGCGGGCCCTGCGGTGCCCCGGGTGCGGGGCGGGGGCGCCGTGGGGGGCGAGGGGAACGTGCGGGGAGAGGTCCTGCCCGGCGAGTTCCTGCTCGGCCCCGAGCGTGGCGTAGGCCGCGTACCCTCCGGGGGGCACCGGGCCGGCGTGCGCGGTGTGCCGCCCCGAGGGAGGGGTGACCGGGCGCAGGGTGTCGGCGAGCGGCGCGGTGTCCTCGGCATCTCCGAAGCCCCCGGCGATGCCCCAGCCGGCGCGGGTGGCGCGCAGTTCCGGAGGGATCAGCAGATGCGTTTCTTCATCGTGGAGCATCGGGGTCAGGTCCTAGGGTCGTTGGTGTCATAACCCGACAACGAACGGCCCGAGGCGGAGATGTTGGGGCATTGGGGTGAAGCGCGGCGCAAGCGGGACGGCCGGGGGCGAAAGCGCCGCCCTGTCCACGCGGGTCGTCAACTCGCCCCCGGGTCACGCGTGTCACGGGCCGTGGGCGGGGAATGTCGTGGGGAAAAACCGCAGGGGGCCGCATGGCAGAGGTGGGGGACGACGCGCTTCTCGCGCGCGCCCGGTCGGGAGAGGACGCCGCCTTCGCGGAGCTGTATCGCCGGCACGCGGCGGCGGTGCGCAGTCACGCCCGGCTGTGCTGCCGGGATCCGCACACGGCCGAGGACCTGGCAGCCGAGGTCTTCGCGCGGACGCTGCGTGCCCTCAGAGCGGGTGCGGGGCCGCGTGACTCGGCCCGCGCCTACCTGCTGACGACCGTGCGGCGGCTCGCCGCGCAGTGGTCCACGGGCCGCGGGGCGGCCGAGCAGCCGGTGGCGGACGTCGGGGAGCGGGCCGAGCAGTGCGCCTCGGAGGCGCAGGCCCTCTCCCGGGCCGACCAGTCCATGGCGGCCCGGGCCTTCCACCGCCTGCCCGACCGCTGGCAGGAGGTGCTGTGGCACACGGCGGTCGAGGAGGAGCCGCTGAGCGAGGTCGCCCCGCTGCTCGGGCTGAGCGCGAACGCCGCCGCGGTCCTGGCGTTCCGGGCCAGGGAGGGCCTGCGGGAGGCGTACCTGCAGGAGCATGTGAACGCCTCCCTCGCCGGCGAGGCCAACTGCCGGGAGCACGCGGGGCTTTTGGGGGCGTACGCGCGCAAGCCTTCGCGCCGGCGCGGATTCCAGCGCCTGCGCAGGCATCTCGACTCGTGCGACCGGTGCCGGTCGGCCTATGTCGAACTGCTCGACCTCAACTCCACGATGCGCGGGCTGCTTCCGGCCACTCTCCCGGTGGCGGCGGTGGGCTGGTTCACCGCGGCGAGGCTGGCCGACAGCGCGCCCCTTGCCGTGCCCGGGGTGGGCCTCGGGGCGGGGGCGGGCGCCGGGGCGGGCGCGGGGATCGGGGTGGGCGCCGGGGCCGGCGGGGCGCTGGGCAAGCTCGCGGTCGGCGCCACGCTGGCGCTGGCCACCGGGGCGGTGGTGACGGGTTCCGCGCCGCTCACCCTGCACCAAGCCCCGGAGGCGCCGCCCGCCGTCTCCGGGGCGCCGCAGCCGCCGGCCGGCGGGGCCGAGGGCGGCGGGAATCTCGTGGACCCGGTGGCCTCGCCCTCCAGGGGGCCGGGGCGGCCGGCGACGACCGCCGCGGCGGAGGGGCAGGAGTCCGTGGAGGGCGGCGGCACGGATGCGGCGGGCGCGGGGACCGGGCAGCCGGAGGGCGAGTCGGGGGGCGGCTCCGGCGGGGGGAACGGCCGCGGCGCCCAGGCGGCCGAGGAGGCGCAGGGCCAGGGCGGGCAGGGCCAGGGCGGGCAGGGGCAGAGCGAGACGGCACAGACGGAGGCGGCCGAGGGCGCCGCGGCGCAGGGCAACCAGGGCGCGGAGAACGGGAACCAGGGCGCGGAGAACGGCAACCAGGGCGCGGAGAACGGGAACCAGGGCGCGGGGCAGGGGGACCCGGGCGTGGGCAACCAGGGGCAGGGCCAGGGGAACGGCGGGGGAAACGGCGCCGGAACCGGCAACCAGGACCGGGGCAACGGCAACCAGGGCAACGGCAACCAGGGCAACGGGAACCAGGAGCGGGGCAACGGCAATCAGGGCGCCGGGAGCCAGGGGCGGCAGCCCGCG
The DNA here is from genome assembly GCF_003626535.1 of Streptomyces hoynatensis. GTDB lineage: Bacteria > Actinomycetota > Actinomycetes > Streptomycetales > Streptomycetaceae > Streptomyces > Streptomyces hoynatensis. The sequence goes on from NZ_RBAL01000001.1 coordinate 677,039, forward strand.
CACGGCATCGCCGCGAACCCGGAAGAGGCCGCCCCCGCCCCCGTCCCCGCCGCGGACGCCGGGGGAGCCGCCGACGCCGGGGCCGGTCCCGGCGCGCGCGAGGGCGCCGGGGAGGGCGCCGGGGAGGAGGGGCCGGGCTGAGGCGAGCGCGGGGGGCCGGGCGGGCCCACGGGTTCCGGCCCTAGGATCGCCTTCCGGCAGCCGGCGCGGCACCGCCGCGGCCCGGCCGGAGGAACCCAGGACGAGCCCTGCGAGTCATACGAGCCATGGACATAGCCGATCTCAACGAACTCTGGGACCGCGTGACCGGAACCCAGCCGCGGCCGGAGACGTGGCTGGTCCTCGCGACCGCGGCCCTCGCCCTCGCCGCCGTGCTGCCGTTCGGCGTCTGGCGCTGGACGCGGAACACCATCACCATCGCCCACGAGGGCGGGCACGGCCTGATCGCCCTGCTCGCCGGCCGGCAGCTCAGCGGCATCAGGCTGCACTCCGACACCTCGGGCCTGACCGTCTCCCGCGGCAAGCCCACCGGCCCGGGCATGGTTCTCACCGCGGTGGCCGGGTACCCCGCGCCCTCCCTGCTCGGCCTGGCCGGGGCGGCGTTGCTGTCCGCCGGGCGCACGACGGCGCTGCTGTGGGGCGCGACCGGCCTGCTGCTCGCGCTGCTGGTGATGGTGCGCAACGCCTACGGGGTGCTCACCGTCGTCCTGACCTGCGCCTCCTTCGTCCTGGTCTCCTGGCTGACCGAGCCCGACGTGCAGGCGGCCTTCGCCTACCTGGTCGTGTGGTTCCTGCTGCTCGGCGGGGTCAGGCCCGTCTTCGAGCTGCACGGCAGGCGCCGCAGGCGCCACCGCGGCGGGCAGGGCGCCGGCTCGGACGCCGACCAGCTGGCCGGGCTGACCGGGGTCCCGGCCTGGGTCTGGCTGATACTTTTCCACGTCGTGACCCTCGCCTCGCTCAGCGGCGGCGCCCGCTGGCTGCTCGACGGCTGAGGAGGCCGCCCGCCGGCCGCGGGAGAGCCGCCGCGCGGCCCCTGACTCGGTCCGAGAAGGGCGGGGTCACCCAGCGTTACGCACTAGAGTGAGTCGTATGACCGACCACCACGACAGCCAGACCACCGCTCTGTGGCCCGCGCCGTTCGCCTCCGACGCGGTCGACGCGACCGTTACGGTGCCCGGATCGAAGTCGGTCACCAACCGCGCCCTCATCCTCTCCGCCCTGGCCGCCGACCCCGGCTGGCTGCGCAGGCCGCTGCGCTCGCGCGACACCCTGCTGATGGCCGACGCGCTGCGCTCGCTGGGCATCGGCATCGAGGAGACCGTCTCCTCCAGCTCCGAGCTCGCCGGGCCGCACAGCGGCCGGGGCGAGTCCTGGCGCGTGATCCCCTCCGCCCCTCAGGCCCCCGCGAGCGTCGACGTGGGCAACGCGGGGACGGTGATGCGCTTCCTGCCGCCGCTGGCCGCGCTCGCCGAGGGCCCGGTCAGGTTCGACGGCGACCCCCGCTCCCACGAACGCCCGCTGCGCGCCCTGATCGGGGCGCTGACCGCGCTCGGCGCCCGGATCGAGGACGGCGGGCGGGGCGCGCTGCCGCTGACCGTGCACGGCGTCGGCTCGCTCGAGGGCGGCCAGGTCGAGGTGGACGCCTCGGCCTCCTCGCAGTTCATCAGCGCCCTGCTGCTGTCCGGGCCTCGCTTCAACCAGGGCGTCGAGGTCAGGCACACCGGCGACGTCCTGCCCTCCCTGCCGCACATCAGGATGACCGTCGACATGCTGCGCCGGGCCGGGGCGCAGGTGGACGCCCCGGACTCGGGCGGGGAGCCCAACGTCTGGCGGGTCACGCCGGGCGCGCTGCTCGGCCGCGACCTCGTCATCGAGCCCGACCTGTCGAACGCCCAGCCCTTCCTGGCCGCCGCGCTGGTCACCGGCGGCCGGGTCACCATTCCCGACTGGCCCGCGCGCACCACCCAGCCCGGGGACGCGCTGCGCGGCATCTTCACGGAGATGGGCGGGAGTTGCGTGCTGGACGAGCGCGGCCTGACGCTGACGGGCACCGGCCGGGTGCGGGGCATCGACGCCGACCTGAGCGAGGTCGGGGAGCTCACGCCCGGGATCGCGGCGGTGGCCGCCCTCGCGGAGGGCGAGTCCGTGCTGCGGGGCGTGGCGCACCTGCGGCTGCACGAGACGGACCGGCTGGCCGCGCTGACCAAGGAGATCAACTCGCTGGGCGGGGACGTCACCGAGACCGCCGACGGCCTGCGGATCAGGCCGCGCCCGCTGCACGGCGGCGTTTTCCACACCTACGAGGACCACCGCCTCGCCACCGCGGGGGCCGTGCTCGGCCTGCTGGTCAAGGACGTGGAGGTGGAGAACGTCGCCACCACCGCCAAGACGATGCCCGACTTCCCCGACCTGTGGCACCGGATGCTCGCCTCGGAGCCCGCGACCGCGAGAGCCTGAGGACCGCGGCCCGCGATGCGCCGGTACGGCAAGAACAGCGACGAGGACGACGTCCGGGTCCGGCCGAACCGCCGGGGCAGCAGGCCGCGCACGCACCGCCGCCCCAAGCACGAGGACGCGGCCGCGGGCTTCGTGCTGACCGTGGACCGCGGCCGCATCACGTGCCTGGTGGAGGACCGCACGGTCACCGCGATGAAGGCGAGGGAGCTGGGGCGCAAGAGCGTGGTGGTCGGCGACCGGGTGGCGGTGGTGGGCGACCTGTCGGGCCGCAAGGACACGCTGGCGCGGATCGTCCGCGTGGAGGAGCGCAGTTCGGCGCTGCGGCGGACCGCGGACGACGACGACCCGATGGAGCGGGTGGTGGTGGCCAACGCCGACCAGCTGGCCATCGTGACCGCGCTCGCCGACCCGGAGCCGCGGCCCAGGCTGATCGACCGCTGCCTGGTCGCCGCCTACGACGCGGGTCTCGACCCGCTGCTCATCCTCACCAAGGCGGACCTGGCGCCGGCCGGGCCGCTGCTCGACACCTACGCGCCGCTCGGCATCCGGCACGTGGTCACCAGCGCCGGTCGGTTCGCCCCCGGGGCGGGCCCGGCCCCCGACGAGGAGGGCGGCCCGGGAACCGGCGGCCCAGGGGAGGAGGACCCGGAGGTCCTGGCCGCGGTGGAGCGGGTGCGCGAGCTGCTGACCGGGCGCGTCACGGCCTTCGTCGGGCACAGCGGGGTGGGCAAGACGACGCTGGTCAACGCGCTGGTGCCGGAGCGGCAGCGGGCCACGGGGGACGTCAACGCGGTGACCGGCCGCGGCAGGCACACGACGGTCTCGGCGCTCGCGCTGCCGCTGCCCGGGGTGCCCGGCTGGGTGATCGACACGCCGGGCGTGCGGTCCTTCGGGCTGCACCACGTCGACCCCTCCCGGGTGATCCACGCCTTCCCCGACCTGGAGCCGGGCACCGCCGACTGCCCGCGGGCCTGCAGCCACGACGAGCCGGACTGCGCGCTGGACGCCTGGGTCGCCGCGGGCCACGCGGAGCCGGCCCGCCTGCACTCCCTGCGCCGCCTGCTGGCCACGCGCGAACGGCGCGAGGGCGACTAGACCGGCGACCGGGAGCCGAGGGCGGGTTCCGCCGGGGGCGGGGCGACCAGGAGGGAGAGGGCGAGGCGGACGGCCGTCTCGCACTCGGCGGCGGTGCGCCCGGTCAGGGCGCGCCGGGCGCGGTCGCGGAGCTCGGCGACCAGTTCGCCGGGCTGCCGGGTGGCCGGGGGGAGGCCGCGGCAGTGGCAGCCGGTCAGGGCCGCGTGGACCAGGGGGTCCTCCCGGGCCGCGGCACCCAGCCAGTCGCAGGCCGCCTCCAGGGTGCCGCCCTCGCGCAGGCGGGCGGCGAAGCCGTCGAGGAAGGCGGTGAGCTGGCGGGTGGCGAGGGCGGCCCCGAGCCCCGCCTTGTCCCCGAACTCGTTGTAGAGGGTCTGGCGCGACACCCCCGCGTCGGCGGCCACCTCGACCATCCTGACCAGCTGCCACGGGCGCCGTTCCACGGCACGTAAGGCGGCGTCCAGCAGGGAATCGCGCGCGGTGGGCATCGTTGCCTCCTCGCCTCGGGCAGCCCTCTTCGGCTGGTCGGTGCAGGCCGGCGCCGACCGGTTGGGGGTGGGGTGACCTGCCGGGGCGCCGCTCGGCTGCCGCACAGAATCGGCGCGGGTCGCGGGGGTGTCAAGACGCCGCGGAGCCGTGACCGCGAGCGGCGGGGCGGGGCCGGATACTGTGAGGCATGCCCGATTACCACGATGATCTGCGCCTGGCCCACGTGCTCGCCGACGCGGCGGACGCGGCGACGATGGAGCGGTTCAAGGCGCTGGATCTGAAGGTCGACACGAAGCCGGACATGACGCCGGTCAGCGACGCGGACCGCGCCGCCGAGGAGCTGATCAGGACCGCGCTCGGCCGGGCGCGGCCACGGGACGCGGTGCTGGGCGAGGAGTTCGGCAGCGAGGGGCAGGGGCCGCGGCGCTGGGTGATCGACCCGATCGACGGCACCAAGAACTACGTGCGGGGCGTGCCGGTGTGGGCCACGCTGATCGCGCTCGTCGAGCGGGTGGGGGAGGAGCTGCGGCCGGTGGTCGGCGTGGTGTCGGCCCCCGCGCTGAACCGGCGGTGGTGGGCGCAGCAGGGCGGCGGGGCCTACACGGGGCGCAGCCTGTCCTCGGCGACCCGGCTGCAGGTCTCACGGGTCTCGCGCCTCGCGGACGCCTCGTTCTCCTACTCCTCGCTCAGCGGCTGGGAGCAGCGCGGGCGGCTGAACGCCTTCCTCGACCTGACCAGGAGCTGCTGGCGGACGCGGGCCTACGGCGACTTCTGGTCGTACATGATGGTGGCCGAGGGGGCGGTGGACATGTGCGCGGAGCCCGAGCTCTCGCTGTGGGACATGGCGGCCCCCGCGGTGGTGGTGCAGGAGGCGGGCGGCACGTTCACCAGCCTCGACGGCGTGGCCGGGCCGCACGGCGGGGACGCGGCCGCCTCCAACGGCCTGCTCCACACGGAACTCCTGAGCTACCTCGGCTAGCGCCCCGCCCCGGGCGGCGGGGACCGCGTGGGCGCCGGGGCGCGAACGTGGGACGCACGCGCCCGGGGCGTGCACGAGGCCGGGGCGGCCGGACGCCAAGCGCATGGCATTCGGCCGCCCCGGTGGGTACGGCAAGCGATTCGCTGACTCGGGAGGTCAGCCGCGGAGGGCCTGGACCGCGGCCTGGAGCCGCTTGCCGTAGTCTTCGTCCGCCTTGCGGAAGTTCTCGATGGCGCGGTCGACGATGTCCTCCCGGGAGACCTGGGCGAGGGAGCCCGCCAGGTTGTCGATCAGGCGGTCGCGCTCCTCGTCGGACAGCAGCCGGTACAGGTTTCCTGCCTGCACGAAGTCGTTGTCCTCGGCGTGGCTCGGCGCCTCGTGGTCGCCGGTGTAGCCGGTGACGGCGATCGGCTCCCACAGCGGGCGGTTGGTCTGCGCCGGGCCGCCGAAGCTGTTCGGCTCGTAGTTCTTCGCGCGGCCGTGCCGGCCGTCGTAGGCGTAGCCGTCGCGGCCGTAGGTGCGGGCCTCGGTGGCGTGCGGGCGGTTGACCGGCAGGTGGTCGGCGTTGATGCCCACCCGGTAGCGGTGCGCGTCGCCGTAGGCGAACAGCCGGCCCTGGAGCATCTTGTCCGGCGAGGGGCCGATGCCGGGCACGAAGTGGTGCGGGGAGAAGATCGACTGCTCGACCTCGGCGAAGATGTTCTCCGGGTTGCGGTTCAGCTCCAGCTTGCCGATCTCGATCGGCGGGTAGTCCGCGTGCGGCCAGACCTTCGTCAGGTCGAAGGGGTTGAAGCGGTAGGTGGCCGCCTCCGCCACGGGCATGATCTGGACCTGCACCGTCCAGGAGGGGTACTCGCCGCGCTCGATGGCCTCGCGCAGGTCGCGCTGGTGGCTGTCGGGGTCCTTGCCCGCCAGCTCGGCGGCCTCGGCCGCGGTGAGGTTCTTGATGCCCTGGTCGGTCTTGAAGTGGTACTTGACCCAGAACGCCTCGCCGGCCTCGTTGGTCCACTGGAAGGTGTGGGAGCCGTAGCCGTTCATGTGGCGGTAGGTGGCGGGGATGCCGCGGTCGCCGAACAGCCAGGTCACCTGGTGGGTGGACTCGGGCGAAAGACCCCAGAAGTCCCAGACGTTGTCCGCCTCCTGGGAGCCGGTGTACGGGTCGCGCTTCTGGGTGTGGATGAAGTCGGGGAACTTGATGGCGTCCTTGATGAAGAAGACCGGAGTGTTATTGCCGACCAGGTCGTAATTGCCTTCTTCGGTGTAGAACTTGAGCGCAAAGCCGCGCGGGTCCCGGACGGCGTCCGCGGAGCCCAGGTTCCCCGCCACGGTCGAGAAGCGGAGGAAGACCTCGGTCTCCTTGCCGATCTCGGAGAGGAACTTCGCCCTCGTGTAGGGGGTCACGTCGGCGGTGACCCGGAAGGTGCCGTAGGCCGCCGCGCCGCGCGCGTGCACGATGCGCTCCGGGATGCGCTCGCGGTTGAAGTGCGCCAGCTTCTCGATCAGGAGCTGGTCCTGGATGAGGACCGGTCCGCCGGCGCCGGCGGACTGGCTGTTCTGATTGTCGGCGACCGGGGCTCCGGACTCGGTCGTGAGGGGTCCCGTGGGGTTCTGGTCGCTCATGTAGCTGTCACGCCCTTCAGCAGTGCAAGACCATACAAAGACGTTCACGATGGTGCGGCGCAGACCCTTGGCCGCCATCTGAACAGATACTATATTGGACGAAGTCTAAGTCAAGACGGCTCCTTGTTGCGTACTGGTTCCGGGACGAGAACGAGACGCAGGAGGGCTACGGCTAGGGTGGAACGCATGGATGACCTCCTTCAGCGGCTCAGGGACCGCGGCTGGCGACTCACCGCTCAGCGGCGGGTCATCGCCGAGGTGCTGGACGGTGAGCACATTCACTTCACCGCCGACGAGGTGCACGCGCGCGCCGTCGAGCGGCTCCCGGAGATCTCCCGCGCCTCCGTGTACAACACGCTGGGCGAGCTGGTCGCGCTCGGCGAGATCACCGAGGTGACCACCGACGGCCGGGCCAAGCGCTACGACCCCAACGCCCACCACCCGCACCAGCACCTGGTCTGCTCCGGCTGCGGCACGATGCGCGACGTCCAGATCACCGAGGACCCCATCCGGGCGCTGCCCGAGGGGGAGCGCTTCGGGTTCACCGTCTCCAACGCCGTCGTGACCTACTACGGCCGCTGCCCCGACTGCGCCGCGGCCGAGGCCGTGGCGGGCGGGGGGACCGGGAGCGGCCAGGCGCGGCGAACCGCGTGAGCCGCGGCCGGCGGCCCGGCGCCCCCGGGGGTTCCCCGGGCGTTTCCCCGGAGAAGGCCGCGCAGTCGATTTGCGGCCGCGTGGCGGGCGGTCTAGAGTGGTGACAACGCCGCGGGGTGGAGCAGCTCGGTAGCTCGCTGGGCTCATAACCCAGAGGTCGCAGGTTCAAATCCTGTCCCCGCTACGAGGGCGAGGGCCCGGGTCCTTCAAGGACCCGGGCCCTCGTTGCTGTACGCGCCTTCCGGCAGGGGAGAATCGGACGCATGGACGCAACTCTCCAGTTCCTGCTGGACCTGCTCGATCTGGAGCGGATCGAGGAGGACATCTTCCGGGGCAACAGCCACGCCTCCGTCGTTCCCCGGGTCTTCGGCGGTCAGGTCGCCGCCCAGGCGCTGGTCGCGGCGTGCCGCACGGTGCCCGAGGAGCGGCTGCCGCACTCCCTGCACTCCTACTTCCTGCGCGTCGGCGACCCCGGCGCGCCCATCGTCTACACCGTCGACCGCATCCGCGACGGCCGGTCCTTCACCACCCGGCGCGTCGTGGCCGTCCAGCACGGGCAGGCCATCTTCCACCTGTCCGCCTCCTTCCAGCACGCCGAGGAAGGGCTCGACCACCAGGAGCCGATGCCCCCGGCCCCCGACCCGGAGACCCTGCTCCCGGCCGAGGAGCTGCTGCCGCGGTACTCCCACCTGTTCTGGGACCCGGGCGTGGTGCAGCTGCTGCTCGACGCGCGGCGGGCGATCGACCTGCGCTACGTCGCCGACCCGCCGTTCGCCACCGCGGGCAAGCCGAGGGAGCCCCGCTCGCAGGTGTGGTTCCGCGTCAACGGCAAGCTGGCGGGCCGGTACGACAACCCCGTCGTCCACCTCTGCCTCGGCACCTACGTCTCCGACATGAACCTGCTCGACTCGGTGCTGCTGGCGCACGGCCGCGGCGGCTGGATGACCGGCGACATCGTGGGCGCCAGCCTGGACCACGCGATGTGGTTCCACCGCCCCTTCCGCGCCGACGAGTGGCTCCTCTACGACACCGACTCGCCGACCTCCCAGGGCGGCCGCGGCCTGGCCCGCGGCCGGATCTTCACCCGGGACGGGCGGCTTGCGGTCTCCGTCATCCAGGAGGGCCTGATGCGGGTGCCGCGCACCGAACAGGGCTGAGCCGGGGCCCCGGCGCGGGCCGCCCCCACGCCGGGGTGGTCAGCGGCGGGCCCAGGTCGTCCACAGGGGCCGGTAGCCGTGGCGGTGCCAGAAGGGCGCCGAGAACGGGTTGAGCGCCGCGTAGTGCAGCAGCGTCACCGCGCAGCCCGCCTCGTCGAGGGCGGCGTGCGCGGTGCGCGCCAGCGCGGTGCCGATCCCCCGGCCGCGCAGCTCCTCGGCGACCATCATCAGCGTCAGATAGCCCGCGCGCCTGGCCGAGGTGAGGCCGGCCGCCCAGTCCGCGCCGGCCGGCTCGGCCACCGCGAGCAGCCCGACGACCTCGCCGTCCGCCTCGGCGACCCAGGCCAGGGCGGCGGCGAGGCGTTCGCGGACGTGCCGCTCGGCCGAGGCCCGCGGCACGCAGGCCCCGAACCTCGCCTCCCAGCGCAGCTCTTCGAGCCACAGCGAGGCGGCCCGGTCGGCGTCGGCCTCGTCCAGGGGCCGCACGGCGGCGGCCGGGCGGCGGCGCTCCGCGGGCCCGGGGCGCCCGGCCTCGCGGACCGCGGCGATCTGCTTGGGAACCAGCCCGTGCCCGAGCAGCACCGGGGTCAGCTCCGTGTCGCGGCTCGGCCAGGTGAGCACCGCCTCGGCGTCCGCGCCGGGCGGCCAGGGCGCGATGCGCCCCTCCCAGGCGGTGAGCAGCGCGTCCAGCGCGGCGGCCCGCTCCCTTCCCGGGGCGGGCGGCGCCAGCCGGGCGTGCAGCAGGTGCTGGTCGGCCGCGTTCCAGCTGGCCTCGAAGGACTCGGGGTCGGGCCGGCGCCGCCGGTAGACGCCCTGGGCGCCGGGCACGGTGAGCAGCACGTCGCCCGGGGCGGGCTCGGGCAGGGCCCGCTGCCGGGGAAGCAGCCGGTCCAGCGCGCGCAGGCCCCTGGCCTCGTCTCTGGCCTCCCGGAGCCTGCCCCTCATGAACCGCTCAGGCCGGCCGCGTCGAGCAGGTAGGCGGTCATCGGCTCGTAGTAGCGCGGGTCGGCGACGTGGTCGTCGAGGGGGACGCAGACCGCGAGGGTGCCCTCGGCCTCGCCGAGGAACAGGGCCGGGTCGTTGCAGTCCGCGTAGCCGATGGTGTCGATGCCGTACTGCGCCGCGCACCCGGCCCAGCCGTGGTCGGCCACCACGAGGCCGGGGGGCTCCTCGCCCTCCTGGGCGAGCGCGTCGAGGATCTCGGCCATCGGGCGCGGGGAGTGGGTGTGCCACAGCGAGGCGCCGCGTTCGTACATGGCGACCCCGGCGAACTGGGAGACCACGCCCTCGTCCGCGGTGAGGCCGAGCGGCACCCGCACCAGCTCGCAGCCCGCGGCCTTGAGCGCCGCGGCGGTCTCGGCGTGGACGTCGAGCAGGCCGCCGGGGTGGCCGGTGGCGACCAGCACCCGCCGCCTGCCGGTGACCGCCTTCCGCAGCAGCGTCGCGGCCCGGTCGAGCGCGTCGATCGTCAGCTCGGGGTCGATGGTGTCCTGGCCCTGGCGGTGCTCCGGGTCCTCGTCGACCCCGCAGCGCTCCGCCATGACGGCCAGGACGTCCTGCTCGTCGGTCCAGCGGTCGCCGAGTTCGAGGCCAAGCCAGAAGTAGCGGTTGCCGTTGGCCAGCTCCCGGTAGTGCGCGAGGTTGTTCTCCCGGGGGGTGGCGACCTCGCCCGCGATCCGGGTCCGTATCAGATGTTCGACGAGCTCCGAACGGGGCGGGGCGGCGGTGGTCGGCATACGGCCAGTATCGCCCCGGCCGCGGCGCTCGGGGGCGTGCGTCGCCGAGCTGTGATCTCCGGGAGGGCCGGGGCGTGCGCTCAGTTCCCGGGGCCGCGGCCGGTCAGCGACTCCAGGCGGGCGGTCAGGTAGGCCCGCTCCCGGGCGGTGGGGGCGAGCGGGATGGCCTCCCGGTAGGCCGCGGCGGCCGCCTCGGTGCGGCCGAGGCGGCGCAGCAGGTCGGCGCGGGTGGCGGGCAGCAGGTGGTAGCCGGCCAGCGCGCCCCCGCGCTGCAGGCCGGCGAGCAGCGCGAGGCCGGCGGCGGGGCCGTCGCGCATGGCGACCGCGACGGCGTGGTTCAGCTCCACCACGGGGGAGGGAGCCACCCGGTGCAGCCGGGCGTACAGGGCGGCGATCTGGGCCCAGTCGGTGTCCGCGGCCCGGGCCGCCTCGGCGTGGCAGGCGGCGATGGCGGCCTGGATCTGGTACGGCCCCGGCCTGCCGAGCCGCAGCGCGGCGTTCAGCCGTTCGGTGCCCTCGCGGATGGCCTCGGCGTCCCAGCGGGTCCTGTCCTGCTCGTCGAGCGGGACGAGCCGGCCCGCGGCGTCGACGCGGGCCGCGCGCCGCGCATGCTGGAGCAGCATCAGGGCGAGCAGGCCGGTGGCCTCGGCGTGGCCCTGCTCCGGGGGCCGCGGGCCGAGCAGCCTGGCCAGGGTGCGGGTGAGCCGGATGGCCTGCCCGCACAGGTCGTGCCGCTCGGCCGGCGCCGAGTAGCCCTCGTTGAACAGCAGGTAGAGCACCGCGAGGACCGCCCCGGCGCGCTGCGGCAGGAACTCGGGCGGCGGCACCCGGAAGGGGATGCCGGCGTTGCGGATCTTGTGCTTGGCGCGGACCAGGCGCTTGGCCATCGTGCCCTCGGGGACCAGGAAGGCCCTGGCGATCTCCGCGGTGGTCAGCCCGGCCAGCGTCCGCAGGGTGAGCGCGACCCTGGCCTCGGTGGACAGGGCCGGGTGGCAGCAGGTGAAGAACAGCCGCAGCCGGTCGGGTTCGTCGCCCGTCTCGCCTGGCTCCCCGGCCCCGAGGCGGTCGAACGCCGCCTCGCCTGCGGCGTCCCGCGCCTCCTCCCCTGGACCGCGGCGGCCGGCGAGGTCCGCCTCGGCGGCGGGGGCCAGGGCGGCCAGCCGCCGCAGCCTGCCCTCCTCGGTGGCGGCCCGGCGCAGGCGGTCGAGCGCCCGGTTGCGCGCCGTGGTGGTGAGCCAGGCCCCCGGGCGCCGGGGCACGCCGTCCCGCGGCCAGCGCTCCAGCGCCCGGGTGAACGCGTCCTGCGCGCACTCCTCGGCCAGGTCCCAGTCCCCGGTCAGCCGGATGAGCGTGGCGACGACCCGGCCCCACTCCTCCCGGAACGCCGCCGCGACGGCCGCCTCCGCGCTCATCCCGGCCTCACTTCCCCTCGGCGTCTTCGCCCGTCCAGAAGGGGCGCACCTCCACCGCGCCGAAGCGGGCGACGGGGTGGAGGGCGGCCGCGTTCAGCGCCTCGTCGAGGTTCTCACACTCGATCACGTCGTAGCCGACGATCAGTTCCTTCGTCTCGGCGAAGGGCCCGTCGGAGACCAGGACCTCCTCGGCAGCCGGGTCCCCCGGCTTCCTGCGGACGCGGACGGTGGTGGCGTCGGCCGGCGGGCGCAGCCGGGAGCCGTCGAGGCGCACCCCACGGGTCGCCTCGATCCAGGCGTCGGGCGATCCCTCGCCCGGGGCGACCTCGATGGACTCGTCGAAGCAGATCAGCAGCAGATACTTCATCGTTTCTCCGTAGGGTGTCGGGCGGTCCCGGCGGTCCGGGCCCGGCCGGTCGCCGGTGTCTGTCACCCACACGACGCACGGGAGGGCCCCGGATGGACCGCAGGGGGCGCACGAGACGGGAAAGACCCGGGGGACGGGGGTGGATGTTCGGATATGGCCGGGAATGGGCAAGTGGGTTCGGAAATGTCCGGCGAGGCCGGGTGTGAGCGGTGCGGGGCGAGCAGGGGCGGGCAGGGGCGGGCGGGGCCGGAGGCGGCGGGGAACGGGAAGGCGGGGCGGGGGTGCGGGCGCGCGGGGGGCCGGTGGGGTGATTCCGCCGGGGGGCGGCACGCCGGGCGGCCCGGCGGCCGGAATGGGACGATCGGCGGTGAGGGTCCCGGAAGGCGAGGCGGGCCAGGGAAGAGGCGGGAGCGATGTCCGAGTACCCGGAGCCCCAGGTGCTGCGGGCGGCGTTCGACAATCTGGACGCCGGGCTGATCCTGACCGACCCGAGCGGCCGGATCAGCGCCGTCAACCCGTATGCCGAGCGCCTGCTGCGCCGCCGCGCGGCCGCCATGCGGGACGCCGACCTGCACGACCTGCTGCACCGGCGGCTGAACGGCGCGAAGATCCCCCGCGGGCAGTGCTCGGCGCGGCGGGTGTACGAGCGGCAGGAGACGGCCTCGGCGGAACGGGACGGCTTCCTGCGCGGCGATGGCGAGGTGCTCCCGGTGAACTGGCACGCGGCCCCCGTGGTGGAGAGCGGCCGGCCGCTGGGCATGGTGACCCTCTTCACGGACGTCACCGAGCGCAGGGCGGCCGAGGACCGGCAGGCGGCCGAACTCGCCGACCTGTCCGACCTGACCGCGCGGCTGACGCTGCTCGGCGAGATCACGGCCGTGCTCAGCGAGACGCTGGAGGCCGAGGAGGCGCTCAACCGGCTGGGGCGGCTGGTCGTGCCGCGGCTCGCCGAGTGGGCGGCGGTCGACCTGATCACCGGGGAGGGGGAGACCCGGCGGGTGGCGGTGGTCGGCCCGGCCGGGCGGTACGTCGGCAAGGAGGGGTGGCGCGGCACGCTCCCGGCGATTCCCGAGTCCTCCGGCTCGGCCCTGGTGCGGGTGCTGCGCGGCGCGCAGGCCGCGCTGCTCGGCCCGGAGGAGATCGCCGAGGCGCCGGACAGCCCGCTGGCCGCGGTGCAGGCCGCCTTCTTCGAGGCGCTCGGCGCCACCTCGGCCATCGTGGCGCCCCTGGGCACCGCCCGGCAGGTGGTGGGCGCGCTCACCGTCGCCAGGACGGCGCGGGAGCGGCCCTACACCCCGGCCGACCTGCCGCTGATCACGGACATCGGCCGCCGGGCCGGCCTCGCCATCGACAACGCCCGGCTGTTCGAGCAGCAGCGGGACATCGCCGCCACCATGCAGCGCAACCTGCTGCCCACGCTGCCCGACGTCTCCCCGCTGGTGCTCGCCGCCCGCTACCAGCCCGCGCCGCCCGGCTCCCAGGTGGGCGGCGACTGGTACGACGCGTTCCGGCTGCCCGACGGCTGCCCTGCCCTCGTGATCGGCGACGTGGTCGGGCACGACCTGGCGGCGGCGGCCGGCATGGCCCAGCTGCGGAACATGCTGCGGGTGCTGGCCTGGGACCGCGCCGGGCCGCCCGGCGTGGTCGTGGACCGCCTGGACGAGGCGATGTCGGCGATCACGGACGTGCCGATGGCCACGCTGGTCCTGGTCAGGGTCGAGGCGGCGGACGAGGGCAGGTGGCGGATCGGCTGGGCCAACGCGGGGCACCCGCCGCCGCTGCTCGTCACGCCGGAGGGGGAGGCGCACTTCCTGGAGGAGGGGCCGGTGCTGCTGCTCGGCACCCGGATCGGGCACGAGCCGTTCGCGCGGCGCACCGAGACCGCGGAGCTGCCGGCCGGGTCGACGCTGCTGCTCTACACGGACGGGCTGGTCGAGGCGCCGGGCTCCGACCTGGCCACGGGGCTGGAGCGGCTGCGGCGGCACGCCGCGGCGCTGGCCAGGCACGCGCTGGGGGACTTCCTCGACCAGATCCTGGCCCGCATCCAGCCGGGCAGGGCCGACGACATCGCCCTGCTCGCGCTCCGGGTCCCGATCCGGGCACAGGCGCGGGACGGCTCCCCGGGAGGCCGGTGAGCGGCCGGTCAAGGCCGCCGGCCGGTCCCGGCCGTGCGGGGGGTGGCGGCCGGGGGCGGACGGCAGCCGACGGCCCGGCGCGCGGGGCTCGCCCGCGCGCCGGGTCCGTCCTGTGGTCAGCCGCGGCGGCTGACGCGCTGCCGCATCTTCGCCGCGGCGATGCGCAGCCGCTGCTTGCGGCGGCGCATCACCTGCGCGGGCTGTACGCGGTCGGCGAGGCGGCCCAGGTCATGGGTCAGCTGTGCCCTGGTGGCCTCGATGTCCGCTCTCAACTGGTCGGATGACGTGCCCACTTCGCGTCCTCCTTCAGGGTCTCCACGGTCTGGTTCGGTGTCGGCGAGACCGCGCGCATCTCCTGACGGCCCACGGCCGCCAGGACCAGGCCGATGAGCGCCCAGGCGCCCGCGACGATCAGCGCGGCGAACACCAGGGGCAGCACCAGGTCCAGGGCGAACATGCCGGCCAGCGACAGGAAGATCACCACCAGGTAGCCGGCGAACCCGGCGCCGCCGAACATGCCGGCGGCCTTGCCCGCCCTGGTGGCCTCCTCGCGCATCTCGGTCTTCGCCAGCTCCGTCTCCTGGCGGAACAGCGTCTCCACGTCGGACGTCAGGTCGGCCAGGACCTGGACCACGGAGTCCCCTTCCGCCGGTGGCGAGTAGCGCGACATCTCACACCTCCACGAAACGGGTGCCGCATCCGCCGCACCCCGGTGCCGAGTAACCACCCCTCCCGGCCCGAAACGGCGCGCCCGCCGCTCAGGGCAGGGTCAGCACCCGGGGCCCCTCGTCGGTGATCGCCACCGTGTGCTCGAAGTGGGCGGCCCTGCTGCCGTCGCAGGTGCGCAGGGTCCAGCCGTCGGGCGCGGTGTACCAGGGGTCGGCGCCGCCGGCGAGCAGCATCGGCTCGATGGCCAGCACGAGGCCGTGACGCAGCGGAAAGCCCCGCCCGGGGCGGCCCTCGTTGGGCACCTCGGGGTCCTCGTGCATCCGGCGGCCGATGCCGTGCCCGCCGAAGCCGTGCGGGATGCCGTAGCCGGCGGACCGGCCGACCCGGCCCACGGCGTGCGCGATGTCTCCGGTCCTGGCGCCGGGGACCGCGGCGGCGATGCCGGCCTCCAGGGCCTGGCGGGTGGTGTCGAGCAGCCGCCGGTCCGCGGGCTCGGGGCGGCCGATGGTGAAGCTGATCGCCGCGTCGCCCGTCCAGCCGTCCAGGATCGCGCCGCAGTCCACGCTGAGCAGGTCGCCGTCGCGCAGCCGGTAGCCGTCGGGGATGCCGTGCACGATGGCGTCGTTCACGGAGGTGCAGACGACGCCCGGGTAGGGCACGGGGGCCCAGGAGGGCAGGTAGTCGAGGAACGCGGGCTTGGCCCCGCTCCCGTGGATGACCTCCCTGGCCACCTCGTCGAGCGCGAGCAGGGTGACGCCCGGCCCGGCGGCCTCCCGCACCGCGCCGAGCGCCCGGGCCACCACCCGGCCCGCCTCGCGCATGGCGTCCAGCTCGCCGTTCGTCTTGATCTCGACCATGACCGCTCCTCCGGTTTCCCTCGCCTCGGCCCCAATTCTTATACCGGTATTAGTATCACGTCCATGGTGCGCACTCCTCTCACCCCCGCGGAACGCGAACGCGGCCGCCGCCTCGGCGTCCTGCTCAGGACGGCCAGGGGCGGGCGCAGCATGGCCGAGGTGGCGGCGGCGGCCGGGATCTCCGCCGAGACCCTGCGGAAGATCGAGACGGGGCGGGCCCCGACGCCCGCCTTCTTCACCGTCGTCGCGCTGGCCGCCGCGCTCGGACTCTCCCTCGACGAGGTGGCCGGCGCCTGCGCGCCGGCGGAGGAACCGGCGGGCGCGGCGGGCGCCGCGGCCTGAGGTGCGGGCGCCGGACGGGCGCCGGACGGGCGCGGGTGAACGCGCCGGGGTGCGGCGTTGGCACGGGCCCGGGCGCGCGCCCGCGCGTCACCGCCGCCCGCGCCGGTCCGTGCGCCCGCGCCCGGCTGCGCCCTCGTGCCGGTGCGCCGCGCTGCCGTGGGCCGGGCGCCGCGCCGGGAGCGCCGCGGGCCCCCGGCGGCCGGGCCGGTCCGCCGGGACGGCCCCGGCGCCGGTCAGTCCGCCGGCCGGTCGGCCGGGGGAACCGGGGGCGCCGGGGTGGCCAGGGCGAGGGCGGCGGCGGCCGGGATCTCGTCGAACGCCTCGCGCAGCAGGGCGGCCAGGGTCTCCCGGTCGGCCCGCTCCGGGGTGGCCGACCAGCGGGTGAGGGCCCAGTGCCAGGCGGACAGGGTGAGGTCGATCAGCAGCCGCAGCCGCAGCCGCGCGTGGGGGTGCGCGCCCTCCCCTTCGCCCGCCGGTGCCCCGGCTCCCTCCGTCCCGTGGGGGCGGGGCCGTTCGGCCAGGTCGAGCAGGCGCTCGGTCACCTCGGCGCAGTGCCGCAGGCTGTGCGCGGCCAGCCCCGGGGTGCGGTCGCACAGTTCGCGGGCGGCGAGGAAGCGGGCCTCCCAGCCCTCCGACATGGCCGCGAGCGCGGCGAACATCGTCTCCTCGAACTCCGCCAGCGGCGAGGGCCCCGGCGTCCGGCGGGCGAGTTCGGCCGTGTAGACCGACCACAGCTCCTTCTCCGGCGCCAGCGCGACGTCCTCCTTGGAGGAGAAGTAGCGGAAGAAGGTCCGCTGCGAGACCTCGACCGCCCCCACGAGGTCGTCGAGCGTCGTCTGGGCGAACCCCCTGCTGGTGAAGAGCCGCAGCGCCTCGTCCACCAGCGTGCGGCGGGTGCGGAGCTTCTTGCGCTCGCGCAGGGGCAGCCCGGTCTCACTCACGCGCCGGAGTCTACTCCGCCGAAGGTGCCGCTGGCTGACTTACGCGGGTTGCCAGCAAATGCCGGTGACCGGCATATACTCGGGGTGTTCACGAGGAACGTCACGATCGGAGTCAACGATGCGCGCCTGGACGATCGACCACGAGGCCCCCGAGGAGCTGTCCCTGGCCGAGGTGCCCGACCCCGAGCCCGGGCCCGGGCAGGCCCTGGTGCGGGTGGCCGCGTTCTCGCTCAACTTCGGCGAGGTGCGCAGGCTGCCGGAGGGCGAGCCGGGGTGGGTGCCGGGCTGGGACGCGGCCGGGGTGGTGGTCGAGGCCGCGGCCGACGGCTCCGGCCCGGCCGCGGGCACGCCGGTGGTCTCGCTGGCCCCCGACGGCGCCTGGGCCGAACTGCGCGCCGTGGACACCGCGTTGCTCGCGCCGGTGCCGGCCGGGGCGGACCTGGGCGCGATCAGCACCCTGCCGGTCGCCGCCGGGTCGGCCCTGCGCGGCCTGCGCCGCCTCGGGCCGATCCTCGGCCGCCGGGTCCTGGTGACCGGCGCCACCAGCGGCGTCGGCCGCTTCACCCTGCAACTGGCGGCCCGCGGCGGCGCGTACGTCATCGCGAGCACCAGGAACCCGGCGAACGCCGAGCGGCTGCGCGCGCTGGGCGCGGACGAGGTGGTCATCGGCGTCGAGGGGGTGGCCGGGATCGAGGCCCCGGTGCACGGCGTGCTCGACATGGTGGGCGGCGACCACCTGGTCGCCGCCTACCGGCTGCTGCGCCGCGACGGCACCCTGGTCGCCCTGGGCAGCACCGCGCAGCAGCCGGAGTCCTTCGCCCAGGGCGACTTCAGCGGGTACCTCGGCACCAACCGGACCATCGCCTCGTACTACCTGCTGGAGGACGCCGACGGCCTGGGCGCCGACCTGGCCTGGCTGGCCGGGCTGGTCGCGCGCGGCGATCTGGAGCCCGAGATCGGCTGGCGCGGCGAGTGGACCAGGACCCGGGAGGCGGTGGCGGCCCTGCGGGAGAGCCGGGTGCCGGGCAAGGCGGTCCTCGACCTCGGCTGAGCCGGCGCGCCGCCCGGCCCCCCGCGTCGCCCCGCGCCCGGCGCGTGAACCGGCGGGTGGCGCCGCGGGCGCGCCCCGCCGGGCGCCCCTCGGCGGGGGCCCGGCCGGCGGGGCGCGTTCCGGCGGCTCAGGGCCGGGTGGCGGCGAGCCTGCGGTGCAGCGCCAGCCACTGGGCGGGGGTGACCAGCCCCGCGGTGGCCTCGCGTGGCACCCCCGCCGCCTCAAGCGCCGCGCTCACCCGGCGGGCGCGGCGCCCGCGGGCGAGCGCCGCCCGCACCGAGCCGCCAGGGCCGGTGAAGCCGGCCGTGACCAGCGCCCGGTAGTCCGGCAGCTCCGCGGGCGGCAGCAGCGGCACCGGCCTGCGGACCAGCCGCAGCACCGCCGAGTGCGTGCGGGGCACGGGCGTGAAGTGCGCCCGGTCGATCCGCGGCCCGAGCAGCCACTCGTGCTCCGGCCAGCTCAGCACCGTGATCAGGGGCCAGCGGCCGAAGCCGCCGGTGCGGCGCCTGGCGTACTCCAGCTGGGTGACGAGCGTGGCCGAGCGCAGCCGGGGCGCCCGCAGGCACCAGCGCACGATGTCCGTCGTGCGCGCGTACGGGATGTTCCCCACCACGACGAAGGGCAGGCGCGGCGGCGTGGAGCGCAGGAAGTCGCCGCGCACCACCCGGACGTTCGGCAGGCCGCGCACGCGCCGGGGCAGGCGCGCGGCGAGCGCCGGGTCGAGCTCGTGCGCGACCACCTCGCGCGCCCGGCCGGCCAGCACGCGGGTGAGGGCGCCCTCGCCCGCGCCTGGTTCGACGACGAGATCGCCGGGCCGCAGCGCGGCGCAGGCGGCGATCGAGCGCAGCACGCCGGGGTGGTACAGGAAGTTCTGTGACAGGGTCTTGCGGCGGGATGCCATGGATGTCCTCGGAGTCCTCGGGGGGAGGACAGGCCGACGACGGCGGAACGCGCGCGCACGACGGCGGATCGCGGCGCAGGGCCGCGATCCCGGGAGCCGTGAGGTGCCGCGGCCCCGAACCGGCGTCACCGGAAGGCCGGGACGTCACCGGGAGGGCGCGCGGGAGAGCGGGAAAGCGAGTGCCGACGGCCTGTCCGGGTCGGTGGACACGGACGGCCCTGGCAACGGGAGCCGCGGGAGCTCAGACGCCGGGCAGATCCTCGTGGACCAGGGCCGGGCGGCAGGCGCGAGGACGATACGCGTGCGTGAGGCCGCACCCGGCGAACCCGGCGACTGCGCGCCGACCGTCGCGGCAAAGCGTTCCCATGGCGGGGACCCTACGCGCGGCCTGTGGCCGCGGCAACGGAGTTTCCTCACGGCCCGTCCCCCCAACCACCGGGGGACACGACGGGGCGTGCGACGGCGTCGGGGCTGCCCGGCGCCGATGGCCTCGATCGCGCACCGCGGCTTCCGGACGCCCCGCTTGATTCCGGCGTCCGTGGTGACCCAGGGGACGCCGAGGGGCTCGGCGAGGGCGACGTAGGTGGCGTCGCAGGCGGACGGGTTGCCGTGCAGGGCCCGGATGCGCGGCAGCGGCGGCGTCTCGTCTGGCGGGGACCGGGTGGGGCGTGCGCGGGGCGCGGCCGTCGCTCGCGCCGGAGTGCGCGGCCGTCGCCTGGCCGACGATGATGCGGAGGGATGAACGTGGGATGAAATCCCCAGGCGGGCGCGTTGCGGTCCTGGGAGAGTGACGCAGGCGGCGCCCCCGGGCGGCGGGCGCGCACCGGGCGACGGAGGGAGCTGCTTGTGGCGGTGGCACGGGAAGAGGGGGGCCTTTCGGCGCCCGACGGCGGCTGGGTGAGGCGGCTCACGGGGTACTGCCTGCGGTACCGCCGCAACGTCCTGCTGGCGGTGGGCGCCTCGCTGGCCGGCATGGCGATGACGGCCCTGATGCCGCTGATCACGAAGTCGGTGATCGACGACGTGGTGGTCGGCGGGCACGGCTCGCTCACCCCCAGGATCGTGCTGCTGGTCGCCGGGGCCCTCGTCATCTACGGGCTCACCTTCCTGCGCCGCTACTACGGCGGCAGGCTCGGCATCGACGTGCAGCACGACCTGCGCACCGAGATGTACCGCTCGCTCACCCGGCTCGACGGCCGCCGCCAGGACCGGCTGAGCACCGGGCAGGTCGTCGGCAGGGCCACCAGCGACCTCCAGCTCATCCAGGGCCTGCTGTTCATGATGCCGGTGACGGTCGGCAACGTGATGCTGTTCGCCGTCTCCCTGGTGATCATGTGCACGCTCTCCCCGCTGCTCACGCTGATCGCGCTCGCCGTGGTGCCCGCCCTGTGGCTGATCACCGCCCGCACCCGCACCCGGCTGTTCCCGGCCACCTGGTACGCCCAGCAGCGCGCCGCGGACATCGCCGGGGTCGTGGACGGCGCCGTCGGCGGGGTCCGGGTCGTCAAGGGCTTCGGGCAGGAGGAGCAGGAGATGGGCAAGCTGCGCGCCGCCTCCGGCCGGCTGTTCGCGGCCCGGCTGCGCAGCGTGCGGCTGAACGCCCGCTACACCCCCGCCCTCCAGGCGGTGCCCGCCCTCGGCCAGGTGGCGATGCTCGCCCTCGGCGGCTGGATGGCCACCCGCGGGCAGATCACGCTCGGCACCTTCGTCGCGTTCTCCACCTACCTCGCCCAACTGGTCGGCCCCGTACGGATGTTCACCGTCATCCTCACCATGGGTCAGCAGGCCAGGGCCGGGGTGGAGCGGGTGCTGGAACTCATCGACACCCGGCCGGAGATCACCGAGGCCCCCGGCGCCCGCGAGCTGCCGCCCGGCGCCCCGGCCACGGTGGAGTTCGACCGGGTCTCCTTCCGCTACCGGCCGGGCGGCGAGCCGGTGCTGCGGGAGCTCTCGCTGCGGATCGAGCCGGGCGAGACGCTCGCCGTGGTGGGCCCCTCCGGCAGCGGCAAGTCGACCGTCTCGCTGCTGCTGCCGCGCTTCTACGACCCCGACGGCGGCACCGTCCGCCTCGGCGGCCACGACCTGAGGGAACTCACCTACGACTCGCTGCGGGCCGCGATCGGGCTCGTCCCCGAGGACGGGTTCCTGTTCTCCGACACGGTCCGAGCCAACCTCGCCTACGGGCATCCGGAGGCGACCGAGGAGCAGATGCGGGCGGCGGCCAGGGCCGCGCAGGCCGAGGACTTCATCGCGGCGCTGCCCCAGGGCTACGACACCGTCATCGGCGAGCAGGGCCTGACCCTCTCCGGCGGGCAGCGGCAGCGGATCGCGCTGGCCCGGGCGATCCTGACCGACCCGCGGCTGCTGATCCTCGACGACGCCACCTCCGCCGTCGACGCCCGGGTCGAGCACGAGATCCACGACGCGCTGCGCGCGGTCATGGCCGGCCGGACCACGCTGCTGATCGCGCACCGGCAGTCCACCCTCCAGCTCGCCGACCGGATCGCGGTGCTGGAGGCCGGCCGGCTCGTCGACACCGGCACCCACGAGGAACTGGTGGCGCGCTGCGGGCTGTACCGGCGGCTGCTCGCCGACCCCGCCGAACTCGCCGGGGCCGGGCGCGACCCGGTGGGGCTGCTCGCCGGGCCGGAGGCGCTGCCCGGCGGGCCCGGGTCCCTCCCCGGCGGCTCGGAGCCGCTGCCAGGCTCGGAGCCGCTGACCGGCCCGGAGGCGCTGCCCGCGCGGGCGGGCGCGCGCACCGCCGTGGCCGCCCCCGCGGGGCCGGGCGGCCCCGGGGCGCCGGGGGCCGCGCCTGGGCAGGGCCCCGGCGGCGGGATCACCCCCGAGCTGTGGGTCGGGGAACCCGGCCAGGAGGGCAGGGACGGCAGGGACGGCAGGGAGGGAGCGCCGCTCGCCCCGGCCACCGCCGCGGGGCCCGTGGGCGGCGGCCCGGGGCGCATGGGCGGCCTCGCGGCGAACCCGCAGCTGCTGGCGCAGGTGGCCGCGCTGCCCCCGGCCACCGACGCCCCGGACGTGGACGAGGAGCGCGCGGCCGGCGCGGAGCCGGGCGGCTTCGGACTGCGCCGCCTGCTCCAGGGCCTCGGGCGGCCGTTCGCCCTGGCCCTGCTGCTCGTCGTCGCCGACGCCCTGGCCTCGCTCGTGGTGCCGATCCTCATCAGGAGCGGCATCGACGACGGCGTGCAGCGCGAGGACCTGCACGCCGTGTGGGTGGCCTCCGCGGTGGCGTTCGTGGTGGTGCTGGCGCAGTGGGTGGCGCAGTTCGGCGGGCTGCGCCTGGTGGGCCGCACGGGGGAACGGGCCCTGTACACGCTCCGGGTGAAGATCTTCGCCCAGCTCCAGCGGCTCGGCCTCGACTACTACGAGCGGGAGCTGGCCGGGCGCGTGATGACGCGGATGACCACCGACGTGGACGCGCTGACCTCCTTCCTCCAGACGGGGCTCACCCAGGCGCTGGTGGCCCTGATGACCTTCTTCGGCATCATGGGCGTGCTGCTGGCCATCGACCCCCAGCTCGCCCTGGTCGTGCTCGTCACGCTGGTGCCGCTGGTGGCCGGGACCGTCGTGTTCCGGCGGCACAGCTCCCGCGCCTACGAGCTGGCCAGGGAGCGGGTCAGCGGGGTCAACGCCGACCTGCAGGAGACGGTGGCCGGGCTGCGGATGGTGCAGGCGTTCCGGCGCGAGGAGGACGGCTTCGCGCGGTTCACCGCCCGCTCGGACGGCTACCGGCAGGCGCGGGCCCGCGGGCAGTGGCTGATCTCGGTCTACTTCCCCTTCGTCCAGCTGCTGGCCACGCTGGCCACCGCCGGGGTGCTCGTCGTGGGCTCCTCGCGGGTGGGCGACGGCACCCTCACCGCGGGCGCCCTGGTGGCGTACCTGCTGTACATCGAGCTGTTCTTCGCGCCCGTGCAGCAGCTTTCCCAGGTGTTCGACGGCTACCAGCAGGCCGTGGTCTCGCTGCGGCGCATCCAGGAGCTGCTGCGGGAGGAGACCAGCACTCCCGCGGCCCCGCACCCGGCCGAGGTGACCTCGCTGCGCGGCGCCCTCACCTTCGACGGGGTCCGCTTCGCCTACCGCGGCGCGGAGCGCCCCGCGCTCGACGGCGTGGACCTGAGCATTCCGGCCGGCCAGAGGGTGGCGTTCGTCGGCGAGACCGGGGCGGGCAAGACGACGCTGGTGAAGCTGGTCGCGCGGTTCTACGACCCGACCTCGGGGGCGGTGCGCGTGGACGGCCGCGACCTGCGGGAGCTCGACCTCACGGGCTACCGGCACCGGCTCGGCGTGGTGCCGCAGGAGCCGTACCTGTTCGCGGGGACGGTCAGGGACGCGATCGCCTACGGGCGCCCGGAGGCCACCGACGCCGAGGTGGAGGCGGCGGCCCGCGCGGTCGGCGCGCACGCCATGATCGCGACGCTGCCCGGCGGCTACCTGTACCCCCTCGCCGAGCGCGGCCGGAACCTCTCGGCCGGCCAGCGCCAGCTGATCGCGCTGGCCAGGGCGGAGCTGGTGCGGCCGGACATCCTGCTGCTCGACGAGGCGACGGCGGCCCTCGACCTGGCCACCGAGGCCCTGGTCACCGAGGCCACGGAGCGGCTCGCCGGGAACCGCACCACGCTGGTCGTCGCCCACCGGCTGACCACGGCGGCCCGCGCGGACCGGGTGATCGTGCTGGACCACGGCCGGGTCGTCGAGGACGGCAGTCACGCCGACCTGCTGGCGGCGAACGGCAGGTACGCCGCGCTGTGGCGCAGCTACGCGGGCGGCACCGAGCCGGAACCGGCCACGCTCGGCTGAGGCGGCGGCCGGGGGCGCGCGGGCGTGGGGGCGCGGTGGCGTGCGCGGGCGCGCTGCTCCCGCGCGCGCCGGACCGTGGCGCGTTCAGCGGGGGTGCGCTCAGCAGGGGTGCGCTCAGCAGGGGTGCGCCCGGCCGGGGGTGCGCTCAGCGGGGCCAGAGGCCGTCGTGGACGCGCAGCAGCAGGGCGTGCAGCGTGTCGCGTTCCCGCGGGGACAGGGGCGCCAGCACCTCCTCCTGCACGGCCCGTGCCTCGTCCGTCAGCTCGCCGAGCAGTTCCCGGCCCGCGGCGGTGAGGCTGACGACGACGCGCCGCCGGTCGGCCGGGTCGCGTTCCCGATCCACCCATCCCGCGCCGCCGAGTTCCTCGACGATCCGGGCCATGTCGCTGACGTGGATGGCGAGCCGCTCGGCCAGCCGGCGCTGGGGGTGGGGGCCGAAGTCGGCGAGCGCGGCCAGGACGGCCATGTGCCACAGCAGCATCCCGCGCGGCGCCAGCCGCTCCCCGAGGCGCCCGCGGGCGGCCTTGCCCGTCCTGGAGAGGAGGTAGGTGGTCAGCGCGGTGAGGCTGGGCGGGGATTCCGGCATGGGGCTATCATAGGTGCACCCCAAAGGTTGGGGCACACCTACTGATTCCCGCACCGAGGAGCTGCCGTGGACGCCCTGCACCCGCGTTTGCTGGTCGACCGCTTCCCCGAGACCTTCCGCTTCTACGACGCCGTGCTGCCCGCCCTGCTCGGAGCCGCCCGCGCCCGGGGCGACGCGGCCGGCCCCTACGCGAGCTGGGACGTGGGCGGCGAGGGCGTGCTGGCGCTGTTCGACCGGGCGGCGGCGCCGCCGGAGCTGGCCGGGGCCCAGGCGGCCGCTCCCGGCACGATGCTGGTCAGCCGCGTCGAGGACGTGGACGCCGCGTTCGCCCTGTGCACGGCGCACGGCGCGGCCCCGGTCGCCGGGCCCACCGCCAGGCCCGCGTGGGGGCCGACGATGCGCACCGCCCACGTCCGCGCCCCGGAAGGCACGCTGTGGGAGCTCCAGGCGTACTGAACGCCCGCCGCGTCAACGGGAGTTGCGCGGGTGGTTGCGCGCGGTCCGCTCGTTGCCCCGCTGGTGGTCGCCGGTCCGGCGGGCCATCGCCCGCAGGGAGTCCCCGGCCCCGGCCTGGGCGAGGAACGCCGCCGCCCGCGCCCCGCGCAGCACGGTGACCACCCGCCCGTGCCGGGAGATCCGCACCGTGCCGTCCGCCTGCCGCGCGTACGCGAAGCCCTCGGGTCTGCCCGTGCGGGCAGCGCAGGCCCGCGCGCCCGGCCGGGGCAGCCGCATTCCCCGCGGCCCCTGCGGCCCGCCGCCGCTCCCGGGGGCGGAACTCAGCCGCGCAGCCTGGCGGCCAGGTAGGCGTCCACGGTCTGCAGCCGCCCGCCGGGCAGCGGCGCGACGCGGTCCCACCAGTGGATCGCGGCGATCTCGGGCGTGGGCCGGAACGGCAGCCGGTGGCCGGCCTCGGCCTCGTACAGGGCGCCGTGCAGGGTCGGCCTGCCGGGCAGCGCGGTCGCGGTGAAGCCGGCGAACCGCAGCGCCCCGGGCTCCAGGCGCTGGGCCGACTCCTCGCGCAGCTCGCGGACGGCGGCCTCGCGGGGCGTCTCGCCCGGCTCGACGCCGCCGCCGGGCAACTCCCAGCAGTCGCGCTCGCGTTCCCTGACCATCAGCAGGTGGTCCCCGTGCCACAGCGCCACCAGGACGTAGCGCACCGGGGCGCCGGGGCGGGGGGAGTCCTCGGGCAGGCCGGGGGAGAAGGAGAGCAGTTCCATGCCGCGCGGGCCGCGGGCGAGCGGCGCGCCCGGCCGGTCCTGGCCGGTGGAGGGGAGGCCGGAAAGGCCGGGGGAATCGGTCACAGTCCCGAGCCTAGAGCGGAGAACTCCGCCCAGATCGTCTTGCCCTCGCTCGTCTGCCGGGTGCCCCAGCGCTGGGTCAGCTGCGCCACGATGAACAGGCCGCGCCCGTTCTCGTCGAGGGTGCGGGCCCGGCGCAGGTGCGGGGTGGTGCTGCTGCCGTCGGAGACCTCGCAGATCAGCGAGTTCTCCCGGATCACGCGCAGCCGGATCGGGCCTCCCGCGTGGCGGATCGCGTTGGTCACCAGCTCGCTGACGATCAGCTCGGTGGAGAAGGCCGCCTCCGGCAGGCCCCAGTCGGCCAGCTGCCGGTTCACCAGCTCCCTGGCCCGGCCCACGGCCGTCGGATCGGAGGGGACGTCCCAGACGCCCACGTGGGAGGCGTCGAGCGCGTGGGTGCGGGCGAGCAGCAGCGCCACGTCGTCCTTGGGCCTGAGCCTGGAGTCGCCGTCCAGCATCTCCCGCAGCACCGCGTCGCAGGTCGCCTCCAGGGAACTCCCCGGCCGGGCGAGGACGTTCCGCAGCTCGTCCATGGCCAGGTCCAGGTCGTGGCCGCCCGCCTCGATGAGGCCGTTGGTGTAGAGGGCGAGCAGGCTGTTCTCCGGCAGCCTCAACTCGGTGGCCTCGAAGGGCAGTCCACCCACGCCGAGCGGGGGCCCGGCCGGCAGGCCGATGAACTCCACGCTGCCGTCCGGCCGCACCAGCGCGGGCTCCGGGTGCCCGGCGCGGGCGAGGGAGCACATGCGGGAGACCGGATCGTAGACCGCGTACAGGCAGGTGGCGCCGGCGTCGGCGAACTGGCCCTCGCCCGGCTCGCCGCCGTCCCCGCGCCCGGTCTCGGCGCGCAGCCTGATCAGCACGTCGTCGAGGTGGGTGAGCAGTTCGTCGGGGGGCAGGTCGATGTCGGCCAGGGTGCGCACCGCGGCGCGCAGCCGCCCCATCGTGGCGGAGGCGTACAGGCCGTGCCCCACCACGTCCCCGACCACCAGCGCCACCCGGGCGCCGGAGAGCTGGATGACGTCGAACCAGTCGCCGCCCACCCCGAGGCCGGTGTCGGCGGGCAGGTAGCGGGTGGCGACGTCCACCGCCGCCTGCTCGGGCAGCCGCCTCGGCAGCAGGCTCCGTTGCAGGGTGAGCGAGGTGTGGTGCTCGTGGGTGTACCTGCGGGCGTTGTCCACGCAGACCGCGGCGCGCGCGCCGATCTCCTCGGCGAGCAGCAGATCGTCGGCGTCGAAGGGCTCGGGGCGGTGACTGCGCAGGAAGACCGCCACGCCGAGGGTCGCGCCGCGGGCCCGCAGGGGGACGGCGATGCCGGAGTGGTAGTCGTGGCGGCGGGCGGCCGGCTCCCGCGCCTTCGCCCGCCCCCGGCCCTTGCGCCGCCCCTCCGGCCGCCGCCCGGCGGCCCCCGCTTCTGCGGCCTCCGGTGCCGTGCCCTCCGCTTCTGCGGCCTCCGGTGCCGTGCCCTCCCCGGGAGGCTCCTCGGCACGGTCCGCGCCGGGGCCGTCGGCGCCCTCCTCCGCCGGCCGTCCTGCGCCGCCGGGCGGGGCGTCGTCCCGGCCCGCGTCGTCCCCGCCCGCGTCGTCCCCGCCAACGCCGTCCCGGCCGGGGGCGGCCGCGTCCGGCCGGCCGGGGGCCGGCTCGCCTCGTTGCGGCCCGCGCCTTACGGCGGGGGCGAGGAAGCGGGCTTCGGCCGGGTCGGCGCCCAGCCAGCTCGCCGCCTCGGAGGCACTCTGGATGCCGGCCCGCGCCGCCTTGCCCGTGGCCAGGCAGCGGCCCGGCACCGAGCCCGGCTCGTAGGTGTCCGTGCCGCCGGGCTCGAAGGTCTCCACCCCGTCGCCCTCGTCCACCGTGCGCCCCGCCACCCGGCGCACCGTGACCGGGCCGCGCGGCCGTTCCTCCGCGGGCTCCTCCCCGTGCAGCACCGGATCGAAGAGGTCGACCACCGCGGTGTCGGCGAACCTGGGCACCGCGGCCTCCACCAGCTCCCGCGCCGTGCGGTCCACGTCCAGGGTCGAGCCCACGTGGGTACTGGCCACGCTGAGCAGGGTCAGCCGCTCGCGGGCCACCATCAGGCCGCTGATCCGCCGCTCCCGGCCCAGCCTGACCCGTCCCACCACGAGGCTCAGCGCGCAGGCGACCGTGACCAGGGCCACCGCGAGCAGCCGGTGCCACACGGCGATGTCCCTGGCCAGGAAGCCGTAGGCGACGAGCGTGGTCAGCACGGTGGCCCCGCAGACGAGCAGCGTCTGCCTGAAGGTGAGCAGCGCCCCGCCGACCAGCGGCGCCAGCAGCGTCCAGCCGACGAGCCTGAGGGCGCCCTGCGAGATCAGGCTCTGCACGACCCCGAGCAGTACCACCCAGGTCAGAAGCAGGGCGAAGAAGCCGATCCTGCCGCCCAGGCGAAGGGGAGCCACCGAGCGCACCTCCCGGCCGGGTAGACGGGGGCTGTCCTGCCAGCCCTCTGCTCAACCGTAACCGCGGGACCCCGGCTCGGCGACGCGGAGCGCGCGCCGCCCGCCGTGGCCCGCGCGCC
Source organism: Streptomyces hoynatensis (assembly GCF_003626535.1). Taxonomy (GTDB): domain Bacteria; phylum Actinomycetota; class Actinomycetes; order Streptomycetales; family Streptomycetaceae; genus Streptomyces; species Streptomyces hoynatensis. Next base: position 705,127 of record NZ_RBAL01000001.1, read on the forward strand.
ACCCGCAGCCGCCCGCGTGCCGCGCCGTTGCCCGCGTGCCGCGCCGCGCCGGGGCCCGAAGGCCCCGGGCGCCCGGCCCCCGGAACGGGCCGCCGGCTCAGGCGCCGTCCTCGCCTTCCGCGCCGGCCGCCTCCTTGGCGGCGCGGGAGAGCGCCAGGTCGTTGGAGGTGGAGAAGTACAGGCGCAGGCGCGGGCCGGGCGAGGGCAGGACGTCGATCTTCTTCCGGTCGGGAATGTCGCCGCCGATCCTGCCCAGGGGCACCAGGGCGCCGTCGGGCAGGCAGAGCCGCAGGTCCCACCGGCCCTCGTCGGGGACGTCGGCCTGCCGCAGGACCAGCGAGAAGAGGCCGGGCGCGGCCAGCGGGCGCACCGCAAGGCCGATCTCCCCGTCGGTCTGCCCGCGCGGCGCGGCCACCGCCCTCACCCGTTCGGGCGCGGGCGGCTCCGTGGTGAGCAGGGCGGCGGTGATCCGCACCTCCTCGCTGCCCACCACCACGTCGGCCACCTCGGCGTGGGCCGGGCGCAGCCAGGTGCGCAGCGAGAGGTTGCCGTGGGCGGTCACGTAGGGAATCCACGCCGACACGCCCCGCTCGTCCACGGTGGGTGGCGTGCCGACCAGGGCGGCCCGCTCCACCAGCCGCGCGCCCACCCGCTTCGGCTTCGCCCCGGCGAACACGTCCCAGCGGCCCTCCTCCAGGGTGAGCGAGGCCCGCGAGAGGGTGGCCGTGCCGTCCTTCCCGACGGGCACCCTGACCTCCCGGCCCCGCGGGTCCTGCCGCAGCCGCAGCCGCAGCTCGCCGGCGGGCGGCAGCGCCGAGACGGTCAGCCCCCCGTCCGCGGTGCAGGCGACGCGCGCCAGGGGCCGCGCGGCCGGACGCGGCCGCTGCGCCGGCGGGGCCTGCCGGGTCCCGCGCGGCCTGCCGCCGCCCACCAGCCGGCGCAGCCCGCGCAGGCCCCGCAGCCCGGCCAGGCCGCCGGCCCCCGGCCTGCCCCGGCCCTCGCCGCGGGGGCCGGAGCGCGGGCGCGGCCGGTCGGCGAGCAGCGCGGCGAACAGCTCCTCGTAGCGGCGCGCGATCGTCTCCGGCCGGTATCTGGCGGCGCTCCGCAGCCCGGCGGCGCCCATGCGCCGCCGCAGCGCCGGGTCGGCCATCAGCCGCCGCAGCGCGTCGGCGAACGCCTCGCTGCCGCCGTCGAGGGGCGTCAGCAGGCCGTCCTCGCCCTCGGTCAGGATCTCCCGCGGCCCGTGCGGGCAGTCGGTGGAGACGACCGGAACCCCGCAGGCCATCGCCTCGACGAGGGTCAGCCCGAACGACTCGACGTCGGAGGAGACCGCCGCGATCGCGCCCTTCACCCACTCCGCCTCGATCGGCGAGGCGGCGCCCATCAGCCGGGCCCGGTCGTACAGGCCGTGCTCCTCGATCCGCCGGCGCAGCGCATCCTTGACCGGGCCGCGGCCGTAGATCCGCAGGTCCCACTCGGGGAACTCGGGGGCGACCTTGGCGAAGGCGTCGATCAGGCGGTCGTAGCGCTTCACGGGGACCAGCCGGCCGGCGGCCACGATCGTCGTCGAGTCGCCGGTCGCGGGGGCGACCGCGGGGGTGGGCGAGCAGTTCGGAATGCACAGCACCCGGGTGGCCGCGGCGGGGAGGGCGTCCCGGTAGGCGGCGGCGTCCGCCTCGGACACCGGCACGAACGCGTCGAGCACGGCGGCGGCGGGCAGTTGGAGGGCGCGCACCGGCTGCTTGCGCGCCCGGAGCGTCAGGTGCTCCTGGCCGATCCTGAGGTGGCGCCGCGGGTCGCCGAACCGGGCCAGGTAGGCGTTCAGCGTGGGCCTGGTGGAGATCACCACCTCGGCGTCGGTCCCGGCCAGGTACTCCGCCACCAGGCGGTCGCTGAGCAGCGAGGGCGGGGTGGAGCCGAAGTCCATCCGCGCCTGGGCGAAGAGCTCGCTCGGCCGCGCGCCCGCGGGCGGCAGGGCCACCCCCTCGCGCAGGTCGATCAGCGGCTCCACGGTGACATCCGGGTGAAAACCGAGGCTCGGCACGTCACGATGCCGGTAGAGACTGGCGACCCGCACCTCGTGCCCGCGCGCGGCCAGCGCGGCCGAAAGATTACCGACCGACCTGATTGTCCCCCCGATGCCGTAGGCGTTGTTCAGCAGAAAAACGATCTTCAAGGCAGGCCCCCCAGCGGCTCCGTGTCCCGGCGCTTCCCCAGGCCAAAACGGGGGAAGTCGCTGTGAGGTGGACCAATGAGGCGCCCGCACGGTTGTAGGGGGTGCACGCGGAGTGATCTTGCCCACGGCGTCCCCGCATTCCTTCGCTCCTTCCACACCCCTTCCGGGTGCCCCCTCGCCTCCCGCGCCTCCCCTGCCGCGCCTGTGGGGAAGGTGAAGTGATCCGCGGGAAAGGTGAAGTGAAGGTGAATCAGCAGCGCGCGCGGGAATGGGCGTGCCCGGCTTCCGTCCGCGGCCGGGGCGACCGCCCGCCCACGTCGTGGGGCCGGCTCAGAAGCGGCCGTCTGAGGTGAGCCCGAGGTGCGCGGAAAGGGCCGCGCGCCCCGCCTCGGTGAGCCGCACGGCGCGCCCCGTGCCGCGCCGCGCGACCCAGCCCGCCTCGAAGGCGTGCCGGCACAGCGCGGCGCCCACCGCGCCCGCCAGGTGCGGACGGCGTTCGGTCCAGTCGAGGCAGGCGCGGGTGGGCGGGCGGCGCCCGCCGGGCCGCGGGGCCAGGCCGAGTTCGGCGAGCCAGGCCGCGCCGCGCGGGGTGAGGCGGAGATCGTGCGCGCCGTCCAGCAGGCCCCTGGCGGTCATCGCGTCGGTGAGGGCGACGCCGAGGGCGCCCGCCAGGTGGTCGTAGCAGGTCCGGCCCGCCGCCAGCGCCCTGCGGCGGCCTGCGGCCGACAGGGAGCGCGGCGGGGCGGCGGCCGGCGCCAGCGCGGCGAGGCTCTCCACGACCGCGGCCACCTCGGGACCGGCCAGCCGCACGTAGCGGTGCCGCCCCTGGCGCACCTCGCTCAGCAGCCCGCCGTCCACCAGCGCGTTCAGGTGCTCGGTGGCCGTCGAGGGGGCCACCCCGGCCAGCCTGGCCAGTTCGGTCGGCGTCCACGCACGGCCGTCGAGCAGCGCCAGGCAGAACCCGGCGCGGGTGTCGTTGGCCAGCAGCGCCGCGAGGGCGGCGAGGTCCCGATCGGCCTCCCGCCCGGCGCGCTGGGCCCCGGTCTGCCGGGTCTCCGCCGTGCCTCGCATACCCCCAGCATGACGCGCCGGCGTTTCGGCCCGCGCCGAAGCGTTCCCCGCCGGGACCGGGGCGGGCCCGGCGGGTCCGTACGCTGGGAGGGGCCGGTCCCGCGCGCGGGACCGCGAACGGCGCGCCCGGATCCCCCGGGCGAGGGACTTCGAGGTGGCTGAACGTGACCGACGCGACCAACCCGACACAGGCGGCGCCTGCCGCGCACGCGACGGATGTGGCGGATGTGGCGGATGTCCCGGATGCGGCGGATCGAGGGCGGGGCGCGGGCGCCGGGGCCCGGGGAGAGGGCGGGGCGGCCAGGCGGCGCGTTCCCCTGCTCCTCGCGGTGGCGGGCCTGGCCTACGCGATCGACCTTGGCACCAAGCTGGCCGTGGTCGCCCGGCTCGAACACCACGCCCCGGTCGGGCTGATCGGCTCGTGGATGGAGCTGCGGGTGATGCGGAACTCCGGCGCGGCCTTCGGCATCGGCGGGGCGACGACCCTCGTGTTCACGGTGATCGCCATCGGCGTGGCCGCGGTGATCTTCCGCCTGGCGCGCCGGCTCTACAGCAGGCCGTGGGCGCTCGCGCTCGGGCTGCTGCTCGGCGGCGCGCTGGGCAACCTCACCGACCGCCTCTTCCGCGCCCCGGGCGACCTGCAGGGGGCGGTCGTCGACTTCATCGCCGTCCGCGGGTTCAGCGTGATGAACCTCGCCGACTGGGCGATCGTCTGCGGCGGGGCGCTGATCGTGCTCTTCTCCTTCTGCGGCTGGGAACTCGACGGCACCACCCGCGGCGGGGCGACCCCGGCGGGGGCCGCCCCGGTCCCCGGCCCCCGCGCGGAGGCGGGGCCCGCGCGGCCGGGCGACGGCCGCGGCCCGGGGGCCTGAGCCGCCGGCCCCGCCGCTGCGGCGGGCGCGGCACCCGCCGGGGCCCGCGCGGGCGCGATCCTTCGGCGCCGGCCGAACTGCCGGGCGCCTAGCGTCCCCGGGTATGGAACACGTCGCGATACGGCCCCCCATCCTGTACTTCGGCACCCCCGTGGTGCTGCTGAGCACGGAGAACGAGGACGGCTCGGCGAACCTCGCGCCCATGTCCTCGGCCTGGGCGCTGGGGCAGGTGGTGGTGCTCGGGCTCGGCCCCGGGGGCCAGACCGCCCGCAACCTGCGCAGCCGCCCCGAGCTCGTGATCAACCTCCCCGCGCCCGGGCAGTGGCGGGCGGTGGAACGGCTCGCGCCGCTGACCGGCGCCGACCCGGTGCCCCCGCACAAGACGTGGGCCAGGTTCGAGCGGGACAAGTTCGGCGCGGCCGGGCTGCGCCCCGAGCCCTCCGTGCTCGTGCGGCCCCCGCGGGTGGCGGGCTGCCCGCTGCAGTTGGAGGCCAGGGCCGAGGCGGTCAGGCCGGACGCGGCGGGCGATTTCGTGATCGTCGAGGCGCGGGTGCTCCGGGTGCACGCGGACCCGCGGATCGTGGTCGGGGACACCCAGCACGTGGACCCGGCGGCCTGGCGGCCCCTCGTCTACAACTTCCGCCACTACTTCACCCTCGGCCCCGAACTCGGCGCCTCCTTCCGCACCGAGACCCCGGGCCGCGCCGCCCGGCCGCCGCGCCCCGAGGGGCCCACGGCCCGGCCGGAGCCGGCCGGGGAGGCGGCGCAGGAACGCGGCCGGCCGGCGCGCTGACGGGCGCGCTGACCGGCACCCCGGCCGGCACCCAGGCCGGCGCGCGGCGCCGCCGGGAAAGGCCTTACCGGCCGGGGGCGGCCGTGGACTGGCGGGCCATCAGCTCGGTGGGGAAGGTGGTGACGCCGCCGGGCGGCGGGGTCTCGCGGCCGAGGACCAGCCGCCCGGCGCGGGCCGCGGCGTCGTGCAGCGGCAGGCGCACCGTGGTGAGGGCGGGCGTGGCGTCCACCGCGAAGGGCAGGTCGTCGAAGCCGGTGACCGACACGTCCTCGGGAATGCGCAGCCCCCGGTCGCGCAGCGCCGCGCAGACGCCGAGTGCCACGGTGTCGTTCGCCGCCAGGATGGCCGTCAACCCCGGGTCGCGCCGCAGCAGTTCGAGCGCACCGTCGTAGCCGGCCGCGCGGTCGTAGGCGCCCTGCACCGTCAGCCGCTCGGCGTCCCCCGCCAGGCCGGCCGCGGAAAGCGCCTCGCGGTGCCCCTCCAGCCGGTGCCTGGTCGTGGTGCGGCCGGCGGGGCCCGCCAGGTAGCCCAGGCGGCGGTGGCCGAGGGAGAGCAGGTGCTCGGTCAGGCGGCGGGCGCCGCCGCGGTTGTCGAAGGTGACGGTCAGGGGCCCCGGCTCGGGCAGCGGGGGGCGCCCGCAGAGCACGACCTGCGCCCCCGCCGCCTCAAGGCGCCGCAGGCGCGCGCCGAGGGCCTCGGCGTGCCCCGGGTCCTCGACGGCGCCGCCGGTGAGGACCACCCCGGCGGCGCGCTGGCGCTGGAGGAGGGTGAGGTAGGTCAGCTCGCGCTCGGGGAGGCCCCCGGTGTTGCAGACGATGGCCATCTTGTGCCCGGCCCCGTCGGGCCCCGGGCCGATCTCGGACTGCACCGCGCTCGCCATGATCCCGAAGAAGGGGTCGGCGATGTCGTTGACCAGCACCCCGACCAGGTCGGAGCTGGCCGCGGCCAGGGCGCTGGCCGGGCCGTTCACCACGTACTCCAGCTCGTCGACGGCCCGCAGCACGCGGCTGCGGGTGGAGCCGGCCACCGGGTAGTTCCCGTTGAGCACCCGGGAGACGGTCGCCGCGGACACCCCCGCGCGGGCCGCCACGTCCGCCAGCGTCACTGACATGCCTTCGCTCCCACACTTGTCCTTCCCCGTGGGGAGAGGTTAGCTTCTGTCGATGTAGAAAGCGCTTACTTGCCCAGGAGGCACAGCCCATGACCACACGCAGGACCGTCAGGATCGCCATGAACGGGGTCACGGGACGAATGGGGTACCGGCAGCACCTCGTCCGTTCGATCCTGGCCATCCGCGAGCAGGGCGGCGTCGACCTGGGCGACGGCACGGCGATCTGGCCAGAGCCGGTGCTGCTCGGCCGCCGCGAGCACGCCCTGCGCGAGATCGCGGAGCGGCACGGCCTGCCCGCGGAATCGGTCTCCACCGACCTCGACGCCGTCCTGGGCGACGACTCGGTCGACATCTACTTCGACTCCCAGATCACCGCCGCCCGCGAGGAGGCGCTGACCAAGGCCATCGCGGCCGGCAAGCACCTCTACACCGAGAAGCCCACCGCGGGCGACCTTCAGGGCGCGCTGCGGCTGGCCAGGCTCGCCAACGAGGCCGGGATCAAGACCGGCGTCGTGCAGGACAAGCTGTTCCTGCCCGGCCTGCTCAAGCTGCGGCGGCTGGTGGAGGGCGGCTTCTTCGGCCGCATCCTCTCGGTGCGCGGCGAGTTCGGCTACTGGGTCTTCGAGGGCGACTGGCAGGCCGCCCAGCGCCCCTCCTGGAACTACCGCACCGAGGACGGCGGCGGCATCGTGCGCGACATGTTCCCGCACTGGGAGTACGTGCTGCACGGGCTGTTCGGCCGGGTGGAGAGCGTGCAGGCGCTCGCCGTCACCCACATCCCCGAGCGCTGGGACGAGCAGGGCAAGCCCTACCAGGCCACGGCGGACGACGCGGCCTACGGCATCTTCGAGCTCGCCGGCGGCACCGTCGCCCAGATCAACTCCTCCTGGGCGGTCCGGGTCAACCGCGACGAGCTGGTCGAGTTCCAGGTCGACGGCACCGAGGGCTCGGCCGTCGCCGGCCTGCGCACGTGCCGCGTCCAGCACCGCTCCGCCACCCCGAAGCCGGTGTGGAACCCGGACATCCCGGCCACCGAGGTCTTCCGCGAGCAGTGGCAGGAGGTCCCGGACAACGGTGAGTTCGACAACGGCTTCAAGGCGCAGTGGGAGCTGTTCCTGCGGCACGTCGTGGCGGACGAGCCCTACGACAAGGACCTGCTGGCCGGCGCCAGGGGCGTGCAGGTCGGCGAGCTCGGGCTGCGTTCCTCGGCCGAGGGCCGCAGGCTGCCCGTGCCCGAGCTGAGCCTGTGACCCCGCGAGGCACCCACCGCCGAGGAGAGGAGCGAGCCACCCCATGATCCGACTGCCCGACAGCCAGGGCCGGTTGCGCGACTACCAGCCCCGCGCCGAGCCCGCCGACCACCCGCCGGGCGAGGGGCCGCTCGCCGCGCGCGTCGTCTACTCGGCCGCCCACGTGGTCGCCGACCCCTTCGCCGACACCACCCCGGACGGCCCGGCCGCCGTCGACTGGGAGGCCACCCTCGCCTTCCGCCGCCACCTGTGGGCGCACGGCCTCGGCGTGGCCGAGGCGATGGACACCGCCCAGCGCGGCATGGGCCTGGACTGGGGCGGGGCGGCGGAGCTGATCCGCCGCTCCGGCGCGGAGGCGAAGGCCGTCGGCGGGCGCATCGCCTGCGGCGTGGGCACCGACCAGCTCGCGCCGGGCACCGCCTCGCTCGCCGCCGTGTGGGCCGCGTACGAGGAGCAGCTGGCCGTCGTCGAGGAGACGGGCGCGCAGGCCATCCTCATGGCCTCCCGCGCGCTTGCCGCCGCGGCCCGCGGCCCCGAGGACTACCTGGAGGTCTACGGGCACCTGCTGCGGCAGGCCGCGGAGCCGGTCATCCTGCACTGGCTCGGGCCGATGTTCGACCCGGCGCTCGAAGGCTACTGGGGCAGCGCCGACCTGGACGCGGCCACCGGCACCTTCCTGCAGATCATCGCCGCCGACCCGGCCAAGGTGGACGGCGTCAAGGTCTCCCTCCTCGACGCGCGCCGCGAGGTGGAGCTGCGCCGCCGCCTCCCGGCGGGGGTCCGCTGCTACACGGGCGACGACTTCCACTACCCGGAGCTGATCGCCGGGGACGAGCAGGGCTTCAGCCACGCCCTGCTCGGCATCTTCGACCCGCTCGGCCCGCTCGCCGCGCACGCGGTGCGGACGCTGGACGCGGGCGAGGGGGGCGAGAAGGAGAACACGGCCGGCTTCCGGGCGGTGCTCGACCCCACCGTCCCGCTGTCCAGGCACCTCTTCCAGGCGCCGACCCGCTTCTACAAGACCGGCGTGGTCTTCCTGGCCTGGCTGGCCGGGCACCAGGAGCACTTCGCGATGGTGGGCGGCCTGCAGTCCGCGCGCTCGCTGCCGCACCTGGCCCGCGCCTACGAACTGGCCGACGGGCTCGGCCTGTTCCCGGACCCCGGCCTGGCCGAGTCCAGGATGAGGCACCTGCTCGCGGTGAACGGGGTGACGGCGTGACGCACGAGGACCTGCGGGACTTCTCGCTCAACCAGATGACCGTCAGGCAGCTCTCGCTGCCCGAGCTGGTCAATGGCCTGCTGGCGGCCGGGGTGCCGGGCGTCGGGCTGTGGCGGGAGCCGGTGGCGGAGTTCGGCCTGCAGGCCGCGGCCCGGCTGGTCCGCGAGGCCGGCCTCACCGTCACCTCGCTGTGCCGGGGCGGCTTCTTCACCGCGATCGACCCGGCCGAGCGGGCCCGCGCCCTCGCGGACAACCGCGCGGCCATCGACGAGGCGGCCACCCTGGGCACCGACACGCTGGTCCTGGTCTCCGGCGGCCTGCCGCCGGGCAGCCGCGACCTGGCCGGGGCCCGCGAGCGGATCGCCGACGCCCTGGGCGAACTCGCCCCCTACGCGGCCGAACGCGGCGTGCGGCTGGCGATCGAGGCGCTGCACCCGATGTACGCGGCCGACCGCTGCGTGGTCTCCACCCTGGCGCAGGCCCTGGACCTGGCGGAGCGCTTCCCGGCCGAGCAGGTCGGCGTCGTCGTGGACACCTACCACCTGTGGTGGGACGACGCCGTCGCCGAGGGGATACGGCGGGCGGGGGCCGGCGGGCGCATCCACGCCTTCCAGTTCGCCGACTGGGTCACCCCGCTGCCGGCCGGGGTGCTCAACGGCCGCGGCCAACTCGGCGACGGATCGGTCGACTTCCGCTGGTTCAGGTCGCAGGTCGAGGCGGCGGGCTACCGCGGCCCGGTGGAGGTCGAGCTGTTCAACGACGGGCTGTGGGCGCGCGAAGGACACGAGGTGCTGAGGGAGACGGTGGCCCGCTACCGCGCGCACGGGCGCTGACCCGCGCCCCCCTGAACGCCGCCCCGTCCCGGGTGAAGCCGCCCCGGGTCGGGGCGGCTTCATGCCGCGGGCGGGCGCCCCGTCACTCGACGGAGCCGGTGCCCAGGACGTGGAGCCGGATGCGGTCCAGGGTGGCGTCCTCCAGGCAGCCCTCCAGGCGGTGCTCGTCGTGGGCGGAGAGCGAGGGGTGCACGGTGGCGGCGTACAGGCCCTCGTCGAGGCGGGTCATCCCGGCCTGGCCCAGCGGGACCGAGGTGGCGTCCCGGCAGCGTTCCCACAGCTGGCGCGCGGCCAGCGCGGAGCGCTCGGCCGTGACGCCGTGGCCCTCGACGGTGAAGAGCAGCGAGGTGGCGGTCGCCTCGCCGTGCTCGGGCGGCGCCGTCTCCGTCAGCTCGGCGAGCCCGGCGACGAGCAGCGCGCACAGGAGCGCGGCGGTCAGCCAGGCCAGGCCGCGCAGCCCGCCGCGGGTGGAGCCTGGGCCAGCGAGGGCCGGGCGCGGCGGCAGGTCCCGCGCCCCGGCCAGGTAGCCGCCGGGCGGCGCGGCGAGCACCGCGAACCTGCGGGCCAGGCGGCGTCCCGCGGCGGGACGGGCCGTGGCCCCCGCCGCCCGCTCGACCAGCCAGGCGAGGCCGGAGAGCGCCGCGCCCGTGGCCATCAGCACGGGGACGAAGACGTGGCTGTGGTGTTCCCACTCCAGCGCCTCCGTGCCGCGTTCGAGCCAGGAGAACCGCGGGCCGCCCGCGGCGGTCCGCGCCTCCTCGCCCGCCGGGGCGCCCTCGGCGCCGCGCAGGGCGGCGAGGATCTCCCGCTGCCTGGCGTCGCCCTCGCCGAGCCGCCGCTCCAGGCGGGCCAGCCGGTCGAGGACGGCGAGGGAGAGCAGCAGTACCTCGACGACGAGGAGCAGCACGCCGCAGACGATCGTGCGCTGCCACTGCCACCGGTAGAGGTAGACGACCAGGAAGCAGGCCGCCCCGAGCGCGGCGGCCCCGCCGAGGAGGTAGGCGGCGGACCTGGCGCCCCTCATCGGGCCCGCACCTCCCCGGTGGCGCCGTCGACGAGCAGGGGGGTGCCCGGCGGGAAGCGGTCCACGGCCCCGGGCACGCCGGTGACGGCCGCCAGCCCCGACTCCCGGGCGAGGAGGGCCAGGTGCGACAGCGGGCTCCCGGTCTGCGCGACCAGCCCGGTCAGCCCCGGCAGCAGGGGGGCGAGGCCGGGATCGAGGGTGCGGACCACCAGCACGGCCCCGGGCGGCGGCGGCCCCGCCCCGTCCCAGGCCAGGCCGTGGACGCGCCCGCCGGAGACGGGCCGGCCGGCGCCGGCGGCCCGGCCGCCGCGCCGCGGCTCGGGCACGGGGGTGCCGTCCGCGGCCAGGCGGAACGCGTCGGGCGGCGGCGGGCCCTGCGGGGGCGGCGTCCGCCGGTTCGCCCCGGCCGGCCGCCGCCCGCCCTCGGCGAGGGCGAGCAGCTCCTCCCACCGCAGCAGGGCGAGCGGTTCGGGACCCGGGTGGCGGGCCGCCAGCTCCCGCACCAGCGCCGCCTGGAACTCCTGCACCCACCGCACGCGCAGCCGCAGCGCCTCCCGGAGCGGCAGGCCCGCCAGGGCGGCCGCGATCTCCTGCCACCCGGCCGCCGAATCCGGGTCCGTGTCCGGGATCGCGCGAGGGGCCGTGTCGGGGACCGCGCCCGGGGCCGTATCCGGGGCCGTATCCGGTATCGCGCCCGAGGTCGTGCCGGGGATCGCGCCCGGGGCCGTGCCGGGGACCGTTTCGGGGACTGAGTCCGGGATCGCGCCAGGGACCGTGCCGGCGGGCCATGCCGCCGGGGGGCGGGGCGGGGTGGTGAGGCTGGGCGGGATCAGGGCCAGCACCTCGGGGTGGCGGGCCGGGATCGCGGCCTCCTCCTCGCCCGCGGCCCGCGCGGCGGCGAGGGCGGCGAGCGCCACCCCGGCGCCGGTCGCCGGGGGAGCGCCCGCCGCGTCCCCCGCCGCCCCCGCGGCGGCTCCCCCGGGGCCGCTCGCGGCCACCCGCGCCGCGGGGGCACGCCGGCGGCGCGGGCGGGCGGCGGCCGGGGCTTCCGGGGGCGCCGGCAGCGCGCCCGCCAGGGCCTCCTGGGCGTGCAGGGGGACCAGGACCGCGCGGCTCCAGCGCAGGGCGGCGGCCAGCGCGGCGGGGGAGAGTTCCCCGGCGGCCGGGGCCGCGGCGAGCTGGGCGTCCACCTCGGCCCGCAGGGCGAGCGCGAGGCCGGGCAGCGCGGCGCGCAGCCGGCCGACGCGCCAGGCCGCGGCCAGGCGGCGCGCCGCCGGAAGCGGGTCGAGGGCGGCGAGCAGCCGGTGGCGCGGCCCGGCGAGGCCGAGCAGCCGCAGGTCCGCCACGGCGCGGCCGGCCACGGTGGTGACGGCGGGCACGCCGCGCAGCGTGCGGGCGCTCGCCGCCCCGCACAGGTGCAGCGCGGCGGCGAGCCCGTGGGCCATCGGCGTCACCCACAGGTCCTCCTCCAGCGGGTGCAGCACCCCGGGGAGGGTCTCCGCCACCGGCCCCGCGCCCAGCAGCCTGGCCCGCCGCGCCGGGCGCGGGGCCCGCGCGGTGATCGGCCGGGACTGGAACAGCCACAGGCGGCCGGTGAGCGCGTCGAAGCCGAACTCGATGTCCTGGGCGCGCCCGAAGAGCCGCCGCGCCCGCCGGGCGAGCGCGGCCAGCCGCCGCAGCTCCCGGCCGGTCAGCAGCCCGGCCGCGGGCGCCCCTCCCACCGGGCGGCCGTGCCGGGTGAGGCGGAAGTCGCTGCCGGTCTCGGCGCCGCCCACCAGGCGGTCCGGCCCGCCGCGCACGGCGCTGACCAGCATCCGGCGGGCGCCGCCCGGCAGCGGATCCGAGGTGAAGAGCACCCCGCCGACCCGCGACCTGACCATGGGCTGCACCAGCACGGCCGGCTCCCGGGCCGAGGAGCCGCGGACCTCCCGCAGCGCGGCGCGGAACTCCTCCCAGCCGCGCACGTCCAGGACGGTGCGGAAACGGCCCGCCATCGAGGAGGTCACGGTGTCCTCGGCGGCCGAGGAGGAGCGCACGGCGAGTGGCCGGGTGCCTTCCGCGCTCAGCTCCCGCCAGGCGGCGTACAACTCGCGTCCGTGCGGGGTCGGTTGAGCGCTGGGCGGCGGCACGACGAAGCCGGGCGGCACCGGCAGCCCCGCCTCGGCGGCCCGGGCGAGCGAGGCCGCCTTGCCGCCGCTGAGTTCCACCCGCCGCGCGCGCGGATCGGCCAGGGCGAGGACGCGCTCCCCGGCCGCGGCCGGCCCCTCCCCGGCGAGCCCGGTTCCTCCGGTGCCCTCGATGTCCTGGATGTCCATCGCCTGCCTCCCGAGTCCCCCTCCGGCCTTACGGGAATGAGGACGCCGCGTGACGCTCCGGTGCCTGACAGGCAACCGGCGGCAAAAGGTGATGTGTCCCGCCATGGCGGGCCGCACCGCCCGCCGCGGCGGCGGGCCGCTGCCCGGCCGCCCGCCGCCCCGGCCGAGGCGCGCCGGCGGGCCCTCTCATGGTGCGCCCTGGCCAGCGCCCCTTCCAGTGCGTGCCGGTGCCGCCGGGAGCCCCGGGGCGCCGGTGGAGGCAACCGGGGGAGCGCGCCGGGCGGCGGGCGCCGCGGCCTTCGAGGCGGAAGGGGCCGACTGCCGTGTCGGCGACCGGGGTTACGGTCGTGGCATGTCGTCAAGCACCGTCGTCGAGGGGGTCCTCGAACGCATCACCTACGCCAACGAGGAGACCGGCTACACGGTCGCCAGGGTGGACACGGGCCGCGGCGGGGGCGAGCTGCTGACGGTGGTGGGCTCGCTGCTCGGCGCGCAGGTCGGCGAGTCGCTGCGGATGACCGGCCGCTGGGGCTCGCACCCCAGCTACGGCCGCCAGTTCACCGTGGAGAACTACACGACCGTGCTGCCGGCGACCGTGCAGGGCATCAGGCGCTACCTGGGCTCCGGCCTGATCAAGGGCATCGGCCCGGTGACGGCCGACCGCATCGTGGAGCACTTCGGGCTGGCGACCCTGGAGGTGATCGAGGAGGACCCGGGGCGGCTGATCGCCGTGCCGGGGCTCGGCCCCAAGCGCACCGCGCGGATCGCCGCCGCCTGGGAGGAGCAGAAGGCGATCAAGGAGGTCATGGTCTTCCTGCAGAGCGTCGAGGTCTCCACCTCCCTGGCCGTGCGCATCTACAAGAAGTACGGCGACGCCGCCATCTCCGTGGTGAAGAACCGGCCCTACCGGCTGGCGGCCGACGTGTGGGGCATCGGCTTCCTGACCGCGGACCGCATCGCGCAGGCCGTGGGCATCCCGCGCGACAGCCCCGAACGGGTGAAGGCGGGGCTGGCCTACGCGCTCTCCCAGGCGAGCGACCAGGGCCACTGCTACCTGCCGGAGGAGCGGCTGATCTCGGACGCGGTCAAGCTGCTCCAGGTGGACACCGGCCTGGTCATCGACTGCCTGGGCGAGCTGGCGGCGCAGCCGGAGGAGGCGGGCGGCGTGGTCCGGGAGGCGGTGCCGGACCCGGAGCAGCCCGAGGGCAGGGTCACCGCGGTCTACCTGCTGCCCTTCCACCGCGCCGAGCTCTCCCTCGCCGGGCAGCTGCGGCGGCTGCTGCGGGGCCCGGAGGACCGGCTGGCGGCCTTCGGGTCCGTCGACTGGGCGGCGGCCCTGGCCTGGCTGGCCGCGCGGACCGGGGCGGCGCTCGCGCCCGAGCAGGAGCAGGCCGTGCGGCTCGCGCTGACCGAGCGGGTGGCGGTGCTCACCGGCGGGCCCGGCTGCGGCAAGTCGTTCACGGTGCGGTCGGTGGTCGAGCTGGCCCGGGCCAAGCGGGCGCGGGTGCTGCTGGCCGCCCCCACCGGGCGGGCCGCCAAGCGGCTGGCCGAGCTGACCGGGGCGGAGGCCAAGACGGTGCACCGGCTGCTCGAACTGAAGCCGGGCGGGGACGCCGCCTTCGACCGCGACCGGCCCCTGGAGGCGGACCTGGTGGTGGTGGACGAGGCGTCCATGCTGGACCTGCTGCTGGCCAACAAGCTGGTCAAGGCCGTGCCCCCGGGCGCGCACCTGCTGCTGGTGGGCGACGTGGACCAGCTGCCCTCGGTGGGGGCCGGGGAGGTGCTGCGCGACCTGCTGTCCGCGGACAGCCCGGTGCCCGCCGTGCGGCTGACCCGCATCTTCCGGCAGGCGCAGCAGTCCGGGGTGGTGACCAACGCCCACCGGATCAACGCGGGGGTGCCGCCGCTGACCCAGGGCCTCGCGGACTTCTTCCTGTTCGTGGAGGACGACGCGGAGGAGGCGGGGAAGCTGGCCGTGGACGTGGCGGCCAGGCGGGTACCGGCCAGATTCGGCCTCGACCCGCGCCGGGACGTGCAGGTGCTCACCCCGATGCACCGCGGGCCGGCGGGCGCCGGCGTGCTGAACGGGCTGCTGCAGCAGTCGATCACCCCGGCCAGGCCGGGCCTGCCGGAGAAGCGGTTCGGCGGCCGGGTCTTCCGGGTGGGCGACAAGGTCACCCAGATCAGGAACAACTACGAGCGCGGCGCGAACGGCGTCTTCAACGGGACCGTCGGCGTGGTGACGGGCCTGGACCTCGACGAGCAGCGGCTGACCGTGCGCACCGACGAGGACGAGGAGGTGGGCTACGACTTCGGCGAGCTGGACGAGCTGGCGCACGCCTACGCGGTGACGATCCACCGCTCCCAGGGCAGCGAGTACCCGTGCGTGGTCATTCCGGTCACCACGAGCGCCTGGATGATGCTCCAGCGAAACCTGCTGTACACGGCCGTCACCCGCGCCAAGCGGCTTGTGGTGCTCGTGGGTTCGCGGCGGGCGCTGGGCCAGGCGGTGCGCAGCGTGTCCGCCGGGCGCCGCCACACGGCCCTCGACGCGCGGCTGGCGGGGCTGATCCCCCGCCGGGATCGGCCGTAAAACATCCGATTTAGGCGGCACGCCGTGCCAGATTTTCGCCACTTGGCCGACCCCGAGTGCACATTCTGGCTCCAGATGGGGGACAGTGGAGTCAGTCAGGGCACCTCGAAGAAGAGGCACATACGTCGGTGAGGGATGACGTGAGCGAGAACCGCAACAGCGACAGTGCAGACACGGCAGTCGTAGTCAGGTACGGGGACGACGAGTACCGCTACCCGCTGGTGGAGAGCTCGGTGGGCGACCGCGGCTTCGACATCGGCAAGCTGCGGGCCCAAACCGGTCTGGTGACCCTGGACTCGGGCTTCGGGAACACCTCGTCGGTGAAATCGGAGATCACCTATCTCGACGGCGAGAAAGGCATCCTTCGCTACCGGGGTTACCCGATCGAGCAGCTCGCCGAGCACGGCTCGTTCCTGGAGACGGCCTACCTGCTGATCAACGGTGAACTTCCCACGGTCGACGAGCTGTCGGCCTTCCGGAACGAGATCACGCAGCACACGCTGCTCCACGAGGACGTCAAGCGCTTCTTCGAGGGCTTCCCGACGGACGCGCACCCGATGGCGATGCTGACCTCGGTCGTCAGCGCGCTGTCCACGTTCTACCAGGACAGCCACAACCCCTTCGACGAGCGCCAGCGCTACATCTCGACCATCCGGCTGCTCGCCAAGCTCCCGACCATCGCGGCCTACGCGTACAAGAAGGCCGTCGGCCACCCGGTGGTCTACCCGCGCAACGACCTGGGGTACGTGGAGAACTTCCTGCGGATGACCTTCTCGGTCCCCGCCGAGGACTACCAGCCCGATCCGGTGGTCGCCAACGCCCTGGACAAGCTGCTGATCCTGCACGCGGACCACGAGCAGAACTGTTCGACGTCCACCGTGCGCCTGGTCGGCTCCTCCCAGGCCAACCTGTTCGTCTCCATCTCCGCCGGCATCAACGCCCTGTGGGGCCCGCTGCACGGCGGGGCGAACGCGGCCGTGCTGGAGATGCTCCAGCGCATCCAGGCCGAGGGCGGGGACGTCGACTCCTTCATCCGCCGGGTGAAGAACAAGGAGCAGGGCGTCCGGCTGATGGGCTTCGGCCACCGGGTGTACAAGAGCTTCGACCCGCGGGCCAAGATCATCAAGGCGGCGGCCCACGACGTGCTGTCGGCGCTCGGCAAGTCCGACGAGCTGCTCGACATCGCGCTGAAGCTGGAGGAGCACGCGCTGGGCGACGACTACTTCGTCTCGCGCAACCTCTACCCGAACGTCGACTTCTACACCGGCCTCATCTACCGGGCGATGGGCTTCCCGACCAGCATGTTCACCGTGCTGTTCGCCCTCGGGCGGCTGCCGGGCTGGATCGCCCAGTGGCACGAGATGATCACCGACCCGACCACCAGGATCGGCCGCCCGCGGCAGATCTACACCGGCGTCGTGGAGCGTCCGTACGTGCCGGTGGAGCAGCGCGGATAATGTGACGCAGGTCACATCATCTTGTGCGCAACCTTTGAACGAGTTGTGGGTCTAACCGGTCAGCGTTAGCGCGGATTCGGCTGGACCCACGCTGACGGCCGTTCCGCCGGGGTCCCGTGGGGGGACGCTCTGAGCGAACGGCAGGAAGCGCCCCGCGCCACGGGCCCTGTGGGGGGACCCGTCGCCGGGGCGCTTCTCCCTTTCCCGGGCCTTCCCGTGGGTTCCCGGGGATTCCCCGAATCCTCGGGGAATCCCGGACGTCTCAGGGTTCCCCGCATCCCGTCCCGGGGATTCCCCGATTCCCCTGCCCGGCTTCCGGCCTTCGCGGGGGTTTCTCCCCCGCGCGGGGCGCGTCCGGCTCAGACGCGGCCGACCAGCTCGTATCCCGCCTCGTCCACGGCGCCGCGGACGGCCTCGTCGTCGAGCGGGCCCTCGGAGGTGACGGTCACCAGGCCGGTGGCCGCCGCGGCCGTCACCCCGGTGACGCCGGGCAGCGCGGAGACCTCCTCCTTCACGCTCCCCTCGCAGTGTCCGCAGGTCATGCCGGAGACCCGGTAGGTCACGGTGCTCGTGGTGCTCATGGGGCTGCCTCGCTTCTGTGTGGCTGCTGCTTCCGTTCCCCCCGCCCGGCCGGTGGGCGCCGGCCGCGCCGGGGGAGTCGTTCCGGCGCGTCGCGGGGTCCGCTTCCGGCCACCGGCGTTGCGCAGGCTTCCCGCACGCCTGTGTGGATTTCCCGGGTGTCCCTTCACGCGCCCTGCGACTGGCCGAATCATATACCCCTTGGGGGTATAACGCGACCGCCCTAGGGGAGACCACCACATCCCCCGGGTATTCCTCGAAACGTGTTCCCCGTCCCGCGCCTGGCGTGTCAGCTTTTGCTGACACACACCAGGCTCGGGAGAGCCGTGGAGAGGATGGGACACCAGGAATGGACGGCGCACTGTGGATGTACGCCCTGCTCGCCCTCACCACCGCCCCTCCGCTCGTGCCCAACGCCGCCCTGATCGCCTCCGCCGGCGCCCTCGCCCAGGAGGGAAAGCTGAGCCTGCCGCTGGTCCTGCTCGTGGTCGCCGGCAGCGCCCTGGCCGGTGACGCCCTCGTCCACGGCGCGGGCCGCCTGGCCGGGCCCCGCGCGCTGCGCCGGCTGAACCGCAGGCCCAGGCGCCGGGCCGCACTGGCCTGGATGGCCGCCAGGATGCACTCCCACGGCCTGCCCTTCGTCATCGGCATCCGCTTCCTGCCGAGCGGGCGCCTGGTGGGCGGCCTCGCCGCCGCCGTCGTCGGCTACCCCGCCAGGCGCTACCTGCTCGGGGCCGCGATCGCCGAGGCCGTCTGGGCCTCCTACAGCGTCGCCCTCGGCTACTGGGGCGGCTCGGCCCTGCACGGCACCTGGCCCTCGCTCGCCCTCGGCACCGCGGTCTCCGCCGTCGTCGCCTGCGTCGCCCAGCTCCTCACCCGCCTCGGCCGCCCCGCCTCGGGGCCCACCAGGACCGTGGCCAGGGGACCGGCCGCCGCCGGGGCCCTCAGGTCCGGCGCCCGCGACGCCGTCCCGGCCGGTTCGCCACCCACCGCCTGACCGTCTCCTGACGCCAGTACGGCCGCCCGTCGCGCACGGCGTCGGGCGGCGGCAGATGCCCCAGCTTGCGATACGAGCGCACGGTGGCGGGCTGCACCCCGATGTGCGCGGCGATCTCCTTGTAGGACCACAGCTCCCCCGGCTCCCACGGCTCCTCGCGCGGGTCCCGGCGCACGTCCTCGCTCATCTCCTCGCACCTCCTCCGGCCGCCGCACGAGCGGCCTCGCTCCCGGCTGACACCCCGTCAGCGCGCTGTTCCCCGACCACAACGACGCCACCGGGCGCGGGGCCCACGCTGTCGCCCACCTGTGACGGGCGGGCCACAGGGCGGTGACGCTCGTGGCCCGCCGCGGAAGAACCTGACGGCTTATCGGGTCTTCCGGTGTTCAGCCGGCCCCAAATCCGGGGAGAGCGAGATCAATTGACAGCCGGGCCCGCCGCGGGTTTGCTTCCGTCCCCAGCGGCCCAAGCCGCCATCAGGGAAGTCTCACAGCGAAGTGAGGTACGGACGATGAATCGGACCAGCCGCTCCGCGCTCGTCGCGGCCTGCGCCGCGAGCCTGCTGCTCGCCGGCTGTTCCAGCGACTCCGGGGGCAAAGAGGCCCAGGAGGACCGGGACAACCAGAACGCCGGGGCCTCAGTGGCCGACACCCCCAGGCTGAAGGTCGCGCTGATCACCCACGGGGCGTCGAGCGACACGTTCTGGGACACCGTCCGCGAGGGAGCGGAGGCGGCGGCGCAGAAGGACAACGTCGACCTCGTCTACTCCAGCGACCCCAGCGCCGCCAACCAGGCGGCCCTCATCCAGAACGCCATCGACCAGGACGTGGACGGCATCGCCCTCACCATGCCCGACCCCGACGCGCTCGCGGACGCCATAGCCGATGCCGAGGACGCCGGGATCCCCGTCGTCGGCCTCAACTCGGGGCTGCCCGCCTGGCAGGACCTGGGCCTGCTCTCCTACTTCGGCCAGGACGAGGGCGTCGCGGGGCGGGCGTTCGGCGAACGGCTCAACGAGGTCGGCGCGCACCACAGCATCTGCGTCATCCACGAGCAGGGCAACATCTCCCAGGAACAGCGCTGCGGCGGCGTGGACGACACCTTCGAGGGGGAGAACGAGATCCTCTACGTGGACGGCGAGGACATGCCCTCGGTCCGCTCCACCATCGAGGCCAAGCTCCGCCAGGACGACTCGATCGACTACATCGTCGCGCTGGGCGCCCCCTTCGCGCTGGCCGCCGTGGGCTCGGTCGAGGACGCGAGCAGCGAGGCCGGCATCGCCACCTTCGACCTCAACTCCGAACTGGTGCAGGCCATCCAGGACGGCGACATCCAGTTCGCCGTGGACCAGCAGCCCTACCTTCAGGGCTACCTGGCCGTGGACGCCCTGTGGCTCTACCAGACCAACGGCAACGTCAGCGGCGGCGGCCAGGAACCGGTGCTGACCGGCCCCGCCTTCGTGGACCAGGACAACATCGACACCATCGCCGGCTTCGCCGCGAACGGGACCCGATGAGCGGCGCGCAGGGACAGGCCGCACCGCCCGCCGCCCCCGCCGCTCCCCCCGCGGGAGCCGGCGCGCCCCGGCGGCGCACGGCCCGCCGTCTGCTCGGGCGGCCCGAGATGGGTGCCCTGGTGGGCGCGCTCGCCGTCTACCTGCTCTTCTACGCCGTCGCGCCCACCTTCCGGCACGTGGACTCGCTGTCCACCGTGCTCTACCAGTCCTCGACGCTCGGCATCATGGGCGTCGCGGTGGCGCTGCTGATGATCGGCGGCGAGTTCGACCTCTCGGCCGGGGTCGCGGTGACCACCTCCGCCCTGACGGCCAGCATGTTCGCCTTCCAGCTGACCCTGAACGTCTGGGCGGGGGTCTGCGTCGCCCTGCTGCTCTCGGTGGCGATCGGTGCCCTCAACGGCTTCCTGCTGGTGCGCACCAAGCTGCCCAGCTTCCTCATCACGCTGGCCACCTTCCTGATGCTCCAGGGCCTCAACCTGGCCGTCACCAAGGCGATCACGGGCGAGGTCGCCACCGACTCGATCCGCGACATGGACGGCTTCGACCAGGCGAAGAAGGTGTTCGCGGCCACCCTCACCATCGGCGGCACGCACCTGCGGGTCACCGTGCTGTGGTGGCTGGGCTTCGCCTGCCTCGCCACCTGGGTGCTGCTGCGCACCAGGTACGGCAACTGGGTCTTCGCCGTGGGGGGCAACGCCGAGAGCGCCAGGGCCGTCGGCGTCCCGGTGGCCTTCGTCAAGGTCAGCCTCTTCATGACGGTCGGCTTCGCGGCCTGGTTCACCGGCATGCACCAGCTGTTCGCCTTCAACACGGTGCAGTCGGGCGGCGGCGTGGGCAACGAGCTGCGCTACATCGCCGCCGCGGTCATCGGCGGCTGCCTGCTGACCGGCGGCTACGGCTCGGTCTTCGGGCCGGTCGTCGGCGCGTTCCTGTTCGGCATGGCCTCCCAGGGCATCGTCTACGCCGACTGGGACCCGGACTGGTTCATGTTCTTCCTCGGGGCGATGCTCCTGCTCGCCGTGCTGCTGAATCTGTGGGTGCGCCGGCAGGCGACCAGGAGGTGACCCAGGTGACCACACCAGAAAACCCCGCAGAACCCGCCGGGCCCAAGGGCGCCACCACACCGGCCGGCGCCGCGGAACCCGCCGGCCCCGCCGCGCCGGGCGGCGCCGCGCCCCTCGTCGAACTGGTGGGCGTGGGCAAGACCTACGGCACCATCCGCGCCCTGGACGGAGTGGACCTGGCGGTGCACCCCGGCCGGGTCAGCTGCGTGCTCGGCGACAACGGGGCAGGCAAGTCCACCCTCATCAAGATCATCGCCGGGGTGCACCGGCACACCTCGGGCGAGTTGCGCATCGACGGCCGGCCGGTGCGTCTCGACTCGCCCCGCCAGGCCCTGGACCGCGGGATCGCCGCCGTCCACCAGGACCTGGCCACCGTCAGCCTGATGCCGGTGTGGCGCAACTTCTTCCTCGGCTCGGAACTCACCCGCGGCCGCTGGCCCTTCCAGCGGCTCGACGTGGCGAGGATGCGCGCGGTCGCCGACGCGGAGCTGCGCGGCATGGGCATCGTCCTCGACGACCTCGACCAGCCGGTCGGCTCCCTGTCCGGCGGGCAGCGGCAGTCCGTTGCCATCGCGCGGGCGGTGTACTTCGGGGCCCGCGTGCTGATCCTGGACGAGCCCACCGCGGCACTCGGCGTCAAGCAGTCGGGGGTGGTCCTGAGGTACATCGCCGCGGCCCGGGACCGCGGCCTCGGCGTCGTCCTCATCACCCACAACCCGCACCACGCCCACCTGGTGGGGGACCACTTCACCGTGCTGCGGCTCGGCTCCGTCGAACTCGCCGCCCCCCGCAGCGGGGTCACCCTCGACGAGCTGACCCGCCACATGGCCGGCGGCGCCGAACTCGCCCAACTCGAACGCGAACTCTCCGGCCCGGCCTGACCCCCGTCCGCCACCCGCCCCGGGCCCCGCCCGCCCCCGGCCCAGGCCCCCCGGGGCGGGGGCGGGCGGGGCCGCCCGGTCCGCGCCGAGAGGCCGGTGGCCTCCCGTCGCGCCCGGGGCGGGCGTGGCGGGAGGCGCGGGCGCCGGGGCCGTCGTACCGGGGGGCGGTCAGCGGCCGGCGAGCAGTTCGAGGGTGTCGATCACGCGGTTCGAGAAGCCCCACTCGTTGTCGTACCAGGCGACCACCTTGACGTGGCGGCCGTCGACGCGGGTGAGGGCCGAGTCGAAGATCGAGGAGGCGGGATTGCCCGTGATGTCGGAGGACACCAGCGGGTCCTCCGAGTATGCGAGGATGCCGGCGAGCGGCCCCTGGGCCGCGGCCCGGTACGCCGCAAGCACCTCCTCGCGCGTCACGTCGCGGGCGACGGTGGTGTTGAGTTCGACGATCGAGCCCACCGGGACCGGCACGCGGATCGAGTCGCCCGACAGCTTGCCGTCGAGGTTCGGCAGCACCAGGCCGATCGCCTTGGCGGCGCCGGTCGTGGTCGGCACGATGTTGACGCCGGCCGCCCGGGCGCGCCGGGGGTCGCGGTGCGGCCCGTCCTGCAGGTTCTGCTCCTGCGTGTAGGCGTGCACCGTCGTCATGAACCCGTGCTCGATGCCCGCGAGTTCGTCCAGGACCGCGGCCAGCGGAGCGAGCGCGTTGGTGGTGCAGGAGGCGTTCGAGACGATCGTGTGCGCGGCCGGGTCGTAGGCGCCGGTGTTGACCCCGAACGCGAGCGTGACGTCGGCGCCGTCCGAGGGCGCGCTGACGAGGACCTTCTTCGCACCCGCGTCGAGGTGGGCGCGGGCGGCCCTGGCCGCGGTGAAGCGGCCGGTGGCCTCCAGGACCAGGTCGACGCCGAGCGCGGCCCACGGCAGCCGCGCCGGCTCGCGCTCGGCCGTCACCGTGATCCGGCGGCCGTCCACGACCAGGGTGTCCCCGTCGACGGTCACCGGGCGCCCGAGCCGGCCCGCCGTGCTGTCGTAGGCGAGCAGCCGGGCGAGGGTGGCGGGCTCCGTCAGGTCGTTGACGGCGACGACCTGAAGGGCGCTGTCGCGCTCCAGCAGCGCGCGCAGCACGTTGCGTCCGATGCGGCCGAATCCGTTGATGGCGATGCGTGTCATGAGCGGTGTTCCTTCCCTTCGCCACCAGGGTCGCCCGCCGCTCGCGCCCCTGACAGTGGCGGGAACGCCAGCGTTCACAAGTATCCTGCCACCCTGCCCGCGCCTGCCCGCCCCTGCCCGCGCCGCGGCGCCCGGGGTCACTCGCCCCGGGTGAAGGTGCGCCGGTACTCGCTCGGCGTGGTGCCGAGGATGCGCTGGAAGTGCAGGCGCAGGTTGGCTCCGGTGCCCAGCCCGACGTCGGCGGCGATCTGCTCGACGCTGCGCTGCGAGCGCTCCAGCAGCTCGCGGGCCAGGTCGACGCGGGCGCGCATCACCCACTGCATCGGCGTGTAGCCGGTCTCCTCGACGAAGCGCCGGGAGAACGTGCGCGGCGAGACCTCGGCCTGCCGCGCCAGCCTGTCGAGGGTGAGGGGCTCGCCGAGCCGGTGCAGCGCCCACTCGCGGGTGGCGGCGAACCGCTCGCCGAGCGGCTCGGGGACGCTGCGCGGCACGTACTGGGCCTGGCCGCCGCTGCGGTAGGGCGCGGCCACGAGGCGCCGGGCCGCGTGGTTGGACGCGGCCACCCCGAGGTCGCCGCGCAGGATGTGCAGGCACAGGTCGATGCCGGAGGCGGCGCCCGCCGAGGTGAGCACGCTGCCCTCGTCGACGAACAGCACGTTCTCGTCGACCCGGACCAGCGGGTGCCTGGTCACGAGGGCCCGCGTGTAGTGCCAGTGCGTCGTGGCGCGCCTGCCGTCGAGCAGGCCGGTGGCGGCGAGCGCGAAGGCGCCCGTCGAGATGGCGGCCAGCCGCGCGCCGCGGTGGTGGGCGGCGATCAGCGCGTCGAGGACGGCCCGCGGCGGGTCCTCGCGGTCCGGGTTCCGGTAGCCGGGGACGAAGACGATGTCGGCCCAGGCGAGCGCGTCGAGCCCGTGCGCGACGGAGTACGCGAGGCCGTCGCCGCCGGTCACGAGGCCGGGCGCCGCCCCGCAGACCCGCACCTCGTAGGGCATGCTCGCGCGGGTCGTGAAGACCTGCGCGGGAATGCCGACGTCGAGCGGCTTCGCGCCCTCGAGCACGAGGACGGCGACGCGATGCAGGCGGGAGGCTGGCACGGGACGAGGGTACGGGGGGCGGGCCGCCTCGGTCGGGGAACGGGAGCGGGGAGCCGGGCCCGGGGCAGGGGACGTCCGGGCGTCGCGGGCCTACGGCGGCCCGCTGCCGGGCGGCGGCGGAACGCGGGGCGGCGGGAGGCACGGCGGCGGAGAACGCATGGCGGCGGGAGGCACGGCCGGCGGCCCCTATCCTGAGTCAGCACGGACGCGGCCCGCGGGGAAGGCCCGCGGTGCGGGGGGAACGACGGGGAAGGGATAGACGTCGGGTGGACGTCAAGTTCAGCATCGACCGCAGCAGCCCGGTGCCGCTGTACTACCAGCTGTCCCAGCAGCTTGAGGCCGCCATAGCGCAGGGCAGGCTGCTGCCCGGCACGCTGCTCGGCAACGAGATGGAGCTCGCGGGCAGCCTCGGCCTGTCCCGGCCGACCGTGCGGCAGGCGCTCCAGGGCCTGGTCGACAAGGGGTTACTGGTCCGCCGCCGGGGCGTGGGCACCCAGGTGGTGCACAGCCAGGTCAAGCGCCCGCTCGAACTGACCAGCCTCTACGACGACTTGGAGGCCGCCGGGCAACGCCCCACCACCCGGGTCCTGGGCCTCGCCCGGGTCCGCGCCACGGCCGGGGTGGCGGCGGCGCTCGCCGTCGCCGAGGGCAGCGAGGTGCAGCGCCTCGACCGGCTGCGCCTCACCCACGGCGAGCCCCTGGCCCACCTGCGCAACTACCTGCCGCCCGGGCTGCTCGACGCCACCGAGGAGGAGCTGGAGACCACCGGCTTCTACCGGCTGCTGCGGGCCGGTGGCACGGCCCTGCACAGCGCGCACCAGTCGATCGGCGCCACCTCGGCGAGCGCGGAGGAGGCCGGGCTGCTGGCCGAGCCGGTGGGCGCGCCGCTGCTGAGCATGCAGCGCACGGCCTTCGACGAGCGGGGGCGTGCGGTCGAGTTCGGCACCCACCTCTACCGCGCCTCCCGCTACACCTTCGAGCTGCACCTGCTGGTCCGCTCCTGAGCGGGACGGGCGCGCCGCCGGGGCTGTTCCCGGCGCGGGTTCCGCCCCGCCTTCGGCCCGTTCGTGAACGGGGCATGTCCGCCGATGCCGTTCCCGTTGCGTTCGGCCCGGATCCGTTGACCGGGCGGGCGGCCCGGCGGCATGGTCGTGCAAGCGAGAGCGCACGGCCGTGTGCCCGAGTGGTTCAGGGGCTCGCCTGCAAAGCGAGTGACGTGGGTTCGAATCCCGCCACGGCCTCCGGTGTCCTGAACCAGGGCCGTTGGGTGGTAGCCCGTTCGCAGTCGTTGCGTACCCGATCAGTTAACCGACTCCCGCTGCGCCCGGGCGAATCGGCAATGGGGGACGACGATTCCAGCGAAGCAGGCAGTTCACGTGTGGGTAGGTCGCCTTGGCCCTGCCTGATGGTTGGGACTTCCGTCGAGCCGGTGTCAGACTGATCGCATGCAGGACAACTACTTCTCGCTGACCCGTGTCCGGCTACGGCACTACAGGAGCATCGCTGCAGCCAACGTGGAGTTGGGCCGGCTCCTGCTGCTCGTCGGGCCCAATGGCTCGGGCAAGAGCAACTTCCTCGATGCCCTGCGTCTCGTATCCGAGTCACTCCAAACATCGTTGGACCAGGCTCTACGTGCGCGCGGCGGAGTGTCTGAGGTTCGCCGCCGGTCGACAGGCCATCCCACCCATTTCTCGATTGATCTCTCGGTCGAGAGCCCTTCATTTTCGGGAGAATACGGGTTCGAGGTAGGCGCGGTTAAAGGGCTCGGCTATCGCATCTCCAGAGAATATTGCCGAGTGCGGAGTCGTTCGAGCGCTGCCGAGGTGTCACTTCCCGTAGAGGCATATTTTCGGGTGGAAAATGGTGCCCTGGCCGAGCAGAGCGAACCGGTGATGCCGCCTGTGAGCAACCAGCGACTTTACCTGGTGTCCGCCGCTGGGCTTGATCCCTTTCGGTCGATCTTCGACGGACTTGCCGGAATCAGTGTTTTCAGTCTCAATCCCGATGTGATACGGCAACCGCAATCGCCGGACGCTGGAGATTTCCTTCATCGTGACGGCTCCAATATCGCCAGTGTGCTTCACCGCCTGGAGCGGAGCGGGCGGGGTCAGTCGGACAAGGCGCGCATCGAGAGCTACCTGCAAAATATCGTGCCTGGTATGCATGGAGTATCCCGCTCCGAATTGGGCAATTGGGAAACGCTTGTTTTCAGTCAAGACGTGCCAGGAGCAAAAAATCCCTGGCGGTTCCAGGCGCAATCCGTCTCTGATGGAACGCTGCGCGCCCTGGGCGTCCTGGTTTCCCTCTTCGCCGGGACCGGATCAACCCTGAGTACCGTCGGAATCGAGGAGCCGGAAAGTGCATTGCACCCGGCGGCTGCGGGTGTCCTTCTCGATGCCCTGCGTGATGCGAGTGAACGCCGTCAGGTGATTGTGACCAGTCATAGTCCTGATCTCCTGGATCGGCACGACTTCACTTTGAGGGAGATTCGCGCAGTGCGCTCCATTGCTGGCGAAACGTGTATCGGTGAATTGGATGAGGCCGGGGCTTTGGCGCTTCGTGAGCAGCTTTACACCCCGGGGGAACTGCTTCGTAACGACCAACTTCTTCCGGGAGTCCCCAGGTGAAGCGTGCACCAATCGTGGCCCCAATCGTCGAGGGTCACGGTGAGGTTGCGGCCGTACGGCAACTGATCACCAGAATCGGAGAACGTCACGCAGTCTGGATTGAAGTAGCTCAACCTTTCAGGCTTGACTCCGCGAAAATGCGCAAGCCCGAGGAGTTGGCGAAGGCCGTGCGGTTGCAGGAAGTTCGAGTCAAGGGGCGGACGGGGGGAGTGCTGATCATCCGTGACGGCGACGATAGCGACATCCAATGTCCCGTGGAATTGGCTCGCCTCATAGCTCCCGAGGCAGAAGCATTTTCGGTGCCCGTGGAGGTGGTGATCGCCTATCACGAGTACGAGGCTTGGATTCTTGCCTCCGCGGACTCTCTGCGGAGCCACCCATCGGTCCGAGACAACGCTGTTGCCCCGGCGGAACCGGAGGCGAAGCGCAACGCGAAGGCCCAACTGGAATCGATGATGCACGAGTCTTACAAGGAGACTCTCCATCAAGCAAAGTTCTCGTCCATGATCGACCTGGCCATGGCTTCGGAAAAGAGCCGCTCGTTCCGGCGGATGATGCATGCGGTTGAAAAGCTGATCGGATTGCCGGGGAGTTGACCTCACAGGTGGACTCACCCCCTGCGGGCGATCCGCTCGCGTGGCCTTGAGGCAGGGTGGCGCGGCGCGGCCGGCGCCGTGGCGAGGGCCGGGCTTGACCTTCTCACCGTGTCAGGGCTCTAGGCTCCGCTTCCGGTGGCGCGGCCGGTGGCGCGCCGAGGCGGGAGAACGCGGGAGGAAGGCGGGATGAGCGGCATGTCCACAGCGGTGATAGTCGGGGCGGGCCCTGGGATCGGGCGCGCGGTCGCCAGGCGGTTCGCCCGGGAGGGCTTCGCGCTGGCGCTGCTGGCGCGGCGCGAGGAGACGGTGCGGGCCGCCGCGGAGGCGGTGGCGGAGTTCGGCGTGCCGGTGCTCGGGCTGACCGCGGACGGCGCGGACGAGGACGCGTTGCGCGCGGCCCTGGACACCGCGGCCGACCGGTTCGGCACCCCCGAGGTCGCGGTCTACAACGCGGCGGTGATCAGGCCGGACCGGGTGGGGGAGCTGCCGGTCCGCGCCCACCTGGACGCCTACGCCGTGAACGTGCTGGGCGCGCTCACCACCGCCGCCCACCTGGCGCCGCGGATGGCGCGGCGCGGCCACGGCAGCATCCTGCTCACCGGCGGGATGCCCGAGCCCAAGGCGGGCTACGTCAGCCTCTCGCTCGGCAAGGCCGGGGTGCGCACCCTGGTGGAGCTGCTCGACCAGGAGTACGGGGCGGCCGGCGTCCACGTGGCCTCCGTCACGGTGGCCGGGCCGGTGGCGCCAGGCACCGCCTTCGACCCGGAGGACATCGCCGAGCACCACTGGCGCCTCCACACCCAGCCCCGCCGCGACTGGCGGCGCGAGGTCGTCCACGCCGGCGTGTGACTCCCGCCCGGGGCGGCCCGGGCCGTGGGCCGCCCCGGGCCGGTGGCGCGGCCGGGCCGATGGCGCGGCCGGGCCTGCGGGGCGGCCGGGCGTGCCCGCGGTGGCTCAGGCGTCGCCGCGGAGCCGGGCCGCGAGCGGGGAGGCGCCCGCCAGCCGCGCCCGCCCGCCGGCGATCGCCTTCTCGACCGTCAGATCGTCCCTGGCCAGGGCCACGCAGGTCTCCGTGTCCAGGCTGAGCCGCGCGTCGGCGCGCTCCGCCCGGCCCTCCCCGTAGCCGGGCCCCGCGCCGAGCCGCAGGTGGAAGGCGCCCTCGTCCAACTCGACCTCCACCACCCCCTCGTGCCCCGCCGCCAGCCGCTGCAGCCGGTCGAGCAGCGGCACCGCGAACCAGTGCGCCCGCACCGCGTCCGTGGGGCGCCGCTCGGCGAGGCCGGCCGCGCCCCAGGTGGCGAGCGCGGCGAGCACCGGGAGCAACTCCCGGCCGTGCGGGGTCAGTTCGTAGACGACGGCCCCTCCGGGCGGCGGCAGCTTGCGGCGGCCGAGCACGCCGTCCCGCTCCAGGTCCCGCAGCCGGGTGGCGAGCACGTCGGTGCTGACGCCCGGCAGGTCGGCGTGCAGGTCGGTGTACCTGCGCGGTCCCGCCAGCAGCTCGCGCGCGATCAGCAGGGCCCAGCGGTCCCCGACGGCGTCGAGGGCCCGCGCAATCGCGCAGAACTGGTCGTAGGCGCGGCGTGGTCGGTGTGGCATGAGGGGAAGTCTAGAAAAATGAGGTTGGACTTTCCAAGTGGGCACTTGGTAGAACCAAGTGAAGCGCCAGTACCTGGGAGGTCCGGCATGGAGTTCCGGCAGTCGAGCAAGCTCCGCGACGTCTGTTACGAGATTCGCGGCCCGGTGATCGAGCACGCCAACGCGCTGGAGGAGGCGGGCCACAGCGTGCTGCGGCTGAACACCGGGAATCCCGCCCCCTTCGGCTTCGAGGCGCCGGAGGAGATCCTGCAGGACATGATCAGGACGCTGCCGAAGGCGCACGGCTACAGCGACTCGCGCGGCATCCTCTCCGCCCGCCGCGCGGTGGCCCAGTACTACCAGCAGCGCGGCGTGGCCGACGTCGGCGTCGACGACGTCTTCCTGGGCAACGGCGTCTCCGAGCTGGTGTCCATGGCGGTGCAGGCCCTGGTCGAGGACGGGGACGAGATCCTGGTGCCCGCCCCCGACTTCCCGCTGTGGACGGCCGTCACCAGGCTGGCGGGCGGCCGGGCCGTGCACTACCTGTGCGACGAGTCGGCCGACTGGTACCCGGACCTGGAGGACATGGCCGCCAAGATCACCGACCGCACCCGCGCCGTCGTCGTGATCAACCCCAACAACCCCACCGGGGCGGTGTATCCGAAGGAGATCGTCGAGGGCATCCTCGACCTCGCCCGCCGGCACGGCCTGATGGTCTTCTCCGACGAGATCTACGACCGCATCCTCTACGACGGCGCCGTCCTCCACAGCCCCGCCGTGCTGGCGCCCGACGTGGTCTGCCTGACCTTCAGCGGCCTGTCCAAGTCCTACCGGGTGGCGGGCTTCCGCTCCGGCTGGCTGGTGGTCTCCGGGCCGCGCCAGCACGCCAGGAACTACCTGGAGGGCCTGACGATGCTGGCCTCCATGCGGCTGTGCGCCAACACCCCCGGGCAGCACGCCATCCAGGCGGCCCTCGGCGGCCGGCAGAGCATCAACGAGCTGGTGCTGCCCAGCGGGCGCCTGCACGAGCAGCGCGACACGGCCTGGCGCAAGCTCAACGAGATCCCGGGCGTCAGCTGCGTGAAGCCGCGCGGCGCGCTCTACGCCTTCCCGCGGATCGACCCCGAGGTGCACCGGATCGTCGACGACGAGCGGTTCGTCCTCGACCTGCTGCTGCGGGAGAAGATCCAGGTCGTGCAGGGCACCGGCTTCAACTGGCCGCGCCCCGACCACTTCAGGATCATCACCCTGCCGCACGCGGAGGACCTGGAGTCGGCCATCAGCCGGATCGGCCGTTTCCTGGCCGGGTACCGCCAGTAACCCCGCCGTCCCCGCCCGCCCGGCCGGCGGGCCGCCCGTGCCCGCCGTCGGCCCGCCGCAGGTGGACCCGGCCCCTGGCGGTCAGCAGGGCGGAGGCGCCCAGCGCGGACACCAGCGAGCCGAGCAGGACGGCGGCCTTGACGTGCGCGGTCAGCTGCTCGTCCCCCTCGAAGGCCAGCTCCGCGATGAGCAGCGAGACGGTGAACCCGATTCCGGCCAGCATCGCGCCCCCGGCGACGTCCGCCCAGCTGAGCGTGGGGTTCAGGCGCGCCCGCGTGAAGCGGTCGGTGAGGAAGGCGGCGCCGAACACGCCGATCGTCTTCCCGGCGAACAGGGCGAGCACCACGCCGATCGCCTCCGGCTCGTGCGCCATGTCCGCGAGCGTGCCGCCCGAGACCTCGACCCCGGCCGCGAACAGGGCGAAGAGCGGCACCGCGAAGCCGGCCGAGTACGGGTGCACCAGGTGCGCGACGCGTTCGGCTGACGACTCCTTCTCCAGCGGGTCGGGCGTGGCCCGCAGCAGCATCCCCAGCAGCACGCCCGCAATGGTCGCGTGCACGCCGCTGTTGAACATCAGCACCCAGACCGCCAGCGCCAGCGGCACGTACACGTACCAGCCGCGCACCCGCAGCGCGTGCAGGGTCCGGAACAGCGCCAGGCCGAGCAGCGCGCCCAGGAGGGCGAGGAAGTTCAGGCCGCTGGTGTAGAAGACGGCGATCACGGTGATCGCGATCAGGTCGTCGACGATCGCGAGGGTGAGCAGGAAGGTCCGCAGCGCCGCCGGAATGTGCCGCCCGACGACCGCGAGCACCCCGAGGGCGAAGGCGATGTCGGTGGCCATCGGCACCGCCCAGCCGTTCAGGTCGCCGCCCCCCACCCCGCCGGCCAGGACGTAGAGCCCCGCGGGCACCGCCATGCCGCCGACCGCCGCCACCACCGGCAGCGCCGCCGCGGCCGGGCGGCGCAGCTCGCCGGCCACCAGCTCGCGCTTCAGCTCGGCCCCGGCGACGAAGAAGAAGACGGCAAGCACCCCGTCGGACGCCCAGTGCCCCACGGTCAGCTCCAGGCCGAGCGGCGGAATGTCCAGGTGGTGGTCGCGCACCGTGGCGTAGGCGTCGCTCAGCGGGGAGTTCGCCAGCACCAGGGCGAGGGCCGCGGCGATCACCAGCAGCAGGCCGCCGACGACCTCCAGCCGGAGGAACTCGGCGAGGGTCCGCCGGTCGCGCTCCGCGTCGCTCGCGGGGTTCCTCGTCAGGCGGAAGGGCAGGGCGGGGCGCTTCATGCGGGAGCCTCTCGCGGCGCAACGTACGGACACGGACGTTGCCGACCAGACTTCCCGGCGCACCCCAGGCGAAGAGGACACATCCCGACGCCTTTCTCCCACCCTACCCGCTGACCCCGCGCGGGATCAGTCGTCCGGCGCATCGATCGCCCCGGAGGCGGCCGGGGTCCCCGGGGCGGCCGTGGCCGAAAAGGATCGGTGAGCAGCCGGTGGCGAAAGCGAGGTAAAGGTGAATGAATGCGCTCAAGGTGTCGAAGGGTGTGCGGTGCCTGGCGGAAGGCCGAGATCCCCGTGGATGGCCGCAGATTCCCGAAGCGCGCCGAAGATCACCGAAGGGCCGCTTGCGGCGAGGGGCGCCGCGGGGCGCCGGGGATCACCGGGGAGCGCCGGGGAACGCCGGGAGTCGGCCGCCGAGCCGGCGCCGCGCAGGCGCGGAGGGGGCGCGGGGGAGGCGCGCAGGGAGCGCGGGGGAAGGCGGGGCGAGCGGGATGCGCCGGCGCGCGAGTCGCCGGGCGGCGGGCCGGTGCGCATCGGGGCGGACCGGTGGGGAAAGGGGCGAATCGGAGTGGAGTGGGGTGGAGGGGTGTGAAGCGGCGGGAAGGATGAAGGAGAAGGAGAACGCGGAGAAAAAGGGCGAGGATATCGCGGAGGAAACCCCGAAGCGCGCCCCGAAGCGCGCCGCGGAGCCGGCCGCGAGGGAGAGGCGGGGGAAGGCGCGGGGAAGCCGCGGGAGAAGGGCGAGAAGGGCGAGAAGGGGCGAGAAGGGGTGAGAAGGGTGGCAAGGGTGGCAAGGGTGGGGAAAGGCCGTGGGGCGGTGCCGGGCGCCGGGTGGGCGCCTGGCACCGCCCCACGGGCGGCAGGCGGATGCGTCAGCCGCTGATGCCGGAGGCCAGACCCTCGTCGGTCTGCTCGAAGGTGTCGGCCGCCTGGATCAGGAAGGAGCCGAGGCCCTCCAGACCCTGGAGCATCTGCTTCGCACCGGTGGTGAACTGCTGGTACTGGTCGTCGAACGCGCCCGAGGACCGGCCCGTCACGTAACCGTCGGAGACGAGGCCCTGGATGTAGGACTGGAGCTCGTCCAGCTTGGCGTCCATCTGCTCGTACTCTTGCTTGAGCCTGTTGCCAGCCTGCCGCATGTCCTCATATGTGACATTCACGTCAGCCATGACGTTTCCCCTCCTAGTGGGGCGGAGGGCCGGTGCCCCCGCGGTGGTTCGTTGTGTGACGTGGCCCCCCGTGTCCGGCACGGCCACGGCCACTCAGCCTACGGCCGAGATGCACAGGACGATACCCCCGGTCAAGGGGCCGTCCTCCGTACCTCGGTTGGTGGCTAGGACGCCGAACTCGGCTCGGCGGTTGCAGCCCTCGCAGCACCCGTTGTCACACTCACGCAAGATGCGATTATGGTCATGTCCAGCTAGGCAAAAGCTGCTGTGTCACAACGGGAGGAACAGCGTGCGCCTGACCCTGACAGTCGTCGACCCGGTCGGGGGCCACAGTGCCGACACCGTGATCGACGCGGCGCCGGAGCTGCAGATCGGCGACCTGGCGCCCGAGTTGGTCCGAGCGGTGGGTGGGGGTGCCTCCCCTTACGGGGGGCAGAGCTCGGCGCACGTGTTCGTCGACGGCGAGTACGTCGACCCGACCCTCACCTTTGCCGACTCCCCGCTGCGCGAGGGCAGCGTCGTCAGCCTGCACAACCCGAGCGGCTGCTGGCCGCCCGAGCCGAGCGGCGCCGTCGAACTGCGCGTCGTCAGCGGCCCCGCGGCGGGCGCCGTGCACCGCATCGGCCAGGGCCGCGTCGACATCGGCAGCGGGCAGCAGGTGCACATCCACGTCGCCGACCCCACGCTGCCCGAGCGCGCGATGACGCTGCGGGTCGCCGCCGACGGCACCTGCAAGGTCACCGTGTACACGCAGGAGCAGCCGCTGCTCGACGGCGAGCCCTTCGTGCACACGGAGGGGGACCGCGCCGACTGGAAGCTCGGCAAGCAACTGGCCGTCGGCGACTCGCTGTTCGAGCTCACCCCGTACTTCCCGCCGGACGCGGCGCTGAAGGTCTCCGAGGACGGAGCCGGGCTCGACTACAACCGCCCGCCCCGGCTGCTGCCGCCCGAGCGGCAGACCAAGTTCACCCTCCCCAAGCCGCCGGGCGAGCGCCAGCGCCGCCCGGT
Source organism: Streptomyces hoynatensis (assembly GCF_003626535.1). Classification (GTDB taxonomy): domain Bacteria; phylum Actinomycetota; class Actinomycetes; order Streptomycetales; family Streptomycetaceae; genus Streptomyces; species Streptomyces hoynatensis. The sequence goes on from NZ_RBAL01000001.1 coordinate 738,713, forward strand.
GCCCTGGCTGATGGCCCTGCTGCCGCTGGCCGGCGCGATCACCATCGCGATCGTCATGGACCGCATGCAGTTCCTGCTGATGGCGTTCCTGAGCCCGATCATGATGATGTCCAACTACTTCATGGACAAGAAGCGCGGCCGGGTCTCGCACGCCCAGCAGGTCCAGGAGTACCACGAGCACAAGGCGAGGATCGAGAAGGACGCCAGGGACGCCCTGATCGCCGAGCGGTTCGCCCGCCGGCACGCCGCCCCCGACCCCGCCACCGTCCTGGCCCAGGCCACCGGGCCGCGCACCCGCCTGTGGGAGCGCCGCCGCACCGACAACGACCACCTGCTGCTGCGGGTGGGCACCGCCGAGCTCGACTCCGAGGTGGTGCTCAACGACCCGGAGCAGGACGAGCACAAGCGGCTGGTCGCCTGGAAGATCGCCGACGCGCCCATCACCCTGCCGCTGCGCTCCCTCGGCGTCGTCGGCTTCGCCGGCCCCGGCGACAGCGCCCGCGCGCTCGGCCGCTGGGCGATCGGCCAGATAGCGGTCCTGCACAGCCCGGTCGACGTGCAGTTCTACCTGCTGACCGACGGCTCGGGGCAGTACAGCTGGAACTGGCTGCGCTGGCTGCCGCACGCCAGGCCCTCCGCCGAGCAGGACACCAACCTGCTGATCGGCACCGACGCCGAGACGATCGGCGCCAGGATCGCCGAGCTGACCTCCATCCTCGACGCCCGCCAGAAGGCCAGGCAGCAGACCCGCGCCAACGGCCCCTCCACCTTCAAGGACCCCGACATCGTCGTGGTCTTCGACGGCTCCCGCCGGATGCGTTCGCTGCCCGGCGTCATCCGCCTGCTGCGCGAGGGCCGGGACTGCTCGATCTTCGCGATCTGCCTCGACGACGAGGAGCGTTTCCTGCCGGGCGAGTGCCAGGCCGTCGTCGTCGCCGAGCCCAACCCGGACCGGGTCGCCAAGAGCGGCCCGCGCCAGGCCGGTTACGCCACCGGCTTCCACACCTTCCTCGCCGTCCCCGGCGGCGCGGCCAACTTCCAGCAGGTCGGCCAGCCGGGCGCCGAGCAGGTGCAGGCGGCCACGGCCACCCAGGTCGCCGACCGGCTGCGGGTCGAGCAGACCGGCGCCTGGCGGATCAGGGGCGTGCGGCCCGACTGGGTGCTGCCCGAGTGGTGCGAGCTGCTGGCCCGCTCGCTCTCGCCGATCCGCGACATCAGCGGGGAGTCCGAGGACGCGGCGCTGCCCTCGGCCAGCCGCCTGCTCGACGTCATCGAGCTCGAACCCCCCACGGCCGGGGCCATCGCCGCCAGGTGGCGGATGGGCGGCCAGTCCACCGAGGCCGTCATCGGCGAGTCCTACGACGGCGCCTTCGCCATCGACCTGCGGCGCGACGGCCCGCACGGCCTGATCGCCGGCACCACCGGCTCCGGCAAGTCGGAGCTGCTGCAGACGATCGTCGCCTCGCTCGCCGTGGCCAACACGCCGGACAACATGACCTTCGTGCTGGTCGACTACAAGGGCGGCTCGGCCTTCAAGGACTGCGTCCAGCTGCCGCACACCGTCGGCATGGTCACCGACCTGGACAACTACCTGGTCGAACGCGCCCTCGCCTCCCTGGGCGCCGAGCTGACCCGCCGCGAGCACATGCTCGCCGAGGTCGGCGCCAAGGACATCGAGGACTACCAGGACCTCGTCCGCCGCAACCAGGGCCGCCTGCCGCAGCTGCCCAGGCTCCTCATCGTCATCGACGAGTTCGCCTCGATGGTCCGCGAACTGCCCGACTTCGTGAAGGGCCTGGTCAACATCGCCCAGCGAGGCCGTTCCCTGGGCATCCACCTGCTGCTGGCCACCCAGCGGCCCAGCGGCGTGGTCTCCCCGGAGATCCGCGCGAACACCAACCTCAGGATCGCGCTGCGCGTCACCGACGGCAACGAGTCCACCGACGTCATCGACGCCCCCGACGCCGGACTGATCGCGAAGTCCACGCCGGGCCGCGCGTACGTGAGGCTGGGCGCCTCCTCGCTGGTGCCCTTCCAGTCCGGGCGCGTCGGCGGCCGGCGCCCCGGCGCCGTGGACCCCGCCATCTCCCGGCCCTGGTCCGCCGCCCTCGACTGGAACAGCCTCGGCCGCGCCACGCTGAAGCGGCCGGCCGGCGCCAAGTCCCAGGAGGAGGAGATCACCGACCTCAAGGTGCTGGTCGACGCCATCATCGAGGCCGACAAGCAGCTTGGCTTCCCCAAGCAGCACAGCCCCTGGCTGCCGGCGCTCGGCGAGACGGTGCTGCTGCGCGACCTCGAACACCCGGTGCCGCTCGGCGCCCTGCCCGCCGCCCCCTACGGCGTGGAGGACCTGCCCGAGCAGCAGGCGCGGCGTTCGGTGGCCATCGACTTCCGCAGCTTCGGGCACATGCTGGTCGGCGGCCAGCCCCGCAGCGGCCGCTCCCAGCTGCTGCGCACCATCGCGGGCTCGCTGGGCTGGGTGCACTCCTGCGCCGACGTCCACATCTACGGCATCGACTGCGGCAACGGCGCGCTCAACGCCCTGACCCGCCTGCCCAACTGCGGCGCGGTCGTCACCAGGACCCAGACCGAGCGGGTGCGGCGGCTGATGCGCCGCCTGCGGCAGGAGATGGACCGCCGCCAGGAGCTGCTGGCCGCCGACGCCCTCGCCGACATCAACGAGCAGCGCAGCGCGGCCCCGCCGGAGAAGCGGCTGCCGCACCTGGTGGTGCTGATCGACCGCTGGGAGGGCTGGGTCAACACCCTGGGCGAGCTGGACCACGGAGCCCTCACCGACGAGCTGTTCGTGATGATGCGCGAGGGCGCCAGCGTCGGCATCCACCTCATCGTCACCGGCGACCGCACCGTGCTCTCCGGCCGCATCGCCGCCCTCACCGAGGACAAGTACGCCCTGCGGCTGGCGGACCGCGCCGACTACACCACCATCGGGCTCAGCGCCAGGAAGGTGCCGGACAACATCCCCGACGGCCGGATGTTCCGCAACCAGGCCGCCACCCAGATCCAGATCGCGGTGCTCGCCGAGGAGCTGTCCGGGCAGGCGCAGGCCGCGGCCCTGACCGCCATCGGCGACTGGGCCACCCAGCGCGACGCCAACGTGCCGCGCACCCACCGGCCGTTCCGGGTGGACGTGCTGCCCAGCCGTCTCACCTTCGCCGACGCCTGGGAGAAGCGCGACCCGGACGCCTCGGCCTCCCGCCTGTGGGGCCTCATCGGCGTGGGCGGCGACGAGCTGATGGGCTACGGCCCCGACCTGGCGCAGGGCACCCCGGCGTTCATCGTGGCGGGCCCCGCCAAGTCCGGGCGTTCCACGCTGCTGTGGATGCTGGCGAGCTCCTACCTGCAGCGCGGGGTCCGGCTCGTCCTGGCGGCCCCGCGGCCCTCGCCGCTGCGGGACCTGGCCGGGCAGCAGGGCGTGGTGGCCACCTTCACCGGGGACAACGTGTCGGCGGACGAGATGCGGGAGGCGCTCGCCACCTCCTCCGTGGAGAACCCGATCGTGGTCGTGGTGGACGACGGCGAGGACCTGCGGCGCTGCGACGCGGGGGACGAGCTGAAGAACATCCTCACCCAGGGCGCCTCGCTCGGCCGCTACCTGGTCCTCGGCGGCGACGAGACCGACATGTGCAGCGGGTTCTCCGGCTGGCAGGTGGACGTGAAGAAGGCGCGCCGCGGCGTGCTCCTCTCGCCCTCCACGCACCGCTCGGGCGAGCTGATCGGCGCGAAGCTGCCGCGCAGCGCCGCGGTCGAGCAGCCCACCCCCGGCAAGGGCATCCTGCACCTCGGGGACGGCACCGCGATCTCGGTCACCACCCCGGCGCCCTGAGCGCCGCCCGGCGCCCGGCCCCTCCGGGCGCCACCGCACCGCCACCCGGCCCGGGACCGGGCCCCCTGCCCAGGGGCCGGTCCCGGGCCGTCCCGGTCCTCCCGGCCGCCCCGGGCGGGAACAAGCCGGGCGGTTCTGCGCTTGTCCGAGGACATGAGCGCTCACGAGATCCACGAACTCGGCGACTTCACCCTGGAATCGGGGCAGGTCCTGCCCGACGCCAGGCTGGCGTTCGCCACCTACGGCGAGCTCGCCGCCGACCGGTCCAACGGCATCCTCTTCCCCACCTGGTTCGCCGGCACCCACGAGGCCAACGAGTGGCTGATCGGCCCGGGCAGGCCGCTGGACACGGACCGGTACTTCGTGATCGTGCCCAGTCTCTTCGGCAACGGGCTCTCCAGCTCGCCGAGCACCACCCCGCCGCCCTTCGACCGGGCCCGCTTCCCGCGGGTCGCGATCCGGGACAACGTCCGTGCCCAGCACCTGCTGGTCACCGGCCGCTTCGGCATCGAGCGGCTGCGGCTGGTGCTCGGTGCCTCGATGGGGGCCGCCCAGACCTACCAGTGGGCGGTGAGCCACCCGGACATGGTGGAGCGCATCGCGCCGATCACCGGCTCCTCCCACACCAGCCCGCACAACCAGGTCTTCCTCGAAGGGCTCAGGGCGGCCCTCACCGCCGACTCCGCCTACGCGGGCGGCGACTACGCCGAGCCGCCGCGCGCCGGGCTGCGGGCCTTCTCCCGCGTCTACGCGGGCTGGGGCCTCTCGCAGGCGTTCTACTGGCGGCACACCTACCGGGACCTCGGCTTCGCCGGCATCGAGGAGTTCCTCACCGGGGTGTGGGAACCCACCTTCGGCGACTGGGACGCCAACGACCTGCTGGCCATGATGGACACCTGGCAGCACGCGGACGTCGGCGGCACCCCGGGCTTCGGCGGGGACACCGAGGCCGCGCTCGCCTCGATCAAGGCCCGGGCGATGATCCTTCCCTCGCGGACCGACCTGTACTTCCCCCCGGAGGACGAGGAGTGGAGCGCGGCCAGGATCGCCGGGGCCGAGCTTCGCGTCGTCCCCACCCTCTGGGGGCACCTGGCCGGCGGCGGGGCCGACCCGGAGGCGGCCGCGTTCATCGGGTCCGCCCTGCGCGAACTCCTCGCCCGGCCGTAACGCCCCGGGGCGGCGGGGGAGCGGAGGCGAGGCGGGGGACCGGCGGGAGGCCCGCGAGGATTCCGGCGGGAGGCCCGCGGGCCTCAGGCGAGGTCGGCGGTGGCGAGGAACTGGGTGGTGGCCAGCTCCGCGTACAGGGGGCTGGCGGCGAGCAGTTCGGCGTGGGTGCCCACCGCCAGGACCCGGCCGGTGTCCATCACCACGATCCGGTCGGCCGAGGTGACCGTGGAGAGCCGGTGGGCGACCACCAGGACCGTCGTCTCGCGCGCCACCTCGGCGACGGTCTCCCGCAGCGCCGCCTCGTTGACCGCGTCGAGCTGCGAGGTCGCCTCGTCGAGCAGCAGCAGCCGCGGGCGGCGCAGCAGCGCGCGGGCGATGGCCACGCGCTGCCGTTCGCCGCCGGACAGCTTGGTGCCGCGGTGTCCCACGACCGTGTCCAGGCCCTCGGGCAGCCGGGCCACCAGCCCGTCGAGGCGGGTGGTGCGCAGCGCCTCGGCCAGCGCCTCCTCGCCGGTGTCCGGGGCGCCGAAGACCAGGTTTTCGCGCAGCGTGCCGGACAGGACGGGCGCGTCCTGCTCCACGTAGCCGATGGCGGACCGCAGTTCGGCCAGCGGCCAGTCGCGGACGTCGCGGCCGTCCACGAGGACCCGGCCCGAGGTGGCGTCGTAGAAGCGCTCTACAAGGGAGAAGACGGTGGTCTTGCCCGCGCCCGAGGGCCCGACGAAGGCCGTCATCCCGCGCGGGGGCACGGTGAAGGAGACGCCGTGGTGCACGTAGGGCTGCTCGGGCCCGTAGCGGAACCTGACGTCGAGGAAGGCGACCGCGGCGGGCGCCGCGCCGGCCTCGGGCAGCGGCGCCGCGTCCAGGGCGCCGGGCTCGGCGGGCAGCCGCCGCACCTCCTGGATGCGGCTGATGGCGGCGGCGCCGACCTGGTACTGGGTGACGGCGGAGACCACCTGCTGGATGGGGGCCATCAGGTAGAAGACGTAGAGCAGGAAGGCGACGAGCGAGCCGACCTCGATGGAGTCGGTGGCCACCCGGGCGCCGCCCACGGCGAGCACGGTGATGAACGCCACCTGCATGGACAGGCCGGCGGTGTTCCCGGCCAGCGCCGACCACTTGGCGGACCGCACGCTCTCCCGCCAGGAGTCCTCGGCCGCGGCGTGCACCGCCCGCTCCTCGCGGCGTTCCGCTCCCGAGGCCTTCACGGTGCGCAGGGCGCCCAGGACGCGCTCCAGCACCGCGCCCATCCGGCCGACGGACTGCTGGGCGCGTTTGCTGGCCTTGCTGATCCGCGGAACGATGAGCCCGATGACCGTGGCGGCGAGCCCGATCACGCCCAGGGTGACGGCCAGCAGCACGAGGTCGACGAAGCCCATCATGACGAGGGTGGCCAGCAGGGTGAGCCCGCCGGTGCCGAAGCCGATCAGCGTCTGGACGGTCATCGCGCGCAGCAGCGTGGTGTCCGAGGTGGCGCGGGAGAGCAGGTCGCCGGGCTCGGTGCCGTCCACGGCGGAGATCCGCAGCCGCAGCAGCCAGGAGGTCAGGCTCTTGCGCGCGGTGAGCACCACGGACTCGGCGGTGCGCTGGAGGACGTAGCCGCCGAGCGCGCCGAGCACCGCGTTGCCCGCCACCAGCAGGCTCATCAGCACCAGGGCGGTGGCGATGGGCCGGTCCTCGGAGAGGTTGTCGATCAGCCGCCGGGCGACCAGCGGCAGGGCCAGGCCGGTGGCGCCGGTGACCAGGGAGAGCAGCGCGCCGGAGAACAGCGCGGCGCGGTGCGGCCGCACGTAGCCGAGCAGCACCCGCAGCGGGCTGGGCCCGTCCCCGGCACCTTCCTCCGCGCCGGGCCCGGCCCCCTCGCCGTGTGCGGGCCCGGCACCCTCGCCCGGTGCGGGCCCGGCCCCGTCCTCCCCGGCGGGCCTGCCGGCCCCGTCGATCCCGGCGGCCCCGGCGCCCTCGGCTGCCGCGGTGCGCCCGGTGTCCCCGGCGGCCGTGGCACGTGCGGCGGGAGCCGCGGCGCGTGCGGTGGGGCCGGCGGTCGTGGGGGACGCGGCGGGTTCGGCGTCCTCGCGGGGCTCCGCGGGGCGCAGGGGTCCGGTGGGCTCCGCGGGGGAGGGGTCCGTCTTCGGGGGCACTCGCTCGCCTTTCCGCTCCGTCGCCTGGCAGCCGCGCGTGGCCCGCGGGCCGCCGCCTCCTTGGACGCGGCTCGTGGCCTGCGGGTTGTCCGCGCGGGCGCGCCGCACGCGACAGCCCATGATCCCCCGCCGCGGCCCCGGGCCGCCACCGCCCTCCGGCCGCCCGCGAGCCGGGCCCGGTCCTATGCCGCCGGCCCTTGACCGAAACGTATGGCCCAGTCGCCTTGCGTCACCCGCCCCATGCCTGCTTGACTCCGAACTGCCTTGCGGGAGACCGGGTTTCGGGCTCCGGCGGCTCCAGTTGCGGACAGCTGTGTCCGGATCGCGCTGCTCGCGGCAGGCCGAGGTGGCATGCCCAAGACACCCATGGCCGGCCACTGGGCCCCGCTGGAACCCGCCGTCCACGCCGCCCCCACCGTCGTCACTCATGGAGCGGGAACCGATGCATATACCGGCCGCGCTGGTCGTTTGCCTGGCCGTCGGCAGTGCGGCGGCCGTGCTGGGCGCCGCGCTCTGGCCGCGCAGGCGCAGGCACCTGGCCGCCACGACCCGGCGCGCCGAGGCCGCGGAGCGCGAACTGGGCGAGATCCGCGGCCGGCTGGCCGAGGCGGAGCGCCGCGAGCGGCTGCTGACCGAGGAGATCGGGCACCTCGCCGGCACCAGAATCCCGGCCCTGGCCACCGCCGCCCGGCACAGCCACGTGCGCCTGCCGGGCGCGTTGCACGAGGAACTCGCGCACACCGAGGGCGGCCGGGCGCTCGAAAGCCTGCTGGAGGAGGCCGCCGCGGCGCTGGCCGCCGAGCGCACCCGCGTGGACGGCGCGGCCCAGGCCGCGATGCGCGGGGCCACCACGAAGCTCCAGACGATGTGCTACCAGCTCCAGACCACGGTGGACGAGCTGCTGCACAAGTACGACGACCCCGACCTGGCCGAGCGGCTCGCCGCGCTCGACTACCTCAACGAGCAGATGCTGCGCCGCCTCCAGGTCACCCGCGTCGTCTGCGGCGCGGGCGCCGGCCTGGTCCGCACCAAGTCGCAGCTGCACGCGCTGGTGGTCGGCGCCAGCTCCCGCATCCCCAGCTACGAGCGGGTCCGCATCGACAACCACCTCGCCCAGCCGGTGGCCGTGGCCGACCGCGCCGCAGAACCGGTGGCGATCGTGGTGGCGGAGCTCCTGGCCAACGCCGTGCACCACTCGCACGGCACGCTGCCCGTCGAGGTGAGCCTGCACCAGGCGCACAACGGCGCGGTCGTCGTCATCAACGACGCGGGCATCGGCATGAACGCCGAGGAGTTCGAGCAGGCCAGGCAGCTGCTCACCGGCAGCCGGGAGATCCGGCTCGCCGACCTCGGCGACCCGCCCCGCTCGGGCTTCGCGGCCATCGGCCGCCTGTGCCACCAGTACGGCATCGCCGTCTCGCTCGAACCCTCGCACTACGCCGGGGTCAAGGCGGTGCTCTTCGTCCCGGGCGAGTTGCTGACCGTAGAGGAGGAGGAGCGCCAGCCCGTGCCGCACGCCGCCACGCCCGACCTCGCCACCCCGGCGGTGGGCCCGATCGCGCCCCCCGTCCGCGGCCCCAGGGCGCCGCGGAGGGAGCCGGCGGCCGACCTGGACCCGGCCCAGTTCACCGGCGAGGCCGGCGGGCCCCCGGCCGCCCCGGCCGCGCCGCCGGCCGGCGTGACCGGGGAGCCGCCCCACCCGGCGGCGGACGAGGCCGGCGAGGCCGGCGAGGCGGACGGTGCAGACGCTCCGGACGCCGCGGGCGCGGTGTCCCCGCGGGCCACGGACCCGGCGACCGGGGAGCTGCCCGCGCTCCCGCAGCGCCGGCACCGCAGGCCGGAGCGGCCCTCGGCCGCCGACCTCGCCGACCTGGAGGACACCCTCGCGCGCGACCCCGAGGACGCCGCCTCCCGGATGGGCGCCCTCCAGCGCGGCACCGCCCGAGGCCGCGCCGAAGTGGCCGGCGACCCCACCGTGGACGACTCAGAAAGGCAGAGCCGATGAATGCCCGCGTGCCCGTGACGAAGCCCAAGGCCGACCTGTCGTTCGTGCTGGCCCCGATCCTCGAGGTGCCGGACGTGCAGCACGCCATGGTCATCACGGCGGACGGCTTCTTCGAGGCCCACTCCGGCCTTGAGGAGCAGACCGCGGAGAAGCTGTCCGCGGTGCTCGCCTCGCTCCTGGCCTCGGGCCGCGGCACCAGCCAGACCTACTTCGGCGGGCGCGCCCCGCTGCGCCAGGTGATGGTGGAGACGCACGACGGGTACGTGTTCGTGATCCCGGCGGCCGAGGGAACCTACCTCGCCGTTTTCACCGGTGCGAACGTGGCCATGGACAACGTGTGTTACGAGATGCAGAAGCAGGTGCAGACGCTCGGCAAGGCACTGGTGAGCCCGGCCAGGACCGACCTGAAGGGCACCGATCCCGGGACGGACGGCTCCCCGGCATGAACCGGCGGCTCATCCCGCCCTACCTGTGGACGGGCGGCCGCACGCATCCCAGCCGCAACGTGCTCGACCGGCTGAGCGTGCTGCGGGCGGCAGGGGACACCGTCCCGCGGGACGTGACGCCCGCCGGGCGGCGGGTGCTGGAGATCCTGCAAGACGGCGCCCTGCCGCTTGCGGAGGTCGCCGCCCATCTCTCCCTGCCCGTCAGCTTCGTGAAGGTACTGGTCAGCGACCTCTTCGACGAGGGCTTGCTGACGGTGCGCGCCCCCATCGCGGCCGAGGCGGGACCCCTACCCGACCAGCAGCTCCTTGAAAGGGTGATCCGTGGACTCCGCGCGCTCCAGTAGAGACATCTACCTGCGCAATCCCGACCAGCGGCTGGTCAAGGTCATCGTGAGCGGCCCCTTCGGGGTCGGCAAGACCACCATCATCCGCACGCTCTCGGAGATTCCTCCGCTGCAGACCGAGGAGATGATGACCGCCACCGGCGCCATCGTCGACCACCTCGACGGCGTGCGGGACAAGACGACCACCACCGTCGGCCTCGACTACGGCCGGATGTCCCTGGGCGACGACCTGGCGCTGTGCCTGTTCGGCACGCCGGGCCAGCAGCGTTTCCACGCCCTGTGGAAGGACATCACCCGCGGCGCGCTCGGCGCCCTCATCCTCGCCGACACCCGGCGGATCGCGGACTCCTTCGAGGTGATGGGCCTGATCGAGGAGCAGGGCATCCGCTACGCGGTGGCGCTGAACGTCTTCCCCGACTCGCCCGCCTACCCGGAGGCCGACCTGCGGCAGGCCCTCGACCTGGCGCCGGAGACCCCGCTGATCACCTGTGACGCCCGCGACCGGGACACCTCCCTGGCCGCCCTGCTCGCGCTCGCCGAGCACCTGCTGGCCCTTCCCGCCCTGGAGCAGTCGTGACCCAGCCCTCCCCCGCCGCCGTCCCCACGCACCCCGCCCCGGGGGAGCGGGTGCCGCTCTACGGGCCGGACTTCGCCGCCGACCCGCACGCCGTCTACGCCAGGCTGCGCTCCTACGGCGCCTGCGCCCCCGTGGAGCTGGCGCCCGGCGTCGCGGCGACGCTGGTGACCAACTACCGCGCCGCGCTCGACGTGCTGCACGACACCACGACGTACTCCAAGGACTCGCGGACCTGGCTGAGCACCGCGCCCAAGGACAGCCCGGTGCTGCCGATGATGACCTGGCTGCCCAACGCCCTCACCAACGACGGCGAGGTGCACGCCCGTTACCGCGGGGCGACCACCGACAGCATCCGGATGATCGAGCCGCACGAGTTGCGGGAGACGGTGCACGAGACGGCGGACTCGCTGATCAGGAAGTTCGCCGCCCGCGGAGAGGTCGACCTGGTCGGCGAGTACTGCCAGGTGCTGCCGCTGCTGATCTTCAACAAGCTGTTCGGGCTGCCGGACTCCCAGGGCCCGCGCCTCGTCGCCGCCATCGCCCGCATGTTCGACTCCCAGGGGGAGGAGGCGGCCCGCGGCATCGAGGACCTGCTCCAGTACACGGGCGAGCTGGTGGCCCTCAAGGTGGAGAAGCGCGGCAACGACCTCACCTCCTGGATGCTCGACCACCCGGCCGGGCTGTCCCCCGAGGAGGTCGTCACCCAGCTGGTGACCGCGCTCAGCGCGGGCCACGAGCCGGTCAAGAACCTCATGGCCAACGCGATGGCCAGGATGCTCTCCGACGAGCGCTACTACCGCACCATCTCCAGCGGCGCGCTGACCGCGATCGACGCCATCACCGACGTGCTGTGGAACGACCCGCCGATGGCCAACTACTCGATCCACTACCCGCGGCGCGACGTCGACCTGCACGGCACCTGGATTCCCGCCAACAGCCCGGTGGTCATCTCCTACGCGGCGGCCAACACCAGCTCCGGGCCCTCCGCCCCCGGCCCCAGGTCGGACGCCGGCGCCCACCTCGCCTTCGCCGCCGGGCCGCACGCCTGCCCCGCCCAGCAGCCCGCCGTGCTCATCGCCTCCACCGCCATCGACCGCCTCACCAGCTGGCTGTGCGACATCCGGCTCGCCGTGCCCTTCGACCGGCTCACGTGGCGTCCCGGCCCCTTCCACCGCGCACTGACCGAACTGCCCGCCCGTTTCACCCCCATCGCGCCCGACCAGAAGGGAAGCAGCCCGTGGAGTACCAGCCCGTCGTCATCGACCCCAGCGGCCGAGACATCGCCGGAGAGGCGAGGAGGCTCCGCGGCTTAGGCGAGGCGGTCCGCGTCGTCCTGCCGGGCGGGGTCGAGGGCTGGGCCATCACCAGCCACGCGCTGACCAAGCGCCTGCTGACCGATCCGCGGATCTCCAAGGACGCCTCCCTGCACTGGCCCGCCTTCATCGAGGGCACGATCGACCAGAGCTGGCCGCTCTACCCCTGGGTCGCGATCAAGAACATGCTGAGCACCTACGGCGCCGAGCACGCCAGGCTGCGGAAGCTGGTGGCGCCCGCCTTCACCGCGCGCCGCACCACCGCCATGCGGCCCATCGTGGCCCAGATCACCGGGGAACTCCTCGATTCCCTGGCGGCGGCCCCGGCCGGCGAGCCCGTCGACCTGTGCACCGCCTTCAACCAGCCGCTCCCGGTGCGGGTGATCTGCGAGCTGTACGGGGTCCCGCCGCGGATGCGGGCGGAGATGCAGCGCGTGGCGGGGGCGCCGTTCCGCACCTCGGCGAGCGCCGAGGAGATCGGGGCCGACTTCATGCGGCTCCAGGAGATCCTGGCCGACCTGGTGGCCGGGAAGCGCGAGGAGCCCGCCGACGACCTGACCAGCGCGCTGATCGCGGCCCGCGAGGACGGGGACAGCCTCAGCGAGCAGGAGCTGTTCCACACCCTCACCCTGGTCCTCACCGCGGGGCACGAGACGACCGTGCACCTGCTCGGCAACGCGGTGCACGCCCTGCTCACCCGGCCCGAGCAGCTCGACCTGATCCGCTCCGGGAAGGCGACCTGGGCCGCGCTGGTGGAGGAGACGCTGCGCTTCTCGCCCTCCGTGGCCAACCTCCCGCTGCGCTTCGCCACCGAGCCGATCGACCTGCCGGACGGCACGACCCTCCCCAGCGGGGAGCCGATCCTGCTGGCCCTGCGCGCCGCGGGCACCGACACCGAGCACTTCGGCGCGGACGCCGGCCGGTTCGACGTCACCCGCGAGTCCGCCGACGAGCACCTGTCCTTCGGCTACGGCGTCCACCACTGCCTCGGCGCCCCGCTGGCCAGGCTGGAGGCCCAGACCGCGCTCCCCGCCCTGTTCGCCCGCTTCCCCCGCCTCGCGCTCGCCGAGGCGGACCCGGAGCCCTACCCCTCGTTCATCTCCAACGGCTTCCGCGCCCTGCCCGTCCACCTCAACCCCTGAGGGCCGGGCCCCGCCCAACCCCAGGCAACCCGCCCGCCCCGTCCGCCTCGCCCCGAACGCCCGCGCGCCACGCGGGACGTGGGCGCGGCGGGGCTCGGCGGAGCCCCCGGGGAGCCGCGGGCTCGCGGGCCCCCCGCCACCTCCGGCGGCGGCCCCCGCCGCCGGCCGGTTCGTGCCGCGCTCAGGCCGCCCCGGCCTCGCCGGGCTCCGGCTCCTCGCCCTCGTCCGGGCGGCCCGCCTCGGTGATGTGCATCGCCGCCTCCTCCGCGGAGGCGGCGCCGCCGTCGATGCCCACGTCGCGGGCCGTCGTGTCCTGGTGGTGCCGCGGCGACTCGTCCTCCACGCCGGACAGCCGCCCGGCGCGCCGCTCCCCGCTCACCGCCTCGTCGGCCCGCTCGCCCCACATGTCCGGGCTGTCGCCGATGCCGTCGCCCGGCGGCACGGAGACGTCGGGCTCCTCCTCGCCGACCCGCTCGTCGAGCGACTCCCGCTCGCGCTGCTCCCGGGCCGTCGTCCCGTGGTCGCGCACCGCGAGGGGCTTCTCCGGCGGGGAGTAACCCTCCTCCATCGTGTCGTCGAGGTCCCGCTCGTCGAGCGCGTCCTCCATGTCGAGCTCGTTGGGCTGGTCCCACAGCTCGGTGCGGTCCGGCTGGTAGACCTCGTCGCCCATCGCTTCCTCGTCGGACATCTGCGGGTCCCTTCCCTCCGTGTCCGTCGTTCCCGGGTTCCCGGCCGGCGGCGGTCCGCTCGCGGCACGCCGCCCGCGGCCCGCTCCCGGCGCCTACGCTCCCGGCGCGTGCCGGGTGCGTCCGCTCCGGCGCGTCCGGTGACTCACGCGCGCGCCCGGTGACTCGCTCCCGGCGCGTCCGCCGGCCGGCTCCCGGCGCGTTCCTGCTCCTGTGCGCCCCTGCCTGCCGCCCGGGCCCGGGCCCTTGCCCGCCGGCCGGGCCGGCCCCTCAGGACGGCGCCTCCGGCTCCCGCAGCCGCGCCTCGACGCGGCCGTCCACCACCCTGGCCTCGAACGCGGGCTGCGGCGCCGTCGCCGGGCCCTCGACGTTCCAGCCGTCCGTCAGCCGGAAGAGGCTGCCGTGCCAGGGGCAGCGCACGCAGCCGTCCGTGATCTCCCCCTGGGACAGCGGCCCGCCCAGGTGCGCGCAGTGGTCGGCGAGCACCCGCACCGCGCCGCCAGGCTCCCGGTACACCAGCACCGGAACCCCGCCGGTCTCCGCCCGCACCGCCTGGCCCACGGGGAAGTCGGCCACCGCGCCCAGCGGCTGCCAGCCGGCCGGCACGTGGGCCTCCACCCCCTCGGCGTGGTTCGCCCCCGCGCCCTGCCGGTACGCGAGGTGCCCGCCGAGCGCCCCGCCCGCCCCCACGAGCGCGAACCCGGCCCAGCCGAGCGCCTTCCCCCTCAGGCGCCGCCCGCGCAGCCTGGCGGCCAGCGAGGCGGCGTAGAGCACGATGCCCCCGGCGTTCGCCGCGGCGTGCACCAGCCCGACCCGCAGCTGCGGCTTGCGCAGGTCCGCCCAGTCGGTCCAGCCCGCGACCGCCGAGGGGACCGCTGCGGCGAGGCCGATCGCCACCAGCGTGCCGGAGTCCCTGCGCTTGCCCGGCAGCAGGTCGAGCACCGCCGCCGCGCTCCACATGCCGATCGGCGTCTGCACCAGCGCCGGGTGCAGCGGGTGACCGAGCCACTTTCCGTGCAGCACGTCCCTGGTGCCCGCGGGCAGGGCGTGCGCGGCCCGCTGCAGCGGGCCGATCAAGCCGTCCAGCTGCGGCACCCGGGCCAGCCGGTCGACCGCGGCCAGCACCTTCCCTGGCCGGTCGGTCTCCGGCATCAGGGACCGCGCCGTCGAGCCGATGTCGGGGAATCTCTCCAAAAAGGCCATGCCTCCCGGTTCCCCGCTGCCCCCGTCCGAAACCGCCGCCCGCCGCCCCCACCCCCGCCCCACCGCGCCGTTCCCCCAGCTCAGCACGCCGACACGCCGCCTCCCACTCCCGCCCGTCCGGCCCAGCCCCCGCCTCCGCGCCCCCCGGCAGACGCGGCCCGGCGGCTACGGCGCGGGCGTGAGGGTGCAGCGGGTGAGTTCGGTGACGAGCTGGTTGGCGAGGAAGGTGGGTGTGGCGGGGTGGCCGTAGGGGAGGTAGTCGTCGGGTCCTGGGGTGAGCCCTGGTCCGAAGGCCCCGCCGAACACTCCCCACACGCGCGGCTTGCGCACCCGGACGAACACGGGCTCGCCCAGGTGCGGGCAGTGCTCGGTCGCCAGCCGTGCGCAGGGCGCGCACACCGGCGGCTTGGTGGACAGCAGTCCCTCGGGCCAGCCGGGGAGCGCGTCGGCGGCGTCGGGGCGGCGCAGGGCGAACAGCCATCCTTTGCCGTTGCGGTCCGCGGGCCGGGCGCATACCTGGCACAGGCGGTGCTGCATGGCGTGGCGTTGCCGGGCCGGGTGCATGACGCGGAAGTCGGGGCGTCCGCTGCCGGGGGCGTGGCCGACCCGGGCCCACAGCACGCCGTGCCGGTCCCGGTCCCCGGCCGCCTCGTCCCGGTAGACCAGCCCCCACCCGCCCGGCCGCAGGCCCAGCGCCCCACCGGCGAGGACCTCTTCCCCGCTCCACTTGGCGACATACGGCACGGGCAGCCGGTTGGGCCCCCAGGTCAGGATCTCGGGCATCGGGTCGGGTCCTCCGTGGCGGCGGGGGAGTGGGGCGTGAGCGGCGTGTTGGCGGTGGGTGCGGCGGTCGAGGGCCGGGCCCATGCGGTATGGCACCCGTGCGTGCAGGGGTCGAAGGCGATGCCGAGGTGCCGTTCTGGCGGGCGGGGTTCGTGCTGCGTGCAGTCCTCGCAACGGCGCTCCGCGCAGGCGAGGGAGATGTAGGCCCGCGGCGGGCTGCCCAGGAGGCGGTCCTCAGACACGGCGCACACCCCCTCGCGCGCGCCGCCGAAGGAGCGGGGCGAGGACCTGGCGCCGGGCCCAGGGGGCGGGAAGGCTGTTGGCGCGTACGGCGCCAACAGTCGTGCCAGGCGGCAGGGCAAGCATGCCCCAACCAGTAGGCGGAATCCGCGCAGGCAGCGCGTTAAGCATCATGATCGGCTCCCTCAGAGTCTGTGCACACCAGAAAGTAGGGGAGGTATAACCATGAGTGAGTACGCGAAGTGCGTGCCTTCTCAACGAAAGTGGTGGCAATGGACACGAGTGGAATCGGACGGCGCGTCTCCTATTGGCGCAACCGGCGGCGTCTGACGCAGGCGGAGTTCGGCGCCCTCATGGGAAAGTCCCGTCGGTGGGTGCAGGATCTTGAAGGCGGCCACCGACAGTCCGATCCGCGGCTCTCTGTTCTTGAGCGGGCCGCGGAAGTGCTGCACATCCGACTCGAAACCCTGTTGTCAGATCAGAGCATGCGCTCGAATTCGCAGTGCGTGGATGCCACCGAACTAGCCGAGATCCGACGCACCATGCACCGGCACGACGTGCTGACGGGTGCGTTCGCCGAGTCGAGTCGGATTGAGCCGGAGGCGCTGCGGAGAAACGTCGCCTATGGATGGATGGCGTTCCAGGGCTCCGACTATTCCCCATTGGGTCGTGTACTGCCCCAACTACTGGTGGAGGCCAACCGAACGGCCGCGCAAGCAGCAGGCGAGCAACTAACCACGGCCTTCAGGCTTCTGACGATGACGTATCAGCTGACTGCCGCGGTGGCGACAAAGTTCGGCGACGACGCCCTCGCATGGCACGCTGCCGACAGAGCCGTTGTGGCCGCGGAGCACTCTGGCGATCCGGTAGCGATCGCCGGAGCTGCTCGGCACCTGTGCGATGCCATGTTTCACCGTGGCCACAGCAGAGAGGCGGTGGAGTTCGCCACTGCGACGGCCGCTCGGCATGAACGGGCCCTCGTCTCCCAAGGTGCCCAGGGACTCAGCGTGCTTGGCATGCTCTATCTCAAGGCGGCGATGGCCGCCGCCCACATCGAGTCGCGAAGCGACGTTCCCGGGCTGCTCGCTGAGGCCGAGCAGGCGGCTGACCGGCTTGGAGCGGACGGGAACGCACAGTGGACTGCCTTCGGGCCCACCAATGTGCGCATTCATCAGGTGTCGGCCCTGGTCAGGATGTGCGAGGGCGCCAGGGCAGTGAATACTGCCGAGGGGATCGAGCCACCGCGACTTTCCGCGCTCCCCCGCGAGCGGAGGGCCCTCCATCTGGTCGACGTCGCGCGTGCGTTGGCACAGTCGGCACGTCGAGACGAAGCCGTCGCGGTCTTGTTGAACGCCGAGCGGGAAGCGGCGGAAGAGGTACGGTGCCGTCCCAGAACGCGGCAGCTGATCGAGGAGCTGCGGTTGCTTGGCGTCGGGGCCGCGGAGAGCAGGTTGCGCGGCCTGGCCGCGCGCTGTGGACTTCCCGCATGACAACGTCGCGTGTGCTGTACCTGGTTGCCTGCGCCGCTCCTCCGGCTCAGCGCATCGGGACAGGGATCGAGAAGGCGCAGGCCGCCGGGTGGGACGTGTGCCTCGTGCTCACCCCCTCGGCGGCGCGGTGGCTCGGAGCCGAACAGGAGGAACTGGCGGCGCTCACCGGCCATCCGGTGCGGTCCCGGTACAAGCTTCCAGGTCAGCCGGATGTGCTTCCGCCGCCGGAGGCGATCCTGGTGGCCCCGGCGACCTTCAACACGCTGAACAAATGGGCGCAGGGCATCGCCGACACGCTCGCGCTCGGCCTCGTCACCGAGGCCATCGGGCTGCGCCTGCCGGTCGTGGCACTGCCGTACCTCAACAGCGCCCAGGCCGGGCACCCGGCACTGGACCGGAGCGTCGCCTTCCTGCGCTCCTGCGGTGTGACGGTGCTGCTGGGTGGCGACGGCTTCGTGCCCCACGCCCCGAAGAACGGAAGTGCCGACACCTATCCCTGGGAGGTCGCCCTGGCCGCGTTGCCGTGAACCGGCGTCCTGGTTCCGGCGGCTTCCTTGCCGTCGGTCGTGGCGCCGCACCCGGTGCGTTGGCCGGCCCGCGTTCTCCGGGACGGCACGGGAGCGGTCAGGAGCGGGCCGCCTCGGGACGGCGGCGGGGTGGGGCTGCCCCACCCCGCCGAGGCCGGGTGGGGCCTGGGGTTGAGTCTCCAGTCACTGGAGACGCCAGGGTGTGCACATGGAAAGCGACGGCCTCCACTCGATCGGCGAGCTGGCCAGGCGTACCGGGCTCTCGGTGCGGACGATCCGGTTCTACTCCGACAGCGGACTGGTGCCGCCCACCGGCCGCAGCGCGGCCGGGTACCGGCTGTACGACCTGGACGCCCTGGCCCGCCTCGACCTGATCCGCACGCTGCGCGAGCTCGGGCTCGACCTGGCCACCGTGCGGCGGGTGCTGAGCCGGGAGGTGGGCGTGCCCGAGGTGGCCGCGGCGCACGTGGAGGCGCTCGACGTGCAGATCCGCACGCTGCGCCTGCGCCGCGCCGTGCTGCGCGCCGTCGCGAAGCGGGACCCAGGACAACAGGAGTTGAGAATGATGCACCGGCTCGCCCAGCTCTCCGACGAGGAACGCAGGCGGCTGATCGAGGACTTCGTCAGCGAGATCTTCGACGACCTGGACGCCAACCCGGAGTTCGTGGCCATGATGCGCTCGGCCGTGCCCGAGCTGCCCGACGACCCCAGCCCCGCCCAGCTCGACGCCTGGGTGGAGCTGGCCGAGCTGGTCCAGGACCCGGGCTTCCGGGCGAGCGTGCGGCGCGCCGCCGAGTACCAGGCGGCGGACCGCGCGGAGGGAGCCCCGCAGGGCATGCAGCACGAACTCGCCCAGTGGGTCAGGGAGCGGGTGACGCGGGCCGTCGAGGACGGGATCGCACCGGACTCGCCCGCCGCGGCGCCCGTCCTGGCCGAGTTGGTGGCCCGTTACGCCGCCGAGTTCGGCGCCGAGGACACCCCCGCCTACCGGGCGCGGCTCCTGACCCGCCTCGAAGCGGGCAACGACCCGCGCGCCGAGCGGTACTGGCAGCTGATGGCCACCGTCAACGGCTGGCCGATCCCGCCCAGCCTGAGCCCGGTGTTCGACTGGTTCGCCCGCGCCCTGCGGCACGACGCCGCCCGCTGAGCGGCGCGCCGCGGCACGGCGCCGGCCCGTGGCACGGCCTCGCCGCCCCGCCCGCCCGGCCCGGCGCCACTGTGGCCGGTGCCGCGCGGCGGGTGCCGCGCGGCGGGTGCTTACGCGGCCGGGCATCCCGGCAGCATCAGCAGGTCGGTCAGGTACTGGCGGGCGCGGGCCTGGGTCTCCCGAGCGCCGAGCGTCCCCGCGTCGAGGGTCAGGACGGGCCACGGCGACTCGGCGAGGAGACGCCGGGTCAGTTCTGCCTCGGCACGCAGGTGCGCGGCGGCGGAGGCGAGGTCGTGGACGGCCCTGGTGCCGGGGGCGGCGGCGAGTTTGGCCACGTACCAGTCTCCCCAGGCACTGCCCTCTCGGTCGATCGCACGCCGCAGTGCCTTCTCCGGATCGTCCCGGAGGTACACCAGGACGATCTCGGCGGGCGCCACGACCCGGTCCAGCTCGGCAATGACCCGGCGGAGGGTCTCCTCGGGATGGCCCCAGGCCACGAGGGAGGGGATGAACGGCAGCAGGGCGTCGGTCAGCAGGTAATCCCTGCCCTGGGCGAGTGACTCCGCGACGTAGGCGCGCGTGCAGGCGACCAGTGTTGCCGGGCGAACCGAGCCGGCCCCGCCGTCGAACTCCTCGGCCACGGGCCGAAAGGCGGCTCGCCTGAGGATGTCCTCCTCCTCGAAGTGGTCGACCGACGCCCCCGTGCCGGAGAGCCATTCCGCCAAGGCGCGGCAGAGAGTCGACTTGCCCACGCCGGGGCTGCTTCCCAGGACCGAGATGACTCGCATCGTCATACCGGCAGTCTCGCAGCCACGCGCGGTGCCCTGCGTCCGGCCGGTGCGCCGGGTACGGCAGAGCGCGGCGGCCACCTCGGGCACCTCGGGCGCCGAGGGCGGCGAGGGCCCCGTGGACGCGGGCCGCAGCCACCTGATCCACACCGGCTCCACCGGCGAGACCGTGGCCCTGTGCGTCACCCGCCGGTTCGCGGTCGGGCAGTGCTTCCTCGGCATGGCCGACGGCGGCGCCAACCTCATGAGCCGGGTGGACTGCCAGGGCGAGGTGCCCTCCCCGTACAGCCAGACGTACCACGTCACCGGCGTCTACGCCGCCCCGGCGCAGCACCAGGCGGGGGAGTGCAACCGGGTCGCCAACGACCCGACGCAGTACGCCTCCTGGTTCGTCGACGGCGGCTCGGTGCTGGTCTGCGCCGTGGTCTTCACCGGCTGAGGCCCCGCCGGGCCCGCCTCAGCCGCGCTGGGGCACCGGCTGCCCGGTGGGCCGCACCGGCTCCGCGGGCGGCCCGGGCGGCCCGGGCGGCCCCGCGGGCCGCGGCGCCTGGAGGAGGCGGGTCACCGCGCGCGTGACGGCGTACCCGGCCGCCACCACGGCCACGCCGCCGACCGCGTCGAGCAGGTAGTGGTTGGCGGTGCCCATCACCACGGCCGCCGTCAGCACCGGATAGGCGAAGCCCGCCAGCCGCAGCCAGGCGTAGGGGGCGACCCGCCACAGGGTCAGCGCGCACCACAGCGCCCAGCCGACGTGCAGCGAGGGCATCGCGGCGTACGGGTTGGTGATGCCGGTGAGCGCGCCGAACCGCGGGTCGTTGAGATCCTGCGGGCCGTTGGCCGTGTCGATGAAGCCGAGCCCCGGCATCAGGCGGGGCGGGGCCAGCGGGTACAGCCAGAAGCCGACCAGGCCGAAGAGGGTGGTGCAGCCCAGCCAGGCGCGGGCCTGGCGGTAGTCCGCGGGGTGGCGCACCAGCAGCCAGCCGAGGAGGGACAGCGGCACCACGAAGTGGAACGTCGCGTAGTAGAAGTCCATCGCGTCCGCGAGGGCGGCGCTCTTGGCGACGGTGTGGTTGAGCCAGTGCTCGATGTCCACGTGCAGGAACTCCTGCACGTCGAGCACCTGGTGCCCGTGCCGCTCCGCGGTGTGCCGGTCGCCCTTGGCGTAGGAGCGAATCCACGAGTAGGCGGCGTACCCGGCCCTGATGAGGACGAGCTCCAGCAGCAGGTTGGGGCGCCCGGCCGGCCCGGCGGCCTCGGGGGCGGCCCACCGCGGGTCGCTGCGCGGCAGGAAGGGGACGGCGCAGGCGGCGAGGAGGGCGGCGATCAGCGGCAGGTTCTCGCCGAACACCGCCAGCCAGTCCAGCTTCGGCAGCAGCTCGGCGCCCTCGACGACCGCCACCAGCGCCACGAACACCGGCCACACCGGCCGGTCCGCGGTCCGCCGCCCCCAGCGGCCCTGCGCGGCGAGCAGCAGCCAGAGCTGCTCGTGCGGCCAGGCGGCGGGCGCCAGGGCGAGCGTGGCGCAGCCGGCCACGGCGGCGGCCGGCAGCGGCTGCCCGTCGCGGCAGTAGCGCGCGGCCCGGCGCAGCGCCACCGCGCACACGGCCAGAGCGAGCGCCAGGCACAGGACGCGTTCCCCCGGCCCGTGGAGGCCCTGGCGCAGCAGCGCCGAGTGCAGCGACTGGCTGCCCGCCTCCCCGGGCGCGGCGGCGAGGCCGGCCCCGGCGGCGTTGCGCAGCCAGTAGGTCACGGAGTCCCCGGGCAGCGCCAGCCAGCCCACGGCCGTGGCGCAGCCGAACGCAACCCCCGCCGCCAGGGCGCCGCGCCTGCGCCCGGCCGCCCACAGCGGCACGGCGAGCAGCAGCAGCACCGGCTGGGCCGCCGCGGCCAGGCCGAGCAGCGCGCCGCCCGCGAGTCGCCGGCCCTCCGCGTGCGCTCCCCACCCGCCCCGCGCGAAATTTTCAAACGCCCCCGGCAGGGCGCCGGAACGCCCCGTAACCGGGCGGGGGTTGGGCCCGGCCGTCGCCAGCAGCCAGCCGCCGAGGGCGAGCAGCGCGGGCAGCACGAGCGCCAGCTGCCCGCGGCCGAGCAGCTCCCGCACCGGCAGCGAGAGCGTCAGCAGGCAGACGGCGAACGGCCCGTGCCAGGGCCGCCGGCCGGGCGCGGCGCGCGTGGCGAGCACCGCGGCGGCGGCCAGGAGCAGCAGCAGGAAGCAGGTCCACACGGCGTGGGAGTCCACCGCGGAGCCGCCGCCGAGGTGCCGCACCAGCAGCCCGTCGAGGGGGGTGCCCGCGAACCGGTCGTCGCCTTCCCCCGCGTAGAGGGACCCGCCCCCGGTGCCGGCCCAGCCGGGCAGCGGCCCGTCCAGCTCCTCCGCGGGGCGCCGCAGCGCGGCCACCGCCGCCCGGACGACCAGGAAGGCGGCGATCACCCACAGCGCCGCCGCCCCGAGCACGGCGGGTTCCGGCCGCCCGCCCGCCGTGAGTCTCCTCGTCCTGCCCGCCACGCCATGCCCTCCGGCCCGTCCGCCCAACCGGTGCCCACCGCGTTAACGGCCGACGGACGCCAACCTACCGGCCCGCAAACCGCCCAGCTCACGCGCCCCGGCCCGCCGCGGCGGTCCCGGGCGGGCCGGGCAGCGGCGAGGGCGGTCCCGGCCGGGCGCATCGGCCGCCGGCGACGGCCGCCTCGGCGCCGGTGAAGGAGCCGCGGGCCGGGTTGACGTCCGTCTCGCCGCCCCGCCCCGCCGCGACGCGATGCGAGCCGCCGCGGCCCCCGCTCCGCGTTCCGCGACCCGCGTTCCGCGCTCCGCGCTACGCCCCCGGCGGGGGCCCCGAACTCCCGCGTACCACCAGCCGCGTGGGCACCAGCGTCGTGCCCCGCTCCACGGCGTCGGTCCGCAGCTGCCGCAGCACGCCGGCCACGCAGCGCCTGCCCACCTCGGCGAAGTCCTGGTGGACGGTGGTCAGCGGCGGGATGAACGAGCCCGCCTCGGGGATGTCGTCGAAGCCGACCACGCTCACCTCCGCGGGCACCGCGCGCCCCCGCTCGTGCAGGGCCCGCAGCAGCCCGAGGGCCATCTGGTCGTTGGCGGCGAACACGGCGGTGCAGCCCGGCTCCCCGGCCAGCCGCAGGCCGGCCAGGTAGCCGGACTCGGCCGACCAGTCCCCGCGCACCGGGGGCGGCACCTCGCGCCCCGCCTCCTCCAGCGTGGCCCGCCAGGCGTCGGCGCGGCGCTGCGCCGCGAAGGAGTCCGCGGGGCCCGCCAGGTGCCACACCGTGCGGTGGCCCAGGCCCAGCAGGTGCCGCACCGCCTCCCGGCTGCCGCCCGCCTGGTCGGTGTCGACGACGCTGTAGCGGTCGCCCGCGTTCGAATCGGCCACGACCACGCCGATGTTGGGCGGCAGCGAGACGGTGGCGGCGTCCAGCAGGTGCACCTCCATGATCACGATGATCGCGTCGACGGCGAGTTCGCCGAGCCTGGTGAACGCGCCGCGCACCTCGTCCTGGGTGGGGACGGCCACGGGCAGCAGCGTGATGGCGTAGCCCTCCTCGGCGGCCGAGGTGGCGATGGCCTCCAGGGTGCGGACGTTGCCCGTGGTGGAGAGGGTGAACAGGATGATGCCGATGGTGCGGAACTCGCCGCTCTTCAGGGCGCGCGCCGCGCTGTTGGGCCGGTAGCCCAGCTCCTTCATCGCGTCGAGCACCTGCCGCCTGGTCGCGTCCACCACGCCCGGGTGCCCGTTGGAGACCCGGGAGACGGTCTGCGAGGAGACTCCGGCACGCCGGGCGACGTCCGCCATGGACACCCGCCGCTTCCGCTGTGGCACCGCCTGCCTCCGCCCCTGCCGCGCGGCACGTTCACCCGGAACGTCCGCCCGGAAAGCCCTGGGACGCCACTCTTGACGCCCACCTTTCGGAAGTGTAAACATCTCGCGCAATTGGATGTTTACGTAAACATATCAGGTCCCCGCGCGCTCGGCCCCTCGATGTTTACGCAACCATCCGCCGGGGCGGCCCGCCCGCCACGACCAGCGAGGGAGACTATGGCTACGGTGTCAGCGCCGCTGCGGGCGGCGCGCAGGCGGCGGTCGTGGACCGGGTGGGGCTTCATCGGCCCCTTCATGGCCGTCTTCGCCCTCGTCTTCCTTGCCCCGATCGGCTACTCCGTCTATCTCAGCCTCTTCCGCGACCAGTTGATCGGCGGCAACCACTACGTCGGCCTCGCCAACTACCGGCAGGCCCTGCAGGACGCGCAGTTCTGGGAGTCGCTGACCCGGGTGTCGCTGTTCCTCCTGATCCAGGTCCCGATCATGCTGTTCCTGGCCCTCCTGGTCGCCCTCGCGCTGGACAGCGGGCGGCTGTACGGGCGGGACTTCTTCCGCATCGCCATCTTCCTGCCCTACGCGGTGCCCGCGGTGGTCGCCACCCTCATGTGGGGCTTCATGTACGGCACCCGCTTCGGCCTGGTCGGCAACATCAACGACGCCTTCGGCATCTCCCTGCCCGACCCGCTCTCTCCCGACCTGGTGCTCGCCGCCATCGGCAACATCGTGACCTGGGAGTTCGTCGGCTACAACATGCTGATCTTCTACTCCGCGCTGCGCGTGATCCCGCACTCAATGTACGAGGCGGCGGAGATCGACGGCGCGGGCCAGCTGCGGGTCATCACGGCGATCAAGCTGCCGGCCATCCGCGGCGCGCTGGTGATCGCCACGATCTTCTCCATTATCGGCACCTTCCAGCTGTTCAACGAGCCGGCGATCCTCCAGAACCTGGCGCCCAACGCCATCACCACGGACTACACGCCCAACATCCTGACCTACTCGCTGTCCTTCTCCGGGCAGCAGCACAACTACGCGGCGACCGTCGCGATCATCATGGGCCTGCTCACCATGGTCGTCGCCTACGTGGTCCAGCTCCGCGGCATGCGAAAGGACGCGTGAGAACCGATGAGCGCCCCCGCCACTCCCCTCGCGCCCCCGCGCCGCCGCCCCGCCAGGCTGCGCACCCCGCGCCGTCCGGCCGCCGGCCCCCGCCGCAGGCGGCGCAGCCTGCCGCTCACCCTGCTGACCGGTCTCGTCCTGCTGTACGCGCTGGTGCCGCTGGTGTGGCTGTTCGTGAACGCCACCAAGACTCAGGCGGGCCTGTTCGACTCCTTCGGCCTGTGGTTCGACGGGGACTTCGCCCTCTTCTCGAACATCGCCGACACCTTCACCTACGACGACGGCGTCTTCACCCGCTGGCTGCTCAACACCCTGCTGTACGTGGGCGTGGGCGCGGGCGGCGCCACCTTCCTGGCCATCCTGGGCGGCTACGCGCTGGCGAAGTTCGACTTCGCGGGCAAGCGCGCGGTGTTCGCCGTGGTCATCGGCGCGGTGGCGGTGCCCAGCACGGCGCTCGCGGTGCCGACCTTCCTCATGTTCAGCAAGATGGGGCTGACGAACACGCCCTGGGCGGTGATCCTCCCCTCGCTGATCTCGCCCTTCGGCCTCTACCTCATGTGGGTCTTCGCCTCCGAGGCGATCCCCGGCGAGCTGCTTGAGGCCGCCCGCATCGACGGCTCGGGCGAGATCCGCACCTTCTTCAGGATCGGGCTGCCGCTGCTCGCGCCGGGCATCGTCACGGTCCTGCTGTTCACCATGGTCGCGACCTGGAACAACTACTTCCTGCCGCTGATCATGATCAAGGACCCGGACTGGTACCCGCTCACCCTCGGCCTCAACGCCTGGAACGCGCAGGCCGCGACGGCGGGCGGCGAGGCCATCTTCCACCTCGTCATCACCGGCTCCCTGCTCACCATCCTGCCGCTGATCGCCGCGTTCCTGCTGCTCCAGCGGTACTGGCAGTCGGGCCTTGCCGCCGGAAGCGTCAAGGAGTGACCCGGCCGCCGCGCCCGCCGCGCGCACATCCGCTGCGCCCCCCCACGCGCCACCACCCCGACCGGGCCGGGGCCCACCGCGGCACCCCGCCCACGACACCGAAGTGAGATGACCCCTATGAGCACACGAGTGCGTCCCCTCGCGCGCGGCCTCGGCCTCGCCTGCGCGCTCGCCCTCGCCGTCACGGCGTGCGGCGGCTCCGACGACGGCGGTTCCGGCGGCGGCTCGCCCGACGACGTCCAGGCGGCACTGGAGCAGGGCGGCAAGATCACCGTCTGGGCCTGGGAGCCCACCCTGGAGTCCGTCGTGGCGGACTTCGAGGAGAAGTACCCGAACGTGCAGGTCGACCTCGTGAACGCCGGCACGGCCAACGACCAGTACACGGCCCTCCAGAACGCGATATCCGCCGGCTCGGGCGTGCCGGACGTGGCGCAGATCGAGTACTACGCGCTGGGCCAGTTCGCGATCGCCGACTCGATCGCCGACCTGTCCTCCATGGGCGCCTCCGACCTTGAGGGCACCTTCTCGCCCGGGCCGTGGAACTCGGTGCACGCGGGCGGCGAGGGCATCTACGGCCTGCCGATGGACTCCGGACCGATGGCCCTCTTCTACAACAAGACCGTCTTCGACGAGTACGGCGTCGAGGTGCCCACCACCTGGGACGAGTACGTCACGGCCGCGAGGGAGCTGCACGAGGCCGACCCGGACGTGTACATCGGCGCGGACATCGGCGACGCCGGGTTCACCACCAGCATGATCTGGCAGGCGGGCGGCCACCCCTACACCGTGGACGGCACCAGCGTCGGCATCGACTTCACCGACGAGGGCTCCACGAGGTTCGCCGAGACCTGGCAGCAGCTGGTCTCCGAGGGCCTGCTCAGCGACGTGGCCGGCTGGACCGACGCGTGGTACCAGGGGCTCGCGGACGGCACGATCGCCACCCTGCCCACCGGCGCCTGGATGCCGGCCAACTTCGAGTCGGGCGTGCCGGGGGCCGCGGGCGACTGGCGGGTGGCGCCGCTGCCGCAGTGGGAGGAGGGCGGCCACGCGAGCGCCGAGAACGGCGGCAGCTCGCTCGCCATCCCCGAGGCCAGCGGCAACAAGGAACTCGCCTACGCCTTCATCGAGTACGCCGACGCGGGCGAGGGGGTGCAGACCAGGCTCGCGGAGGGCGCCTTCCCGGCCACGACCGCCGACCTGTCGTCCGAGGAGTTCCTGAACACCGAGTTCGACTACTTCGGCGGCCAGCAGGCCAACCAGATCTTCGCCGAGTCGGCGCAGAACGTGGTGGAGGGCTGGTCGTACCTGCCCTACCAGGTCTACGCGAACTCGATCTTCAACGACACCGTCGGCCAGGCGTACGTCTCGGACACCACGCTCGCCGAGGGGCTGGCCGACTGGCAGCAGAAGTCCCGCGACTACGGCCAGGAGCAGGGCTTCACCCTGACCGACTGAGGAGGGCCGCCCGGCCCGCAGGACGCGCCGCGGCGGGGGCGCGGCAGCCGCCCCCGCGAGACGGCCGCCCGCCGGCGGACCCGGCCGGCGCGGCCCCAAGGTTCCGCAGGTTCCGCGGCGCCGCGGCCACCCCGCCGCGGCGCCGCCGCCACCCCGCCAACCCAAGGAGCACGATGACCCGCGCCCGCTCGCCCCGCTGGCTGCGGTGGCCGTCCGACGGCACGGCCGAGACCGCCGCCCCACGTTTCGCCTTCGGCGCCGACTACAACCCGGAGCAGTGGCCGCGCGAGGTGTGGCCCGAGGACGTCCGGCTGATGCGGCAGGCCGGCGTCAACCTCGTCTCGCTCGCGATCTTCTCCTGGGCACGCCTGCAACCCGGTCCCGAGGAATGGGACTTCGGCTGGCTCGACGAGATCATGGACCTGCTGCACGAGAACGGGGTGGCCGTCGACCTGGCGACCGCCACGGCCTCGCCGCCGCCCTGGCTGACCGCGGCGCACCCCGAGATCCTGCCGGTGACCAGGACCGGGGAGACGGTGTGGCCGGGCGCCAGGCAGCACTGGCGGCCCACCTCCCCGCTGTTCAGGGCGCACGCCCTGCGCCTGGTGGAGGCGATGGCCACCCGCTACGCCGGCCACCCGGCGCTCGCGGCCTGGCACGTCAGCAACGAGCTCGGCTGCCACAACGTCTACGACTACTCCGAGGACGCGGCCGAGGCGTTCCGGGCCTGGCTGCGGGCGCGTTACGGCACGGTGGCGGCGCTCAACGCGGCCTGGGGCACGGCCTTCTGGTCCCAGCACTACACGGACTGGGCGCAGGTGCTGCCGCCGCGGCTGGCCGCCTCGCACCCCAACCCGACCCAGCAGCTCGACTTCGCCCGCTTCTCCTCCGACGCGCTCGCCGCGCACCTGCGGGCCGAGCGGGAGGTGCTGCGCCGGCTGACCCCGGGGGTGCCGGTCACCACGAACTTCATGGTGATGGGCGGCACCAAGGGGATGCACTACCCGAGCTGGGCGGCCGAGGTGGACTTCGTCTCCAACGACCACTACCTGCACCCGGGCCCGCAGGGCCTGGACGAGCTGTCCTTCTCGGCGAACCTGACGGGGAACATCGCCGGCGGCGAGCCCTGGTTCCTGATGGAGCACTCGACGAGCGCGGTCAACTGGCAGCCGGTCAACCGCGCCAAGCGGCCGGGGGAGCTGGCCCGCGACTCGCTGCTGCACGTGGCGCACGGCGCGGACGCGGTCTGCTTCTTCCAGTGGCGGCAGTCGGCGGCCGGGGCCGAGAAGTACCACTCGGCGATGGTGCCGCACGCCGGGGCCGACAGCGCCGTGTTCCGTTCGGTGGCCGCGCTCGGGCGGCTGCTGCGCGAGGAGCTGGCCCCGGTCGCCGGCTCGCGCCGGGCGCCCGCCGAGGCGGCCATCCTGTTCGACTGGGAGTCCTGGTGGGCGAGCGAGCTCGACTCGCACCCCTCCGCCCGGCTGCGCTACCGGCAGGAGGCGCTGGACTGGTACTCGGCCTTCCTCGCCCTGGGCGTGCGCGCCGACGTGGTGCCCACCGGCACGCCGCTCGACGGCTACCGGCTGGTGGTGGCCCCCATCCTGCACGTGCTGCCGAGCGCCCTGGCCAAGGAGCTGACCCGCTGGGCCGAGGGGGGCGGGCACCTGGTGACGACGTACTTCTCCGGGATCGTGGACGAGCACGACCACGTGTGGCTTGGCGGCTATCCCGGTCCGCTGCGGGAGCTGCTCGGCCTGCGGATCGAGGAGTTCGGGCCGCTGCTGGACGGCGAGACGGTGACCCTGGAGGGCACGGGACCCGGCGAAGGGGCGCCCGCCGGGACGCTCGGCTGCGCCCTCACCGGCACGCTCACCGGCTCGCTGTGGACGGACGAGATCACCGTCACCGACCCGGCGACCGAGGTGCTGGCCCGGTACGCGAGCGGCCCGCAGGCCGGGCGGGCGGCGATCACCCGCCGTCCCGTCCCGGGCGGCGGCTCGGCCGCGTACGTGTCCACGCGGCTGGGGCCCGAGGGCCTGCCCGGCGTCCTCGCCCCGCTGCTCGGCGCGGCCGGCCTGGGCAGCGAACTGCCCCCGCAGCTGCGCGGCCTGGTGGAGCCGGCCGTGCGCACCGCCGGGGACGCCCGCTACCTGTTCCTCACCAACCGCACCGACCGGCCGATCGAACTCCCGCCGCTGGAAGGGGAGTTCCTCACCGGCTCGCCGGAGGTGCTGCCGCCCCACGGCGTCGCGGTGCTGCGCCGCCCGCCCGCCGCCCCGGGCCGGGCGCGGCCGTGAGGCCGCGGTAGGGCAGGAGGGCGCGGTAGGGCAGGAGGGCGCGGACGGCGGTGCGCACCGGCCCGGGCCGGATCCGCACCCGCCGCAGCGCCGCCGCCCGCCCGGGCCGGGCGGCGCGGCCGGGCCCCGCCCCGGGCAGCGCGGCCGGACCCCGCGCCGCCCCGTTCAGCGGGCGGTGCGCGCGCCCGCGGCGAACCAGGCGCCCGCCGCGGCGCAGACCCCGGCGGCGAGGAGGAACGCGGCGGCCGCGCCGCCCGCGCCGCCCTCGCCCGCGCAGGCCCCCATGGCGGCGACGCCGAGGGTGGCGCCCGCCTGCCTGACCGCGTTGAGCAGGCCGCCGGCCGCGCCAGCGGTGCCCTCGGGGGCCGCGGCGATCACCGCGCCGACCAGGGCGGGCAGCGCGAAGGACACGCCGAGCCCGGCGCCCAGCAGGCCCACGGCGAGCGGGCCGTACCCCCTCCCCGCCCCTGCCGCCCAGGCCAGCGCCCCGGTGCCCGCGGTCAGCAGGGCGAGCCCGAGCAGGATCGGCGGCCTGGGTCCGCGCCTGGCCGCGATCCGGCCGGTCAGCGGCGGGTTCAGCGCGAAGGGCAGGGTCAGCGGCAGGAAGGCGAAGCCGGTGGCCCAGGGGCCGAGGCCGTGCTCGTGCCGCAGCAGCAGCGGCAGCACGAACAGCGCCCCGGTCAGCGTGAAGTTGACCGCGGCCCCCGCGGCGAGCGCCGCCCGCGCCGCCGCGGCGCGCAGCAGCGCGGCGGGCAGCACCCCCGCCCCCGGGCGCCGTTCGGCCAGGGCGAAGGCGCCGCAGGCGAGCGCCGTGGCCGCCGCGGAGAGCGCCAGGTGCCCGAAGGCGCCGGAGCCGGCCGCGATCAGCGCGTCGGTGGCGAGGGCGAGCACGGCACACGCCGCGAGCTGGCCCGCCCAGTCGATCCGCCGCTCGCCGCGCGGGCAGCGCACCGCGGGATGCGCCGCAAGGAGGAGGACCAGCGCGGCGAGCGGCACGTTGACCAGGAAGATCGCCCGCCACCCGGCGAGCCCGACCAGGGCGCCGCCGGCGATCGGGCCGGCGGCCACCGCCGAGCCGCTGACCGCGGCCCAGGTGGCCAGGGCGCGGGTGCGCGCCGCGGGCGCCGGGTAGAGGCGGGAGATCATCGCCATCGAGGCGGGCACGCAGGCCGCGGCCGCCGCGCCGAGCAACGCGCGCAGCCCGACGAGGACTTCCAGCGTCGGGGCGAGGGCGCACAGCAGCGAGCCGAGGCCGAAGGCGGCGGTGCCGGCCCGGAAGACCCGGTGCGCCCCCAGCCGATCGGCCACCGCGCCCGCCGAGAGCAGCAGCGCGCCGAAGACCACGGTGTAGCCGGTGGTGGCC
This sequence comes from Streptomyces hoynatensis, assembly GCF_003626535.1. Classification (GTDB taxonomy): domain Bacteria; phylum Actinomycetota; class Actinomycetes; order Streptomycetales; family Streptomycetaceae; genus Streptomyces; species Streptomyces hoynatensis. Next base: position 769,550 of record NZ_RBAL01000001.1, read on the forward strand.
CACTGCAGGCCGGCGACCGAGCTGTGCAGGGAGCGGGCGAGGTCCGGCTCGGCCACCGAGAGCACGGTCATGTCGAGCAGCACCATGAAGTAGCCGAGCGAGATCCCGAAGAGCGCCGTCCCGCGCCTGGGCGCGGGCGCCTCGCTCCCGGCCGCGCCGCGCGGCGCGGCGGAGGTGTCCTGGGTCGTCATGGCGCCCACCCTCGCCGGGCGGCGGCCCGCCTTCCACCGGCGGCCCCGCACGCGGCGTTCGGGAATTCCGAAGGCACCGCGCGGGTTGCAGCGCGGCATGGAGCTACGTCAGCTGCGCACCTTCGAGGCCGTCGTCAGGCACGGCACGGTGACGGACGCGGCCAACGCCGTGGGCCTGGCGCCCTCGACCGTCTCGGAGCAGATCAGGGGCCTGGAGGCGGCGCTCGGGGTGGCGCTGTTCGCGCGCACCCGCCGCGGGATGCGGCTGACCGGCGCGGGGGAGCGGCTGCTGACCTGGTCCCGCCGCCTCCTCGACCTGGCGGCGCAGGCGCGCAGCGAGGTGACCGGCGAGCGGCAGGTGCTGTGGCTGGGGGCGCTGGAGACGGTGGCGGCGACCTGCGTGCCCCGGGTGCTCGGCCGGCTCGCGGAACGCCGCCCCGACGTCGTGGTCCGGGTCCGGGCGGCGCGCGGCCGGGACGAGCTGTTCGCGGCCGTGGGCGCGGGCGAGCTGGTGGCGGCGCTCGTCCTGGACACCGGGGAGGCCGTGGGCGACCTGGGCTTTCCGGTGCCGCCCGAGCCGCTGACCTTCCTCGACGTGGACCCGGTGCCGCTGGCGCTCGTGGCGGCCCCCGGGCACCGGCTGGCGGGCAGCCCCGCCCTGGCGGCCGGGGACTTCTCCGGGGAGCGGCTGCTGGTCAACGTGCCGAACTGCTCCTTCCGGATGGCCGCGGAGCGCGCCCTGGGCCCGGGCCCCGAGCGGGTGGAGGCCGGCGGGGTCGCGGTGATGCGGGGCTGGGCGGAGCGGGGCCTGGGGGTGGCGCTGCTGCCGGAGTTCGCGGTGGCGGACGCGCTGCGGGCGGGCTCCCTGGCCAGGCTCGACTTCGCCGTCCCCGACCTCGCCCTGCGCCTGGTCTGGCGCGCCGACCGCGAGCAGCTGCCCGGCGTGCGGGAGGTGCTCTACGCCGCGGGCGCCTGAGCGGCCGGCGCCCCGGCGGGTCGGCCGCGGACCCGGCGGCCCGGCCGCGCCGCCGGGGCGGGCGGAGTTCAGCGGGGTTCAGGGCGTTCCGGCCGGCGGGGGCGCGCCGAGCCCCGGCGCCGCGGGGAGCGGCCGGGGGGCGGAGCCGTCCCGGGGGACGCCGAGCCCGTCCCTGACGACCGCGAGCAGGCGGGCGGTGTACGCGGGGCCGCACTTCTCCGACACCCAGCCCAGCGCGCTCGCCGCGGTGATGACGTCCTCGGCGTCCACGTCCCCGCGCACCGTGCCCTCCCGCTGGGCCCTGGCGAGCAGGTCCGCGACGGCCTCGATCACGTCGGTGAAGGCCGCCTGCACGGCGGGCCGGCCGCCGTGCAGCGCCTCCATCACCGAGCCGGGCACCCCGCACCACACGCTTGACCTGGAGGCGAAGGTCTCCATCCAGGCGAACAGCGCCTCGCCGGGGGACTGTTCGCCGAGCCCGCGGTGTGCCTCCTCGCGCAGCGCCCCGAGGCCGGTGCTCAGCGCGGCGCCGAGCAGGTCCTCGCGGGTGGGGAAGTGGCGGTAGAGGGTGCCGATGCCGACGCCGGCGCGGCGGGCGATGTCCCGCAGCGAGGCGTCCGTGCCCGACTCGGCGAAGACCTCCCTCGCCACCCGTACCAGGTTCTCCCGGTTGCGTCGCGCGTCGGCGCGCGGCTGAGTCCCGGACACGTCGTCTCCTCCCGCTTGCCATTCCGGAGCGGTGCTCCGTATATTTCCGGAGCACCGCTCCGATCGGGGTGGTCTCCTCATCGTACGGAACGGACCGGAATGGACCCGACAAAGACCCGGACGCCCTTCTCGCCCCGGCTGCGCCGAGTGATCGTCGTCACGACGCTCGGCTCCTTCCTCGCCCTGCTCGACGGGACCATCGTCAACGTCGCCCTCGACTCGCTCTCCGCGGAGCTCGACGCCCCGCTCGGCACCGTCCAGTGGCTGGTGACCGGCTACCTGCTGGCGATGGCGGCCGTGCTCCCGATCTCCCACTGGCTCGCCACCCGCTACGGGCCGGCCAGGGTCTACACCACCGCGATGGCCGCCTTCGCCCTCTCCTCGCTCGCCTGCGGACTGGCAGGCTCCGCCGGGCAGTTGATCGCCTTCCGCGTCGTGCAGGGGGCGGCGGCAGCCGTCGCGGGCCCGGTCGGGCAGGTGATCGTCGTGCGCGCCGCCGGCGTCCGCCTGATGGCCCGGGTGATGAGCGTGACCGCCATCCCCACGATCATGGCGCCCGTCCTCGGCCCCACCGTGGGCGGCCTGCTGCTCCAGCACGCGGGCTGGCGCTGGATCTTCCTGGTCAACGTGCCCGTCGGCGCCCTGGCCGTGCTCCTGGCCCGGCTGCTGCTGCCGAGGGACGAGCCGCAGCGGCCGGGACGCCTCGACGTCACGGGCCTGGCCACCCTCGCCCTCGGCTGCGTCGCCCTCACCTACGGCCTGGCCGGGATCGGCGGGGACGGCGGCCCGGGCACCGGCCCGGCGCTCGGCTGGACGGCCGCGGGCGCGGTCCTCCTCGGCTGCTTCGTCCGCCACGCCCTGCGGGCCCCCGCCCCGCTCGTCGACCTGCGGCTGTTCGCCCGCGGCGGCTACGTCGCCGCCTCCCTGATCAACTTCCTCGTCGGCGCCCTCGTCTTCGGGGCGGTCATCCTGATGCCGCTGTACTTCCAGGTGGTCCGCGGCCAGGACGCGGTGGCCACCGGCCTGCTGCTCGTCCCGCAGGGCCTCGGCATCGCGGTGGCGTTCCGCTACGCCGCCCTCATGACCGACCGGGCCGGGGGCGGGCGCACGGCCCTCGCCGGCGTCCTGATCGGCCTCGTGGGCACCCTCCCCTTCGTGTTCATCGGGGCCCACACGCCCTACGGCTGGCTGTGCGCGGCGATGGTGGTGCGCGGCATCGGGATCGGCGCCACGATGGTGCCGGCCATCGCCGTCGCCTACCGCGCCATACCGCCCGACCGGGTCGGGGACGCCACCGTCCAGCTCAACGTCCTGCAGCGGATCGGCGGTTCGGTCTCCACGGCGCTGTTCGCGGTCGTCCTCCAGCGCGGGCTCGACGGCGCCGCCACCCCCTCCGCCATGGCCGGCGGCTTCGGCTCCGCCTTCTGCTGGGTGGCCGCGATCTCCGTGCTCGCCGCGCCGCCCGCCCTCTACCTGGCCCGTGCAGAACGCCGCGGCCCGGCCGGGCCGCCGGCCGAGCCGGCCCGGGCACCGGCGGCGCCGCCACCCGCCGAGCCGGCCCCGCCCACGGGAGCGCCGCCCACGGGAACCCCGCCCGCCGGCCCGCGGTAGGCGGGTGGCGCGCGGCGGGGCCGTTGGGCCGTTCGGGTCGCCCGGCGGCCCCCGTTCCGGTGACGGCGCATGTCGTGGCGCGCGGCGCGGGGCACCTGCCCCTAAACAGACGGCCATGAAGACAACCAGCAAGCTCATCCGTGCCGCGGGCCTCGGCGTCCTCGCGGCCTCCGTCTGCGCGGCCCCCGCCTGGGCCGGCGACAAGCACGAAGGCAAGCCGGGCGGCTGCGTCAACCTCGGCGACGCCAACGCGGGCGCCCTCGCGGCCGGTTCCCCCGGCCTCATCTCGGGCAACGTCATCCAGATTCCGGTCAGCGTGCCGATCAACCTGTGCGGGAACAGCCTCAACCTGGTCGGCATCGGCAACTTCACCGCCGGCAACTGATCGCTGTCCTCCGCTCGGCGACGGCAGCCGGGCCGCGCCCACCCCACGGGTGCGGCGGAGAAGCACCGAAGTCACCGCACTACTCCCACCCCGACTTCCCACCCCGACCGTGCTCACCAGGGGCGGAGCCCACCCGGGCTCCGCCCCTCGCCATGCCGGCCCCCCGAACTCGGCGCCTCCCGGCCCCTCCTGGCCTACGCCTCGGCCGGCGCCCGCCCGGTGGCCAGGAGCCCGATGGCCCCGGTGGTGTCCTCCAGGCCGTGCCCCTCGGCCAGGCGCCGCCGCAGCAGGTCCAGGTAGGGCGTCAGCAACTCCGGGCTCACCCCCCGCTCCTCCGCGGTGCGCAGCAGCGTGGCGCTGCCCGCCACCTGCATGGCCAGCGGCGAGACGACCCCCGTGGTGAAGTCGCCGCTCTCCAGGCGCCGGGCCGTCCCGTGCACCGAGGCGGTCATGGCGCCGAGCCAGGCGGCCAGCCGCGGCGCGAGGTCGGTCGGCGCGATCTCCTCCCCGGCCAGCGCGAAGGCGTGCGCCACCCCGGCGAACATCCCGTACATGGCGCTCAGCAGCGCCACGTCGTACAGCGCCGCGGCCCCCGGGTCCCCGCCCACGTAGGCGGTGTCCGCCGGCACGGCGAGCGTGGCCCGGTGCTCCTCGAACAGGCCGGCCGAGCCGCTGTAGAACACGTAACCCCCGCCGTCCGGGCGGCCGATCATCGGCGGGACCGCCATGATCCCGCCGTCCAGGAAACGGGCCCCGCGCGAGCGCGCCCACCGCGCCCGCGCCCTGGCCTGGCCCGGGGTGCCGGTGACCAGGCTGACCAGGTCCCGGCCGCCGAGGTCGGCCCCTTCGAGCGTCTCCTCCAGGGCGGCGTCGTCCAGCACACAGCCCACGACCAGGCCGCCCGCGGCCACCGCCTCGGCCGGCGTGGCGGCGAGGCGGGCGCCCGCGGCGGCCAGCGACGCGGCCCGCTCCCGGCTGCGGTTCCACACGGTCAGCGGGTGCCCGGCGGCCAGCCAGGCCCGGCCGAGTGCCGAGCCCATGGCGCCCAGGCCGAGGAGGGTCACGGGGGCGGGCGGGGCGGGGGTCTCCCCCGGAGTGGTGGCGGCGGCCGTGGCCGCGCGCCCGGTGGCGTCATCGTTCACGGGGTTAGGCTGCTTCGGCGGCCCGGGGCCCACAAGTACGCACTTTGACGTGGGTGGTTACCCCGGGGTGAGCGAGCAGGCGGGAGGCGGGGAGATGACGGCCGTGCGGCGGCCTGGGGCGTACCACTGCGGGATCGACGCGGCGATGGACGTCATCGGCGGCAAGTGGAAGGTGCTCGTGCTGTGGGCGCTGAACGAGCGCGCCTGGCGCTTCGGCGAGCTCCGCAGGCAGCTGCCCGGCGTCACCGAGAAGGTGCTCGCCGCGCAGCTGCGGGAGCTGGAGGAGGACGGCATCGTCCACCGCGAGGCGTACGACGAGGTGCCGCCCCGGGTCGAGTACTCCCTCACCCCGCGCGGGCGGGCCCTCAACGAGGCGCTGGCCCCGCTCGGCGCCTGGGGCCGCCGCCACGTCCTCGGCCGCGCCGAGGCCGCGGGCTGACGAACCCGCCGCCGGAGGGCAGAGACGACGCCGCCCGAGGTCATGATCTTGACGGTGTGGACGAGACGTTCATGCGGGAGTACGCCGAGATGTTCCACCGGCGTCCGGAGCCCCTAGGAGAGGGACTCCTCGGCCTTCGTCTCGCGGTGCGGCGTCGGGCCCACGCCCTTCGCCGAGACCCTCGGCGCGGCCCTCGACGGGTACCGCTCCTTCCTGGCGGGGTGAGGCGAGGGTGCCGCGGGAGGGTCGTGAAGGGGGGCGGCGCCTTGTTTTTATACCCCCGGGGGGTATTGTGGGGCGCATGAACACCCCATCCAAGATCGGTACCTTCGGCGCCGGACTCGCCCTGGTCTTCGGCGCGGCCTTCGCCACCGGCGCGGCCCTCGACCCCGTGGACGCGGACCCGGCCGAGGCGGGCCACGGGGGACACCAGGACCCGCGCGGCGGCGGCCGGGCCGGAGGGCAGGAGGCCCAGCCGGCCGGCCTGCGCAGCTCGGAACGCGGCTACACGCTCGTCCCGCGCCACGACGGGCTGCGGGCGGGCGAGCCCGCCGGCCTCGCCTTCCGCATCCTGGACCCGGACGGCCGGCCGCTGACCGCCTACCGGGAGACGCACGAGCAGGACCTCCACCTGATCCTGGTGCGCCGGGACCTGACGGGCTACCGGCACCTCCACCCGGAGCGGGGAGCCGACGGCACCTGGCGCGTCCCGGTGACCTTCGCGGAGGGCGGCTCGTACCGGATGTTCGCCGACTTCGCCCCCGCAGGCGACCCGGAGGGCCCCCTCACCCTGGGAGCCGAGGTGCAGGTCGCCGGGGAGTACCGGCCGCAGCCGCTGCCCGAGCCCGCGGCCACGGCGCAGGTCGACGGGTACACGGTGACGCTCGACGGCGCACTCACCCCCGGGACCCCGAGCGAACTGACCTTCTCCGTCGCCAGGAACGGCCACCGGGTCACCGACCTCGACCCGTACCTCGGCGCCTACGGCCACCTCGTCGCCCTGCGCGCCGACGACCTCGCCTACCTGCACGTCCACCCCGAGGGCGCGCCCGGCGACGGCGTCACCGAGCCGGGCCCCGGCATCTCCTTCCACGCCCAGGCCCCGAGCCCGGGCGCCTACCGCCTCTACCTCGACTTCGCCCACGAAGGAGCCGTCCACACGGCCGAGTTCACCGTGCCGGCCACGGCAGGCGAGGAGCCGGAGGACGGCGCGCACCAGGACCCGGCCGAGGACCAGTCCGCCTCTCCCACCCCCGGGCACTCCGGCCACGGCCACGGCTGACGGGTGCCCCCGCCGCCGCCCGGCGCCCCTCGGCCCCCGCCTCGCGCGAGGGCGGCCACGCCCCCGGCTGGGGTACGGTACTGACGGGCAGCCACCACTCCGCCCCCGCCCACCGGCGCGCCCGGCGGGAGGGATGGCCCCCACCCGCCCCTTCCCCCGGGCGGGAGACGTCCTTTGCCTCACGGAGCCGAACGCGCCACGCGGGCGCGCCCGCTCCACCGACCGCCACGACCCCACCGCACGCGGGGGCCGGCCGTCCCCACGGACGCCCGCCGACCGATCCCGCGCGCCCCTCGCCACCCCCTGGCGGGCGCGCAACCCCGCGGCGGGCCGGGGCCATTGGGCGCGCGACCTGGCCCAGGGGGAGCGGGCCGGGCCGCGCGCCCCGGGCGCGGGGCGGCTTCCACGATGCGGGAATCGCCGCCCTGCCGCCGCCGTGGATCGCCCGATCCCGCACCTCTCCCCGGCTCCTGATCGATTGTCAGTGGTGGATGAGAGAGTGAGGACATCGCGCGGAAAAGAGCGGGAAAGAGGGAGAGCCGTCATGTCGGGTAACCAGAACTACATCAATCACGTGGCCCTGGTGCTGGATGCCAGTTCGTCGATGTCGCATCTCAGCCGCAAGGTCGTGGAAGTCGCCGACCAGCAGATCGAATATCTCGCCCGCCGTTCCAGGGAGCTGGATCAGGAAACGCGCGTCACGGTCTACGTCTTCGCGGACAAGGTGGAGTGCGTCATCTACGACAAGGACGTGCTGCGCATGCCGTCGCTGCGGCAGCTGTACCGCGTCGGCGGAATGACGGCCCTGCTGGCGGCCGCGCTGACATCGCAGCGAGAGCTGGCGCAGACCGCCCAGCTCTACGGCGACCACAGCTTCCTGACGTTCATCCTCACCGACGGCCAGGAGAACGCGAGCCACCGCTGCCCGGATGCCCCCACCAGGAAGCCGGGCGAGCTGGTCGCGGCCGTCTCCGAGATGATCGAGCGGCAGGAGGACAACTGGACGCTGGCCGTCCTCGTCCCGGACCAGATGGGCAAGCGCGAGGCCATGCAGTGCGGCTTCCCGAAAAACAACATCGCCATCTGGGACGCCACGAGCACGCAGGGCCTCGAAGAGGCCGGCCAGGTCATCCGGCAGGCCACCGAGAAATTCATGGTGGGCCGCACCAAGGGCATTCGCGGCTCGCGGGCGGTGTTCTCCACCGGCGCGGACGCGGTCAACAAGGACACCATCAAGGCGGCCGGCCTCACCTCGCTGAATCCCGCGCAGTACGAGCTGCTCCCGGTCGCCCGCGACGCGGCGATCCGGGAATGGATAATCGAATGCGGCCACGCCTACCGCACCGGCGGCGCGTTCTACGAGCTGAGCAAGTCGGAAAAGATCCAGGCGCGGAAACAGATCGCGGTGCTGGAAAAGAAGACGGACCGCGTCTACACGGGCCCCGAGGCGCGGGCCCTGCTCGGCCTGCCGGACGTGGAGGTGCGCGTCAAGCCGGACCACAACGACGAGTTCACCATCTTCGTGCAGAGCACCAGCGTGAACCGGAAGCTCATGCCGAACACCCGCCTGCTGCTGATGCTCTGAGCCCCGGCCCCACGGGTCCGGCGCCCCCCGCCCCGGGACCCCTCCGCCGGACCGGCGCCTCCCACCGTCGCCGGTGCCGACCCGACGATCGCCGCGCGGAAGCCGCGCCCGGCGATCGTCTCGGGTTCCTCGCTTCCCCACGCACACCGCTCCAGCCGGAGCCGGCCCTCATGCGCCGACGTCGGTGGGCCGGCCGGCCTGCCACAGCGTTTCGACGTGCCAGGCGAAGCGGTCGAACAGGCCGTCGTCCTGGAGGCGGCGCAGATGCAGCATCGGGGAGTCGTGTCCGGCGAGGTTCGAGAGATGCGGGGTCACGAGCATCTGGTCGTCGAAGCGGAACACGGACAGGCCGAGGTGGCTCTCCTGGTCGCTGTAGCGGGACTCGATGCCCTCCACGTCCCGCAGCCGGGCGAGGTGTTCGAGGGTGATCCTGATGCGCGTGGAGACGGTCAGGGCGGTCCGTTCCACGCTCTCGCGGGCCGGGTCACCTCCGCGTCGGGCACGCCCAGCAGGAACCGCACGGAGGCACCGGACCGCGCCTTGCGCCGCAGCACCGCGGCGAGGTTCGCGTGGTCGAGCCAGAGGAAGTAGTTGGTGTACCCGGCGAAGGTCAACTCGGTCCCGGCGTCCGTGATCAGTTGCCGCCACACCGAGGAGGGGCAAGCGGAGCGATAGGGGTAGACCGAGACGACCTCCCGGTCGGGTCCCGTCTTCAGCACCGCCTTGGCGGCGTTGGGCCACAACACGCTCTCCTCAACTCCTAGTCGCTCGGCGACGGAAGCACGGGTACCCGGGTGGAGCAGCGGCCGGCCGGCTAGCGCAGGTAGGTTCGCTGCCACTCGGCCGAGGACATGTCCTGTGCGGCATTCGCCAGGGCGATCGCCGACGGGGTCTTGAGCTTGGCGCGCGTACTGTCCACCCACTCCCGGGCGTTGCGATAGCCCTGCTCCAGGTACTCAAGGCCCTGGAGCATGCACTCCAGCTTGTCCGCGTCGTGGGCCACCAGCACTTCCAGCGAGTCGCCGTTCTCGTACTCGGCCACGATGGCCTGGATTCCGGCGGCCACCGCCGGATGGGCATCGGCGACCTGGTCCGCCGTGACGTCCTCGTTGCTCGCCGCGGTGAGGTAACGGCGCCCGACCCACGGGATATCGCCCACGCGGGTCTCCTGCGTGTCGTGGAAGGTGCACAGGAGCGCCACTTTCGCCGGATCGGCGCCTTCCAGCATCGCCAGTACCGACCCGATGATCGCCGTGCGGAAGCTGTGCTCGGCGATCGTCTCGGGGTCCTTGACCCCCACGATCCACCATCCACTGCGCCTGCTGCGCTTGAGCGCGCCCATCTCCATGAGGTAGGTGACCGAACCCCGGGCGTGCTGTTCGTCCATCATGCGGCGCCCTCTCCATGGATATGGCTCAGGCCATGCGTAGACCGTAATGCAACTGTTCCAGCTCACGCCGGGCTCGTGACGATGTACCGCCATCGTCGAGCAGGACCCCCACCCGATTGGCCAGATCGGCCGAGAGACGTGGGTCGGCTGCCGTCAGCCGCGGGTGAGCCGCGAGCATGGCCCATACCGTGTGCACGTTCAATTCAATGCAGGCTAGGCCAGGGCTGAGGCGAGTGGCCAGCGCGCGCAACAGCCCACCGGCGTCCCAACATTGGGACGACGCAGCGGCCATGAAGCTGTCGTCAGCCCGCGGGCAACGGTCCAAGCCCAGCCAGTAGGCCCAGTAGTTGAGGTTGGCGACCTCTGCGGAATCATCGCTCGTGCCGTGGTCGATGAATGCCCGAAGGACATCGCGCTCCCCGTACCTCGCCAGCGAGGTGGCGAGCGATCGTGCCTCCGACCACTCCGACGTCGAGGAGAAGCTGAGCTTCATGGGTCTCCTCATGTGAGCGAGCCAGGCGTGGGTGTCGGCGGCCCGGTCATAGCTACATAGGTACACGGCCTGTCGCCGCAGTAGAGCTCCACTTTCGCCGAGCCGATCCGCTTCCTCGGCGCAGCGTCTCAGATGACTGAAGAACGCCTGCCGTTCAGCTGTTGGCAGGAGAGGGGATTTGGGTGCAGGGCCACGACGGGACGACGTTCTCGGCGGCGCCGGCGGCAGCGCTGCGGGCGGGATGTCGGTGAGGGCCCACACGATCATGTGGGCGGCGGTCCGCGTGTAGACCCATTGGGCGAGTGGGTGCTCGACTGGCCTCCTCTGCGACGAGAGCGCCAGCGTGTGGGCAATGACGGCATCCGCTTGACTGGCAACTTCCAACAGGGGGACGAGCCTGGCGTCGGCGCCGCACCTCAGCAGTTGCCTTCGGACGGCCTGAAATTGGGTGAACGAGACAGAAGGAAGAGGCCGTCGGCCGGATTCCCACCCCTGGACAGTCGTGATGTCCACGCCTAGCAGCTCTGCAAGGCGACGTTGAGTCAATGGGATGCGCTCGCGTATGGTCTTCAGTAGGTGCCCTGTAATCGCCCCTGCCTGAGGATGGGGGCAAGAACTCTGACTGCCAGTGCGGCTTCTGCCAGGCAGTGGGCGCTGAGCTGAGGTCATGGCCTACCTTCTGGGCTCTTCGTTTGGTGCGACTTGTACTCTGCGTCAGTTTTTCCGGCCGACAGGTCACCGTAAGTTGATGATCCCGGGGTGCCGTAGTCGGATGGTGCGCAGCGTAGTGGCTCCGAGTAACGGGCTGCTCGGGGATGAGTTACCGAGGCTTTGGATAACGAAGCGCGTCAGGGGTGCCAAGCCCATCGGCCATGGCATCGCAGTAAGGGAAGGTTATGACCCATCCCGCCACCCCCTGGTTCCTCGCCAACCAGCTCGTCCTCGAACTCACCCGCTGCACGCGCGAGAGCGCGCCACTGGGGTGAGGTGCCGCTGCGCGCCGGGGCACGCCCCTGGCGCCGGGGAGCGGGGGCGGGAGCGGCGACCCTCGGGTGCCGCCTCCCGATCTCCTGCGCGTTCCTGCGCCGCCTGCGCCTTGCGGGCCTGGCCGGTCCGCACCGGCCGTCAGGGCCTGAGTCGCACCGGCCGTCCCGGCCTGAGTCGCACCGGCCGTCCCGGCCCGGGGCCTCACCGGCCGTCGCGGTCGTCCTCGTCCCTGAAGACGGCGTAGAGGGCCGTGCCGACGGCGGTGGCGACGGTGAGGGCCGTGCCTGCGGCCGGGCTCCGGTAGGCGGCGTAGGCGGCGAGTGCCGCGGCGACGGTGATCAAGACGAAGGTGCGCGCGTCCATGTGTGCTGCCCCACTCTCTGTGACCTGCAGGCCGGAAGGCCGGGACCGGGCCCGGGCCGTGCGGGCCTGGATTCCCTTCGGGAGGGGGAGGGCGGGGGAGCGGGATCGTTACGCCACTTCTCGCGACTTTCTCGCGGCTTCTCGTGGCTTCTCGTGGCTTCTCGCGGTTTCGGCCGCATGGCCGGGGAAGGAGGAGCGCCTGGGCGCCGCATGAGGGCCGAAAAGGAGAAGGCCCCCACCCTCGGTGGGGGCCTCTCATCAGGTGCGCCGCCAGGGACTCGAACCCCGGACCCGCTGATTAAGAGTCAGCTGCTCTAACCAACTGAGCTAGCGGCGCCTGCTGACGTCGTAGACATTAGCACCCCCAACCGAAGGAACAAAAATCGATAGGGAGGGCGGGCGGCAGCGGCCTAGGAACGGCGCCGTTGCAGCTCACGGCCGTACTCGATCATCTTGGCCGCGTAGTCCTCGGTCCACCCCGCGCGGTCGCCGATCTGGACCGCGGTGAGCCGGTCGAAGCGGGCCGGGTCGGCGAGCTGGGCGGCGGCCACGGCCTGGAACTCGACCGCGCGGTCGGCGGCGGCCTGGAACGCGGTCGCCAGCTCCGTGGCCCGGTCCAGGAGGTGCCTGGGGTCGGTGATCGACTCCAGGTCGAAGAAGTGCTCGCCGGCCGGCTGCTCGGCGGGCGGCTCGAAGAAGAGCGCGGCGGGCCGCCTGGGGCGCGGCGGCTCGCCTCCCGGGGACTCGGGGGCGCGGCCTGCGTCGGACATCGGGGAGCCTCCTGATCGGGCCGGAGGCCACCGTGGTGTTCTTCGTCAGGGCGATCAGGATGTTCGCCAGCGGTGCGATCACCGAGCGGAAGGCCTGCGGGAGCACGATCAGCCGCAGCACCTGCGAGAAGCTCAGGCCGAGCGCCCT
>NZ_RBAL01000020.1 GCF_003626535.1 Streptomyces hoynatensis
TGTCCAAGCCGTGCTCGCGCTCGCCCGCCGACGGGTCAACGTCCTGTGGGCCCTCCTGCGTGACGGACGGTGCTACGAGCCCATACCGCCCGTCACGGCCGCCGCTTGACATCTCCATTAGGAATCGCTCTGAGGCGCGCCTGCCACTCGACATCCTCGGGCGTACCGGCGGGGGGATGCACGTGCACATCACCGTTCACGTACGTGTCGCCGAATCGGACATCTCCGTGGACAGCGCCGAACTGGCCGACCGGCCCGACGACGCTCCCACTCAACTCGTTCCGAACGGCCTGTTCGCTGCTTCCCTCGCGGTCAACCCCCACACGGCTCAAGGTAGCGCCCACCCCCTGCCCCTGGCACCCCCTCCTCACATACAGCGCCTCAGCAACGATGGCGTCCGTCTCGGTTTCCGTCTCATTCGCTCGTGTACGCGCACGTTCATTGGCGGTTGGGAGGCTCAGTGACCAGGGTTTTGGCCATCGACGAACCCCCTCGAACGGCTCGCCGGAGGGTCGAAAAGACCTCGAAAGCGAGTGTGGGGGCAACTCCACCGAGGGTTCACATCCCTCCGCTACCGCGTGAGCAGGACAGGCAAGAGGGCGGGTCCCACGGGACCCGCCCTCTTGCCGTGTGGGCGCTGCGGCCGCCGCGGGCGGGCCCGTTCGCGCCGGACGTGGGCCGCCACGGCAACGGGGCGTGGGCCGCCACGGCCCCGGGCGCGGGGCGGCGCGGGCGCGGGGCGGCGCGGGCGCGGGGCGGCGCGGGCGCGGGGCGGCGCGGGCGCGTTCAGGGCTCGAACTTGTAGCCGAGGCCGCGGAGGGTCACCAGGTAGCGGGGGGAGCTGGGGTCGGGCTCGATCTTCTCGCGCAGGCGCTTCACGTGGACGTCGAGGGTCTTGGTGTCCCCCACGTAGTCGGCGCCCCAGACGCGGTCGATCAGCTGGTCGCGGGTGAGCACGCGGCCCGCGTTGCGCATCAGGAGGGCGAGGAGGTCGAACTCGCGCAGGGGCAGCTCCACTCTGCGGCCCTGGACGGCGACCACGTGGCGCTCGATGTCCACGCGGACCGGGCCCGCCTCCAGGGTGGCCGCGTCCTCCTCCGCGCCCGCCCACTCGGCGCGGCGGCGCAGGACCGCCCTGATGCGCGCGATCAGCTCACGCGAGAAGAAGGGCTTGGTGACGTAGTCGTCGGCCCCGACCTCCAGGCCGACCACCTTGTCCACCTCGGTGTCCTTGGCGCTGACCACGATGATCGCCACGGGGGAGGAGGCGCGCAGCCTGCGGCAGACCTCGATCCCGGTGAGGTCGGGCAGCATGAGGTCGAGCAGGACCAGGTCCGCGCCGTTGCGCTCGAACTCGCGCAGGCCGTCCAGGCCCGTGGCCGCCGTGGCGACCTCGAAGCCCTCCTTGCGGAGCAGGTAGGCCAGCGCGTCGCTGAAGTGCTCCTCGTCGTCCACGACGAGGAGCCGGCTCACGAGCGGACTCCCTGATCTCCGCGCGGCTCTCCTCGCACTGCCCGACACTCCTTCGCCTCGGCGGTCACCGGCACCCTGCACAGTTCTTAGATGTCCGGTGGGGAGGCAGGTGTTGCAGCTGAGGCGGCAGGCTCCCCCAACCGGGTGAAAGGCGCTGCCACGGTCGTGGGTGCGGCCGTGCACCGGGCTGACGCCGGGCGGGGCCGCGTGGGGGACCTCGCCCGGCCGGGGTGCCGGGGCCCGCTCGTGGGTGGGCCGGGGGGACGCCGGGGCGGCGTGCCGTGGCGGCGCCCGCCTCGGCTTCGGCGTGGGCCGGGGTGGCGCCTGCGGGGGCGCTCGCGGGGGCGTGCGTGGTTCAATGACGGCGCGCGGAACCCCTGGCAGGGGAAAGAGCGCGCGGAGCGCGAGGAGGCGGAGCATGACGGTGGCGCGGGCGAGGAGGCTGGCCCTGTACGTGCTCGCGGTGTGCGTGCTCTACTCGATCATCACCTTTCCCGAGCGCTCGGGGGAGTTCGCCCAGGTGTGCTTCCGCGGCGTCTCGGAGGCGGCCGAGGGCGTGGGCGACCTGATCGCCGAGCCCCTCGGCTGAGGCCTTCCGGCCGAGCTCCCCGGCCGCGGTGCCCGGCCGAGCCGGGCAGCGGCAAGTCGGCGGCGGCAGCGTCGGCCGTCGGCGCCCTCGTTAACACGGAGTTGACCGGTACTTGCGCACCACGGATATGTCTTGTGATGCTATGACAGATTTTGGCTAGCTTTGGCGCTTAGCCGCGTTTCTTCCAGTGTCGGAGGGGTTGGTCGGCAGGTGGCGGTGAGGCAGTCCCGGGGCAGCAGGGCCCGCGCGCTGACGCACGCCATGTTCGAGGAACTCGGCCGGCTCACGCCGGGCACCCCGGAGCACGCCAGGCTCAGGGGGTCGCTGATCGAGGCCAACCTCCCGCTGGTGCACTACGCCGCCGTCCGCTTCCGCAGCCGCAACGAGCCGATGGAGGACATCGTCCAGGTCGGCACCATCGGCCTCATCCACGCCATCGACCGCTTCGACATGGACCGCGGCGTGCAGTTCACCACGTTCGCGCTGCCCACGATCGTGGGCGAGATCCGGCGGTACTTCCGCGACAGCGTGCGCACCGTGCACGTGCCGCGGCGGCTGCACGAGCTGTGGGCGCAGGTGTGCGCGGCGGCCGAGGACCTGACGGTGGCGCTGGAGCGGACGCCCACGGCGGCGGAGATCGCCGAGCGGCTGCGGGTCCCCGAGGAGGAGGTCCTCGCCAGCGTGGACGCCGGCCGGGCCTACCGGGTGTCCTCGCTGGACGCCGCCAGGGAACACGAGCAGGGCGCCCCGGGTCCGATCGACCGGCTCGGCTACGAGGACCCCGGGCTGGCCGGGGTGGAGCACCGGGCGCTCGTGCAGCACCTGCTGGTGCAGCTGCCCGAGCGCGAGCAGCGCATCCTGCTGATGCGCTACTACCGCAACCTGACGCAGTCCCAGATCAGCGCGGAGCTCGGGGTGTCCCAGATGCACGTCTCGCGGCTGCTGTCGCGGAGCTTCACCCGGCTGCGCTCCGCAAATCCGATCGAGAAGTAACCCCAAAGAGGGGCCCTCCCCGGGAACTTCCACATCAGCTCTGCCGTTTTATCGACATGAAGCTACATCGGGTTGATGACACGTGACATTCTGTTGGAACCGCGTTTGCCGGGGCCGCAGGTCCGGTATCCACGAGACGGCGCACTTGTGTCTCCGGGAACCCTCGGAGTCACGGGGCTTCGCCTGAGCCTCGCGGAGTCTCACCCGGAAGCGCGCCGCCGCGACCCGTCCACGACCTCAAGGGGGTGGCATGTCCGTAGAACTGGGCAGCTCCAAGGTGCTCACCACGACCGGCACGCCGCAGGAACCCGCGCAGCACGTACCCTCGTTGCCGCACAATCCGCCCGCGGAGACCGACAACCTCGACACCCGCACCCTGTCGCGTTCCCTCTTCCAGCGTCTGGCCACCCTCGAAGCGGACAGCCCGGAGCGGGGCTACGTGCGCGACACGCTGATCGAGCTCAACCTCCCGCTGGTCCGTTACGCCGCCGCCCGGTTCCGCAGCCGGAACGAGCCGATGGAGGACATCGTTCAGGTCGGCACCATCGGCCTGATCAAGGCCATCGACCGCTTCGACTGCGAACGCGGCGTGGAGTTCCCCACGTTCGCCATGCCGACGGTCGTGGGCGAGATCAAGCGCTTCTTCCGGGACACCTCCTGGTCGGTCCGGGTCCCGCGCCGGCTTCAGGAGCTCAGGCTGGCGCTGACCAAGGCCAGCGACGAGCTGTCCCAGCGCCTCGACCGCTCCCCGACCGTCACCGAACTCGCCGCGAATCTCGGGGTGTCGGAGGAGGAGGTCGTCGACGGCCTCGCCGTGGGCAACGCCTACACGGCGAGTTCGCTGGACTCGCCCTCGCCCGAGGAGGATGGCGGCGAGGGCTCGCTCGCCGACCGCCTGGGGTACGAGGACAGCGCCCTGGAGGGCGTGGAGTACCGCGAGTCCCTCAAGCCGCTGCTCGCGCGGCTGCCCGCGCGGGAGCGGCGCATCATCATGCTGCGCTTCTTCGGCAACATGACCCAGTCGCAGATCGGCGAGGAGGTCGGCATCTCGCAGATGCACGTCTCCCGGCTCCTGACGCGCACGCTCGCGCAGTTGCGCGAGGGCCTGACGGCGGAGGAGTGAGGAGGTCCGGACCGGCGGGGCAACGTCCGCCGGTCCGGGACGAGTTCGGTGCGGCCGTGGCGCCGCGCTCGGGCGTGCCTTCGGGAAGGCCGGGGCATCGGACCTGCCCGGCCGGCCCCGAGCGCGCCCTCCGGCGATCGCCCCGGGCTTCCGGGCGAACACGCCGGGCCACCGCGCGGGTTGCGGGCGGCCCGATCAGCTGAACGCCAGCCACGCCACCACGACGAGCACGGTGATCACCGCCGCGATGCCCAGGATCACGCCGATCCTCGGCCCGGTCGACGGCGCTGCGGCGGGCTGCCTCGCGGCCGTGTCCTCGTTGACGAAGGCGCGGAACATCTGGGTGCTTCCGGCCGGGTCGGGTTCCTGGGGACCCTGCGGGCCATGCGCATTGTGAGCCATGCCTGCCGACCCTAGCGAATGCCCCCGGCGCGCGGACAGTCCGGCCGTCACTCGGTCGCGTGGCCTTTGCCGGGCGGTTGCCGGTTCCGGAACCGCGGAGGGCCGTGACCGCCCTTGCCGCCGTCCCACTCCGGCGATATGTCGTGCCCATGACCATCCTGTCCCGTCTTCCGGCGCGGCGCCTGTGCGCCGCCGCGGCCGTACTCGCCTTCGCCGGGACGCTGTTGTCCTCCGGCGCCACGGCCGCCCCCGCCCCCACCCCGCGTTCCGCCGAGGCCGCCGCCACCCGCGGCGCGGCCGAACAGGCCGCCGCGGCCGTCCCCTTGGCCGTCACCTTCGAGGACACCTTCGACGGCCCTGCGGGCTCGGCGGTGAACTCCTCCCGCTGGCAACAAGAGACCGGCGACAACGTCAACAACCACGAGCGCCAGTACTACACGCCGGGCAACGCCAACGCGGCCCTCGACGGCCAGGGCCACCTGGTGATCACCGCACGCCGCGAGAACCCGGGCAACTACGCCTGCTGGTACGGCACCTGCCAGTACACCTCGGCCCGGATGAACACCGCGGGGCGCTTCACCGCCCAGTACGGGCACGTCGAGGCCAGGATGCGGGTGCCGCGGGGCCAGGGCATGTGGCCGGCCTTCTGGATGCTGGGCAACGACCTCGGCAGCGTGGGCTGGCCCGCCAGCGGCGAGATCGACGTCATGGAGAACATCGGCTCCGAGCCGGGCACCGTCCACGGCACGCTGCACGGCCCCGGCTACTCGGGCGGCGAGTCCATCGGAGCCGGTTACACCCTGCCGAACGGGCAGGCGTTCGCCGACGCGTTCCACACCTTCGCCGTGGACTGGGCGCCCGACTCGATCAGCTGGTCGGTGGACGGGCAGGTCTACGAGACCCGCACCCCCGCCGATCTGGGCGGCGACCCCTGGGTGTTCAACAAGCCCTTCTTCCTCATCCTGAACCTCGCGGTCGGCGGCTACTGGCCGGGCGACCCCGACGGCGGCACCGCCTTCCCGCAGCAACTCGTCGTCGACCACGTCCGCGTCAGCACGGCGGGCGGCACCCGCACCGGACCCATCACCGGCCTCGGCGGCAAGTGCGTGGACGTGGCGGGCGCGAACTCCGCGAACGGCACGCCCGTGCAGCTCTACGACTGCAACGGCACGGCCGCCCAGCAGTGGACCGTCGGCGCGGACGGCACGCTGCGCGCGCTCGGCAAGTGCCTCGACGTCGTCGACGGGGGCACGGCCGACGGCACCAGGGTCCAGCTGTGGGACTGCACCGGCGGCCCCAACCAGCAGTGGGCCCTCCCCGCGGCGCGGGACATCGTGAACCCACAGGCGAACAAGTGCCTCGACGTGACGGACAACAGCACGGCCAACGGCACCCCGCTGCAGCTGTGGACCTGCGCGGGCACCGCCAACCAGAAGTGGACCACGCCCTGAGACTCCCCCGGCCCCCGGCGCGCGGCCACGACCGCGCGCCGGGCTTGCGCCCGGCGCCGGCTCAGTAGACCGGCGCCTGGGCGCCCGCCGCGGAGGCGGCGTCCCCGCCCGGCGTCACCTGGAGCCGCAGCACCTGCACCCCGTCCAGGGTCCGCACCTCCAGCGTCCTGATGTCCGCCCGCCGCAGCGTCGTGCCGAACCGCAGCGTGGCGGTGTCGTCGGGCACCGCGTACCAGCTGGCGAGTTGCCGGGACTCGCCCTCCTCGTCGAGGGCGACCAGCACGTAGTCGCCGCCGCCGTCCCCCAGGTAGGCGCACTCCATCTGCACCTGGGTTCCCCAGTCGGTGTCGGTCAGGATGACGTTCGCCCGCGCGGGCGCCCCGCCCACCGGGCTCATCGCCGCGGCCACCGGCGGCTGTCCCTGTTGCCCCCCCGTGCCGCCCAGCAGGCTGGTCAGCACCAGCGCCAGGCAGGCGGCGAGCGCCACGGCGGTCGCGCAGACGGTGGCGAGCATCCGGCGGCGCCTGGCCCGGCCCACCCGGTCGAGCAGCCCGGCCAGCAGCTCGGGCGGCGGCTGTTCCGGCTCCACCGAGGCCAGCGCCTCGGGCGAGGCCTGGCTCAGCAGCCCCGGCAGCCCGGCCAGCTCCCCCACGGCCCGCGCGCAGTCCTCGCAGGAGCGCAGGTGCTCCTCGAAGGCCGCCCGGTCCTGCGGCGACAGTGCGCCGAGCACGTACGCGCCGTCCCACGTCGCAAACGGGTCCGCCCCCGCGTCCATAGGCCCGTTCATCGGGTCACGCCTTTCTCTTCAAGCACCAGGCGCAGCGCACGGAGTGCGTAGTGCGTCCTGGACTTGACCGTTCCCTCCGCCACCCCCAGGCGGCCGGCGGCCTCGGCCACCGAGAGTCCCTGGAAGTAGCAGAGCATGAGCACCTCACGGTGCCGGGCCGAAAGCTCGGCGAGCGCCTCGGCCACCAGCCAGCCCTGCACGGCCCGGTCGGTCTCGTCCGGCACCGGCAGGTCCGGCAGCTCGTCGGTGGTGATCTCGGCGCGCGAGGCGGCCGAACGCCAGCCGTCGATCACGATGCGCCTGGCCACGGTGAAGAGCCAGGCGCGCGCCGAGCGCGCGGACTGGTCGAGCACCGCCGGATTGCGCCAGGCGCGCAGCAGCGTCTCCTGGGCGACGTCCTCCGCCCTGGCCCGGTCGCCGTTCGTGAGATGCAGCGCGAAAGACCACAGCGCGGCCGCATGCTCGTCGTGCAGGGCACGCATGAGCTGGTCTTCCGCCGCCTCGCTCATACCCGCACGACCTCCCGCCGCTCCGCCCGGTACCGCAGCAGCAGCAGAACGGCCCCGAACGCCACGCAGGCGGCCTCCGTGACCACTCCCCACGTCTCCTCGTCGGTCCTGAACTGCTCCTTGACGTCGAAGAAGCCCACCGTGAGCGACATCACGTACGCGCCCAGGGTCGCCAGGCCGAAGCCGATCGAGGCGACCTCGGGCAGCCAGTGCCGCCGCCAGGCCAGCACGCCGAGCGCGATCACCGGCCCGGCCACCACGTTGACCAGGAACAGGGGGCCCACGACGTCCGTGTACCTGGCCCAGTCGCGCCACACCACCAGATGGACCCACGCGGACCCGAGCAGGCCGAACGCCACGAGCGCCCGCGCCGCCCAGCCGATCACGGCCATAGCGCACTCCTCCCACAACGGCCTTACGCCCAAGTCACGGGGCGCGGTGCCGTCCGGTTCAATCCGCCCGTGAACCGAAACCGCGGCAACCTCGTTTGCAGGGGTATGACAGCGAACTCACACACCCGACGCACCGTACTCGCCGCCTCCGCCGCCTCCGTCGGCGCACTGGCCCTGGCGGCCTGCGGCGAGGACTCGGGTGGCACCGACGGGAACGGGGGCGGCGAGCAGCCCGCCGCCGAGGACCCGGGCGGCGTCGTCGCCGCGCTGAGCGACGTGCCCGTGGGCGAGGCGACCGCCGCCACGACGCCCGGCGGGCAGGACGCGATGGTCTTCCGCCCCGACGAGACGACCGTCGTCGCCTTCAGCGCGATCTGCACCCACGCGGGCTGCACCGTGCAGCCCGACGGCGAGGAGCTGCACTGCCCCTGCCACAACTCGGTCTTCGACGCCGCCACCGGCGAGGTGCTCGACGGCCCGGCCCCCACGGCCCTGCCCGCCATCCCGGTGAAGATCGACGCGGATCGGATCGTCACGGAATAGCACGGCCGCGGGCCGCCGTTGCGGCAAGCCATGGGAAACTCACTGGCCGAGGAGATCGGCCGCATCGGCATCTGGAGCATTGCCCTCGCCTCCGGCGACCCCGGCCGCAGGCCCGAGATCGCCGAGGCCGCGGCGGAACTCGAAGCCCTCGGGTACGGCGCGGTGTGGCTGGGCGGCAGCCCGCCGGTGGACCGGGCCCTCCCGCTGCTCGAGGCCACCCGCAGGCTGCGGGTGGCCACCGGCATCCTCAACGTCTGGTCGCACGAGCCGGCGGAGGTCGCCGAAGGCTTCGCGGAGGCGAACGCGGCGCACGGCGACCGCTTCCTGCTCGGCCTCGGCGTGAGCCACAGCGCGAACGTGCCCCGGTACCGGCGTCCCCTGGAGGCGATGCGGGACTTCCTGACCGGCCTGGACGGCGCGGCGCGGCCGGTGCCGCCGGGGCGGCGGGTGCTTGCGGCGCTCGGCCCGAAGATGCTGCGGCTGTCCGCGGAACGGGCGGCCGGGGCGCACCCGTACCTGGTCACCGCGGAGCACGTTGCGGGGGCGCGCGTCGAGCTCGGGCGCGACGCGCTGCTCGCGCCGGAGCTCAAGGTGGTGCTCGACCCGGATCTCACGCGGGCGCGCGCCACCGCCAGGTCCTACCTGTCGTACTACCTGGAGCTGGAGAACTACACGCGCAACTTCCTGCGCCTCGGTTTCACCGAGGACGACTTCGCCGACGGCGGCAGCGACCGCCTGCTGAGCGAGGTCTTCGCCCTGGGGGACGTCCCCACGGTCAGGGCGAAGGTGGACGAGTTCCTCACCGCGGGCGCCGACCACGTGGCCCTCCAGGTGGTCACCGAGGACACCCGCAACGCCATCCCGCTCGACGCCTACCGCCGGCTCGCCGAGGCCCTCTCCCTCACGGCGGCCTGACCGGTCTCGCGGCGGCCCGCCCTGGCTCCGCGGCGGCCCGGCCCGTGCGCGGCCGGCGCCGCCCCGGGGCGGGCGGCGTAGGGTGACCGGATGCGCTGTGGGGAACTGCTCGGCTCCGGGCGCACCGCCGACGTCTACGCCCTCGGCCGCGGCCGGGTGCTGCGCCGGTACCGGAACGGGGCGGACGCCAGGCCGGAGGCGGAGCTGATGGCCCGCCTGGCGGCGCTTGGCTATCCGGTGCCTGCGGTGCACCCGGCCACGGCGGAAGGCATGACGTCCGCCGACCTCGTGCTGGAGCGGCTGACGGGCCCGACCATGCTGGAGGCGCTGCTCGCGGGCGAGGAGAGCCCCGAGCGGGCGGGGGCCGTGCTTGGCCGGCTGCTGAACCGCCTGCACGCGCTCCCCGGCCGGCACCTGCACCTCGATCTGCATCCGGGCAACGTGCTCCTCACCCCGCGCGGGCCCGTGGTGATCGACTGGGCCAACGCCGAGGTGGGCCCGGGCGGTCTGGACGACGCCATGTCCGCCGTGATACTCGCCGAGGTGGGCGTCGGCGAGGGGCCGTTCGCAGGCCCGGTTCGTGCGATTTTGTCCGCTTTGCTGGCCGCCGTGGCGGCCGTTCCCACGCGCGAGGAGCTCGACGAGGCGGTTGCACGGCGCGCCGCAAACCCCACGTTGAGTGAAGCAGAAGTGAACAATCTGGCGGCAGCCCTCGCTTTGGTACGTCGCAACCTCAAATTTCGCTCTGAGACGTGAGGTCAGACACTTCGTTCGGGGCGTCCTCGGGCATGGTGTTCCTGTGAAGCCGACCACGCGGCACCGAATCAACGTTCGGAGTCTGGCCATGACAGGCAACCCTCCTGCCCGCCACCGCGGAACGGCCCCGGTGCCCGAGATAGGCACCATGGCCCGCGACACCAGGACCGACAAGATCGGCCGGGTCATGGCCCACCTCTCCGGGCACATCTGGCTGCGCCCGCCGGGCGGCGGCCGCGAGTGGACCGCCCACCCCGACGACGTCACCCCGGTCACGGCGAGCGAGTCCCTGCGCCAGCGCGTGGCGGAGGCCAACGCCCGCGCACGCCACGGCTTCAACTAGCCACCCCTGGGCCTCGCCCGCCCCCGGTCTCGCCCGCCGCGCCGTCGGGGCAGCCGCCGGACCGGCCTCCGCGCCGCTGTCCCCCTGCCCTCCCCTCTCTCGACGTCCCTCCCCTTCCGTCGTCTCCGTTTCCGTCGTCTCCGTCGCGCTGCCGTCGTCCTCCCTCCCCGCTTCCCCTGTTCTCGCCCTCCGTCGCCTCCCACCCGGCGCGCGGTGCGCGAACGCCCGGGGGCCGGGCCGCGGGCGGGGGAATTGTCAGACCCCCCGCTTACGGTGGGCACATGAACGACTCCTCACCGAGGCACGCCGCTCCCCTGCTCGAAGTCGACCACCAGATCACCGGCGCCGGGCCGATCGCGGTCTACGGCCACGGCCTCTTCTCCAGCCGCGCGGTCGAACGGCGCCAGGGAGTCTTCGACTGGTCGCCGATCGTCTCGGCGGGCTTCAGCCTCGTCCGGTACGACGCCCGGGGACACGGCCGTTCGCCCGGCAGCCGGGACCCGGCGGACCACACCTTCGCGGCGCGCGGGGGGCACCTGCTGCGGCTGCTCGACCACCTCGGCGCCACGCGGCCGGTCCACGCGCTCGGCAGTTCGATGGGCTCGGCGGCGGTGCTCTGGGCGGCGGTGACCGCGCCCGAGCGCTTCGGCCGGCTGGTGCTCGTCATCCCGCCCACCGCCTGGGAGGCGCGGGCCGAAAGCGCCGCCACCTACCGGCAGTGGGCCGAGGAGACGGCCCGCGGGGGCGCGGGGGCCTGGGCCGCCGAGCAGGCCGCCGCGGACCCGCCCCCGGTGCTGGCCGAGGTCCCCGGCTACGCCCACCGGCCGGACGTCGCGGAGGACCTGCTGCCCGCGGTGCTGCGCGGCGCCGCGGCCTCCGACCTGCCGGCCCCCGAGGCGCTGCGCGCGCTGACCCACCCCACCCTGGTCCTGTGCTGGGAGAAGGACCCGGGCCACCCGGTCGCCACCGGCCACCGCCTGGCCGGCCTCCTGCCGAACGCCCGGCTGGAAGTGGCCGGCACCCTGCGGGAGATACGCACCTGGGGCGCGGCAGCCGCCGCCTTCCTGCGCGAGGAAGCCGCCTGAGCGAGGAGGTCCCCGACCGCGCCGGCGCCCCCGCCGCGGCGGATATCGGAACGGCCAACTCCCCCGCACCTCCACACGCCGTCAGCTAATGTGCACGGTCCGGCGCCGCCTGCCACCCGCCTCCAGAAGGACCGACCACCGTGCCACCCGCGTACTCCACGCCCGACCCCGGCCGCTTACGTCTCCGGTGGCGACGGGCAGGGGCGACCGTCGCCCTGCTGGCGCTGCTTCCGCCCCTGGGGCTCGTGCTGCTCTGGCGCGGCGGCTGGCCCCGCCGCGGGAAGGCGGCGGCCACCGCGCTCTCGATGCTGTGGGTGCTCGCCGCGTTCGCCGCGCTCCCCCTCGGCGGAGGCGGTGCCGCCTCCGCCGGCGATCCGGCGGCCGGGCCGGAGGGCGACGGGGGGCGCGCGGCGGCGGATCTCGCGGTGCCCGACCTCACCGGCCGGAGCCTGGCGGGGGCGCGGGACGCCGCCGTGGCCGCGCACTACGCCGCGACCTCGCACGACGCGAGCGACGGCAACGCGGGCCAGGGCATGGAGGGAGACTGGACGGTCTGCTTCCAGACTCCCGCCGCCGGCACGCGGGCCCCGGCCGGCACCGCGATCGACCTGGCCGTGGTGCGCGAGGGGCTGCCCTGCCCCGCGGCGGACGGCGCGGCGATCCCCTACCTGGAGGTGCCCGAGGTCCTCGGCCGGACCTTCGCCCGGGCGGCCGAGGCGCTGGAGGGCGTGGGCCTTGACCGGGTGGTCGCCGCGGGCGCCTACGCCGACGTCCCGCTGCCGGCCGCGTACGGGGACTGGATCGTGTGCTTCCAGGACCCCGAGCCGGGCACCGAGGTGCGCGATCCGCGGACCACGGCGCGTCTCTCCCTGGTCGGGCCAGGACTCGCCTGCCCCGCCGAGGAGTTCACCATGCTGCGCCCGGCCCCCGAGGACGAGGGGGCGCAGGAAGGCGCGCCCGGCGCCGGGGGCGGCTCGGGCGGGGACGAGGAGACCGCCGGAGGCTCCTCGGGAACGTGGGGCGCCTCCGGCGGGTCGCGCACCGGCTCGGGAGGTTCGGGCGGCGATTGGGCTTCCGGCGGCTCCTGGGGATCGGTGGACTCCGGCGGCCCCGGCGAGGGCGGCTCCTGGGGCTGGGACGGGTCCGGGGGCTCCTGGGGCGGGGAGGACGGCGGGGGCGAGGAGGGCGAGGTCTACTACCGGGACTGCGACGCCGTCCGCGCGGCCGGGCAGGCGCCGCTGCACTGGGGCGACCCCGGCTACCGCAGGGGCCTGGACCGCGACGGGGACGGCACCGCCTGCGAGTTCTGAGCCGCGCCGACGGCCTTCGTTCGCCCTCGCTTCGCCCCCACCCGCCTCGCTCACGGGTGCGCCCTGGGCGCGTCCGCTTCCCGGCACCCGCCTGCGCGCGCCCGCCGCCCGGCCGGCTCAGCTCCCGGACGCCTCCGCCGCGGTGAGCCGGAACCTCTCCCGCGCCACCTCCGCGTGCACCCGGGGCAGCCCCGCCTTGCGCAGGACCCGCGCTGAGGCGGGGTTGGCGGGGTCCACCTCGGCGTAAACGGCGCGCACGCCCGGCGCGTTCAGGGCGAAGGCAACCAGCGCGCGCACGGCCTCGGTGGCGTAGCCGCGTCCGCGCCGCGAGGGCACGACGCCGTACCCGAACTCGACCTCGCCCGCACGCGGCGGCCAGAACAGCCCGATCGAGCCGACCACGAGGCCGCTCGCCCGCTCCACGATCTGGCGGTGCCCGAACTCCCCCAGCCACTCGGAGTGTTCGGTGAGCAGGAGGGCGATCACCCGGTCGCCCTCGGCGGGGAAGTCCTCTGCCCAGTGCGGCAGCCTGCCCTCGCCGACGACGGCCGAGACCTCGGCCGCCGACCAGGGCCGGAGCAGCAGGCGTGCGGTGGGCAGTTCCCCGGCGCCCGGCGGGTCGGCGTGGAGGGGCCCGGCCGCGGCGGCGGCGCCGACGTCACGAGCCGGGCCCGAGGAGCCCGGGGAATCGAAGGACCCCGGGGAACGCGAGGGCCCGAAGGCTCCGGAGGAATCGGAGGAGCCGGAGGAAGCAGATGCATCGGAGGAATCGGAGCGATCGGAGAAAGACGAGTGGGACACACGGGACTCCTGGTCGTGGGGTGACGACCGGGCCGCCTGGCTCAGCTCACGCGACCCGGCCACGGGACATGGCGTTCGGGGCCGGGGCAGCCATATTCCTCACGTTCCTCTCGGTTCGTCCCGAATCTCCGCCGGACGCGCCCGTTGTTCCGGACGCCGGCGCCCCTGGCCTGGGGCAGCCCTCGCCTTGAGGCTCGGGGCGCAGGCCACGAGGGGTGCGCGCGGGCGCGCGCTCTCGCCGGACCCTACCCGAGGCCGCCGCGGACGGCCGAAGGGATTTCTGCCGCGCCTCCCCGCCGCCGGACCCCCGCCGCCGGACCCCGGCCGCGTTCGCCCCGCCGCCAAGCCCGGCCGCGTTCGCCCCGCCGCCGGCCCGCCGCGTCCTCGCCCGCGGCCGGTGCCCGTGGGGCCTCACCCTTCGGCGAGCCGGTCCATCAGCCGGGCCGCCAGCCGCAGGACCTCCCGTTCCGTCTCGTTCAGCACGGCCAGGGCCGAGGCCAGCCAGGCGTCGCGTTGCGCCATGTCGGCGGCGAACGCCTCGCGGCCCGCCGCCGTCAGGGCGAGCACGGACTGCCGCCGGTCGCCGGGGTCGGGCGCCCGGGTGATCAGCCCGTCCCGCTCCAGCTGGGCGAACACCCGGGTCAGGGACTGCGGCCGCTGGCGATCCGCCGCGGCCAGGTCTCCGGGCGTGCTGGGCCCGCGGGCATACAGGAGGCCGAGAATGCTGATCTTGTTCGTGCTCAGCGCCTCGGGCCTGCGCTCGGCGCGCAGCCGCCTGCCGAGCCGGCTGACCCCGCGCCGCAGCTCGGCCGCCGCGGCGGCGATCGACGGGGCGGGTTCCGGCGTCTCTCCACTGGCCATATCGTTACGCTATCGCTTACCGTTCTCTGGTGATCAAGGGCTGAAATCGGGGAAACAAGCAAGATGATGCGTAGGATATCGGGCCGGGCGGGCCGAGCCGCCAGGAACGGCCTGGCTCCGGTCGTGGCCGCGCTTCCCGCCGCCGGGACGACCGCCGTCGCGGTGCTGCTCGGCTTCTTCTCCGCCGTTCTCCTCGCCCGCGCCGCCGACCTCACCGACGGCGTGATCGTGCTGACCGTGGCCCTGGTCGTCTCCCTGGCACGGACGCAGCAGGGCGCCTCGCCGCGGCGGCGCCTGGCGGGCCTGGCGCTGCTGCCCGTGGTCTCCGTCGCCGCCTCGGGCCTGGGCCGGCTGCTCGCCGAACGCCCGGCCGCAGGCGGGGCCCTGTTCACCTGCTGCCTGGCCGCGGCCGTCTGGGCCCGCCGGTTCGGGCCCGCCGCGACCGCCGCGGGCACGCTCGCCACCCTGCCGTTGATCGCGCTGCTGATCACCCCGGTTCCCCTGGCGCCGCGGGGCGCGGGAACGCCGTGGGCCGCCGTCGCCGGGCTGCTCGCCTGCCTGTGCGTCACGCTCGTGCACCTTCCCGCCGAGGCAATCGGGCTGATCCCCCGGAGGCCCGCCGGGGCCGCGCACGCCCGGCGCGCGTCACCGCCCGCGCGCCGGAGCGGGCCACACGGCTCGCGCCGGATCGCGCCGAGCACCCGCATGGCCTGCCAGCTGGCGGTCGCCCTCGGGGCGGCCTTCCCCGTCGGGCGCCTCGCCTTCCCCGGCCACTGGACGTGGACCGTGCTGACCGCCTACCTCGTCTGCGGCGCCAACCGGGGCCGCGGCGACGCCCTGCACCGGGGCGCGCTGCGGGTGGCGGGAGCGGCGGCGGGCACGGCCGGCGCGACGCTGCTCACCGGCGCGTTCGCCCCGGGCGACGGCCGTTGCGTGGCGGTGATCCTCGCGGTGCTCGTCCTCGGGGCGTGGCTGCGGACGCTCAGCTACGCCTGCTGGGCGGCCTGCGTGACCGCGGTGCTCGCCCTGCTGTACGGCTACTACGGCGAGCCGGGCGCCGAACTGCTGGGAGAACGGCTGGCCGCGACGGGTGCCGGGGCGGTGCTCGCGGTCTCGGCCTGCTGGTTCGTGCTGCCGGTCAGGTCCGCGGACGTGGCGCGCCGCAGGTCGGCCGACGCCCTGCTCGCGCTGCGCGAACTCCTCGCCGCCGCCGGCGAGAACCCGGGCCGGCTGGCCGCGCCCGGCGCGCGCTGGGAGGAGGCGCTGGGGCGTTGCGCGGAACTCGCCACCCCGCTGCGCCTGCACCGGCGCCTGCGCCCCCACAGCGGCGCGGCGGCGGCGCACCCGGCCGATGTCCTGGACGCCCTCGCGGCCTGCGCCACCCCCGTGCGCGCCCTGCTGCGCCACTCCGCGACCCATCCCGCTCCGGCGGACGCCCCCGAGTTCCCCGGCCTGCTCGCCGCGCTCAGGACCGCGGCCGCATCCGCCCGCCGGGCCTACGCCTCCGTCCGGCAGGCCGCGGAGGGCTCCCCGGCGTAGCCACGGGCGCGCCCGCCCGGGCCGAGGCGCTCCGGGAAACCGAGGCGCTCCGGGAAACGACGGGGTTCCCGGCCCGGCCGGGGCCACGAGCCGGGCGGCGCCCCGGGGCGTGCGGCGGCGCGCTCGCGCGCGAGCGGCGCGCGCCGGCGCGGTCCCCCCTCACCCGAAGCCGCGGGCGTCCTGCTTCAGCGCGGTGTCCACCGTCAGCGCGGTGGCGACCACGAGGCTGAGCAGCGGGTCGGCGAGCCGCTGGTGGATCTGGAGGACGTAGTTGTCCGCCGTGGTGAACATGGTCTTCGCCAGGCCCTCCCAGGTCTTGGTGATCCTGGCGATCTCGTTGTTGGTGTGGTCGACGATCGCGAAGTTCCAGGCCCGCCAGTTCTCCGCCTTGATCGCGCCCACCTGCTGTCCGTTGACGGTGATCGCGAAGTCGATCTTGCCGATGACGTTCTGCTGGACGATCTCGCCCACCTGCTGTCCGTCCGGGCGGGCCACGATGACCCGGGACTTCATCAGCTTCGCCGGGCGGGTGAGGACCAGCTGCGGCTGCCCGTGGGCGTCGCGTATCTCCAGCTTGTGGGTCATGAACTGGTCGAGGCTGGTCAGGAAGCGCGCGGCCTTCTTGACCGCGCTCTGGCCGACCTGCACCACGGAGCCGAGGCTGTTCCCGTTCTGGTCGAAAACGCCGTACTCATTGGTGAGTTCGATCAGCTTCGCCTTCTGGTTCACCACCAGGATCGGCTCGGTGAAGAGCGTGCCGCCGCCCCCCGCGACCGGTGCCACGCCCGCCTGCTGGGCGACCTGCCGCTGGAGCCTGCCCTGCTGCCGCGGGTCGGGCTGGCCGGCCGCGGCCGGGTACTGCGGCTGCTGCGGCTGCTGCGGCGGGGCGGGCTGCCCCTGCTGGGTGTGCTGCGTCCATTGCGTTCCGTCCCACCAGCGCAACGTGTTCGGCGTGCCCTGGGGGTCCGCGTACCAGCCGGGGGCCGGCGTCGATTGTCCTGTCATGCCAGGAAGGCTAGCGGTCGCGCGTTCGAAGGTTGAGTGCCGACGTCCCAGGCGGCGTCTCCGCCCGACGCCCCGCGCGCCGACGCTCCTGCCCGACGCGCCGTGCGCCGGCGTACCCACCCGCGCGCCGAGGGTCAGCCGCGCCGGAGGCGCCGGATCGGTGCCGGGCGCGGCCGGGCCCGCTCCGGCGCATGCGAACCGCCACGCGCCGCCCACGCGGCCGGCTGCCCCTCCGCCGCCGCGCCGGGCTCCCCGCGCCGGTGGGCGGCCCAGGCGGCGGCCGCGTCGGCCAGCCCCCGCGCCCTGGTCTCGGGGCGTTCGAGTGCGGCGGCCCACCAGTAGCGGGCCTGGGCGGCGGCGAAGGCGTCGAGCGCCCGCCGCGGGGCCTTTGCCCAGGCGGGCACCCGCGCCGCCCAGCGCTCCGCGGCGGCGGGCCCGTGCCCGGCGAGCACCAGCCGCAGGACCCAGCACGCCGGGTCGATCCAGGCGGCGCCGCGGGTCGCCATGCCCCAGCCGACGAGGCGCGGGCCGTCCTCGCCGATCAGCACCTGCCCGGGGTGCCAGCCGGTGTGCAGCAACGCCTCGCCGTCCAGCAGCGCGGCATCCGCGCGGTCGTCCAGGTACGCGCCCCACCGGAGCCCGGCCACCGCCACCTCCGCGCCGGCGCACGCCAGCCGGCCCGCGCCGGTCAGCGCCTCGACGACCCGCGGCAGGTCGGGCGAGCCGGGCGCGTAATCGGCCGCGCGCCCCTCGACGTGCTCCCACCCGACCAGATCCCAGCCCTCCGCGGTCACCCGCCACCGCACCTCGGGCCCCAGCGCGCCGAGAAGGGGCCCGACCCCCGCCTCCCGCTCCAGCAGCCACGCGCTCTCGTGCTCCACGCGCGCCCCTTTGACGAAGACGCGCCCCCGCTCGGCGTCGAGCGCGGCACGAAACCACCCGTCGCCGCGGCCCGGCTTCATCCGCACCGCCCTGACCTGGCCCGTTCGCTCCCGCACGGCGTCCAGCACCGCATCGGGCAACGCCTCCCACCCCGGCCGCCCCGTGCCCCCCACGACCACCAGTCGCTTCCGCATGGCTCCTCTTCCCCCGTCTCCCGCACCGCTCCCGCCGACCCCTCAGCCCTATCGCACCCCACCCCACCACACCGCCCCGGGGCCCGCACCGCCAAACCGCCGAACGCCCGCCGCCGAGCCGCCCTCCGCCGCCCAGCCGCCCGGCCGCCCGACCCCCACCGCCGCCGAGCCGCCCGGCCGCCCCGTCCACCGGCCCGCCCCTCCACCGGCCCGGCGCCCACCGCCGGCCCGCGTCCCGTGCCGCACCGGCCCCCGTCCCCGCCCGCCCGGCCCGCCGTGCCTGCACATGCCGCGGCCCGGCAGTCTCGGTGACTGCCGGGCCGCGGCGACCTCGCGCCGATTGCCGGAAACCCCCGCCCGAAGGCGCCGGCCGGGAACCCGGTGCCGGGAAGCGCCGGTTGCCGGGGAACTCAGCCCGCGGCCTCCTCGGCCACCCGCTCGATGGCCTGGACGGCGAGGTCGGGCCGGTCGACGTAGATGTAGTGGCCGCTGTTCTCCGCGGTGCTCAGCTCGCTGTTCCCGGACACGGCCAGCCACTCCTGCTGGCCCTTGGTCCAGTCCTCCTCAAGGCCGGGCCCGTACTCGGGGACCTCGGCGAGGTACTGCTGCCCGTGCTGGACGACCTGCACCGGGATGTCGCCGGCGGACCGCACCTCGCCGTCGTTGAACACCAGCCGCTCCGGGTTCTCCCCCTGGTAGACCGCGAGGGTCTGGGCGCGCAGCTCGCCGGCAGGCCCGGTGACGGACTCGGGAATCCGCACCGTGAGGTCGGCGACGGCGCTGGGGGAGGTGGCGTCCATCAACACCAGGCCGCGGACCCGGTCCTGGTGGTCGGGCGCGTACCTGGCCGCTATCAGCCCGCCCATGGAGTGCCCGGCCAGCACGACCGGCTGGTCCCCGGCGACCTGGTCGAGCACCCCGGTGAGGGTCTCGCCGATGTCCTCGAGGTCCTGGAGACCCTCCGGCTGGTCGCTGGCCCCCGCGCCGAGCCGGTCGTAGGAGCAGACCCGGCCGTTCTCACTCAGCGTCTCCTGAAGCGCGGCCATCGTGGTCAGGTCGTCGCCCCCGCCGTGCAGCAGGACGACGACCGGCCGGTTCCCGGCCTGGGTGCCGGAGCAGGAGACGTTCACCGTGTGGTCCCCGACGGTGATCTGCCGGGTCCCGGTGAGCAGGTCCTCCCCGGACTCCGGCGCGGAGGAATCGGCCGAAGGCTCCGCATCCGAGTTCGCCTTCGAGTCCTCGCAGCCGACCAGACCCAGACCGGCCACGGCACAGCACAGCGCGACGGCGGCGGACGTCCCGATCTTCTTGCGGGTCATGACTTCCTCCAAAGAGACACGGTAAGGCGTGAAAGGGAATGCAACGTCGCGACCGAAACCGGCACCTCATCCCGATGGAAGGGGCAGTGGCCGGGTCAACCGCCGTGCTGGCCGCCGCGTTTGACGACGTGAAAGACACTAGAAGCGGCCCGGGCGGCGATCGATGGCCTCCGGTCCCCTCTTCTCAGGGGGGCTGGCTACACCCTCCACCCGCGCGCTTCAGGCACCCCGCCCGCGCGCGCCACACCCCGGAGACGCGACGCCCCGGCCCGCCGCCGGCACGTCCCGCTCCCGCAGGAGGCCGCCCTCCACGTCGTCCGCCTGCCGGCCTCGAAACCGGTGCGCGACAACCGCCGCCTCCACCACGCGCGAGGCGGGGACGGCGGGAGCGCCGCGGTACTCCGCTGCTGTACGACGCCAAAAAGCCCCGTTCCGATCTTGGAACGGGGCTCTGAGCTGCGCGCTCGGCAGGATTCGAACCTGCAACCTTCTGATCCGTAGTCAGATGCTCTATCCGTTAAGCTACGAGCGCCTGGCCCCGCCGAGGGGGCCGCTTTGCTGTGGAACACAGTACATGACCTCGGGCCGGGGGTGAAATCAGTTCCCCGCTGGGCGGCTGACCTGCGGAAATACGGAAAAGCCCCGGCGGGGGAGCCGGGGCCTTCTGGGTGATCTCGTCGAGCGGAGGCTCCGGGATTTGAACCCGGGATGGGGGGTAACCCCAAACCGCATTAGCAGTGCGGCGCCATAGACCAGACTAGGCGAAGCCTCCTTGCACGGCGGCGCGAGCACGTGAGAGTGAGCGCGACGTGCCAGCAAATCATGCCACAGCCCGAACGGCCGCAGCCAATCGGATTCCACCCTACGGGGGGCAGGTCGCCGCGTCGAGTTGCGCAACGGACCGGGCCGAGGAGCGTTAGCAGGGAGAGCACCCGCCTCACCTGTCCCCTTCGACTCCCGGCCCGTCCCCCACCCGTCCCGGGTTCGCGGGGGCTTCGTGCCCGCGGGCCCGTCCTTCCGACCCGACCGAACCCCATCATGGAGCACCGCATGCTGCGCAAGAGCCTCGTCGCCGCCTTCGTCCTCGCCGCCGCGTCCGCCGTCTCGGCCGCCCTGCCGCCCGCGGCCGCCGGCGCCCCGGCGGAGCGCGCCCCGGCGGAGCGCGCCCCGGCGGAGCGCGCCCCGGTGGGCGGTTCCCCGGCGGAGCGCGCCCCGGCCAACGACGCCAGGGACGGCGGGAGCGACGCCCGGGACGGCGACCCCGCCGAGGCCGGCACCCATCGCCTGACGATCACCGTCACCGGCGCGGGGGACGCGGACGGCACCTTCGTGCTGACCTGTTCCCCGGCCGGCGGCGACCACCCGCAGTCGCAGGCCGCCTGCGACACGCTGCGCGAGGCCGCCGAGCCGTTCGCGGCGCAGGACGAGGACGCGCTGTGCACCTATATGTACGGCGGCCCGGCCGAGGCGACGATCCGCGGCCTCTGGGCCGGCGAGCAGGTCGACGCGCACTACTCGCGCGCGAACGGCTGCGAGATCGCGCGCTGGGACGCACTGGTGCCGGCCCTCCCCGAGTTGGGCGGCCAGACGGCCTGAGCAGCGTCTTTGGCACGGACCGCCGCGCCCGTTGCGGCTGGCCGTAGACTCCCCCTGAAGACACGCACGGCGAACGTGCACCTGGGAACGTGGGTAGAGGGAGGAACCGACGTCGTGAGCAGCAGGCCAGCGAGAGGCGCTGCTCGCCTCGCCGCCATACTCGACGCACTGCCGGACGCGCTGCTGCTCGTCAACGGCAACGGCACCGTCGTCAACGCCAACTCCATCGCCGTGGAGACCCTGGAGGCTCCCGGCGCGCCTCTCATCGGGCGTGGACTCCTCGATATCGTGCCGGACTTCGACCCACGCAGGATTCCCGGGTCCATGCGCCGCCCGGAGGAGGACCCGAGCGCCAGGACCAAGCCCACCAGGATGGTGGCCCGGCGCACGGACGGCCGCGAGCTCCAGGTGGAGGTGACGAGCGCCGGGCTGAACGCGGGGCACGCGCCGTACGCCTCCGCCGTGGAGGCGGCGTTCGCCGACGACTACTCGGGCGAGGAGTTGCTCGTCCTCATCATCAGGGACCTGTCGGGCACCCTCGACACCGAGGCCGAACTGGTGCGCCAGCAGCGGCAGACGGAAATGATTCTGCGCGCCGCCTCCGAGGGCGTCGTGGGCGTGGACACGGCCGGCCGGATCGTGCTGGTGAACCCGGCCGCCGCCCAGATCCTCGGCCACCGGGCCAGCCAGCTCGGCGGCCAGGAACTCCACCCCCTGGTGCAGCACTCGCGCGCCGACGGCACCCCGCTGGCATACGAGGAGACCCCGCTGTGCGACACGCTCTCCTCCGGGCGCAAGCACCGGGTGCGCGGGCAGGTGCTGTGGACGAAGGACGGGCGCGCCGTGCCCGTCGACCTGACCACGGCCCCGGTTCGGGACGGTGACCAACTCGTCGGCGCGGTACTCGCGTTCACCGACCGCAGGGCCTTCGACTCCCTTGCCGCGCGGCACGCCCAGCTGCTCGCCGTGCTCCGCGAGGGACTGCGCGGCCCCCTCGAGCAGCTGCGCGCCGAGCTGTCCGCGCTGGCCGCCGACCCGGCCGGGCAGCTGTGGCCCGAGGCGAACCAGGTGCTGCACCACCTCGCCGCCGGCTACGCCCGGATGACCACCCTGGTCGACAACGTCCTCAGCTACCAGCGCCTCGACGAGGGCCACGAGAAGCTGTCGATGAAACGGGTCTCGCTCGACACGGTGGTCTCCGCCGGAGTCGAGGGGGCCACCGAGCTGATCGGGCCAGGGCGCGCGCAGTTCGCCGTGCACGCCCCGCCCATCGAGGCCGAGGTCGACCCCGACCGGCTCGCGCTGGCGCTGGCGCACCTCATCGCCGACGTCGCGGGGGTGGACGCCACCGGCCAGGCCGGCGGCGCGCCCGCGGGGGACTCGACGATCGTGGTGGCGGCGGCGCAGCGCGGCGACGTGGTGCGCGTCGAGGTGCACGGGCCCTACCCGGGCGGCGACCCGGTGCACGAGCCGATCGTGCGCGGGATCGTCAGGCAGCACAAGGGCGTGCTCCAGACGCACGAGGTCGGCGGGGTCTCCGCGTACGTGCTCGAAGTGCCGGTCTCCGCGGGCGGGGTGGCGCCCCCCGCCGCGCCGGCCAAGGACGCGAGCGGCGACACGACGGTGATGCCGGTGCCTGCCCAGCCCGCCCGCGGCACGGCCGCCGGGGCCGCCCCGCGGAGGGCGGCGGCGGCGATCGAGGCGGCGCCGCAGTCGACGCCGACCGGGCGCAGGCGGCGGCAGGCCGCCGGGGAAGGGCCGGCCGTCGAACAGCCGCAGGTGGTGCCCGTCGAGGACACGGGCGGCGGCGGGCGCAGGCGCAGGGCGGCGGCGCCGGTCGAGCGGCCGGAGGCGCAGGCGGCGGAGGCGCCCGCGCAGCCCACGGGCCGCCGCAGGCGGGCGAAGCCGCAGGCGGCCGAGCCGAGTCCGGAGGGCGACCCCGCGGCCTCGCCCCAGGCCGCCGGGCCCCAGCCGCAGGCCGCCGGCCCGCAGCCGCAGGTGATCGGCCCGCAGCCACAGGCCGCCGGGCCCCAGCCGCAGGTGATCGGCCCGCAGCCACAGGCCGCCGGGCCCCAGCCACAGGTCATCGGGCCGCAACCGCAGGTCGCCGGGCCGCAGCCGCAGGGGCAGAACGGGCCCGCTGCCGCGCTCGGGCCCGTGCCGCCCACCGGAACGCAGGGGACGACTCCCGGGCAGGTGCCGCAAGGGCCGCAGGCGCCGCAGGGTCCGCCCGGGCTTCAGCCGGCCCTCGGGCAGCCCGGCGTGCCGGCGCCAGGACAGCCGGGCCTCGCCGTGCCGGGGCACCCAGGGATGCCGGGACAACCCGGGGTACCGGGACAAGCCGGGGTTCCCGGGGCGCCGGGGCAGCCCGGCCTGCCCGGCCCGGGGCAGCCCGGCGCGCCGGGGCCGCAGCAGCCGCAGGCCCAGGCCCAGGAGGGGGCCGGGGACGAGCCGCAGGCGGTGGAGCACTCGGTCGTCGCGGCCAGCCCGATCCTGGACGGCAGCGTGCCGCCGCCGACTTCCGCCGCCCGCCCGCACGCGCGGGCGCTGCCCATGCCGGGCAGCGAGCGGGCCAGGTCGGAGCGTTCCCTGCCGGGGGTGAGCGTGCAGACCCTGGGCCAGGGCGTGCCGGTCGCCCAGCTACCGGAACGGCGCGCGGTCGCGGGGGCGTTGCCCGCGGCGCCCGCGCCGGTGCCCGCGCCCTCGCCCACGCGCCGGCGCAAGCTGGCCACCCCGCCCGCCGAGGACCCGCGCCCCGCGCCGCAACAGGCGCCCCAGCAGGCCCCCGCGCCGCACAACTCCCAGGGCCGCGGGAGGCAGTTCGCCATCAGCGCCCCCGCGGCGGGCGCCGCCGAGGGGCCGGAGCCGCTCGACGGGCCGGGCGGTGCCGTCGAGGTCACCGAGAGGGCCGGGCCGCAGCAGAGCCCGGCGCCCGCGGACGACGAGCTGCCCCCGGAGCCGCTGGACAACCCGCGCCGCCTGCTGGTGTGGCCCGAGCCCGACGTCTCGACGCAGCAGGCGCTGACCGACCGCGGCTACCGGCCGGTGATCGTGCACTCGCGCGAGGAGGTGGACGCGCAGATCGCGGCGTACCCGGCGGCGCTGTTCGTCGACCCGCTGACCGGACCCATCACCAGGACTGCGCTCCAGTCGCTGCGCAAGGCGGCGGTGGCGGCCGAGGTGCCGGTGCTGGTGACGGCCGGTCTCGGGCAGGCCAGCCGGGAGGCGGCCTACGGGGCCGACCCGGCGGTGCTGCTGAAGGCCCTCGCCCCGCGCGACAGCGAGCAGCACCCGCCGCGGGTGCTGCTGGTGGAGGAGCAGCGGGCCATCGCGGACGCGCTGCGCACCTCGCTGGAGCGGCGCGGGATGCAGGCGGCGCACGCCGCCTCGGACGCCGAGGCGATGGAGGTCGCCGCCCAGCTGCGGCCGAACCTGGTCGTCATGGACCTGAACCAGGTCAAGCGCCGCCGGGCGGGCATCATCGACTGGCTGCGGGTCAACGGCCTGCTCAACCGCACCCCCTTCGTCGTCTACACCGCCGCCGAACTCGACCCGGCCCAGCTGCCGTTGCTCGCCTCGGGGGAGACGGTGCTCTTCCTCGCGGAGCGCTCCACGAACCCCGAGGTGCAGGCGCGGATCGTGGACCTCCTGACCCGGATCGGGGCCAGGTAGCCGCGGGCCGCCGACGAGCCACGGGCGAGTGTGCGGGAGCGCGTGCGGGAGGTGCGGGTCGTGCCGGGGTGCGCGGAGACGGCGCCGTGCGCGGGCGTGCGGGGACGGGCCTGCGCGGGCGTGCGCGGACGGGCCCGCGCGGGCGTGCGGGCCCGGCGCGTGGGCGGTCCTGGCCCAGGAGAGCGCTCCGCGCTCAGCCCTCCGCGGCGCCCGCGCGGGCCGCGGGCGGGAGCGTGACGACGGACAGCTCGCCCTTGGCGTGCCGGGCGCGCAGCAGCTTCTTGTCGAACTTGCCGACGCTGGTCTTGGGCACCTCGTCGATCGCCGACCAGTGCTCGGGCAGTTGCCAGCGCGGGACGCGCGCGGACAGGAAGCCCCGCAGCTCCTCGTACGCCGCCGCCGGATCGGCCGGCGCCGCGGCGAACACCACGGTGGCCAGCGGGCGTTCCCCCCACTTCTCGTCGGGGACGGCCACCACGGCCGCCTCGGCGACCAGCGGGTGGGCCATCAGGTGGTTCTCCAGCGCCACCGAGGAGATCCACTCGCCGCCCGACTTGATGACGTCCTTGGCGCGGTCGGTCAGCGTGAGGTAGCCGTCCGGGGAGATGACGCCGACATCGCCGGTGCGCAGCCAGCCGTCGGGGCTGAACCGGTCCGCGGGCCGCTGCGGCTCGCCGTCCGCGCCCCCGTAGTAGGCCGCCGCGATCCACGGGCCGCGCACCTCGAGTTCGCCCGCGGACTCGCCGTCCCAGGGCAGGATCGTGCCGTCGGGCCCGGAAAGCCTGGCCTCCACGCCGGCCGGGAAACGGCCCTGGCTGACGCGGTAGGGCCAGGTCTCCGCGGCCGCGAGCCCGGCCGGGGGCTTGGAGGTGGTGCCGATGGGAGAGGTCTCGGTCATGCCCCAGGCGTGCTCGACGCGGACGCCGTGCCGCTCCTCGAAGGCCCGCATCAGGGCGGCGGGGCAGGCGGAGCCGCCGATGGTGACCCGGGTCAGCGAGGAGATGTCGCGGGGGCGGGCCTCCAACTCGGCGAGCAGGCCCTGCCAGATGGTGGGCACGGCCGCGGCGTGCGTGGGGCGTTCCTCGGCGATCATCCGGGCCACGGCCTCCGGCTGGAGGAAGCGGTCGGGCAGCAGGAGGTTCGCGCCCGACATGAGGGCGGCGTGCGGCAGGCCCCAGGCGTTGACGTGGAACATGGGCACCAGGGGAAGGCTGGTGTCGCCCGCGGTGACGGCCATCGACTCGGCCATGCCGACTTCCATCGAGTGCAGGTAGACGGAGCGGTGGGAGTAGAGGGTGCCCTTCGGGTCGCCCGTGGTGCCCGAGGTGTAGCAGAGGGCGGCGGCGGTGCGCTCGTCGAACTCCGGCCAGTCGTAGCCGGTGGGACGCCCGGCGATGAGCGCCTCGTAGTCGTGGACGGCGGCGCGGGTGCCGGAGGCGGCGAGGGCCTCCAGGGCGGCCGGGTCGGCGGGGGCGCCCGGGCCGACGACGACGAGGTGCTCGACGCGGTCCAGGGCGGGCAGCAGGGGGGCCAGGAGCGGGACGGCCGTGTCGTTCACGAGGATGACGCGGTCGGCGGCGTGGTCGATGATCCAGCCGAGTTGGCGCGCGGGGAGGCGCAGGTTGAGGGTGTGCAGCACGGCGCCCATGGCCGGGATCGCGAAGTACGCCTCGACGTGCTCGGCCGTGTTCCACATCAGAGTCGCGCAACGGTCGCCCGGCTGCACGCGGAACTCCTCGCGCAGCGCGTGGGCGAGGCGGGCGGCGCGGGCGCCGAGGTCCGCGAAGCTCAGGCGGCGCGGCGGGGCCTCGCCCGCCCAGGTGGTGACCTGGGACCTGGCGTGCACCGTGCTGCCGTGCCGCAGGATGCGGCTGATCAGAAGGGGCGTGTCCTGCATCGTGCCGAGCACCTGGGGCCTCCCACCGAGTGTGCGCCTGCCGTGACGCGAGGTCGGGTCTCCCGTGATTCTGCTGGGAGCGGCGGGGCTTTGACACCCCCCGGCGCAGGCCCGCGGTGCGGGAAATCACCAGGGTTCGGCGCCGCGGCCGGTCCGCGAGCTGCGGCCTCCGGCCCCGGCCTGGGCCTGGGCCTGGGCCTGCCCAGGCTCCGGCTTTGGCTCCGGCGGGCGCGGCGTGGTGGGGGCGCGTGGCCCGGCGGGCACGCCCGGCGCACGGGCCGCGGGGCGTGGGGCGCGGGGGCGGGCGCGTCGAAGGCCCGGCGGGCGCGTCGAAGGCCCGGCAGGGGCGCCGAAGGCCCGGCAGGGGCGCGGCGCCTCGGGCCGGAGCGCGGGCGCGGCGTCAGGGCCGGGCAGGGGGCGCGACGCGCGGGTTCACGCGGCCATCGCCTGGCTGTCCCGCCGGGCGCGCGCGCCGATGTCGGCCAGTTCGACGTCCTCCCTGAGCTTGGCCAGGGCACGGGACACCGCGCTCTTGACGGTGCCCACGGACACGCCGAGGAGCTCCGCGGTGGACGTCTCGCTCAGGTCCTCGTAGTACCTGAGGACGACCATCGCCCGCTGCCGGGCGGGCAGCTTCAGCACCGCGCGCCACATCGCGTCGCGCACCGCCTGCTGCTCGGCCGGGTCGGGCTGCGGCAGCGCCCTCGGCTCGGGCAGTTCGTCCACGGCGTACTCGTCGACGCGGCGCTTGCGCCACTGCGAGGTGCGGGTGTTGACCAGGGCGCGGCGGACGTAGCCGTCGAGCGCGCGGTGGTCCTCTATCCGCTCCCAGGCCAGGTAGGTCTTGGTGAGCGCCGTCTGGAGCAGGTCCTCCGCGTCGCTGGCGTTCGACGTGAGCGACCGGGCCGTACGCAGCAGCATCTGGCCGCGTGCCCGCACATACGTGGTGAAGGTCAGCGGTGCCGCCGTCTGGACTTTCCGGTGCGTGGTCATGCTCTACAAACTAGGAGACATCACCCCCGCGACGGATCGGCCACAGGTCGGGATGAGGCATCCGCCCCAGGGTGTAGAAGGGGGGCTGGCCCCACCTCCCCAAGGTGTAGGGGTGCTCCTCGCCGCTCTCAGGGGGTCTCAGGGATTCACCTGATGATCAACGCGCCGGCTGCCGGGAACGTGCCGCACAAAGGACCGCGCGGCCCCGCCCCGGAAGGCGTGACCGCGCGGCCTGACCCTGCCGTGGTGGGGGCCGGTGGCGCACCCCGGACGTCACCGGCCCCCGGCCGGATCACCGGCCGAAGACGAAGGTGAAGCTCGGCTGCGACTGGTCGATGACGTTGCCGAAGCCGATCGCGTTCGCGGTCTGGCTCAGGTTGGTGGCGCCGGGGCCCTGCGCGTTCTGCTGGGTGATCGAGGAATTGCCCAGGTTGTCGTTGTCCGCCCCGATGTAGCTGTTGCCGCCGACGGCGGCGTCGGCGTGCGCCACGCCGCTGAGCGCGGCGAAGGCGAGCGGAACGGCGGCCAGGGTGGCGAGGGCGCGGGCGGTGCGAATGCTAGCCATTTCAATTCCTCCGATGGAATGCAATGGAACGCAATTGTCTGGTGTGGCAAGGCAGTTCGGCCGAACCGCCTTCAACGGAGCACGACGTCGCGACACCAGGGTTGCCCAGTGGGCACGCCCGCCACCACCCGCTTCGATCCGATTCGCTCGCACGAATGACAAGGCCGAAACGAAACCCGCCTTCGCTGACGGCACGACCCGGTCACGCGTTCGCCCCAGGTCGCCACCCCTCAGTCGGCCCGCGATCACGAGCCGTTCGACTCCGGGTCGGACATTGTCCGGTG
The DNA here is from genome assembly GCF_003626535.1 of Streptomyces hoynatensis. Taxonomy (GTDB): domain Bacteria; phylum Actinomycetota; class Actinomycetes; order Streptomycetales; family Streptomycetaceae; genus Streptomyces; species Streptomyces hoynatensis. The sequence continues at coordinate 28,280 of NZ_RBAL01000020.1, forward strand.
CGAAGGCAAAACCCTCCCCTTCCGCCGCCGGGCCCCGCCCGATTTCCGCGGCGGGCAAGGCCCGGCGCGGCGGCGGACATCGCCCCGATTCGGGGACGCCCCCGATTCCACGGCGAACACGCGAGCATCGGCGCCCGGGAATCAGGCGGTCAGCTCGGCGATACGTTCGGCGAAGTCGTCGGCGGGCAACGGGAGTTCGACCTCGTCGACGAACTGCACCGCCTCGGGCACATAGGTCAGGATCGCGGCGGCCACCCCGCTCGGCGGCGGGTACCCCTCGCCCTGCAAGAGGGCGAGCACGCGCAGCACCAGCGCCGGATCGCTCCCGTCGGCGTCCTCGGGGCCGGCGTCGTCCGGCGGGTCGTCGAAGGCCGCCGTGCCGGCCGCGGGAAGCCACACCGCCCGGCCCGGCCCGCCGGGCGCGTCCCCCTCACCGGCCGCCCGGCGCCACGGGGCCTCCTCGGGGGCGGCGCGACGCCGGTGCGAACCGTCCTCTTCCCGGCCGAGGCCCCGGCCCTCGCCACCGTGGCCGAGGGCGCAGTGGCCGTAGCCGCAGTCGCCGTCCCCGTGGCCGTGAACGTGGTCCTGCGCGAGGCGGATGTCGCCGTGATCCTGCGCGAGGCGGACGGTCCCGCGGTCCTGCGGGTGGCCGACGTCCTCGCGCTCTCGTGCGGCAAGGCCGTGTCCGTCCCCGTGGTCGTGCCCGTGGCCGTGCCGCGGGTGCCGGGCGGGCCCGGCCTGCCGGTGCCACAGCTCCGCCTCGTGCGCCTCGCCGAGGGTCATGTGGTGCAGGTACAGGCAGTACGCGGACGCCCCGTCCCCGGCTCCCGCGGCGAACTGCCACCAGAAGCGCGCGCCGTCCCCGCGGCCCGCCAGCTGCAGCACGCAGCCGAGGACGCGGGCCCCGTCCGGCTCCGGTATCCGCCCGCCGAGCAGCGCCGACATGTGCACCAGCGCGCCCCGCTGACCGACGACGGTCCAGCACAGCGTCGTCAAGTACCTGGACACCTGGGCGAACGCCTCGGGGGCGCGCGGCCCGCGCCCCGCGCGTCCGACGGCTATTCGCGCCGCTATTCGCGCCTCGGCGGCCTCGAGTTCCGCCCTGGTGTAACGGCGCGGACCCCGGCTCAGGAGCGCCCTGGCCAGCGCCTCGTCAAGGCTGTACGGCATCGTCGCCGTCCCTCCGCCCCACGCCGCCGCGGGCGCCTCCGGCGGCCCCGCCGCCGTCTCCGCCGTCCAGGGCCTCCTCGTCGTCCTCCGCCCCCTCGCACAGGGTGAGGCCGAGCGCCTCCTTGAGCCGGTGCCTCGCGTAGCGGGCCGTGGACCGCACGCCGGGCACGCTGATGCCGAGGATGTCCGCGGTCTCCGCGGTGCTGTAACCGATGCAGTACCGCAGGACGATCACGTCGTGCTGCCGCTCCGGCAGCTCACGGATCGCCTGGTGGATGCGCAGGCTCTCCTCCAACTCGCCGACCGGATCCGCGGCGCCGTGCAGCGCCTGCGTCTCGAAGGCCGCGTTGTCCATGACGACCGGCCGCAGCCCGCGGGCGCGCGTGGCCTCGAGGGTGCGGTGCTTGAGCGTCGCCCAGGCGTGGCCGGCGGGGCTGTCCAGGCTCAGCACCTCCTGCCACTCGGCCGCCAGTTGCTCGAAGGTGTGGTCGACGACCTCCTCGGCCTCCGGGCGGCCGCCGAGGTACAACTCGGCCCACCGGACGTACGCGGGCCGGTAGAGCTGGTGAAACGCCCGGAAGTCCGCGGGCAGCGGCGGCAGATTGGCAACGCCGGTGTGCCGTAAGGGAGATGACTCGGTCATCGGTCCCCCTTCTGACGGGCCAGCGCCCGTATGGCGCCGGATACGGCGGCCACCGGACGCCCGGCGGGATGTTGGTTCACGGACTTCCCGGTCCTTTCTCGGCATGCCCCCGTGGCGAGGACGCGTCACCGCGTCCTCCTGCTCCCCCTGGCGACCGGGAGGCACCGATCGCGCATCAATGAGACCGCAAATCTTACGGAGCGAAGTGCCCCCGCTACCCAAACGATCAAGCTACGCCCAAGCAACGGGCCCGCTGTCCCAAGCCTCCCACCCTCCGCGTGCGCTCCGCGTAAAGGACCGCCCACCGTCCGTTTCCACCGCCCGGGCCACCGCCCGTCCCCTTCGTGTCCCACGCTCCGGGCGCCCCCATGGGACGGCCACGAGACGGCACCGGACGCACCACGGCGAGCTTGCCCGGGAAGGCCACCCCCGCGACCTCACACCTGCGGCGCTGCGGCGGCCTGCGGACCGGACCGGGACATGCGCCGCAGGGGCGATGGTGGCCAGGTGGGGGCGGCACCGTGCGGGATGCGGTCACCACCGGGCCAGCCGCGTGACGAACGTGAGCTCGGTGCGGTCGCCGGGGAGCGCCACATCCGCCACTTCGACGACGCGGCCATCCGTCGCGTAGAGCGTCTCGCGCATCACGATCAGGGCCATCCCGGGCGACATGCCGAGTTGCTTCGCCTCGTCCTGCCGGGGCGGGCGCGCGCCGAGGATGCGTTCCACCACCCGGTCCACCTCGATGCCCACCGTCCTCAGCTGGTGGTGCGTGCCGCCGGGCCAGGGCTCGTTCTTCTCGTCGAGCAACTCGGGGTTGGCCTCGACGTGTTCACGCACCAGGCAGGAGTGGGAAACACTGAACGGCGCCGGCTCCCTGCGGTACCTCGTCCGGTAGATGCGCTCAAGCAACGGTGTCCCGGTCGGCACGCCGAACGCCCCGGCCAGGTCCTCGTTCGCCGTCGCCTCGCGGTACTCCGCGCTGAACACCAGGTCGTCCACGGTCAGACCCGTGTCGCGTTCGGTCGCCCCCGTCCTCCGCCGCACGTCCTGCGTCTCCCGGGCGCGGTCCTTCTCCCACTGGTGACGCTCGTTGCTGCGCCGCACCGTGGTGCGCGGCACACGCACGAACGTGCCGCGCCCGTGCCGCTTGTCGATCAGCCCCTCCAGCAGCAGCACGTCAAGCGCCTGCCGCACGGTCGGCCCGCCCTTGCGGTATTGCTGCTTCAGCTCCTCCTCCGAGGGCAAACGATGCCCAGGCTCCCACGCGCCGGACGTGATCCGCCCACGCAGTTCCTCAGCGATCTCCTCATACGCCTTGGGCACGTAACGCCTTCCTTCTCCCGACCCGACGGGGACATCACAGAAGTACTCAAGATGCCTTGAGGCGACGCGGGTACCACACCACGGCTGGACCGTGACCTGACGGCCGGTTCCTTGGCCTGCCACGAACAGGCGCACGCGCCGTCGGCCTGATTCATCCGGCCGCTGTCACCGCTACGGACTCCGAGGCGCCATGGAGGCCATGCCCCCACCACTGCCGGGACGGACGTCATCAACGAACACGGCCACCGCGGCTTCCGGACCTCCACCGATGACAAACCGGCCACACCGCCCTCATCGATGATCCGCCCTTCAGCAAGCTCCGCATGGTCCCGGCTGCGCCGAGACACAGCCACCGAGACCGAATTCCCGCCAGCGCCACCTCGAACGTCGACAACGGCGCCCGGCCCGTGAGTAACAACCTTCTCTACGACATTGAAGAGCCCGGCCCGGCCGAGGCCGGGACCGGACTCGCGTGCCCACATGTCAGCGTGAGATGTAACCGCTCCCTTGACACATTTCGCACATATCGCATGTGATCGGGTGCCGACCGCTCCCTGCGCAGTCGGGGCAAATCTTCACATCAGAGGCGTTTTTCGTCATGCAGCCAGATTCACGGGCATTCGCTTCGCATCCTGGCCGACATAATCGGTGCTGTTTTCCTGAGCAACGCGTCCGGCCGGAGCGATACTTGTCTGGTGATGCCGCAAACGATCCGAAACGTCGAGGTGGAACTCACCGGGGAAGGCGTTGTTCTACGGAACATCTGGGGTTGGCCCGGGTGGGTAGTCAAGGTCGATATCGACTGGCGGACCTGGAGTTCCGGGGCTGTTACGTGCACCAAGCCAGGAGCTCGAGCAAACGCGCGACGTCCTTGCGATGACCCTGAACTGGTCCGCCGGATCAAGAAGGCGGCCGAGGCGGCTCGTGAGGCGCCTCGAGGCTCGATCTGGCTCCTCTCGCTCGCGTTTCCCACGCCCCACAAGAAGAAACCGAACGGTGTGCAGTTGCGCGCCGAGACCATCGCGGCCATGTACCGATACGCGCTGAACCTTGGGCTGTCCCCCAAGCGCGCCATCTCCGCCGTCTACGGCCTCAGGGTAGTGGAAGCCCCTGGTGAGCGCGCACAGTACACCCGCAAACTGGAGCGGTGGATCAAGCAGGCCCGAGACACCAAAAACCCGCTCACACGACGCTCGTACCTGCCTGAGCACGTCCGCGAGCGGGACGCCCCGCGCCAGTGGCCGATCGACCGAGACCACTACATGAGACCTCGGCGCGCCGAGCCTGCGATAGTGAGGCCGAATCGGGAAGGTCAGTACGCCGGCCACACGCTGCTTCTGCGAGTGACGCGGACACTGGCCCCGGAGCGCGCGGTGCGAGAGGCACAAGAGCGCGGGGAACGACTCATCGGACCAGACCTGATCGTCAAGGGCGCTTGGTCGAAGAGTGCCAGAAGTCTGGAGGTACCGTCCCTGCCGATACTGCGGGCAGTCAGCCCCCTGGAAACCGTTCGCTTGGTGCAGGCCCTAGTCAAAGACCTGGAGCTGCGTTATCCGGGAATCGAGGTCCGGGCGATCGTCACTGCACAAGCCATGGGGCGGCCTGACGACAGCCCATAGCGAATTGTTTTCCTGCCATCCACACGTGACATCAACCGAGGCCGGCAGGAACAGGAACCAGCACCTACATGCAGTCATATGGCGCCGACCAGCGGTCCAAGACCGTCGACCGGTCGAATTTCTCAAGGGCCATAGCCGCCAGACGTGGTGCCGAGCCAAGTAACAGCAACGCCGGCAACCGACAGCTCTCGACACTGGGTCGGGGCCCGGTAGCCGACGGCTGGGCGCGCTTCCGTGCGGCGCCGTCCGTCTCCGCACCGCGGCGGTCACAGCGAAGGCCCCTGACCATTCGTGCTGGTCAGGGGCCATTTACCCGCGGAGGCGGTGAGATTCGAACTCACGGTGACGTTGCCGCCACGACGGTTTTCAAGACCGTTCCCTTCGGCCGCTCGGGCACGCCTCCCGGCACACCCGGACAGCCTAGCGGCTTCCCCGCTACTGCTGTTCGCCCACGCGCTGGCCCAGGGTGATCGTGGTGGTGTGCTCCTGGCCGTCGCGGAGGTAGGTGACGTCGACCGTGTCGCCGGGCTCGTAGGTCCAGATCTGGCTGATCAGGGTGGGGCCGCTGTCGATCAGGCGGTCGCCGAACTTGGTGATGACGTCGCCCGGTTCGAGGCCCGCCTCGTCCGCGGGGCCGCCGGGGGTGATCGCCTCGCCGCCGCCGGTGGCCGCGTCGACGATCTGGGCGCCCTGGGTCTGGCCGTCGCCCTGGCCGACCGTGGCACCGATGATCGGGTACACGGCCTCGCCGCTGTCGATCAGGTCGCCGGCGACGCGCTTGGCCTGGTTGATCGGGATGGCGAAGCCGAGGCCGATGCTGCCCGCCTCGCCGTCGAGGCCGCTGGAGGTCGACCTGATGGCGGAGTTGACGCCGATGACCTCGCCGTCGGCGTTGAGCAGGGGCCCGCCGGAGTTGCCCGGGTTGATCGAGGCGTCGGTCTGCAGGGCGTTCATGTAGGAGGCGCTGCCGCCCTCCGGGTCGCTGGAGGCGACCGGGCGGTCCTTGGCGCTGATGATGCCCGTGGTGACCGTGCCGGAGAGGCCGAACGGCGCGCCGATCGCGACGGTGGCGTCGCCGACGGCGACCTGGTCGGAGTCGCCGATGGGCAGCGGGGTCAGCTCCCGGCCGCCGAGGTCGGTGAGGCGGATGACGGCCACGTCGTAGCCCTCCGCACGCCCGACCACCTCGGCGTCGTAGCTCTGGCCGTCGGAGAAGGTGACGGTGAGCTGGGCGCCCTGGTCGGCGCTCGCGACGACGTGGTTGTTCGTGAGGATGTGGCCCTGCTCGTCGAAGACGAAGCCGGTGCCCGTGGTGCCTCCCTGGGCGCCGGTGGCGTCGATGGTGACCACGCTGGGCAGCGCCGCCTGCGCTATCCCGGCCACGGAGTCCGGGGGCCTGGCGGGGGTGTCGTCGTGCTGGGAGCTGCTCGTCTGCGTGGTGCCGTCGCTGTCGTCGTCGGCGACCAGGTAGCCCACGCCGCCGCCGACGCCGCCCGCGATGAGCGTGGCGACGATGACGCCGATCAGCAGGCCGCGGCGCCGCTTCGGCGGGGGAGGCGGGGGGAACGCCCCCCAGGTCGCGTCCGGGGGCGGCGGGGACTGGTGCTCCGCGCCCGGGGGCGGGGGCGGGCCGAAGGGCGGGGGTGCGACGGGGCCGGCCGGCCCGCCCGGCGCCGTGGGGTCGTGGGGCCTGGCCGGGTGCGGTCCGTAGGGCGCGCCGACCGCGGAGAGCGCGGTCGTCGGCACGTCTCCGTGGGCGCCCGCCGGAGCGGCCGGGGGCCGCTGCGGGGTGAACGCCTGGGTGGCGTGGGGCGGCGGGGCCGGATGCCCGGAGGCCGAAGGCGCTGCGGGCCGCGGGGCCGTGGGCCGCGCGGCGGGTGGGGACGTGGGCGGCGCCGCGGGGGCGGGCGGCCTCCCCTCGGCGTCCCGCGCACCGGCCGTCGGCTCGTCCGGCTGGGCGGCCGGCTCGTTCTCGGTGCTCACTGCTTACTCCTCAGGTGCACGACAGGGTGTGCAGGCAGTCTTCCCCATGGTCTGTCAGACGGGCATAAACCCGCCGCCGGTCTCGCCCGTCCCTCACCCCCGGGCAGCATGCCCCGGCATCGCGCCGTGGCACCATGACACGGTGAGCGAGGTGAGCCGCCGCATCGAGGTCGTCGCCCACCGGGGCTCCTCGGAGGACGCCCCGGAGCACAGCCTGGCCGCCTACCGCAAGGCCATCGCGGACGGGGCGGACGCGCTGGAGTGCGACGTGCGGCTGACGGCCGACGGGCACCTGGTCTGCGTCCACGACCGGCGGGTCAACCGTACCTCCAACGGCCGCGGAGCGGTCTCCGCGCTGGAGCTCGCGCAGCTGGCCGAGCTGGACTTCGGGTCCTGGAAGGGGCCGGTCGGCGCGGAGGTGCCGGACGCGGCGGACCCGGAGCGTTCCACGGTGCTGACGCTGGAGCGGCTGCTCGGCCTGGTGGCCGAGGCGGACCGGCCGGTGGGCCTGGCGATCGAGACGAAGCACCCGACGCGCTGGGCGGGGCAGGTGGAGGAGCGGCTGCTGGCGCTGCTGGCGCGGCACCCCGTGCCGGGGCCGGTGCGGGTGATGAGTTTCTCGGCGCGCTCGCTGAGCCGGGTCAGGCGGGCGGCGCCGCAGCTGGAGACGGTGTATCTCATGCAGTTCCTGCTGCCGAGGCACCGCGGCGGCCGGCTGCCCGCGGGCAACGCGGTCGCCGGGCCGAGCATCCGGATCATCCGCCGCGACCCGGACTATGTGGCGCGGGCCCACCGGGCCGGGCATCGGGTGCACGTGTGGACCGTGGACGATCCGGCGGACGTGGCGCTGTGCGCGAAACTCGGCGTGGACGCGGTGATCACCAACCGGCCGGGCACGGTCCGTGACCAGCTCGCAGGACTGGGCTGACCACGCGAAACGGTTGATCCACCCGGCGTGCCCCGGCGCATTCGCTTCGTATCCGATCATTACGAGTGCGTCAACAGATGTCGTGGGGCCGGTTTCCGTTCTGTTCCCCGAGGGCACCAATCCCATGGCGTGGGGCAAAGGAGGTCTCGGGGGTGGCGTTGGTGGTCACACAGCAGGTACCGACGTCGTCGACCATGTCGGTGCCCCACGGCGCATCGGGCGTGGCGACGGCTCGGCGGCGATTGCGTTCCGAATTGCGGGAAGGTGGCGCTCCTGAATCCGTAATTGAGGACGCGGTGTTGATCCTTTCGGAACTGCTCAGCAATTCCTATCGGCACGCGCGTCCTTTGGACGGGAGCCAGCAGGTGCGGGCGGCCTGGCGACAGGACGTCGACGGCGCGGTGACGATTTCGGTAACGGACGGTGGCGGCCCGACGCGGCCGCGGCCCGCCTCCCCCTCGCTCACGGCGCGGGGCGGGCGTGGCCTCACGATCATCACCTCTCTCTCGCGGGCCTGGGGCGTGCGGGAGACGGACGGCACGGGCGCCGTCACCGTGTGGGCGGAGCTGGCCCCGGCCGCCTAGCCGGGGACCGCGGCCGCCCGCGCGGCACCGAGTGCCGCGGCGAGGTGACCGAAAACGGGCACGGCGCTAGGCTCGCGGGCGTTACGTCCTTGCCCGCCCGTTACCCGTCCGCAGGAGCCTTCCGTCATGGCCAAGAAGCGCCGCGCCCCCCTCAAGCCGCAGCCCGTCGACGGGGAAGTCCCGGTGGTGGGCGCGCGCGAGCCCTGCCCCTGCGGTTCCGGCCGCCGCTACAAGGCCTGTCACGGGCGGGCCGCGGCGCAGGCCGCGACCGAGCTGGTCAGGCGCCCCTTCGAGGGGCTGACCGGCGAGTGCGACTGGGTGGCGCTGCGCGAGCTGGTGCCCGCCGCCACCGTCCCGCTCTCCCTGCGTGACGGGCTGCCGGAGGGCGTTCCCTCGCTGACGCTGGGCACCGTGCTGCCGATGGCCTGGCCGGCGCTGCGCCGCGACGACGGCGCGGTGCTGCTCGGCGTGCAGAACGACACGGCCACCGGCGACCTCAGCCGCGACCTGGCGGACGTGCTGACCAGGGCGCTGACCACCGAGCCCGGCAACCCGGTCGCGGCCGGCCGCACCGCCCCGGACGGGCCCAGGCTGCAGGACCTGATCGACCCCGAGGCCCCGTTCGTGCCCGAGGTGCACGACGGGTTCGAGTTCTGGCTCGACGACGCGGCGCAGGCGACGCCCGAGGTGACGGCCTCGCTGGAGCGCGCCAACGCGGCGGCGACGCCGACGGCGCGGCTGGCCGGGGTGACGGCGGCCTACTGGTGCGAGACGCCGGAGAAGAACCACCTGCGCTGGGTCATGCCGCACGGGGAGGAGGAGCTGCTCGACGCGCTGGCCAGGCTGCACGCCGCCGGCGCCTCGGGGCTCGGCGAGGGCACCCGTCTCGTGGGCTCCTTCCGGGCGCACGGGCTGACCGTGCCGGTGTGGGACCTGCCGCGGGCCATGGGCGCCGAGGAGTGCGAGAAGCCGGCCTCCGCGTTCGAGGAGCGGCTGGCCGAGGCGCTGACCGCGAAGACGCCGCTGACCGGGGACGAGCTGCGGGCCCGCAGCGGGCTCACCAACCGTCAGATCACGCTCAGCTGAAGGGAACTGACGGGCCCGAACCCGTGACCGGGCGCCGCGGCGCGCCGTGCGGCCGTGATTCCAGTCACAAAGGGGCCGGTCTGCCCCCGGTTCGGCCCATGGGCGGCCTTGCGGGATTTGCGAATCCCCGCTGAGTTGTTACCTTCTGAGTGGGCCCGGTCGCTGGTGCATCCCCCGTCGCCAGCGACCGGGTCCTCTCGCGTCGTGCGCCCCCCCGCGCCCTGCCACATGCCGGGGCCCTGTGCCGCGGGAATATGCCAGGGCAGCCGCGGGCAGTGGCGCCTAGTACGCCAGCCGGCTGCCGGGGTCGGGAACGCTGCGGCCCGCCTCGATCAGGGCGTCGAGCAGCAGCTCCGTCCTCGGCAGGGCCACCCCCTCCCCCCGCGGCTCGGGCTCGCGCACCCACCCGACCTCGCCGGCCCCCGTCCGGGAGGGCGGCAGCGGGATGTATCCGCCGAGGCCGTGGAAGCGCAGCGAACTCGGCACGAGGTCGCGCGCGGCCAGCAGCTCGCCGAGTTCGGGCAGCTCATAGGGCTCCACGAGCAGCAGCCAGCGCGTCGGGGCGGCCACCACGGGACCGGTGGGCAGGCCCTGCCGGTCGAGCCAGGCCAGCGCCCGTGCGCCGGCGAGCGCGGGCAGGCTCAGCGCGCAGGGCGCGCGGCCGCCGGTGGCCAGAATGATGGGCGCGCGCGGGCGCATCGTCCACCACCAGCTCACCATGCGCGGGTCCCAGGTCGCGGCGAGCAGCTCGGGGTCGGCCGGGTGCGCGCCCGGCGTCACGCAGTCCGCCCGCGGGCAACCGCACTCCCCTTCCGGCCCGGCCTCGACGCCGGGAACCACCGGCCAGCGCAAGCGCCACGCGTAGCGCAGGGCGGCGCGGCGCAACGCCCCACTCCGGCCTCGTTCGTCTTCGCCTCTGGTGCCGTTGCCACCGTTCGTGCCGTTCGTGCGTCGCTCTCCGAGGATCTCGCGCATCAGCGCTCGTCCCTTCCTTCGCGGGTCACTTACACCACGTGGAACTCAGATCACCGTATGTAGCGGGTCACGCCAGTGCGGGCAGGCGGGCGTCGGAGGGGCTGACCGCCTTGTTCGGTAGGACGCCAGAACTCGACGATCCGTTCCGATATGTACCCAGCCCGCCCGGCTCGATCCGCTGCCGGGCCTCCCCAGTCGACCGCGCACCCTCCGGGGCGGAGTCCTTTTCAAGCCATTCCTGCCAAAGTTCCGCCAAACTCGTTCCGGCCCGGCCTGTCGGCGCCGGAACCCGCCCGCTACCTGGGCATCATCCACCACGGCAGGACACTACTCGACCGCATCAGGTCCGCGCGCCCCGACGAAAGCCCTCGCACATGAGTACCACTCCCCCGCCGAAAGTGGCCGGAATCCACTCGCCACTCGCCTCCCCTCCTTCGACGGCCCCGGCGTCCCCCGCGTCTCCGGCCTCCCCAACGGCCCAGGCAGCGGCGGCGGATGCCTCCGCGGCCGGCCCCGCGCGGTCCGGCGCGGCGGGCACTCCGGCCCCCGCCGGACCCGGCGGGCCGCGTCCCGCGGCCGACCCCGCGCTGCCCGGGCGCACGCAGGACCGCCTGGCCTCCCGGATCTCCGACCTCACCACCCTGCACGGGCTCACCGAACGCCTGGGCCGCGCCCGCACCCTCGGCGAGGCCCTCCACGAGACGCTGCGGGCCGGGGCCGGGCTCCTCGGGGCCCGCCGGGGCCTGTTCTCGCTGTGCCCCGCCGACGGCCTCGGCCCCGAGCGGCTCGCCGGCCTCGGCCTCGGCCGGGCCGACCTCGGCCACATCGAGACCGTGCCGCGCGGCTTCGGCGTGACGGCCCCGGGCCAGGCCGACGGCGAGGGGGAGGGGGAGGCCGGGGCCGGCGGGAGGAGCGGCGTCCGCGACGCCGCAGACCGGGGTGGCCGGGACGGCGAGGACGGCAGGGACGGCGGCGGGGACGGCAGGGCGGACGCCACGGAGGCGGGAGGCGTGGGGGCGCCGGCGGAGGCCGGGGAGAGCGGGACGGCCGACCCGGTCGGCGCGTTCGGCGAGGTGGTGCATCGGGACATCGCCAGGGAGGAGCGCCTCCACCCGCGGCACCGCGAGGTGGCCGCCCGGCTCGGCTGCGCGGCCAGCTACGCCGTGCCGCTGACCGCGGGGGCACCGGGCAGGCTCGGCGAGGCCGTCTGGCTCTACGACGAGCCCGGGCAGCCGGACGCCCGCCAGCGCGGCCTGCTCGCCCTCTACCTCAGGCAGGCCGCCCAGCACATCGCCAACCGACTGGAACTCTCCCGCGCCCACTCGGCGCTCGCCGCGGTGCGCGAGGGGCTGCTGCCGACCAGGCTGCCCCGGCTGCCCGGCATGGATCTCGCCGTCAGGCACCACGGCGGGCCGGGCGGGGGCGGCGACTTCTACGACGCGCTGGCGCTGCCCGACAGCGCGCTCGGCCTCGCGATCGGCGGCACGACCGGGACGGGGCCCGCCGCGCTCGCCGCCATGGGCAGGCTGCGCGCGGGCCTGCGCGCGTACGCGGTGATGGAGGGCGAGGACCCCGTGGCGGTGCTCTCCGACCTGGAACTCCTGCTGCGGATGACGGAGCCGGGCCGCCCGGCGACGGCGCTCTTCGCCTACCTGGAGCCCGCCACCCGCCGCGTCCTGCTCGCCTCGGCCGGGCACCCGCCGCCCCTGGTGATCGGGGCCTCGCGGACCGACTTCGCCGAGACCGGCCTCTCGGCGCCGCTGAACATGCTGTCCTGCTGGGAGGCGCCGAGCGTGCAGCTCGACTGCGAGGAGGGAGAAACGGTCCTGCTCTACAGCGACGGGCTGCTGCACCGCACCGGAGAACCACTCGACCGGGCATTCGCCAGGCTGCACGCCACCGCCCTGGCCGCGAGCCCGGCCGCCAGGGCCGACCCGGAACTCATGCTCGACCACATCCTCCGCAGCCTCCCGCCGCGCGCGGGGGAGCGGGCGGGGGAGCGCGCCGGGGAGGCCGCCGGGCGCGCGGGGGAGCGGCCACGGGACGCGGGGAACGGGCCCGGCGCAGCGGGACCCGACCGGCCAGGGCGCGAAGGACCGGAGCCGGACGGCGGGCGGGGCACGCCGGACGGGCGGGGCGGCCGGGACGCGCGCGCCGGAGCACAGGGCGCGTACGGCGGCGGGAACGTCCGCGGTGGCGCCGGGGGCGACCTCGGGAACGGCACCGGGGCCGGCGGGTGGAGCGGCGCCGGCGGGGGCGGCGCGCGGAGCGCGTACGGGCCGGGCGTGGCCGGGGAGGGCCGGGGAGGCAGGGAGCGCGGGGAAGGCGCGGAACGTGGGGAAGGCGGGGAACGTGGGGAAGACGGGGTGGGCCGGGTGGGCCGGGTGGGCGGGGAGGACGAGGAGGTCGTGCTGCTCGCGGCCAGGTTCCACTGAGCCGGGCGGCCGCGCCTCCGGGAAACCCCTCCCGCCGGGGCGCGCGGGGCCGCCGGGAGCCGGCCGGCACCCTCGCGCGCCCGCCGCACACCCCCCACCGGGTCACCGGGCCTGTCCCGCCGTCATTCCTCGCACATACGATGGAAGGCGGTCAGCCAGCATGCGAGGAGGCGCAACGTGGCCGAACGGCAGGCTCAGGACACCGCCCACACCACCCCTAAGGACGCCGACGGCGGCGAGGCCGCACCGGCCGCGGAGGCACCGGACGCCCAGGGCACCACCGAGGCGGCACCGGAGCGCCCCGTCGAGCAGCGGAAGAACGGGGTGACGCCCCAGGTCTCCGACGAGCTCGCGGAGAACATGAAGCACGGCTGGGCGGACACCGAGCGGCGCGACCTGACGCCCCTCCCCCAGGTGGAGCACACCGCCCGCCGCCGCGCGGCGCTCTCCGCGCGCTTCCCCGGGGAGCGCCTCGTCATCCCGGCCGGCCGCCTCAAGACCAGGTCGAACGACACCGACTACCCCTTCCGCGCCGGCGTCGAGTACGTGTACCTCACCGGCGACCAGACCGAGGACGGCGTGCTCGTCCTCGAACCCACCGGCGCCGAGGGCCACGAGGCCACGCTCTACCTGCTGCCCCGCTCCAACCGGGAGAACGGCGAGTTCTGGCTCAGCGGCCAGGGCGAGCTGTGGGTCGGCCGGCGCAACAGCCTCACCGAGGCCGCCCGGCTCTACGGCCTCGAGGTCAAGGACGTGCGGACCGTCGCCGACCTGCTGCGCGGGGCGAGCGGGCCGGTCCGGGTGGTCCGCGGCCACGACGCCACCATCGAGGCGGCCCTCACCGACAAGGTCACCGCGGAGCGCGACGAGGAGCTGCGCGTCTTCCTCTCCGAGATGCGGCTGGTCAAGGACGAGTTCGAGATCGAGCAGCTCAGCCGGGCCTGCGCCGCCACGGCGCGCGGCTTCGAGGACGTCGTCCGGGTCCTGGACAAGGCGGTCGCCACCTCGGAGCGGTACATCGAGGGCACCTTCTTCCTGCGCGCCCGCGTCGAGGGCAACGACGTCGGCTACGGCTCCATCTGCGCCGCGGGCCCGCACGCCACCACCCTGCACTGGGTGCGCAACGACGGGCCGGTGCGGCCCGGCGAACTGCTGCTGCTCGACGCCGGGGTGGAGACCACCGAGCTCTACACGGCCGACGTCACCCGCACGCTGCCGATCGACGGCCGGTTCACCGCATTGCAGCGGCGCATCTACGACGCGGTCTTCGAGGCCCAGGAGGCCGGGATCGCGGCCGTCAAGCCGGGCGCCAAGTACCGCGACTTCCACCAGGCCGCGCAACGGGTGCTCGCCGAGCGGCTGGTGGAGTGGGGGCTGCTCGAAGGGCCCGTGGAGCGTGCCCTGGAGCTGGGCCTCCAGCGCCGCTGGACGCTGCACGGCACCGGCCACATGCTCGGGCTCGACGTGCACGACTGCGCGGCGGCCAGGCGCGAGACGTACGTGGAGGGCACGCTGGAGCCGGGCATGTGCCTGACCGTCGAGCCGGGGCTGTACTTCCAGCCGGACGACCTGACGGTTCCGGAGGAGTACCGCGGGATCGGCGTGCGGATCGAGGACGACATCCTGGTCACCGAGGACGGCAACCGGAACCTGTCCGCCGCCCTTCCGCGCCGGTCGGACGAGGTCGAGGCCTGGATGGCGGCGCTGCGGGGGTGACCGGCCGGGCACGCCGCTGACGGCAGGTGTCAAGTGGGTGATTTCGGGTACAGCCTGGGGAACACGGGCGTGCTGATGCGCGTTGGACGAGTCGACATCTCTGGAAGGGGAGCTCGTGTCCGCCCAATCGACGGACCCACCCGGGCATAGTCCCGGACCACCTCGCCACTATCCGGGCCACTTCGTGGCCGCGAGCGGCACACGGCGGGGTGGTGTTGGATGAGTGCCGCGCTCGGGTTGCTCGCCGTGCTTGTGCTGACGGCGGGCACCGGATATTTCGTCGCCCAGGAGTTCGCGTTCGTCGCCGCCGACCGGCTCGCCCTCGGCCGCGAGGCCGCCGCGGGCGACCGGCGTGCCGCCCGTGCCATGAAGGTCCAGGAGCGGCTGTCGTTCATGCTCTCCGGCGCTCAGCTCGGCATCACGCTGACCGGGCTGATCGTCGGTTTCCTCGCCGAGCCCGCGCTCGCCGCCCTGCTCGACCCGGTCCTCGGGGCCGCCGGGGTGCCGGACGCGGCGGCCTCCGGCATCGCGCTCGCCTTCGCCTTCGCCCTCGCCACCGGCATCCAGATGGTGCTCGGCGAGCTCGGCCCGAAGAACCTGGCGCTCGCCGTGCCCGAGCGGCTGGCCAAGGCGCTGGCCGGCTCGACCCTCGGCTACCTGAAGGTCGCCGGGCCGGTGATCCGGGTCTTCGACGCCTCGGCCAACCGGCTGCTGCGCCGGTTCGGCATCGAGCCGGTGGAGGAGCTGCACCACGGGGCCACGCTGGAGGAGCTCGGCCACCTCATCGACGAGTCACACGAACACGGCAGGCTGCCGCACGCCACGGCCGCGCTCCTCGACCACGCGCTCGGCTTCTCCGACCGGACGCTGGGCGAGGTCATGGTGCCGCGCGTGGACGTCAACTCGGTCCGCGCGACGGCCCCGGCCGCCGACGTGGTCGAGCTGATCGGCACGCACGGCCACTCCCACTACCTGGTGGTCGGCGACCGGATCGACGACATCATCGGGGTCATCGGCGTACGGGAGCTGATGCGGGTCAGCCCGGAGCGGATCACCCGGCGCTCCGCCGGCGCGCTGGCCCGGCGGGCCCTGCTGCTGCCCGACACGCTGCCCCTGCCCGGCGCCGTCGAGCAAATGCAGGCGGCGGGCGAGGAGTTCGCGGTGGTCCTCGACGAGTACGGCGGGGTGGCCGGGATCGTCACCCTGGAGGACATCGCCGAGGAGCTGGTCGGCGAGATCGCCGACGAGAGCGACCAGGTCGTCGAGCTGGCGGTGCCCGACGGAGCGGGCTGGCTGGTGGATGCCGGGCGGCGGGTGGACGAGGTGGCCGAGGCCACCGGCGTCGGGCTGCCGGAGGAAGACGCCTTCGAAACCGTCGCGGGCCTGGTCATCGACCGGCTCGGCGGCTTCCCCGCGGTCGGCGACCGGATTCCCGTGGAGCTGACCGACGGCGGGCGGGCGGTCCTCGAGGTGCTCTCGCTTGACCGGCGGGTCCCGGCCAGGGTCCGGCTCGAACGGGCGCCGGTGGCCGTGCGGGAGCGAGAGGGGCAGCCCTCGTGAGCGCCCAGGCCGCCGTCCTCGTCACCGTGCTGCTGCTGGTGTGCAGCGGCTTCTTCGTGGCGGCCGAGTTCGCGCTGGTGGCCGCGAAGCGCCATCGGGTGGAGCAGGCGCTCGCCGAGGGGCAGCGCGGGGCGCGGGCCGCCCTGGCCGGGATGCGGGAACTCTCGCTGATGCTGGCCGGTTCGCAGCTCGGCATCACCGCCTGCACCCTCGGCCTGGGCAGCATCTCGGAACCGGCGATCGCGGACCGGGTCGACCCGCTGCTCGAGGAGCTGGGGCTGCCCTCGCAGCTCGCTTACGGCTTCGGGCTGATCCTGGCCATGGTCGTGGTCGTCTTCCTGCACATGGTGGTGGGGGAGATGGCGCCCAAGTCCTGGTCGATCTCGCACCCGGAGCGTTCGGCGATGCTGCTGGCGCCGCCGTTCCGCGCGCTGGTCCGGGCGGTCAGGCCGCTGATCTGGGCGCTGAACAAGATGAGCAACGGCGTGGTCCGGCTGTGCCGGGTCACCCCCCGCGAGGAGCTGGCCTCGGTGCACGACCGGGAGCAGTTGACGCACCTGGTCGCCGAGTCGCAGCGGCTCGGGCTGATCAGCGAGACCGACTCGCGGCTGATCACGCGCTCGCTGACCGAGCCGCAGTCGCCGG
Organism: Streptomyces hoynatensis; assembly: GCF_003626535.1. GTDB lineage: Bacteria > Actinomycetota > Actinomycetes > Streptomycetales > Streptomycetaceae > Streptomyces > Streptomyces hoynatensis. Next base: position 44,950 of record NZ_RBAL01000020.1, read on the forward strand.
TGGGCCGCATCCAGGTCCCTGCCGACCGGATCGCGGAGGTGCCGGCCGAGGCGGGGACGGACGTGATCCTGGCCGCGGCGGCGGCCAGCGACCACACCCGGCTGCTGGTGCGGGAGGGAGACCGGGTCCTCGGCTCGGTGCACGCCAGGGACGCCGTGGTGGCGCGGGCCCACGGGCGCCTGGTGACCGCGCGGGAACTGGCCAGGCCGGTGCCCGAGCTGACCGCAGAGGACACCGTGGCCTACGCGGTGGAGCAGCTGCGGCAGAGCCGGGCCTCGCTGGCGGTGGTGCGCGGGGCAGAGGGGCAGGTGACGGGGCTGATCAGCCTGGACGACCTGCTCGTGCGGCTGATGGGCCCGCAACAGGTCTGAGCGGCGCGCCGGGCGGAAATCCGCGGCCCGGCGGACGACGCCCGCGGCCCGGCGGCGAACGGGCCCGGCGGCGAACCGAAGGAGCGGCGTGCCCCGGGACGGTCCCCGGGCACGCCGCTCCTTCGCGTCACCGCGTGCGGTCTGCGGCTCGTGCCGGCCGTACGCGCGGCCGGCTGCCGTGGGCCCGCCGCTCGGCCGCCCTCCGGCGGCCGCCGGCCTGCCGAACGACCGCTGCGGGGCCGCTACTCGACCGAGATCGACTCGATGACGATGTCCTCCAGCGGCCGGTCGGTGGCGGGGTCGGTCTCGGTGGCGGCGATGGCGTCGACGACGGCCTTGCTCTCCTCGTCGGCGACCTCGCCGAAGATGGTGTAACCGCCGTCGAGGTGCGGCTGGGGGGCGACGGTGATGAAGAACTGCGAACCGTTCGTGTCCGGGCCCGCGTTGGCCATCGCCAGCAGGTACGGCTCGTCGAAGGTCAGGTCGGGGTCGTTCTCGTTCTGGAACTGGTAGCCGGGGCCGCCGGTGCCGTCGCCGTTGGGGTCACCGCCCTGGATCATGAAGCCGTCTATCACGCGGTGGAAGATGGTGCCGTTGTACAGCGGCTCGCCGTCCTGCTGGCCGGCCCAGGGGAGGGAACCGTCCGCCAGGCCCACGAAGTTGGTCACGGTCAGCGGCGCCTGCTCGGGGAAGAGGGTGAGCGCGATGTCGCCTTCGCTGGTGTGGATGACCGCGCTGGTCGCGTCGGAGGGCTCGACGGAGGCCGGGCCGGCCGATGCCTCCGCGGTGGCGCCGTCCTCCGGCGAACCGGCCGTCTCCTGCGGGGAGTCGGACGCGGTGGCCTCCGACCCCGTGTCGGAGGAGCCGTCGGAGGAGTCGTCGGACTCCGAGCCGCAGGCGGTCAGCAGGCCGAGACAGAGCAGTGCGGTCGCCAGGTGGCGGGGGAAGCGGTTCATGGGGGACGCCTTCCGTATGCCCGAATGCGGAGGTGCACGCAGGCACATCATGCATCACAGGCTTCCCGCCCGCCTCCCCCCTGCCGGCCCGCCCGCCGGGGCCCCGGGGCCGAGCGACGGCTGCCGGACGATCGGCACGGGGGCGGCTCAGGAGACCGGGGGCCCGCCGATCAGGCCGCGCCACTGCTCGTCGGACACGAGCTGCAGCAACTGCTCCTCGCTCAGCGGGAAGTCGCCATCCGCCGCCGCGGTTTCCGTGACGTCCAGCGAGGAGCCGTCCGGGTAGTAGAGGTCGTAGTAGATCTCCTGCTCCGGAGACTCGTCCTCGTATGCGCAGCGGAAGACCTCGGAGCCGTCCGGGAGGGTGGCGGCGAGCCGGCAGTCGTCGTCCTGCTCGGGCCGGTCCTGCCGCGCGAACGTGGCGGGGGCATAGGAGTTGACCGTGACCTGGGCGGAGCCGGTGCCGTCGGCGCGGTGGATCTCGAACGTCGCGGCGCCGGGGCTCCGGCTGCCCAGGGCGCCGAGCCGCACCGTCTCGGGCAGCAGCGCGCCGAAGGTCTCCCGCAGGTCCTCGGCCGCCGTGTCGTCCATCCAACTCGGCTCCTCGGCGGCGCTGGGGAGTCCGTAACGCTCGTCGAGCTCCTCCGTGACCTGCTGCCACACCGGCGCCTCGACCACCTCGGCCATCCGGTCCAGGTCCAGGGGGGCCTCGGCGTCCGCGGCCAGCGCCGGCGTTGCGGTCACGCTCAGGGACCACCGCGCGATGCCCGGCGTGGCCGGCTCGCCCCCGGTGATCGGGCGCTCCAGCCATGCCTCCCAGGTGGCGCCGGAGGAGGGGGACTGGGCGGTGTCCGCGCGGGGGCCGCTGGTGATGAGGGTGAGCACGGAGCCGTCCCCGAGCTCGGCCTCCTCGCAGTGCCATCCCGGGTTGCTCGGGGTGGTGCAGCCCGCCTGGCCGCGCCAGTCCGGGGTGCGCTCCCTGGACATGGTGAACGCGACGTCGAGGGTGCGGTCCGTGCCGTCGTCGAGGGTGGCCAAGACGTAGGGCTCCGCGGTGGTCTCCGGGCCCTCGGCCGCGGGCGAGGTCAGCCGCACCCCCTCCGGCAGCAGGCCGGCGAGCGCGTCGAGCATCTCGCCGCCGGTCTCGGGTGCCGCCGCGGCGAGGCCGGAGCCGTCCTGGCCGCCGCCGGGCAGCTGGGAGAAGGCGACGGCGACGGCCGCCGCGGCGGCGGCGCCCGAGACGAGCGCGAACCGCTGCCTGAACTGCCTGGTCCGGCCGCGGCGCAGGCCCCCCTCGGCCAGCGACTGGGGGTCGGCCGTGAAGGAGTCGCCGGCCTGGCGCAGCAAGGCACCCAGCTCCTGCTCCAGGTCCACGGGGCCGGTTCTGTCGTGCATCCTGTCGGTCATGGGGGTCCTTCCAGCGGGCTCAGACGGCGTGGAGTTCGACGAAACCGGAATCGCCCAGCTGGGCGCGGAGCTTGGCCAGCGCGCGGCTGGACCGGGACCGGACGGCGCTCGAACTGGTCCGCAGGGCCTCCGCCGTCTGCTCGACGCTGAGGTCCTCCCAATACCTCAGGACGAGGACGGCCCTGTCCTTGCGCGGCAGCTCCGCGAGCGCCTTCAGGAGGACGACCCGCAGCGGCGAATCCACCACCGAGGGGGCCGGCTGATCCGGGAGCGTCGTGACCGGCCGCTCGGTGCTGCTCCTTCGCCGGCGGTGCGCCAGGTAGACGCGGACGAGGACCGCCCGGGCGTACGCCTCGGGTTGGTCGATGCACTTCCTGCGGTGCCACACCGTGTACATCCGGCTGAGAGTCTCTTGCACGAGGTCCTCGGCGAGATGAGTGTCACCGCCGGTCAGCAGGCACGCCGACCGGTAGAGCGCGGCGCTTCTCGCGACTGCGAAGTCCCGATACGCGTCCAGATCCCTCCGCCTCATCGGCCCCCCTCGTCTCCCCGTCGACTGCTCTTCACCTCGTAGATGCGCGAGGAGTGCCGACCTGTTGCACCGGCGGCTGTCCCTCTTTCGGGTCAACCGCCGGTGCGAGGGGTTCGGCTCGTGTGCCGGCCGACTTCCGCGTCAGCCTTCGAGCACGAGCGTGCGCCAGGCCTCGTCGGTGGCGATGCGCTGGAGCTCCTCGGGGCCGAGCGGTGCGGCCGCCCGCGTGGGCTCGGTCTCCCAGTCGGGGGCATTCAGCGCAGAGATGCTGAGGATCGTGCCGTCGGGGTAGGTGACGTCGACCCAGGCCAGGTCGTAGGGGTCGTCCTCACCCGTGGGCGGCCAGTCGCAGGCGCTGACCTCCGTGCCGTCGGGCAGGACGCTGTCCTCGCACTGCGGTCCCTCGTCCTCGCCCTCCTCCTCGGCCGAGGCCACGTCCTCCTCGGCGAAGGAGACGACCTCGGAGGAGAGTTCGCCCTCGGCCGCCTCGTCCGCGCCGTCTCCCGGCTCCTCGCCCTCGGGCCCGTACACGGTGATGTCGACCAGGCCCGGGCCCTGCCCGTCGTCGACCTGCAGCGTGGCGTAACCGGGCTCTTCCTCCTCACCGTCGGTGATCTGCATCCCCTCGGGGGCGACCTGCCGGAAGGTGTCGCGCAGCGCGGCGGGCGGTATGTCCGCGGAGGGCGTATCCTCCCCGTCGGACGGGGCGCCGTACTCCGCGTCCACCGCGTCGAAGACCTGCTGCCACACGGGGGCCTGCACGGCGGCGGCGAGCTGCTCGAAGTCGAGCAGCGGCTGGTACGTGTCCGGGTCCTCCCCATCGGTCAGGTCGTGGGCCTCCGTCAGGACGACGGCGCGCCCGCCCGGCTGGTCGAGGGAGGAGCCGCCGGGTCCCTCGACCCAGGCCTCCCACTCCAGCGTCTCCCCTCCGTCTTCCGGCCCGCCGAAGTCCCAGGTGACGAAGGACAGGATGCTCCCGTCGGCAAGCTCGGTCTGCTCGCAGGTGAAGCCTTCTTCCGGCTCGCCGAAGCCCTGGCAGCCGGCGATGTCGTGCCAATCGTCCGTCGCCCAGCGATTCAGGCTGAGCTGGAGGCTGGTGCCGCCCGAGCCGTCCTCCGCGACGAGGTAGGCGGAGGGCCACTCGCTGGTGTCCACGCCCTCGGCCTCGGCCTCGCTGTACGTGAGGGAGGAGGGCAGCAGCGCGGTCAGCGCGTCCAGCGTCTCCTCCGCGGTGCGCGGCACCTCGGCGCTGCCGTCGCTCTCGGCGGCGGAGGTCGGTGCGGCGGCCGCCATGGACGCCATCGCGGCCGTGACGATCGCCGCGGACAGCAGCGTCCGGCGCGTCCGGCGAATGCGGCGAGCCCGGCCGGCGCCGCGCTCCTCGGCCGCTCCCCCGTTGTCCGTCATCAGACTCTTTCCTTCTTCCATGCGTCGGCTCTCACCCCGTTGGTTCGTCGGCGAGCGGCGGCGCCTCGGCGTCACTCACTCGCCCCGTCACTTCTCCGATGCGCCGGGCCGCGAGGCATGTTGCAGCCGTGCCGAGAATTTTTTTGCGCGCCACCCCCGCGCGCTCGCCGTGGGCGTCCCGCGCGCTTCCCCCGCCCTCGCCGTGCCCCGGCCCTCCGGCCGTCCTCCGCCCGCCCCCTGCTCTCCGCCCCGCCCGCCGCACGCCCAGCCCCCGGTGCGCCGGGCTCCCTCCCCGGCCCGCCCGTCCCCACGTCCCCACGTCCCGGTCCGAAACGAGCGGCCGGGGCCTGCCGCGGAGTTGGTAGCCTGGCAGGAACGCCCGGTGAGCAGCGACCCGGGCCGAGCCCCAGGGGTCCTACCGCAGATGGATACTCTCGCCCTCGGTCCCAGCTGGATGGACCCGGAGCAGCTCATCGAGAGCTTCGGCCTGCTCGGCATCCTGATCGTGGTCTTCGCCGAGTCGGGACTGCTCATCGGCTTCTTCCTGCCGGGCGACTCGGTGCTGTTCACGGCGGGACTCCTGGTGTCCACCGACCAGTACCTGCACTACCCGCTGTGGCTGGTGGCGGTGCTGATCGTGGTCGCGGCCGTGCTCGGCGACCAGGTCGGCTACCTCTTCGGCCGCAGGGTCGGCCCCGCGCTCTTCAACCGGCCGGACTCCAGGCTCTTCAAGCAGGAGAACGTGGAGAAGGCCAAGGAGTTCTTCGACAAGCACGGCGCGCAGTCGCTGGTGCTGGCGCGTTTCGTGCCGATCGTGCGCACGTTCACGCCGATCATCGCGGGCGTCTGCGGGATGCCCTATCGCGCCTTCGTCACGTACAACGTGCTGGGCGGCGTGCTGTGGGGTGCGGGCGTGACGCTGCTGGGCGCGGCGCTCGGCAAGGTGGACTTCGTCTACGAGCACATCGAGCTGATGCTGGTCGGCATCGTGCTGCTCTCGGTGATCCCGATCGGCATCGAGTACCTGCGGGCGCGCCGCAACAACCGGCGTGGGGGCGACGGGCAGGCCGCCGCCTCCCGGCCCGCCTCGGGCCAGGGGCGGCACGCCAGGCGCTGAGGCGCCGGGCCGGCCCCGCTCACGGCCGTGGCGGGCCGATCAGGGCTGCGGGCCGATCAGGGCTGCGGCGCGGTCCCGCCCGCCTCCTGCTGCTGCGCCTGCGCGGGCTTGGCCGCGGTCTCGGCCGGCGGCGCCTGGATCGTCCGCGGCGGCTCCGGCTCGTCCCCGCGCGGCGGGGCCGCGGCGCTCTCGGCCCTCATGGCGGCGGTCTCGCTCTTGAGGATGCGGGCGGACTTGCCAAGCGATCTGGCGATGTCCGGCAGTCGCCGCGCGCCGAACACGATCAAAACGATGATCGCGATGAGCACGAGTTCCCTGACGCCGATGCGGCCCATGACTTTCACCTCCGTGGAACGCCTCGACACGTTCCGCAACGGGCGCGGCGGAAGAGCGCCCGACACAAGAAGAATAGGCAAGAGACGGGCTGGTGCCCATGGGGAAGCAGGTCCGGCTCTGTGCCGATGATCGCAGGAATATCCCGGACGAACCGGGGAACAGCGCAAAAACGAAGCCGCAATAAAAGATGACAATTATGACGACATAGGTAACACTCCGGCAATACGACGCGTAAATCCCATAGGCGGATACTCTTCCGCCGTGTCCGAACTCACCCTCGCCTCGGCGCTCGGATCCCCCACCCCGCGCCGGCCACCGTGCAGCCCGACCAGTCCGCGCCGCCCCAGGAAGCCGCGCGCCCCGCGCCGGAGCCGCTCGCGCCCCCGCGCACGCGCCGTTCCCTCCCCCACCCGCCCCCTCACACGCCCGCCCCTCTCCCCGCCCCCGCTGCCACCCCCTCCCGCGCCCGGGTGCGGCCGCGGGGGGCCACGGTGGCCGTGGTCGGCCTCGGCTACGTCGGCCTCCCCACGGCCCTCGCGCTGCGCGCCGCCGACCACCGGGTCATCGGCCTCGACAACCGCCCCGAGCGCCTCGCCGAGATCGAGCAGGGCCGGGCCGACCTGATTCCCGCCGACCGGGAGCGGCTGCGCGCCCACCGGGGGCGGCCCGCGTTCGAGCTCACCACCGACCCCGCGCGCCTCGGCGCCGCCGACGCCGTCCTCGTCTGCGTCCCGACCCCGGTCGACGCCCGCCTGGTGCCCGACCTGGGGGCGTTGCGCGCCGCCTGTGCCACCGTCGTGGAGCGCGCCGTCCCCGGCCAGACGCTGATCCTCACCTCCACCAGCTACGTGGGCACCACGCGCGACCTGCTGGTGAAGCCGCTCGCGGCCCGGGGGCTCGTGCCCTCACGCGACCTGTTCGTCGCCTTCGCGCCGGAGCGCATCGACCCCGGTCGCCCGGCGCACATGCAGCAGAACACGCCCCGGGTGGTGGGGGGCGTCGGCCGCTCCTGCGGGGAACGCGCCGCCGAGGTCCTGCGGGAGACCGCAGGCGGCGTGCGGCTGGTGGGCTCCGCGGAGGCCGCCGAGATGTGCAAGCTGCTGGAGAACACCTTCCGGGCGGTCAACATCGCGTTCGCCAACGAGTTCGCCACGGCCTGCGGGGCGCTCGGCCTCGACCCCGCCGAGGTCCTGGACGCCGCGGCCACCAAGCCGTTCGGCTTCATGCCCTTCGCGCCCGGGCCCGGGGCCGGCGGCCACTGCATTCCCTGCGATCCGCACTACCTGCTGTGGCAGTTGCGCGGCGGCCCCGTCTCCTGCCGGATCACCGAGGCCGCCATGAACGCGCTGGCCGAGCGCCCGCACCGGGTGGCCGAGCGCGCCCTGGAGACGCTCGCCGAGCACGGCGTGGCCCGCAGGGGCGCCCGGGTGCTGCTGCTGGGCGTGGCCTACAAGTCCGGCGTGGCCGACGTCCGCGAGTCCCCCGCGCTGACGATCATCGGCGCACTCGCCCGGGCGGGCGCCGAGGTGGCCTACTGCGATCCCCTGGTCCCCGCGCTGACCGTGGACGGGCGCCCGGTGCCCAGGGTGACGGACCCCGTTGCCTCCGAGTGGGACCTGGTCCTCGCGCACACGCTCCACCCGGGGCAGGACCTGGGCTGGCTGGACGGCACGGCCCCCGTGCTCGACGCCACGTACCGGCTGGCCGACCTCGCGCGCCGGAGCGTCGTATGAGGACCGCGGCCTCCCGGCGCTCCGCGGCGGGCAGGCTCCCGGCCCAGGCCGAGCCGCGGCCTGCGGCCCGCGGGGCCGGGGACACGCCCCCCGCGGCGACGCCCCCGGCCCGACGCCGGGCCGCGCTCGCGCTGGCCGCCGCGCCGCTGCTGCTGCTGATCGCCGCGCTGCCCAGGCTGGCCGGGGGGCCGGCGCCGCTGCTGGCCTACGGCGCGCTGGTGCTGACCATGACCTCGGCGCTGCTCGCCGTGGCGTACGGCTGGTACGACGACCCGGCCGAGCGCGTGATGCGGCGCCGCCCGGCCGGGCTGCACGCCTTCCCGGCGCTGCCCGAGCACCCGAGGACGAGCTTCCTGCTCGCCGTGAAGGACGAGCGGGAGGGCATCGAGGACTGCGTGCGCTCGATGGTGGCGAGCGACTGCCCGAACCTGCAGATCATCGTCGTGGACGACGGCTCGACCGACGGCACCCGCGAGGTGCTGCGCCGCCTGGCCGCAGAACTGCCCGTCGAGGTGCTGTTCCTGCGGCGGAACGTCGGCAAGAAGCGGGCGCTGGTCCGGGCGGCGCGGCGGGCCGAAGGGCAGGTGCTCGCGTTCACCGACTCGGACTGCGTGCTCGCCCCCGACGCGCTGCGGCGCTGCGTCCTGGCCCTGGTCCGCCATCCGGAACTGGGCGCGGTCAGCGGCCACGCCCGCGCCCGCAACGCCGAGGCCACCCTGCTCACCCGGGTCCAGGACGCCTGGTACGAGGGCCAGTTCCGCATCGCCAAGGCCGCCGAGTCCGCGGTCGGCGCGGTCACCTGCATCTCCGGGCCGCTGGCCGTCTTCCGGGCCGATGCGGTGCTCGACTACCTGCCGGCCTGGGCGGGGGACCGGTTCCTCGGGGCCGAGTTCCGCTTCGCCACCGACCGGCAGCTCACCGGCTACGTCCTGGGGCAGCGCTGGCGCGGCGCCCGGCTGAAGCGGCGCCACCCGGGCGCCCGTCCGGCCGGCGACCCCGGCCGCCCCGAACTGCCGTGGCGCACCGCCTACGTGGCCTCGGCCCGGGTGTGGACGACGGTGCCGGAGCGCCTGCGGCCCTTCCTGCGCCAGCAGGTGCGCTGGAAGAAGAGCTTCCTGCGCAACCTGTGCTTCTCCGGCGGTTTCATGTGGCGCCGCGGCCCGGTCGCCGCGCTGTTCTTCTACGGGCACGTGCTGCTCGTCCTCGCCGCCCCCGCGCTCGCCTTCCGGCACCTGCTGTGCGGGCCGGCCGGCGGACTGTGGCTGCCCGCCGTGCTCTACCTGGCCGGAATCCTGCTGAAGGGCGTCTTCTGGGGGCTGGCCTTCCGCCTCGACCATCCCGGCTCCACGCGCTGGCGGTACCGGCCGCTGATGAGCCTGCTGTCGGTCACGGTGCTGTCCTGGCTGCTGCCGTACGCCCTGCTCACCCTCAGGCGCGGGGTGTGGTCGCGGGGCGCCTCGTGAACCGTGTCCGCCCCCGGCGCGTACTGCGGGCGCTCCCGGCCGCGGCCCTGATCGGCCTGCTCTACCTCCTCGTTCTCACCCGGGGGCAGCCGGGCTCTCTCTGGCCGTTCGGCTGACGCCTTCCTTCGGCTGCTTTCCTTCGGCTCTCCCAGGGCTGCCCTGCGGCTCTTCTGCGGCCTTCCTTGGTCGTTCCCCTCCCCTGCTCCCGTCTCCTTCGCTTTCCCCCGTTTTCGCCGGCCGGCTCGGCCGGCCCGACCCGCGAGGAGTCCGTACGTGCGCCATGCACCCCGACGCCTGCTGTTCCCGCTGCTGCTCCTGCTCGCCGCGGGCGGCGCGCTCGCCTTCGGCCCGGCCCGGCACCGGGACACGCACACCGTCGTCAGCCTCACCTTCGACGACGGCGCCGCCGACCAGTTCGCGAACGCCAGGCCCGCGCTGCGCGCGCACCGGCTGCCCGCCACCTTCTACGTCAACAGCGGCCGGATCGGCAGGGAGGGCCACCTGACGGCCGGGCAGGTGCGCCAACTCGCCACCGAGGGCCACGAGATCGGCGGCCACACCCTCACACACGCCCGGCTGACCGAGCTGAGCCCGGCCGGGCAGCGGCGCGAGATCTGCGAGGACAGGTCGGCGCTGCTCGACCTCGGCCTCTCCCCGACGACCTTCGCCTACCCCTACGGCGCCGACACCGCGGAGGGCGCGCGCCTGGCCGCCGCGTGCGGCTACCAGGCGGCGCGCGACATCGGCGGCATCCGTTCGCCCCGCTCCTGCGCCTCCTGCGCCGCCGTCGAGACCTTCCCGCCGCGCGCCGTCTACGCCGTGCGCACGCCGGACTCGGCCGATGCGGAGACGACCCTCGCCGACCTCAAGCGGTACGTGACCCAGGCCGAGGAGGCGGGCGGCGGCTGGGTGCCGCTGGTCTTCCACCACGTGTGCGACCCCTGCGCGGGCGGGGCGGGGCGGCTGGCGGTCAGCCCCGGCACCCTGGAGAAGTTCCTCGCCTGGCTGCGCCCCCGCGCGCGACTCGGCACCAGGGTGGAGACCGTGGCCGACGCGCTGGCCGGCTGAGTCCCGGGGACGGCGCTCCCGGGGCGGCGACCCCGGACGGCGCCCCCCGGACGGCGCTCCCGGGGCGACCGCGCCGGCGCGAACCGCGCGATCGCCCCGGCGCGAACCGCGCGATCGCCCCGTCTCCCCTGTGCGCCCGCGCCCCCGGGCCTGCCTCAGGAGGCGCGCAACAGGGCGGCGTCCTCCCGCCACTTGAGGATCTTGTCGAAGGTGACGACCGCGCCGCCGCTGCCCGGCTGGTTCCCGAAGCGCACGCGGTCGCACAGCGCCTCGATCAGGCTCAGGCCGCGCCCGCCGAGCAGCAGCTCGCGGGGGCGCTCGACGCGTGGGATGACGCCGCCCGCCGGGAAGCCGGGGCCGCAGTCGGTGACCTCGATCCGGCACATGTCCCCGTAGATCGACGCCGTCACCCGGTAGACCTGGGAGCGGTCGCCGCCGTGGCGCACCGCGTTCGAGCAGGCCTCGGAGAGGGCGACGCACAGCTCGTGCGAGATGTCCTCCTCCACCCCTGCCGTTTCCATGGCGCCCGACAGCAGCCGGCGAGCGAGCGGAACACTGGCCGCTTCCCGGCGCAGTTGGAGAGACCACCAGATGCTCATGCTCCAGCCTCCTCGCCACGGCTCGACATATCTGTAGGTATTGCCTACCGGCGCTCCTCGTAAGCGTGCGATTGACCCAACACCCCCCGTTCGGCGGATGTATCAGTATGAATCGGGCCTTTTCTCGCATTTCTCCGCGCCACGGGGGTCGACCACGCCGGAAAGCACCACCCGCCGTGACGGGGCGGTGCCCGACCGGAGCCCTGGCGAGTGTCGGCCAGATGTACGACCCGCCATCCCCTCGGTCGCCTACCCGGTGAGATGATGGCGCAGCCATGCGTGCCGGAGCCGATCTGCGAGTGCTGCGTGCCGCGGTGTTCGCCGCGGCCTGCGCCGCGCTGGCCGCGGGCGGCCACCTGCTGGCCGGCGGCCCCGGCATCGCGCCCTGGGCCCTGGCCACCGGCTGGGCCGCGGCCTTCGCCGTGGCCGCGCCGCTCGCCGGCCGCGAACGCCGCTCGGCCCTCGCCCTGGCCGCCGCGCTGGCCGCCGGGCAGCTCGCCCTGCACTCCCTCTACACCCTGGGCCAGCGCGGGCACGCCATGGCCGACGCGGAGGCCGGGGTCCTCGGGCAGGCGCGGGCGCTGCTGTGCGGGGAGCACGGCAGGACCCTGAGCGTGGACCAGGCGACGCAGCTCGTCACCGACGCGGGGCTCACCCCGCACGACCCGGCGGGCGCGGCGGCCGCTCAGGCGCCCGCGCTGGCCGCCGCCCACGCCCTGCCGTCCTCCGGCGCGATGATCCTCGGCCACCTGCTGGCCGCGCTGGCCGCGGGCTGGCTGCTGCGCCGGGGCGAGGCCGCGCTGTGGCGGCTGATCAGGCTCTCCTCCCGCTGGTCGGCGCGCGGCGCCGCCTCGCTCGCGCCGTTGCGCAGCGCCCTGCGGCTGCTGCGGCTGCTCGGCGCCGGCGCGACCCCCTCCGGCGCGCCCACCGTGCGCCCCCCGCGCACCGGCCATCTCCCGCGCCGCGCCCTGCGCGCCGCGGCGCTCGCGCACGCCGTGATCCGGCGCGGCCCGCCCGTCTCGGCCCGGCCCGGCGTTCTTCTCGCGGCCTGACACACCTCCTCACAGCGCCAGGGGCGCACGAAAGGGGCGGGTGTGCCCTCGCCGCACGCCCGGCCCTCCCCTTTCGCACCCCCTTCACGACCGGTTCGCGAGCCGCTCGCGAGCCGTTCGCGATCCATCGGCGTTCCTTCACACCACATCGGAGTGTGTCCGCATGAACCGCATGCACCGCGCCCGCCTGGCCGCCTGCGCGACCGTGGCCGCCGCCACCGGCGCTCTCGTGCTCGCCACCGCCCCGACGGCCCTCGCGCACGTCACCATCGACCCGGACGAGGCCGAGCAGGGCGGCTACACCGTCATCAACGTCAAGGTCCCCAACGAGCGCGACAACGCCTCGACGATCAGCCTCGAACTGCACCTCGACCTCGACCACCCGCTGTCCTCCGTCATGCCGCAGCCGGTGCCCGGCTGGGACGTCGAGGTGGAGACCGCCCACCTCGACCAGCCCGTCGAGGTGCACGGCAGCGAGGTCTCCGAGGTGCCGAGCGTGATCACCTGGACCGGCGGCGAGATCTCCCCCGGCCAGTTCCAGCAGTTCCCGCTGTCCATCGGCCCGCTGCCCGAGGACGTCGACCACCTGGTGTTCAAGGCGATCCAGACCTACGACAACGACGAGGTCGTCCGCTGGATCGAGGAGCCGGCCGAGGGCGGCGAGGAGCCGGAGAACCCGGCGCCCGTGCTCCAGCTCGCCCCCGCGGCCGAGGAGTCGGAGGCCGCGAGCGGCGCCGGCGCGTCCGCGCCGGACTCCGCGGCCGCGGACGGCGAGGACACCGGGAGCGGCGAGGCGGCCGAGGCCGCGGACGACGAGGGTGGCAGCGACACCACCGCCCGCGTGCTCGGCGTGGCCGGAATCGTGGTCGGCGCCGCCGGCGTCGCCTTCGGCGTGCTGGCCGGGCGCCGCCGTTCCGGCGCCGGCGCGGCGGACGGCGGCGCCGCGAGCTGACCCGCACCCCCAGCACCGGAGACCGAACTGCCCGGCGGGGCGGGCGCGCACCTCGCCCGCCCGCCCCGCCTCCTCACCATCGGGAACACCTCATGCACTTGCGCAAGATCACCCTCACCGCCCTCGCCCTGGTCACCGCGGCCGCGCTCGCGGGCTGCGGCGGGGACGGCGAGGACACCGCGGACGCGGGCCAGTCCCCCGCCGCCCAGGTCGAGGGCGGCACGGCGCCCGACGAGGGGACGGTGCTCGACACCCCCTTCGACAAGCCGGACCTCGTGCTCACCGACACCAACGGCGAGTCCTACGACTTCGCCGAGCAGACCGCGGGGCACGCCACCCTGCTCTACTTCGGCTACACCAACTGCCCCGACGTCTGCCCGCTCACCATGAGCAACATCGCCACCGCCGCCCGGAGCCTCACCGCCGAGCAGCGCGCCGACCTGCGGGTCGTCTTCGTCACCACCGACCCGGAACGCGACACCCCGGAGTCCCTCGGCGCCTGGCTGCGCGCCCAGGGCCCCGACTTCACCGGCCTCACCGGGGACTTCGACACCATCCAGGCCGCCGCCCGTTCGCTCGGCGTCTACATCGAGCCCTCGTACACGGACGACAACGGCGACATCGTCTCCACCCACGGGACGCAGGTCCTCGCCTTCCTGCCCACCGACGACAAGGCACACGTCGTCTACACCGAGGGCGTCACCCAGGAGACCTTCGCCCGGGATCTGCCCAGGCTCCTGGAAGGAGAGCTCCCGTGACCCGGGCCAGGGCGGCGCTCGGCCTGGCCGCCGCGCTCCTGCTCGGCCCGGCCCTGGCCGGCTGCGCCTCCGACGCGGACGCCGCGGGCGGCGGCACCCCGGAGCTGACCGCCGAGGGGGCGTACATCCCGCGGCCGCCCACCGCCGAGCTGGCCGGGGGCTTCCTGACCATCGAGAACACGGGCGACGCCGACGACGCCCTCACCTCGGTCACCAGCGAGGCCGCGGACAGCGTCGAGATCCACACGACCGAGGGCGGCACCATGCACCAGGCCGACGCGCTGCTCGTGCCCGCGGGCGGCGAACTGCGCCTCGCACACGGCGGCAGCCACCTGATGATCATGGGCCTCGACAGCCGCCCGGCAGAGGGCGACACCGTGCCCATCCAGCTGCACTTCGAGAAGTCCCCCGCGATCAGCCTCGAGGTGCCCGTCCGACCCGCCACCTACACCGGGGAGTGACATCGCCATGACCACCCTTCGCCGTTCTCTGGCCGCGCTGCTCCTGGGGGCCGTGGCCGCGCTCGCCGCGCTGCTCGTGACGGCCGCCCCGGCCGCCGCCCACGCCACGCTCGCCGGCAGCACGCCAGGGGACGGCGAGGTGGTCGCCACCGCTCCGGAGCAGGTGACGCTCACCTTCTCCGAGCACGTCTCCGTGGCCGAGGGCGGCATACGCGTCCTCGGCCCCGAGGGCGAGGCCGCCGACACCGGGGAACTCGGCGGCGAGGGCGCCGAGCGCTCCGTGGCGCTGCGCCCCGGCCTGCCCGAGGGCACCTACACCGTCGCCTGGCAGGTGGTCTCCGCCGACAGCCACCCGATCTCGGGGGCGTTCACCTTCTCCATCGGCGCGCCCTCCGCCACCACGGTCGACGCCTCGTCCGTCGCGGCAAGCGGCGACGACGGGGCCGTCGGCCTCCTCTACGACATCGCCAGGTACGCCGCCTACGCCGGGTTCGTGCTGCTGGCCGGGCCCTGCGTCTTCGTCCTCTGCTGCTGGCCCGGGGCCGCCGGGCGGCAGGCGGTGCAGCGGGTGACCCTGACCGGCTGGACGGCGGCCACCGCCGCCACCCTGGCGCTGCTCCTGCTGCGCACGCCCTACACCGGCTCAGGCGACCTGGCGGACGCCTTCGACCTGGACGGGCTGCGGGACGTCGTCGGCACCAAGGAGGGCACCGCACTCGTCACGCGGCTGCTGATCCTGGCCGCCTCGGGGGCGTTCCTCGCGCTGCTGCACGGCAGCTGGGCCCGGCTGCGGACGCGGGTGGCGGCGCACGGGGCGGGGCGCGCGACCAGGGACCGCGCCGGGGCGGACGACGCACGGGACGAGGTACGGGACGAGGTACGGGGCGGGGAGCCGGACGACGCACGGGACGAGGAGCGGGGCGGGGAGCCGGGCACGGGATCGGACGACGCGCCGGACGACGTGCCGGCCGAGGCGGACGGCGAGGAGCCGGACGACGAGGCGGACGCCGACCGGCTGCGCGACTACACCTTCGGCCTCGCGCTCGGCGGCACCGTCCTGGCCGTGGGCATCGCCGCGACCTGGGCCATGGCGGAACACGCCTCCACCGGGCGGCAGACGGCGCTCGCCATCCCGGCCGACATCGTGCACCTGCTCTCCGTCGCCACCTGGCTCGGCGGGCTGGTCACCCTGCTCTCCCTGCTCCACGGCGCCCCGGCGACCCCGCCCGCCGCCGCGGTGCGCCGGTTCTCCGGGCTCGCCCTGGGCAGCGTCGCGGCCCTCGCGGCCACCGGGCTCTACCAGTCCTGGCGGCAGGTCGGCCTCTCCTGGTCGGCCCTCACCGGCACCTCCTACGGCAAGCTGCTGATCCTCAAGGTGGCACTGGTCGCCGGGGTGCTCGCCGTGGCCTTCTTCTCCCGCCGCCTGACCGCCCGCCTCGCCGACCCCGCGGCCACCACCGGGACCGGCGAGGCCGGCACGCCCGAGGCAGGCACGCCCGAGGCAGAACACGCGCCCGGGCGGCGGCCCGAGCCGGCCGCCGTCGCCGCGGCCGAGCGGGACCCGGGCGCGGGGCAGGGGCCGCGGCCGGTGGACGCGCAACGGGCCAGGCAGCTCGCCCGCCAGCGCGACGCCGCCCTGCGGGCCCGCCGCCAGAAGGCGCGGAACGCCGAGCCGGCCCGGGCCGCGCTGCGCCGTTCCGTCCTCGCCGAGGCGGCGGTGGCCGCGGTCGTCCTCGCCGTCACCACCGGCCTCACCAACACCACCCCCGCGCACACCGCGGCCGCGGCCGAGAACGCCGGCCCGTCCGGCTCGCACCGGGGAGCGCACGGCGAGGGGCACGAGGCGGGCCAGGAGCCTCCCACGCTGGAGATCCCGTACGACACCGGCGGCCCCGGCGGCCAGGGCACCGCGCACGTGGAGTTCTCCTCCGCGGGCACCGGGGAGAACACCCTCCACGTCTCGCTGACCGACCCCGCGGGACAGGTCACCGAGGTGGCCGAGATCCGGGTCGCCCTCTCCCTTCCCGCCGAGGACCTCGGCCCGCTGCGTTACCAGGCCCAGCGGGTGGACGCGGGCCACTGGGCCGTCACCGGCGTGCAGTTGCCGCGCCCCGGGGAGTGGGAGCTGGACCTGACCGTGCGGAGCTCGGACATCGACGAGGTGACCGAGACGGCGGAGTTCACGCTGGAGTGAACGCGCGCAGGCCAGGCCCACCCGACCCACCGACCCGCCCCACCGATCCCACGCACCGACCCGCCCCACCGATCCCACGCACCGACCCGCCCCACCGACCCGCCCCACCGATCCGACCACCGAACGAGCAAAGCGCGAAGTGATCCACGATGACTGAGCTCTCCCGCCGCCGCCTCCTCACCACCGCGGGCGCGACCGGCGCCGGCGGCCTCGCCCTCGGCACGACCGGCGGCGCCCTCGCCCACGCGGCCACCACCAGGGACCGTGGCCCCGGCCTGTCCACCGTCGGCTCCACCTCCGTGCCCTTCCACGGCACGCACCAGCCCGGCATCACCACCCCGATCCAGGCGCACGGGCACCTCGCCGCGTTCGACCTGGTGCCGGGGGCGGGACGGCGGCAGGCCGCCGGGCTGCTGCGCCGCTGGTCCACGCTCGCCGCCGACCTGATGGCGGGCGGCACCGCGGAGACCGACACCGGGGTGGCCAGGGACGCGGGACCCGCCTCCCTGACCGTCACCTTCGGCTTCGGCCGGGGCTTCTTCGACGCCACGGACCTCGCCCACGCCCGCCCGGCGGCGCTCGACCCGCTGCCGCAGTTCTCCAGCGACCACCTCGATCCCGAGCGTTCCGACGGCGATCTGTGGGTGCAGATCGGCGCCGACGACGGACTGGTCGCGTTCCAGGCGCTGCGCGTGCTCCAGCGTGCGGCCATCGAGTCGGGGGCGGCCCGGGTCCGCTGGCAGATGTCCGGCTTCAGTCGCAGCCCGGGCGCCACGGCCCGGCCGATGACCACCCGCAACCTGATGGGCCAGGTGGACGGCACCAACAACCCGCAGCCCTCGGACCCCGACTTCGACCGGCGGATCTTCGTGCCGGCCGGCGGCGAACCCGGCTGGATGGCGCACGGCTCCTACGCGGTGGTGCGCCGCATCCGGATGCTCCTCGACGACTGGGAGGCGCAGTCGCGCGCGGAGCAGGAGCGCGTGATAGGGCGCAGGAAGTCCGACGGAGCGCCGCTGACCGGGGAGGAGGAGACCAGCCCGGTGGACCTGGACGCGGTCGACGAGGCGGGGGACCCGGTGATTCCCGCCAACGCCCACATCCGGGTGACCTCGCCCGACACCAACGGCGGGGCGGCGATGCTGCGCAGGTCCTTCTCCTTCCACGACGGCTTCCGCGCGGACGGGGCGCCGGACGCCGGGCTGCTCTTCGTGTGCTGGCAGGCCGATCCGCTGAACGGCTTCGTGCCGGTGCAGCGGAAGCTGGACCGGGGCGACGCGCTGTCGGCGTACATCAGGCACGAGGCCAGCGCGCTGTTCGCGGTGCCGGGCGGCGCGGCCGAGGGCGAGTACGTGGGGCAGGCGCTGCTTGAGGGGTGAGGGGCGTGGGGCGGCGGCGCCGGGGGCGGGCCGCCCGGGGGCCGAGGCGAGAGGCGGCGGGGGCGCGCCGCGGGCTACCGTTGGCCGCATGACAGCTGCCAGCCGCTATGCGTACCTGGGCCCCGAGGGCACCTTCACCGAAGCCGCGCTCCGCTCCCTCCCGGAGGCGGCGACCCGCGAGCTGGTGCCGATGATCTCGGTGCCGGCCGCCCTCGACGCCGTCAGGTCGGGCTCGGCCGCGGGCGCGCTCGTGCCCATCGAGAACTCGGTCGAGGGCGGGGTCTCGGCCACCGTGGACGAGCTGGCCTCGGGCGAGCCGCTGATGATCTACCGCGAGGTGCTGCTGCCGATCGCCTTCGCGCTGCTGGTGCGTCCCGGCACGAAGATCGACGACGTGAAGACGGTGACGGGGCACCCGGTGGCGCAGCCGCAGGTGCGCGGCTGGCTGGAGCGTTTCCTGCCGGAGGCCCAGTGGGAGTCGGCGGCCTCGAACGCGGATGGGGCGCGGCTGGTGCAGGAGGGGCGGTACGACGCGGCCTTCGCGGGCGAGTTCGCCGCCCCGATCTACGGGCTTGAGCCGCTGGTCACCGACATCCACGACGCGCAGAACGCCACCACCCGCTTCGTGCTGACCGGGCGTCCGGCCAGGCCGGCGGCCCCGACCGGCGCGGACAAGACCTCGGTGGTGCTGTGGCTGCGGCTGGACCACCCGGGCGCGCTGCTCGAACTGCTGCAGGAGTTCGCGACCTGCGGCGTCAACCTCATGCGGATCGAGTCCCGGCCGACCGGCAAGGGCCTGGGGCAGTACTGCTTCTCCGTGGACTGCGAGGGCCACATCGCGGACCGGCGGGTGGGCGAGGCGCTGATGGGGCTGAAGCGGCTGTGCGCCGACGTGCGTTTCCTCGGCTCGTACCCGCGGGCGGACCAGGTGGCGCCCACGGTGCGGACTGGCACCGCGGACGAGGACTTCCTGACGGCCGCGGACTGGCTGACGCGGTGCCTGGACGGGCGGCTCGGGCCCAGCGAACGCTGAGG
Organism: Streptomyces hoynatensis; assembly: GCF_003626535.1. Classification (GTDB taxonomy): domain Bacteria; phylum Actinomycetota; class Actinomycetes; order Streptomycetales; family Streptomycetaceae; genus Streptomyces; species Streptomyces hoynatensis. The sequence continues at coordinate 63,770 of NZ_RBAL01000020.1, forward strand.
GCGGGGCCGGCCGAACGCCGAACGGGCCGGCCGCATGCTGAAGGGGGCCGCGGAACGCCGGGGGCCGGTCCCGGCGAACGCCGCGGGGCGGGGCCGCGGGGGCGTTGCGGAGGGGCCCGGACGCCTGCCGGGGGAGGGCGGCGCCCCGGCCTGTGGATTGTCCGCAGAGTTATCCACAGGCGGCCCTCCGTGCCTGGGGATAAGTCGACACGCCCGCCGGGGAATCTTCCGGGCAATGTCGACCTATCCCCAGGGTGGGCGCGAAGGGCCGCACAGCGGAGCGAATCGGAAGTCGTCACCCGAATCGCGGCCGATAACTCTCCGGAGTGAGGTAATTCTCTTCGGATTCGCTCATAAGAGAGTGTGAGCCGACGCCTGAGGGGGAACTGTACGGCCTTCACCGAACGGCCGGAATCTACCCCCGACGGATATCCACAGGCCGAGCGAAGCGCCTGTGGATAACCCGGTGGACAGTCCCGCTGACCTGTGGATTCCCTCCTCAGACCTATGTCGCAAAAGGGGCAAAAAGCCTCCCTTGCCCATGCGCTGCCTCCCGCCCCGAAGGCGCCGGTAGCCTGGTGCCGTGATTGACCTCCGGCTGCTTCGCGAAGACCCCGACCGAGTACGCGCCTCGCAGCGCGCCCGCGGAGAGGACGTCGGCCTCGTCGACGCGCTGCTCTCCGCGGACGAGCGGCGCCGGGCCTCCGGCCTCAGGTTCGACGAGCTGCGCGCCGAGCAGAAGCAGCTGGGCAAGCGCATCCCGCGGGCCGCGGGCGAGGAGAAGGCCGCCCTGCTGGCCCGCGCCGGGGAGCTCGCCACCGCGGTCAAGGCGGCGGACGCCGAGCGGGACGCGGCCGCCGCGCAGGCCCAGGAGCTGCTGCTGCGGCTGGGCAACCTGGTCCACCCCAAGGCGCCGGTCGGCGGCGAGGAGGACTTCGCCGTCCGGGAGACGCTCGGCACCCCCCGGGACTTCGCCGCCGAGGGCTTCGAGCCCAGGGACCACCTCGAACTCGGCCGGCTCCTGGGCGCGATCGACACCGAGCGCGGCGCCAAGGTCTCGGGATCGCGCTTCTACTACCTGACGGGCGTCGGCGCCCTCCTCGAACTCGCCCTGGTCAACGCGGCCGTCGCCCAGGCCACCGCGGCCGGGTTCACCCCGATGCTCACCCCGGCCCTGGTCAAGCCGCGCGCCATGGAGGGCACCGGCTTCCTCGGCCAGGCCGAGCAGGACGTCTACCACCTGGAGAAGGACGACTTCTACCTGGTGGGCACCTCCGAGGTGCCGCTCGCCGGCTACCACATGGACGAGATCCTGGACGCGGACCGGCTGCCGCTGCGGTACGCGGGCTTCTCGCCCTGCTTCCGGCGCGAGGCCGGCTCGTACGGGAAGGACACCAGGGGCATCTTCCGGGTCCACCAGTTCGACAAGGTGGAGATGTTCTCCTACGTCGCCCCCGAGGAGGCGGAGGCCGAGCACGAGCGGCTGCTCGCCTGGGAGAAGGAGTGGCTGACCTCGCTCGAACTGCCCTTCAGGGTCGTCGAGTTGGCCAGCGGCGACCTGGGGGCCTCGGCGGCGAGGAAGTTCGACTGCGAGGCGTGGATTCCCACCCAGGGCAAGTACCGCGAGCTGACCTCCACCTCGAACTGCACCGAGTTCCAGTCCAGGCGCCTGCAGATCAGGATGCGCGGCAAGGACGGCACCGTCCGCCCGGTGGCCACGCTGAACGGCACGCTGTGCGCCGTCACGCGCGCCATCGTCGCCCTGCTGGAGAACCACCAGCGGCCCGACGGCTCCGTGCACGTCCCCGAGGTGCTGCGCCCCTACCTGGGCGGGCGCGCGCTGCTGGAACCGGTGACGAAGTGACCCGGGGCGACGTGGCCGGGGGCGACGTGACCTGGGCCGACGTGGGCGGCGCCGCGGCGGCCCGGCGGTGAGCGGGCCCAGCCTCCCGCACCGCTTCCCCTACCGGCTGGTCGCCACCGATCTCGACGGCACGCTGCTGCGCAGCGACCACACCATCTCGCAGCGCACCAGGGACGCGCTCGCCGCCGCGCAGGCGGCGGGCGCCGAGCACATCGTGGTCACCGGCCGCAGCGTGGTGTGGACCCGGCACATCCTGGACCAGCTCGGCTACGTGGGCCTCGCGGTCTGCGCCCAGGGGGCGGAGCTGTACCACGCGGGCGAACACCGCCTGCTGACCTCGGTCACCCTGGACCGCGCGCTCGCCGGGTCGGCCGTCGCCACCCTGGAGTCGGCGATCGGCCCGCTGTACCTGGCCGTCAACCGCGACGGCCTCGACGGGGACGTCGTGATGGAGCCGGAGTTCCACGCGGTGGCCGGCGGCACCTACGGCGCCGGGGAGGCCGGCGCCCCGCGCCCGGTGCGGGCGCGGGGGCGTGCGGAGCTCTTCGCCGAGCCGATCAGCAAGGTGTACCTGCTCCACCCCGGCCTCACCACCGACGAACTCGCCACCGCCGCCAGGGCCAGGATCGGGGACCGCGTCGGCATCGTCGTCTCGGGCGAGCACCTGGTCGAGATGCTGCCCCTCGGCCTGACGAAGGCGACCGGCCTCTCGCTGGCCGCCCGGCGCCTCGGGGTGCGCGGCTCCCAGGCCGTCGCCTTCGGCGACATGCCCAACGACATCCCGATGCTGACCTGGGCGGCGCACGGCGTGGCGATGGCCGGCGCGCACCCCGAACTGCGCGCGGTGGCCGACGAGGTCACCACGAGCAACGACGCGGACGGCATCGCGGAGGTCCTGGAACGGCTGCTGCGCCCCGTCCTGGACTGAGCAGGACCGGGCCGGGCGCACCCCGGGGCGGCCCTGTCCGCAGGCGGTGCACATCCGCCCGCCCCGCGGCCGCCGCCCCGCAGCCGCCGCCCGGCGCGCGCCGCCAACCGGCCCCGCCGTGGCCACCTTTCCGGCACCCGCGGCCGGCCCGCTGCTCACCCGCCCGGCCCCCGGCCGTCGTTGCCCGGCCGTGCCCGCGTCACCGGCCTCCTCCAGGGTGCTCCCGAGCCGTGGACTACGTCTACGGCAGCAGCGCCCCGGGCACCGGCTGGTGCTACCTGCATCCGGGGCCCGCGGACTCCTGGGCCGGGCGGCGCGCCCACACCTTCACGCTGCGCTTCCTGCCGGACGAGGCGCCCGCGGCCGACCTGGGCTTCGCGCCGTGGCTGACCGACACGCACGCGCCCCTGCCCGGCACCGCCGACCTGGCGCTCAACGGCACCCTCGTGGAGACGCTCGCCTTCGCCGGGGGCGCGACCAAGGGCTCCCTGGCGGGGTACCCCACCGCGCCGGGCAGCCCGCTGAAGCCCTCCTTCCACGAACTCCCGCTGCCCGCCGCGGCGTTCATCGCGAGCGAGAACGTGCTGACGCCGGCCGAGACGCGGGGCTCCCGGCACGCCCACGACGCGATCGGGGTGTTCGCGCCGGCCGGGTAGGCTGCGCCGGGCACCGGGCCCGGCGGTTTCCCGAGGTGGGGAACCGCCGGGCCCTTTCGTGTAACGGAACGGGCGGCGCCGGACATTGCCAGGCATGGAAGCACAACAGGCCGAGGAGTTCGACCGGCTCTTCCGGTCGACCTTTCGCCGGGTGTTGGCCTACTGCCTGCGCCGGACCGGCGAGCCCGCCGCGCACGACGCGGCGGCCGAGGTGTACGCGGTGGCCTGGCGCCGCCGCAGGCACCTGCCGCGGGACGAGCACGACGCGGCCCTGTGGCTGCTGGGCGTCGCCAGGAAGGTGCTGGCCAACCAGGCCCGCGGCCAGCGGCGCTGGACGCGGCTCCTGCTGCGGGCCGCGGAGCGGGCCGAGGCGCCCGAGCCCGGCGGGGCCGCGCCCGGCGCGCCCGACCTGACCGCGGCGCTGGCCGGACTGTCCGCCACCGACCAGGAGTTGCTGCGGCTGGCCTACTGGGACGACCTGCCGAACGCCGACATCGCCACCGTGCTCGGCATTTCGGCCGGAGCCGTCGCCACCCGGCTGCACCGGGCCAGGGAACGCCTGCGCCCGCTGCTGACCACGCCCCGCCACGACACGAAGGATCTGGAACATGCCGAATGACGAGGGGAACGACCGGCTCGCCGCCCTGCTGCGGGCGCACGACCCGGTGCGGGAGGACGAACTGCCAAGCGCCGGGGACCCGGTGGGACTGCGAGTGCTGGACCGGGCCCGCAGGCGCTCGCGGCGGGCGCGGACCCGGCGCCTGGTGCTGGTGCCCGCGGCGACCCTGGCCATGACGGGCGCCACCGCCGGGGCCTACGCCTGGGTCTCGGCGCCCGGGCAGCCCACCAACTCGGCGCAGCTGACCTGCGTGACGCCGACCTCCCAGGTGGGCGTCGAGTTCTACGCCTCGGAGGGGACGCCGGCGGACCTGTGCCGCGACATGTGGCAGTACTACGCGGACGGGCCGGCGCCCGAGTCGCTGACCGCCTGCGTCGAGGCGGACAGGTGGAACTCGATCTACGTGTACGAGGGAGACGCGGCGGAGTGCGCAAGGCACGGCCAGGAGCCGTACACGGGTGTGTCCGACGAGCAGTACCGGTTCTCCGCGTTCCGCGCGGAGCTGGAGGAGGCCGACGCCGGTTGCGTGTCGGCCGAGGAACTGCGGGCGAAGGCCGAGGAGTTGCTGGCCGAACACGGCCTCGGCGGCTGGACGGTGGAGACGGAGCCCGTCGGCGCGTCGCCGCTCTCGGGGCCCTGCGAGATGGTCACCGGCTTCGACGAGGAGACACGGACCGTCTCCCTGGCCCCGTGGGGGGACCCTCTTTCGCCCGGCGACGAGGCGTCGGCCGACGTGACGGTGCCGGCCGAGAACGGCGCGCTGCGGCCGGCGAACTGAACTCCGGCAGGGTGGAGTTATCCACAGGTGTGGGGGAACGAGGGCGTCTCCGATAGCTGCCGGGGCGTCACAAGGGCGGCTCGGGCGGCCTTTTCCTCCCCGCCTGTGGATAACTCTGCCTCTGGCATGCGACTTTGACGGGGCATAAAGAAGCAGGTCAAGCGTCCCGAGTCCGCCCGCGGGACGCCGGAAGGGAACCTCCGCGGCGCCCAGCCGTCACCCGCTTCCGCCCCTGTGGACAACTCGCCTGTGGATAACCGCATTCCTGTGGATAACCAGGCCCGCACCTGGAACGGCCGCAGCGGGCGGTGCGGTCCGGCCGACGCGCGGGACACCCGGCCCGGCCCGGCTCGGCTCGGCTCGGTGACAACCTGGGGCGGGGAACGGCGCTCCCCGGTGCCGCGGCGAGCCATCGCCCTGGGGCGCGACTCCTCGCCTGGGGCCCGGGTTTACTGGGGGGAACCGAGCGAAGCGAGGGCACATGGACATCGAGGCACTGCGACGGGACACTCCGGGCTGCGCGCACCGGGTACACCTCAACAACGCCGGCGCCGGACTCCTCTCTGGGCAGACGCTGCGGGCGATGACCGCGCACCTGGAACTGGAGGCGGCCATCGGCGGCTACGAGGCGGCCGAGCAGGAACGGGGCCGCATCGAGGCGGCCTACGAGGCCGTCGCCGAACTCGTGGGCGGGCGCCGCCGCGACATCGCCCTCTTCGACAACTCGACGCACGCCTGGAACGCCGCCTTCTACTCCCTTCCGTTCCGGCCGGGCGACCGCATCCTGACCGGCCGCGCCGAGTACGGCAGCAGCGTCCTCGCCTACCTCCAGATCGCCAGGCGCACCGGCGCCGAGGTGGCGGTGGTCCCCAACGACGAGTCGGGGCAGCTGGACACCGCCGCGCTGGCCGAGATGATCGACGAACGCACCCGGCTCGTCGGCATCGCGCACGTGCCCACCGGCGGCGGCCTGGTCAACCCGGCCACCGAGATCGGCCGCATCACGCGGGCCGCGGGGGTGCCCTTCCTGCTGGACGCCACGCAGTCGGTCGGGCAGTTCCCCGTGAACGTCGCCGAACTCGGCTGCGACCTGCTGACCGGCACCGGCCGCAAGTTCCTCCGGGGGCCGCGCGGCATCGGCTTCCTGTGGGTGAACCCGGAGATCCTCGGCTTCCTCGACCCGGCCGTTGCCGAGATCGAGGCCGCGGTCTGGGACGGGGGCAGCGGGTACGTCTGGCGGGAGGGCGCGCGGCGCTTCGAGACCTGGGAGAAGAACTACGCCACGGTCCTCGGCCTGGGGGCCGCGGTCCGGCAGGCGCTCGACCTGGGTCTCGACGCCATCGGCGCACGCGCCCTGGCGCTCGGCGCGCGGCTGCGGGAGCGGCTGTCCGAACTCCCCGGCGTGACCACCCACGACCTCGGCCGGGAACGCTGCGCCATCGTCACCGCGGCGGTGGCCGGGCTGCCGGCGGAGGAGGTCGCGGCCGCGCTGCGCCGCCAGGGCATCAACGTGACGACCACGACCCCCGAGTACAACCAGTTCGACCAGGCCGACCGCGGCGTCCACCCGCTGGTCCGCCTCTCCCCGCACTACTACACGACGGAGGAGGAGCTGGACCGGGCCGTCGCGGCCGTGGCCGCCCTCGCCACCGCCGCGCGCTGACCCGCCGGCCGGCCCTGCCGGACCCGGGCCGCCCGCCCGGCCCCGGCTGGGCCGGCCGGCCTCGGCCGCCCCGGCCCGCCGCTCAGTCGTCGTGGGCGACGGTGAGCACCGTGAGGCGGCGTATCGCGTACCAGGTGCCGAGTCCCGTCGCGGCCACCAGGAGGATCACCGCGGCGGGCAGGGCCACGTCGGAGGTGATGTCCGCCCCGGAGCCCGCCGTGCTCTCCGCCAGGGCGAGCGCCCACTGCTGGATGCTGAGGGTGCGCGCCCCCGGGACGAGGTTGCCGAACAGGGACTCCCAGATCAGGGCGTAGACCAGGCCGAAGACCACCGCGTTCCGCGAGACCGTTCCCAGCAGCAGGAAGACGGCGCTGTAGGCGATGGAGGCGACGGCCGCGGCCACCGTGAAGGCGCCCGCTATGCCCTGGCTGTTCCCGTTGAGGATGTAGCCGGCCACCAGCATGGGAATGGTGGTGAACACGATGGTGACCGAGATGGCCACCAGCAGCTTGGTGGTGATGATCGTCCGCCGGGGCAGCGGCTTGGAGAGGAGGTAGACGATCGAGCCGTCGTCTATCTCCGGCGCGATCGCGCCCGTTCCCGCGATGACGCCGATGAGGGGCACCATCGAGGCGAGCGCGAAGGAACCGAGCACGTCGGTGGCGGCCCGGTCGTCTGCGCCGCTGAACGAGCGGACGGCGACCGCGATGATGAGCAGCAGCACCGGCAGCGTGAGCAGGATCAGCACGCGGCGGCGGCCAAGCAGGGCCCGGTAGGTGAGCCGGGCGACGGTGTCGTTGTACATCGCGAAGGGCTCCTTGACGCTACGCGCTGACCAGGTAGGAGAAGACGCTCTCCAGGGACTCGTCCGAGGGCGAGACCGTGAGGAGCCGGACGCCCACGTCCCGGGCGAGCCGCGGCAGTTGGGCGGTGAAGCGGGGGAAGTCGACCGCCTGGACGAGCAGGGCGCCCTCCGCCGCGTCGAACTCGATGCCGCTGGTGCTGGGATCGACGATGAGGGCTCCCGCCAGCGCCCTGTCGTCCGTGGAGCGGATGAGGTACCGGTGGGGCCGGTCGGTCATCAGGCGGCGAATCCGGCGGTAGTCGCCCGAGGCGGCGTGCCGCCCGGCCACGATCACCTCGATGTGGGTGGCCAGCTGCTCCACCTCCTCCAGGATGTGCGAGGAGAAGAGCACGGTGCGGCCCTCGTCCCCCATCCTGCGCAGCAGGCCCATCAGGTGCATGCGCTGGCGCGGGTCCATCCCGTTGAACGGCTCGTCCAGCAGCAGCACGGAGGGCTGGTGCACCAGGGCGGAGGCCATCTTGACCCGCTGCCGCATGCCCTTGCTGTAGGTCGAGATCCGCCGGTCCGCGGCCGCGGTCATCTCGACCGTCTCCAGCGCGGTCCTGGCGGCGGCGCCGGGGTCGGGCAGGCCGTGCAACTCGGCGTTGGCCAGCACGAACTCCCCGCCGGTCAGGTAGTCGTACATGCCCTCGCGCTCGGGGACCAGGCCGATCTCCCGGTACGACTCGGCGTGGCGCCAGATCGGGCGGTCGTCCAGGGTGACGGAGCCGGCCGAGGGGGCGAGGAATCCGCTCATCATGTGGATGAGGGTGGACTTGCCCGCGCCGTTGGGCCCGAGCAGGCCGGTGACGCCGGGGCCGATGTCCATGGTGATGTCGTTGACCGCCACGACGTTGCCGAACCAGCGGGAGGCCTTGGTGATGTGCAGGGTGGTCATGGTCGTCACAGACCCGCTTTCCGGTATCGGCGCATCAGCAACAGGTAGCTCCCCACGATCAGGGCCGCGGTGACCAGCAGGTAGCCCAGGCCGGCCGCGTCGGAGGGCACCAGCTCCTCGGGGAACCCGCTGGTGCCGCCGAGGAACTTCGACTGCAGCCCGTCCAGCAGCGAGCCGGGCGAGAACAGGCCGAGCCAGCCGACGGCACCGGCGCTGCCCTGCTCCTCGGCGACGGCCTGCACGGCGGTCACCGCGAAGTAGGGGATGGTCAGCGCGCCGATGACGGCCGCGACGCCGAAGCCGCGGCGCGGGGTGAACGAGGCGATCAGCAGGCCGAGCACGGCGTGCAGCGCCGCGAACACGGCGGTGGCCACCAGGCCGCGCCCGAAGGCAGTGGTCTGGTCGACGAAGCCGAGCTTCGCGAGCAGCCCGCCCGCATAGGCGATGGTCAGCGGGACGCCGGCGAAGAGGAACAGCGCGGCCGCCAGCGCGGCGCACTTGGCCGCCACGTAGTCGAAGCGGTCGATGGGACGCGAGAAGTACAGGGGGATGGTCTTGAACCGCAGGTCGAGGGAGACCATCTGCGGCGCCGCGAGCGCCAGGTAGAGGCCGACGATCGGCTGCATGAACAGGGCGTAGCTCGTGTACTCGACGGGCAGCTCGTCCAGGCCCGTGGTGGAGGCGACCGCCACCATGATCACCGCCGGGACGGCCATGATCGCGAACAGCCCGAAGGGCAGCACCTTCGAGCGCGCGGTCCTGCCGATGCCGAAGGAGCCGCGCAGGGAGTGCACGAACAGCGAGCGCCTGGCGTAGGAGGCGCCCAGCCGGGCTCCCTCGTAGCGGCGGTAGCCGATGTTGTGGATCCGGGCATCGGGGCGGCCGGCCGCTCCTGGCTGCCCTGACGGCGCGGACTGCGCGGGGATGCTCACCTGACCTCCTCGATCGCCTCGCGGCCCCCTGCGGGACGGCCGGGGGCGCGGCCCCATGGGGCACTGCCGGAACGTGCGCTGGACATGGCCGGCACCGCGCCGAAGGCGGCGCCGGGGAAAACCGGGGTCACGGGGCTGCCGCTCACGGCCTTGCCTCCTCGAAGACCTCGGCGATCCGGTGGCGGCGCTGCTCCATGCGGACCAGGCCGAGGCCGAGGTCGGCTATGGCGTCGCGGACGGTGTCGTAGAGCGAGTCGTCCGCCAGGTCGAGCAGCAGGACGTGGCCGCCGCCCGGCGCGACGCTCACCCCGGCCCCGGTCAGCGCCGCGCGCAGCGCCTCGGCCCCGTGCGGGTGCGCCTCCGTGTCCGTCACCTCGACGGCGAGCGAGGCGGTGGCCTCGGTGAAGCTCGCGGTCGCCTGCGAGCGCAGCAGCTTGCCGCCGTCGATGACCACGATGTGGTCGCTGGTCCGCTCCAGCTCGCCCAGCAGGTGCGAGGTGACCAGGACGGAGATGCCGAAGTCGGTGTGGATGCGGCGGATCAGCCCGAGCATCTCGTCGCGGCCCGCGGGGTCGAGGCCGTTGGTCGGCTCGTCGAGCAGGACGAGGCGCGGATCGTGGACGAGGGCCTGGGCCAGCTTGACGCGCTGCTTCATGCCCGTCGAGTAGCCGCCGATCGGGCGGTACCGCTCCTCGTAGAGCCCGACGTGCCGGAGGGTGTCCGCGGTGCGCTCGCGGGCCGCGGTGCTCGGGAGTCCCGACATGCGGCCCATGTGCACGACGAACTCGGTCGCCGAGACGTCCGGCGGCAGGCAGTCGTGCTCCGGCATGTACCCGACCTGCTCCCGGATCGCCCGGCCCTCGGCCGCCGCGTCCTTCCCCAGGACGCGCGCGCTGCCCGCGCTGGCGGGGGCCAGGCCCAGCAGGATCTTGATCAGGGTGGACTTGCCCGCCCCGTTGGCTCCCACGAGGCCGGTCACGCCGGGTCCTATGTCCACGGTCAGGCCGTCGAGCGCGGTCACCCTCGGGTACCGCTTGGTCAGGCTCTCCGTCTGAATGACGCTCGTGCTTCCGCTCACCCTCCGGAGGCTAGTGCGCCGCCCCGGCCGCCCGCGTCACTCTTCGGTACCGAATGCCCCGGTACCAAAGTCGCGGGTTTCCCTTAGGGGAATGCGACCGCAGGGCGAGGCGCCCGGATACCACGGTCGGAGCGCAGGGGCCTGCGGAGCCCGCGCGGGGGCCCGGGCGGCCCTGGTGCCCTCCCGGGGGGCCGCCCCGGTGCCAGGCCGGGTACCGCCAGGAGCATGCGGGACGCAGGTGCGGGATGCAGGCGGGATGCACGGGATGCAGATGTGATGCGGGCCGGCCGGGGCCCGGTCGCCGGCGCGGCTCAGCCGGCCAGCTGCCGCAGTCCCTCGGTGGCGATCCGCTCGAAGACGGCCCGGTCGGTGTCGAACACCGAGTCCGGGATCGGCCAGTGCACCACGAGTTCGCGGAAGCCGAGCTCGGCCGCCCGGCCCGCGTAGTCGGCGAAGGCCGAGAGGGAGGACAGCGGGGCCAGGCCGGCCGGGGCGAGGCTGGAGTGGAGAAGTATGCGCTCCAGCGTCTCCGGCTCCCGGCCGGCGTCCTCGCAGACCGCGTCCAGCCGCTCGACCTGCCTGGCCAGCCCCGCGTAGAAGTCCGCAGCCGTGCCCTCGAAGGTCTTGGCGTCGCCCGTGGTCACCCATGCCTGTCCGTGCCGCGCGGCCAGCCGCATGCCGCGCGCCCCCGTGGCGGCCACGGCGAAGGGCAGCCGCGGGCGCTGCACGCAGCCCGGGATGTTCCGCGCGCCGCGGGCCGAGTAGAACTCGCCCTGGTAGGAGACCCCGACGCCGGGCGCCGCGCCCTCGCTCAGCAGGCGGTCGAGGAGCCGGACGAACTCGGCGAAGCGGTCGGCGCGCTCCCGCGGGGACCAGGCGTCCCCGCCCAGCACGGTGGCGTCGAAACCGGTGCCGCCGGCGCCGATGCCCAGCGTGCAGCGGCCCTCGGAGACGTCGTCGAGCGTGATCAGCTCCTTGGCGAGCGTCACCGGGTGCCGGAAGTTGAGCGAGGCGACCATGGTGCCGAGCCTGATCCGCTCGGTCGCCGCGGCGGCCGCGGTCAGCGTGGGCAGCGCCCCGAACCACGGGCGGTCCCTGAAGGTCCGCCAGGAGAGGTGGTCGTAGGTGTAGGCGGTGTGGAAGCCGAGTTCCTCCGCGCGCTGCCACGTTCTCCGGCCGCCCTGCGCCCAGCGGTGCACGGGCAGGATGACGGTGGAGAGTCGCGGCGGAAACACCCGTGAGTCGGCCATGGCACGACAGCGTAGGCCCTTTCCGGTCAGGCTTGGGGCCGCTTCCCGACAAGGCACATAAGAGTGCTCTCCCGCACGGATGTGCACGCATATGCTGACTGCTTGTGCCCGAACGACTGCCACGCCTGATCGCAACCGACCTCGACGGAACGCTTCTCCGCGACGACAAGACCGTGTCCCCCCGGACGGTCGCCGCCCTGGCCGCGGCCGAGGCGGCGGGCATCGCGGTCATCTTCGTGACCGGCCGCCCGGCCCGCTGGATGGGCGTGGTGAGCGAGCACGTGCACGGCCACGGGCTGGCCATCTGCGGGAACGGCGCCGCCGTCGTCGACCTGCACCGCGGCAGCGCGCTGATCCAGGTGCGCCCGCTGCCGCAGGACAACGCCCTGGCGGTCGTGCGCGCGCTGCGCGCCGCCGCCCCCGGCGTGACCTTCGCGGTGGAGCGCACCGTCGGCTTCCACCACGAGCCCGCCTACCCGCCGTTGGCCGCGGACCCGGCCGCCGTGGTGGCCCCGGTGGAGAAGCTGCTCGCGGCCGGACCGGACCCGGCGGCCCAGCCGGTGCTGAAACTGCTCGCCTACCACGAGCGGCTCGGGCCCGACGAGTTCCTCGCGCTCGCCCGGGAGGTCGCCGCGGACCAGGCGCAGTTCACCCGTTCCAGCCCCTCGGCCCTGCTGGAGATCAGCGCGCTTGGCGTCAGCAAGGCGACCACGCTCGCCGACCGCTGCCGCCGCCGCGGCATCCCGCCCTCCGCCGTGCTCGCCTTCGGCGACATGCCCAACGACCTGGAGATGCTGGCCTGGGCCGGGACCTCCTACGCGATGGCCAACGCGCACCCCGCCGTGCTCGCGGCGACCGACCGGCACACCGCCTCCAACGAGGAGGACGGCGTGGCGGTCGTGATCGAGGAATTGCTCGCCGGCCGCTGAACCCCAGGGGGAGGAACCGGGCCGGTGCGAACGCGGGCGCCCGCCGGGGGAGTTCGCGGCAGCACCCGTGGCAGCCGGCGCCGGGAAACGGGTGCGGGGGCACCCCGGCAACGACCGGCTCCCCCCGAAACGCCCGGGCGAACGCCCCGGAGGCGGGTGCGGAAGGGGCCCAGGAAGGGGACCTGGCAGCGGTCCGCGAACGCCCGGAAGCGGTCCGTGACCGTGCGCGTGAATTCCCCCTCGTTCAGTCCCGATCCTGGCCGCCCTCGGCGGGACTGGTGAAGTCCGGGCCGGAGAAATCCGGTTGCCCGAAACGCGGCCGCGTCGCCGGATCGGCCTCGTCCACCGCGGGGCTGGTGAACTCGGGACTCGTGAAGCGGGGGCCGGAGAATTCCGGGCCCGGGAAATCTCCGCGCCCCAACTCCCCAGGCTGCTCGGTGCTTTCGCCGGCGAGCTCCTCGGCCGGGCTGGTGAAATCCGGGCGGCCGAACCGCGGCCTGGAGAATTGCGGTTGCCCGAAGCGCGGCCTGGCCGCGCGCCCCGCCGCCGGGCTTGAGAAGTCGGGGCTGGAGAAATGCGGGCTGGAGAACCGCAGCCTGGGCGTGCGCCCGCGCGGATGGTGCGGCAGCGCGGCGAGGGAGCGTTCGCGCAGGAAGGGGGTGATCCCCCGGTCGAGCAGCGCGCGCAGCCACTCGGCGCGGGCGCGCGCCAGCTCGCCCCCCGGCGCGGAGGCGCGTATGGCGGTGGACGAGCCGTTGCGCACGGCCGCGCCCACGAGCACCGCCGCGGCCACCAGCATGCCGCAGGCGGCCACCACGGCGAACACCCAGCCGACGCCGCGCATCGGGGCCGCAGGCGCGGGCTCCGGGTCCGCGAGCCCCAGCGCGTAACCGAGCAACAGGAAGACGACGGCCGCGACTCCGGCGAGCACCGGCACCAGCGCGCACACCACGACCGCGAGCCCGGAACCGAATCCGCGCGCCTCGTTCCGGCCCGGCGTACGCGGGGCGTCCGGGGACTCCGCGCGCCGCACCTGCTGCCGCATGCGGTCGTACCGCGCGTACTCCGCCCACGCCGTTGCGGCAATCTCCGGCAGCGCGTTCATCGCCAGCTCCCGCAGCCGCGCCACCTCTTCCGGATCGGCGCCGGTGCTGAGGCGGGCGGTGAGCAGCACTTCGTCGAGGACCCGCTCGAATTCGGCCTGATCCTCGGGTGGCAATCCATCAGCGCCGTTCATATGCGTCCCCAAGAGCCGGAAGGCAGCGAGCTGATGAGCAGATCCCCGATGGTAGAGGGCATCCGGCGTTCGGTGACAGGTGATTACCGGAAATCCCTGCATCCCACGGTGCGTCCGGGGTGCATCCGGGGACCGGCGCGGCAGCCCGCCGGACAGCCTTTGCCTGCCCGCCTCGGGTGCCCCACACACCGCCCGGCCTGGAACGACACGGGAACACCCGGGAAACGGCACGGCGAGTTCACCCCCCGCCGACTGCAAACGGCCCGCGGGGACCCGCACGGGCGTCCGTCAACCGCAGGCGAACGGCGAGAAGGACGCACCCGACGGGAAGAACGAGCAGAACGAGCAGAACGAGAAGGACAAGAACGGCGAGAACGGCGAGAAGGGGCAGACCCGCGAGAAGAACGACGCGTACGAGAAGGGTGAGCGAGGTGGGGAGGGCGTGGGAGGCGAGAAGTGCCGGGCGGGGAAGCCGGAAGGACGGGGCCGCCCCGGCGACCGCCGCGCCTCAGTCCGCCAGCGGCAGCCGCGCCACCAGCAGCTTCCCCGCCATGGTGACCCCGCCGTCCATCGCGATGGCCAGCGAGTCCGCGTAGACGTGCGGCCCGGTCACCCGGGGCGTTCCGTCCCCGCCCTCGGCGCCGCCCTCGGCCTCGCCGCCGGCTCCCTCGCCGGTGAGGTAGGGGATCGGGCTGTGCCCGTGCACGACGCGCTTCGCCCCGTAGGTGTCGAGCAGTTCGCGGACCGCCTGCGGGCCGCCCTCGTCCCGGAAGGCGAAGCGCTTGGTGAACTTGCGGAACAGGTCCCAGGTCTCCTCGACGTCGTTGCGCTGCAGCGCCTGCCAGATCGCGTCGTTCACGTCGTCCACGGTGCTGCCGTAGTCGAGGTACGCGGTGGTGTCCGAGTGCAGCAGCAGGTGGCCGTCGGCCAGCGCCATCGAGTCGAGCCGCGACATCCACTGCACGTGGTGGTCCTGGAGCCGCTCCATGTCGGTGCGCTGCCCGCCGTTGAGCAGCCAGGCGGCCTGGAAGGACGCGGTGCCCGCGGCCGACTCGACCGGGGTGTCCCCGAAGCGGCTCGCGCCGATCAGCAGCAGCTCGTGGTTGCCGAGGAGGGCCTTGCAGTAGCCGCCCGCGGCGGCGGCCTCGGCGGAGAGCCGCATCACGGTGTCGATGACGCCGACCCCGTCCGGGCCGCGGTCGGTGAAGTCGCCGAGGAACCACAGCCGCGCGTTGCCCGCGGCCCAGTGGTCCTCCTCGTCGGTGAGCCCGGCCCCACGCAGCGCCTCCAGCAGCTCGGTGTGGTATCCGTGCACGTCACCGACCACGTAGAGCGGTCCTGGGCCGTCGGCCACCGGCAGGTCACGCACCGTCGGAGAGTAGAGATCAGCCGGCCCGTCCGCGCCGCGCTGCCAGACATCCGGTCCCTCGCCGGCCCCCTGAGTCATCGACCCCTCCACCACTACGCGCCGCCTCCACCTGCGGGGCCTGTCCGGTCGGTCAGGTCCCGGTGCCGTTCGCCCATCATAGGAATCCCGGTGCTCAGATGTGACACACCTGTCTACCGGAATCTACTGGTCGATGGCAGGGGGAGTGCGCGGGGCCGTCACCGTGGCCCGCGCGGAGGCGGCCGGCCGCCGCGGCGGCTGCGAGGAGGTGCGCACGATCAGTTCGGTCGGCATCACCTGGTGTGCGGCCTCCGCCGCGGGGGCGGGAGCGGGCGGACGGCCCCCGCTCGCCCCCTCGATGGCGTCGATGAGCAGCTGAATCACGCTGGTGCCGATGCGTCCCGGCTTCAGCGAGAGCGTGGTGATCGGGGGTTCTGTGGTGGCGTAGACGCTGGACTCGCTGCAGCAGACGACGAGCAGGTCGTCGGGCACCCGCAGGCCGTACCGGCGGGCGGCGGCGAGCAGGTCGGTGCCGTTGGGGTCGAACAGGCCGTAGACGGCGTCCGGCCGGTCGGGCCTGGCGAGCAGGCGGTCGGCGGCGACGGCGCCGGCGCAGGGGTCGTGCGCCGGGTACGCCTCGTAGACGGGGTTCTGCCCGGCGCGCTCGCACCAGTTGAGGTAGGCCGTGGTGGACAGCCGGGTGTAGGTGTCCGTGCTGGTGCCGGTCAGCAGGCCGATGCGGCGGGCCCCGGCGGCGGCGAGGTGGTCGAGCAGGCCGGTGACGGCCGCCTCGTGGTCGTTGTCGACCCAGGCGGTGACCGGCAGGCTGCCGCCCGGGCGGCCGTCGGAGACGACGGGGATGCCCTGTCTGACCAACTCGGTGACGACGGGGTCGTGGTCGGAGGGGTCGATGACGACGGTGCCGTCGAGCGCGACGTTGGACCAGACGTCGAACTCCCGGTGCTGGGAGGCGGCGGGCAGGATGACCAGCGCGTAGCCGCGGGCGAGCGCCGCGGAGGTGGCGGCCCGGGCCATTTCGGCGAAGTAGGCGAACTCGGTGAAGGTGAACGGCTCCTCGCCGTAGGTGGTGACCGTGAGCCCGATGAGCCCCGACTTCCCGGTGCGCAGGGTGCGGGCGGCGGCCGAGGGGCGGTAGCCGAGGCGCTCGGCGACGGAGCGGACGTGCCTGCGGGTCGCGTCGGGGAGGCGGCCCTTGCCGTTCAGCGCGTCGGAGACAGTGGTGATCGAGACACCGGCGGCGGCCGCGACCTCGCGGATGCCCGCACGTCCGCCCGTCCTGCGTCCGGTTTTCCGCGTCACCTGATGCTTCGCTGCTGTCATGGCGACCTGATGGTAGGCCCGGGGGCGCGGCCCTCCGACGGGCGGCGAAGGCGGCCCGGCTGTGACGTTTTTGCATGATCAATAAGCGCTTCCGGCCTGCGAAGTCCAGGCCAGGCGAGGCCGCTGTGACCCACTGGGCCGCCGACTCCGGGCCCGGTGGTTGCCGGAGGCGTTCATTCAACATGCGCGGACTCACTCTCACGAGTAGAGCGCGCCACGGCGCCCGCCAGGGCGCGCTTCAGGCCCCGCGCGCCTGTCAGAACCGGGGATACGCCTCCCGGCCATTTCCTCTTAGGGTGTGGAGGATGACGACCGCATCTTCTCAGGAACCCGCCCCCCGGCCGGGCAAGGGCCCGCGGCTGCGCGCCGCGCTCGAGGGCATCCCCTCCTACGTGCCGGGCCGGCCGGCCGGCGAGGGTCCGGTGACGTACAAGCTGTCCTCGAACGAGAACCCGTACCCGCCGCTGCCCGGGGTGCTCCAGACGGCGATCTCGGCGGCCGACTCGCTCAACCGCTACCCCGACCTGTCCTGCTCCGCGCTGGTGGCCGAGCTCGCGGAGCGGTTCGCGGTGCCGGTGAGCCACGTGGCGACCGGGACGGGCTCGGTGGGGGTGGCGCAGCAGCTGGTGCAGGCGACGGCCGGGCCGGGCGACGAGGTGATCTACGCCTGGCGCTCCTTCGAGGCGTACCCGATCATCACCCAGATCTCCGGGGCCACCTCGGTGCGGGTGCCGCTGACCGCCGCGGAGGAGCACGACCTGCCGGCCATGGCGGACGCGGTCACCGACCGGACCCGGTTGATCTTCGTGTGCACGCCGAACAACCCGACCGGCACGGTGACCAGGCGCGCGGAACTCGAGCGTTTCCTGGACCGGGTGCCGCAGGACGTGCTGGTCGTCATCGACGAGGCCTACCGCGAGTTCGTCCGCGACCCGCAGGCCCCCGACGGCATCGCGCTCTACCGGGAGCGGCCGAACGTCTGCGTGCTGCGGACCTTCTCCAAGGCGTACGGCCTGGCCGGCCTGCGGGTCGGGTTCGCGGTGGCGCACGAGCCGGTGGCCGAGGCGCTGCGCAAGACGGCGGTGCCCTTCGGGGTGTCGCAGATCGCGCAGAACGCGGCGATCGCCTCGCTGCGCGCGGAGTCGGCGCTGCTGGAGCGGGTGGCGGAGCTGGTGGCGGAGCGGCAGCGGGTGTCCGCCGCCCTCGCGGCGCAGGGCTGGTCGGTGCCGGCCTCGCAGGCGAACTTCGTGTGGTTCCGGCTGGGCGAGGACACCATGGCCTTCGCCGCAGCCTGCGAGGCGGCGGGCGTCACCGTGCGGCCCTTCGCGGGCGAGGGGGTGCGGGCCACGGTGGGCGAGCCGGCCGCGAACGACATACTCCTGCGCACCGCGGAGGCGTTCCTCGCCGAGCGGAGCGACGCGGGCGCGGGGGCGCGTACGCGCTGAGCGCTGGCGCGCACGCCGGCCGCGCCGGGGCGCGCCGCCGGAGGGGGCGGTCTCGCGCGGGAGCCGGGAGCCGATCCCCCAGCGAGCGGAGAGAGGGCGAAACGACCCCCCGTGTCCGGACGCGGGGGGCTATGGTTCATAATGGCTTGTGAATGTGAATACGTTCACAAGATCATGCTGGTCCGACCGCTCACCAGCGGAAGGGGAGAACCGTGGACCTCGCTCTCGCACCGGAGACCCTGGCGCGGTGGCAATTCGGCATCACGACCGTCTACCACTTCCTGTTCGTGCCCCTGACGATCTCCCTGGCCGTGCTGACCGCCGGCCTGGAGACCGCCTGGGTGCGGAAGAAGGACGAGAAGTACCTCAGGGCCACCAAGTTCTGGGGCAAGCTCTTCCTGATCAACCTCGCCATGGGCGTGGTCACCGGCATCGTCCAGGAGTTCCAGTTCGGGATGAACTGGTCGGACTACTCCCGGTTCGTCGGCGACGTCTTCGGCGCCCCGCTCGCCTTCGAGGCGCTGATCGCCTTCTTCTTCGAGTCCACCTTCATCGGCCTGTGGATCTTCGGCTGGGACAAGCTGCCGCCGAAGCTCCACGTGGCGACGATCTGGACGGTGGCCGTGGGCTCGATCCTCTCCGCCTACTTCATCCTCGCGGCCAACTCCTGGATGCAGCACCCGGTCGGCTACCGGCTCAACGAGGACACCGGACGCGCCGAGCTCACCGACTTCTGGCGGGTGCTCACGCAGAACACGGCGCTCGCCCAGTTCGGCCACACCCTCACCGCGGCCTTCCTGACCGGCGGCGCCTTCGTGGCCGGGATCGCCGCCTACCACCTGGCGCGCCGCAGGCACGTGCCCGTCATGCGGGCCTCGCTGCGCATCGGGCTGGTCACCATGGTCGTGGCCGGGCTGCTCACCGCGCTGACCGGCGACCGGCTCGGCAAGATCATGTACGAGCAGCAGCCGATGAAGATGGCCGCCGCCGAGGCCCTGTGGGACACCGAGGCCCCCGCGCCGTTCTCGCTCTTCGCCGTCGGGGACGTGGAGCGCGGGCACAACACGGTGGCGATCGAGGTGCCGGGCCTGCTGTCCTTCCTCGCCCACGACAACTTCTCCGACGAGGTCCCGGGCATCAACGACACCAACCACGCCCTGCAGGAGCGGTTCGGGCCCGGCGACTACCGGCCCAACGTGCCGCTCGCCTACTGGAGCTTCCGCTGGATGATCGGCTTCGGCATGTCCTCCGCGGCGCTCGGCGCCGCGGGGCTCTGGCTGACCAGGCGACGCCTCTTGCTGGCCCCCGAGCTGCGCACCGGGCCCGAGGAGGTGCCGCGGCCCGCCCTGACCCGCCGCCGCGAGCTGACCGGCCTGCCCGCCCGCTGGTTCTGGCGGCTGGTCCCGCTGACCATGCTCTTCCCGCTGGCCGCCAACGCCTGGGGCTGGATCTTCACCGAGACCGGGCGCCAGCCCTGGGTCGTCTACGGCCTGCTGCAGACCAGGTCGGCCGTCTCGCCCGGCGTCTCCCAGGCCGAACAGCTCGTCTCGCTGAGCGTGTTCACGCTGCTGTACGCGGTGCTCGCGGTGATCGAGGTGCGGCTGATGATCACCTACGTCAAGGCGGGCCCGCCCGAACTGACCGAGGCGGACCGCAACCCGCCCACCCGCATCGGCGGCGACCGCGGCGATCCCGCGGACGCCGACCGCCCGATGGCGTTCTCGTACTGAGGAGGCGGAGAGATGCAGCTGACCGACGTCTGGTTCCTCGTCATCGCGGTCCTGTGGACCGGCTACTTCTTCCTTGAGGGCTTCGACTTCGGCGTCGGCGTGCTCAGCGGCACGCTGGCCAGGGACCGCGCGGAGCGCCGGGTCCTGATCAACACCATCGGGCCGGTCTGGGACGGCAACGAGGTGTGGCTGATCGCCGCGGGCGGCGCCACCTTCGCCGCCTTCCCCGAGTGGTACGCCAGCCTCTTCTCGGGGTTCTACCTGCCGCTGGTGGCCGTCCTGGTCTGCCTGATCGTGCGCGGCCTCGCCTTCGAGTACCGCGCCAAGCGGCCGGGCGAGAGGTGGCAGCGCAACTGGGAGCGGGCGGTCTTCTGGTGCTCGCTCGCGGTCGCCTTCCTGTGGGGCGTCACCTTCGCCAATCTGGTGCGCGGCGTGCCGCTCGACTCGGCGCACGAGTTCACCGGCGGCCTCGGCGACCTGCTGAGCCCCTACGCGCTGCTCGGCGGCGTGGTGGCCGTGGTGACGTTCACCTTCCACGGCGCGACGTTCACGGCGCTGAAGACCGTGGGCGACATCAGGACCAGGGCCAGGCGCGCCGCCGGGTGGCTCGGCCTCGCGGCGGGCGGGCTCGGCGGCGGCTTCCTGCTGTGGACGCAGGCCGACGGCGGCAACGCCCGCAGCCTGGCCGCCCTCGCCCTGGCCGGAGTCGCGCTGCTCGCCGCCCTGGCCGCCACCGCGCGCGGCCGGGAGGGCTACGCCTTCGCCTTCTCCGGGCTGCTGGTGGTGGCGGGGGCCGCGACGCTGTTCCTGGCGCTGTACCCCGACGTGATGCCCTCCTCGCCGGCCCCCGAGTGGAGCCTGACCGTCGACAACGCGGCCTCCGCGCCGTACACGCTGCGGATCATGACCTGGTGCGCGGCGCTGGCCACCCCGCTGGTGCTGGTCTACCAGGGCTGGACCTACTGGGTCTTCCGCCAGCGGATCGGCACCCGGCACCTGGCCCCGCCCGCCCACGCGGCCCACCCGGCGCACGGGGCAGAGGAGGCAGACGGGGCCGGCACGGGAACCGGCCACGGGGAAACGGCCCACGGGCGGCGGGCGCCCGCGGCCGTCGAGGGCGGCGAGCCCCGCGAGGAGGGGCCGGCCGGGAGCGCGACCGCGCGCGGGCCGAGGGTGCCCTCGTGAGGCCCGTCGACCCCAGGCTGCTGCGCTACGCCCGGGCCACCCGCGGCTTCCTGGCCGCCTCGGCCGGCCTCGGCCTGGCGGGCGCCGGCCTGGTCGTCGCGCAGGCCGTGCTGATCGCCCGGATCGTCACCGACGCCTTCACCGCAGGCCGGGACCTGGGCGACCTCGGCACGCCCGTGCTGCTGCTCGCCGCGACGGCGGCCGGGCGCGGCCTGGTGGGCTACCTGACGGAGCTGGCCGCGCACCGGGCCGGCGCCGCGGTGAAGTCGGAGCTGCGGCTGCGGCTGCTGGACCACGCCGTCCGGCTGCCGGACGGCGGCCGGCCGACCGGCGAGCTCACCGCGCTGGCCACCCGCGGCATCGACGCGCTCGACGGCTACTTCACCCGCTACCTGCCGCAGCTGTGCCTCGCCGCGGTGGTGCCGGCCGTCGTGCTGGCCAGGATCGTCACCGAGGACTGGGTCTCGGCGGCCCTGATCGCCGGAACCCTCCCGCTGATCCCGCTGTTCATGGCGCTGATCGGCTGGGCCACCCAGGCCCACATGGACCGGCAGTGGCGGCAGCTGGCCCGGCTCTCCGGCCACTTCCTCGACGTGGTGGCGGGCCTGGGCACGCTGAAGGTCTTCGGGCGGGCGAAGGCCCAGGCGGCCACCATCCGTGCCATCACCGACGACTACCGGCGCGGCACCCTGCGGACCCTGCGGATCGCCTTCCTCTCCTCCTTCGCCCTGGAACTCCTCTCCACCCTCTCGGTGGCGCTGGTCGCCGTGGGCGTCGGCATGCGGCTGGTCCACGGCGAGCTCGACCTCTTCACCGGCCTTGTGGTCCTGATCCTGGCGCCCGAGGCGTACCTGCCGCTGCGGCAGGTGGGCGTTCAGTTCCACGCCGCGCAGGAGGGCCTGTCCGCGGCCGGCGAGGTCTTCGAGCTGCTGGAGCGCCCCCTGCCCGCCACCGGCCGCTCGCCGGTCCCCACCGCCCCCGGGATCGTCCTCGACCGGGTTCGGGTCCGCTTCCCCGGCCGGAGCAACGACGCGCTGGCGGAAACCAGCCTCCGCCTCTCCCCCGGCGAGACGGTCGCCGTGACGGGCCCCTCGGGCGGCGGCAAGTCCACGCTGGTCGCCGCGGTGCTCGGCCTGGTGCGCCCGGTGAGCGGGCGGGTCCTGGTGGGCGGCCAGGACCTGGCCACGCTCGACGCGGCCGACTGGCACCGGCACGTCGCCTGGCTGCCGCAGCGCCCGCTGCTCTTCGCGGGAACCATCGCCGAGAACGTCAGGCTGGCCAGGCCGGAGGCGGACGACGCCGCCGTCGCCGCGGCCCTGCGCGCCGCGGCCGCCCCGGACCTGGACCCGGCCCGGGTCCTGGGCGAGGGCGGGGCGGGCCTGTCCGCCGGGCAGGCCCGGCGCGTCGCCCTCGCCCGCGCCTTCCTGGCCGACCGGCCGGTGGTGCTGCTGGACGAGCCGACGGCGGCGCTCGACGGCGCGGCCGAGGCCACGGTGGTGGCCGCCATCCGGCGCCTGGCCGCCGGCCGTACCGTGCTCCTGATCACCCACCGGCCCGCCCTGCTGGCGGCGGCCGATCGAGTGTTTCACGTGGAACCACCGTCCGTGACGGCCACCACGCCCCCCGTCGCCGCCCCCGTTCCTGCCCCCGTCGCCCCCGTCTCGGCGGCCGCCGGCCCGGAACTTCCCGGGCCGCGCGCCCACGCCACGCCCGCGCCGGACGCCGAGGTGCCGCCCGCCGATCCGCGGTACGCCGACGTGCCGCCCTCCGCGGCCCCGGCTCCCACGGCCCCGGCTGCCCCGGCTGCCCCGGCCCAGGCCGCCGCGCCCGGCGAGCCCGGCGAACCCGGCGCGGCCCCCGCGGAGCATCCGCTGCGCTGGGTCAGGGCCGCCGGGCGCGCCCGCGCCTGGCGACTCGCCCTGGCCACGGCGCTCGGCGCCCTGGCCGCGGGCAGCGCGGTGGGCCTGATGGCCACCTCCGGCTGGCTCATCTCACGCGCCTGGCAGCAGCCGCCGGTGCTGTACCTGATGGTCGCCGTCACCGCCACCAGGGCGTTCGGCATCGGCCGGGCCGCCTTCCGCTACGCCGAGCGGCTGGTCGGCCACGACGCCGTGCTGCGCCTCCTGGCCGGGCTGCGGGTGAGCGTCTACCGGCGCCTGGAGCGGCTGGCGCCCGCCGGGCTCGGCCGCGCCAGGCGCGGCGACCTGCTCTCCCGCCTGGTCGCGGACGTGGACGCACTCCAGGACTACTTCCTGCGCTGGCTGCTCCCGGCGGCCGTCGCCCTCACCGTGTCCGGGGCGGCCGTGCTGTTCACCGCGGCGCTGCTGCCCACCGCCGCCCTGGCGCTCGCGGCGGGGCTGCTGGCCGCGGGCGCCGGCGTCCCGCTGCTGACCGGGGCCGTCGCCCGGCGCACCGAGGCGAGGCTGGCCCCGGCCCGGGGGGAACTCGCCACCAGGACCGTGGAACTGCTCACCGGCACCGCGGAACTGACGGTCGCCGGCGCCCTGCCCGCCCGCCGCGCCGCCGTGCGCGCCGCCGACCGGGAGCTGACCGCCCTGTCCGCGCGGTCCGCCGCGGTCACCGCGCTGGGCGGCGGGCTGAGCAGCCTGATCGCCGGGCTCACGGTGACCGCCGTGGCGCTGCTCGCCGTGCCCGCCGTCGCCGGCGGCCGCCTCGACGGCGTCTGGCTGGCCACGGTCCTGCTGGTCCCGCTCGCCGCCTTCGAGGCGGTGGCGGGGCTGCCGCAGGCCGTGCAGCAACGGCAGCGCGCGGCCAGGGCCGCCGCCCGCGTGCGGGAGGTGGTGGCGGCGCCGCTGCCGGTGCGCGAGCCGGCCCGCCCGGCGGCGCCGCCCGCCGCCCCCTTCCCGCTGTCCGTGCGGCACCTCTCGGCCCGGCACCCGGGGCAGCCCCGCCCGGCGCTGCGCGACCTCGCCCTCGCCCTGACGCCCGGGCGCCGGATCGCGGTCGTCGGCCCCTCCGGCTCGGGCAAGACCACCCTCGCCCACTGCCTGCTGCGCTTCCTCGACCCCGAGGGCCCCGGCGCCTCCTACACGCTCGGCGGCGTGGACGCGACCTCGCTCGCCGGGGAGGACGTGCGGCGGCTGGTCGGGCTCTGCGCCCAGGACGCACACCTCTTCGACAGCACCCTGCGGGAGAACCTCAGGCTCGCCCGCCCGGACGCCGGCGAGGAGGAGCTGCGCGGCGCGCTGGCCGCCGCCCGGCTGCTCGACTGGGTGGACCGGGAGCTCCCCGAGGGCCTCGACACGCTGGTCGGCGAGCACGGGGCCCGCCTCTCGGGCGGGCAGCGGCAGCGGCTCGCGCTGGCCAGGGCGCTGCTGGCGGACTTCCCCGTGCTGGTCCTCGACGAGCCGGCCGAGCATCTGGACCTGCCCACCGCCGATGCCCTCACCGCCGACCTGCTGGCCGCGACCCGGGGCCGCACCACCCTGCTGATCACCCACCGGCTGGCCGGTCTCGACGCAGTGGACGAGGTGCTCGTGCTCGACGCGGGCCGTATCGTGCAGCGCGGCCCCTACCCGGAACTCGCCGCGGAATCCGGCCCGTTCCGCGAGATGCTGGCCCGCGAGCGGAGCCGGGCGGAGGCCCTCACCGCGGCCTGAGAGCCCCGGCGCGGCGGCGCAGGAACGGCGGGTGGCCCCGGCTGCGCCTACCCTCGGGACATGCGGCGAGAGGCGCTGACGCGGCTGTTGCGGGCCGTGGAGACGGTCGGCGGGGACGCCACGCCGCGGGCCGTGCCCGACCTGGTCGTCAGGGCCGCGGCCGAACTGGCCGGCGCCCGCTACGCCGCCCTCGCGCTCCTCGACGAGGACGGCACCGGCATCGGCCGCCTGATCAGCCACGGCCCGGCCGCGCCGGGACGCACCGGCCGCGCCCCCGACCGGCTCGCCCGCTGGCTGCTCGGCGGCCCGGAGCCGGAGGAGCCCGGCTCGCTGGCGGTGCCGCTGTTCGTGCACGGCGCGAAGTGCGGCGCCCTCCAGGTCGCCGGGCGGCGCGGCGGCTTCGCCCCCGAGGACCGGCTCCTGCTGCGGGTCCTGGCCGCCCAGGCAGGCGCCGCCCTCGGCAACGCGCGGCTGCGCGAGGCGGTCAGGCGGCAGGCCCGCTGGATGGACGGCAGCCTGGAGCTGTCCACCTCCCTCCTCGCCGAGGGGGCGGAGGACCCGGCGGGGCCGGGCGAGGAGGGGAACGCCCTCGCGGTGGTCGCCGAGCAGGCCGGCCGGCTGACCGACGCCGCGGTGAGCGCGGTGCTCGAACCGGCGCGCCCCCTCGCCCACGGCCGGAACGGCGCCCGGGCGGGCGCGGCGGACCTCGAGGTGGTCGCCGCCCACGGCCGCGGCGCCGGGCGCCTGCTGGGCACCACCGTCCCGGCCGGCAGCCCCGCGCTCGGGCAGGCGCTGTCCGGCGAGCCGGTGCTCGTCGACGACCCCCTCACCGACCCCCGGCTGGTCACCGGCCTGATCCGCGACCGCGGCCCCGCCATGCTGCTGCCCCTGGGCACCGGCGGCACCCTGCTCGGCGTCCTCGCCCTGGCCAGGGACCGCGGCGCCCCGCCGTACTCCGTCCCGGAACGCGCCCTCGCCACCCAGTTCGCCCAGCAGGCCGCCCTCGCCCTGCTGCTGGGCAGGGCCCGCCGCGACCGCGCGCGGATCGCCGTTCTGGAGGACCGCGACCGCATCGCCCGCGACCTGCACGACCTGGTGATCCAGCGGCTCTTCGCCGTCGGCATGACCCTGGAGGGCGCCCGCAGGGCCGGCCTGCCCGAGGAGGCGTCCTGGCGGCTGGAGAGCGCCACCCGTGAACTCGACGCCACCGTCGAGGAGATCCGCACCACGATCTACGCCCTCAGGCAGCCGCCGCAGGAGGCGCCGCCCGGGTTGCGCGCCCGGGTGCTGCGCGAGGCCGGGGCGGCGGCGGGCCCCCTCGGCTTCACCCCTTCGGTCTCCTTCACCGGGCCGGTCGACGCCCTGGTCGCCGAGGAGCCGGCCGCGCACCTGATCGCCGCCCTGCGCGAGGGCCTGTCCAACGCCGCCCGGCACGCCGCCGCGAGCCGCGTCGAGGTCTCGGTCGACGCCACGGCCCGCCTGCCCGACGGCCGTCCGGCCGTGCGGCTGCGGGTCACCGACGACGGCTCGGGCCCGCCGGCCGGCGGGGCCCGCCGCAGCGGCCTGCGCAACCTCGCCGAACGGGCCGCCTCCCTCGGCGGCTCGGCCGGCCTCGGTCCCGGCCCGGACGGCAGGGGCTCCGCCCTCACCTGGCAGGTGCCGCGCTGAACGCGCCGCAGGGCCTGGGAGGAGTTAGTGTCCGGGCATGGCAGGCAGGACAGTGATCATCACAGGCGGCGGCACCGGCATCGGCCTGGCCACCGCGAAGACCTTCGCCAGGGACGGGGACACCCCCGTGCTGATCGGCCGCCGCTCCGACGTGCTCGCCCGTGCGGCCGACTCCGTGCCCGGCGCCGTCACCTACCAGGCCGACGTCGCCGACCCGGACGAGGCGGCGGGCGCCGCGGAGTTCGTCGGCGAGGAGTTCGGCACCGTGGACGTGCTGGTGCTCGCCGCGGGGGGCATCGGCCTGCTGGAGCCGGGACCGGCCGTGGATGCCGCGCCCCTCACCGCCCTGGCCCACGAGTGGACGGCGAGCTTCCGCAGCAACGTGCTCACCGCGGTGCTGCTGACCGAGGCGCTGCGGGACCGGCTGGCCTCCCCGGGCGGCCGGGTGCTGTTCGTCAGCTCGATCGCCGCCTACCGCGGCTCGGGCAACGGCGCCTACGGCGCGAGCAAGGCCGCGCTGCACCCCTACGCCTTCGACCTGGCCCGCGCCCTGGGCCCCCGCGGCATCACGGTGAACGTGGTGGCGCCCGGGCTCGTCGTCGACACCGAGTTCTTCGGCGGGAGGCAGACGCCCGAGCGCCGCCAGGCCCTCATCGACGAGACGCTCGACAAGCGGGCGGGCACCCCGGGGGACGTGGCCGAGACCCTGTACTGGCTGGCCTCGCATGCCGCGAGCCACGTCACCGCGCAGATCCTCCAGGTGAACGGCGGGGCGGAACGCGGCCGTTGAGGGCCCCGCCCACCGCCCCTGCCGCCGGCCCCGCACGCCCCTCCCGCACGCCCCACCCGCACGCCGCGGGCGGCCCGGCGCACCGGCCCGGCGCGCGGCCCCGGCGCACCGCCAGGCGCACGCCCTCAGCGCACCGTCTCGGAGACGCCGGGCGCCGTGCCCTTGTCCACCTGGGCGGGCAGCGGCGCGCGCCGGCGCCCCGTCCCGGCCCCGCCCGCCCGGACCAGCAGCGCCAGGCAGCCCGTCACCGCCCCGGCGCTGCCGCCGACCGCGAGGGAGAGCCCGGGCGCGGGCGAGATGGCCCGGGAGGGCGGAGCGGCCTCGGCGAACCGGCTGAGCGTGGCGTCCGTCCGCCCCCGCGCCTCGTTGCCGTACGCGATCAGCGCCTGCGCCACCGCGTTGGCCGCCCGGGCCGCGGCCTGGGGGGAGCCCGCGCGGCCGGTGATCTCGATCATCGGCGCGTCGGGCGAGGTGCTCGCCGTGACCCGGCCGC
Source organism: Streptomyces hoynatensis (assembly GCF_003626535.1). GTDB lineage: Bacteria > Actinomycetota > Actinomycetes > Streptomycetales > Streptomycetaceae > Streptomyces > Streptomyces hoynatensis. Next base: position 91,105 of record NZ_RBAL01000020.1, read on the forward strand.
GCAGGTCCCCGGCCGCGGCCCCCGCGTCGGTGCGGGCCATGCGCAGCACCGCGTCGCTCGTCGCCACCCGGCCGTAGGACTGGGCCAGCCCCACGGCCGCGGACTGGTCGGCCTCCGGCCGCGTCACCAGCACGTAGCCCCGGGCCGCGTACGCGCGGTCGGTCAGCAGGGCGTGGCCCCCGCCGAGCAGCGCGCCCAGCAGGGTGCACAGGGCCAGGGGCCACCAGCCCGGGAGCCTCACGGGAGCCCCACCTCCTCGGGCAGGGCCACGTGCGCGGCCTCGTACACGGCCATCAGCCGCTCCGCGGTCCGGTCGACGTCGTAGCGCCGCACGGCGTCGGGCACCGGCAGCCTGCGCGCGCCGAGCGACAGCTCCGCCCGCACCGCACGGGCCAGGTCCGCCGCCTCGCGGCCCACGCGGCGGGCGCCCGGCGCCTCCCGGCGCGGCAGCTCGTCGACGGCCGGGCAGGTGACGTGCAGCACCGGCAGGCCGGCGGCGAGGGCCTCCAGCACGGCGAGCCCGAAGGTCTCCTCGGTGGAGGGGGAGACGAAGAGGTCGAACGCGGCCAGCAGCCCCGGCACGTCGGGCCACTCGCCGGTCAGCACCACCCGGTCCGCGGCCCCGAGCCTGGCGGCCAGCCGGGTCAGCGCGGCCCGCTGCGGCCCCTCGCCCGCGAGCACCAGCCGGACGCCCTCGGGCAGCGTCCCCACGGCGCGCACCAGGGCGTCGAAACCCTTGCCGGGCACCAGCCGCCCGACGCCGCCCACCACGAACGCGCCGGGCGGCAGCCCGAGCCGGTCCCGCACCGCGCGCCGCGCCTGGGGGTCGAAGCGGAAGGCGGCCGGCTCGATGCCGTTGGGCACCACGTGGATGCGCCCGGCGGGCACGCCCCAGGTGATCAGCCGCTCGGCGACGGTGGCCGAGACGGCGACGGTCGCGGCGCCGAGCCGTTCCGTGGCCAGGTACAGGGCGCGGGTGGCCTGGGTCAGCGGGCGGCCCTCGATGCGGCGGGCCCCGAGCGAGTGCTCGGTGGCCACCACGGCCCGCACCCCGGCGAGGCGCGCGGCGATCCGGCCGTAGACGCAGGCCCGGTAGAGGTGGGTGTGCACCAGGTCGTAGCCGCCGGCGCGGATCAGCCCCGCCAGCCGGGGCAGCACCGACAGGTCACGGCTGCCCGCCATCCCGAGGTCCGTGACCCGCACCCCCTGGGCACGCAGGTCGCGTGCCACGGCCCCGGGGTTGGTGAGGGTCACGACATCGCAGGCCAGCGGCAGCCGCCGGAGCAGCGCGGGCAGCTGGCGTTCGGCGCCGCCGACGCCGAGCCCGGTGATGATGTGCAGGCCGCGCTTCACGAGGTCACCGCGGGTTCGAGGGCGACCTGGCGGCGGCGGAAGCGGTGCAGCAGCTGCTTGGTGCGCAGCCGCCGCCCGGTGTCCGACTCCCCGACGTGGATTCTGGGCAGGGCGTAACGGCCGGTCAGCGAGCGGGGGTTGACGGCGCAGGCGTAGGAGTAGCCGGCCGCGCGCACGGCCTCGGCGACCCGCCGGTCCACCGCGCCGTAGGGGTAGCAGAAGCCCGCGATCCCGCCGCCGGTGATCTCGCGCAGCAGGGCGCGGCTGTGGGCGACCTCGTGCCGGAGCGCCGCATCCTCGAGCCCCGGCAGGGACAGGTGCATCAGGCCGTGGGAGCCGATCTCCATCCCGGCCGCGGCGGCCGCCCTGATGCCCTCGGCGTTCAGCAGCCGCCGCCGCGGCCCCTCCGCGTCCCAGGCGTTGCTGCCGTGCAGCCGCCCCGGCAGGACGAACACGGTGGCGGTGCAGCCGTGGCCGCGCAGCAGCGGGACGGCGTAGTCGAGGAAGTCCCGGTAGCCGTCGTCGAAGGTGAGGCCGACGAGGCGGGCGGAGCGGCCCTGCTCCCTGGCGCGCAGCAGTTCGCCCACGGAGACCCCGCGCAGCCCGCGGCGGCGCAGCCAGGCGAGCTGCTCGCGCAGCCGGTCGGGGGTGACGGTGACGCGGTACGGGTCCGGCGTCGCGTAGCTGACCGAGTGGTACATGAGGACCCACATCGGCGCCGCGGTCCGCTCCTGGCCGGCCCCCGCCGCCGGGGGCCGCGAGGTGCCGGGGGCCGCGGGGGCCGGGGCCTGCGGCCCCTCGGGGGCGCGGGGGGCGTGGGGGGCGGCGGACGCGCCGAAGGCGCGCGGGGCCGCGTCCCGCGGGGCGTCCCGCGGGGCGGAACGGGCGGCCGGCGTGGCCGCTGCCCCCTCCCGCCGCGGTCCTGCCGACCTCCCGCGTGACCTCTCCGCGGGCTGCTCCGCGGGCGTGCAAAGGGGCTTGTCCAGGGACGTCTCCATGGGCGGTTCCACGGGCTTCTCCATGGGCTTCTCAATCGGCTTCTCAACGGGCATGGCGTGGCCTTTGCTTGAGGAGGTACCTGAGGAGGGGCGTGCGCAGGAATCCGGGCAGGGCCTTTCCGAGGGCCCGGGTGAGGGCCCGTGGCAGGGCCTTGAGCGGCTCGGCCTCCGGCACCCGCAGGGCCAGGGCCGTGGTGGCGAAGGCGGCCGGGACCAGGAGGGCGCCGAGCGCGGCGGTGCCGAGCGGCCCCGCGTCCAGGGCGGCGGCCGGGCCCCAGCCGGCGGCGGTGGCCGCCAGCGCGGCGCAGGCCGGCCGGGCGAGCCGGGCCACCACCTCGCCGATGTGCAGCGGGATCGACCGGGTGGCCAGGCCGCGCAGCAGCAGGAAGGCGGAGAGGGTGATCCCGGCGGCGTTGGCCGCCGCGATGCCCGGTGCCCCCCAGCGGGGCACCGCGGCCAGGCCGCAGAGCAGCGTCGCGAGCAGCCCCAGGGCCATGGCGCCCAGCGGGTACCAGGTGGGCCTGGCCGCCGAGAAGAAGGGCCTGGCCAGCGTGCCGACCAGGGTCTGGCCGAGCAGCCCGAGGGCGTACACCCGCATCACGCGCGCCGTCGCGGCCGTCGCCTCGGCGTCGAACGCGCCGCGCTGGAAGAGGAGTTCGATGATCTGCGGGGCGCAGGCGATCACGTAGGCCGCCCCGGGGAGCACCACGGCGCAGGCCACCACCAGGTCGCGCTCCACGCGCCGCCTGGCGCCCTCCGTGTCGCCCTCCGCCAGGGCCCTGGCGACCACCGGGAGGGTCACGGTGCAGACCATCATCGAGAGCACCATGGGCAGCTGGGCCACCTTCTGGGCGTAGTTGAGGCAGGAGATCGCCCCGGCCGGCAGCGAGGAGCCGAGGAAGCGCTCGACCAGCACCTGGGACTGCCTGCCGAGGGCGAAGAGCGCGACGGGCGCGACGACGGAGATTCCCGCCCACCCGGCCGCGCGCCCGGCCCCGCCCCCCACCCCGGGCCCGGGCACGGCGGCGGCGCGCGGGGCGGCCGGCGCGCCGGCGCGCCCCCGGCTCCCCACCCGTCTGAGGAAGGAGGGGAGTTGCACCAGTGCCATCAGCGCCCCGCCCAGCGCCACCCCGGCCGCCGCCGCGCGCACCCCCCACCTGGCGTGCAGGGCGACGGCGGTGGCGATGATGCCCGCGTTGTAGGCGACGTAGATCGCCGCGGGCGGCAGGAAGCTGTGGTGGGCGCGCAGGGCGGCGCTGAAGTAGCCGGCCAGGCCGAAGGTCAGCACGCAGACGGCCGTCAGCCGCGTGCAGTCCACCGCGAGCGAGGGATCGGACAGGCCGGGCGCCAGGGCGCGCACCAGCAGCGGGGCGCCCGCCGCCAGCGCCCCGGCGGCCAGCGAGAGCGCGAGCAGCAGCCGGGGGAGGGTGGTCCTCAGCAGTGCGCGCACCGGGCCCGCGCCGCCGCGCGCCAGCGCCAGGCTGAAGGCGGGCACGAGGACCAGCGCCATCGCCTCCTCGATCAGCAGCGTGGCGGCGAACTCGGGGACGGTCCAGGAGACGAGGAAGGCGTCGGTCGTGCCGTCGGCGCCGAAGAGCCGGGCGATGAGCTGGTCGCGCAACAGCCCGCCCAGCGCGCCCGCCGCCGTGAGCGCCGCGGTCAGCAGGACGGCGCGGGCGAGGAACCGCTCCCCGCGGGCGCCGGAGGCGACGGCGGTCACCTGGCGCCCTCCGGCTCCGCGGCGGGCGCGAGGGCCCACCAGGCGGTCAGGCCGAACGCGACCGCGGTCAGCACCGTGGTGGGCCCGCCGACGTCGGCGTAGAGGAAGTCCACGGCGTGCCACAGGAGCAGGCCGGTGGCCAGCAGCCCGAGGTCCCGGCCGCGGCGGCAGGCGCGCAGCCTGAGCAGGCAGCACACGAGCAGCGCGGCCCAGCAGCCGATCAGCGTGGCCGCGCCGGCGAGCCCCTGCTCGCCGAGCACCAGCAGGTACATGTTGTGCGGGGACAGCAGCTCCTGCCGCCTGAACTCCAGGCCCGCGCCCGCCACATCGCCGCCCGAGGACAGCGCGAGGGAGGCGTGGCTGTCGCGGAGGGCGGCGAAGCCGCGCGGCCCGGCGCCGGTCCAGGGCCGCTCGCGCCAGATGGCGAGCGCGGCGTCCCACATCGCGTACCTGTCGATCACCGACTGGTCGGGGGCGTCCGCGACCTCGCCGATGCTGCTCAGCCGGTCCCCGACGAGCCCCGCGCCGGGCAGCCCGGGACCCACCGCGCCCGCGCCGAGCACCACCGCGCCCGTCAGGGCGAGGCAGGCGCCGCCGAGCGCGAGCCTCGCCCGCCCGAGGAACGAGAGGCGCAGCAGGAGGAGGGCGAGCACGGCGACGGCCGCCGCGAGCCAGGCCCCGCGGCTGAACGAGAAGGTCAGCGGCACCGCCAGGAAGGCCACGCTCGCCAGGGCGGCCGCCCGCCACGCCCGCCGCGCCCCCGGGGGCGGGGCCAGGGCGAGGGAGAGGGCGGCGATCAGGCCGAGGGAGACCGCGGTGGCCATGCCCATGACGTGCTGGGGACCGAAGGTGCCGACGGCCCTGACGTTCTGCCCCATGTAGGAGGCGCCGGTGCCGGTGAGGTACTGCACGGTCCCCACGAGGCCCTGGCCCAGCGCGAGCACGACCAGCCCGCCCGCGACCAGGCGGACGTCGCGCGCGTCGCGCAGCAGCAGCACGAGGGCCGCGGGCACCAGCACGAAGGTCTGCAGGAACCGCAGGTAGCCGGGCAGGGCGGCCCAGGGGTCGGCGGCGGCGACGGTCGCGGCGGCGAGGACGACGGCGGGCGCGCCGAGCACCGCGGCCGCCGGCCAGGTCAGCGGCGGGCGGTGGCCGCGGGCCAGGCGCACCGCGCAGGCCGCGGCCAGCGCGAGGGAGGCCAGGTCGGCCGCCACGATCCTGCCGCCCGCCACGCTCACGCGCCCGGCGGGCAGCAGGAGCAGCAGCACGGTGCCGAGGGTGGCCGCCGCGGGCCATCGCGGGGTCCACGGCAGGCGCGCGCGGGCCGGGGCGAGGGCCATCAGCTGCCCCCGCGCCGGAAGCAGGTGGCGGTGGTGCGCACCACGATGCACACGTCGCGCCACAGCGACCAGGTCTCGATGTAGAGGTTGTCGAAGCGGATGCGGTCCTCGATGGAGGTGTCCCCGCGCAGCCCGCTGACCTGGGCCAGGCCGGTCAGCCCCGCGGGCATCCGGTGCCGGTCGGCGTAGCCGGGGTGCAGCCGGCTGAACCGCTCGACGAAGTGCGGGCGTTCCGGCCTGGGGCCGACCAGGCTCATGTCGCCGCGCAGGACGTTCCACAGCTGCGGGAGCTCGTCCAGGGAGGTGCGCCGCAGCAGGCGGCCGACGGTCGTGAGGCGCCGGTCGTCCGCGATGCTCCAGCGGGTCGCGGCCTCCCCCTCGTCCGCGGGCGTGAGCGTGCGGAACTTGAGCATGACGAACCGCCTGCCGTCCTCGCCGACGCGCACCTGCCGGAAGAGGACGCCCGGGCCCTGCGCCAGCCGCACGGCGAGCGCGCACAGCAGCAGCAGCGGCGCCGCGGCGAGCAGCGCGGCGAGCGCGACCACGACGTCGAGGGCGCGTTTCGCCCGCCTGCCGAGCCGCCTCGGGGGCGGGGGCGCGAGGAGTTCGCAGGCGAAGCCCCACAGGTGGCCGGCCCGCGGCCCGGCGAGGGCCGGGTCCGCGCCCACCCGCCACATCGTGCAGCCGCGCGCGCGAAACAGCCGCAGCTGCGACTCGCGCGGGGCCCGGGTGAACAGGACGTGGCCGACGTCCTCGCGCAGCAGGACGCCGGAGACCTGCCCGGCCGCGCTGAGCACGGGCAGCGCCGCGGCGTCCGGCAGCCGTCGCGGCACCGGCCCGACCAGGCCGACGGGACGCAGCCCGTACTCGGGGTGCCGGGCGAGCGCGGCGGCGAGCCGCTGGGCCGAGGGACCGGTGCCGACGACCAGGGCGGCGCGCGGGCGGCGGCGCGCGGCGCGGCGCGCGACCGCGTACACGGCGCCCCTGGCGGCGCCCGCGGCCAGGGTCTGCGCCAGGGCGAGGGCGGGCAGCCAGCGCCAGGCCGCGGCGCCGTCCCCCGCGAACAGCGCGTCCGCCACGCACCAGGCGACGGCGGCGTGGACGAAGAGCCGGGGCAGTTCCTCCAGCGCGGTGGCCATGGGCGAGGGGCGGTAGAGGCCACGGGAGGCGTGCAGGGCGAGGAGCGTGGCGAAGGCTGCGAGCGCCGCGCAGGCGGGCGGGAACGCCGGCGGCCGCAGCAGGGCCGCGGCGCCCGAGAGCGCCAGCGCGTCCGCGGCGAGCAGCCGGCCCGTCGGCCAGGGGCGGCGGCGCCCGCGCTGGTCGGCCCGCCTCGGCGGCGGCGCGGGCCGTGGCCCCCGGGGCGGGATGACGGCGGCGGCCCGTGCCGCGGCGCGCGGGCGTGGCCCCGCCGTTCCTTCCATGGTCATCGCGGGCTGAACTCCCTTGCCTGAGGTGCCTGCGCGGGCGGTGAGGCGGCGCGCTCGGCCAGCAGTTCGCGGTAGAGGCGGGCGCAGCCGGCGGCGGTGCGCCGCACGTCGTGCACGCTCCTGGCGTGCGCGGCGGCCTGCCGTCCGAGGCGGCGCAGCGTGGCCGGGTCGCCGAGCAGCGCGACGAGCGCCCCGGCGAGCGCGACCGGGTCCAGGGCGGGCACCAGACAGTGCCGCTCCTGCCCCGGGGGCAGGCTCTCCAGGGCACCGGCCACGTCGGTGAGGAGGACGGGGCGCCCGGCCGCCATGGCCTCCAGGGGCGCCAGGGCCATGCCCTCCCAGCGGGAGGGCAGGACGACGAGGTCGGCGGCGGCGTACCAGGGGTAGGGGTCGTCGACGTGCCCGGCGAAGAGCACTTCCGGTCCTGCGGCCCGGCGCAGCGCGGCCCGCTCCCCGCCGTCGCCGACCAGCGCGAGGCGGGCCCCGGGCACCCGGGCCGCGACCGAGGGCCAGGCCCGCAGCAGCAGGTCCTGCCCCTTCTGCGGGCACAGCCGCCCGACGCACACCACGAGCGGGGCGTGCCCGGGGAGCGCGTACGTGGCGGCGAGCGCCTCCCGTGCGCGGGCGCGCGCGTCCCGGCCGGCGAGGGGGAACCGGGTGAGGTCCACGCCGTTGGGCAGCACGGCCCAGCGTCCCGGCACCCGGGCGCGTTCGCCCTCCTGCCGCTCGCGCTCGCTGACGCACAGCAGGCGGTGGGCCCAGCGGGCGCCGAGCCGCTCCCAGCGCAGGGCGAGCGCGGCGGACGGCCCGCCTGCGGCGTGGAAGGACCAGGCGTGCGGCTGGAAGACGGTGGGCAGCGAGCCGCGCAGCGCGAGCCGCCCGGCGAGCCCGGCCTTGGCGCTGTGCAGGTGGACGACGTCGGGGCGGGCGCGGCGGATGGCCCGTCCCGCGGCCGCGGCCTCCCAGGGCAGGTGGGGCCCTGGCGCCCGTTCGGCCAGCCAGAGCCCCACCTCGGCCCCGGCCGCGGCCGCGCCCCTGGCGAGTTCGCCGCCGGGCGGGCACAGGACGAGGGTGCGCAGCCCGGCCGCGGCCTGGGCGCGCACCAGATCGGTGACGACCTGCGCGACGCCGCCGTCCACCGGCTGCGCCAGGTGCGCGACGGTCAGCACGCCGGCGCGTTTCGTCCCATGGCTCAACCTCCAAGCCACTCACCGGAAGAGCAGGAAAAGCCGCACGGCACACGCCGCGAGACGCCGCGGGACCCCGCCGGGCACCGCAGGACGCGCATCGCGCATATGCCATGAACTCCACGAACCACAAGAACCGCATAAATCACATGAACTGCATGAATGCGCACACGAAGGAGCGAAACGCTGAAAACAATGACAGAAGCCGGTGCGGAAATCACGTAAAACGCGCGGCACCGGACAGACAACGTCATTCTGTGATGGACAGATGAGCTGTGTCGGAGATCACGGGAGCGTTCCGGCCATCGCGCCCCGCGGCCCGGGCGCCCCCGAAGACACACGCAGACGCCCGCAGGAGCGCACAGACGCCCGCAGACGCAAAGAAGCGGGCCTCCTCGGGAGACCCGCTTCGTCGACTACTCGTGGTGCGCGAGGGGGGAGTTGAACCCCCACGCCCTTTCGGGCACTGGAACCTGAATCCAGCGCGTCTGCCTATTCCGCCACCCGCGCCTGGGCACCGTCGAGAGCCTCGCCCCGATCCCGTGAGGGCCGGAGCGGCGCCGACATGCAGAAGGCTAACACGCGACGGAGGTCGCTCTCACCCGCGTTCGGGCGCCCCCTGTCCCGTCCCCGTCCATCCCCTGCACGTTCCCTCCCCACATGCGCGACACTGTTCCATGGCCCCCTTACCATCCGGAGGGCACGCGGAGCCCCCGGGCGAAGCGCCGAAGGGAACCACTCGATCGTCCCGCGCGTGGATACGATCAGTAAGCACTACCACGTCAGACGCGCCGGGACGTCGGGGAAGGCCGTAGGAGGAGGTGCACTCATGGGAGTACTGAAGCGTTTCGAGCAGCGTCTGGAGGGCCTCGTCAACGGCACCTTCGCAAAGGTCTTCAAGTCCGAGGTGCAGCCCGTCGAGATCGCGGGCGCCCTGCAGCGTGAGTGCGACAACAACGCGACCATCTGGAATCGCGAACGCACCGTCGTCCCCAACGACTTCATCGTGGAGCTGAGCGCCGGCGACTACCAGCGGCTCGCCCCCTACGCCGGGCAGCTCGGCGACGAACTCGCCGGAATGGTCCGCGAGTACGCCAAGCAGCAGCGGTACACGTTCATGGGCGAGATCAAGGTCCACCTGGAGAAGTCCGACTCGCTCGACACCGGCCTCTACCGCGTGCGCAGCCGCACCCTGGCCGCCTCCACCTCCGCCTCGGCCGCCCCGTCGGCCCCGGCCGCCCCGCCCTCCTACGGCTCCCCGGGCGCCGCCCCGGCCGGCCCCGGGTACGGCGCGAGGCCCCCGCAGCCCTACGCCGCGCCCCCGGCCCCCGGCCGCCCGCCCGCGATGCCGCCCGCCCCCGCGGCCGCGCCCCCGCGCTCGCCCGCCGCGCCCTACGGGCAGCCGGCCCGCGGCCGGGTCCGCCGCTGGATCGAGATCAACGGCACCCGCCACCAGATCTCCCGTCCGACCCTGGTCATCGGCCGCAGCACGGAGGCCGACGTGCGCGTCGACGATCCCGGCGTCTCCCGCAGGCACTGCGAGATCCAGGCCACCGACCCCGCCACCGTCAGGGACCTGGGCTCGACGAACGGCATCGTGGTGGACGGGCAGCACACCAAACGCGCTACGCTCCGCGACGGCTCACGGATCGTCGTGGGCAGCACCACAGTCATCTACCGGCAAGCCGAAGGGTAAGCGGGGGGCAATGTCAGAGCTGACCCTGACGGTCATGAGGCTGGGCTTCCTGGCCGTCCTGTGGCTTTTCGTGATCGTCGCCGTCCAGGTGATCCGCAGCGACCTGTTCGGCACCCGGGTCACCCAGCGCCCCGTCGCCCGGCGCACCGAACAGCAGCCCCCCGCCCAGGCCCGCCGGGCCGCACAGCCCCCGCCGCGGGCCCGCCAGCGGCGGGGCGCCCCCAGCAAACTCGTGATCACGGAAGGCTCTCTCGCCGGAACCACTGTCGCGCTCCAGGGGCAGACCATTACGCTCGGCCGGGCACACGACTCGACCATCGTGCTGGACGACGACTACGCCTCGGGACGTCACGCCCGGATCTACCCCGATCGGGACGGCCAGTGGATCGTCGAGGACCTCGGGTCCACCAACGGCACCTACCTGGACCGGGGCCGGCTGACCACTCCGGTCCCCATCCCGCCCGGCACGCCGATCCGCATCGGCAAGACGGTCATCGAGCTGCGGAAGTAGGGCGACACATGACGACCGGAGGGTGGGAGAGGCACGCATGAGCCTGTCACTGAGATTCGCCGCCGGGTCCCACACCGGCATGATCCGCGATCACAACGAGGACTCCGGCTACGCGGGCCCCCGCCTGCTCGCCATCGCGGACGGCATGGGGGGCCAGGCCGCGGGCGAGGTCGCCAGCTCCGAGGTGATCTCCACCCTCGTCCAGCTCGACGACGACGTGCCCGGCTCCGACATCCTCACCTCCCTCGACACCTCCGTGCAGCGGGCCAACAACCAGCTGCGCTCGATGGTCGCCCAGGACCCGCGTCTCGACGGCATGGGCACCACCCTCACCGCCCTGCTGTGGACCGGCCAGCGCCTCGGCCTCGTGCACGTCGGCGACTCGCGCGCCTACCTGCTGCGCGACGGGGAGCTGACCCAGATCACCCAGGACCACACCTGGGTGCAGCGGCTGGTCGACGAGGGCCGCATCACCGAGGAGGAGGCGACCACCCACCCGCAGCGCTCCCTGCTGATGCGCGCGCTCGGCAGCGCCGACCACATCGACGCGGACCTCTCCATCCGCGAGGTGCGCGCCGGCGACCGCTACCTGCTGTGCTCCGACGGCCTGTCCAGCGTGGTCAGCCAGGAGACGCTCCGGGAGGCGATGAACGCCTTCCACCCCCCGCAGGACACGGTCCGCGAGCTGATCGAGCTGGCCCTGCGCGGCGGCGGCCCGGACAACGTCACCTGCATCGTCGCCGACGTCCTCGACATCGACACCCAGGAGGGCGACACCCTCGCCAGGCAGCTGTACGACGCCCCGCAGATCGTCGGCGCCGTCGCCGAGGCGCAGGCCCAGCGCCCCGGGGACACCCCGCAGACCCCGGCCTCGCGCGCCGCCGAACTCGGCCGCCCGCCCGCGCCGCCCGCCGACGCCACCGGCGTCTTCGGCGCCTTCCCCGACGACGAGTACGTGCCGCAGCGCCCCCGGGGCCGCCGCGCCCTGCGCAGGACGGCGCTGATCGTCCTCGCCCTCGCCCTCGTCGGCGGCGGCCTGTACGCCGGCTACCGCTGGACCCAGGGCCAGTACTACGTGGCGGTCAACGGCGACCACGTCGCGCTCTACCGGGGCGTCAGCCAGGAACTCGGCCCGCTCAGCCTGAGCAGCGTCGAGCAGGACCACCCCGAGATCCGCCTCGACCTGCTGCCCGCCTACCAGCGCAACCAGGTGGAGGACGCGATCGACGCCAGCGGCCTCGCCGACGCGCGGGAGACGATCAGCGAGCTCGCCGAGCAGGCCGAGGCCTGCCGGCTGCTCGCCGAGCAGGGCGACGCGAACGGCGGCAAGTCCGACCGGGGCGCCCCCCAGGCGCCCGCGATGACCGAGCGCCAGCAGGACCTGGCCCGCAACTGCACGACGTGACCGACACCCCCTCGCGGAACCGCCCGCACCCCGACCCGGAGACCGCAGGATGAGCAGCGCCAGTAACACCACCGTCTCCACCGGGGGCCTACCGAGCCGCCGGAACACCGAGCTCGCCATGCTCGTGTTCGCCGTGGTCATCCCCGTCTTCGCCTACGCCAACGTCGGCCTGGCCAAGGACGAGACGCTGCCCGCGGGCATGCTCGGCTACGGCCTCGGCCTCGGACTGCTCGCCGGCGTCGCCCACCTCGTCGTCCGCAGGTACGCGCCCTACGCCGACCCGCTGCTGCTCCCGATCGCCACCCTGCTCAACGGCCTGGGCCTGGTCCTCATCTGGCGGCTCGACCAGGAGCCCACCATCACCGACCCCGACTTCGGCGGCGACGGCCCGATGGCGGCCAACCAGCTGCTGTGGTCCACGGTCGGCGTGGCGCTGTTCCTCGGGACCCTGATGCTCCTGAAGGACCACCGCATCCTCCAGCGGTACACGTACATCTCGATGGTGGTGGCCCTGGCGCTGCTGGTCGCGCCGATGGTTCCCGGCCTCGGCCGCCAGGTGCACGGCGCGCGGATCTGGGTCGCCCTGCCCGGCGTCGGCTCCCTCCAGCCGGGGGAGTTCGCCAAGATCGTCATCGCGGTGTTCTTCGCCGGCTACCTCATGGTCAAACGCGACGCCCTGGCCCTGGCGAGCCGCCGCTTCATGGGGCTCTACCTGCCGCGCGGGCGGGACATGGGGCCGATCCTGGTCGTCTGGGCGGTCAGCCTGATGATCCTGATCTTCGAGACGGACCTGGGCACCTCGCTGCTGTTCTTCGGCGTCTTCATCGTGATGCTGTACGTCGCCACCGAGCGCACCAGCTGGATCGTCTTCGGCCTGCTGCTCTCGGCCACCGGCGCGGTCCTGGTGGCCCAGACCAGCCCGCACGTCGGCGAGCGCGTGGACAACTGGCTGCACCCCCTCGCCCTGGAGAACGACAACGTCACCGAGACCGCCCAGGTCATGTACAGCTTCGGCTCGGGCGGCCTGTTCGGCTCCGGGCTCGGCCAGGGGTACTCCCGGCTGATCGGCGGCATCGCCCCCAAGAGCGACTACATCCTCGCCACCGTCGGCGAGGAGCTGGGGCTCGCGGGGCTGATGGCCGTGATCATCCTCTACGGCCTGCTGATCGAGCGCGGCATGCGCACCGCCCTGGCCGCCCGCGACCCCTTCGGCAAGCTGCTGTGCGTCGGCCTCACCGGCTGCTTCGCGCTCCAGATCTTCGTCGTCACCGGCGGCGTGACCGGCCTGATCCCGCTGACGGGCATGACCATGCCCTTCCTCGCCCAGGGCGGCAGTTCCGTCATCGCGAACTGGGCGCTTATCGCGCTCCTACTGCGCATCAGCGACACTGCCCGCAGGCCCGCTCCCGCCCCGGCGCCCTCACTCGACGCGGAACAGACACAGGTGGTCCGAGCATGAACAAACCGATGCGGCGCGTCGCGGTCTTCTGCGGCCTGCTCATCCTCGCACTGCTGGCGCGGGTCAACTGGGTCCAGTTCGTTCAGGCCGACGAATTGCAGAACGACACCCACAACCGGCGGGTGGCGATCGAGATGTTCGCGCACCCGCGCGGCGACATCATCGTCGACGGCGAGCCCATCACCGGCTCCGTCGAGACCGAGGGCAGCGACTTCAGGTACAAGCGCACCTACACCGACGGCGCGATGTGGGCCCCGGTCACCGGCTACGCCTCCCAGGCCTTCGGCAGCAACCTGCTGGAGAACGTCGAGGACCCGATCCTGACCGGCGACGACGACCGGCTGTTCTTCAACAACACGATCGACATGCTCACCGGCGAGGAGCCCTCCGGCGGCAACGTCGTCACCACCCTGAACGCCGACGCCCAGCGGGCCGCCTACGAGGGCCTGACCAACGCGGGCAACGGCGAGGCGGTCCGGGGCGCGGTGGCGGCGATGGACCCGCGCACGGGCGCGGTGCTCGCGCTGGCCTCGACCCCCTCCTACGACCCCTCGGACTTCGCCGGGAACAGCGAGGAGGACGGGGAGGCCTGGGCCGCCGTCCAGGAGGAGAACGACCCGAACAACCCGATGCTCAACCGCGCCCTGCGCGAGACCTACCCGCCCGGCTCCACCTTCAAGGTCGTCACCGCCGCCGCCGCGCTGGAGAACGGCCTGGTGGACGACGTGGACGAGCACACCGACACCCCGGTGCCCTACTACCTGCCGGACACCGACCACCAGGAGCTGAGCAACGAGACGGAGGGCCGCTGCGAGAACGCCTCCCTGCGGATCGCGCTGATCGACTCCTGCAACTCCGTCTTCGGCAACCTGAGCGCCACGCTGGGCAACGACACGATGCAGGAGATGGCCGAGGAGTTCGGCTACAACCAGGGCGACGACCTGCAGATCCCGGTCCGGGTCGAGGAGAGCGTCTACCCCGACGACAACCGGCCGCAGAACGCGATGGCCGGCATCGGGCAGGCCTCCAACCGCGCCACCCCGCTCCAGATGGCGATGGTCGCCGCCGCCGTGGCGAACAACGGCACGCTGATGGAGCCGTACATGGTGGACCAGCTCGTCGCACCGAACCTCAACGTGATCGAGCAGCACGAGCCGCGTGAGATGAGTCACCCGATCTCCGCGGAGACCGCGCACGAGCTGCAGTCCGCGATGGAGAGCGTGGTCAACGACGGGCCGCCCCAGTCGGCGCAGATCGACGGCGTCCGGGTGGGCGGCAAGACCGGCACCGCCCAGCGCGGCGAGAACAACTCCGAGCCGCCCTACGCCTGGTTCATCTCCTACGCGATGACGGACGAGGGCTCGCCGGTCGCGGTGGCGGTCGTCGTCGAGGACGCGGGCGTGGACCGGGACACGATCTCCGGCAGCGGTCTTGCGGCCCCGATCGCCCACGATGTGATGCAGGCGGTGCTCGACAGCGACAACTGAGCCCCGGCGTCCTGGGGGAGAACGCCGGGTGAACGGAACCGAGGAAACCACGGGGCGCCGCTCACACGTCTTACACAGGACCGGCGTTTCCCGGCCGGTCACGGTGCGAGGCGATACCGGTTGGATATCGAGCGACCACCGCCGTCCGGTGGGCCCCCACCCGGCGGGTACCGTAAGCCAGGGCTTGGACCCTGCCCCACGGGCCGGCCAGGGGGTGCGACCCGGGACCAAACGGAGAGGGCTGGAATGATGGAAGAGCCGCGTCGCCTCGGCGGCCGGTACGAGCTGGACCGGGTACTCGGCCGCGGGGGGATGGCCGAGGTCTACCTCGCCCACGACACGCGTCTGGGCCGCACCGTGGCCGTCAAGACGCTCCGTGCCGACCTCGCCCGCGACCCCACGTTCCAGGCCCGCTTCCGCCGCGAGGCCCAGTCGGCCGCCTCGCTGAACCACCCGGCGATCGTCGCCGTCTACGACACCGGCGAGGACTACGTCGACGGCATCTCCATCCCGTACATCGTCATGGAGTACGTGGACGGCTCCACGCTGCGCGAGCTGCTGCACTCGGGGCGCAAGCTGCTGCCGGAGCGCGCGCTCGAGATGTGCATCGGCATCCTCCAGGCGCTGGAGTACTCGCACCGCAACGGCATCGTCCACCGGGACATCAAGCCGGCGAACGTGATGCTGACCCGCAGCGGCCAGGTCAAGGTGATGGACTTCGGCATCGCCAGGGCCATGGGCGACGCCGGCATGACCATGACGCAGACCGCGGCCGTCATCGGGACCGCGCAGTACCTCTCCCCCGAGCAGGCCAAGGGCGAGACCGTCGACGCCCGCTCCGACCTGTACTCCACCGGCTGCCTGCTGTACGAGCTGCTGACCGTGCGCCCGCCGTTCATCGGCGACTCGCCGGTCGCGGTCGCCTACCAGCACGTCAGGGAGGAGCCGCAGCCGCCGAGCGTCTTCGATCCCGAGATCACCCCCGACACCGACGCGATCGTCCTCAAGGCCCTGGTCAAGGACCCCGACTACCGCTACCAGTCGGCCGACGAGATGCGCGCCGACATCGAGGCGACCCTCGACGGCCGCCCGGTGGCCGCCGCGGCGGCGATGGCCGCGGCGCCCTACGGCTACGACGACCGGCCGACCACCGCCCTGCGCGCGGCCGACCCGGCGACCACGATGATGCCGCCGGCGAGCGACGCGGGCTACGGCGGCGGCGGTGGCGGCGGCTACGACGACTACGGCGGGCGGGCCGACCGGCGCCAGCGCCGCCGGAACACCTCGACGATCCTGCTGGTCATCGCGGGCGTCCTGGTGCTGATCGGCGCGATCTTCATCGGCCGCGCGCTCTTCGCCGGCGACCCGCCGGCGAGCAAGCCGCAGGTGCCCGACGTGGCCGGGCAGTCCGTCGAGGACGCGACCGAGGCGCTGCGGAACGCGGGCTTCGAGGCGAAGGAGGGCGACAGCAAGCCCTGTCCTGAGGACGAGGGCACGGTCTGCGAGACCGACCCGGCCGCCGGCACCCGCGCCGAGCGCGACTCCACGGTCACGCTGATCCTCTCCTCGGGGCCGGAGCAGGTCGAGGTGCCCGAGGTCACCGACATGTCCTACGACGAGGCCAAGTCCGCGCTGGAGGAGGCCGGGCTCAGGGTCGAGCGCGAGGAGGAGGAGACCTCGGACGAGGAAGCCGGCACCGTGCTCGAACAGGACCCGGAGGCCGGGGAGAAGGTCGACCCCGACACCACCGTCACCCTGACCGTCGCGGTGGAGCCCGAGGGCACCGAGGTGCCCGACGTGGTCGGCAAGCAGTTCGCGGACGCCCAGGCCGAGCTTGAGGCGGAGGGCTTCACCGTCACCCGGCAGAACCAGATAGACGACTCGCGGCCGGAGAACGAGGTCATCGCCCAGGACCCGAACGCCGGGGAGACCCTGCAGGAGAACGGCCTGGTCACGCTGACCGTCGCGATCCCCTCCGAGACGCAGCCGCAGAACGTCGAGGTGCCGGACGTCAGGAACAAGTCGCTGGCCGATGCCAGGGCTGCCCTCCAGGGGGCCGGGTTCAACGTCAGCGTGAGCGGCCCCGACACGGCGACCGCCATGGTGGCCGGCCAGTCGCCGAACCCCGGTGAGCAGGTGCCGCCCGGCACCACGGTCACCCTGCAGACCTACGACCTCGGCGCCATCGACGGCGGTGGCGGCGGGGCCAACGGGGGCGGCAACAACGGCGGCGGCGGCGACAACGGCGGCGGGGACGCCGGAACCATCTTCGGCCAGGGCTGAGCCCTCTGCTCCGCCGCCGCCGGCGGCCCGGGGCCCCTCGCGGGCCCCGGCCGCCGGTTCAGCCGCGGGCGCCCCGCCTGGCGCCCGCCTCGGCCTGGTCCTCCGGGGCGCTCTCGGCGGCGTTCCCCGGGGCGCCCTCGGAGGCGGACTCGGAGGCGGACTCGGGCCCCCGGTCGGGGGAGGGCCGGCTCTCCGTCGTCTCGGTGGCCGGGGAGGGCTCCATCAGCCAGTCGGGGTCGGACTGGCCGCTCCACCACTTCCACGCCACGAAGGCGCCGCCCGCGACCAGGCCGGCGAGGCCGACCCTGCGCACCAGCCGCCCGGTCCTCGCCCTGGCCCGCTTGCGCCGGGCCAGCTCCAGGATCTCCTGCGAGGTGACGTCCCCGCGCAGGGCGGCGAGCGCCGCCTGCGAGCGCACCGTGGCCTCCCGGCCCGCGGGTCCCGCGGCGGCCATCGCCCGGCCCATCCTGGGCACGACCTGCGTGGTCAACCCCGTTCGCGCCTGGCCGGCCGCCTGCCGGGCGCGCGGCCCGATGACGCCCCCGGCCCAGCGCGCGCACCGCACGGCACCCCGCCGTGCGGTCAGCGCGTACGGCGTCACCAGCTCCGCGGTGTGCCGCACCCTCGACTTCCCGTTCTGACTCACGTGTCCTCCCTCATACGACGTTCGATGCTTCGCGTGACCCTTGATGGCGTTTGTCCGCTCGTGCGCAAATCATTCCTGCTGTGAGGGCCTCCGGCACGCCAAACCGCCATCCGGGGGCGGGGCGTGTCGCGCGCGCATGGCAGGATCGGGGAACGTCACTGACGTAGACGGAAGGTTGATCGTGGCTGAGCAGCTCTACGCCACCCTGAAGACCAATCGCGGCGACATCGAGGTCCGGCTCTTCCCGAACCACGCGCCGAAGACGGTCAAGAACTTCGTCGAGCTCGCCCAGGGCTCCCGCGAGTGGGTCCACCCCGAGACCGGCGAAAAGTCCACCGAGAAGCTGTACGACGGCACCGTCTTCCACCGGGTGATCAGCGGCTTCATGATCCAGGGCGGGGACCCGCTGGGCAACGGCACCGGCGGCCCGGGGTACACGTTCCAGGACGAGATCCACCCGGACCTCGCCTTCACCCGCCCCTACCTGCTGGCGATGGCCAACGCGGGCCCGGGCACCAACGGCTCGCAGTTCTTCATCACCGTGGCCCCCACGGCCTGGCTCACCGGCAAGCACACCATCTTCGGCGAGGTCACCGGCGAGGCCGGCCGGCAGGTCGTGGACGCCATCGCCAACACGGCGACGGACAGCCGCACCGACCGGCCGGTGGAGGACGTGGTCATCCAGTCGGTCAGCGTCGAGACCCGCCCGGCCTGAGCCCGGCCCCTCCGCGCGGGAACATTTCCGGCCCCCGATCCGTAGGATCAGGGGGCCGGAATGCGTCCGGCCGACGCGAGGAGAGCGGCGACCGGGAGGGAGCGGCATGACGCAGCAGTACGGACAGCAGCCGCAGCCAGGGGTGGCGCGCTGCTACCGGCACCCGGACCGGGAGACCCGGATCGGCTGTGCGCGCTGCGGGCGGCCGATCTGCCCCTCCTGCATGATCGCCGCCGCGGTGGGACACCAGTGCCCGGAGTGCGTCCACGGCGCCCAGGCGGCGCGGGCCGCGCGCGCCACCCGGCCGAGGACGCTGGCCGGCGGCGCGGTGACGGCGAATCCGCGGCTGGTGACCTCCGTGCTCCTGGGGATCAACCTGGCGGTCTTCCTGGCCGTCCTGGCCGGCGGGGACCAGGTGGTCACCGACTACGGGATGGTCGGCTACGCGACGGACGGCTGGCCGCCCCACTGGATCGGGGTCGCGGACGGCGAGTGGTACCGGCTGCTGACCTCGGCGTTCCTGCACCAGGCCGTCTGGCACATAGCCTTCAACATGATGGGCCTGTGGTTCATCGGGCCCCCGCTCGAGGCGGCGCTCGGCCGGGCCAGATTCCTGGCGCTGTACCTGATCTCCGCCCTGGCCGGAAGCACCCTGTCCTACCTGCTCGCCGAGCAGAACCAGCTCTCCCTGGGGGCCTCGGGGGCGATCTTCGGCCTGTTCGGCGCGACGGCCGTCCTGACCAGGCGGCTGCGCTACGACATGCGGCCGATCGCGGTCCTGCTGGCGATCAACCTGCTGATCACCTTCACCTGGTCGCACATCGCCTGGCAGGCGCACATCGGCGGCCTCGTCGCCGGGGTGGTGGTGACCGCGGGCATGGTGCACGCGCCGCGGCGGCGGCAGGCCCTGGTCCAGGTGGCCACCTGCGTGGGGGTGCTCGCCGTGCTGGCCGTGGCCTGCGCGATACGCACCTCCCAGCTGGTGGGCGGCTAGTTCCGGCCGGTTATCCACAGGCCGTGCCCGATCTTGTGCACGATGTGGACAACGTCTTCACGAGCGGCACGTTCCGGCGTTTCCGCAGGCGGAAGGGCATGCGCTCGCCCCTCGGGCCCGCACGGGCGTTCCCGCCTTCGCTCAGTTATCCACAGATCTTGTGATGTTCGGTGGATAAGTCGGCGGGAAACCGCGGCCTCGCCCGCCGCCTCCTCCCACGCCGCCGGGAGCCGCTATTTCCACTGCGTGGAGACGACGAATCCCACCGCGATGAAGCCGAAGCCGACGACGATGTTCCAGTTCCCGAGGGATTCCACCGGAAGATCCGCCTGTGTGACGTAATAGACGACGATCCAGGCAAGGCCGATCACGAACATCGCCAGCATCAGCGGAGCGACCCAGCGACGTCCACCCATGTCGATCTTCGTCGCCTGCCGCCGCTCCGGCGGCGTGTAGGTGTCGTCCTTCTTCTTGCGGGTCCGTGACTTGGGCACGAGCGGCTCTCCTGTCGATCGCGCTCCTTCAGCGCGGAGCTCGGGGGTCGTCAGTTAGCGTAGTGCGTCAAGGGGCCGAAATGGAGACCAGGGGTGAGGTGAACAGCTTCCGCTTTCGCCCGGCGCGCCTGGGCACCCTCGCCGTCTTCGCGCTGGCCGGACTGCTCTTCTGGCTCAGCTTCCACGTCGCGCGCGGCGGCAATATCCGCACCGACGACTCCCTCCTGCGGCTTTCCGATCTCGTGCGCGAGCGCGCCGGGGACAACGAGGACCTGGAGGCGCAGGCCGCGGAGCTGCGGGCCGAGGTCGAGGAGCTGGCCAGGCGCCAGGCCGCGGCCGACCCGGACCGGGAGCGCGCGCTGGAGGAGGCCGCGGGTGCCGCCGGCCTCGCCGAGCTCACCGGGCCGGGACTGACCGTCACCCTCACCGACGCCCCGCCCGGCGCCACCGCCCTGCGGCCCGGCGTTCCCGAGCCCACGCCCAACGACCTCGTCATCCACCAGCAGGACCTCCAGGCGGTGGTGAACGCCCTGTGGGCGGGCGGCGCCGAGGGGGTCCAGGTCATGGACCAGCGGCTGATCTCCACCAGCGCCGTGCGCTGCGTCGGCAACACCCTGCTCCTCCAGGGCCGCCTGTACTCCCCGCCCTACACGGTCACGGCCGTCGGCGACCAGGACCGGCTGCGCGCCGCCCTCGACGCCTCGCCCGCGCTCCGGGACTACCAGCGGTACGTGGCGGACTACGGCCTCGGCTGGCGGGTCGAGGAGCGGTCGCCGGTGACTCTCCCCGGCTACCGCGGCGGGGTTTCGCTGCGCTACGCCGAGCCCGCCGAATGACCCCCTGAGCGCCATTCGATGACACCGATCCCCTCCGGCCCTCCAGGCACGCGTCGTACCCTTGGGGCAGCCGCGAAAGACGAAGGGGGAGCGAAGCCATGTACGCGTGGATCTGGCGGCACCTGCCAGGCAACATGCTGGTGCGCTCGCTGATCTCACTGGTCCTGGTGCTCGGGGTGGTCTTCCTCCTCTTCGAGTACGTGTTTCCCTGGGCCGAGCCGCTGCTGCCGTTCAACAACGTGACCGTCGAGTGACCGTCAAGCAGAAGCACGGAAGGGCTCACCCGCAGGCATGACCACCCGCATCCTCGTCGTGGACAACTACGACAGCTTCGTCTACAACCTCGTGCAGTACCTGGGTCAACTCGGCGCCGAGTGCGAGGTCCTGCGCAACGACGCGGTCAGCACCGGCCGCGTCGCCGAGGGCGGCTTCGACGGCGTGCTGCTCTCCCCGGGCCCCGGCACCCCGGAACAGGCCGGGGTCTGCATCGACATGGTGCGCCACTGCGCCGCCTCCCACACCCCCGTCCTCGGCGTCTGCCTGGGCATGCAGGCCATGGCCGTCGCCTACGGCGGCGTCGTCGGCCGCGCCCCCGAGCTGCTGCACGGCAAGACCTCCGACATCGGCCACAGCGGCGCCGGGGTCTTCGACGGCCTGCCGAGCCCCCTGACGGTCACCCGCTACCACTCGCTCGCCGTCGAGGTGGCGACGGTCCCGCCCGAGCTTGAGGTCACCGCGACCACCGCATCCGGCGTCGTCATGGGCCTGCGCCACCGCGATCTGCCGGTCGAGGGCGTGCAGTTCCACCCCGAGTCCGTGCTCACCACGGGCGGCCACCGGATGCTCGCCAACTGGCTTGTGGCCTGCGGCGATCCGGGGGCGGTCGAGCGCGCGCACGGACTCGCCCCGGTCGTGGGACGCGTGGGCCGGCAGGAGCCGGCGGCGTGACCGACCAGCGCCCGGGAGGCTCCGGGGAGTGGGGGTCGGAGGGCGACCCCTACGCCCCGCCGGGCGCCTACGACGCGGCGGCCCTCGGCGCCCTGCACGACCCCCTGACGGACCCCCTGCCCGCCCCCGACCCGCTGGGCGGCCCGCTGAGCGGCCCCTTCCCCGACCCGCTGGGCGACCCCCTGAGCGACCCGCTGACCGATCCCCGCGCCGATCCCTTCCCCGGGGGCGCGTACGGGGCCCCGGGCCCGTCCGGGGCCTTCCC
This sequence comes from Streptomyces hoynatensis, assembly GCF_003626535.1. Classification (GTDB taxonomy): domain Bacteria; phylum Actinomycetota; class Actinomycetes; order Streptomycetales; family Streptomycetaceae; genus Streptomyces; species Streptomyces hoynatensis. The sequence goes on from NZ_RBAL01000020.1 coordinate 112,869, forward strand.
GGCACAGCCCCAGGCGCCCTACGGCGGACCGTACCAGGGCAACGAGGGCGCGCCCGGGGGCGAGTACCCCTACGTCTCTGCCCAACCGCCCTACGACGCCTACGAGATGCCGGGGCAGCCGGCGCAGGCGGGTGGCGTGGGCGTCAACGACCCGGAGACGGTCGGCCTGCGCCGCCCCGAGGACCTCACCCGCGCCTCGCTCGCCGGGCAGGAGGCCCCGCCCACCGGCGGCAGGGCGGCCCGCCGCCGCGCCGCCCGGGCGGCCCTCGAAGCGGAGGGAAACGCCGCGGGAGAGGCGTCCCCGGCGCTCCCCGAGGACCGGGAGGGCCCGGACGGTGCCGCGGGCCCACAGGGCAGCCAGGAGCCGTCTGCCGCGCCCTCGCCCGGCGGCCGCGCGGCGCGGCGCAGGGCCGCGCAGGCGGGCCAGGCGGCCGCCGCCGAGCCGGCCGCGCCCGGCGGCAGGGCCGCCCGCAGGAAGGCGGCACAGGCGGGCCGCGGCGGCCAGGCAGGCCAGGCGGCGGCCGCGGCGGCGCTCGCCGAGGCGGAGGAGTCCGGGGGCAGGGCCGCGCGCCGCCGTGCCGCGAAGGCCGCGGCCAAGGCGGCCAAGCAGACCGGCACCGCGATCAGCAACGTCATAGGCGAGCTCTTCATCACCACGGGCGTGCTGCTGCTGCTCTTCGTCGTGTACCAGCTGTGGTGGACCAACGTCGAGGCCAAGGCGCACGCCAACAACGAGGCCAACCACCTGCAGGAGCAGTGGGACCAGCAGGGCTCAGCCGCCGGCTCCGACGAGAACCGCGACCCGGGCGAGTTCGCCCCGGGCGAGGGCTTCGCCATCCTCTACCTGCCCACCCTGGACGTGCGGGTTCCGATCGCCGAGACCACCGACAAGTCGAGCATCCTCGACAATGGCATGGTGGGCCACTACACGGAGGCGGACGGGCTGCCCACCGCCATGCCCTGGGACGAGGAGGGCAACTTCGGCCTCGCCGGGCACCGCAACACCCATGGCGAGCCGTTCCGTTACATCAACCGGCTGGAGCCGGGCGATCCGATCGTGGTGGAGACGGAGAACGCCTTCTACACCTACGAGGTGAGGAACACGCTGGACTCGACCCCGCCCTCCAACGTCGACGTGCTCGACCCGGTCCCCCCGGACAGCGGGTTCACCGAGCCCGGCCGCTACATCACCCTCACCACCTGCACGCCGGAGTTCACCTCCACGTACCGCCTGATCGTCTGGGGCGAGATGACCGAGGAGCGTCCGCGGAGCGAAGGGAAGCCGGATGCCCTCGTCAACTGACGCCGCCGAGGACCCGGGCGCCCACGGGACGGCGGAGCCCGGGCCCGCCCCCACCGCCGGGGCCGCGCGCCCGGCGGACCTCCCGCGGCAGGCCGACTCCCCTTCCGCCGGGGCGGGTTCGGGCGAGGCGGGCTCGGAGGAGACCGGCGCCGGCTCCCCCGCCGAGGCCGCCGAGGCGCCGGACGGCGAAGCGGCGGAGCGCGAACCCGCGAAGGACGCCGAGCCGGACGCCGACTCCGACGCCGGGGCCGACGCCGACGCCGGTTCCGGGGCCGACTCCGACTCCGACTCCGGGGCCGACGCCGACGCCGATTCCGGGGCCGACGCCGACGCCGGTTCCGGGGCCGAGGCCGATTCGGGAGCCGAGCCCGGGCCGGAGCACGAGGAGGAACCCGGCAAGGAGCCGGCCGGGCCCGCGCGCAAGGGCGGCGCCCCGAGTCGCCGGCTCAGCCGACTCGCCACCGCCTTCAGCGTGTTCGGCGAACTGCTCATCACCGCGGGCATCGTCCTCGGCCTGTTCGTCGTCTACTCCCTGTGGTGGACCAACGTGGTGGCCAATCGCGAGACGGCCCGCGACAGCGACGCGGTCCGGGAGAGCTGGGCCGCCCCGGAAAACGCGGACGACGGCGACGACGCCACCGTCCCGCCCGCGTTCGACCCCGAGGACGGGATCGGCTTCCTGCACGTCCCCGCGATGAGCGACGACGACATCCTCGTCAAGGAGGGGATTGACCTCGACGTCCTCAACACCGGCGCCGCCGGCTACTACGACAAGCCCGTGGAGTCGGCGATGCCCTGGGACGAGGAGGGCAATTTCTCGCTCGCGGCCCACCGGGACGGCCACGGCGCCAAGTTCCACGACATCGACGACATCGAGGAGGGAGATCCGATCGTCTTCGAGACCAGGAACACCTGGTACATCTACCGGGCCTTCGCGATTCTCCCGGAGACCTCGAAGTACGACACCAGCGTGCTCGATCCCATCCCCGAGGAGTCGGGCGCCACCGAGGCCGGACGCTACATCACGCTCACCACCTGCACGCCCGTCTTCACCTCCCGGCACCGCTACGTGGTCTGGGGCGAGTTGGAGCGCACCGAGCCGGTGGACGAGCAACGCACCCCACCGCGCGAGCTGCGGGAAGCCGGGCACTGACCGGCCCGGCCGGAGAACGCCACTTCCGGCCAGATATTCGGCCAGAAATGTGGTGGGTGAGCCCCCGGCGCGCGGCCGGGGGACTGCGGGAAGAAGCCCCGAGTGACCTCGGGGTTATCGCTGTGGAGCCTAGGAGAGTCGAACTCCTGACATCCGCCATGCAAAGACGGCGCTCTACCAACTGAGCTAAGGCCCCGTGGGCGTCCCGGCGTACCGCGACGGCCGCTTCCAAGGTTACCCAATACTCCCCCTGGATTCAGACCGGGTATCGCCCCGGGCGCTGCTCCCTCCGTAGGATGACGCGCAACTTCGCTCAGGTGAAGCGACAAGGGGAGAACAGGGGAGAGGACATGGACGCAGCCCAACAGGAGTCCACGGAAAAGGCCAGAGAACAGCAGACGACCTGGTACGGGGAGCCGCTCGGAGCCCTCTTCAGGCGGCTCATCGCCGACCTGGGGCTGAATCAGGCACGGCTGGCGGTCGTTCTCGGCCTTTCGGCGCCCATGCTGTCGCAGCTGATGAGCGGCCAGCGCGCGAAGATCGGCAATCCGGCCGTGGTGCAGCGCGTGCGTGCCCTCCAGGACCTGGCGGCCGAGGTGCGTGCCGGACGGATCAGCGCGGCCGAGGCCACCGCCTCCATGGAGGAGATCCGCCGCACCGCGGGCGGGAACGTGCTGAGCCCGAACTCCACGGCCACCAGGTCGAGTTCCATCGGCGTTCCGGCCAACCCCACCAAGCGGGTGGTGCGGGAGATCCAGGCGCTGCTGCGTTCCGTCTCGGACGCGACGGAGATCCAGAGCGCCGCCCGCCTGCTGGCCGACAGCCACCCGGAGCTGGCGGAGCTGCTGCGGGTCTACGGGGTCGCCCGCACCCGGGAGGCCGTCGAGCACTACGAGCGGCACCAGGGCTGATTTTCGGACATCCTTCGCCGGTCGAGCCGGGCCCTCGGGGCCCCACCGTCCGGCGAGCGCGGGCGCGGCACCGTACGCTCCCGCCCACCCGCACCGGCCGCGGCCGGGAGGTGCCGCAGGGGGCGGCGACGGAGCAGGCGAGCATCGGGGACCACGGGGGAGGAGGTCTCCGCCGATCGCCACCGCGCCCGCCCGCGTGAGCGGCCGCGCGACCGGCCCGGCCGCGCGGTGCGCGTTCGCAATCGCACAGCCCGCGGGCCCCTGTCCGCGTGAGGCGGCAGGGGCCCGCGGGCGCGTTGCGCGTGCTTCGGTTCGTGGGGTCAGGCACCCGTGGAGCCGGACGGCACGGAGTCGGTCGCCTCCGTCCACAGGTCCTGCTCGGCCCTGTCCGCCTGGATCTGGCGGTACACAAGGAGGCCACCGATGGCGGCCAGTGCGACCAGGAGGAGCTTCTTCACCGCGCTACCTCGTCCTTCTTGAAACGTGATCGGACCATCTGGCGCCCGATGATACCCAACTGTGTTCTTGGCCCAAGGGCTCGGCCCGGCCGAGGATACTCCCGGAACCCGCCCAGGACACCCCGCGGTACCCACCGGATCCGAACCCGCGACCTCTCGCCCCTCAGGCGGCTCACCAGGGGTTTTTCGCCCTCCGTGCGCACTCGTTTCCCCTCTGGCAGCGCTCGGGGGCGCGCGGGGCGCGCCGACCGCCCCCGCCCTGCCGCTCCCCGGTGGGCGGCCGGGGGCCCCGCCGCCTCCCGCGCCGGGTCTCCGGCGCCCAGAGTCTAGAGAAGTGACCACTCCGCCCCGCCGGCCGCCGGGACCTGCGGCCCACCCGCCCATGGCACCCCGCGGCCACACGGCGCGGGAAACCCGGCCGCCAGGAGCGGGCGCCGCCTCCCCCGGGCCACGGGCCCACCCGGGAGTCCCCGCCGGGCAAACGCAAAGCCCCGCAAAGCGCCGCCCCGGGCAGCCCCCGCCTCACGCCTCCCGGCCCCGCGCCCGCCGGTCCTGCACCGCGCGCCCCGCAGCCCGGCGGCTCCACGCGCCCGGCTCAGTCCTCCCTACCTTGTTGATCGGGATGAGCGAGCCATTCGTAGGGTTGGCTCACCCAGGGGGCCCGGGTGTGGCTTTCAGTCCTCTGCCGTCCGTGGCTGCGCAGGATTTGCCGCCCGGCCCCCACGACGACTCGGCTGCTCATTGGGAATTGCGGCACTGATCGCTCGGTAGGGACTCGACAGCGAGGTCGTCCGTGGTACCTGTACGAACACGACCTGTGGAGAGGCGAGTGACAGCGATCTGGGCCGGCATCGACGCCGGAAAGACCCACCACCACTGCGTGGTGATCGACGACACCGGCAAGCGGCTGCTGTCCCGGCGGGTGGCCAACGAAGAGACCGAGCTGCTCCAGCTCCTGGGCGACGTCCTGGACCTGGGCGAGGTGACGGCCTGGGGCATCGACCTGGCCGACGGCGGGGCCGGCCTCGTGATCGCGGTCCTGCTCAACCACGGCCAGCACCTGCTCTACATCCCCGGCCGGGCCGTCAACC
>NZ_RBAL01000021.1 GCF_003626535.1 Streptomyces hoynatensis
GGGTGGTGTGGGCGTGGCCGTGGGTTTCGGCGGTGTCCTGGATGCTGTGGGTGAGGACGGGGTGGGGGCTGGTTTCGATGAAGAGGGTGTGTCCGTCCTCCAGGAGGCGGCGGGTGGTGGTCTCGAATTCGACGGTGGTGCGGAGGTTGTCGTACCAGTACGCGGCGTCCAGGAGGGCATCCGGCGCGAGGAGCCGGCCGGTGACGGTGGAGTAGAAGGCGACGCGGGGGGTCTGCGGCTGGACGGGGGCGAGGATGTCGAGGAGTTGGTCCTTGAGGGTTTCGACGTGGTGGGTGTGGGAGGCGTAGTCCACCGGTATGCGGCGGGCGCGGATGTCGTGGGCCTCGCAGTGGGTGAACATCTCGTCCAGTGCGTCGGCGTCTCCGGCGACCACGGTGGAGTGGGGCCCGTTGACGGTGGCGATGGCGATGCGGCCTTCCCAGCGCTGGATCAGCTCAAGTGCTTGGTCCTTGGGGAGGGGGAGTGAGGTCATTCCGCCGCGTCCGGTGATGGCCGAGAGCGCCTGGGAGCGCAAAGCCACGATCCGGGCCGCGTCCTCCAGCGTGAGAGCCCCCGCGATGTGGGCTGCGGCGATCTCCCCCTGCGAGTGGCCCACCACCGCATCGGGCCTGACGCCAAGGGACTCCCACAACCTCGCCAGGGAGACCATCAACGCGAACAGTGCGGGCTGGACCACGTCCACCCGGTCGAAGCCGGGCGCGCCCTCGGCCTCGTGCAGGACGTCGAGGAGGTTCCAGTCGGTGAACGGGGCAAGTGCCTCGGCGCACTCGTGCAGCGCCCGCGCGAACACGGGGGAGCTGTCCATGAGTTCGACGCCCATGCGGACCCACTGCGAGCCTTGCCCCGGGAAGACGAACACTGTCCTCCCTGGTTGGGTGGTGGCGGTGCCGGTGAGGAGGTGGGGGGCTTCCTGGTCGTCGGCGAGGGCGGTCAATGCGCTGCGGAAGTCGGCGAGGTTGCGGCCGAGGAGGACGGCGCGCTGGTCGAAGGTGGTGCGGGTGGTGGCCAGGGAGTAGCCGATGGCGGCGGGGTCGGGCTCTGGGGTGCGGTCGAGGTGTTGCAGCAGCCGCCGTGCCTGGGCGCGCAGCGCGGCCTCGGACTTCGCCGACAGCAGCCACGGCAACGTCCCATCCGTCCCCACGACCGGCCCCCCGCCGGGCGCCCCCGCGGGTTCCCCGTCCCGCAGCGCATCGGTGACCGGTGCATCGACGACCGGCGCATCGGTGCCCGGCTCGTCGGTGCCCGGCCGCTCGGTGGCCGGGGCCTCCTCGATGATGACGTGGGCGTTGGTGCCGCTGACGCCGAAGGAGGAGACCCCGGCGCGGCGGGGGTGGTCCGTCTCGGGCCACGGCCTGGCCTCGGTCAGCAGCTCCACCGCGCCCGAGGACCAGTCCACGTGCGGGGTCGGCTCGTCCACGTGCAGGGTCTTCGGCAGCACCCCGTGGCGCAGCGCCATGACCATCTTGATGACGCCGCCGACGCCCGCGGCGGCCTGCGAGTGGCCGATGTTCGACTTGAGGGAGCCCAGCCACAGGGGCCGGTCCCCGGGCCGGTCCTTGCCGTACGTGGCGAGAAGCGCCTGCGCCTCGATGGGGTCGCCGAGCGTCGTGCCGGTGCCGTGCGCCTCCACCGCGGTCACCTCGTGTGCCGGGAGGTCCGCCTGGGCGAGGGCCTGGGCGATGACGCGTTCCTGGGAGGGGCCGTTGGGGGCGGTCAGCCCGTTGCTCGCGCCGTCCTGGTTCACCGCGGAGCCGCGCACCACCGCCAGCACCCGGTGCCCGTTGCGGCGCGCGTCCGACAGCCGCTCCAGGAGCAGCACGCCGACGCCCTCGGCCCAGGCCGTGCCGTCGGCCGCCCCGGCGAAGGCCTTCACCCGGCCGTCGGCCGCCAGGCCGCGCTGCCTGCTGAACTCGACGAACATGCCGGGGCTCGCCATGACCGCCACCCCGCCGGCCAGGGCGAGTTCGCACTCGCCGCCCCGCAGCGCCTGGGCGGCCAGGTGCAGCGCCACCAGGGAGGAGGAGCAGGCCGTGTCCACCGTGACCGCGGGGCCCTGGAGGCCGAGCGCGTAGGAGACCCGGCCCGAGGCGACGCTGGCCGTGCTGCCGGTCAGGAGGTAGCCGTCGAAGCCGCCCGCGCCCTGGTGGAGTTGCGGCCCGTAGTCCTGGGTCATGGCGCCGACGAAGACGCCGGTCTGGCTGCCGTGCAGCGTGGCCGGGTCGATGCCGGCCCGCTCGATGGCCTCCCAGGAGACCTCAAGCAGGAGCCGCTGCTGGGGGTCCATCGCCGTGGCCTCGCGTGGGTTGATCCCGAAGAAGGCCGGGTCGAAGTCGGCGGCGCCGGAGAGGAAACCGCCCCTGGTGACGTACGAGGTGCCCGGCTGGTCCGGGTCCGGATGGTAGAGAGCCTCCAGGTTCCAGCCGCGGTCCCCGGGGAACTCCGAGATGGCGTCCACGCCCTCGCTCACCAGGCGCCACAGGCTTTCCGGGCTGTCGACGTCGCCCGGGTAGCGGCAGCCCATGCCGACGATCGCGATGGGCTCGTCCGCGGTCGCCGCCCTGGTCGCGGAGGGCCGGCCGGCCGCCGGGTCGCCCTCGGTGCCGAGGAGTGCGGCGAGCAGGTAGCCGGCCACCGCCGCGGGGGTGGGGTGGTTGAAGAGCAGAGTCGTCGGCAGGCGCAGGCCGGTGGCGTTGCCGAGGCGGTTGCGCAACTCCACCGAGGCGAACGAGTCGAAGCCGAAGTCCTTGAACGAGCGATCGGGATCGATCGTGCTGCTCGTCATGTGGCCGGTGATGACGGCTACTTCGGACCGGATGCGATCGATCAGGAGCTGTTCCCGCTGGCTCGCGGGGGCGTTCCGCAGGCGGGCGACCAGGGTGGGCGCGCCGGTGCCTTCCGCGCCGGCGCCCGGCGCCTCCGCACGGGGGGCCGGGAGGGTGGGCTCCGTGGCGGCGGCGCCCGGCACCGGCTCGGGGGCGTCGATCCAGTGGCGCGTCCGCTGGAAGGCGTACGTCGGCAGGTCGACGGCGCCGGTCCGGGCGTAGAAGCGCCGCCAGTCGAGGCAGGCGTGGGCGTGGGCGACGGCCAGGGAGGTCAGGACACGGTGCCAGCCGCCCTCGTCCCGCCGCAGCGTGCCCGTCACCACCCCGGTACGGCGGCCTGCCTCGCCCTGCGCGTCGATGGTGTCGATGAGGCCGTGGGTGAGGACGGGGTGGGGGCTGGTTTCGATGAAGAGGGTGTGTCCGTCCTCCAGGAGGCGGCGGGTGGTGGTCTCGAACTCGACGGTGGTGCGGAGGTTGTCGTACCAGTAGGCGGCATCCAGGAGGGCATCGGGCGGGAGGGGCCGGCCGGTGACCGTGGAGTAGAAGGCGATGCTTGCGCGGCGGGGGCGCACCGGGGCGAGGAGTTCGAGCAGGTGTGCGCGGATGGTTTCCACGTGGTGGGTGTGGGAGGCGTAGTCCACCGGTATGCGGCGGGCGCGGATGTCGTGTGCCTCGCAGTGGGCGAACATCTCGTCCAGCGCGTCGGCATCCCCCGCGACCACCGTCGACTGCGGCCCGTTCACCGCGGCGATCGCAATACGGCCCTCCCACCGCGCGATCAGTTCCGCCGCCTGCTCCTTGGGGAGGGGCAGTGAGGTCATCCCGCCGCGTCCGGTGATGGCGGACAGGGCCTGGGAGCGCAGGGTCACGATCCGGGCGGCGTCCTCCAGCGTGAGAGCCCCCGCGATGTGGGCGGCGGCGATCTCCCCCTGGGAGTGCCCGACGACCGCGTCGGGGGTGACGCCGAGGGATTCCCACAACCGGGCCAGGGACACCATCAGCGCGAACAGCGCGGGCTGCACCACATCCACCCGGTCGAACCCGGGCGCGCCCTCGGCCTCGCGCAGCACGTCGAGAAGGTTCCAATCGGTGAACGGCGCCAGCGCCTCGGCGCATTCGGTGAGCGCCCGCGCGAACACCGGGGAGCTGTCCATGAGTTCCACGCCCATGCGCACCCACTGGGAGCCCTGCCCCGGGAAGACGAACACCGTGCGGCCCGGCTCGCGCGCGGCCGTGCACTCGACGACCTGGGGTGTCGGCTCCCCCTCGGCCAGCGCGGCGAGCGCCGCCTCGAACTCCTCCCGGTCGCGGCCGAGGACGACCGCCCGGTGGGCGAAGGCCGTCCTGGTGGCGGCGAGCGCGTAGCCGACCGCGGCGGGCGTGAGCCGGGGATGGCGCTCCAGGTGGCCGAGCAGCCGCGCCGCCTGGGCCCGCAGCGCCGCCTCGGAGGCGCCGGACAGCAGCCAGGGCAGCGTGCCGTCCGTGACCACCTCGGGCTCGCCGGCCGGCTCCGCGTCCGAGGGCCGGACGGCCGTCCACTCCCGCAGCACCACGTGGCAGTTGGTGCCGCCCATCCCGAAGGAACTGGTGCCCGCGACCAGCGGCAGCTCCGGGCTCGGCCAGGTGCCCAGGGTCTCCTGCACCCGCAGCCGCAGCCCCGCGAAGTCGATCTCCGGGTTCGGCGTCTCGAAGTTGAGGCTCGGCGGCAGCTCCCGGTGCCAGATGCTCAGCGCCGTCTTCAGCAGGCCCACGATGCCGGCCGCGCCCTCCAGGTGGCCGACGTTCGTCTTCGCCGAGCCGACCACCAGCGGCCGGTCCGCGGGGCGGCCGGCGCCGAGGGCCGCGCCCAGGGCCCTCGCCTCGACGGGGTCCCCCACCCGGGTCCCCGTTCCGTGCAGTTCCACGTACTGCACGTCGGCCGGCCTGGTCCCGGCCCGCTCGTGCGCCCGGCGGATCACCTCCGCCTGCGCCCGCGGGCTGGGCACCGTCAGGCCGCTGGTGGCGCCGTCGTTGTTGACCGCGCTGCCCTGGACGACGCAGTAGACCCGGTCGCCGTCCGCCACCGCCCGCGACAGCGGCTTCAGGGCCACCAGGCCGCCACCCTCGCCCCGCACATAGCCGTTGGCCGCGGCGTCGAACGTGCGGCACAGGCCGTCCGGGGACAGGCCGCCGAACTTCGCCGAGCCGACGGTGCTCTCCGGCGTCAGGGACAGGTTGACGCCGCCCGCCAGCGCGAGGTCGCACTCGCCGCGCCGCAGGCTCTCCACCGCCAGGTGCACCGAGACCAGCGAGGAGGACTGCGCGGCGTCCACCGTCAGGCTCGGTCCGTGCAGCCCCAGGGTGTACGAAAGGCGGTTGGCGATGATGCTGCGGTGCAGGCCGGTCACGGTGTGGCGGGTGATGGCCGAAAGGCCCTGCCGGTAGAGGCGAATCGCGTAGTCGTCCCAGATGGCCCCGACGAAGACGCCTGCGCGCGTTCCCGCCAATTCCGCGGGAATGATTCCCGCGTCCTCCAGCGCCTCCCAGCCGAGTTCCAGCACGAGGCGCTGTTGCGGGTCCATCATCGCGGCTTCCCGGGGGGAAATGCCGAAGAAATCGGAGTCGAATCCGGCGACGTCGTCCAGGAACCCGCCGCGTCGCGTGTTCGCCTTGCCGGGTGCCGACACGTCGGCGTCGAAAAGCTCTTCGGCATTCCAGCGGTCCGGCGGCACCGGCGTGATGCCGCTGCGGCCGCCGCGCAGCAGTTCCCAAAAGGCGGCGGGACTTTCGGCTTGGGGGAGCCGGCAGGACATGCCCACGATCGCGATGGGCTCGTGATGCGTCGAAAGTGCCGTTGCCGCCTCGGGCCTGCTCGTGGTCACGCCGTACCCGCCCCTCGTGTGGGAAAGAAATCAAGAGCATGGGATGGTGCGTCGTCACACCTGGTGGGAAGCGCACTTCTCCTGCGCTCGCGGCTCAGCATCCGAGGGGCGTCTTACGCTCACCTACCCGGTGTCTAAAGTCGCCCTTGGCCCCCCGCCCCGGCCGCGGCCGCCCCCGGGGAGCCCGGCCGATAGGGGCAAGCGGCGGATCGAGCTAGGGGTGTGGCGTACCTAACACCGCGGCCGGCGGCCCGGCGGCACGTCCGCCGATATCGGCGGTTAAAGGCCGGTGTCGGCGCGGCGCACATGGTGTTTCCGTTGCGTACCGGGAAGACGCGGCGGCGTCGTCCGAGGAGGGTGCCGGCGGGGAACGCGGGGGCGTCCCCGCGGGTTACTCTGTGGTTACTTCCGGGCGGTGGTTCGGCGATGGCCCGCCCGGTTCCCTTTTCGCCGGGCATATCCCGGGCCGCTGGCGCACTCTCGCCGAGGCGGGCCCCGCCGCATGTCAACCCCTAGTGACCCCAGCCCTGTTCGCGGCGGCGGCGGGCGGCGCCCCGAGGGCGGCTCGCGACCCCGGTTCCCCGGCAACCGGTTACTACAGTGGCCTCACGTTCAGTCGTCATGGCCGGTAATTCGGACAAAGGGGGAAGACTGATGAGATACAACATGCTGGGGCTTTTGCGGGTCACCAGTGACAAGGGCACCACCTACGTGGGAGCGCGCAAGGTGGAGACACTCCTCGCGGCGCTGCTGATCCGATCCGACCAAGTCGTGGCCAGCAGCCGTCTCAAAGACGAGATCTGGGGAGGCTCCGCCCCGAAGCGGGCCTCGGCCGCCATGCATGTGTACGTGTCGCAGCTGCGGAAGGCGCTCGCCGCAGAACCCGGCAACGAGAGCCCCATCGTGACCCGGCCCCCCGGCTACATGCTGCGCCTGGGGCCCGGCGACGAGCTCGACGTCAGGGAGTTCGAGACCTGGGTGCGGCAGGGGCGTGCCCACCTGGAGAGCGGGCGCCTCGAAGCGGCCTGCGCCTCGCTGAAGGCCGCCCTCGCCATGTGGCGCGGCCCGGCGCTCGTCGGGGTCTCCGGCGGCGCGATGATCGGCGCGTTCGTCGCCTACCTCGAAGACGCCCGCGTCCAGTGCTACGAGATGCTGATCGATGCCCAGCTGGCGATGGGCCGGCACCGGGAGCTGGTGGGGCAGCTCCAGGCGCTGATCAACGACTATCCGCTCAGCGAGGTCTTCTACCGCCAGCTGATGCTCACGCTCTACCGCTCCGAGCGGCAGGCCGAGGCCCTGCGCGTGTACGACGGCGCCCGCCGCGTGCTGCGCGACGAGCTGGGCCTGGAGCCGGGGAAGCCGCTGCGCGATCTGCAGCGGGCCATCCTGCTCGCCGACCCGCGGCTGGATTCCCGCCCCGGGGAGGTCGCGCCCGCGCACCTCACGCCCCGCCCCGCGCCCCGTCTCGACCCGGTCGCCGCCCTGGGCGCCTGAGACGCGAGCGTTAGCATGGTGCCGACGGCGCGTATCGCCCCAGGGCGAACGTGACCCCTCTCACCAGGGAGAACACGAATCGTGTTGCGCACCATGTTCAAGTCCAAGATCCACCGTGCCACGGTGACCGAGGCCGATCTCCACTACGTGGGCTCGGTCACCGTGGACGCCGATCTCATGGACGCCGCCGACCTGCTGCCCGGCGAGCTCGTCCACATCGTGGACATCGACAACGGAAGCCGCCTGGAGACCTACGTCATCGAGGGCGAGCGCGGCTCCGGCGTCATCGGGATCAACGGCGCCGCCGCCCACCTGGTCAAGCCGGGCGACCTCGTCATACTCATCAGCTACGCCCAGGTCGAGGACGCCGAGGCCCGCAGTCTGCGGCCCACCGTCGTGCACGTCGACGCGGCCAACCGCATCCTCGCCCTCGGCAACGACCCCTCCGAGCCGGCGCCCGGCAGCGGCACCACGCGCAGCCCGCTCGCCGCCGCCGGCGGCTGAGCCGCCCGCCGCGCGCCCCCACCAGGCGCCCGGCCCACCGCAACGGCCTGCCGCACCGGCCCTCGTGGCACCGGGCGGCAAGCGCCCACCCATCCGCCCACACCACCGGCCGGCGAAGCCGCCCGGCACGCGCCGGCCCACGGCGAAGGGCCCGGCGTCCGTACCACCCGGACGCCGGGCCCTTCGCGCGTTCACACCCCCCGCGCCAGGCCGGTCAGCCGGCCTGCTCGCTCACGTGCTGGAGCACCTGCTCGGCCTCGTCGTCCAGCCGCGGCCCGGCCAGCCACGTACTCTCCAGCGGGCCGATCGAGTTCACCGAGATCAGCTCCGTCTGCCCGTCCTCCCCGGTCCGCAGCCACGGCCCGCCGGAGGAGCCGCCGGTCATCGTGCAGCCGACCCAGTACAGCACCGGCATGCTCGCGTCGATCGAAAGCCGCGCGGGCGTGCCCGTGCAGCCGTACATCAGCGCCCCGTCGTAGGGGTCGGCCGCCGGGAAGCCGTAGAGGGTCACCTCGCCGAGCCCGGAGACCGCGGGGGCGTCGAAGTCGACCGGCACCGCGCTGCCGACCGTCTCCTCCAGGGACCTGCCGTCGGGAGCCGGGGTCACCGACAGCACCGCGAAGTCGCCGTGCGCCCCGTCCCCGCCCGTCGTGGTCCCGTTGTCCAGCCAGTACTGCGTCGTCGACACGTAGTCGGCCCAGAAGGAACCGAAGGGGGCGACGTCCTCCACGGCGGCCTGCTCGACCTCCAGGGCGCTCAGCCCCTGGGGGTTGTAGGCCGGAACGAAGATGATGTTCCGGTACCAGCCGCCGCCGACACCCGCGTGCACGCAGTGCCCCGCGGTCGCCACCAGGTTCGACTCGCCGGGGTGGTTCGGGTCCGCCACCACCGTGCCCGAGCAGACCATCGGCCCCTCGGGGCTGTCGAAGAACACCTTGCCGACCGCCGGGTTGTTCTCCGTGTACGGCGTCGGCACCGGCTGCGCCTCGATGGGCGCGGGCTCCGGGTCGGTCACGCCGCGGTCGTCCATCGGGTCGTCGCTCTGCGGCGGCGAGGGGTCCTCGTCGATGTCGCCGTCGTCGATCGACTGGTCGGGGTCCTCGGCCTCCCCCATCCGGTCCGGGTCCCACAGGCCCTCGATGATCGGGTTGACGAACTCCCCGATGTCGCGCAGCCAGTGGTCGGAGTCCCAGTCGTCCCAGCCGCCGTTGCGCCACTCGTCGAGGTCGAAGTCGAAGGGCAGATTGTCGATCAGGTCCTGCAGATCCGGGTCCAGACCCGTGCCCTCGCCGTCCCCCGCGGGGGTCTGGTCCTGCCCGCCCTCGGCACCCGTGTCCTCATCGCCGTTGCAGGCGGTGGCCGTGAGTGCGAGACAGGCGGCGAGCGCCGTCGCCGCCAGGCCGACACGGCGGCGTCTGCGCCACCCGCGTATCGATGACATGGGTGAACTCCCCCTCGTTCGGTGCGTTGTGCTGCTGGTCATCATGCCGATTTCGTGTCGTACGTCCTGCACTCCGCCGTAGGGGGAGCTCGTCCCCACTATGCCGGTGACCAACTGGACGGCGGCAGCGGGGTCCGCGGTTCCTGCCGCCCCGGCGAAGAGCGCGCCAACGATCTTGACACAGGCCGTGATCCATGCAGCGCGGCGTCGTTACCAAGCACGGAACAACGCCCTCGCCCGGCGCACCGGGAACCCGCGGGCAACGGACAGGAACCCACAGGGAAGTGATGAACGCACGCCAGGCGGATTCGGGCCGCGCACTCCGGCACCTCACCGGCCCCCAGCACCACCCCCACCGCGGCCCGAAGGAGCAACCGGCCGGGCCCGCCCTGGTGCCCCGGCAGTCCAGGCACGGCGAGCCCGTGCCGCCCCCCGCCGCCCCGCCCGAGGACCCCCCTGCCGCGGCGGCCGGCCCGGCGGAGCACCCCGGCACCGCGGTGGCCGACCCGATCGAGGCCCCCGACGCCGTCGCCGCCGCCGACGCCGCCACCGCGGAAAACCTGCTGCGCTGCTGGGTGCGCGAGACCGGCGTGACGCGCCCCGCCGACGGCATCCTCCGCCTGCCGCTGCCCGCCACGGGCACCGCCCTGCTGATCCCCGTCCACCACTGGTCGGCCACCGGGTGGCACCGCTTCGGCCTGCCCCTCGTCGACGGCCCAGGGCAGCGCCCTGGCGACCGCGCCCCCGTCGACGCCGTCACCCTGGCCGCCCTGCTGGTCCGCGAGGCCGCCCACACCGTCGGTGCGGGCCGCCGCGTCACCGCCGAGGCCACCGACCTCGCCGGCCGGGTCGCCGACTCCGCCCGCCGCACCGCCGCCTTCCTCGCCCACCGCCGCGCCGACCCGGGCCCCGCCCCCCACGGCCACGCCTTCCTCGACGCCGAACAGTCCCTGCTCCTGGGCCACCCCCTGCACCCCACGCCCAAGAGCCGCGAGGGCCTCGCCGGAGAGGACGCCAGGCGCTGCTCGCCCGAACTGCGCGGCACCTTCCGGCTGCACTGGTTCGCGGTCGACCGGTCGATCCTCGCGACCGACTCCGCCTGGCGGGATGCGCACGGCGCCCCCGTGCCCGCCTGGGAACTCACCGCCCGCCTCGCCGGCGCGGACCTGCCGCTGCCCGCCGGCACCGTCCCGCTGCCCCTCCACCCCTGGCAGGCCCGCGACCTGCGGCACCGCCCCACCGTCTCCGGCCTCCTGGAGGCGGGGCTGCTCCACGACCTGGGCGAGCACGGCAAGCCCTGGCACCCCACCTCCTCGCTGCGCACCGTGCACCAGCCGGGCGCCCCCGCCATGCTGAAGCTCTCCCTCGGCCTGCGCGTCACCAACTCCCGCCGGGAAAACCTCCGCAAGGAACTCCACCGCGGCGTCGAGGTGCACCGCCTGCTGTCCGCGGGACTCGGCGCCGCCTGGCGCGCCGCCTTCCCCGGCAGCCCCGGCTGCGACATCCTGCGCGACCCGGCCTGGCTCGCCGTCGACGACACCGAGGGCCGCCCCGTCCCCGGCCTGGACACCCTGCTGCGGGAAAGCCCCTTCGGCCCGCGCGAGGACGCCGCCTGCCTCGCCGCCCTCACCGCCCCCAGGCCCTGGCCAGGACGCCCCGCCCAGCGCCTCACCCCCCGCCTCGCCGAACTGGTCACCGCGCTCGCCGCCCGCACCGGGCAGCCCACCTCGGCCGTCGCCGCCCAGTGGCTGTGGCGCTACCTGCACGCCGTCGTCGCCCCCTTCCTCTGGCTCGACGCGCACGCCGGCATCGCCCTGGAGGCCCACCAGCAGAACACCGTGGTCCTCCTCGACCCCGAAGGCTGGCCCAGCGGCGGCCGCTTCCGCGACAACCAGGGCTACTACTTCCGCGCCTCCCACCGCGCGGCCCTGCAACGGCGGCTGCCCGGAATCGGCGAACGCTCGGACACCTTCGTCTCCGACGAGGTCGCGGACGAACGCTTCGCCTACTACCTCGGCCTCAACAACGTCCTCGGCCTCATCGGCGCGTTCGGCGCGGCACGTCTCACGGAGGAGGAGAAGCTGCTCGCCACCCTCCGCCGCTTCCTCACCGGCCAGGCCGCGGCCGCGGACGGCGGCCCGGTGTCCTCCCTCGTCCCCCGCCTCCTCCACGCGCCCACCCTGCGCTGCAAGGCCAACCTGCTGACCCGGCTCCACGGCCTGGACGAACTCGTCGGCCCCGTCGACGGCCAGTCCGTCTACGTCACCATCCCCAACCCCCTGGCCCGCTGAGCCCGTCCGGGGACGGGCAGGGCAGCGCAACGGAACCCCACCGGAAGGAAACGGAAGACGTGCAGGCCGCCGAGACCGCGGACGACCCCGGCGCCCGGGGCACGCCAGGCACCCGGTCCCCCGAACCCGCCGGGCACCCCGGAGACCCCCGGAACCCGGGGAACCCGGCGGACCTCGAAGACACCGCCGACCTGTCCCCTTTCCCCGGCCTCGCCGGCGCCCCCGCCGGGTACGCCGCCCCCGCCGGGTACGGCGCCCCCTGCCCCCTCCCGGCGGACAGCGGCGACCTGCTCGACCGCCTCGCCGACTGGGGCCCCCTGCCCACCCAGGCCGGGGTGTTCCAGCTGGTGCCCGTCCGGCCGGAACGCGACCTCTCGCTCGTCGCGACCTGGATGAACGACCCGGTCGTCGACGCCTTCTGGAACCTCGCGGGCCCCGCCTCCCGCACCGCCGCCCACCTGCGGGCCCAACTCGAAGGCGACGGACGCAGCATCCCCTGCCTCGGCCTCCTCGACGGCCTCCCGATGAGCTACTGGGAGATCTACCGCGCCGACCTCGATCCCCTCGCCCGCTACTACCCCTCCCGCCTCCACGACACCGGCCTGCACCTCCTCATCGGCAGCGCCGAGGATCGCGGCCGCGGCCTGGGCAGCGCCCTGCTGCGCGGCGTCACCGCGCTCGTGCTGCGCCACCGCCCACGCTGCGAACGCGTCGTCGCCGAACCCGACATCCGCAACCACGCCTCCGTCGCCGCCTTCCGCGCCGCGGGCTTCCGCCACGCGGGCCAGGCCGACCTGCCCCACAAACGCGCCGCCCTCCTCCTCAGGGAACGCTGACTCCGGCCCCCGCCCGCGCTCTCCCCTCGGGCCCCGGTCACTCGTACGGGCGGAGATCAGGCCGCCCGCGCCCCACGGGCCCCGCCCCTGAAGGCCCCTTCCCGGCCCCTCGCCCCGCCGGCCTCCGCCGCTGCCACCCGGCCCGTGGACTGGCCGGGAACATCGCCCGCTGTCAGTGGCGCCGCGTAAGGTGTCAGCCCTATGACTGCCACCTCGGGGGAGCCCACCCTCACCGATCTCCTGCATGCCGCCGTCACCGCCGTGGGCGGCAGCGAACGGCCCGGACAGGTCGCCATGGCCGAGGCCGTCGCCCGGGCCATCGAGGACGGCACCCACGTGCTGATCCAGGCGGGCACCGGCACCGGCAAGTCCCTGGGATACCTGGTCCCGGCCCTCGCCGGCGGCGACCGCGTCGTCGTCGCCACCGCGACGCTCGCCCTCCAGCGGCAGCTCGTCGAGCGGGACCTGCCGCGCACCGTGAAGGCGCTCCACCCCCTGCTGCGCCGCACCCCCGAGTTCGCCACCCTCAAGGGCAGGTCCAACTACCTGTGCCTGCACCGCCTGCACGAGGGCGTGCCCCAGGAAGAGGAAGACGGCCTCTTCGACCCGTTCGAGGCGATCGCCGCCCAGCCCTCAGGGCCGAGCAGCCGCCTCGGCAAGGACCTGCTGCGGCTGCGCGACTGGGCGGACGAGACCGAGACGGGCGACCGGGACGACCTGAGCCCGGGCGTCTCGGACCGCGCCTGGGCCCAGGTGTCCGTGTCCTCCAGGGAATGCCTCGGCGCCTCCAAGTGCGCCTACGGCGCCGAGTGCTTCGCCGAGGCCGCGCGGGAACGCGCCAAGCTCGCCGAGGTCATCGTCACCAACCACGCCCTGCTCGCCATCGACGCCATCGAAGGCGCCCCCGTGCTGCCAGGCCACGAGGTCCTCGTCATCGACGAGGCCCACGAACTGGTCTCCCGGGTCACCGGCGTGGCCACGGGCGAGCTCAGCCCCGCCTCCGTGAACCGGGCCGTCCGCCGCGCCGCCAAGCTGGTCGACGAGAAGATCGCCGACCAGCTCCAGACCGCCTCCGAGTCCTTCGAACGCCTCATGGAGCTCGCCCTGCCCGGGCAGCTGACCAAGATCCCCGAAGACCTGGGGTACGCGCTGGCCGCCCTGCGGGACGCCGCCCGCGCCGCCATCACCGCGCTCGGAAACACCCGGGACGCCTCGGTGGCCGACGAGGACGCGGTGCGCAAGCAGGCGCTGGCCTCGGTGGAGACCGTGCAGGAAGTGGCGGAGCGGATCGTCCAGGGCTCCGAGTACGACGTCGTCTGGTTCGAGCGGCACGACCGGTACGGCGCCTCGCTGCGCGTCGCCCCCCTCACGGTGGCCGGGCTGCTGCGGGAGAAGCTCTTCACCGACCGCTCGGTCGTCCTCACCTCCGCCACGCTGAAGCTCGGCGGCGACTTCAACGGCGTCGGAGCCTCCCTCGGCCTGGCCCCCGAAGGCACGCACGGGGAGGACTCGCCGCCCTGGCGCGGCCTCGACGTCGGCTCCCCCTTCGACTACCGCAAGCAGGGCATCCTCTACGTCGCCCAGCACCTCTCCCCGCCCGGCCGCGAGGGCAGCCGCGCCGACATGCTCGACGAGCTGGCGGAGCTCGTGGAGGCGGCCGGAGGCCGAACGCTGGGGCTGTTCTCCTCGATGCGCGGCGCGCAGGCCGCGGCCGAGGAACTGCGCGGGCGCCTCGACCTGCCGATCCTCCTCCAGGGCGAGGAGACGCTCGGCGAGCTGATCCGCGCCTTCGCCGAGGACGCCGAGACCTGCCTGTTCGGCACCCTCTCCCTGTGGCAGGGCGTGGATGTGCCAGGCTCCAGCTGCCAGTTGGTCGTGATGGACCGCATCCCCTTCCCGCGCCCCGACGACCCGCTCACCAGCGCCAGGCAGAAGGCGGTCGAGGAGGCGGGGGGCAACGGCTTCATGGCGGTCGCCGCGACGCACGCCGCGCTGCTGATGGCCCAGGGCGCCGGGCGCCTGGTGCGGGCCACGGGGGACCGCGGAGTCGTGGCGGTGCTCGACCCCCGGCTGGCCAAGGCCAGGTACGGGAGCTTCCTGCGCGCCTCGATGCCCGACTTCTGGTACACGACCGATCGGAACCAGGTCCGCCGCTCCCTCGCGGCGATCGACGCGGCAGCGCGGGAGGCCGCCGCGTCGTGAGAAGCGTGCGGAGGAACGGCGGGACGCCACGGCCGGGCCGGCGAGCGCCCCGCGGCCCGGCCGGCTCAGACCCGGCGCATCACGGCGACGACCTTGCCGAGGATCGTCGCCTCGTCGCCGGGGATCGGGCGGTAGGCCGAGTTGTGCGGGAGCAGCCAGACCTGGCCGTCCTCGCGCCGGAAGCGCTTCACCGTCGCCTCGCCGTCGAGCATGGCCGCGACGATGTCGCCGTTCTCCGCCACGGGCTGGCGGCGGACGGTGACCCAGTCCCCGTCGCAGATGGCGGCCTCGATCATCGAGTCGCCGACGACCTTCAGCACGAACAGCTCGCCGTCGCCGACCAGCTGCCGCGGCAGCGGGAAGACGTCCTCCACCGACTCCTCGGCGAGGATCGGGCCACCGGCGGCGATCCGGCCGACGAGCGGGACGTAGGAGGCGGCGGGCTTGCCCGCGGTGTCCGCGGCCTGGGGCGTCGGCGTCTCGGCCCCCCGGACCTCGTAGGCGCGCGGCCGGTGCGGGTCCCGGCGCAGGAATCCCTTGCGCTCCAGGGCCATCAGCTGGTGCGCGACCGAGGAGGTGCTGGAGAGCCCCACCGCCTGGCCGATCTCGCGCATCGACGGAGGGTAGCCGCGGCGCTGCACGGAGTCGCGGATGACCTCGATGACGCGGCGCTGGCGGTCGGTGAGCCCCGAGCTGTCGGCCCTGATCCCGGGGGGGCGGCCGGGCATCGAGCGGCCTGGCGTCGCTCCTGGCGCGGCCATCCGTTCCTGGCGGCGCTCGGCGGCGGTGACGGCGTCGTCTGCTGCGGTGGTCATGTCGGCCCCTTCCCAGGTGGTACTCCCTAGTCAGACAACGGTAGTTGCTATCGAAAGGTTGCGCCAAACACACGTTCGAGTGAAAAATCGCTGATCAGCCAACGTGACCGGCGATCTCGGTGTATGTGTCCCGCCTCTCGTGGAGGGGTGGCCGCGCGCGGTTACCCGCGGTGCGATAGCGTCGGCGGGCGCCGCCCCGGCGGTCCGTCCCGCTCCGCCGCCCGGCCCTCGCGTCCGCGGCACTCCGCGGCGTCGGGGACCCTCCCGGCTACCGTCGGCATTCCCGCAGCTTACCCCCGGTCACCCCTAGATCTAGTGGGTCGGTGCGACACGACTTCCCACAAATTGTGGTCCCGGCTCGTCCTCGGCGAGGGAATCGCCTATGCTGGGGAGCGCTCCGGAGGTCCGTTGTGCGTGGCCCGCCGGTGCGGCGCGGCCGTCCCTTCGTCTCCTGAAGGCGAACACGCTGCGTCACCGAACACGCGTGAGCCGTGGACCGTCGCGGATGGCCGAGGGGAAGGGAGAAGCGATGTACTGCCCCTTCTGCAGGCATCCCGACAGCCGCGTCGTCGACAGCCGGGTGGCCGACGACGGCACGACGATCCGCCGCCGCAGGCAGTGCCCGAACTGCTCCCGCCGGTTCACGACCGTCGAGACCGCCTCACTCATGGTGATCAAGCGGAGCGGCGTCACCGAGCCGTTCAGCCGGGACAAGGTCATCGCCGGCGTCCGCAAGGCGTGCCAGGGCCGTCCCGTCACCGAGGACGCCCTCGCCCTGCTGGGGCAGCGCGTCGAGGAGGCCGTGCGCGCCACGGGCAGCGCCGAGCTCTCCACCCACGACGTCGGCCTGGCGATACTCGGCCCGCTCCGCGAGCTCGACCTCGTCGCCTACCTCAGGTTCGCCTCCGTCTACCGGGCGTTCGACTCGCTGGAGGACTTCGAGGCGGCGATCGCCGAGCTGCGCGAACGGGAGCGGCCCCCCGCGGAGGCCGAGCCCGCCCCCGGCGGCCAGGCCGCCGGCGCGCGCTGACCTGGAGGGCCGGCAGCCCACACAGAGCTTGGCCGGGGCGCATCGGTGCGTCGCGGTCGTAAGAACAGAACAGGCGATCCCGGGTGAAACCGGATCGCGCCAGGGCGTCATGCCCGTACAGGGAGGCGGAATGACTGAGACGACGAGCGGCCCGGCACGTGGCTCCCGCGCCAAGGGTGGCAAGGGAGGCAAGGGCCTGCGGATCGAGCGCATCCACACCACTCCCGGGGTGCATCCCTACGAAGAGGTGGTCTGGGAGCGCCGTGACGTCGTCATGACCAACTGGCGCGACGGCTCGGTGAACTTCGAGCAGCGTGGCGTCGAGTTCCCCGACTTCTGGTCGGTGAACGCGGTCAACATCGTCACGAGCAAGTACTTCCGCGGTGCCGTCGGCACCCCGCAACGGGAGAGCAGCCTCAGGCAGTTGATCGACCGCGTGGTGCGCACGTACCGGGCGGCCGGCGAGGAGCACGGGTACTTCGCCTCGCCGGCGGACGCGGAGATCTTCGAGCACGAGCTGGCCTACGCCCTGCTGCACCAGATCTTCAGCTTCAACTCGCCCGTGTGGTTCAACGTGGGTACCAAGCAGCCGCAGCAGGTCAGCGCCTGCTTCATCCTCTCCGTCGACGACTCCATGGAGTCGATCCTCGACTGGTACAAGGAAGAGGGGATGATCTTCAAGGGCGGGTCGGGCGCCGGGCTGAACCTCTCCCGCATCCGCTCCTCCAAGGAGCTGCTCTCCTCGGGCGGCAACGCCTCGGGGCCGGTGTCGTTCATGCGGGGCGCCGACGCCTCGGCGGGCACCATCAAGTCGGGCGGCGCCACCCGCCGGGCGGCCAAGATGGTGGTGCTCGACGTGGACCACCCCGACGTCGAGGCCTTCATCGAGACCAAGGTGAAGGAGGAGGAGAAGATCCGCGCGCTGCGCGACGCGGGCTTCGACATGGACCTGGGCGGCGACGACATCACGTCGGTCCAGTACCAGAACGCGAACAACTCGGTGCGGGTGACGGACGAGTTCATGCGGGCCGTGGAGGCCGGCGCCAAGTTCCCGCTGCGGGCGCGAACCTCGGGGGAGACCATCGAGGAGGTCGACGCCAAGGCCCTGTTCCGCAAGATGGCCGAGGCCGCGCACGCCTGCGCCGACCCGGGCATCCAGTACGACGACGTCATCAACCACTGGCACACCTCGCCCGAGTCCGGCCGCATCACCGCCTCCAACCCGTGCAGCGAGTACATGCACCTGGACAACTCCTCGTGCAACCTGGCCTCGCTGAACCTCATGAAGTTCCTCGACGACGACGGCAAGGGCAGCCAGTCCTTCGACGTGGACCGCTTCAGCAAGGTCGTCGAGCTGGTCATCACGGCGATGGACATCTCGATCTGCTTCGCCGACTTCCCCACCCGGAAGATCGGGGAGACCA
Source organism: Streptomyces hoynatensis (assembly GCF_003626535.1). Taxonomy (GTDB): domain Bacteria; phylum Actinomycetota; class Actinomycetes; order Streptomycetales; family Streptomycetaceae; genus Streptomyces; species Streptomyces hoynatensis. Next base: position 17,742 of record NZ_RBAL01000021.1, read on the forward strand.
CCAGGGCCTTCCGCCAGCTCGGCATCGGCTACGCCAACCTGGGCGCGCTGCTGATGGCCACCGGCCACGCCTACGACTCCGACGGCGGCCGGGCGCTGGCCGGCGCCATCACCTCGCTGATGACGGGGGTCTCCTACCGGCGTTCCGCGCAGCTCGCCGGGGTCGTCGGCCCCTACGACGGGTACGCGCGCAACGCGGACGCGCACAACCGCGTGATGCGGCAGCACTCCGACGCGAACGCGGCGGCCAAGCGCATGGACGACCTGGACACCCCGGTGTGGGCGGCGGCCACCGAGGCGTGGCAGGACGTGCTGCGGCTCGGCGGGAAGCACGGCTTCCGCAACGCCCAGGCGTCCGTGCTGGCCCCGACCGGCACCATCGGCCTGATGATGGACTGCGACACCACGGGCATCGAGCCGGACCTGGCGCTGGTGAAGTTCAAGAAGCTGGTGGGCGGCGGCTCCATGCAGATCGTGAACAACACGGTCCCGCAGGCCCTCAGGCGGCTGGGGTACCAGCCCGAGCAGGTGGAGGCGATCGTCGCGCACATCGCCGACCACGGCAACGTCATCGACGCCCCCGGCCTGAAGCCCGAGCACTACGAGGTCTTCGACTGCGCGATGGGGGAGCGCTCCATCGCCCCGATGGGCCACGTGCGGATGATGGCGGCGGCGCAGCCGTTCCTGAGCGGCGCCATCTCCAAGACCGTGAACATGCCGAGCACCAGCACCGTCGACGACGTCGAGCAGATCTACCTCGAGGGGTGGAAGCTGGGGGTCAAGGCGCTCGCGGTGTACGTGGAGAACAGCAAGGTCGGCCAGCCGCTGTCCGCCAAGCGCAAGGACAAGGCGGACAAGAAGGGTGAAGAGGGCGCGTCGGCCGCCGCGTCGGAGCAGGCGCAGAGGCCGGAGCGGGTCGTCGAGTACCGCCCGGTGCGCAAGCGCCTGCCGAAGGGGAGGCCCGGCATCACCACCTCCTTCACGGTGGGCGGTGCCGAGGGCTACATGACGGCCAACTCCTACCCGGACGACGGCCTCGGCGAGGTCTTCCTGAAGATGTCCAAGCAGGGCTCCACCCTGGCGGGCATGATGGACGCCTTCTCCATCGCGGTCTCCGTGGGCCTGCAGTACGGGGTGCCGCTGGAGACGTACGTCTCGAAGTTCACCAACATGCGCTTCGAGCCTGCGGGCATGACCGACGACCCGGACGTGCGGATGGCCCAGTCCATCGTCGACTACATCTTCCGGCGTCTCGCCCTGGACTTCCTGCCCTTCGAGACGCGGTCGGCGCTCGGCATCCACACGGCGGCCGAGCGGCAGCGCCACCTGGAGACCGGTTCGTACGAGCCGACGGACGAGGAACTCGACGTCGAGGGCCTCTCCCAGTCGGCCCCGCGCCAGCAGCAGGCGGGCCCGGCCCAGTCGGAGCCCCAGCCCCCGGCCGCTTTGGCCCCCGCCGAGGAACGGCCGGCGCCCCGCGAGGCCCACAGCTCGACGGAACTGCTGGAGATGCAGCTGGGCCTGAACGCGGACGCCCCGCTGTGCCTGTCCTGCGGTACCAAGATGCGCCGCGCCGGCAGCTGCTACCTCTGCGAGGGCTGCGGCTCCACCAGCGGCTGCAGCTGAGAACGGGTGGCGGCGCGTCCGCCGCTTCCCGCGCCCTGACCCGCCGCGACCGATGCGGCACGCACGAGGGGGAGCCGGCCCAGGCCGGCTCCCCCTCCGCCGTGCGCGGCAGGGGCCCGCCGTCCGGCAGACAGAACCCGCCGGCACCCCGGCCCACAGTCCGGCCCACAGTCCGGCCGACACCGCGAGCGCCGCTGCCCGGCCATCCGCCATGACCTGCCGAACGGCGCGGCCGGATCGTCCGGCGCGGCCGGCCGGACGGAGCGTGAAGGGCCGGAAGGCGGCCCGTCCGTGGGGAGGTTGGCGGGCCGGGGCCCGCTTGGCGGTCCTGTGCATGGCGAACGCTCCTTGGCTTTACGATGGCGCGGTGCTGGTCAAGTGGATGCGCTGCACCGTGGTCGACCGCGTCGGCTTCGAACGAGGGCAGCGGAAATGGGCGGGGCTGCTTGGCGAGCCCGGATTCCGGGCGCAGGGCGGCGGCTGGAGTCGCACCCGGCCCGGGGTTGCGCACCTGTTCGGCTTCTGGGAGAGCCGGACGTTCTACGACTCTTTTATGGCGCGCTCCCACGACCGGCTCGCGGCGGGCCAGACGGGCACCTACCAGGACATGCGGGTGCGGCTCTTCCAGTACCGCTTCGACGTCAAGGTCGGCTTCGAACCCCACTTCGCGGACGCCAACCTTCTGCGGGTGGCGCACTGCCGCGTGCACAAGGAGCGCTCCGAGCACTTCACCCTGATGCAGGAGAAGGTGTGGAACCCGGCCATGGCCGGATCGCCCGGCATGCTCCGCGGGGTCTTCGCCGAGGCCGAGCCGGACAACGAGTTCCTGGTCCTGTCCATGTGGGACGCCGCGGCCGAGCGCGCCAAGTACCGCACCGAGCGGGTCGAGCGCCTGGCCCTGCGCGCCCAGACCGACGCCGACGTCGCCGCCATATCCGGCGACGTGATCGACATGGAGCCGTCCTGGACGGTGTGAAGGCCGTTGCCGCTGCCCCGGCACCCGGTCGCATAGGCTGACCGTATGGCACGACCTCGGCGTATCGTCCTCCTGCGGCATGGCGAGTCACAGGGGAACTACGACGACTCGGTTTACGAACACACGCCCGACCACGCCCTGGAGCTGACCCCCAAGGGCAGGCGGCAGGCGGAGGCCGTGGGCGCCCGGCTGCGCGAGATTTTCGGCCGGGAACGGGTGTCGGCCTACGTCTCGCCCTACCGCCGCACGCACCAGACCTTCCAGCTGCTCGGCCTCGATCCGTCCCTGGTGCGGGCCAGGGAGGAGCCCAGGCTGCGGGAGCAGGACTGGGGGAACTGGCAGGACCGCGAGGACGTCCTGCGGCAGAAGCGGGCCCGGGACGCCTATGGGCACTTCTTCTACCGGTTCGCGCAGGGCGAGTCGGGGGCGGACGTCTACGACCGGGTCGGTGCCTTTCTGGAGAGCCTCTGGCGCAGCTTCGAGGAGCCGGATCATCCCCCGAACGTGCTCCTGGTGACGCACGGGCTGACGATGCGGCTGTTCTGCATGCGCTGGCTCCACTGGACGGTGGCCGAGTTCGAGTCGCTGTCCAATCCGGGCAACGGCGAGACCCGCGAACTGGTCCTCGGCCGGGACAACCGCTACCACCTGAACCGGCCCTTCGAGCACTGGCACACTCCCGACCGGCCCTTCGAGGGCTGGTGCGCATAGGGTGGGGGCCGTCATGCCATACGAGCCTCCTACTCATCGAGTCGAACGGTCCCTCCGTGCCACCATCGGGGCGCGCTGCGTCGCCGGCGTGGACGAGGTCGGCCGCGGTGCCTGGGCAGGCCCGGTCACCGTCTGCGCGGCCGTCACCGGACTGCGCAGGCCGCCCGAGGGCCTGACCGACTCGAAGCTGCTGACCCCACTGCGCCGCGCCGCGCTCGCCGAGGTCCTCACCGGCTGGGTCACCGCCTATGCCCTCGGCCACGCCACCCCGCAGGAGATCGACGCGCTCGGCATGACCGCCGCGCTGCGGCTGGCCGCGGTCCGCGCCCTCGAAGGTCTGCCGGAACGCCCGGATGCCGTGATCCTGGACGGCAAGCACGACTACCTCGGCGCGCCCTGGCGGGTGCGGACGGTGATCAAGGGCGACCAGTCCTGCGTCGCGGTGGCCGCGGCCTCCGTCATCGCCAAGGTGCACCGCGACCGGATGCTTGCCGAACTGGCGCCAGAGCACCCGGAGTTCGACTTCGACAGCAACGCCGGCTACCCCTCGCCCACGCACCGGTCGGCGCTCGAACAGCTGGGGCCCACCCCGCACCACCGCCTGTCCTGGGCCTACCTGGAGGCCCTGCCGCGCTGGCGGCATCTGAAGCTCCCCTCTCATCGGGACGCGTCGGCCGCGGACTCCCTGGAGGACGCGGGCCAGCTGGGCATCTTCTGAACCCGGCCCCGGCCCCCCGGGGTTTCGCCCGGCACTCCGTGGGCGCTACGCCTGCACCGCGAGCACCAGGGGCAACACCTCCTCCGCGCCCGCGGCCCGCAGGAGCCGCGCGGCCATGGCCAGGGTCCAGCCGGACTCGGTTAAGTCGTCCACGAGCAGCAGCGGTCCCTTCGCCGCCCCCACCGCCTCCCCGAGGCCGGGGGCCGGCGCCAGCGAGCCGTGCAAGGCCAGCACGCGGCGCGCGCTGTTGCCGCGATCGGAGTGCCCCGGCGGCGCGGTCGGCCGCACCCAGCCGAGCAGCGGTATCCGCCCCACCTCCGCCACCCGCTCCGCCAGCGACTGAACCAGCCGCGGCCTGGCCCTGGAGGCGATTCCCACCACGGCCACCGGCCGCGCCCGCCCGCCCGGCTCGGCGCGGGCCCAACCGCCCGGCTCCCTGGCCCAGTCGGCGAGCACGGTGACGACGGCGTCCAGGACGTCGCCTGGCACCGGCCCGTCGGGGGCTCCCGGCGCGAGCAGGGGACGCAGCCGGTTGCCCCAGCCGATGTCGGTCAGCCGGCCCAGGGCCCGGCCCGGCCCCGCCTGCTCGCCGGGCGGTATCCGGCCCTTCAGCTCCACGCCCATGGCGGGCAGTCCGGTCGGCCACATCCGGCGCGGCTCCACGGGCAGCCCCGGCCGGCTCAGCTCGCCCCGGGCCGCGTCGAGGGCGGCTTGGGAGACGTCCGTGGCGAATAGCGCCCCCGCGCAGTTGTCGCAGCGGCCGCAGGGCGCGGCCTTCTCGTCGTCGAGCTGCCGGCGGAGGAACTCCATCCGGCAGTCCGTCGTGGTGGCGTAGTCCCGCATCGCCTGCTGCTCCGCCGCGCGTTGTTCCGCGAGCCGCGCGTAGCGCTCCGCGTCGTAGTGCCAGGGCTCGCCGGTCACCGTCCAGCCGCCGCGTTCCCGCCGGACCGCACCGTCCACGTCGAGGACCTTGAGCATCATCTCCAGCCGCGACCTGCGCAGCTCGACCCGCGGCTCCAGGGCGGGCAGGGACAGCGGCCGGCCGGCCGCGGCCAGGGCGCCGAGGGTCTGCCGCACCTGGTCCTCCGGGGGAAAGGAAAGGGAGGAGAAGTACCGCCAGATCGCCTCGTCCTCCCTCCCGGGCAGCAGCAGCACCTCGGCGTGGTCGACTCCGCGTCCGGCCCGGCCGACCTGCTGGTAGTAGGCGATGGGAGAGGAGGGCGAGCCGAGGTGGACGACGAAACCGAGGTCGGGCTTGTCGAAGCCCATGCCGAGCGCGGACGTCGCGACCAGGGCCTTGACCCTGTTGGCGAGAAGGTCCTCCTCGGCCGCGGCACGCTCGGCGTTCTCCGTGCGGCCGGTGTAGGCGGTCACGCGGTGTCCGCGGGCGGCGAGGTAGGAGGCGACCTCCTCGGCCGCGGCCACGGTGAGGGTGTAGATGATGCCCGAGCCGGGCAGGCGGTCGAGGTGGCCGTCCAGCCAGGCCAGGCGGTGGGCCGCGTCCGGCAGGCGCAGCACCGAGAGCCGCAGGCTCTCGCGGTCGAGCGGGCCGCGCAGCACGAGCGTTCCCGTGTCCGCGCCCGTGCCGAGCTGCTCGGCGACGTCCGCGGTGACCCGGGCGTTGGCGGTGGCGGTGGTGGCGAGGACGGGCACCCCGGCGGGCAGGCCGGCCAGCATGGTGCGCAGTCGCCGGTAGTCGGGGCGGAAGTCGTGGCCCCAGTCGGAGACGCAGTGGGCCTCGTCCACGACCAGCAGCCCGGTGGTCGCCGCCAGCCGGGGCAGGACCGTCTCGCGGAATTCGGGATTGTTCAGCCGCTCGGGGGAGACCAGGAGCACGTCGACGGTGCCGGCCGTCACCTCGGCGCGCACCGCGTCCCACTCTTCGGGGTTCGCCGAGTTGATGGTGCGGGCCGCGATGCCGGCCCGCCGTGCCGCCTCGATTTGATTGCGCATCAGGGCGAGCAGCGGGGAGACGATCACCGTGGGCCCGCTGCCCCGCGCCCGCAACAGGGCGGTGGCGACGAAGTAGACGGCGGACTTGCCCCAGCCGGTGCGCTGGACCACAAGGGCCCTGCGGCGTCGCGCCACCAGGGTCTCGACGGCAAGCCACTGGTCGGGCCGAAGCCCGGCCCGCCCGGTCTCGTCGCCGACGAGCCGGCAGAGCACCGCGTCCGCCTCGGCCCGCAGGTCCGCTTGCCCCGGCGCCCGACGGCGCACGTCCTCGCCGGTGGCCTCGGCGTTCGCGGAGGCGTTCGGCGGTTCGTCGGGTTGCGGGGCGGCCCCCGCGGCTGAGTTCTGCATGCCTCCCACTGAAGCCCAGGACCAGGGGAAACGCCAATCACCCCTGTGGATAACCCGGTCATTCAAATGATGATTCGGGTCCCCTGTGGATGACGGGCGTGCGCGGGGAAGGCCATTGCGTGCACTCTGCGTACATGACTCGACACAGTGAGCCCACCGGAGATCTGACCCTCGACGGCTACAACCGCGTGACCCTGCGCGGGCACGCCGATCTCGCCGACGCCCTGCCGTACCTGCTGGGCTACCACCCCGACGACTCGATCGTGCTCATCGGCGTGCACGGACCGCGCGGTCGTCTCGGCGAGCGCATCCGCACCGGACTGCCCCCGGATCCGGATCGCTGGGAGGAGGTGGCGTGCCGGCTCGCCGCCTGCCTTGCCGAAGGCGGGACGAGGCGGCAGAGCCTGCCGGACGCGGCCGTCGTCTACCTCTGCCACGACCCGGGGGAGGGGGCCTCGCCCCGCGAGGCCATGGAGCGGCTGCGCCCCCTCGCCCAGCGGCTGCGAACTGCCTGCGGAGAGCGGGAAGTCCCCGTCAGCGAGGCGCTCTTCGTCTCCAGGGGCCGGTACTGGAGCTACTGCTGCCCAGGAGAGGAATGCTGCCCCGACGAGGGGAACGCGCTGCCCAGGGCCGGCACTTCCCCGATGGCGGCGGCAGCGGCCTTCGCGGGCATCCACGTGCGTGGCTCGCTGCGGGAGTTGGAACGCAGGCTCGTGCCCGTGGGCGAGCCGCTCGCCTCGCGGCAGCTGCGGGCCCTCGACGAGGCGGCGAGTGCCCTGCTGCCCTCGCTGATCGGCAAGTCGGCGGACCTGGCGGCGGTCCGCGGCGAGACGCTCGCGCTGGCCGAGCGGCTGCTGAGCAGGTTCCGCCGGGCTTCCGCGCCCGATGCGCCCGGCGAGGAGGCCGCCGATGCCAGGGACGACGCGCTGCTCACCTCGGAGGAGGCCGCCAGGGTCCTGATCGGCCTCCAGGACCGGCTCGCCCGGGACCAGGCGGCCGAGTGGATCGAGAAGCCCGAGGTCGCGGCCGCGCTGCGGCTGTGGCGGGCGCTGGCCCGGCGCTGCGTGGGCGCCTTCGGCGAGTACGCCGCCGCGCCTCTCACCCTGGCCGGATGGGTCGCGTGGTCGGCGGGGGACGCGGTCGGCGCGCGGGTCGCCCTGGGGCGCGCGCTGGCCGCCGACCCGGAGTACATGTTCGCAAGGCTGCTGCACCAGGCGTGCAACGAGGGGGTCGATCCCGAGCCGTTGCGGCGCTGCATGCGCGAGCAGCGGGCGGCCCGCGGGCTCCGAGGACCTGCCGCGGGCGCCCTATGATCACGGCATGCCCTACGACCCGTCGGACTTCCCGCCGTTCGCCGTCACCGTCGATCTGGTCGTCCTCACGGTCCGCCGCCACGCGCTCTGCGCGCTCACCGTTCGGCGGGGCGAGGAGCCGTACCAGGGGCAGTGGGCACTTCCGGGCGGGTTCGTGCGGGCCGAGGAGGATCTGGCGACCGCGGCAGCCCGCGAGCTCGCCGAGGAGACCGGCCTGCACACGCAGGAGTCCGGCGACAGCCACGCCGCGGCGCACCTGGAACAGCTGGCCACTTACGGCGATCCGCACCGCGATCCGCGGATGCGCGTGGTCAGCGTGGCTTATCTGGTGCTGGCTCCCGACCTTCCCGCTCCCACGCCCGGTGGCGACGCCGGCGGGGCCCGCTGGACGCCGGTGGCCCGGCTGCTCGGGGACGCCGTGGAGGCCGCCGAGCGCCTGGCGTTCGACCACGCGCGCATTCTGGCCGACGGCGTGGAGCGGGCTCGTTCGAAGATCGAGTACTCCTCGCTCGCGGCGGCCTTCTGCCCCGCGGAGTTCACCGTCGGAGAGCTGCGGCGGGTCTACGAGGCGGTCTGGGGAGTCGCCCTCGATCCGCGGAACTTCCACCGCAAGGTCACCGGCACACCCGGTTTCCTGGTTCCCGTGGGCGGCACGACGACTCGTCAGGGTGGCCGCCCGGCCCAGCTGTTCAGGGCGGGTGGCGCCTCGGCCCTCAACCCACCCATGCTGCGGCCCGAGGTGTAGTGGCCGGCAGGCACGCGACGGGCCCGTGGACGGCCCCTCGGCAACGCCCGCGCGTCGCCCGGAAAATCCGATATGTCCCGTTATCGTGCCTGAGGTGCACGTCCCACGGGAGGCTCGATGATTCAGGCCATCGGACTCAGCAGCGCGACTCGGCGCGGCCGGCCGCCCGCCGTTGACGACCTCACCTTCGAAGCGCGCGCGGGCCAGGTGACGGCGCTGCTCGGCCCGCCGGGCTCGGGCAAGTCCACCGCCCTGCGGCTCATGCTCCAGTTGACTCCGGGGCGCGGCGTGGCCCTCTTCCGCGGGCGGCCGTTGTCCCAGGTGCCCCACCCCTCCCGGGAGATCGGCGCGCTGCTCGGGGACGTGCCAGGCCATCCCCGCCGCACGGCCCTCGGGCACCTGAGGATGCTCGCCGCCGCGGCCGGGCTCCCGCCGGGCCGCGCGGGCGACGTGCTGGAGGTGGTGGGCCTCAGCGGCCTGGCCGACCAGCGCCTGGGGCGCTTCTCGCGGGGGATGGATCGCAGGCTCGGACTCGCCGCCGCGCTGCTCGGCGACCCCCACACGCTCGTCCTCGACGAGCCGGGCCTCGGCCTCTCGCCGCGGGAGACCGCCTGGCTGCACGGCCTGCTGCGGGGGTACGCGGACCAAGGCGGCGCGGTGCTGATCACCGCGCGGGATGCCAAGGAGGCCGCCAGGATCGCCGACCGGGTGGTGAGCCTGCGGGCCGGGCGGCTGATCGCCGACCAGGTGGCGGAGGACTTCGCGCGCACCCGGCTGCGCCCGCGGGTCGCGGTGCACACGCCGCACGCCGATCGGCTGGCCGCCGCGCTCGCCGCCGAGTTCCGCGAGGCCGCGGCCGACGGGAGCCGGGGGGCGGTGGAGGTGGTGCGCGAGTCCGGGAGCCGTCTCGCGGTCTACGGCAGCAGCTGCGCCGCGGTCGGCGAGGTGGCCTACCGGCACCGCGTGGTCGTACACCAACTCGCCGACCAGATCGGCGACTCGGGCGACCGCTCGCCCGCCGGGCCGTTGCACAGGGCCGATGGCAGACAGGCCGGAGGGCCGGCCGCCGCCGGCGGGGACGACGGTCCCTCCCGGGCGGCGGCCGGTGCGCTGCCGCCGCGGCTCTCCTCCCTGCCGCCGCCGGGGCCGACCTGGCCGCTGCGCTACGAGCTGCGCCGCTGGTCGGGAGTGCGCACGGGATGGTGGGTCATGGGCGCGGCCCTGCTCGCCGGGCTGGTGGCGGGGATCGTGTCCGCCGCGGCGGGAGTGGACCCGGCGGAGCGGGCGCTCACCGGCTGGCCGGAGCCGCTGCTGCTGCCGCCGGTGGCGATGGCGGCCGGGCTGCTCGGAGCGCTCTCCTTCGGGCAGGAGTTCCGCTACCCGGCGCTGGCCCCCGCCCGGGTGCCCGTGCCCAGGCGGCTCTCGCTGCTCGGTGGCAAGCTCGCCGTCTCCTCCGCCGCGGCACTGCTGATGTCGGCGGCGGCGGTCGCGATGAACTCGGCGACCCTTTCGCTGCTGTTCGGCGGGGAGGCGGCCGTCGGGGGCTGGTGTGCGGCGCTCTGCAGCCTGGCCTTGCTCTCCGTGGAGTGCGCCTGGGCCGGAGTGCTCGCCGCCGGAATCTTCCGCTCCACGCTGGTCGGTCTCGCCGCCGTCGCCGCGCTGCCGCTCGCGCTGGCCCCGGCCTTGCGGGCGGTGCTCGACAGCCGGGCGGGGAGTTCGTTCGACGGACTCGCGGGTCGAATGCAGTCGTTGGGGACGCTTCCGATCCCTTCCGGAGTCGATCGGTGGCTGTTCGGCTCCGTGCACCTTGCCTCGCAGCCGATTGCCTGGGCCCTGGTGCTTTCGCTCGCGGTGCTGTTGTGCGGATACGCCCTGATCAGCCTGCGTAACGGAGTCCGTTGACCGGGGAGTCCCGAGGTGGGTGCAGGAGGGCCGCGATCACCTGGGTCCGACTTCGGCCCTCAACTTCCCGGCGGTTCTCCGCATTGCACGGGCAGAGTCCATTTCTTTCCGGTTAGGCGTCAATTATGCAGGAGCCGCCGATCACCCTTTCGTGTGCTTTTCACCAAAGACCTCAAGGTGCCAACGGGGTCCGCCGACAAAGGAGGCGTGACTACCCTTGCGCACTCCATGATGACCGCCACCCGTTCCGCCGACTCGGGCCCGGCGGGCCCCGGTGACCTCGACCGGTACTCCTACGCCGAGTCCACCGGCGCGGCCCGCACCACCAACGCCCCCGCCTGGGACGGCGCCGACTCCGACATGAGCCGGGTGGGCCGCCGCGCGGCCGGCAACCGCGGCCGCGGCCTCCACGGCCAACTCGTCCAGCAGCTCGGTCAGATGATCGTTTCCGGCGACCTCGGCGCCGACCGGCCGCTGGTTCCCGAGGAGATCGGGCAGCGCTTCGAGGTCTCCCGCACCGTGGTGCGCGAGTCGCTCCGCGTCCTCGAGGCCAAGGGGCTGGTGAGCGCCCGCCCGAACGTGGGCACCCGCGTCCGTCCCGTCGGGGACTGGAACCTGCTCGACCCCGACATCATCGAATGGCGGGCCTTCGGCCCCCAGCGCGAGGACCAGCGCCGCGAGCTGTGCGAGCTGCGCCTGACCATCGAGCCGCTGGCGGCCAGGCTCGCGGCCGGCGACATCCGCGAGGAGGTGCGCCAGCGCCTCGGCGACATGGTGGGGATCATGACCCACGCCCTCGGGCAGGGAGACGCCCTCACGTTCTCCCGCGCCGACGCCGAGTTCCACGCCCTCCTCCTGCAGGCGGCGGGCAACCGGATGCTGGAGCACCTCTCCGGCATCGTCGCGGCCGCCCTCCAGGTCTCCGGCGGCGCCGCCTCCGGCTGCGAGCACCCGACGGAGGCCTCGGTCGCCCTGCACCAGCGCATCGTCGAGGCCATCAGTGCCGGGGAGCCCGCCGCGGCCGAGGGCGCGATGCGGCAGCTGCTGACGGTTCCCTCCGAGTCCGCCCCGAGCGCGGCCGGCGGCTCCGCCGCCGCGGGCTCCGGTGCCGATCATGTGGTCCCCGCGCCGCGCGAGCACTGATCGGCCCGCTGCGGGGCCGCCACGGCAGGCAGGAGGCGTCGCCGGAGCCGATCGGACAAGGGCTCCGGCGACGCTGCCGCCACGGCCCGCTACAGTCGGGCGTGCGGTGTGACTCGGGACACGCGAAAGCTGCGTAACACTTCGGGGAGCAGCGCGATGATTCAAGAGGTGGCAGCAGCGGACGGGCCCGTGGTCCGCCGCCGCTCCACCGCCGCCGTCGGCTCACCCCCGCCGTCGGTCACGGTTCCGCTTCCAGCGGGCGGACCTTAAGCCGTTCCCAGAGTTTCCGAGAGGTTGTTCGTGTCGGCCAGCACTTCCCGTACTCTCCCCGCCGAGATCGCCGAGTCCAATTCTGTGATGGCGCTCATTGAACGGGGAAAGGCTGAGGGGCAGATCGCCGGCGATGATGTGCGCCGGGCCTTCGAGGCTGACCAGATCCCATCAACCCAGTGGAAGAACGTTCTGCGCAGCCTCAACCAGATCCTCGACGAGGAGGGCGTGACGCTGATGGTGAGTGCCGCCGAGGCGCCCAGGCGCACCCGGAAGAGTGTCGCCGCGAAGACGACGGCCAAGCGCACCGCGACCAAGACGGTAGCCGCGAAGACCGCTCCGGCCAAGAAGGCCACTGCCCTGGCCCGCCCGGAGGAGCCCGCGGCGGAGACGGCCGGCGCCGAGTCCCTGGGCGGCTCGGTGGCCGCGGGCGCCGCGAAGCCCGGCGCCAGGAAGACCGTGGCCAAGAAGGCAGCGGCCAAGAAGGCCCCCGCCGCGAAGAAGACCACCGCCAAAAAGGCCCCCGCCGCAAAGAAGACCGCGGCCAAGAAGACCACCGCCAAGAAGGACGAGCCGAAGAAGGAGATCGTCGACGAGTTCCTCGAAGGCGAGGAAGAGGCTCTCGACGAGGCCGCGGTTCGTGGCGGCGCCCCGGGCGAGGGCCCGGACGGCAAGCCGGAGAACGAGGGCTTCGTGCTGTCCGACGAGGACGAGGACGACGCCCCGGCCCAGCAGGTCGCCGCGGCCGGCGCCACGGCCGACCCGGTCAAGGACTACCTGAAGCAGATCGGCAAGGTCCCCCTGCTCAACGCCGAGCAGGAGGTGGAGCTCGCCAAGCGGATCGAGGCGGGCCTGTTCGCCGAGGACAAGCTGGCCAGTTCCGACAAGATCGCCCCCAAGCTCCGCCGCGAGCTGGAGATCATCTCCGAGGACGGCCGCCGCGCGAAGAACCATCTCCTGGAGGCCAACCTCAGGCTCGTGGTCTCCCTGGCCAAGCGCTACACCGGCCGCGGCATGCTCTTCCTCGACCTGATCCAGGAGGGCAACCTGGGCCTGATCCGCGCGGTGGAGAAGTTCGACTACACCAAGGGCTACAAGTTCTCCACCTACGCGACCTGGTGGATTCGCCAGGCGATCACCCGCGCCATGGCCGACCAGGCCCGCACCATCCGCATCCCGGTGCACATGGTCGAGGTGATCAACAAGCTCGCCCGCGTCCAGCGGCAGATGCTCCAGGACCTCGGTCGCGAGCCCACCCCGGAGGAGTTGGCCAAGGAACTCGACATGACCCCGGAGAAGGTCGTCGAGGTCCAGAAGTACGGCCGCGAGCCGATCTCCCTGCACACCCCGCTCGGCGAGGACGGCGACAGCGAGTTCGGCGACCTGATCGAGGACTCCGAGGCCGTGGTGCCGGCCGACGCGGTCAGCTTCACGCTGCTGCAAGAGCAGTTGCACTCCGTGCTCGACACGCTCAGCGAGCGTGAGGCGGGCGTCGTCTCCATGCGCTTCGGGCTCACCGACGGGCAGCCCAAGACGCTGGACGAGATCGGCAAGGTCTACGGCGTGACGCGCGAGCGCATCCGGCAGATCGAGTCCAAGACCATGTCGAAGCTGCGCCACCCCTCCCGCTCCCAGGTGCTGCGCGACTACCTCGACTGAGCGGGCTCGCGGGCACCCGGGGCGGAGACGGGGAAGTTCCGCCCCGCCGGCGGCGAGCCGAGGACGGCGTGCGACGGCCGGTGACCCTCAGGGGTCACCGGCCGTCGCACGTGACACGGCGCCCTGCGGCGCGCCCGCGGCCGGCCGTGGGCCCCGCGGGGCCAAGGCCCCTCGCGGGCCCGGCCGCCGCGTGTCTTCACAACGGAAACGGGCGGCAACCCGGGGTGATTCACCCTCGGGTGCCGCCCGTCGTCCGGCGTGGGCGCCGGAACGAGCCCGTCGGTGGGGGACGCGTCAGACCAAGCCCTCAGCGTTCGTCGTCGCTCGCGGTGGCGGGAGTCGCGTGCAGCTTCTCCGTCTCGTCCTGTATTTCGGCGGCGATCTTCTTGAGCTCCGGCTGGAACTTGCGTCCGTGGTGGGCGCAGAACAGCAGCTCTCCGCCGCTGACGAGGACCACACGGAGATACGCCTGGGCACCACAGCGGTCGCAGCGGTCCCCGGCGGTCAGCGGGGTCGCGGGGGTCAGAACAGTAGTCACGTCGCCTCTTCTCTAGCTCGACGAGCTGTCGTACCAGGGACAACATCCAACCAGGCCGAGAACGTTCCCGCTCGCGGCTTCTCGGCGGAAAAAATTCTCCCGAGATGGCCGAACGCTGCCGGTTGGCGGCGAATGGGCCGTATTGCGGTTGTTGCTTGGTTCAATGCGTTGTCTGGCTGTTTTGTTCCGGCTACCTCGGTGTATCCGGGGGGCCTCCTTCGTTCAGGAGGACGTGCCCGAACCCTAAAGGGTTCATGCCTCGAAGGGAACGTGATGTACACGTCACCAGGTCCTCTTATCGAACACGTGAACGATGCTGAGCTACCCTGGGACTTCCCGGGGAGCTGCACAACCGCTCTACAAGGCCTCGGTACCCTCTGAGCGGCGACTGCCACCAGATCTGAATTCAGCGAGGAGCGAACTGCGTGACCGCCGACACGTCCGTGCCATCCACCGCACTGCTGACCGGGTCTGACCCGGGCGGCAACTACACCGCGCGGCACCTCCTGGTGCTGGAGGGGCTCGAGGCGGTGCGCAAGCGGCCTGGCATGTACATCGGGTCCACCGACAGCCGCGGGCTGATGCACTGCCTGTGGGAGATCATCGACAACTCCGTGGACGAGGCCCTCGGCGGCTACTGCGGGCGCATCGACGTCATCCTCCACGACGACGGCTCCGTCGAGGTCAGGGACGACGGCCGCGGCATCCCCGTGGACATCGAGCCCAAGACCGGCCTGTCCGGCGTCGAGGTCGTGATGACCAAGCTGCACGCCGGGGGCAAGTTCGGCGGGGGCTCCTACGCGGCCTCGGGCGGCCTGCACGGGGTCGGCGCCTCGGTGGTCAACGCCCTCTCCTCCCGGCTCGACGTGGAGGTGGACCGCGACGGCCGCACCCACTCCATCAGCTTCCGGCGCGGCACCCCCGGCATCTTCACCGAGTCGGGTCCCGACGCCCCCTTCGACCCGGCCGACGGCCTGCTGAAGGGCAAGAAGATCCCCAAGACCCGCACCGGCACCCGGGTGCGCTACTGGGCCGACCGGCAGATCTTCCTGAAGGACGCCAAGCTCTCCCTGGAGACGCTGCACGCCCGCGCCCGGCAGACCGCCTTCCTCGTCCCGGGACTGACGCTCACGGTGCGTGACGAGCGTGGGCTCGACGGTGCGGAGCACACCGAGGAGGTCTTCCACTACGACGGGGGCATCAGCGAGTTCTGCGAGTACCTGGCCGCCGACAAGCCGGTCTGCGACGTGCTGCGCCTCACCGGCCAGGGCAGCTTCAAGGAGACCGTCCCGGTCCTGGACGACCGCGGGCACATGATCCCGAGCGAGGTCAAGCGGGACCTCGACGTGGACGTGGCGCTGCGCTGGGGCACCGGCTACGAGACGACGGTGAAGTCCTTCGTCAACATCATCGCCACCCCGAAGGGGGGCACCCACGTCACCGGATTCGAGCGGGCCGTCACCCGTACGGTGAACGAGGTGCTGCGCGCCACGAAGCTGCTGCGGGTGGCCGAGGACGACGTGGTCAAGGACGACGCCCTGGAGGGCCTGACCGCGGTGGTGACGGTGCGGCTCGCCGAGCCGCAGTTCGAGGGGCAGACCAAGGAGGTCCTCGGCACCTCGGCGGCCTCCAGGATCGTCGCCCAGGTCGTCGCCAAGGAGCTCAAGAGCTTCCTGACCTCGACCAAGCGGGACGCCAAGCAGCAGGCCAGGGCCGTCCTCGACAAGGTGGTCGCCGCGGCCCGCACCCGCATCGCGGCCCGGCAGCACAAGGAGGCGCAGCGGCGGAAGACGGCCCTGGAGTCCTCGGCGCTGCCGGCGAAGCTGGCCGACTGCCGCAGCGACGACGTGGACCGCAGCGAGCTGTTCATCGTCGAGGGCGACAGCGCGCTCGGCACCGCGAAGCTGGCGCGGAACTCGGAGTTCCAGGCGCTGCTGCCGATCCGCGGAAAGATTCTGAACGTGCAGAAGTCCTCGGTCTCGGACATGCTGAAGAACGCCGAGTGCGGGGCGATCATCCAGGTGATAGGAGCCGGCTCGGGACGGACGTTCGACATCGACCAGGCGCGGTACGGCAAGGTCATCTTCCTCGCCGACGCGGACGTGGACGGCGCGCACATCCGCTGCCTGCTGCTGACGCTCTTCCAGCGGTACATGCGGCCGATGGTGGAGCAGGGCCGGGTGTTCTCCGCGGTGCCGCCGCTGCACCGGATCGAGCTGTCGAATCCGAAGAAGGGCCAGGAAAAGTACCTGTACACCTACTCCGACGGCGAGCTGCGCCAGACCCTGCTCGACCTGGAGCGGCGCAACATCACGTACAAGGACTCGGTGCAGCGCTACAAGGGCCTGGGCGAGATGGACGCCGACCAGCTCGCCGAGACCACGATGGACCCCCGCAGGCGCACCCTGCGCCGGATCAACATCAGCGATCTGGAGGCGGCCGAGGAGGCGTTCAGCCTGCTGATGGGCAACGAGGTGGCGCCGCGCCGGGAGTTCATCGCGAGTTCGGCGGCGACGCTGGACCGCTCCCGGATCGACACCTGAGGGGCACGATCCCGGTCACCGTGAGGCGGGGCTGCCGCCGGGGCTCGGCCCCGCAGCTCGCCGGGGTCGCCACGGCGGCGGGGTGTTCGGCCACCGCCGCCCGCCAGGCCCGGCCGTCGGCGTGCGCGACGGTGACCTCCCAGCCGCCGCCCGCGCCTTCCGCGGGCTCCGTGGCCGTCACGCGGAGCGCGTCCACCGCCTCCTCGCCGGTCATGTCGCGCACGGCCAGCTCGGCGGCCTGGCCCGGCCGCTCCCAGCACGAGCGGCCCCGGCAGCCCTCGGGGGCCACCCGTCCCTCCCGCAGCGCGTCCAGGACGCCCTTGAGGGCCGCGGCGGTCATCCGGCCGTAGGCGTACCCGTGCGGCAGGACCAGCAGCGTGGGGGCGAAGCGGTGCCCGCCCAGGTGCGTGGTCTCCCACACCTCCGCGCCGCCCGCCTCGGCCAGTTCGGCGGCCAGGGGGCGGCCGAGCAGGGCGCAGCACCGGTCGCGCCGCCCGTTCGCGCACACCAGGACCAGCGGCTCGGCCACCGCCCGGCCGAAGCCCTCGTGGTGGCCCGCGCCGAGGCGGGCCAGGTCGAGGCCGAGCAGCTCCCGCGGGTCGGCCACCTCGGCCGCGCGCACCCAGGCGTTGCCCGGCGCGGTGTGCGCGGCGTAGACCCGGTGGCGGGGCGCCTCCCCGGCCGGGAGCCGGCGGCGGGCCGGGCGGCGGATCAGGGCCGGGCGGACGCCGGTGCCGGCCGCGGCCGCCTCCAGGGCCGCGCCGGTCTCCGGGGCGAGGCGGCTCTCGGTGAGGGCCTTGGCGCCCCAGGGTCCCGGCTGCTCCACCAGCAGCCAGGTGGTCGCGGTGGCGGCCGTCCCCGCCAGGGGCTCGGCCGTGGCCAGGGAGGACGCGGCGCAAGTGCTGTTCACCCGCGCAAGGTTAGGTCGTCTCCAGGGCCTGTGGCCGCTCCGGCCCGCCCCCGGAGGGCCGGGAGACGGCCGCCGCAAATCGCTTGCGTGATTTGCGTTATTCTTGCGGCCATGACGCGACGACTTGCCCAGGTGGCGCAGAAGGTAGGAGTGAGCGAGGCCACGGTCAGCCGGGTCCTCAACGGCAAGCCGGGGGTCTCGGAGGCCACCAGGCAGGCGGTGCTCACGGCGCTCGACGTGCTGGGCTACGAACGGCCCACCCAGCTGCGCGGCGAGCGCGGGCGGCTGGTGGGCCTCGTGGTGCCCGAGCTGGGAAACCCGATCTTCCCCGCCTTCGCCGAGGTGCTCGGCGGGGTGCTCGCCCAGCGCGGGCTCGTGCCCGTGCTGTGCACGCAGACGCCGGGCGGCATCCAGGAGACCGACTACGTCGACCTGCTCCTGCAGCAGCAGGTGTCGGGGGTGGTCTTCGCGGGCGGCAGGTACGCGGAGGCGGACGCCTCGCACGACCACTACCGGCTGCTCGCCGAACGGCGGCTGCCGGTGGTGCTGATCAACGCCTCGGTGCCCGGCCTCGACTTCCCGCGGGTGTCCTGCGACGACGCCGTGGCGGCCGAGCAGGCCTGGCGGCACCTGGTGTCCCTGGGGCACGAGCGGATCGGCCTGGTCCTGGGCCCGAGCGACCACGTGCCCTCCCAGCGCAAGCTGGCGGCGGCCAGGGCGGTGGCCGCGGCGGGCGGCGGCGAGCTGCCCGACGAGCGGGTGGCGCGGGCCATGTACACCCTGGAGGGCGGGCAGGCCGCCGCCGCCACGCTGCTGGAGCGCGGGGTCACCGGCGTCATCTGCGCGAGCGACGTCATCGCGCTCGGGGCGGTGCGGGCCGCGCGGCGCCGCGGGCTGCGGGTGCCCGAGGACCTCTCGGTCGTGGGCTTCGACGACTCGGCGCTGATGACCTGCACCTCGCCGCCGCTGAGCACCGTGCGCCAGCCCATCGAGGCGATGGGCAGGGCCGCGGTCGAGGTGCTGGTGGCGCAGTTCGGGGGGCGGGACGTGGCCCGCGACGAGCTGCTGTTCGAGCCCGAGCTCGTGGTGCGCGAGTCCACCGGGCCGGCCCCGGGGGTGGCGCGCGGCTGAGTCGGGGATCTTCAGTCGGTATTTTTCAATCTGCGCGCAGGTTATTGCGTGAATCTGCTTCTGGTGATTGAGTGTGCGGCACTCCACGGCCATGCACACATGGGGGTCACTCATGACGTTTCACGCATATCGCCGCCGCGTGCGGCTCGCGGCTGCCTCCGTCACCGCCCTCGCCGTGCTCCCGCTTGCCTCCTGCTCCTCGGGGGACGACGGCGAGAGCGGCGACGGCCGAGTGCGGCTGGACATCAACGGGCAGCCGCCCGGCACCGACGCCCGGGAGCTGCGGATCTTCAACGCCGAGGTCGCCAGGTTCGAGGAGAGCCACCCGGACATCGACCTGGTGCCGCACGAGGGGTTCATGGAGCCGGAGACCTTCAGCACCCGGGTCGCCGGCGGGGACCTGGAGGACGTCTTCTACGTCTACTTCACCGACCCGGCCCAGATCATCGAGCAGGGCTACGCGGCCGACATCACCGACTACCTCGCCGACGTGCCCTACCTCGACCAGGTGCGGCCGGAGCTGAACGAGGTGTTCCAGGACGCCGAGGGGCGCCAGTACGGCATACCCACCGCCAACTACTCGATGGGCCTGCTCTACAACCGCGAGCTGTTCGAACGCGCCGGCCTCGACCCGGACGCCCCGCCCACCACCTGGGAGGAGGTGCGCCAGGCCGCCGCGGCCGTCGCCGAACTCGGCGGCGGGGTCGACGGCTACGGCGAGTGCGCCACCGAGAACACCGGCGGCTGGCACCTGACCGCGGAGATCTACTCCACCGGCGGCCAGGTGGCCGACCGGGACGGCGAGGACTGGCGGGCCGCGTTCGACACCCAGGCCACCCGCGACCTGCTGGACAACCTGCGGGCGATGCGCTGGGAGGACGACTCGATGGGCAGCGACCAGATGCGTTCCTGCGAGGACGTGATGGTGCAGATGGGCGCCGGGCAGCTGGGCATGATGATCGCGGCGCCCGACGCGCTGCCCACCCTGGTGCGCCAGTACGACGGCAGCTACGAGAACCTCGGCCTGGCCCCCATGCCCGACGGCCGCGGCACCCTGCTCGGCGGCGAGGGCTACATGATCAACGCCGGCGCCTCCGAGGAGCAGATCGAGGCGGCCCTGACCTGGCTCCAGTGGCGCTTCGTCAATCCGGAGGAGACCGAGCGGCGCATCCGGCAGCGCCTCGAGGACGACCAGCCGGTCGGCCTGCCGATGCCGCCCACCCCGGACATCTGGGCCGAGGGACGGGTCAGGGACGACATCGCCGCCCTCAACGAGCGGTACGCCAACGTGCCCGTGGAGCACGTCAGCTCCTTCATGGACGCCGCCCCGAGCATCCCGGGGCGCATCGAGCCGCCGCGGGCCCAGGAGGTCTACGCGGTCCTCGACAATGTGATGCAGGGCGTGCTGACCGAGCGCAACGCCGACGTGGGAGCCCTCCTCGACGAGGCCGAGGAGCAGGTCAACCACCTCTACGACGCCTCCTGACATGGCCGCATCCGCCACCCGCCGCCGCCGTCGGGCCGAGAATGTCACCGCCTACGGCTTCCTCTGCGCCGCCCTGGTCGTCTTCGCGGTCTTCGCCTGGTACCCGGTCCTGCGCAACGTGACCCTCAGCTTCCAGGAGGTCAACTTCGTCCGCGGGTCGAGCTGGGTCGGCCTGGACAACTTCCGCAAGGTCCTGGACGATCCGCTCTTCGCCACGGCCTGGCGCAACAGCGCGCTGTTCACGCTGTACGCGCTGGTCATCGGCTTCGGCGTGCCCTTCGCCACCGCGGTCCTGCTCAACGAGTTCCGGCACGCGAGGGCGTACTTCCGGGTCCTGGTCTACCTGCCGGTGATGCTGCCCCCGGTGGTCGTCGCCCTGATGTGGCGCTGGTTCTACCAGCCGGAGGGTGGGCTGATCAACGAGCTGCTGAGCGCCGCGCACCTGCCCACCTCACAGTGGACGAACTCGGCGAGCACCTCGCTGATCTCCCTGGTGATCGTCTCCACCTGGGCCAACATGGGCACCGCCACCCTCATCTACCTGGCCGCCCTGCAGACCATCCCGGGCGAGCTGTACGAGTCCGCCGAGCTGGACGGGGCGAACCTCTGGCGCAGGCTGTGGCACGTGACGGTGCCGCAGACCAGGTTCGTCATCCTCATGCTGCTGCTCCTCCAGGTGATCGCCACCATGCAGGTGTTCACCGAGCCCTTCGTGATGACCGGCGGCGGGCCCAAGGACTCCACGGTCACGGTGATGCTCCTCATCTACCGCTACGCGTTCGTCACCAACGACTTCGGCGCGGCCAGCGCCATGAGCCTGCTCCTGCTGCTCGTGCTCGGGGTCTTCTCCGCCGCCTACCTGCGCCTGACCCGCAGCAGGCAGATCTGAGGGAGCCCTCGATGCGTACCCTGGTTCGCCCCGCGGTGCTGCGCACCCGCCGCGGCAGGCTCGTCTACTGGTCGCTGCTGAGCGCGGCGCTGTTCCTGTTCACCCTGGCCTTCGTCGTCCCGCTGTACTGGATGGTCACCGGCGGCGTGAAGAGCTCGCCGGAACTGGCCAGGACCCCGCCCACCTACGTGCCCCACGAGTGGCATGTCGGCAACTACGCCGACGCCTGGAGCGAGCTCGACCTCGCGAGGTACTTCGGCAACACGGTGACCCTCATCGGCGGCGCCTGGCTGCTCGGGCTGGCCCTCCAGCTCCCCGCCGCCTACGCGCTGTCCAAGCTGCGGCCGCGCTTCGGCCGGGTCATCCTCGGCCTGATGCTGGTCACCCTCATGGTGCCCGCGACCGTGCTGCTGATTCCCACCTATCTCACGGTCACCGACGTGCCCGTGCTGGGGCTCAACCTGATCAACAATCCCGCCGCGGTGTGGCTCCCGGCCGCCGCGAACGCGTTCAACATCTACGTCCTGAAGAACTTCTTCGATCAGATTCCCGACGAACTCCTCGACGCCGCGCGCATCGACGGGGCGGGCCCGCTCACCACCCTGGCCAGGATCGTGCTGCCCCTCTCCCGCCCGATCGTCGCCGTGGTGTCGATTCTGTCGATCACCGCGCTGTGGCGGGACTTCCTGTGGCCGCTCGTCGTGCTGCCCGACCCGGCCAAGCAGCCGATCACCGTCTACCTCCAGCGCATCTCCGACACCACCTCGCTCAACATGCTCACCGCGGGACTCGTCCTGGCCAGCATCCCGCTCGTGGCGATCTTCCTGATCTTCCAGCGCCAGATCCTCGCGGGCCTCACGGCCGGCGGCGTCAAGGGCTGAGCAACCGCGGTTCCCCAGGCCGGGGGCGCCCATGCCCCCGCAGTGGATCACAGGAAAGGACCCGACTCCGTGCCGCACCCTTCCTCCGCATGGTGGCGGAACGCCGCCATCTACCAGGTCTACGTCCGCAGCTTCGCCGACGGCGACGGCGACGGCACAGGCGACCTCGCCGGGGTACGCGACAGGCTGCCCTACCTCGCCGAACTCGGCGTCGAGGCACTGTGGTTCACGCCCTGGTACGTGTCCCCGATGGTGGACGGCGGCTACGACGTGGCGGACTACCGGGCCATCGACCCCGCGTTCGGGACGCTGGCCGAGGCGGAGAAGCTCATCGCGGAGGCCCGCCGCCTCGGCCTGCGCACCATCGTCGACATCGTCCCCAACCACGTCTCCGACCGGCACCCCTGGTTCCAGGCCGCCCTCGCCGCGCCCCCGGGCAGCCCGGAACGCGAGCTCTTCCACTTCCGGCCAGGCCGCGGCCCGGGGGGCGAACTGCCCCCCAACGACTGGCGTTCCGAGTTCGGCGGGGTGCCCTGGACCCGCACCACCGGGCCCGACGGGCGGCCGGGGGAGTGGTACCTGCACCTCTTCGCGGCCGGCCAGCCCGACCTCAACTGGGCACACCCGCAGGTCAGGCGGGAACACGAGGACATCCTGCGCTTCTGGTTCGAGCGCGGGGTCGCCGGCGTCCGGATCGACTCGGCGGCGCTGCTCGCCAAGGACCCGGCGCTGCCCGACTTCGAGCCGGGCCGCGACCCGCACCCCTTCGTGGATCGCGACGAACTGCACGACATCTACCGCTCCTGGCGCGCCGTCGCCGACGAGTACGGCGGGGTGCTGATCGGCGAGCTGTGGCTGCCCGACGTCGAGCGCTTCACCCGTTACCTGCGGCCTGACGAGCTGCACACCGCCTTCAACTTCGACCTGATGGCCTGCCCCTGGGACGCCGCCCGCCTGCGCGCCTCCATCGACTCCACGCTCGCCGCCCACTCCCGGGTCGGCGCCCCCGCCACCTGGGTGCTCGCCAACCACGACGTGACCAGGACCGTCACCCGCTACGGCCGCGAGGACACCGGCTTCTCCTTCGCGGCCAAGCGCTTCGGCACGCCGACCGACCGGGCCCTCGGCACCCGCAGGGCCAGGGCCGCCGCCCTGCTCACCCTCGCCCTGCCCGGCGCGGTGTACCTCTACCAGGGGGAGGAGCGCGGCCTGCCCGAGGCGGAGATCCCGCTGGACCGCATCACCGACCCCATGCACCACCGCTCCGGCGGGGTCGACCCGGGCCGGGACGGCTGCCGGGTGCCGCTGCCCTGGGAGGGCGAGGAGCCGCCCTACGGCTTCGGCGGCGCGGCCACCTGGCTGCCGCAGCCGGCGGACTGGGCCCCGTACACCGCGGAGCGCCAGGAGGCCGACCCCGGCTCGATGCTGCACCTCTACCGCACCGCCCTGCGGCTGCGCCGCGGCTGGCCCGCGGCCGAGGCGGAGCTGACCTGGCTCGAAACCGGCCCCGGCACCCTGGCGTTCGCCCGCCCCGGCGGCGTGATCTGCGCCGTCAACCTGGCGGAGGAGCCGATGCCGCTCCCCGCCCACCAGGCCGTCCTGCTCGGCAGCGCCCCGCTCGGGGAGTCCGGCCTGCTGCCGCGGGACGCGGCGGTCTGGCTGCGGGGTTAGTCCCCGCGGCCGGGCCGCCACCCACCCCCCACCCCTTCCGCACGGAAAGGAATGTCATGAGCGTTACAAGACGCGCCCGGCTGCGGACCCGATTGCCGGCCGCACTGGCCGCCGCGGCCTGCGCCGCCCTCCTGGCCGCGCTCCCGGCGGCCGGCCCCGCCCAGGCCGCCGCGCCCGCGCACCCCGCGGCCGCCACCGGCGAGGCGACCGCCGCGGCAGGCGCCGACCTGCCCTTCGTCACCCAGGAGGCCGAGGCCGCCGAGCACAACGGCACCGTGATCGGCCCCGACTACACCCAGGGCACCGTCGCCTCCGAGGCCTCGGGCCGCAGGGCCGTCCGCCTCGCCTCGGGACAGCGCGTGTCCTTCACCCTCACCGCCCCCGCCAACGCGGTGACGGTGGCCTGCAACATCCCCGACGGCGCGAGCGGCACCCTGTCGGTGTACGTCAACGGGCAGAAGCTCGACCGGCCGCTCGACGTCACCTCCCGCTACTCCTACTTCGACGCCCCCTGGATCGCCGGGGCGAAGACGCACCACTTCTTCAGCCACGCGCGGCTCCTCCTCGGCCGCGACCTTTCCGCCGGGGACACCGTCACCCTCCAGGCCGACCCCGGCGACACCGCGGGCCCCTACGTCGTCGACACCGCCGACTTCGAGCAGGTCGCCGACCCCGCCGAGGCACCCGCCGGCGCACTCGACGTCACCAGCCGGGGCGCCGACCCGACCGGCGTGGCCGACTCCACGCAGGCGTTCACGCAGGCCGTCGCCGAGGGCAGGGGCGGGGTCGTCTGGATTCCGCCGGGCACCTACCGGCTGACCCAGCCCGTCTACCTGGAGAACGTCACCCTCCGCGGCGCGGGCAGCTGGTACTCGACCGTGCTCAGCTCCCGCTTCGTCAACCAGGGCGAATCGCCGGGCAACGTCCACCTCGCCGACTTCGCCGTCATCGGCGACGTCACCCAGCGCGTGGACAGCAACCCCGACAACTTCGTCAACGGCAGCCTCGGCCCCGACTCCTCGGTCTCCGGCATGTGGCTCCAGCACCTCAAGGTGGGCCTGTGGCTGACCGGCACCAACGACGGCCTGCGCGTCGAGGACAACCGCATCCTCGACATGGCCGCCGACGGCCTCAACCTCAACGGCAACGCCAACGGCATCGTCGTCAGGAACAACTACGTCCGCAACACCGGCGACGACGCCCTGGCCATGTGGTCCCTGCCCGCCCTCAACCACGACTCCACCTTCGAGCACAACACGGTGGTCCAGCCCAACCTGGCCAACGGCATCGCGATCTACGGCGGGCGCGACATCACCGTCCGCGACAACGAGGTCCGGGACACCAACGCGCTCGGCAGCGGCCTGGCCATCTCCAACCAGGCCTTCCTCCAGCCCTTCTTCCCACTCGCCGGCACCATCACGGTGGCGGGCAACACGCTGGTGCGCGCCGGGGCACTCAACCCCAACTGGAACCACCCGATGTCCGCGCTGCGCATCGACTCCTACAACCACCCCGTGGAGGCCGAGGTCCGCATCAGCGACACCACCATCCTCGACAGCCCCTGGAGCGCCATCCAGTTCGTCTCGGGCGGCGGCCAGGGACTCGCGATCGGCAACGTCACCATCGACGGGGCCAGGATCGAGAACGTGGGCACCGTCGCCCTCCAGGCCGAGACCACGGGACGGGCCACCCTGCGCAACGTCACCGCCACCGGCGTCGGCGTGGCCGGCGTCTACAACTGCCCCTACCCCAGCGGCCTCGGCCCACTTGACCTGGTGGACGGCGGCGGCAACTCCGGCCTGGACGGCCAGTGGACGGACTGCGGCACCTGGCCGCAGCCGGGCGAGGACCCAGGCGAGCCCGACCCCGGTCGCAACCTCGCCGCACACCGGCCGGTCACCGTCAGCAGCCACACCGACGTCTACTCCGGCTCCCTTGCGGTGGACGGCGACGCCGCCAGCTACTGGGAGAGCGCCAACAACTCCTTCCCGCAGAGCCTGACCGTGGACCTCGGCCAGCAGTTCGAGGTGGGGCGCCTGGTGCTCAGGCTGCCGCCCTCGGCCGCCTGGCAGAGCCGCACCCAGACCCTCACCATCCAGGGCGGCGCCACGGCGGACGCGCTGACCGAGCTCGTGCCCCAGCGCACGTACGCCTTCGACCCCGCCGCCGGCAACCAGGTCACCCAGGCCCTGCCGGACGGCACCCAGGTGCGCTACCTGCGGCTGACCTTCACCGCCAACACGGGATGGCCCGCGGCGCAGCTCTCCGAGCTGGAGGCCTACCTCTCCTGACCGGCCGCCGCCCGATGCGCGAGCCGGGCGGCCACGACCGGCGCCCGGCGGCGCGCTCGACCCGCGCCGCCGGGTTGCCACTATCGTGAACCCATGCTCAGCGATCGGGTCCCGGTCCTCGTGCTCGCCGGCTTCCTCGGCGCGGGAAAGACCACGCTCCTCAACCACCTGCTGCGCAACCGTCACGGCGTCCGCATCGGCGCCGTCGTCAACGACTTCGGCAGCATCCAGGTCGACGCGATGGCGGTGGCGGGACAGGTCGACGCGATGGCCTCCTTCGGCAACGGCTGCCTGTGCTGCGCCGTGGACACCGAGGACCTGGACGCGGCCCTCGCCCGGCTCACCGACCCGGCCGCCGGCATCGACCTGGTGATCGTCGAGGCGAGCGGGCTGGCCGAGCCGCCCGCCCTGATCCGGATGATCCTGGCGAGCGAGGCGCCCCGCGTGCGCTACGGCGGGCTCGTGCAGGTCCTGGACGCGGCCGAGTTCGACCACACCAGGCACGCGGAGACCGCCGACCTGCTGGTGCTCAACAAGACCGACCGGGTCGCCGAGGACGAACTGCGCGGCCTGCGCAAGCGACTTGACGACCTGGCCCCCGGGGTGCCCGTGGTCGAGACGATCCAGGGGCGGGTCGACCCGGGGCTGTTCTTCGACGCCGACGCGGCCGGCCCGCGCGCTCCAGGCCCCCGCCAGCTCTCCTTCGCCGACCTCGCCGACCCCGCCCCGCAGGGCGCGGAAGACCCGGCGGAACACCGGCACACCGCCTACGACAGCCTGGCCTTCACGAGCGAGCGGCCGCTCGACCCGCGGCGGCTGATGTCCTTCCTGGACACCAGGCCGCCCGGCCTCTACCGGATCAAGGGCTTCGTCTCCTTCGGGCCCGGGCCCGGCCGGCGCTACGGCCTGCACACCGTCGGGCGCTTCCTGCGCTTCCAGCCGGCGCCCGCCGGAGAGCGCACCGAACTCGTCCTGATCGGCAGCGCCTTCGAGGCCGAGACGCTGCGCGCCGCACTCACCGCCTGCCTCGCCGCCGGGCCGGCCGACCCCGACCCGGCCCGCAGCGGCATGTGGGAGATCGCCCGCTACCTCGACCGGCCGGGGGAGCCGGCGGCCGAAGCGGCGGACTGACTCAGACCGGGGCCCCCACCACGGCGATCGGCTTCTGGGGCGGCGTGCCGGAGCCGTCCCGCCGCGGATCGGGCTCGGGCAGGGGCACCGGGGCGCCCGTGGCGCTCGCGGCCCGGGCGGGAGCCGCCCCGGCCCAGGCGAAGGTCAGATGGTCCTCGCCCTTCAGGAACCGCTGGCAGCGCACCCCGCCGGTGGCCCGCCCCTTGCGCGGATACTGGTCGAACGGCGTCAGCTTGGCGGTGCCGAGCGAGTCGTCCAGGGTGCCGCTGCCGCCCGCCACCGTGAGCACCAGGGCCTCGCCCGCCGGATCGACGGCGGTGAAGGACAGGACCCGGGCCCCCGCGGCCAGCTTCACGCCCGCCATGCCGCCGGCCTGTCTGCCCTGCGGGCGCACCTGGGAGGCCGGGTAGCGCAGCAGCTGCGCGTCCGAGGTGATGAAGACGAGATCCTCCTCGCCGGTGCGCAACTCGGCCGCGCCCACGATCCGGTCGCCCTCCCGGAGCGCGATGACCTCCAGCTCCTCCTTGTTCGAGGGGTACTCGGGGACCACGCGCTTCACCACGCCCTGCTCGGTGCCGATCGCCAGGCCGGGCGAGGACTCGTCGAGCGTCGTCAGGCACAGCACGCGCTCCCCCGGCCGCAGCGAGACGAACTCCGAGACCTGCGCCCCGCCGGACAGGCTCGGGGCCGCCCCGCTGTGCGCCAGCTGCGGCAGGTCGACCACGGAGACCCGCAGCAGCCTGCCCTCCGAGGTGACCACCCCGATCTCGCCGCGGGTGGTCGTGGGCACGGCCGAGACGACGACGTCGTGCTTCGCCCGCTTCGCGCCGCCCGCCCCCTCGGGCCTGGTGGCGGCGTCCTGGTCGAAGGGCGCCTGCTCCTCGGAGGCCCGCGCCAGCAGGCCGGTGGAGGACAGCAGCACCCGGCAGGGATCGTCGGCGACCTCGAGCGGCACGGCGTCCACCTGCTCGCCCTCGGACTCGAGCAGCACCGTGCGCCGGGGCGTGCCGTACTTCTTGGCGACGTCGGCCAGCTCCGCGGAGACCAGCTTGCGCAGCTCGGCGTCGGAGTCGAGGATGCGGGTCAGCTCCTCGATCTCCCGGGTCAGCCGGTCCCGCTCGGCCTCCAGCTCGATCCGGTCGTACCTGGTCAGCCGCCGCAGCGGGGTGTCCAGGATGTACTGGGTCTGCACCTCGGTCAGGCCGAACCTGTCCATCAGCGCTTCCTTGGCCTGCGTGGCGTTCTCGCTGCCGCGGATGAGGCGGATCACCTCGTCGATGTCGAGCAGGGCCACCAGCAGGCCCTCGACCAGGTGCAGCCGGTCGCGCCGCTTGCCGCGGCGGAACTCGCTGCGCCGGCGCACCACCTGGAAGCGGTGGTCGACGTAGACCTCGAGCAGCTCGCGCAGGCCCATCGTCAGCGGCTGCCCGTCGACGAGGGCCACGTTGTTGATGCCGAAGGTCTCCTCCATCGGCGTCAGCTTGTACAGCTGGGCCAGGACCGCCTCGGGGTTGAAGCCGTTCTTCACCTCGATCACCAGGCGCAGCCCGTGCTGGCGGTCGGTCAGGTCCTTCACGTCGGCGATGCCCTGCAGCCGCTTGGCGTTGACCAGATCCTTGATCTTCGCCACGACCTTCTCGGGCCCGACCGTGAAGGGCAACTCGGTCACCACGAGCCCCATGCGGCGGGCGGTCACCTTCTCCACCGCGACCGTCGCCCGCATCCGGAAGGTGCCGCGGCCGGTCGCGTAGGCGTCCCTGACGCCGTCGAGCCCGACGATCCGGCCGCCGGTCGGCAGGTCGGGACCCGGCACGTGGCGCATCAGCGCGGCCAGGTCCGCGTTCGGGTACCTGATCAGGTGGCGGGCCGCGGCGATGACCTCGACCAGATTGTGCGGGGGCATGTTGGTGGCCATGCCGACGGCGATGCCGCTCGACCCGTTCACCAGGAGGTTCGGATACGCGGCGGGCAGGGCCACCGGCTCCCGCTCGCTGCCGTCGTAGTTCGGCGCGAAGTCGACGGTGTCCTCGTCGATGGACCCCACCATCAGCCCGGCCGCGGAGGCGGACCTGCACTCCGTGTACCGCATCGCGGCGGGCGGGTCGTCGTTGCCGAGGGAGCCGAAGTTTCCGTGGCCGTCGACCAGGGGCACGCGCATCGTGAACGGCTGCGCCAGCCGCACCAGCGCGTCGTAGATCGCGCCGTCCCCGTGCGGGTGCAGCTTGCCCATCACCTCGCCGACCACGCGGGCGCACTTGACGTACCCGCGCTCGGGCCGCAGGCCCATGTCGTGCATCTGGTAGAGAATCCGGCGCTGCACCGGCTTCAACCCGTCCCGGGCGTCGGGCAGGGCCCGGGAGTAGATCACCGAGTAGGCGTACTCCAGGTAAGAGCTCCGCATCTCGTCGACGACGTCGATGTCGACGATGCGCTCCTCGAAGTCCTCAGGAGGCGGGGTCTTGGAACTGCGGCGGGCCATCGCGGCAGGGGCTCCTTCGTACGTCCGGACGGGTTGGCTCGGCGACCATTGTGGACCGCCCCGCTGACAACCGAGGACTTCGCACACCTCGGCTCACCTTGCATAAGGTGACAGAACATCTCCACCGTCCGAGCGAAGGGACCTCATGCCCATGGGCCACACGGCCACCCCGCAGGATACCGCCGGCGGGCTCACCGCGACCGAGCACAGGCTGGCCAACGGGCTGCGCGTGGTGCTCTCCGAGGACCGTCTCACCCCGGTCGCCGCGGTCTGTCTCTGGTACGACGTAGGCTCCCGTCACGAGGTCAGGGGCCGCACCGGCCTGGCGCACCTCTTCGAGCACCTGATGTTCCAGGGCTCCCAACAAGTCAAGGGCAACGGCCACTTCGAGCTCGTCCAGGCCGCGGGCGGCTCGCTCAACGGCACCACCAGCTTCGAGCGGACCAACTACTTCGAGACGATGCCGGCCCACCAGCTCGAGCTGGCCCTGTGGCTCGAGGCCGACCGGATGGGCACCCTGCTCACCGCGCTGGACGAGGAGTCCATGGAGAACCAGCGCGACGTCGTGAAGAACGAGCGGCGCCAGCGCTACGACAACGTGCCCTACGGGACCGCCTTCGAGAAGCTGACCTCCATGGTCTTCCCCGACGGCCACCCCTACCACCACACGCCGATCGGCTCGATGGCCGACCTGGACGCCGCCTCGCTCGACGACGCCCGGGAGTTCTTCCGCACCTACTACGCGCCCAACAACGCGGTGCTCTCGGTCGTCGGGGACATCGACCAGGAGCGGACCCTGGAGTGGGTCGAGAAGTACTTCGGCTCCATCCCCTCACACGAGGCCAAGCGCCCGCCGCGGGACGGCACGCTGCCCGAGATCATCGGCGAGGAACTGCGCGAGCTGGTCCGCGAGGAGGTGCCCTCGCGCGCCCTGATGGCCGCCTACCGGCTGCCGCAGGACGGCACCAGGGAGGCCGACGCGGCCGACCTCGCGCTGACCGCCCTGGGCGGCGGCGAGTCCTCGCGGCTGCACAACCGGCTGGTGCGCCGCGACCGGACGGCCGTCACCGCCGGGTTCGGGCTGCTGCGGCTGGCCGGTGCCCCCTCGATGGGCTGGCTCGACGTCAAGACCTCGGGCGACGCCGAGATCGCCGACATCGAGCGGGCCGTGGACGAGGAGCTGGCCCGCTTCGCCGAGGAGGGCCCGACGCCGGAGGAGATGGAGCGGGCACAGGCCCAGCTGGAGCGCGAGTGGCTGGACCGGCTGGCGACCGTCGGCGGGCGCGCCGACGAACTGTGCAAGTACGCCGTGCTGTTCGGCGATCCGCAGCTCGCGCTGACCGCCGTGGACCGGATTCTCGAGGTCACCCCCGAGGAGGTGCAGGCCGTGGCCGCGGCCAGGCTGCGCCAGGACAACCGGGCCGTGCTGGTCTACGAGCCGCTGGAGGCCAAGGAGGCCGACGACCTGCAGGACAGCCTTCCCGAGGCGCCCCCCGGGGTGGCGGGCGAGGACACCGAGGCGCCGGGCGCGGCGGCGCCGGTCGCCGGAGACGAGGCCGAGGGAGCGGACAAGTGACCGAGACCACCCCGATGCAGCTCCACCCGAGGCCGACGGCCGGCGAGCCGCGGCTGTGGGCGTTTCCCGCCCCGGAGCGCGGTGGGCTGCCCAACGGCATGACCGTGCTGCGCTGCCACCGCCCCGGCCAGAAGATCGTCGCGGTGGAGGTCAACCTCCTGGCGCCGCTTGCCGCGGAGCCCACCGGGCAGGAGGGCGTGGCGACCATCATGTCCCGGGCCTTCTCCGAGGGCACCGACCGGCACACGGCCGAGGAGTTCGCCGCCGAACTCGAACGCTGCGGGGCCACCTTCGACACCCACGCCGACCACCCGGGCGTGCGGCTCTCGCTCGAAGTGCCCGCCTCGCGGCTGACGAAGGCGCTCGGCCTCCTGGCCGAGGCGCTGCGCGCCCCCGCCTTCCCCGAGCACGAGATCGAGCGCCTGGTGCGCAACCGGCTCGACGAGATCCCGCACGAGCTGGCCAACCCCGGGCGCCGCGCGGCGATGGCCCTGTACGCCGCGCTGTTCCCCGCCGAGTCCAGGATCTCCAGGCCGCGGCAGGGCACCGCCGAGAGCGTGGCGCGCATCGACGCCAAGGCGGTGCGCACCTTCTACGACGCCCACGTGCGGCCCGCCTCCGCCACGGTCGTCGTCGTCGGCGACCTCACCGGCATCGACCTGGACGCCGCCCTCGCCCAGACCCTGGGCGCCTGGACGGGCAACGCGCCCTCGCCCGCGGCCTGGGAGCCGATCACCGCCGACGACACCGGCCGGGTGGTGATCGTGGACCGCCCCGGCGCGGTGCAGACCCAGCTGCTGATCGGGCGCACCGGGCCAGACCGGCACGACCCGGTCTGGCCCGCCCAGCGCCTCGGCGTCTACTGCCTGGGCGGCACGATCACCTCGCGCCTCGACCGCGTGCTGCGCGAGGAGAAGGGCTACACCTACGGCATCAGGGCCTTCGGGCAGGTGCTGCGTTCGCGGGCGGACGGCAGCGGCCTCGCGCTGCTCGGCATTCGCGGCTCGGTGGCCACGGACGTCACGGGGCCCGCGCTGGCGGACCTGTGGCAGGTGCTGCGCACCCTGGCCGCCGAGGGGCTGACCGACGAGGAGCGCGACGCGGCCGTGCAGTACCTCGTGGGCGTGGCGCCGCTCAGCTTCGAGACCTCGGCGGCCGTGGCC
Source organism: Streptomyces hoynatensis (assembly GCF_003626535.1). GTDB lineage: Bacteria > Actinomycetota > Actinomycetes > Streptomycetales > Streptomycetaceae > Streptomyces > Streptomyces hoynatensis. The sequence goes on from NZ_RBAL01000021.1 coordinate 49,794, forward strand.
GGCACCCTCGCCGACCAGGTGGAGGAGGAGCTGCCCGACGACTACCAGGCCGGCCTGTACGCGAGGCTCGCGGAGACCGGCACGGTCGAGGCCACGGCGGCGGCCGTCCGCGCCTTCCCGCCGGACCGGCTGGTGACCGTGCTCGTCGGCGATGCCGGTCAGATCGCCGAGCCGGTCAGGCAGCTGGGCATCGGCGAGGTCACCGTGATCAGCGGCAGCTGATCGCGGCGACCGCCCTGGGAAGCCCCGGTTCGCCGGGGCTTCCCGCCGTTCGGCCCCGGCCGTTCGCAGTCGTCAATCCGGGCGCGGGCCAACGCGGATCGTTTCGTAAGCAAGGCCGAGATGCGCTCCCTTTTTCGGGGCGCTATCGGCATTCCCGCGTTTTTGCCATACAGTTCGGTGAGTGATCCGGCAGTAATGCGACAGGGCTCCGCCGGTATGGCTGTGGGGGTTGATTATGCGTATCTCCGCGCAGACGGTATGCACGGCGATCCGTGACGACATTGTCGGCGGCGTCCTGCCACCCGGGGTGAGGCTGGCGGAGGAGCAGCTGGCCAGGCGCTACGGGGTCTCCCGGGTGCCGGTGCGCGAGGCGCTGCGGACGCTGGAGTCCGAGGGGTTCGTGGTCTCCAGGCGGCACGCCGGCGCCTGCGTGGCGCAGCCGGGCGACCGGGAGGCGGCGGACCTGCTGGACATCAGCGCGCTGCTCGAACCGCTCGGCGCGGCCAGGGCCGCGCAGCGGCGCACGGAGGCGCATCTGAAGGTTCTGCGCGGGCTCGTGCGCCTCGGGCGCCAGCGTGCAGGTCAGGGGCAGGAGGCGGACCTGAGGTCGCTGGGGGACTGGTACCACGAGACCCTCGCCCAGGCCACCGGCAGCCCCGGCCTGGCCTCCCTGCTGGTGCAGCTGCGCCGCAAGATCACCTGGCTGTACGGCGCCGAGCCGGCCACGCGCGCGGTGGTGATCTGGCAGGAGCGCGGCGCCCTGGTGGACGCCGTCGCCCGGGGCGACGCGGAGCGGGCGCGGGCGCTGTCCGCGGCGCAGTTCGAGCACGCCGCCCCGGCCCGCAGGCAGTTCGGGGGCGCCGCTGTGAGAACCCGGAAACCTGCCGTAAACACGGCGCGCGGCCAGAATTAACAGCGCTCGTATACACCTGGATGTCAGGGAAGAATTACGGCGAAGGTTCCCGTCGAAAGTGCGTGGATACTTCGGTCCGGATTGCCGCCCCTGTATTTCCCTGCCCGGAATTGATCCCCGCCTCCTGGCGGACCTTCCGCGCGCCGTGGCGGACCGTTTTTCCCCCGGGTTCCCGCGCGCCGCCCCGAGTTCCGCGGCCATCCCCCGCTTTTCCCCCGCGATCCCCCGTGCGGCTCTCCGTTCCTCCCCCGTTCCCCCTCGTTCCCCCCGTTCTCCCTCGTGGTCTCACGGGTTCTTCACGCGGACTCGGGGGGCTCCTCGAGGCCCTCCGCGATCAGCCGGGCCAGCCGGTCCAGGGCGTTCGCGGCCGCTTCGCCCTCCCCGGTGGAGGCCAGCACGACCTCGTCGCCCGGCTCGGCGCCCAGGCTCAGCACCGCGAGCAGCGAGGCGGCGTTCACGGGCCTGCCCTCGCCCCGCGCGATGGTGACCGGCACTCCGGTGGCGGTCGCCGCACGGACGAGGATCGACGCGGGACGGGCGTGCAGCCCGTCGGCCCAGCCGATGGTGACGCGGCGCTCGACCATGGTGTGTTGCCCTTCGCGTGGGAGAGTGGCCCGGGTTGACGCCGGGGGGGAGCGCACCTGCTCGAACCTCCCGCCCGGACACAGCCAACCGTACGCTGATGCCATGGCGCCCCCCGTCCAGCCTCCCTACCCGGCCCACTGGGAAGCCGACGTGGTGCTGCGCGACGGCGGGCTCGCGCACGTCAGGCCGATCACGCCGGCCGACGCCGGCCGGCTGGTCGACTTCTACGAACGCGTGTCCGACGAGTCGAAGTACTACCGGTTCTTCGCCCCCTACCCCCGGCTCTCCGCCCGCGACGTGCGCCGGTTCACCCACCACGACTACGTGGACCGCGTCGGCCTCGCCGCCGTCGCCGGCGACGAGTTCCTGGCCACCGTCCGCTACGACCGGCTGCCCGAGGCGGGGGACCGGGCGGAGGTGGCCTTCCTGGTCCAGGACGCCCACCAGGGGCGCGGCATCGCCTCGGCCCTGCTCGAACACATCGCCGCCGTCGCCCGCGAGCGGGGCATCCGGGAGTTCGAGGCCGAGGTGCTCCCGGCCAACCAGAAGATGATCAAGGTGTTCACGGACGCCGGGTACTCCCAGGCCCGCAGCTTCGCGGACGGCGCCGTGCGCCTCACCCTCGACCTCGAACCCACCGCCCAGTCCCTGGCCGTGATGCGCGCCAGGGAGCAGCGCGCCGAGGCGCGTTCCGTGCAGCGCCTGCTCTCCCCGCGCGCCGTCGCGGTCGTCGGCGTCGGCCGCCGCCCCGGCGGCGCGGGCCGCGCCGTCCTCGCCGGCCTGCTCGCCGGTGGCTACGCCGGCCGGGTCCACGCGGTCAACGACGCCCTGCCGCCCGGCCGCACCGAGCTCGCCGGCGTCCCCGCCCACCGTTCGGTGCGGGAGATCGGCGCCCCCGTGGACCTCGCCGTGCTCGCGGTGCCCGCGGCCCGGGTGGCCGAGGCCGTCGCCGACTGCGGCCTCGCGGGCGTGCAGGGCCTGGTCGTCCTGGCCGCCGGGTACGGCCGGCGGGAGCAGCGCGACCTGGTCCACCACGCCCGCCGCCACGGCATGCGCGTCGTGGGGCCGAACGCCTTCGGCCTGATCAACACCGACCCGGCCGTCCGGCTCAACGCCAGCCCCGCGCCGCGGCTGCCGCGCGCCGGACGCGTCGGGCTCTTCACCCAGTCCGCGGCCATCGGCATCGCCGGCCTGGCCGAGCTCGAACGCCGCGGCGCCGGCCTGTCCACCTTCGTCTCCGCCGGGAACCGCGCCGACCTCTCGGGCAACGACCTGCTGCAGTACTGGCACGAGGACCCGGGCACGAACGTGGCCCTCATGTACCTCGAATCGGTCGGCAATCCGCGGAAGTTCACCCGCATCGTCCGCCGCACCGCCGCCGCGGGCACCCCGGTGGTGGTGGTCCGCGGCGGGCGGCACAGCGGCGGCGCCCCGCCGCACGGCCACGACGTGCCGGTCAGCCGCACCCCCGAGGCCACCGTCTCCGCCCTGCTCGCCCAGGCGGGAGTCATCGAGGCGGACACCGCGACCGAACTGGTCGACATCGGGCTCCTCCTCGCCCACCAGCCGCTGCCCGAGGGCCCGCGCGTGGCCCTCCTCGGCAACGAGGAGGCGCTCGCCCTGGTCGCGTACGACGCCTGCCGCGCCCACGGTCTGCGCCCCGCGCCCCCGGAGGTGCTCGGGCAGGCCGCCGGCCCGGCCGAGTACCGCGCGGCCCTGGCCGCCGCCCTCGCCGGCCCGGCCGTGGACGCCGTGGTCGTCACCGCCGTCCCCGCCGTCGGTCCCGGCGCCCCCGACGCGGAGCCGCTCGCCGCCGCCCTGGCCGCCGCGGTTGAGGAGGCGGCGGGGCCGGCCGGCGCCGGGGAGCGGCGGGCCGCGGGCAAGCCGGTGGCCGTGGCGCACCTGGCCGTCGAGGGCCTCGCGGAGGCGCTGAGCGCCCGCGGCCTGCCGGCCTATCCCTCCGCCGAACGCGCCGTGCGGGCGCTGGCACGGGCCGTCGCGCACGCCGAGTGGCGGGCAGGCGCCGTACGCCCGGGGCGCGTTCCGCAGTACGAGGACCTCGACGAGGCCGCCGCAGCGCGGCTCATCGCGGGCGTCACCCGGAACGCCCAGGGGACCGCGCTCGACGAGGAGACCGCCCGCCGGCTGCTGGCCGCCTACGGCATCCGCGTGCTGCCCGCGCTCCCGGCGCCCGACCCGGACGCGGCCGCCCGCGCCGCCGCGGCGCTCGGCTACCCGGTGGTCCTCAAGACCACGGCCCCGCACCTGCGCCACCGGCCCGACCTGGGCGGCGTCCGGCTCGACCTGGTCACCGAGGAGCAGCTGCGCCTGGCCCACGCCGACCTCACCGCCCGCCTGGGACCGGCCGCGGAACTGCGGCTGACGGTCCAGCCGATGGCCGCGCGGGGCGTGGACACGACGGTGCGCGCCGCGGTGGACGCGGGCATCGGCGCGGTGCTCTCCTTCGGCCTGGCCGGGCCGGCCTCGGAGCTGCTCGGGGACGTCGCCCACCGGCTGCTGCCGCTCACCGACCGCGACGCGGCCGAGCTGATCCGGTCGATACGCGCGGCCCCGATGCTCTTCGGCTGGCGCGGCGCCGGCCCCGTGGACACCGAGGCGCTCACGGAGTTGCTGCTGCGCCTCGGGCGCCTGGTGGACGACCGGCCGGAGATCGCCTCGGTGGAGCTCGACCCCGTCGTCGTGGCGCAGGCGGGCGTCACCGCGCTCGCGGCCTCGGTGCGGGTGGCGCCCCCACCGCCCCGGCCCGACCTGGGGCCCAGGCGCCTGCGCGACTACGGACCGGGGGGCGGCGGGGCGCCCGCGGGGTGAGCCGCGAGGCGGCCGGGCGCGGCCGGGGCAAGGGCGCTCCGCACGCGCCGGGGACGCCGCCGCGGGCCCCACCGGTGTCGGACCCTCCCCGTAGGATGGGCGCATGGCGAAGACAGGTACGACGTCCCAGGGCCTGCGGGAGGCGATCGAGCGCAGCGGGTACTACCCCGCGCTGGTCGCCGAGGCGGTGGAAGCGGCGGTGGGCCGCGAGCCCGTCGTCTCCTTCCTCGTCCATCAGGAGACCACCTTCGACAACAACGAGGTGCGTCGCCACGCCACCGTCCTCGTCCTCACCGGTACCCGGTTCATCGTCAGCCATACCGACGAGCAGTCCTCCGAGGGCAACACGCCGGTGCCCTACGCCACCACCTCCACCGAGTCCGTGAAGCTCTCGCGGATCTCCTCCGTGGTCCTCAGCCGCGTCGTCGCCGACCCCCAGTCCTACGTGCCGGGCACGCTGCCGCGCGAGGTCGTGCTGACCATCGGCTGGGGCGCCGTCTCCCGCATCGACGTGGAGCCCGCGAGCTGCGGCGACCCCAACTGCGAGGCGGATCACGGCTACACCGGCTCCACCACCGCCGACGACCTCTCGCTGCGCATCAGCGAGGCGGGCGACGGCCCGGAGACGGTCAGGCAGACCCTGGAGTTCGCCCAGGCGCTGTCGGAGGCGACGGCGGTGGCGGGCAGGTGACCCCGCCCCAGTCCGGGGGGAGCGCCCGCGCCGGGGAAGGCGGCCGGCCGGCCGCGCCCCCCGGCCCCGCGGCGCACGAGCCCGCCCCCCTCGACCCCCGCGAGGCGCCCGCCCCGCGCTACGGCTCCGCCTCCCTCGCCGACCTGCTGCCCGCGGCGGCGGCCGGGCTCGGCGTGCCGGGCGTGACCTCGCCGCTCAGCCTGCCGCCCGCCGACCGGGTCTGCGTGTTCCTCGTCGACGGGCTCGGCTGGGAGGCGTTGCGCGCGCACCCGGCCGAGGCCCCGTTCCTCACCTCGCTGCTGCCCACCTCCACCGCGGGCTCCGGGCTCCCGCTCACCGCCGGCTTCCCCGCCACCACCGCCACCTCCCTGGCCTCCGTCGGCACCGGCCTGCCCCCGGCCGCGCACGGACTCGCCGGGTACAAGGTGCTCGACCCGGCCACCGGCGAGCTGATGAACCAGCTGCGCTGGGACCCGTGGACCGACCCGGCGGCCTGGCAGCCGTACCCCACGCTCTTCCGGCGGGCCGAGGCCGCCGGGGTCGCCGCCTCCCAGGTCACCGCGCCGCACTTCGAGCACACCCCGCTCACCCAGGTCGCGCTCTCCGGCGGCACGTTCGTGGGCCGCCTGGACGCGGGGGAGCGGATGGACGCCGCGGCCCGGCGGCTCGCCGCGGCCGACCGGACCCTCGTCTACACCTACTACGCGGAGCTCGACGGCACCGGGCACCGCCTCGGCATCGCCTCGGGCGCCTGGCGCGAGCAACTGCGTTACGTGGACTCGCTTGCCCAGCGGCTCGCCGAGCAACTGCCGCCCCGCGCCGTCCTCTACGTCACCGCCGACCACGGCATGGTGGACGTCCCGCACACCGAGGAGGCGCGGTTCGACTTCGACACGGACTGGGAGCTGCGCGCCGGCGTGGCCAGGCTCGGCGGCGAGGGGCGGGCCCGCCACCTGTACGCGGTGCCCGGCGCCGCGGCCGACGTCCACGCCGTTTGGCGCGAGGTGCTGGCCGGGCAGGCTTGGGTGGTGACCCGGGAGGAGGCCGTGGACCTCGGCTGGTTCGGGCCTCCGGGCGTGGCGCTCGACCCGCGGGTCGAGCCACGTGTCGGCGATGTCGTCGTGGCGATGACCGGCACGGCGAGCGTCATCGCAAGCGAGTCGGAGCCCAACGAGTCGGCGCTCGTCGGCATGCACGGCTCGGTCACGCCCGCGGAGCAGCTGGTCCCGCTCCTCGAAGTACGCACCTGACCCCGACCTGGAGCCTTGTTCCGTTGGCTGAACTCGCTTTCTTCGCCGGCACGATGGACTGCGGCAAGAGCACGCTGGCCCTGCAGATCCAGCACAATCGCTCGGCCCGCGGTCTGCTCGGCCTCATCTTCACGCGCAACGACCGAGCCGGGGAGGGCAGGCTCTCCTCCCGGCTCGGCCTCGTCACCGACGCCATCGAGGCGGACGAGGGCTTCGACTTCCACGCGCACCTGGTCAAGTACCTCACCGCCGGGGGCCGGGCCGACTACGTCATCGCGGACGAGGCCCAGTTCCTGTCGGCCGAGCAGGTCGACCAGCTGGCCCGGGTGGTGGACGACCTGGGCATCGACGTCTTCGCCTTCGGCATCACCACCGACTTCCGCACCCGGCTCTTCCCCGGCTCGCAGCGGCTGATCGAGCTGGCCGACCGGGTCGAGGTGCTCCAGGTCGAGGCGCTGTGCTGGTGCGGGGCCCGCGCGACGCACAACGCGCGCACGGTGGGCGGCCGGATGGTCGTGGAGGGCGCACAGGTGGTGGTCGGCGACGTCGGCGGCGGACAGGAGATCGGGTACGAGGTGCTCTGCCGCCGGCATCACAGGAGGCGGCTGACCGCGGCCGCGGCCGGAGTGGGGCAGTTGTCGCCCGAGGTGCTCCCCGCCGACCCGATTCCGCACCAGGCGACGTAGCCCGCCTCGCCGGGCCGCGGGCCCGGTCGCGGGCGGGCGGCCTCGCCGGGCCGCGGAGACCGCCTCCCCGCGCCTCCCTTCGGCGGGGAGGGGCGGGGAAGCGGGAGGTGCGCACGGTGCGAGTGGGGCCAAAAGTGGGGGGTGGAGGTGCACAGCCCGGTTAGCGGCGGCCCGGCCTGATGACCGCGAAGATCGCGCCCTCCGGGTCGGCCGCCTTCGCCCAGCGCCCGAACGGCGAGACCTCGGGTTCGCTCAGCCGCCGGCCGCCGAGCTCCACGATCCGGTCCAGCGTCTCCTCGACGTCGGGCACGGAGAAGTAGGACAGCCAGTGCGCCCCGCGGTCGTGGGGCAGTTCGTCGCCCACCCCGCGCAGCCCGGCGACCGGCCTTCCCCCGAGCCGCAGGGTCAGGTAGTCCGCCTCCTCGGGCAACGCCGGCTCGTGCACCGGCTCGTAGCCGAAGACCAGGGAATAGAACTTGCTCACGTGCGAAGTGTCCGCGGTGATCAGCTCGTTCCAGTCGGGGGCGCCCACGGGCGCCTGGAAGGACCCCCGGCGCCGCGGCGGCCCCTGCCACAGGCCGAAGGCCGCCCCGCTCGGGTCGGCCGCGATCGCCAGCCGCCCGACCGACTCGACGTCCAGCGGGCCCACGGCCACCGTCCCACCGCAGTCCCGGATCAGGGCCGCGGTGCTGTCGGCGTCGGGCGTGGCGATGTACGGCAGCCACGCGACCAGCCGTGGCGCGCCCGGCGCGATCTCGCCGAGCCCGGCCACGGGATGCCCCTCGCGCAACGCCCGCACGTACGCCCCGAGCTGCGACGGCCCCTCGTCAAACTCCCATCCGAACAGCTCACCGTAGAACCGCCGGCTCGCGTCCAGATCGTGGACCATGAGGCTCAGCCAGCGGTGCGTTCCCAAACCGGGCGGACTCGCCGTTTCGGTCATTCTCGTCCCTTCTTCTCGGCCGTTCTCGGCTGTCAGGACCATCACGTCACTCATGCTGTTGCTCCTGCCCAGGCAGGGCAGCACAAGTCTCCCCCGGACGTGGGGACAATGAGGCCATGACAGCAATGATCTCGGCCGCGGAACTCGCGTCGGCGCTCGCCCCTGGCGCACCGGCCGCCGAGCGCCCCGTGCTTCTCGACGTGCGCTACCAGCTGGGCGGGCCGCCGGGCCGGCCCGCCTACGAGGCGGGGCACCTGCCCGGCGCCGTCTTCGTCGACTTGGACGCCGAACTCGCCGCCGAGCCCGGCCGCGGCGGCCGGCATCCCCTGCCCGACCTCGGCGTCTTCGGCACCGCCATGCGCCGCGCCGGGGTCTCCCACGGGCGGCCCGTCGTCGTCTACGACGGCGGGCAGGGCTGGGCGGCGGCCCGCGCCTGGTGGCTGCTGCGCTGGACGGGCCACCAGCGGGTGCGGGTCCTCGACGGCGGGCTCGCGGCCTGGCCCGGCGAGACCACCACCGAGGAACCCGAGCCGCCCGAGGGCGACTTCGTGCCCGCCCCGGGCGCGCTCCCGGTGCTGGACGCGGCGGGCGCGGCCCGCGTGGCCAGGACCGGCGTGCTGCTGGACGCCCGGGCCGCGGAGCGGTACCGCGGCGAGGTGGAGCCGATCGACCCGGTAGCGGGGCACATCCCTGGCGCGATCTCCGCGCCGACCACGGAAAACCTGGACGAGAACGGCTTGTTGCGGCCCCCCGTCGAACTCGCCGAGCGGTATGCCGCGCTCGGCGTGACGCCGGGCGCCGAGGTGGGGGTCTACTGCGGCTCCGGCGTCTCCGCCGCGCAGGAGGTGCTGGCCCTGACGGTCGCCGGCATCGAGGCGGCCCTCTACCCGGGGTCCTGGAGCGAGTGGGTGAGCGATCCGGAACGGCCCGTGGCCACGGGCCAGGAACCCGGCTGAGCCGCCGCACGCGTCGCCCGAGCCGTCCCCCGCCGCCGGTCCCGCCGGCGCGGCGGGACCGGCGGGGCGGCCGTCACTCCTTCTTCTTGCGGCGGGTGCCGAAGACGATCTCGTCCCAGCTGGGCACCGCCGCCCGGCGCCCCGGCCGCACGCCGTCCGCCTCGGCCTGACGGTCCGTGTTCCCCGTCAGGCGCTCCCGGTGGCCGCCCACGGAACGCGGCATCAGCACGTCCGCGTACGTGGAACCCGCGCTCGCCGCCGAGGGGCCGCGGCCCGGCGGCACCTCGGCCGCCGGCTCGTCCCCGTCCTGCTCGCCCTCCCCCTGGCCGGACGCGGCCGAGGGCTCGGGCACCACGAGGTCCCCGCGGAAGCTCGGCACCGCCTCCAGCAGGCTGGTCAGCGAGTCCGTGTCGTTCTCCGCGCGCGCGGAGGGCACCTCGGCCGAGGCACGGGCCGCCGGGCGCTCCCGCTCGCTCTCCCGCGGCAGCCGGGCGATCCGCGGCACGAACGGCGTGATCGGGTCGGGCGTGTCGTCGGTCTCGCCGAGCAGGGCACGCGCCTCGTCGTCCACGGCCTGCACCAGGCGGCGCGGCGGGTCGTAGGTCCAGCTCGCCGAGTGGGTCTCGCCCGCCACCCGGTAGACCAGCAGCACCTCCCAGGTGCCGTCGTCCCGGCGCCAGGAGTCCCAGCGCACCGCGTCCTTCTCGGCGCCGCGCAGCAGCAGGCGGTCCGCGACGGCCTCGCCCAGCAGCGGGCCGGCCGACTCGCCCGGGCGGCGCAGCGGCGTCTTGCGGGCGCGTTCCGCCATGAAGGCGCGCTCGGCCAGCACGGGCCCCTCGAAGCGCCGCACGCGGTCCACGGGAATCCCGGCGAACTGGGCCACCTCTTCCGCGGTGGCGCCGGCTCGTATCCGGGCCTGGATGTCGCGCGGGCGGAGGTGGTTTTCCACCTCGATCTCGATCTGGCCGAGACGGGCCCGGTCGTTGCGCACGGCCGCGCGCAGCCGCTCGTCGATCGGCAGCGTGTATTCCGTGTTGTCGGCAGCCTTGAGCACCAGGCGTGTGCCGTCATTGCTCACGGCCACGACACGCAGTTCGGGCACGAGGACCTCCCGGTGGTGCCTGCCGACGTCACGTACGTCGCTGCTCCCGCTAGACGAGTGTGACTTGCCCGGGCGCAGCCTGCCACAACCTTGCCGACTTGCCCGGCGTGTCGGGCCATGGTCTTGAGCCGCCGTTATGGCACAGTCACCACTTTGCCACGTGCGGTGACCGGCGCGGGGATGCTCCCGCACACGGGCCAGATCAGGGCCAAGGCCAGGTGCCGTCAGGTTACTCCATTAGGACCACGGGGGAGGGGCGCCGCGCCAGGGAGTTTCGCTCGCGGGCACGGGAGTTGGGCCCCGAGGCAGGTGGATCGCCGGTCGGCAAGTCGCACAGAATCCGCATATTGCGGCATGTTGTCTCGCGTCTCGTGAGGCTTGCGTGTGCCTCGCGTGGAATGTGCGCACATGGCGGCAGACGGGGGAATTCCGGGTAAAGAATCCACGCTCCCGCCCGATGCCCCACGGAACGCCCGCGCCTCGTGGCCCGCGCCGCCTCGCCCCGCCCGCGCGGCCGGCGCCGCCGTCCCGCGGAGGCGGTCCCGGGCCCGCCGGACAGACCCGCCGAAGGTGCCGCGGGACCGCGGAGCGGGTGATGGCAGGATCGTGGCCATGGATCGCGCGACCAATGCCCACCCCTATGACGCTGTGCTGCTGCTCTCCTTCGGCGGACCCGAGGGCCCGGACGACGTGCTGCCCTTCCTGGAGAACGTCACCCGCGGGCGTGGCATCCCGAAGGAGCGTCTCGCCGAGGTCGGTGCCCACTACCACCTCTTCGGCGGCGTGAGCCCGATCAACGAGCAGAACCGCACGCTGCTCGCCGCGCTGCGCGCCGACTTCGCCGCCCAGGGCCTCGACCTGCCGGTCTACTGGGGCAACCGCAACTGGGCGCCGTACCTGACGGACACGCTCCGGGAGATGGTGGCCGACGGCAGGCGGCGGATTCTGGCCCTGGTCACCAGCGCCTACGCCTCCTACTCCGGCTGCCGCCAGTACCGCGAGGACCTGGCCGCCGCGCTCGCCACCCTCGAGGAGGAGGGGCGGGAGCTGCCCCGGGTGGACAAGCTGCGGCTCTACTACAACCACCCCGGCTTCCTCACCACGGTGACCGAGGGAGTGCTCGCCGCCCTGGCCGAGCTGCCCGAGGAGGTCCGCAGGGGCGCGCACCTGGCCTTCACCACGCACTCGATCCCGGACGCGGCCGCCGACGTCTCCGGCCCGCCCCCGGCCCACGGGCCAGGCGGCGCCTACGTGGCCCAGCACCTGGACGCCGCCGGGTATGTCGCCGGGGCGGTGCGCGAGGCCACCGGCGTGGACTACCCCTGGGAGCTCGTCTACCAGTCGCGCAGCGGCGCCCCGCACGTGCCGTGGCTGGAGCCCGACATCGTGGACCACCTGCGCGGGCTGCCGGGCAAGGGCGCCTCCGCCGTGGTGATGATCCCGATCGGGTTCGTCTCGGACCACATGGAGGTCCGCTTCGACCTGGACACCGAGGCCATGGAGGCGGCCAAGGAGATCGGCCTGCCCGCCGTGCGGTCGGCCACCGTCGGCGCCGACCCGCGGTTCGTCGCCGCGGTGCGCGACCTGGTGCTGGAGCGGGCCGCCACCGAGCGCGGCGAGCGGCCGGGCCGCGCCGCCCTCGGCGACCTCGGGCCCAGCCACGACGTCTGCCCGGCCGGCTGCTGCCAGGGCCGGGTGGCCAAGCCCGCCGCGGCCGGCGCCGACAGCCCCTTCGCCTGACCCGGCCCGCCACCCGGCCCGAGACCCCGACCCGAGACCCCGACCGGAGATCCGATCGGAGACCAAGGAGCGTCACACCGTGTCCGCAGGACCGTCCCAAGGACCGCCGCAAGAAGCCGGCGCCGGCCCGGAGCTGGTCGCCGAGCTCCTCGCGCTCGCCGAGGAGGCCGCCGGCCTCGCCGGGCGGCTGCTGCGCGACGGCCGCCCGGCCGACCTCGGCGTCGCCGCCACCAAGTCCAGCCCGATCGACGTCGTCACCGAGATGGACCTCGCCGCCGAGAAGCTGATCACCGGCTTCCTCACCGAGCGGCGCCCGGCCGACGGCATCCTCGGCGAGGAGGGCGGCGAAAGCCGGGGCACCAGCGGCGTGCGGTGGGTCGTCGACCCGCTGGACGGCACCGTGAACTACCTGTACGGACTGCCTCAGTGGGCGGTGTCGATCGCCGCGCAGTGGCACGGCGAGACGGTGGCAGGCGTCGTCGCGGCGCCGATGCGCGGCGAGACCTACCGGGCCTTCGCCGGGGGCGGCGCCCAGCGCCTGGTCGCGGGGCGGGAGCCGAGCCCGCTGCGCCCGCGCCCCTCCCCGCCCCTGGACCAGGCGCTGATCGGCACCGGCTTCAACTACGTCCTCGAGGTCCGCACCGCGCAGGCCGCCCTCGCCCAGCGGCTGATCCCCCGGGTGCGGGACATCAGGCGCTCGGGCTCCGCGGCCATCGACCTGTGCGACGTGGCCGGCGGACGGCTCGACGGCTTCTTCGAACGGGGCCTTGCGCCCTGGGACCTGGCCGCAGGAGACCTCATCGCCAGGGAGGCCGGGGCGCTGACCGGCGGGCGGGTGGGCGCGCGCCCGGACGGCGAGCTCGCCGTGGCCGCAAGCCCCGGCGTCTTCGAGGTGCTCCAGCCGCTGCTCGACGAGCTCGGCGCCTGGCACGACTGAGGGGCGCGGCCCGGCGGCCGCGCCCAGGCCCTGGCCTGCCGGGGCCCGAACGCCGAAGCGCCCCCGGTGACCCCGGGGGCGCTTGTCGACGATGCGTGTCGGGCAGAACGGTTCAGGCGGTACGTGAGCCGACTTCCACGCCGTACTCGGCGGCCAGCCGGTGCAGGTCGTCCAGCTCGGCCTGCTCCACGTCCATCGCGAACACATCTCCGGCCTCACGAGCGTTGTGCAGATCGGACTCGGTGTTCGCAATGCGCTGCAGAATTCCAGCGGTGAACGCGTCCAAGGTGCGCCCCCTCGTCTTCGATCGGTCGGCACCGGGGGATGCCGGGGGTGGGTACGACCACGGCGAGCCAAACCGCGGGTCGGCAGCGTGCGGGTTGCTTGCCGCCCGGGCACGGGGTGGTCGTGGGGTGTGTGCCTTGTCCTCCCCGACAAAGCGAAGCGGGAAACCCGGCTCCCCGAAGAAATCAGAAAATCCGCGCCCGGGGCCCGGGACCGGCCGCTTTACCAGCCGTTTATGCGGGGGCGAGGCAGGATGGAGGCGGGGAGGGCCATCCAGGCGACCTGCCCAGGACCGTCACGGCACTCACGAGAGTAAGGACAAGACGTGCGCGTACTCGTCGTCGAGGACGAGCAACTGCTCGCCGACGCGGTGGCCACGGGCCTCCGCCGCGAGGCCATGGCCGTGGACGTCGTCTACGACGGCGCCGCGGCCACCGAGCGCGTCGACCTGAACGACTACGACGTCGTCGTCCTCGACCGCGATCTTCCCCTGGTGCACGGCGACGACGTGTGCCGGTACATCGTGCGGCTGGGCAAGGAGACCAGGGTGCTCATGCTGACCGCCTCGGGAGACGTCAGCGACCGCGTCGAGGGCCTGGAGATCGGGGCCGACGACTACCTGCCCAAGCCCTTCGCCTTCCGGGAGCTCATCGCCCGGGTCAGGGCGCTCGGCAGGCGGGCCACCGCCCCGCTGCCGCCGGTGCTGGAGCGCTCGGGGATACGGCTCGACCCCAACCGCAGGGAGGTCTTCCGCGGCGAGCGGCAGGTGCACCTGGCGCCGAAGGAGTTCGCGGTGCTCGAGGTGCTGATGCGCAGCGCCGGCGTCGTGGTCTCCGCCGAGCAGCTGCTGGAGAAGGCCTGGGACGAGAACACCGACCCGTTCACGAACGTGGTCCGGGTCACGGTGATGACGCTCAGGCGCAAGCTCGGGGAGCCGCCGGTGATCACCACCGTGCCCGGCGCGGGATACCGGATCTGAGCCATGGCAGCCTCTCCCTCTCCCTCGTCTCCCTCGCCTTCCTCGCCGCCGTCCCCCGCGGTCCCCCCGCCGCTGCCGGGCCACCGGCCGCCGCCCGGGGTGCCGGGGGCGCCCCCGAAGCCGCACTACGACCCGCGGGACGCGGAGCAGCCGCACAGCTGGCTGCGGCCGACGATCAGAATCCGGCTGACCCTGCTGTACGGCGGGATGTTCCTGGTCGCCGGGGTCGTGCTGCTGACGATCATCTACCTGCTGGCCGCCCGCGCCCTCCACCGGGGGAACGAGCTTCCGTTCGAGTTCTACCGTGACGCTCAGCTGCGGATCAACTCCGATGTGTGTTCCGGCGTCTCGGGTCAGGTGGTGAGCGGCGAGGAGTTCACCAACTGGGCGGAGAAGTGCTCGGACACCCAGCGCGCCCGCGCCCTCGACCAGCTCCTGCGCAGTTCCCTGCTCACCCTGCTCGGCCTCGCCGTGGCGGCCTTCGCCTTCGGCTACGTGATGGCGGGCCGGGTGCTCTCCCCGCTCGGCCGGATCACCCGCACCGCCCGCCGGGTGGCCGGGTCCGACCTGCACCGCAGGATCGAGCTGGACGGGCCGGACGACGAGTTCAAGGAGCTGGCCGACACCTTCGACGAGATGCTGGACCGGCTCGACCGTGCCTTCACCGCGCAGCAGCGCTTCGTGGCCAATGCCTCGCACGAGCTGCGCACGCCCCTGGCGATCAACAGGACGCTCCTCGAGGTGCAGCTGTCCGACCCCGGGGCCTCTCCCGAGCTCGTGCAGCTGGGCAAGACGCTGCTGGCCACGAACGAGCGCAGCGAGCAGCTCGTGGAGGGGCTGCTGCTGCTCGCCCGCAGCGAGAACGAGCTGGTGGACCGCAAGCCGGTGGACCTGGCCGAGGTGGCCACCAGGGCCGTCGAGCAGGTCCGCGGGGAGGCCCAGGCCCACGGCGTGGAGCTGCGCGGCTCCCGGCCGCCGGTGCACGTCCTGGGGAACGGCGTCCTCCTGGAGCGCATCGCGCTGAACCTCGTGCAGAACGCCGTGCGGTACAACGTGGGGCCCCGCGGCTGGGTGCGCGTGGACACGGAGGCCCGGCCGGGGCAGGCGGTGCTCGTGGTGGAGAATACGGGTCCGGTGGTGCCCGCCTACGAGGTCGATAACATGTTCGAGCCTTTCCGGCGGTTGCGCACCGAGCGCACGGGCAGCGACAAGGGGGTCGGGCTCGGGCTCTCCATCGTCCGCTCCGTCGCACGCGCCCACGGCGGCTTCGTCACGGCGGAGCCCCGGCGCGAGGGAGGGCTCGTCATGCGCGTGGCCATACCGGTCTGAGACCCTGCGAAGGCGGGAAAGAAGAGATGTGATCAATCGCATACGCGGGCTCGCCGCTGCGGGCGCGATGCGGCCCTGACCGGCCTTTCGGGCGGTCGGCGGCCCGATCGGCAGCCGCAATGATCACCTCTTCAGGCGTTCGGTTGGGTGTCGATTGAGTAACAGCGCTTGATGTGAGGCAAAATCTCGGCCTCGGGTCGGGCACAAAGTCCGGCCCCCACGCGTTACGCGCGCTGGAGATACCGCAGACACCCGGAGGGGGAGAACGAAATGGCAACCGATTACGACACTCCACGCAAGACCGACGATGACGTCAACGAGGACAGCATCGAAGAGCTGAAGGCCAGGCGGAACGACAAGTCGGCGTCCACCGTCGACGTGGACGAGTTCGAGCAGGCCGAGGGCCTGGAGCTGCCCGGCGCCGATCTGTCCAACGAGGAGCTGTCCGTCCGGGTGCTGCCACGGCAGGCCGACGAGTTCACCTGCATGAGCTGCTTCCTCGTGCACCACAGGTCGCAGCTCGCCTCGGAGAAGGACGGCCAGCCGATCTGCCGCGACTGCGCGGCGTGAGGTGTCCGCCCGGGCCGGTGCTACTGGACCGCGTCCGGGCGGGCAGCGGTGAGCGCCGCCGCCAGACGGCCGGGCCGCCGGGTCGACAGGTAGAGGTAGGGCGTCGGATCCTCCGGGTCCACCACCTCGACCCGCACGGCCGTCGGGATGTAGGCGCGAAGCAGCATATGAGCCCGGGCATCCGCACGATGGGTGCGCAAGGCGCGCGCCTCCTCGGCGTCGAGCGCCCGGGCCTCGCCCAGGGCGCTGAGCGGAATCCGGGCCTCCCCGGCGAGCAGCGAGCCGGCCGCCACCACGATCCGGGCCGAGCCGTAGCCGCTCAGCGCGATCCCGGCCACCGTGCCGCCGATCACGACCCCGCACAGGGTCACCATCGGGCCCAGCGGGAACAGGGCGACCGCGAGCAGCAGCACCCCCGCCAGCGTGATCAGCCACCAGGAGCGGGGCACCGTCAGTCGCTCGTCGTACGCCTTCATACGTCAAGCATGGCAGGCGCGCCTCCGCGGCCCGCCCGCGGCGGTAGGGTCTGCACGTGGCCACCCGGCCGCGGGTCCTCTCCGGCCCGTGCCGCGTCTGGCGGGTGGCCGAAGCGGACGAGAAGCGAACAGGAAAGGGACGGGGAGAGGCTGTGAGCGGAGTGCCGGTGGACGTGCTGATCCGGCGGATCGATCCGGCCGTTCCCCTCCCGTCCCGGGCGCACCCCGGCGACGCGGGCGTGGACCTCGTCACCACCCGGGACGCCGAGCTGGCGCCGGGGGAGCGCGCCCTGCTTCCCACCGGGATCGCCATCGCGCTGCCCGACGGCTACGCCGCGTTCGTGCATCCGCGCTCGGGGCTGGCCATCCACTGCGGGGTGGCCATGGTGAACGCGCCGGGCACCGTCGACGCCGGGTACCGTGGAGAACTCAAGGTCATCCTGATCAATCTGGACCCGAGGGAGACCGTGCGATTCCGGCGTTTCGACCGGATCGCGCAGCTCGTCGTCCAGCAGGTAGAGACGGTGCGTTTTCACGAGGTCGCCGAGCTGCCGGGATCGGCGCGGGCCACGGGGGGTTTCGGCTCCACGGGCGGGCATCCTGGCGTGCAGACCCCCTATGCTGCGGTCAGTCCCGGCGGGGGCGCCGACCGGAAAGGACAATGACGTGTTCGGACGTCGACGCAAGCGGAACGAAGAGCCAGCGGACGAGGCGGTCGAGGCCACCGCCGAGGAGGCCGGCGAGGAGGAGCCCGACGAGGCGGAGGTCCGCCGGGTCAAGCTCGAGCCCGCGCCCCGCCCCGACGGCCCCTGGGACGTCAGCGAGGTCGGCAAGCCCGCCGACGGGCGGGTGGACCTCGGTGGGCTCTTCGTGCCCGGCGTGCAGGGCATGGAACTGCGCGTCGAGGTGGCGGGGGACGCCATCGTCGCCGCGACCGTCGTGCTGAAGGACAGCGCCATCCAGCTCCAGGCCTTCGCCGCCCCCAAGCGGGAGGGCATCTGGGGCGAGGTCCGCGAGGAGATCGCCGCCGGCATCACGCAGCAGGGCGGGACGACCAACGAAGTCGAGGGCCCGCTCGGCTGGGAGCTGCAGGCCAGGGTCCCGGTGCAGCTGCCCGACGGGAAGCGCGGCACCCAGGTCGTCAGGTTCGTCGGCGTGGACGGCCCCCGCTGGTTCCTGCGCGGGGTGATCTCCGGCCAGGGCGCGGTGCAGCCGCAGGCGGCCGGGCTGCTGGAGCAGATCTTCCGGGACACCGTCGTCGTGCGCGGCGAGGGCCCGATGGCCCCCAGGGACCCGATCGTCCTCAAGCTGCCGCAGGACGCCCAGATGGTGCCCGACGGGGTCAAGCAGGAGAAGGCGGGAGGGGACGGCACGCCGGTCTCCCGCTTCGCCGGTGGCCTGGACAAGCTCCGGCGCGGACCGGAGATCTCCGAGGTCCGCTGAGAGGCGACCGCCCGCCCCGCGGGCGGTCCGAAGCGCCCGGCCCACGCGCCGGGCGCCCGAGGGCGCCGTGACCCCGGCGCCTCTCGCCCCCCTTTCGCCCCGTCCCCGCGCTTCTGCGGCATCCCCCACGGCTGCGCACGGCTCCGCCTGCGCCGTTCCCCCACCGCTCCCGGGCCTCGCGGGCCGCTCGTGTCCGGCTCGCGGGCCGCTCGTGTGTCGGAAGCGCCCCAAGGGGTACCTGGCAGTTCTCCGAGGGGAGACCGCCATGGGTAA
The DNA here is from genome assembly GCF_003626535.1 of Streptomyces hoynatensis. Classification (GTDB taxonomy): domain Bacteria; phylum Actinomycetota; class Actinomycetes; order Streptomycetales; family Streptomycetaceae; genus Streptomyces; species Streptomyces hoynatensis. Next base: position 68,003 of record NZ_RBAL01000021.1, read on the forward strand.
GGGACGCCACGCGCGCACCGGGAGCGAACCGGTCACCGCCTTCAGCGCCCTGCGGCTGCGGCTGGTGCTCTCGGTGATCTTCACCCCACTCTTCGCAGCCGCCGCCGTGCTGTTCGCCATCTGGGCCGCCCTCTCCGATCCGGGCGACCGCCCCACCTCCGCCGAGCTGGTGTGGATCACGGTGGGTTTCGGGCTGCTCACGCTCATCGCGCTCACCGATCTGGTGGTGGTCGCCCGCCGCCTCCGCCGCAGGCGGCGCGAGCGCTCCTGAGGCCCCTGCCTGCCTCGCCCCCGCCCGTCCCGGGCCGCCCCGCGGCCGCCGTACGGGGCGCGTACGGGCCTCGTATGAGCCATGTCAACGGGGCGTCTTCGCACGTCAGAGTGCCGTCAAGGGGGTTCGCGCGGCCCGTGGGCGGAGGTTCCCTGTGCGGGTGACTGTCAACCGACCCGCTCAGGAGTTCCCGATGGCCGATGTGGTCTTCGTCCTGGCCACGCTCGCGACCTTCGCGCTGGTGGCCCTCACCGCTCACGGGGTGACGAAGCTGTGAGCGCGGAGAACCTCGCCGGGCTCTGCGTCGCGGTGGCGCTGCTCGGCTACCTGGTCCTGGCCCTGCTGTTCCCCGAGAGATTCTGAGCGACGCCCATGAGCCCCGTCTTCCTGGACGTGCTCCAGATCTCCGCCCTGGTGGTGGCCCTGGTCCTGGTGCACCGTCCCTTCGGCGACTACATGGCCGCCGTCTACACCTCCAAGAAACACCTGCGTGCCGAGCGGTGGATCTACCGCGCCATCGGCGCGGACCCGGACGCGGAGATGCGCTGGACCGCCTACCTCCGCGGTGTCCTGGCGTTCTCCGTGGCCGGCATGCTGCTGCTCTACCTGCTCCAGCGCCTGCAGGACCACCTGCCGCTCTCCCTCGGCTTCGCGCCGATCCCGGCCGACCAGGCGTTCAACACCGCCGCCTCCTTCGTGGCGAACACCAACTGGCAGTCGTACTCGGGCGAGTCGGCGATGGGGCACCTCGTCCAGATGGCCGGCCTCGCGGTGCAGAACTTCGTCTCCGCCGCCGTCGGCATGGCCGTGGCCATCGCCCTGGTCCGCGGGTTCGCCCGGTTCCGCAGCGGGCAGCTCGGCAACTTCTGGTCCGACCTGGTGCGCGGCGTGGTGCGCATCCTGCTGCCGATCGCCACCGTCTTCGCGCTCGTCCTGGTGGCGCGCGGCGCCATCCAGAACCTCTCGGGCGGCGAGACGGTCCACACCCTGGGCGGCGCCGCCCAGCGCCTCACCGGCGGGCCCGTCGCCTCCCAGGAGGTGATCAAGGAACTGGGCACCAACGGGGGCGGCTTCTACAACGCCAACTCCGCCCACCCCTTCGAGAACCCGGACGGGATCACCAACTACCTGGAGATGTTCCTGATCCTGGTGATCCCCTTCTCGCTGCCCCGCACCTTCGGCCGGATGGTCGGCAGCGTCCGGCAGGGGTACGCGATCGTCGCGGCGATGGCCGTCATCTGCCTGGCCGGGATCGTCGCGGTCACCGTGATCGAGCACCAGGCCCCCGGCGCCGCCTCGCAGCTGGCGGGCGGCGGCATGGAGGGCAAGGAGCAGCGGTTCGGGATCGGCGGGTCCTCGATGTTCTCGGTGGTCACCACCATGACCTCGACCGGCGCGGTCAACTCCTTCCACGATTCCTTCCAGGGCCTCTCGGGCGGCGTGCTGATCTTCGGCATGGCGCTGGGCGAGATCGCCCCGGGGGGCGTCGGCTCCGGGCTCTACGGGATGCTGATCATGGCGGTGATCGCGGTCTTCGTCGCGGGCCTCATGGTCGGCCGCACCCCCGAGTACCTGGGCAAGAAGATCGGTGCCCGCGAGATCAAGCTCGCCTCCTGCTACATCCTGATCACTCCGGCGCTCGTGCTGATCGGCACCGCCGTGGCCATGGCCCTGCCCGACGGCGAGGAGGCCATGACCAACATCGGCCCGCACGGCTTCTCCGAGGTGCTTTACGCCTACACCTCGGCCGCCAACAACAACGGCAGCGCCTTCGCCGGCTTCGGGGCGAACACCACCTACTTCAACACCACCCTGGGCCTGGCCATGCTGCTCGGCCGCTTCCTGCCGATGGTGTTCGTGCTCGCCCTGGCGGGCTCGCTCGCCCGGCAGCGCCGCGTCCCGGTCACGGCCGGCACCCTGCGCACCCACCGTCCGCTGTTCAGCGGGCTGCTCGTGGCCTGCGTCGTCATCGTCGCGGGGCTGACGTTCTTCCCGGCGCTGTCCCTCGGCCCGCTCGCGGAAGGACTCTCCGTATGACCACCTCGACCCCCGTCCGCCCGAAGGCCGGTCCCCGCGAGCGCGGCGGCGCCGGCGCCGGGGCGAAGGTCGCGCCGGGCCGGTTCGACCCGCGCCTGCTGGCCGTCTCGCTCCCCGAGGCGTTCCGCAAGCTCGACCCGCGGGTCATGATCGCCTCGCCGGTCATGTTCGTCGTCGAGATCGGCTCGGTGCTCACCACCGTGCTCGCCGTCGCCGACCCAGGCGACTGGTTCGGCTGGACGATCGCCGCCTGGCTGTGGCTGACCGTCCTGTTCGCCAACCTGGCCGAGGCCGTGGCCGAGGGCCGCGGCCGGGCGCAGGCCGACTCGCTGCGCCGGGCCCGCACCGACAGCGTCGCGCGGCGCCTCGGGGACGACGGGCGCGAGGAGCGGGTGGCGGGCACCGCGCTGCGCGTCGGCGACCGCGTGGTCTGCGAGGCCGGGGACGTCATACCCGGGGACGGGGACGTCGTGGAGGGCGTCGCCTCGGTGGACGAGTCGGCGATCACCGGCGAGTCGGCCCCCGTCATCAGGGAGTCGGGCGGCGACCGCTCCGCCGTCACCGGCGGCACCCGGGTGCTCTCCGACCGGATCGTCGTCCGGATCACCACCAGGCCGGGCGAGACCTTCCTGGACCGGATGATCTCCCTGGTGGAGGGCGCCTCCCGGCAGAAGACCCCCAACGAGATCGCCCTCAACATCCTCCTGGCGAGCCTCACGATCGTCTTCCTGCTCGCGGTGGTGACCCTGCAGCCCTTCGCCGTGTACGCCGGGGCCGAGCAGTCGGCCGTGGTGCTCACCGCGCTGCTGGTCTGCCTCATCCCGACCACCATCGGGGCCCTGCTCTCGGCGATCGGCATCGCCGGCATGGACCGGCTGGTCCAGCGCAACGTGCTGGCCACCTCGGGCCGCGCCGTGGAGGCCGCGGGAGACGTGTCCACGCTGCTGCTCGACAAGACCGGCACCATCACCCACGGCAACCGGCAGGCCGCCGCCTTCCTGCCGCTGCCCGGGGTCGGCATCGAGGAACTGGCGGAGGCCGCCCGGCTGTCCTCCCTGGCCGACGAGACGCCCGAGGGCCGCTCGATCGCCGCCCTGGCCACCACGCGGTACGGGCTGCACCCCCTCGACCGCGCGGAACTCCGGGATGCCGACTGGGTGCCGTTCACCGCCCAGACCCGCATGTCGGGGGTGGACACCGGCGGCCGCCGCATCCGCAAGGGCGCGGCGAGCGCGATCGGCCGGTGGGTCACCGCCCACGGCGGCCGGGTGCCGGAGGCGGCCGCCGCGGGCGTCGAGGAGATCAGCGCCGAGGGCGGAACGCCGCTGCTGGTCGCCGTCCACGACGAGGCGGCGGGCGCGGCCCGCGTGCTCGGCGTCGTCCACCTCAAGGACGTCGTCAAGGACGGGCTGCGCGAGCGGTTCGAGGCGCTGCGCGCCATGGGCATCAGGACCGTCATGATCACCGGCGACAACGCGAGGACCGCCAAGGCCATCGCCGCGGAGGCGGGCGTCGACGACTACCTGGCCGAGGCCACGCCCGAGGACAAGATGGCGCTGATCAAGCGGGAACAGGCGGGCGGCCGGCTGGTCGCCATGACCGGCGACGGCACCAACGACGCCCCCGCGCTGGCCCAGGCGGACGTCGGGGTCGCGATGAACACCGGGACCTCGGCCGCCAAGGAGGCCGGGAACATGGTGGACCTCGACTCCGACCCCACCAAGCTGATCGACATCGTGCAGATCGGCAAGCAGCTGCTGATCACGCGCGGCGCGCTGACCACCTTCTCCATCGCCAACGACATCGCGAAGTACTTCGCGATCATCCCGGCGATGTTCGCGGCGGCCTACCCGGGCCTGGACCACCTCAACATCATGGGCCTGTCCTCGCCGGAGTCGGCCATCCTCTCGGCGGTGATCTTCAACGCGCTGATCATCGTCGCGCTGGTGCCGCTCGCGCTGCGCGGCGTGGCCTACCGGCCGCTGGGCGCCGACAGCCTGCTGCGCCGCAACCTCGGCCGCTACGGACTCGGCGGCCTCGTCGCCCCCTTCCTCGGCATCAAGCTGATCGACCTGCTCCTCTCCCTCATCCCAGGCATCGGGTGATCCACATGTCCTTCCACCCACGCACCTTGGCCAGGCCCCTGTGGGCGGGCCTGCGGGCGGTGCTCGCGCTCACCCTGGTGACCGGCGTGCTCTATCCGCTCGTGGTCACCGGCATCGCCCAGGCGGCCTTCCACCACCAGGCGAACGGCTCGATCGTGCGGGCCGACGGCCGGGACGTCGGCTCCTCGCTGATCGGGCAGAGCTGGACGGGCCCCGACGGCGAGCCCGACCCGCACTGGTTCCAGCCCCGTCCCTCGAACAGCGGCTACGATCCGCTGGCCACGGGCTCCGGCCAGCTCGGCGCGAGCGACCCGACGCTGGTCGCCACGGTCGAGGCGGCGCGCGAGCAGGTGGCGGCGTTCAACGGGGTCCCCGTCTCCGAGGTGCCACCGGACGCGGTGACGGGCTCCGGCTCGGCCATCGACCCGGACATCTCCCCGGAGTACGCCGAACTCCAGATCGCGCGCGTCGCCCACGCCAACGGGCTGCCCACGGGCGACGTGCGGCGCCTCGTCGAGGAGCACACTCAGGGCCGTGACCTGGGCATATTCGGGGACGAGCGGGTCAACGTGCTGCGGCTCAACCTCGACCTGCGCGAGCTGGCCGCCCGCTGAGCCAAGATCCGTCCGGCGCACCGGGCACGGGAGCGACTCCGCCCGTGTCCGGTGTTTCCGGTATGTGCGCCCGAGCGGGACACTGGGCGGTGAATCGAATATCCATACGGAACCCTGACGGTCGTGCGGCTTCTCCCCGGCCGGTGCGTTCCGGAGCACGGATGAGAATGGACCCATGGCACGCCGCGGCAAACTGAGGATCTACCTGGGAGCGGCCCCCGGCGTCGGCAAGACCTACGCCATGCTCTCGGAGGCCCACCGGCGCGTGGAGCGCGGCGCGGACCTCGTCGTCGCGCTCGTCGAGCACCACGACCGCCCCCGCACCCGGCTGCTGCTGCACGGCCTGGAGGAGGTGCCACGCCTGCGCCTGCCCTACCGCGACGGCGTCTTCGAGGAGATGGACACCGAGGCGGTGCTGCGCCGGGCGCCCCGGATCGCGCTGGTCGACGAGCTGGCCCACACCAACGTCCCCGGCGCCCCCAGGGAGAAGCGCTGGCAGGACATCGAGGCGCTGCTCGACGCGGGCATCGACGTCATCTCCACCGTGAACATCCAGCACCTGGAGTCGCTCGGCGACGTCGTGGAGTCGATCACCGGCGTCCGCCAGCGCGAGACGGTGCCCGACGAGATCGTCCGGCGCGCGGACCAGATCGAGCTGGTCGACATGGCCCCCGAGGCGCTGCGCCGGCGCATGGCGCACGGAAACATCTACGCCCCCGACCGCGTCGACGCCGCCCTGTCCCACTACTTCCGGCCGGGCAACCTCACCGCGCTGCGGGAGCTGGCCCTGCTGTGGACGGCGGACCGGGTGGACGCCTACCTGCAGCAGTACCGCTCCGAGCACGGCATCAGGTCCACCTGGCACGCCCGCGAGCGCATCGTCGTCGGCCTCACCGGCGGCCCCGAGGGCTCCACCCTCATCCGCCGCGCCGCCAGGATGGCGGCCAAGTCCTCGGGCAGCGAGATCCTCGCCGTCTACATCGCCCGCTCCGACGGGCTCACCTCCGCCTCCCCGCGCGAGCTCGCCGCCCAGCGCACCCTCGTCGAGCAGCTCGGCGGCACCTTCCACCACGTGATCGGCGACGACATACCGAGCGCGCTGCTCGACTTCGCCCGCGGCGTCAACGCCAACCAGATCGTGCTCGGCTCCAGCCGGCGCAAGAGCTGGCAGTACATCTTCGGGCCCGGCGTCGGCGCCACCGTCGCCCGGGAGTCCGGCTCCGACATCGACGTGCACATCGTCACCCACGACGAGGTCGCCAAGGGCCGCGGCCTGCCCGCCGCCCGCGGGGCGAGGCTCGGCAGGTCGCGCCTGCTCGCGGGCTGGCTGATCGGCCTGCTCGGCCCGGTGCTCCTCACCCCGGTGCTCTCCGAGCCCGCCGAGGGCCCGGAGTTCGCCAGCGACGTGCTGCTCTTCCTGTCCTGCACGGTGATCGCCGCCCTGGCCGGCGGGCTCTACCCGGGGCTGGTCTCGGCGGCGGTCGGCTCCATGCTGCTGAACTACTACTTCGCCAAGCCGATCCAGCAGTGGACCATCGACCAGGGCCCGAACATCGTGGCCATCGTCGTCTTCTTCGCCATCGCCGTCGCCGTGGCCTCGGTCGTCGACCACTCGGCCCGCCGCACCCAGCAGGCCGCCAGGCTGCGCGCCGAGTCGGAGACCCTGACCCTGCTGGCCGGCAGCGTGCTGCGCGGCGAGGACACCCTGGGTGCGCTGCTCGAACGCGCCAGGGAGACCTTCGGCATGGACTGCGCCGCGCTGCTGGAGCGGGACCGCGAGCGCCGCACCTGGTCCTGCGTGGGCAGCGTCGCGGTGCGCGAGGACGCCACGCCGCTGAACGCCCCCGAGGACGCCGACGTGGACGTGCCGGTCGGGGAGGACACGATGCTCGCCCTCTCCGGCCGGGTCCTGCCCGCCGAGGACCGGCGGGTGCTCACCGCCTTCGCCGCCCACGCCGCGGCCCTGCTGGACCGGCAGCGGCTGAAGAACGAGGCGATGCGGGCCCACAAGCTCGACGAGGGCAACCGCATCCGCACCGCCCTGCTCGCCGCCGTCTCGCACGACCTGCGCACCCCGCTGGCCGCGATCAAGGCGAGCGTCTCCAGCCTCCGCTCGGACGACGTGGCCTGGTCCGAGGAGGACGAGGCCGACCTGCTGGAGAGCATCGAGCAGGGGGCCGACCGCCTCGACCAGCTGGTGGGCAACCTGCTGGACATGTCCCGGCTGCAGACCGGGACCGTGGAGCCGCTGATCCGGGCCATCGACCTGGACGAGGTCGTGCCCAGGGCGCTCGGCGGCATCCCCGAGGGCAGCGTGGAGCTGGACATCCCCGAGACGCTGCCCTTCGTGGCCGCCGACCCGGGACTGCTGGAGCGCAGCGTCGCCAACATCGTCGAGAACGCCGTCAAGTACGGACCGGCGGGCACGCCGGTGCAGGTGCGGGCCAGCGCGCTGGGCAACCGGGTCGAGCTCAGGGTGGTCGACCGGGGCCGCGGGGTGCCCGACAGCGAGAAGGACCGGATCTTCGAGCCCTTCCAGCGCTTCGGGGACACCCCGCGGGGCGACGGGGTGGGCCTCGGGCTCGCGGTCGCCCGCGGGTTCGCCGAGGCCATGCGCGGCACCCTCGACGCCGAGGACACCCCGGGCGGCGGGCTGACCATGGTCCTCACCCTGCCCACCGCCGCCGGCGCGCAGGACGCGCCCGCCGGGGAGGGCGGCGAAGCCGCGGCGGCCCAGGAACCAGCCATCACCGAAAGAAAGGCGGCACATGCACCGGGTGCTCGTGGTCGATGACGAGCCGCAGATTCTGCGCGCCCTCGTGATCAACCTCAAGGCCAGGGACTACGAGGTGGACACGGCGCTCGACGGCGCCTCCGCGCTGCGGCTGGCCGCCGACCGCCATCCCGACGTGATCATTCTCGACCTCGGGCTGCCCGACATGGACGGGGTGGACGTGATCACCGGCATCCGCGGCTGGACGCGGGTGCCCATCATCGTCCTGTCCGCCCGGCACGCCTCGGACGAGAAGGTGGAGGCCCTGGACGCCGGGGCCGACGACTACGTCACCAAGCCCTTCGGCATGGACGAGCTGCTGGCCAGGCTCAGGGCGGCGGTCCGGCGCGCCGAGCCGGGCGGCACCGAGGGCGAGGCGGTGGTGGACGCCGGGAGCTTCTCGGTCGACCTGGCCGCCAAGAAGGTCCACAGAAACGGCCGCGACGTGCGCCTCACGCCCACCGAGTGGCACCTGCTCGAAGTGCTCATCCGCAACGCCGGGCGCCTGGTCAGCCAGAAGCAGCTCTTGCAGGAGGTGTGGGGCCCCGCCTACGGCACCGAGACCAACTACCTGCGGGTCTACATGGCGCAACTGCGGCGCAAACTGGAGGCCGACCCCTCGGCGCCGCGTCATCTCATCACCGAGCCGGGGATGGGCTACCGCTTCGAACGCTGACGGACGGCCCCCTCACGTTACGCTGAAACCATGAGTGCGGACGACCGCCCCCGTAAGGTCTGGCGACTGCTGAGGCGTTTCGCGGCGGTCTCCGACGGCGGCATGGACGGCGATTTCGCCGCGGCCAGGGAGCCCGCCGACGCCGGTTGCACGCGCATCGGCGACTGCGGCGAGGGCCCCGCCGGCCGCCCCGTGGTGCGGGTGGCGGGTACGCTGCGTTCCGTCGGCGAACGGACGGTGGCCGGCATGCCCGCGCTCCGGGCCGAGCTGGACGACGGTTCGGCGACTCTGGACGTGGTCTGGCTGGGCAGGCGCGCCATAGCGGGCATAGAGCCCGGCCGCGCGCTCGTCGCCTCAGGGCGGGTCGTCGTGGCGCACGGCAGGCCGGTGCTCTTCAACCCCCGATACCAGCTGCAACCTCGTGGACAGGAGTAGCCAGGTGAGTTCACCTGACAGGCAGACCGCACCGCAGGTCCCGGACGAGGCCGCGACGCGGGCGGCGTTCTTCGAGGCGTTCGGCGGCGTGCGCGGCATGGTGGAGACCACCGTGCCCGGGCTCGTCTTCGTGCTCAGCTACACCATCAACCGGTCCATCAACGTCTCGGCCATCGCCGCCCTCGCCCTGTCCGCCGTGCTCGGCGTGGCGCGCCTCGTGCAGCGCGGCACCGCCAAGCACGCGCTGAGCGGGGTCCTCGGCGTCGGCTTCGGCGCCCTCTTCGCGATGATCTCCGGAGACGCGAAGAACTTCTACTTGCCGGGCATGCTCTACACGCTCGGGCTGGCCGTCGCCTACCTGGTGACGGCGGCGGCCGGGGTCCCCCTGCTGGGCCTGATGCTCGGCCCCGCCTTCCGGGAGAACCTCTCCTGGCGCACCCGCAACCCCGGCAGGAAGGCCGCCTACACCAGGGCGAGCTACGTGTGGGGCGGGATCCTCCTGGCCAAGTCGGCCATCACCTTCCCCATCTACTTCTGGGGCGACGCCACCCAGCTCGGCTGGCTGCGGGTCGCGCTGGGCATTCCGCCCTTCCTGCTGGCCGTCTACTTCACCTGGATCATCCTCGTGAAGGCCCCCGCGCCGATCGACGTGATCGCCGAGTGGGAGGAGCGGGAGGCGGCGCGCGAGGCGGCCAAGCGCGGCGAGGCCCCGGAGCGCGGCACCGCGGGACCCGCGGCGGAGCACGGGCGCTGAGAGGGGCGCGCGGGAGCGCGGGCGCCGAGAAGGGGCGCCCGGGCACCGGAGCCGGCGTCAAAAAGCCGTAGGAAACCCGTCAAGGCACCGTTAGCGCGGCGTCAGGAAATCGCTAAGAAATTCGGCGGAGGTACGCCGGGCGGGGCTCCTGTGCCCCGCCGGTTCAGCCCGCTTCGCCTGTTTCGCCGGGGCGGGGGGAGAGCAGCTGCTCCAGCTGCGCCTCGCGGTCCTGGGCCGCCACGAACAACAGCTCGTCCCCGGCCGCCAGCGCGTCGTCCGGGTCCGGGGTCAGCACCCGGCCCCCGCGGATGATCGTCACCAGCGCGGTGTCCCCCGGCCAGTCCACCTCGCCGACCCGGGTGCCCACCAGCGCGGCGCCCTCGGGCAGCGTCAGCTCCACCAGGTTCGCCTCGCCCTGGCTGAACCGCAGCAGCCGCACCAGGTCGCCCACGCTGACCGCCTCCTCCACCAGCGCGGACATCAGCCGCGGGGTGGAGACCGCCACGTCCACGCCCCAGGAGTCGTTGAACAGCCACTCGTTCTCCGGGTCGTTGACCCTGGCCACCACCCGCGGCACGCCGTACTCCGTCTTCGCGAGCAGCGAGACCACCAGGTTGACCTTGTCGTCGCCGCTCGCGGCGATCACCACCTGGCAGCGCTCCAGCGCCGCGTCGTCCAGGGTGCGGATCTCGCAGGCGTCCGCGAGCAGCCACTCCGCCTCGGGGACCCTGGCCACCGACACGGCCTGCGGGGAGCGGTCGATCAGGAGCACGTCGTGGCCGTTCTCCAGCAGCTCGGCCGCGATCGAGCAGCCCACGGCCCCCGCTCCCGCGATGACGACCCTCATGGCCGGTCCTCCTCGGGGCCGCGCAGGCAGGCCGCCTCCACCTCGGCGACCTGGTCGCCGTACATCATCACGTGCACCAGGTCCCCCTCCTGCAGCACCGTGCGCGCGGTCGGGAGCATCGCCTCCCCGAGGCGGGTGAGGAAGGCGACCCGCACGCCGGTCCGCTCCTGGAAGCGGTGCACCGGGTGCCCCACCCAGGCCGGGGAGACGTGCACCTCGGAGAGCTGCACCCCGCCGCTCGGGTCACGCCACAGCGGCTCGGCCCCGGCGGGCAGCAGCCGCCGCAGCATCTGGTCCGCGGTCCAGCGCACGGTGGCCACCGTGGGGATGCCGAACCGCTCGTAGACCTCCGCCCGGCGCGGGTCGTAGATGCGGGCCGTCACGTTCTCGACGCCGAAGACCTCGCGTGCCACTCTTGCCGCGATGATGTTCGAGTTGTCGCCGCTGCTCACAGCGGCAAACGCGCCCGCCTCAGGCAGCCGTGCCTCGGTCAGCGTGGCACGGTCGAAGCCGTGCCCGGTCACCCGCAGGCCGCCGAAGCGAGAGCCGAGCCGGCGGAAGGCCGCGGGGTCGCGGTCGATCACCGCGATCGAATGCCCCCGATCCTCCAGGTTCTGCGCGAGCGTGGCGCCGACCCGGCCGCAGCCCATGATCACGATGTGCATAGGTCTCCTCCGGCAGTCACGCTACCGGGCGGGCCTCCCGGTGTCCGGTCGAGGGGCCGCGCGGGCTACGGTGTGGCCATGGCCGTAACCAAGCGCGTCATCCTCGGCCGCGCACTGCGTAGCGACGCGCTGCGCGAGACCCTGCTGCGGAAACGTATTGCGCTACCCGTCTTCGCCTCGGACCCGCTGTCCTCGGTCGCCTACGCGCCGGGTGAGGTCCTGCTGATCCTGTCGATCGCGGGCCTGTCCTGGTACCACAGCAGCATCTGGATCACCATCGGGATCATCGTCCTGATGGTCACCGTGGTGGCCTCCTACCGGCAGACGGTGCACGCCTATCCGAACGGCGGCGGCGCCTACAGCGTCGTCTCACGGAACTTCGGCCGCCGTGCCGGGCTCACCGTGGGCAGCGCGCTGCTGGTGGACTACGTCCTGACCGTCGCCGTGTCGGTCGCCGCCGGCATCGACAACCTCGGCTCCGCCGTCGACTTCGTGAAGCAGCACGACGTGTCCTGCGCGCTGATCGTCATCGCCCTGCTGATGGTGATGAACCTGCGCGGCGTCTGGGAGTCGGGCACCATCTTCGCCATCCCCACCTACGCCTTCGTGGCCGGCGTGCTGGGCACCGTGGCCTGGGGCGCGTTCCGCGGGCTGGCGCTCCAGGATGACATGCGCGCGCCGACCGCGGACTTCGACATCGTGCCCGAGCAGACCAACCTGTCCGCGCTGGCCATGCTCTTCCTGCTGCTGCGGGCGTTCTCCTCCGGCTGTGCCGCGCTCACCGGCGTGGAGGCGATCAGCAACGGCGTGCCCGCCTTCCGCGAGCCCAAGGAGCGCAACGCCGCCACCACGCTCACGGTCATGGGCGTGCTGGCCTGCACGATGTTCCTCGGCGTGATGACCCTCGCGCTGACCACGGACGTGCGCCTGGCCGAGGACCCGGCCCACGACCTGCTCATCGACGGGCGGCCCGCCGGCAGCGGCTACCACCAGGAGCCGGTGATCGCGCAGGTCGGCGCCGCGGTCTTCGGCGGCCACTCGGTCTTCTTCTACTTCCTGGCCGGCGCGACCGCGCTCGTCCTCTTCCTGGCGGCCAACACCGCCTACAACGGCTTCCCCGTGCTCGGCTCGCTGCTGGCCCAGGACCGCTTCCTGCCGCGCCAGCTGCACACCAGGGGCGACCGCCTCGCCTTCAGCAACGGCATCGTCTTCCTGACCATCCTGGCCGGCGGCCTGGTCGCGGCCTTCGACGCCAACGTCAACCAGCTGATCCAGCTGTACATCGTCGGCGTGTTCGTGTCGTTCACCTTCAGCCAGAGCGGGATGGTCAAGCACTACAACCGCCTGCTCGGCGAGGAGCAGGACGCCGCGGCGCGCCGGCGGATATACCGCAGCCGGGCCCTCAGCGGCTTCGGCGCCGGGCTGTGCGCGCTGGTGCTCTTCATCGTGCTGATCACCAAGTTCACCCAGGGGGCCTGGGTGTCCCTGGTCGGCATGGCGCTCTTCTACGGGCTGATGACCGTGATCAGGCGCCACTACGACGCGGTGGCCGAGGAGCTGGCGGTGAACGAGCCCCCGGAGCACCTGGGGATGCGGCCCTCGCAGGTGCACGCCGTGGTCCTGGTCTCCAAGATCCACAAGCCGACGCTGCGCGCCCTGTCCTACGCCAGGCTGCTGCGCGCCGACAGCCTGGTGGCGGTCACCATCGCCGTCGACCCCGACGAGGCCAGGGAGCTGAAGGCGGAGTGGCGGCGCCGCCACCTGGACGTGCCCCTGAAGGTCATCGACGCGCCCTACCGGGAGATCAGCCACCCGTTCGTCAAGTACGTCAAGGAACTCCGCCACACGCACCCCAACGACGTGGTGAGCGTGATCATTCCCGAGTACGTGGTCGGGCACTGGTGGGAGGCGGTCCTGCACAACCAGAGCGCCCTGCGCCTCAAGGGCCGGCTGCTGCTGACCCCGGGGGTCACGGTGACCTCGGTGCCCTGGCAGCTGCACTCGGCCGAGGCGGCCAGGGAGCGCGCCAAGCGCGGCTCGCGGCGGCAGGCGCCGGGGGCGATCAGGCGGGGCTCGGGGGGCCACCGGGTGCGGCCGTAGACTGGGCAGCCGTCCCCGCCGCGGGCCAGGCCCGCAAGGCCGCCGTGCCCCGCATCCGCCACACCCCTGGAGTCCGTACCCCATGGCCACCGCAGAACCCTCGTCCAAGGCTGCCTCGCTGGCCGGGCAGGAGTACGAGGTCGAGGTCGGGCCCGTCGCACACGGCGGGCACTGCGTGGCCAGGACCGCGGAGGGCCGGGTGCTCTTCGTCCGCCACACCCTGCCGGGCGAGCGCATCGTGGCCCGGGTCACCGAGGGCCGCGAGGACTCCCGCTTCCTGCGCGCCGACGCCGTCGAGGTGCTGGTTCCCTCCAGGGACCGCGTGCCGGCCCCCTGCCCCTACGCCGCCCCCGGGCGGTGCGGCGGCTGCGACTGGCAGCACGTCAAGCCGGGGGCGCAGCGCCGCCTGAAGGCGGAGGTGCTCGCCGAGCAGCTGCGCAAGCTCGCCGGGCTCGGCGCCGAGGACGCCGGCTGGGACGGCACCGTGGAGCCCGCGCCCGGCGACAAGCTCGCCCCGGGCGAGGTGCCGGCCTGGCGCACCAGGGTGCAGTACGCGGTGGACGAGCACGGGCGGCCTGGGCTGCGCCGGCACCGCTCGCACGAGGTGGAGCCCGTCGAGCGCTGCCTGATCGCGGCGGAGGGCGTGGCCGAGCTCGGCGTGGAAGGCCGGGAGTGGCCCGGCATGGCCTCCGTCGAGGCCATCGCCGCCACCGGGTCAAGCGACCGCATGGTGGTGCTCACCCCGCGCCCGGGCAGGCGCCTTCCGCTGGTGAGCCTGGACCGCCCCGTCTCGGTGCTGCGCGCCGAGGACGCCGGCCGGCGCCCCGGGCGCGGCGAGCCCCCCGTGCACCAGGTGCACGGCCGCGCCTTCGTCAGGGAGCGCGCCGACGACCGCACCTGGCGGGTGAGCGGCGGTGGCTTCTGGCAGGTGCACCCGCAGGCCGCCGGGCTGCTGGTGGACGCGGTGATGCGCGGCCTGACCCCGCGCAAGGGCGAGACGGCCCTCGATCTCTACTGCGGGGCCGGCCTGTTCGCCGGGGCGCTCGCCGAGCGCGTGGGGGAGCGCGGGGCGGTGCTCGGCATCGAGTCCTCCCCGCGCGCCGTGCGCGACGCCCGGCACAACCTCGCCTCCTTCGAGCGGGTCCGGGTGGAGCAGGGCACGGTCGAGCGGGTGCTGCCGCGCACCGGCATCACCGAGGCCGACCTGGTGGTCCTCGACCCGCCGCGGGCCGGGGCCGGCCGCGAGGTGGTCCGGCGGATCTGCGGCCTGGGCGCCCGCCGCGTGGCGTACGTCGCCTGCGACCCGGCGGCCCTGGCCCGCGATCTGGCCGAGTTCCGGGCCGGCGGCTATGTCCCGCGTTTCCTGCGGGCGTTCGACCTCTTCCCGATGACGCACCACATGGAGTGCGTGGCGATCCTGGAGCCCGCGGACCGGGCCAGGAACCGCGGGGGCGAGGGGGCCTGACGGGCCCGGGCTCAGCCGGGTGACGCCGCGCCGGCGCCCGCGGCCAGGGCCCTGAGCTCGTCGAGCGACTGCCGCACCAGCCGCGGCAGGTCCTCCTCGCCCTCCTCGCCGATCCAGCGCTCGAAGGCGACCTTGAAGACGGCGACCCCGGCCTCGGCGGCCAGGCTCGCCGTCGCGGGAGGCACGCCGCGCTCGCGCAGCGCCCCGGCCAGCGCGGCCGTGAGGCGGGCGAGCTTGGTCAGCTCGCGCTCCTGAAGCTCCGCGTTCGCGGCGATCACGGCCTGGCGCCTGCGGGCCTGGGCGCGGTCGCTCTGTATCGCGCCCGCCCCGGCCTCGGCCGCGGCGGCCACCGCCTCGATCGGCGGCGTGGCCTCGGGGGCGGCGACCAGGGCCCGCACGAAGCTCCCCTCGAACTCTTCCGCGTTCGCGAAGAGGACCTCGCGCTTGTCGGTGAAGTGCCGGAAGAAGGTGCGCTCGGTGAGCCCGGCGCGCTGGGCGATCTCCGCCACCGTGGTCTGTTCGAATCCGCGCTCGCCGTACAGCTCCAGCGCCGCCCGCTGGAGCCGTCCGCGCGCGTTCGGCTGCCACCGGCCCATGCCGCGAGTCTACCGTGAAGTCAGTGACTGTCATCGCCTGTGCTAACGTTGATGACAGTTACTGACATGGGTCGCCCTTCCCACGGGCGGCCCTCCCCTCGGCAAGGGAGTCCCCTCCATGCGCGTATTCGTCACCGGCGCCTCCGGCTTCATCGGCGGCGCCGTCGTCCCCGAACTCCTCGGCGCGGGCCACGAGGTCCTCGCCCTCGCCCGCTCCGACGCCTCGGCCGAGGCCCTCGTGGCCGCCGGCGCGCAGGTGCGGCGCGGCTCGCTGGAGGACCTGGCGGGACTGCGGGCCGCGGCCGCGGAATCCGACGGCGTCATCCATCTCGCCTTCATCCACGACTTCTCCCGGTTCGAGCACTCGACGCAGGTGGACCGGCGCGCCATCGAGGCCCTGTGCGGCGCCCTCGAAGGCTCGGACCGGCCGCTCGTCATCGCCTCGGGCCTCCTCGGGGTCGCCCCGGGGCGCGTCGCCACGGAACGGGACTGGCCCGAGGCCGGCGGGTCCGGGACCGGCTCGCGCCAGGACAGCGCCCGCCTCGCCCTCGACTACGCCCCGCGCGGGGTCCGCATCTCGGTGCTGCGGCTGCCCCCCTCGGTGCACGGGGAGGGCGACCACGGCTTCGTCCCGGCCCTGATCGAAATCGCCAGGTCCGCGGGCGTCTCCGGCTACGTCGGCGACGGCTCCCACCGCTGGCCCGCCGTGCACAGGTCCGACGCGGCGCGCCTCTTCCGCCTGGCCCTGGAGCAGGCGCCGGGCGGATCGGTGCTGCACGCCGTCGGCGACGAGGGCGTGCCCGTCGGGGAGATCGCCGGGGTCATCGGCCGTCACCTCGGTGTGCCCACGACCCCGGTCGCGCCGGAGGAGGCGGGCGAGCGGTTCGGCTGGCTGGGCCACTTCTTCGGCGTCGACTCGCCGGCCGCGGCGCAGGCGACCAGGGAACTGCTCGGCTGGGAGCCGGCCGGCCCGGGACTCCTCGAGGACCTGGAGGCCGGCCACTACTTCCGCACCCAGGCCGCCTGACCGGGCGCGGGGGCGCACCCCGACCGCGCGGGCGCCGATTCCCGCTGCCGCGCGGCCCGTTGCGCGCCCCCGGCCCCGGGCGGGCCCCGGGCGGGCAGCGCCGCGCCCCGCCGCCGCGCGCGGCACCCGGACGCCGCCGGCCCCCGCGGCGCCCGCCCGCGGACGGGCAGCCGCGGACCCCCGGCGGCGGTGGCCGTCCGCGGGCCCGGCGGGCGACGGCGCAGAATGGGCCCATGGATCTTCGGATTTTCACGGAACCGCAGCAGGGTGCCGACTACGAGACGCTGCTGAGCGTCGCCAAGGCCACCGAGGAACTCGGCTTCGATGCCTTCTTCCGCTCCGACCACTACCTGACGATGAGCGGCGACGGCCTGCCCGGGCCCACCGACGCCTGGATCACCCTCGGTGCCCTCGCCCGTGAGACGAGCCGGATCAGGCTCGGCACCCTGATGACCGCCGCCACCTTCCGCCTGCCGGGCGTGCTGGCGATCCAGGTCGCCCAGGTGGACGCGATGTCGGGCGGCCGGGTGGAGTTCGGCATCGGCGCCGGCTGGTTCGATGCCGAGCACACCGCCTACGGGATTCCGTTCCCGAAGGAGAAGTTCCCGCGCCTGGAGGAGCAACTCGCCGTCATCACCGGCCTGTGGAACACCCCGGCCGGCGAGACCTTCTCCTACGAGGGCACCTACTACACGCTCACCGACTCGCCTGCGCTGCCCAAGCCCGCGCAGCCGAAGGTGCCGGTGCTGCTCGGCGGCGCGGGCAAGGAGCGCACCCCGCGGCTGGCCGCCCGCTACGCCGACGAGTTCAACATGCCCTTCGCCTCGGTGGAGGACACCGCCGCGCAGTTCGCCCGCGTGCGGAACGCCGCGGAGGAGGCGGGGCGCAAGCCCGGCGACCTGGTGTACTCGAACGCGCTGGTGGCCTGCGTCGGCAAGGACGAGGCCGAGTTCGCCCGGCGCGCGGCGGCCATCGGCCGTGAGCCGCAGGAGCTGCGGGACAACGGGCTCGCCGGCACGCCCGACGAGGTGGTGGAGAAGATCGGCCGCTATGCGGAGCACGGCGCTTCCCGGTTCTACCTGCAGATCCTGGACCTCTCCGACCTGGACCACCTGGAGCTGATCGCCACCCGGATCGCCCCCCAGCTGGACTGACCGTGGCGACCCCCGAGGCCCAGGACCTCCGGGCGGCGCTGGCCGCCGGGACGCTCGTGCTCGACGGCGGACTGTCCCACCAGCTCGAACGTCAGGGCTGCGACCTGGCCGACGAGCTGTGGACGGCCCGGCTGCTCGCCGACGAGCCGCGGCAGCTGGAGGCGGCGCACGCGGCCTACGTTCGCGCCGGGGCCAGGGTGCTGATCACGGGCAGCTACCAGGCCTCCTTCGAGGGGTTCGCCCGGCGCGGGGTGACGCGGGCCGGGGCCGCGCGGCTGTTCGGGGACAGCGTCCGGCTCGCCCGGCGGGCCGCCGCGCGGGCGGCCCCGGGGCGGCGGGTGTGGGTCGCGGCCTCGGTCGGCCCGTACGGCGCGGTGCTCGCGGACGGCGGCGAGTACCGGGGCCGGTACGGGCTGAGCGTGGCGGAGCTGGTGCGCTTCCACCGGCCGCGGGTGGAGGCGCTCGCCGCGGCCGGGCCCGACGTGCTGGCGCTGGAGACCGTGCCGGACGTGGTGGAGGCGGAGGCCCTGCTGCGGGCGGCCGAGGGCTGCGGGGTTCCCGTGTGGCTGTCCTACACCGTCGCGGGCGGCCGGACGCGGGCCGGGCAGCCCCTCGCGGACGCCTTCGCGGCGGCCGTGGGCAACGACCAGGTGCTCGCGGTGGGCGTCAACTGCTGCGACCCGGCGGAGGTGGGGCCCGCGGTGGAGCTCGCGGTGGCCACGGCGGGCAAGCCCGCGGTGGCCTATCCCAACAGCG
The DNA here is from genome assembly GCF_003626535.1 of Streptomyces hoynatensis. Lineage (GTDB taxonomy): Bacteria > Actinomycetota > Actinomycetes > Streptomycetales > Streptomycetaceae > Streptomyces > Streptomyces hoynatensis. Next base: position 86,278 of record NZ_RBAL01000021.1, read on the forward strand.
GGGAGCGCTGGGACCCGTCGGCCGGCCGCTGGCGCGGCCGCTCCGCCTTCGCCGCGGAGGCGGCCGTGGGCTGGCGGGCGGCGGGGGCCAGGCTGATCGGCGGCTGCTGCCGGGTGGGCACCGGGCGGATCGCGGAACTCGCCGCGGCGCTCGGCGCCGACCGGTGAACCGGCCCTGGCCCCGTGCCTGTTCCGCTCCGCTTTCGGCCCGCCGCCGCGCGGCCCGCGGGTGCCGGGGCCCCCGGGCGCGGGAGCCCGTGGCGCGGGAGCCGTGAATTCCGGCCGTGTTCGCGGTGGCCGTCCCGGCGGGCCGGGAACGGGAGCCGGGGGCGAACGGGCCGCCCGGGGGCTGGTGACCGCCGGGAAATCGGGCCCGCCCGCCCTTGACGTTTGGTAGCTGAGGCCGCACGCATCGCGACCGAAACTGTCTGCTGGCTCTGGAGTTCGGCGCCGATTCCGGCACACTCACCTGGGGAGCCGGTACCTCCGCTGTGCAGGGCAGAGGTCCCGGCTCCCGTCAGGACCCGGGGCCGTTCGCGGCCCAGAGCCTCCCCGTTCAGGCGCACGGCCCCGGGCCGCCGCGGCCCTCCCGCCAGGTCTCAGACGACCAGCCGGAAGGTCTGCTCCTCGCTGCCGTCGCAGGCGGCCACGGACAGCCGGTCCTCCGCGACGGGCGGAACGGTGGAGACGGACGGCCGGGTCAGGCACGCCCCGAGGCCGCGGTTGACCAGGAGCGTCCCCGCGTCGCCCGTCTTGAGGTCCCAGCTCTGCGCCGCGCCGCCGTCGCAGGGCGAGGTCGTGACGAAGCGGGTGGCGGCCGCCGGGTCGGCGGTCAGGCAGCCGCCGGTCGCGAGGGAGACCAGGGCGGTGGCGCCGCCGTCCAGCGCCCGTGGCTCCCAGCGCTGCGCGTCGGTGCCGGTGGCCGGCAGCATGCGGACGTACCGGTCGTCGGCGGGGCCCGTGATGTCGCCGCCCGCGGTGGCGTAGGCGCTCAGCTCGGTGTCCGCGAGGAGCACCGGCAGCTCCGCGCGATCCGGCGCGGCGGCCGCGGCCTGCCCGCAGCTCAGCGCGAGTCCGGCCACGACGGCCGAGGCGGCTCCCAGAAGTCTTCTCACCATGTCGTCCCCTTGTGGTGGTTTCTTCGTGTCTCTGCCTGTGCTGCTGCTTTCTTGGTGCTTGGTGCTTGGTGCTTGGTGCTTGGTGCTTGGTGCTTGGTGCTTGGTGCCTGGTGCCTTGCGTGTGTGCGTGCCGGGTCCCGGCGTCGCCGTCGCGGGTGCGTTCTCGCGGTGCGCTACGGGTGGTGCGATCCGCGTGGCGTTTCCCGGGTGGTGCGCGCCGCCCGGCGGTCCGGGCAGGCCGTCGCGCCGGGCCCGCGGCCAGGGCAGGGCGGCAGCGCGGGAGTCTAGCCGGGCTGCCGGTCATGTCCATGCCCGGCGCGGGTCGCCGGGGTATCGTGGTCGCATGCTTTGACGCCACCCCCGGGCCCGGGGACCACCGCCGCTCCTTCGTGACGACGAACCAGCAAGCCGCCTCTTCACGAAGGAAGCCTTTTCATGCGCACGCTGACCATCGCCCTGCTCCAGCTGGAACGCCCAGGACCCGACCTCGCCGCCAACCTCCCGGCGGGCGAGGCGGCCTGCCGTCGCGCGAGTGCCCTCGGCGCCGACCTGGCCCTGTTCCCCGAGATGTGGAGCAACGGCTACCGCACCGCCGTGGCGCCCCAGGCCGAGTCCGAGAACGTCTATCGCGACCCCGGCCTCTGGGAGGGCCGGATGCCCCTCGACGTCCCCGCCCCCGGCACGGCCTGGCGCGGTGAGGCGCTCACCCGCGACTCGCCCTTCCTCGTCCGCTTCCGGGAACTCGCCGCGGAACTCGGCATGGCGATAGCCGTCACCTACCTGGAACGCTGGGACGGCCCGCCCCGCAACACCGTCTCCCTGATCGACCGGCACGGCCGCGAGGTGCTCACCCAGGCCAAGGTGCACACCTGTGCCTTCGCGCTCCCCGAGGCCGACCTCACCCCGGGCGGCTCCTTCCAGGTCGCCACCCTGGACACCGCGGCGGGCGAGGTGCGGGTGGGCGCGATGATCTGCTACGACCGCGAATTCCCGGAGAGCGCCCGGGCGTTGATGCTGGGCGGCGCCGAGCTCGTCCTCGTGCCCAACGCCTGCGACATGGAGCCCAACCGGCTGACCCAGCTGCGCACCCGCGCCTACGAGAACATGCTGGGCGTCGCCATGGCCAACTACGCGGGCCCCGGCTGGGGTCACTCCGCGGCCTTCGACGGGATGGCCTTCGCGGGGGGCTCGCGGAACACGCTGGTGGTGGAGGCGGGCGAGTTGCCCGGGGTCTACCCGGCGGTGTTCGACCTCGACGCGCTGCGCGACTACCGGCGCCGCGAGACGTGGGGCGACGCCTTCCGCCGCCCCTCGGCCTACGGGGCCCTGACCGCCGCCCCGCCGCGGCCCCCCTTCGTCCGCGTGGACCACGCCGGCCGTCCGGTGCCCCGCTGACGGGGCCACCCGGGGCGCCGGGGCGGCCGCGGCCCGGCCGCCCCGGGGCCCGGCACCGATGACTCGGGGCCCGCCGCGGGGTCTGTACGCAAGGGAGGCGGGCCTTCGCCCGCCCGCGCGTCGAAGGGACCGGTGGTGTGGCCATGGGCGGAACGCAGGAGTTCGAGGAGCTGGCGGCGCCCTATCGCCGCGAGTTGCTGGCGTTCTGCCACCGCATGCTCGGCTCGGCGGACGAGGCGGAGGACCTGGTGCAGGAGACGTACCTGCGGGCCTGGCGCGCCTACGGCTCCTTCGAGCACCGCTCCTCCGTGCGGACCTGGCTGTACCGGATCGCCACGAACGCCTGCCTGTCGGCCGCCGAGCGGCGGGCGAGGCGGCCCCTGCCCTCCGGGCTCGGCTCCCCGGCCGAGCCCGGCGCGCCGCTCGGGCCGGAACGGCTCGACATCCCCTGGCTCCAGCCCTTCCCCGGCCCGCCGCCGAGCGAGCCCGGGGCGGTCGTCGCGGCCCGCGGCAGCCTCAGGCTGGCGTTGGTGGCCGCCCTGCAGTACCTGCCGCCGCGGCAGCGCGCGGTGCTGATCCTGCGCGACGTGCTGGCGTTGCCGGCCGCCGAGGTGGCCGGGCTGCTCGGCTCGACCACCCCCGCGGTCAAGAGCGCGTTGCAGCGTGCCAGGGCCACCCTCGCCCACGTCGCGCCCGCCGAGGAGGAGCTCGCCGAGCCGGCGGGCGCGGAGCTGCGCGCCCTGCTCGACGCGTACGTGTCCGCCTTCGAACGCGCCGACCTGACCGCGCTGCTGCGGTTGCTGCGTGCCGATGTGACCCTGGAAATGCCGCCGTTCGCCGCCTGGTTCGCGGGCCGTGCGGCGGTGGGGCGGTTCCTCGCCGAGCGGGTCTTCTCGTACGGCTCCGGGGCATTGGCCGGGCGCGGCCACGCCCCGGCGGCCCGCCTGCGGCTGCTGCCGGTCGAGGCGGGTGGGCAGCCGGCCTTCGCGACCCTGATGGACGGCGAACCGCACGGGGTGCAGCTGCTTGAGGTCACCCGCGCCGGCATCGCCGGGATCTGCGTCTTCCTCGACTCTTCCCTCGCCACCCGATTCCTTTCCGCCGCCACGGGGGTCTCCACGCCGTAACCGACGTGGGAAGGACCCGCAGACATGACACAGAGGTGGACGCTGGCCCTGGCGGGGCTCGGCGCATTCCTGTGCTCGCTCGACGTGGTGGTGGTCGCCACCGCGCTCCCCGCACTCCAGGCCGACCTGGGCGCGAGCCTGGCCGACCTGGAGTGGACGATCAATGCCTACAACCTCGCCTTCGCGTGCCTGCTGCTGACCGGAGCCGCCCTCGGCGACCGCTTCGGCCGCCGGCGCGTGTACTCCCTCGCGCTGCTCGGCTTCGCCCTGGCCTCCGCGGCGGCCGCGCTGTCCCCAGGCGCGGGGACGCTGATCGCGGCCAGGACGGCGCAGGGAGCCGCCGCGGCGGTGCTCACCCCGTTGACGCTCACGCTGATCAGCGAGGCCTTCCCGGCCGAGCGGCGCGGGGTGGCCATCGGCATGTGGGGCGGCATCAGCGGCCTCGGCGTGGCCTCGGGACCGGTGCTCGGCGGGGTGATCACCGAGGGCGTCTCCTGGCAGTGGATCTTCTGGATCAACGTGCCGGTGGCGCTGGTCATGACGCCGCTCGCGCGGCTGCGGCTGCGCGAGAGCCACGGCCCGCGGCCACATCTCGACCTTTCCGGACTGGCCCTGGGCGCCGCGGGGATGTTCGCCCTGACCTGGGCGCCCGTGCGGGCGCCCGAGGCGGGCTGGGGGAGCGTGGAGGTGGTCTGCGCGCTGGTTGCCGGCGTGGCGCTGCTCGCCGCGTTCCTCTGGTGGCAGCGGCGGGCCGCCTACCCGATGCTGCCGCTGCGGTACTTCGCCGACCGCGGCTTCACCGCGGCGAACGGCGTGATCTTCTTCCAGTTCCTGTCGCTGCTCGGCGCGTTGTTCATGGTTGCGCAGCTGATGCAGACGGGCCTCGGCAACTCGCCGCTCCAGGCGGGGCTGCGGATTCTCGTGTGGACGGGCATGCCGATGATCACCGCACCGGTGGCCGGGCTGCTCGCGGAGCGCTTCGGCCCGCGGCCGTTCCTGGTGACCGGGCTGCTGGCGCAGGCGGGCGGGCTCGGCTGGCTCGCCGCCGTCACCGAACCCGGCGTCGGCTACGGGAGGCTGGTGCTGCCGCTGGTGGTCGCCGGGGTGGGCACCGGGATGATCTTCGCCAACTCCGCGAGCACGGTGACCGCCGCGGTGCCTCCCGGGGATGCGGGGGTGGCCGCCGGCACCAACACCACGCTGCGCGAGCTGGGCGGCGTCTTCGGGGTCGCTGCCGTGTCGGCGGTGTTCGTGCGGCACGGGGGCTACGGCTCGCCCGCGTCGTTCATCGACGGGTTCCGGCCCGCGCTCGCGCTGTCCGCGGCCTTCGCGGCCTGTGGCACCCTCTTCGCGGTGTTCGCCCCTGGGCGTTCCGCCCGTGCCGGGACCGCGGGGGCCGCGGGCGGCGAGCCGCGCGGGACGGGGAGCGGCGAGACGGCCGGCCGGGAGGCCGGGGCGACGCGGGCCGGCGGGGCGGGCGACCGCGGCGGCGAGGCGGCGGGCGGCCGGGCGCGGGGCGCCGCGCCGGCGGGAAGGGGGCGCTGAGGCCCGGGCGGCCGGGTACGGGACAGCCTTGCCGGGCCCGCGGGGGCCGGCGGCCGGGTTCGGGGCAGCCTTGCCGGGCGGCGCGGCCCGGGCGGGGTGGCCCCCGGGCATCGCCGCCCGGGCGGGGCGGCTGGGCCGGGCGGGGACGTCAGCCTTTGGTGGCGGGAACAGCGACTTTGGATGACTGTGCGCGGGGGCCGGCTGCGCATAGTTTTCCTGAGGAAGCCAGCAAGGAGCGCGCAGGGAGCCGGAGCCGAGGGATGTCGAGCGAAGCCAGGGAAGAGACGACGGTGCTCGGTCTGCCCGTGGGGGACAGGGTCGTGCTGTTCGCCGGGATACCGGTGCTCGGCGCGCTGATCGGCCTCTGCCTGCCGTGGGTGGCGGAGCGTGCGGCCGGGGTCCGCTGGCTGCCGGGACGGGGCCCGTTGCGGGTGATCGCCTCGCACGAGGGTCCCTGGACCACGGCCGGGCTCTGCGGGGCCGGCCTGCTCGTGGGTCTCTGCTTCGGGGCGTACGCCGCCCATGTCAGCCTGCGGGTCACCCTGACCGACGCGATGCTCCGGTCGGTCAGGGCCGGGCGGGAGCGGTGCATAGCGCGCCCCGAGGTGGACGCCGTCTTCCTCGACGGCAAGCAGCTGGTCCTCCTCGACCGGGAGTCGAGGCAGTTGCTCAGCGACCGGATAGAGGCGCCGCCCAAGGAGGTGGCCCGTGCCTTCACCGCCCACGGATATCCCTGGGTCAAGGGCGATCCCTACGCCGGCCTCTACCGCCGCTGGGTGCCCGAGACCCCCGACCTGCCCCCCGCGGTCAACGCGCTGCTGAAGGCCAGGCAGGTGGCGCTGGAGAAGAAGGCCGAGGAGGAGACGGCCGAGCTGCGCGCCGAGGTGGAGCGGCTGGGTTACGTGGTGCGGGACCGGTCGGCCCGGCAGTACTGGCGCCCGCTGGTGCGGTCGTGAGGTGGCGCGGTGCCCGGCGCGACCTCCTCGTCGATCTCACCTGCCTGTCGCTGGCCTTCTTCACCGCGTTCGTGCTGGGGGCGGACGCGGTGGACGCCGGCCGGCAGGGGCCCGACGGGTATGTCCTCGCCTGCGCGCTGCTGACGCTGGCCGGGTGCGTCGCGCTCTGGCAGCGCAGGGCGCGGCCGATGGCGGTGGCGCTCTTCGAGGTGGCCCTGGCCGGATTCACGGAGTACGTCGCGGGGGCCATGCTGATCGCCGCCTTCGGCGTGGCCGTGCACCGGCCGTGGCGGCAGGTCGCCCTCGTCATGGGGGTCGGCTGCGTGGCCGCGGTGCCCTACGCCCTGGTCCGGCCGGATCCGGATCTGGCCGAGGCGGGGTTCGGGCCGCTCGGGCAGGCGGTGGCGGGGGTGGCGCTGTCCTTCCTGCTGATGACGCCGCCGGTCGCCTGGGGAATGGTGGTGCGCGCCAGACGCGAGCTGATCGACTCGCTTCGGGAGCGGGCCGAGCGGGCGGAGGCGGAGGCCCTGCTGCGCGCCGAGCAGATCCGCGGCAGGGAGCGGGAGGACATCGCGCGGGAGATGCACGACGTCCTGGCGCATCGGATCACGCTGATGAGCCTGCATGCGGGCGCGCTCGAACTGCGCCGCGACATGGGGGCGGAGGAGGTGGCGAAGGTGGCCGGCACGATCAGGACGAGCGCGCATCAGGCGCTCGAGGACCTGCGGGAGATACTCGGCGTGCTCCGCGCCGGGCCGGGCGGGGAAGGGCGCGAGGGCGGCCGTGCGGGGGCGGGCCCGCGTCCCCAGCCCGGGGTGGCGGACATCGCCGAGCTGGTGAGTGAGTCGCGGGCCGCGGGCCTGCCGGTCCTGCTGGAGGACCGGCTGCCGGCCGGGGAGGGAGTTCCGCCCTCGGTCGGGCGCACGGCCTACCGCGTGGTCCAGGAGGGGCTGACCAACGCTCGCAAGCACGCGCCGGGCCGCGAGGTGCTGGTCGGCCTGGCCCGGGCGGGCAAGGACGAGTTGCACATACGGGTGCGCAACGCGCTGGGCGCACGCGCGGGGGAGAGCCGGCTGCCCGGCTCGCGGTCCGGGTTGCTCGGCCTGACCGAGCGGGTGTCGCTGGCGGGCGGGCGCATCGACTACGGTCCGCGGCGGGCCGAGGACGGTGGGGTCGATTTCTGTCTGGAGGCGTGGCTGCCGTGGCCGAAGACCTGATTCGCGTGCTGATCGCCGACGACGACGCGCTGGTCCGGGCCGGTCTCGGGCTGATCCTCGGCGCGGACCCGGGCATCGAGGTGGTCGGCGAGGCGGCGGACGGCGCCGCCGCGGTGGAGGCGGCCAGGAGCCTGCGGCCGGATGTGGTGCTGATGGACATCCGGATGCCGAAGCTGGACGGGCTGGCCGCCACCGAGGCGCTGCGCGCCAGGGCGGGAGGGCCGGCGATCATCGTCCTGACCACCTTCAACACCGACGACTACGTGCTGCGGGCGCTGCGCGCGGGGGCCAACGGCTTCCTGGTCAAGGACGTGCCGCCCACCGACTTCCTGCGGGCGGTGCGCTGCGTGGCCGCGGGCGAGTCGATGCTGTCGCCCGCGGTGACCACCCGGCTGATCCGCCACGTGGTGGAGGACGGGCGTTCCGGAGAGCGGCGCCGCAGGGCGGCCAGGGCCAGGGCGGCCCTCGGGGCGCTCGGCGACCGCGAACGGGACGTGGCGCTCGCGGTGGGACGGGGCAGATCGAACGCGGAGATCGCCGCCGAGCTCTACATGAGCGTGCCGACGGTGAAGACGTACGTATCGCGCATCCTCACCAAGCTCGACTGCGACAACCGCGTGCAGGTGGCCATTCTCGTGCACGACGCGTCGGACTAGGCTTACTGTGTGTCGCTCCACGGTACGGACGCGTATCTGTACGTGCGGGACCTTCCGCCCTTGGTGGCCCGGGCGGTGAAGGTGGCCAGGGAACAGGGGTTCGCCTACTCCTGCCGTCCCGAGGAGGGCCGTCTGCTGCACGCGCTCGCCGGCGGGGCCCCGGCGCGGATCGGCGAGACGGGCACGGGCTGCGGGGTGGGCCTGGCCTGGCTCGCGACGGCGGCCGGGCCGAACGTCCGGCTGGTCAGCGTGGAGCGCGACCCCCTGCTCGCCGGCCTGGCGCGGGAGATCTTCGCGCACGACCCGCGGGTGCAGGTGGTGTGCGGGGAGTGGCGGGAGATCTGCGGGTACGGCCCGTTCGATCTGCTGGTGCTCGACGGCGGGGGAGGAGGCAAGAGCGGCGACGAGCCCGCCGACCCGGGCGAGTTGCTCGTTCCCGGCGGGACGGTGGTCATCGACGACTTCACCCCCGGCCGGGCCGAAGCAGACCCCGCGCGGCGGTACTGGCTGGAGCACCCGGCCCTGCGGGCCGTCGAGCTGCGGCTGGCGGGCGATCTGAGCACCCTGGTGGGGGTCAGGCGGCCGGCTCGCTGAGCCGCCCCGCGGGCGCCGCCGCGCGGGGTGCGGCCTCGCCCTCGCCCGCCTCCGCCTCGCCCGCCTCCCCGGCGGCGATGACCTTGTCGAGCAGGGAGCGCGAGTGCCGCAAATCCTCGATCGCCCTGGTCATCCGCCGGCGTTCCTCCCGCAGGTCGGCGACGAGTTCGGGGCAGACGGGCACCAGCCGCTCGCCTTCGTCCGCCAGGCAGGGCAGCATCCGGGCGATGGCGCAGGTGCTCAGCCCGGCGCCGAGTAGCGCGCGGACGCGGCGGACGGTCTCTACGTCGGCCTCGCGGTAGACGCGGTAGCCGCTCGGCAGGCGTTCCGGGCGCAGCAGGCCCTGTTCCTCGTAGTAGCGCAGCAGCCGTTCGCTCACGCCGGTCCTGCGGACCATCTCCCCGATGCGCATCGGCAGCGTCTCCCCGGTCCCCGGAGCTCCTCCGGAAAGTCTGACATCTATGTGAGACCTTACCTCCTTCCGCCGAGGCGGGGTGGGGCCTTCCGGGGCGAACCGCGGGGCGCCGCGGCCGTGTTCGGATTCGAACGTGTGTGCTAGTCTGTGGGGTGTGAGTGACGCCCTGCTTCTCGTGGATGTGCAGCGCAACATGCTGCTTCCCCCCGCGCCCGTGCTCGGCGCGGCCCGGGTGGGGGCCAGGCTCGGGCGGCTTCTCGAAGCGGCGCGGGCCGCGAAGGTGCCCGTGTTCCACGTGCGCAACTGCGGTCCCGAGGGCGAGCCCGACGAGCCGGGCGCCGCGGGCTGGGAGCTGGTGCACGAGGTGCGCCGGGGCGAGCGCGTGGTGGACAAGGGGGAGTGTGACGCCTTCGAGGGCACGGCCCTGGGTGAACTGCTGCCGGCCGGGGCCGAGTTGGTGGTGGCCGGGATGCAGAGCGAGTTCTGTGTGCGGGGCACGGCGCTCGGTGCGCTGCGGCGCGGGCACCGGGTCGCGCTGATCCGGGGCGCGCATGCCACGTATGACGCGGCCGTTCCGGCGGCCGTGGAGGAGGAGCTGCGCGCGGCAGGCGTCCTCGTCGCGGATTCGGCGCGCTTCGAGGGCGGCGCCCGGCCCGGCGAGTGACACGTCCCCGGCCCCCTGCGGGCCGGGGACGATTGCCGCGCTCCTCCCCGCCCCCCTTCCCCGCCTCCTCGCCGTACCGTCCTCGCCTCCCCGCCGTTGCGGTCCCCGCCTTCTTCCCGGTCCCGGTCCCGGTCCCGGTCTGGTCCCGTGGCCGGGCGCCGGAGTCGGTGGCTCCTCGGCCCTTGAAGAGCTTACGCTGTACGCCTATCCTGGTGCGCGCCATACCCCTACCTGGTAGGGGTGTCATCTCCGTGTGCTCAGACCCTCGGGGACGTCCGGGGCAGAGGGGAGCCGACGCGCATGATGTTCACCGAGGTGTTCGTGCCCAAGGGCATGTTCACGCGCGAGCAACTCGACCGCCTCGCCCGGCGGCTCACCACCCACGGGCTGCACGACGGGCCCCGGGAGCGCGGCGAGCCGGGCGCGGAGCGCGCCGACCCGGGAGTGCTCGACTTCCTGGAGAGCATCACCCACGTGGTCGTGCACGAGGTGGGCACCTGGGTTGCCGGCGGCCGTCCGCTCGGCCCGGGGCAACCCCCGCGCTACGTCGTCCGGATCCACGTGCCGGGACCCTGGCGCAAGGAGCTGAGCGAACAGCTCGTGGTCCGGGTGACCCGCGCCCTGGCCGAGTTCGACGGCGATCCTGAGCGGCTGTACCGGGAGCCGCACGCCGAGGTGCACGTGCTGGGCGTGCCCGAGGGCGGCTACGGCGCGTTCGGGCGCGTGATCGGCGAGTCCGCCATGTCCGAGCTCATCAGCGCGGCGGTCAGGGGAGAGGGCAAGGCCCCGCCCGGCATGGCCGTCGACCCGGTCTGCGGGGCGACCGTCCCGCTCGCCGGGCCGGCCGCCGTCACCGCCGAGGTGGCCGGGACGCGTTACGGCTTCTGCTGCCCCGGCTGCCGGCGCACCTTCCTGGCGCGCCGCGAGGCGGCGGGGCGGCCGTGACCGGGCGGCGCCGCCCCCGGGTCAGCCGAGGGTGGCGACCATCAGGGCCTTGATGGTGTGCATGCGGTTCTCCGCCTGGTCGAAGACGATCGAGTGGGCGGACTCGAACACCTCGTCGGTGACCTCGAGGGAGTCCAGCCCGTGCCTGGCGTGGATCTCCCGCCCCACCTCGGTGCCCAGGTCGTGGAACGCGGGCAGGCAGTGCAGGAACTTCACCTCGGCGTTGCCCGTGGCGCGCAGGGTGTCCATGGTGACGGCGTACGGCCGCAGCAGCGCGATCCGCTCGTCCCACACCTCCTTGGGCTCGCCGAGCGAGACCCAGACGTCCGTGGCGACGAAGTCCGCGCCCGCCACGCCCTCTTCGACCTGCTCGGTGAGCGTGATCCGCGCGCCGGTGCGTTCGGCCAGGTGCCGGGCCTCCGCCTGGACCCCGGCCTCGGGCCACAGCCCCCGCGGCGCCACGATCCGCACGTCCATGCCGAGCAGGGCGCCGGTGACGAGGTAGGAGTTGCCCATGTTGTTGCGGGCGTCGCCGGTGTAGGCGAAGGCGATCTCGGGCAGGGGCTTCGCGGTGTGCTCGGTCATCGTCAGCACGTCCGCGAGCATCTGCGTGGGGTGCCAGGCGTCGGTCAGGCCGTTGTAGACCGGGACCCCGGCGTACGCGGCCAGCTCCTCGACCGTCTCCTGGGCGGCCCCCCGGTACTGGATGGCGTCGAACATCCGGCCCAGCACCCGGGCGGTGTCCCGTGCCGACTCCTTGTGGCCGATGTGGGAGCCGGAGGGGTCGAGGCAGGTGGTGGACGCCCCCTGCTGGGCGGCGGCCACCTCGAAGGCGCAGCGCGTCCTCGTCGAGCTCTTCTCGAAGATCAGCGCGATGTGCCTGCCGCCGAGCAGCTGCCGCTCCCGGCCCGCGCGCCTGGCGGCCTTCAGCTCGCCCGCCAGGTCGACCAGGGACCTGAACTCCTCGGGGCTGAGGTCGAGCTCCCGCAGGAGACTCCGTCCGGTGAGTTCCGTTCCCATGGCGGCCTCCGTGTGCCGGTAGGTCGGCGGTGCGACCCTGATGAGGTGCGGCCGTAATCATATGCGTAAATCCACATGCCTATGCAAGTCCGTCAGCTGACCGGATCCCGCTCCACCGGGCAGCTCATGCACCGCGGCCCGCCCCTCCCGCGCCCCAGTTCGCTCCCCGCCACTTCCAGCACCTCGAAGCCCTGGGCCCGCAGGTGGGCGTTGGCCGTGACGGTCCGCTCGTACGCCACCACCACGCCCGGCTCGACGGCCAGCACGTTGCACCCGTCGTCCCACTGCTCCCGCTCGGCCGAGTGCACGTCCTGAACCGGAGTCAGCACCCGGATGGCGCCGATCCCCAGGGCCGCCGCGATCGCCCGGTGCATGTGCTCGGGCGGGTGGTCGGTGACCTTGAGCTCCTGCCCGTCGCCGCCCGGCTCGATCGTGTAGGAGGGCAGCATGCCCAGCCCCGCGTACTGGGTGAACGTCTCCCCGTCGACCATCGTCAGGACCGTGTCCAGGTGCATGAAGGCCCGTCGCTTCGGCATGTCGAGCGCCACGATGGTCCGCGCGGAGCCGGCCTCGAACAGGCGCTTCGCCAGCAGCTCCACCGCCTGCGGCGTGGTCCGCTCGCTGAGCCCCACCAGCACCGCCCCGTTGCCGATGACCAGCACGTCCCCGCCCTCGATGGTGGAGGGATGCGCGCCCTGCCCCTCGGCCCAGGTGCGGAACTCGCCCGCCGCCGCCCCCGTGAACAGCGGGTGATGCCGGTAGATCGCCTCGAAGTGGACGCTCTCCCGCTGCCTGGCCGGCCAGCGCATCGCGTTGATGGCCACGCCGTCGTACACCCAGGCCGAGGTGTCGCGGGTGAAGATGTGGTTCGGCAGCGGGTTCAGCAGGAAGTCGTCGAGGCCCATCACGTGGAACCGCACCGAGGCCGGCGCCGGGTGCCGCTCCAGGTACTCCCGCTTCGTCACGCCCCCCACCAGCGCCTCGGCCAGCTCCCCGGTGGGCAGCGCGTCGAACGCGGCCCGCAGCGTGTCGGTGGCGAGCGGCCCGTACTCGCGCTCGTCGAAGACCCGGTCGAGCACCAGGGTGCGCGCCGCGGGCACGTCCAGGCTCTCCGTCAGCAGGTCCCCGAACAGGTGCACCTCGACCCCGCGCCCGCGCAGCAGGGCCGCGAACCGGTCGTGCTCCTCCTGCGCGCGGCGCACCCACAGGACGTCGTCGAACAGCAGGTCGGCCTTGTTGCTCGGCGTGAGCCGCTTCAGCTCAAGCCCCGGGCGGTGCAGGATCACCCGGCGCAGCCGCCCGGTCTCCGAGTCGACGTGAAAGCTCATGTCCCCATTCTGGGGGCTGAACGGCCCCGGGCGAGGGGCCGGGGCCCGCCCCGGCCCTCCTGCCTCCGGCGGGCCGACCGGGGCGCGCGCGACATCTCGTGCGGCGCGGGTGCGCGACGGCGGGCAGAACACGACAGCGGCCGGGCACGCGGGCGGCCCGGGCAGGCGGGGCGGGCAGAACACGACGGCGGCCCGGGCACGCTGGTGACCCGGGCACGCGGGCGGCCCGGGCGGCAGGGCGGGGCGCCCCGCGGGAGCGGGGCACGGGAGACGGCGGGACGCGGTCCGTCCGTTCAGCTCATCAGCTCGTTGAGCCTCCGGGAGCCGTGTGCCCCGGCCAGTTCCGTGTAGGTGCCCGCGGTCAGCAGCTCCCGCGCGGCGCGGTCGGCCAGCGAGTAGGCGGCCTGGGCCAGCCCCGAGCCGACGCTGATCCGCCTGGCCCCGGCGGCGGCCAGCTCCGCGACGGGCGGGGCGCCGGGGCCCGCCAGCACGTTCAGCGGCGCGTCGAGCCCGGCCGCGAGCTCGGCGACCAGCGCGGGCTCCGTGACGCCGGGCACGAACACGCCGTCCGCGCCCGCCGCCAGGTATGCCGCCGCGCGCGTCAGCGTCTCCCGCACCGCCTCGGGGCGCGGCAGCTCCCTGCCGCGCAGGAACACGTCGACCCGCGCGTTGACGAACACCGGAACGCCCAGCGCCTCGCCCGCCTTCCTGGCGGCCGCCAGGCGCTCGGCCTGGTCCGTCACGGCCCGCAGCGGGACGGGCCCGCCGTGGTGGCTGTCCTCCAGGTTCACGCCGACCGCCCCCGCCTCGACCACGGCCCGCACCGTCTCGCCCACGCCGGCCGGGTCCTCGGCGAAGCCGCTCTCGACGTCCGCCGTCACGGGCACCTCGACCGCGGCGGCGACCCTGGCCACCAGGCCGAGCGCGAGGTCACGGGCCAGGCGGTCCCCGTCGGGGGCGCCGAGCGACCAGGCCACCCCGGAGCTCGTGGTGGCGACGGCCGCGGCTCCGGCCGCCTGGACGATCCTGGCGCTGGCCGCGTCCCAGGCGTTGGGCAGGACCAGGGGAGCGGGGCCCTGGTGCAGTGCGTGAAAGAGCCGGGCCCTGGCCGAGAGGTCGGTGTGCTGCGTCATGCGGGCAAGTACAGCAGGCCGGGCCGGTTCGGTCCGGCGGTTTTCCGCCGGGGCCGTCACCGGGCCGCCCAATGAATCGTTCGCGTGTGCGTATTTTCCGGTGTTCTCCCGCGGCGGCTGGGCAGACTCCCTCGTGGCCACAACACATGAGGAAGCAGGACCCGAACTCCCCCGTACACGCTGGCGGTTGGTCGGTCCCGGCCTGGTGGTTGCGGCGACGGGAGTGGGCGCGGGCGACCTCGTCGCCACCACGGTGGCCGGGCAGCGCTACGGGTACACGCTGGTCTGGGCCGCGGTGCTCGGCTGCCTGATCAAGATCTCCCTCGCCGAGGCGACCGGCAGGTGGCACCTGGCCACCGGGACCACGATCTTCGACGGCTGGCGCTCGATCGGCCGCTGGCCCGTCGGCTACTTCGGCGTCTACATCGTCGTCTGGGGCTTCGTCTACGGCGCGACGGCCATGTCGGCGAGCGGCCTGCCGCTGGTCGCGCTGTTCCCCGACGGACCCTCGCTGCGCACCTGGGGCATCCTCTGCGGGCTGCTCGGCCTGGTCAGCGTCTGGTTCAACCGCTACGCCGTCGTCGAGAAGCTGATGATGGGGCTCGTCGGCACGATGTTCGTGATCGTCGTCGGCGTCGCGATCCGGGTCACGCCCGACCTCGGCGGCCTGGGGGCCGGGCTGTGGCCCACCCTGCCGCACGGCTCGGTGCTCTACACCCTGGGCCTCGTCGGCGGCGTCGGCGGCACCATCACGCTCGCCTCCTACGGCTACTGGGTGACGGCCAAGGGCTGGCGGGGGCCCTCGTGGATACCGATGATGCGCGTGGACAACCGCGTCGCCTACGCCACGACCGGCGTCTTCGTCCTCGCGATGCTGATCGTGGGCGCGGAGTTGCTGCACGCCACCGACGTGGCGCTGAACAGCGGGGACAAGGGCCTCGTCGACGTCGGCGACGTGCTGTCCGACCGGTTCGGCACGGCCACGGCCGACCTGTTCCTGGTGGGCTTCTTCGCCGCCTCCTTCAGCTCGGTGATCGGCGTCTGGCACGGCGTCAGCCTGCTGTTCGCCGACTTCGTCTCCCGGCTGCGGCCCGGCTCCGTGCCCGTCGGCGAGAACGGTGAGCCGCAGGCGGAGCGCTCCTGGCCCTTCCGGGCGTACCTGCTCTGGCTCACGTTCCCCCCGATGCCGCTGCTGTGGCTCGACCAGCCCGTGGGCCTGATCATCACCTACGGCGTGCTCGGCGCGCTGTTCATGCCCTTCCTCGCGCTGACCCTGCTGTGGCTGCTGAACACCGACCGCGTCCCGCGCTCCTGGCGCAACGGACTGTTCACCAACGTGGTGCTCTTCGGCTCGGGCGTCATGTTCCTGGTGCTGTGCGTGCGGCAGATCCAGGACCTGCCCTGGTAGGCGGGGGCCGGCGGGACCGGCGGGCTCAGCGCTCGTCCCACCAGCGGTCGTCGCGCTCGCGCCGGTTGGCCGTGATCGCCGCCACCGGCGGGATGGCGGCGGCCACCACGCACATCGCGATCGCCACCGGTACGGACCACAGCCGCACGACCGTCCAGGCGCTGACGAAGAGCGCCAGGCAGATGCCCATCAGCAGGAAGTACCGGCGACGGCGGCGGGCGTACACGCTTCCAGGCTACGGCGCGGTGCCGACCCCCTGCGGCTGGTGCGCCGCGCGTTCCTCGAAGGCGGCCCTGGCCGCGCGCATCTCCGCCACGTGTTCGCGCGACCAGTCGGTCACCGCGGTGAGGAGCTTGCCCAGCCCGCCGCCGAGCGCGGTCAGCCGGTACTCGACACGCGGCGGAACCGTCGGGTAGACGGTCCTGGTCAGCAGCCCGTCGCGTTCCAGGGCGCGCAGGGTCTGGGTGAGCATCTTCTGGGTGACGCCCTCGAGGCGGCGGCGCAGCTCGTTGAACCGCATGGGGCGCCCGTCGCCGAGCGCGACGAGCACCAGCATCGTCCACTTGCTGGCGAGGAGTTCGAGCACGGCCCTGGTCGGCGCCGCACGCAGGAAGATGTCGAGATCCTCGTGTTCTCTCAGCTCAAAGCCGGTATCCACGAGGTACCTCATACCAGGAAAGTCCCCTCCCACCCTGTCCCCACGCGGCCGTGCGCAAGGACGCCCCCCGCACCCCACTCCGATGCAGGGAGGGCGGGGGCCCAGCCGCACAGCGGCCCCCGGGCGCGGACGGGGGAAGCGGGGGCGGCAGCGTTCAGAGCAGCTCGCTGGTGTCGAGATCGAGGGCGAAGGGCTCGGGGAGCCGGACGGGTTCACCGAACCGCTTCGGCCCGTGCACCAGGGTGTAGCCAAGCTCCCCGGGCTGGCTGAACAGCGTCCAGGAACCCTGCTGCCTGTCGATGAGCAGATGGAGCGGCGCACCGTACTGGCCGTACCGCCGGCGCTTGGTGATCCGGCCGGTGTCGGCATTCGAGTCCGAGGTGACCTCGACGACGAGCAGCGTCTGGCTCGGCACCAGCGCCGAGGCCCCCTTGGCCAGGTCGCGCGGCACGACGGCAAGGTCGGGCACGTACCAGTTGCTCGTGCCGGGGAGGTCGAGGTTGCCCGAGCCCGCGATACACCCCAGCCGGGCGAGCGCGGGGCCGAGCTGCTCGCGCACCTTGGCGGCGGCCGATTCGTGATCCCAGCTCGGTGACACCGGCTCGATCACTCCCTCGATGATCTCCACCCGGTCCCCCCGGATGTGCTGGATCGCGTACTTCAGCGCCGTCTCCGGGTCGGAGGCCGCGTACGCGGGGGAGGGGTTGCGGGGTTCGGGGTGAACGGGCACCGGTCCTCCAGGCGGGGTCTCCGTGCAGCATGACGACTCGTCCCTGTCTACGGGCAACCCGGGAGGCCGCGCGTGCCTCGCCCGGGGGAATCACCCTTCCGGGGGGCGCGGGGCCGGCGTCAGGAGGCGAGGAAGGCGGCCGCCAGGTAGGGGAGGCTGCCGGCGAGGATGCCGGCGAAGACGACCGTGGCGGTCATGGTGGCCGTGCCCTGGAGGCGGCGGGCCAGCAGCCCCGTGGCCACCAGGCCGAGGACGCCAAGCGGCAGCTCGTAGAGGGCGAAGAGCGGGGAGACGAGCGCGGCCAGGAGGAAGGTGACGGCGAAAAGCACCAGCGTCCGCCGCGAGGTCCTGTTGTCCAGCCTGTGGTCCAGTGCCTGGTCCATGTCGGAACTCCTCAGCAAAACGGGGCGGTTGACCTTTCAGCCGGGGCTGAGCCGGAGCCTGGGTTGCCCTCAGCTTCCCCCGGATCGGGCCGGGACATGCGTCGCCGGCCGGATGCGGTGAAAGAGCAGTGAAAAGCGACCACATGGCGCCTCTCTTCGACCTCGTGTTGTCACATGTGGGACCAATTGCAGAGGCTTTGCCCTCTGGCGTCCGCACAGGGGAGCGAGGATTATGAGCCCGTTCGACGCTCCGCCTGTCCTGCCAGACGTCCCCCCACCCGCAACGGCACCAGGAGAAGCCCCCATCCCCTCATCGCGTCCGCGCGCCGCCCGCTTCCCCGGCGCGCCGGCGAGGCACCCGCTCCCAGGGATGTCATGTGCACGCCAGATTGAGCGTTCGCGTGTTCGCTTGCACCTCGAAGGGAGTTCCACTGTGGCCTGTTCGACCAACGCCCTCTGGGCCGGCGAGACCACCTGGTTCTGCTGCGGCGCGGCCTGGGGCCCGTGCGGCAGCGCGGGCGGCGGCGCCTGCGGCAACTGCCGGTCCTCGGCCTACCACGGCGCCTGGCCCAACGCCTCGCAGGCGTGCTGGGACATCACCAGGCCCGACCTGTGCGGCGAGGGCGGCATCGCCCGGCGCGGCTGCGGCTCGGTCATGAACGTCAGACACCAGTGTTCCGGCGCCACCGTCTGCATCTCCATCGCCGACTGCGGCCCGCGCACCAAGAGCTTCTGCGGCGAGGCGCTGTGCTGCGGCGGCACCTGCCGCACCAACCGCGTGCTCGACCTGACGCCGGCGGCCTTCTCGGCCATCGGCAGCCTCAGCTCCGGCATGCTGCCCGTCGTGATCACCGAGTGAGAAGGGAGCCGACCATGTCAGGCACGGCCGATGCCGGGAAGCAGCCCGGCCACAGCAGCCGTTTCGGCCGCCGCGGGTTCCTCACCTCGGCGGCGGTCGGCGGGGCCACCATCGTCGGCGCCTCGGCCCTCGGGGCCCTGGACGCCGACGCGGCCTTCGCCGCCCCGTCCCGCTCGCTGGACCCGGCGGTCACCCAGACCACCTTCGTCGAGGGCAGGATCGGCGCGATCCGCGGCAGCATGCTGCACGTCGCCGGCTCGCTCGGCGAGACCCACCGCATCCAGGTCACCAACGCCACCAGCCTGTGGAAGGTACGCACCACCACCCTGGACGCCGTCGAGGTCGGGGACGGTCTCTACGCGCGTGGCGTGGAGATGCCGGACGGCTCGATCGCCGCCGACGCCGTCTGGGTCAACATCGTCAACCTCTACACGACGATCCAGGGCATCCAGAAGGACCGCCTCCACCTCGCCCACCACAACCGCGAGCTGGTCGCCCACACCGTGCCCGAGACCGCGGCCTCCTACGCGGGTAGCGCGCTGACCCCCGACCTCAGCCGGCTGCGCATCGGCCAGCCGGCCCAGGTGCTCGGCGCCTGGCGGCCGGCCGACGACTCCATCGACGTCGTCCGCGTGACGGTCGGGCACTGAGGCGGGGAGGGCCGCGATGTTCACGACGTCCGCGATGTCCGCGGTTTCGGCATCGTCTCCCCTCGGGCTCCTCGCGAGCGTGCTGCCCGTGCCGACGGCCGGGCTGCTCGCCGCGACGGGCGCGGGGAAGCTGTTCGGCCGGCGGCTGCGCGCCCGCGCCGCCCGCACCGCCCTGCCGCGGCTGACGGGCGGCAACCAGCGGGCCACGCTGGTCCTGCGCGTCACGGGGGGCGCCGAGCTGCTGCTCGCGGTGGCGCTGCTCGCCGCGCCCGGCCGGGTGCTGCCCGGCGTGGGCACCGCGCTGCTCGGCCTCGGCTTCCTCGTCTACCTGGGACTCGCCAGGCGGGTGGCCCCTGAGTCCTCCTGCGGCTGCACGGCGAACGACACCGCGCCGATCACCTGGCACTCGTTCGCCAGGGCTGCGGCGGTGGTGCTCGGCGGCGCGGCCGCCGTGGCCGGCGGGCGGCCGTGGTGGGAGGCGGCGGGTCAGGACCCCGTGCCGGCCGCCGCGGTGGCGGTGGCCTGGGCCGCCCTCCTCGCCCACCTCTCGGCCGGGCCCGGGCCCGGCTGGCGGATTCCACTGCGCAGGCTGCGGCTGCGGCTCTTCGGCAACCCGCTGGGCGGCCGGGAGCAACCGGTGCCCGTGGCCGCCTCCGTGGAACTGCTGGAGCGCTCGCTCGCCTGGGAGACCGCCGCCCCGCTGATCCGCTCCGGCCTCGTCGAGCACTGGGACGAGGACGGCTGGCGGATTCTGCACTACTCGGGGGCCAGGCACGACCGCGCCTGCGCCTGCGACCGGCGGGTCTCGGTGCTCTTCGCCATGGACGCCGAGGCCCACCTCGACCACACGCTCGGCCAGGTCATCCGGGTCAGCGTGGTCGACGAGGAGACCGGGGAGGTGCTGACGCCCGAGGCCGTACCCGAGCCGCGGCGCCGCCTGCCGCTGGCCGGCTGAGCGGCGCGGCGGGCGGCCGGAGCGGGAACGAAGGGGAACGGGGGGCTGCCGGCCCTCCGTTCCCCGCTCCCCGGTACGGCCCCTTGCCCCCGCGGGCGGGCGAGCGGCGGGCGCCGCGCGGCGAAGCCGGAACCCGCCCGAAGCCCCGGCCGGCGACCACCGGCCGGCAGGCGGGAATCCGTGTCCCTTCAGGGCGGGGAGGGGGTCACAGCAGCAGGGTGCCCTCGGCGACGACGAGCCCCGAGCCGGTGACGGTCACCAGGTCGCCGCGCACGGCGACCTCGATCAGGCTCGGGCGGCCGGCCGCGTGTCCCTGCGCGATGCGCACGTCGCCCCGGGCCGCGCCGTCGCGCACGAGCAGGGCGGCCAGCGGGCCCGCGGCGGTCCCCGTCGCCGGGTCTTCCGCGATGCCCATCGTGGGGTTGAAGAACCTGGCGTAGGCGGTGGCCCCGTCGCCGCCCGGCTCGCGGCTGTAGAGGTAGCAGCCCTCGCCGCCGACGCTCGCGAGCACGGCGGCGAGCCGCGCCTGATCGGGGCGCGCCCGGTCGACGGCGGCGCGTGCGCGGAGCGGGACGAGCAGGTGGTCCGCCCCGGTGCCCACCACCTGCGCGGGCGCCCCGGCCACGAGATCGGCCTCGGCCAGGCCCAGCGCGGCGGCGAGTTCGGCCGGGTCGCCGACCGCCGCGCCGAACCGTGGCGGCGACTGGTCCATCGAGACGGCGGGCGGGCGGCCCGCCTGGGCGCGCACCCGCACCGGCAGCAGGTCCTCGCCGATCTCCTGGACGAACTCGCCTTCGCCGCCCGGGAGCCGGCCGCTCGCGGCGAGCCAGAGCCAGGCGCCGAGCGCGTTGTGCCCCGCGCCGAACACCTCGGCGCCGATCGGCGTGAACGACCGCAGCCGCCAGGTCGCGTCCGGCCGGCGCGGGCGCAGCAGGAAGGTGGTCTCCGACTGGTTGAACTCTCGGGCGGCCGCCCGCATCACCTCCTCGCCGAGGTCGTCCGCGTCGGGCACCAGCGCCACCGGGTTCCCGGTCAGCGGCCCGACGGCGAACACGTCGACGAACAGGAAGGGGACCCGGCGGCGCGGGCCGTCGTGGCCCCGGCCGAGCGGGTGGGAGGGCGTGGCGGGCACGGGCGACTCCTTCTTTCCGAACCGGATCGGATTGCGTCCGATCAAGTCCGCAAACTATCCCGGGCGATGGGCGGAGGCGCAGCCGGTCCCCGGGCCCGCACGAGCGCCCGGCGGCACCCGCGGCGCGGCCGGGGCCCGGCGGACGGGACGGAACGGATCTGCCGCCCCGGGGGCCGGCCACGATTGGCGGGGCCCGGGGATGGTGAGAAAACGAGGGTCGGGAGAGACAGGCAGGGCGAGGGCGCCGGCTCGCCCCGTGGCGGAGGGACGCATCTCATGACGCTGGCCATCCTCGGTGGGCCGCCCACCATCGACCGCCCGGGCGTGATAGGGAACACCGTCGCGTTCACGCCCGAGGACCGGGATGCCGCCATCCGGTTCATGTACAGCAGGAGCGGCCGGCTGTCCTTCTACGGGCGCGAGGGCCTGCTGGGGCGGTACGAGGACGAGCTGGCCGCCTACCACGGCGTGCGGCACGCCGTCCTCACGAACTCGGGCACCAGCGCCCTGTACTCGGCCTACTTCGGGCTCGGGCTCGAACCCGGCGACGAGGTGATCGCCCCCACGTACACGTACCTGGCCACGGTGACGCCGCTCGTCGGCCTCGGTGTCGTCCCGGTGCTCGCGGACGCCGATCCCGAGACCGGCAACCTGGACCCGGACGACGTCCGCCGGCGGATCACCGACGCCACCCGGGCCATCGTGGTGACCCACCAGTGGGGGCATCCGGTCGAGATGGACGAGATCATGCAACTCGCCACCGACCGCGGGCTGCGGGTCCTGGAGGACACCTCGCTCGCGGTGGGCGCGACCTACCGGGGCCGGCGGGTGGGGTCCATCGGGCACGTCGCCGCGTTCAGCCTCGGATCGAGCAAGCTGCTCAGCGGAGGCCAGGGCGGCGCGCTCGTCACCGACGACGACGAGATCATGGAACGGGCGAACCTCGTCGGCCACTTCGCACGGCGCAGCCGGGAACAGGTCAGGTCGGAGACCTACCTTCCCTTCGTGGACACCGGCTACGGGCACAACTTCCGCATGCACGCCCTCGCCGTGGCCATCTCCTACCGCCGCTTCCGGCGCATCGACGAGCTGATCGGCCGCCGGGCGCGCTGCTACCAGGCCCTCACCCGGCAGCTCGAAGGCTCCTCGCTGCTGCGGCCGCCGCTCACCCGGCCCCACGTCACCCGCGGCTCCTGGCTCGGCTACACGGCCGACTACGACGCCGCGGCGGCCGGCGTGGACATCGACACCTTCGCCAAGGCGCTGCAGGCGGAGGGGCTGCTCGTCCTGCCGCGCAGCTACCATCCGCTGCTGCACCGCACCGCCCTCTTCAACCGCCGCGACGACGGGTACCGCAGGAAGGGCCCCTTCACGCCGGGCAAGCGGGTCTACGCCGAGGGCGACTTCCCGGCGGCCGAGGCCCACGTGGATCGGCAGCTCGCCTTCCCGCACTTCCTCGACGAGGAGGAGTGGATCATCGAGGCGTACGGCGCCGCGGTCCGGAAGGTCGAGAACGAGATCGAGGCGCTCGCCGCGTGGCAACGCCGGCAGCCCGCCGGATGACCGCGGCCGCCGGGGGGCGGCAGGTCATGCGCCCGGGGTGAGGCGCACCGGCAGCCGTTCGAGGCCGCGGACCGAGCTGTGGCGCCAGGCCAGCTCCCCGGCGTCGCAGGCGAGTTGCACGGAGGGGAAGCGCCGCAGCAGGAAGGCGAGGGCGATGCGCGCCTCCAGCCGGGCGAGGGAGGCGCCGAGGCAGAAGTGCGGGCCGTGCCCGAAGCTCAGCACCGCGCTCGGCTCCTCCCTGGTGATGTCGAACGCGTCCCCGTCCGGCAGGCGCGAGCCGTCCCGGTTGGCGGACACGAGGCAGGGCAGGACCACGCCGCCCGCCGGGATTTCCTCCCCGGCGATCTCCAGGTCCTCGGTGGCGTACCGGGGCATGGCCATCTCCACGGGGCTGGCGTACCGCAGGAGTTCCTCGACGGCGTCCGGGAGCATGCCGGGCCGCTCCCGCAGCAGCCGGAGCTGCTCCGGGTGGCGGAAGAGGGCGGCCATCCCGTTGCCGACGAGGTTCACGGTCGTCTCGTGGCCCGCCATCAGCAGGAGGGCGAGCGTGCCCTGCAACTCCGCGTCCGAGAGCTGGTCGCCCTCGTCCATCGCGGCGATCAGCGCGCCGGTCAGGGTGGGCTGCTCGTCGGGGGCGAGGGCCGGGGAGGTGCGCAGGCGGGTCTCCCCGATCAGCCGGGCGAGGTAACGCCGCATGGCCCGGGTGCCCCGGAGCAGGGCCGCCTTGGACTCCTCGTCGATGGGCGGGATCATCGTCTCCCGGGTCCAGCGCCTGAAGTCGGCGCTGTCCTCGGCCGGGACGCCCAGCAGCTCGCAGGTGACGGTCAGGGACAGCGGCGCCGCGTAGGAGTCGAGCAGGTCGCACTCCCGGCCGCGCGCCATCCGGTCGAGCAGCCCGTCCGCGACGGCCTCGATGCGCGGCCGAAGGCCCTCCACCCGGCGCGGGGAGAACGCCTGGGCCACGAGGCGGCGTATCCGGGTGTGCGCGGGCGGGTCGCTGGACAGCAGGTTGATCCCCAGCGCCCCGCCGCCGGTGAGCTCCTGATCGCGCATCCACTGCGGCGCGTGGTGCGGGCTGCGGGACAGGCGCGGATCGAGGAGCGCCGACCGCACGGCGTCGTGCCTGGCCACGAACCAGGTGTCGAAGCCGTACCGGTTGGTCCTGCGGTGGATCGGGCCCCTTTCGCGGAGCCGCGCATACATCAGATAGGGGTCGGATACGCGCCGCGCCATAGGTGTGAACCCTTCAGCCAGGCCCTGCCGTGCACCGCCGGCGGTCACCCTATAGCAGCCGTGCCGCCGCAACCAGGTGACGTGGGACGGGGGTTGGCGGGGCGCGGCGGGCCGGTGCCCGCGGCCGGGGTGCCCCGCGCCCGGCGGGCCGCCCGAGGTCCGCGCCCCATGGACCGCCGGGCGGTGGCCCAGTACGTTCTTCGGGTGCCTCTCGACCGGTTCACGGCGCAACTCGGCTCTCTACAGGCGGTTTTGCCATGACAAGTGTGCGGCAGTGGGACATCCTCATCATCGGCAACGGAGCGCTCGGCCTCTTCCTCGCCGAGGAACTGGCCACCCGGGGGGCCGGCTCGATCGCCGTGGTCGGGCCGCGCGGCCGCGCGTCGGGGGCCAGCCAGGCGGCCGGGGCGATGCTCGGCTCCTTCGGCGAGGTGACGCCGGAGACCCTGCGCACGGCCCCCGGGCGGGCCAGGTTCGAACTGGGCAGGGCGGCGCACCGGATGTGGCCGGGGGTGCTCCGGCGCCTGGAGTCGGAAGGCGCGCCGGGGCACCGGCCGCTGCGGGTGGCGCAGGACAGCTACGTGGTGCTGAACACCAGCGGCTCCTACCTCGACTCGGCGAACTTCGCGGCGATCACCGCCGCGCTCGGCGCGTACGGGGGGCCGTTCGAGGAGGTCGATCCCGCCGGGATCGCCGGGTACCGGCCGCGCGCCGACCAGCGGGCGCTGCGCGCCCTGCACCTGCCGGGGGAGGGCGCGGTGGACGCGCGGCGGGTGATCGCCGCGCTCGAGGCGCGGATCGTGCGGCAGGGCGTGACGCTCGTGGACCAGGAGGCCGAGGCGGTGATCGCCGCCGACGGCGGGGTCGGCGGCGTCCGCCTGGCCGACGGCAGCCGGCTGGAGGCGGAGCGGGTGGTGGTGGCGGCCGGCGCCAGGAGCGGGCCGCTGCTGCGGGGCGTGGCCCAGGCCGCGGACCCGATGCCGACCTTCGCCGGGCGCGGCTTCGCCCTGGTCGGCCGGCGGATGGCGGGGCCGCCCTTCGAGAGCGTGGTGCGCACCCCCAACCGCGCCTTCGCCTGCGGACTGCACGTCGTGCCGCTCGGCGAGGGCAGGGAGTACCTCGGCGCCACCAACAGCGTCGCCGCCGAGCCGCTGAACAGCGTGCAGATGAACGACGTGCACTTCCTGACCCAGTGCGCGATGCAGCAGCTCGACGAGGAGATCACCCACCACGAGATCGAGGAGTGGCGGGTGGGCAGCCGGCCGGTGACCCTGGACGGCTTTCCGCTGATCGGCTGGTCCGCGCTGCCCGGGCTCTACGTGCTGACCGGCACCTACCGGGACGGGTTCCACTGCGCGCCGCTGCTCGCCGCGAACGCCGCGAACGAACTCGAAGGCAAGGAGCGCCTGATCGACGGCATGTTCGCGCCGTCCCGCGGCCTGATCCACACCAGGACCGTGGAGCACGCCATCGAGGAGTACGTGGAGCACTGCCTGGCCGGCTGGTTCGAATCGCAGGCCGCCCTGCACGGCACGACCGGCTGGCTGGCCGGCATCTACCGCCGCCAGGCCACCGCCTTCTACAGCTGGCTCGGCCTCGACTTCGGCCTCGGGCCCGATCTGGTGGCCTATGCCGTGAGCAGCCGGCAGAACGCCCGGGAGATCCGGCGCGGCCTGCGCGAGCACGGCATTCAGCCCGGGGCGGGCGCCGCGTCCGGGTCCGGGTCAGGGTCAGGGCCGGTCTCCTCGGCGGTGGCCGGCGGCTGAGCCGCGGGGGCCGGCGGCCCCTGTGGGTGCACCAGGCGCTGGTAGCCGGGGGCGAGGAAGGTGTGCGGGTAGGGCAGCGGCCTCCGGCTCGCCAGGTCCAGCCGGGACAGCGCCTCGCGAGGGAGCGTGAGGTCGAGCGAGGCCAGGTTCTCGCGGAGCTGCGCCGGCGAGGACACCCCGAGGGCGACGGAGGTGAGCCGGGGCCGGTGCAGCAGCCACGCCAGGGCGACCTGCGCGGCGCTGCTGCCGAGTTCCCGCGCCACCTCCCGCAGGCAGTCGAGCACCCGGGGGACCGTCTCGTCGAAGGGGTCGAGGTCCCCCGTCGTGAAGGATTCCGTCAGCCTGCCCCTGCCCCGGATGACGCGCGCCGCCCGGTCCACCCGGTAGTGGCCGGCCAGCAGCCCGTTGGCCAGGGGGCCCCAGCCGACCAGCGCAGGACCGCGGTCGAGCAGCGGGCAGATCTCGTGCTCGACGCCCCTTTCGAGCAGGTTGTAGTTCATCTGGACCGCCGCCACCGGTGGGAGCCCCTGCCACTGGGCGAGGGCCTGGCACCGGGCGAGATACCAGCCGGGCACGTTGCTGATCCCGAAGTAGCGGATCTTCCCGCCGGCGACGAGGTCGGCGGCGGCGGCGAGCGTCTCCTCGGGGGGCGTCACGCCGTCCCACAGGTGCAGGTAGTACAGGTCGATCCAGTCCGTGCCGAGCCTGCGCAGCGAGCGTTCCACCGCCCCGAACATCGCGTTGCGGCTGCACCCCCCGCTGTTGGCGTTGCGGGGGTCGGTGAGGTAGCCGAACTTCGTGGCGACCACGACGGCTTCGCGGGCCCTGGCGCGGCGGATCGCCTTGCCGAGCCACTGCTCGCTCTCGCCGCCGTTGTAGACGTTCGCGGTGTCGAAGAAATTGATCCCGTTGTCGAGCGCCGTGCCGACCAGGGAATCGGCGTCGGCCTGGGACATGGTCCAGCGGGCACCCCAGCGGGAGCCCATCGTGGCCGCGCCCAGGCACAGGCGCGAGACCCTGAGACCCGTGGTCCCCAGGAAGCGGTATCCGATGTCGGTCATCCGGTCCTCTGCGGTAGGCCCGCGGCTTGCGGGGAACGTCACAGGCGCCGTGGCCAAGGGAGTCGGCTGTGCACCACGCCGCCTGATGGGGCCGGTGTGCAGCCGCCTTTGCGTCATCTTGCGCCCCTCATCTTGACGAGGACATGCCTAGCGCAGATAACGTGCGAGAACAATGATGTTCGGCCCCGGTGAGTCCGCCCCTAAAGGTTGTCTCGTAACTGTTGTGGCTGGTGCGCGTTGGGCTGATCGTGCAGGTGCTGAGTGCGGAACGTCGTGACGTGATCGAGGTGTTCACCGGTCTGGCGCCGGGCCGCTTCCGGCGGCT
>NZ_RBAL01000022.1 GCF_003626535.1 Streptomyces hoynatensis
CGAGGGGCCCATGATCGCGGTGAACACCCCCCGCTCGATGTCCACGGAGACCCCGTCCAGGGCCACCACCCTGGTCTCGCCCTCCCCATACGCCTTCACCACACCCTCGGCCCGCGCAGCCACGGCCGAGTGCCCTCCGCTGCCCCCGGTCTTCGGATTCGCCACAGCCGTCGTCACGTTGCTCTCCTCCTGGCTTCCAGCCACTGCGAGACGCCCGATCTGTCCGATCGGCGCTTCCTGGGTCTTCCCGTCGACGTAGAGACTAGAGAGGTGGTCCCCTCCTCCTCGTCGCCCCCTGGGAGGAACCCACCCCCGACGGCGTAGGCGGGAAGTCGCACGTGCCCCTAGGGGTCGGCCCGGCCCGCCCCTGAGAAATTCATCGGGCGTTCACTCTCGCGCTGCGCCCGGGCCACATTTTCTGCGCACAATTGAGCGGTCCCACATGCCCCGACGCAACCCCGGCCTGGCTGCCGTTTGCCCCCCATTCCCTGCATTCCCCTCGTTCCCCTCGTTTCAGGTTTCCGTTCCTCGTGACCTACGCTCATCGGCCAAGGCTCGACAAGAAGTACGGAGTTAGGCGCGATGAAAGACGTAAGGTGCTGAGAAGGTGCTGAGTCTGCAACGCTTGAAGAGGGGCCCCGCGGAACGCCCCCGAGGACGCGAGGGCCAGACGAAGACCAAGCCGCGAGATCCACTGTGGGAAAACGTCAGGTACGTCTCCGCCACCTGCGTCCTCATCGGCCATTTCATCACCCCCCTGCGCGACCAGTACGCCGGCATGCACTGGCTCTACAACGCCACCTGGCACCTGGGAGTTCCCGCCTTCGCGCTGATATCGGGCCGGTTCAGCAGCGCGCTTCCGCTGACGGCGCGCTCGGCCCAGCGGCTGATTCAGGGCATTCTGCTGCCGTACCTCGCGGTCTCCCTGCTCACCTCGCTGCAGATCTGGCTCCTGGGCGGCTCCTGGAATTTCTTCGTCGTCGAGCCGGTGGCGACGCTGTGGTTCCTGCTCTCGCTCATCTTCTGGAAGATCGCCCTCCCCTATGCGGTGACGCTGCGCCACCCGTTGACGGTCTCGGTGCTGGCCGCGCTCGCCGTCGGCTTCGCCGAGGACGTGGGCTTCGCGTTCTCCGCCTCGCAAACCGTCACGTTCTTCCCGTTCTTCTACATCGGCTACCTCATCGGGCAGGGCGGCTGGCAGCGGCGGGCCGTCGAGGCCGTGCCGCGCTGGGCCGCGGCCTGCGTCACCGTGGCGCTCTTCGGCGGCGCCTGGCTCGCCGACGACCGTCTCGAACCGGTGTGGCTGGCCATGAAGCGCCCCTACAGCCAGGACTCCTACGACCTGATGTGGGGCGTTCCGGTGCGCGCCGCGGTCCTGGTCTGGGGCGTTCTGGCGACGGTGGCCCTCATCCGCCTGGTTCCGCGCCGTCGGGTACCGTTCATGACGACGCTCGGCACCGCGGGGTTGTACATCTACGTGCTTCACCCCCTTGTTCTCAGGCAGCTGTACCACGTTGATTTCTTCCGGCACCTCAACACCTCCACGGAGGCGGTCGAGTGGCTCCTGGTGGCGATCATCACGGCCGCACTGCTTGGTTCCCCCCCGGTACAAATGATCGCAAGGCCCTTTGTGCAGCCCCGCGCCCGCTGGCTCTTCCGCGCCACGGAACAGGACCGGCCGCGGGAGGCGCCGGCGTCGGATCAGGTCTTCCCCCCGAAGGCCGGCAAGGCCACGGCGCCGGAAAGACAGCCCATCTGAAAACCTGCGGCATCCTGCACCTACTGGACTGGGAAGAACTGGGAAGAAAATGCACATCGCAGTGTTCGTCGAGAACCGGAACGGCGTTGATCTGACCCGGCGGATCATGGCCGCCCCGGAGTCGGAGAAACACAGCTTCTCCGTATTCACCGCGGATGTGAACGGCGAGGTGGCCCGCTGGACACTGGCCGAGGCCGCCGCCGGCGGCGAGGAGTTCCCGGTCCGCAACCTCTTCGAGGTCGGCGAGGCGATGAGCGACGACGAGTTCGGCCAGGAGCTGCGGGTGCGGGCCGCCGCGTTCGCCGCCGAGGAGCAGGTCGAGCGGGTCATCCTCTTCAACGACCAGTCCCGGCGTGGCCGCAGGGTGACCGAGGCGCTCAACGAGCGGCTGCCGGTGGTCCTGGTCCAGGACGGCCACCTCGACTTCCACTACAAGAAGCTGGCGGCCGGACAGCGCGACCAGAACTGGTACTACGGGGCCTCCCGCCCCGCCGCCGTCTGCGTCTGGGGCCCGGCGATGGCCCAGCACGTCGGCTTCCGCACCTCGGAGCCGGGACCGCGGGTGCACATCACCGGCGGCCTCGGCCACAGCGACGACCCCGAGTTGCTGACCGTGGCCCGCTCCGGCGTGCACCGCACCGCCCGCGAGGCCGACGCGCCGCTGCGGATCGTCATCCTCGACCAGCCCCTGGGCGACCAGGGCAAGATGCCGCGGCCGGAACACCGCGCGCAGCTGACCGAGATGGTCGAGTCCCTGCGCGCCTACGGCGAGATCGACGTCAAGCCGCACCCCTCCACCCAGCCCGCCCACCTGACCTGGCTGGCCACCGGCCTGCCCGGGGTCACCCTCCTCGACGCCGAGCGGCTGCTGGACGCCGAGGGGCTCGCCGCCTACGACCTGGCCATCACCTTCTTCTCCACCACCTACCTGCAGACGCTGCGCGCCGGGGTGCCGCTGGTCCTGTACAACCCCAAGGCCCTCAACATCGTCTTCCCGACTATCCACCACCCGCTGCTGCGCAACGCCGGGACCACCGAGGAGCTGGCCGCGGTGGCGCTGCGGCTGAAGAAGTCCCGCAAGTTCCTCGCCAACCAGCACGGCGCCCCCATCGAGCACTTCCTCGCCTTCAAGGACGACGTGGCGGGCGAGATCATGCGCGTGGTGGAGGAGGCGGAGCCGAGCCCGCCGCCCTCGGCCGAGACCGCCGCCCCGGCCGGCGCCTCCGCGGGGGCCGGCGCCGCGGCCGGCGGCTCGCTGGCGGAGCGCGCGCTGCGCGAGGTGGAGCGCCGGGCCTCAAGGCCAGGCACGCTGGCCGTCGTCGGCGTGAGCTTCTCCTACATCACCGGCGTCGCGGTCCCCGTGCTCACCTACACGCAGGCCCTGATCGCGCAGAGCCCCGTCGACGTCCACTACTTCGACCTGGCCGCCTTCCCGCAGCCGGAGCACGCGGCCGAGGCGCTGGCCGACGCCGAGATCATCCTCATCAACAGCCTCGCCCCCTTCTGGCGTTCGCCCATCGCCAACGCCCTGGTCGAGGCGCTGGTCGACGCCGGGTGCACGGTCATGCTGTACGCGCACGAGACGGAGTACGTCTTCAACTACGAGGCGGAGCGCTCCGCCGAGCGGCACCTGGAGATGCTGAAGCTGCTGCCGCGGCTGACCGTGCTGTGCGTGTCCAAGGCGCAGGCCGACATGTTCCGCCAGCTGGGCGTGACCGACCCGATCGTGATCTACAACACCGTCCCGCGCGACATCCACCGCGCCCGCGCCTCGGCCACGGTCGGCGAACGGCCGCGGATGATCATGGTGGGCACGGTGCAGGACCGCAAGGGCGTGGACCTGTTCTCCCGGGTGGCCGAGCTGGCGCACGCCCGCGGCCTGCCCTGGCGCTTCAGCTGGGTCGGCTGGAAGACGCCGCGGATCGCGCAGAAGACCCTGCTCTCCGACCGGGTGGAGTGGATGGGGGCGCTCTCCCGCGACCGGGTGCGCGAGGAACTCGCCGCCTCCGACGTCTTCTTCCTCTCCAGCGTGGACGACCCGATGCCGCTCTCGGTCGTCGAGGCCGTGCAGCACCGGCTGCGGATCGCCACCTTCCACCGGGTCGGCTCCCGCGAGGTCCTGGACGGCGTGCGCGGCTACCGGGCCTACACCGAGTACACCCCGGAGGCCGCGTTCGAGGCGCTGCGGGCCGTGCTCGCCGAGGAGGTCGACGAGGAGCGGTACCGGGAGGTGGAGGAGCTGTTCGACATCCCGGCCTTCAGCGCCAGGATGTCCGCGGCGCTCTCCCTGCCCGCGCCGGGCGCGACGGTGGCGCACGACGCCGAGGAGGCGCGGCACCGGTTCTCGGTCGCGCTGGAGCAGAACGTCGCCTACCGCACCGACGAGTTCCGCGAGCACATGAGCGCGGGCCGCGAGGAGAACGCCTTCCGGGTGGGCCGGGAGATCCTGCGCCGCGCCACCCACTCCACGGATGTGCTGGTGGGCATGGCGGAGATCCACGCCAGGCACGGGCGGGTCAAGGAGGCGCTGAGCATGCTGGGCGGCGCGGCCTGCGTCGGCGGGCAGCGCTCGCGGGTCTGGATGGAGATCGCCAGGGTCGCGGAGATGCTCGGCGGGGAGGGCAGGTCCCTGCACCGCTTCGCCCGCCGGGAGGCGCTGCGCATCCGGGTGCGCAACCGGGCCTCGCGGCTCGGCGGCACGGACTCCTGACCCGGCACCGGCTCCTGCCCCGGCGCGGGCCGCCTGCCGGGGGGCCGTCGGCTCCGCGGCGGGGCGTGCGGAGGTCACCGCGCGCCGCCTGCTGCGCCGAGCCTGGCCTTCGGAGGGCGGGCTGCTTAAGATCGTACGACCACCGACAGACCATGGGAGTTCCCAGGTGAAGCGTCGAACGTCCGCAGCGTCCGTAGCCGCCGCTGCCGCCGCAACTGCCGCCCTGCTCCTGTCCGGCTGCTCCTCGGACAACCATCCGGGCGCCGCGGCCGTGGTGGGCGGCGAGCGAATCTCGCTGGCCTCCGTCCAGGCCCAGGTGGAGGCCGTACGCGCCGCCCAGCGTGCCCAGCCGAACGGCGACCAGCTCCTCTCCGGCTCGGGCGACCTCACCCGGCAGACCGTCAACTTCCTGGTGTACGAGGAGGTTCTGGAGCGGGCCGCCGCCGACCACGGCGTGCGGGTCTCCCGGCGCGCCGTGCAGGAGGCGCGGGACGCCACCGAGCAGTCCCTCGGCGGGGCCGAGGCGCTGCGGCAGGTGGCGCTGGCCCCCCAGTCCGGGCTCCCGGTGGCCGGGGACGAGCAGATCGACAGGATGCTGCGCAGCCAGCTGCTGTACTCGGGCCTGGCCCAGCGCCTGGGCCCCGCGGGCGACCCGCAGACCGCCCAGCAGCGCCTGATCGAGGCCCTGACCGACACGGCGAACGAGATCGGCGTGGACGTCAACCCCCGCTACGGCGCCTGGGACGCGGAGAACATCACGCTGGCCGAGGCCGACGAGCCGTGGCTGCGGGCGGAGGAGCAGGCCCAGGCCGGGGGCCCGGTTACGCTCGACGGGTGAGCGAATCCGACCGCGCGGAACCCGGCCGTATCGTCCTGCTGACCACCAGCCACCGGGTCGCGCCCGGCATGCTGTCCTGGCCCGCCTGGCAGGTGCTGCGCGCGGCCGGGACGGTGCTGTGCAAGGACCCCGCACACCCGCAGCTGCCGTACGTCCGCGAGGCCGGCGTCGCCGTCCGCGTCGCCGAGCCGCGGGCGGCGGAGCTGGTGGCCGCCGCCGCGGGCGGCCGCACGGCCGTGGTGCTGGCCGGCGCGGAGGGCGAGCCGGGGCTGACGGAGGAGTTCGCCGCCCTGGCCGGCTCGGGCCGCGCCGCCCTGCCCGACCTGGAGCTGCTGCCGGGCGCCTACGACCTCCCGGGCGCCAGGCTGCTCGACCTCGTCCAGGTCATGGACCGCATCCGGGCCGCGTGCCCCTGGGCCTCGGTCCAGACCAGCGAGGGCCTGGCCAGGTTCGGCATCGAGGAGATGTACGAGCTGGTGGAGGCGATCGAGGCCGGGGACCGCACGGAACTCCTGGAGGAGCTCGGCGACGTGCTGCTCCAGGTCGTCTTCCACGCCAGGATCGCCGAGGAGGCCGAGGAGCCCTTCGGCATCGACGAGGTCGCCGCCGGGATCGTCGCCAAGCTGATCCGCCGGCATCCGCACGTCTTCGGCGACGCCCGGGCCGAGACCGCGGAGGACGTCCACGCGCTGTGGCTGCGCACCAAGGCGGCCGAGAAGGAGCGGACCTCGGTCACCGACGGGGTGCCCCTGGGGCAGCCCGGGCTCGCGCTCGCCGCGAAGCTGGCCGGCCGGGCGCGGGCGGCCGGCCTTCGGGTGCCGCTGCCAGGCGACCCGCAGGACCCGGCCGACTTCGGGCACCGCCTGCTCGCGCTGGCCGCCGAGGCGGAGGCGGCGGGCGTCGACCCGGATACGGCGCTGCGCGCCACGGCCCGCGCCTACCGCGCGCAGATCCGCGCCGAGGAGTCCCCCGGCGCCTAGCGCCCCGCGTGTTCCCCTCCCCCGGCGTCTGGGGCGCCCCTCCCCCGCGCCGCGCGCCGCACCGCGCCCCCGCCCGGCCCCCACGGCCGTCCCACGGGGCCGCCCCGCCGCGGCCGGGCGCCGGGGAGGGCCCGCGCGGGGACGGCGCGGGCGCGTTGCGGACCGGCCGGGGCGGCGGCGGGCCGGGCGGCTCAGGCGAGGAGGCCGCGGCGGGCGAGGAGGGGCTCGATCTCGGGGTCGCGGCCGACGACCGCGCGGAAGGCGCCGAGGGAGTCGACGCTGCCGCCCTTGCTCAGCAGCTCCCGGCGGAAGATCTCCCCGCTCTCCCGCACGCTCAGCCCGTTCTCCTTGAACCAGCGCACGGTGTCCGCGTCCAGCACCTCGGCCCAGCAGTAGCCGTAGTAGCCGGCGGCGTAGTCGTTGGTGAAGATGTGCGCGAAGTAGCCCGTGCGGTAGCGCGGCGGGATGGCGGGCAGCGCCAGGCCGTAGCGCTCCAGGGCCGCCGCCTCGAACTCCTCGGCCTCGCCCGGGTCCTGCCCCGCGGGCAGGGTGTGCCAGGCCCAGTCGAGCAGCGCGGCGCCCAGGTACTCGACCAGCCGGAAGCCCTCGCCGAAGTTCTCCGCCTCCCGCAGCCGCGCCGGGAGCTCCGGCGGCATCGGCTCCCCGGTGAGGTGGTGCCTGGCGTAGTGGGCGAGCACCTCGGGCCAGTCCGCCCACATCTCGTTGACCTGGGAGGGGAACTCCACGAAGTCGCGCGGGACGCCGGTGCCCGACAGCAGCGGGTAGCGCACGTCGGAGAACAGGCCGTGCAGCGCGTGCCCGAACTCGTGGAAGAGGGTGGTCACCTCGTCCCAGGTCAGCAGCACCGGCTCGCCGGCCGGCGGCTTGGCGATGTTGAGGTTGTTGACCACCACGGGCCGCTGCCCGAGCAGCCGCGACTGGGAGACCAGCTCGTTCATCCAGGCGCCGCCCCGCTTGGACTCCCGGGCGAAGAAGTCCCCGATGTACAGGCCGAGCGGCCCGCCGTCGGCGTCGTGCACCTCGAAGACCCTGGCGTCCTCGTGGTAGGCGAGGAGGTCGGGGCGCTCGGTGAAGGTGATGCCGTAGACCAGCCCCGCGGCGTGGAAGACGCCGTCGCGCAGCACCCGCTCCAGCTCCAGGTACGGGCGCAGGTCGGCGGCGTCCAGGGCGAAGCGCTCCTTGCGGACCCGCTCGGAGTAGAACTGCCAGTCCGAGGCGCGGATTTCGGCCACGCCCGCGGCCTCGGCCAGCGCCTCGCCCTCCCGCCTGGCGTTGGCGACGGCCGGGGTGACGAGGCGGTGGAGCATCGCCTCGACGGCCTCGGTGGTGCCCGCGGTCTGGTCGGCGACCTGCCAGGCGGCGTGGTTGGGGTGGCCGAGCAGGGCGGCGCGCTCGGCGCGCAGCCTGGCCAGGGCGACGGCGATGCGGCCGTTCTCCGGCAGGCCGCGGCCGAGGGAGGCGGCCAGCAGGCGCTCGCGCAGGGCCGGGTCGGTGAGGGCGGCCAGCTCGGTCTGGTTGGAGAAGTTCTTGAGGCTGAGGACGTACGCGCCGTCGTGGCCCAGGGCCTTGGCGTTCTCCGCGGCGGCGGCCACCTGGTCGGCGGGCAGCCCCGCCAGGTCCTCCGGCCGGTCGAGGACCAGGGCCGCGGCGGCGGTGGCGGCGCGCAGGTTGCGGGTGAACTCGGCGCTCAGGGTGGCGATCTCGGCGTTCAGCTCGCGCAGCCGCCGCTGCTGTTCGGCGCCGAGCAGCGCGCCGGCGCGGACCCGCAGGGTGTGGTGCCGCTCCAGCAGCCGCAGCTGCTCGGCGTCGAGGCCGAGTTCCTCGCGCCGCCGGTACAGCTCGTCGATGCGGGCGAAGAGGGCCGCGTCCAGGAGCAGCGCGTCCTCGTGGGCGGCCAGGCGGGGCGCGATCTCGGCCTCCAGGGCCTCGGTCGCCTCGTCGGCGTCGGAGGACGCCTTGTTGAAGAACACGCGCCGCACCCGGTCGAGGATCGCGCCGCTGCGTTCGAGGGCCTCCAGCGTGTTCTCGAAGGTGGGCGGGTCGGGGTTGGCGCCTATGGCCGCCACCTCGGCCAGCTCGTCGGCCATGCCGCGTTCGAAGGCGGGCAGGAAGTGCTCGTGCCTGAGGCGCGCGAAGGGAGGCAGCTCGTAGGGCAGCTCGCTCGGCTCGAAGAATGGGTTCGACGTCACGTGGCCAGAATCTACGCCCCGCCTCCCACCCCGGGTCCAGCCCCGGGCGCCTCCCCCCCAAAGAGCCGGGACAGCTCGGCGGCGTTCTCGCGGGTGACGCGGAGCAGCGCCTCCTGCCGCTCCAGGACGTCGGCGACCGCGGCGGCCTGGTCGTTGAGCAGCCACCAGGCGCGCTCGGTGAGCTCGGCGGCCAGGTCGGGGGCGTGCACCGAGACGCCCCACTCCTCGCGGTCGAGGTCGGCGAGGAAATAGGCCAGTTTGGGGTGGGAGACCAGGCTCAGGGCGGGCGTGCCGCAGCCGAAGGGGATCATCGTCGCGTGCCCGCGCATGCCGATCACCAGGCGGGCCCTGCGGTAGACGTCGAGGAGGCGGTCGTTGGGCAGGTCGTAGAGCTGCTCCACGGGCAGGGTCAGGCCGTGCTCGCGGCGCAGGTCGTGCACGAAGGTCTCGTCGGAGGGGGCGTGCGCGGCGTACCTGACCTCGCTGTGGGCGCGCAGGGTGCGGACGGCGCGGGCCATCTGGCCGAGGAAGTGGCCGTAGTCGTGGCCGAAGCGCAGCCCGGCCCGGTCGTAGGCGCAGTTGAGGAGCACGACGTCGGCGCGGTCGGCGGGGGCGGGATCGCGCCAGCCCGGGATCAGGTGCCGGATGACGGTGGTGGGGCAGGGCTGGTAGCGGACCCGGCCGGCCAGCTCGGCGGGCAGCAGCTCGCGGACCCGGTCGGCCGAGCCGCGGTTGCGCAGGCCGAAGAACGCGGCGCGCTCGGCCAGGGTGCGCAGGCTGCCGGCGAGCCTGGTGCGGGAGAAGTGCTGGCCCTCGAAGAGGTTGAAGCCGACGGCGAAGACGGCCAGCGGCACGGTGATCCGGCGCAGCGCCGCGTCGGGCACGTTCCACTGCCAGCCGCTGTTGCCGTTGGGCCAGGTGTCGGGCAGGAACAGGCCGCCGCCGCCGACCAGCACGCCGCGCCTGGCGTTCAGCCGCTCCAGGAGGGCGTCGTCGACCAGCCGGTGCACGGGAACCGAGTGCCAGCGCGCGGGCCCGGTTTCTGCGCCGAAGCAGCGGCGCACCGCCTCGGGCAGCAGCTTGTCGCCCGAGTTCTCCTGGCCCTCCGCGTACAGCGCCACGTGGGCCACCTGGGCGGCCGGGTCGCCGGCTTCCCCGGCCCCGGCCGAGGCGCGCGCGTACATGGCACGGCAGCCGGCGTCCGTGGGGTCGGCGTCCAGGCCCTGGGCGGCGTGGCGGCGGGCCTTCTCGTTCTCGCCGTGCAGCCAGGCGAGCCGGGAGAGCTGGGCGAAGGCGCGGGGGGCGACGACGGGGTGGGCGGTGGCGAGCAGCAGGTGGGTCTCGGCCTCGGGGTAGCGGGAGAGGGCGAGCAGGGCGCTGCCCAGGGCCTCGTGGTTGCGGGCCCGCCGCGGGTCGCCGGCGGCGGGCGTGAGCACCTCCACGGCCTCCTCGTAGCGGCCGAGCTGGTGCAGGGCGGAGCCGGCGACGCGGGCGAGTCCCGCCGCGTCCACGCGCTTGCCGGCGCGGGTGGTGATCGGGCCGCCCTCGCGCAGCAGCGGCAGCGCGCAGTGCAGCAGCAGCTCGGGGGCCTTGCGTCCGGGCAGCGCGCAGTAGGCGGCGTAGAACTCGCGGTCGCTCAGCTCCGCCACCCCGGCGAGCGCGCCGTGGCCCGCCTCGCCCGCCGCCGGCGTCCCCGACCCGTCCGCCCCGTCCTCGGGGGCGCCTGGTCCTGCGGGTCCTGCGGCGCCTTCCCGGCCCGGGGCCGGGGCTCCCGCGGGGTCGTTCCCCGGGTCCGCTGCGGGGCCCGCCCGGCCGGCCGGGCGGTAGGGGACGAAGGGGGCGCGGGTGCGCAGCAGCGGGCCGATGTCCTCCGCGATCACCGCGTCGGCGGGCAGCCCGATGATGGTGTCGTAGTCGTCGAACGCGGCATCCCCGGCGAACGCGGTGAGTGCGGCGAACGCGGCCTGCCCGGGGAGGGGCGCGAACCCCGGCGTGCGCGGGGCGGGTTCGGCCGCGCCGTCCGCTGCCGGCGCCGCCTTGCGCGGGACGATCCTGGGGTGCAGGCGCCGCGCGGGCTCGAACGCGGCGTCGGCCAGCCCGCCGTGCAGCAGGAGGAAGTCCTCGCAGACGGCCGGGTTCGTCAGCGCCAGGCTGCGCAGCAGCACGAGCAGCCGGGGCAGCCGGTCCTCGTCCACGTGAGCCGCGAACGCGATCCGGCGCTTGCCCTGCTTCATTCCGTCTCCTTGTTGCCCGCGGTGCCCTCGGCGCCGCCCGACCCCCGGTGCCCTCGGGCGCCTCGCCGGCCGCCGTGGCCCGCCGCGGGCGCCTCGCCGGCCGCTCCGGCCGCGAGCCGAGTGCACGACTCTGCCGCAGGGTCAGTACGGGTCCGGTAATGTCCGGGCACCCTTCAGGTGAACATCCGGTGCCCTGGAGGGGACATCGCGTGACGGCGCGGCGCGCGCCCCACCACGCGCGCCCTCGCCGGCGCCGCCCGGGCCCGCCGGGCCACCGGGATCACCGGGCCACCGGGCCCGCCTCAGTCCTCCTCCGGCGCCTCAAGCCGCTGCGGGCTCCGGCCGGTCAGCAGGGTCGTGAGGCCGCTGATCACGTCGGGGCCCAGGTACCAGTCGCCGGTGTGGTCCACGCAGTACAGCCGGCCCTCCTGGTCGAGGGAGATGAGGGCCGTGCCGCCGAGCTCCTGGCCGAGCGGGCACAGCCGGGTGCCCAGCGCCTGGCCGAGGTCGTCGAGGGTGCGGGCCCAGTGCAGGCCGAGCAGCGGGTCGACGACCACCGTGCTCGGCGCGTGGTGCAGGCCGGGCCCCGTCGGGCGCAGGATGAGGCTGCCCAGCTCCGCCCAGGTCTCGAACGCCGCGGGGAACAGCGAGTGCGGGTGGCCCTGCGGCGAGCGGTGCGCGCTGAGCGCGTCGGCCCACTCCTCGGCCATCGCGACGTGCCGGCGGCCCGGCTCCCAGCCGGCCGCCGCGAAGACCTCCTCCACGGTGCCCACCGCCCAGGGCGCCCCGGCCGCGGGCCCCGAGTCGGCCGGGGGCTCGACGGGCGAGCCGGTGGAGGGCACCCCGAGCCTGGCGATGAGGACGGCGCAGGAGCCGCAGTGCGGCGCGAAGGTGCCGTGCTGCGGGTCGCCGTCCTCGCGGATGTGCCGGATGGTGAGGCCGGCCTCGGCGAGCGCGTGCCGCGCCGCGCCGAGCGTGTCCGCCTCCACCTCGGCGAGGAAGCGGGAGAGCAGCGCGGCCTCGGGGCAGCGGCCGAGGTGCCGCTCGCGCTGGGCCGTGCCGAGGTTCTCGAAGATCTCGCGCACGACGGGGTGCAGGACCGGTGCCTCGCCGGCGCGGCTGGCGGTGGCGGTGAGCGCGCCGCGGCCGGGGACGGAGAGCGCCGCCGCGGTGGTGGGCAGGATGCCGTCGCGGCGGTGAAGCAGCGTGGGGGCTTGGGGCGTTGAGCCGCCCCGGTGGGCGCCCGGTTCGCCGGGCTCCCAGCCGTGGGTATCCGTTATCACGAGGACGATCGTGCCACCGACTCCTCGACCCCATAGGCTGTCCCGAACAGCGTGATGAATTGCAGCAGGGGGCGTAACGCCATGACGACAGGTCGGCTCGGGCAGCAGGCCGCGCCACCGAACAGGGCATATGCCGGACAGGTGGTGCAGTTCCCGGACCCGGTGCGCGCGGCCCACTACCCGCTGGGAGTCCGGGTGGACGCCCGGGGCTACCCGGACTTCTCGCGCTACGCGAGAGCCGCCGCCGAGATCGCCGAGCCGCCCGAGGGCTTCGGCGTCGACGAGCTGCGGCTGACGGACTACGTGTCGGCCAACGCCGCGCTGCACGCCGCCGGGCACGAGCTGTGGGCTGACCTCCCCTCTGTCGCCACCCCGCACGGCTGGACCTGGCACCACGTCGCCGGCACCCGGCGTCTCGAACTTGTGCCCGTGGAGGTCAAGGCGCTGCTCCGGCATCACGGCGGGCTGGCCACCACCGCCGTGGACCAGCACAAGCGCGGCACCAGGCCGCTGGCCGAGACCAAGCCCGTGCACTTCTCGGTGCCGCACTCGGTGGCGGTGGACGAGGACCGGGTGCGGGCCGCCGAGGAGCGGCTCGGCTACCGGCTGCCCGAGGCGTACCGCTCGTTCCTGAAGGCGGCGGGCGGCTGCGCCCCCAAGGGGGTCGGCCTGGACGCCGAGCTTGGCCTGCTGATCGACCAGCCCTTCTTCACGCTGCGCGAGGAGGCCGCGGTCAACGACCTGGTGTACGTGAACAAGTGCCTGCGCGACCACCTCACCAAGGACTACCTGGGGGTGGCCTTCGTGCAGGGCGGCATCGTCACGGTGAAGGTCAAGGGCGGGGACGCGGGCTCGGTCTGGCTGTGCCCCTACGACGACGCCCGGGACCGGGACGGCCTCACGATCCAGCAGCGCGTCGCCGAGCTCCTGCTGCCCTGCGGCGCCGACTTCGACGACTTCCTGCGGCGGCTCGCGGGCAACCCGCCCGAGCTGGCGACGGTGGCCGATCTGATGGTGGACGGCGGCTTCGCCCGCGCCGTCCCGGTGGAGGGGTGAGCGCGATGGTGACGTTCGCACAGGCCCAGGAGCGCGCCGAGCGCTGGGTGAACGGCTCGCCGGCCGCCGAGCCGCGCCGCGAGGTGCGGGTGCGCGAGTTCGACCTCGGGTTCGTCGCCTGGGCCGAGGGCCCAGGCGGCGCCCAGGCCCCGGGCGGCAAGCTGGTGATCGCCAGGGACAGCGGGGACACCACGCTGTGGCCCGCGCTGCCCGTGGCCGAGGTGATACGGCGCTACGAGGAGGAGTACGGCGCGCTCTCGCAGGCGCGGCCCGCCCCGAAGCCGCCGGAGCGGATCGACCTGAACCAGACCTCGTTCCTGCTGACGCCGCCCGACTGGCTGCAGGAGGCCGCCGACCGGGCCGCCGTCCCCGGGCAGCGCACCGGCGCGGAGCCGGAGGCCGAGCCCGCGGGCGTGCGGCCGGGCGCCGCGCGCCGGGAGCCCGCGCCCACTCCGCCGCCGGCCGGCAAGCCCTGGACCCCCGCGGCGCCCGCCGCCCCGCCGGCCCCGCCGCCGGGCGCCGCCCCGGCGGCGCCCTCCCCCTGGGACGAGGTGGACGCGACGCCCTCCCGGGCCTCCAGGCCCGCGGCCGGTGCCTCGCCCTGGGCGGGCACGGACACCTCGGACAGCGGGGACGAGGACGCGGCCTCGGTCGCGCCGCCGGCCACCGTCTTCTCGCCGCCGGTCGTGGAGGTCCATGAGGAGGCCGCCCCGGCCGCCGCGCCCTCGGGGCCGACGCTGTCCTCCGAGGCCAGGACCGCCGTGCTGCCGCAGGGCAGCGCGCTGCCGCCCACCGCCGTCGCCCCGCCGCCCCCCGAGGAGGGCGCGGCGCCGCCCGGGAAGCGCGAGAAGCTCGGCAGGCGCGCCAAGCGCGACAAACACGAGAAACACGAGAAGCAGGACGGGCACCAGCAGCAGGACGGGCCGCAGGCGCCTGCGGATCAGGGGCTCGGCGCCCTGCCGCCGCCCTCGGGGCCGCCCACGGCGCTGGCCGGCGGCCCGGCGGGCATCCCCCTGGGCCCGCCCCCCGCGCCCGGCGGGCGCCCGGCCGCCGACCTCGCCTCGGCCGACACCGCCAAGTCGGGACCGCCCGCCCCGCCGACCCCGCCGCAGGGGCCGCCTGGGATGCCCGTGCCCCCGCCGCCCGGCGCTCCCGGGCACGGGGCCCCCGTGCCGCCCCCGCCCCCCGCCCCCGGCGCGCCCGCAGGCGCGCCCGCCGACGCGCCCGCGCCTGCGGGGGGCGCCAACTACGCGCCGACGCAGGCCGTTTCGCCCGAGATGGTCCAGTCGCTGCGGGCCGCCTCCCAGGGGCAGGACCCGCACGCCGCGGACTCCTTCGCCAAGCGCCCGACCGTCGACTCCGGCGTCCCCGCCCCGCCGCCCCCGCCGGGGGCCGCGAGCCCGCCCCCGCCGGGAGTCGCCGCCCCGCCCGCGCCCACGCCGGGCGCCGCCGCGGGCTACGGCTACCCCCAGGCGGCCAAGCCCACCGTGGGCTCCGGGTACATGGCCGTGCTGCGCTACCGCGCGCCCGACGGCTCGGAGCAGCAGCTGATCCGGCGTTCCGCGCCCGGCATGCCGCACCCCGAGTGGCAGATCCTGCACGAGCTGCGCGCCATGAACGTCCCGCCGCACCAGGTGCTTGAGCTGCACACCGAGCTCCAGTCCTGCGAGCTGCCCGGCGCCTACTGCGCGCGGATGATCCGGGAGACCTGGCCGCAGGTCCGCATCACGCACACCGCCCCCTACGGCCGGGACTTCGCCTCCCGGCAGGCCGGGGTGCGGCATCTGGTGGAGCACCAGGACGAGTTGCAGCAGTTCGCCGACGGGCCGCCACGCTCCGCGCCGGTGCGGGTGCCGCTGCCCCAGGTGCAGGCGGCCCCCGCGGTCGGCCTTGACGTGATCGGGCAGGAGCTGGTCCAGGCGTACGGGCCGCAGGGCGTGTTCCGGTACGCGCAGCAGGCCGTGGCCAGGCAGGGCGTGCCCGACATCGTGGCGCAGAGCCTGGTGTGGTCGGGACTCCCGCTGGAGATCGCGCCGTTCTTCTGGGCGCAGGCCCAGCCGGGCCGGCCGGTGCCGACCCTGGCGGAGCTGGCGATGGAGCGCGGCGTGCAGCCCGCCCCTGACGCGGGCACCTACCTGGTGATGGGCACCGACTTCGGGCGGCAGCTGTGCGTGCAGTACGGCACCGCGCACATCGTGGCCGTGCCGATGGAGGCCGGGCCCGGCATGCAGCCGGCGGCGCCGCAGTTCGTCAACGCCTCGCTGCCGCAGTTCGCGCGCTGCATGGCGCTGCTCGGCCGGATGTGGCGGCTGCGCTACGGGCTGAACCCGGAGCAGGCCGGGCACTGGACCACCGACTTCCAGGCCCAGCTGGCCGCCCTCGATCCGCAGGCGGTGGCCGACCCCGAGAACTGGTGGTCGGTTCTCCTGGAGCAGATGTGGGACGGCCTGCTGTGACGGCGGGCGCCCGGGCGGAGTCCCCGGCGCGCTGAGACGTAACCGGGCCCTGATTGGGGATCATTGTCCTCATGACGGGCTCCAGTTCGCCGTACGACTTCCGTTCCGTCCGTGGCCGCGGATACCGCCGGGACAGCGTCGACCGGGTGGTCACCGAGCTGGACCGGGAGCGCGAGGCGGCCTGGCGCAGGCTCGCCGGGCTGTCTTTGCGGGTGGAGGAGATGACCCGCGAGGCGGCCAGGCTCTCGGCCGCCGCGGCGGCGCTGCCGCCCCCCGCCTTCGAG
This sequence comes from Streptomyces hoynatensis, assembly GCF_003626535.1. GTDB lineage: Bacteria > Actinomycetota > Actinomycetes > Streptomycetales > Streptomycetaceae > Streptomyces > Streptomyces hoynatensis. The sequence continues at coordinate 15,811 of NZ_RBAL01000022.1, forward strand.
ACGCTGGGCGAGCGGGCGGTGCTGCTGCTCGCGGAGGTCGAGGCGGAGGCCGCGGATCTGCGGGCCGCGGCCGAGGCGGCGGCCCGCGACCTGCTCGACGCCGCCGGCGAGGTGGCCCGCGGGCTGCACGAGGACGCGCGGCTGGCGGCCGGGCGGGTGCGCGGGGAGGCCGACGCGCAGGCCGAGCGCACCCTCGCCAGGGCCCAGGCCACGGCGGCCGGGCTGCTCGGCGACGCCAGGGCGCACGCCAGGGCGCTGCGCGAGCAGGCGAGCGCGACGCTCGCCGAGGCGAACCGGCGCTGCCAGGAGGCCCTCGCCGCCCAGCGGGCCGAGCACACGGCCACGGCGCGGGCGTTCGAGGACGAGCTCACGGCGCGGCAGTCGCAGGTCGCGGCGCGGGTGGCCGAGCTGACGGCGCGCGGCGAGGAACTGCTCGCCGGCGCGCGGGAGGAGCTGGCCGACGCGGAGGCGGCGGCCAGGGCGCAGGAGGAGGAGGCCGAGCGGCAGCGGGAGGAGCTGCTCGCCGCGGCCCGGGTGCGGCGGCAGCGGGTGGAGCGGGAGACCGAGCGGCTGGTCAGGGACTACGAGGAACGCGGCGACCAGGTGCGCGCCCACCTCGCCCACATCAGGAACACCCTCGCCTCGCTCACCGGCCGCCGCCCGGGCCGCCCCCGCTCGCAGGAGCCGGATCTCTGAGCCGCCGCCGCCCGCCGCCCGCGGGGGTACGCCCCCGGGACGGCCGGGGCCGCCGGCACCGGGGGCGTGCGCGCTCCTGGGCGGGGCGCGCGGACAAGCCGGCGCGCGGCCACGCCGGTATTCTGCGGGAATCCCCCTTCTCCCTAGGACAAGAAGGACGCGATCCCGTTGAGTTCCAGCACCGTCCGCCCGGCCGCCCTGATCGTTCTCGCCGCGGGTGAGGGGACCCGCATGAAGTCCGCGACGCCCAAGGTGCTGCACGAGCTCTGCGGCCGCTCGCTCCTGGGGCATGCCGTCGAGGCCTGCGCGGCACTGACCGAGGGGCACCCCGAGGACGTCGTCGTGGTCGTCGGCCACGCCAGGGAGCAGGTGACCGCGCATCTCGCCGAGGTGGCCCCCGGGGTGCGGACCGCCGTGCAGGAGCGGCGGCTCGGCACCGCCGACGCGGTGCGCTGCGCCCTCGACGCGCTGGCGGCCGAGGGCGTGACGCCCGCCGGGCCGGTGCTGGTGACCTGCGGCGACATCCCGATGCAGACGCCCAGGACCCTGGGGGCGCTGCTGGCCACGCACGCCGCGGAGGGCAACGCGGTGACCGTGCTCACCGCCCTGGTGCCGGACGCCACCGGCTACGGCCGGGTGCTGCGCGACGCGGAGGGCGCGGTCACCGCCATCGTGGAGCACCGGGACGCGACCGAGGAGCAGCGCGCCGTCCGGGAGGTCAACTCCGGGGTGCTCGCGTTCGACGGCCGGCTGCTCGCGGAGGCGCTGCGCCGGGTCGGCACCGACAACAGCCAGGGCGAGCAGTACCTGCCCGACGTGCTGCGGATCCTGCGCGAGGACGGGCACCGGGTGGGCGCGCAGCAGGCCGCCGACCACCGCGAGCTGGTCGGCATCAACAACCGGGTGCAGCTGGCCGAGGCCAGGCGGCTGCTCAACGACCGGCTGCTCGAACGCGCGATGCTGGCCGGGGTGACCGTGGTGGACCCGGCCACGACCTGGCTGGACGTCACGGTCACCTACGAGCCGGACGCGACGGTGCACCCGGGCACGCAGCTGCTCGGCGCGACGCACCTGGCGGCGGACTGCGAGGTCGGGCCCGGCTGCCGCCTGCGGGACACGGTGGTCGGGGCGGGCGCCCGGATCACCCACTCGGTGGCGGAGGGGGCGCGGGTGGGCGCCGGGGCGCTGGTGGGCCCGTACGCGTACCTGCGGCCGGGCACGGTGCTCGGCGAGAGCGCGAAGGCGGGGACCTTTGTCGAGATGAAGAACTCGACTATCGGCGAGGGCACCAAGGTCCCGCATCTCTCCTATGTCGGCGACGCCACGATCGGTGACCACACGAACATCGGGGCCGCCACCGTCTTCGTGAACTACGACGGCGAGGAGAAGCACCACTCCTCGGTGGGGTCGTACTGCCGGACCGGCGCGGACAATATGTTCGTGGCGCCGGTCACCATCGGCGACGGGTCTTATACGGCGGCGGGCTCCGTGATCACTCGTGACGTTCCGCCAGGGTCTCTGGCCGTCGCCCGCGGCCAGCAGCGCAACGTGGCGGGCTGGGTGGCGAGGAAACGCCAGGGTTCCGCCGCCGCCCAGGCCGCCGAGGCGGCTCTAGCTGCGACGGAGCGCAAGCCGCGGGATGCCTGACGGGTACCGTAGGGGGTGCCCCAATGGGGTGAACGAGCGCCGATGCGGCTACAAGGAGACGAAACGTGACCGGGATCAAGACGACCGGCGAGAAGAAACTGATGCTCTTTTCCGGCCGCGCCCACCCCGCGTTGGCGAAAGAAGTCGCCGCCGAATTGGGAGTGGGTCTGGTTCCCACCAAGGCCACGGATTTCGCGAATGGCGAGATCTATGTGCGCTTCCAGGAGTCGGTGCGGGGCGCCGACTGTTTTCTGATGCAGAGTCACACTTCGCCGATCAATAAGTGGATCATGGAGCAGCTGATCATGATCGACGCCCTGAAGCGGGCCTCGGCACGCAGCATCTCCGTCATCATTCCGTTTTACGGCTACGCCAGGCAGGACAAGAAGCACCGCGGCAGGGAGCCCATCTCCGCCCGGCTGATGGCCGACCTGCTGAAGACCGCGGGCGCCGACCGGATCATCACCATGGACCTGCACGCGGACCAGGTGCAGGGCTACTTCGACGGCCCGGTGGACCACCTGTTCGCGCTGCCGGTGCTGACCGAGTACATCGCCGGCCGGGTGGACCACGACCGGCTGACCGTGGTCTCCCCCGACGCGGGACGGGTACGGGTCGCCGACCGGTGGGCCGACCGCCTGGCCGCGCCGCTGGCCATCGTGCACAAGCGGCGCGACCCGGACGTGGCGCACCAGGTCACCGTCCACGAGGTGGTGGGCGACGTGCGCGACCGGGTGTGCGTGCTGGTCGACGACATGATCGACACCGGCGGCACGATCTGCGCGGCGGCCGAGGCGCTGTTCTCGAACGGGGCCGCGGACGTGATCGTGGCGGCCACCCACGGGGTGCTCTCCGGCCCCGCGGCCGACCGCCTGAAGAACTCGCAGGTGAGCGAGTTCATCTTCACCAACTCGCTGCCCACCCCGAACGAGGTGGCGCTCGACAAGATCACCGTGCTCTCGATGGCGCCGACGATCGCCCGCGCGGTGCGCGAGGTCTTCGAGGACGGCTCGGTGACCAGCCTCTTCGAGGGCAGGGCCTGACGCCCCCGGGTGCCGCGCGTCCCCGCGGCACCCCCGTCCCCCACGCGCCCGCACACCCCGCGTGCCCCTCGGGCCCGCCGTCCCGCCCGCCGCCGCGGGGGCGGGGGGCGGGCCCGATGCCGTGCCCGGCCCGGGCAGCGGGTAGGCTCGTGGGCGCTCGGCGAGGGAGGGCCCTGGGGGCTCATCCGTAATCGACGCGCTCCTCGTGGTGGTGTGCCGCCCGCGCCGGGCCAAGGAACGCCCGGTCCCCCGGGCCCATGGGAACCCACGAGAACGAGGAGTGCATCCGATGGCAGACGTGAAGATCGGCGCCGAGGTCCGCAAGGAGTTCGGCAAGGGCGCCGCCCGCCGCATCCGCCGCGCCGACAAGGTCCCCGCCGTCATCTACGGGCACGGCGGCGAGCCGGTCCACGTGACCCTGCCGGGGCACGAGCTGATGCTGGCCCTGAAGACCCCGAACGTCCTGATCACCCTCGACATCGAGGGCCGCGACGAGCTGGTCATCCCCAAGGCCGTGCAGCGCGACCCGATCAAGGGCTTCCTGGTCCACCTCGACCTGCTGGTCGTCAAGCGCGGCGAGAAGGTCACCGTCGAGGTGCCGCTCCACACCGAGGGCGAGCTGGCCCCCGGCGGCGGCCTGCTGGAGCACGTGCTGAGCGCCCTGCCCGTCGAGGCCGAGGCCACCCACATCCCCGAGGCGCTCACCGTGTCCGTCGAGGGCCTGGAGCCCGGCGCCTCGGTGCTGGCCAAGGACGTCCCGCTGCCCGCGGGCACCTCCCTGGCCGTGGACGGCGAGGACGTCGTGCTGCAGGTGCTCCAGCCCCAGGCCGAGGAGCCCGCCCCCGAGGGCGCGGGCGAGGCCGAGGGCGAGGAGGCCGCCGGCGCCTGAGAGACTGTGCGCGTGGACGTCGAACCCTGGCTGATCGCGGGACTTGGCAACCCGGGCCCGCAGTACGCGGCCAACAGGCACAACGTGGGCTTCATGGTCGCCGATCTGCTCGGGCAGCGGATCGGCGGCACCTTCAAGTCCCACAAGTCGCGGGCCATGGTGCTGGAGGGGCGTCTCGGCGCCCCCGGCACCGGCGGCCCGCGGGTGGTGCTCGCCAAGCCGATGACGTTCATGAACCTCTCCGGCGGCCCGGTCACGGCGCTGAGCACGTTCTACCGGGTCCCCCCCGAGCGCCTGGTCGTCGTCCACGACGAGCTGGACATCGGCTACGGCACGCTGCGGCTGAAGCGGGGCGGCGGCGACAACGGGCACAACGGCCTGAAGTCCGTCACCGCCTCGCTCGGCAGGGACTACCACCGCGTCCGCTTCGGCATCGGCCGCCCGCCGGGCCGGATGGACGTGGCGGCGTTCGTCCTGAAGGACTTCACCCCGGCCGAGCGCAAGGAACTCGACTACTTCGTCGACCGGGCGGCCGACGCGGTCGAGGCGCTGGTCAGGGACGGCCTGGAACGGGCGCAGAGCGCGTTCAACAGCTGAGGCGCCGCCCGCTCCCGCGCAGCGAGGGTTGACCGGACGCAGGGCCGTGGCCAAAGATCTGCGGCATGTCCCCAACCGCCGCCAGGCGCAGCCTGGCCCGCCGTGCGGGGGAGAGCGCGTTCGGCGCGCTGTTGCTGGCCAGGACGGTGTTCCTCGGGCTGGTCGTGGCGCTGCTCGTGGTGGCCGGAATACGCGCCTCCTGGCCGGAGGCCAGGCCCGCGATGTTCGCCGAGGAGGCCGACCGCGGAACGCTGACGCTCCGCGCCTGCGATCGGGAGGCGTGCACCGGCGTCTTCGCGCCCACGGGCGCGGAGGTGGTGCTGCGGCAGGCCATCGGCCGCGAGGCGGGCGAGCGGCTGCCGGTGGCGCTGCTCCCCGAGGATGGGGAGGTGGTCCGCACCGGCGCGGCCGGGGTGCTGTTCGCCTGGCTGCCGCTGACCGGGGCGCTGCTGCTCTCCTCGGTCGTGCTCGGCGGGGCCCTGCGCCTGTACCGCACGGCCTGGTCGCTCGCCGGCCTCGCCCTGGCCGCGCTCGCCCTCACCTTCGCGCTGTGGATCTGACGGGCCCGACGCCGCCCCGGCACCCCTCGGCTCCACGCACGGCGCACGCCCCGTAACGACCGCGCCGCCGCACGGCCGCGCACCTCCGCACCTCCGCACCTCCGTCCACGAGTCAGGGGAGTTCCCCATGCCTTCTCCCTCCGCGCCCTCGGGCGCCTCCGGCAGGTCCGGCGCCTCCGGCCGGCCCAGCCCCGCAGCGCCGGCCGCCGGAGCCGGGGGGCGCGCGCTGCGGGCCGACTGCGGCGACTGCTTCGGGCTGTGCTGCGTGGCCCTCTCCTTCACCGCCTCCGCCGACTTCGCGGCCGACAAGCCGGCGGGCCGCCCCTGCCACCACCTCGCGGAGGACTTCCGCTGCGGCATCCACACCCGGCTGCGGGAGCGCGGCTTCCCCGGCTGCGCGGCCTTCGACTGCCTGGGCGCGGGCCAGCGCGTCTCCCAGGTCACCTTCGGCGGCCGGGACTGGCGGGCCCACCCGGAGCTCGCGCCCGCGATGTTCGCCGCCTTCCCGGTGGTGCGGCACCTCCACGAGCTGCTGTGGTACCTCACCGAGGCGCTGCGGCTGCCCCGCGCCCGCCCGGTGCACGCCGAGCTGCGCGCCGCCCTGGCCGCCACCGACGCCCTCGCGGGCGGCACCCCCGAGGAGCTGGCCCGGCTGGACCTGTCGGCGCACCGGGAGCGGGTCAACGCCCTGCTGCTGCGCGCCGGCGAGCTGGCGCGGGCGGGGGTGCCGGGGCGCAAGGCGGACCACAGGGGCGCGGACCTCACCGGCGCCCGCCTGCGCAACGCCGCGCTGCGCGGGGCCAACCTGCGCGGGGCCCGGCTGCTCGCGGCCGACCTGCGCGGGGCCGACCTCACCGCGGCCGACCTGACCGGCGCCGACCTGCGCGGGGCCGACCTGCGGGGGGCCGACCTGTCCGGCGCGCTGTTCCTCGCCCAGTCCCAGCTCGACGCGGCCAGGGGCGACGCCGACACCCGCCTGCCCGCCCGCCTCGCCCGCCCCGCCCACTGGCCGGCCCGCGGCTGAACGGCCGCGGGCCGAAACCGGAGGGCGGCCACCGCCGTTCCGGTCCCCTCGGGTTCCCTCCGGGCGCCTCGGGCCCGCCCGTTCAGCCCCCGGCCCCCGAGGGGGCGGCCCGCAGCGGCCCGGGGCCCGCCGGTGGGCCGGGGCGCGGCGGGGCCGGCCGGCGAATGGCCATCACCATCACCGTGGCGCCCACGCACAGCACCCCCGCCGAGGTCCAGGCCAGGTCGTAGGAGCCGGTGGCGTCGCGGATGGCGCCGGCGAGGAAGGCCACCAGGGCCGCGCCGATCTGGTGCGAGGCCAGCACCCAGCCGAAGACGATGCCCCCGTCCTCGCCGAAGTGGCGGCGGCACAGACCGATGGTGGGCGGCACGGTCGCCACCCAGTCCAGGCCGTAGAACACGACGAAGAACAGCATCGGCGGGTGCAGGCCGTCCCCGAGCAGCGTCGGCAGGAAGAACAGGGACAGGCCGCGCAGCCCGTAGTAGACGGCCAGCAGCCGCCGCGGGTCCTTGCGGTCGGTCAGCCAGCCGGAGAAGACCGTGCCGATGAGGTCGAAGACGCCCATGGCGGCCAGCAGGGAGGCGGCGACCGGCTCCGACATGCCGTGGTCGTGCGCCCCGGGCACGAAGTGGGTGCCGATCAGGCCGTTGGTCGTGGCCCCGCAGATCGCGAAGGTGCCGGCCAGCAGCCAGAACACGCCGCTGCCCGAGGCGTTCCGCAGCGCGCCCAGGGTCCGCCTGGCCGCGCCCGCGGGCGGCGGGGGCGGGCTGACGTAGTCCTCGCCCGCGCCGTAGGGCAGGAGGCCCAGGTCCTCGGGGCGGTCGCGCAGCACCCAGACCACCAGCGGCACCACGGCGAGCGCGCAGGCCGAGACGGCCAGGGCCGCGGCCCGCCAGCCCGGCCCGTCCGCGAGCAGCGCGACCAGCGGCAGGAAGACCAGGTTCCCGGCGGCGCCCCCGGCGGTGAGCACCCCGGTGACCAGGCCGCGGCGGGCGAGGAACCAGCGGCCCGCGATGGTGCCCGCGAAGGCCAGCGCCATCGAACCGGTGCCGAGGCCCACCAGCACGCCCCAGCACAGCACCAGCTGCCACTGGCTGTTCATGAACACCGTCAGCCCGCTGCCCGCCGAGATCAGCACGAGGGCCCCGCACACCACGCGCCTGATGCCGTAACGCTCCATCAGGGCGGTGGCGAAGGGGGCGGTCATCCCGTAGAGCAGCAGGTTCAGCGAGACGGCGAAGGAGATGCCGCCGCGCGACCAGCCGAACTCCTCGTGCAGCGGGTCGATCAGCACGCCCGGGGCGGCGCGGAAGCCGGCGGCGCCGATGAGCACGAGGAAGGCGACGGCGGCCACCCACCAGGCCGGGTGGATGCGGGGTCCGGTGCGGGCCGGTGACTCCTCGGCGTGCGGGGACTCCTGGGGCCTGGGGGAGCGCGGAGTGGGAGCGGTCTGCGTCACGCACCGATCCTCCGTCCCGGCCGCCCCACCGGCCAGTGGCCCGATAGCCACGATGTGCAAGAATCGGGCCATGCCTCACGCCGGCTTCCACGGCCCGTTCACCCGGCCCGGCCGCCACCGGGTGGCCGTGCTGGTGCGGCACGGGCTGCTGCCCATCGAAGTCGGCATCGCGCACCGCATCCTGGGCGACGCGAGGACCGAGGCGGGCGAGCGGCTGTACGAGGTGGTGACCTGCGCCACCGAGCCGGGAGAGCTGCGCACGACCGCCGACTTCACCGTCCACGTCGCCCACGGGCCCGAGGCGCTGGCGGCGGCGGACACCGTGATCGTCCCGGCGGCGCACGAGCGGGACGAGACCTACCTGGAGGGGCGGCTTCCCCCCGCGCTGGCCGCCGCGCTGGGCCGCGTCGGGCCCGGCACGCGGATCGCGTCGATCTGCACGGGCGCCTTCGTGCTCGCCGCCGCCGGGCTGCTCGACGGCCGCCGCGCCACCACGCACTGGGCCTCCTGCGACCGCTTCCGGGCGCTGTTCCCCCGGGTGCGGCTCGACGCCGACGTGCTGTACACGCAGGACGGGCGGGTCCTCACCTCGGCCGGGGTGGCCGCCGGGATCGACCTGTGCCTGCACCTGGTCAGGACGGACTTCGGCGCCGCCGTGGCCAACGGGGTGGCCCGGCGCACGGTGGTCCCGCCGCACCGGGACGGCGGGCAGGCCCAGTACGTCGAACGGCCGGTGCCGAGCCCGCGGGCGCAGTCCACCGGGCGGGCCAGGCAGTGGGCGCTCGAACGGCTGAAGGAGCCGCTCGCCCTGCGCGACCTGGCGGCCGTCGAGTCGATGAGCGTGCGCACCTTCACCCGCCGCTTCCGCGAGGAGACCGGCATGTCGCCGCAGCGCTGGCTGATCCTCCAGCGCGTGGAGCGGGCCAGGCAGCTGCTTGAGGAGAGCGACCTCGCGGTGGACCGGATCGCCCACGAGGCGGGGTTCGGCACCGCGGCCTCGCTGCGCCGGCACCTCCAGGTCGCCCTCGGGATCTCCCCCTCCGCCTACCGCCGCACCTTCCGCGCCGGCTCGGCCACCCGGGCGGGGCACGGCGGCAGGCGCGCGGCCGGCGCGGCGGTCCCGGCGGGCTGAACCGCCGTCAGCCGCCGCGCTCCCGGCCCGGCGGAAGGCCCGCGCCCGACGTGCGGGGCTGGGCCATCCGTGTTCTGCTGACTCCCATGGCACTGTCCTACGCCGTCCACACCGCGGGCGAGTCCGGCCTGAACAAGACCTCCACGCTGGTCGCCGGCGCCCGGGAGGCGCTGCTCGTGGACGGGCAGCTCACCCTCGCCGAGCAGCACCGGGTGGTGGCCGCCGTGCTGGACAGCGGCAGGCGGCTCGTGACCGTCTTCGTCACCACCGCGGAACCCGCCTGCTACGCCGGGCTCCAGGCGCTGCGGCAGGCGTTCCCGAAGGCGCGGGTGGTGGCGAGCCCGGCGGTGGCCGAGCGGATCAAGGAGACCTGGCAGGCGAGTCTCGAAACCTGGCGCGGCCTCGGCCCCAACCTGGCCGGCGAGGTGATCGTGCCCGACGTGCTCACCGCCGGGCGGGTCGAGCTGGAGGGCCGCGTCTTCGAGGTGCGCGGCGGGGAGGACGGCGCCGGGCCGCACGGCAGGTACCTGTGGCAGCCGGAGGACCGGGCCCTGCTCGGCGGGGCCCTGGTCTTCGCCGGTCTCCACCCCTGGACGGCGGACGCCGCGAGCGCCGCGGACCGCGCCGCCTGGGACCGCGCCCTGGCCGAGGCGCAGCGGCTCGGCCCGGCCTTCGTGGCGCCGGGACACCGGGCCGAGGACTCGGCGACCGACGCCTCGGCCCTCGCCTTCACCCGCGAGTACCTGGGCGCGTTCGAGGAGGAGCTGGCCGCGGCGGCGGACTCCGCCGCGCTGAAGGCGGCGATGCTGCGCCGCTACCCCGGGCTCGGCGGCCTGCTGAACCTCGACCTGGGGGCGAAGGCCGCCACCGGCGAGCTGTCCTGGGCGTGAGCGGCATGGCGAGGCGGCCCGCGCGCCCGGCGGCGGCCGGGTGCGCGGGCCGCGCCGGGTCAGCCGGTGTTGCGCAGGCCGGCCGCCACGCCGTTGACCGTCAGCAGCAGCGCCCTGGACAGCAGCTGGTCGGGCTCCTCGCCCCGCCTGGCGGCCTCCCGCTGCCGGTGCAGCAGGCTGACCTGGAGGTAGGAGATGGGGTCGAGGTAGGCGTCCCTGATCCGCAGCGTGCGCTGGAGTCCGGGGTTGGAGTCGAGCAACTCCCGCTCGCCGGTGATCCGCAGCACCTCGGCGACGGTCAGCCGGTGCTCCTCCTCGATCGTCCCGAAGACGTGCCGCAGCTCCTGCGGGACCAGGGTCTCCACGTAGTGGCGGGCGATCCGCAGGTCCGTCTTGGCGAGGGTCATCTCCACGTTGGAGAGGAAGTTCCGGAAGAAGTGCCACTGCTCGAACGCCTCGGCGAGCACGTCCTCAAGGCCCGCCTCCCGCGCGGCCCGCAGTCCGGTGCCGACCCCGTACCACCCTGGCACGATCTGCCGCGACTGGGTCCAGCCGAAGACCCAGGGGATCGCCCGCAGCCCGTCAAGACCCGCGCCGCTGTCCGGGCGGCGCGAGGGCCGGGAGCCCAGGTGCAGGTCGGCGAGCTGGTCGACCGGGGTGGAGGCGAAGAAGTACGCGGGCAGGTCCGGGTCCTCCACCAGCCGCCGGTAGGCGCCGTGCGCGGCCTCGGAGACGGTGTCCATGGCCGCGTCCCAGCGCGCGAGCGCCTCCTGCGACTGGCGCGGCGCGGTGTGCAGCGCGGAGGCCTGGAGCGTGGCGGCGACGGTCAGTTCCAGGTTCTCCCTGGCCAGGGAGGGCACCAGGTACTTGTCGGAGATCACCTCGCCCTGCTCGGTGACCTTGATCTCGCCCTCCAGGGTGCCCCAGGGCTGGGCGAGGATCGCGTCGTGGGTGGGGCCGCCGCCGCGGCCGACGGTGCCGCCGCGGCCGTGGAAGAGCCGCAGCCGGACGCCGTGCCGGTGCGCGACGTCACGCAGCCGCCGCTGCGCGCGGTGGATCTCCCACTGCGAGGTGGTGATGCCGCCGAACTTCGAGGAGTCGCTGTAGCCGAGCATGACCTCCTGCACGTCGTCCCGCAGCGAGACCAGGCGCCGGTAGGAGGGGTCGGAGAGCATCGCGTCCAGCAGTTCGTCGGCGATCCGCAGCTCGTCGGTGGTTTCGAGCAGCGGCACGATGCCCACCCTGGCCCAGCCGGCGTGCAGGTCGATCAGCCCGGCCTCGCGGGCGAGCACGGCCGCGGCGAACACGTCGTCCGCGCCCTGGCACATCGAGATGATGTACGACTCGGCGATCTCGGGGCCGAAGGTGTCGAGCGCCCTGCGCATCGTCTCGAACACGCCGAGCGTCTTGGCGCCCGCCGCGTCCAGCGGGGCGGGGGCGGGGGCCAGCGGCCGGCGCGAGCGCAGCTCGCGGGCGAGCAGCTTGGTGCGGTACTCGCGCGGCATGTCCGCGTACCGCCAGGACTCCTCGCCGAGCCGGTCGAAGAGCTGCCCCAGCGCGTGGTGGTGGGCGTCGGCGTGCTCGCGCAGGTCCATCGTGGCCAGTTGCAGGCCGAACGCGGCCAGGGTGCGGATCAGCCGCTCCACCCGCCCGTCGGCGATCAGCTGCCCGCGGTGCTCGCGCAGCGACTGCTGCACGACGGCCAGGTCGGCGATCAGCTCGCCGGTGCCCAGGTAGTCGCGGCCCGGCACGTGCGGGGTGCCCTCGGCCAGCCTGGTGCGGGTGTTGCTGAGCTTCTGCCGGATGCAGGTGACCTTCAGCCGGTAGGGCTCCTCCGCGTTCAGCCGCTTGTAGCGCGGGGTGATCTCCGGCAGCCGGTCGAGGTCCTCCTTGAGGGAGTCGAGCAGCTCCTGGCTCGCGCCGCTGTTGCGGATCGAGTTGGACAGGGCGCTGCGCAGCTCGTCGATGTGCCGCAGCGCCGCGAGGATGCCGTGCTCGTGCTGGAGCAGCAGGACGTCCCAGGTGACCTGGGGGGTGACGTTCGGGTTGCCGTCGCGGTCGCCGCCGATCCAGGTGCCGAAGGTGAGGGGCCGGGTGCCGGCGGGCAGCGGCGCACCGGCCCGCTCCAGCTCGGCGGCCAGGTCCTCCAGCAGGTCGCCGACGGCGCCCGCGTGCAACTCGTCCAGGTAGTAGACGGCGTTGCGGGCCTCGTCGGTGGGCTCGGGCCTGGTCACCCGCAGTTCGTCGGTCTGCCAGATCAGGTCGACGCACTCGGCGAGCCGCAGCTCGGTGCGGCGGGCGTCCTCCGGGGGCCGGTCGAGCAGTTCGGCGACCCTGCGGAGCTTGGTGAGGACCGAACGCCGCGCGGCCTCGGTCGGGTGCGCGGTGAACACCGGGCGCACGCTCAGGTTGGCGACGGTCTGCCGCAGGTGGGCCGGGTCGGCGTCCTTGAGCATGTCGGCGGTGCGGGAGAGCACCCCGCCCTCCGCGGCCCGCCGTTCGCGCAGCTCGCGACCGCGGTGGACCTGCTCGGTGACGTTGGCGAGGTGGAAGTAGATGGAGAAGGCCCGCACCAGCTTGGCGGCGGTGGCGACGTCCGTCTCCCCGAGCAGGGCGGCCGCGGCCTCCCCGTCGGTGCGCGTCAGCCTGCGGACCCGCTCGACGAGTTCGAGCAGTTCTGGGCCGTCCTGGCGCACCAGCGTCTCGCCCAGGAGATCGCCCAGACGGCGGATGTCGGCGCGCAGGGCACTACTGCTTTCCGGGCTTCCGCTGAGGTCGGGTGCGTCGGAGGGGTGGGTGTCGGGACTGCTCACAGTTGCGGCTCCTCGCGACTGGTGCTTCTGGCAGGTCGTGGGCACGGTCCGGACCGCGCTGTCCGACAGCCCCCCATCGTATCCAGCGGTCGCGACGGCGCCGTCGCGGTCCGGTCGCCGGGGGTTTACGGCCTTGTGGCACGACAGCGAACTGCCATACTTACGTCGCCGTAGGTTACGGTCCCGTAGGTAGTACCGTCGCCCAGGCGGCTGAAGCCTCCCTAAGCCCCACCCCCACCCGGACCCTTCAGCCCCGGCCCGCCGCCGGAAGACCCGCCCCCACACGATCCGTTCCCCGCCCCACCCCGCTCCATCCCCGCCCTCCCCGACCCACCCCCTCCCCCTTTCTGCCGAATTCCCGACGAGTTCCTGCCGGCTTCTGCTGGTTTCTTCTGATTTCTCCTGGTTACTCCAGGATTCCCCTCGGCTCCCTGCCCCGCAGGGGGCCCATCCCGTCCCCAAGCCGTTCCAAGGAAGACACATGACCTCGACTCCCCCGCCGGAAGTACCGGCCCGCAGCCAAGCCGAGCCCCAGCCCCTGGGCACGCTGGGCGGCGAGCAACGCCGTTCGGCCGAACAGGTGGCGCTGCTGCTGTTCATCGTGGTGCCGTTCCTGGCCCTCGTCGCCGCCGTCCCCTTCGCCTGGGGCTGGGGCGTCAGCTGGCTGGACCTGGCGCTGCTCGTCTCGTTCTACTTCATCGGCTGCCACGGCATCACGGCCGGCTTCCACCGCCACTTCACGCACAGCTCGTTCAAGGCCAAGCGGCCGCTGCGCATCGCGCTCGCCATCGCCGGCTCGCTGGCCGTCGAGGGCCCGCTGATCCGCTGGGTCGCCGACCACCGCAAGCACCACAAGCACTCGGACGCCGACGGCGACCCGCACTCGCCCTGGCGCTACGGGGAGACCATCCCCGCCCTGCTCAAGGGGCTGTGGTGGGCGCACATGGCCTGGATGTTCAACACCGAGCAGACCTCGCAGACGAAGTACGCGCCCGACCTGCTGAGGGACCCGGACATGCGGCGCATCTCGCGGCAGTTCGTGCTGTGGACCGTCGTCTCCCTGGCGCTGCCCGGGCTGCTCGGCGGGCTGATCTCCTGGTCCTGGTGGGGCGCCGTCACCGGCTTCTTCTGGGGCGCGCTGGTGCGCATCGCGCTGCTGCACCACGTCACCTGGTCGATCAACTCGATCTGCCACGCGGTCGGCAAGCACCCCTTCAAGTCCCGCGACCGCTCGGGCAACGTGTGGTGGCTTGCGGTGCTCTCCTGCGGCGAGTCCTGGCACAACCTGCACCACGCCGACCCGACCTGCGCCAGGCACGGCGTGGACCGCTGGCAGGTGGACTCGACGGCCCGGCTGATCCGCTGGTTCGAGAAGCTCGGCTGGGCCCACGACGTGCGCTGGCCGAGGCCCACCCGCATCGAGGCCAAGCGAAACCCCCCGGGGGCGGGCAAGCGGGGCGGCAACGGGGAAAACGGGAAGGAAAACCCAAAAGAAAACCGAAAGGAAGAAGCCGCGGCTCACGCGGCATGATGGGGGCGTGGCGACCGACAACAGCAAAGACGACAGCGGCAAGGACCGGCCCGCGCGCCCCGCGAGGCGGGCCCGCCGGCGAATGACCGGAACGGAACGCCGCGAGCAGTTGCTTGACATCGGCCGCACGCTCTTCGCCCTGCGCGGGTTCGAGGGCACGTCGGTGGAGGAGATCGCGGCCAAGGCCGGGGTCTCCAAACCCGTCGTGTACGAGCACTTCGGGGGCAAGGAAGGGCTCTACGCCGTGGTCGTGGACCGCGAGATGAGCAGGCTGCTCGGCATGGTGACCGGCGCCCTGACCGCGGGGCACCCCAGGGAGTTGCTCGAACAGGCCGCGTTCGCCCTGCTCGACTACATCGAGCAGTTCACCGACGGCTTCCACATCCTGGTCCGCGACTCGCCCGTCGCGCAGTCCACCGGGACCTTCGCCTCGCTGATCGGCGACATCGCGACGAAGGTGGAGGACATCCTGGGGCACGAATTCAAGAGCCGGGGCTACGACCCGAAGCTCGCCCCGATCTACGCCCAGGCGCTGGTCGGGATGGTGGCGCTGACCGGGCAGTGGTGGCTCAACGTGCGGCGGCCGAAGAAGTCGGAGGTCGCCGCGCACCTGGTCAACCTGGCCTGGCACGGCCTGCAGGGCCTGGAGCACCACCCCCGCCTGGTCGGCCACCGCAGGACCTGAGCGCCCTGCCCGCCGCCCGGGCGGCCCGGCGCGCGGCGGCCGGGCCGCCCGCCGCCCGCCCCGGGGCATGCGACGGCCCCCTCTCTCAGGGGGGTGGTCCGAGAGAGGGGGCCATAGGGCGCGGAGCACCGGTCAGAAGGCCGAAGAGCCCGGAGTTCCGCCGGCGTTACTTGCCGCCGTGGCCGCCGTGGCCGCCACGCAGGGCGACATTGTCGGAGCCGTTGTCGGAGCCGTTCTCCGACAGGATCGGAATGTCGTCGAGGAGGTGCGACAGCGGGTCGTCGCCGTCGACCTGCGTGGAGTTCTCCGTGCAGGCCTGCGTCGGCTTGCTGTTGAGGATGTCCTGGATGTTGACGATCTGCAGGATCGGAACAGCCACGTCGGTGTTCGTGAGGGGCACACAGACGTCGTTGAGCGAGCCGTTGACCAGCGACATGTTCGGGCTCATGTACCCGCCGGTGGTGGTGTTGCCGTAAAGCTTCGGCGAGTGGTTGCCGTTCACCGTCGCGGTGCTGTCGTCGTTGCCGTCGACCGCCATGGCCGGGCTCGCGGCGAGACCCGCGACACCGATCGCGGAAGCCATGACGGCGGCCGAGGCAAGCGTCTTCTTGAGCACTGGCTTGTCCTTCCGGAATTCTCTGGATGCCCTGTTCTTGAGCGCCCTGCTCAACGCCTCGGGGTGGATTCGGTTGCCGCCGTTCACCCGTTTCGCCCAAAGTCGTTGCTCTGTCGGTGCCTCGTTGACGAACGCCTGGATCGGCCCCGGCCGCGCGGTGCGCCGCGGGGCCGGTTTCTCAGCCGGGGCGTCTGGCCACGGCGAAGACACGCCGGAAGGGGAAGAGGGTGCCGTGCGGCCCGGGCGGGTAGGCGCCGCGCAGCGCCTCGCGGTACTCGGCCACGAAGGCGTCGCGGGCCGCGGGGTCCCCGTCCAGCGCGGTGAGCACGGGCCGCAGCCCGGTGCCCTTGACCCAGTCGAGGACGGGGTCCTCGCCCTTCAGGACGTGCAGGTAGGTCGTCTCCCAGGCGTCGACCTCGCAGCCGAGGCCGGCGAGCGCCTCGAAGTAGCCCTCGGGCGTCAGCACCGGGTCCGCGGTGCGCAGCACCCCGGCCAGCCGGTCGCGCCAGCGGGGGGCGGCGGCCAGCTCGCGCATCAGCGCGTGGCTGGGCGCGGCGAAGTTCCCCGGCACCTGGAAGGCCAGCACGCCGCCGGGGACGAGGCCCGCCACCCAGTCGGCGAAGCGGTCGACGTGCCCGGGGACCCACTGGAAGGCCGCGTTGGAGAAGATCACGTCCAGCGGCTCGGCCGGGTCGGGCCGCCAGGCGGCCAGGTCGGCGTGGGCGAAGCGGAGCGAGCCGCCACCCGCGGTGGGGCCCGCGTGGGCGCGGGCCCGCTCCAGCATGGCCGCCGAGTTGTCCAGGCCGGTGATGGCGGCGGCGGGCCAGCGGTGGGCGAGCAGCTCGCTCGGGCCGCCGGGGCCGCAGCCGAGGTCGGCGACGCGGGGGGCGGCGGTGGGCGGGTCGGGGACGCGGGCGAGGAGTTCGACCAGCGGGCGGTTGCGGTGCCCGCTGTGGCGCTGGTACTGGTCCGGGTCCCATCGGGTCTGCGGTACGTCTGCCATGGGGGCATCCTCCCCGCCCATTTATCTCGATGTCAAGAAACTTGTTGTCGTGAGACTTCACGTCGACAGAACAACTAGACTGGGCTCCATGGAGGACGAGGTTGACCGATTGGTGGCCGCCTGGCGGCGCGAGCGGCCGGATCTCGACGTGGAGCCGCTTGAGGTGCTGAGCCGGGTCAGCAGGCTCGCGCGCCATCTGGACCGCGCCCGGCGGCTCGCCTTCGCCGAGCACCACCTCGAGCCCTGGGAGTTCGACGTCCTCACCGCGCTGCGGCGCGCGGGCACCCCCTACCAGCTCTCGCCCGGCCAGCTGCTCACCCAGACCCTGGTGACCTCGGGCACGATGACCAACCGCATCGACAGGCTGGCCAAGAAGGGCCTGGTGGAGCGGCTGCCCGACCCCACCGACCGGCGCGGCGTCCTGGTCAGGCTCACCGAGGCGGGCCGGCGCCACACCGACGAGGCGCTGGCCGCGCTGCTCGCCCAGGAACGCGCGCTGCTCGGCGACCTCACCGCCGCCCAGCGGCGCGAACTCGCCGGTCTCCTCCGGGTGCTGACGGCCCCCTTCGACAACACCCCGGCCTGAGCCGGATCGACGTCCCGGCCCGCCGGCCGTACAACCCCGGGCCCGCGTCGGCGGTCACCAAAGGTGCGTCACTTTCCGTTCAGCAACGGTTCACCGCCGTTTTCGCCCGGGAGGCATCCATGGGACTCCGCCGCGCCGCCACTCTGCTCGCCACGACCGCCGCCCTCGCCTCGGCCACCGTGCTCGCCGCCGCCCCCGCCCAGGCCGCGCAGGGCATCCTGCCGGGCGGGGACATCGCCGCGGAGAACTGCGCCGACTGGGTCGACGAGGCGCCGCTCGACGTCAGGCTCGTGGAGATACCCGAGACCGTCCACCCCGGGGAGTGGGCGAGCCTCACCTACCGCGTCACCAACCGCTACCCGCACGCCGTCGACCGCCTGTACACCTGGATGGAGATCGGCGCCTACGACGCGGTCGGCAACGACGTCCAGACCACCGCGCAGTGGCGGGCCGCCTCCGGCGCCTGGCTCGACCTGCCCCCGGAGCCCGTCACGCGCGACGACTACTTCGGCCACACCGGCCGGCTCGCCCCCGGCCAGTCCGCCACGGCCCGCGTCCGCATCCTGATCACCGAGGACGCCCCCGAGTCCATCGGCTCCGCGGCGTTCATGGCCACCTGGGCCCACCAGGGCACCTGCTCGTACTACATCAGCGACCTGGAGTACCGAGTCGGCGACTGAGCCGGCCCGGCCCGCCGCGCCCCCGGCTCATTCGGCCGGGGGGACCCCCGCCCGGCGGGCCAGCGCCACGGCCGCGAGGGTGGAGTGGACGCCGAGCTTGCCGAGGACGTTCTGCATGTGGGTGCGCACCGTGTGCGGGGAGAGGTAGAGGCGCTCGGCGACCGCCTTGCGGCCGAGCCCGGCCAGCATGCAGCGCAGCACCTCCAGCTCGCGCGGGGTGAGGGACTCCACGAGCAGCTGGTGCTCGCTGCGGTGGCGGCGGTCGCGGTTCAGCTCCCGCAGCACGCCGGTGAGCAGGGCGGGCGGCACGTGCGTCTCGTCCCGCAGCACGCCCCTGATCACCTGGAGCAGCCGGGCGAGCGAGCTGTCCTTGGCGACCCAGCCGCAGGCCCCGCCGGTGAGCGAGCGGGCCGCGAGCCCCGCGTCGTCGTATGCCGCGAGCATGACAGGATGAAGGCCGGGGAAACGATCCCGCGCCGCGCCCAGCAGCTCCCCCTCGGCGTCGAGGTCCACGTCGAGCAGCAGTATGTCGTAGGACGGCTCGTGGCCGGCCCTGGTGCGTTCCAGGCACTGCAGGGCGGCGGGCAGGCTGCCGACGGCCGCCGCCTCCACGTCCTGCTCCGCGGTGAGCGCGGTGGCAAGCGACTCGGCGAAGATCCGGTGCTCGTCCACCACGAGCACCCGAATGCGGTCCACAGCCGCCACTGGTGAGACACCCCTCTTGGGACACCTTGCATTGACCCGGGCCGACCTGGCGGGCGCGACGCCGTTGCCCCTGCCCCGTAGACCGGACGGCCGCCGCCGCACAGCACCGGAACCGGGCCGTGGGCGCCGCACCCACCTGTCTCGCCCCCTGATCGGCACCGGCCCCCACCGGTGCTGTTCTTCAGGGTACGGCCGGGGGGCCGTGGCGGAAGTGGTTTCGCGGAAGTCGTCGGGCAGAACTCCCGGGAACTCCCGCGAAACCGGCCCGCCTCCGGCGAGGTTCCAGCGAACGTGGAGGACACGCACCGGCCCATGCCGGCACATTCCGCGACATTCCCGGTCCGGCTCAGCCGGCCAGGCGCTGCGCCCCCGCCGAGGGGATCGCCTCGAAGATCCGCGGGGCCGCGTGCCCGGCCGCGGCGAAGGCGTCGCCGATGGCCTTGCCCACCGTTTCCGCGGCGCTCTCCTCCACCAGCACGATGGCCGAGCCGCCGAAGCCGCCGCCGGTCATCCGGGCGCCGAGCACGCCGGCGAGCCCCCCGCCGGTGGCCGTGGCGACCACCAGGTCGAGCTCCGGGCAGGAGACCTCGAAGTCGTCGCGCAGCGAGGCGTGGCCCTCGGTGAGGATCGGGCCGATCTCCCGCGCGCGCCCCGCGTCGAGCAGCTCGATGACCCGCTCCACGCGCCGGTTCTCGGTGACGATGTGCCGCACCCGGCGGCGCACCACCGGATCGCCGAGGCGGGCCAGCGCCTCGTCGAGGCCCTCGAAGGGCACGTCCCGCAGGTACCCGACCCCGAGCGCCCTGGCGCCCGCCTCGCACTGCGCGCGGCGCTCCGCGTACGCCCCGTCGGCGTGGCTGTGCTTGACCCTGGTGTCCACCACCAGCAGCCGCAGCCCTTCGAGCGCCATCGCGAAGGGGACCTGGCGCCGGTGGAGGTCGCGGGTGTCCAGATAGAGGACGTGGCCCGCGTCGCAGCAGGCGGAGGCCATCTGGTCGAGGATGCCGCAGGGCATGCCGACGAAGTCGTTCTCGGCCACCTGGGAGAGGCGGGCGAGCCGCTCGGCCGGCAGGCCGAGGCCCTGCAGGTCGCTGAACGCGAGGGCGGTGACCACCTCCAGGGCGGCCGAGGAGGAGAGTCCGGCGCCCACCGGCACGTTCGAGGAGAACGAGACGTCGGCGCCCGTCAGCTCGTGGCCCGCCTGCTGAAGGGCCCAGGCCACCCCGGCCGGGTAGGCGGCCCAGCCGGCGACCGACCGCGGCCGCAGCTCGTCCAGCCGCAGCTCGACCTGCCCGCCGGGCATGTCCCGCGAGTGCAGCCGCAGCAGCCGGTCGGCGCGGCGGGAGACCGTGGCCGTGGTGGTGTGCGGCAGCGCGAGGGGCATCACGAAGCCCTCGTTGTAGTCGGTGTGCTCGCCGATCAGGTTGACCCGCCCCGGCGCCGCCCACACCCCCTCGGGGGCGCCGCCGAACGTCTCCTGGTGTGCCTCGACGGCGGCGCCGGTCACCTGTCCCGCCCCTCGCGTCGCGCGAACTCCCAGGCGTCCGCGATGATGTCGCCCAGATCGGTGCGGCTGGGCCGCCAGCCCAGGCGCTCGCGGGCGCGTTCCGCCGAGGCGACCAGGACGGCCGGGTCGCCCGCGCGGCGCGGGGCCTGGACCTCCGGGATCGGGTGCCCGGTGACCCGGCGGGCGGCCTCGACGACCTCGCGCACCGAGAAGCCGTTGCCGTTGCCCAGGTTGCAGATCAGGTGCTCGCCGGGGGCGGCGGCCTCCAGCGCCAGCAGGTGCGCCTCGGCCAGGTCGTCGACGTGGATGTAGTCGCGCACGCAGGTGCCGTCCGGGGTGGGGTAGTCGGCGCCGTAGACGGAGATCGCCTCGCGCCGCCCCTGCGCCACCTGCAGCACCAGGGGGATCAGGTGGCTCTCCGGGTCGTGCCGCTCGCCGAGGCCGGCGCGGCCCGCGGCGTGCGCCCCCGCGACGTTGAAGTAGCGCAGCGAGACGGCGGCCAGGCCGTGCGCGGCGGCCTCGCTGCCGATCATGTGGTCGACGGCCAGCTTGGTGGCGCCGTACGGGTTGGTGGGGGCGCAGGCCGCGTCCTCGGTGATCGGCCAGCCGGCCGGCTCCCCGTAGACGGCGGCGGTCGAGGAGAAGACCAGGCGGCGGACGTGCGCCTCGCGCATCGCGGCGAGCAGTTCCGTCGTGCCGCCGACGTTGTTGCGCCAGTACTTCTCCGGGTCGGTCACCGACTCGCCGACCTGCGAGGAGGCGGCGAAGTGCAGCACCGCGTCGAAGCCGCCGTGCACGTGCTTGGCGGCGTCCTGAATCCTGCCCTCGACGAACTCCGCCCCGGCGGGGACGCCCGCGCGGAAGCCGGTGGAGAGGTCGTCGAGCACCGTCACCCGGTGCCCGGCGGCCAGCAGGTGCGCGGCCACGGCGCCCCCGACGTATCCGGCTCCCCCGGTCACCAGGTACGTGCCCGGCCTGCCGTTCGTTTCGGTCACTTGCCCGTCGCCACCTCTCGCAGCCGGTCGGCAGCCGCCTCCGGCAGTACATCGCTCACGAAGGCCCCCATGCCCGACTCGGAGCCCGCGAGGAACTTCAGCTTGTCCCGGCTGCGGCGAATGGTGAACAGCTCAAGGTGCAAGGCGAAGTCCCCCCGGTCCTCGATGCCGAACGGCGCCTGATGCCAGCCGGAAATATACGGCGTCGGCCCGGCCCCCTCGCCGAAGATCCGGTCGAAGCGGCGCAGCAGCTCCAGGTAGACGGCCGGGAAGCCGGCGCGCTGCGCCTCGTCGAGGGCGGGCAGGTCGGGCACCCGGCGCCGCGGGTACAGGTGCACCTCGTAGGGCCAGCGGGCGGCGTACGGCACGAAGGCCGTCCACTCCTCGGTCTCCAGCACCACGCGGCGGCCCGACTCCCGTTCCGCGGCCACCAGTTCGTCGTAGAGGTTGCCGCCCGTGCGGCGCTTGTGGGCGGCGGCGGCGCGCAGGGCGCGTTCGGTGAAGGGCGTCACGAAGGGGTAGCCGTAGATCTGGCCGTGCGGGTGGGCGAGGGTGACGCCGATCTCGGCCCCGCGGTTCTCGAAGCAGTACACCTGCCGGACGCCCGGGTGCGCGGCCAGCTCGGCGCTGCGGTCGGTCCAGGCGTGCAGCACCAGGGCGGCCTGCTCCTCGGTCAGGCCGGCGAAGGAGGCGTCGTGGTCGGAGGTGAAGCAGACCACCTCGCAGCGGCCCCGGCCGCCGCCGAAGGAGGGGAAGCGGTTCTCGAAGACGGCGACCTCGTAGTCGGCCGCCGGTATCTCGCTGAGGCTGTCGCCGCGCGTGGGGCACAGCGGGCACTGGTCGGCCGGCGGGTGGTAGGTGCGGCCCTGCCGGTGGGCGGCGTAGCCGACGTGCTCGTCGAGCAGCGGGTTGTGCCGCACCTCGGAGACGGAGACGGCCGGCGGGAGGGGACGGCGGTCGAGCGCGTCGCGGACGGCGTCGTCGCGCGCGTCGTAGTAGATGAGCTCACGGCCGTCGGCCAGGCGGGTCGTGGTCCTCTTCATCACCCAGTCCAGATCCGGCGCGTTCGGCGCACCACTCAGCGGACTCCAACAGAATCAAACATAAGGAAGCATACCGGTGCGGCGGCAGTCAACGCAGGCCGCCCCCGTACCCCGGCCACGGACCGGCCCGGACCCCGCAGGGCCCCTGCCGGGACGCCGCCCTCAGCGGCGCTCGGGCAGGTGGTCGAGCAGCCCGGTGCGCACCGCGAGCGCCGCGGCCTCCAGGCGGGAGGCCGTGCCCAGCTTGGTCAGCAGCCGCTGCACATGGGTGCGGGCGGTGCTGGGCGCGACGCCGAGCCCCGCGGCTATCCGGCGGGTGTCCTCCCCGTCCACGATCCGCGCCAGCACGTCCGACTCCCGCTCGGTGAGCAGCGCCGCGAGACGGGCCCCCTCGGCGCCAGGACCGCTGCGCGGGTGCAGCAACTCGCCGAACGCCTCCGCGAGCAGCTGCGGCGCCACCGCGGCCTCGCCGGCCCGCGCCTTGGTCATCGCCCGCTCGACGCCCTCGATCCGCTCGTCGTGCCGCACGTATCCGCGGGCGCCGGCCGCGAAGGCCGCCGCCACCCCGCGCGGGCGGGGCACGGGCCCGAGCACCACCACCGCCACCCGCGGGCTCTCCCGCCGTATCCGCAGCAACGGCTCGAGCGCCCCCGGCGCCTCGGGCGCGCCCGAGCCGAGCAGCAGCACGTCCGGCTGCTTGCTGAGCGTCAGGTCGGCCGCCCTGGCCACGGGAGCCCCGGCGCCGAGCACCCGGTGCCCGCGCACCCGCAGCGCCGAGGCCAGCGCCTCGGCGACCAGCCGCCTGTCGTCCACGACCACGACCCGCACGCTCATCAGCACTCCCCCACCGCCCCCCGCGGTCCGGACGGCTGGGCCGATCCGGCGCTCGGGGCAACGATCTGGACTGGGACCCGGACCGGGCGCCACGCCGCCCGGCGTGCGCCACGACCGGCGCCGCCCGCGCGGCGGAGCGCCCGGCCATACCGAAGTGTTCCCTGGGACGGCGGGGCCTGATCACGCTTCGGCCGGCTTCCCCGCCCAGGCCGCCGCCTCATCCGCCCGCGGCCAGCCAGACGGCGCCCGCCGCCGCGAGCAGCGCGGCGAGCACGAAGCTGAACAGCAGCACGCGCCCGGGCGTCAGCCCGCCGCGCCACGTCCCGGCCGCGAACCCCGGCGGCTGCGGCGGCACGGCGGCGCCCGGCGGCACGGCCCCCGGCGGCGCAACGGGCGGCGAGCCCACGGGCGGCACAACGGACGGTGGCACAACGGGCGGTGGCACGGCCGGCGGCGAACCCGCGGGCGACACGACGGGCGGCGGGGCCGCGGGGGACCCCGGCGCGGGCGCGTAGGGCGGCGCGCCGGACCCCTGGGCGGGCCCGAAGGACCGCGGCGGCACCCCGTACCCGCCCGGCCGGTAGGGGTGCGGCGGGCCCGGCGCGTGGGCGGGCGGCGGCTGCGGCGCGGCGTGGCCCGGGGGCGGCTGCGAACCCTGCTGCGGATAGCCGTAGCCGGGCTGCCCCGGCACCCCGCCGGGGACGGCGGGCGGCGCGGTCGGCGGCGTTCCCGGGTCGGGCGCGGGCACCGGAACGCCGCCGGGCGCCGGAGGGGGCCGCCGGCCGCCCGGCGGCTGCCGGCCGGGGGGCGCCCCCTCGGGCTGGTGCGGCGGTGACGGCTGAGACATCGATCCCCCTGGGCCGGGACAGTCGACGGGGTGAGGCGGTGGCCGCTCCGGAACGCCGGGCGCTCGCGGACAGGGCCGGAACGGGGCGCCGGAGAGCCCTTTCTACCATCGGACACCGCCCCGCGACCGGCGGTTCCCGCGGCGGCCCGCCCTCAGGAACCGTCCGCGAGCTCCAGCCAGCGGGTTTCCAGCTCGTCGCGCTCCTTGGCCATCTCCCGCAGCTCGGCGTCGAGTTCCGCGACCCGCTTGAAGTCGGTGGCGTGCTCGGCGATTTCGCCGTGCAGCTGCGCCTCGCGCTCCCCGATGCGGTCGAGGCGGCGCTCGATGCGCTGGATCTCCTTCTGCGCGTTCCGCGACAGCTGCGCCGGCTTGGCGGCGGGCTTCGCGACGGGCGCCCGCCCCGCCTCGCCCCCCGGCGCGGCGGACCCCGCCGGGGCACCGGCCGCGCGCTGCGCCGCCCGCCGCTCCAGGTACTCGTCGACGCCGCGCGGCAGCATCCGCAGCCTGCCGTCCCCGAGCAGCGCGTACACCCGGTCGGTGACGCGCTCCACGAAGTACCGGTCGTGGCTGACCACCACCAGGGAGCCGGGCCAGCCGTCGAGGAGGTCCTCCAGCTGGGTCAGGGTCTGGATGTCCAGGTCGTTGGTCGGCTCGTCGAGGAACAGCACGTTCGGCTCGTCCATCAGCAGCCGCAGCAGCTGCAGCCGCCGCCGTTCCCCGCCGGAGAGGTCCCCGACCGGGGTCCACTGCCGCTCCTTGCCGAAGCCGAACCGCTCGCACAGCTGCGAGGCCGTCAACTCCCGGCCCTTGCCCAGGTCGACCCGGGCACGGACCTGCTCCACCGCCTGAAGCACCCGCCACTGCGGGTCGAGTTCCGCCACCTCCTGCGAGAGGTAGGCCAACCGCACCGTCTTGCCCACGGTGATGCGGCCCTCGCTCACGGTCCCGGAGGCGAGCGCCCGCAGCAGCGTCGTCTTGCCCGCGCCGTTCACCCCCACCAGGCCGATCCGGTCCCCGGGCCCGAGCTGCCAGGTGAGGCCGGTCAGCAGCTCCCGCTCCCCGGCCCTGAGGGTCACATCCGTCAGCTCGTAGACCGTCTTGCCGAGCCTGGCGCCCGCGAAGCGCATCAGCTCCGCCTCGTCGCGCGGCGGCGGCACGTCCTCGATCAGCGCGTTGGCCGCCTCGATCCGGAAGCGCGGCTTGCTGGTCCTGGCCGGGGCGCCACGGCGCAGCCAGGCCAGCTCCTTGCGCACCAGGTTCTGCCGCCTGGCCTCCTCGCTCGCCGCGATCCGCTCCCGCTCGGCGCGGGCGAAGACGTAGTCGCTGTAGCCCCCCTCGTAGGCGTACACCGTCCCGCGCTGCACGTCCCACATGCGGGTGCACACCTGGTCCAGGAACCACCGGTCGTGGGTGACCACCACCAGCGCGGAACGCCGGGACCTGAGGTGGCCGGCGAGCCAGGCGATGCCCTCGACGTCGAGGTGGTTCGTCGGCTCGTCGAGCACGATGAGGTCCTGCTCGGCGATCAGCAGCTTCGCCAGCGCGATCCGGCGCCGCTCGCCGCCGGACAGCGGCCCGATCACCGTGTCCAGGCCCTGCGGGAAGCCCGGCAGGTCCAGGGAGCCGAACAGGCCCGTCAGCACATCCCTGACGCGGGCGTCGCCCGCCCACTCGTGGTCGGCGAGCTCGCCGATCACCTCCTGGCGCACGGTGGCCGCCGGGTCGAGCGAGTCGTGCTGGGTGAGCACCCCGAGGCGCAGCCCGCCGGAGTGGGTGACGCGCCCGTCGTCGGGCGGCTCCTGCCGGGCGAGCACCCGGACCAGGGTGGTCTTCCCGTCGCCGTTGCGGCCGACGACGCCGATCCGGTCGTCCTCGCCGACGCCGAGGGAGACGCCGTCGAGGAGGGTTCTGGTGCCGTAGATCTTGGTGACGGACTCCAGGTTGGCGAGGTTCCTCGCGGGCGTGGTCGGCGACGGCATGAAACTCCTAGCGGGAACGAACCCCTCCAGGGTAGCCGGGGGCCCGCCGTGGGCGTCCGCCGCTGCTCCCCACCCCCCGCACCCCCGCCCCCGGGCCGCCGCGGCGGCCCGGCCGGCGAGGGCATCGCCGCCCTCACGGCCACGCGCCGAACGGCCACGCGCCGAGTTTCTTTCGTCGACGGGAATGGCCTCAACAACGGCGCCCGGCCGTTGCCCACCCCGAGAAGTCGTACGCGGCAGCAGCTGCCTCTCTGACCCCCACCACCCCGAGACCCGCCACCCCCGTATCCACCGGCCCGCACCCCCACCCACCCCGGAACGGCGCCCCACCACCCAACACCCCGCAGACAGCCAACCCCCCGCCACCCACGGCACCCCTCCCTCCGCAGCCGGCCTCCCCCTCGTGCATCCGCACGACGCCGCACCCGACCGACCACCCGCCACGTAGACCGCCCACAGACCCCGCCCCCCAACGCACGCCGCAGCAACCACCCCGGCATGCTGACTTCGCCCGCCGCGCCCCGCGCCCCCAGCGCAGGATCGCGGCCCGCGACCAGCGCCATGGTGGCGCGCCCCACGACCCCCAGCGCAGGACCGCGCCCACGGCCAGCGCCATGGTGGCGCGCCCCGCGACCCCCCGCCCAGGGTCACGCCCGCGGCCAGCGCCACGGGCGCGTCCCACGCCCCTCAGCGCAGGACCGCGCCCGAGGCCGGCGCCGTGGTGGCCCGGGCCGCCCGGCAGGTACCCGAGGCTTCGAGAGAGGCGGCCAGGGCCGCGGCCGCATCCGCGTCCGCCGCGAGAAAGGCGCAGGTGGGTCCCGAGCCGGAGACCAGGCCCGCCAGGGCCCCGGCGGCGCGGCCCGCGGCGAGCGTGTCCGCGAGCGAGGGCCGCAGGGCGAGCGCGGCGGGCTGCAGGTCGTTGGCGAGGCGGGCCGCCAGCGCCCGCGGGTCGCCCTCGCGCAGCGCGGCGAGGAGCGCGGGATCGGGCTCGGGCTCCGGCACGGGGGCCGCGCCGCGCCGCCGGTCGCAGGCCCGGTAGACCTCGGGCGTGGACAGGCCGCCGTCGGCCAGCGCGAACACCCAGTGGAACGTGCCCGACACCGGCACCTCGGTGAGCAGTTCGCCGCGCCCCCGGCCGAGGGCCGCCCCGCCCACCAGGCTGAAGGGCACGTCGGAGCCGAGCCGCGCGCACAGCTCCAGCAGGACGTGGCGCGGGGTCGCGGTGCCCCAGAGCGCGTCGCAGGCCAGGAGCGCCCCGGCGGCGTCCGCGCTGCCGCCCGCCATGCCGCCGGCCACGGGGATGTCCTTGGCGATGTGCAGGCGCACGTCGGGCGCGCGGCCGTGGTGCGCGGCCAGCAACTCGGCGGCGCGCACGGCCAGGTTGCCCCGGTCCAGGGGAACGCGGTCGCTGCCGGGCCCCTCGCAGGTGACGGCGCAGCCGGCGCCTGGACCTGCCGGGGCCGCCGTGACGTGGTCGTACAGGCCGACCGCGAGGAAGACGTTGGCCAGGTCGTGGAACCCGTCGGGCCGCACGCCGCCGACCGCGAGCTGGACGTTGACCTTCGCCGGCACCCGCACGGTGACCGCGCGCTCCCCCTCGGGGGCCGTGCCCGGCGAGGTGCCGGGCGCCCTTGCCGGCGCGTTCCCCGGCGCACCCGGTGCGCGTCCGGCCGAACGCCCCGGTGAACGACCGGACGCGCTCCGGGACGCACTCCCGGACGCACTCGGGGATGCGCCCGCGGCCGGGCTCCCGGACCCGCTTCCGGATGCACCCGCAGCCGAACTCCCGGTCGGAGCAGCCGAGGACGCTCCGGTGGACGCTCCGGTGAAAGACCCCATGAACCCGCTTCCGGCCGATCGCAACTCCCGCCCGCCGCACGCCGCGCGGGCCGCCCCAGTCTAGGACCAGGGCGGCAGCCGCCCCGGGGCCCGGGGAGTCCGCGGACGCCCCCGGGAGCCCGCGGACGCCTCCGTGGTCCGGCGAGTTCGCGGACGCCCCGAGAGCCCGGGAAGCGCCGGAACGCCCCCGGAAGCCCGGGAAGCCACGCAACGCCCCCGGGAGCCGGAGCCCCGCACCGCCGCCGGGAGCCGGGAGCCCGCGGAACGCCGCCGCGAGGGCGGCCCGCGCCGGGGAGCCGCGGCTACGCGCCGCGTGCCTTCCACTCGGCGAGGCGGGCGAACTCCGCCACGGTCAGCTGCTCGCCCCGCGCTCCGGCCGCCACCCCCGCGGCGGCGCAGGCCGCCTCGGCCCCCGCCGCGGAGCCCGCCCAGCCGGCGAGCGCGGCCCGCAGCGTCTTGCGGCGCTGGGCGAAGGCCGCGTCCACGACAGCGAAGACCTCCTCCCGGCTCGCCGCCGTGGGCGGCGGCTCGCGGCGGGTGAGGGCCACCAGGCCCGAGTCGACGTTCGGGGCCGGCCAGAAGACGGTCCGCCCGATCGCCCCGGCCCGCCGCGCGTGCGCGTACCAGGCGGTCTTGACCGAGGGCACCCCGTACACCTTGCTGCCCGGCCCGGCGGCCAGCCGGTCGGCCACCTCGGACTGCACCATCACCAGGGCCCGCCTGATCCCGGGGAAGGTGGCCAGCAGGTGCAGCAGCACGGGAACGGCCACGTTGTAGGGCAGGTTGGCGACGAGGGTGTCGGGGGGCGGCCCCGGCAGCTCGGTGACGCGCAGCGCGTCGGCGTGCACCAGCGCGAAGCGGCCGGCCCGCCCGGGCAGCCTGGCCTCGACGGTGGCGGGCAGCGCGGCGGCGAGCACGTCGTCGATCTCGACGGCGGTGACGTGGCCCGCGGCGCCGAGCAGGGCGAGGGTGAGCGAGCCGAGCCCGGGACCGACCTCAAGGACGCTGTCCTCCTCGCCGACCTCGGCGGCGCGGACGATGCGCCGCACGGTGTTGGCGTCGATGACGAAGTTCTGCCCGCGCTGCTTGGTGGGCCGCAGGCCGAGCGCCGCGGCCAGCTCGCGGACGTCCGCCGCGGTCAGCAGCGTGCCGGAGGCGGCGGCGTTCACCCGAAGGCCCGGACGGTGTTGGCCGCGACGTGCCGGGCGAGCTCCTCCTCGGCCATGCCCTTGACCTGGGCCATCGCCCGCAGCGTGACGGGGATGAGGTAGGGCGCGTTGGGGCGGCCGCGGAAGGGCGCGGGGGTGAGGAAGGGGGCGTCGGTCTCCACGAGCA
Organism: Streptomyces hoynatensis; assembly: GCF_003626535.1. Classification (GTDB taxonomy): domain Bacteria; phylum Actinomycetota; class Actinomycetes; order Streptomycetales; family Streptomycetaceae; genus Streptomyces; species Streptomyces hoynatensis. The sequence continues at coordinate 44,746 of NZ_RBAL01000022.1, forward strand.
GCAGCTCGGGCGGCGCGGCGGCCAGGGCGTCCCGCAGGGGCTGCGCGCTGGCGAAGGTGACGTTGCCGGCGAAGGACATGAAGTAGCCGTGCTCCGCGCAGACCTCGGCCATGGCGGCGTCGCCGGAGAAGCAGTGGAAGACGGTGCGCGCGGGGGCGCCCTCCTCCCGCAGGATGCGCAGCACGTCCTCGTGGGCGTCGCGGTCGTGGATGACGAGCGTCTTGCCCAGCTCCTTGGCCAGCTCGATGTGGCGGCGGAAGGAACGCTGCTGGGCCGCGACCCCCTCCGGACCGGTGCGGTAGTAGTCCAGGCCGGTCTCGCCGAGCGCCCTGACCTCGTGCCGCGCGGCCAGCTCCGCGATCTCCGCCAGGGCGGCGTCCAGGGCGCCCTCGCCGTCCAGCCGGGGGGCCTCGTTGGGGTGGAGGGCGACCGCGGCCCAGATCGCCTCGTGCCGGGCTGCGGTGTCGACGGCCCAGCGGGCGCCCGGCAGGTCGCAGCCGACCTGGACGAGCCGGGTGACGCCGACCGAGGCGGCCTTGGCCAGGGCCTCCTCGACGCCGGCGCCGCGCTGCATGTCGAGGTGGGTGTGCGAGTCGGCGACCGGCACGGCCAGCGGCTCGGGCAACGGCGGCGGAACGGTCTCCCGCGCCTTGGCCTTGGCGGACTTGGGCATGCCCCGCATCCTACGGCGCCCCACCGACGGCCCCCTCGAAGCGGCTGCCGCACACGGGCTTCAGGTGCGCGGGGGCGACGCTGCCGCGCGCAGGCCCCGAACACCCGGATAGGCGGCGAGCGGGCGGCAACGCGCCGGCCCAAGCGGGACCGGTTGGCCTGGGCGGGCGGCGCCGAGGCAGCCCCCCAGCGGCCCACGCCCCAGCGGCCCGGGGCCGGGCGCCGGGGCCGGGAGCCGGACGCCGGGGGCCCAACGCCGCGGGGCCGGACGCCGCGGGGCCGGACGCCGGGCCTTGGCCGGGCCGGGGTGCCCGGGCCGGAGGCCGGGCGCCGGACGCCGGGGGCCCAACGCCGCGGGGCCGCGACGCCGCAGGGCCGCAGGGCCACCGGGCCGCAGGGCCACCGGGCCGCAGGGCCGACGCTGCGGGGGCCCGGCAAGGGCAGCCTCAGGGCAGAAGGGGCCGCTTTGCCGCCACGACGGCGTCGAAGACCTCCCGCTTGGGTACCCCCGCCTCGCGGGCGACGTCCGCGATGGCCTCCTTGCGGCGCTGCCCCAGGTCCTCCCTGGCGGCCACCCGCCGCGCCAGCTCGGACGCCGCCACCTCGGGCGCCTGCTCCGCCGCGCCCGCGACCACGATCGTGATCTCGCCGCGCACCCCGGCCTCGGCCCAGGCGGCCAGTTCGGCGAGCGACCCGCGCCGCACCTCCTCGTAGGTCTTGGTCAGCTCCCGGCAGACCGCGGCCCGCCGCTCGGGCCCGAAGACCTCGGCCATGGCGGCCAGGGTCGCGGCCAGCCGGTGCGGTGACTCGAAATAGACCAGCGTGCGGCGTTCCCCGGCCACCTCGCGCAGCCGTGCCGCCCGCTCCCCCGCCTTGCGCGGCGGGAAGCCCTCGAAGCAGAACCGGTCCACCGGCAGGCCGGAGACGGCCAGCGCCGTCAGCGCCGCCGAGGGACCCGGCACCGCCGTGACCTGCACGCCCCGCTCCACCGCCGCCGCCACCAGCCGGTAGCCGGGGTCGGATACCGAGGGCATTCCGGCGTCGGTGACCAGCAGCACGCGCGCCCCGCGCGCGAGTTCCTCGGCGAGCTCCGGCGTGCGCGCCACCTCGTTGCCCTCGAAGTACGACACCACGCGCCCGCCGAGGCTCACCCCGAGCCCCTGTGCGAGGCGCCGCAGGCGGCGCGTGTCCTCGGCGGCGACCACGTCGGCCGCCGACAGCTCCGTGGCCAGCCGCGGAGAGGCGTCCGCGAGGTCGCCGATGGGCGTTCCGGCAAGTACGAGGGTCCCTGTCACGCCCTCATCCTCGCGCATGCCGGGCCCTTGGCCGCCGGTGCTCACGTGGGCCACATCCCCCGGATGCCAAGATGGCCCGTGATGAGCAGCCAGACCGTGACCGAGGCCGGCCCCCGGCCGGACCAGGAACCAGCCGACGGCTGGGGGCGGCGCCTGCGCCGATTCGGCTACGTTCCCCCGGCCTCGGCGGGCGTGCGGGAGAGGCTGGTGCCGCCCTTCCCCGAGCCCGGCACCCGGCTGTGGCAGTACTTCGGCATCGCCCCGGCGACCGCCGCGCGGCTGGCCAGGCTCAGCGGGTGGGGCGGGCCGCTGCTCGTCGCCCTGTTCGCGGGCGTGCTGCGCTTCACCCGCCTCGGCTCGCCGAACGCGGTCATATTCGACGAGACCTACTACGCGAAGGACGCCTGGTCGCTGCTCAAGACCGGCTACGAGACCGAGTGGCCGGACGACGCGAACGACCGGATCATCGCCGGGCACCCGCCGCTGACGGACGAGGCCGCCTTCGTGGTGCACCCGCCGGGCGGCAAGTGGGTCATCTCCGTGGGCGAGTGGCTCTTCGGGCTCAACCCCTTCGGCTGGCGCTTCATGGTGGCGCTGCTCGGCACCCTCTCGGTGCTGATGCTGTGCCGCATCGGCCGCCGCCTCTTCCGCTCCACCGTGCTCGGCTGCCTGGCCGGCCTGCTGATGGCCGTGGACGGCCTGCACTTCGTGATGAGCCGCACCTCGCTGCTCGACCTGGTGCTGATGTTCTGGCTGCTCGCCGCGTTCGGCTGCCTGCTCGTGGACCGCGACCTGTCCCGCGCGCGGCTGGCCGCGGCGCTGCCCGAGGGCGAGGACGGGCTGCTGCGCCCGGACGCAAAGATCGCCGAACGGCTCGGCCTGGGCTGGCGGCCCTGGCGCATCGCCGCCGGGCTGTGCCTCGGCATGGCCTGCGCCACCAAGTGGAACGGCCTCTACGTGCTCGCCGCCTTCGGCCTGCTGACCGTGCTGTGGGACGCCGGCGCCCGCCGGGTGGCCGGCGCCCGCCGCCCGCAGGCGGCGGCGCTGCGCCGGGACGTGCCCAAGGCGTTCTGCTCGCTGGTGCCGGTGGCCCTGGCGACCTACCTGGCGTCCTGGGCAGGCTGGTTCGCCACCTCGGACGGCTTCTACCGGCAGTGGGCCGAGCGGCAGGTGGACGGCGAGCCCGCGGGCAGCTCGTACTCCTGGGTCCCGGCGCCGCTGCGCAGCCTGTGGCACTACACGTCGGAGGTGTACCAGTTCCACATCCACCTGACGTCGAGCCACGACTACCAGTCGAACCCCTGGAGCTGGCTGGCCACGACCCGCCCGGTGACCTACTTCTACACCTCGAAGGAGCCGGGCGAGGACGGCTGCCGGTACGCCAGCGGCTGCTCCCGCGAGGTGCTCGCGCTCGGCACCCCGCTGCTGTGGTGGACGGCCTGCTTCGCCCTCCTGTACGCCCTCTACCGCTGGCTGTTCCGCCGCGACTGGCGCGCGGGCGCGGTGCTGTGCGCGGTGGCGGCCGGGTACCTGCCCTGGTTCCTGTACCAGGAGCGGACGATCTTCTACTTCTACGCGGTCGTGCTGGTGCCGTTCCTGTGCCTGGCGGTGACGATGATGATCGGCGCCCTGCTCGGCCCGCCCGGCTGCCCGGAACGCCGCCGCGTCGCGGGCATCGTGGCCGTCGGCGTCCTGGTCCTGCTGATCGTCTGGAACTTCATCTACTTCTACCCCATCTACACCGGCATGGAGATCTCGGTCGACGGCTGGCGGGCGCGGATGTGGCTGGGGTCGTGGGTGTAGGGGTGGGTTCCTCCCGGGGGGACGGGATACCGCGGGTAGCCGGTAGGCTGCGCTAAGCCAGCGGATTTCGGGGCGTTCGGTGGGCCTTCGGGCCCTTCTAGGGGCAGGGCGGGCAATTCGGTGATGGGGAGCAGACGGCGGGTCGCCGTCGTGAGTGGGGTGTGCGCGGCGGCGGTGGCCGTCGCGCTCGGCGCGTACAGCCTGCTGGGCGGGGAGGGCGGCACGAGCAATGTGGCCGCGGCCTCGGACGGCGATGCGGCGGGGGCCGCGAGCGCCGGGCCGCCCACCGCCGAGGAGGTGACCGCGACCGCGGCGGCGTTCCTGCGGGCGTGGCAGGCGGGCGACGCAGCCGCGGCGGCGGCCCTGACCGACGATCCGCGGGCGGCCGAGGCGGCGCTCGGCGGCCTGGCCGGCCACGTGTCCCTCTCCGGCCTGCGCCTGACCCCGGGCACGCCCGCCGGCGGGGAGCCGGGGCGGGTGCCGTTCTCCTTCGCGGCGCACGTCTCCTACGATCCGGCGCAGGCCGAGGACGCGGAGGAGTCCGGGGGGTCGGGGCAGTCCGCCGGAGCCGGGGAGTCCGGGGACGGCGCCCCGGGCGGGGGCGGCTCGGCCACCGAACCCGTGGAGTGGGGCTACGACTCGGAGCTGACCGTCGTCAGGGACGAGGCGAGCGGCGAGCCCGTGGTGGCCTGGTCGCCCGAGGTGCTGTACCCGGGCCTCGCCGAGGGGCAGGCCATCGAGGCCGGTCCGCTGGCCGAGGAGGCGCCGATTCAGGTGCTCGACGTCAACGGCGAGGAGCTGACCGCCGAGGAGCACCCGGCCCTGGCCGGAGTGCTGTCCGACATCAGGGAGCGGTACGCCGAGGAGGCGGGCGCGAGCGCGGGTGCCGAGCTGCGGATCGTGGACGAGGACGGCGAGCGGGTGGAGCAGCTGCTCGAACTGGAGGAGCCGGCCGCGGGGGAGGTGCCCACCACGATCGACCCGGTGCTGCAGCGGGCCGCCGAGCAGTCGGTGGCCGAGCACGGCACCGCGGCGGTGGTGGCAATCCAGCCGAGCACCGGCGCGATCCGGGCCCTGGCCAACGCCCCGGCCGACGGCTTCGACACGGCGCTGGAGGGTTCCTACGCGCCCGGCTCCACGTTCAAGATCGTCACCGCCTCGCTGCTGATCGACCGGGGCCTGGCCTCCGCCGACGCCCCGCACCCCTGCCCGAAGACCTTCGAGTTCGGCGGCTGGCCGTTCCACAACGACGACGACTTCGAGATCGAGGGCGGCACCTTCGCCGACAGCTTCGCCGCCTCCTGCAACACCGCGTTCATCAGCCAGGCGCCGGAGCTGTCCGACAGCGACCTCGGCGACCAGGCCCGGGACGTCTTCGGGCTCGGCCTCACCTGGAGCGTGGGGGTGACCTCGATGGACGGCCAGGTGCCCACGCAGCACGACGCGCAGATGGCGGCCTCGCTGATCGGCCAGGGCGGGGTGCGGATGAACCCGCTGAACATGGCCTCCGTCTCGGCGACCGTGCAGCACGGCAGCTTCCTCCAGCCCTACCTGGTGCCGCCGGACTTCGACGGCCGCACGCTGGCGCAGGCCGCCAGGACGCTCTCCTCCTCGACGCAGTCCCAGCTGCGGCAGTTGATGCACCGGACGGCGGTGAGCGGCACCGCGGCCGAGGCGATGGCCGGGGTCGGCGGGGACTTCGGCGCCAAGACCGGCTCGGCCGAGGTGGACGGGCAGGAACGGCCCAACGCCTGGTTCACCGCCTACCGCGACGATCTCGCGGCGGCCGCCGTGGTGCCCGACTCGGGGCACGGCGGCGACAATGCGGGACCGATCGTCGCGGACGTGCTGACCGCCGCGCCGTAAGGTTGCCCCAGGGACGACTGGGGAAGGACCGGACCATGCGGGATATCGCCGTCTTCAGCGGCAGCGCCCATCCGGAGTTGGCCGCGGAGGTCTGCGCGCACCTGGGGGTCCCGCTCCGGCCCACCAGGGTCGACAGGTTCGCCAACGACTGCCTGCAGGTGCAGTTGCAGGCCAACTGCCGCGAACGGGACGTGTATCTGATCCAGCCGCTGGTCAGGCCCGTGCAGGAGAACCTGGTCGAGCTGCTGCTGATGCTGGACGCGGCGCGGGGCGCGTCCGCGGCCCGCACGACGGTGGTGCTGCCGCACTACTCCTACGCCCGCTCGGACAAGAAGGACGCCCCCAGGATCTCCATCGGCGGGCGGCTGATCGCCGACCTGATGGTGACGGCGGGGGCGAGCCGCATCCTGGCCATGACCCTGCACTCGCCGCAGGTCCACGGCTTCTTCAGCGTCCCCGTGGACCACCTGCACGCCCTGCGGGAACTCGCCGCGCACTTCCACGGCGAGGACCGGGCGCGGCTGCGGAACTCGGTGGTGGTCTCCCCCGACCTGGGGAACGCGAAGGAGGCGGCGGCGTTCGCGCGGCTGCTCGGCATCCCGGTGGCCGCGGGCGCGAAGCAGCGGTACGCCGACGACCGGGTGGAGATCAGCTCGGTGATAGGGGAGGTCACCGGCCGGGACGTGATCGTGCTGGACGACGAGATCGCCAAGGGCAGCACGGTCTTCGAACTCCTCGGGAAACTCAGGGGGTTGGGGGTGGCCTCGATCCGGGTGGCCTGCACCCACGGGCTGTTCGCGCAGGGGGCGCTGAAGCGGCTGAGTGCGGAGGAGGACGTGCGGGAGATCGTCTGCACCAACACGGTGCCGATCCCGGACGAGGAGCGGACGGAGAAGCTGACGGTGCTCTCGATCGCGCCGGCGCTCGCGGAGGCGGTGCGGCGCATCCACAACGGCGAGTCCGTAAGCGCCCTCTTCGACCAGCCGTAACCGGCGGCCCCGCCCCCGGGCGGCCCCCGGACGCCGGGAGCGGCGCCCCGCACGCCGGGGGCAACCCGGCCGGGGGCGGCCCCGCAGACGCCGGGGTTCCCGGGCGCCCGGGGGCGATCCGGCCGGGGCCGCCAGGGCCCCCGGCCGTCCGGTGACCCTCAGCCGCATACTCCGGAGACGCGGGTCGGCGAGCTGTAGTTGACCGCGCGGTCCACGGTGTCGGTCCAGCCGATGGCGGGGCCGGTGGAGGTGATGCCGAGGCTGCCGATCGAGGTGTCGTTCCAGGTGTGGGCGAAGGCGGCGCGGGCCGTCAGCTCGGTGCAGGGGCCGCTGCCCTCGAAGACCAGGGCGGAGCGGCCGGTGGCCACGTTCATGTCGGTGGCCGACTTCTGCGGGGCGATGAGGAAGCCGACGCCGTGCTCGTTGACGTCGGCGGCCTCCTCGCTGCTCGTGTTCGGGTACTGGGAGGTCAGGCCGCTGTGGTGGACGACCTGGAGCACGGGGTTCACCGGCACGTCGAACCAGGTGGCGACGGCCTGGTTGCCCGTCATCGGGGCGGCGGGGAGGGTGGTGAAGGACCAGTCGGTGATCGCGACCCAGCGGTCGACGCCGTCCACCACGGCGATGGTGTAGAGGTCGGGCGCCGCGACGGTGAGGCCGTCCACGTGCGGGATGCCGCCGCCCCCACCCGCCAGGGGCCGCACCAGGCAGGCGCGCTGGGCCAGGGCCCGGTCGACCTCCGCGTCGCCGCCGCCCCGGGCGCGTACCTGGTCGATCAGCGTGAGGAGGGTGCCGAGGCCGGACTCGGTGTCGAGGGAGATGTCAGGTTCGCAGCCGGCGGCCTGCTGGGCCCGGGCCGCGGTGGGGCCGCCGAAGAGGAGGAGGGCGAGGGTGACCAGGGCCGCCAGGGCGGCCGTTTGGGCTCTGCGGCGCACGGCGCCTCCCGTTCCCGATGTATCGATTTGGGGACAAGTGTGCTCCTGGGTGCGGCGGGGTTCAATGACGCTGCGGCGATACGGCGGGCTGCCGGTGGGCCGACGGAGGGGGCGCAAGCGCCCGCCGGCCGCCGCCGCCCGCCGGCCTTCGCCGCCCGGCGTGCGGAGGGGCCGGCTCAGCGGCGGGCGGCGCGCGGGTCGAAGCCGAAGGGCAGTTCGAGGCGGTGGCGGCGCAACAGGTCCTCGTCGGCGAGGAGTTCGGCCGTGGGCCCGTCCGCGGCGATCACGCCCTCGCTGAGAATGACCGAGCGCGGGCACAGTTCGAGCGCGTACGGCAGGTCGTGGGTGACCATGAGGACCGTCAGGTCCAGCGAGAGCAGGATCTCGGCGAGTTCCCGCCTGGCGGCCGGGTCGAGGTTGGCGGAGGGCTCGTCGAGGACGAGGATCTCCGGGTCCATCGCGAGCACGGTGGCCACGGCGACGCGGCGGCGCTGCCCGAAGGAGAGGTGGTGCGGGGGCCGGTCGGCGAAGCCGGCCATGCCGACCCGCTCCAGAGCCCGCGTCACCCGGGCCTCCAACGCGGCGCCCCGCACGCCCGCGTTGGCCGGGCCGAAGGCCACGTCCTCGCGCACGGTCGGCATGAACAGCTGGTCGTCCGGGTCCTGGAAGACCAGGCCCACGCGCCGCCTGATCTCGGCGAGGGTGTCCTTGGCGACGGGCAGGCCGCCGACCCGGACGCTGCCGGCGCCCGCGGTGAGGATGCCGTTGAGGTGCAGGACCAGGGTCGTCTTGCCCGCCCCGTTGGGGCCGAGGAGGGCGACCCGCTCGCCGCGCGGGACGGACAGGTCGACGCCGAAGAGCGCCTGGTGGCCGTCGGGGTAGGCGAAGGCGAGCCCCGCGACCTCAAGGGAGAGCGGCGCCTGCCCGCCGCCGCGGGGTCCGGCGTCCTCGCTCCTGCCGCCGGGTTCACGCTCGTCGGTGGTGCTCACAGGGACCATCCCAGCACACACACCGCGAGCGCCGCCGCCGGGAGGGCCACCGCGCCCGCCCACTGGGCGCGGGAGGCGGTCAGGTGGTCGATGACCGGCATGGTGCCGGCGTAGCCGCGGCTGAGCATCGCGAGGTGGACCCGCTCGCCGCGCTCGTAGGCGCGGATGAAGAGCGCGCCCGCGGTCTTCGCCAGCACGCCCCACTGCGCCGGGCCGCGGGCCCGGAAGCCGCGGGACTCGCGGGCGATCCGCATCCGGCGCAGCTCGTCGGAGATGACGTCGGCGTACCTGAGCATGAACGAGGCGATCTGCACCAGCAGCGGGGGCAGCCGCAGCCGCTGGAGGCCGAGCAGGACGGCGCGCAGCTCGGTGGTGGCGGCGAGCAGCACCGAGGCGGCGACGCCGAGGGTGCCCTTGGCCAGGATGTTCCACGCGCCCCACAGCCCCGACTCGCTCAGCGAGAGGCCGAGTACCCGCACCTGCTCGCCCTCGGCGATGAAGGGCAGCAGCAGCGCGAAGGCGACGAAGGGCACCTCGATGAGCATCCGGCGCAGCACGAAGCCGGCGGGCAGCCGGGCCAGGGCGGCGACGCCGGCCAGCAGCGCGGCGTACAGGCCGAAGGCCCAGACGGCCTCGCGCGGGGTGGCGACGGCGATCAGCACGAAGGAGAAGACGGCGATCAGCTTGCAGTGCGCGGGCAGCCGGTGCACCGGCGTGTCCCCCGGGCGGTAGAGGCGCTGGGCGTGCCCCCCGTGGTCAGGCATGTCCGCCCGCGCTCGCGGCCGCGCCCTCGTGGCCCGCCTGCACGGCCCGCGTGGGGCCGTCCGTCGGCCTGCGGCGGCGGACGGCGAAGAAGACCGCGGAGCCGAGGCCCAGGGTGACGGCGACGCCGGCCGCCCCGGCAAGTCCGGTGGAGAGGCGCTCGTTGTCCACGTCGCGGACCCCGTAGTCGGCCAGGGGCGAGTCGGCGACGTCGCTTTCGCGCTCGGCGGCCGAGATGCCCTCGTCGTTGGCGACGCGGTTGAGGCCGTCGGGCTCGGCCGAGGCGTAGAAGCTGACGAACGCGGCGAGCACCACGGCGACCGCCAGGCCGCTCAGCCACACGGGCCGCAGCGAACGCGCCGGGGCGGGCCCGGCCGGGGCGGCGGCGGGCGCGGCGGGTTCGGCCGGCTCGGGGCGGGGCCCCGGGACGGCGCCGCCGCGGATCTCCAGCGGGCGGCGGACGGCGGCGGAGGCGCCGCGGACCAGGTCGGGCCTGACCGCGAGGACGGCGCCCACGGTGACGGTGGTGATGACCGCCTCGCCGATGCCGATCAGCAGATGCACGCCGACCATGGCGGTGAAGACCCGGCCCAGCGAGACGTCCTCGGTGCCGCCGAGGGCGTAGAGGCCGGTGAAGCCGATGGCGGCGACCGGCACCGAGACCAGCGCGGAGACGAAGGTGGCCACGCTCACCGCCCGCCGGCCTCCCGGCAGGACGCCGAGCAGCACCCGGAACAGGCCGTAGCCGACGACGACGGTGACCACGCCCATCAGCGTCACGTTGGTGCCGAGCGCGGTCAGGCCGCCGTCGGCGAAGAGCAGCCCCTGCATCAGCAGGACGACGGCCATGCACAGCACGCCGGTACACGGCCCGACGAGGACGGCGGCGAGGGTCCCGCCGAGGAGGTGGCCGCTGGTGCCCGCGGCGACCGGGAAGTTGAGCATCTGCACGGCGAAGACGAAGGCGGCCACGAGGCCGGCCAGCGGCGCGGTGCGCTCGTTCAGCTCGCGGCGGGCGCCGCGGAGGGAGACGGCGACGGCGGATGCCGCCACCACGCCGGTGGCCACGGAGACGGGCGCGTTGAGGAAGCCGTCGGGGACGTGCATGGCGTTGTCTCGCTCTCTGGGCGCGGGGACGTCTCACCCCGTCGCTCTGTCGATGGTGCTGCCGACAAATAAAACGCTCTTGCGAGAGATTCGCAAGAACGATTACCCAACAGCTGCCCCACGCACGCGCAACGGAGCCCGGCACCCGCCCCGAGGAGGGCGGGTGCCGGGCTCCGTGTCGCCACGACACCCGGTGTGGCAGGGGCGTCAGCCCACGGGCTGCGGCTCCCGCTCGTCACGCTTCAGCGCGTCACGGCCCTTGCCGTTCGCCTCCAGGTAGCGCTCCAGGGAAGCGCCCTCCACGTCGACGTTCGGCAGGATGCGGTCCAGCCACCTGGGCAGCCACCAGGCCCGCTCGCCGAGCAGGCCCATCAGGGCCGGGACCAGGGTCATCCTGACGACGAAGGCGTCGAGCAGGACGGCCATGCTGAGGCCGAAGCCCATCATCTTGACCATGTCGTCGGTGGCGGTGGCCGCGAAGCTCGCGAAGACGCTGATCATGATGATCGCCGCCGCGGTGACGACCCGGGCGTTCAGCCGCAGGCCGGTGATCACCGACTGGTGCGACTCCTCGCCGTGGACGTGGGCCTCCCGCATGCGGGTCACGAGGAAGACCTCGTAGTCCATGGCGAGGCCGAAGATCACGCCCACCATGAAGATCGGCATCATGCTCATGATCGGCGCGGTCTCCTGGACCCCGATCAGGTCCTTCAGCCAGCCCCACTGGAAGACCGCGACCACGGTGCCGAGCGCGGCGAGCACCGAGAGCAGGAAGCCGAGCGCGGCCTTCAGCGGCACCAGGATCGACCGGAAGACGAGGATCAGCAGGATGAACGCCAGGCCCACCACGAGCGCCAGGTAGGGCACGAGCGCGTCGCTCATCACCTGGTTGAAGTCGCTCTCGGCCGCGGTCTGGCCCGAGACGAGCAGCTTCGTGCCGTGCGCCTCCTCGAAGCCGGGCGCGAAGTCGTCCCTGATGCTGGAGACCAGGTCGGTGGTCTCGGAGCTGGACGGGCCCGACTTGGGGAAGGCCTGCACGGTGGCCACCGTGCCGTCCTCGCTGACCTGCGGCGGCACCGTCGCGACGATGTCGTCGTAGCCGTCGAGTTCGGTGCGCAGGTCGTCGGCCGCCGCCGCGGCGTCGGCGCCGTTGCGGCCGTCGACCACCAGCGTCAGCGGGCCGTTGAACCCGGCGCCGAACGCGTCGGCCTGCATGTCGTACGCCTTGCGCTGCGTGGAGTCCGAGGGCTGGGTCGCGTCGCTTGGCAGGCCGAGTTCCATGCTGGCGACCGGCACGGCGAGCACGCCGAGGCCGACGATCGCGCCGATCAGCACGAAGGCGGGGCGGCGCAGGATGCCGCGGGCCCAGCGGGTGCCGAAGTTCTCCTTGCCGTTCTTGTACAGCGAGGTGGGAACGCCGGTCTCCGGGTTCTGCCGGCGCATCTTGCGGCCGAAGATCCGCTTGCCGATCATGCCGAGGGCGGCCGGCACCAGGGTCAGCGCCACCAGCACCGCGAGGGCCACGGTGGCCGCGGCGGCCAGGCCCATCTTGGTCAGCAGCGGGACGTTGATGATCGCGAGGCCGGAGAGGGCGATGATCACGGTCAGGCCGGCGAAGACGACGGCGGAGCCCGCGGTGCCCACGGCGCGTCCTGCGGCCTCGTCGCGGCTGTGGCCCTCCATCAGCTCGGCTCGGTAGCGCGAGGAGATGAACAGCGCGTAGTCGATGCCGACGGCCAGGCCGATCATGATGGCCAGGATGCCGGTCATCTGCGAGAGGCCGAGGGTGGCACTCAGGGCCGTGATGCCCAGCGAACCGATCATGATGCCGACCAGGGCGGTCAGCAGCGGAAGCCCGGCGGCCACCAGCGAGCCGAAGGTGATCACCAGGACGACGGCCGCGACGACGACGCCGATCATCTCGGAGGGCGGCATCTCTTCGAGCCCCATGGCGACCGGGCCGCGGGCCTCGACCGTCAGGTGGTCGGCACGCCCGTGGTCCATCGCCGTGAACAGCTGGTCGTGCATCTCGTCGGTGAGGTCGCCGTAGGTCGCGTCGTAGGTGACGGTGGCGCGGGCGGTGGAACCGTCCTCGCTGAGGGCGCCGCTCTCCGGGGCGAAGGGGTCGGAGACGTCACTGACCTTGTCCGCGCCCGCCATCTCGTCGAGGACGGACTGGACGGCGGCCTGGTTCTGCGCGGAGGAGATGTCCTGGTCGCCGGGCGCCTTGAAGACCAGGGTGGTCTCCAGCGCCGCCGAGTCGAAGTGGAACTTCGACTCCATGATGTCGAAGGCTTCCTGGGACTCCGTGCCGGGCAGGGCGAAATCGTCGTCGGGGGGCGAGGCCGCGCTGGAGGCGGCGACGCCCACGCCTATGAGCAGCAGGAGCCAGGCGAGGCCCACCCACCAGCGGCGCCTGAAGCACAGGCGGCCGAGTTTGTACAGAAACGTAGCCACGGGGCAGGTTCTCCTGTCCGGGTGTCGTGGATGTGCGATGTAAACCTTGTGCAAGCGGAAGCGAGTCAGCTCACAGAACGGGACGCGTAAGGTCACGACCCGGGTGAGCGAACCCACCCTTATGTGACTCGAATCACATAAGGGGCGCCACGCGAGGGTGCTGCCAGTCCGCCGAGACTTGCCGGGGCATTCGGCGAGCCGAAGCATGGAACCGTGACCGCATCCCACTCATCCGCCCCGTCCCCCGCCCCCGCGCGGGAGCCCGAGGGATACCTGCGTTATCCGCACCTGCACGGCGAATTGCTGTGCTTCGTCGCGGAGGACGACCTCTGGCTGGCCCCATTGCCCGCACCCGGGCGCCCGGCCGGACGCGCGTGGCGACTAACTGCCGATCGTACCCGACTCGGTCCGCCCAGGTTTTCTCCCGACGGCCGCCACCTCGCGTTCACGAGCTGGCGCACGCTCGATCCGGAAATTCATCTCGCCCCGGTGGACGGCGGCCGGGTCGAGCAGCTCACGCACTGGGCCTCGTACGACACCAGAGTCCGCGGCTGGACGCCCGCGGGCGCCGAGGGTCCCGGCGGAATTCTCGCCGTCACCTCGCACGCGCAGCCGTTCTCGCACTTCACGCAGGCGTACACGGTGCCCCTCGCGGGCGGCCCGGGCGAGAAACTGCCCTGGGGGCCGGTCGCCGATCTCGCCATGGGCGGGCCCGAGGGCACCCACACGCTCCTGCTGACCGGGAAGGCCCCGCACGAGCCGGCCGCCTGGAAGCGTTATCGCGGCGGGGCGATCGGGAAACTCTGGCTGAACGGGAAGCGACTTCTCGCCGAGCTGAACGGGCACATTGACTGCCCCATGATCGTGGGCGACCGTATCGCTTTTCTTTCCGACCACGAAGGGATCGGAAATCTCTATTCCTGCCGGTTCGACGGCACGGAGCTGTGGCGGCACACGGACCATGCCGCGTTCTACGCCAGGAACGCGGCCACCGACGGCCGCCGGGTGGTCTACCAGTGCGCCGGGGAGCTGTGGCTGGTGGAGGAGCTGACGAGGGACTCGGCGCCGCGGCGCCTTGAGGTCAGGCTCGGCGGACCGCGCACCGGCAGGCGGCCGTACCAGGTGCAGACCTCGGACCACGTGGACTCCCTCACGGTGGACGCCACCGGGCGGGCCAGCGCGGTGGCCGTGCGCGGGGCGCTGTACTGGCTGACCCACCGGGACGGCCCGGCGCGGGCGCTGGCCGGCGGGCCCGGGGTGCGGGTGCGGCTGCCGGAGATGCTCGGGGACACCGGCAGGCTGGCCTACCTCACGGACGCGGACGGCGAGGACGCCATAGAGGTCGCCTTCCTGCCGCGGGCGAGCGGCGGGCAGGACCCCGTCCGGCTGGCCGCCGGGCCGCTGGGCCGCGTCCGCGAGCTGACCTCCTCGCCCGACGGCTCCACCCTCGCGGTCGCCACCCACGACGGCCGCCTGCTCGTCGTCCCGGTCCCCGCGGCCCCTGACGCGGCCGGGAACGCCGAGGGTGCGGAGGACGGCGAGGGTACGGAGGACGCCGAGGACGCCGAGGACGCCGAGGACTCCGAGAAGCCCGAGGGCTCCGGGTCGCCTACGGGCGGGGCCGCCGGCCGGGCCGGGGAGGGCGCCGGCGCCGGCGAGGACGGGAACGCCGGCGAGGACGACGACGAGAACGAGAACGAGGAGGACGGCGGCGAGGAGGGCCGAGAGGAGCAGGAGGACGAGGACCAGGACGAGGAGGACGGCGAGGAAGGCGAGGACGGCGAGGACGAGGAGGACGAGGAGGACGGCGAGGACGGCCTGGGCGAGGAGGCGTTCGAGCTGATCAGGTCGGTCAACGGGCCGGTGCGGGACCTGGCCTTCTCCCCCGACTCCCGGTGGCTGGCCTGGGCGCATCCCGGCGTGGGCCGCTCCCTCACCCAGATCAAGATCGCCCGGCTCTCGCGCCGGGAGCGGACCGTGATCGACGTGACCGACGGCAGGTTCGAGGACGAGGAGCCGGTGTTCACCAGGGACGGCCGGTACCTGGCGTTCCTGTCCTGGCGCGGCTTCGACCCGGTCTACGACGTCCACACCGGCGACCTCTCCTTCCCGCTCGGCTGCCGCCCCTACCTGGTGCCGCTGTCCTCCGCCACCCGCTCCCCCTTCGCGATCACGCCCGAGGGCCGCCCGGCCGCGGGCGGGCTCGACCCGGCGGACACGGCCGCCGGGGCGGGCGGTCCCGGCGACGCGAGCGAGGAGTCAGGGACCGTGCGGGTCGAGGCGGAGGGGCTCGGCGCGCGGGTCACGCCCTTCCCGGTGGCCGCCTCCAAGTACTCCTCGCTGTACCCGGTGGCCGGCGGCGGCCTGGTGTGGCTGCGCTGGCCGATCTCGGGCGCCCTCGGCGAGACCTTCGTCAACCCGGACGACACCTCGGGCAGGCCGACGCTGGAGCACTTCGACCTGGCCAAGTCCAAGCGGACCGAACTCACCGAGGACGTCGACTGGTTCGTGCCGAGCGGGGACGGCACCCGGCTGGTGGTGAGCGACGGGAACGAGCTGCGCGCGGTTCCGGCCACCGAGTCCGCGGACTCCGACTCCTCCGTGCACGTCGACCTGCGGCGCATCGTGCACGTCGCTGACCCGGGCGCGGAGTGGGCGCAGGCCTTCGACGAGGCGGGCCGGATCGTGCGGGACCACTTCTGGGAGCCGAAGATGTGCGGGGTGGACTGGCCCGCGATCCTCGACCAGTACCGGCCGCTGGTGGCCCGGGTGGCGAGCCCCGACGAGTTCGCGGACCTGCTGTGGGAGACGCTGGGCGAGCTCGGCACCTCCCACGCCTACGTCACCGCGGCCAGGAGCAACGAGGGCCCGCCGCACTACCAGCGCGCGCAGGGCCTGCTCGGCGCGGACTTCGCGCGGGGGGCGGACGGGTCCTGGCGGCTGACGCGCATCCTGCCGGGCGAGTCCTCCGACTCGCGGGCGCGTTCCCCGCTGGCCGGGACGGGCGTACGGGAGGGGGCGGTGCTCACGCACGTGGGCGGCCGTCCCGTCGATCCGGCGGCGGGCCCCTGGCCGCTGCTTGCGGGCACCGGGGGAACGAGCGTGGAGCTGTCCTTCCGGGACGAGGACGGCGGGCGGCGGCGGATCGCGGTGATGCCGCTGATCGACGACCGGTCGCTGCGGTACCAGGACTGGGTGCGGCGGCGGCGCGCGACCGTACGGGAGTTGAGCGGCGGCAGGTGCGGCTACGTGCACATTCCCGACATGGGGGGCTCGGGCTGGGCGCAGTTCAACCGGGACCTGCGGATGGAGTTCTCCCGGCAGGCGCTGATCGTGGACGTGCGGGGCAACGCGGGCGGCCACATCAGCGAGTTGGTGATCGAGAAGCTGTCCCGCCGGGTGCTGGGCTGGGACCTGACCCGGCACGCGCAGCCGGTCAGCTACGCCTCCGACGCGCCGCGCGGGCCGGTCGTCGCCCTCGCCGACGAGGCGACCTCGTCCGACGGCGACATGATCACGGCGGCCTTCCGGCTGCTCGGCCTCGGGCCCGTGGTGGGCAGCCGCACCTGGGGCGGCGTGGTCGGGATCACCGGCGAGCACCGGCTGGGCGACGACACGGAGATCACGGTGCCGATGAACGCGGCCTGGTTCGAGGCGCTCGGCTGGGACGTCGAGAACCACGGGGTGGCGCCCGACGTCGAGGCGGTGCGCACCCCGCTGGACTGGGCCGCGGGGCGGCCGGTCGCCCTGGAGGCGGCGGTGCGGGTGGCGCTCGACCTGCTGGAGCAGCGTCCGGCGGCCTCGCCGCCCGGCTACGAGGGCACCCCCGACCGCAGCCGCCCCACCCTGCCGCCGCGGAACGCCTGAGGGGCGGCCGAACGCCCCCGCGGGGACGGCGCGGCGGCCCGGGCCGGACGAGGGCCCGGGCCGCCGCGGGTGCGCCCCCGGGGGCCGGGATGCGGGCTCGGGGCCGCTGTGCCACGCTGGCGATGAGGCATGTGTTCGGTTTTCGGACATCCGCGGACGGGACCCGCCGAGGGGACGTCGCGGCATGCCGCCCCGTATGTCGAGGAGGGCAGCCGATGGGTATCGCAGACCAGTTCCGCGACCGGGCCAAGGAGCTTCAGCGGCGCGCCAAGGAGGCCATGGGCAACGACGAGGAGGCCAGGCGGCGCCGGAGTCAGATGAAGAACGACCTGCTGCAGCGCGGCAAGGAGGCGCATCGGCGCGCGGTCGACCGGGCCAGGGAGAACACCAGGGAGAACGAGCGCGGGCGGGACGAGCCGGAGGACCCCGGCCGCTGACCCGCCGCCGCGGCCCGCGGCGGCGCCGCGGGCGGCTCACCCCGCGCCCCGGCCCCCGGTCCCCCCGCCGCGGTCCGGCTCCCCACCGCGGCCCGGCTCCCCGTCTCCGCGGGGCCGCCCCGGCCCGCCCTCCCCGCCGAACTCCCCGTCCCCGCCGGGCCGTTGCGCGGCGCGCTCGGCCGCGGCCCCGCCCGGCCCGGCGAGGCCGCGCCGGGACACCCGGGACAGCGCGGGGGCGGCGCGCCGCAACTCCCGGCGCCCCAGCGGGCCGCCGGTCACCGCGGGCAGCAGCCAGCGCACCGGCACGGCCGCCCGCAGCCAGGGCTGGGCGTACACGTGCACCGCGCGGCGTTCGATGCCGGCCGCCAGGCGCCGCACGGCGGGCCCCAGCGGAGCGGTGCGGTTCACCGGCCACGGCAGCCTGGCGCGCAACTCCCGCAGCGCGGGCTCCTCGTCGGCCGCCCGCACCATGTCGGTGTCGGTCCAGCTGAGATAGGCCACGCCGACCCCCACCCCGTCCGGCGCCACCTCGGCCCGCAGGCTGTGGGCGAACGCCTCGACGGCGGCCTTGGAGGCGCTGTAGGCCGTCATCAGCGGGGCGGGGGCCAGCGCGGCGAACGAGGCGATCTGCAGGAAGTACCCGCGCCCCCGGCGCAGCGCGGGCAGGAAGGCGCGGCAGGTCACGGCCGAGCCGACGACGTTGACCTCCACCACCCGCCGCCAGGTCGCGTCCTCGGTCTCGGCGAAGAGGCCGCCCGCGCCCACCCCCGCGTTGGCCACGACCACATCGACCCGGCCGAAGCGCCCGTCCACCTCGCGGGCCACCCGGGTCATCGCCGCCGTGTCGGTGACGTCGGCGTGCCAGTGCCCCGCCGGCCCGGGGAGCCCGGCGGCGACCCGCCCGAGCACGTCCGGCTCCAGGCCCACCAGGGCCAGGGTGGCGCCCCGGGCCGAGAGCTCACGCGCCAGGGCCGCGCCGATGCCGCGGGCCGCGCCGGTGACGACGGCCACCCGGCCCCTCAGGTCTGCGCTCATCCGGCTTCTCCTCCTCGCGTCGGGTCACGGGTACGCCCCCGGCTGCCCGGCCGGGAGACGCGGGCGCCGCGCGCCCGGTCGCGTGGGCGGGGGCCTCGTGGCGGGCCTGCCGGGGTCACAGGTACGCGCGGGCCAGGGCGGAAAGCGCCCCGGCCACCTCCCCCGGGGCCTCGACGGGGGTCATGTGCCCGATGCCCGGCAGTTCGGTGAGGCCGTGGAGGTGCGGCAGGCGCGCGGCGATGCGGCGGGCGTGCACCGGCGGGGTGAGCCGGTCGGCCGTGCCCTGGAGGACGGCGGCCGGGACGCCGAGGCCGGGCAGCAGCCGGGCGAGGTCGAGGCGCGCCAGCACCCGGCCCCACTCGGCGCGCGGGGCGGGGGCGCAGCCGGACACGATCCGGGCGACCCGCTCGCACTGGGCGCGGGTGGCGGCCGGGCCCAGGGCGACGTGGCGGAGCAGCCGCCGGGACAGGGGGGTCACCGGGCCGAGCGGCAGCCTCGCGGTGAGGAGCAGGCGCTGGGCCAGGCGCCGCGCCGCGCCCTCCCGGAGGGGGAACACCGTGGCCAGGCCGGTGAGTTGCTCGATACCGGTGGAGCAGAGCAGCACCGCGGCGGCGTGCGCGCGCAGCGCGGGGCGCTCCGCCGCGGCCACCACGGTCATCGCGCCCATGGAGTGCCCGGCGACGACGGCCCGGCCGCCGGGGGGCAGGGTGGCGCCGAGCACGGCGCACAGGTCGTCGGCGAGGGCCTCGGGCGAGCAGTTGCCGGGGGTGGCCGGGGAACGGCCGTGCCCGCGCTGGTCGTAGAGCACCACCCGGTGGCCGGGCAGCAGCAGCCGCAGCACCGGGTGCCACAGGGTGGTGTCGCAGGTCCAGCCGTGGGCGAGCACCACCGTCGGCGCGTCCTCTCGGCCGTGGGTCTCGACGTGCAGCCGCGCGCCGCCGGTCGAGCGCACGGTGAGCCGCGTCCCGGGCGGCAGCCCGGGCGGGGCCGCGGGCCGCGGGCCGGGCCGCCGCCCGCGGGGGGCGGGGAGCGGGCGGCTGCCGGTGAGGTCAGCCACGGCGCACCACCTCGTACTCGGCCGGGTCGAGCGCGCGGGTGACGTCGCGGAACTCCGCCGTGGTGCCGGGCCAGATCGTGGTGTTCCGGCCCCTCGCGTCCAGGTACCAGCTCCGGCAGCCGCCGGTGTTCCACACCGAACGCCGCAGCCTGGCCTGCAGCCGCTCGTTCCACGCCGCGACCGCGGCGGGCCGCGGCACCAGGGCCGCCCCGCCGCCCAGCCGGTCCAGCCGCCGCAGGAAGGAGCCCAGGTAGGCCAGCTGCGCCTCGATGATCAGGATCATGGAGCTGTTCCCGAGGCCGGTGTTGGGGCCGATGATCGTCAGGAAGTTGGGGAAGCCGGCGACCGTGGTGCCGCGCAGCGCCGTCATGCCCTCGCGCCACTCCTCGGCGAGCGTCCTGCCGCGGCTGCCCTCGATCCGCCGGGTGACCGGCGAGTCGGTGACGTGGAAGCCGGTGCCGAAGACGAGGACGTCCGCCTCGGCCTCGCTGCCGTCGGCCGCCACCAGCGTCGAGCCGCGGACCTCGCGCAGCCCCGCGTCGATCAGCCGCACGTGCGGCCTGGTCAGCGTGGGGTACCAGGCGTTGGAGAGCAGGATGCGCTTGCAGCCGATCCGGTAGCCGGGGGTCAGCCGCCGCCGCAGGTCCGCGTCGCGCACCGCGCGCCGCAGGTGCCAGCGCGCCAGCTGCTCCAGGGCCCGCATGCGCTCCGGGTGCTCGGCGAAGCCGCCCACCTGCAACTCCCGTATGTGCCACAGCAGTTGCCGCCGCACCGCGCGGGTGAGCGGCACCCGCTCGTGCAGCTCGCGCTCCAGGTGGGTCAGGCGCCGGTCGGCGCGCGGGATCACCCAGGGCGGGGTGCGCTGGAAGACGGTCAGCTCGGTGACCTCGCGCTGGATCTCCGGCACGAACTGGACGGCGGAGGCGCCGGTGCCGACCACGGCGACCCGTTTCCCGCGCAGCGGGTGGCCGTGGTCCCAGCGCGCGGAGTGGAAGACGCGGCCGGGGAACCCGTCGAGTCCCGGCAGGTCGGGCAGCCTCGGCTCGGAGAGCGGGCCGGTGGCGGCGACCAGCACGTCCGCGGTCAGCCACCCGCCGTCCGAGGTGCGGATCTCCCAGCGCAGCCCGGCGCCGTCCCAGCGGGCGGCCGTCACCCCGGCGCCCAGCCGCAGGTGCGGGCGCAGCCCGAAGGTGTCGGCGACCCGCTCCAGGTAGGCGCGGATGTGCGGCTGGCCGGAAAAGGCGCGCGGCCAGGCCGGGTTGGGGGCGAAGGAGAAGGCGTACAGGTGCGAGGGAACGTCGCAGGCGCAGCCGGGGTAGGTGTTGTCCCGCCAGGTTCCGCCCACCGCGTCCGCGCGTTCGAGGACGAGGAAGTCCGTGACGCCCATCCGCCGCAGCCGCACGGCCGCGCCGAGCCCACCGAAGCCCGCCCCGATCACCGCCACCCGCACGTGCAAGCCGCGCCTCCCTCTCGCCGGCCGGCGCGGGCCCGCAGGAGCCCGCCGCCGGGGAAGGACCCCGCCGGAGCTCGCCGGCAGGGTCGAGGGTAGGCCAGAGAACCTACTGATCGGTAGGGGCGTGCGGCGGTGCGTGCCCGGGGGAAGCGGGGCAGGCGGCGCCGGGGCGTGCGGGGGTGGAGCGCGCGGGGGTGGCAGGAGCGACGGCGGGGCGCGCGGGGGCGCGTGCGCTCACAGCGGCTTGGCGTAGCACCTGCTGGTCCGGCTGAACCGGTAGACCCCGAACTTCTCGGCCTCGGGCAGCCGCAGGTACCCGCTGCTCTCGTACAGCGCGATCGCCTCCGGCTGGGCGATGCCCGTCTCCAGGACCATCCGGATGCGCCCCGCCCGGCGCGCGTCCTCCTCCAGCAGCGCCAGGATGCGGCGCGCGAGCCCCGCGCGCCTGGCCTCGGGGGCGACGTACATCCGCTTGATCTCGGCGTCCCCGTCCCGGTAGTTCCCGTCGCCCTCCCCGTCGTCGCCGCCGTCCGCGTCGTCGCCTTCGCTCCCGGGCCCCGCGTTCCGCGCCCGCCAGCCGCCGGAGGCGACGGGCCGCCCTCCCGCGTCGTAGGCCAGCAGGTACCGGCCCCTGGGCGGGGCGAACATGCCGGGTTCGAGCGGGGTGACGTCCCCCTCGTCCCCGTACCGCGCGGCGTACTCGGCCTGCACCAGGTCGTTCAGCCGGCGCGCGTCCGGGTGGTCGAAGCCGCGGGTCAGAATGTCGAAGGCGGCCCGGGACCGGCCCGCGCCGGCCGCCCCTCCGGTGCCGGCGTCCGCGCCGATGCTCGTTCCGCTCGTCATGGCGTTGATCCTACGAAAACGGGCGGCGCCCCGGCGCGCGGCCCGGAGCCCGCCCCCGCGCGGGCCTTCCCCGGGTCCCGCAGGAGGGGCCCCAACCCGCGGGAGGGGACCTAGGATCGGCCGAATGGCGAGGCAGGACGACGGTGGGGTCGGCGAGGTCGGCGGGGTCGGCGGCGGGGTCGGCGGGGTCCGCTACGAGTGGCGCGGCGAGTTCGACGCCGCCGAGGTCGAGGAGTTGCACGCCGAGGCGTTCGGCCACCCCCCGGACGCCGGCTACGACTGGCGCGGCCAGCTGGAACGGCACAGCCTCGGCTGGGTCGTGGCGCGGGGCGGCGCCGACGGCGCGCTGCTCGGCTTCGTCAACGTCGCCTGGGACGGGGCGGCCCACGCGTTCCTGCTGGACACCTCGGTCGCGCGCCGGGCGCGGCGCGCGGGGATCGGCGCGGCCCTGGTGGCGGAGGCGACGCGGGGGGCGCGGGACGCGGGCTGCGAGTGGCTGCACGTGGACTTCGAGGAGCACCTGCGGCCGTTCTACTTCGGCTCCTGCGGCTTCACGGAGACCCGGGCCGGGCTGGTCCGGCTGCGCGGCTGACCGCCGCGGGCGCGTCCGGCGCGGTTTGTTACCTTCGTGCGGTGCTGACCGTGACGACCGTGAACGTGAACGGCCTGCGGGCCGCCGTCAAGAAGGGCTACCTGGACTGGCTGGCGGCCTCCCCGGCCGACGTCGTGTGCCTCCAGGAGGTGCGGGCGGTCGAGGAGCAACTCCCCGCCGACGTCTGGCGCCCCGCGGGCTGGCACGCCGCCTACGCCCCGGCCGCCGTCAAGGGCAGGGCGGGCGTGGCGCTGCTCACCCGGCGGGAGCCGGACGCGGTCCGGGTCGGCTTCGGCGCCGAGGAGTTCCTCGGCTCGGGCCGCTACCTGGAGGCGGACCTGCCCGGGCTGACGGTGGCCAGCCTCTACCTGCCCTCGGGCGAGGTGGGCACGGAGCGGCAGGCGGAGAAGGAGAGGTTCATGGCCGCCTTCCTGCCCTACCTGGTGCGCCTGCGGGAACGCGCCGCCGCGGCCGGGCGCGAGGTGCTGGTCTGCGGCGACTGGAACATCGCCCACCGCGAGGCCGACCTGAGGAACTGGCGGGCCAACCGCGGCAACGCCGGCTTCCTGCCCGAGGAGCGCGCCTGGCTCGGCCGCGTCCTCGACCCGGCGGAGGGCGGGTACACGGACGTGGTCCGCGCCCTGCACCCGGACCAGGAGGGCCCCTACAGCTGGTGGTCGTACCGCGGGCGCGCCTTCGACAACGACACCGGCTGGCGCATCGACCTGCTCTGCGGCACGCCAGGGCTGGCCGGGCAGGCGGTCAAGGCGTACGTGGAGCGGGCCGCGAGCCACGCCGAGCGGTGGAGCGACCACGCCCCGGTGACGGCGGTGTTCGACCGCTGACCCGGGCGGGCCCCGGCCGCCGCCCGCCGATGGTCCTGCCGCCGGGCCGCCGTCGGTCCTGCCGCCGGCTCGCCGTCGACTCGGCCGCCGGACCCGCCCGGGAGGGGTCCCGCCCGGGATCGGGTTTCCTGCCGGGCATGACGCGTACCCTCTCGCCCGCCGCCGTGGCCCTGGTCCTCGCCGCCGCATTCGGCGCCCTCACCGCCTGCTCCGACGACGAGCCCGCCGCGCGGCGCCCCACCGGGACCGCGGCGGGCGGCGAGGAGCGCTCGCCCGCCCAGGACCCCACCGCGGCGGCGAGCGACACCGCAACCGCGAGCCCGACGCCCAGCCCGACGCCCAGCCCGACGCCCTCCTCGCTGCCGGAGCCGGCGGACGGGGAGAACGCCGGGGCCTGCGCCGACGGGACCTGCGAGATCCGGGTCACCGAGGGGGACAGCGTGCCGGTGCCGCAGTCCTACGGCCTCGCGTCGATCGAGGTGACCGGGATCGACGCGGAGGAGGTCTCGCTGTTCGGGCCGCTGACCCGGTCGAGCTACGCCAGCGACGGCGGCTGTTCGATGACCATCACCGGGCCGACGGCCACCTCGCCCGGCTCCCTCGGCCTGTCCTGCCCGGTGGGGAACACCGGGGTGATCAACGACGCGATGAGCGTGGCGGTCGTCGGCGTCCTCGACGGGGCCGCCGTCCTGCGCATCCGCCCCGCGGGCTGAGCGCCCGCCGCACAAATCGCTGGCGGCGCGCCCGCCCCCGGTGCTCGAATGGGCCCGTGCTCCAGGAGCTGACGACCGCGCGGCTGCGGCTGCGCGCCCTCACCGTGGACGACGCCCGGGACCTGGCGGCGTTGCACGGCGACCCGCGGGTGATGCGCCACCTCGACGACGGCCGCCCGGTGCCGCCCGAGGAGATCCGCGACCGGACGCTGCCCGCCATGCTGGCCCGGTACCGTGAGCTGCCGGAGGGACTCGGCCATCGGGCCGCGGTCGCCCGGGACGGCGGGGCGTTCCTCGGCTGGTTCGAGTTCGGCCCGGTGAGCAGCGCGGGGCTGCACGGCGGCCGCAACGTCGTCGAGCTGGGCTACCGGCTGTTCCCTTCCGTCTGGGGCCGCGGCCTGGCGACGGAGGGGGCGCGGGCGCTGGTGGACCACGGCTTCGCCACGCTCGGCGTGGAACGCGTGGTGGCGACCACGATGAGCGTGAACGCGGCCTCCCGGCGGGTGATGGAGAAGACGGGCCTGGTGTGGGTGCGCACCTTCTTCGTCGACTGGCCGGAGCCGCTGCCGGGCGCGGAGCAGGGCGAGGTGGAGTACGCGCTGACCCGTGAGGAGTGGGAGCGCGACCGCGCCGGCCGGCGCCCCGGGCCCCAGGGCCACGCGCCCACGGCCGGCGCGGAACGCTGACCTCGCGGCAGGGGCGGGCGCGAACCTGGCCTTCGGGGCGGGCGGTTCAGCCTTCGGGGCGGGCGGTTCAGGCGGTGAGGGCGGCCCTGGTGGCGAACTCCAGGGCGGTGGCCACCTCCTGCGGCTTCGGCGGCTCGGCGGGCGAGAACGCGCCGAGCAGCGCGGCGACCGCCTTCGCGTCCACCGTGCGGGCCCGCGCCCTGCCCAGGAAGGCGGCCACCGCCTCGCCGGCGTTCCGGCCGCCCTCGACGGCCTCCCACAGCTGCTCGGTGACCTCCTCGTCGGCGATCACCCAGCCCGCGGACAGTTCGAGCCCGTCGTCGGCCAGGTCCTCGGGGTAGGGGGCGCGGTGCCAGGCGCCCCCCTCCCACCAGTACGCGTAGCCGAGCAGCCCCTTGTGCTGCTCGGCGCGGAGCTCGGCCAGCGGCAGCCAGTCGGGACCGCCCGCCAGGAAGTCGACCGGCTCTTCCCGCAGGTGGCCGTGACTGCCGTCGGCGTCCTGCCCGCAGAAGACCGCGCGGCCCTCGCCGTGCAGGGTCAGCCGCCACCAGTAGCTGCCGCCCGCGTTGTCGCAGCGCAGCCGGTCCTCGGACAGCTCGTACTCGTCCCCGTCGATGCCGACGGCGGCCAGCATCGCCAGGGTGGCGGCGCGCACCCACAGGTCCGGGGGATCGCCGAGATCCCCCGGCACGCTCGGCCGGTGCACTCGTTGTGCCATCGCGCTTCCCCCGTTTCGGTTCACACGGATCGGCTGGATTCGTGCGCGGACAGAACGGCCGCACCCTAGTCCCTCCCGCCACACGGGCCAACAGCGGCCCGCCGCCGCGCTGTTGCGCCCGGGGAACGCGCCGGTTCAGCCGATGCCGTAGGCGCCGGCGATCAGCTCGTAACTGTGCAGCCTCGCCTCGGGGCCGTGGGCGTTGGTGGTGATCATCAACTCGTCGGCGCCGGTCCGCGCGGCCAGCGCATCCAGCCCCTCGCGCACCGCGTCCGGCGTCCCGTACACCACGTTGGCCAGCCAGCCGTCCACGACGTCGGTCTCCAGCGGCGAGAACGGGTAGGACGCCGCCTCCTCGGGGCTGGGCACGAGGCCGGGGTTGCCGGTGCGCAGCCGCACCATCGACAGGGCGCCGGTCAGCACCTGCCGGTGCGCCTCCTTCTCGTCCTCGGCGGCGAACGCCGAGACGCCGATGAGCGCATAGGGCGCGTCCAGCCACTCCGAGGGCCGGAAGGAGTGCCGGTAGAGCTCCAAAGCCGGCACCGTGTTGGCGGCCGAGAAGTGGTGTGCGAACGCGAACGGCAGGCCGAGCCGCCCGGCCAGCTCCGCGCTGAAGCCGGAGGAGCCCAGCAGCCACACCGGGGGCCGGTCGGCCGTCTGCACGCCGCCTGGCACCTTTCCCTGCACCGGCCCCGGCACCGCGTGGATGCGCGAGTAGGGGTGGGCGCCGGGGAAGTCGTCGGCCATGAACCGCACCAGCTCGGCGACCTGCTGCGGGAACTCGTCGGGGCCGTCGGTCCGCCCGCGCCGCAGTGCCGCGGCGGTGGCGCCGTCGGTGCCGGGGGCGCGGCCCAGGCCCAGGTCGACGCGGCCGGGCGCGAGGGCGTGCAGCGTGCCGAACTGCTCGGCGACCACCAGGGGGGCGTGGTTGGGCAGCATCACGCCGCCCGAGCCGAGGCGTATCCGCTCGGTGTGGGCGGTGAGGTGGCCGAGGATGACGGGCGGGGAGGAGGAGGCGACGCCCGGCATGGAGTGGTGTTCGGCCACCCAGAACCTGTGGTAGCCGAGCCGCTCGGCGAGGCGGGCCAGGGCGACCGTGGTGCGCAGCGCGTCGGAGGCGGTGAAGCCGACCCCGACCGTGGCCAGGTCGAGCACGGACAGCGGCACCGGGGCACGGCCCCTGCGCACGCCCCTGATGCCGTCTCCCGCGCCCGTGCCGGCGGCGGCGTCCCGGTGCGCGCCCTCCGCGCCTGGTGTCCCTGCGTTCGCGGCCACGCTCGCCCGCCTCCCTGCTCGGTCCTGCTCGCTGCTGCGTTCCGGCAGCAGACAACCAGGCCCGGGCCCGGATCATTCCGCCGCCCGGCGCCCGCCCCGGCGGGCGGGTCCCGGCCCGGCGGGAAGGGCCGGGCAGGCGGGAGGGGCCGGGCAGGCGGCGGATCAGGGCAGGTAGCGCTCGACGGCGGCCGGCCCCTCCTCCTCGATCGCCTGCCGCGCCTCCTCGACGAGCTCGGGCGTGGGCTCTCGGCCGCTGAGCCGCACCAGGTCCTCGGGGGTGATCGGGCGGTCGCCCCCCGAGTGCAGGAGCCGGTCCGGGGTGGGCGTCTCCTCCACCAGGTCGTCCTGCTCCAGGCCGTCCGGCGGCTCGGGCGGCTCGGGGGCCCCGGGTGTCTCGGCCATGGCGACACCTTCCTTAGGTCCGCTGACCTTCGTCTGGTCTCTCGCTTTCCCCTCTCGCCAGCCTAGGCGGTGCACGCCAGGACCGCATACGGTCGCCTTCGGGCCCGGCCCGGCACGGCTCAGCACGCCCCCGAGGCGCCCGGCGGGCTCGCGAAGCGCGCGGTGAGCACGAAACGCTCGTCGGACACCTCGCCGCCCCACAGTGCGAAGTCCTCGGCGTCCTGCGTCAGCGACCAGGTCCGCACGTCCCGCGGCTCCCCGGGAAGCGAGGCCACCACCCCGGCGAGCTCGGCCGCGCCCACCCCCGAGCCCCACGGCAGGGCGGCGCCCACCGCGCCCCCGTACGGCGCGGCGGAGCCCTCGGCCGCCCCCCAGCGGCCCTCGACCAGGACCAGGCGCCCGCCCGGCCGCAGCCGCCCGACCCAGGCGCTCAGCGCGGCCGCCGGGTCGGGCAGCGTCCACAGCAGGTGCCTGGCCAGCACCACGTCGAAGCGCCGGCTGCCGGTCGGCGGCGCCGCGGCGTCCCCCACCAGGAAGGAGGCGGCCACCGCGGCCCGCGCCGCCTTGGCCCTGGCCGCCTCCACCATGCGCGGCGACAGGTCCACGCCGAGCACCCGGTGGCCCGCCCTGCCCAGCAGCAGGGACAGCGAGCCCGTTCCGCAGCCCACGTCGAGCACGTCGGCCGCGGCCACCGGTATCCACTGGGCCAGCCGCCGCGCCCAGGCCCGCCGCACCCGGCCGTCCCGCAGCCCGTGGTCCGGCTCCTCGTCGAAGGCGTCCGCCGCCGCGTCCCAGTAGGCCGCCACCACCGCCCAGGCTCCCGTCTGCTGCTCCATGCCACGATCCTGCCACCCGCCACTGACAGTCCCCGCCCGCCGGCAGCTCCTCCCCCTCCGGCCTCGCTCCCCCACCCGCGGCGGCGCCGCTGCGGCGGCCGCCTCGCGCCGCCCGCGGGCCGGCGGCCGGGGCACCGGGCCGCCCCGGCTCACCCGCGGCTCATCGGGAGCCCTGCCCACCTCCCGGCGGCAGGGCGGCCAGGAAGACGGACCAGGAGCCGGCGGAAAAGGCCAGGCGTGGCCCGGCGGGCACCTTGGAATCGCGCACCGCGAGCCGGTGCCTGGCCGGGGACATCACCTCCACGCAGGCGCCGCTCCCCGCGGAATAGGTCGACTTGGTCCAGGTCCCCGTGCTGCCTCGCGCAATGGTCATCTCTGCTCCGGAGTTGCCGGTCGGTCGTTAAGGACGCGGCGACCGTACTAGGTCGGATCGACACACGATGTCACGCTTCACCTGAAAGGGTGATTCGCCGAGACAGTCCTTCCCGGGCAGGGGGCTTGGGGTATATGACGCCCGGTCACCGCGTCGGCCGGCCCGGGGGACAATCCCCGGCCCTTCCGCGGAAAGGCCGGGGAAACGAAACGGGCCGAGCGAACGAGGCGGCAAGCGCCGAAAGCACAGGAAGAGAAGACCAAAAGAAGACCGCAGGAAGACCGAAGGAGACGAAAGAGGGGCCGAAGGAAAACCGAACGCGGCCGGGACGACGCACGGAAAGACGCATGGGAAGACGCGGGAACGGGCGTCAGTCCCCGGCCAGTTCCGTGATGAAGCGAATCGTCTGCTCGGGGCTCAGCGCCTGGGCCCGCAGGTGCTCGTACATCACGCTGTAGTGCTGCACGTCGTGCGGCTTCTCCAGGTAGAGGTCGCTGGTGCCGCCCTCCAGGTAGATCACCGTGGAGTCGCTCGCCTCCGGGAACTCCATGATCGTGTACTGCCCGTTGACCCCCGGGTGCGCCCCGGCCGAGAACGGCAGCACCTGGAGCGTGACGTGCGGCAGCTTCGAGCAGGCGACCAGCTGCCGCAGCTGCTCCCGCATCGTCTCCTCGCCGCCGACCCGGCGCCGCAGCGCCGCCTCGTCGACCACGACCCACAGCCGCAGGGGCTGCTTCTCGTCCCACAGCCGCTGCTGGCGCCGCATGCGGACCTGCACCCTGCTGTTGACCTCCTCCTGCCCCACCTCGGGCAGCGCCCCGGCTATGACGGCGGCGGCGTAGGCCGGCGTCTGCAACAGCCCCGGCACCACGAGCGGTTCGTACACCCGCAGCGAGGAGGCGTCGGTCTCCAGGCCGATGTAGACGCTGTAGGTGGGCGAGAGTTCGGCGAAGGCGTGCCACCAGCCCTGCTGTCTGGACTCCTTGGCCATCTGCATCAGCGAGTCGACCAGCTTCTTGTCCGCGACCTCGTACACCCCGCACAGGTCGCGCACGTCGCGCGGGCTGATGCTGCGGCGGCCGTTCTCCAGCCTGCTGATCTTGGACTGGGACACCAGGAGGCGGTCGGCCACCTCCTCCGCGGTCAGCCCCCGGTCCTCCCTGAGGCGCCGCAACTCCTGGCCGAGCCTGCGTCGCCGGACTGTAGGATTGACGTTGCTCGCCACGAACTGCGCACCTCCGTTTGGTCACTTGACCGTCATGCCAAGCAGATCTACCCAGCAGACTGCCATCCGGCCCGGCGCGTTCGCTGGGAAACGGCTACGCGACGGCGCCACCGGGCGACGCCGGGTGGCCGCCCGGCCCCGCACCCGCCGGCCCCGCACATGCACATGGGGCATGACGGCGGCCTTCGTCTCCGGCCGCCGCCACACCCCATGCGGGAACGCGGCTCCCGGTGTGGCTCTCGCGTCGTGGCTGTGGTGCGCCGGAGGCGAACCGGAGGTCTCCCTCCCGCCGTCCGGCGGCCCGCGCCGGGATGCCCCGGCACGGGTCCTCGTCGTGTGGTCAGTGCGACAGCGAAGGACGTACCGCGGCTCTCGTCACCCCTCTCCGCCGCATCTGCTCGGGGGCCGAGGACTGGCCGACCACGGCCATGGCCGCCGCGGGCGCCGGGGCGCGCCCCGGCTTGCGCGGGGCGCCGCCGGACTGCGCGCGCCGCGCGGCGGCGGCCTGCCCGCCGACGCCGTTCTGCACATCCATGACGGCGTGCGCCACCAGGCCGCCCATCGGGTCGTGCCTGATGAGGTCCCGGAGCCGGGAGCGGGAGGACCGCCCCTCGTTCCCCGGGTAGAGGTGCTTGCCGAGGCCCACGGCGTGGGCCAGGGCCGCCAGGGCCGCGGTCCGCGCGTCCGGTGGCGTGCCGGTGCGGATCGCGGTGTCGAGGCGTGCGCGGATCTGCCGGCTGACCGCGGTGTCCGTCGCCTGGTACCGCGTCGTCGGCAGCACCCCGCACATCTGGTTCTCCACGGCGTGGACCATGCCGCAGCGTTCCAGGTGAGTGAGATAGGTTTGGCGAAGTCCCAGTCTGGGTCCGCCTATCCAGTGGACGGCCCGGACCGGGCTGCCGCGTCTGCGCAGCAGCTCAAGGGCGCAGTCCAGGGTGGGATCTCCCGTCGGCCGTGGCAGTATCACGGCTATTCGGTCCCCATCTGGGGCTATACGTCCGGCCAGGGCGAGCTCGACGAGCTGCGCTCCGGCAAGGCCGAGGTCGAGCGACTGCGGCTGCGCTGTGGTGCCCGTGGCCGGGTCCAGAGCCAGCAGCAGCAGCTCCTCCGGAATGGTTCTACGACTCCTGCCCATCCATGCCTCCCCGCGTGGATGAAAGACAGGGTGACGCCTCTCACATTGTTCTGTCGAGGGTGCGTGGTTGTTTTGTGTGGGAACCCGTAGATATGTCGTTGTCGTCCTATGGACGGACGGCGGGGACCCTTCGCCACTGGGGCGGGGCGTCGCGGTCAGCCTGGCCCGGCAGACTTGAGGGGGCCACGAGCCGCCTTTCCACGGCTCGGGCCAGGAACGACGTGCAGGGAGGTACGGGTGTCGGGCGAGTCCCCGGACATGTCGGATCGGGATCGGGAGCGAGAGTCATCGGAGAAGACGCCTGAGGGGGCCCGGAGGGTTCCCGAGGACGCGAAGGTTCCCGGGGACAGCGGAGAGGGCGCGCGGAAGGCGGCGAGCGCCGGGGCGGTCGACCAGGCGACGGCGGTGCTCCATCTGCCGCCGCGCGACGAGGCGGAGCGGGAGGCCTTCGGGGCGGACGGCGCGGCCGGGGACGCCGGGGGCGAGAAGGGGGCGCGCGAAAAGCCGCGGGCGCGGACCGGCGCATCGGGCGGCGGGGACGCGACGGGGAGCGGCCGGCCGGCCGTCGACCAGCCCACCACCGTCCTCGGGCTGCCGCCACGCGAGGGGGCCCGCGCCGGGCGAGGCGAGGGCGGCAGCGGCAGCGGCAGCGGCAAAGGAAACGGCCGCAAAGACACGAGCACGCCCCCCGCCGCCGCGACGGAGCGAACGGCAGCACCGCAGAAGGCACAGAAGCCACAGAAGCCACAGAAGCCGCAGAAAACGCAGCGGACTCAGGGCACGGCGAGCGCGAAGAACACCAAGGCGGCCGAGAACGCCGACAGCGCCGAGAACGCGAAGGGCGCGAAGGGCGCGAAGCAGGCCGGGCGGGGCGAAGAGGAGGCCGGGCCCGCCGCCCGGCCCGTCGACCAGCCGACCGCCGTCCTGCAACTCCCGTCCCAAAAGGCCGGGCAGGGCAGGCCCGCGAAGAACCGCAAGGCCGCCGCGCCCGGCAGGCCGAACGGGCCAGGCGCGTCGGGCGTTTCCGCGGCCGGGGCGCCCGCCGGGGCGGCGGAGACCGGCGCCGGGGGCCCAACCGGCAAGGGCGGCACGGCGGGTGAGGCCGGCGACGCCGGCGCGAGCCGCGGGGCCGCGGCGGCCGGTGGTACGCCGAAGACTGGTGGGACCGCGGCGACCGATGGGACCGAGAAGGCCGAACGTCCGGCGGGCGACGGCGAGTCCGGGCGCTCCGGAACGCCAGGGCGGGTGGCCGCCGCCTCCGCCGCAGCGGGCCTCGGCGCGGGCGCGCGGATAGGCGAGCGGCCCTCCGCGGCGGACCGGCCGGGCGGTTCGGGCGAGGGGGAACAGCGGAGCGGCACGTCCGGATCCGCCAAGTCCGCCGGGTCCCCGGCAGCCCCGGACGCCACCCCACCGGCGGACGCCCCGCAGGACAAGGCCCCGCAGGACAAGGCGAAGCAGAGCAAGGCCCCGCAGGACAAGGCCAAGCAGGGCCAGGACCCGCAGGGCAAGACCTCGCAGGACGCACCGGACGCACCGGACACGACCTCGCGGGACTCGCGAGGCGAGACCGCGCGGAACGCGACCGCGGAGGGCGCGGAGGACAAGGCCCCGCAGGGGAAGCCCGCGGCGGGGAAGGCCACCCGGGATGCCGCAACGCGGATCATTGCTCCCGCAAAGCCCACGCCTGCGGCCCCGGAGCGGGCACCGGGCGGCAAGCCCGCCGCGCCCGAGCGCCGGGACCGGCCGGTCGACCAGCCCACCACCGCCCTCCGCCTGCCCGAGCCGGAGGCGCGCAAGACCGGGGCGCCCCCCGCGCCCGAGCGCCCGGCGCCGGTGCTCAAGCCCCTGGTGACGCCGGAGCAGGCCGCCGAGGAGCGCGCCCGGGTCGCCGCGCCGCCCAAGCCGACGGCGCCTCCCCCGCCCGCGGACTCCGAGCGCGATCCGCTCGAACTGCTGGCCGCGCTCACCAACCGGCCCGCGCCCCCGCCGACCCTCCTGCGCACCTCCGTGCGCCGGGTCAAGATCTGGACGCCGCTGGTCGTTCTGCTCCTGCTGGTCGTCGGGGTCGTCCAGGTGGTGCGCCCGCTGCCCGACCCCAGCCTGCACCTGACCGCCGCCGACAGTTACACCTTCGAGGGCGAGGCGCCCGAGGTGCCCTGGCCGGGCCCTGGGCAGGCCGCGCTGAACGTGGTCGGCGTCGGCACCTTCGGCACCGCGGGCGAGCAGGAGCCGGTGCCGATCGCCTCGGTGGCCAAGGTGATGACGGCCTACCTCATCCTGAAGCACCACCCGGTGGCCGAGGACTCCGACGGCGCCTCCATCCCCGTGGACGCCCAGGCCGAGTCCGACGCCGGGCTGAGCGAGGAGAACGAGTCCACCGTGGACGTGCGGGAGGGCGAGACCCTCACCGAACGCGAGGCGCTCCAGGCGATTCTGATCGCCTCCGCGAACAACGTGGCCCGTCTGCTCGCCCGTTGGGACACCGGCTCGGACTCCGAGGAGGAGTTCGTCCGGCAGATGAACGACGCGGCCCACGAGCTGGGCATGGACCACACCACCTACACGGACCCGAGCGGCCTGGACGAGACCACCGTCAGCACGGCCGCCGACCAGGCCATCCTGGCCAGGGCGGCGATGGAGGACCCGCTCTTCCGCGAGATCGTGCAGATGCCCGCGTACGTCGACAGCCACGGTGACGAGCACGACAACTGGAACGGCCTGGTGCCGGTCAACAACGTCGTCGGGATCAAGACCGGCACCACCACGGCCGCGGGCGGCTGCCTGATGTTCGCCGCCAGGCAGGACGTCGCCGGCACCTCGCAGCTGATCGTCGGCGTGGTGCTCGGCCAGCCGCCGGCCGAGGCCGACAACTCGATACTCACCGAGGTGCTGAACGTGAGCGACACCCTGATCCGGTTCGCCCAGAACCAGTTGCGGTCGGAAAACGTGCTCGCGGAGGGCGATGTGGTCGGCTACGTCGACGACGGCTTCGGCGGGCACACCCCGGTGGTCGTCACCGAGGACGTGCCGGCGGTCGGCTGGGACGGTCTCCGGGTCGACGTCACGATCGAGGAGTCGGCGGACGGGTTGCCGCGCTCCGCCGAGGCGGGCACCGAGGTCGGCACGCTGACCGTGGCCGGGGTCGAGGTGCCGGTGGCGCTCGCCGCCGACCTCGCCGAACCCGGGATCGGCGACCGCCTCACCCGCGTGGGCTGAGCGCCTCCCCCACCGCGCCGGCCGGCCCGGCGGCCCCACCGCGGGACCGCCCCCCGGCCGGTGCGGCGGGGGCTGCCGAGCCGGGCCGCGGCACGCTACAGTCGTCTCTCCGCAGGCTAGGTGGGTGCGAGGGGGCAGCCAGTGGAATGTCCGTCGTGCGGATCAGGCAATGGCCGAAGGCTCAACAACGGAAATTGGGTGTGCGATGACTGCGGCTCGGTCACCGCAGGATGAGGCCGCGTGGCAGGACCTCGATCCGGCCACGCGCGAACGGCTCGACTTTCTCGACCCGGCGGACTTCACCGTGGGACCGACCGCGGAGGCCGCCGCGCGGTGGGAACGGTTCACGCAGATCCTCGACAAGGCCGAGAACTACGGCTCGCCGCTCTAGGCCGCGTCGTGCGGAGTTCGTCGGACTCCCGCCGGGAGTTCCGCCGGGGCCTGACGAAATCCGGCCGCGGGGCGACGTGTTCCGGCCGATGATCCCTCCCTTCGGCGCGGCGTTCCGTGGCAGTCGGCGCGGGCGTTCCGCTCGGGAGCCGGGGGCGCGTGCCGCGGCGTTCTGTGGAGCGCGGGGCGGCGGGCGCGTTCGTCGGGGTGGGGGCTGCCTTTCCCCGACGCCCGTCTGATGGAGGGGCGTGCGGGATCGTGCCACGGTGGTGACGCCCCGTCAGCGCGCCCGGACGGCAGGGCTCGGCCCCACCGCCCGGGCGCACCCTTGGCGGATGCGGTCCCGCCCGCCGGGCGGCCGCTTGGCGCCCCTGCTGTTCCGGTTCGGCCGCTCAGCCGCGCCGGCCGCGCCGGCGTCCCCCGGGCAGGCCGCCCGCGAGGGCGCCGCACCGGCCGGAAGGCCGCCCGCGCCGCCGCCACCGGCCCGGGTTCGGCCCGGTCGCGGCGGTCCCGGCCACGGCGTGCGGGAGGGCGGCCGGGCCCCACCCCCACGAAGGAGCCTGCCGTGCACACCCCCACATCCCACGGCCGCATCCCCCGCAGTTCCCCACCGGCCCGGCCGATCAGGCGCCTGCTGGCCGGGCTGATCGCCCTGGCGGCGGCGCTGGCCGCCGTGATCGCCGGTGCCGGTGCGGCCCGGGCCGCGGAGCCCGCGGCCGGGCCGGTGCGCGTCATGCCGCTCGGCGACTCGATCACCGACGGCATCACCGTGCCGGGCGCGTACCGGATCGACCTGTGGCAGAAGTTTGTCGCGGCGGGGCAGGAGGTCGACTTCGTCGGCTCCCTGTCCAACGGCCCAAGCCAGCTCGGCGACCACGACCACGAGGGCCACTCGGGCTGGACGATCGCCCAGATCGACGCGAACGTCACGAACTGGCTGGCCACCTACGACCCCGACGTGATCCTGCTGCACATCGGCACCAACGACATGTACGGGTCCGACCCGGCCGGCGCCCCGGCCCGGCTGTCCGCCCTGATCGACCACATCACCGCCCAGTCCCCGGACGCGGAGCTGTTCGTGGCGACGATCATCCCCATTTCCTTCGCCGACTCCACCGTGCGGACGTTCAACGCGCAGGTGCCGGCGATCGTGCAGAGCAAGGTGGACGCGGGCAGGCACGTCCACCTGGTCGACATGTACCGCGCCCTGACGGTGGCAGACCTGGCCGACGGCGTGCACCCCAACGCCACCGGCTACGGGAAGATGGCCACCGCCTGGTACGACGCGCTCCTGTCGGTGCCGGGCGCCCTCGATCCCGGGGTGGCCCCGCCGGCCGCGGGGCCCGGGGCCACGCGGAGCGCACTCGCACGGAGCGGAGCCGCCGCGTAGCGGCGCGCCGGGAGGGGACCGGCCGGGCCCCGGACGCGGGCCCGGCCGGCCGCTCAGTGGCTGTGGCGCGGGACCGCGTCCCCGCTGCCGCCGACGAGGAAGTCCAGGTCGGCTCCCCGGTCGGCCTGCATCACGTGCTCGGTGTAGAGCTTCACCCAGCCGCGGGTGGCGGCCGGTTCCGCGGGCGCCTGGGCCGGGGTGCGCCGGGCCAGCTCGGCGGGGTCGACGTCGAGGTCGAGGCGCCTGGCCGCCACGTCCAGCTCGATCCAGTCCCCGGTGCGCACCAGCGAGAGCGGCCCGCCGACCGCGGCCTCCGGGGCGACGTGCAGCACGCAGGTGCCGTAGCCGGTGCCGCTCATGCGCGCGTCGCTGATCCGCACCACGTCCTCGATGCCCGCCTCCAGGAGGACCTTCGGCACCGGCGGGTTGCCCACCTCGGGGAAGCCGGGGTAGCCGCGTGGCCCGGCGTTGCGGACCACGATGACGGTGGAGGCGTCCACCGGGAGCTCCGGGTCGTCGGCCGCCGCCACGTAGTCCTCGATGCGGTCGAACACCAGGGCCTGCCCGCGGTGGCGCAGCAGGCCGGGGGAGGCGGCCGAGACCTTCAGCACGGCGCCGTCCGGGCACAGGCTGCCGCGCAGCACGACGGTGCCCTCGCCCGCGGGGCGGAAGGGCTCGGCGGCCGGGCGGATGACCTCGCGGTTCCAGCAGCGGGCGCCCGCGGTCTCCTCGCGCACGGTCAGGCCGCTGACGGTCAGGGCCTCGCCGTGCAGCAGCCCCGCCTCGTCGAGTTCGCGCAGCACGACGGGCAGGCCGCCCGCGTAGAAGAAGTCCTCCATCAGGAAGCGGCCCGAGGGCATCAGGTCCACGAGCACCGGCACCTCGGCCGCCAGCCGGTCGAAGTCGTCCAGGTCGAGCGGGACGCCGAGCCGGCCGGCGAGGGCGAGCAGGTGCACGACGGCGTTGGTCGAGCCGCCGAGGGCCGCGTTGGTCCTGATGGCGTTCTCGAAGGCCGCCCTGGTCAGCAGCGCGGCCGGGCGCAGGTCGCGCCGCACCAGCTCCACGGCCTGCCGCCCCGAGGCCTGCGCGAGGGCGTAGCGGCGGGCGTCGACGGCCGGGATCGCGGCCCCGCCCGACAGCTGCATGCCGAGGGCCTCGGCGAGGCAGGCCATGGTGGAGGCGGTGCCCATCGTCATGCAGTGGCCGCGGCTGCGGGACATGCAGCCCTCGGCCTCGGCCAGGTCGGCCTCGGACATGCGGCCCGCCCTGGCCTCCTCGGTCAGCTTCCACACGGCGGTGCCCGAGCCGATGTCGCGGCCCTGGAACTTTCCGTTGAGCATCGGCCCGCCGGTGACCATGAGGGCCGGGATGCCGACGCTCGCCGCGCCCATGAGCATGGCCGGGGTGGTCTTGTCGCAGCCGGAGAGGAGGACGACGCCGTCGAGCGGGTTGGCGCGGATGGTCTCCTCGACCTCCATCGCCATCAGGTTGCGGAAGAGCATCGTGGTGGGGCGCATCAGCGGCTCGCCCAGGGACATCACCGGGAACTCCAGCGGGAAGCCGCCCGCCTCCCACACGCCGCGCTTGACGGCCTCGGCCACGTCCCGCAGGTGCGCGTTGCAGGGGGTCAGCTCCGACCAGCTGCTGGCGATGCCGATGACCGGGCGGCCGTCGAAGACCTCGGGCCCGAAGCCCTGGTTGCGCATCCAGGAGCGGTGGATGAAGCCGTTGCGGCCCTCGGCCCCGAACCAGGCCGAGCTGCGCCGGGCGCCGTCCTGGGTGCCCGCGCCGCCGCCCGGCGCGCCCGCGCCGCCCGACCTGCCGCCGCTGATTCCACTCATGCCATGCCTCCGGCTCTGACCAGGATCTTGATGTGCCGGCCACGGTCCGGGCCGGCGAGGACGTCGAGGCCGTCGCGCACCGCGTCCGGCAGCTCCACCCGGCCGGTGATCAGCGTGGCCGCCTCCTCGGCGTGGCCGGCGAGGAAGTCGAGGGCGGGCCGCAGGTCGGCGTCCGTCTGGTGGGACATGCTGCCGACGAGGGTCAGCTCGCGGTGGGCGGCGGCGGCGACGTCGAAGGGGACCGGGCGCTCCGGCAGCCCGGCGAGGCCCACGGTGCCGCCGGGGCGCGCGGCGCGGCAGGCCAGGTCGAAGCCGGGTCCCGTGCCCGAGCACTCCAGCACCACGTCGGCCCCGCCGTACTCCCCCGCCGGGGCGCCGTCCGCGACGGGCAGCGGGTCCAGGCCGAGCGCGGCGCAGACGGCCAGGCGCTGCGCCGCGGTGTCGGTCACGGTCACCTCGTTGCCCTCGGCGCGCAGCATGAGGGCGGCGGCCAGCCCGATGGACCCGGCGCCGACGACGAGGCAGCGCCGCCCGCGGGGCAGGCCGGCCCGCCGCAGCAGGTGCCAGGCCACGGCGAACGGCTCGCCGAGCGCCGCGGTCTGGGCGTCGAGGCCCTCGGGCGCGGGCACGGCCATCTCGGCGGGCACCGTGATCAGGTCGGCGAGCCCGCCGTCCGCGGACATGCCGAGGTGCCCGAAGTCGGGGCACAGGTGCCAGTCGCCCGACCGGCAGCTGGGGCAGTCCCGGCAGGGCAGCAGCGCGTTGAGCACGACGAGCGTCCCCGGCGTGAGCCCGGCGCGCGCCGCCCGCGCCCCGGCGTCGGCGACCCGGCCGGACACCTCGTGGCCCAGGGCCAGCGGCGCGCGCCGCCCGGTGACCGGGTGCGGCCGCTCCACGGGCACCAGGAGGGGTCCCGAGCGGTACTCCAGGACGTCGCTGCCGCACAGGCCGCACCAGGCGACGGCGAGACGGATCTCGTCCGGCCCCGGCTCGGGGGCGTCGGGCACGGTCTCGAACCTGACGTCGCCCCTCCCGTGCCAGCGCACGGCGCGCATCGCGGCACCTCCCTCTCCTGCTGCCCTCGGCTGCCGGTCCCGGCCGGCCGTGGTCCGATGCACCGACCGGCGCCCCGACCGGTTCCGGCCGGTTCCGACCGATACCGGCCGGTCCCGACCCGTCCCGGGGGCCGGCGGACGCGTTCGTCACACTAACTCCGGCCCGCCACGTGGGACCCGCCCGGGAGCGGGTGGCCGGCGAGCGAATAGGGGCCATCCGGTGCCGCGATAACCCATGACAGGCCATGGCCCACGGCCCGACTGTCGCTCGTCAAGACTCACAGACACGAAGTCGGAGGGCGTCATGGTGTCGCACGCACATTCGGGAAGACCGAGTCGGCGGCAGCTCCTGCGAGGCTCCGTGCTCGGGGCCGCCGCCTTTGCCGCGGCTCCCGTGCTGAGCGCCTGCGGCGGCGGTTCCGGTGGCTCGTCTTCGGGAAAGGCGACCGTCAGGCTCTGGCACTGGTACGACCAGCAGCGCGACCAGTGGCCGCAGCTGGTGGAGGAGTTCGAGGCGTCGCATCCGAACATCACGGTGGAGAACCGGCAGTTCGGCGACCCGGACAGCTTCCTGCCGGCGCTCCAGTCGGCGGTCGCGGCAGGGGACCCGCCGGAGATCTTCGCCCCGCACGTGCTCGCCATCGAGTACGGCAGGGCCGGGATCACCGCTGACCTGGCGGCCGAGCTCGGCTCCGGTTTCCTGGACGGCTTCTTCCCCTCGGCCAACGGCCTGTTCACCGACGAGGGGAAGCAGTACGCGGTCGGCTGGATGGCCCAGACCTTCGGCATCTTCTACCAGCCGCAGCGCTTCCGGGAGGCGGGCGTGGACGTCCCCGAGACCTGGGACGACCTGATCGAGGTGGCCGCCGCGCTGCGGGACGGCGGCGTGCAGCCCTGCGTGCTCTCCAACAACCCGGGCACCAACGGCCTGGACTTCTTCCTGCCGCTGATCACCCAGGTCGCCGACGATCCGCAGCTGCTGCTCGACCTCGATCTCCAGCGCAACGGCAAGAAGTGGGACGCCCCCGAGGTGGTGCAGGCCCTGGAACTGGTGCAGCGGCTCCAGGAGGAGGGGGCGCTGGCGGACAACCCGAACGGCATCACCACCGCCCAGGGCGAGCAGATGCTGTACACGGACCGGGCCGCGATGCTCTTCATGGGCTCCTGGGTGCCGCAGGACTTCGTGCAGGACGCGCCGCCCGAATTCGTGGAGAACTACCGGGTGATGAAGACGCCGGCGCTGAGCTCGGGCGCCAGGCACTGGTGCGCCAACCAGGCGGGCGCGGCCTTCGCGGTCAGCGAGACCAGCAAGAACAAGGACGCCGCCCTGGAGTTCCTCCAGTTCATGTTCGAGAACGACCGGTACACGCAGGTCATGAACGACTCGAACTCGATGCCCTGCACCAAGGAGGCCGCCCAGCAGGTCGCCGACCCGGTGCTGGCCGAGATGACCTCCTGGCTCCTCGACGGCGACGGCGCCCCGCACATCCTGATGGGCCCCGGCTCCTCCGACTCCGCCTCGAACGCCGTCTCCGCCCTGCTCGGCGGCGACTCCAGCCCCCAGGACGCCGCCGCGGACATCCAGTCCGGGGTCGAGCGGGCGGCGAACCGCTGATGGCCACCGCGACAGCCCAGCGGCGCCCCGCCGCGCCCCCCGGCCGCCTCGCGCGCCGGGGCGGGCGCCGGGGTGGGCGGGGGCGCTCGGCGGCGCTGGCCGGCTACCTGTTCGTGCTGCCGGTCGCGGCCTGCTTCGCCGTCTTCGTGGCCTACCCGTTCCTGCGCTCGATGTACCTGAGCCTGACCCGCTGGTCCGGCTTCGGCGACCCGGAGTTCATCGGCCTGGACAACTTCGACCACCTGATGTCGGACCCGGTCTTCTGGGACGCCCTGTGGACGACGCTGTTCTTCACCCTGGCCTGCACCGTGCTGCAGACCGTGGTGCCGCTGCTGCTGGCCGTGCTGCTCAACCGCGGCTGGCGGTTCGGGGTGGTGTTCCGCACCGTGATCTTCGTGCCCGCGGTGGTGTCGTTCGTCGTCACCGGCTCGCTGTGGCAGATGGTCTACGACCCGAACTTCGGCCTGCTCAACCGGTTCCTCGACGACCTCGGCCTCGGCTCGCTCGCCCACCCCTGGCTGGCCGACCCCTCCACGGTGCTGCCCGCCCTCGTGCTGGTCTCGCTGTGGCAGGCCGCCGGGCTCTACATGCTGATCTTCCTGGCCGGCCTCCAGGGCATCGACCCCGCGCTGTACGAGGCGGCGCGGATCGACGGCGCCTCGCCGGCCCGGCAGTTCCGGCACGTGACCGTGCCGATGCTCAGGAACGTCATCGCCGTCGTCGTCCTGCTGAACGTCGTGAACGGCTTCAAGACCTTCGACGTGATCTACGTGATGACCGGCGGCGGCCCCAACCGGGCCTCCGAGGTGCTGGGCACCTACCTCTACGGCCTGGCCTTCGGCTCCTCCGCAGGCGCCGTCCCCTCCTTCGGCTACGCCACGGCCATCAGCATGATCGTCTTCGTCCTGTGCCTGGTGGCGACGCTGGTCCAGGTGCGCGTCAACCGGAGGGCCCGCGATGTCTTCTAGCCCACGCGCCGCCGCCGCGCCCGCGCTCCCCGCGCAGGCCAGGGCGCGGCGCCGCCCGCGCGCGCTCCTGGGGCGCGCCCTCGGATACCTCACCCTGCTCGTGGTCGCCGCCGGTTCCGCCTACCCGCTGGTGTGGATGCTGCTGACCTCGCTCAGGCCGCGCAACACGGTCTTCGGCGGCGGTTTCTTCCCCAGCCCGGACGAGATCACCTTCGACGCCTACCGCGAGGCGTGGACCGGCCTGGACTTCCCCCGGCACTTCCTCGTGACGCTCGTCATCACGGCGGTGACGGTGGCCGGGGTGGTGGCCCTCGCCACGCTCTCCGGGTACGCCTTCGCCCACCTGGAGTTCCGCGGCAAGCAGGTCATCTACGTCACGCTGCTGTCCTCGATCATGCTGCCGGTGACGGCGATCGTGATCCCGCTGTTCCTCGAACTCGACACCCTCGGCCTGCTGAACAGCCAGGGCGGCCTGATCATGGTGTACATCGGCACCTCGGTGCCCTTCGCGATGTTCCTGATGCGGGCCTTCTTCGAGACCCTGCCGAGGGAGCTGGTGAACGCCGCGCGCGTGGACGGCGCGGGCGAGTTCGCCATCTTCCTGCGGGTGATGCTGCCGCTGGCCGCGCCGGGCGCCGCCACGGTCGTCATCTTCCAGTTCATGAACACCTGGAACGAGTTCCTGTTCGCGCAGACCTTCCTGCAGCAGCCCGAGGACCTGCCGCTGCAGCCGGTGCTGTACTCGGTCGTCGGCCAGCACTCCACCGACTGGCCGCTGCTGTGCGCCTCGCTGACCATGTCCATCCTGCCGATCGTCGTGGTGTACGTGCGCATGCAGCGGCGCTTCGTCGCCGGGCTGACCCTCGGCGCGGTCAAGAACTGACGGCTTCCCACCGGAAGCCGGGAAAGGATTCCCCGCATGAACCCCACGAATCCACAGGCCCCCGGGGACCCGCGGTTCCCCCACGCCCCCGGGGCGGG
Source organism: Streptomyces hoynatensis (assembly GCF_003626535.1). Lineage (GTDB taxonomy): Bacteria > Actinomycetota > Actinomycetes > Streptomycetales > Streptomycetaceae > Streptomyces > Streptomyces hoynatensis. Next base: position 86,569 of record NZ_RBAL01000022.1, read on the forward strand.
AGCCGCGAAGGGCATGTCGTACGTGGAGATCGGGGTCGGCGACGCGACCCGCTCCCTCGACTTCTACTGCGGCCTGCTGGGGCTGCGGCCGGTGCCCGAGGGGCCAGAGCCGCCGGCGCCCGGGGTGCACTGGCTCGACGCCCAGGGCGCGTTCGTCAAGCTCGTCGAGACCCGGGAGGGCACCCTCGGCGGCTGGCGGCGCGACGATCTCCAGCGCGGGATGCGGCACGTCGGGCTGAAGGTGGGCGACGTGTTCCGGCAGGCCGAGCGGCTGCGCTCGGCCGGGGTCGAGTTCGCCGTCGAGCCCACCGCGGCCGTCGGCGAGGTCAACCTGGCCTTCTTCCAGGACCCGGACGGCACCCTGCTGGAGATCATCGACGGGCATCTGCACTACCACTCGGTGACCACCCCGGAACTGGCCGACAGGGAGCGGGAGCTGGCGCGGGCCAGGCCGGCCGCGGCGGGCCCGGTCTTCGACCACGTCGCCGTCACCGTCGCCGACCTCGACGCCACCCTGGACTTCTACCGGGACGGCCTGGGCTACCCGGTGATCGGCCGCCTGGTGCACGAACGCGACCCGCGCGGCTTCGTGATCGACTACCTCCAGGCCGGGGACGCGGTGCTCGAGGTCTTCACCTTCACCTCGCCCGAGGCGCCGACCGAGCCGGCGCCGCCCGCGGGCGACCGGCTGGGGCTGCGCGCCCTGGGCCTGGCCGCGGACGGGGCCACGCTGGGGGCGGCCGACCCCGACGGGGTGCCGCTACGGCAGGTGCCCGCCCGATGACCGCGAACGAGAGCGTGCTGCCGCTGCGCGAGCTCGGCGGCACCGGCCTGCGGGTCCCCGAGATCTGCTTCGGCGGCGGGCCGCTGGCCGGCATGCCGGCCGCCTTCGGCTACGAGGTGCCCGAGGAGCGGGCCGTCGAGACGGTGCGCCGCGTGCTGCGCAGCCCGGTGTGCTTCCTGGACACCGCGGCCGGGTACGGCGGCGGGCGCAGCGAGCGCGTCATCGGCAGGGCGCTGGCGGAGATCGGGGGGCTGCCACCCGGCTTCGTGCTGTCCACCAAGGTGGACCGGGACGGGGCGAGCGGCGACTACTCGGCCGCCCAGGTGCGCCGTTCGCTGGAGGGCAGCCTGGAGCGGCTGGGCCTCGACCGGCTCCAGCTGCTCCTGCTGCACGACCCGGAGCACATCCCCTTCGAGGAGGCGATGGCCAAGGGCGGGCCGGTGGCGGAGCTGGTGCGCATCCGCGAGGAGGGCCTGGCCGCGCACATCGGCGTGGCCGGGGGCCCCGTCGGGCTGATGGCGCGCTACGTGGCGACCGGCGTGTTCGAGGTGCTGCTCACCCACAACCGGTGGACGCTGATCGACCGCTCGGCCGACCAGCTGATCGACGCCGCCCACGCGGCCGGGCTCGCGGTGCTGAACGGGGCGCCCTTCGGGGGCGGCATCCTCGCCAAGGGCGCCGCCGGGCACGGCAGGTACGCCTACGCGGAGGCCGATCCCGTGGTGCTCGCCCAGGTGCGGCGGATCGAGGCCGCCTGCGCCGGGCACGGCGTTCCCTTGGCCGCCGCCGCCATCCAGTTCTCCACCCGGGACCCGCGCATCGCCTCGACCATCGTCGGGGTGACCCGGCCGGAACGGGTCGAGGAGACCGTCCGGCTGGCCCGCCGGCCGATTCCCGAGGAGCTGTGGCATACCCTCGACGGGCTGGCTGCCCCTGCCGACCACTGGCAGTTCTGACCGCCGCATCCGATCAGCGCCGATCAGTGTCGATCAGCGCCGGTTTTCTCCCCGCCGCGGCGTGGGGGATGGGCGCGGGCGCTCTCCCCGCGCCGTTCACCGATTCCGGCACGACCGGCAACGACCCACACATGGAAGCACATTCGCCATGACTGACAACCCGAACACCGTCCGGTTCCCCGAAGGCTTCGCCTGGGGCACGGCCACCGCCAGCTACCAGATCGAGGGGGCCGTCCACGCCGACGGCAGGCTGCCCTCCGTCTGGGACACCTTCGCGCACACCCCGGGCAAGACCAGGGACGGTGACACCGGGGACGTCGCCGTCGACCACTATCACCGCTACCCGGAGGACCTGGGGCTGCTGGCCGAACTCGGCGTCACCCACTACCGCTTCTCGCTGGCCTGGCCGCGCATCCAGCCCGAGGGACGCGGCCGGCTCAACCCGGGCGGCGTCGACTTCTACAGCCGCCTGGTCGACGGCCTGCTGGAGCAGGGCATCACCCCCTGGGTGACGCTGTACCACTGGGACCTGCCGCAGACCCTGGAGGACGCCGGCGGCTGGCCGGAGCGGGAGACCGCCGAGCGCTTCGCCGAGTACGCCGCCCTGATCCACGAGCGGCTCGGCGACCGGGTCACGGACTGGACCACGCTGAACGAGCCGTGGTGCGCGGCCTTCCTCGGCTACGCGGGCGGCATCCACGCCCCCGGCCGCACCGAGGGCGCGGCGGCGGTGCGCGCCGCCCACCACCTGCTGCTCGGCCACGGCCTGGCTGTCAAGGCGCTGCGCGAGCAGGGCGCGGGCAGCCTCGGCATCACGGTCAACCTGTACCCGGTCGACCCGGTGACGGACGGCGAGGAGGACCGGGAGGCGGCCCGCCGGATCGACGGCCTGATGAACCGCATCTTCCTCGACCCGCTGCTGCGCGGCTCCTACCCGGCGGACGTGCTGAAGGACCTGGCCCAGGTCACCGGCACCGAGCACGTCCGCGAGGGCGACCTGGACACGATCTCCACCCCGCTGGACTTCCTCGGTGTCAACTACTACACGCGGCACGTGGTGCGCGCCGGCGGCCAGGGCTCGGGGCCCTCGCCGTGGGTCGCGGCCGAGGACGTGGAGTTCGTCAAGCGCGGGCTGCCCGTGACCGAGATGGGCTGGGAGATCGACCCGGACGGCCTGTACGAGACGCTGACCCGGGTGTGGAACGAGTACGGCGCGGGCGTGCCGCTGTACGTGACGGAGAACGGCGCGGCGTTCGCGGACGAGCTCACCGCGGACGGGCGGGTCCACGACGAGGAGCGCCGCGCCTACCTGGAGGCGCACTTCGCCGCCGCGCACCGGGCGCTGGCCGAGGGCGTCGACCTGCGGGGCTACTTCGTGTGGAGCCTCATGGACAACTTCGAGTGGGCGCACGGCTACAGCAAGCGGTTCGGCCTGGTCCACGTGGACTACGCGACCCAGCGGCGCACCCTGAAGGACAGCGCCACCTGGTTCGCGCGGGTCACCCGGGCGAACGGCTTCTGACGCCCCCCGGGCCCGCGGGCCCGGCACCGCCCTGGCCCGCGGGCGCGGCCGATGCCGTGCCCGCGGGCCTGCGGCGTTGTGGCGCTACTCGCCGGGCAGCACCGTGAAGGCGAAGTCGCTGCTTCGGGTACGGCGCGGCGGCACCTCGCACTTGACCCGGCGCAGGACCTCGTTCCTGCTGAGGCCGAGCCCGTGGGCGATGAGCCGCTCCGGGCGCACCGGCACCGGGTCCTCGAAGCGGACCTCCACCCGGAAGGGCCATGCCCGTTCCGGCGGTGCGGGCGGGGCGTCCAGCCGCCAGGCCCCCGACCAGTCGAGGGCGAAGCGGTTGCGGTGGGCGAGCAGCGGGTCCAGCAGCCTGGACGCCACCAGCGCGGCGTCGTTGGCGTGGTAGCCGTCGAGCTCGGCCGGATCGAGGGATCTGACCGGGACCCGCTCGTGGACGGTGAGCTTGCTCGTCCGGTCGCAGGAGGTGCAGCGGACCAGCAGCCACACGTCCAGCAGCTTGCCGTTGGCGTTGACGCGGAACCTGCCCTCGCCGGTGGTGGCGGACCCCGAGGGGCAGTCCACGCACCGCAGCGAAAGCAGCGGCAGCCTGGTCCGGCGCACGACCCAGGGCAGCACGGTATGAGGTGGTGAAGACATGAGCTCTCTAGACCTGACACGAGGCCGATTGCGCGCGGCCTCACACGCTGTAGGCCCGGGCGCGCAAGGGCAGCCCGGCGGGACCGGCGGCGGTGCCGTCGGCTACAGGTGAGCGAGAAATGCCGAAGGAAAGGGCGTCGGGTCTAGAGCGCGGGCGGGGTCACGCGATGCCGTCCTCTTGTCTTCACGGCCGTCTTCACGGCGGTCTTCCGGCCGAACGCCCTCTCGGCGATCGGCTGCACGGCGCAGGGGCCGCGGGCAACCTACGGCAGCGCGGGGGGCGGGCTCAAGCGGGTTTTCCCGTGGCGCCGGTCACGGCCGGGGCCGCGCCGGCACCCGCCGTACCGCGCACGCCGCACCGCGCACCGACCGGCGCACGGCGCCACACGTCGGCCCCGCGCCGGCCCGCGCCGGCCTCAGGCCGCGGCCCGGTCCGCGGCGGGAGCCTGCGGCAGGCGGGGGGCGGGCAGCGCCGCGATGGTGTCCTTGAGCAGGGCGACGACCGGCGACTCGCCCCGGTCGGCGCGCCACCACAGGGCGACGTGGCGCTGGATGTGGCTCTCGGCCAGCGGCAGCAGTTCCACTCCGGCGCAGTTGGCGGTCATCATCGCGAGCGCGTTGGTGACGCCCACGCCGAGGCCGCCGCGCACCAGGGAGGCCAGGGTCTGCGGCTGGTTGGTCTGGAAGGCGATCACCGGCCGGATGCCCGCCTCGGCGAAGGCCAGGTTGGTCTCGAACTGCCGCGGGCTGTCCTCGGCGGCCTCGCCGATGGTGACCAGCGGGTAGGAGGCGACCTGCCGCAGGTGCACGGGTCCCTGCCCGGCCAGCGGGTGCCCGGTGGGCACCACGACCACCAGCGGCTCGCTCCACAGCCACCGGTTCATCAGCCGCTCGTCGCGCACCAGCGGCAGCACCGGGCGCAGCGCCAGGTCGATGTCCCCGGCCGCCAGCAGGTTCTCCAGCGACAGGGTGGGGCCCTCGACGAGGGTGGTGCGCACGGTCGGCGCCGTCCGCCGCAGCCTGCGGACCAGCGCGGGGTAGAGGAACGCGGCGGCACTGGGGTACATGCCGACGCGCGCCTCCCCGCGCACCACCCCGTCCGCGGCGCCGGCGACCTCGGAGAAGACCTCAAGCCGCGAGAGGATCTCCTCCGCGTGCGGCAGCAGCGCCCGCCCCTCCGGGGTGAGCGCCACGGGCTGCACGGACCGGTCGAACAGCTTCGCCCCGAGCACGTTCTCCAGCTCGCCGATGTGGCTGCTGACCCGCGGCTGGGAGCGGTAGAGGGACTTGGCCGCGGCCGAGAAGCCGCCCTCGCGGGCGACGGCCACGAAGCTCGCTATCCAGTCGAGCCGGTAGTTGTAGGCACTTGAGAGATCCACGCCGACCTCCTGGCCCTGGCGCCGCGCGCTCGGTCAGCGGATGAACTGATCCACGTAGTCGCGCCCCAGACCCACGCTTTCGTAGTGGGCGCGGCAGAGGTCGATCTTGGTGAAGGTGTCCTCGTAGCCGGTCTGGCGTCCCGCCTCGTCGACGTACACCATTGCGCCCGAAATATTGAACAGCGTGATCATATAGTCGCAATCCGGGGGGACCGCAAGAGTGTGGATCTCGCCCGGGGGCTCGTAGACGAAGTGCCCCTTCTCGGCCACCCACTCGTGCTCGTGGTAGTGCCAGCGGCCCTCGATCACGTAGCCGAAGACGGCGCCGGGGTGGCGGTGCCGGGAGACGATGCCCGCGGCGGTGACCTTGAGCAGGTTGCACCACTGGCCGGTGACGGTGTTGAACATCAGCGGCCGGAACCAGACGTTCGGGGCCTGCGGCACCCAGACCCGTTCGTCGGCGGGCCTGGCGGCGACGGCTATCTCGTCGGGATAGTCGGTGGAGACGGGAATCATGGGGGTCCTTCCTGTTGTGAGGGGACGGGGGACGGCGACTCGGCGGGCTCGGCGGGGGCCGGCGTGGCTCGGCGGGGCTCGGCGGGGCTCGGCGGGGAACGGTGGCCCGGCCCGGGTCAGCCGGCCAGGTAGCCGCCGTCCACGGGCAGGACGGCGCCGGTGATGAAGCCCGCGTCGGGCCCGGCGAGGAAGGCGACCGCGCCCGCCACCTCGGCGGGCTCGCCCCAGCGGCCCATGGGCGTGCGCTCGATGATCCGGCGGTCGGCGCCCGGCTCCTGACGCAGCCCGGCGGTGAGCGCCGTCCTGATCCAGCCGGGCGCCACCGCGTTGACCCGCACCCCGTCGGCGGCCCACGCGACGGCGAGCGCCTTGGTGAGCTGGACGATGCCGCCCTTGCTCGCGGAGTAGGCCGGCACCCGCGGGCCGCCGAAGAAGCTGAGCATCGAGGCGATGTTCACCACGCAGCCGCGGGCGGCGGCCAGCGGGCGCCTGGCGGCGGCGCAGGCCCGCATCGTCCCGGTGAGGTTGACCGCGAGCACGTCGGCGAAGACCTCGGGTCTCAGCTCCTCGTCGCGGTGCAGCACCCCGGCCGCGTTCACCAGCACGTCCAGGGAGTCGAAGGGGGCGAAGAACGCCTCCACGGCCGCGGGCGCCGTCAGGTCGAGTTCGACCGCGGGCGGGCTTGCCCCGAGCCCCGCCGCCGTCACCTCGGCCCCCGAGGCCGCGAACCGCTCGGCGACGGCGGCGCCGATCCCGCTGGTCCCACCGATGACGACCACGCGTCGCCTGGCTGCGCCCACTGAACTGCCTCCCGCGAATCCCGCGAATGCCCGCGAATCCCAAGCCACGGCCGTCCACCGGCCGCGACCATGCGAACACACCCGCGGCCCCCCGCGCCCGGGTCATTCGCCCACGGAATGACCGCCATCGCCCCAGGTGATGCCCCGCGCGCCGCGCCCGCCCACGCGCCCCCGCCCGCGCGCCCGCCCTCGGCCGTGGCCGCGCCCGCGCTCCCCCGCCCCCTCCCGCGCCGCGCCCGTCCCCCTCGGCCGCGCCGGCCACCCGTTCCCGACCGGGGCCTGGCCCGTTCCCGGCCGGGGCCCGGCGGGTACGCACCCGCCGCAGGGTCGCAGACTCAGGACGCCGCCTACCGGAAGACCCGTCTTTCCTGTCCGATCGTCTCCCCACCTGCGCCCCGGGATACAGTCGCGGCATGGACGTGCTGAGCGACGCGGTGGCCGCCATGCGGGCGGGGCGGCCGCACTCGGGGCGGCAGTGGCTGCACGCGCCCTGGCGGCTGTCGGCCCCGGAGTTCGGGGCGGGCGCCGGCTTCCACGTGGTGCTGCGCGGCGGGTGCCGGCTGCTGCTCGCGGGGGCGGAGCCGCTGTGGCTCGGGGTGGGCGACCTGGTGCTGCTGCCGCACGGCAGCGCCCATCAGCTGGCCGACGCGCGGGGCGGCGAGGCGCCGCCCGGCCGCCTGCTGACCCTCGGCGATCCCGCAAGCGGCGCCCCCGCACCCGTCGGACCCGCCCCCGTCGAACCCGCACCCGTCGGACCCGAAGCCGCCGGCCCTGCACCCGGCGGCCCCGCGGGCGCGGCGGAGGGGGGCGTTGCCGGCGAGGGGCCGACCGTGCTGCTGTGCGGCGCGTACCTGCTCGACCGCGCCAGGCCGCACCCCCTGCTGGCGAGCCTGCCGCCGGTGGTGCACCTGCGGGCCGGGGTGGGGCACCACCCGGCGCTGCGCGGCACGATCGAGCTGCTGGGCGCCGAACTCGCCGAGCCGGGGCGCCCCGGCGGCGACGGCGTGGTGCCCGCCCTGCTGGAGACGCTGCTGCTGTACGCGCTCCGGGCCTGGTACGAGGACGCCGCGCGCGAGGGGCGGGCGGGCGGCTGGTCCGCGGCGCTGCGCGACCCGGCCGTCTCCGCCGCGCTGCGCGCCCTGCACGCCAACCCGGCGCGGAGCTGGACGGTGCGGGACCTCGGCGCCGAGGCGGGCCTGTCCCGCGCCCCCTTCGCCCGCCGCTTCGCCGAGTTGGTGGGCCGCCCGCCGCTGGCGTACCTCACCTGGTGGCGGATGGTGAGCGCCGCCCGGCTGCTGCGGCAGACCGAAACCCCGATCCGGGGGGTGGCCGAACGGGTCGGCTACGCCTCGGAGTTCGCCTTCGCGAAGGCGTTCAAGCGGGAGTTCGGCCTGCCGCCTGGCCGCTACCGGCGGGCGGCGGGCGGGGAGGCGCCGGGCGCGGGCCCGGCGGGCGGGGAGCCGGTGGGCGAGGCGCCGCGCAGGCGCAGGTAGAGGAGGGCCGCCCCGGCCAGGGCGAGCGGCCACAGCAGGTAGCGCCCTGACATCAGCAGCAGCGCGACCACGGCGACGAGCGCCGTGAACGCAGCCGCGCGCCCCGCGCTGCGCCGGGGCAGCAGCCGGATCGCCGCGGCCACCCCGATCGCGTACACGGCCACGAAGGAGCCGGTGGTCAGCAGCACGAGCGGGGCGGGTCCCACCCCGACCGCCACGGTCACGCCCAGGGACAGGAAGGACAGCGAGGACACCACCGCCAGGCTGCGCCGTGGCACCTCGCCGGCGGCGCTGCCGCCCGCGATCCAGCGCGGGAGTGCGCCGTCGCGGCCCAGTGCGGCGCCGAGGTTGGCCGCGCCGGCGAAGTAGACGTTCATCGTGCCGAAGGTCAGCAGCAGCGCGGCGGCCGCGGCGAGCGCCTTCGCGCTGCCGCCCATGCCGCGGGCCATCAGCTCGCCGAGCGGGGCGTCGGCCTCGGCGGCGCCCGCGCCCAGCACGGCGATCACGGCGAAGGCGACCGACAGGTAGATCAGCCCCACGAGCGCCACGGCCGCCGCCGTGGCCCTGGGCAGGTCGCGGGCCGGGCGGCGGAACTCGCCCGCCAGGTGCGTGATCGCCTCCCACCCGGCGAAGCTCCACACCAGCAGCACCGCCGCCGAGCCGACCGCGCCCCAGCCGTGCGGGGCGAAGGGGTGCAGGTTGGCGGAGTGTGCCTCGGGCAGGGACAGGGCGACGGCGGCCAGCACCAGCGTCACCAGCAGCCCGGAGAGCACCAGTTGCAGCCGCCCGGTCAGCCGCAGCCCGAAGGCGTTCGCGAGGGTGACCGCCCCGGTCAGCCCGGCGGCGGCGGCTGCCTCGGTGCCGCTGCCGCCGCCGAGGGCGTCCGCGAGGTAGGCCGCCCCGAACATGGCCGCGGCGGGGGCGCCCGCGGGGACGGCGAAGAAGAAGCACCAGCCGACCACGACCGCGGCCCGTTCGCCGAAGGCCAGCCTGGCGTAGGTGGAGACGCCCCCGGCGTCGGGGTGGCGGGCGCCGAGCGCGGCGAAGGTGCCGGCCAGCGGGGCCGAGAGCAGCACGAGACCGAGCCAGGCCAGCAGCGAGGCGGGGCCCGCCGCGTCGGCGGCGAGGGCGGGGGCGGCGATGACGCCGGTGCCGAGCACGGCGCCCACATACATCGCCGTGCCCTGCACGGCGGTGAGGCCGCCCGTGCCCTGCACGGCGGTGAGGGCGCCCGTGCCCCGCACGAGGCGCCCGCCACGGCCGCCGCGGCCGGGGGCTGGGGGCGAGTCGGGGGCGGGGCCCGCGGGCGAGGGGCCTTTGCGGGCGGCGGGGACGCCGCCCGCCGCGTCGCCCGTGGGCGGGCTCGTGGTGGTCATACCGGGAGCCTTCCGCCAGGGGCCGGCCGGCGCCATCGGCGGAAACGACGACGTGCGATAAATTTCTGCCATGGGCCGCCCGCACGTCGTGGCGCTGGCCGTGACGGACGGCGCCCCCATCTTCGAACTCGCCGTTCCCTGCGAGGTGTTCGGCCTGGATCGCCGGGATCTGGCGGACCCGTGGTACAGCCTGCGGATGTGCGCGGCCGAGCCGGGCCCGGTGCGCGCCGCCCACGGCCTGGCCCTCCCGGTCACGCACGGCCCCGAGGGCCTGCTCGACGCCGACACGGTGCTGGTGGCGGCCTGCGACAGGATCGCGCAGCTGACGCCGCCGCCCGCGCTGGTGGACGCGGTCCGCGAGGCGCACCGCAGGGGGCGGCGCATCGCCTCCCTGTGCGGCGGGGTGTACGTGCTGGCGGCGGCGGGCCTGCTGGACGGGCGGCGGGCCACCACGCACTGGATGCACGCCGCCGACTTCGCGCGGCGCTTCCCCCGGGTGCAGGTGGACCCGGGGCCGCTGTACGTGGATCACGGCGACGTCCTCACCTCGGCGGGGACCGGCTCGGTGATCGACCTGTGCCTGCACCTGGTGCGCCGCGACCTGGGCACGGCCGTGGCCAACGAGGTGGCCCGCCGGATGGTGGTGCCCCCGCACCGCGAGGGGGACCAGACCCAGTACGCGAAGCCGCCGGCCGCGCGCGCGGAGCGGCCCGACAGCCTGGCCCCGGTGCTCGCCTGGGCCAGGGAGCGGCTGCATGAGCCGCTGACCGTGCGGCGGCTGGCCCGGGCGGCCCACCTGAGCGAGCGCACGTTCGCCCGGCGGTTCCGCGACACCCTCGGGGTCACGCCCCTCCAGTGGCTGCTGCGGGAGCGGGTCAGGCTGGCGCAGGAGCTGCTGGAGACGACGGACGAGCCGGTGGAGGCGATCGCCCGCCACTCCGGCTTCGGGACGGCGCCCAACCTCCGCCACCACTTCCGCCGCCTCACCAGCGTCTCGCCCACAACCTACCGGCGGGTCTTCCACCACCGGGCGGGCACGGCCGGCGCCCTGCGCGGCCGGGCCCCGGCGCCGGGGCCGATGGCGGGGCCGCCCGCGGCCTGACCGGCGGCGGGCCCGGCGGCGGTCACTCGACGACGAGGGTCACCGGGATGTTGCCGCGGGTGGCCTTGGAGTACGGGCAGACCTGGTGGGCCCGTTCGAGCAGCCGCCTGCCCTCCTCGTTCTCCAGGTGCCCTGGCAGCTCGGCCCGCAGGGTCACGGCGAGCGCGAAGCCGCCGGTGTCGTCCTTGCCGATGCCGACCTCGGCCGTGAGGGAGACGTCGGACACGTCCACCTTCTCCTCGCGCCCGACGGCGCCCAGCGCGCTGGAGAAGCAGGCCGCGTAGCCCGCCGCGAACAGCTGCTCCGGGTTGGTGCCCTTGCCGTCGCCGCCGAGCGCGACCGGGAACGCCAGCTGCACGTCCAGCAGCCCGTCGGAGCTGACGGCGCGCCCGTCGCGGCCGTTTGCGATCGCCACCGCCGTGTACAGCACGTCCATTGCTCTCCACCCTCCGCTCCGTCCGGCGGCGCCGGACTCTCGCCGGAAGCATGGCACACAATCAAGTTGTGCACAACTTAATGGCGGACCCTGCGACTACCCTTGAGTCATGAGCACGCCGCCGCCCCCGCCGACGCCCCCGATCCCGCCGACCCCGCCGCCCGGGGAGCCGGCGGAGTGGCTCCGCCTCGACCGGCAGGTCTGCTTCGCCCTGCACGCGGCCTCCCGCGCGTTCGACGCCGTCTACCGGCGCGCCCTGCGCGACCTCGGCCTCACCTACCCGCAGTACCTGGTGATGCTGGTGCTGTGGGAGGACGGCCCGCTGCCGGTCAAGCGGCTCGGCGAACGGCTCAGGCTCGACTCGGGCACCCTCTCCCCCCTGCTGAAGCGCCTGGAGGGGGCGGGCCTGGTGCGCAGGGAGCGCAGCGCGCGGGACGAGCGCTCCGTGCTCGTGCGGCCGACCGAGGCGGGCGCCGCCCTGCGCGAGCGCACGGCGCCGGTGCCCCGGCAGATCACCGAGGCAACGGGCCTCAGCCTCGCCGAGATCCACGACCTCGCCACCCGCCTCACCCGCCTGACGGCCTCCCTCGACGAGGCCGCCGCACGCCTCTGAGCCCCGGCGGCGGGGGCGGAAACCCGGGCTTGACTCTCACACCGATGTGAGACTTTAGCCTGCGGGCCATGAGTGACGAACCCCCGCGCTCCGGGCACCGTGGCGCCCTCGGGGCGCTGGCCGCCTGCCTCTTCGTGGTGGTCACGGCCGAGTACGTGGTCGTCGGGCTGCTGCCCCCGCTCTCCGCGGACCTTGGGGTGTCCGTGCCCACCGCCGGGCTCCTGGTCACCGGCTACGCGCTCGCGGTGACCCTCGGCGGCCCCCTGGTGACGGTGCTGACGCTGCGCGCCCCGCGCCGGGCCACGCTGCTCGGCCTGCTCGCCCTCTTCTCCTGCGGCAACCTGCTCGCCGCCACCGCGCCCGGCTTCGGCACGCTGCTCGCCGGCCGGGTGCTCACCGCCCTGACGCACGGCACCTTCTTCGCGATCTGCGTGGTCAGCGCGGCGGCCCTGGTCCCGGAGCACCGGCGGGGCAGGGCGGTGGCCGCCGTCTCCGCCGGGCTGAACCTGGCCACCGTCCTCGGCGCCCCGCTGGGCACCTGGCTCGGCGAGGCCCAGGGCTGGCGCAGCACCTTCTGGGCGCTGACCGCCACCGGGGCCCTCGCCCTGGCCGCCGTCGCCACCCTGGTCCCGGCCACGCCCGCACCCACCGCCGCGCCCACGCCCACCGCCACGCCCACGCCCACCGCCACGCCCACGCCCACCGCCGCGGACCGCGCCGCCCCGGGCCTCGCCGCGGAGGCCGCCGCGCTGCGCGACCCGCGGGTGCTGCGGCTGCTGGCCGTCACCCTGGTCACCGAGGCCGGGATCTTCGCCGTCTACACCTACATCGCGCCGCTCCTCGGCGAGACCACCGGCTACGGCGAGCGCGCGGTCACCGTGCTGCTCGTGGTCTTCGGCGCGGGCGGCGTGGCCGGGAACCTCCTCGGCGGGCGGCTGACCGACCGCGCGCCGGAACGCGCCCTGCGGTTCCTCATCGCCCTGCTCGCCGCGGGCCTGGCCGCCTTCGCCCTGGCCTGCCACCAGAAGACGGCCGCCGCGGTGGGCGTGTTCTGCCTCGGCCTGCTCGCCTTCGCGCTGGTGCCCGCCCTCCAGACCTCGGTGGTGCTGGCCGCGCGCCGGGCACCCACCCTCACCGTCTCCGCCTACACCTCCGTCTTCAACCTCGGCATCGCCTGCGGCTCCTGGCTCGGCGGCCTCCTCATCGCCGCCCCCGGACCGGCAGGCGGCCACGGGGCACTGCCCCTCGCGGGCGCCCTGCTCGCGCTGGCCGGCCTCGCCCTCACCCGCCTCCCCACGAACGGCCACCGCCGCACCCCGCCCGGCCCCGAACCCCCCACCACCCCAGGCGGGTTCCGCACCCGCTCCGACCAACTCCCCACCACAGTCCGCGACCTCCCCACCGGAGACCGCGAACTCCGCACCGGGGACCGCGACCTCCCCACCGGAGACCGCGAACTCCGCACCGGGGACCGCGAACTCCGCACCGGGGACCGCGAACTCCGCACCGGGGACCGCGAACTCCGCACCAGAGAACCCGAAAGGAAGACCCCATGAGCACCTCCCCCACCACCCCCGCGTTCCCCCCGCTCGACCGCCTAGTGCGCGGCCGGGGCCCGGGCCTGCTGCTCGCGCACGGCGCGACCGGCGGCATCCGGGAGAACTACGGGCCCCTGCTCGACGCCCTGGCCGAGCACCACCGCGTGGTGGGCCCCGACTACCCCGGCTCGGGCCGCACCCCGCGCGCCGGGGAACCCCTCCGGCTCGACCGGCTCGCCGACGCCCTGGTGGCGGCCGCGGACGCGGAGGGACTCGGCACCTTCGCGGTGCTCGGCTACTCCCTCGGCGGCGCGCTCGCCGTACGCATCGCCGCCAGGCACCCGGAGCGGGTGACCGCCCTGGTCCTGACCGCGAGCTTCGCCACCCCCTCGCCGCGGATGCTGCTGCTGCTCGACGAGATGATCGACCACCTCACCTCGCCGGACCGGGCCGCCGCCGCGAGGTGGTCCCTGCTCGCCGGGGCGGGCGCGCCGTTCCTCGACGGCCTGCCGAAGGAGCGGCTCGGCGAGCTGCTCGCCGCCTTCACGGGCCCGGCCAATCCGGGCCTGGCCGACCAGGCCGACCTGGTGCGCAGGACCGACGTCGCCGCCGACCTGCCCGGCATCCGGGTGCCCACCCTGGTGATCTCGACCCTGCACGACCACCTGGCCACCCCGCACCACCACCGGCAGCTCGCGGAGGGCATACCGGGCGCGGAGTGGGCCGAACTCCCCAGCGGGCACCTGCCGTTCATCGAGGCGCCCGCCGAGTGGCTGGAGCTGATCACGAAGTTTCTCGACCGGGCTTCCGCCCCCGCCTGATCCGCGCGCCGGAGCGTTCACACCCCCTCCGACCAGCGCACGGGGCCGCCGCGCACGCCTCCCCACGGCGCGGCGGCCCCGTTCCCGCACCTCATCGCCCTCTGGTCCCCGCACCGATAACCCGTCAACATCTACGCGGGAAGAGGTGATCGCTATCGGTCTCGTGGCACGGACCGTCCATCGGTACACATGTGACAATCCGGCATGCACCTGGCAATCGGCGCTTACCGGAGACCCGGAGCAGGCCCGCCGGCAGTACGTCTGGCACGTCCGGCAGCACCACGGCGGCGAAGAAGGAAATCCGTGTAGTCGCTGCTCCGGCAGCGGGTACACGGGGACGCCAGGTCACGGAGCCGGCGAGCGGCCAAAGCCATCGGAACTGGGGAGAAGGAACACACCGGTATGACCAACCAACGGATCGCACAGGCAGGAAAGGCCGCGTTGAAGCAGTGCCCTGACTGCGGCGCCACATGCCCGGACGACCGCGTGCAGTGCCTGTCTTGTGGACACAAATTCTGATCGTTCTCTGATCGCTTCCTACTGTTCTCGCGTGCCCAGGGGCTCCCCGGGCCGAACGGGAAAGGGCGGGCGGGACCAGGCGGAGTCCGCGCCCGGCCGCCCCTCCCGCTCCCGGGCCCGGGAGCCGCGGCCCCTCGCCGCGTCACCGGACCGGCGCCTTCAGCACGGGGCGCGCCGGGACGACCCCTCCAGGTGTGAGCCCGCCCCAGGAACGCCCCCGCCCCGCGCACTTCCACGCCTACCGCTGGCAGGGCGAGCGCCGCGTCTTCGACCAGGAGGCCGACCGCCGCCCCCATCCCTTCTCCGCGGCCCCCGGTCAGCCCGGCGCCGAGCCCTCGCCCGGCTTCCTCGCCAACCCCTGCACCCCGCTGCGGATCGCGGACTGGCTGCTGCGCCCGGCGAGCGCGATCGCCCGCACCTGCCGCGACCCGGAGGAGGCCGCCGCCTGGTTCACGGCCGAGCTGACCCACGCGGCCCCGGCCTTCGCGGCGGAACGCGACCGGGAGCTGGCCCCCCTCCTCGCGGCCCGCGCCGCCGAACGCCTCGCCCGCGGCGGGGACGTGCACGGCGGCTGGTACCTGCGCGGCACGGGCTACCTGACGCTCGACGTCATCGCCTGCTCCCCCCACCCCGCCGACCCCTCCCTCCCCTGCCCCCTGCACCCGCCACACTGACCGCCCACACAGGCGAGGCGCCCCGCGCCAGGGAGCCGGGACGCGGGTGGCGCGGGTGAGGCGGCCCCTTCAGGGCGCCGGAACGCGGGTGGCGCGGGTGAGTTCGACGATCAGCTGGTTGGCGAGGAACCACCGGGCCGCGGCCTGCCGGCCATAGGGGAGGCAGGCGTCCGGGCCAGGGGTCAGCTCGCGGTCGAAGGGCCCGCCGAACACCCCCCACACCCGCGGCTTGCGCACCCGCACGAACGCGGGCTCCCCCAGGTGCGGGCAGTGCTGCACCGCGAGGTGCGCGCAGGGCTCACACACCGGCGGCTTCATGCACAGCAACCCCTCGGGCCACCCCGCCGCCTCCTCCCCCGGCTCCGGCCGCCGCAACGCGAACAGCCACCCCTTCCCGTTCCGGTCGGCCGGCCCACCGCAGACCTGACAGCGCCGCTCCCCCATGCACTGCCGCTGCCGGGCCGGGTGCATCACCCGGAAGTCGGGCCGCCCGCTGCCGGGCGCCTCCCCCACCCGGGCCCACAGCACCCCGTGCCGGTCCCGGTCCCCGGCCCGCTCCTCCCGGTAGGCCAGCCCCTCCCCGCCGGGCCGCAGGGTCAACGCCCCACCGGCGGTGACGTCTTCACCACTCCACTTGACGACGTACGGCACGGGCAGCGCCTTCGGCCCCCATGTCATCGCCCCGGACACGGCGTTGCTCACGATGTCGTCCCGTCTCCCAGGTGCTTGCGGATTTCCTCGGTCAACTCGGCCAGGCGTGCGCGTAGTTCTTCGAGTTCCTGTGCGGTCGGCCGCGGTTCCGAGGTATCGGACCGCGGCTGCGGGGGCGTGCTCATGGGACCTCACCTGCGTGATTCGCGGCGGTTCTCTGCGTCGGTCGCCGGGGCAGGCCCCACCGCACGGTGAGTGCCCACGCTGTCACGCCTGGCGACCGGTGCCCCTAAAGGTTGTCTCGTAAGGGGTCAGCCGTGGGCGAGGTTGTGCATGTGGGCGACGCCGATGGCCGCCCAGTAGACACCGTTGCCACGGCGGCGGCAGTCACGGAGGATCTTCCAGGTCTTCATCCG
>NZ_RBAL01000023.1 GCF_003626535.1 Streptomyces hoynatensis
ACGCGGCAGCAGCTGCGCGCCACCTGAACCGGGGACGGCCGGCCGTCCCCGAGCCACGTTCATCCGCGCGCCCCCCGGCACCGGGCGCCGCGCGCAAGACCCGCCGGTGACCGCGACGGCAATCCGGGAGCCGCCCCCTCCCCCCGCAGCCGCCTCTACTCCCGCATCCGCACGCACCCGCAGCCGGGCAATCACCGGCCACGTAAGCCGCCCACCGCTTCCGCACCACCGCACCACCGCACCACCGCACCACCGCACCACCGCACCACCGCACCACCGCACCACCGCACCGCCGCACCGCCGCACCGGCTCCCGCATCGGCGCCACATGACGCCGCACACGCGAGGCGCCACGCGACACGGCACACGCCACGCGGCACATGTGGTGCCGGGGCCACAGGGGACCGGCCGCCCGCCGGGGGCCCGCCGAGGTCACCGGATGCCCCGTCAGCCTGCACCGCTCACCGGCGCCGTCCACTTCTACCCGGCTGTCTGCCCGGACCGGCTGCCGCGACTCGTTGACGAACGTTTCCCGGCCTGCGGACGATCGTTTTCCGGCCGGGCCGCCGGTTCCTCTGGTGCGTCCTGGGCTCCGGCCAGGTGCCGGACGAGGCGGCGGAGCTGCTCGGCGTACCGGTCCCGGAACTCCGGCGAGCGGGGGTCGAGGCCGTAGGCGTGCCGGGCCAGCTGCGGCAGCGCGATCGGAGTCATGATCATTCCCATGAGCGCCAGCCGAAGGAATCCCGGGTCCAGGTCCTCGGCGATCTCTCCTCGCGTGCGGGCATGTCCCAGCCGGTCCAGGTCGGCGCTGACCGCCGCCGTCTCCTCCGGGAACTGCTGTTCGTCGCCGGACAGTCCGCGCCAGAGGACGAGGCGGATGGGCCGGGGGTCCGCGAGCCCGCGTTCGAAGTACTGGACGGCGATCTCCGCCAGGGAGGCGTTCTCGTCGGCGAACAGGGCCTCGCTCTCCGCCCAGACGCGCAGGAGTTCGCGGTACAGGCCGTCCTTGCCGCCGAAGTAGTAGTTGATCAACTGCTTGTTGACGCCTGCCCGTTCGGCGATGTCCTGCACCCGGGAGCCCGCCGGGCCGTGGGCGGCGAACTCGTCCAGTGCAGCGTCGATCAGCAGTTTCCTGGATCGCTCCGCGTCCCGCTGCCGCTCCTCGGACCTGGGCGCCCGGCCTGGTCGTCCTTCCGGGCGCGGTCCTCGCATTTCTGGATGCCACCGTCGTCAACGTGGCCCTCCGGCGGCTGTCTCTCGACTTCGGCGTCTCCCTCGGCACCCTTCAGTGGGTGGTGACGAGCTATCTGCTGGCCCTGGCCGCGGTGACGCCGGTCTCGGCCTGGCTCGCCAGACGGTTCGGCCACCGGCGGATCTATGCCGCGGCCCTCGGCGTGTTCACCCTGGCTTCGGTGCTCTGCGGACTGGCCCCGAACGTCGAAGCGCTGATCGTCTTCCGCGTCGCGCAGGGCATCGGTGGCGGACTGATGATGCCCGTGGGGCAGACGATCCTGGTGACGGCGGCCGGCCGGCAGGGAGTGGCCCGCGTGATGAGCGCCATCGGCGTGCCGATGTTCCTGACCCCCGTCGTCGGTCCCACCATCGGCGGACTGCTCCTGGACCACGCCGGGTGGCGGTGGATCTTCTGGATCAATGTGCCGATCGGCCTGGCGGCGCTCTGCCTGGCGCTCCGCCTGCTCGGCCGCGACCGAACGGTGCACGCGGGTGCGCTCGATGTTCCCGGGCTGCTCATGGTCTCCACCGGCGTGGTCGGCATCACCTACGGTCTGGCCCGGGCCGGAGACGAGGGCACGCTGCTCGCCTCCGGAGCCCTGCTGCCCCTGGTACCCGGGCTGGCCCTCACCGCCGGTTTCGCCTGGTGGGCGCTGCGCGTGCCGCACCCCCTGCTCGACCTGCGGCTCTACCGGAACATGGTGTTCAGCGCGGCAGCCTTCGTCACCTTCGCCATGGGCGCGGCCATCTTCGGCGGCATGATCCTGATGCCGCTGTACTACCAGCTGGTCCGGCACGAGGACGCGGTCGGCACCGGCATGCTGCTGGCCCCCCAGGGCGTCGGCGCGGCAATCGCGATGTGGCTGTCGGGGCGGCTCTTCGAGCGGATGGGCAGTCTGACCGCGGTCGTGGGCGGCTCCGTCTGCATGGCGGCCACCGTGCCCTTCATGCTCGTTTCCGCCGACAGTTCCTACGGGGCGCTGAGCCTGGCGATGGTGGTCCGCGGCTTCGGCATCGGCATGGCCGGCATGCCTGCCATGACAGCGGCGTTCCGGGCCCTGACCCCGGCGCAGGTCGAGGACGCCACGCCACAGCTCAACATGCTTCAGCGGGTGGGCGGTTCACTGGGCGCGGCGCTGTTCGTCGTCGTGCTTCAGCAGCGCCTCGACGACGCCGGCGGCAGTCCGTCCGGCCAGGCCGACGCGTTCGGCGCCACCTTCGGGTGGGTCCTGGCGGCTACGGCGATCGCCACCCTGCCCGCCGTCCTGATGACGGCCCTGGAACGCCGCGCGGGGGAGGCCCCCGCGCGGGCCGTTCGCACGTAGGTCACGGCCGGGGTCCGCGCACGCCTCTGAGCGCGGGGCCGAAAAGATTGACCGGCAACCGCGAGCCGCGGCCCGGACGGGCGAGGCGATGGCTTACGCGGCGGATGTCACCACTTCGGGTGAACAAACCCTTCTCCCAGAGGGGTTGGGGTAGGTCATCGTACGACGGATGTGTCGTGCCACCGGGAGGTAGTGGCGATGAGCGAGGAACGGGCTGTGGAGGCACAACGGGAGGTCTATGCACCCCCGATGCTCACGGAAGCGGGAAGCTTCTCCGATAAGACACAGGGAGACGACAATCTCGGATTGGCGGAGGGCAACGGCGCCTATTGGTGCGGCGCCTGCGGCTAGCGCTTTGTCGCGGTGAACGCTGCCTGGTAATGCCCTCGGCTGCCGCAATCGGTGGAACGCGTCCGCCTGGGGCAGGCGAACCGGGCCTGGAGCCGGGTCTGCGGTCGTGTGGCCGCAGACCCAGCTGTTCACGGACGGCACTGCCACTCAGGGCGTGGTCTGCGCGGACGTCCCGCGCTCGGCAACGTCCCGGGGTGGCGAGCGGCTTGATGCGTTCACCGGCTTCATGCGTTCTTCGTGACCCTGTACCACGCCGGACCACGCCCCGAGGAAGCCGTGGCCCCGACCGCGGACGACGCGCCGCTGCCGGCGGAAGGCGCCGAGGACCGGCGCTCACTGAGACGGAGTACGACTCACCCCTGGGCAAACGGGTCTACGACCTCCGCCACCCCTGTCTGACCGGATGGCTGAACAACGGCATCCCGCCGGCCCAGGTGGCCGAGTGGGCCGGCAACAGCGTGCCGGTCCTGTTGTCCACCTACGCCCGCTGCCTGTCCGGACAGCGGGAGGACCTCCAGCGCCGCATCGAGGCGGCCCAGGATCTCACCGGGCTGGCCCTCGACGCCGCGGCGCCCTCGCCAAACTTCAACGCCATTTCACCGTGGACACCCGCAGCCCCCCGGTACCAACCGGACATAACCGGCCGCCAGCCAGTGGTGCCGCGCCCCGCGCCGCCGCCGGGAAGCACCCCGCGCCACACCCGCTGACCTGCGGAAACGCTGGGGGGAAAGGTGGCGCCCCCGGCAGGACTCGAACCTGCGGCCAAGTGCTTAGAAGGCACCTGCTCTATCCACTGAGCTACGGGGGCCGGTCATGGTCTGGCGTGGGACGGCGGCCCCTCGGTGACCTCGCCGGGCACAGGATAGGGCTTCGGGGGGTTCGTCCCGGTTGCTTCACGGCAACACCCTCGTGTGGAGATCCAGTGAAGCAGCCCCGATAATCGCAGGCGGGTGCGAGGCGCGCACCGGTTTTGATGCCTCGTTCGTGGCATGTTGCGCAGTTGTTATGCCGCGGGGTGGTGGCGGCTGCCCGGAATGGGGCGCGTTCGGTGGAATATGCTTTGGAAATAGCCTGAAATTGGGCATTCTGCGCATGTGGCGATCATGGACGCACGGCCCGAACTGCTAGACGCGCTGACCGGACTGCGGGAGCGTCTCGCTGCCGCGCGCTTCCCGCTCGAACTGCCGGGCGCCGAACGTGCCCGCCGGTCGCGTGGCGAGTTGCTCGCCCAGCTGGACGGCTATCTGCTGCCCAGATTGCGCCAGCCGGACGCGCCGTTGCTGGCCGTCGTCGGGGGCTCCACCGGGGCGGGGAAGTCGACCCTCGTGAACTCGCTGGTCGGCCGCCGGGTCACCGAGGCGGGAGTGCTGCGGCCCACCACCCGCATTCCCGTGCTGGTCTGTCACCCGGACGACTACCACTGGTTCGCGGGGCGGCGGGTGCTGCCGCAGCTGGGCCGGGTCTGGATGCCCCGTCAGGACGGGGAGCAGCAGCCCGCGCCGCCGCAGGAGGGGCAGCGGACGATGGCCCTGCAGGTCACCCGTTCGCTGCCCGCCGGACTCGCCCTGCTGGACGCCCCCGACGTCGACTCGCTGGTGGAGAGCAACCGGGACCTGGCCGCCGACCTCATCTGCGCCGCCGACATCTGGGTGCTCGTCACCACCGCGGGGCGCTACGCCGACGCGATGGGCTGGAACCTGCTGCGCAGCGCCCGGGAGTACGGGGTCACGCTCGCCACCGTCCTGGACCGGGTGCCGCACCAGATCGCGGCCGAGGTCGCCCGGCACTACGACGCCCTGCTGGAGGAGTCGGGGCTCGCCGACGTTCCGCGCTTCACCGTGCCCGAACTGCCCGAGTCGGC
Organism: Streptomyces hoynatensis; assembly: GCF_003626535.1. GTDB lineage: Bacteria > Actinomycetota > Actinomycetes > Streptomycetales > Streptomycetaceae > Streptomyces > Streptomyces hoynatensis. The sequence goes on from NZ_RBAL01000023.1 coordinate 4,770, forward strand.
CGGCGGCGGCTCCGGCCTGCTGCCCGCCACCGCCGTGGCCGAACTGCGGCGCTGGCTGGCCCGCCGCGCCCAGGACCCGGTGGCCAGGGCCGAGTGCTCCGCCCGCACCGCCGCCGGCACCATCGCCTCGCTGCGGTCCCGGGTGGCCGCGCTGGCCGGGGCGGGCGCCGCCCAGTACGCCACCGCGGTCCGCCTGGACCAGCGGCTGAAGGAGTCCTACGCCGAGGCGGAGCGCCGGGTGCGGGCCTGCCTGGCCGAGGGCGGGCTGCTGGCGGGTCAGGCCCGCGCCCACTGGCTCGCCTTCCCGGAGGACTCCAGCGCCGAGGAGCTGATCGGCGCCCTCGGGCAGGCGCTGACCTGGCTGCTCGTGGAGCAGGTCGCGGCCGCCGACGAACGCGTCACCGTCGCCTGGCGCGAGGAGCCGGGCGCGCCCGAGGGCGGCCTCGACTCCCCGGCGGAGGTCGGGGAGCGGGTCGGCGTGCTGGTGCGCAGGCTGCGGCGCTGCCTGGAGGAGCTGGCCGAGGAGGTGCGCAACTCCGTGTGGCTCGGCGGCTCTTCGCACAAGGGACGGCCCAGGCCCGCCGAGGAGGCGGAGACCGTCGCCCTGCTGACGGTCGCGCTGCTCGGCGGCAGGGCGGGGAGCGTCGCCCAGCAGACCCTGGCCGGCTCGCTCGGCTCGCGGGCCGCGGCCCGGCTGCGCGAGCAGGGAGGGCGGGAGCTGACCGGCTGCGTCACGCGGGCGCTCACCGCCGAGCGCGAGCGCCGGGGCGCGCCCCTGCACGACCTGGAGATCAGCCCGCACTCCCAGGTGGAGCTGGTCGCCGCCCTGTCCGCCGTGCACGCCAAGCACAGCCTGATCAGCAGCCCAGGAGGAATGCGATGACGGAAAGCGCCACCCTGAGGAACGCCGCCGCCCCCGCCGCGCGGGCCGGGACCGCCGGGTCCACGTCCGCCGCGCAGGCCGGGGGCGCGCCCGCCCCCGGAGCCGCGGCCGGGGCCGAGGACGGCCGCACCGGAGGGGACGCGCTGCGGGCCCGCCTGGAGGCGCTGCGGGAGCTGATCGGCCTCTCCAGGACCCGGCTGGACGAGGAGGCGCTCACCGAGGCGGGGCGCGTGCTCGACGAGGCCGCGGCCAGGGGCAGGCTGCCGCAGACCTACACCGTGGTCGGGATCGCGGGGGCGACGGGCAGCGGCAAGTCGACCCTCTTCAACGCCCTGGCCGGCGCCCAGCTCTCGGAGACCGGGGTGCGCCGCCCGACCAGCGCGACCGCCGTGGCCTGCACCTGGGAGACCACCCGCGACGGCAGCGACAGCCCCGACGGGCTGCTGGAGCGGCTCGGCGTCCCGAGCCGGGGCCGCCGCCGGGCGCACGCCGGCGACCCGGGCCTGCGCGGCCTGATCCTGCTCGACCTGCCCGACCACGACTCGGTGGAGGGCGCCCACCGCGAGCAGGTGGACCGGCTGCTGTCCCTGGTCGACGCCGTCATCTGGGTGGTCGACCCGGAGAAGTACGCCGACGCGCTGCTGCACGAGCGTTACCTGTGCGCCTTCTCCGGGCACGCCGACGTCAGCCTGATCGTGCTCAACCAGCTGGACCGGCTGCCCGCGGACGCGGTGGACGAGGTCCTCGACGACCTGCGGCGGCTGCTGGACGAGCGGGGGGTGGCGCTCGGGGAGCACGGCGAGCCGGGCGCGGGCGTGCTCGCCGTCTCCGCGCTCACCGGGGAGGGCGTGGCCGAACTGCGCCAGTCCGTGGCGGAACTGGTCGCGGCGCGGACCGCGGCGGCCAGGCGGCTGGCGGCCGACGTGGACGGGGTCGCGAGGAAACTGGGGCCGCTGTACGTCGCGGACGGCGCCGAGGCGCCCGCGGGCCTCACCGCCCGGGTCAGGGAGGAGTTCGAGGACCGGCTCGCCGTCGCGGTGGGCGCCCCGGCCGCGGGACAGGCCGCGGAACGCGGCTGGCTGCGCCGCGCGGACCGGGCCTGCGGCACGCCCTGGGCGCAGGCGGCGCGGCGGCTGGCCGCGCGGCAGGCGCAGCGCCGCGGGGAGCCGCCCGCGCTGGCCACCCGCAGGCTGCGGACCGGCGGGCCGCCCCCCGTGTCGCGGCCGGTGGTCGAGCAGGCGGTGCGGCGGCTGGCCGCGGACGCCGCCGAGGGGCTGCCCGAGCCCTGGGCGAAGGCGGTGCGGGAGGCCGCCTGGAGCGGGGCGGCGGCGCTGCCGCGGGCGCTGGAGTCGGCGCTGGCCGAGCAGCCGAGGCAGCGGCTGCCGAGGCCGCGCTGGTGGGCGGCGGCCGGGGTCGGGCAGGCGGTGCTGCTGGCGGCCCAACTCCTCGGCGTGTGCTGGCTGCTGATGGCCGTGCTGGGACAGCCGGTGGTGGACCGCTGGCTGCCGGTGGCGCTGCTGCTCGGCGGCTCGGTGGGCGGCCCGCTGCTCGCTTGGGGCTGCCGGATGGCGGCGCGCGGCCCGGCGCACGCCTGCGGGCAGCAGGAGGAGTGGCGGCTGCGGCGGCTGGCGGCCGACCGCGGGCACACCCACGTACTGGAGCCGGTGGCCGCGGAGATGCTCCGGTACCGGGAGGTGCGCGAGCGGTACGTCATCGCGGCCTCGCCCGAGGGGGCTGCCGAACTGCCCGCCACCGTCCGCTGATTGGCCCGACTCGCCCCATAACGCCCCCGGCGTCCCTTGCCGAAGTCATGTGCGGGATCTCGCTGTTGCCCCCGGTCGCCCGCTGTGGCCCGCGTTGCGTGCCGTTCCGCCGACCTGTCGCACCGCGCGAGGTAACGATTCGACTTCGGAATGTGTAAGTCGGGGTACCGGTGGGGACTTCACCGAACCGCCTCTCTACGATCGCCCATACACACGGGGAAATTGATGAGCGCGCCGCTCTCCGATGCGGCTGCGCCTTGTGATCTCGTGGAGGGGACACACACCATGACTCTTGCGCGCAGGCGGGCCGCTGCCCGCTTTGCGGCCTCCGCCCTGGCGACCGGCCTGTTCACGGCCGGCGCGATAGCCGCCGCCGGCTCGGCCGCGGCGGACGAGAACCCGCAGGCCCCCCACGACGGGGGCGCCCTGGCGACCCTCGGGGGCCTGGACATCGCCGCCGAGGTCGAGTACGTCGCCGGCGGCCACCACGACTCGATCCCCGGCGGCCTGTTCACGATGAACGTGGAGGACGGCGGGACGATCCAGACCTACTGCATCGACTTCAACACCAGCACGGCCGGCAACGCGCACTACAAGGAGACCGGCTGGGACTCCTCGACGCTGGCCGGCAACCCGGACGCCGGCAAGATCCAGTGGATCCTGCAGAACTCCTTCCCCGTGGTCTCCGACCTGGACCAGCTGGCCGAGGAGTCCGGGGCCGGCCACCTGACCGAGAACACGGCCGCCGCCGCCACCCAGGCCGCCATCTGGCACCTGTCCGACGGCATCGAGGCCGAGCCGGCCGACGAGGACGGCGCCAAGCTCACCGAGTGGCTGCTCGACAACGCCCAGGACATCGAGGAGCCCAGCCCCTCCCTGACGCTGTCCCCGAACGCGGTCTCCGGCCAGCCCGGGCAGACCGTCGGCCCGGTCACGGTGAACACCACCGCCGAGTCGGTCACCGTGGTGCCCGACGCGGCCGCCGCCGAGCAGGGCGTGACCCTGGTCGACGCGGACGGCAACGCCATCGGCGAGGACACCCCCGTCGCCAACGGTGACGAGGTGTACTTCAGCGTCCCGGCCGACGCGGCCGACGGCGGCGCCTCGCTGACCGCCACCGCCACCTCCTCCGTCCCGGTCGGCCGCGCCTTCACCGGCGTCGACCAGCAGACCCAGACGATGATCCTGGCCGGTTCCTCCGACGTGTCGGTGAGCTCCACCGCCACCGCCACCTGGGCGAGCGCGGGCCACCCGTCCGTCGCGGTGGACGCCGAGGAGGTCTGCGACGAGGGCGGCGTGAAGGTCACCGCCACCAACAACGGTGACGTGCCCTACACCTTCGAGCTGAACGGCGAGAGCAAGGAGGTCGCCCCGGGCGGCTCCGAGTCGATCGTGGTCCCGGTCGAGCAGGGCCAGGAGTACGACATCACGGTGGCCAACGCCGTCGAGGGCGCCCAGCCGTTCGAGTTCACCGGCGTGCTGGACTGCGGCGCCGACACGGGCACGCCCACCCCGGCCGAGAACCAGCCCTCCACCGACAGCACCGGTGGCTCGGGCGACGACACCGACCTGGCCGAGACCGGTAGCGGCAGCAACCCGGTCATGATCACCGGCATCGCCGTGGCGCTGCTGGTCGTCGGCGGCGCGGGCGTCTTCTTCATCCGCCGCCGGGGCGCGAACGCCGGCGCGGGCGAGTGAGCAGGCCGCGACACGGTTGATCCGGCGCGCTGATCCGGCGCGGGGCCGCGGCTCCGCGCCGGTCACCGGCCGGCGATCCGGGTGACGGGCGGGGACACCCGCCCGTCACCCACCGCGAAGGGGCGGGCCCGAGGGGCCCGCCCCTTCGCGCTGCCCGGGCCGTTACCGGTTTCCGCCCTGGCAGGGACATGCGGCAGGATGGGAACCGCTGCCCCATGACCCTGACTGAGCTGCCGGACGGTTTCTCTTGGCTGAGTACATCTACACCATGCGCAAGGCGCGCAAGGCTCACGGCGACAAGGTGATCCTCGACGACGTCACCCTGAGCTTCCTGCCGGGAGCCAAGATCGGTGTCGTGGGCCCCAACGGCGCGGGCAAGTCCACGGTGCTGAAGATCATGGCCGGGCTTGAGCAGCCCTCCAACGGCGACGCCTTCCTCACCCCCGGATACAGCGTGGGCATCCTGCTCCAGGAGCCGCCGCTCGACGAGTCGAAGACCGTCCTGGAGAACGTCCAGGAGGGCGTGGCCGAGATCAAGGGCAAGCTCGACCGGTTCAACGAGATCGCCGAGCAGATGGCGACCGAGTACACCGACGAGCTGATGGACGAGATGGGCAAGCTCCAGGAGCAGCTCGACCACGCGGGCGCCTGGGACCTGGACGCCCAGCTGGAGCAGGCCATGGACGCCCTCGGCTGCCCGCCGGGCGACTGGCCGGTCACCAACCTCTCCGGCGGCGAGAAGCGCCGCGTCGCCCTGTGCAAGCTGCTGCTCGAAGCGCCCGACCTGCTGCTGCTCGACGAGCCGACCAACCACCTGGACGCCGAGTCCGTCCAGTGGCTGGAGCAGCACCTGTCGCAGTACCAGGGCACCGTCGTCGCCATCACCCACGACCGGTACTTCCTGGACAACGTCGCCGAGTGGATTCTGGAGCTCGACCGCGGCCGGGCCTACGCCTACGAGGGCAACTACTCCAAGTACCTGGAGACCAAGCAGGCCCGCCTGAAGGTGGAGGGCCAAAAGGACGCCAAGCGCGCCAAGCGGCTGAAGGACGAGCTGGAGTGGGTCCGTTCCAACGCCAAGGGCCGCCAGGCCAAGTCCCGTGCCCGCCTGGCCCGTTACGAGGAGATGGCCGCCGAGGCCGAGAAGACGAGGAAGCTGGACTTCGAGGAGATCCAGATCCCGCCCGGCCCCAGGCTGGGCAACATCGTCGTCGAGGTCGACAAGCTGGGCAAGGCGTTCGGCGACAAGGTGCTGGTGGACGGCCTGTCCTTCACGCTGCCGCGCAACGGGATCGTCGGCGTCATCGGCCCCAACGGCGCGGGCAAGACCACGCTGTTCAAGATGATCCTCGGCCTGGAGCCGGCCGACTCCGGCTCGGTCCGGGTGGGCGAGACGGTGAAGATCTCCTACGCCGACCAGACCCGCGCCACCATCGACCCGAAGAAGTCGCTGTGGGAGGTGGTCTCGGACGGCCTGGACCACATCAGCGTCGGCCAGGTCGAGATGCCCTCGCGGGCCTACGTCAGCGCCTTCGGCTTCAAGGGCCCCGACCAGCAGAAGATGGCGGGCGTGCTCTCCGGCGGCGAGCGCAACCGGCTGAACCTGGCCCTGACCCTCAAGCAGGGCGGCAACCTGCTGCTCCTGGACGAGCCGACCAACGACCTGGACGTGGAGACGCTCTCCTCCCTGGAGAACGCGCTGCTGGAGTTCCCCGGCTGCGCCGTGGTCGTCTCCCACGACCGGTGGTTCCTGGACCGGATCGCCACCCACATCCTGGCCTACGAGGGCAACTCGAAGTGGTTCTGGTTCGAGGGCAACTTCGAGTCCTACGAGAAGAACAAGATCGAGCGGCTCGGCCCCGAGGCGGCCCGCCCGCACCGCACCACCCACAAGAAACTGACCCGGGGCTGACCCGTGCGACACGTGTTCCAGTGCCCGCTGCGCTGGTCGGACATGGATGCCTTCGGGCACGTCAACAACGTCGTCTTCCTCAGGTATCTGGAGGAGGCGCGGATCGACTTCATGTTCCGGCTGGCGCGCGAGGCGGCCTCGCCCGGCGCGTTCACCGGGGGCTCGGTCGTGGCCAGGCACGAGATCGACTACCTGCGTCCGCTGGTGCACCGGCACCGGCCGGTCGCCATCGAGATCTGGGTGGCCAAGCTGGGCGGTGCCTCGGCCACCGTGGCCTACGAGGTGCGGGACGAGGAGACCCTCTTCGCCCGCGCCTCCACGGTGATCGTGCCCTACGACCTGGAGAAGGCCCGCCCGCGGCGGCTGACGGAGGAGGAGCGGACCTTCCTGACGCGGTACTGCGACGACGAGGCGGGGAGCGCGTCCGCCGCATGACCGCCGACGCTTCGCCCCGCACCCTGAGCCTGGCCGCGGCCCAGGACGCCGGGGACCTCGCCGCCTTCCTGGCCAGGCAGCTGCGCTGGGACCGGGCGGCGGCGGCCAGGCTCCAGGCCGACGGCGAGGTGGTGGCGGTCTTCACCAGGCCCGCGCGCTTCGAGGTCATCGCCGTGCGGCCCTGCCTGCTGCGCGCCCCGGCCCGGCTGGACGTGACGGTCTCGGCGGGCGAGCTGGCCGAGGCCATCGACGTGGAGCGGGGCGAGTTCACCGTGCCGGGCCAGGTGACGGGGCCGGCCTGGGCCGGGCTGCTGCCCCCGCGCGGCGGCTGGCGGGCCCTGGGCGAGCCGGCCGCGGAGCGGGTGCGGGAGGCGGCGGGCGCGGTGGTGGCCGAGTTCCGCGCGCGCACCGAGGCCCTGGCGGCGGGCGAGCGCACCAGGGCCGCCCTCGACGCCCTCGCCGAGGAGATCTGGTCGCGGACGCTGCCGGGCACGCCGCTGCCGCTGCGCGCCGTGCACGCCGCCCACGCCCTCGGCCTCCTGCGCGCCGCAGGGCCCCTCGCGGTGCTGGCCTGCGGCTCCTGGCTGCGTCTTCGCACGCCGCTGGGCTCGACGGCGGTGCGCCGCGCCGGGCTGCCCGGCCTGAGCGTCACCCCGCGCTGACCCCCGCGGCCGTCGGGGCCGCGCGGCCCGTCGCGGTCCCGGCGGCCGTCAGGGCCCCCGCGGCCGCCGTGGCCTTCGGGGGCCGGTGAGGAAACCGGCACGAGAGAGAAAGGCAGGGAATCCCCATGACCTCAGCCGCTTCCCCGGGTGCCGCCCGGGCGTACGACGTCATCGTCCTGGGCCTGGGGGCGATGGGCAGTGCCGCGGCCGACCGGCTCGCGGCCCGGGGGAGCCGGGTCCTTGGCCTGGAGCGGTTCACCCCCGCGCACGCCCACGGCTCCAGCCACGGCGGCTCGCGCATCGTGCGCCAGTCCTACTTCGAGGGCGCCGGGTACGTGCCGCTGCTGCTGCGTTCCTACGAGCTGTTCGAGCGGCTGGAGCGGGAGACGGGCCGGGAGATCATGCTGCGCTGCGGCGGGCTGATGCTGGGCCGCGAGGACAGCGCGGCCGTGGCCGGCAGCCGCCACTCGGCCGCCGTGTGGGACCTGCCGCACGAGCTGCTGGACGCCGCCGAGATCCGCCGCCGCTTCCCGGCCTTCGCGCCCGGGAAGGACGTGGTGGGGCTGTACGAGGAGCGCGCCGGGCTGGTGCGCCCCGAGGAGACCGTGCGGGCGCAGCTGCAGCTGGCCGCGGCGGCCGGCGCGGAGCTGCGGTTCGGGGAACCCGCCGCGGGCTGGCGGGCGCTGCCGGGCGGCGGGGTCGAGGTGCGGACCGCGGAGGGCAGCTACGCCGCGGACCACCTGGTGATATGCCCGGGCGCCTGGGCCCCCGAGCTGCTGGCCGACCTGGGGCTGCCGCTGCGCGTGGAGCGGCAGCTGATGTTCTGGTTCCAGCCGGCCGGCGGGGTCGGCCCCTACCTGCCCGAGCGGCACCCGATCTACATCTGGGAGGACCCCACGGGCTCGCAGATCTACGGCTTTCCCGCGATCGACGGCCCCGAGGGCGGCGTGAAGGGCGCGTTCTTCCGCAGCGGGGCCGAGTGCACCCCCGACACCATCGACCGCACCGTGTACCCGGAGGAGATCGAGGAGTTCGCCACGTACCTCGGGGCCAGGCTGCCCGGCCTGCCGGGGCGGCTGGTGCGCGCGGCGACCTGCATGTACACCACGACGCCCGACGAGCACTTCGTGATCGCCCCGCACCCGCGGCACCCCGCGGTGACGGTGGCCTGCGGCTTCTCCGGGCACGGCTTCAAGTTCGCCCCCGTGGTGGGCGAGATCCTGGCCGATCTCGCGCTGACCGGCGAAACCGCCCACCCCATCGGCATGTTCCGGCCGGAGCGGCTGACCGGCGCCGCGTAGCCGCCCGGGCCCGCGCCCCGGGCCGGTCCCCGGGTGCGGGCCCGGGCGCGGCTCCCCGGTGCCGGCCGCGCCCCGGGGAGCCTGCGGCGCTTTCCGGGGCGTCTGCGACCATGGGGGAGTGACCGAGGAGCAGTCGTTCTACGCGCAGGTCGGCGGCGAGGAGACCTTCACCAAGCTCGTCCGCGTCTTCTACGAGGGCGTTGCCCAGGACCCGGTGCTGCGGCCGCTGTACCCGGAGGAGGACCTGGGCCCGGCCGAGGAGCGGCTGCGGCTCTTCCTGATGCAGTACTGGGGCGGGCCGCGCACCTACGGCGACACCCGCGGGCACCCGCGGCTGCGGATGCGGCACGCGCCCTTCCGCGTGGACCGGGCCGCGCACGACGCCTGGCTGCGGCACATGCGGCACGCGGTGGACGCGCTGGGGCTCGACCCCGAGCACGAGCGGCAGCTGTGGGACTACCTGGTCTACGCGGCCGCCTCGATGGTCAACACCCCCGGCTGACCGGCCGGCTCACCCCCCCGGGGCGGCGGCGAGGGCCGCGCGCCCCGGCTTTCACGCCGGCGAGGGCCGCGCGCCTCCGGACAAGCCGCGGCCCCGGGGGGAGTTCCCCGGGGCCGGCGCGGTGGGCGTGCGCCCTGCGGGCGTTACGCGTCGTCCCAGCGGAAGAGGCGGGAGGCGAGCGCGGTCAGCACGGCGGCGAACAGCAGCAGCCCGCCGAGCGTCGGCAGCGCGGCGCCCCAGCCCTGCCCGCGGCTCAGCACGTCCTGCAGGGCCTGCGTCAGGTGCTTGAGCGGCAGGATGTTGGAGAGGGTCCGCAGCCAGGAGGGCATCGCGTCGTTCGGGAAGAAGGAGCCGGAGACGAAGGCCATCGGCAGGATGACCAGCTGGAGCGCGCCGTTGGCGGCCTCCTCCGTCTTCGCCCAGGCGCCTATCAGCAGGCCGATCGACATGAAGGCCAGCGTCCCGGTGGCCACCAGCGGCAGCGCGAGCCACCAGTAGCCGGTCAGGTGCAGGCCGTAGAAGGGGATGCAGGCCACGCCCACGAAGATGGCGACCTGGAGGAAGGCGATCGCCAGGCTCACCCCGACCCGCGCCCCGATCACCGTGCCGGGGCTGACGGGCGCCAGCCACAGCCGCCTGAGGATGCGCTTCTTGCGCCAGTTGACGAGCGTGAAGGCCGACATGTACGCCGCGCCCTGGGCGATCGCCCAGCCGAGCAGGCCGGGGGTCAGGTACTGGATCGGCTTGACGGACTTGTCCTCGACCTGGTCGGTGGCCAGTTCGAAGGCGGGTGGCTGCCCCGTGGCGGCGACGTTGGCGCTCTGCACGATGGACTGCATCAGGCCCTGCACGGTGCCCGCGGTCGTCGCGTCTGCGGCCGAGTACCGCATCTCGATGCGGCCGTCCTCCTCCCAGACCGCCGCGTCCGCGTCGCCCTGCCGCACGTCCTCCAGGGCTGCCTCGCGGTCGGCGGACTTCACCAGCGTGAGCACGTCGGACAGCGCCGCCAGCTCCTCGTCCGGCATGTCGTCGAGCACCGCGACGTCGCCGACCTGGACCCAGGTGGACTTGGTCAGCGAGTCGCTCTGGAACAGGGCTCCGAAGAGGGCGAGGAACAACAGGGGGAAGAGCAGCGTGAAGAAGACCGCCGTGCGGTCCCGCAGCAGGCCGAGCGTCATCGCCCGGGAGAGAGAGCGGAAGGCGGTCACTCGCGGTACTCCCGTCCGGTCAGCTGGAGGAAGACGTCCTCCAGGTTGTGCACGCCGAGTTCCGCCACGAGGTCCGCGGGCCGGCCGACCCGCAGGATGCGCCCGGCGTCCATGATGGCCACCCGGTCGCAGAGGGTCTCCGCCTCGTCCAGGTAGTGGGTGGTGAGCACGACCGTGCGGCCCGCGGAGTTGATCTGCCGCAGCAGGTCCCACAGGTTGCGCCTGGCCTGTGGGTCGAGGCCGGTCGTCGGCTCGTCGAGGAAGAGCAGTTCCGGGTCGTGGACCAGGGCGCAGGCGATGGAGAGGCGCTGGGCCTGGCCGCCGGACAGTTTGTTGTCGCGAACATCGCGCTTCTCGGCCAGGCCGACGCTCTCCAGCATCGCGTCCGCCCGCTCGGTGCCGACGCCGTACAGCGCGGCGAAGGTGTGTATCTGCTCGCGCGCGGTGAGCTTGTCGAAGAACGCCGAGGCCTGGAGCTGCACGCCTATGCGGCGCAGCAGCGCCGGGTCGCGCGGCCAGGAGGGCTGCCCGAGCAGCCTGGCGCTGCCCTCGTCCGGCTCGCGCAGGCCCTCGATCATCTCCATGGTGGTCGTCTTGCCCGCGCCGTTCGGTCCGAGGATGCCGTAGAACTCGCCACGGCGGACCTCGAACGTCACCCCGTCCACGGCCTGCACATCCCCGTACCGCTTGCGCAGTCCCTCGACCGCGATAGCGGCTGTGTCGTCTGTCACGCGTGCGATAGTAGTCGCACCTGGGAACTCAGTTTCGATACAGGGTCAGGGTCGTCCACGCCCCGATGTGCACCCGGTCCCCCTCCCGCAGCGGCACTGGGACGAACGGCTGGATCGGGTCCTCGGCCATGTTGACCGTGGTGCCGTTCGTCGAGTCCTGGTCGATCACCGCCCAGGAGGCGTCGGGCTGCTGGACCAGGATGGCGTGCTGGTGCGAGACGCCCGGGTCCTCGGGCGGGCGCGAGAGGTCGATGTCGGGCGACTCCCCGGTGGACTGGCGGCGGCGGCCGATGGTCACCTGCGGCCCGTTCAGCGGGAGTTGCTGCTCCGGGGCGTAGGCGGGCAGCTGGAGCTGGGCCGCCTCGGGGCCCGAGCGCCGCATCATTGCCTGGAAGTACTCCGGGTCGGGGCCGATGGTCACCACCCAGCTCCCGGTGCCCCCGGGCTGCGGGGGGCCGCCGGCGTTCGGATGCCCCTGGGCCCCGGGGTGACCCGGGCCAGGCTGGCCGGGGTACGGCGGCGGCGCGGGCTGCCGGCCCTGCGGGGGCAGCGGGCCGCCGGGCGGCGGCAGCACCCAGTCGCCGGTCGGCTGCGGCGGCGCGGGCGCCTGCGGCCGGCCGTACATGGGCTGGTCCATGCCGGGCGGCGGGCCCTGCTGCTGCGGGGCGGGCGGCAGGTACGTCGTAGGGGAGTTCGTCAGGAAGTTGAACCTGCACTCCTCGCAGAACGGGGCCTGCCCCTCGCGCGGCGTGCGGCACTGCGGGCACAGCTGCGGCGGGCCGCCCATCGGGCCCCCCATCGGCCCGCCGCCCGGTCCCACCGGGGGGATCTGCGCGGTCGCGGGACCCGGCTCGGGGAAGCCGGGCGGGCCGGGGTGGCCCGGGTAGCCGCCGGACTGCTGCGGCCCGGGGAACGCCTGCGTCGGGGCGCCCGGGCCCTGGTAGCCCACCGGGGCCGGGGGCTCGGCGTCCGCCGAGCCGGGGTAGGGCGGCGGGGACCAGCCGCCGGCCGCGGGCGGCTGCGGGGCGCCCGGCTGGCCGGGGAAGCCCTGCGGGGGCGGCGGAGGCGGAGGGGCGACGGCGGGGGAGAGCATGCGGTGGCCGCACACCTCGCACCACTCGTCGGCCACCGACTGGTGGCCGTTCGGGCATGTCGGCATGTGACTGCCTCCCCTTACGTCACGTCGTCACTCGTTCGCTCGACTTCCGATTCTGCTGATGGTGGTGCCGGGCGTGGGGTGTTGTCCAGGGCTGTGTGCCCGGGGTCACTCCGGGGGCGGCCCGGGGCGGGGCCTGGGCGCCGCCCTCTCCGGCCGGCTCTCCCGGGACGTCCCGCCGGCCCGGCGGGCGCCGCACCTCGGCCGCCTGCCGTCCGCCCGGTCCTTCTCCGGCCCCTCTTCTGCGGTGTTTCCGCGGCCGTTGGGGGTCGTCGGCGGTCTTCGGCGGTCTCCGGCGGCCGTCCGGTGGCGCCGGCGGAACAGTACCCGCGGCGGGCCCTCTCGCGTCCCCGCCTGTCCCGGGGCGCCCGGCCCCGGGCGCCGGCCCGCCGGGAGGAGTCAGGGAAACGCGAGGGAAACGCCTGGGAAATGCGCGGGCGGCGGGCGCGACGCCTCGCGGTCACATGCTCGAAACCCGCCTCCCACCCTACGTGCGGACGCGCCCACGCTCCGTGGCAACCGTCCACGCAGCGTCAGCCCTTCACTGCTTGGCGCGAGCAAATCGCTCGCCTGAGGCCCCCCGCTCTGCTCACACGAGCAAAAAAACCAGCATCCGTTGTCTCCGGCGCGTTTCCGGCCCTATCGTCCTCGCCCAGAACGACCTCAGGAGGCCATATGCAGGCGAAGCGCGTCTTCAGCGCATGTGTCGTGATATCGAGCCTTATGGCGCTGGCCGCCTGCTCGGTGTCCACCACCCCGGGCGGTGACGGAAACAAGGACAACGCGGACAACGACGGACCCGTGTCCATCGGATTCAGCCTCGCGACCCAGCAGTCGCCCTTCTACGTCCAGCTGCGCGACGGCACCGAGCAGGCGGCCGAGGAGGCCGGGGCCGAGCTGTCCTTTGCCGACGCGGACGGGGACGTCGCCAAGCAGAACAACGACATCCAGGACCTCATCACCCGCGGCGTCGACATCCTGCTCGTCAACCCGGTGGACCCGCAGGGCGTCAGGGCCGGGCTCGCCGCCGCCGAGGCGGCGGGGGTCGAGGTCGTCACCGTGGACCGGCCGGTGCCGGACGGGGCGACTGCCCAAGTGGGCCGCGACAACGAGGAGATGGGCCGGCTCGTCGGCGAGCGGGTGGCCGGGGAGCTCGGCGCGGACGGCGGCAAGATCATCGAGATCCGCGGCGACGCGGGCGGTGCGGTGGCGCGCGACAGGGGCGCGGGATTCCACGAGGCGCTCCAGGATGCGCCGGGCGTCGAGATCGTCGAGGGCCCCTACTGCAACTACATCCGCTCCGAGGCGGTCACCGCCATGCAGGACCTGATCCAGACCAACCCGGATGTGAAGGTCGTCTTCGCCCAGAACGACGACATGGCGCTCGGCGCCCTCCAGGTGCTGCGGGAGAACGGCCGCGACGACGTGCTGGTGGCCGGCATCGACGGGCTGATGGAGGCCGTCAACGCGATCGACGGCGGCGACCAGTACCTGGCCACCGCCCTCAACGACCCCATCGTGCTGGCCCAGAAGGCCGTCGACACCGCGGTGGCCCTCGGCCACGGCGAGGACGTCGAGGCGGAGATCGACGCCGGCACGGCGCTGGTCGACGACGAGAACTCGGCCGACCTCGTGGGCGACACCGTCTTCGCCTCGGGCGCCACCGAGTAACCAGCCGCGCAGCTCCCGCACACGTCCCCGGGCCCGCCCCACCGGGCCACGGGCCACGGACCACGAAAGGAAACACACGATCATGCCGGAGACCATGCGAGCCGCGGTGCTGCACGCCCCGGGCGACATCCGCACCGAGAACGTCCCGGTGCCGACACCCGCGCCGGACGAGGCACTGGTCCGCGTCGCCGCCTGCGGCGTCTGCGGCTCCGACATCGCGCGCATGCTCCGCGAGGGCGGCTCGTACCACCTGCCGCTGATCTGCGGGCACGAGTTCGCCGGGCACGTCGTCGCGCTGGGCGAGGAGGTGGCGGCCGCGGGCACCGTCCGCGAGGGCGACCTGGTGGCCGTGCCGCCGCTGATCCCCTGCCGCCGGTGCGCCTCCTGCGCCCAGGGCAACTTCAGCCTGTGCGAGGACTACGACTACTTCGGGAGCCGCCGCCCCGGCGCCTACGCCGAGTACGTGACCGTCCCCGCCGGGAACCTGATGGTGCTGCCCGCCGACCTCGACCCGCGCGCCGCCGCCATGCTCGACCCGGCCGCCATCGCGCTGCACGCCGTCTGGCGGACCAAGCTGCGCCTCGGCCACCGCGTCGCGGTCATCGGCGCCGGGCCCATCGGCCTGTTCGCCATCCAGTGGGCGCGCCTGTCCGGCGCGAGCGAGGTGCTGTCCGTGGACGTCAGCGAGCAGAAGGCGGCCATGGCCCTGGAGGCCGGCGCCACGCACACGGCCACCACCCCCGAGCAGGCGCGCGAGCTGGCGGGGGACGGCTACGACGCCGTCGTCGAGTCCGCCGGGGTGCCCGCGACCGCCGACCAGGCCGTCTCGCTGGCCGCCCGCCACGGCGAGGCGGTGTTCATCGGCATACCCCACGACCCGGTGGTCCTGCCGAAGGTGTCCTTCAGCAGCTTCCTGCGCCGCGAGGTCTCCCTGCACGGCGCGTGGAACTCCTTCTCCGCCCCCTTCCCCGGCGAGGAGTGGCGGGTGGCGGCGGCGGCCATGCACGACGGGCGGCTGCGCTGGAAGTTCATGATCACCCACGAGCTCGGCCTCGACGCGCTGCCCACCACCCTGCACCAGCTCGGCGAGCGGTCGATCTTCAGCTCCAAGGTCCTCTTCCTCCCCGGCGGGGAACGGCCGTGACCGCCGGCGCCGGCGCCGCCCCCGGGCTGCTCGCCATCGACCTCGGCACCGAGAGCGCCAGGGTCGCGGTGTACGGGCCGGAGGGCACGCTGCTGGGCGAGAGCGCCAGCGGCTACCCGACCTCGTACCCGCGCCCCGGCTGGGCGGAGCAGAACCCGGAGGACTGGTGGGGCGCGGTGGTGACCGCGACGCGGGCGGCGCACGCCGCGGCAGGCGCCCCGCCCCTCGCCGGGGTGGCGGTGGCCACCACCGCCTCCACCGTGGCCGTACTCGACGCCGCGGGCCGCCCGTTGCGCCCGGCGCTGCTGTGGATGGACAGCCGGGCCAGCGTGGAGTCGGCGGACACCGCGGCCTGCACGCATCCGGTGCTGCGGTACGCGGGCGGCGGCGACGCCGTCGAATGGCTCGTGCCCAAGGCCATGTGGCTGGCCAGGCACGAACCGGACACGTACCGCGCCGCCGCGCGCATCACCGAGGCGGTCGACTACCTCGTGTGGCGCCTGACCGGCGAGTGGGCCGGCTCGCAGATGAACGCCGTCTGCAAGTGGAACCACGATCCGCTGGGCGGGGGCCTCCCCGAGGACCTGTACGCCGCGTTCGGGGTGCCCGACCTGCGGGAGAAGCTGCCGGGCCGCATCGTCCCCGTGGGCGACCCCATCGCCCCGCTCGGCCCGGCCGCCAGGGAGGAACTCGGCATCGCCCAGGCCGCCGTGGTCTCCTCGGGCGGCATCGACGCCCACCTCTCGCTGCTCGCCGTCGGCGGGCCGCGCGCCGGCCGGGTGTCCGTCGTCTCCGGCACCTCGACCGCGTTCGTCACCGAGATCGACGAGCCCGTCTTCCCGCCCACCGTGTGGGGCCCCTACCCGGACGCCCTCAGCCGGGGCCGCTGGCTGATCGAGGGCGGCCAGGTCACCTCGGGCTCCGTGCTGACCTGGGTCGGCGAGCAATTGCTCGGCCGCCCGCGGGAACGGCTCCCCGAGCTGATCGCGCGGGCCGCCGCGCTGCCCCCGGGCGACCACGGCCTCGTCGTGCTGGACTACTTCATGGGGAACCGCACCCCGCTGCGCGACCCGCGGCTGCGCGGCGCCGTCCTCGGCCTGACGGCCGGAACGCTGCCCGAGGAGGTCTACCGGGCGGCGGTCGAAGGAGTCGCCTACGGCACCAGGCAGGTGCTGGAGTCGTTCGTCGCGGGCGGCGTGCCGGTGGACGAGGTGTTCGTCTCCGGCGGCATCAGGCACAATCCGCTGTGGCTGCGCGCCACCGCGGACGCCGTGGGCAGGCCGCTGCGCCTGGTCCGCGGCGGCAACCTGACGCTGCGCGCCTGCGCGGTCATCGCCGCGGCCGGCGTCGGCGGCGGCGCGGCACGGCTGAACGAGCTGGCCGCGGCCTTCGCCCCGGAGTTCGAACTCGTCGAGCCCGACCCCGGCACCCAGGACCGCTACGAGCGCGGCTACGCCGACTACCTGCTGGCCACCGAGGCCACCCGGCCCGTGGCGCACCGGCTCAGCGCGCCCGACCGGGCCCTGGGCTCCTCCCCCGCGGGCAGGCGGCCATGACCGGCGCGCCCGACCTCGACCTGCTCTACCGGGTCGCCGTCCTGTACTACGAGCACAACCGCACCCAGGAACAGATCGGGGAGGAACTCCACTTCACCCGCTGGAAGGTGGGCCGCCTGCTGTCGGAGGCGCGGGAGGCCGGCATCGTCAGGATCGAGGTGCTGCACCCCAAGACCCGGATGCGGGACCTGGAGGAGCGGCTGACCCTGACCTTCGGGCTGCGGGACGCCGTCGTGGTGGCCAGTTCCGCCGCCGAGGACGACGAGGCCCTGCGGGCCAGGGTCGCCGAGGCGGGCGCGGACTACCTGGCCAGGCTGCGGCCCTCGCCGCGGCTGCTCGGCGTCTCCTGGGGCCGCACGCTGGACCGGCTCGCCCACTCGCTTGTCCCCGGCTGGGCGAACGGCGTCCACGTGGTGCAGATCAACGGCGGACTCAGCCGCTCCCTGCGCCCCAGCTCCGCCCAGGACATGGCCAGCCGGATCGCGCACCAGGGCCGCGGCACCGTCACCGTGCTGCCCACCCCGGCGATCGTCGAACAGGAGGCCACCCGGCGGCTGCTGGAGGGCGACCCCGCCGTGGCCGAGGTGCTGGCGCAGGCGGCGGCGGCCGACACCGCCCTGTTCAGCCCGGGCGGGGTCGACCAGGACTCGGTGCTGGTCGGCTCCGGCTACCTGGGCGCCGACGACCTCGCCAGGCTGACCGAGGCCGGCGCCGTCGGCGACGTCGCCGGCCGGTTCATCGACGCCGCGGGGCGCGTCGTCGACCCGGAACTCGACGCCAGAACGCTGGGCGTGCCGCTGGACGTGCTGCGCGCACGGCCCGTCTCCGTGGCCGTCGTCTCCGGCGTCGCCAAGCACGCGGTGTGCGCCGCCGTGGTCACCAGCGGCCTGTGCAACACCCTCGTCACCGACGACTACACCGCTTCCCATCTACTCGACCCCGACGCCTGCGAGGACCGGTGAGCGCACCATGAACGAAGCGCACGAGACACGGAGGGCGGACGGCACCGGGACCGCGCGGGCGGCCGCCCCGGCCCCGCGGCCGCCGCGGCTGACGATGCGCGGCATCGTCAAACGCTTCCCGGGCACCCGCGCCCTCGACCACGCGGAACTGACCGTGCGCGGCGGGGAGACGCACTGCCTGCTCGGCGAGAACGGCGCCGGCAAGAGCACCCTGATGAAGGTGCTCGCCGGCTCGCACCAGCCCGACGAGGGCGAGATCCTCATCGACGGCGAACGCGTCTCCCTCTCCAGCCCCCAGCAGGGGCTCGCCGCCGGCATCGCGGTCATCTACCAGGAACTCGACCTGGTCCCCGACCTGACGGTCGCCCAGAACCTGCTGCTCGGCCGCGCCCCCACCCGCGGGCCGATCGTCCGCGGCAGGCGGCGCATCGAACTCGCCAGGGCCGCCATCGCCCGCGTCGGCGGCGACTTCCCCGTCACCGCCAAGGTGCGCGACCTGCCCATCGCGGCCCAGCAGTTGACCGCCATCGCCAAGGCGCTGACCAGCGACGCGCGGATCATCGTGATGGACGAGCCCTCGGCCACCCTCGGCGAGGAGGACCTGCGGAAGGTGTTCGCGCTGGTCCGCTCGCTCACCGCGGAGGGCCGCTCCGTCATCTACATCTCGCACCGCATGGACGAGGTGATGGAGATCGGCGACCGCGCCACCGTGCTGCGCGACGGCCGCACGGTCGCCGTCCGCGAGCTCGCCGAGACCACCGCGGCCGAACTCGTCTCCGACATGATCGGCGAGTCCCGCGAACTGGTGGGCACCGTGGACCGCCCGCGGCCCGAGGGCCCGCCGCTGCTGGAGATCCGCAGCGTGCACCGCGAGGGACTCATCGACGTGCAGGGCATCGAGGTGCGGGCCGGCGAGGTCGTCGGCCTCGCCGGGCTCGGCGGGGCGGGCCGCACCACCCTGCTCAGGTCCCTGTTCGGCGACGGGCACGCGGCGGTTTCGCTGCGCCTCGCGGGCGCCGAGGTGCGGCTGCACAGCCCGGCCGCCGCGGTGCGGGCCGGCCTGGCGCTGGTGCCCGAGAGCCGCAAGGAACAGGGCCTGATGCTCGGCCTCTCCGTCGGCCGCAACGCCGGCATCGCCTCGCTGGGCCGGCCGCCGTGGCTGGCGCCCCGCCGCGCCGGGCGGCGCGCCTCGGCGGACGCGCTGTCCGGGCTCGGCGTGCGGCACGCCTCCGCCGACCAGCTGGTCGGACAGCTGTCGGGCGGCAACCAGCAGAAGGTGGTGCTGGCCAAGTGGATCAGCCGCGGCGGCCTGCGCGTCCTGCTGCTCGACGAGCCGACCCGCGGCCTCGACGTGGGGGCCAAGGCCGATCTCTACCGGCAGGTCAGGAAGCTCGCCGACGAGGGCGTCGCGGTGCTGCTCGCCAGCAGCGAACTCACCGAGCTGACCGCCAACACCGACCTCGTCTGGGTGCTGTACGAGGGCCGCAACGTGGCCTGCTTCGACCCGCGCACGACCGCCGAGCGCGACATCGCCCACACCGTCATCACCGGAACGTCCCCCGATTCTGGAGCAACACCATGACCACACCATCCTCCGGGCCGAAGACGGCCTGGCAGGCAGCGCCGTCCGCGGCGGGAACGGGGCCCGGCGGCTCCGGGCCCGCCGAAGCGGCCAGGGCACTGCTGCGCGGCCGTGGCGCCGAACTCGTCGTCAAGTTCAACCTGGTGCTCGTCTTCCTGGTGCTGTGCGCCGTGGCCAGCGTGCTGGCGCCCGAGTTCCTCACCACCCGCAACCTGTCGAACCTCCTCCAGCAGTCCGCGCTGACGGGCATCGTGGCCATCGGCATGACCCTGGTCGTCCTGACCTCGGGCATCGACCTGTCGGTGGGCAGCGTCGCCGCCTTCGGCGGGATGACCGTGGCCCTGCTGATGGACCACGACATGAACTACGTGCTCGCCATGCTCATCAGCCTGGCCGCGGGGGCCGGCTTCGGCGCGATCATGGGCGGCCTGTCCGCCTACCTGACGCTGCCGGCGTTCATGACCACCCTGGCCGGGCTCACCGCCATCCGGGGCCTGGCCTACCTGCTGTCCGACGGCGAACCCGTGAACGCCGACCAGTCGCACACCTTCCAGCTCATCGGCGGCGGGTTCATCGGCACCATCCCCATCGCGGGACTCATCTTCCTCGGCGTCACCATCCTGGCCGCGCTGGTGCTGCGCGGCACCACCTTCGGCGAGTACGTCTACGCGGTCGGCAGCAACAAGGAGGCCGCCCGGCTCTCCGGACTGCCGGTCCGCGGGGTCATCACCGCCGTCTTCGCCATCTCCGGCGCCCTCGCGGCGCTGTCCGGGGTCCTGCTGACCTCGCGGCTGACCATCGGCCAGCCCACCGCGTTCGACGGCCTGGAACTCGACGCCATCGCCGCCGTCGTGCTCGGCGGCACCAACCTCTTCGGCGGGCGGGGCGGCGTGCTCGGCACCTTCGTCGCCGTGCTGCTGCTGTCCGTCGTGCGCAACCTGTGCAACCTGATGGGCCTCGACTCCTTCTTCCAGATGGTCGTCACCGGGCTCATCCTCGTGGTCGCGCTGATCCTCAACGTGACGATAGAGAAGCGGGGTTCCCGTGCCTGACACAGCGACCTTCCCCGGCCCGGGAGCGAGCAACGCGGCGTGGCGCGCCTTCCTCCACGGCCTGCCGGGCGTCGACGCGGTCGGCCTCCAGGAGCGCGCGGCCCGGCTGGGCACGCGGTCGATCAAGGAGTCGGCGAAGGGCTTCGCGATCGACACGGCGATCTCCATGATCGACCTCACCACCCTGGAGGGCGCCGACACGCCCGGCAGGGTGCGGGCACTGTGCGCCAAGGCCGCGGGCCCCGAGCCCACCGACCGCTCGGTGCCCAGGGCGGCGGCGGTCTGCGTCTACCCGGACCTGGTGGGCACCGCGGTGGAGGCGCTGCGCGGCACCGGCGTCGCCGTGGCCTCGGTGGCCACCGCCTTCCCCTCGGGGCGCGCCCCCCTGGAGGCCAAGCTCGTGGACACCAGGGCGGCCGTGGCGGCGGGCGCCGCCGAGATCGACATGGTGATCGACCGCGGCGCGTTCCTCGCCGGCGACTACCTGGCGGTCTTCGAGGAGATCGCGGCGATCCGGGAGGCGTGCGGCGACGCGCACCTGAAGGTCATCCTGGAGACCGGGGAGCTGGTGACCTACGACAACATCCGGCGCGCCTGCTGGCTGGCGATGCTGGCGGGGGCCGACTTCGTCAAGACCTCGACCGGGAAGGTCGCGGTGAACGCCACCCCGGCCAACACCCTGCTGCTGCTCCTGGCGGTGCGGGACTTCCTGGCGGCCACCGGGCGCCAGGTGGGGGTCAAGGCGGCGGGCGGGATACGCACCTCGAAGGACGCGGTGAAGTACCTCGTGCTGGTCAACGAGACCGTGGGCCCCGCCTGGCTGACGCCGCGGTGGTTCCGCCTGGGCGCCTCAAGTCTGTTGAACGACCTGCTGATGCAGCGGCACAAGCTGCGCACCGGCTCGTACTCCGGGCCCGACTACGTGACGGTGGACTGAACTGATGCCTGAACCCACGCCTGAACCCACGCCCGCCCCGCGGGCGGAGAACCCCTTCGCCTACAGCCCGGCCCCGCAGTCCGCTTCGGTGGCCGCCCTCGCCCCCTCCTACGGGCTGTTCATCGACGGCGAGTTCCGTCCCGCGGCGGACGGCCGGGTGTTCAAGACGGTCGCCCCCGCCTCCGAGGAGGCGCTGTCCGAGGTGGCCGAGGCCGGCCAGGAGGACGTGGCCGCCGCCGTCGCCGCCGCCCGGGCGGCCTTCCCCGCCTGGTCGGCGCTGCCGGGGGCGGAACGCGCCAAGTACCTCTTCCGGATCGCCCGCCTGATCCAGGAGCGGTCCCGGGAGCTGGCGGTGCTGGAGTCCCTGGACAACGGCAAGCCGATCCGCGAGTCGCGGGACGTGGACCTGCCGCTGGTGGCCGCGCACTTCTTCTACTACGCCGGCTGGGCGGACAAGCTGGAGCACGCGGGATTCGGGCCGCGGCCGCGCCCGCTGGGGGTGGCCGGGCAGGTCATTCCCTGGAACTTCCCGCTGCTGATGCTCGCCTGGAAGGTCGCCCCCGCGCTGGCCTGCGGGAACACCGTCGTCCTCAAGCCGGCCGAGACCACCCCGCTGACCGCGCTCAGGTTCGCCGAGATCTGCGTCCAGGCCGGCCTGCCGCGCGGCGTGGTCAACATCCTCACCGGCGACGGCGCCGCGGGCGCCGCCCTGGTGGCCCACCCCGGCGTCGACAAGGTGGCCTTCACCGGCTCCACCGCGGTCGGCCGCGAGATCGCCCGCACGGTCGCGGGCAGCCGCAAGCGGCTCACCCTGGAACTGGGCGGCAAGGCGGCGAACATCGTCTTCGAGGACGCGCCGGTGGACCAGGCCGTCGAGGGCATCGTGGACGGCATCTTCTTCAACCAGGGCCACGTGTGCTGCGCGGGATCGCGCCTGCTGGTGCAGGAGTCGGTGGCCGAGGAGGTGGTCGCCGCGCTGAAGGAGCGGATGCGCACCCTCCGGGTGGGGGACCCGCTGGACAAGAACACCGACATCGGCGCCGTCAACTCCGCCGCGCAGCTCGCCCGCATCAGCGAGCTCGCCGCGGCCGGCGAGGCGGAGGGGGCCGAGCGCTGGTCGCCCCCCTGTGAACTGCCCGAGACCGGCTGGTGGTTCGCGCCGACGCTGTTCACGCACGTCTCGCAGGCGCACCGGATCGCCCGCGAGGAGATCTTCGGGCCCGTGCTGTCGGTGCTGACCTTCCGCACGCCCGAGGAGGCCGTCGCGAAGGCCAACAACACCCCCTACGGGCTGTCCGCCGGCATCTGGACCGAGAAGGGCTCCCGCATCCTGTGGATGGCCGACAGGCTGCGGGCCGGCGTCGTCTGGGCCAACACCTTCAACAAGTTCGATCCCACCTCGCCCTTCGGCGGCTACCAGGAGTCCGGCTACGGCCGGGAGGGCGGCCGGCACGGACTGGAGGCGTACCTCAATGCCTGAGACAAAGCCTGAGACACAGCCCGGGACGAAGCCCGAAACGAAGCCCGGGACCGCGCGGAACGGGAAGGCCCCGGGGAAGGCGGCGCGGGCCGCGAAGCCCGCGCGCGCCGCCGCGGGGGAGGCCGCCGCGCCCGCGCCGGCCGCCGTGCCCGGGCCGCTGGCCGTGCTGAAGACGTACAAGCTGTACCTCGGGGGCGCGTTCCCCCGCTCGGAGAGTGGACGCACCTACGCCGTGACCGACCACACCGGCCGCTGGCTGGCCAACGCACCCCTCGCCTCGCGCAAGGACGCCAGGGACGCGGTCGTCGCCGCGCGCCGGGCCTTCCCCCGCTGGTCGGGGGCCACGGCCTACCTGCGCGGGCAGATCCTGTACCGCATCGCGGAGATGCTCCAGTCCCGCGGCGAGCAGTTCGCCGCCGAGGTCGCCGCCGCGGAGGGCGTCACCACGGAGGAGGCGGCCCGCCTCGTCGCGGCCACGATCGACCGCTGGGTCTGGTACGCGGGCTGGACCGACAAGATCACGCAGATCGGCGGCGGCGCCAACCCCGTGGCCGGCCCCTACTTCAACCTCTCCACTCCCGAGCCGACCGGGGTGGTGGCCGTCCTGGCGCCCCGCGACTCGGCTCTGCTCGGCCTCGTCTCGGTGCTGGCCCCCGTGCTCGCCACCGGCAACACCGCCGTGCTGGTGACCTCGCACCCCCGTCCGCTGCCCGCGCTCACCCTCGCCGAGGTGCTCGCCACCTCGGACCTGCCGGCGGGCGTGGTCAACATCCTGTCCGGCGACCCGGCGGAACTCGGCCCGCCGCTCGCCGCCCACCAGGACGTCAACGCCCTCGACCTGACCGGCGCGGCCCCGGACGAGGCGCGTGACCTGGAGGTGGCCGCCGCGCACACCCTCAAGCGCCTGCACCGCCCCGACCCGGACGAGGACTGGCAGGCGGCCCCGGGGCTCGCCCGCCTCAGGTCCTTCCTGGAGACCAAGACGGTCTGGCACCCGAAGGGGATCTGACCCCGGAACGCCGGGCCTTCGCGTCCCGCCACGCCCTGGCGTGGCGGGACGCGGCGCGTTCAGGCCGTCTCGGCGCGGCCGACCTCGGGCGGGAAGGGGATGACGGCGACCGTCACGTTGTCGTGGCCACCGGAGTCGAGGGCGTGCCGCACCATCTGCCGCGCCGTGGGCAGCGGGGCCGAGCGGGCCTCGGCCGGCACGACCTGCGCCATCTCCTCGGCGGTCTCCGCGTAGTTCCACAGCCCGTCGGTGCAGACGATGATCACGCCGGGCCGGTCCGGCTTGAACGAGGCGGTGTGCGGCTCCACCTCCTGCGCGTCGGCGCCGAGCCAGGCGGTGATGGCGTGGGCGCGGTGGTCGGCCATCGCCTCGGCCTCGCTGAGCAGCCCGGCGGCGACCATCTGCGCGGCCCAGGAGTCGTCCTCGGTGAGCCTGGCGGGGGCGGCGTCCGGCTCGTCCGGCACCCAGTACGCGCGGCTGTCGCCGATCCAGCCGACGGTGAGGGTGCGGCCCGTGGTGACCGCGCTGACGATCGTGCAGGCGGGGGAGTTGCGGCCCGGCTCGGGCTCCACGCCCTCCGCCAGCGCGCTGACCGCGGCCGCCGCGCTGAGCACCGCGTCGTGGGTGGCCTGCTGCCCCGAGACGCCCCGCGGCAGCGCCGCGAGCAGCGACTCCATGGCGGCCTCGGCCGCGGCGGCGGAGGCCTCGTCCGGCCGGGTGGAGGAGGAGACCCCGTCGCACACCACGGCGATGACCGCGGGCGAGCCGTCGGGCAGGGCGGTGGCGGAGACGGTGAACGCGTCCTCGTTGCGGTGGTGGCGCAGCCCGAGGTCGCTGACCGCGGCCACCCCGCCGAGGGCCCGCTCCACGTGGTCCCGCTTGCCGGGCTGGGCGCGCCCGCACTCGCCGCAGTAGCCCTCGGCGTCCACCTCGCCCACGCCGCACACCACGCACAGCGGGCGGGCCGCCTCGCGGGGCGGCGCGGCCTGGGTGCGCGGGTCGGGCGCGGCGGCCGCCTCGGCCGCGGCGGCCGGGGCGGGCGTGGGCGTGAACGGCGGCCCGGTGGGCGGCGGGGGCACCGAGGCCCGCGGATCGGGCAGGGCACTGGGCGCGTTCGGCGCGTTCGGCGCGTTGGGCCCGCTGGGGGCGTGGGAGGCGTGCGGGGCGGGCGCGTTCGGGGTGGGCGCGTGCGGGGTGCGCGGGTCGCGCGGCGCGCTCGGCGCCTCCCCGGCCTCGGGGGCCTCCCCGGCCTCGGGGGCCGCGGCGGGCGGCGCCGCGCCCGCCGCCTGCGGCGCGTGGCCCTCCGGCGTCCTGGGGTCGCGGGCCCTGGGGTCGGGCGCGGCCTCGCGCAGCGGCGGCGGCAGGGTGAAGTCGTGCTCCGTGGGCGTGTAGCCCGGGTCGGCGGGCGGGTCTGCCGGGTCGGCGAGGGTGTAGTCCCCGGTCTCGTCCCCGTCGGGACCGCCCGCCCCCGCCGGCTCGGCCGCCCCTTCGGGGAACTCCGGCCCCTCCGGCGCCGCCGGGTCTTCCGGCTGCCCGGCCCCGTCCTCCGCCGCTTCCGCCTCCTCCTCGCCCAAGGCCCGCGCGCGGCGCGGGTCGGGCGGGACGGGGTACGGGGCAGGCGCCGGGTGGGCCGCGGCCGGGGAGGTGCGGGCGACGGCGGCAGCCGCCTGCAGATCCGTGCCGCAGACCCCGCAGAAGCGGTCGTCGTCCTCCAGAGGCTCCCCGCAGCCGGGGCAGGCGGAGAGTTGGTCGAGCTGCGGCATCGTCACACCCATGTCCTAGGGCGGAAGCGGTTCGCCGCCTCCACCAGTTCGGTCCGTTCAGTACTGGTTGGCGCCAGCCGGGCGAGCCGCCGGTACGAGCGTTCGAGGCCGCGCCTCACCCCGTTCTCGTCCAGCGGAGCGCCCAGCAGGTCGTGCCGGGTATCCGCGTGCCGGTGGGGTGGCCCGGCCGGCGCGGAGAGGACCCAGTCCAGCGCGGAGCCCAGCACCTCACAGGACAGCTGTTCACCCAGCCATGGTTCCAGGCCGGCCTCCTTGAGCAGCGCGACCTGCCGTCCCGCCGCCAGCAGATCCGGCAGCAGGTCCTCGCTGGCCGCCCGCTGGCGGAGCCTGGCCCGCACGGCGGCGACGCGGGCCGCCGTGTAGTGGGCCGAGGTCTCCGGCACCGACTCCAGGGCCGCCACCGCCCCCGCGCGGTCCCCGGCGGCAAGACGCACCCGGGCCAGGCCGAACCCGGCGCTGACGTGGCTCGGGTCCGTCGTCCACACCAGCCCGTAGTAGTCGGCCGCGTTGTCCAGCTGGCCCAGCACCTCGGCGCACACCGCGAGCGCCAGCTTGGGCGCCACCTCGCCGGGGAACGCGTCGTAGACGGCGTCGAAGGACAGCGCCGCCGTCTCCCAGTCCTCGGTGAGCAGCGCGGTCAGGCCCCGGTGCCACACCACGCGCCAGTCGCGGCCGTGCCGCTCGCTCAGCGCCGCGAGCCGCTCCCTGGCCGCGGCCAGCGCCTGCGCGCTGGCCGGCACCTGCCCCGCCTCCCGGTCGGCGCCCTGCCCCTGTTCGGGGAGCGCCGGCCCGGCGGACAGCTCCAGGTAGGCGCGCAGTTCGCGGAGCCTGAGTTCCAGGGAGTCGGTGGGCGCCGAGCGCAGGGCGACGACCAGGTCGGCCGGCGCCGTCGCCACCAGGCCGGCGAGGAAGCCGGCGTTCGGGTCCCGCTCGTCGACCCGCGGCATCGGCAGGGCCAGCACGATCTGCTTCACGTCCGGCGGCACCGTCTGCGGCACGGCCGGCAGCGCGGGCTCGGCGGGTGCCGCCGCCCGGCCGCGCCGCCGCCCCGCCCGCCCCGGCTGCCGGACGCCGAGCCGGGAGACCACGCCGCTCGGCCCCGGCACCACATCGGTGTCCACCACCCGCTGCTCCGGCCCGAACAGCTGGGAGAACGCCGGCTGCGGCTGCCCGGTCCTCACCGCGACGACCTCCCGCAGCACCCCCGTCAGCTGCTCGGCCATCTCCCGGGCGGAGGCGAACCTGCGCCACGGGTCCGGGTCGGTGGCCCGCACCAGGAACCGGTAGAACGACTCGTACTCCTGGAAGACCTCGATGTTCTCCGGCTCGGGCAGGCTGTCGGCGTAGATCGTCGTGTAGCCCTGGAAGTCGAAGGTGAGCACGGCCAGGGTCCTGGCCACCGTGTACAGGTCGGAGGCCACCGAGGGACCCAGCTCCGGCACCTCGGGCGCCTGGTAGCCGACGGTGCCGTAGATCGCGCTCTCGTGGTCGTCCATGCGCCGCACGGCGCCCATGTCGATCAGCTTCAGCTGGTCGTCCTGCTGGATCGCGTTGTCCACCTTGAAGTCGCAGTACAGCAGGTTGCGGCTGTGCAGGTAGCCCAGCGCGTCCAGGGCCTCGATGCCGTAGGCGCACGCCTGCTCCACCGGCAGCGGGTCCCGGCGGCCGTCCGGGGTGCGCCTGGCGTTGGCGATCTCCTTCAGCGACTTGCCGCCGACGTACTCCATGACGATGTAGCCGTCCATGCTGCCGGTGCGGCGGTCGAGGTGCTCGACGAAGTTGTAGATCCGCACGATGCTGGAGTGCTCGATCTCCGCCAGGAAACGCCGCTCGGAGATCGCCGCGGCCATCGCGTCCTCGTCCCCGGTGTCCAGCAGGCCCTTGAGCACCACCCACCGGTCGGAGACGGCGCGGTCGATCGCCAGGTAGATCCAGCCGAGCCCGCCGTGCGCCAGGCAGCCCGCGATCTCGTACTGGTCCTTGACCACGTCGCCCGGCTGGAGCTTGGGCAGGAACGAGTACGGGTGGCCGCACTTGGTGCAGAAGCCCTCCGTGCGCCCCGGCCGCCCGTTGCGGGCCCGGCCCACCGGGGCCCCGCAGTCGCTGTTGCCGCAGAACCGCTTCCGCTCGGGCACCTCGGGGTCTTCGAGCACCGCGGCCAGCGGGTCGGGGCGCGGCACCTCCGGCATCGCCACCAGGCCCACCCCGAGCCGCGAGCGGGTGGAGCCGGTCCCGGAACGCGAGCTGCGCACCGAGACGGAACGGCCGGACAGCTTGCCCGAGACCGCGCGCGAGAGCCGCCCGGAGACCGAGCGGCGCGAGAACTGGGACCGCGAGGAGGGCCGGCTGCCGCCGCTGTTCGCGGTGCCCTCGCCGAGGAGTTCCGCGGGCAGGCCCGTGATGCCGGTGGCCACGCCGCCGATCAGGCCCTCCGGGGAGACCACGGGGGCCAGCCCGCAGGTGTCGCAGTACAACTCGCCCTCGCCCACGTCCTCGTAGCCGCCCAGGCAGCCGGGGCGCTGGCAGAGGCCGACGCGTTCCCGGCTCACGCGTGCCACCTCCGCTCCACGGGCTCCCCCGGCTCCTCGGCCGCCAGCGCCTCCGCGGCGGCCTGCTGGTAGCGCAGCACCGCGAGTTCCGCGGCGCGCAGGTCGCAGGGCGCCGTCCACAGCAGCCGCCGCGCCGCGTCGTAGCGCTCCACGAGCAGCGGCTCTTCGGCCTTGCCGCACCTGGCGGTCCGCGCCTTGTACGCGTCGAGCCGGCCGCGCAGTTCGGCCCGCACCGCGAGCGGCGCGGTCACCGCGGCCAGCGAGTCCCGCGCCCTGGTCAGCTCCTGCTCGGCGCGTTCCTCCAGCGATTCGAGCAGCGGCGAGAGCCGGTGCCACTGGGCGCGGCGCCTGAAGTCGGCCGCGGCGGCCAGCTGTTCCTGCAAGGCGGTCGGCGGCCCGTTGACCGCGGGCACCTCGGAGGCGGCGATCTTCGCCAGCACCTCGCCGCGCGCGGTGCGCGCCTCGGCCAGCGTGCGGTCGGCCCGGGAGAGCACGTCACGCAGCCGCACCAGCCGTTCCTCGGCGTCCTTGCGCACCCCGATGACGGCCTCGACCTCGCGCCTGATGTCGTCCAGGGCGCGGGCCGAGCGGTCGTAGCGCGCGGTGTCGGGCCGCCCGCCGCCCGGGGCGCTGCTGCCGCCGTCGGGAATCCAGAACGCCAGCGGGTCGGCGATCACCTCGGCCCGCAGCTCCTTCAGGTCCTCGGTGACCCGGCGCAGCTCGTCCCCGGCCGGGTGGGCGCCGGGCCGCACGCCCACCGAGTGGGCCAGATCCCGCAGCCGGTGCAGCTCGGTGGACAGCATGTCTATCCGGGCCGGCAGCGCGGACCACACGGCCTCGGCGGCGATCACCGCGTCGAGCACCTCGGCGTACCCGGCGTTCATCCGCCCGATCAGCTCGGCCCAGCGGAGGCGTTCGACGGGCCTGCCGTCCGGCCCGGCGACGAGCAGGCCGCCCTCCTCGCCGAGTACCTCGCCGAGCCGGGTCAGGTCCTCGCGGGTGGGGAAGCGGCGGCGCGACCGCAGCTCCCGCGCGGCGTCCAGGGTCGCGGTGAAGGCGTCGAAGCAGGCCCACAGCGAGGCCGCGGTCCGCTCGGCGCGGGCCCAGCGCTCCCGGGTGATCCCGGTCAGCTCGGCGCCTTCGAGCAGTCTGCGGCCCGCGTGGTCCTGCAACGCGAGCAGGGACGACTCGATCGCCTCGTGCTCGGCGGCGAGCCGCGCCAGCGCGCGGTCGGCCTCTTCCCGGCCGAGCATCTTTCCGCCGGAATCCGGGGCCATCGCTCTCCCCTCTGCTGTCTGCTGTGTTCGTACCGCAATCTTTCCCCCGCCCGCCCTCGCCCCATCCGCCGCCGCGGGCGCCCGGGCGGCGGGCCGGGCGGCTCAGTCCACGAGCCCGCCCTCCAGATACTCGGGCTCGGGCGGCGTGGGCGGCGGGTCGCGGCGCCCGTCGTACAGGTAGGGCGCCAGCCACCGGTCGAAGGACTGCCGCCACTGGCTGTCCTCGCCGCCGGCGCGGTAGTCCTCAAGGACGGCGTTCACCCAGGCGACCAGGTCGGTGTTGGCGAGGTTCATCGCCACCCCGTACGACTCGTCCGTCAGCCGCTGCCCCACCAGCCGCATCGAGGGGTCCTGCGCCAGATGCCCGGCCGCCAGCGCGGTGTCGGTCATCAGGGCGTCCGCCAGGCCGAGTTGCACCTGCACCAGGCAGTCGAGGTGGTTGGGCTGGGTGATCAGCTGGGCGCCGTGGCTCTGCTCCTGCAGCAGCCGGCTCGCCGTGGAGCCCGCCGCGCTGCACACCCGGGCCCCGTCCAGGCTCTCGTCGAAGCCGGTGATGGAGGAGTTGCGCGGCACCTCAAGCTGCTGCCCGGTCTCGAAGTAGGCGGTGGAGAACGCGACGTCCTGCCAGCGGTCGCAGGTGATGGACATCGAGCGCACCACCATGTCGACGGTGCCCTCCTGTATGGCCTGGGTGCGCTGGGCGGTCGGGATGGCCAGGTACACGATGTCGGGGTTCTCGCCGAGCAGGTCCTCCGCGATGGCCTGCACCAGGTCGATGTCGAAGCCGACGATGCGGGTGCTGTCCGGTTCGCGGTAGCCCCACAGGTAGCTGTTGAGGTCGATGCCGACCCGCAGCTGGTTGCGCGCCCTGATCGCCGCCACCGCGTCGCCCGGGTCGCGGGCCGGCGGCAGGCTGGCGTCCACCGGCCGCCCGTCGCACAGTTGCGGCCCCGCGAGCGGCAGGTCGTCCCCGCTGCTCACCTGCCCGGCCGGCGCGGCCTGCCCCGCGGCGGAACCGGCCCCGGCCGCGGCCCCGCCGCCCGGCAGCGCCGCCACGAGGGTGGTCCCGGCGAGCACCAGCGCGGCGGCGGCGAGCAGCAGCCCGCGCCCGCGCGGCAGCCGCACCCGGCGCCGCCCGCCCCGGCCCCCCGGCCCACCCCCCGGCGCCCCGGCGCCCGCCGCGCCCGGCGTTCCCACGGTGCTCACGCTGCCCACCGGCCTTCCCACTTCCGCCCGTCCGGCCTCCGCCCGTTCCGTCGGCCTTCCCGTTCCGGCCCGTCGCACCGGCCTTCCCGTTCCGGCCCGTCGCACCGGCCTAGCCGCTCCCGCCCGCTCCACCGGCGTTCCCGTTCCGGCCCGCTCCACCGGAGTTGCCGCCCGGCCCGACTCGTCACGCCCGCCTCCGGCCCCTCGCCTCACCGGTACTCCGCCAGCCTGCGGCCCACGCCGAGCGCGGTGCCGAGCACCGCCAGCAGGGCAAGCGCCACCGCCCCGACCCGCAGGCCGCCGAGCCGCCCGCGCCCGCGGTCGGCCGCCGCCGTGAACTGCTCCTGCTCGTGCCGCACCGCCTCCCCGAGGGAGGCGTTCACCTGGGCGAAGGACTGCCCCGTCGTCGCCCCGGGGGAGTGGGGCCCGCCGATCGCCCGGGCCACCGCCTCGTCGTACGCCCCGGCCAGCTCCTGTTCCCGGCCCGCCTGGTGGCGCGTGCGCCACTCCTGGGTGGCGGCCACCGCGGCCCGCACGGGAGCCAGCCCGTCGGCGTCGTCGGCCAGTTCCTCCGCCTCGCCGAGCAGGCCGGCGACCTGCTCGGGGTCGGGGCCGAGCAGCGTGTTCATGTGCTCGGTGTAGCTGTCCTCGAACTCGGTGCTCGCGCCCCTGGCGACCAGGTTCAGGTTCTCGTCGCCGCGGGCCTTCAGCGCCTCGGTCCAGGCCCCGTTCAGCGCGCTCAGCGACCTGGCCGCCCCGGTGCTCGCGTCGTTCAGCGCGGAGCGCGCCAGGACGTGCGCGCCGGTCAGCCACAGCAGCAGCACCAGCGCCGCCGAGGTGGCCGCCAGCAGGCCCGGGTCGAACACCCGGTTGGTGCGCAGGTAGTGCCGCCGCTGCGCCCAGGCCAGCACCAGGAGCGTGCCGAGCCCGACCCCCGTGGCCACCCACGGCCACCGCTTGGCCTCGCCCATGTCCTGCTCGAAGCGCCTGGTCTCCAGCTGGTACAGCTCGTCGGCCGTGCGCAGCAGCGACTCCTGCATCTGCTCGTTGGCGTAGCGCAGGTAGGCCCCGCCCAGCGGGAGGCCCTGCCGGTTGTTCGCGCGGGCGATCTCGACCAGCCCGGTGTACACCGGGAGCCGCTGATTGAGAAAGGTGATGTACTCCTGCGCCTCGTCGGAGCCCGAACTGTCGGCCGCCGCCGCGGCGAGCCGCCGCGCCGCGTTGTCGATGTCGTCCTCGTAGCGCTGCCGCACGTCGGGGTCCTCGTTCGCCCCGGCCAGGAACCCGGTGGCCGCCGCGGTGTTGGCGTCGACGAGCGCACGGTAGATCTCGGCGGCCCCGGTGCTCAGCGGCTGGCTGCTGTCGATGACGGTGGCCGCCGCGGCCGTACGATCGGACACCTGCCAGACGGTCACCCCGCCGAACAACAGCAGCAGCAGGGCGATCGCCGCGCCGATCAGCCGCAGCCTGCCCGGCTCGGTCCGCAGCGCGGCCCGCAACTGGCCCGCCTTGTACGCCCACGGCGAGCGGCGCGGTGGCTCCTGGGAGGCCGCGGACGCGGGGGATGGCGGCCCGTCCTGCGGTGCCGTCGCTGCCGCGGCGGCCGGCGGGGACGTCGGCGGAGCGGTCGGCGAATGCGTCACGGTGCGGGCCCTCCCCCTCGTGATTCGGCACGGGCCACGGCCAGAAGTATGCCGCCTGGCCTCGTGACGCCACAGGCTTTGGTCACGATCGTCTCGGGATCGCGATCTTTGCCCCTTGCCGCCACTCTCGCCCGCCATCACGCGGGGGGCTTGCCGCCCGGTTCCCGCCGAGGTCAACCCCCGTTTCCCCGCCCGTCACCCGGGCCACGGTCACCAGGCCGCCTCCGCTGGCCCACTCCCGACCGGCTGCCCCCCGGTGAACGATGGCGCCCGCACTGCCCGCTGCAAGGCTGCGACCGGGGCGGACAGGACTCCTCGGACCCGATCGCTCCCGCCTCGGATCAGGTCCTCCAAGAGGCCCTTCCCGAGGCAGGTCACGATTGCCTGACTGGACACGACGGAGTTGACTGCGCCCTCGCACAGCTACAGGGAAATGAAAGTGTTTTTTATTCTATGACCCTAGGATGTCAACCTGCTGGGTTGGGGTACCTCAAAAAGTCAATCAAGATTGATGGAATCCCAAATTAGCAGATGCTCTGGTTCGTCATTAAACCAGGCGAACGTGCCATCGGCCAGCATGGGCAATGCCTTTTTTGCCTCAGGGTGTGTGCGCGACTCGAATGCCGAGAGGAAACGGCATCTTTCCGGGCTCAATCCTTGCGAAGCTGCCCAGGCGAGGAGGCTTTCCTTGCGCTCATTCGTGATTACGCCGCCACTGAAAACTGCTTCGATGAACCACACTTCATCGTGATCGGGAGCGAGATCTGCCATCAGGCAGTCGGGCAGCAAAGCGCTTTTATTCACTGTGATGCCCATCGACTCAAGAGCGTGGCCATCGATTAGGTTTACTTTTTCTCCGGGTTGAGAAATGAAAAGCACGTTAGGCTGCTTTAGGTGGGTCGAGAACTGTTCGGCCACACCCTTCAGGATTACGCTGCTGGGCCCGGGATGTAGTGTTCGGATGCCAGCGCCGGGTAGATGTACATGCACGCTCTCATCATTTAGCGCAGGATCGCGACGCAATTGTGCTCTCCGGCGGCCAGTCGGAGTCAGGTGCGTCTTTTGCCATTTCGCAATGGCCTCATGAAGTGCAGATCCTGTCATCTCTGGCACTAGAAGGGCGGCGAAATCTGGGGCCAGAGTGTAACGAGCGAGTGGCGAGTTGGTTGACAGGTGTGTTCGGATGTTGAGTACCGCGCCGTTGTTGATCAGGGCGTCAATTGATTCGTCGCGTACAGGTTCGCGACTATTGTTTGCATACCAAATGGGGCCCCGTTGGACGCCGATTGCATCGCAAAAGCTGATGACGTCCTTTTCTTTCTTCATTGCCGCCGTGTAGTAACCGCGTCTTTCGCTGTCTTTCCGTCTTTCGGCAACAGCATCGCTCATCCACGTGATAGTCGAAGGGCGGATAGGTGCGTTGTCTCCAATGGCGCCGACATACATGGCAACGAAAACGATGGCTGATGCAGCTGGGTTCGCGGTCGCGGTCATCCCTGTGATCTCCGAAGGCAGCACCAAGCTCAGTCGATCTTGGTATGCCTTCCGGTTCTCGAGCAGTGGAGGCAGGGGCCAGTCGTCTGGTGAGTATGTCACAGCGTCAGACCATATACCTCATTGATCGCTGAGGAGAGGTCTTCGTCGGGCAAGCTTGCCCAGGCTCTCAGCGTCTTGGGCCCTGGCAACGGTAGCGCGGCCAGTTCGTAGGCGGACACGGCAACTGAGCCCGTGAGGCACCGGTAGAGGCGGTCCAAGGCGTCTGAGTCCAGTAGTGCCGTCAGTAGTCGGGGTGTGAGCAGGCTCCCGGGGGTCTCGCACGTGAGTACGTTTACATGGTTCTCCACCGAGACACGCCCGCCCCATGTGGACAATGTTTTGTCGTCAAGTGCAGCTGCCAATAGCCGCCGCCCCTGCTCTGGAGCGGTCGTTCGTTGAACAAGAACAGCAGGCTGATTCAGCACTAGAAACTTCTCGTCATTTTTCCCGAGATGCAAATATCTCAGCCGGTCTCGCGTCTTATCGCGATGAAGCCTCCCTCCGTCAAGATCTGCTGCCCAGATGATCATCACGGAACTATCCGACGGGAAAGAGGACAGCTGGCTTTTGCGGCGGTTCCAGACGAGTGGCCCGGTAGAAATAGACCAGCCGTAATTTGCGAGACGCTGCGTCATTTTCTGGGCCTTCCGAATGACAGGAGGATCCGTTGGAGTTCGGGGTAGCAACCAAGGGCGCTCCGCGACAGCCGGAAGCCTGCCCTTTCCGATCTCTTCCTCCGAGACGCGACCGTTTATCCTCACCCGCCCGCATGTGACCGACCGTGTGAGGCTTCCCTTTTGGAAGGTGGCCAACACGGTCTCTTGGGTGACTCCGGTCGAGAAAACGCGTGCCCTATCGGAAACGTGAGTGAGTCGAGTCAGTGGTGCTGTCCTGGCCAGATAGGAGCGAAGTCGCTGGAAATAAGCGCCCCCAAGCCAGCCGGCGGGCACGAGTGCTGAGAGGGCGCCGCCTTCTGCCAAATTTTCGGCAGCCGCAGCCATGAAAAGGCCATATCGATTCGCGTGTCCGAATACGACGTGTTGCCATTTCTGGCGATCTCTATCGGATAGGCGAACCCTGCCATAAGGGGGATTCAGGAGCACGAGCGTGGGTGGTACAGGAGGTGGGGTCAGTCCGTCGCCTACTTCAAGTAGTGATGGAAGCGGACGACGTCGTGACAGCGGTACCCTCAGCCAGGTAGGAAGTAGCTCAGCAGCAAGAAGCGCATTGCCAAGCCATACGGCGGAGGCGTCGAGATCGCGGCCCCCGATGGCCGATTTCACAACTCGAAGAGTAATCTCCGGCTGTGCATCGCGTCGCTTCTGTAGCCAATACCGCAGTGCTGGCAAAAGAAGCATCCCCGCGCCACAAGCCGGATCCCAGATCAGGCCCTCAGGGTGGCGCTGGAGCGTCTTAGTGCTATGTTGGTAGAGAATTTTCGCCAGGGTTGGCGGCGTGTAGTGTCGGCCCTCGCTAGTGCGTACGGAGTCATCCAGAGCGACCACATAGGCATTGGCCAGGTCCTCTGCCCGGGCGTCCAGCAAATCTTCCCTGATTGGACACAGCGTCAAATCATCTTGAGTGAATACGTCTGGAAAAGCTATGACGTGATCAAGACCGAGCGTTTCGGGTGAGTCGGCTCCCAGAGCCGATGCACGACGCTCCCACCAGTGGGGAACGGTTGCCAGAACTGAAAGCGCCTCTCGCGAGACGCTTGCGGGTCCGTCCGTGTTCAGCCACGCCCGCTGAGCCCGGTTGGGCCTAGCAGCGACCATCAGCTCGGTCTCGATCACTGAGAGCCCCTTCTTTGCGTCACTGACGCCAGGCTTGCTCCGCCTGGTATCTCGTACGTGCCTAGGATTTCACACGACGCCCTGCGGGCCCCACCAGTTGCCTCTTCTTTCGCGTATGGTCCTGGCGGTGATCGATAGTGTGCAATTGGCTTGGGATGTAGGTCTCGAATGAAGGGGCAACTGTGTCGCTTCGGTCGAGATCGCAACGAATCGGTGCAAGAGCCAGCTCTCTTGGATGAAGCTGTAGGTGGGGTTGGGCAACAGCCGTAGCAAACTTGGAGCATGGAGCCGCCCACACCGTTGAGATGCCTGTAACCGTGGAGCGCAGCTGGTCTACTGCGTGGAACCTCAGCCGTTCCAGGTGGCGGCAAAGCGGCCTTCGGCAGCTGGCCATGCTCGGCGAGACTGCCAACAGCCTCAGACGGCTACCAGCCATGCTGGGGCACTCCTCAGCTTGCGTTGCAGGGTTCTGGCTTCGGGCTGAGTCACCCATCCGTAGTTGGGCGTCGCGGCAAGGGCGCCTCAGGTGAGGTGCAGGCCGAGGTAGATGACCTCGTCGGTGTCGGGGGCGGGGCCGAGGTCGTGGAAGCCGATGTGGTGGTAGAAGGCGCGGGCGTTCGTGTTGGCCGCGACCATGCTCAGGTGCACGCCGGGCACGCCGCGTTCGCGCAGGGCCGCGAAGTACGCCTCCATCAGGGCGCGGCCGAGCCCGCGCCGCTGGCCCTGGGGGAGCAGGTCGATGTGCAGGTGCGCCGGATAGGCGGCGGCGATCTCGGGGTGGAGCATCCGCTCGGGGTGGTGCAGCAGGTCGCGCAGGTTCGCGTCGCCGACCCCGGGCTCGGCGTCGGGGGAGGGGAAGCGCGCCGCGACCGTGGGCAGCCACTCCCTCCTGAACCAGGCGAAGTAGGCCGGGCTGTCGGCCGTGCCGACCAGGTAGCCGATCGGCCGCTCGCCGTCGTCCGCCACGAACACCAGGTCCGGGTCGTGGGCCGCGTAGGGGGCGGCGAAGAGGACCGGGAGGATCTCCGGTTCTGGCAGGTGCCCCCGCGCGTCGCCGCCGAGGTGGCCGGTGCGGATGCACACGTCGTCCAGGGCCCAGGCGTCCTCGGAACGGTAACGGCGAACCACCACGGAATCCGGCGTGGCGGGTGCGGGAGCGGTGGCCGGGATGGCCGGTGTTTCGTTCATGGAGACATTGTGAACACGCCCCGCGCCCCGGGCCTAGCCCCTCCTTCGGCCGGGCAGGCGCGAACGCCACCGCCCGCGGCACAACGCCACCGCCCGCGGCCAACGCCACCGTCCGCGGCACGGGGCCCCGCAACAGAGCCACGGAGCGCGGCACGGAACCCCGCCAGGAACCGGGCACCAGGCCCATGCCCGGAACCCCGCACGTCGCGTGGGTGGTCCGTGGGACGCGCCCTCACTCGCCGCCCTCGTCCTCCGCGGCGGCGGGGGCGGCCTGCGTGGGCAGTTGCACCCGCTGCTCCGGTTCGATCCGGCTCAGGCCCGCCACGTCGAGCGCGCGCTTGATCCGCCAGCGCAACTCGCGTTCCACCTCGGCCGACCGGCCGGGAAGGGTCTTGGCGGAGACGCGCAGCGCCACCGTCTCCCGGGTGAAGGAGTCCAGGCCGAGCACCTCGACCGGCTCCCACAGCACCTCGTCCCACGGCGCCGCGCCCGACAGTTCCTCGCCGGCCGCGGCGATCAGCTTGCGGGCCTCGTCGAGGTTGGCGTCCGGGTCGAGTTCCACGTCGATCGTCGCGGTGGACCAGCCCTGGCTGAGGTTCCCGATGCGCTTGATCTCGCCGTTGCGGACGTACCAGACCTCGCCGCCGTCGCCGCGCAGCGTGGTCACCCGCAGGCCGATCTCCAGGACGGTGCCCACCGCCTCGCCGGCGTCGATCCGGTCGCCGACCCCGTACTGATCCTCGAGCAGCATGAACATGCCGCTGAGCACGTCGGCCACCACGCTGCGCGCCCCGAAGCCGAGCGCCACGCCGGCGATGCCCGCGCTCGCCATCAACGGCCCCAGCTCGACGCCGAGTTCGGACAGCACCATGAGGGCCGCGGTGCCCAGGATCACCACGGAGGCGGCGCTGCGCAGCACCGAGCCGATCGTCTCGGAACGCTGCCGCCGCCGCTCGGTGTTCACCAGCAGCCCGGACCGCAGCGGGGGGCGGCGCGAAGAGCCGCCGTCCTCCCGGTTGAGCCGCGCGATCAGGCGTGTGATGGCCCGGCGCACCACGTACCGCACCGCGAAGGCCAGCAGCGCGATCAGCACGATGCGCAGCCCGGACGTGGCCCAGGACTCCCAGTTGTCTCGCACGGCATAACCGTAGACAGGGCCGGGGCCGGGGTTGCGCCCCAGGCCGGGGCCTGTGGCGAAGGGCACAGCGGGCGTTCGAGACGTTCGAAAGTCAACAAGCGTTGATATCGTGGGGGAATGCAGCACAGCGAGAATGCCCAAGGTGTGGAAGACGTGGTCTGGGCGCCGCCGCGACGCTTCGGGCCCCGGTCGGCCCCGGCGAGGCGCGCGATCCTGGAGGCGGCGCGGGCGAGGTTCGCCGAGGACGGGTACGAGAAGACGACGATTCGCGCCGTGGCCGCCGACGCCGGCGTGGACCCCGCGATGGTGATGCGTTACTACGGCAGCAAGGCCGACCTGTTCGACGCCACCGTCCGCGTCGCCAGCGACCTGGAGGACCTCACCAAGGTGCCGCGGGAGGAGATCGGGCGGCGCTTCGCCCGGGCGATGCTCGGCCGCTGGGAGCGGGGCGAGAACAAGCCGGAGGCGGCGGCGCTGCGGGCCGCGCCCACCCACCCCGAGGCGGCCCGTTCCGTGCAGCGCAGCTTCAACGAGCACGTGCTGCCCGCGCTGCGCCGGGCGTTCCCCGACGACCCCGACATCGAGACGCGGGCCGGCCTCGTGCTGACCCAGGGCATCGGCACGGCGCTGCTGCGGTACGTGCTGGAGATCGAGCCGGTGGCGTCGATGGACTACGAGACGCTGATCGAGGCGGTCGGGGCCAGCATCCAGCGCCACCTGACGGCGCCCCTCGGGTCCGCGGCCTAGCGGGGCGCGTCGACGGCCGCCGAGCGGGCAACTCGGCGGCCGTCCGCGTGCCGTCCACGCGCCGGGTGCGCGCCGGGCACGCGGCACGCGCCTGCGCCCGCCCCACCGCCGCGCGCGCCTTCCCCACTACGCGGGTCCTCCCCGAGCCCGCGCGCCCTCTCTCCCGCGCCCGTACGCGCGCCTTCCCACGCCCCCGCCCCGCCGCCGCGCCCGTACACGTGCCGGCGCCCACGCCTCTCGCCACGCCCGTATGCACGCCGGCCCCGGCTCGCGGCCCTCGCCGCCGGTACGCTGCCGGTACGCGCGCTGTCCCCCGGGCCGCCGACTCGGGCCGCCGCCCCGGTACGCCGCCCGCCTCCGCGCCCGTACGCGCCCCGCGCTCGCGCGGGTACGCCGCCCGTACGCGCGCCGCGCCCGCTTACGCGCGCCGTCCCCGCGCCGCCCCGGCGTCCGTACGCCCCGCACCCGCACCCGGGCACCGCACCGCGCTCGGCCACCGCGCCCGCCTGCGTGCGTCGTTCCCGCCGCCCCGGGCACCGGTGCCGCGCCCGCGCCGCCCCCGCACGCCGCGCCCGCGCACCGCCCGAACGCCGCGCCCGCGCGCAACCGCGCCCCGCGCCGCGCCCGCGTACGGGCGCTGCGTGCGGCGCCGCCGTATGCGCCCCCGCACCGCACCCGCGCCCCCGCAAGCGCCTTCGTCCCCCGGCCAGGGCGGCCGGGGGACGAAGGCGGGAGGAGGGGAGGAAGGAAGGGGAGGCGCTCAGCCGAGGTGGACGGGGACCGGGTCGCCGGAGCCGGCGGCCTGGGCGCCCGGGTTCGGCCGCGGGGTGTTCATCAGGGCCGCGATGACGAGGGAGCCGACCGCGAGGATGCCCGCCGCCCAGGCGAAGGCCGTGGTGTAGCCCTCGACGAGGCCGGCCTGGAGGACCGCCTGGTCGCCCGGCCGGGTCATGTGGTCGGAGATGTAGTCCGTGGTCGCGTTGGCCGCGAGGGTGTTGAGCAGGGCGGTGGCGATCGAACCGCCGATCTGCTGCCCGGTGTTGACCATGCCGGAGGCGACGCCCGCGTCCTCGGCGCCGACGCCGTGGGTCGCGTAGTTCATCGCGGGGGCCATGACCAGGCCCATGCCGAGGCCGATCAGCAGCATCCCGACCAGGGGCACCTCCGCGTAGCCGGAGTCGGGCTCCAGGCGGGTCAGCCAGGTCAGGCCGCAGGCCGAGATCAGCATGCCCGGCGTCATCAGCGCCCGGGGCGGAACCCGGGGCAGCAGCCGGCTGGCGATGCCGCCCGCCGCGACCGCCACCGCGAGGGTCATCGGCAGGAAGGAGACGCCCGCCTTCACCGGGGAGTACCCCTTGACGATCTGGATGTAGAAGGTGAGCAGGAACATCGTCCCCAGCATCCCGATCATGGCGATCGCGGCCGAGAGGTAGGCGGTGCCGCGGGTGCGGTCCCACACCACCCGCAGCCGCAGCAGCGGCTCGGCCGTGCGCGCCTCGACCACCGCGAACGCCGCCAGCAGCAGCACGCCGAGGGTGATCGGGCCCAGCACCATGCCCGAGGACCAGCCCTCGGACTCCGCCTCGCTCAGCCCGTAGACGATCGCGACCAGGCCGGTGGTGACCAGGAGCACCCCCGGCAGGTCGAGGCGGACCCCGTGCGAGGCGCGGGGGTTGGGCAGCAGGGCCGTGCCGCAGAGGGCGAGGAAGGCGATCACGCAGTTCACGTACATGCACCAGCGCCAGTCGAAGGCGTCCGTCAGCCAGCCGCCGAGCAGCAGGCCGATGGCGCCGCCGCCCGCCGCGATGCCGCCGAAGATGCCGAACGCCTTGGCCCGCTCGTGGGTCTCCGTGAAGGTGACCGCGAGGAGGGAGAGCGCGGCCGGCGCGAGCAGCGCGCCGAACACCCCCTGCAGGGCGCGGGCGGCGAGCAGCAGCTCGAAGGAGCCCGCGGCGCCGCCCAGCGCGGAGGCGGCGGCGAAGCCGATGGTGCCGATGATGAAGGCCCGGCGCCGCCCCGTGTAGTCCGCGAGCCGCCCGCCGAGCAGCAGCAGGCTGCCGAAGGCCAGGGTGTAGGCGGTGACCACCCACTGCCGGTCGCCGTCGGAGAAGTCGAGATCGGCCTGGGCCGAGGGCAGCGCGATGTTCACGATGGTCACGTCGAGCACGACCATCAGCTGAGCCAGGCAGATGAAGACCAGGGCCAGCCAGCGCCTGCCCCCGCCCACCCCTGCCTGAGGGGTCGATTCGATGTCGGACATGGTCCTGCCTTCTTCCTTGGTCACTGCGACTTCCGACCGTGGTTGTCAACGCACGTAGGCAAACTAGTCCAGGCCCTCGATTACTGTCAACAAGCGTTGGTCAATTGGCGCTGATGCCGATACGCGGGGGGAAGGAAGAGAGGAGAGGGGGCCCTGTGGCGAACGACACAATCGCCGCATTTCCCCGTCGTGGTGGCGCTACCGGCCGCGGCCGGGACACACTGAGGGAGATCGTCACGGCGCGAGCCACGTGCCGCCGACGGAAACGGAGGGCGTCCGTGCCACACGTATTGGTCCTCAACGCGTCATACGAGCCGCTCGGCGTCGTACCGGTCCGCCGCGCGCTCATCCTGTTGCTCAACGACAAGGCCGTGAGCCTGGAGAGCTCCGGCGCCCTGATGCGCAGCGCCACCCACGCCATACCCGCACCGAGCGTCGTACGGCTGAAACGCTTCGTCCGCGTCCCCTACCGCACCGCGGTCCCGCTCACCCGCCGGGCGCTGTTCGCCCGCGACGGCGGCCGGTGCGCCTACTGCGGCGGGGTCGCCACCAGCGTCGACCACGTCATCCCGCGCAGCCGCGGCGGCCAGCACGCCTGGGACAACGTCGTCGCCGCCTGCCGCAGCTGCAACCACATCAAGGCCGACCGGCACGTCGCCGAACTCGGCTGGCGGCTGCGCCACCAGCCGGGGCCGCCCTCGGGACTCGCCTGGCGGATCATCGGCACCGGCCACCGCGACCCGCGGTGGCTGCCCTATCTGCGGCCCTACGGCGCGGACGACGCGCTGGCCAGGATCGAGGGCCGCCCGGCCTGAGCCGCCCCGCGGCCGGCGGCGCGCGCTCCCGCACCGGAGGGCCGGGAGGGGGGTGAAAGAAATCGGGAGCCGTCGGCCGGCCGACGGTAAATCTTCCGCGGAACCGGGCGTGAGCTGCGTCGCTTTCCTGTCGCGGGGAAGGATGCGGTGGCGTTCACTGGGTAGAGCAGAACCGAGTCGCCACCGACAGCGAACGGAGCGCCCCCGTGGCCACAGGCACCAGGACGGAAGCCGCGTCGGACAAACCAGCCCTGATCCCGATGCCCGCCGCACCGGCGGGCCGGGACCTCCCGCTCACCAGCGAGCCGCCGCTGGCCGACCACGCCCCCCTCACCGCGGAGGGCCCCCTCGCGGCCGAGCCGCCCCTGACGGCGGAGCCGAACGGGATCTGATGGAGCGGCTGTCGCGGCTCGCCGCGGCGCACGGCGTCGCCACCTCCTACGAGCCCACGCCGGGCAGCCGCCGCGAGGTACCGGCGGACACCGTGCGGGCCGTGCTCGCCGCCCTCGGCGTCGACCCGGAGGCCGCGCCCCCCGGCGCCGGCCCGCCGCGCCTCCTCCCGCCCACCGTCGTCCTGCGCGACGGCCACGCCCCGCTCCCCGACGTGCCCGAGGGCACCACCCTGCGGATCACCACCGAGGACGGCCGGGAGATGCCCTGGCGGGCGCCCGCCCCGGGCGCCCCGCTGCCCCTGGGCTGCCACACCCTGCACGCCGAGGCGCCCGACGGCCGCACCGCCACGGCCACCCTGATCGCCGCCCCCGCCCGCCTGCCGGGACCGCCGGGGCGCAGCATGGGGCTGCTCGTGCCGCTCTACTCGGTGCTGTCCCGGCGCTCCTGGGGCATGGGTGACCTCGTCGACCTGGCCGACCTCGCCGCCTGGGCCGGGCACGCCATCGGCGCCGGATTCCTGCAGCTCAACCCGCTCCACGCGGCCGTGCCCGGCACCCCGGGCGAACCCACCGACCCCTCCCCTTACCGCCCCGGCAACCGGCGCTTCGCCGACCCCGTGCACCTGCGGATCGAGGACATCCCCGAGTACGCCTACCTCGGGCCGGGGGAACGCGCGCGCACCGACCGGCTGCTCGTCCAGGCCGCCGCCCTGCGCGCCGCCGTACTGGAGAAGGGCGCCCCCATCGACCGGGACGCCGTGTGGGCCCTCAAACGCCAGGCCCTGGAGATCGTCCGCGGCGTGCCGCTCGGCCCGGGCCGGCACGCCGCCTACTGCGCCTACCTCGCCGAACAGGGCCAGGGCCTGGAGGACCACGCCACCTGGTGCGCGCTCGCGGAACTGCACGGGCCCGACTGGCACTCCTGGCCGGCCGGCCTGCGCGACCCGCGTTCCGCCGCGACCGCCAGGGCCCGCGGCGACCACCTGGAACGCATCGACTTCCACAGCTGGCTGACCTGGCTCACCGACACCCAGCTGGCCCGCGCCCAGCGGGCGGCCCGCGCCGCGGGCATGCCGATCGGCCTGGTCCACGACCTGGCGCTGGGCGTGCACCCGGACGGCTCCGAGGCCTGGTCGCAGCAGGAGGTGCTGGCCGCAGGCATGTCCGCCGGCGCCCCGCCCGACGCGTTCAACACCCGCGGCCAGGACTGGGGAGTGCCGCCCTGGCGGCCGGGCGCGCTCGCGGAACGCGGATACGCCCCCTACCGCGCACTGCTGCGGGGGCTGCTGCGGCACGCGGGCGGCATCCGGGTCGACCACGTCATGGGCCAGTTCCGGCTGTGGTGGATTCCGCGGGGCGCCGACCCCGACCAGGGCACCTACGTGTCCTACGACGCCGAGGCCATGCTCGGGGTGCTCGCCCTCCAGGCGCACCGCGCGGGGGCGGTGGTCCTCGGCGAGGACCTGGGCACCGTGGCCCCCGGGGTGCGCGAGCACCTCGCCGACCGCGGCCTGGTGGGCTCCTCCGTGCTGTGGTTCGAACGCGACCCGGCGCGCGGGGGGCGCCCGCTCGCCCCCGAGCGCTGGCGCGCCGACTGCCTGGCCACCCTCACCACGCACGACCTGCCGCCCACCGCGGCCAGGCTGACCGGCGAGCACGTCAGGCTCAGGGAACGACTCGGGCTCACCGCGGACGCCGAGGCCGAGCTGCGCACGGTCCACGCGGAGAACGCGGAGTGGCTGGACGAACTCGCCGCGCTCGGCCTGCTCCCGCCGGACGCGGACGAGGAGCGGCGGGTGCTGGCCGCCCACCTGTTCCTGGCCAGGACCCCCGCCAGGATGGTCGGGATCTGGCTGCCGGACGCGGTCGGCGACCGCCGCCCGCAGAACCTGCCAGGCACCTGGCGCGAGTACCCGAACTGGCGGCTGCCCCTCGCCGACGGCGAGGGCCGCCCCCTGCCCCTGGAAGCCCTCACCTCCTCGGTGCGGCTCGCCACCCTGGCCAGGGCCGTGCGGCGCGAGATGGCGGGCGGGGACGCGGCGGGAGGGGCTGTCGCGGGGAGCCCCGAGGGGGTTCGTTAGTCTGAGCCCGTGGTCAACCTGAACAAGAAGCGCGCGGCGGCCGTGGTGCTCGGCACCGGGCTGCTCATGCTGCTGTCCTCCCCGTCCGCCCTCGCCCTCACCCGGGACGACGGCGACGACCCCGGCCCGGGGCTGAGCGCCATCGAGACCATCGGTCTTTTCGTGCTGGCTCCGCTCGCCCTGTTCGCGGTCATCGCGGGGCTTGTGGTGGTCAGCGAGCGCAAGCGGTAGGTCTCCGACGGTGGTGCGGGGCCCTGCCGCCTGCGGCGGCGGGCCTTTGCGGGGTGGTCCCCGCGGCCCCCTTGTGCGCCGGTGCGGCCCGTCGGCCTGCGGCTGGGCCCTGGCCGGGTGGGTGGGGTTCGGGTTCTGTGGTCGGGGCCCTTTCCGTTGCCCCGCCTGCGGCGAGCGAGGCGGCCCACACCCCCGCACCCCGCCCGGGGCGGTGGGGCGTTCTGTGATCGTGCCCCTGGCTCGCCCGGGACGGTGGGGAGGCTGTGGTCGTGTCTGGTTCCTGGGTGGGTGGGTGATGCCTCAGGGCAGACGCCGTCGGGACAGCATCAGCAGGGCGGCGGCCGTGGTCGCCGAGCGCACGTGGCCGTCGGCGATCAGGTCGTGCATCTTCGCCAGCGGCACCCACTCCCGGCGCGCCGACTCGAAGGCGTCGCGGGGCTCGCCGATGCGTTCGGCCTGGTCCGACCAGTACACCCGGTGATGGCTCGTCGAGATCCCCGGCATCGGGTCCAGGGCCAGCAACAGCCGCATCGGGCCCGGCCGCCAGCCGGTCTCCTCCTCGAACTCCCGCGCCGCTGCGACCGCCGGCTCCTCGCCTTCGCCGGTACCGCCCGAGGGGAGTTCAAAGCCCCACGCGCCGGTGATGA
This sequence comes from Streptomyces hoynatensis, assembly GCF_003626535.1. Lineage (GTDB taxonomy): Bacteria > Actinomycetota > Actinomycetes > Streptomycetales > Streptomycetaceae > Streptomyces > Streptomyces hoynatensis. Next base: position 49,701 of record NZ_RBAL01000023.1, read on the forward strand.
ACCGGTGCCGCCACAGCAGCAGGACCTCGTTCTCCTCGTTGACGACGGCCGCGACCGCGACGGGCCGCAGCCGGATGACGGTGTGGTCCAGGTGCCGGCCGTCGGGCAACTCGACGTCCGCCATGTTCACCGGCGTTCACCCGCATCCACCGGTTCTCGTAGACGGTGCGTTCGCCGAGGTTCTTCCAGAGGGACACGCTGCTCCTCATGCCGGGGCCTCCAGTGCAGCACGCCGGGCCGTCGTGCCTGCGGGGGGAAGGCGCGCGGTGTCGCCGTTTCGGCCCACGGCCTGGCCTGTGAGCGCGCTGTGGGTCGCGGCCGGAGGGCCGCCGCCTGCCCAACAGCGGGGAACCCTCGGCCCCAGCGACGGCGCAATGCCCTGCCGGGTGATCCGCAAGCAAGGCCGCACGCACGCCAAAACCCCGTCCTATGCTGGCAATGAGCGGCAGGCGGCAAGTGGGACGGGGGCTCGTCATGGACGGCGATGGCTCAACGGGCGACACGCTTCGCGCCCTTCGGCTCGGGCGTGGCCTCACCCAGGAGAAGCTGGCCGAGAAGGCCGGCTTGCGCCCGGGGGTGATCAAGAAGATCGAGGGTGGGGGCACGGCCCGCCTGGAGACGTACCACGCGCTGGCCCGGGCCCTGGGCGTCCGCACGGCCCAGCTGTTCGACCCGGCCGCCCTGCCGCCCGACAACCACGCCGACGACCACGCGGTCGACCTGATGCCGCTTCGGCGGGAGATTTCCCCACCGGTGACTCTGTCCGGAGGGCTGGGCCTCATCGACGCCGGGGAGGCGCCGCACCTGGTGCAGATCAGGGATGTCGCGGCGGCTCTGTCGGGGGCCTACAACGGCGACGACTATCCACGGGTTGCCGCGCTCCTGCCTCGACTGCTCACCTCCACCCGGCTGGCGGTGGCCTTCCACGACGACGGGCCGCGGCAGCGCGAGGCGCTGAGGCTGCGGGCGGACGCGCTGCAGATGGCGGGCCGGTTCCTCACGCAGGTCCGCGCCTACGACCTTGCGCACGTGGCGCTGCGGGACGCGGTTCACAGTGCGGAAGCCGCCGGGGACCGGCTGGCGGCGGCCGCGGCCATCAGCGCGCAGGGCTGGACACTGCTGCGGGAAGGGCGCCTGGACGAGGCCGAGTCGGCGACGGCGGCCACCGCGGAGGAGATCGAACCGCGGATCTCCCGGGCACGGCCTGACGAACTGGGGGTGTGGGGGCGTCTGCTGCGGCGCGCATCCTCGGCGGCGGCGCGGAACAACCGGCCGCAGGAAGCGCGGGACTACCTGAGGCTGGCCCGCACGGCGGCGATCGCGCTCGGCGGACGCCCCGCGGTCCGGCTGCACGGCTGGAACCGATTCGACGGGCTGCGGGTGGGATTGCAGGCGATCGAGAACCAGATGGTGGCCCACCAGCCCGGGCGGGCCCTGGGCCTCGCGGAGAGGGTGCCGGCCAGCGCGGCGTCGGGGTCGGGGAACTGGCGGCGGCACATGCTGACGGTGTCGCAGGCGCACGCCATGCTGCGGCACAGTGACGAGGCCCTGGGCATTCTCGCGGGCCTGCATGCGGATGCGCCGGAGTGGCTGCGCCATCAGCGGCTCGCCCGGGACGTCTTCCGGGATGCTCGCCGCGCACGGCGCCGACCGCTGACCGTGGAGCAGCGGGCCCTGGGGCACGCGCTCGGCGTCGGGTAGGGACACGGAACGTATCCCTGAGTGCGCGGCTGGTGAACGGCGGGCGCGCTTCGTGGATGGAGTCGCGTGGTCACCCATCGTTAGCGTCGGGTCACTCCGTCCCCAGAGGAGTCGACCATGACGACGAACCACACCAGCTTTCCCTCTTCGCCCCCGGGCCGCTTCATCTCCCCGCAGTGCGCCGGGCGGCGGTGCGAGAACTGCCGCCAGGCACAGGCGCGTCCGCCGGAGCCGCAGAACGGGATCGCGTTCGATCCGTGCACCTGCCCCTGCCATGCCTTGTGGCCGGCCGCGGGTGGCGGCCGGTGATCCCGCGCCGTCCCGCCACTCGACGAGGGCGGCCCCACGGAGGACTTGAACTCGTGTCCGTCCCCGTCCGAACGCCGTTGTTCTGGGGGCCGAAGCGGCTGCCCGTGCCGTATGTCGCGCGTTGGAGTGGTGAGTTGATCGCCACCGGTGGGGCGCTGACCGTACGCCGGGATGGCCGGGGGCTGGCCTACGAGGACGAGACGCCAGACGACCGGGACCGGCATGGCGTGTTGTGGGCCCGTGTCGGTCGGGCGCCCGCCGAAGGGCGTCCGGACTACCGCGCCATGCACCCCGCCCGGCAGCGGCGCGCCATGCTCGAACTGCTCTGCCAGGTCTGCGGCGGCCCGGCCGACCGCAACGGCAAGGGCTGGCTGTTCGCACTGCGCCGCCCCGGCCCGGCCGACGACATCCCGGGCTGGCCGGAGGGGTTGTTGTGCACGAAGCCGCCGGTGTGCGGTCCGTGCGCCCTCCTCGCCGCCCAGCACTGCCCCTACCTGGGCGACCCGGTGTTCGTGCGCTCCCGCAAGCCCCGCGTGTGGGGCGTCTTCGGCGGCGCCTTCACCCCGCACCCCGGCGGCGGGCTGGCGGCGGGCGAGGACGGCCACCTGCCCTACGGCCACCCGGCCGCCCCCTGGTTCCTCGCGAACCAACTCGCCGTCGAACTCACCCGCACCACCCGCGTGCCGGGCCCATAGCGGCGGGGCCCATACGGCGGCCCCGATGCGGGCCGCGCCCGCGGGCCCCGTACCCGGGTCGCTGCGCGTCCGGGGACGCTCGCTGTTCCCGACTGCCCGTCAGGAGTACCGTTCTGGTGTCTAGACAGAACGGAGCCATCCTGCCATGTCTGCCTCTCTTGGGGACAGGCTGCGTGAGGCACGCAAGCTCGCCGGCCTGTCGCAGCGGGAACTCGCCCGTCACTCGGGCGTTTCCTACTCCCTGATCACGAAGCTGGAACAGGGAGAGCGCCAGGACACTCGTTTGGAAACGCTGCACCGTCTCGCCCGCGTCCTCGAAACCACGACCTCCGCGTTGCTCTCAGCTCCCACCGATGGCGACGACCGCGAAGCGCCGGCGGCGCCGGCCGAATGGCGTGGGGTGCGCGAGGCGCTGGCCGACACTGCCACCGACATCGCCGAGGCTCCGACGGTCCGCGGCATCCAAGAAGGGGTGGAAGCAGCAGTGCGCATCTATCGCAGCACTGACTACACCGCCCTTGCGCCCCTCTTGCCCGGGCTCATTCGGGACACCCACGCGTTGGCCGGCCTCGCGCCGGAGGGTGCTGCGCTGCGCATGAGGACGCTGGCTCTGACCGCTCAGCTGATGACCCAGACTCGGCAATACGACCTGGCCGAGACGGCGCTGGCGCAAGCAGAGCGAGGTGCGCCGGATACGCCTTACGCGGTCGCCGCGGTGGATCTGCGGTGCTGGCTGCTGCTGCGCCGCGGCCGGGTGAACGAGGTGATCGAGTTGGCGACACGGTGGGCCGATCAGATCGAGCCCCGGTTCCCGCGGGCAACCCCGACCGAACTCGCGATGTACGGCTGGCTGCTGTTGCGTGCCGCTGCCGCGGCCGGGCGGGACAACCGTCCCGACGAGGCGGAAGGCATGATGCAGCTGGCGGAGGCCGCGGCAGTCGCGGCGGGGCGTCCCCATCAGATGCGCCGGTTGGGGTTCATGCGCACGTTCGCGGTGAGCGCCGTCAGGATGCAGCGTGCCGAGTACGCGATGGTGTGCGATCGCCCCGACGAGGTACTGCGCCTGTCCGCGCGGGTCGGTGTCATGCAGATGAGCCCCACCAACGGCTCGCGTAATCGGCATCTGCTGGACGTGGCGCATGCGCACGCCCGGACTCGACGCCATGGCACGGCGGTCTCGACGCTGCTCAAGATCCACGAGGACGCGCCGCAGTGGTTCTCGCATCAGCGGTACGCGCGGGATGTGGTGCAGCTGATCACCGAACGGCGGCGGACACTGACGCCGGAGATGCAGCAGCTGGCCGGTGTTGTCCGCCTATCGCTGTGACCCGCTGTGGTAGGTCCGCTTCGAGGCGCTGGAACTGCCGTTGAGGCGGCCACGGCGCAGGCATGACTTCCTCGGCGCCGACGGTCCGTACACGGCACGGGCCAGGGCGTGACGGGTCAGTCCGCGTCCTTCCCGGTGGTGTTGTCGATCCAGCGCAAGTACCCCGCTGCCCCGGTGAGCGGCACTGCCGAGACCTCCGGGTTCTTCCATGGGTGGTGGTCCAGCAGGTGCGCTTCCAGCGCGGCATACCGGTCAGCGCGGGTCTTGAACAAGAGCTGCCACTCTTCGCCGGTACCGAACGCGCCTTGATGCCAGAACACCGAGACCACCGGACCGACGATCTGCGCACCGGCCGCCAACCGGGCCGCCACAACCGACTGCGCCAGCTTCACGGCGTCGTCGCGGGTCTCCGTGGCCGTGGCCACCTGTAGGTACTCAGCCATGCGGACGAGCCTAGCCACGGGAATGCCGGAGGGCCTTGTGACCCATCCCCCTCCGCCCCCGGACGGGGCGGAGGGGGTCCCGGGTCAGGAGGTGGCGGCTGCGTCGGCGGCCTGGGCGCGGAGGGCGCGTTCCACGCCCGCCCTGGCCTCGGTGACCAGGCGGCGCAGGGCCGCGGTCGGCTCGGCGGTCGCCAGCCAGGCGTCGGTGGCCTCCAGGGTCTCGCGGGTGGCCTGGATGGAGGGGTAGAGGCCGACGGCCACCTGCTGGGCCATCTCGTGGCTGCGGGACTCCCAGACGCCCTTCAGCGCCGCGAAGTACTTGGCCGTGTAGGGGGCGAGCAGCTCCCGCTGGTCCGCCTGCACGAAGCCGCCGATGACCGCCTCCTGGACCGCGTTCGGCAGCCTGTCGCCCTCCACCACCTCGGCCCAGGCCGCTGCCTTGGCCTCCGCGGTGGGCCGGGCGGCCCGCGCGGTGGCCGCGTGGCGCTCGCCGGCCGCGGTGGCGTCCCTGGCCAGCTCGGCCGCGATCTCCGGCTCGTCCGCCCGGCCGGTGGCCGCGAGCCGCTGCAGCAGGGCCCAGCGGAGCTCGGTGTCGACGGTGAGGCCCTCGATGGTCTCGCTGCCGTCGAGCAGCCCGGCCAGCAGGGCGAGTTGCTCCTCGGTGCGGGCCACCGCCGCCAGGGCCCTGGCCCAGGCCAGCTGGTGGTCGCTGCCGGGCTCGGCGGCCCGCAGGTGCTCGACCGTGGCCTGCGCCCAGGTTCGCAGCCCCGTCTCGCGCCAGGCGGGGGCCGCGTAGGAGTCCAGGGCGAGCGCCACCTGGCGGTGCAGCGTCTGCACCACGCCGATGTCGGTCTCCTTGCCGATGCCGGAGAGCACGAGCGACAGGTAGTCGCGGGTGGCCATCTCGGCGTCCCGGGTCATGTCCCAGGCCGAGGACCAGCACAGGGCGCGCGGCAGCGACTCGGCGAAGTCGCCCAGGTGCCGGGCCACGACGGCGGCCGAGTCGGGGTCGAGGCGCACCTTGGCGTAGGTGAGGTCGTCGTCGTTGAGGAGCAGCACGTCGGGGCGGGGGCGGCCGTCCAGCGCGGGGACCTTCGTCAGCTCCCCGTCCACGTCCAGCTCGATCCGGTCGGTGCGCACCAGGGCGCCCTCGCGCAGCTCGTAGAGGCCGATCGCGATGCGGTGCGGGCGCAGCGTCGGCTCGCCCTTCGCGCCCGCGGGCAGCGGCGGCGCCTCCTGCCTGATGGCCGCCTCGGTGATCACCCCGGCGCCGTCCACGGCGATCTCCGGGCGCAGGACGTTGATCCCGGCGGTCTCCAGCCACGCCTTCGACCAGGCCGACAGGTCGCGGCCGCTGGTCTCCTCCAGGGCGGTCAGCAGGTCGGTGAGCGTGGTGTTGGACCACTCGTGGCGCTTGAAGTAGGTGCGCACGCCGCGGAAGAACTCGTCCATGCCGACGTAGGCGACCAGCTGCTTGAGGACGCTCGCGCCCTTGGCGTAGGTGATGCCGTCGAAGTTGACCAGGACGTCGTCCAGGTCCCTGATCTCGGCCATCACCGGGTGGGTGGAGGGGAGTTGGTCCTGCCGGTACGCCCAGGTCTTGAGCTGGTTGGCGAAGGTCGTCCAGGCGTGGGGCCAGCTGCTGCCGGGGGCGTGCGCCTGGCAGGCCAGCGAGGTGTAGGTGGCGAACGACTCGTTCAGCCACAGGTCGTTCCACCACTCCATGGTGACCAGGTCGCCGAACCACATGTGGGCCAGCTCGTGCAGGATCGTCTCCGCCCGCGCCTCGTAGGCCGCGTCGGTCACCTTGGAGCGGAAGACGTACTGGTCGCGGATGGTGACGGCGCCCGCGTTCTCCATCGCGCCCGCGTTGAACTCGGGAACGAACAGCTGGTCGTACTTGGCGAAGGGGTAGGGGTAGTCGAACTTCTCCTGGTACCAGTCGAAGCCCTGCCTGGTGACCTCGAAGATGGCCTCGGCGTCGAGGTGTTCGGCCAGCGAGGGGCGGCAGTACAGGCCCAGCGGCACGCTGCGGCCCTCGCCCTCCCAGGTGCTGTGGACGGCGTGGTAGGGGCCCGCGATCAGGGCGGTGACGTAGGTGGAGATGCGGGGCGTGGGGGCGAATTGCCACACCGTGCCCCCGGGCCCCTCGGCGCCCTCGGGCGTGGGGGAGTTGGAGATGACCTGCCAGCCGGCCGGCGCGGTCACGGTGAAGGCGAAGGTGGCCTTGAGGTCGGGCTGTTCGAAACAGGCGTAGACCCGGCGGGCGTCGGGGACCTCGAACTGCGTGTACAGGTACGCCTGCTTGTCGACCGGGTCGACGGAACGGTGCAGGCCCTCGCCGGTGTTGGTGTAGGCGCAGTCGGCGACGACCCGCAGCTCGTTGGCGCCCTCGGCCACCGCGGGCAGCGCGATCCGGGAGTCGGCGAAGACCTCGGCGGGGTCGAGGGGGGTGCCGTTGAGCACCACCTCGTGCACCGCGGGGGCGATCAGGTCGGCGAAGGTCTCCCCGGCCGCGCGGGCGGTGAAGCGGACGGTGGTCTCGGAGCGGAACGTTCCGCCGTCCTGGGCGCCCGAGATGTCGAGCGCGATGTCGTAACTGTCCACGCTGAGCAGCTGGGCCCGCTGCCTCGCCTCTTCCCGGGTCAGATTCGTGCCAGGCACGTGGTGCTCCCGTCTGTCTGATGTCTCTGCCTGTCGTGTCCGCGGACAGCCGTGGCGTAGCCACGCAATCCTCGCACGCCCCACGCCGCAGGGGCGGGCGGACGGCCGCGAGCCGCCCGCCCGCCCCTGCGGGTCGGTGCCTGCCGCTCCCGGGGGAGCGGCCCCTGCCGGATCTGCCCGGTTCGCCCGGGCGCCCGGTGGGTGGGCGCCCGGTCCCCGCGGCGCCCACCCGGTGTCTGCCCCGGGGTTATTCGGCGAGGTGCTCGATGGTGACGCGGCCGGTGCCGGTCACCGTGCCCGCCGCGTTGACCAGGTGGACCTCGCCGAAGATCTGCCGTCCCTCGCCGGCCTCGGCGGCCGCCTGGGCGACGGTGACCTCGGCCTGGACCTCGGCCGAGTCGCCGGTCCCCAGCTCGAACACCTGGTCCCCGTCGACCGCGACGGAGCCGAGCGAGGGGCTGAGGTAGGCGTCGCGGTAGCTGAAGGTCGTGCTGCCCGCGGGCACCGCGTACGCGTCCACCTCGACGGTGTACGTGCCGGGCTCCGGGTCGGCCAGGCGGACCGCCTCCTCGGCGGAGGAGGTGGTCGACTGGCCCACGAGCGAGCCGTCCTCGGCGTAGACGTACAGGTCGAGGTCGGCGCCCGGGTCGGCCGCGGAGCCGATGACGGCCTCCAACTGCGAGACGTCCTCGCCGACTTCCACCTCGTAGGTGAGCACGTCGCCGTCCGCGATCTCGACGGTCTCGACGCGGGCCGAGCCGAGCTGCCCCGAGGTGAGCGAGCCGGCCACCGGCGCGAAGTCGTTGGTGACCTCCCAGTCCACCGGCACCGGAGTGCCCGGCTGGGCCTCCTCGATGGTCCGCGTCTCGGGGTCGAAGGTGGCGCCGAGTGCGGTGGCGGTGACGGTGTACGGGTTGTTCAGCTCGGGCGAGGTGCGCCGCGCCTCGACCTCGATCTCCCACACGCCCGGGATCGGGTCGGCGTAGGAGCGCAGGTCGGGACGGCAGGTGTTGTCCGGGTTGTAGTGCGGGTAGCACAGGTTGGTCGCGGAGTCGTCGGCCGGCGTGCCCCAGGGGGTGATGGCGATCCACCGGGTCTGGCTGTCCTCGGCCAGCCCGTCCATCGCGACCTCCAGGGTCCTGGTGCCCTCGGGGACGGTCACGAAGTAGGACGTGGTGGCGTTGCGCTGCACCCGTGCCGAGTCGGAGACCGCGAAGGAGGGCCCGGACAGCTCCTCGGGGACGACGACGGTGTTGAGGATCTGGTGGTCGGTGCCCCGGGTGGCCGGGTCGTCGACCGTGAGGATCGCGCTGTGCACGCCGAGCGACTGCGGCCTGGCCTGCACGGTGACCGTCACCGGCTGGTTCAGCGGCAGCGAGACGCTCCCCGAGCCGCTGAGCCGGAAGGTGTGGTCGTCGTTGTTCACCAGCTCCAGACGGTGGCGGACCGGGCGGTCGGGGCCCGTGGTGCGGGTGAGGGTGACCTCGTAGTTCTCCCGCTCGCCGACGCCGGGGGCGCTCTCGCGGTCGTAGACGCCGGTGCCGACGCCCGGGGTCTCCAGGTAGTCGGACATGGCCTGGTCGACCGGGGCCTGGACGGTGTACTCGTGCGCCGTGGCGCCCTGGGTGATCAGCCGCCAGGCCGCCGCGGTGTCGATGAGGCCCGCGCCCTGCTCGTGCGCCTGCACGCCCCGGATCGGGTCGGCGGAGCTGGTGAGCGCCGTGCGCAGGTCGGCGGGGGAGAGGTCGATGCCGCGCTGCCCGGCCGCGGAGAGCAGCAGGGCGGCGGCGCCGGTGGCCTGCGGGGCGGCCATCGAGGTGCCCTGGAGCATCGCGTAGCCGGGCGGCAGGTCGTAGCCGGCCTCGGCGACCGGGCCGCCGGGCAGCCAGGTGGGCACCGCGTTGATGGCGGCGCCTGGCGCGGAGATCGTCGGCTGGAAGCCGCCGTCGTCGCGCGGTCCCGCCGAGGAGAACGGCAGCATCGCGTAGGCGGTGCGGACCTCGGAGCCGTAGTTGGCGGCCCAGGTCTCGCGGGAGATGGTGGCGCCGACGCTGACGACCTTGTCGGCCACGGCCGGGTCGCTGATGGTGTTGGTGCCGGGGCCGTCGTTGCCCGCCGAGATGAACAGCTCCACGCCGTAGGTGTCGATCAGCTCGGTGTAGAGGTGGGCGCGGGCGTTGTTGCCGTCGTTGAGGGCGGGCAGGCCGCCGATGGAGACGTTGACGACGTCCACGTGGCGGTTGACCACGAGGTCGATCATGCCCTCGGTGAGCGCGGTGGCCGTGCAGCCGCCGGCGAAGGTGCAGGCGCGGGCCGAGACCAGCTGCGCGCCGGGCGCGGCGCCGCGCATCTCGCCGCCGAACAGGCCGTTGGCCGCGGTGATGCCGGCCACGTGGGTGCCGTGCTCGCCGGAGACGATGCCGATGTTGACGAAGTCCCTGGTCTGGCCGACCCAGTCGCCGCCGTAGGGGTCCATCGGGACGTCCTCGCGGATCTCCACGACGAACGGGATGGCCTCGGCGATCGCGGTGTCCGGGTCGTCGGTGCCGAAGTGGCCGATCTGGTGGTCCTCGCCGTAGGGCCGGAGGGCGTCCTCGTCGCCGAAGTCGCCGTCGTCGTCGAGGTCGACGCGGACGGTGCCGGCCTCGGGGTCGTACAGCAGGCCCCAGCTGTCGGTGGTGTCGCCGTCCCGGTTGACGTCGCCGCCGACCTCGCCGACGGCGACGGCCTCCTTGAAGGTGCTGATCAGGTAGTCGCCCTCGGGGGCGGTGTAGGTGCGGTCGCCGTAGGCGAAGCTGTCGCCCGAGACCTCGGTGACCATGGGCCGCCAGGTGCCGTCGCCGTCGAGGATCGGGTCGGTCGCGGTGACCCAGTCGACGATCTTGCGCTCGCCGGTGGTGGTCTCCTGCAGCGCGGGGTGCGCCAGGTCGACGCCGGTGTCCAGGATGCCGATGGTGACCCCGCGCCCGTCGGCCTGCGGGTGGTCCTCGACGAAGTCGATGGCGCCGGTGTCGGCCGCGGGCTGGTACGGGTTGTCCGCGGGGGTGTCCTCGTCCGGGGCCTCGTAGCTCCGGCCGGAGTGGCCGCCGCGCCCGCCGTTCGACTCGGGGCGGGGGTCGGGGAGCTGGATCTCCTCGTTCATGTCGATGGCGTAGACGGAGGAGAGGCCGCCCGCCGTGTCGATCGCGTCCTCGGCGCGGCTGGTGGGCACGGTGACGCGGACGTAGCCGATCTCGTCCTCGGTGTAGCCGACCGAGGCGCCGGAGACGGAGTCGAGGGCGTCGACGACGCCCGCGGTCTCGCCGGGCTCCGCGGCGATCATCATCGTGACGTAGCGCTCGCCGCTCTCCCGCGCCTGGGCGAGGAGCGTGGCGTCGCGGGTGCCGAACTTCTCACCGAGCGGCTTGTCGGGAACGGCCCCCGGGGAGGGCGGCGCCGTGCCGTCGGCGAGGGCCGGGAGCGCCCCGGTGAGCGCGAGGGAGGCGGCGAGGCCGGTGGCCAGCGCGAGCCGGGACAGCGTCCGCGGCAGGGACGGGGGCGCGTGGTCCGGTTCTGCACGCCGGAACGCATCGGGTGCGGACGCGCGTAGAGGTCTGTGGGGTGGTCTCAATGACATGGGCATCCTTGTCGGGAATCCTGAGCAGGATGACCGGTTATCATACGGAAGTGATGAAAGTATTGGGGGGCTTGGGCGGGAGCTTGTCGCATTCCTGTCAGTAACGTTTGCGTGTCGCGCGTCGTGTGGTGTGCCGGTTCCGGCTGATTCCCCCTCATTTCCCCTGCCCCTCCCGGTGTCGGCCCCGCCGCCTCCCGGGCGCTCAGCGCGGCAGCACCACCAGCCGGGAGGCCGCCGTCCGCGCCCGCCTCCCCTCGGGCCCGCCCCGCCCCGAGGCGCGCCGCAGCGCCGCGCGCAGCGCCTCGGCCTGGCCCGCGGCGTCCGCGCACAGCGCCCGCGCGGTGAGCCGCACCACCTCCACGCCCAGCCCGGCCAGCCTGCGCAGCGCGGCCGGTTCCTGGGGCCGCGGCGGCCCGGCGTCGATCCGCACGCCGACCGCGGGCCCGGGCCAGTAGGCGTCGACCGAGCCGAGGCGCGGGCCGCCGGGCAGCCACAGGTCGACGTTCCAGCACGGGTCGGGCAGCCGGCCCAGACGCACCGCGTCAAGCAGCCGCTCCTCCGCCACCGCCCGGCCCTCGGCGAGCAGCGTGTCCACCGCGCCCGCGATCCGCGGGTGGTCCAGCAGCCGCGCCCCGGCCAGTTCCGCGATCAGCTCCGCCGCCGCGCAGTGGCCGCCGCGCACCGCCTCGTGCAGCAGCGGGCCCGCCGCCGGCCCCTCCGGCGCCCCGGCCACCGCGTCGGCGAGCGCCCGGGGGACCGGCGCCACCGGCACGCCGGCCAGCCGCACCGGCCGGGGCAGGAGGTGGGTGCGCACGATCCGGGCGCAGCCGGCGGAACGCAGCCGCCGGGTGCTGGGCACCAGCACGTCCACCCGGTCCAGGGCGGTGAGCGGCGGCACCCCGCTGAACCCGTGCAGGGCGAGCGCCGCCGGCCCGGTGACCACCGTCTCCCCGTCCCGGCCGCCGGCGTAGCGCAGCACCGCCCGCAGCAGTTCCTCCGCGGTGGGCGGCCCCGGCCGCAGCAGGAACACCCCGGGCAGCGGCATCTGCCAGGGCCCGCCGGGGCGGCACCGCTCGTGCGCCGCCGCGGCCGGGACCCCGTGCTCGCGCAGTTCCTGGGCCGTCATCACCAGGAGGGGCTTGTGGGCGAGTTGGTGCAGAGGGCGAGGAATGCGGCGAGTGTCGTCGTTCATGCCCCGGCACTTCCCCGCCGCGGCCCCCGCCCCACCTTCGTTACAGAGCCGTCGGCAAACCGGGACAAGACGGCGGAATTATTCGGCAAAGCTCTCCGGAGAGCTCTCCGGCGGGACCGTCCGGCGCCTCATCCGAGGGGAACGTCGCCCACTCCGGCCGGGTCGGCGTCCCGCTCCTGGGCGCGCAGGGCCCGCGCCAGGTCGGACTCCGCCTCCCGCACGAGCCGGCGCAGCGCCGGGGGCGCGTCCGGGTGGGTGACCAACCAGGCCGCGGTCGCGTCGAGCGTGCCCCGGTCGGCGCCCTGCTGCGGGTAGAGCCCGCGGACGACGGACATGGCGATCTCGATGCTGCGCTCCGCCCAGACCCGCTCCAGGGCCGCGAAGTACCGCTCGGCGAAGGGCGCGAGCAGGTGTTCCTGCCCGCGCTGCGCGAAGCCGTCGAGGGTCGCCTCCACCAGCGCGTTGGACAGCCGGTCGGAGTCCACCACCTCGGCCCAGGCCCGCTCCTTGACCTCGGCCGAGGGCCGGGCGGCCAGGCAGCGCACCTGGTGGCGCCGGCCCGATGCGGTGTCGTCCCCGGCCAGCTCGGCCGCGAGTTCCGCCTCGCCGGCCAGGCCCGCGGCGGCCAGGGGTTCGAGGAACAGCCAGCGCAGCTCCTGGTCCACCTCCAGGCCCTCGATGCGTTCCTCGCCCGCAAGCAGGCCCTGGAGCAGCGCGAAGTCGGCCTCCGTGGCGGCGCAGCCGGCGAAGAACCGCGCCCAGGCCAGCTGGTGGTCGCCGCCGGGCGCCGCCCGCCGCAGCTCGGCGAGGGCGGCGGCGGCCAGCTCGCCTCCTGCGGCCTGCCGCCTGGCCGGGGCGGTGTAGGAGCCGAGCGCGTCGCGCGCCCAGGCGTGCACCATCTGGAGCACCCCGATCTCCGTCTCGCGCCCGGCGAAGTCCCGCACCAGGGCGAGGAAGTCCCGCGCGGGCAGCACGGCGTCCCGGGTCAGGTTCCACAGCGCGGACCAGCACAGGGCGCGCGCCAGCGGGTCGGTGAGGTCGCCGAGACGGCCGCGCAGCGTGCCGAGCGACACCGGGTCGAAGCGGGTCTTGCAGAACGTCAGGTCCTCGTCGTTGACCAGGACGAGATCGGGCCGCTCGGCGCCGGCGAACTCGGCCACCACGGTCCGCTCGCCCCGCACGTCCGCCTCGGCCCGCAGGTAGCGCTCCAGCGGCCCGCCCTCGCCCGCGCTCCGGTAGAGGCCGACGGCGACGCGGTGCGGCCGCAGCGTGGGGTGCTCGGCGGGGGCCGTCTGGCGGATGGCCAGCTCGCGGACGCGGCCCTCGGCGTCGTAGGCGAGCTCGGGGGTGAGGGTGTTGAGCCCGGCGGTCTGGAGCCAGGCCGCGGACCACTCCGCCATGTCGCGTCCCGAGGTCTCCTGGAGCACGGCGAGCAGGTGCTCCAGGCGCGTGTTGCCGAAGGCGTGGCGCGCGAAATAGCGGCGGGCGCCCTCGAAGAATGCCTCGCGCCCCACGTAGGCGACGAGCTGCTTGAGCACGCCGGCGCCCTTGGCGTAGGTGATGCCGTCGAAGTTGAGCTTGGCGTCCTGCAGGTCGCGGATGTCGGCCGTGATCGGGTGCGTGGAGGGCAGCTGGTCGGCCCGGTAGGCCCACGCCTTGCGGCGGTTGGCGAAGGTGATCCAGCCCTCGTGGAAGCGGGTCGCCTCCACCACCGCGAAGGCCCCCATGAAGTCGGCGAAGGACTCCTTCAGCCACAGGTCGTCCCACCACTCCATGGTGACCAGGTCGCCGAACCACATGTGCGCCATCTCGTGCAGCAGGGTGTTGGCCCGGCCCTGGTAGGCGGCGCGGGTCGTCCGGCCCCGGAAGACGTACTCCTCGCGGAAGGTGACCAGGCCCGGGTTCTCCATCGCGCCCAGGTTGTACTCGGGCACGAACGCCTGGTCGTACTTGCCGAAGGGGTAGGGGTAGCGGAAGGTGTCGTGGAAGAAGTCGAGGCCGGCCTTGGTGAGGGCGAAGATCTCCTCGGGGTCGAAGTGCCGCGCCAGGCCCTTGCGGCACAGCGCGCCGAGCGGGATCTCCAGGGTGCCGCCGTCGGGAAGCTCGCGCGTGTAGTGGTCGCGCGCGTGGTGGTAGGGGCCGGCGAGCACGCAGGTCAGGTACGTCGAAATGGGCTGGGTGACGGCGAACTCCCAGGTGGCGTACGCCGGATCGGCCAGCGGGGTGCGGGCGGTCTCCCGCCCGTTCGAGAGCACGGTCCAGTGCGCGGGCGCGGTGATCCGGAAGGCGTAGGGCGCCTTGAGGTCGGGCTGCTCGAAGTCGGCGAAGACGCGCCGGGCGTCGGCGGGCTCGTACTGCGTGTACAGGTAGACCTCGCCGTCCTCCGGGTCGGTGAAGTGGTGCAGCCCCTCCCCGGTGTGGCTGTACGCGCAGGCGGCGTCCACGACCAGCTCGTTCTCCCGGCGCAGCCCCGGCAGCGCGATCCGGCTGCCGTCGAACACCTTGTCGACCTGAAGCTCCTCGCCGTTGAGCGTGACCGAGTGCACCCGGGGCGCGAGCAGGTCGGCGAAACTCGCGGCGCCCTCCTCGGCGCAGGCGAAGCGGATGGTGGTGGTGGAGCGGAAGGTGCGCGGCCCGCCGTCCCCGCCGGCGGGCCCGGTCGCCGAGCGCAGGTCGAGGGCGACCTCGTAGCCGTGCACGGTCAGCAGCCGCCCGCGCTCGCGGGCCTCGTCGCGGGTCAGGTTCTCTCCTGGCACGGTGCGCTCCCTCAGGTCGTGTCGTGTGGATCTTCGTGGATCAGGCCGCGTCGTCGGATGCGGTGCCTCGCACGGCGGAGCATCGCAGCTCGTACGTGTCCGTACGCGCGCGATGCGGCAAGGCCGCGAGGTGCCGTGGCCGGCGGCGCGGCCCCACGAAGATCCGAACGGCGCGGCCTGATATCACGGTGGGCGCGTGTCAGCATGTCACGGGCCCGCGGCGGCACGCATTCGGGCGGCGTGGCGCGACGGCGCCGACGCCGGGCGGAATGCCGGGCGCCGGGCGGAATGCCGGGGGGCCCGGCCGCGTTGCCGCGGCAACGGCCCGAATTCCGCAGCGACCGCATGCGCGTAGTGACGAGGAGCAGTTCATGACCGACAAGGCGACCGAAGCGCCGGAGAAGACGCCTGCCGACTTCTGGTTCGACCCGCTCTGCCCCTGGGCGTGGATGACCTCCCGGTGGATGCTGGAGGTGGAGAAGGTCAGGCCGGTCGAGGTCCGCTGGCATGTGATGAGCCTCTCGGTGCTCAACGAGCCGCGCCTGAACGAACTGCCCGAGCGGTACGTGAAGTTGATGGAGACGGGCTGGGGCCCGGTGCGGGTGTGCATCGCCGCCGAGCAGCGGCACGGCAACGAGGTGCTCGGCCGCCTCTACACCGAGATCGGCACCCGCTTCCACCCGCAGGGCCGGGAGAACAGCAAGGAGACCCTGGCCGAGGCGCTGGTCGCGGCCGGGCTGCCCGCGGATCTCGCCGACGCTGCCGACTCGACGGAGTGGGACGAGCAGGTCCGCGCCTCGCACAAGACGGGCATCGACCTGGTCGGGCAGGACGTCGGCACCCCGGTGATCTCGGTGCCTGGCGCGGACGGCTCCCCGATCGCCTTCTTCGGCCCCGTGGTGACCCCCGCGCCGAAGGGGGAGGCGGCGGCCCGCCTGTGGGACGGCACGCTGCTGGTCGCCTCGACCCCCGGCTTCTACGAGATCAAGCGGACCAGGGACGTCGGCCCGCAGTTCGACTGACGCCCGCCGGCGGGCGTCCGGTGCGCGCACCCGGCGCCCGCCCGCCGGTCCCCGCAGCAAGGAAGGGCCCCCGCGCGACGCCTCCGCGCGGGGGCCGCTCCCTGCCCCGCGCCGCCCGCCCCGGGAGGGGCTGAGAAGACGATCGGGCGGCCGGGGAGCGTGGGGCGGGGACGGCCGCGGGCCCGGCCGCGCCCCGCACCTCCCGGGGCCGTGCGCCCGGCCGTGGGCGCCGGGCTCAGGGGGCGAGCAGCAGGCCCGCGGCGCGCTCCCGCGCCGCGGCGTAACGGGCCGCCACGTCCTGCCAGTTCACCACCCGCCACATCGCCTCGACGAAGTCGACCTTCTGGTTGCGGTACTGCAGGTAGAAGGCGTGCTCCCAGGCGTCGAAGACCAGCAGCGGCACCGCGCCCTGGCCGACGTTGCCCTGGTGGTCGTACACCTGCTCCACCACGAGTCGGCCGCTGACCGGCTCGTAGGCCAGCACGCCCCAGCCCGAGCCCTGGGTGGTCGCCGCGGCCTTGGACAGCTGCGCCTTGAAGCGGGCGAAGGAGCCGAAGGACTCCGCGAGCGCGTCGGCCAGCTCCCCGGTGCCGTCCTTCTCCAGCGGCTCCCCGCCGCCGTCGCCGCTCATGTTGCCCCAGTAGATCGAGTGCAGGATGTGGCCGGAGAGGTGGAAGGCCAGGTTCTTCTCCAGGCCGTTGATCGCCGCCCAGGCGTCCTTCTCCCGCGCCTGCGCCAGCTGCTCCAGGGTGTCGTTCGCCCCCTTCACGTAGCCCGCGTGGTGCTTGTCGTGGTGCAGCTCGATGATCTCCCCGCTGATCACCGGCTCCAGCGCCGCGTAGTCGTAGGGGAGCTCGGGGAGGGTGTACGTGGGGTGCGTCGCCATGCCGTTGCCCATCTCCACTAATTGCGAGTCGATTGCAATAACACGCTATCAGCAACAAGCCGCGCCTGCCCCGCGCCGCCCCGCTCCGCGGGCGGCCCCGCGGGCGGCCCGGCGGGACCCGGGCATGTCGCGAACGTCACGGCCGGAGGCGGCGGCGGGTCGGCTAACGTCGAGGAGCCGGCCAAAACGCCTCGTCACGCCAGGGAGTTGCCTCATGAGCACCGCCGTTCTCGCCGACCTCGTGCCCGCCGCCACCCTGCCGAGGGCCCGGGTGCGGGACGCCGCGCTGATCGTCGGCGGAGCCGCGCTGACCGGCGCGGCCGCCCAGCTGTCCCTCCCCGTCCCCGGCTCCCCGGTCCCCGTCACCGGGCAGACCTTCGCCGCCCTGCTCGTCGGCGCCTCGCTCGGCACCGGCCGCGGCCTGCTGTCGATGCTGCTGTACACGCTGGCCGGGGTCGCCGGCGCGCCCTGGTTCGCCGAGGGCTCCTCCGGCTCGGGCGCCCCCTCCTTCGGCTACGTCATCGGCATGACCGTGGCCGCGGCCCTCGTCGGCGCCCTCGCCCGCCGCGGCGGCGACCGCACCGCCCTGCGCACCGTCGGCACCATGGCCGTGGGCACCGCCGTCATCTACGCCTTCGGCGTGACCTACCTCGCCCTGGACACCGGCATGTCGGCCGCGGCCGCCGTGGACGCGGGCCTGACGCCCTTCCTGTTCGGCGACGCCCTCAAGGCCGCCCTCGCCATGGGCGCCCTGCCCGCCGCCTGGCGCCTGGCCGGGCGGGCCTGAGAAAAAGCCGCATGACAGACTCGGGGGCATGCGCGTCTACCTCGGTTCCGACCACGCCGGTTACGAACTCAAGGCCCACCTGATCGACTGGCTCTCCGGCCACGGCCACGAGCCGGTCGACTGCGGCCCGCACGCCTTCGACGCGGACGACGACTACCCGCCCTTCTGCCTGCGCGCCGCCGAGCGCACCGCGGCCGACCCCGGTGCGCTCGGCGTCGTCATCGGCGGCTCGGGCAACGGCGAGGCCATCGCGGCCAACAAGGTCAAGGGCGTGCGCTGCGCACTCGCCTGGAGCGAGGAGACCGCGCGCCTCGGCCGCGAGCACAACGACGCCAACGTGCTCAGCGTCGGCGCCCGCATGCACAGCACCGACGAGGCCACCTCCTTCGTCGCGGTCTTCCTCACCACCGCCTACTCGGGGGCCGGGCGGCACAGCCGCCGCATCGACATGCTCACCGCCTACGAGACCGAGGGCATCCTGCCCCCGCTGCCCGACGGGAACTGACCGCGGGATGCCGGAAGGCCACACCATCCACCACCTGGCGGCGCGGTTCGAGGCCGCCTTCGGCGGCGGCCGGCCGGTGCGGGTGGACAGCCCCCAGGGCAGGTTCGCCGAGGGCGCCGCCCTCCTCGACGGGCTGCCCCTGACGGCCGCCCAGGCACACGGCAAGCACCTGTTCCTCGGCTTCGGCGACCCGGCGGCCACCGGCTGGGTCCACATCCACCTCGGCCTGTACGGCAAGGTCGCCTTCGGCAGCGGCACCGCGCCCGCCCCGGTGGGCCAGGTCAGGCTCAGGCTCGCGAGCGCCGAGGGCTACGCCGAGTTGCGCGGCCCGAACGCCTGCGCCCTCGTCGCCGAGGAGGAGCGGCTCGCCATCGCCGCCAGGCTCGGCCCCGACCCGCTGCGCCCCGACGCCGACCCGGAACGCGCCTGGCGCCGCCTCGCCGCCGCCCGCACCAGCCTCGCCGCCCTGCTGATGGACCAGAAGGTGATCGCGGGGGCCGGCAACGTGTACCGGGCCGAGGTCCTCTTCCGGCAGGGCATCGACCCCTACCTCCCCGGCCGCGCCCTCGGCCGCGCCGCCTGGGAGGCCCTCTGGGCCGACCTCGCCGCCCTGATGCGCGAGGGCGCCAGGCACAACCGCATCGACACCGTCAGGCCCGAGCACACCCCCGAGGCCATGGGCCGCCCGCCCCGCGTGGACGACCACGGCGGGGAGGTCTACGTCTACCGCAGGGCCGGGCAGCCCTGCCTGGTGTGCGGCACCGAGGTGCGCACCGCCACCCTCGCCGCCCGCAACCTCTTCTGGTGCCCCGCCTGTCAGCCGCCCGGGGCCCAGGGCGCGCCCAACAGCCGCCCCGGCAAACGAACTTCCGCCGAATCACGCTGAGTTGGCGCGTTTGTCGGCCGCTGACCGTATGCTCTGGCCTCACCAGGGGCGTGTCGGGGCGGTGAGGGCGGGGTGCTGATGCGAGCGTGGGCGGCGGCGTCAGAAGCCGAAGGGCAGCCAGGGAGCCACCGGGCTGCCGAACGCGGTGGCGGCGGGCGCGAGCGTGCCCTTCCGCACCTCGGACACCTGCCCGGCCGCCGCCAGCGCCGCAAGCGAGGTGCCGCCGAGATGGGCGGCGCCCAGGGCCCGGACCGAGACCCGCAGGTCCGGCGCGTCCCCGGTCCGCTCGCACACCGCCCCCTTGGGCCCGCCGCACAGCCGCCACCGCCCCGCGTTCCACGGGCAGAACTCGTCGGCGACCTCAAGCACGACGTCCACCTCGGCGGCATAGGCCCGGGCGGCCAGGGCCGCGCCGACGTCCACCAGCCGCAGGTGCAGCCGGTCCACCAGCCGCGGGCGGCAGCGGCGCGGGTCGGAGACCAGGCTCAGCAGCGGGTCGTCCACCGGCCGGTTCCGCAGGGACACCGTCGCCATCAGGTCGATGCCGCACAGGTAGCGCAACAGCGCCGCGTACGCCGCCGGATCGGCCGCGTCCAGGTGCCGCACCAGCACCCGCCCCTTCGGCACCGTCTCCTCCCAGGAGGGCTTCAGGGCGAAGCGGGCGTACCCGGCGAGTTCGCCGTCCCGCTCGGCCAGCACGCAGCGCAGCGCGGAGGCGCCCTCCCGCTCGCCCGGCGGGTCGAGCACCATCAGCCGCGCCCAGCGCGTGTCCCGGTGCACCATCCCCGGCCGCCCCGGCACCAGCCGCGCGTACAGCTCCTCGCAGCGGTCAAGCACCGCCGCCGGCTCCTCCACCCGCAGCCGCAGCCCGTCCGTCCCCGGCGGCTCCGCGACGGTCACGTGGACCGTCTCGATGTCCGCCTGCAGGGCGTGCGCCGCCGTGCCGTAGCCGAAGCGGCCGTAGATCCCCGCCTCGGAGGCGGTCAGCACCGCCAGCGGCTCGCCGCGCTCGCGGCAGTCGTCAAGTTCCCGCCGCATCAGCTGCCGCAGGATTCCCCGCCTGCGGTGGGTGGCCGCGACGTGGACCATCGTCACCCCCGCCGCGGGCGCCGGCCTCCCGCCCGGCAGGTTGATCCGCAGCGGGAAGGCGCTGGCCGAGCCGACGATCCGGTCGGCGTCCCAGACCGCGATCGACCGCTCCGGCTGGATCAACTCCCGCCACAGGGCCCGCTCTTCCTCGGACTCCAGCACGCCGCCGAAGGCCCATTCCACCGCGCGGTACCACGCCTGGAGGTCGGACTCGCCGAGTTCCCGCAATTCGATCGTCATGCACACAGCACTACCAGGGCACACCCGCGCGAGCGACGCAATTTCGGCGCCTTGCCGCACGCCTGCCCCCCGCGGGGCGCGGCGGGGGTTCGACGCGCCGCCGAACGGGTGGATAGGGTCCCAGGTCATGGCACGCGGCACTAGCACGGCACCCAGGGCGGACCGGTGGCACCGGGCGCGCAAGGCCGTGCACCGCGCCCGCACCGGCCTGCGCCGTTCCGCCGTGGACTACTTCCGCGGCGACGGCTCGGACTGGCTGGCCTTCGCCGCCCTGCTGCTGACCGTGCCGCTGTTCGGCGGCGCCACCGTGGCCTGGCCCGACTGGTGCCCGCCCGAGTCGCTGGTGCTTTCGCTGGTCGCCGGCGGCCTGCTGCTCCGCCCGGCCAGCCTCCTCGGCCTGTACGCGGTGGTGGCCACGGCGCTCGTGCTGGAGACCGTGATCGTGGACGCCGACGGCAGGGTCGCCGACCCGGTCACCCCCGGCAGCATCCTGGTCGTCGCGAGCGTCGCCCTCAGCGGCCTGCTGATAGCCCAGTTCCGCAGCCGCGTCGGCGTGCCCTGGCGGCGCGGCGGCACGATGCTCTTCGACCTGCGCGAGCGCATCAGGGCGCAGAGCGCGCTGCCGCCCCTGCCGCGCGGCTGGCACCGGGACATGTCGCTGCGCCCGGCCGGCGGGCAGTCGTTCTCCGGCGACTTCGTGGTCGCCACCAGGACCGGCCCCGGCCGCCGCACCCTGGAGGTGGTGCTCGCCGACGTCTCGGGCAAGGGCATGGACGCCGCCTCCAGGTCGCTGCTGCTCTCCGGCGCCTTCGGCGGCCTCCTCGGCTCCCTCCCGCCGCACGCCTTCCTGCCCGCCGCCAACGGCTACCTGCTGCGGCAGAGTTGGGACGAGGGCTTCGCGACGGCCGTGCACCTCGTGCTCGACCTGGACACCGGCGACTACGAGCTGCTGTCCGCGGGCCACCTGCCCGGGGTCCAGTTCAACGCGGGCGCCGGCCGCTGGCAGGAGATCGCCGCGGTGGGCCCGCTGCTCGGCGTCTACGACGGCGCCGAGTTCCACCCGGCCAAGGGCACGCTGCGGCCAGGCGACGTGCTGATGCTCTTCACCGACGGCCTGGTCGAGCGGTCGGGCCGCGACCTGTCCGAGGGGATCGACCGGCTCACCGGCGAGGCGGACCGCTACGTGGCCACCGGCTTCCGCGGGGCCGCCTGGCACCTGATCGAGGCGGTCGCCAAGGACGTCAACGACGACCGCGCGCTGCTGCTCATCGGCCGGGAGTGACGCGGAGGGCGGCCTGGGCCGACGCGCGGCGGGCGGCCGGGGTGATCACCCGCAGGGGGCGGATCGCCTTCGCCGGGCGTGGCCCGCGCGCCGCGCGCCCCCGTGCAGGCCCGGCCGCCTTCGCCCCGGCCGCGGGGCGCCGCCGCGGCGCCGCCCGGCTGGGCCGATCGGCGGCCCGCCGGCCGCGGCGCCGGATGCGGGGCGGCGCCCGGTGGCCTTGGCTCGGTGGCATGACCGCCCTTCCCCCGCCCCTGTCCCTGGTGGGCGCCCCGCTCCTGGCCGCCCTCCTCATAACGCGACCCGCCGCCCTGCCCCCCGCCTCCGCCGCCTCCCCGGAACCGGCGCCCGCCCCCGCGACGGCCGGCACCCCCGTGGCGCAGGCACCGCCGGGGCCGCCGGGGCCGCTTGGGCACGGCCCGAACGGCGCATGGCCTGCCCTCGCGCGCCCCTTCGGACCTCCAACGCATCAACTCCCCGCGCCACCGGCTCCGTTCAACCGGTTCGCCCCGGCCGATCCGCTCGCTCCGGCCGATCCGCTCGCCCCCTTCGAACCGGCCGGACCCGAGGAGGCCCCCCAGCCGCCCGGCCCTTGGGAGGCGGCCGCCCCGCCCGCCCCCGCCGGCCCGGGCGACCCGGCGGAAGGGGCCCTCGCCGCCGTGCCGCCCGGCCCGTTCGACCTGTTCGCCCCGCCGGGACCCGTGGCCCCGCCCGGCGCGTTCGCCGTCCCGGACGGGGAGTTCGACCCGACGGACCCGCTCGGCCTGCTCGGCCCGCCCGCGCCCCCCACCCCGCCGGGGAACCCCCCGCCGCTCCCCCCGCCCGCCGCGGACCCGGGATGCGCGCCGGAGGAAGGGCCGCTGGAGGAGGGGGCGGCGGAGGAGGGGGCGGCGGGCCCGCCCCCGGCGCCCGCGGCGGGCGCACCGCCGCCGCTCACGCCGCTCCCCACGTGGGAGGCGCCCCCCTGGTTCGCCGCGCTCCCGCCCGCAGGCGAGGCCGCAGCGGAGGGGGCAGGCTGCGGGTTCCGGCCCGGCGATCCGGCCGCGGGAACCCCCTGGGACGCGCCGGTCACCGGGCCCGGGGCCTGGCGCGCCCCGGTGACCGGCTTCCCGGTCTCCGCCGCGTACGGCACCCCGGGCTCCTGGGCCGCGGGCCACCACACGGGCGTGGACTTCGCCGCCCCGGCCGGCACCCCGGTGCACGCCGCGGGCCCCGGCGTCGTCGAACAGGCCGGGCCCGCCGGCGACTACGGCAAGGCCGTGCTGCTGCGGATGGAGGACGGCACCTACACGCTGTACGCCCACCTGTCACGGATCGGCGTCGCGGAGGGAGAGGGGGTCACCGCGGACACGGTGCTCGGCGACTCGGGCAACACCGGCAACAGCACGGGGCCACACCTGCACTTCGAGGTCAGGTCACACCCCGGCTACGGCTCCGACCTCGACCCGGAGGCGTACCTGACCGGCCACGGCGCGGCGGGCCTCTGAGCGGCGGGGGCGGGGGGCGGCCCTCACCCGGCCCGCCCCTGCCCGGCGGGCTGCCCCACCCGCGTCGCCTCGTGCGTGAAGGCCCAGTCCATCCGCG
Source organism: Streptomyces hoynatensis (assembly GCF_003626535.1). Taxonomy (GTDB): domain Bacteria; phylum Actinomycetota; class Actinomycetes; order Streptomycetales; family Streptomycetaceae; genus Streptomyces; species Streptomyces hoynatensis. The sequence continues at coordinate 72,682 of NZ_RBAL01000023.1, forward strand.
GCTCCACCAGGTAGTGGAAGACCCGCCGGACCGGCCCGGTGCACAGGGCCGTCATCAGCACCGCGGCGATCAGCGTGATCACCACCCGGCCGCCCGGGGAGTCGGCGCCCGGCGCCTCGTACCAGCCCCACCAGCGCGAGCCCTGGATGAAGAAGCCGTGCAGCAGGTAGCCGTAGATGGTCCCGGCCCCCAGGGCGGTGAACCACATCCGGCGGCCGGGCACCAGAGCCAGGAAGCAGGCCGTCAGCAGCAGGCCGCAGCCGAACAGCGCCAGGCTCAGCAGCACGCCGGCCCACGGCTCGGCGCCCATCTCCTGGGCGCTGCTGGTCCGGTAGAACCAGCCCGCGTCGACGTGCGGGGCCGCCCAGTACGCCAGGCCGAGCGCCACCGGCAGCAGCACGGCCGCCGCCACCCGTGCCCCGGGGCGGCGCACCAGTTCGAAGTGCTCCCGGCGCAGCTGCAGGCCGAGCACGAAGTACGGCAGCAGTTGCAGGATGCGCTGCAGGTTGAGGTCGCTCCCGATGTGCGGGGACACGGACCCCACCGCGGCGATCCCGAGCGCCACCGGCAGCGGCCGGCGGACGATGCGCCACACCGGCGCGGTGAGCCGCCACACGAAGAGCGCGACCAGGAACCAGGTGACGTAGAAGGGGTCGAGCACGCTGAGCGGGTAGTCCGGGTCCGCGTCGCCCCAGCGCTTGAAGAGGACGTAGAGCACCTCGAACACCAGGTAGGGCGCCCCGATGCCGGTGATGAGCCGCCTGAGCTGGTCGGGGCGGCCCGTGAAGCCGCGGGAGAAGTACCCGGCGATGAGGATGAACGCCGGCATGTGGAAGGCGTAGACGAACAGGTACAGCGCCGCCGCCGTCTGGGAGTCGCCGCGCATCGGGGACCAGGCGTGCCCGAGGGCGACCAGGACGATCGCCAGGTACTTGGCGTTGTCGAAGAAGGGGTCGCGCGGCTTCGGCGTCAGCTGGGCCGAACCGTCCGTGACTGCCGGTGGGGGGTCGGCCGCTGTCCCCCGCGCCGCGGACGGGGGGGCCTCTTGATTACGGACGTGCAACATTGTGCGCACGATAGTACGCGCCGGTGCCATCCGTAAATTCCGCCTCCGTTATGTCCGGGCGCTATTCGAGACGGCCCCAAGGCCCATTGCGACGTGGGGGAACGCGGGCGTGGACGACCCGAGGTCCCGCGGAATGGGGCCCACAACTGTCCCGAATCATGTGGTTTGCCCCTCATGAAAGGGGCGTATCACCTGGGGCGCGTTGTGGTCAACTCGCGCCCATTCCTTGGTAAAAGGATTCTCCCGGTGTGACCTGTGACCTTTATCGTCGCCGTCCCGCCGGGACCCGTGAATTGTGCCCGCGAACGGTCACGCCGCCTAACGGGCGGGTAACTGTCCGGCCCGGCGCGGGAGATGGGGGAGCGCCCACCTGCGCATCCGGACGGAGCGTCACCGCTCTCCCCGTCCCCCGTAGTTGATGGCACGATGGTCTCTGCGGGGGTGCGGCGGCCGTGGTCAAGCCCCTGATGGAGCAGAGGCGAACCTTCCGTAAGGTGTGATCAGTTGTGGTTATCTCGTTCTCGCTGGCCCTCCTGTTCGGCGTGATCATGTTCTTCATGGTCCGTGGTGGCGTCATAAGGTGGGGCCCCGCGATCGTCGCGATCCTCTTCGGCTTCTCGCTCGCCTCGACCGGCGCCGCCGACCCCATAAACGACTTCCTCCAGTCGGTGAGCGACGGCATCAACGACGTCGACGACTCCATCAACAACACGGACAACCCGTAACGGCTGAAATCGGTAGAACCGGCACATGCGGGCCGCCCCCGGCCCGCGGGAGGCCACGACCCCGCGCCCGCCGGTGCGTGCCGGAGCCCCTCCGGCACGCGGTCGGCCGACGGGCGAGACCGCCGCACGGCCGGTGCACGGCGCGCGGCGATGCCCCCTGCGTATGGCCGCCGCCGGGGCCCAGGCCGGCTCCAGGGCGCGCCCGCGCCCTGGAGCGCGCAATGCCGCGCGCGAGCCGGGCGTGCGAGGGCTGCCGCGAGACGTGGCGGCGGCGGAGAGATCCGGCCGGGCGCCGCGAGGGGGAGGCGCGCCTCCCGGCCCGCGTGCGTGGGGGCCGCGCAGGGGAAGAGCCGGGAAGCCCCGGCGGAGCCGGCTGCCGAACCGGGACGACAGGGAAGCCCGGAAAGACCCAGGAAGACCCGGAAAGCCCGGAAAGAACAGCAGTGGAGCGGGCGACGGGAATCGAACCCGCGTAGCTGGTTTGGAAGACCAGGGCTCTACCATTGAGCTACGCCCGCGAGCCGGAGGGCCGAGAGGCCACCGGGGCCGACGGAATGACCGGCGGCCGGCACGCACTGCATCGTAGCAGCGCCGCGGCGCACCGCCGCGGGCGGCGACGTCCGGCCCCCGCACTGCCCTCGGCTCCGCTCCCGTTCCCCTCCCACACCGCTCCACCCCCTCCTCGTTCCCCGCCGTTCCCCGCCGTTCCCCGCCGCTCCTCACCGCCGCGCATGCTCCCCCCGGCCGCCCCGGCCCGGCTCGACGCCGGCGGCGGCCGGTGCCCCGGGCGGGCGTGGACCCGGCGCCGCCCGGATCGCGCGCGGCGCTGTACGCTACGTGTCGCGTCGTGAGCCAGGACGGGGTGTGGCGCAGCTTGGTAGCGCGTCCGCTTTGGGAGCGGAAGGCCGTCGGTTCGAATCCGGCCACCCCGACCACGTCCGGGACCGCGCGGCGGACCGCGTAGTATTTGAGTGGCCTGCGCGCCTGTGGTCTGCCCGCTTGCGGGGCGCCCCCAGGAACACCTCGCAACAACCCGATGTCAGCCCCAAGGAGACCGACCGTGAAGAGCGCCGTGGAGACTCTGAACCCCACCCGGGTTCGGCTCACTGTCGAGGTGCCCTTCGAGGAGCTCAAGCCCAGCCTCGACGCGGCGTACCGCAAGATCAACCAGCAGGTCCAGGTGCCCGGCTTCCGCAAGGGGAAGATCCCGGCCCGCATCATCGACCAGCGGTTCGGGCGCGGCACGGTCCTGGAGGAGGCGGTCAACGACGCGCTCCCGAAGTTCTACTCCGAGGCCGTCACCGAGGGTGAGATCAGCCCGCTCGGGCAGCCCGAGGTGGACATCACCGAACTGCGGGACAACGAGCTGCTGACGTTCACCGCCGAGGTCGACATCCGGCCCGAGATCACGATCCCCGACTACTCGGGGATCGAGGTCACCGTGGACGCCGTCGAGGTCGGCGACGAGGACGTGGACCAGGCCGTCGAGCGGCTGCGCGAGCGCTTCGCCTCCACCACGGTCGTCGAGCGCCCGGCCGCCGAGGGCGACGTGGTGAAGATCGGGCTTGAGGCCAAGGTCGACGGCGAGGTCCTGGAGGACGGCGTCGCCCAGGGCGTGAACTACACGATCGGCTCCGGCCAGATGCTCGACGGGCTCGACGAGGCGGTCACCGGCCTTGAGGCCGGCGGCACCGCGACGTTCACCAGCGAGCTGAAGGGCGGCTCGGCCGCCGGCCGCGAGGCCGAGGTCACCGTCTCGGTCGAGACCGTCTCGGCTCGTGAACTCCCCGAGCTGGACGACGACTTCGCCCAGCTCGCGAGCGAGTTCGACACCTTGGACGAGCTGCGCGCCGACAGCCGCAGGCGGCTGATCGACGAGCGCAAGTACCAGCAGGCCACCGAGGCCCAGGAGAAGGTGCTCGACGCCCTCCTGGAGCTGGTCGAGGTGCCGATCCCGCAGAAGCTGCTCGCGGACGAGATCGAGACCCGCAAGCACAACCTGGAGCACCACCAGCTCCCCCAGCTCGGCATGGACCTGGAGGGCTACCTCAAGCTCCAGGAGAAGACGGCCGAGGAGTTCGACGCCGAGCTGAAGGAGCAGGCCGAGAAGGGCATCCGCACCCAGTTCGTGCTCGAAGAGGTCGCCAAGCAGGAGAAGGTCAACGTCAGCCAGGAGGAGCTCACCGAGCACCTCATGCGCCGCGCCCAGACCTCGGGCATGAGCCCCGACCAGTTCGCGAAGGCCGTCGTCGAGGGCGGCCAGGTCCCGATGCTGGTCGGCGAGGTCACCCGGGGCAAGGCCCTCGCCGCCGTCGTCGAGTCCGTCACCGTCAAGGACTCCAACGGCGAGCCGGTCCGCCTCGACGAGGACGAGGAAGAGGCGGCGGAGGAGGCCACGGAGGCCGCCGCCGAGTCCACCGAGAGCGACGAGGCCGCCGGGAACGCCGAGGCCGCGGCCGGGGAGGCGGGCGGCGAGGCCGCCGGCGCCGAGGGCAGGACCGAGGACTGAGCGGGAGCAGCCGGGGGCCGGACGTGGGACGTCCGGCCCCGCGCGCCACCCGGCCCTGACCCTGCGCTCACAGCGAACAGTTCCCTGGTCGGGATGGGTCTGTCGGCACGCCGCGTTAGGGTCCGTAGGTACAACGCAGATGTCAAGCGACGGCCGCCGGGCGCGAGGCCCGGGGCCGTCCGGAATGAGCAGGTGGGTACGTACGTGACGCTCTCGATGCCTTCCGCCATGGCGGAGCCGGTGACCGGCAGCCTCGGTGATCAGGTCTACAACCGGCTGCTCAGCGAGCGGATCATCTTCCTCGGTCAGCCGGTGGACGACGACATCGCCAACCGGATCACGGCGCAGCTCCTCCTCCTGGCGGCCGACCCGGACAAGGACATCTTCCTCTACATCAACAGCCCGGGCGGTTCGATCACGGCAGGCATGGCGATCTACGACACCATGCAGTACGTGAAGAACGACGTGGTGACGATCGCCATGGGCCTGGCCGCGTCGATGGGCCAGTTCCTGCTGACGGCGGGTGCCCCCGGCAAGCGCTACGCGCTGCCCAACGCGGAGATCCTCATCCACCAGCCGTCCGCGGGCCTGGCCGGGTCCGCCACCGACATCAAGATCCACGCCGAGCAGCTGCTGCGGACCAAGCGCAAGATGGCCAAGCTGTCCGCCCAGCACTCGGGCGTCAGCGAGGAGCAGTGGGAGCGGGACGCCGACCGGGACCGCTGGTTCTCCGCCGAGGAGGCCAGGGACTACGGCCTGCTCGACCGTGTCATCACCAGCGCGGCGGACATCGCGGGCGGCGGCGGCACCGGCGCGTAGCCGCGCCCCGCCGGCACCCAGCCCCGATCGCAGCCAAGACCCAAGGCGGTTAGACACCTGATGAACAGTTTCCCCGGCTCCGGCCTCTACGACCGGCTCCCGGCCGAGTCCCGCTACATCGTCCCGCGCTTCATCGAGCGGACCTCCCAGGGCGTGCGCGAGTACGACCCGTACGCGAAGCTCTTCGAGGAGCGGGTGATCTTCCTCGGGGTGCAGATCGACGACGCCTCCGCCAACGACGTGATGGCCCAGCTGCTCTGCCTGGAGTCGATGGACCCCGACCGGGACATCCAGATCTACATCAACAGCCCGGGCGGCTCGTTCACCGCGCTGACGGCCATCTACGACACGATGGAGTTCGTCAAGCCGGAGATCCAGACCGTCTGCATGGGCCAGGCGGCCTCGGCGGCGGCCGTGCTGCTCGCGGCGGGCACCCGCGGCAAGCGCATGGCCCTGCCGAACGCGCGGGTCCTCATCCACCAGCCGTACTCGGAGACCGGCCGCGGCCAGGTGTCCGACCTGGAGATCGCCGCGCGCGAGGTCCAGCGGATGCGCACTCAGCTGGAGGAGATGCTCGCCAAGCACTCCACCAAGCCGATCGAGCAGATCCGCGACGACATCGAGCGCGACAAGATCCTCACGGCCGAGGAGGCCGTCGACTACGGCCTGGTGGACCAGATCATCACGACCCGTTCGACGACCGCCGTCTGAGGCCGCCGCCGCAGCCCGCGGCGGCCCGCGGCGCCGCGCCCGGCACCGCCCGGGCACGGCCGCGGCACCCGCGCCACCGCGCGCGAGCACCACTCGGCACCACTCGGCAGCACTGCACGACAACGCCCACACAGGCGACCGGCACCACACATCAGGACAACGACTGGCCGTCCCCTTTTGACGGGAAGGCCCCGCACAGGGGGATTCCCGTCAAGGGGGGCCATTCCGCCGGGGCGACAGGGTACCGTCGTCTTCAGCAAGCATGAGCGCATCGTCTCCCGGCGGTGCGCAGGCGAAGGGGAAGCACCTCGTGGCACGCATCGGTGATGGCGGCGATCTGCTCAAGTGCTCGTTCTGCGGCAAAAGCCAGAAACAGGTGAAGAAGCTCATCGCGGGGCCGGGGGTCTACATCTGCGACGAGTGCATCGACCTGTGCAACGAGATCATCGAGGAAGAGCTTGCGGAGTCACCGGACTCGGAGCTGAACGAGCTCCCGAAGCCGCGTGAGATCTACGACTTCCTCGAGAGCTACGTGGTGGGCCAGGAGGACGCCAAGAAGGCGCTCTCGGTGGCCGTCTACAACCACTACAAGCGGGTGCGCGCGAACGAGGCGGAGGGCGCCTCCCGCGACGAGGACATCGAGATCGCGAAGTCGAACATCCTGCTCCTCGGCCCGACGGGCTCGGGCAAGACCCTGCTCGCCCAGACCCTCGCGAGGATGCTCAACGTCCCGTTCGCCATCACCGACGCCACCGCCCTCACCGAGGCGGGCTACGTCGGCGAGGACGTGGAGAACATCCTGCTGAAGCTGATCCAGGCGGCCGACTACGACATCAAGAAGGCCGAGCAGGGGATCATCTACATCGACGAGATCGACAAGGTCGCCCGCAAGAGCGAGAACCCGTCGATCACCAGGGACGTCTCCGGGGAGGGCGTCCAGCAGGCCCTGCTGAAGATCCTGGAGGGCACCACGGCCGCGGTGCCGCCGCAGGGCGGGCGCAAGCACCCCCACCAGGAGTTCCTCCAGATCGACACGTCGAACGTGCTGTTCATCGTGGGCGGCGCCTTCGCCGGGCTCGACGACATCATCCGGGCCAGATCGGGCGCCCGCGGCATCGGCTTCGGCGCCGACATCCGCTCCAAGCACGACCGGGACAGCGCGGCGCTGCTCGCGGACGTGCTGCCCGAGGACCTGGTGAAGTACGGCATGATCCCCGAGTTCATCGGCCGGCTCCCGGTCATCACCTCGGTGCACAACCTGGACCGCGAGGCCCTGCTCCGCATCCTCGTCGAGCCGCGGAACGCGCTGGTGAAGCAGTATCAGCGGCTCTTCGAACTCGACGGCGTCGAGCTGGAGTTCGACCTTCCGGCGCTGGAGGCCATCGCCGACCAGGCGATCCTGCGCCGCACTGGCGCCCGCGGCCTGCGCGCCATCATGGAGGAGGTCCTCATGTCCGTGATGTACGAGGTGCCCTCCCGGCAGGACGTGGGCCAGGTCGTCATCACCGAGGACGTCGTCCGCTCCAACGTCAACCCGACGCTCGTGCCGCGTTCCCGGCTGGCCAAGCAGCGCGGCACCACCGCGCCGCCGCACGAGAAGACGGCCTGAGCGCCGCCCGCGCTTCCCTTCACGGCCCCGGGGCCCGGACGGCGATCCGTCCGGGCCCCGGCGCCTGCCGCCGCCCCCGGCGACGGCCTACTGCCCCGCCTCCTGGAGGGAGTCGGCGCGCAGCTGCGCCGTGGCGGCCGCCGCCTCCTCCATGTCCACCGGGGTGGGGCCCTCGGCGGTCTGCCTGAGGCTGACGGTCAGGGCCATCGTGCTGCTGTCGGCCCAGGCGCAGATCGGAACCGTGATGTCGACGCCCTGGTTCTGCCCCGCGGCCAGCTGGCACTGCATCACCACGCCGTCCGGCAGCCCGTCGGGAGTGACCCGCTGGGGCTCGCCCTGGAGCGCCAGGCCGCTCTGCTGGGAGAGGGCCTGCTCGGCGCCGTAGGCGAAGGCCGCGTCCATGGCGCTCTCCGGGTCGCCGACCTCGCCCCACAGGCCGATGACGTTCATCGAGGTGAGCTGCCTGTCGCCCAGATCCTGGGGGCCGCTCAGCTGCGCGGCCTCCTCGGGGGTGACGCCGCCCAGATAGGTGCCGCTTGTTCCGTTGGCGTCGGCGAGCCCCAGCGCCGCCAGCTCCTCGGGGTCGAGGTCGGAGACGTTCTGCGCCGGCTCGGCCAGCGTGAAGTCGCCCGAGGTCTCGGGCAGTACCAGGGTGTAGGAGCCTGCGGAGCCGCCGCCGGGCGTCCCGGCGTCGCCGTTCGCGCCGCTCTCCTCGTCGTCGCCGTCTCCGCCGAGGAGGAAGATCGCGCCTCCCACCACGGCGGCGAGCGCCACCACCGCGGCCACCACGATGCCCGTCCTGCGGCCTCCTCCGCCCCCGCCGCCGCCCTGGGGCGGTGCGGGCGGCCCTGCGGGCGGCTGCGCCGGGGGCTGCCCGTGGGGCTGCGGCCCCCAGGCGCCGGCGGGCGCGGGCGAGGCGCCGCCCTGGGCCGGCGGCCCGAAGCCGGAGCCGCCGGGGGCGCCGCCCTGCGGCGCGTAGGGGCTCGGCCCGCCCGGCTGCTGCCCCTGCGGCGGGCCGTAGGGGCCGGGCCCGCCCGGCGGCGGTCCGGGGGGAGGCTGCTGCCCGTAGGGACCTGGCTGGTCGTTGCTCATGACACCACTCCTCGGGAGGCGGCTGGTTCGGGGGCTTTGGCACATCCTTTCGGACCGGGCCGCCGGGCGGCCAGGCGCCCCCGGGAACGGATTCGAACCCATGACATTCCGCCTTTAGACTGAGCGCCGTGACCGAGAACACTCAGCCGCCCACGCACGGGTCAGACAGCGCCCCAGCCGATCTGCCGACGCAGTACACGCCGGCCGACGTAGAGGAGCGGCTGTACGAGCGCTGGGTAGAGCGCGGTTACTTCGAGGCGGACGCCGGCAGCGCCAAGGAGCCGTACGCCATCGTCATCCCCCCGCCGAACGTGTACGGCAACCTGCACCTCGGCCACGCCCTGGAGCACACGCTGATCGACGGCCTCACCCGCCGCAAGCGCATGCAGGGTTACGAGACGCTGTGGCAGCCGGGCATGGACCACGCGGGCATCGCCACGCAGAACGCGGTCGAGCGGCAGCTCGCCAAGGAGGGCAAGTCCCGCCACGACCTGGGCCGGGAGGCGTTCGTCGCGCGCGTGTGGCGCTGGAAGGCGGAGTCGGGCGGCCAGATCGCCGGGCAGATGCGGCGCCTCGGCGACGGCGTGGCCTGGTCCCGCGACCGCTTCACGATGGACGAGGGCCTGTCCCGGGCCGTCCAGACGATCTTCAAGCGGCTCTACGAAGAGGGCCTGATCTACCGGGCCGAGCGCATCATCAACTGGTGCCCGCGCTGCCTGACCGCGATCTCCGACATCGAGGTCGAGTACCAGGAGGACGACGGCGAGCTGGTCTCGCTGAGGTACGGCGAGGGCGAGGACTCCGTGGTCGTCGCCACCACCCGGGCCGAGACGATGCTGGGCGACACCGCGGTCGCCGTCCACCCCGACGACCCGCGCTACACCCACCTCGTCGGCCGGCAGATCGCGCTGCCGCTGACCGACCGCACCATCCCGGTCGTCGCCGACCCGCACGTCGACCCGGAGTTCGGCACCGGCGCGGTCAAGGTCACCCCGGCCCACGACCCGAACGACTTCGAGATCGGCCGCAGGCACGGCCTGCCCCAGCTGACGATCATGGACGAGAACGCGGTGATCACCGCGCACGGCCCCTTCCAGGGCCTGGACCGCCTCGAGGCGCGTTCCGCCGTGGTCGCCGCGCTGCGCGCCGAGGGCCGCGTCGTCGCCGAGACCCGCCCCTACCGGCACTCGGTCGGCCACTGCTCCCGCTGCGGCACGACCATCGAGCCGCGCCTGTCGATGCAGTGGTGGGTGAAGGTCGCGCCGCTGGCCAAGGCCGCGGGCGACGCCGTCCGCGACGGCCGGGTCACCATCCACCCCAAGGAGATGTCCTCCCGCTACTTCGAGTGGGTGGACAACATGCACGACTGGTGCATCTCCCGGCAGTTGTGGTGGGGGCACCGCATCCCCGTCTGGTACGGGCCGGACGGGGAGACCGTCTGCGTCGGGCCGGACGAGCAGCCGCCGGCGGGCGAGGGCTGGCACCAGGAGACCGACGTCCTCGACACCTGGTTCTCCTCGGCCCTGTGGCCGTTCTCCACCCTCGGCTGGCCGGAACAGACCGAGAGCCTGGCGAAGTTCTATCCGAACACCGTCATGGTCACCGGCTACGACATCCTCTTCTTCTGGGTCGCCAGGATGATGATGTTCGGCCTGTACGCGATGGAGGGGGAGCCGCCCTTCCGCACCATCGCGCTGCACGGCATGGTCCGCGACCAGTACGGCAAGAAGATGTCCCGGTCCTTCGGGAACGTCGTGGACCCCCTGGAGTGGATGGACGCCTACGGCGCCGACGCGGTCCGCTTCACCCTGGCCCGCGGCGCCAACCCGGGGGTCGACATCCCCATCGGCGAGGACTGGGTGCAGGCCTCGCGCAACTTCGCCAACAAGATCTGGAACGCCACCCGCTTCGCCCTCCTCAACGGCGCCACGGTCCGCGGCCCGCTGCCGGGGCCCGAGGAGATGTCGGCCACCGACCGCTGGGTCCTCTCCCGGCTGAACTCGGTGATCTCCGAGACCGACACGTACTACGACGACTACCAGTTCGCCAAGGTCAGCGACGCGCTCTTCCACTTCGCCTGGGACGAGGTCTTCGACTGGTACGTCGAGCTGTCCAAGTCGGTCTTCGCCGGCTCGGCGGCCGGCGGCAGGTCCGCCGAGGTCACCCGCCGGGTGCTCGGCGAGGTCCTCGACGTCACCCTGCGGCTGCTGCACCCGGTGATGCCCTTCGTCACCGAGGAGCTGTGGACGACGCTGACCGGCGGCGAGTCCCTGGTCGTCGCCGACTGGCCGCGCGACTCCGGCTTCCGGGACGCGGCCGCCGAGGAGGAGATCGCCGCCGTCAGGCAGCTGGTCACCGAGGTCCGCAGATTCCGCGCCGACCAGGGCCTCCAGCCGGGCCAGCGGGTGCCGGCCACCCTCGACCTCGCGGGCACCTCCCTCGGGGCGCACGAGGAGGCCATCCGCTCCCTGCTGCGCCTCCAGCCGGCCGGCGAGGGCTTCTCCGCCACCGCGACCCTGCCGGTCGCCGGGGCGACCGTCGCCCTCGACCTCTCGGGCGCCATCGACTTCGAGGCCGAGCGCAAGCGGCTGCAGAAGGACCTGGCCGCGGCCGAGAAGGAGCTGGCCCAGACCTCGGGCAAGCTCGGCAACGAGAGCTTCCTCGCCAAGGCGCCCGACCACGTGGTCGAGAAGATCAGGACCAGGCGGGCCGCGGCCGAGGAGGACATCTCCCGCATCCGCACCCAGCTCGCCAGGCTGCCGTAGGGCGCCCGCCGCGCCGCCGCCCCGGGGCGGGTCCCGGGCGGCGGCCGCGGTGGGGCTGTCGGCGGCGCTCCGTAGACTGGGGGTGTGAACGACCGCCCCCCCTCCGGCTCCCCCGACCCGTACGACGCGCACTCGTCCGGCGACCCGTCCGGCGCCTCCTCCGCCGGCTCGCCGGGCGGCGGCTCCGACGAGGCGTTCGACGAGATCGTCGCCGAGGAGCGCGACCGCGACCCCGACCTCGCCGTGATCGAGGCCGGAAGCCGCACGCTGCGCGCCCAGTCGGGCCCGCCGCGCGGCGGCGACCTGCCGGGCAGGCCCGAGGACCCGGAGGTGGACCGGGCGCTGCGCGAGGTGGAGACCGAGCTCGCCAAGCGCTGGCCGGAGACGAAGCTCGACCCCTCGGTGGTCCGCATCAGGGCGCTGATGGACGTGCTCGGCGAGCCGCAGCGCGGCTACCCGTCGATCCACATCACGGGGACCAACGGGAAGACGAGCACCGCCCGCATGATCGAGACGCTGCTCGGCGCCTTCGAGCTGCGCACCGGCCGCTTCAGCAGCCCGCACGTGCAGTCCATCACCGAGCGGATCAGCCTGGACGGCGCCCCGATCCCCGCCGAGCGCTTCGTGGCGGCCTACGAGGACATCAAGCCCTACGTCGAGCTGGTCGACTCCAGGGAGCAGTACCGGCTGTCCTTCTTCGAGGTGCTGACGGGCATGGCGTACGCGGCCTTCGCCGACGCCCCGGTGGACGTGGCGGTCGTCGAGGTCGGCATGGGCGGCACCTGGGACGCGACGAACGTGATCGACGGCCAGGTGGCCGTGCTCACCCCGATCAGCCTCGACCACACCGAGCGGCTCGGCGGCACGCCCGCCGAGATCGCGGTGGAGAAGTCGGGAATCATCAAGCAGGGCGCCCGGGTGGTGCTGGCGCAGCAGCAGATCGACGCGGCCTCCGTCGTGCTGAGGCGGGCCGTCGAGGTGGACGCCACGGTCGCCAGGGAGGGCCTGGAGTTCGGCGTGCTCTCCCGCGAGGTGGCGGTCGGCGGCCAGCTGCTGACGCTGCGCGGCCTCGGCGGCGACTACGAGGACGTGTTCCTGCCGCTCTACGGCGAGCACATGGCGCACAACGCGGCGGTCGCCCTGGCCGCCGTCGAGTCCTTCTTCGGCGTCGGCGACGGCAGACCGGCCCGCCCGCTCGACCCCGAGGTGGTGCGGGGCGCCTTCGCCTCGGTGACCTCCCCCGGCCGCCTCGAGGTGGTCCGCTCCAGCCCGACCGTCCTCCTGGACGCCGCGCACAACCCGGGCGGCGCCCAGGCCACGGCCGCGGCCGTCACCGAGGCGTTCGGCTTCAGCCGCCTCGTCGGGGTGATCGGCGCCAGCCAGGGCAAGGACGTGCGCGGCATGCTCGAAGCCTTCGAGCCGGTCCTCACCGAGCTGGTCGTCACCCGGAACACGAGCCACCGGGCGATGGACGTGGACCGGCTGGCCGCGCTGGCCGTCGAGGTGTTCGGCGAGGAGCGGGTGCAGGTGGAGCCGCGGCTCGACGACGCCATCGAGGCGGCGATCTCGCTGGCCGAGGAGGAGGACGAGTACGCCGGGGCCGGGGTGCTGGTCACCGGCTCGGTGATCACGGTCGGCGAGGCCAGGCTGCTGCTCGGGGGTGGACGCTGATGCGCACGCTCTGCGCGAGCACGCTCGCGGGCGAGTTCGTGGTGATCGGCCTGGCCGGGCTGGCCACGATGCGCCTGTCCGACGGGCTTTCGGCCGGCACCGTCTGGTGGGTGAGCGGGGTGGCCATGGCCCTGTGCCTGCTGCTGTGCGGCCTGGTGGGGCGGCGCGTGGGCGTGCCGCTCGGCTGGGCGCTGCAGGTGGCGCTGGTGGCCGCCGGTTTCGTGCTGCCGGTGATGTTCGGGCTCGGCGCCGTCTTCGCCGGGCTGTGGTGGGCCTCGGTGCACTTCGGGCGGCAGATCGACGAGATACGCGCGGCCCGCGCCGCCGCCGCTCCCTCCTCCGCGCCCTCCTGAGGCGGCGGCCCGGCGGAACGCGGCCGGCCCTCCAGGGCGGGCGGCGGGTTCGCCCGGACGTCACCCGGGCGCCGTGCGGCCGTCGTTCAGGCGTCGCCGCGAGTTGTGAGGGGCGGGCGACGTGGGCCCCGGCGGTCCGGGTAATGTTGCTGACCCCCCGTCGTTTCGCCTTTCTTGTGGCGCGACGGCGGCGCCCGCCGGCCGGTGGTCCTCGACGCGTCCCCCCGTTCGGCAGTCCGTCACCCCGGTGACGCCCGTCATCCGCCAGCAACGTTCACCGCAGGAGCCGCCTCCATGAGCCAGCGCACTGTAGTCCTTCTGAAGCCGGACGCGGTCGGCAGAGGACTCGTCGGGAAGATCCTCGCCCGCATCGAGCGCAAGGCGGGCTGGACGATCAGCGCCATGGAGCTGCGCACCCTGGACCGGGCCACGCTGGAGACCCACTACGCGGAGCACGCCGGGCGGCCGTTCTACGAGCCGCTGATCGAGTTCATGTCCTCGGGGCCGAGCGTGGTGCTCCTCGTCAGCGGCGAGCGGGTGATCGCGGGGATGCGCGCCCTCGCCGGCAAGACCGACCCGATCGAGGCCGGCCCCGGCTCCATCCGCGGCGACTTCGGGACGACCGTCCGGGAGAACCTGATTCACGCCTCGGATTCCGAGGAGTCCGCGGAACGGGAGCTGAAGATCTTCTTTCCCGAACACGCCTGAGTGGGGTTGACGCGCCGTCAGGACACGCGGGCCCGCCCGAATGCGTGAGCCCTTTGCGGTATGTACAGTCGATCGTGCGGAACCCGTCCCCCGTTTGCCACGTCACCATGATGGAGGGTCGGCCGGGTTCCGCCGACAATGGCGAAAGCGGCGCTCCGGCGCTCCGTGTTCGACCGGCCGTGGATACGATGGCATCCCCACTTGCCCGGTGGCCCGCCCCGTCCAGCGGGAGGGACTCCAGGCGCCTCGTTCATCGCACCCTCCGCCGACCTCCCGCACAAATCGCTCCAGCTGGAAGGCCAGATGTATCCCTATGGCGAACAATATGTCGTTCATCGGCCGTGACATGGCAGTCGACCTCGGGACGGCCAACACGCTGGTGTACGTCAGGGGTCGAGGGATTGTCCTCAACGAACCATCGGTCGTCGCCATCAACACCAACACCGGTGGCATTCTCGCGGTCGGCGCCGAGGCGAAGAAGATGATCGGCCGCACCCCGGGCAACATCGTCGCGGTCCGTCCGCTGAAGGACGGGGTCATCGCCGACTTCGAGATCACCGAGCGGATGCTCCGCTACTTCATTCTCAAAATTCACAAGCGGCGTTATCTCGCCCGCCCCCGGGTGGTCGTCTGCGTGCCCTCGGGCATCACCGGGGTGGAGCGGCGCGCGGTCATCGAGGCCTCCACGCAGGCCGGCGCCCGGCAGGTGCACATCATCGAGGAGCCGATGGCGGCCGCGATCGGCTCCGGGCTCCCCGTGCACGAGGCGACGGGGAACATGGTGGTCGACATCGGCGGCGGCACCACCGAGGTCGCCGTCATCTCGCTCGGCGGCATCGTGACCGCCCAGTCGATCCGCGTGGCCGGGGACGAGCTGGACAACGCGATCATCCAGCACATCAAGAAGGAGTACAGCCTGCTCCTCGGCGAGCGCACGGCCGAGAGCATCAAGATCACCATTGGCTCCGCCTACGACATGGACGCGGACGAGCACACCGAGATCCGCGGGCGTGACCTCGTCAGCGGCCTGCCCAAGACCGTGGTGATCTCCTCGGCCGAGGTCCGCAAGGCGATGGAGGAACCGGTCAACGCGATCGTGGACGCCGTCAAGACCACGCTGGACAAGTGCCCGCCCGAGCTCTCGGGCGACGTGATGGACCGCGGCATCGTCCTCACCGGCGGCGGCGCCCTGCTGCGCGGCCTCGACGAGCGGCTGCGCCGGGAGACCGGCATGCCCATCCACATTGCGGAGGACCCGCTGGACTCGGTCGCGCTCGGCTCGGGCAAGTGCGTCGAGGAGTTCGAGGCCCTGCAACAGGTGCTCGACGCCCAGCCGCGGCGGTGAGCGTGGCCTGAGGCCGCGGCGGTTCGCCGCGAGCACCCAGGTCCGGGCGCGGTGGACCGCCGCCCCCAGGGCCCCGCACGGCGCAGCCCTGCGGACCCCGACACAGAAGCAAGGACCCATCCAGAAAGGCACGGCCGCCGCCAGTGAGGGACACCCGAGAGAGCCGGCTGCTTCTCGTCCTTTTGGTCTGCGTCGCCTTCGCGTTGATCACCATGGACATCCGTGGCGGGGACGACTCCCCGCTCAACGGCTCGCGAGAGGCGGCCGCCTCCCTCTTCGGGCCGATCGAGGAGGGCGTGGCCGGCGCGGTGGACCCGGTGGCCAACGCCATCGCCGCGATCAGGGACTCGGGAGAGCGGCACGACCGCATCTCGGAACTCGAGCACGAGAACGCCGAACTGAGGCAGCGCCTGGGCAGCGAGTCCTTCCGCGACTCGCGTCTCGAGCAGCTCGACGACCTGCTGCGCACGGCCGGTGCCGGGCAGTACGGCATCGTCGGCGCCCAGGTCATCGGCATCGGCGCCGCCCAGGGCTTCTCCTGGACGGTCACCATCGACGCCGGCCGCGAGGACGGCCTCACCCGCGACATGACCGTGCTCAACGGCGACGGGCTGGTCGGCCGGGTCACCACCGTCGGCGACAGCACGGCCACCGTGCTGCTGGCGAACGACCCGAGCTTCACCGTCGGCACCCGCCTCGAGGGCAGCGAGGAGCTCGGCTTCGCCACCGGCCGCGGCGACAACGAACTCGACGTCCAGCTGCTCAACCAGCAGGCGGACGTGAAGGTCGGCGACCGCATGGTCACCTTCGGCTCCTCGGGCAACAAGCCCTTCGTGCCCGGCGTTCCGGTCGGCGAGGTCGTCAACGTGGAGCGGGCGAACGGCGACCTCACCCGCACCGTCCAGGTCCGCCCGTACGTCGCCTTCACGCAGCTCGACCTCGTCGGCGTCGTCGTCGAGCCGCCCCGCGAGAACCCGCGGGACTCCGTGCTGCCGCCCCGGCCCGAGAACGCGTCGGGCGACGCCGACCGGGACCGCACGGACGCTGACGAGGACGCCGGCGCCGACGCGGACGAGGACGCCGGGGAGACCGGCGGGGAGCGCGACGCCGGGGACACCGCGGACGCCGACGGGACGCAGGACCGGGACGGCACCGGGGACGCGGCGGCCGACACCGGAACGTCCACCGTCCCGCCCCTCGACCGGCGGGACGCGGTGGACGCCGGGCGCGACCCCGGCACGGGAGGCGGCACGCCCGGCGAAGGGGCCGCGGGCCAGGACGAGAACGACCAAGCCACCTTGGAGTGACCGATGCGCGTGTACCGCACTGTGCTGGCGACCCTCCTCGTCGCCCTCGCGCTGGTCGTCCAGGTCAGCGTGCTCGCCAGGCTCCAGCTGCCGGGCGCCGTGCCCGACCTGCTGCTGCTCACCGTCCTCGCCCTCGCCCTGGTCTACGGCCACGTCAGCGGCTGCCTGGTCGGCTTCGGCGCCGGGCTGCTCGCCGACCTGGCCCCGCCCGCCGACCACGCCGTGGGCCGTTACGCGCTGGTGCTGTGCCTGGTCGGCTACGCCGCCGGGCTCACCAGGCCCGAGGGCGGCCAGCACCGCTCGGCCACCGTGCCGATGCTGGTCGTCGCGGTCGGCGCGGCCAGTTCCACGCTGCTGTACGCGGGCGTCGGCGCCCTCGTCGGCGACACCGCGGCCCGCCACGTCGGGCTCACCCACCTGCTCGTCACCGCCACCATCTACGACCTGCTGCTCGCCCCGTTCACCGTCCCGCTGATGATGGCCCTGGCCCGGCGGCTGGAGAGCGACCCGCTGGCCGCCGAGAGCGGCTCCGGCGGCAGCTCCGCCGAGTCCGCCACGGGCTGGCTGGCCGGGGCGGGCTCCGGCCTGCTCGGCCCCAGGAGCCCGCGCCGCAGCCGGTACGGCAAGGGCGGCAGGTTCGGCGGGCAACGCTCCACACTGCTCAGCCGGTCCGCGCGCAACAGGGCCGGCCGGATCAAGGGGGTCAAGCGCCTGTGACCAACATCCCGGAGACGGGGCGGACCTCCCGGATCACCATCCGGCTCGTGGTCATCCAGATACTGGTCTTCTCCCTGCTGCTCACCCTGGGCGGCCGGCTGTGGTACCTGCAGATCCGCCAGGGCGACGAGTTCGCCGCGGAGGCCGCCGGCAACCACATGCAGCAGGTCGTCCAGCCCGCCGTGCGCGGGGCGATCCTCGACGCCCGCGGCGTGCCGATCGCCGACAACGAGACGCGCCTCGTGGTGACGGCCGACCGCACCAAGCTCAGCCGCCTCCCCGACGACGGGGCCGAGGTGCTGGCCAAGGTGGCCGAATTGCTCGGCATGTCCGAGGAGGACGTGGCCAACCGGGTCCGGCTGTGCGACGCCGAGACCCCGCAGCCCTGCTGGAACGGCTCGCCGTACCAGCCGATCCCGATCACCGACGAGGCCACCTCCCAGCAGGCGCTCCAGATCCGCGAGCGCGCCGAGGAGTTCCCCGGCATCAGCGCCGAGCCGACGGCCGTGCGCCGCTACCCCTCGCCCGACGGCGCCCGCACCGCCCAGGTCCTCGGCTACCTCTCCCCGGTCACCGACGACGAGGTCGCCGAGTCCGAGGACACCGACAACCCGCTGCTGACCTCCGACCAGATCGGCCGCTCGGGCCTGGAGCGCACCTACGACAGCTACCTGCGCGGCCAGGCCGGCGTCACCCAGTACGAGGTCGACAAGTTCGGCCGGGTGCTCGGCCAGCACGAGCGGGAGGCGGCCCAGGCCGGGGCCAACCTCGTCACCACGATCGACACCCGCGTGCAGTCCGTCGTGGAGGACCAGCTCGCCACCGCCATGGAGACCGCCCGCCAGCAGTACGACAGCATCTCGGGCCGCGACTACGAGGCCAACGCGGGTGCCGCGGTCGTGCTGGAGAACGACACGGGCCGCGTGGTCGCGATGGCCTCCGCCCCGGACTACGACCCGAACGTGTGGGTCGGCGGCATCTCCACCGAGGACTACCAGGCGCTCACCGCGGAGGACTCCGACGACCCGCTGCTGAACCGGGCCATCCAGGGCCAGGGCCCGCCCGGCTCCACCTTCAAGGTGGTCACCGCCTCGGCCGCGGTCAACGCCGGCTACGACTTCGACGGCTCCTACGACTGCTCCTCCTCGTACACCATCGGCAGCCAGACCTTCGACAACTACGAGTCCCAGGCGTACGGCCCGATCACCATGGGCCGCGCCATCGAGGTCTCCTGCAACACCGTCTTCTACGGCCTCGCCCACCGCGAGTGGCAGGCCGACGGCGGCACGCACCCCGTGGACCACCCCGACGACTGGATGTTCCGCACGGCCCACGAGTTCGGGCTGGGCGAGACCACCGGCATCGACCTCCCCAACGAGGCCGCCGGGCGCATCCCCGACCGGCAGTGGAAGCAGGAGTACTGGGAGGAGAACCGCGACGCCTGGTGCGAGATCGCCGACTCCGACCGCGAGGACTACGCGGCCAGGGTCGCCCGCGAGAACTGCACCGACGGCGCCGACATGCGCGCCGGTGACATGCTCAACTTCTCCATCGGGCAGGGCGACGTGCTGGTCACCCCGATCCAGCTGGCCAGGATCTACGCCGCCCTCGGCAACGGCGGCACCCTGTACCAGCCGCAGGTCGGGCGGGCCGTCATCGCCGCCGACGGCACCGTGCTCGAGGACTTCCAGCCCCAGGCCACCGGGCAGCTCCCCGACGACGCCGAGCTGATCCAGGACCTGCGGGACGCCACCGCCGGGGTCATCACCCGCGGCTCGGCCGCCTGGAAGTTCGCCGGCTGGCCGCAGAACGACATCGAGCTGCACGGCAAGACGGGAACCGCCGAGGCCTCGGGCGACCAGCAGACCACCTCCTGGCTCGCCACCTACACCGACGACTACACCGTCGTCATGACCATCTCCCAGGCGGGCACCGGCTCCGGCGCCTCGGGTGAGGCGGTCCGGCACATCTGGGAGGCGATCTACGGGGTGCAGCCGGACGGCAGCATCGACGAGGACGCCGCGCTGCTGCCCGAGCCCAACCGGGACCTGCCGCGCATCGACGAGAACGGCACCATCGTCCCGCCCCGCGAGGAGGACGAGTGACGGGCACCGGGCCGCGCGGGAGGTCCCGGATAGCACCCGCGCCGCGGCACGCCGGGGGAGGGGTGCCGCGGTGAGCGTCCACACCCTGACCGTCGGCAGCCTCGCCCCGCGCCGCGGGGCCGTGCGGCGGCTGCTCGCCAAGGACTCCGTGGCCAGGCGCATCGACTGGGTCCTCATGGTCGCGGCCCTCGCCCTGTCAGGGCTCGGCACGGTCCTCATCTACTCCGCCACCCGCAACCGGACCGACATCACCGGCGGCGACCCGGAGTTCTTCCTCGTCCGGCAGATCGTCAACGTCGCCATCGGCCTGGCGCTCGCCGTGCTGATCATGTGGCTCGGCCACCACAGGCTGCGCAGCGCCGTGCCCGTGGTCTACGTCCTGTCGCTCGCCGCGATGGCCCTGGTGTTCACCCCCCTGGGCACCGAGATCAACGGGCAGCGGGCCTGGCTCTCCATCGGCGGGTACACGCTGCAGCCGGGGGAGTTCGCGAAGGTCGCGATCGTGCTCGGCATGGCGATGATCCTCGCCGACCAGGTGGACGCCGGGGACCGCGAGTACCCGGGCACCCGGGCGATCCTCCAGGCCCTCGCGCTGGCGGGCGCCCCGCTCTGCGTGGTCGTCGTCGACGACATGGGCATGGCCATGGTGCTGAGCTTCATCGTCCTCGGCATCCTCCTCGCCTCGGGTACCCCGCTGCGCTGGTCCCTCGGCCTGATGCTGGCCGGCGTCGTGGGCGCCGTCCTCGTCTGGGCGCTCGGCGTCCTCGACGAGTACCAGCTCGACCGGTTCGGCGCCTTCGTCAACCCCTCGCTCGACCCCTCGGGCGTCGGCTACAACACCAACCAGGCCAGGATCGCCATCGGCTCGGGCGGCCTGTACGGGAAGGGCCTCTTCCACGGCACCCAGACCACCGGCCAGTTCGTGCCCGAGCAGCACACCGACTTCATCTTCACGGTGGCCGGCGAGGAGCTCGGCTTCGTCGGCGCCGGGGGCATCATCCTGCTCATCGCCCTGGTGCTGTGGCGCGCGCTGCGCATCGCCCGCGGGTCGAGCGACCTCTACAGCACGATCATCGCCGCGGGGATCGTCGCCTGGCTCTCCTTCCAGTGCTTCGAGAACATCGGCATGGCGCTGGGCATCATGCCGGTGGCCGGCATCCCGCTGCCGTTCCTCTCCTACGGCGGCACCGCCATGTTCGCCACCTGGATCGCCATCGGCCTGCTCCAGTCGATACGCCTGAAACGCTCGCTTTCCGCCTGAATACGGCCCCGGATGGGTGACGCGGCCACGCGCCATACACTGAGGAGTCCAGCACCGCAAGAACCCGCATACGTCCCGGAAGGCGCACACATGCCTGTCGAGTCGGTCTTCCCGCGCCTGGAGGCCCTGCTCCCGCACGTCCAGAAGCCGATCCAGTACGTCGGCGGGGAGCTCAACTCCACCGTCAAGGACTGGGACTCCTGCGACGTCAGGTGGGCCCTGATGTACCCGGACGCCTACGAGGTCGGCCTGCCCAACCAGGGCGTCATGATCCTCTACGAGGTGCTGAACGAGCGGGAGGGCATCCTCGCCGAGCGCACCTACAGCGTCTGGCCCGACCTGGAAGCCCTGATGCGCGAGCACGGCGTCCCGCAGTTCACCGTCGACGCGCACCGCCCCGTCGGCGCCTTCGACCTGCTCGGCGTCTCCTTCGCCACCGAACTCGGCTACACCAACCTGCTCGCCGCCCTCGACCTGGCCGGCATCCCGCTGCGCGCCGCCGACCGGACCGAGGAGCACCCCGTCGTGGTGGCCGGCGGCCACGCCGCCTTCAACCCGGAGCCGATCGCCGAGTTCGTGGACTGCGCCGTGATCGGCGACGGGGAGCAGGCGGTGCTCGACATCTCCGGCATCGTCCGCGCCTGGAAGCGGGAGGGCCGCCCCGGCGGCAGGACCGAGCTCCTGCTGCGCCTGGCCAGGACCGGCGGCGTCTACGTCCCCGGCTTCTACGACGTCGAGTACCTGCCCGACGGGCGCATCTCGCGCGTCGTGCCCAACCGCTCCGGCGTGCCCTGGCGGGTCACCAAGCACACCGTCATGGACCTGGACCAGTGGCCCTACCCGAAGCAGCCGCTCGTGCCGCTGGCCGAGACCGTCCACGAGCGGATGTCCGTGGAGATCTTCCGCGGCTGCACCCGCGGCTGCCGCTTCTGCCAGGCCGGCATGATCACCCGCCCGGTCCGCGAGCGTTCGATCACCGGCATCGGCGAGATGGTGGACCGGGGCCTGGCCGCCACCGGCTTCGAGGAGGTGGGCCTGCTGTCCCTCTCCTCGGCCGACCACAGCGAGATCGGCGAGATCACCAAGGGCCTCGCCGACCGCTACGAGGAGGACAAGATCGGCCTCTCGCTGCCCTCCACCCGGGTCGACGCGTTCAACATCGACCTGGCCAACGAGCTGACGCGCAACGGCCGCCGCTCCGGCCTCACCTTCGCCCCCGAGGGCGGCAGCGAGCGCATCCGCAAGGTGATCAACAAGATGGTCACCGAGGAGGACCTGATCCGGACCGTGGCCACCGCCTACGGCAACGGCTGGCGGCAGGTGAAGCTGTACTTCATGTGCGGCCTGCCCACCGAGACCGACGAGGACGTCCTGCAGATCGCCGACATGGCCACCAAGGTGATCGCCAAGGGCCGCGAGGTCTCCGGCTCGGGCGACATCCGCTGCACCGTCTCCATCGGCGGCTTCGTGCCCAAGCCGCACACCCCCTTCCAGTGGGCGCCGCAGCTGTCGGCCGAGGAGACCGACGCCCGGCTGGCCAAGCTGCGCGACCGGATCCGGGAGGACAAGCGCTACGGCCGCTCCATCGGCTTCCGGTACCACGACGGCAAGCCGGGCATCGTCGAGGGCCTGCTCTCGCGGGGGGACCGGCGGGTCGGCGCGGTGATCCGCGCGGTCTACGAGGCGGGCGGCCGCTTCGACGGCTGGCGGGAGTTCTTCTCCTACGAGCAGTGGATGCGCTGCGCGGAGGCGGTCCTGCCGCCGCAGGGCGTGGACGTGGACTGGTACACCACCCGCGAGCGCGGCTACGAGGAGGTCCTGCCCTGGGACCACCTCGACTCGGGGCTCGACAAGGACTGGCTGTGGGAGGACTGGCAGGACGCCCTCGACGAGACGGAGGTCGAGGACTGCCGCTGGTCCCCCTGCTTCGACTGCGGGGTGTGCCCGCAGCTCGACACCCACATCCAGATCGGGCCCACCGGGAAGAAGCTGCTGCCGCTGACCGTGAAGTAGCCGCCGCACGCGCGGGAATGGCCGCCGGGGAGGCCGCCGGGCGTGCGGGCCCCGGCGGCATCCGCCCGCCGGTGCGGGGCGGGCCCGTCCGCCCCGCTCGGCCGGCCGTGGCCCGGCGCTACGATGGGGGCATGTCCCTTTCGCCGCTCGCCGCGCCGGTTCCCCCGGCGGTGGCCTCGGCGTTCCTCCCGGGGATTCCCGCGGCGCTCCGCCCGGAGACCGCCTCGGGGACCTCCCCCTCGGGCAGGGGCTGGTGGCGCTCCACGTAGGAGCGGCCACCCTTCACGCAGGCACCGGGCCGTTCGGACGGACGGCCCTTTCGCATGTCCCCGCGCGCGGGGCGCCGTCCCGACGGCCGCACCGACCCACCGGGAGTCTCAATGATGAAGTCAAGCCGCCTGCGTGACTGGCGGGGCGGGGGTGAATACCCGGTTGTCGCGCAGGAGGACCCACAGGACGCTCGCCCGTCGGCGTGCGAGGGCGATGATGGCCTGGACG
>NZ_RBAL01000024.1 GCF_003626535.1 Streptomyces hoynatensis
ATGAAGACCTGGAAGATCCTCCGTGACTGCCGCCGCCGTGGCAACGGTGTCTACTGGGCGGCCATCGGCGTCGCCCACATGCACAACCTCGCCCACGGCTGACCCCTTACGAGACAACCTTTAGAGGCCGCTTGGGGCCTGTCTGGGCCGGTGATTCCCAAGCTCAGAGCGCGAGTTCGATTCTCGTCGCCCGCTCCACGACGAAGGCCCAGGTCAGGGACTAGCTCCCCAGCCTGGGCCATTGTGTTGTCCAGACCGATCTATGGTCCCGGCAGCAAATCCGTACCCTGAGCGTCGACGTCGAGCGGCGACCTGACAGTGTCGCTTACGGTCCCGGTGCTGGTAGATCATGGTGGCCTACTGCCTGACCGGCTAGCCTGCATGCTGGGGGACTGCGAGCACGGTTCCGCCCCGCACCATGCAGTGGGTGGCCGACGGGGCGTGAGGTCGATGGCAGACCACCCATCAGCGACGAACGACTCCCGGATGTCGACACTGCGCCGGAACTCAAAGCAGCTCACCACCGATAGAGTGCGAGAACATATCAGGCACTGCTCCCAGGAGGTGACGAGTCTTGTTCGGCCGGCGATCCAGGTTGAGCCACAGGCAGCCCGAGAGCGATTGGGGTGCCAGTATCAGCGACTCGTCAACCCCTAAGCGGCCACCTTCTCGACGCCGCAACGCGGTACTAAATCTCTACGACGCACCCGTCTACCGCGACTGGATCTTCTGGATGACCATCCTGTGGGGCGCGGCTACGGCGTTTTCCTCTCCTCCGGAGGAGGAGCCTGAGAGTATTCCCATCTGGTTGAACACCGTTCTTGCGACAATTGCCATCATGGCATGTCTCGGCGTCTTACCAGCATGGCTTCGTCTCCTACTGCGACGGTGGTGGATCTCAAGGCGTCAAAAGAAGCTGATGGCGGCTCCCTCCCCCTACGCACCATCGCAAGACTCGAACCTCGTTCCTCGGCCGGGAACACCACCACGCCAACTGCCACACCCGAATCTCGCCCGCACCACACCAAGGCAGGTAATGCAGGTGGCGGAGCATGAGCGCGATAAAGCACCTCAAGGGCAAAGCCCTACCACAGGGGCGCACTCTGAGGAGATGCGGGCGGCACCGATTCCAAACACATCGCAGACCACTAATCTCACTGCCGACGTATTTTCGATATCTCGTGCGACGTTCCCCTATCCAATCTCGCGAGTCGTCCGCAGATTGGAACTGGCACATACTTCGCGAGACAAGTACGAGGCCATGCTCGATGCCGCGGAGACCCTGGCCATCACCGTGAGCGTGACTACAGCAGCCTTGCTGCGTTTCGAGAGAACAAAACTGCCCCAACCTCCCGGGGCTCCGTTCACGGTGGCAGACGACCTTCTTTCGCAACTGCGGAGCTCATACCTGAATAAAGGTGCGATGTTTGGCACTTGGACAAGCTTCCTCGAAGCGGTGGCCCGCAAAGGGGCAGGTCTGACTCATGCACCTTCCGCACTGCGGGAATTTCTTCGCGGCGCTCATGGATCCCACACCGCCATCGGCTCACTCCATAACTTGCGCAACGAGCGCAACAGAGCTAGCCATGGGGACAGACCGCGGAGCGAGGAGGAGGCGGCTCTCCGAGTAAGCGAGCACTTGCCTTTTCTGCGCAGCGCTCTGGAGATTTTTCAGCCCCTGCAGCAACTGCCGTGGCTGTACATCGCCTCCACTGCGTACTCACCGAAGTTCGGCACGTTCGATGTGACCGCGCTGCACGTCATGGGTGATCATCCAGATTTCGAGCGCAGACGCTTCACGTGGTCACAGCCCGTCGGAAACGGACTGTTCTACGTGCTCACTCCAGAAGGAGCTCTTCCCCTTTCTCCCTTCGTCAGTCGACCCTTCTGCCAGCAGTGCATGCAGCTTGAGATCTGTTACACATATCGCGTAGCAAAACAGAACGACAGCGCTCAGTCAAAAAGCTTTGACCGGGGTCACGAAATCCTTGTTGATGACTTGGGTGCGGAGATTCGCGATTTGCCTGACAAGAGAGGCGCATAGGGGAGAGCAGCGACCGGCGATCAGCGCTTCGTCCGCACGACCATGGATCGGTCAAACTCAAACGATCGCTATGAATGATGCAGTTGCGGGATCAACCGGTCATCATCGTCCAAAAACGTGGCTGGGGGGGGTCTCACGACTGCTAGGCACCGCGCAGACCGCCGGAGGTCATTCCGTCGTGAGCTTGAAGCGACGGTGCGACGTGTTCAGCCGTGTGTGCCGCAAGGCCCACATCTTGACCGGTTCCGGCTCGTTGTCCACGACCTCGGACTCCGCCTGGCAGGTGAGGCGCTGGAACACGGAAGACCGTCCGAGGCGTTCCCTCGGTCGTCTCCTCGGTAAGCGTCCGTTCAGCGGCCTTGATGATCGCCCTCGGAGTCATCGCCTCACCCCTGCTCGGCCGCTCGGTGCCCCGGCATCCTCTCTGTGAAGCTCACGGTCAGCGTGTTGGTAGATCAGCGCTTCATCCGACGCCTGCCCGGCCTGCACCGTCCCCTGCGTGCCAGATACGTGCCAGAACGAGCGGGGAACCACGGTCACCAGCAGTCGCGAAGAGACGCGCGGCGGAACAGACCTAAGCGGCATCCGTGCAGGTCAGAGCCCATATCTGGCCGACCTGCTCCGATGATTCCCAAGCTCAGAGCGCGAGTTCGATTCTCGTCGCCCGCTCCAACGCTTAAGGCCCAGGTCAGGGACATGATCCCCAACCTGGGCCGTTGTGTTGTCCAGACCGATTGACGAGCCGCGTGCCAAATCGCCCGGCGGTGGGTCAGCTTGGCTCCCCGTCCGCGGGCAGCGGAAGCGGTTCGTGGTGATGCCACAACAGGTGTTTGTCGTCATGGCGCAGTTCCGCGTCGCCCCACTCGACGCGTACCACACCCCGTTCGATCGAACAGGCGTAGGCGAGGAGAACCAGCCGGGTGTCCGGGCTGATCCGGAGAAGATCCCGGTGAACCTCAGCCTCCTGAAGCTCCTCCAGCCCCAGATCCAACTCTGCCTGCACGGGCTCCGGGCCGTGCCGGCGAATCAGGTCGGCCCGGAAGCCCGTCGCGCGGCGGAGATGCGCCTCCGTTACGGGCACGTCCTTCTTTGCGTATCGGAGGGGGTAGAGAAGATGGCCTGCGACGATCATGACCGTTCGCCCCTGGAGACGGACAGGGGCTGCCTCCGGCAGATTCTCCAGGCCGGCGGTCAACTCCTCGTATTGCGCGGCGTACAGGCCGTGCCCGTATGCCTCCAGAGTCTCTGTCCCCACTCCCTGGTGTCCGTGCTTGGCCCGCTGGTGGGCTCGGACCAGACATCGCGGTATTTCGCGCGCCAGCGGTTCCGTCAAATCGTTGAAGATCTTGCGCGCCCACGTCACAGCAGGGCCTTGGTCCACATCGGCCTTCCCTCCCGCACACCGACACTGTCAGGGACATACCACTTCATGTATGACTTTGACGGTCGGCGTCGCCAGCGACAAGAGCGCGCCTCTCCGCCTCGAAGCGCAGATATGGTTCAGGTACCATAACCATATGGCCTTGAAGAAGACGACCGTGATGGTCGACGAGGAAGATCTCGCGCTGATCAAGGAAGCCGCCGCGCGCGAGGGCCGGCCCGAGTCGGAGTACTTCCGGGAGGCCTTCCACGTTGCGGCCCTGCGTACCCGGCGCTGGGACGACGACTGGGACATCCCCCGCCTGGACTTCGGCGGTCCGGTCACCGACGAGGACATCAACCGAGCGGTGTCGGACGGCGTGGCGGACGCCGAATGATCGTCGTCGGCGACACGTCCGGCCTGGTCGCCGCGCTCAACACCTCAGACCCCGAGCACAAGTCGGCCCGCACCGCCTTGCGCCAAGCCGCGCTCACCATCGTGTCGCCGCTGGTAATCCTGGAGATCGAACACATCACCACGCGCAACGTCGGCCGCAAGGCGGCGCATACCGTCAACGACTGGTTGTTGGCACAGGAGCGGACCGGCCGGGTTTCCGTTCCCGGGCTGTCCGCCGACGCCCTGCGCAAGGCCCGAAAGGTCCAAGACCGCTACGCGGCCCTGCGACTCGACCTCACCGACGCGGTGAACGTGGTCCTGGCCGAGGCTTACGAGACCGAGGCCATCCTGACCCTCGACCGCCGCGACTTCAGGTCCATCGCCCCACTCACCGGCAACCACGCCTTCCGGCTGCTGCCCGACGACCTGTAGCTGCCCGAAGCCGCCGTGCCGGACGCGTGCCAGAACGCTCAGGAAACCGCGGTCAATCACGGGCACTGCCAAGCCCACAGAGCACCCGATCGAGGTCGCGTTTACGCAGGTCAGGTCGTACGCCCGGCCGATTCGTACGGTGATTCCCAAGCCCAGAGCGCGAGTTCGATTCTCGTCGCCCGCTCCAACGGTAACGGCCCGGGTCAGGGACATGATCCCCAACCCGGGCCGTTGTGTTGTCAAGGTTCCTTCGTGCTTGCATGCCCGCGGCGATCCGGGATTCCGCCGCCGCGTTCGGCACCGAGATCGTCCTGCCCCTCGGCCGCCGGGGCTTCGGAGCCGTCACTTCGCTCAGCGGTGCTCACGCCTTTCGGCTGCTGCCCGACGGCCTGTGGGGCCGCCCGGTCTCGTATCGGAAGCGTGCCGGAAGCGTGCCGGAACGGGCGGGGAGCCGCGGTCAGTGGGGCCCGGCCGAACCGCCTTCCGGGCGGGCGGCCGAGGCGGCGTTCGTACAGGCCGCGGGCGTATGGCGGCCGTGCGGGCAGGGGGCCGGAGGCGTGTGGACCGGTCGGTCGGCGGTCTTGGATGCCCCTCGTGCGGTCACGGGACGCCGCGGATTCGGCGGTCGGGGGTCACTTTGCGCCCAGGAGTGACAGGACCTTGTTGACGGCCTCGACGATCGGTGCGCCCAGAGCGCCGATGGTCGAGGCGATGCCCGCCACGGCGAGCAGGGCGCGGTGCCGTTCCCTGGGTGGGACGTCCGCCTCGGCGCGCAGGGCCGGCAGCGAGTCGTCGAGAGCCTCGGCGCTGACCGGCGGCACCTGGGCGCGGAGTTCGGCGATCAGGGTGAGGAGTTCGCCCAGGGCCTCCTGGACGGCCGGGGGCAGCTCCTGGGCGGGGGTGACTCGCTTGTCGATGCCGACGTTGCCCGAGCCGCCGTGCATCGTGACGTGGTCGCCGCTGCCGAAGTAGTAGTGCTGGTCTCCGCTCATCAGCTCGCCATCCCCACGTTGCCGGTGCCGCCGTACATGTTGACGTTGTCTCCGAAGTAGTAGTGCTTGGGACTGATCGTGACGGTGTCCACCCGCACCCGGAAGTTCGCCTCCGGGTTTTCGATCGACTCGGAGATCTGCCAAGCGAGTTGGCGAAGTTGGTCCGGTCGCCGGCCTGCCACCACGGCGGTGGAGGCGCCGGAGGTCTCGACGGCCAGGACGAAGCGTGCGGGCGCGGCGAGCACTCCCACCATGTCCACGAAGGAGTAGATCAGCGCCACGACCGCGACGAACGTGACCAAGGCGATGAGGTCGGCGGAGCCATTGTCCTGGCTGCTTCCGAAGCCGCCGGACTGGTCGATCACCGCGGCGAGCAGCCCCAGGAAGAGCCCCAGCGCCGCGATGATCAGCAGCCGTCTCATGAAGCGCGTCACGGCCTCCCCGCGCCGGGGGTGGAGGGTCAGCGTGTAGACCCGGGTGATGTTGTGCAGCGGGTAGTAGGCGCCTCCGACCCAGAGCAACCGTTTACTGACTCGCAGGTCGACGCCGATGAACGGCCCTGCCGAGGCCGCGGGGGCCACGTCGGGGTACCGACCGGCGGCGGGCGGAGGGCCGGCCGGTGGCGGTGGAGGACCGCCGGGCGGCGGGGGCGGGGCGGCCGGCGGGGGCGGGATCCTGGATGCCGATTCGGAGTCGGTCGACCCGTCCCAGGGCCGCCCCGCGGAGTCTGCTGAGGTCACGCGAGCCCCCTCCGGTCAGTTCTGCCGCGTGAAGTCCATCCACCTGATCGAGCTCGCTGAGGTGAGCAGTTTCGCCAGGAAATTGTGCGGTGAGTTGACGCTTCGTCACATGGTTTATGCCGTGCCGGTTCGGGGCCAGGCGACTCGGGTTCGCTTTCCCGGGGAGACAGTCAGTGCACGCCTGTGGCGGCGCGTTCTCCCGACCCGTTTTCCTGCAAGGGCTTGGAGGGGCCAGCGCCCCTCAGCATGGTGAGGGAGAAGGTGCCCGCTCCTGCCATGCCGGCCGCGGCCCCGGCCGCCGCGAGGCTCATCCCGTGCGTGAAGGCGTCCCGGGCGGCGCTCAGCACCGCGTGCGCGGTCCCGGCCGACAAGCGGTCCGCCACCGCGATCGCGCCGCCCAGCGTCTCGCCGAGGGGTTCGGCCTGCGGCCCGCCGGCGAGCCCGCCGGCCGGGAGGGCGTCGGCCATGTCCCGGTGGTAGACGGCCGCGCCGATGGAACCGAGGAGGGCCATGCCCAGGGCTCCCCCGAGTTCCTGGCCCGATTCGAGCACGGCCGCGGCCGAGCCCGCGCGGTGCGGCGGGGCGGCGCCCAGGGCCAGTTCGTTGGCGAGCGTCATGGCGGCGACCAGGCCGCCCGCGTAGCAGCACGCTCCGGCGAGGGCGAACCAGAGGGGCGAGTCGGTGCGCACCTGGCTCAGCCACAGGAACCCGAAGGCGGAGAGGAAGAAGCCGCCGCCCATGACGTAGGCGCGATCGACGCGCTGGGCGAGCACCGCGCCGGCCGGGGCGGTGACGGCCACCCCCACGACGGGAATCAGGCTCCACAGCGCGGCGTCGAGCGGGCTCAGGCCGAGCACCGACTGGAGGTACTGGGTGAGGAAGACGGCCATGCCGACCGTGGCGAACATCGCGAGGAGGTTCGCCAACGCCGGGCCCCCGAAAGCGCGTTGACGCAGCAGGCCGAGGTCGATCAGGGGGTGCGCGAGGCCCTTCTGGCGGCGCAGGAACACGGCGCCGAGGAGGAGTCCCAGGACGATGCCGAGGGCGGGCAGCGACTCGTAGCCGTGCCGGGCCCACTCCTTGATGCCGTAGATCGTCAGGAGGACGGCGGCGAGGGAAAGCGCGGCGCTCGGCAGGTCGAAGCGGCCGGGCTCGGCCGACCTGAACTCCGGCACCAGGAAGGGCACCAACGCCAACAGCAGCAGCATCGCGGGCAGGTTGATCAGGAAGACCGAGCCCCACCAGAAGTGTTCGAGCAGCAGGCCGCTGACCACGGGGCCGAGCGAGATGCCCGCGGTCATGACGGTCGTCCACAGGGTCACCGCCTGCCCGCGCTGCCTGGCGTCGCGGAACAGGTTGCGGATCAGCGCGAGGGTGGACGGCATCAGCGCGGCACCGCCGAGACCCAGCAGGCCGCGCACCGCGATGAGTTGCTCGGCCGAGCGGGCGTAGGCGGCGGCGACCGAGGCCGCGGCGAAGACGGCCGCGCCGGCCAGCACCAGCCGGCGCCGGCCGATCCGGTCGCCGAGCGCGCCCATGGGGATGAGCAGCCCGGCGAGGACGAAGCCGTACATGTCGAGAATCCACAGCTGCTGTGTGGCGCCGGGCTCCAGGTCCCGGCTGATGGAGGGGGCGGCGAAGTAGAGGACCGAGACGTCCATGGACACGAGGAGCAGGGGAAGCATCAGCACCCCGAGGGCTGTCCATTCCTTGCGGCCCGCGTGGGGGCCGGGTGCGTTCTCCATGACTCCGCAGGAAACCGCCGCCCCGCTTACGCCGCTCACAGGTGCCTAGTGCACCCCGCCCTGTACCCGCGTCAAGCAGGCATGACACGCGCCGGGTGCGCTAGTACGGTGCGGGCATGGCCGCCGATCCGCCCTACCTCCGCATCGCCGACGACATCCGCCGTCGCATCGCCTCGGGTGAGCTCGCTCCCGGCGACCGCGTCCCGTCCACCCGGCGCCTCACCCGG
Organism: Streptomyces hoynatensis; assembly: GCF_003626535.1. Lineage (GTDB taxonomy): Bacteria > Actinomycetota > Actinomycetes > Streptomycetales > Streptomycetaceae > Streptomyces > Streptomyces hoynatensis. The sequence continues at coordinate 7,937 of NZ_RBAL01000024.1, forward strand.
GAGTGGGGCGTCGCGATGGCGACCGCGACCAAGGCGCTCGCCAGGCTGAACCAGGAGGGGCTGGTGCGCGCGGTGCCCGGCGTCGGAACGGTGGTCACGGAGTCGGGTCCCGACCGGCGCCGGCCCTCGGGCGGGCGCCTCACCCGCGAACGCCTCGTCCGCGTCGCGCTCGCCCTGGCGGACGCGGAGGGGCTCGAGGCGCTCTCCATGCGGCGGCTGGCGAACGAGTTGGGCCTGTCCACCATGGCGCTCTACCGCCACGTCCCCAGCAGGGGCGAACTGGTCCGGCTGATGTCGGAGGCGGTGTTCGGCGCGGCGCCGCCCGAGCCCCGCACCCCCGGCTGGCGTGACCGACTGGCGGCGGAGGCACGGTGGTTGTGGGATCTGTACCGGCGGCATCCCTGGCTGGCACGGGCCATGGCCTCCCTCACCCGGCCGGTGGCCGCGCCCCACGCGATGCGGTACACCGAGCGGGTGCTCGGCGCCCTCAGCGGTCTGGGGCTGACGACGCACCAGATGCTCCACATCCACCTCTCGCTCCTCGGCTATGTCCAAGGCATCGCGATGGCCGTGGAGAGGGAGACGCAGGCCCGGCAGGACACCGGCATGACCGCCGAAGAGTGGCTCGCGTCCCACGAGCCGCGGGCGGAGGCGATCCAGACCGCCGAGTCCTTCCCGGTCCTGTCCGCGCTCTTCGCGCGGGACGCGTTCGACCTCGAACTCGGCGCGCTCTTCGCCTTCGGCCTGGACAGCATGCTGGACGGGTTCGCCTCCCTGATCGCGCGGTCCCGGGCGGCACCCGCCGGGTGAGGGCCCGGGATGCGGACGGGAGTCTCGCAGGGTGAGCACGTACGGCGCTTTCCGTGCCTTCCCCCTTACGGAAGGTAAGCCGCGCGGATACGCTGGGCCGGGGGCGGCGCATCTCAGGGGGCGCACATGGAGATCAGGACGTTCTTGGTACTCGGGGCCGTGCTCTACTTCGTGCCGACGGCCGTCGCGTTCGCTCGCGGCGTCCGCAACGCGGGCTCGGTCCTTGTCGTCAACCTGTTCCTGGGGTGGACCTTCCTGGGGTGGGTGGTGGCCCTCGCCATGGCCGCACGGTCGGTGGAGCGGTCCTAACGTCGAGCCGTGCCGTTCCGCCCACCACCCGTTCGCGTCGGCTGCGGGCCTGCCGCGGGACGGAACGGCCGGGAACCGCGGCCCGGGGCGGGCCCGTTGGCACGCCGGTGGCCGGACGGTTCTCACGGTGCCACGGGGAGTCCCGCGCAGCCGCGGTCGATCCGGCTCGCGACCACCGCGCCGTCGACGGGCCTCCCCAGGTCGGTGTACCGGACCGGGTTCGCGTCGTAGGCGCCGATCGGGCCGAGCACGGCGGCCCGCACCTCCGCCGCGGAGGTGCCCAGGCCGTACGCCTCGTCGTGGGAGGCGATCCACGCCGCCGGCCGCGCGAACCGGCTCTCGGCGGCGTCGGCACGCCCGTCGTCGAACGCGGCCAGGGTGAACTCCGGGCTCGCGACGCTGTCCAGGAACATCCGTTCCACCCGGTCGGGGAACTCGCTGCGGTACACCGCGCCGAGCCAGGTGCCCCAGGAGATGTCGAGGAAGCTGATCCGCCGCTCGCCCAGTGCGCTCCGCACCCGGTCCAGGTCCCGGGCCACGTTTCCGGTGGTCAGTTCGCCGAGGAAGGCCGGATCGGATGCCCCGCAGGCCCGGTCGCGGCCACCTGCGCCTCGGCGGGTCTCCCTCGCGGCGCCGGCCGCGCTCCTGCTGCTCGCGACCGGATGGAGCCTGCGCGAGGCGCGCCCCGATGCTCGAACCGGCCGATGCCCTCCGGGCGCCCGCCGCCGGGCCGGGGAACGGCAGCCTCGATCCGGCGGCCGGGGAAGGGGCCGGTGAGGGGGCCCGGGAAGGGGCCGGTGAGGAGGCCGGGGAGGGGGCCGGTGAGAGGGAGCGCGACCAGCGGGCGGCCCTCGCGGTGGCCGCACAACGCGGGCGGATCAGCCGGGAGTTGCACGATGTCGTCGCGCACGGCCTGTCCGTCATGGTGATCCAGGCGCAGGGCGGGGCCGCCGCGCTCCACAGCCGGCCCGCCGATCCCCGGGCCGCGCTGGAGGCGGTCGTGACGATCGGCCGCGACGGCGGACGGCGGCGGGCGGGCCGGGAAGGTGGCGGCGGAAAGGGCGTCGAAAGAAACGGCGTCTGCGCGGCCCTGCGCGCCGGGGCGAGTGGCTTCCTGCTGAAGGACACCCTCGCGCCCGACCTGCTCTCCGCCGTCCGCGTGGTGGTCCGCGGCGACGAGGTGGTGGCGCCGAGCGTGACCCGCCGGCTGCTCGAAGGGCACGTACGCGCCGGGGCGGCCGACGAGCCGCGGTGAGCCCCGGTGAGCCCCGGTGAGCCCCGGTGAGCCCCGGCGGACGCCCCGGCGCGCGGGGGCGTCCGGCGCGCGGGGGCGTCCGGCGCGCGGGGGCGTTCGGCGCCCTTATCCGCCGCTTATTCGGATTGTTATCGCGAATCTTCGGACAACCGGCGCCCATCGGGACCGATGCGACGGAAGGCCGCTTGCCAACTCGCCCGGTCTGGCTGAAAGCTGACCCTCCCCTCCGCGTTGTTCCGTCCTTCCTTGGCCGAAAGCAGAAGAATCCATGCGCACTCCGCAAGTGCTCGGCGCCGCGGCCGCGGCCGCCGTCGGCATACTCGCCTTCGCTCCCGCCGCCCTGGCGACTCCGCCCGGGGACAACGGCACGGTGAAGATCCACGACGCGACCACCGACGAGGAGTTGCCCAGGAACGAACCGCATGTGTGCACGTTCTACCTCCAGAGCTTCGGCTTCGACGCCGGGCAGGAGGTCAGCTGGACGATCACCGAGGTGCCGCCGACCGGGAGCGGCGACACGGTGGCGGAGAGCGGCGCCCTGGTGCTGGACGGGGAGGGACAGGGCCGCTCCGACGACCTCGCCCTGCCCCCCGGCCACTACAGGCTGACCTGGCAGTTCGAGGGCGAGAACGGGGCCGCCAAGCACAAGGTGTTCTGGTCGGACTGCGCGGACGGGGAGGAGCCCCCGGCGGAAGGGGAGGAGCCCCCCGCCGAGGACGCGCCGGGCGACGAGGAGACCGGAGGCGAGGAGGCCGGCGGGACCACCCCGGACGGCGAGGCGGAGGAGCCCGTCGCGGAGGAGACCGCGGCGGCGGAGCCGGGCGGCGACCTCGCCGAGACCGGCGCCGGCCTCCCGGCGACGCCGATGGTCGCCGGCGCCGCCGTCCTGCTCGCCGCCGGCGGCTACCTGGTGGTGCGCCGCCGGCAGGCGGCCTCGCGCCGCTGAGCCGCCGCCCCGCCGGCCCCGGGCCCACCCCGAGCCGGCCGGCGGGGCGCTACCCCACCCGCTCGGCCGGTGACGGGCGGGGGCGCAGCGGCACGGCGCCCCCGCCCACGCGATACCCCCCGCCCGCGCGGTACGCCCCCGCCCGCCCGTGCCCCGCCCCGCGGCCTTCCCCGCCGCCCCAGGACGCGTTCCCCTCCCGCAACCGCCGTGGCTGCTGGGGTGGTTGACAGTGGCCGTGGGGGCGAGGGGAATAAGAGCATGACACTGGGACGCGCGCGGGAGCCCTGGCGGCTGCTGCTGGTCGAGGACGATCCCGAGCTGGTGGCCATGCTCTCCGAGGCGCTGCGGGAGGAGGGGTACGCGGTCGACGTCGCGGCCGACGGGCAGCGGGGGCTGCATCTCGCGCTGACCAGGCAGTACGACGTGCTCCTCGTCGATCGGCGGCTGCCGGTGGTGGACGGCCTCGACCTGGTGGGCCGGCTGCGGGCGCGCGCGGTCAGGACGCCGGTGCTGCTGCTGACCGCGATGGGCACCGTGCACGACCGGGTCGACGGGCTGGACGCAGGCGCCGACGACTACCTGGCCAAGCCGTTCGACCTGGACGAGCTCGGCGCCCGGCTGCGGGCGTTGTGCCGGCGGGCGCGGGACGTCACCGACGTCCTGCGGATCGGTTCAGGTCACCTGTACGTCGGCCGCCGCGAGGTCGAGCTGGCCGACGGCGAGCGCGTGGCCCTCGCGGCGCGGGAGTTCTCGCTGCTGTGGGTGCTCGCCTCGCGGCCCGGCACCGTGTACTCGCGGGCCGCGCTGCGCCGGATGGTGTTCCAGGAGGCGCCCGCGCCCTCCATCGTCGATACCTACGTCTACTATCTGCGCCGCAAGCTCGGCCGGCAGGTGGTGCACACCGTCCGCGGACTCGGCTACCGGCTGGGGGCGTTATGAGACCTTCGGTGGAGGCGGAACGGGCGGCGGTGCGCCGGGCCCGGCTGCGGATCGCCGTGTTCACCAGCGCGATCATCACGCTGCTCGTCGCGGTCGTCGGCGGGGTGGCCGGCACGGTGATGACCCACGCGCAGCACGAGCAGGTGTGGCGGGAGCTGCGCTACGACGCGGCGCGCGGCGGGCTGTCGAGCCCGTCGGGGTGCACCTGGCTGTACGCGCCCGGCGTGACCCCGCTGACGTACGCCCCCGCAGGCTTCCCGTTGCGCGCCGACCTGGAGCGCGTGCGCCGGACCCACGAGGCCGCGGAGCGCACCGTGCGGCGGGACGGCACGGTCTACCTGGTGCGTACGCAGATCAGGGTGGACGGGACGCTGGTGCAGGCGGTGTTCGACATGCGCTTCCAGCTGGCCGACCGCAGGCACCTGTGGTACGCGCTGGGCGTCGCCGAGGTCGTGGGGCTGATCGCGGCGGCCGCCGCGGGGGCGGTCCTCGGGCGGCTTGCGGTGTCCCCGCTGGCCGAGGCGCTGGCCCGGCAGCGCCGGTTCGTCACGGACGCGAGCCACGAACTGCGCACCCCCGTCACCCAGGTGTACACGCGGGCGCAGCTGCTGTCGCGGCAGGCGGCGGCCCAGGAGCTGCCGGCCCAGCACCGGGACGGGCTGTCGCGGCTGGTCGGCTCGGCCGGGCGGCTCGGCGAGGTGCTCGACGACCTGCTGCTGTCCGCGAGCCTGGCGGCGGGCCCGGCCCGCCCGCCGGAACGCCGGCCGGTCGACCTCCTGGCGCTGGCCCGTTCCGTGGTCGAGGAGGAGGCGGACCGGACGCGGGACGGCGGCCTGACGGTCGTGGTGGACGGTCCGCCGCCTCCGCTGCTCGTCGACGGCATCGAGTCCGCGCTGCGCCGCGCCGTCGGCGAGCTGCTGTCCAACGCGATCCGCCACACCCCGGCCGGCGGGCGGATCGAGGTCGCCCTCGCGCGGGCCGGGGGCGCGGTCGAGTTGACCGTCACGGACACCGGGCCCGGCTTCGACGCCGCCGAGGCGAGCCGGCTGTTCGAGCGGTTCCACTCGGGCGGCTCCAGCGGCAGGTACGGTCTTGGGCTCGCGCTGCTGCGGGAGGTCATCACGCACCACGGCGGCACGGTGGCCGCCGCCGGCCGCCCGGGGCGCGGGGCCAGGTTCACCGTCCGGCTCCCGGAGAGCGGTGCCCCCTCGGCCCCGGTCCTGGCCCGCCGGGTCAGGGCAGTGCGGACGTGACCAGCAGGCGTGCCGCGGCGCGCACATCCGCGTCCAGGGGGCGGTCGGGGTCGACCGGGGGGATCGCGTCGGCGAGGGCGTCCAGGAGCGCGCCGCAGCGGGGCGCGGTGGGGCGCCTGGCCCCGACGTGGACGGCCTGGCGCAGGCCGAGGGCCAGCGAGCCGCACAGCAGGCCGAGCAACTCGGCCATGTCGTAGGCGCGCAGGGCGGCCTGGGTGCCGAAGGGGACGACGTCCTGGTTGTGCAGGTTCGTCGGCAGGCTCTGCATCCCGGCCGGCGTCGCGGCGCGGCGGATCTCCGCGACGAACGCGGTGGTCGCCAGTTGCACGCCCTGCAGGCCGTGCTGGACGCCGGGGGTGGTGGCCAGCATCGGCGGCAGTCCGCCGTTGCGCGCCGGGTCCACCAGGAGGTCCAGCTGGCGTTCCGCGAGGTTGCCCAGCTGGGCGGTGACGGAGGCGAGCAGGTCGGCGGCGAACGCGTCGGGCTGGCCGAAGAAGTTCCCGCCGTGCACCACCTTCCCCTCCCCCGCCTCCGGCGCCTCGCCCGGTGCGCCTGTCTCCCCCGTTGCGCCTGCCTCCCCCGTCGCGCCTGCCTCGCCCGTTACGCCTGCCTCGCCCGTCGCGCCTGCCTCGCCCGTTACGCCTGCCTCGCCCGTTACGCCCGGGAAGAACAGCGGGTTGTCGCTGACGCCGCCGAGGTCCGCGGCGACCACGCCGTCGACGTAACGCAGCGCGTCCTCGGCCGCGCCGAGGAGCTGGGGGGCGCAGCGGATGCTGTACGGCTCCTGAAGCGGCCGGGTGCCGGAGGGCGTGGTGCCGGCGAGGGTACGCCGCATGCGCGCGCCCACCTCGATCGCGCCGGGGTGGCCGTAGGCGCGCAGCAGGTCGGCGTCGAGGAAGCCGGGATCGCAGCCGAGGAGGTCGGCCAGCAGGCAGGTGAGCGCGGCCAGCGAGCGGTGCGCGGCGCGGACGGCGTCCCGGGCCAGTGCCGTGGCCGCGGTGGTGACGGAGGTGCCGTTGACGAGGGCGAGCGCGTCGCGCCCGTCCAGGGAGAGCGGGCGCAGCCCGGCGGCGGTCAGCGCCTCGGCGGCCGGCATCCGGACGCCGTCCAGGTAGGCGTGTCCCCGGCCGCGCAGCGCCTGCGTGGCGTAGGCGAGCGGGATCAGGTCGCCGCTGGCGCCGACGGAGCCGTAGCGGGGCACGGCGGGCGAGAAGGTGGTGGCGAACATCGCGGCGAGCCGCTCGACGACCTCGACGGAGACGCCGGAGAGGCCCTGGGCGAGGGACCAGGTGCGCAACAGCAGGGCGGCGCGGGCGATTTCCTGCGGCAGGTCGGGGCCCTGTCCCGCGCCCAGGTGCGCCAGGGTGTTGTCGCACTGGTCGGCCTCGTCCGCGCGGCCCGCGTAGCCGACGAGCGCGCCGAACCCCGTGGTGGCGCCGTAGATGCTGCGCCCCTCGCCGCCCTCGCCGCCCCCGCCCTGCCGGAGGGCGCGGAAGCGGCGGCGGCCCCGGTCGACGCGCGCGCGGACCTCGTCGTCCACGGCGACGGCCAGCGGGGCCGCCGCGCGGCCCAGGGCGGCGGCCTCCAGGGGGCCGGTGAGCGAGACGGTGTCCTTGGTCAGCACACGGCCAACGTAGGCGGGGAATCTCAGAGCGCTCTGAAATCCGTGCCGGCGGCCGGGCGGGCGACGCCCGCGGGCGGGGCGGGGGCTCGTCCGCCGCCCTCGGCGAGCCGCCGCTTGTCGGGCTTTCCCGCGGGCGTGAGCGGCACCTGGTCGATGAGGGTGAGGCGGGCGGGCGCGCAGGCCGCGCCGAGGTGCGCCGTCACCAGCTCGCGCAGTTCGCCCAGGCCGGGGGCGCGGCCCGCGGCGGGCACCACGAAGGCGTGCACCGCCTCCCCGGTGTCCTCGTCGGGGACGGCGGCCACGTACGCCTCGGCCACCGCGGGGTGAGTGGCGAGCACCCGCTCGATGGGGCCGGCGTAGTGCACGTTGGCGTTGACGATGACCACGTCGCGGACGCGGCCGGTGAGCCACAGCCGGCCCTCGGCGTCGAGGTGGCCGAGGTCGCGGGTGCGGACCCAGCCGTCGGTGAATACCTCGGCGGTGAGGCCGGGTTCGCGCCAGTAGCCCGCGCTCTGCGCCGGGGTCCTGACGAAGAGCTCGCCGTCGGCCCCGGGCGGGAGGGGGCGGCCCGCGGGGTCCCTGACCTCCAGGTCGACGGGCGGCACGCCCAGCGAACCCGGCTCGTCCGCCGGGGTGGCCATGGAGATGGTGCCGGTCTCGGTCTGCCCGTACCCGTGGAAGACGACCGGCCCGAGCACCTCCGCGGCCTCGCGCAGCCGCCCCGGCGCCAGCGGGGAACCTGACAGCATCAGCGCGCGCAGCCCGCCGAGGTCCACGGGGGACTCGCGCTGGCTCGCCACGAGCTTCGTCAGCCGGGCCACGGTGATGACGCTCGCGCTCGCCCGGAGCCGTACGAGGGCCTCGGGGAAGGCCGGCGGGTCGGCGGTGACCAGGACCCCGCCGGCGGCGAGCGTGAGCAGCCCGTACTCCATCATCACCTGGCTCGCCAGGCTGCCGAACACGAGGAACCGGTCCAGGCGGGTGGCGAGTTCGCGGATGGCGGGCGGCCAGTCCCCCGGCCGCAGCGTCCAGGCCGCGGTCATCGCCGCGTAGGTCTGGGCGCAGGCCTTGGGGAGGCCGGTGCTGCCGCTGGTGTGGATGAGCCGGGCCACGTCCCCCGGCCGCGCCGTGATCACCGGCCGCGCGCCGTCGTCCGCGCACGCCAGCAACTCGCCGAGGGCGAGCACGGACCTGGCACGTGCGGGGGGCGGGGCGCCGGCTCTCTCCGGCAGGCCGTCGGGGCGGTCGGTGACCACGAACGCGACGTCCGCGAGCAGTTGGTCCTGCTGAGCGGCGGTCAGGCCGGGCCGCAGCCCGACGACGCGGGCGCCGGCGACGTGGGCCGCGATGACGGCGGCGAACGCGTCGGGGCTCACCCCGAGCAGCAGCGCGACGCCGTCACCGGGCCGGACGCCGTGCCGCCGCAGGCCGCGCGTGACCCGCCGCACGGCCCCGAGGAGTTCCGCGCCGGACACGGTCCGGCCGGCGTGCTCGAACACCGGGCGGTCGCCCGCCGCGTCGAGCAGATCGAGCACGCCGCCGGGGAACTGCTCAGCCAAGGGTGGCTCGCAGGAACTCGACGAGCGGCTGCCGGTGGACCTCGGGGATGTCCCAGTCGTTCTCCAGGTTCTCCGCGAGGTGGTGGGTGCCGGCCAGGACGCCGTCGCGGTAGTGGCGGACCACGGGGTGGAGGTAGGTGGAGTCCATGGCGTGCTCGACGTCGTTCTCGGTCACGCGCGGGACGTTGACGTCGAACGGGTCGACCGCGTCGTGGCCCGAGCCGTACTCCAGGTCGACGACGAACCGGTGTGCGGCGGCGCCGAGGCCGCCGTCGGTGACGTAGTCGAGCGGGACCTCCTCCAGGTAACGGGCCTGGTCACCGTCCACCTCGACCACGTCGCCGAGGACCCCGAACTGCTGCCAGAGGCCCGAGGAGCGGTTGACGCGGGCGATGAGGGCGTCGGCGATCGCCTCGGGTTCCGCGGCCAGCCGCTCGGCCGGCCAGGGCGTGTCGTGATGGCGGGAGCCGAGGATGCGGTGCAGGGCACGGGCGCCGTAGCGGTAGCCGTGGATGAAGCCGTTGGTCCCCTTCTTGAAGTCGCGCTGCTGGGTCAGCGTGCCGGCGAAGTACAGGCCCGGCACGTTCACCGACTCGTAGGCGGAGGTCTGCCCGGGGAACCGGTCGTCGATGACGAGCGCGGGGCGGCAGGTCTCGTCGAAGATCGTGGTGTCGAGACGGAAGCCGGTGCACAGGATGATGCGGTCGTAGTGGAGCACCCGGAGCCGTTCCGTGGTCCTGGCGTAACGGAACTCGACCCGGAACCCGCCGCCGGCGGTCTTCTCGATGTTCTCCACGGTGCCGTCCAGGACCGCGTTCTGCGATTTGAGCTGGTAGCTGTCCAAGAAGTTGTTGTTCACCGCGCGCAGATGACCGACGAAGTGTGTCTGCCAGGCCATCTTGACCGAGTGCGGGCCCGCGACGTGGATGACCGCGGCCTTCTCCATGAGGGAGTCGGCGGTCTCGAACGCGGAGTTGCCCTTGCCGACGACCAGCACCCGCTGGTTGGTGAAGGACGCCGGGTCGGTGGCGAACTCGTCGTAGCGCTCGGCGAGTTCGATGCCCGGAATGTCCGGCACCCGGAGCCGGGAGACGCCGGTCGCCACGACGACGCGCCGGGCCTGCCAGGTCCGTCCCGAGTCGTCGAGAACGGAGAACCCGTCGTCCGTCCGGGAGATCCGGACGACCTCGGTCCCGTACTCGGCGCGGATGCCCGAGCGCTCGGCGAAGTCGGCCAGATAGCGGACGAAGTCGTCGGCGGCGGGGAAGTAGCGCTCGCTGTACCGGGCGAAGCGCAGTTCCGGGTCGTCGGTGAGCAGTGAGTTCCAGTCCATGCGGAGGTTGAGCTCCGGATCGGTGAATCCGGTGTTCACCTTGTTGATCGAGATCAGCTGGCGATGCCTGGGGTACGTGGTGAAGAACGTCCCCGGCCCGTTTCCCCGTTCCAGGACGACGTAGTCGCGTCCCTCGCGTTCCAGCAGAGCGGCGAGCTGAAGTCCGGCCGGTCCGGCCCCGATGATCAGGTAATCGCGCACCATGAACCGGACGGTAGCGGCGCGATATCAGAAGCCTCTGAGAACCGCACACGCCCCCACAGGCACCGGCCGGCGCCGGGCCGGGCGGGGGCCAGCGGCACGGGGTGTTGCCGGGGCGAGCCGGCGGCGGCGTTTGCCGACCGGGTGCCGACGTAGGCGTCAATGCCCGCCGCGGCTTCCTGCCGAGGTGCGCCGGCGAGCTTCCGACGCAATTGCACGAGGAGCGCCAACGGTCAGGCTTCGTCCAAATTCATCAACACAGCGCCGGCCACTCGTGCGTCGGGCGGCTCGGCGACGCCCCCTTCGATCATCGCCGCGACTCGATCGGGCAACCGCGCCACCGAATCGCCCATGATGTCCGGCAACCCGGGGTAGCCAGGAAGCCCAAGCTCCTCACTGACCCGACTCCATTGCCGCACTGCGTCGCGCTCGGCCAGGTCCAGCCGTTCGGGCCCTCCCGGCGGGAACAGATCCGAATCCGCGGACCATTCCGGGGAGGAACGAGCACCGTAATCCACCCCCGGCACACTCATCGGGCTTGGCGACGGCCCGGAGAGTTCGGCAGAGGGACGGCGCATACGGCACCGGGGGCGTGCGGCGTGATTCGGCCGACCCACGCAAAGAAATGCCGCAGCTCGGGCAAAAGTTGAAGCGGTCGGAGACTTCCTCACCACACCCGCACGATGACATCGCCGCGTCCCCTTCACGATCCTCAGCCGCAGCAGCCGCGCCCGAGCCCACCACCTCTCACCCCTCAACCTTCGGATGTGCCGTACACCCCTGTGCGAGGTGTTCCGGGCGGGCCAAACGGCGCGACACCTCCTCCTGAGAGCGGCCGAGACCGCGGCGCGAGCCGCACGACCGTTCCGCGCGGACGAGTGCCGCCGCCGGCCGGCAACCCGACCTGCCACGTCGGCGTGTACGCACCGGCGGACTGTGACCTGCCGCACACCTTACGGCGTTTCGCCCGCCGCCCGGCGGGCCCCTCTCGGCCCACCCCCTGTCCCCAAGCAGCGCGATCGACATCGTGAGACCGCGCAGCAACACTGCGCGCTTCCCGCGCCGCCGCCAGAGCGGAAGCTCACCCACATCGGGATGCCATCGATCGCTGCTAAGTTCTGCCCACCACCTTCCCTACGACGCCGACTGCGGCTCCCACGACGCGAGTTGCCGAGTCGAGGGGAGTAGGGCGGTGGATTGCGCAGCATCACTGCGCGCATGACGCCTTGGATGCGAAGACAGGGGGCACCACGAAGTGAAGTCGTTAATCGAACTGCTTGCCAAAGCGATGCAGAGCACGGGGACAACGCTGCGACTGTGCCTGCTGATGCTGGCTGCCGCAGCGGCGTACGCCATCAGCCAGCTGCAGTAGGCCGGCCCGAAGCGAGGAGATCAGAACCATGGAGACGGAAAGCCAGGCCGCGCACGCCGCACACGTCGTCGACCGGCTGTGGCGTGCGTACGCGCCCTACCAGCGGGGCCGGAACACGTCCGACGACGTCGCGTCCATGCTCGCCATCCTGGTACTTGCAGGCTTCGTCGAGTCGGCGGGTGAGTCGGGGGACACGTTCGTCACGTTGTGGAGGCGAGCCGTCGAGGAGGCCCGCATCGGTCTCTCGCCGCTGAAGGACCTGCGCACCGCGCTGAAGAGCGCCGGCCGGCATCCCCGCTTCCCCGTGCGCAACGCGCGCTACTTCGACGCCGGGGTCCTCGGCCTCGACGAGGGACCGGAGGACGCGCCCTGGATGGCCGCATTCCTCACGGCGTTGTGGAGGCCTCCGACGGTGACCGAGGCCGGGTTGCCCGAGGTGTGCGAACTCCTTCTCGAGCGCCACGCTCAGGAGGGCACTTCCTCCGCCGGCGAGTTTTACACGCCGCGAGCCGTCGCGCGTTTGATCACCGCGTTGGCGTCCCCGCGCCCCGGAGACCGGATGCTCGATCCGGCGTGCGGGTCCGGCAGTCTGCTCGCGGCCGCTGCGCAGCGCACGCGCCGCGCCGGCCGCGTGGATGGCGACTCGTACGAGGCGTACGCCACGGACCGCGGCAATCCTCGGCTGGCGATGATGAACCTGGCCATCCACGGCGTCGAAGGACCGGTCGTACACGCCGCGGACCCGGTGTCGTTGTTCCGGAGCCGGGGCGGCAGCCCTGCCGACCGGGTGGTAAGCAACCCACCGTTCAACCAGCGCATCGAGGAGGTGGACATCGTTCGCTGGCCCTTCGGGGTGCCACCTCGGTCCAACGCCAATTTCGCCTGGCTCCAGCTCGCGTGGGCCCGGCTGAGCACAGACGGGATCGCCGTATTGATCATGCCGCCGCGAGCCGCCTGGTCCGAGGGCAGCGAGGCGGCAATCCGGGCAAACATGATCAGGAATGGCACGCTCCTCAGCATCATTTCTCTGCCGGCACATCTTTTCGCTCATACCGCGATACCCGTGCACGTCTGGGTGCTGGCCCGCGACAAGTCCCACCACCTCCCGGCCGACGCGAGGCGTTCCGTTCTCTTCATCGACGCCAGTCGGCTCGGCACACGTGCGCCGCGGCAACGAAACACGCTGACCGCGGCGGATGTGGAGCGCATCAGCGGGCGGCTGCACGCATGGCGGCGATCTCCCCGGTCGACGCCCGACGAGCCAGGGTTTTCCCGGTCGGTCTCGCACGAAGAGATCCTCCGAAACGAGGCAAGTCTTGACCCCAGGCTGTATGTCGACGCCGAGTCTGCCGGGCCGAGGACGGCGCCGGAAATGAGTCGCCTGCTCGACGAGCTGATTCGACACGACCAGACGGCGTCAGGTTCGAGCGCCGACCTCTGGCAAAGCCTCGACAAGTGCGCCCAGTTGGTCCGCGACGCAGTCGGCCTTCCGCGCCTGCCGCTCCGGAGGATCGTCGAGGGCCCCGTGGGTGGGGATGCCGACGACCAGACGCCGGGTGAATTCCTGGCGGGGCCTTCCGGGAGCCTTATCCGTGCCGAAGAATACGTGGATTCCGGAGGCATTCCCGTGGTCATGCCCAAGGACCTGACGGGCGATGACTTCAGCACGGAGAGCATCAGATACATCACCGAAGAGAAGGCCCATGGGCTGGGCCGCTACCGCCTGAGGCCCGGCGATGTGGTGCTGGCACGCCGCGGCGAGCTGGGGCGGTGTGCCGTCGTCCGGGAGGAACAGGTCGGCTGGGTCTGCGGTACCGGCTGCTTCGTGCTTCGGCCCCCGGCATGGCTCAACGCGCACTACCTCGTGGCGTACCTCCGTGGCCGGGAGGCACGCACGTGGCTTGAGGCCCACTCCACGGGGAGCATGACCATGAAAACGATCTCTCTCAAGGTGCTGGGGGAATTGCCGGTCGCGCTGCCTGATCTCGGCACACAGCAGGCGATCGCCCGGGCGATGAAGCAGCTGGACGAACGCGAGCGGCTGCTGCGAGAGCAGCTGGCCCTCACTCGCGAGATCCGCGGCGGCGCAGTCCACGGGCTCTTTTCGGGCTGACGCTCGCCGCGCGATTCTGCCTCGCCCGGTTCGGGCCCGAGGAACTCGGTGGCAACCACGGGCGAGGCGAGGCGGCGTAGTCGGCGGGGCGTCGCGGGGCGCGTCAGGGCCGGGGGTGGTGTGGGTCCGCCGCGCGGGCGGCCTTCTTTTCCTTGAGGCGCGCCGCTTCCTTTCTGACCTCGGCCTGGGTGGCGCGTTCCTGCTGGAGCCACTCGGGGAGTTCCCGTTTCAGCGCGTCGATCTGCTCCGTGGTGAGGGCCTCGGTGACTCCGCCGCGGGCGAGGCCCGCGATGGAGACGCCGAGCCGCGCCGCGACCACCTGCCGGGGGTGCGGGCCGTTGCGCCGCAGGTTCAGCAGCCACTCGGGGGGATCGGCCTGCAGCGCGCTCAGCTCGCTACGCGAGACGAGACCCTCCTGAAACTCGGCGGGGGTGGCCGGGAGGTACACGCCCAGCTTCTTGGCCGCCGTCGCGGGCTTCATCGTCTGGTCGGTCCGGTGCGAGGTCATGGGCCAAGGGTAACGAGCGCGCCCGAAGCCGACCGAAGCCGATCCGATGTGGCCCGAAGCGCTCTGAAGCGGTCTGAAGCGGAACTGTGGCGTCCGATCTGGTCCGATGCCGTCCGAGGCGGCGCGGGGCGGTCCGAGGGGGAACGGTGCCGTCCGAGGCGGTCGGATGCGGAGCGGATAGCCTGGCGAGGTGACAGACGCGGAGCAGCCCCCGTCGTTCCGGCTCGCCTACGTCCCGGGCGTGACGCCGGCGAAGTGGGTGCGGATCTGGGGCGAGCGGCTGCCCGGGGTTCCGCTGCACCTGCTGCGGACCACGGCGGCCGAGGCCCCGGGCCTGCTGCGGGACCGCGGGGCGGATGCGGGCCTCCTCAGGCTGCCGGCCGACCGGGCGGACCTCGCGGCGATCCCGCTCTACACCGAGACGACGGTGGTCGTGGTGCCGAAGGACCACGTGGTGGCGGCCGCCGACGAGGTGTCCGCCGGGGACCTCGCCGACGAGGTCCTGCTGCACCCCCTCGACGACACCCTCGACTGGGAACGCCCGCCGGGACGCGCCGCCCTCGAACGGCCCGCGACGACCGCGGATGCGATCGAGCTGGTGGCGGCGGGGGTGGGGCTGCTCGTCGTCCCGCAGTCGCTGGCCCGGCTGCACCACCGCAGGGATCTCACCTACCGGCCGCTGGCCGGGGCCCCCGAGTCGACCGTCGCCCTCTCCTGGCCGGAGGAGGAAACCACCGACCTGGTCGAGGAGTTCATCGGCATCGTCCGCGGCCGGACCGCGAACAGCTCCCGGGGCCGGCAGGCGTCGCCGCGGCCGAAGCTCAAGGCGAGGGAGAAGGCGAGGGCCAAGCGCGAGCGCGCGGAAGGAGGCGCGGGGCGGGGCGGCGCCGCGACGGGGAACGCGTCCGGGACGTCGGGCGGCAAGGCGTCCGGCAGGACGGGGGGCGCTGCGGGCGGCGGGAGTCCGCGGCGCCGATCCGGCGGAGCCGGGGGCGGCGGACGCGGCAAGCCCCGCCGCCGCTCGTAATTGCCCACGGGGCGCATCCGTGGCGCGGGGCGTGCGCCGGGTACGCGGTGGGGCGCAGGCGGGGGCGCGTGCGCTGCGGTGAGACGCAGTTGCGGTCGGTGGTGGCCGGGGGCGCGCAGCGGCGTGCCGGCGCGTTCGGCGGCGCTCGTGGCGCCGGTCAGGCGGCCACGCGGAAGCCGATGTTTCCGGTGGAGGAGTCAGGGGTGTTCGAACTGCGGGCGGCCACCCGGTAACGGTTGCAGTAGGAGTCGTGGCAGAGGTAGGAGCCGCCCCGCATCACGCGGGCAGCACCGGGCGTGAACCAGTCCGCGCACCACTCCCAGACGTTGCCGACCACGTTGTACAGGCCGTGGCCGTTGGGGCGGAAGGACTTCACCGGGGCCGTTCCCAGATAGCCGTCCTCGCCGGTGTTGTGGGTGGGGAACTCCCCCTGCCAGATGTTGCACATGTGGCGTCCGTGGGGGGTCAGCTCGTCGCCCCACGGGTAACGCCGCTGCTCCAGGCCGCCGCGTGCCGCGTACTCCCACTCGGCCTCGGTGGGCAGGCGGGTGCCCGACCAGGCGCAGTACGCCTGGGCATCGTTCCAGGAGACGTGGACGACGGGGTGGTTGGCGCGGGTGGCCGAGGAGGAGCCGGGGCCTTCCGGCTGCCGCCAGGTCGCGTCCGCGACCGCCCGCCACCAGGGAACGTTCGGCACCGGCTCGGAGGCGGCGGCGAGTTCCGGGGGCAGCAGGCCCTGGAAGACGAAGGAGAAGCCGAAGCGCTCGGCCTCGGTGACGTAGCCGGTGGCCTTCACGAACGTCGCGAACTGGGCGTTGGTGACCGTGGTGGCCGCGATGCGGAAGGGGGCGACGTCGACGGGGCGGACCGGGCCCTCGCCGTCCTCCGGGAAGCCCTCGGCGTCGTCCGTGCCCATGAGGAACCGCCCGCCCGGGAGGTCGAGCAGCCCGCCGGGCGCCCGGCGGGCGGGGGCCGGCCGGCGCGGGGGCGGGGGCGCGAGGGAGACGGGGACGGGGCCGGGCGTGCACGTGTCGTGGACGTGCGGGCCCTCACCGTGGCCGGGGGTGCAGCAGGAGGAGGTCATCGGGGCTCCCGGAGTGGTGGGGCCTGCCCGGAACGCGGGGCTCGCGGGTCCGGGGCCGTGCGGGGGGCGTCGGGGTGGACGGGTGCCGGAGTGGACGGGGGGTGCGGTGGCTTGGGGTGGTTTGGGGTGGGTGGGGTTGAGGCGTTCGGATTCGGTGGGGTCCGGGGTCGGGCGATGCGGGCGGGGAGGGGCCGGTGGCCGGGTGGCCGGCGGCGTCGGGAACGCCCTCGTTTCGCCGTGTCGCCTGGTACAGGCTATGCCCCGGCCGGTGGCGGGGGACAAGAGGTCCTTGGAGTCCAGGTGCGGGCGGGGCGCGCGGGTGCGGGGCTGGGCCGGGCGCGGTCGGGAGAGCGGCGGCGCCCAGGCTCGGGCGGCGGCAGCGCGCAAGTGCGCAAGTGCGGCGGCGCCCAGGCTCGGGCGGGGGTGCGGTGGGGCCCGGGCCTGGGCGGGGGTGGTTGCGGGTGGGCGGGGTCCGGGTCAGCGGCGGGGACGCCGGCCGGGCTCCTGGTGGGGTGGGGTCTGGCCGGTGGAGGGGAGGGTGGGGGCGGGGAGGGTGGCGACGTCCCGTTGGGCCTGCTCCAGCTGCTCGGCGGTGTCGTCCGGCAGCCGCGGCGGGCGCTCGGCGGGAGCCTGCTCGAAGCCGAAGGCCGAGGTGAGGTCGCCGAACGTGCCGCGCCGCCACGCGCTGATGTTGGGCTCCTCGACGCCGGTCCACCGCTCCAGGAACCGGAGCACCGAGGTGTGGTCGAACGCCTCCCCCGCGGCCCAGCCGCCGACCGTCCAGGGGGAGATGATCAGGCACGGGACGCGGAAGCCGCCGCCGATGGGCAGGCCGCCGACGAACTCGTCCGGCGTGCCGGGCTCGGGGACGGGCGGCGGGACGTGGTCGAACAGGCCGTCGTTCTCGTCGTAGTTGAGGATGAACGCGGTCTTGGCCCACACCTCCGGGTTGGCGGCGATGGCCTCGAGCTTCCCGGCCACGTAGTCGGCGCCGGCGGCCGGCAGGTAGTCGGGGTGCTCCGACTGGTGGCTGGTCGGGATCAGCCAGGAGACGGCGGGAAGACGGTCGTTGCGCGCGTCCTCCTCGAAGGTGCCCGCCGGGCGTTCGACCATGGCCCGCTCGAAGAGCGGGTCGCCGGGCCGGGCGTCACGGAACTGCCGGAACTGTTCGAGCAGGTTGCAGCCGTAGTCGTCGGCCTCCTGATAGACCTGCCAGCTGATGCCCGCCGCCTGCAGCCGCTCGGCGTAGGTGGTCCAGGTGTAGGGGGTGGGGGCGGTGTTGCTGGTGACCGGGCCGCCGCGGGTGCCGGAGGGGTCGATGGTGCCGGTCATCCAGTAGAGGCGGTTGGGCCAGGTGGGGCCGAGGACCGAGCAGAAGTAGTTGTCGCAGATGGTGAAGTTCTCGGCCAGGGCGAACTGGAACGGGATGTCCTCGCGCGTGTGGTAGCCCATCACGTACGGGCCGTTCTCCCCGTCGGCCGCGCGGTGGGCGGGCAGCCAGCGGTCCATCCTGCCGTTGTTCCACGCCTCGTGCTGGACGGCCCAGGCGTGGCTCGTGGAGGGGATGGCCTGGGCGCTGGTGGTGTGCGTGTCGAGGTGGAACGGGAGCAGGTGGCCCTCCGGATTCTCCTCGTCCGGCTGGTGGAAGACGGAACGGCCGGTGGACAGGGTCAGGGCGTCGGGGTCGGCGAAGCCCCGGACGCCCTTGAGGGTGCCGAAGTAGTGGTCGAACGAGCGGTTCTCCTGCATGAGGAGGACGACGTGCTCGATGTCGGCGAGTGAGCCGCCGCGGCGTGGGCCGGCGGCGACGGCCCGCTGCAGGCTGGGCGGCAGCAGCGAGAGTGCGGCGGAGCCGGCGGCGACACCGGCCGCCGCACCGAGGAGTCGCCTTCGGGACATGCCTGTGCCCGGCATGGGTGGGGTCCTTCCGTGGGGGTGCTGGGGGCCTCGGCAGGCCGCCGGGGACTTTTCCCGCGCGGGCACAACGCGAGAGAACCGCTCGGCAACGGGGCGGCGGAGCGCAGTGGGGGGATCGGTGAACGGGGGATCGGGCGCGGGCAATACGCGCCACCTTCGCGCGCCTGCGCCCGCCCTCGCGCGCCTGCGCCTGTTCGCGCCACCCCGGGGGAGCACGCGCTCCTCCTCCCGCCGTCGGAGAGCCGCCGTGAGCCGCCGTGAGCCGCGGGGTTGTGGAAGGCGGGCCTGGCCGGGTCCCGGGCGGCCCGGCTGCTCGGCCGGGCCGCCCGGGTGGGGACGCGCCCGGGCGGGGGCGCGTTCAGGCAGCGACGCGTCAGGGCGGAGGCGGGTCCGGGCAGGGACGCGCCCGGGCGGGGGCGCGTGCCGGCCGAGGGCGCGTCCCTGCGGGCTCAGCCGAGGAGGCTGGGGCGTTCCCAGGGGCGGCCGAGGAGGTGGTGGGAAAGGAAGGCGAAGACCGTCTCGTACCAGATCTTGGCGTGGTTCGGGGTCAGGACCCAGTGGTTCTCGTCGGGGTAGTACAGGAACTTGTGCGGGCTTTCGCCGTCCGGGGTGGCGTCCTTGGCGCGCAGGTCGGCCCACAGGCGGAGGGCCTCGCCGAGGGGGACCCGGTAGTCCTTGTCGCCGTGGATCACCAGCATCGGCGTGTGGATGTCGTCGAGGAAGCGGTGCGGCGAGTTGGCCTCCACGATCTCGGGCGTGAACTCCTTGGCGAAGGCGTACGCGTAGTCGCTCACGCGGACGGCGTGCTCCAGCGTCCACAGGGAGGCGTGGGTGACGATCGCGCCGAAGCGGTCGGTGTGGCCCGCGACCCAGTTGGCCATGTAGCCGCCGAAGGAGCCGCCCATGGCACCCACGCGGGAGGCGTCGATGTCGGGCCTGCGCTCGGTCTCGTCCGTGATGGCCATCAGGTCCGTGAAGGGCTTGCCTCCCCACTGGCCCCAGCCGCGGCGGATGAAGTCGATGCCGTACCCCGTGGAGAGCGCCGGGTCGGGCTGCAGGACGGCGTAGCCCCTGGCCACGGCGAGCCACTGGTTCCACCGCCAGGACCATGCGTTGGTCGAGGCCATGGGGCCCCCGTGAATCCACAGCAGCAGCGGCGCCGGGTGCTCGGCAGAGGCGTCGTGCGGCAGCGAGAGCCAGGCGCGCAGCGGGGTCCCGTCCTCGGCGGTGGCGTGCACCTCGGTGAGCGTGCCCGGCAGCGTGGCGGGCCTGCCCAGGGCCTCGGCCGGGCCCGGCAGCGGCTGGTAGGGGCCCTCCCCGTCGAGCGGGACGCGGACCGGGGCGGGCGGGCTGTCCAGGGCCGAGCGCAGGGCGTAGACCCAGCGGCCGTCGGGCGAGACGTGCGGATCGGAGTAGGCGCCGTCGTCCGCGGTCAGGCGGGTGACCTCGCCGGTGGTGGCGTCCACCCGCCACAGCGGGGCGCGTCCCTCGTGGTCGGCGACGAGGACCAGGGCGGAGCCGTCCGGCGTCCAGGCCGGGGTCCCCGGCCAGCGGTCCCACCCGGCCGTCAGGTCCCGGACCTGGCCGCCCGCGAGGGGAACCAGGCGGAGCGAGCAGTCGCCGGGGTCCTCGGGGGTGAACCGGGTGAAGACGGGCACCGCCACCTGCGTACCGTCCGGGGAGATGCGGGGGACGCCGTGCTCGATCGCGGGGTCGTCGACCAGCGTCCTGCGCTCGCCCGTCGCGACGTCCAGGGCCGTCAGGGCGAGGTACTGCGAGCCCTTGGCCTCGGGACGTATCCAGGCGGCGACCACGGTGCGGCCGTCGGGCGAGAGGTCCCAGCCGCCTTCCTCGTGCAGGGCCTTGCCCACGTGGCCGGTGAGGTCGCGCAGCTCGCAGGCCTCCTCCCCCTCCGGGGAGGATTTTTCGGGCAACTCGCCGACGAGGAGGCGGGGGGCGGCCGGGCCGAGGTCGTGGTCCCACAGCCTGACCTGGGTGTCCTCGTGGAGGATCGCGGTGACCTTGGCCTTCTTCCTGGCCTCGCGCAACTCGCCGTCGTGCTCGGGTCCGGTGGCCGAGGGAAGCAGCTCGGAGGCGAGGAGCAGGGTGCCGGAGTCGCTGACGAGCGGCGCGGCCACGCCGCCGGGCAGCTCGGCGAGAACGCGCGCGTCGCCGCCGCCCGCCGGCTGCACCCACAGCGCGGGCGCGTCCAGTTCCTCGGAACTCCCGGGCCGGGGCCTGGCGGAGACGAACAACAGGTCGCCCGAGGGCGTGAAGACGGGAGACGAGGCGGGCTTGTCGCCCCGGGTCAGGCGCCGGGCGGGGCGCTGCCCTTCCGGGTCGACCTCCCACAGCGCCGAGACGTAGCGGGTGCGTTCACTGTCGAGGGTGGCGGCGGCGAGCACCAGGCGGCTGCCGTCCCTGGAAAGGGCGAGGGCGCCGGCGCGCGGCAGGTCGACGAAGGAGTCGAGATCGTGGAAGGGGCTGGTGGCTGAGGGTTCCTCATCTTGTTGATTCGTCATCGAGCCTTCCTGGCGTCGCGGTGAATGGCCGTCGCCTGTCTTCCGGGCGGGCGGTTCTGTCTCCCGGTGAACGCCGGCGGCGCCGGACACGCTCCCGTCGGCCGAATATTCCTTCGAACGGGTGATGCGGGGCGATGCCTCGGGTCGGCCTGCCCAGCGGCCCGTTTCAGGCGGTTCGCTGGGGCAACCCGGAGGTCATGTCCATACACACGAGGAGAGTTGGGCCTTCCACGGCCGCCATCGCGGCGAACGTCCTCGCGGTGCTCGCCGACGTCGCGGCCGCCATCATCGGCCTGTGGATCGTGATGTACCTGCTGGATGCCAACCGCGCCAACGACCTGGTGACGTTCCTGCACGACGCGTCGCGCTGGCTGGCCGGCTGGTCGCATGACCTGTTCACCTTCGACGAGGAGTGGGCGCGGGTGGTCTGCGGCTACGGCCTGGCGGCCGTCGTCTACCTGCTGATCGGGAACCTGCTGGCCACCCGGCTGCGCCGCCTCTAGCGGAGCCGCTCCGCGAGGCGGGCGCTCCCATCCGTGCGGTTCCGCGGGCGTTGCGGGCCGACTCACCCTTTCGGGTTACACCGCCGAGGGCGCGGCAACCTCTGGCCGGTTCCGTGCGGTCTATGGGTACGAGGGGCCGAGACCGTTCGGTTTTCCGGAGCAGAGCAGAGGGGGAGTGAGCGAGAGTGGAGCGGGACAGCGGATCGCCGAAGGCGCCCGCGGGGGCGAGGACCGCCGGGTGCGGGGCGCGCCGATACGCCGAAGGGCCGCGGCGTTTTCCAGAGGGGCGGCACGGTCCGCGTGCTCCGCCCGGGGTGCGGGAGGGACCTGCCCCTCTAGAGTGGCGTAATCGAGAGGGAGCGAGAGCGGGGGCCTGTTCATGGCGCTGTTCGGAAATGCGCACACGGTCGACCCGGTGGCGGCGCAGCAGGAGTACGCGAGGCTGCTCGGGCAGGACGAAAGGGTGTACGCGGCCTATCTGTTGATCCGCGACACGATTCTCTTCACGGATCGCCGGCTGATCCTCGTCGACAAGCAAGGGATAACGGGCAAGAAGGTCGAGTACCACTCCATCCCTTACAAGAGCATCACGCACTTTGCGGTGGAGACGGCCGGGCATTTCGACCTGGACGCCGAGCTCAAGATCTGGATTTCGAGCAACCCGGTGCCGATCGAGAAGACCTTCACGAAGGGAGTGGACATCTACGAAGTGCAGGCGATCCTGACGCAGTTCGTCGCCCGCTAGCAGGCGCCACGCGGCGCAGGGGACGCGGGGCGGCCCCATGGTGGCGGGGACGCGGGGCGGATTCGTGGCGGCGGATTCGTGGCGGCGGACCCGTGGCGGCGGGGCCGTGGCGGTCGGCCGTGCCGGATGGGGTGTCCGCGTGGGCGCCGGGTGCGGGGCCGGGTGTAGGCGCAGGGTGCGGCGAGCGGGGCCGCCGGAGTGGAGGCGGCCCCGGGCCGGGGCGGGCTCAGGGGCGGCCTGCGGGCGGGATGTGCTCGGCCTCGGGAGGCGGGCCGGGCGGGGTGCCGTCGCCGAAGGGGCGGCCGCCGAGCTGATCTCGGTGGTGCGGGGTCAGCCAGCCGGAGAGGTCGGGGCCGGCCGGGACGATCGCCGTCGGGTTGATCCCGGTGTGCACCTGGTAGTAGTGCCGCTTGATGTGGTCGAAGTCGACCGTGTCGCCGAAGCCGGGGGTCTGGTAGAGGTCGCGGGCGTAGGCCCAGAGCACGGGGTCCTCCGTCAGCTTCGAGCGGTTGCACTTGAAGTGGCCGTGATAGACGGGGTCGAAGCGAACGAGGGTGGTGAACAACCGGATGTCGGCCTCGGTGATGGTGTCCCCGACCAGGTAGCGCCGGCCGGCCAGCCGCTCGGACAGCCAGTCCAGGCGGCGGAAGACATCCCGGTACGCCGACTCGTACTCCTGCTGGTCCGTGGCGAAGCCCGCCCGGTACACCCCGTTGTTGACGTCGTGGTAGACGCCCTCGATCACCTCGTCGATCTCGTCCCGCAGGGCCTCGGGGTACAGGTCGGGGGCGCCCTCCCGGTGCAGGGCCGTCCACTCGGTGGCCAGGTCGAGGGTGATCTGGAGGTAGTCGTTGGTGACCAGGCGGCCGCTGGGCACGTCCACGATCGCCGGGACGCTGACGCCGCCGGGGTAGCCGGTCTCGCGCGCGTCGTAGGCCTCGCTCAGGTAGCGGATGCCGAGCACGGGGTCCCGGCCCCCGGGATCGAGCGTGAACCGCCAGCTCCGGTCGTCCTGGAGGGGATCGACGACCGCAAGGGACAGGGCC
Source organism: Streptomyces hoynatensis (assembly GCF_003626535.1). Taxonomy (GTDB): domain Bacteria; phylum Actinomycetota; class Actinomycetes; order Streptomycetales; family Streptomycetaceae; genus Streptomyces; species Streptomyces hoynatensis. The sequence continues at coordinate 31,003 of NZ_RBAL01000024.1, forward strand.
GCCTCCAGGCCGAGCAGGCGCCGGGAGATCAGGGCACGGCTCGCCCACGGGCAGGCGCGGCTGACGACGAGCCGGTAACGCCCCGCCTCGACGGGCCAGCCGTCGGCCCCGTCCGCCGTGATCCGGTCGGTGAAGTGGCTCGGGGATCGCTTGAACTTCTTTCTGCCGTACGCGCTGTTGCCGCTCTGGGCGCTGCTCACGTGGCCCTCCTCCAGGTCGTGTCTCGCCGCGGCCGGCGGTGGGCACGGGACGTCGCTCCGGGCGGCGGCGGGTGCGGGACCGGCCGTGGCTTTCCGGCGTGCCGGCTCTCGTGCCCGGCGCCCGCTTCCTCTCCGCGCACCCGCCGCGCCCTCCCTGCGCCGGTTCCCGTGTGAGGGCTCCCCGGTTTCCGGGTTCGGGTGTGCCCCCCGCCGCCCGGCCCTTCGCTCCGACTGTCCCGTTGTCCGTTCCGTTGGCCGTTCCCGGTTAGCCAGCCTTTCCCCCGGCCGGGTCGCTCATGCGGCGCGCCGAGGCGTTCGGCAACCACTCGAAAGATCGAAAACGGTGCCCTCCGTCCGCAGGAACCCGGCCCGTGCGCAGGAGGGAACCTCACCTTGAATGCCATTCATAATCCATGCTAAGAAGAAATTTTCTCCGCTCGGGAGCGGCGGTCGCCGGGGGCGCGCTCCTGCTGGGCGGCGGAGCCGCGGCCCGCGTGGCGGCAGCCGCCCGCCTTACGCGGCGTGCGGCACCCATCGCCGACGCGGGCGCCTTCCCCCGCTTCGTCAACCCGCTCCCCCGCCCGGCCCGGGTCGACCTGACGAGCGGCGGCACGGCGAACCTGGTCATGGCGCAGACGACGCAGGACCTGATCGGCGGCGGGCTCGGCCTCAGCACGCCGGTGTGGGGGATCGGGCTGCACAAGGCGCTCGCCGACGGGATCGAGGAGAGCGTCCCGGTGGCCTCGCCGGGGCCGACGCTCGTGGCCCGGGCGGACACCCCGGTGGTGCTCACCTGGCAGAACGCCCTTCCGGCCCGGCACCTGCTTCCGGTGGACGTGTCGCGCCACTGGGCGTTCAGCGACACGGGATACACCATCGCGGAGAACGGGGTTCCGGCCATCGTTCACCTGCACGGCGGGCACACCGAGGCCCGAAGTGACGGGCACCCCGAGGCGTGGTATACGGCCACGGGCACCGTGGGGAGCCTCTACCAGGGCCCGCGGTTCACGCACGAAAACAGCCAGGAGGCCGCCACCCTCTGGTACCACGACCACACGATGGGGATCACGCGGCTCAACGTGTACGCCGGCCTCGCCGGTTTCTATCTGCTGCGGGACGAGCGCGAGTTGGCGCACATCGCGGCGAACCGGCTGCCGAGCGGGCCGTACGAGATCGAGCTGATGGTCCAGGACCGGACGTTCCGGCCGGACGGGCGGCTCGCCTACCCGGCGGCGGACGCGCAGTGGCCGGGGCAGGTCGGCACCCACTCGCAGTTCTTCGGCGAGGTCGTCCTGGTCAACGGCAAGGCGTGGCCCTACCTGGAGGTGGAGCCGCGGCAGTACCGCGTGCGCCTGCTGAACGGGGCGAACTCGCGGTTCTTCCGGCTGTCGGTGAACGGGCGCTGGCCGTTTCCGGTCTGGGTCATCGGCGGGGACGGCGGGTTCCTGGAGCGCCCGCAGCTCCTGGACCGGCCGCTGCTGATCGCCCCGGCCGAACGGATCGATCTGGTCCTGGACTTCAGGGAGGTCGCCGGCGGCACCTTCGACGTGGGCAACGACGCGGCGGCGCCGTTCCCGCACGGGCCTGCGGTCACCTCGCCCACGGACCGGGTGATGCAGTTCCGCGTCAACCAGCCCTACGACCGCTCGGTGCCCGAGCCCACGCTGCCGTCCGCGCTGCGCGAGAGCGCCTACCAGGTGCCGGGCACGCCCGTGCGCACCCGCAGGCTGCTGCTGGCGCAGACCATCCACGAGGACGGCCGGGCGGTGCCGATGCTCGGCACCTGCGAGCGCGGCGTCCTGGGGTGGTCCGACCCGGTCACGGAGGCCCCGGGCTACGGCGACACCGAGACCTGGGAGCTCTACAACGCCACGGACCAGACGCACGCGGTGCACCTGCACCTGGTGCAGTTCGAGGTGCTCGGCGAGGCGCCGTTCGAGGCGGAGCAGGACCCGGAGACCAAGGCGTTGTCGCGGGTGAGTCTGGGGAGTTTCCGGCGTCCCAACGGGGCGGAGGCGGCGCCGAAGGACACCGTCCGGGTCCCCCCGCACCACATGCTGCGCCTCAGGGCCCACTTCGACCGGCGCGGCGAGTATGTCTGGCACTGCCACCTGCTGGAGCACGAGGACCACGACATGATGCGCAAGTTCGTCGTTGCCTGAGGCCGGCGCCCGCGGCGGCGGGCGTTCCGGGCGGCGGGCGTTCCGGCAGCGGGCGTTTTCGGTCTGCGGGCGTTCCGGTCGGCGGGGTTCGGTGGCGGGGTTCGGTGGCGGGAGGAGGCGAGGGCCCTGTGCGGGGTGGTGCCAGGTACACCCCCGATACGGGGCGAAGGCCCGCTGACGCGCCCCGCCCCCGGACGGGAGTCTGTGGGTGTGCCCGGAAGGCGGGCCGAACCGAGCGGAGGAGTGATCGGAATGAGGATTCGTGACCGGGTGGCCGCCGCCGCTCAGGGCCTGGGGACCGGCATCGGCTCGCTGTTCGCCGGCAGCATGCTGTTCACCGCGTCGGCCCTCTCGATCGGCCTGATCCCGGTGGGCATCGGCGCCCTCACCACGCCGACGGTGCTGCGGGGGGTTCGTGCCTACGCGAACCGGCACCGTGCGCTGGCCACCGAGTGGGGCGGGGTGCCGGTCACCGCGGACTACCGGCCGGTGCCCGCCCGCGACGGGCTGATCGGCCGCTGCGCCACCACGTTTGCGCTGCTGCGCGACCCGGCGACCTGGCGGGACCTGCGGTGGCTGCTCGCCGACATGACCGCGGGGGTGCTTGCCCCGATGCTCTCGGCGGCGCTGATCCTGCAGGGGGTGTTCGGGTATGTGCTGATGGCCGGGGTGTGGCGGCCGATCCACCAGGCCGGGGGCACCCACTGGTACACCTTCGTCCCGGTGGACTCCCAGGGCACGGCCACGCTCGCGGCGCTGGTCGGAACGGCCCTGATCGCGATCGGCATCGCGATCGCCCCCGTGATGCGGCGGGTGAGCGCGGCGCTCACCCGGGCCGGTCTCGACGCGCGCCCCGCCTCCCCGACGAACCCGGTTCAGGCGCCGGTGCACTCGGCGCTCGCCGCGCGCTGAGCGCGCGCCACCGGCCGGGCGCCCCCGCCTTGCGCGGGCGCCACCCGCCGGGCGCTCCCGGACCGTTGCGGGCCACGGGCCGGGCGTACGGGGGCAGGCGTGCGGGGGCCGGGGCGTACAGGGGCGGAGGGTGGGCGAGGGAAAACGGCGGTGGGCGGTCCCGGAACCGGGGCCGCCCACCGCCGTTTCCCCGGCACCGCCGTTTCGCCGGCCGGGGGCGATTTTCGCGGGCCGGGCGCAGGGCCTGGGCCTGGGTTCACACGGGCGCACCGTTTCTCCACAGGCTTGTGCGCCACCGCGTCTGGCGGACGCGCGTAGACATCCGCCACCATCCTCGTGCACCACCTGCACAGCCGACTGACAGGCAACGCCGCCCCGGCCCGGGGCGGCCCGAGCAGGAAGGTCCCCGAGATGAGACTGCGCACCGTTCTCACCGCGCTGGCCGCAAGTGCCGTACTCCTCGTCGCCCCAGGAGCCGGGCTCTCCGCCGCCTCCACCGCCGCCACGGCCGAGGCCGCGGCGCCGGCCGCACTCCCGGCCGCGGCACCGGCGGCCGGGCCCGCCGACTACGCCCCGCTGGTCACGAAGATCAGCCACTCCCAGGCCACCCAGATGTTCCGGGCGGTCGGCATCACCTGGTCGTCCTCCGGCGGCTGTTCCGACCGGAACAATGCCACCTGCACCTCCTTCGAGCAGCTGAACCTCGCCACGGCGCAGGGCGCGCAGACCCTGCGCACGGCGAGTGGCTGCGCCCTCAACATCACCGGCGGCACCGAGACCGGGCACGCCAGCGGCACGTACAGCCACTGGAACGGCTACAAGCTCGACTTCTCGCTCGGCAGCTGCATCAACTCCTACGTCACCAGCGCCTTCACCTACATCGGGCTCCGCAGCGACGGCGCCCGGATGTACGAGTCGGCGGCGGGCAACGTCTACGCGCTCGAGGGCAACCACTGGGACGTCGTCTTCTACAACTGCGGCGGCTGCTGACCGCGGCGAGGCCGGGTCGGCGGGGGCGGCGCGCCGCGCCGTTCCCGCCGACCCGGCCTCGGACGGCCGGCGCGCGGCGCGCGGACGTTGCGCGGCGGGAGCCGGGCGCCCGGCGCGGGGCGTGCCGGACGCGGCCGGCCGGGCCGGTGCGCGGGCGGGACGGGCGCGTGGCGAGCCCGGTGTGTGGGTGGGGCCAGGCCGGGCGGGCCGGGCGGGCCGGGTGGGGTCAGGGGTGGTCGGGTGTGGAGAGGGTGTCCAGGGCGGTGAGGGCGTCGGGGGGCAGGTCGAGGCTCAGGGCCCGGAGGTTTTCGGTGAGTTGGGCGGTGGAGCGGGGGCCGATGATGACGGAGGTGACGCCGGGCCGCCGCCCGGCCCAGGCGAGGGCGACGGACGCCGGGGTGGTGCCCAGTTCCCTGGCGACCGCGGCGACCCCGTCGGCGATGCGGAAGTTGCGCTCGGTGAAGAAGTTCTGCGCCCAGTTCCTGGCGCCCGCCAGGCCGGAGCGGAAGAGCCGGCCGAAGCGCGAGTCGGGCTCCGGGTCGGTCCCGGGGGCGTACCTGCCGGTGAGCAGCCCGCTGCCGAGCGGCGAGTACACCAGCGTGCCGAGTCCGTGCCGCTCGCAGGTCGGCAGGATCTCCTCCTCGATGCCGCGGTCCAGCAGCGAGTAGGGCGGCTGGAGGGCGACGAACCGGGTGCCGCCGACCCGCTCGGCCGCCCACTGGGCCTCGACGATCTGGGCGGCGGTGAAGTTGGAACAGCCGAGGTAACGCACCTTTCCGGCGCGCACGAACCCGTCGAGGGTGGCCATCGTCTCCTCGATCGGGGTCTCCGCGTCCCACTGGTGGCACTGGTAGAGGTCGACGTGGTCGGTGCCAAGCCGCCGCAGGCTGGCGTCCAGCGCGCGGGTGAGGTGGGCCCGGGAGAGCCCGCGGTCGTTGGGGCCCGGCCCCTGCGGGAGGAACGCCTTCGTGGCGAGGACCACCTCCTCGCGGCGGCCCTTGAGCGCGCGCCCGAGGATGCGTTCGGACTCGCCGTCCGTGTAGCCGTTGGCGGTGTCGACGATGTTGTGCCCGGCGTCGAGGAAGGCGTGCACGAGGCGCGTGGCCTCCGCCTCGTCGCAGCAGCCGACCCCCGCGGTTCCCGGCGGGCCGAAGTTCATGGTGCCGAGGCAGGCGGGGGACACCTTGAGGCCCGAGTCGCCGAGCCTTCGGTATGCGGGGCGGGGCGCGTCGGCCGTGCTGTCTGCGGGGCTCATGGGCGTTGCCTCCTCCCCCGGCCTTCCCCCCGGTGCGGGGGGAGCCGGCGGCTTGAATCGGATCAAGCGTTCCGGTTGGCTCGGCAAGGCACGATACGGAACAATCGTTCCGGTCGTCAATCGGTCAGGCAGGGAGGCTCGGTGACCCAGGAGGCACGGCCGCTGCGCGCAGACGCGAGGCGCAATCGCGCCCGGGTGCTCGACGCGGCCGAGGCGGTCCTCGCGGCGCAGGGGGTCGGGGCCTCGATGCGGGCCATCGCGCGGGAGGCGAACCTCGGACTCGGCACGATCTACCGGCACTTCCCCACCCGGGAGGCGCTGTTCCAGGCGATCCTGGCGAACCGCGCGCGGCGGATGATCGCGCACGCGGCCGCGCTGCGCGAGGCTCCGGACCCGGGAGAGGCGTTCTTCGGCTTCTTCGCGGCGCTGGTGGCGGAGTCCGCGCGGAAGAAGGCGATGGTGGACGTGCTGGCCGCGGCGGGGATCGACCCGAAGGCGGGGGCCTCCTCGGTCGCGGAGGCGATGCGGGAGGCGATCGCGGCGCTGCTCGGCCGGGCGCAGCGCGCGGGGGCGGTCAGAGCGGACCTGGGCATGGCGGAACTGCTGGCCATCCTGGGCGGCCTGTGCCTGGGCGCGGAACGCGACCCCTGGCCGGACGAGGTGCGCGCCCGCGTTCTGGCCATCACCTTCGACGGTTTCCGCCCGCGCTGAGGAACCCGGGCCGCAGGGGCGCCCGCCTCGTCCCGGCGCGGGGCGCGGGAGCCGGGCGCGGGAGCGTACGCCGCGCCCGGGCGCCGGGGCAGGGGCGCACGCGCCGCAGGGGCGAAAGGGCAGAAAACGCCGTGCGCGCCCCCCGGCGCGGAACCTACCGTGTCCCCGTGGACGTGACCTTCACCAAGGCCGCAGGCCGCCGCTACCTCATGCGGGTGGTGCGGGAACGCGGTCCGGAACTGGCCCCGAGACAGGGCCCCGGCTACGACGACCACCTGCCGCACGACGCGGTCCACTTCCTGGTCGAGGCCGAGGCGGGGCTGACCCGCGGCGTGTTCGGCCGGATCGCCGCCGGGGGCCTCAACGTGTTCTGGCCGGCCGACCCGGCCCTGCGCCGCCGGGAGTTCCGCCGCGAGGCCAGGCGCCGGCTCACCGCGGCGGACCACGCGCAGATGGCGCGCTCCGAGTCGCTGGCCGGCGCCTGCCGGGCGCTGTGGGAACTCAGGGCGGGCCACCGCGCCTCGGCGCCCGCCCCCCTGGCCGGGGAGGACGCGCGGCTGGCCGAACGCATCGTGGCCAGGCTCGACGCCTTCGCCGCCCGCTGGCACCCCCTGCCGGAAAACTCCGGCATCACCCTCACCTGGCCCCGGTGACCGCCCCCCGCGCCCACGCCCCGGCGCGTCCGCCGCGTACGCGCCCTCGCCTGCCGGCCGCCCCGCCGCCTGCGTGAACCCACGGGCCCCGGCGCGCGGGGGCGTCAGGGGGCGGGGGCGAGGACAACGAAATCCGCCGCGTAGGGGTCGAGGCAGACGGCCAGGCGGCCCACGCCCTCGGCGTCCTCGGGGCCGAGCTGCACGCTGCCCCCGCCGCGGGCGACGCGGGTCACCGTCTCGTCGCAGTTCGCGACGGCGAAGACCGGGTGCCAGTACGGGCGGCCCCCGGTGCGGGCGAGGCTGTCCGCCGGGAGCTGCATCATCCCGCCCTGCATCCGCTCCTGTCCCGCGCCGGCCGGGCTGATCAGCGCGTACGCCCCCGTGCCGCCCGGGAGCGGAATGTCGTGGATCTGCCAGCCGAACAGCTCGCCGTAGAAGCGCCTGGCCGCCTCGCCGTCGGTGGTGTACAGCTCGACCCAGCTCAGCGAGCCCGGCTGGTCGACCAGTTCGAGGCCCAGGCTCCGGCCCGGCTGCCACACCGCGAACTCGGCGCCGAGCGGGTCGGTGAACTGCCCCATCCTGCCCCAGCCTCCCGCGTCCACCGGGGCGACCCTGACGCTGCCGCCGAGCCGCTCGACGGCCTCGGCGCTCGCCCGCGCGTCCGGCACCCGGAAGTAGATCATCCAGGCGGACCGCGCGCCCCGTTCGGTCAGCGGGCCGAGGGCGGCGACCGTCGCGCCCTCCAGCTGGAAGACGCCGTAGCCGGTGGCGTCCGGTCCCGAGGAGCGGAAGTCCCAGCCGAAGACCGACCGGTAGAAGGCGGCGCCGGCGCTGACCTCGGGGCAGCCGAGATCCAGCCAGCAGGGGGAGCCGGGGAGGAAGTCGGTGGTGATCATGGTGCTGCTCCTCGCGGTTCCTCGGGGGCCCGGGCCGCGGCCCCCAGGCCAGCGTGACACCGGGCGCCCCGCCCCGCCTCCCGGGACCGGGCGCCGCGCTCGCCCGCCGGCAAGCGCCGGATCACGGAGCGTACGTTCAGCGTTCACCCTCAGGTCACTCGCTCGTACCCTGTACTGATCACCCGCTGTTTACCCTCGCGTTCATCCCGATCGCCGTCTCTGGACCCCTGGTGCCTGACAAGCAGAACGCCCCGAAGCTCTCCGTGATCGTCGCCTGCCACAACGTGCAGGACTATGCGCTCAACACGCTGCGCAGCCTGGTCAGAAACGCCGGTCCCGCCACCGAGTTCCTGCTGGTCGACGACCACTCCACCGACGCCACCGCCGAGCTCATCGGCCGGGCCCTGCCGGGGCTGCCCGGCGGGCGCCTGCTCGCGCACGAGACGAACCGGGGCATCTCCGCCGCCCGCAACACCGGCATCGAGGCGGCCAGGGGCGAGTACCTGACGTTCCTGGACGGCGACGACTGGTACGCGCCCGGCTACCTGGACCGGCTGGTGGCGGCGATCGACCGGCTGGGCGTCGACTTCGTGCGCACCGACCACGTCCAGGCGACCGGCAGGAACCGCGAGGTGGTGCGGGCCCCGGCCAGGCGGCGGGAGGCGGTGCTCGACCCCCGCGAGGGCATCCTCCCCGCGAACGCGAAGACGATGGTGGACTACCCCTTCGTCTGGGCCGGGATCTACCATCGCCGCGTCTTCGACGAGGGGCTCCGCTTCGACGAGCGGCTGCGCACCGCCGAGGACCGGGTGTTCGGCTGGCAGTTGCACCTGCGGGCGCGTTCCTTCGCCGCGGTGGGACTGTTCGGGGTCTTCTACCGGCGCGGGGTGGGCACCTCGCTCACGCAGATCACGGACGCCCGCCAGCTCGACTTCCTCCCTGCGCACGAGCAGATCATGGCGGAGGTGCGCGCCGACCGGGACGCGGAGCGCCTGCTGCCCAAGATCGTGCGGACCTACTGCGCGATGATCGCCTTCCACGTGGGCAACGCCTCGCGCTACGAGGCGCAGGCCGCGCGCCGGCTGCGGCAGGAGGCGGCGGCGGCGCTGCGGCGGATGCCGGCCGGGCTCCTCGACCAGACGCTCACCGCCATGGGAGACCGCGGCCGGGTGCTGCGGCGGCTGGTGGGACGCACGACCCGGAAGGCGGCGGCCTGAGCATGAGCGAGCGGCGCACGCAGATCTTCGAGGTCTCCACGCTGTACGGGGCGGCCACCCTCGCCGCCGCCGTGGACGCCGGGCAGTTCGGCCCGGCCGAGGAGGCCAGGCGGCTGCTCCTGGTGTGCAACAACGCCGGGATTCCGGAAACCTCCGCGCAGGTGGAGGAGATGGCCGGCTGGGACCGGGTGGCGGCCCGTTTCGACCGGGTGCTGAGCTGGAACGAGACCATCTCCCCGTACCACCCGAGCCAGTGGGCGCCCCAGGAGGGCGACGAGGTGCTGTGGCAGCGGCTGCTGCGCGAGGCGTGGGGGATCGGGGAGGGGCCCTTCGACCTGGTGGTGGAGTCGGCCCACGCCAAGCCCGCGGCGACGCTGGCCGCGATCTTCGCCGACGCCGACATCCACGTCTACGCCGACGGCCTGATGGTCTACGGGCCCACCCGGGAGCGGCTGCCGTGGCCCACCGGCTGCCGGGTGCGGCGGCTGCTGCACCCGGACCTGGTGCCCGGGCTGCGCCCGCTGCTGCTGGCCGAGTACGACACGCCGGCCGAGGTGGTGCCGGCCGAGGCGTTCCGCGCCGTCCTGGACGAGATCACCGCGCAGTACGGCCGCGCCGAGGAGGACGCGCCGGTGGCGGGGGGCGAGGGCACGGCCGTGCTGCTCGGCCAGTACCTCGCGGCGCTGAACCTGATCAGCGCGCGCGAGGAGGAGGAGCTGCACGAGCGGATGCTGCGGGGGGCGGCGGCGGCCGGGTGCCGCACGATCGTCTTCAAGCCGCACCCCACCGCGCCCGCCCAGTACTCGAAGGCGCTGGAGAAGGCGGCGGCGGACGAGGGGGTGAGCCTCACCGTCCTGGACTCGCCGATGCTCGCCGAGACGCTCTTCGCGCGGGTGGCGCCGCAGCTGGTGGTGGGCTGCTTCTCCACGGCGCTGCTGACGGCCTCCGCGCTCTACGGGCTGCCGATCGCGCGGGTGGGGACCGGCCTCCTGCTGGAGCGGATCGTGCCCTACCAGAACAGCAACCGGGTGCCGCTGACCCTCGTCGACGCCCTGGTGCCCGATCTCCTGGAGCGGCGGGGCGGCGAGGTGGTCACGCGACGGCCGGAGGCGGCCGCGGAGCTGGCGCCGCTGCTGCGGGCCGTGGGCTACTGCATGCAGCCGAAGCTGCACCCGGGCCTGCGGCCGGAGGCCGAGTCCTGGCTGGGCGCGCACGGGCAGGCCGAGGCCGCCCGCTACTTCAAGCGGGGGCGGCTGACCGCGCTCGCGCTGCCCGGCGGGTTCGCGGCGAACCTCACCCGGCAACTGCCCGGCGGCCGGACGGCCCTGCGCATCGCCCGGAACGTCAAGCGCCGCGCCACCCGCAGGTAGCCGCCGCCCCGGCGCCCGGCCAGGGCAGGCACCCGGCCGCGCCTGCCCACGGACGGAAGCGGCCCCGGTCGGCTGCCGCGGTCGACGGCGGGCGGGCGCGGCCAGCGACGGGCGGGCGCGTGCGATCAACGGCAGGCGCGTGCGATCAACGACGGACTGCCGCGGTCAACGACGGGCGGGCGCAAGGCCGTTGCGGAGAAGGCGCGGAGAAGGCGCGGGGAGGGCGCGGGGGCGGCGCGGGTTCAGCCGAGGATGCGGCGCAGGCCCAGGCGGCCCCACAGGAGGCTGACGCCGTAGGACAGCACGACGGTGACCGCGAGCATCCCCACCAGCAGCGCCAGGCAGGCCGGGCCGCTCAGGTCGGCCGAGACCAGCGGGCGCACCAGTTCCTCGACGAAGAACACGTGCACCAGGTACGCGCCGAGCGCCGCGGACGCGACCCGCTGGACGGTGGGGCGCAGGCGCCGGGGCACCTCGATCCGCACCAGGGGCAGGGCCACGCACAGCGTCAGGGCGCCGACGAAGAGGTGGGCGTTGGGTATGACGTAGTGGATCTGCGTGTCGTACCAGAGGATTCCGGCCACGGCGAGCGGGGCGAGGGCGAGCAGCAGCCGGCGCCACCCGGGAGCGAGCCGCCCGGGCAGCGAGAGCAGCAGGGCGCCGCCGACGGCGTAGACGACGGCGTAGGTGGAGAAGCCCCAGCCCACGGCCGGCGTCCCGCGGTCGGTCAGCTCCCCGAGCGTGGTCAGGGCGGTGGGCAGCGCGGCCACCCCGAGCAGCAACAGGCCCATTCCCCAGGGCCGTTGCCCCTGCCTGATCAGCACGACGAAGCCGAGCAGGGCCACGATGACCAGGTACGGGTACATGAACCACAGGTGGTACGCGGGCTGGACGGTGCCGAAGCCGGCGTCCACCGCCAGGTCGGTCATCGGCTTCTCGTTCGTGCCGCGCAGCCAGGCCCAGGCGAGGTAGGCGGCGGTCCAGACGAAGAGCGGGACGAGATTGCGGGTCAGCCGCCGCCACAGCCGCGCGCCGTCGCGGGGCGGGGCCCCGACGAGGACGGCCCAGCCGGCGATGGCGAAGAAGACGGGGACGGCGAAGGAGCCCGCCGCGTCGCCCGCCATCCCGACCCAGTAGGCGCCGGCACCGTTGGCCTCGCGGGTGTCCACGGCGTGGATGAAGGTGGCCGAGACGTGGCTGAGGATCACCGAGCAGGAGGCGACCAGCCGCAACAGGTCGACGTCGAACCTGTGCTCACGCCGCTGCGGCGCTCGGGGCGGCGAGGCGGGGGCGCCGGCGGGCGGGGCTTCCGTGGAAGTGGCCATGGTTCCGTTCGCGGTCCGGGGGGTGTCGTGCACTTGTAGCCCGGCACCCCCAACGCCATATCGCGAACAGACGTCCGAGGGGTGAACTCCACGCGTCCACCGCAGGTTTCCCGGCCGCGTGGACGCCGCACCGCGCCCGGCCCGCCTCACCCCGCCTCGTCCGCCCCCTCGGCGCCGCCGTCCAGGATCTCCCGCAGGCCGCTCTCCGGCGGCCCGTCGAACTGCGGTTCCGGCGTGAACGCCGCGTCCCAGGCCGCCGTGAAGGAGGCCGCCATCTCGCGCAGCCCGCTGTAGATCCACAGCGGGCTGCGCCACTCGTGGACGCCCACGCCCCACGCCTCGATGCCCGCGGCCTCGCACAGCGCGAGCGCCCGGCGCACGTGGAACTCCTGCGAGACCAGCAGCGCGCGGGTCACCCCGAAGACGTCGTGCGCGCGGGCGCAGGAGTTCCAGGTGTTGAAGCCGGCGTAGTCGGCGACCACGTGCGCGGCCGGGACGCCCCGCTCGGCCACCAGGTAACGGCGCATCGCCTCCGGCTCGTTGTAGCCCTCGCGGCTGTTGTCCCCGGTGACCAGGAGGGCGCGGACCCGGCCGTCGTGGTAGAGCTCGGCGGCGGCGTCCAGGCGGTGCGCCAGCCAGCCGCTCGGCTCGCCGTCCGCCCGCAGGCCCGCCCCGAAGACCACGGCCACCGGCGCGTGCGGCGCGTTCTCCACCGTCCGCACCCGGCCCTCCGTGCTCGTGTACACCCAGGCCGAGGGCAGGGTGGCCAGCACCGCGGCCGCCATGCACAGCTGCACGGCCAGCCGCCGGCCGCGCACCGTCCTCGGCAGCCGCGGCCGGGGCAGCCGCAGCCGGGACGGGCGCAGTCCCGGCAGCCGGGGCAGGCGCCGGCGCGGCGGGGGCGGGCCGGAGACGGCGGCGGTGGGCGCGGGGGCGGGGGCGGGGACACCGGAGCCGGGGGTACCCGAGCCGGAGCCGGGAGCACCCGCGCCGGAGCCGGGAGCACCCGCGCCGGAGGCCGGAGAGGCAGAGGCGGAGCCGGGGGCGGGATCGGAGCCGGGGGCCCGTTCGGTCGTCACATCCCTCTCACGGACGGCGACGGGCGCAGAGTTCCCCGCGGGCGCGCGGCGTTCCCCGCGGCCGGGCCGCCCGGCGCGAAACGCCAGGTCCCGCGCCCCGGATGAGAGATGCACCACGGCCGGTTTCGCCCGGGTGGCGTAATCTCGCACGGGTGATCGAGGGGCTGAGCGGCGCGGACTGGACAGTGCTCGCCCTCGGCGCACTCCTCGTCGGACTGGCCAAGACCTCCATCGGCGGGGTCGCCTCCATCAGCGTGGCCCTCTTCGCCGCCGTGCTGCCCGCCAGGGAGTCGAGCGGCGCCCTGCTGCCCCTGCTCATCACCGGCGACCTGATGGCCGTCGGCGCCTACCGCAGGCACGTGGACTGGGCGGCGCTGCTGCGGCTCTTCCCCTCCGTGGCCGCCGGCGTGCTGATCGGCGTCGGCTTCGTCGCCTGGGTGGACGACACGGTGATGCGGCGCACCATCGGCGGGCTGCTGCTCGCGGTCGTCGCGGTGCACCTGTGGCAGCGGCGGCGCCCGGCCCGGGTGGGCTCGGGACGCACCCGCGCCCTGGTCTTCGGGCTGCTCGCGGGCTTCACCACCATGGTGGCCAACGCGGGGGGCGCCGTCATGTCGCTGTACCTGCTGGCCGCCGGGTACCCGAAGCTGCGCTTCCTGGGGACCACCGCCTGGTTCTTCTTCATCGTCAACCTCTTCAAGGTGCCCTTCAGCGCGAGCCTCGGCCTGATCGACGGGGGCTCCCTTGGCCTCAACGCCGCGCTGATCCCCGCCGTGATCGTCGGCGGGCTGCTCGGCCGGATCGGCATCAGGCACGTCGACCAGGCCCGCTTCGAGCGCCTCGTGCTGCTGTTCACCGTCGTCTCCAGCCTCAACCTGCTGCGCTGAACGCCCGCCGCCCAGGCCGTGCCGGGCCGCCGGCCGGGGTGCCCCCGCGCGAGCGCGGGGCGACCATGGGGGCATGCTGCTCGCCGACGTCGCGCTGACCTCGCGGGAGGTGGCGGCCACGGCCGCGCGGTCGGCCAAGGTGGCCGCGCTGGCCCGGCTGTTCGGGGCCACCGGGCCCGCCGAGGCGCCGGTCGTCATCACCTACCTGGCCGGCCGGCTGCCGCAGCGGCGGCTCGGGGTGGGCCCGCGCGCCCTGGCCGAGCGCCCGCCGCCGAGCCCCGCCGCGCGGCTGACCGTGCTGGGCACCGACCTGGCCCTGAGCCGGATCGCCGGGGTCTTCGGCCAGGGCGCGGGAGCGGAACGGCGGCGGCTGCTGCGCGCGTTGCTCGCCGAGGCCACCGCGGAGGAGCAGGACTTCCTGGTGCGGCTGATCGGCGGCGAGCTGCGGCAGGGCGCCCTGGACGCCTTCGCCGTGGAGGGCCTGGCCGCCGCCTCGGGGGCCGCGCCCGAGGAGGTGCGGCGCGCGGTGATGCTGGGCGGCTCGCTCGGCGCGGTGGCCCGCGCCCTGCTCGCGGACGGGCCCGCGGCGCTGGCGGAGTTCACGCTGACCGTGGGCAGGCCGGTGCTGCCGATGCTGGCGCAGAGCGCGAAGGACCTCGGCGAGGCGCTGGAGAGGGCGGGCCCCTGCGCCGTGGAGGAGAAGCTCGACGGCATCAGGGCGCAGGTGCACCGGGAGGGCGACCGGGTGCGGATCTACACCAGGACCCTGGACGAGATCACCGAACGGCTGCCCGAGGTGCGGGCCGCGGCGCTGGAACTCGCGGCGGAACGGGCCGTGCTGGACGGGGAGCTGATCGCGCTGGACGAGGCGGGGCGGCCCCGGCCGTTCCAGGAGACCTCGGGCCGGGTCGGCTCGCTCCAGGGGACGCTGCCGCTCACCCCGGTCTTCTTCGACGCGCTGCTGATCGGCGACCGCGACCTGCTGGAGGCGCCCACCGCGGAGCGGCACGCCGCGCTGGCCGCGATCGCCCCGGGCCCGCGGCGGGTCAGGCGGGTGCTCGTCGAGGACCCGGCCGACGCGGCGGCCAGGCGGGCGGCCGAACGCTTCGCCGCGGAGGTGCTGGCCGCCGGGCACGAGGGCGTGCTGGTGAAGGCGCTGAACGCCCCCTACCGGGCGGGGCGGCGCGGCGCCTCCTGGCTGAAGGTGAAGCCGGTGCACACGCTCGACCTGGTGGTGCTGGCCGCCGAGTGGGGCCACGGGCGGCGCACCGGCAGGCTGTCGAACCTGCACCTGGGCGCCAGGCGGGCGGACGGCTCCTTCGCGATGCTCGGCAAGACCTTCAAGGGGCTCACGGACGCGCTGCTCGACTGGCAGACCGGCCGGCTGCGCGAGCTGGCCGTCGCGGACGACGGCCACGTGGTGCGGGTGCGTCCGGAACTGGTCGTGGAGATCGCCCTCGACGGCGTGCAGCGCTCGACCCGCTACCCCGCGGGCGTCACCCTCCGCTTCGCGCGGGTGCTGCGCTACCGCGAGGACAAGCCCGCCGGCGAGGCGGACACCGTGGAGACGGTCCTCGCGATGCTGCGGTGAGGCCCCGGGCCTCCAGCCCCCGGCCCCGGCTCCGGCCCCGGCTCCGGTCCCGGCCCCGGCCCCGGCGCGCAGGCGTACGGCCGGGGGCGGGACGGGCGCGCACGCCGGGGCGGGCGGGAGGGCGCGTACGCCGGGGCCGCGGGACGGGTGCGCCGGGGCCGGGCGCAGGGGGCGGGTGGGCACGGCCGGGGGAAGGGCCACGGACGGGAAGTGCACACACACGGAAAAGCGGGGCCCAGTCCGGCCGTAAACATACAAAAGGCCAGGCGTGATGTGGGATGCTCCCCGGCTATGAAGTCGCTGGGACTCTTACTCGCGGTCAGCCTCGTCGCACTCGCCGCCGTGATCGGCTATCGGTCGGGCCGGGAGGCCGAACGGAAGGCGGCCTGGGAGCCGATAGCCGACCGGATGGAGGACGCCGGCACCGCGCTCGCCGGGGAATTCCGGGCCCGCGCGGGAAGTTCGGCCGGGCGGGCGGCCCGCGGGGTGCAGTGGATATGCGTGTCGCTCGACCCGCAGGGCCTGCCCCTGGTCGTCGTGGTCACCGACGCCCGCCCCGAGGGCACCGAGGCGGATCAGCTCCTCGCCGACATACGGGACTTCCTCGCCCAGCGCCACGGCGCCGACTTCGCCCGCGGTCACTCGGACATGCTGCTGACCAGCGAGGGAGAGGTGGTGCGCGACCTGCCGGCCGCCACCCTCGACCCGCATCCGAGGGCCGCCGCGGCGGACCCGCGGCGAATCGTGCCTTCATCGTTATGACCTGAAGCGCAACAAATTGGCGTCTCCGCACATGTTTATCAGTGGGGCCCAAAGGCCCCGAGAGGTCAGGTGAACCCCAGGGAGACCCCCATGCGCTTGGTGCCTTTCCGCAGGACGGCCGCCCTCGCGGCCCCCGGCCCCGCACTGCTCACGACCCTGCTCGCGGCCCTGCTCGCGCTGCTGCTCACCGGGTGCGTGGCACAGGCGGACGGCGCCGGCGGCCCGGCCACCTCCCCCGCCGCCGCGGACCGGAGCGCCGAGGCCGAGCGGGACGCGGGGACCGCCGAGGCCGGCGCCGCGGAGACGCCGGAGGCCGAGCGGGTGCTGCTCGACTACGGGGACGAGTCGGACCAGGTGCGCGAGCTCCAGGCGCGGCTGGCGCAGCTCGGCCACTTCGCCGCCAGGCCCACCGGCTACTACGGGGACGTGACGCTCGGCGCCGTCTCCGAGTACCAGCGGGCGGCGGGTCTCGACGTCTCGGGGAAGGTCGACGAGAGCACCTGGGCCGAGCTGACCGGGCAGACCGAGCAGCCGACCGAGGCCGAGCTCTTCCCGCCGCGGCAGGTGATGGGCTACGGGGACGAGTCGGAGCAGGTGCGCGAGCTCCAGGCGCGGCTGGCGCAGCTCGGGCACTTCACGCAGAACCCGACCGGCTACTACGGCGAGGTGACCTCGGCCTCGGTCGCCGCCTTCCAGGAGGCGGCGGGGCTTCAGGCCAGCGGCACCGTCTTCGAGGACACCTGGGAGGCCCTGACCGCGGGGACGGCCCAGCCCACGCACGAGGAGATGTACCCGCCGCTCGACGTGCCCGACGCGGTCCCGGCGCAGGACCTGGACGACCGCTGTCTCACCGGGCGGGTGCTGTGCATCTCGAAGACCTCGCGGACCCTGTCCTGGGTGATCGACGGCGAGGTGCAGATGACCGTGGAGGTCCGCTTCGGCGCCGAGGAGACCCCGACCAGGGAGGGCGTCTTCGAGGTGTACTGGAAGTCCCGCCACCACCACTCCACGCTGTACGACTCGCCCATGCCGTACGCGATGTTCTTCGACGGCGGCCAGGCGGTGCACTACTCCGCCGACTTCGCGGCCAACGGCTACAACGGCGCCTCGCACGGCTGCGTCAACGTGCGCGACGAGGACGCCATCGCCCGGCTCTTCGACGAGGTGCACGAGGGGGACGAGGTCGTCGTGCACTGGTGATTTCCCTAGTGCGGAAACGGTGCCGATTGGCAAACCCAAAGGTAGGTAAAAGAATGCGGGGATGAGGTACATCATCATCGGAGCGGGGGCCGTTGGCGGTGCCATCGGGGGACGCCTGGCGGAGGCCGGGCGCGAGGTGGTACTCGTCGCGCGGGGGGCGCACGCCGCCGCGTTGCGCGAGGGCGGGCTGCGGCTCATGTCGCCCGGCGGAGTGGCCAAGCCGACGGTTCCGGTGGCCGAGGGGCCCCAGGATCTCGAACTGCGACCCGACGACGTGCTGATCCTGGCGGTGAAGACCCAGGACACGGTTGCCGCGCTGGAGACGTGGGCGCCCTACGCCTCGCACCTGCCGCTGCTGTGCGCGCAGAACGGCGTGAAGAACGAGGAGCTGGCGCTGCGCCGCTTCGCCCGGGTGTACGGGGTCTGCGTGTGGCTGCCCGCGCAGCACCTGGAGCCGGGCCGGGTGACCACCTTCGCCGCGCCCCTGACCGGCATGCTGCACCTGGGCACCTACCCGGAGGGCCCGCCGGACCGGACGATCCGCGAGATCGCCGCCGACCTGGAGGACTCGGGCTTCCTGGCGCCCGTGGTGCCCGACGTGCTGCGCTGGAAGTACGCGAAGCTGGTGACGAACCTGGCCAACGCCCTGGAGGCGGTCTGCGGGCAGGCCGGGCCGCACAACCCGCAGCTCGGCGAGCTCTACGGCCAGGTGTTCGCCGAGGGGGCCACGGTGCTCGGCGCCGCGGGCATCCCCTTCGCGAGCGAGGCCGAGCAGGCCGAACTGCGCGGGGACCGGCTGAAGTTGCGCCGGGTGCCGGGCGTCAGGCAGGTGGGCGGCTCCTCCTCGCAGAGCCTGCTGCGCGGCAAGGGCTCGATCGAGACCGACTACCTGAACGGCGAGATCGTGCTGCTCGGCCGCCTGCACCGGGTGCCGACCCCGCTCAACGCGGCGCTCCAGCGGGCCGCCAACACCTTCGCCCGCGAGGGCCGCGAGCCGGGCACCATGTCCCCTGCCGAGCTGAAGGACCTGGCCGCCTCCCTCTGAGCCTCCCCGCCTCCATGGGGTCCCGGCCGTCCCGGCCGGGACCCCCTTGCTCGCCCTCGCTCCCCCGGCACCGGGGAAAGACGGGGTGCTTCCCCGTCCCGCCGCGTTCTACGGTGCCCGGCATGTGGAGGAACACGCGCGCCGGCATCGCGCTCCGGGAAGTCGAGGAACGGGACCACGAGGCCGTGGAGGAGTGGCGGCGTGCCCTGTGCACCGGCTTTCACGAGCCGTACGAGCCCCCGGCCGACGAGAACCAGGCCGCGCTGTGGCGCCGGCACCACTGCGCGCACGCCCGGCCGCTGGGCGCCTGGGAGGGCGACAGGTGCGTCGGCACCCTCTCCGGCATCCCGCTCGAACTGACCGTGCCCGGTGGGGCGTTCGTGCCCGCGGACGGGGTGGTCAACGTCTCGGTGCTGCCCACGCACCGGCGCCGGGGGCTGCTCACCCGGATGCTGGGGCACCACCTGGACCAGGCCAGGCGGCGCGGCGAGGTCGTGGCCCTGCTCACCGCGGCGGAGCACGGCATCTACGGGCGGTTCGGCTTCGGCCTGGCCGCCAGGTGGGGCGGCGCGCGGGTGGACGTGGTGCGCTCCGGCGGACTGCGCCCCGGCGTGGGAGAGCCGGAGCCGGGTGCGGGCGTGTCGCTGATCACGCTGGACGAGCTGGCCGAGCTCGGGCCCGGGCTGCACGAGCGGTTCCGGCGCACGCAGCCGGGCGCGGTCAGCAGGACGCCCCTACAGTGGAGTTACGCGACCGGCCGGGTGGTGCTTCCGCAGCACTCCTTCCGCATCCCCTTCGCCGCCGTGCACCGCGACGCCCGGGGCCGGGTCACCGGCCTGCTGACCTACCGCATCGACCGGGCCTTCTCGCAGGGGGACCCGAACGCGACGCTGACGGTCGTGGACCACCTGGCCGCCGACCGGGCGGCCGCGGCCGCGCTGTGGCGGTACGCCATGGAGATGGACTGGGTGCGGCACCTGGTGATACCGAACCTCGCCGAGGACGACCCGCTTCCGCTGCTGCTGGTCAACCCGCGGGCGTTCCGGCGCGAGGTCCCGGACGTGGCCGACGACCTGTGGCTGCGGGTGCTCGACGGGCCGCGGGCCTTCGCCGCCCGCAGCTACGAGGCGCCGGGCCGCACCGTCCTCGACGTCCGCGACCCCGCAGGCCACGTCGCCGGCCGCTGGGAGCTGCGCACCGGGGAGGACGGCCGCGGCGCCCTGCTGCCCTCCTCGGCCGAGCCCGAACTCGCCCTGGACGCCGGCGCGCTGGGCTCGGTCTACCTCGGCGGCACGACGGTGCCGCAGCTCGCGGCGGCCGGGCTGGTGACGGAGCTGCGGCCGGGCGCCGCGGCCAGGGCCGGGCGGCAGCTGCGCACCACGTTCGCCCCCTGGTGCCCCGACGCGTTCTGACCGCGGGAACGGCCCGCCGCGGCCCGCCGCACCGGCCCGGCCCGCCGCACCGCCGCCGCGCGGCTCAGGCCACTGCGCGGCCCGGCCCGCGGCCCGGCGGCTCAGCCCGCGGCCGGCTTGGCGGCCCGCAGCGAGAACATCAACGGCACCCGCGGGTGCCCCGGCGGGAAGACGTAGGTGCCCTCGGGGGTGCGCCGCAGCACCGGATAGCGCGGGAAGAGGGTCTCGGGGTGCTCGTGCAGGAACTCGATGCGCAGCCCGGCGCGCGCCAGCGAGGTCACCACCTCGCCGAGCGAGTGCGGGAACTCCACGTGGCGGGTCTTCTCCAGGGGCGGGCCGTCGGTGTACGTGTGCGGATAGTCCTCCCGCCGCGGCTCCTCGGCGAAGTAGTCCACCTCGACGCTCCTGCCGTCCTCGCCGAGCAGGTCGCTCAGCGGGTGGAACTCGGCGAGGTACAGCACCCCGCCCGGCGCGAGCAGCCCGGCCACGATCCGCGCCCAGCGCGGCAGTTCCGGCAGCCACACCAGGGCGCCCAGGCCCGTGTAGACGATGTCGAAGCTCTCCCCGGGGAGGGCGTCCTGCGCCTCGTAGACGTCGCCGACCACGAAGCGGGAGCGGTCCGCAAGGCCGGTGTCCCGGGCGAGGGCGCGGGCCTGGGCGATGGCCGGGGCGGAGAAGTCGAGGCCGGTGACCTCGGCGCCCAGCCTGGCCCAGGACAGCGTGTCCTGCCCCATGTGGCACTGGAGGTGCAGCAGCCGCCTGCCCGCCACCTCGCCGAGCTCGGCCCGTTCGAAGGGCCGCAGCGTCGAGGCCCCGGCGCGGAAGCCGGGCAGGTCGTAGAACGCGCTGGCGGCGTGCACCCGCACCCGGTCGTCCCAGTTCTCCCGGTTCAGCTCCCGCCAGTCGCCGGCCGGCCGTTCCCGGCGGGCGCCGCCCCCTGGGCCGTCTCCCCGGCCGTCCCCCGGGCTGTCCTCGGTCATGCCGGGGACCGTACCGTGGCCCCGGCCGGCGCGTCGCGGGGTTTTCCCCCCTCCGCGGCGAGCGCGTCCCGGTAGGCGTGCGGCGCCACCCCGGTCAGCTTGCGGAAGACCCGGGAGAAATAGGCCCGGTCGTGGAAGCCGACCGCCCTGGCGATCGTCTGCACGCTGTCGTCGCTGCGCCGCAGCCGCTCCTTGGCGTGCTTGATGCGCAGCCGGTTCAGGTACTCCCAGAGGGTGAGGCCGAGTTCGCGGTGGAAGAGGCGGCCGAGGTGGTCCTCGCTGACGCCGGCGGCCTGGGCGATCTGCCAGCGCGAGAAGCGGTGCCGGTAGTGCTGCTCGATGTAGGCGAGCGCGTACCGCACGGGCGCCGGGTCGGCGGCGCGCTGGGCCGCGCCGCGCTCGACGAGCCCGGTCAGCACCGCCGCCGTCTCCTCCTCGGTGAGGATGTCCCGGCCGAGCAGCACCAGCTGCGGGTGCGGCTCGGCGCGGCGCACGTCGGCGAACGTGAACCCGGCGTCGCTCAGCATCAGCGCGGGCACCCCAGGCAGCCGTTCCACGAGTTCGAAGCCGTCCATGTCGGGCAGCGCCCGGTCGGTCACCAGCAGCCCGGGCGCGGCCTCCTCGGCGAGGAGGGCGAGCGCGGCCCTGCCGTCCGCGGCGGCGCGCACCTGCCGCCCCGGGAGCAGCGCGGTGAGCAGCCGCCGCAGCCGCTCCCTTGAGGCGGCGGAGCCGTCCACCAGCACGGCCGGGGCGGCCAGGTGCGAGGGGCGCAGCGCGTGCAGCGCCCGGTTGAGGTCCGCGGGTCCGCCCTGCGGCGCGGCCCCGGCACCCGCCGCGGCGAGGCCGTACAGCAGGAACGGGGTGTGCCGCAGCGCGGGGTGGTCGTGCAGGCGGCGCGCGGTGGACCACTCGTGGGCGGTGGCCTGCT
Source organism: Streptomyces hoynatensis (assembly GCF_003626535.1). Classification (GTDB taxonomy): domain Bacteria; phylum Actinomycetota; class Actinomycetes; order Streptomycetales; family Streptomycetaceae; genus Streptomyces; species Streptomyces hoynatensis. The sequence goes on from NZ_RBAL01000024.1 coordinate 52,578, forward strand.
CCGCGTCCCAGACCACGGCGGCCGGGGGGTGGGCGGCCAGCACGGTGGCGACGTCCTCGTCGGGGTGCGGGCGGTGCGGGCGCAGCCCGCGGTCGCGGGCGAGCGCGGCCAGCTCGGGCGGGGTGCCGTCCACCGTCAGCAGCGTGTCCCCCGGGGGCGCGGCGGCGCCCGGCGCCTTGGGGGGCGGCTCGGCCGGGGTGGGCAGCGGCAGGTCGAGGCGGAAGCCGCTGCCGCCGGGGCCGCGGTGCGGGACGACCGAGCCGCCGTGCAGCACGGCGAGCCTGCGGGCGATGGCGAGGCCGAGGCCGCCGGAGGCGAAGGGCTGGAACAGCTGCTCGTCCTCGCCGCGCGGCAGGGCGAGCGCGGGGCTGGTGACCGTGACGCTCAGCCAGGGCGGGACCGGCTCCGCGGTCAGCTCGGCGCGGTGCCCCGCGGCGGCCAGCAGGTTGTGCACGATCTGCCGCAGCCTCGCCGGGTCGGCCCGCACGGCGGGCAGCCGCCGCGGGAGCCGCAGGCGGTGGCCCTGCGCCACCTCGGCAAGCAGCGGGCGCGGGTCGAGCAGGTGCCGGGAGAGGTCGAGGCCGTCGATCTCGGAGCGGGACAGGTCGAGCAGGTCGTCGATCAGCCGCAGCAGCCCGCCGGCCGCCTCGTGCGCGGGCTCTCCGGGGCGGGTGTGCCGCAGGATCGCCTCGACGGGGGTGCGCAGCTCGTCGGTCGCGTTGCTCAGCAGCCTGGTCTTGAACCGGCTGGCCTGCTCGGCGGCGTCGCGGGCCCGGCGCACCTCCTGGAAGAGCCGCACCCCCTTCAGCGCGGCGCTGATCTGGTCGCCGAGCGCGCGGTAGAGCGCGCCCTGCCGGGCGGCGGCCCGAGCAGGGCCGGCCTCGAAGACGACGTAGCCGAGCTGTTCCCCGCCGATGTGGAGGGGTTCGAGAACGGCGGTGAACCGGGGCACGGCGCAGGGCGGTTCCCCGGGCCGGTCCCCCGCCGGCCGGTCCGTGCCGTCCGGTTCCCGCGCGGGCAGCGGCACCTCGCCCGGCACCGTGCCCGCGCCCGCGCCCGCGCCCCCGGACGGTCCGGGGCCGGGGCCCGGGCCGAGGACGAGGCGGTGGCCGCGGACGCCGAGGCCGGGCAGGTGCCGGGCGAGCGCCTCGTCGATGGCGCCGGTGTCGACGACGGTGGTGAGGGCGGTGGCCAGCTCCCGCAGCCGCCGCGCCTCCTGGTCCTTGCTCCAGTGCTCGTATTCGAGCAGCCGGTGCGCCTTGTCGGCGACCATCAGCCTGGCCTGCCCCAGGAGGCGTTCCGCGCGCCGCCCCGGCGGGGTGCGGGCGCGCAGCCGGAGCAGGGCACGGTCCCAGGCGGCGGCGTCCTCGAAGCTCTGGATGCGGCCGCCGAGGTGGCGTTCCAGCGCGTGGAGGAAGGCGGTGCCCCCGGCGTCGGCGAGGTCGGCCCGGAACGCCCCGCGCACCTCCACGGGCAGCGGCGCCCCCTCGGCCTCGGGCTCGGGCTCGGCTCCGGCCTCGGCCTCCCGTCCGGCCTCGGTCCCGCGTCCGGCCTCGGCTCCGGCCTCTGGCTCGCGTCCGGCCTCGGGCCCGCGTGCGGTGACGGCCTCGGTGACGGCCGCGGCGGCGGCTTCCGCTCCGGCCTCGGCACCGGCACCGGAATCGGCGCCGGTGTGGTGCGCGGAGCCAGGCGCGGCGTCGGTGGCGCGCACGCGGGAGGGGGCGGGCGCGTGGGCCGCGGAGGGGCGCGGGCCGGCGTCCGGGAGCGGGTGCGGGACGGGGTGCGCCGGCGCGTGCGGTTCCGGGCGGGCGGCCGGGGCGTGTTCGGGGCGCGCCGGGCCGGGCGCGGCGGGGGCGTCCGGGGCGCCCTGGGCGACCAGCGGGGAATGGCAGCCGCAGGAGCGGCGGATGACCAGCGTGCCGGGCACGACGCGGCGCGAGGGCGGGCGCGGTTGCCCGCCGGGGGCGCCCTCCCGGCCGCGAAGCCTGGCGAGCAGGGTGTCCACGGCGAGCGCGCCGAGTTCGGCGAAGGGCAGGGCCACCGAGGTCAGCGGCGGATCGCTCACCCTGGCCTCGAGCGAGTCGTTGAAGCTGATGAGGGCGACGTCCTCGGGCACCCGCACCCCGCGCTCGGTCAGCAGCCGCAGCGCGTCGGCGGCCAGCGCGTCGCTGCAGGCCACCACGGCGTCGAAGTCGCGCCCCGGGCGCAGGCCCCGCACGTCGAGCAGCACCCGCATCGCCGAGGCGCCCGCGCCGTTGGCGTAGTCGAGGGAGGAGGAGACCAGCGCCCGGTCCTGCGGGATGCGGTGCCTGGCCAGGGCGTCCGCGTAGGCGCGGAACCGGTTCAGCGAGACCGGGTTGGCCAGCGGCCCGCGCAGGCAGGCCAGGCGGCGCCGGCCGTGCCGCTCGACGAGGTGGCTGACGGCCTTGCGCATCCCCGCGTAGGAGTCGAGGAGCAGCGTCTCCGACTCGTGGCCCTCCAGGGCGCGGTTGAGGCTGACCACCGGGCCGAGCCGCGCGAGCCGTCCCACGAGGCGGGCCGCGGCCGGTCCCGGCGCCGGGAGGCCGAGGGTGGAGGTCCAGCAGATGACGCCGTCGAGGCCCGCCCCCTCCAGGAGTTCGTAGAGCACGTTCCGCGGGGTGCCCGAGGGGCGTAAGGAATCGCCGGGAAAGCAGACCAGGTTGGCGTCCGCCCGCTCCGCGGCCTCCAACACGCCGGCCCACAGGGTGGCGCCGACGCCGAGGTGGATGTTCGCCGTGAGGAGGCCGAGGGTGGGCCGCCGGGAAGGTCGCCGCGCCGCTTCGGGCCCGCGTTCCGCCATGGGGGGCCGCCTCGCTCGGGGAGAACGCGTCGGAATCGCTGGGGTGCGAGGACGATAGCGCCGCCGCGGCGAGCCGACAAGGCCGTCGGCGCGGGAAACGCGCCGACGGCCCGGGGTGCCCGTACGGGAGGGCGGGCCGGCCCCTGGTGGGGGTCCGGCCCGCCGGTGGCCTGCGGCCGGTCACACGTGACCGACGCCCGCCCCCGCCGTCACGATGGACTTGACGTTCTGGGCCGGGTCGGGGCTGTAGCTGTAGGGAATGTTGGCGACCGAGCCGCCGTCCTCGCCCTCGCCCGAGTTGACGAAGTAGTTGTCGACGGCCTCGATGCTGCCGGGGCCCGAGTCGGCCTCGCCGAGGTGGTACGGGTCTTCCGTGTTCTCGAAGTAGTTGGCCTCGACGAGCACGCCCGCGTCCTCCGTGGAGGCCACGCCGTAGCTCTCGACGCCGTCGTAGTAGTTGTTGTAGACGTGCACCGGGTCGCCGAAGCGGACGCGCGGGTTGCGCTGCACGGTGCCGTCGAACCAGTTGTGGTGGTAGGTGACGTTCAGCTTCCCGATGTCCTCGGAGCCGTTGTCGTCGGAGTGGCCGAGCAGCATGTTCTTGTCGGCGTCGTAGCTGTGGTTCCACGACACCGTGATGTTCGTCGAGGCGCGCTTGATGTCCAGCGACCCGTCGTTCGGGTTGGTGAAGTCGTTGTGGTCGATCCACACGTGGGTCGAGTACTGGACGTTGATGCCGTCGTCGTTGGAGTCGCGGAAGATCAGGTTCTGGATGATGACGTTGTCGGCCTCGCTGATGTTGAGGCCGCTGCCCTCGAAGCCGGAGCTGCTGCCGACGCCGACCACGGACTTGTCCGAGGACACCTTGGTCATGGAGTCCAGCTCGATCATGCCCTGGACCCGGATGTTGAGCGGGCCGTCGCTGGTGGCGGCCTCCTCGAAGTCCTCCGCGTTGGTCACCGTGACGGTCTCGGCATTGCCGCCGCCGGTGGTGCCGGCGCCGAAGCCGGTCGGGCTGCCGGACGCGAGGACGCCGAAGTCCTCGCTCTCCGCCGCCATGCTGTGGGCGGCGCTCACCCCGCCGAGGGCGGCGACCGCGGTCGTCACGGCGACCGCGCTGATCAGCTTGACTCGTGCGCTCGTCCTGCGCATGGGAATCTCCGTCCGGATGTGGGGGGTTGGTGGGGGAGAGTCACCGGTGCCGCGCGGCTTCGGCATGTCCCGATGCTAGGGCGCGCCCTGTGGACGATGACGGGCCGTGCGTGGACTATTGCGCGCTGTCCGCCCCCGCCGGGGCCGGGGGCGCGGCCGGCGCGCGGCGGGGCACACTGGGGGCATGTGCCGCAGCATCAAGACGCTCCGCCCGCCCATGACGCCCGAGGTCACCGACGAGGACGTGCGCGCCGCCGCCTTGCAGTACGTGCGCAAGATCAGCGGGTTCCGCGCCCCCGCCGCGCACAACCGCGAGGTCTTCGACGAGGCGGTGGCCGCGGTCGCGGAGGCCACCAGGCACCTGCTCGGGCACCTGGAGGTCAGGGGTCAGGGCCGGGCGACCTCCCCGGCGCGGCCAGAGGCCCCGACGGCGTAAGGGGACGCGGCCGGGGTGGCCGGGGCCGGGCCGAGGAGCCGCGGTCCCGGCCCCGGCCACGGCGGCCCCGGCCGAGAGCGGCCCCGGCCGCGGGGCCTTCAGCCGAGGGTGGAGAGTTCGGCGGTCAGGTCGTCCAGGCCGAGGGAGCCCAGGGAAAGGGCCGCCATGTGCCAGGACTTGGGGTCGAACGCGGCCCCCGCGGCGGCCCTGGCGGCCTCCCGGCCCGCCACCCAGGCCCGTTCGCCCATCTTGTAGCTGATCGCCTGGCCCGGCATGCCGAGGTAGCGGACGATCTCCGACTCGGTGTAGGCCGCGTCGTGCCCGGTGTGCAGGGCGAAGAACTCGGCGGCGAGCCGCGGCGTCCACACCTCGCCCGGGTGGAACTCCTCGTTGGCCGGGATGGTGAGCCCCAGGTGCATGCCGATGTCGATGATGACCCGGACCGCCCGCACCATCTGCCCCGACAGGTAGCCCAGGCGCCGGGCCGGGTCGGAGAGGAAGCCGAGCTCGTCCATCAGCCGCTCCGCGTACAGGGCCCAGCCCTCGGTGGTCGCGCTCACCGAGCCGACGCTGACCTGGAAGCGCGAGAGCCGCTCCTTGACGTGGACCCACTGGGCGAGTTGCAGGTGGTGGCCGGGGACGCCCTCGTGGTACCAGGTGGACACCAGGTGCCACACGGGGAAGCGGGTGGCGCCCTGGGTGGGCAGCCAGGTCATGCCGGGGCGGGAGAAGTCCAGCGAGGGCCGGGTGTAGTAGGGGGCCGCCGCGCTGCCGGGCGGGGCGACCCTGGCCTCCACCCGCCGCACCGGCTCCGCCAGGTCGAAGTGGGTGCCGTCCAGGGCGTCGATGGCCTCGTTCATCAGGTCCTGGAGCCAGGCCCTGATCTCCTCGACGCCCTCGATGGCCTCGCCCTCCCGCTCCAGGTGGGCCAGCACCGCCGCGGTGGGCTCGCCGGGCAGGATGCGGCCGGCCACCGACCGCATCTCCGCCTCCAGCCGGTGGAACTCCGCCCAGCCGTAGGCGTACGCGTCCGCCGTGTCCACCTCGGAGCCCGTCCAGCGGCGCGCGCCGAGCCGGTAGCGCTCGGCCCCGACGGCGTCCGGCGTGCCGGCCGCGGCCGGCAGGTACTCCTCCCGCAGGTAGGAGCGCAGGGCCGCCAGGGCCTCGGTGGCCCGGCCGGCCGCCGCCGTCAGCTCCGCGCGCTGGGCCTCGGGGCCGCCGGAGGCGAAGTCGCGGAACCAGTCGGCCTCCAGCAGGGCGTCCAGCTGGCCCGCCATCGTCTCGGCCTGCCGAGGCGCCGCGGTCAGCCCGCGCCGCGCCCCCTCCTGCAAGGAGGCACGGTAACTCGCCAGCGCCGCGGGCACGTTGCCGAGCCGGCGGCCGATCACCGCCCAGTCGTCCGGGGTCGCGGCCGGCATCTGCAGGAAGACGGAACGCAGTTGCTGGGGCGGGGCGAAGAGGTTGGAGACCTGGCGCAGGTTCTCGCCCGCCTCGTCGAGGGCGAGCAGCGCGCCCAGCCGCTCCCGCAGCAGGCGGGCGGCCCGCCGCTCGACCGCCGCGTCGGCGCTGCCGACCCCCTCGGCCGCCGCGTCGCCGAGCGCGTCCAGCCGGGCGAGCGTGGCGCGCTGGGCCGCGGCGATCGCCGCGAGGCCGTCGGGCGAGAAGTCGGGGAGCTCGTCGCTGCCCGGCCTGATGCCGAGCATCGTCCCCACCAGGGGATCGAGGTCGGCGAGGGTCTCCACGTAGGCATCCGCGAGGGTGCGGGGGGTTTCAGGGCGCATTGCGCCATCCTCATCCCTCACGGGACACAAAAGGAAGATCGCGGAACGTCCCGGGTCACCCGGCCCATCCCGGCGCCTTACCGCCGCCTTGGCCGTGGGGGCGGGGGGCCGGCGGCTCAGGAGTGCGGCGGGGTGCAGCGCGGCTCGGCGTGGCAGTAGTAGCCGAGGCCCTTGCAGTGCCAGCAGTCGTGCGGGGCGGCCACGCCGTGCGCCCGCCCGGAGCCCGGCAGGTAGAGGGTCTCGCGGAACTCCACGGCCTGCCCGCTGCACGCCTGGCACTGCCGGTGCGGCCCCGCGCAGTCGTCACTCGTCACACGTCCTGGCTACCCGGCAGGTCCGGTGTCCAGACCTCGGGGCCGCCGCCGCGCCACTCGATCAGCGCGGGGTCGTCCAGCCGCACGTCGTCCGGGTCGAGCCCGGCCCGGCGCAGGAACTCGACCAGTTCCACCGGGGAGCGCGCGACGCCGAGGTCCTCCCCGCCCGCGCGCACCCGGCGCCCGCCGCCCGCGGGGGGATAGACGATGACGCGCGCCGGAACACCCATGCCTCCAGGGTGCGTCATCCCCGCCGAAACGGCACCCGGCACTCGCCTGGGGCCGTTCGGACGGCGCCACGGGCGCGCCCCGGCCCGGCCTCCCCCGGCCGCGAGTCATACCCCCGAGGGGTATAATGGGGGGCGCAGCGGAACGAGGAGTGGGGACGCGATGCAGACATCCACCGGCAGCGCCGGCGAGGTCGAGCTGACCATCGGCGGCATGACCTGTGCCTCCTGCGCGGCCCGCGTCGAGAAGCAGCTGAACCGGATGGAGGGCGTGACGGCCACCGTCAACTACGCCACCGAGAAGGCCAGGGTCTCCCTCGCCGGGGGCGTCACCGTCGGGGACCTGATCGCCACCGTCGAGGCCACCGGCTACACCGCGGCGCCCCGCCAGGACCCGGCAGAGGCCGCGCCGTCCGGGGCGCCGGCGGACCCGGAGCAGGAGGAGACGGCGGCGCTGCGCCACCGGCTGCTGGTGACGGTGGCGCTCGCCGCGCCCGTCATCGCCCTCGCCATGGTGCCCGCCTGGCAGTTCGACTACTGGCAGTGGCTCTCGCTGACCCTGGCGGCCCCGGCCGTGCTGTGGGGCGGCTGGCGCTTCCACCGGGCCGCCTGGGCGAACGCCAGGCACGGCGCCGCCACCATGGACACGCTGATCTCCCTGGGCACCATGGCCGCGCTGCTGTGGTCGGGCTGGGCGCTGTTCTTCGGCGAGGCGGGCGAGCCCGGCATGCGCCACCCCTTCGAGCTGACCATGCAGCGCTCGGAGGGCACCTCCGCCATCTACCTGGAGGCCGCCGCCGGGGTGACCGCCTTCCTGCTGGCCGGCCGGTACTTCGAGGCGCGGGCCAAGCGGCGCGCCGGGTCCGCGCTCCGGGCGCTGCTCGACCTCGGCGCCAAGGAGGCGACCGTGCTGCGCGGGGGCCGGGAGCAGCGGCTCCCGGTCGCCGCCCTCGCCGTCGGCGACCGCTTCCTGGTCAGGCCGGGCGAGCGGATCGCCACCGACGGGGTGGTGACCGAGGGCTCCTCGGCCGTGGACGCCTCCATGCTCACCGGCGAGTCGGTGCCGGTGGAGGTCGGCGTGGGCGACCCGGTCGCCGGGGCCACGGTGAACGCCGGCGGACGCCTGGTCGTGCGCGCCACCAGGGTCGGCGCCGACACCCGGCTCGCCCGGATGGCCAGGCTGGTGGAGGAGGCCCAGAACGGCAAGGCCGCCGCGCAGCGCCTCGCCGACCGGGTCTCCGCGGTCTTCGTGCCGGTCGTCATCGCCCTCGCGCTCGGCACCCTCGGCTTCTGGCTCGGCAACGGCGCCGGGCTCACCGCCGCCTTCACCGCGGCCGTCGCCGTGCTGATCATCGCCTGCCCCTGCGCGCTCGGCCTGGCCACGCCCACCGCCCTGCTCGTGGGCACCGGGCGCGGCGCCCAGCTCGGCATCCTGATCAAGGGGCCCGAGGTGCTGGAGAGCACCCGGCGGGCCGAGGTGATCGTGCTGGACAAGACCGGCACGATCACCACCGGCCGGATGGCGCTGCGCGGCGTGCACGTGGCCCCGGGGGAGTCGCGCGCGGAGGCGCTCCGGCTGGCCGGCGCGCTGGAGCACGCCTCCGAGCACCCCGTCGCGCGCGCCGTCGCCCAGGCGGCGGCCGAGGCGGGCCCGCTGCCGCCGGTCGAGGACTTCGCGAACGTCCCCGGGCTGGGCGTCCGCGGAACCGTCGAGGGCCACGCGGTGCTCGCCGGCCGGGAGCGGCTGCTCGCCCAGGCGGCCTCCCCACGGCCCGCCGGACCCGGGCGCCCGGGCGCGAGCGCCCCCACCACGTCGCCCGCAGAAGCCGCTGCCGAAGCCGTTGCCGAACCGGCTGCCGAAGCCGCTGCCGAAGCCGTTGCCGAACTGCCCCGGGAGCTGGCCGCGGCACGGGCCGCCGCGGAGGCGGCCGGGCACACCACGGTGCTCGTGGCCTGGGACGGCCGGGCCCGCGCCCTGCTTGAGGTGGCGGACCAGGTGAAGCCGACCAGCGCGGAGGCGGTGGCCAGGCTGCGCGCCCTCGGCCTCAGGCCGGTCCTGCTGACCGGCGACAACGCGCGGGCGGCGCGGGCGGTGGCCGCCGAGGTCGGCATCGAGGAGGTCATCGCGGAGGTGCTGCCCGAGGAGAAGGCCAAGGTGGTCGGGCGGTTGCAGGCCGAGGGCCGCCGGGTGGCCATGGTCGGCGACGGCGTCAACGACGCGGCGGCGCTGGCCACCGCGGACCTCGGCCTGGCGATGGGCACCGGCACCGACGCGGCGATCGAGGCGAGCGACCTGACCCTGGTGCGCGGCGACCTGCGCGCCGCGGCCGACGCCATCAGGCTGGCCCGCAGGACCCTGCGCGTCATCCGGGGCAACCTCGTCTGGGCCTTCGGCTACAACGTCCTGGCCATCCCGCTGGCGGCGGCCGGGCTGCTCAACCCGATGCTGGCGGGCGCCGCGATGGCGCTCTCCTCCCTCTCGGTGGTCACCAACAGCCTCCGCCTCCACGCCTTCCGCGCCCAGTCCTGAGCCCCGCCCCGGAACGCGCCACGGGCCCGCGCCGCACGCCCGGCCTTGCGAAAGGCGGCGCACGGGCCCGCCGCGGCGGGGGCGTGCGCCGGGCGCGCGAGGTGCGCGCCCGGGGTGGCCGAAAGCCGCCCGCCGGGCCCCCGGGGCCCCGGCACCGCCCGCCACGAGTGGCGATTACGGTGGGCCAGTGGACGTACTCACCGAGCTGCTCCAGCACTCACGCGCCCCGGGCGCCGCGGTGGCGCGGACCTGGGAACGCCCCCCGTGGTCGGTACGCTGCGCCGACGGGGCGCCGGTCTCGGTGCACGCGGTCGTCGCGGGCGGGGCCTGGCTGCTGCGCGACGGGGAGCGGCCCCGGCCGCTGCGGCCGGGCGACATCGCGGTGGTCCGCGGCCCCGGCCCGCACACCCTGGCCTGTGCCCCGCCGGCGGCGGGCCCCGCCCCGGGAGCCGAGGGCGGCACCGCCCTGGTCAGGGGCGCCTACCGCCACGTCGAGGACGCCTGGCCCTGGCTGCTGGAGTCCCTGCCGCCGGTCCTGGTCTGCTCCGAGCCCCACGGCACCGGCGCGGTCCTCGACCTGCTCGCCGCCGAGCTGGAGCGCCCCGAATCCGCCCGCCCCGGCGTCCTGGCGCGGCTCCTCGACCTGCTCTTCATGATCGCCTTGCGCGCCTGGTCCGACCGCTCGGGCGAGCAACGGCCGCGCTGGCAGCGGGTGTTGCAGGACCCGATCGTCGGCAACGCCCTGCGGCTGCTGCACGGCAGGCCCGCGCGGCAATGGACCGTGCAGGAGCTGGCCGCCGCGGTGGGCCTGTCCCGCTCCGCCTTCGCCCGCCGCTTCCACAGCCTCGTGGGCCGCCCGCCGATCGCCTACCTCACCCACTGGCGCATGACCCTGGCCGCGCGCCTGCTGCGCGAGCCGGCGCTCGGCCTCGACGTCATCGCCCACCGCGTCGGCTACCCGGACTCGCACGCCCTGAGCGCGGCCTTCAAACGCGTCCGCGGCCTGACCCCGCACGCCTACCGCGCCCGCGAACTCGGCCCCCCGGCCAAGGGCGGATGACCCCACCCCGGCCGCGCCACACCACCGCCACACCACCGCCACGCCGCCACCGCCACACCACCGCCGCCACGATGCCGCGCATCCCGCCCCGGCACGGCCCAAGCCCCGCCGGGCACGACCCGCCGGGCGGCCAGGCGCGGCGGCCAGGGGCGGCGGCCAGGCCCCCCGGCGCCGGCGATGCCCGCGGCCGGGCCTCGGCGCCCTTCACTGCCGGTCCAGGTCCGACATGTCGAGCACGAAGCGGTGGCGGACGTCGTTGCGCGCCAGGCGGTCGAGGGCCGTGTTCACCCGGGAGGACGGCAGCAGTTCGATGTCGGCGGTGAGGCGGTGCGCGGCGCAGAAGCGCAGCAGGGCGGCGGTGGAGGGGCGGCCGCCGCTGCCCGCGGAACCGAGCTTCTTGCGGCCGATCAGCAGATCGGTGGTGTCCACGGTGACCCGCCCGAGGTGGCCGAGGTGGCTGAGGGTGCCGTCCAGGGCGACCGTGCGCAGGTAGGGAGCCAGGTCGTGGGGGGCGGAGATGGTGTCGATGACCACGTCGAACCGGTCCCGGACGGCCGCCATCTGCCGGGCGTCGGTGGCGAGGACGAAGCCGTCCGCGCCGAGGGCGTGCGCCTCGTCTGCCTTCTCCCGGGTGCGGCTGAGCACGGAGGTCGTGGCGCCGAGCGCGACGGCCAGCTTGACGGCGAGGTGCCCCAGCCCGCCGAGCCCGGCCACCGCGACCGTGCTGCCCGGGCCCACCCCCAGGGCCCGCAGGGGCTCCCAGACGGTGATGCCGGCGCAGAGCAGGGGAGCCGCCCCGGCCGCGTCGAGGCCCGCGGGCAGGTGATGGGCGAACGCCTCGCGGACCACGTACTCGCGGGAGTAGCCGCCCAGGGTGGTCGTCCCGTCCTGCCGGTCGCGTCCGCCGTAGGTCAGGGTCGGGAAGTCGCGGCAGAAGTTCTCCTGGCCGGCCAGGCACATGGGGCACGTCCCGCAGGAGTCGACGATGTTGCCGACGGCCACCGCCTCCCCGGGGGCGAAGCCGGTGACCGCGCTGCCGACCTCGCGCACCGTGCCCGTGAACTCGTGTCCCGGCACCAGGACTCCCCCGGCGTCGCTCTCGTGCGCGCGCAGCGCGTGCAGGTCGCTGTGGCAGACGCCGCAGTAGTCCACGCGTATCGCGAGGTCGTCCGGGCGCAGGTCCCGGCGCATGAGGGTGGTGCGGCGCAGCCTGCGCGTCCCGGGGTCCGCCTGCCAGCCCGTCGTGGTGCGCATCTCTCCCTGCCTCCCTGAAAGACAAACCGTTCGGTCTGTTTGGAGGGTAGGCGAGCCGATCCCCGTTGGCAAACAAACCGGTCGGTCTGTTAGCGTGGCGCCCATGTCGGAGCAGCCATCGAACGCGCGCGGAGCCGCGACGTACCGGCGGATCGTCGAGGCCGCCACGCAGGAGTTCGCCCGGTACGGCATCGCCGGCGCCCGCGTCGAGCGGATCGTTGCCGCCGCCAGAACCAACAAGGCGCAGCTCTACGCGTACTTCGGCAGCAAGGAGCGGCTCTTCGACTCGATCTTCTTCGCCTCGCTTGAGCGCATCACCAACGTCGTCCCCCTCGATGCCGGGGATCTGGCCGACTGGGCCGTGCGCCTCTACGACGAGTACCTGGCCCGTCCCGATCTCATCCGCCTGGCCACCTGGGCCCGCCTGGAGCGGCGCCCGAGCGGACACCTCGCCGCGGAGCACGAGCGCTACGACGATCACAAGCTCCGCGCCCTCGCCGAGGCCCAGGCCGCCGGGCGCCTCAGGCAGGGCGACCCCTTCGACCTGATGGCCGTGGTCATCGCCATGTCCATGGCCTGGTCGCCGGTGAGCAACGTCTACGCCGCCACCGCGTCGGAGCCCGCGGAGGCGCACGAGCGGCGGCGCGCCCTGCTGCGGGACTGCGTGCGCCGCGCCGTCGCCCCGGGGTAGGGAGCCCGGGCGCGCGGGGCGGGGCGGGGCTCAGGGGCCGGTGGTGCAGGGGCGTTGCCGCTTGCCGCAGGTCCCGAGGCTGCACCAGGCGCGGCGGCCCGAGGTGTTGAGGAAGAGCCAGCCGCAGGCCGGGTTGGGGCAGGCCCGCACGGTCAGCCGCTCCGGCCGGGTCAGCAGGTCGGCGGCGGCCCGCGCGGTGGCGTACAGCGGAAGGCGCAGGCCGGCGGCCGGGCTGAGCCGCCAGCCGGCCAGGCCGTCCTCCCCGCGGGTGAGCACCGTGTGGACCGCGGCCTGCCTGGCCAGGTCCGCGACCGCGCGGAACGCCCGCCCGTCGGACGGATCGACCAGGCAGGCGTAGAGCCGGGAGCGGAACTCCCTGGCCTCCGCCAGCACCAGGGCCGCCTCCTGCGGATCCCGGGCCGCCTGCCGCAGGAGCCGGTCGACCAGCCAGTCCTCGGTCAGGTCGACGTAGCCGGACCACACGGCGAGGGTGGCGTACTCGCGCAGCCACTCGGAGCCGGGGAACTCCTCGCCCGGCCAGCCCGCGTAGGTGTTGCAGAACTCGAGGGCCGGGTGCCCGCCGACCTGCCACGGCAGCCACTGGTCGCGCACCCGCACCGCGTAGCTCGGCCCCGGGGGGCGGTCCAGCCGCGGGTCGTGGCTCCTGATCCGCTCCCGCAGCGTGCGCAGGGCGGGTCCGGGGCCGACGCCGAGCTCGGCCCGCAGGGCGCGGGCGGTGCCGGCGTACAGCCGCAGGGCCTCGGCCGCCCTGCCGGTCCGGTACAGGGCGGTCATCTGGGCGGCGACCAGCCGCTCGCGCTCCGGGTGCGCCGCGGCCGGCTCGGCGAGTTCCGCGGCCACCCGGTCCTGCAGGCCCATGGCGAGGGTGTCCTCGGCCCACGACTCCAGCGCGGACAGGCGCAGTTCGGTCAGCCGGCCGCCGAGCCTGGCGCGCAGTTCCCCGCCGGCCACGTCGGCCAGCAGCGGGCCGCGCCACAGCGCGAGGGCCGCCTCCCGCAGCCGGGTGCGTTCCCCCGGGTCGGCCGCGGCGGCGGCCTCGCGGAGCAGGCCGGTGAACTCGGCCGCGTCCACGGTGTGTTCGCCGGGCTCGGCGACGTAGCCGTCGTGCCGGGTGAGCAGCGGGAAGCCGTACGGGGCCAGCGCGGCGCGCAGCCGGCCCACGTAGGTGTGCACGGTGCCGCGGGCCGAGGCGGGCGGGGAGCCGTTCCACAGCAGGTCGATGAGGCGTTCGGTCGGCACGACCCGCCCCTCGTCGAGCAGCAGCACCGCGAGCAGGCACCGTTCCTGGGGGCGGCTCCCGGCCAGGACGCGGCGCCCCTCGTGGCGGGCCTGGAACGGGCCGAGCAGTTGGAACTCCATGGCGCCCGGCAGCCTAGTGCGGTGGCCGAAAAGGTTCACCGGCCCGCGGCGCCAGGCCGGGACCCGGCGCGGACCCCGGGCAGGTCCGGGCAGGGTCCCGGCACGGGCCCGGGCACGGTCCGCGGGGGCGGCGTCCCGGGCCGGCGGGGCGGGCGGGGGCGGCCTGGTGAGCCCGTGGTGAGCGGAACGCGCCAGGCTGCTTCGGGGACCCGCGGTGCCGCGGGGCTCCGCCGCCGCCCGCGGTCCGCCGCGGTCCCGGCGCGCGCCGCCCCCACCGTGCGCCCTCGGACAGGCGCGCACGCCCACGCACGCCCCGAAGACCCGCGTACACCGTCGTACAAGGAGAGTTCATGCGCCGAACCCGCCTCGCCGGCCGTGCCCTCACGGCCCCGCTCGCCCTGGCCGCCCTGCTGTCCGGGGCCGTGCCCGCCGCCGCCTCGGGAGGCGGCGCGGGCGGCGGCGCCGACGGCTGGGAGCCCGCCCCGACGCCGCCGTACGACTACGCCGCCGGGGTCAGGTGCGACTTCCCGATCCACACCGAGGCCGTGGTGGACGAGGTCGTGCAGCGGGTCCTCGACACCTACCCCGACGGCTCGCCCAGGGAGGTCGTCTACAAGGGCCCCCTGATCGTGCGGGTCACCAACACCGACACCGGCGCCTGGTACGACGCGGACGCGAGCGGCACGGCCCTCGTCGACTACCGCAGCGACGGCTCGCAGTTCTGGTCGGTGATCGGGCCGGTGCTGGTCGGCTTCGGCGAGAACGCGGGCAACGTGCCGCGCGGCGAGTACCTCGTCGACGGCGTCTACACGCTGGAGTTCGCGGCCGACGGCTACCGCACCCTGCACCTGCTCCACGGCGGCACCGAGGACATCTGCGCCCACCTCGACTGAGCCACCGGGACCCGGCAGGGCACCGGCGTCCTGCCACCGCGGCAGGACCGCCGCTGTCCCGCCGCCCCCGGCCGCCCGGCCGCGGCCCTGCCGCGGCGGCCGGGCGGCCGCGGAGGGGCCGCCGGGCGGAACCAGGAACCGCCCGGCGCGCCGCTCCGCGCCCGCGCCCCGTGCGCGCCCCGCCCGCCGCGGCCGGATCGCCGCCGGCTCGCGCGGAACGCGTTGACGGGGCGCAACGCCGGGACAACATCCGGATGCGACGCTGCTGTTCCGGCGCCCGGTCCGGGACGCCGCGACACGCCCCGACCCGGAGGCAGGTGCCCCGTGCCGATCACGGTCCTCGTCGGCAATCCGAAGCCGAAGTCCCGCACCCTGGATGCCGCGGTGCGGCTCGCGACCCGGCTGGGCGACGGCCCGCCCGAGCGCGTGATCGACGTCGTCGGCCTGGGCCCCGGGCTGCTCGGCCGGGACGACCCCGCGGTGGCCGAGGCGGTGGCCCGGGTGCGGGAGGCGGAGCTGCTCGTGGTGGCCTCGCCGACGTTCAAGGCCACCTACACCGGGCTGCTGAAGCTGTTCCTCGACCAGATCCCCTCCGGGGGCCTGGCCGGAGTGACCGCCGTGCCGCTGATGCTCGGCGCGGGTCCCGCCCACGCCCTCGCCCCCGAGCTGCTGCTGAAGCCGGTCCTCGTCGAACTCGGCGCCCGCTGCCCGGCCCAGGGGCTCTACCAACTCGACTCGGCCTACGCCGAGGACCCGGCGCTCGGCGAGTGGCTGACCCGCTGGGGCCCCCAGCTCGCCCCCGCGCCCCGCCCCGCCTGAGCCGCGGCCGGGCGCCCCGGCCCACCGGCCGGCGGCTCCGGCGCGCCGCAGCACCGGGGGTGTACCTGGCACCACCTCCGCGGTGGCACTGGTGACCGTCACGGGTGGGTGTTCTGACGGCTGGGGCGCCGAGTTGGGCGTTCCTAGCGTTGAGGACATGTCACTCACCACGCGTTCCACCAGGTCGGCGAGGCAGGGCCTCGCCGTACGCCTGGGCGGGTGGAGCACCCGCCACCGCAAGTCGGCAGTCCTCGGCTGGCTGCTGTTCGTCGTCCTAGTCGCCGTGGTCGGCGGCATGTCCGGGATCGACGAGATGACCCCGTCCGAATCCGACGCGGGCGACTCCGCCCGCGCGGTCGAGATCCTCGAGGACGCCGGAGTCGACGACCCGGCGGACGAGATGGTGATGCTCAGGTCCGAGCGGCCCGGCGGATGGCGTGAGGCCGCGGACGCCCTGGCCACGGCCCTGGAGCACACCGGCGAGACCGCGCACGTCCAGCCGGCCCTGGCCTCGGAGAGCGGCCGGGAGGGGCTGATCCGCTTCCAGCTGACCGGCGATCCGCTCACGGTCTCCGACCGGGTGGAGCCGGTGCTCGACGCCGTCGCCGGGGTCGAGGACCGGTACCGGGACGTCGACTTCCACCAGTTCGGCGACGGCAGCGCGGGCTACGTGCTCGACGACATGCTGACCCACGACCTGGCGACCTCCGAGTACACCTCGGTCCCGCTCGCGCTCGGCATCCTCCTCGTCGTCTTCGGCGCGGTGGTCGCCGCGCTGCTCCCGGTCTTCCTGGCGCTGACGGCCTGCCTCGGCGCGTTCGGCCTGCTCGCGCTGGCCAGCCACGAGGTGCCGCTGTTCGACAGCACCACCTCGGTGATGTTCCTGGTCGGGCTCGCGGTCGGCGTCGACTACTGCCTGTTCTACCTGCGGCGGGAGCGCGACGAGCGGGCCGCGGGCCGGGACGCGGCGACGGCGCTGCGCATCGCGGCGGCCACCAGCGGCCGGGCCGTGCTGATCTCGGGCGTGACGGTGATGCTCGCGATGTCCGGCATGTTCCTGTCCGGGCTGCTGCTCTTCAAGGGCTTCGCGGTCGCCACCATCCTCGTCGTGCTGATGGCCATGCTGGGCTCGGTCACCGTGCTGCCGGCGACGCTGTCCTGGCTGGGCGACCGGATCGACGCGGGCCGGGTGCCGCTCCTCCACCGCAGGCGCCGCCACGGCGCGCGGGCCGGCGGGGCGATCTCCGGCCGGATCATGGGCCCGGTGCTCGCCCGGCCGAAGCTGTTCGCGGCCGTCTCCGGCGCGGCGCTGCTCCTGCTGTGCTCTCCCGCGCTCGGCATGAAGACCGAACAGCTCGGCCTGGAGAAGCAGTTCGGCTCCGACTCGGCCCTCACCGTGGCCTACCAGGAGATCACCCGCACCTTCCCCGGCGGCCCCGACCCGGCCGAGGTCGTGCTGCGGGCCGGGGACGTGAACGCCCCCGCCTTCCGGGAGGCCGTGGCGGACTTCGAGCAACGGGTCGCCGACTCGGATCAGTTCGCCGGCGAGGCCACCACCGAGGTGCACGAGGCCGAGGGCGTGGTGCGGATCGAGGTGCCGCTCGCCGGCGACGGCTCGGACGCCGCCTCCAAGGAGGCCCTGCACACCCTGCGGGAGGACCTGGTGCCGCACGTGCTCGCCCCGGCCGCGGCCGAGGCGCACGTGGCGGGCCCCCTCGCCGAGTCGCTCGACTTCAACGACCAGCTGAACCACGACATTCTGCCGATCTTCGCCTTCATCGCGACGGTCACCTTCCTGCTGATGCTGTTCAGCTTCAGGTCCCTTCCGATCGCGATCGTGTCGATCGTGCTCAACCTGCTGTCGGTGGGCGCCGCCTACGGAACGATGGTCGCCGTCTTCCAGCACGGCTGGGGCGCGGAGACGCTGGGCCTGGAGCCGGCGGGCGCGATCGAGGGCTGGATGCCGCTGTTCGTCCTGGTGATCCTCTTCGGCCTGTCGATGGACTACCACGTGTTCGTCGTCTCCCGCATCCGCGAGGCCCACGACCGGGGCCTGGCCACCCGGGAGGCGGTGCGCGAGGGCATCACGCGCACGGCCGGCTCGGTGACGGGGGCGGCGGCCATCATGGTCGCGGTGTTCTCGGTCTTCGCGCTGCTGCGGATGCAGGACATGCAGCAGATGGGCGTCGGCCTCGCGGTGGCGGTGCTCGTGGACGCGACCCTGGTGCGGATGGTGCTGCTGCCCTCGGTGCTCGCGCTGCTCGGCGAGCGCAGCTGGCACCTGCCGCGCGGCCTGGGCTGGCTCCCCCGCCTCTCCCACGGCGAACCGGCCGAGGCCCCGGCCCAGGCCCCGCGGCCCCGGGCGCCCCTGCCCTTGTAGCTCTCCTCCCGCGGGAGTCCCCCGGGCGCGGCGGTCCGCCCCGGCCGGGGAACTCCCGGCGGCGGAAGCGTTGTTGACGGAATTCCTACGGAGCTTCGCCTAGATTCCTGCAGTACCGGACCGCATCCGGCGCCACGGGGACCGACGCCGGACCGGCTCGGGACCGATCCGGACCGATACGGGACCACCCGGGACCGGCTCCCCACGACACGGGACCGGCTCCGGACCGGCTCCGGACCGGCTCCAGGGACACGGAGCGGGGAGCAGGCAGCAGGAACGGCCGGGGTGGCCGGACGGCGCGGCGAGCGCGGCAGGTGCGACCACGGGCAGGCCGTGGGCCCGGGACGGGGGAACGGGCCCACGGCCCTTTCGCACGCCCGCCCCCCGGCCCTTTCACCCCCGGCCGACGGCCCCTTAGCCCCCGGCCGGCGCCCCGCACCCTCGTCCGCGCCCCGCACCCTCGGACGCGCCCCGGCCCGCACCCCGCGCCCCCAGACGCGCCCCCGCCGCGGCCCTTTCTCGCGACCGCCCCCCTGCATCGGCCCTGCATCGGCCCTGCACCGCCCCCGCGCCCCCCGGCACGCCCGCGCGGCGGGAACCCGCCACCCCCGCGCCCGCGCCCCGCCCCCGCGCCGGCCGCGGCGTCAACGCCCGTCCCGCGCAGGCGCGTTGGGCGCCACGCCGCCCCTCGCGCCGCGGCGGGCCGCCGCCCGCCACTCCCGCGCCGCGCCCGGCTTTCCTGCCAGAAGTATTGACGCCTCACCAGCACCCTCGTACTGTCGCGCCCGGCCGATTTGAAACGACTCATTGAAACGAATCAATAGCGAAGGGCCACCCGCATGAGACCCCACGGACAACGATCGCGGCGCTGGGCCGTCGTCCCGCTCGCCGGCCTGCTGCTGGCCGGCGGCCCCGCCGCCCAGGCCGCCTCGCCCGGCGGCCACGGCAACGGGCACGGCGCAACGCCCGCCGACCGCGTGCAGTTGGAGGAGCTGGACCGCGGCCTGGTGGCCGTCGGCACCGACGAGGGCGTCTTCCTCTCCTGGCGCCTGCTGGCCGACGAGGTCACCGGCCACTCGGAAACCGGCCTCACCGGTGCCGACTTCCACGTCTACCGCGACGGCGAGCGCATCGCGACCGTCGACGACAGCACCAACTACCTGGACCAGGACGCCGACGGCGAGGCCACCTACCGCGTCGCCGCCGTCGTCGACGGCGCCGAGGTCGACCTCAGCGACCCGGTCTCCCCCTGGTCCCGGGACTACGTCGACCTGCCCCTGACGAAGCCCGCCGACGGCGTCACCCCCGCGGGCGAGGAGTACACCTACTCGGCCAACGACATGTCGGTCGGCGACGTGGACGGCGACGGGGAGTACGAGTACGTCGTCAAGTGGTACCCGTCCAACGCCAAGGACGTCTCCCAGCGGGGCTACACCGGCAACGTCTACCTCGACACCTACGAGCTCGACGGCACCCTGCTCAACCGCATCGACCTGGGGCCGAACATCCGGGCGGGCGCCCACTACACGCAGTTCCTGGTGTACGACTTCGACGGCGACGGCCGTTCCGAGATCATGTTCAAGACCGCGCCCGGCACCAGGACCATCCGGTACAACGCCGACGGCAGCGTCCGCTCCGAGCGCTACATCACCATGCCCCGCGCCGACATCCGCGCCGGTTACTCCAACCAGGACGACTACCGGATGAGCGCGGAGGACTACTACGACCACGTCGTGGACATGTTCCGGAACTGGCAGGACCAGCCGGAGGTCAGGGCCGGGAACTGGCCCGCCACGCTGGAGGAGTGCTTCGGCATCGAGCCGGCTTACGACTACCCGCTCTCCCAGGCGGACGCCGAGGAACTCGCCGATTACTTCATCGACGTCTACGCCCCCGGCCGCAGCGCCAACAACAAGCTGCGGGAGTTCGAGGGCTTCGTCCTTGACGGCCCCGAGTACCTCTCGGTCTTCGACGGCGAAAGCGGCGCGGAGCTGGAGACCGTCCCCTACGAGCCGGGCCGCCACGACGACGGCCTGATGTGGGGCGACTACGCGATGTCCCGCATCGAGCCGGGCAACCGCGTGGACCGCTTCCTGTCCACCGTCGCCTACCTCGACGGCGCCCACCCCTCGGCCGTCTTCGCCCGCGGCTACTACACCCGCACCACCCTGGCCGCCTACACCTGGGACGGCGAGCACCTGCGCAAGGAGTGGAACGTGGACAGCGGCTGGACCCCGATGTCCAACCCGTTCAACGACTCCCCGCACGGCGTGGACGGCACCGACCCCGAGTACGGCTCGATGACCACGCAGGGCTTCCACTCGCTGAGTTCCGCGGACGTGGACGGCGACGGCCGCCAGGAGATCGTCTACGGCTCCGCCACCCTGGACGACGACGGCAGCCTGCTCTACAGCTCCTACGACGTCGCGCCGCCGGAGAGCAGCGTGCCCGGGCAGAACGTCCGGCTCGGCCACGGCGACGCGATGCACGTGACCGACATCGACCCGAACCGCCCGGGTCTTGAGATCTTCACCGTGCACGAGGGCGCCACCTCGGCCCCCTACGGCTACGCCATGCGCGACGCCGCCACCGGTGAGGTCCTCTTCGGCGCCTACAGCGGCAGGGACACCGGGCGCGGCATGATCGGCGACGTCGACCCCGACTCGCCCGGGCTGGAGAACTGGGCCTCGATGCCGCAGGAGTCCTCCGAGAGCGGCCTGTTCAGCGCCTCGGGCGAGCACCTCGGCGACGCGACGCCCGGCACCGACCAGAGCATCCACTTCGCCGCCGACCTGTCCACCCAGATCGTGAACGGCTACAACGACCAGACGCCGACGATCGACGACTGGCAGCGCGGCACCCTGGTGACCGCGGAGGGCACGCTGACCAACAACGGCACCAAGGGCAACCCCTCGCTGGTGGCCGACCTGTTCGGCGACTGGCGCGAGGAGCTGGCGGTACGCACCACGGACAGCTCCGCGATCCGCTTCTACACCTCCACCGAGGTGACCGGGCACAAGCTGTACACGCTCATGCAGGACCCGCAGTACCGGGCCGAGGTGGCGCGCCAGCAGACGGCGTACAACCAGCCCTCGTACACCGGGTTCTACCTGGCCACCGACATGGACTTCGGCCAGGTGCCGGTGCCGGACTACTGGACGCCCGGCGGCGTGCGCTCCCTCGCGGACGCCCTCGACGGCTACGCCGGCAGCGGGGACGTCACCGGCGCCGGCCTGATCCGGAGCCTGCGCGCCGATCTCGACCAGGCGCAGCGGCAGCTCGACCGGGACCACCCGCGGCAGGCCGCCGACGCCCTCGGCGACTTCGCCCGCGACCTGGACCGGGCGCACGGCGGCCACGTCTCCACCGCCGCCGCCACCGCCCTCGCCTACCAGGCGGAGCGGGTCAGCGCGCAGCTCGGCTGACGACGCCACCCGCGTGCGGTGCGCGGGGCCCCGGCCGGTAACGGGCGCTCGCCCGGTGCCAGTCCCAGGCCCCGCGCACCGCCGCGCAGACCCGGTCGCCGAGCAGCCGCCCCTGCGGGCCAAGCGGCAGCAGGGCCGCCCGGGCCCGCAGCAGGGCGCGCAGCCGTTCCGCGATCATCTCCTCGACCCGGGCGGCGGCCTCGTCCCGGCCGCCGCCGGTGGCCGCGGCCACCACGAGCGCCAGGTTGCCGCGCTCCCCGCAGGCGAGGTCACGCTCCAGCGAGTGCAGGTCGTTGGTCCAGGCCATGGCGTCGCTGGCCGCGGCGACCAGCTCGGCCGCCGCCGCGTCCTGCCGCAGGGGGGCGCCGAACTCCTGCCGCTCCACGAACTCGATCAGATCGAAGATCGGGTACGCCCCGAACGACCTGCGCCGCCAGGCGATGTACTCGGCAGGCTCGGGCGGGGGCACCCGGCCCGTCCTGACGGCCGCCTGCCACCGGTAGCCCGCGACGCACTCGCGCAGGTGCCGCCCGAACCTCGCCCGCCAGGCCGGGGACATCCGCGCGCGCGTGGCCGGCCACAGGTCCTCGGCGAGCGCCGCCCGGAAGGCCGCAGCCCCCGGCCCGCGGCCCGCGCTCCCCGGCCCGCGGCCGGCGCTCCCCGGTCCCGCGGCGTCCCGGTGGGCGCCCGCCCCGCCCCGCCCGGCCCCCGCCGGCGGCGCCTCGTCGTACCAGTCGTCCAGCGTCAGCAGCCATACGTACCACCGGGCGAGCACCGCCATCTCGCGGTAGCGCGCGGTCAGGTAGTAGCTGGTGGCCAGGGTGACGACGCGGGAGGCGGCCAGCCGCCGGTGCCCTTCCGCGTCCACCAGGCCGCGCCGCAGCGCCCAGTCGTAGGCCTGGGCCTCCAGCTCGGCGGAGCGCGGATGCAGCGGACCGCCGGGAATGGGCATGAACAAAATCGATTCGCCTCTCAGCGGGCCAATGGGTCAGAACGTGACGGGCAGGGCGGTCAGGTGCCGCGTGCGGTGCGAGGGACGCCAGATCAACTCCTCTCGCCGGACTGCCAGTTCCAGTTTGGGAGCGCGGCGCAGCAGGGTGGAGAGGGCGATCTCCGCCTGGAGCCTCGCCAGCGGGATGCCCAGGCACAGGTGGGTGCCGCGCCCGAAGGCCAGGTGCCCCTGCGGCATCCGTTCGAGGCGTACCTCGTCCGGGCAGGGGAACTGCTCCTCGTCCCGGTTGGCCGAGGCGAGGGAGAGCAGCACCGAGTCCCCGGCCCGCACCCGCACGCCGCCGATCGTCATGTCCTCGGTGGCGAACCTGCGGATGGCGAGCGACAGCGGCCCGTCGTACCGCAGCAGCTCCTCGATCGCCCCGGGCAGTAACTCCGGGTGGTGCAGCAGCCGTTCCCAGTGGAGCCTGGGGTCGAGGAGGGCGAGCACCGCGTTGCAGATGAAGCTGGCCGTGGTCTCGTGGCCGGCGGCGAGGATGACGAAGGCCACACTGACCAGTTCGTCCTCGCTCAGCCTGCCCTGGGCGTCCCTGGCCTCGATCAGCCCGCTGAGCAGGTCGGGCCCCGGCCGGCGGCGCTTGCGCGCGATGACCTCGCGCAGTTGCCGCTCGGCGTCCCGCATGGCCGCCGCGACCGCGGCCGGGCGCCCGGGGATCAGCAGGGTGTCCGTCCAGGAGGCGATGCGGCCGCGCTCCTCCTCCGGGACGCCGAGCAGGTCGCAGACGACCAGCAGCGGCAGGGGCAGGGCGAGCGAGGCCATCAGGTCCCCGCGCCTCTCCCCCGGCCGGCCGCCGCCACCTGACCGGTCGGGCAGGGCATCCAGCAGGGCGTCGGCGCGCGCCTGCACCAGGGGGCGCAGGCTCTCCACCGAGCGCCGTTTGAAGGCGTGCGAGACCAGGCGGCGCAGCCGGGTGTGGTCCGGCGGGTCGAGGTGCAGGAGGTCGTTGCGCAGGGCCGGGGGCAGCGGCAGGCCACGGTAGCCGCAGCCGTTGCTGTGCGCCGCGTTCGTCGAGAGCCGCGGGTCCGAGAGGGCCGCTCTGACGTCGGCGTAACGCGTCACCAGCCACGCCGGGGTGCCGTCCGGGCTCGTGACGAGGTGCACCGAACGGCCGGCACGCAGGTGGGCGTAGTGCTCGTACGGATTCGCGAAGAAATCCTCGTCGAGGCGCACGGAACCTAGAGTACATATCCGATTACCGAGAGCGATAGACAGGGTGCTGGAACCTTTCGCCTGGGGCTGCCCCCCTCCCGCGGGAGGGCGAGAGGCCCGATCCGCCATCGCCGGGCACGCGCCGGAACTCCCGTGGCGCGCGCCCGAGATGGCCCGTTGCTGCATCGGGCGGCCCGGCTTCAGCCGCCGGAACCGGCGGTCCCCACCGCGCCGCCGCCCCCTGGCCAGGCGATCCTGACCGCGGAGGTGCCGAGGCCGCCCGGGAGTGGCAGCGGCCCCGGCAGCAGGTCCCGCTCGGCGTAGCGACGGCATCCGCGGTGCCACGTGAGGATGCCCGACATCCAGTTCTCCAGGTCCCTCACGTAGCCGCCCAGGGCGGCGCGCCCCTCCTCGTCCAGGCCGAAGTCCTCGACGACGACAGGCAGTTCGTGCGCCGCGACGTGCTGGAACTGCCGCATCCGCGACTTCATCAGGTCGTCGACGACGGCGACTCCCGTGGGGTAGTCGCAGTCGAAGAAGTGCTGCACGACGAGGACGGCGTTGTGGATCTCACCGTCGCACTCGATCTCCTTCTGGTAGGAGAAGAGGTCGTTCAGCAGGCAGGCGTAGTCGGCCGCCGCGTTCTCCAGCGACCGCACCGGCCCGCTGCGGTACACCTCGGCCGGCAGGGCGCTGCCGCGCCGCAGGCGGCACAGGCTCATCGTGAACTCGGAGCCGAAGGTCTTCCGGCGCATCTCGATGTAGTCCACGGGCTCGGGGATCCGGTTCTGCGCCTCGTTGTCCAGCTCCCACAGCCAGCTTGAGGTCATCTCCTCGATCGTGTCGCGGAAGACCCGGCGCTGCTCCGGCGTCATCGGCTCCGCGGTGCGCCGCCACAGGTCGGCGAGCCCCCGTTCGAGGGCGTTCGCCGCGGGCGGGGCCGAGCCGGGGTCCGCGAGGTCGGTGCAGGCCGACAGGCGCTCGGTGCACAGCCGGGCGCCCGCCAGGTCGCGGCGGCGGCCGAAGACCGCGGGGTAGTAGTCGTCGCCGTAGGTGCCCCAGGTCAGCCAGCAGGAGGCGAGGTCGAGGCTCTCCTGGGTGCCGTCCGGGTGCAGGCCGGCGGCGCACAGCGGGAAGTCGAAGCCGATCAGCTTCCGCTCGTTCCACACGCCGGGCGGCTCGTCCAGCATGCCCATCCGGCGGGCCCACGCGACGACGTGCCGCCGCGCCCCCGGCAGGAAGGGGCTGAGCGTGGTGGCGAAGGGCATCTCGAACTCCGGCAGCAGCGAGGGCCCCACCCGCCGCCCCGGCACGTGCGTGTAGCGGCGGGCCCTGGCCGCCTCGGCGCGGCGCGTGGTGAGCCGGACGTCGGCGGCCGAGGTGCCGAGCGAGCCGATGCCGAGCCGCGCGCCCATGCCCGGGCCCAGCGGGGAACGCCCGCGCTCCGCCTGCTCGTTCATGTACCGGCTGGAGCGCAGGTGCCACTCGTGGCCGCCCGACTGCCAGTCCTGGAGGCCCTTGACGTAGGCGAGGACGTCGACGCCCTGCTGCGGGCTGAGCCCGTGCTCGGCGCACAGCGGCGGCACCTCGGTGAGCGCGGTGTGCTCGAACTGCTGGAGCCGGGAGGTCAGCAGGTCGTTGACCGCCTCGGCGGCCTCCTGCGTGCCGCAGCCGAAGAAGGTTTCGAGCACCAGCACGCCGTTGCTGAACTCCCCCTCGCTCTCCACCTCCCGCTGGTAGGAGAAGAGGTCGTTGCGCAGGTGCACGGCGTCCGAGAAGGTGTCGCGCAGCACCCGCATCGGGCGCGCGTGCGCGATGGCCGCCGGCACCTCCGCGTGGGCGGCGAACTCGACCAGCCCCGCCGACCAGGGCGCGCCGCCGACCTTGCGCCGCATCTCTATGTACTCGACGGGGTTGGGGATGCGGCCGGCGTTGATGTTGGACAGCTCCCACAGCGACTCGTTCAGCAGGTTCGCGGTGCTCTCGGCGAACCTGGCGCGCCAGTCGGCGGACATGGCGGGAACGGTGCGGCGCCACAGGTCGGCGAGCCCGGCCTCCACCGGGTTGACCGGCTCCGGCACGTCGGCGCCGGGGTCGATCGGCATGAAGGCCGGCAGCCGGTCGAGGTACGCCTTGCCGCCCTCGCGGTCCTGGGTCCGCTTGAAGATCTCCAGGAAGTGGTCGTCGAAGAAGAAGACCCACACGTACCAGTCGGTGACCAGCGCAAGGTCCTCGGCGGAGGCATCGGGGTGCGTGTAGGCGCACAGCAGCGCGTAGTCGTGGGCGTCGAGGTCGGCCTGCTCCCAGATCCCGGAACCCTCCAGCATCCCCATGTCGCGCGCCCACTGCCTGGAGTGCGTCCTGGCCGCCTCGACGTGCGGGTTCAGCCGCGCCGGATAGGGCGTGTAGAACTCCGGCAGCCGGAAGGGCTGCCCGCCGCCCTCCCCGGCGCCCGGGGCGCGGGCCGGGCCGCGGGCCGGGTGGCCGGCGGGGCTGGGGCCGGGGGCCGGGCCGCCGGCGGCCGGGGCGGCCGGTTCCTCGGGCGCGGGGGCCGCGGCGGGTACGGGGGGCGCGGCGGGTACGGAGGTTGGGGGGCGCGCGAAGAGGACGGGGGGCGCGAAGGGCGCCTTCGGCGTGGGGAGCGCGAACGGCGCCTTCGTCGGCGCGGGAAGCGCGGAGGAGGGCGCGGGGGCGGACGGGGGGAC
Organism: Streptomyces hoynatensis; assembly: GCF_003626535.1. GTDB lineage: Bacteria > Actinomycetota > Actinomycetes > Streptomycetales > Streptomycetaceae > Streptomyces > Streptomyces hoynatensis. The sequence continues at coordinate 78,607 of NZ_RBAL01000024.1, forward strand.
GGAGCGCTGTCCCGGCGGCAGCCCCGGCGCGCACCCGGGACCGGGGGGCTCAGGCGACGGCCCGGTGGCGGCCCCCCGGGGCAGCCCGGGAACCGGCCCCGTGGGCAGCCCGGGAACGGGCCCCGCCGGCAGGCCGGGGGAGGACTGCGCGGGGAGCCCGGGAAGCGGGCCGGCCGGGGGCTCGGGCGGCGGGGGTTCTGGCGGCGGAGATTGCGGGGCGGGGGAGGTTTGAGAAGAGTGGGCCACCTGCCCAGCCTCTACGCCGCCACGCCGCCGCGACACAGTCGGCGAGCGAAACCACCCACCTGAGTGAACACGGCGCGTCACGGGCTGACCGCCCGGCCTCACGAGTCCGCCCAAACCCGGTCCGCCCGGCCGGCCGCCCCGACCGCCCACGGCAGCGCCGCGGTTGCCGCCCCCCGCAAAGGCGGAACGGCCACCCGCCGGGCAGCCACGGCGACCGCATCGGAGCCCCGCTGACCGCCCGCGGGCGAGCGACAGCCACCGCCCGGGGCGAACGACAGCCACCGCCCGCGGGCCAACGGCCGTCACCGCCCGGGGCGAACGGCCGTCACCGCCTACGGGCGAGCGGAAGTCACTGCCCGCTGGAGAGCAGCAGTTCCCGCGCGAGCCTGGCGCCACGGGCCGCGCGGCCGTCCGCGGGCTGCTCGTGCGCCGGATCGGTCTCCAGGCCGTCGATGAGGGCGTGCACCGCCTCGGTCAGCATGTCCACCTGCGTCTCCAGCCGCCGCACCCGGCTCACGTCGTCCGGCGCCCGCCCCTCGCCCGCCGCGGCCCCGGCCTCGACGCCCGCCTCATCACTCGCCCCGCCGCCCCGTCCGCTCGCCTGCGTCATGGTGTACTCCCAGCTCCCGTGCCACGGCCACTCCCTCCACACTGACACCACCGGCCACACACGGCAAAACCAGACAAACCACCCGCCCCCCACCGCCCCTCCGCGCCCCCCACCGCCCCCACGCGCCCCCGGTTCCCGCGCGGCGCGCCCCTTCCGGCTCAGTGCGCGGCCGAGGTGGGGGCGGCGGCGTGTGCCGCCAGATCCGCCGCGGCAACCCGTTCCGCCCCGGCGGCGATGTTGCGCACCATCCCGCCGAACACCCAGGCGTGAAACGGCCACAGCGCCCACCAGTACGCGTGCCCGGCCAGCCCGCGCGGCAGGAACAGCGCGCGCTGCCGGTAGACCGTGCGCCCCTCCTCGTCGCGCCCCACGCGCAGTTCCAGCCAGGCGGGCCCCGGCAGCCGCATCTCCGCGCGCAGCCGCAGCAGCCGCCCCGGCTCCAGGGCCTCGACCCGCCAGAAGTCCAGCACGTCCCCGACCCGCAGCCGCTCCGCGTCGCGCCGCCCGCGACGCAGCCCGACCCCGCCGAGGAGGGTGTCGAGCCAGCCGCGCACGGACCAGGCCAGCGGCGAGGAGTACCAGCCCTGACTGCCGCCGATCCGCTCCACCACCCGCCACAACGCCTCCGGCGGCGCGTCGACCGGCCGCGAACGGTCGTCGGCGTAACGGCTGCCGCCGCTCCAGGCCGGGTCACCCGACGCGGGGTCCGCGGGGTGCGCGCGGCGGCGCGACACCCGCTCCCCGGGCACGCGCCGCGGCTCGTCCGAGGCGCGCAACGCCGCCCGCAGCGCCGCGTCGAGCCCGGTCGCGCCCTCGGGCGGCGGCGGCACGAAACGCTCGATGTCCCGCTCGCCGCACACCACTTCGTGCCGGAGCGACTCGACGAGCGGGCGCGCCAGGCTGCCGGGCACCGGGGTGATCAGGCCGACCCACAGGCTGGAGAGCCCGGGCGAGAGGAACGGCAGCGGAACGATCAGCCGCCGCGGCAGCCCGGCCAGCGCGGCATAGCGCCGCATCATCTCCTGGTACGTCACGACGTCGGGGCCGCCGATGTCGAACGCGCGGCTCACGTGGTCGGGCAGCAGCGCGCAGCCGACCAGCAGCCGCAGCACGTCGGCGACCGCGATCGGCTGGACGCGGGTGCGCACCCAGCGCGGGGTCACCATCGCCGGCAGCCGCTCGGTGAGCTGGCGCAGCATCTCGAAGGACGCCGAGCCGGAGCCGATGACGACCGCGGCGCGCAACACGGCCGTCGGCACGCCGGAGGCGAGCAGCAGGTCTCCCACCTCGGCGCGCGAACGCAGGTGCGGGGTGAGCTGCCCCCGCGGCACCCCGGCCGGAACGAGGCCGCCGAGGTAGACCAGGCGGCGTACCCCCGCGGCCCGGGCCCGCTCCCCGAAGGCGAAGGCGGCGCGGCGGTCGCGCTCCTCGAAGCCGGGACCGGCGCCCAGGGCGTGCACGAGGTAGTAGGCCACCTCGATGCCGCGCAGGGCGGCGTCCAGCGAGCCGGGATCGGCGACGTCGGCCCGCACCACCTCCACCCGGTCGGCGAAGGGGCGGTCGCGCAGCTTCTCCGGCGACCTGGCCAGGCAGCGCACCGGGTACCCGGCGGCCAGCAACGCGGGAACCAGCCGACCGCCCAGGTAGCCGGTGGCGCCGGCGACCAGGCAGCGCGGGTGCTCTCGGCTCATCAGTTCGCTCCAGGTCCTGCGGGCCCCCGGGCCTCGCGCCCCCTCCCCTCATGCTTGGCCGCCTCCCCAATGGCCGCAACCGCGGCCCGGCCCCGAACGGCGCCGAGTTCCGCCATGCGCGGGGAACTTCGCGACGTTTCGTAGGGAACTCCGCAACCGCCTCCCGGCAGGATGACCAACGCGCCGCCCACGCCCCCTCCCCCCTCACAAAGCCCTTTGCATATGCCTCTTGTCATGCAATTCTTTTTGCACCAACCGCGGCAGAGCAAACGAAAGAGGTGGCGTGCCATGACCGCGCACTCCGCGACCCTGGCAATCGACGAGGCGGTGCGGGCGAGGTGGGCCGCCGGGCAGCGGGTGCTGCACCTCGGCTTCGGCGAGGCGGGGCTGCCCGTCCCCGAGTCGGTGGTGGAGGTGCTCACCGCCGCCGCCGACCGCAACGGATACGGCCCGGTGGCCGGCTCCCCCGAGGCGCGGGAGGCCGCCGCCGGCTGGTTCGGCAGGCGCGGGCTGCCCACCGAACCCGGCCGGGTGCTGTTCGCGCCTGGCAGCAAGCCACTCCTCTTCGCCCTGCTCGCCACCCTGCCGGGCGACGTGTTCCTGCCCCGGCCGGCCTGGGTCAGCTACGCCGCGCAGAGCGCGCTGGCCGGCAAGCGCGTCATCGGCGTGCCCGTGCCCCCCGAGGCCGGAGGCGTGCCGGACCCGGAACGCCTGCAGGCCGTCCTGCGCACCAGGCGCGGCCCCGGCGTGCTGGTGCTCACCGTGCCGGACAACCCGACGGGCACCGTCGCCAGGCCCGAACACCTCCGCGCCGTCTGCGAACTGGCCGAGCGGCACGGCCTGGCCCTGGTCGCCGACGAGATCTACGCCGAGCTGATCCACGACGGCAGCCGCGCGCCGAGCGCGGCCACCCACCTGCCCGAGCGGACCGTGATCACCACCGGCCTGAGCAAGTCCCTGGCCCTGGGCGGCTGGCGCATCGGCTTCGCCCGGCTCCCCGAAGGCCCCTGGGGCGACGCGGTGCTGGCCGAGCTCAGGGGCGTGGCCAGCGAGGTCTGGTCCAGCCTCGCCGCCCCCATGCAGGCGGTGGCGGCCCACGTGCTCGCCGACCCGCCCGAACTGCTGGCGCACGTCGACGCCGCCCGCCGCCTGCACGCGAAGGTGGCCGCGGCCGTGCACGCGGAACTCCTCGCCGCCGGCGCCACCTGCCGCCGCCCCGAGGCCGGCTTCTACCTGTACCCCGACTTCGAGCCGCACCGCGCCGCCCTGGCCGCCAAGGGCATCGACGGCGGCGCCGCCCTGGCCACCGAACTGCTCGAACGGCACGGCGTCGGCGTGCTCCCCGGTGAGGCGTTCGGCGACGAACCCGGCGCGCTGCGCTGCCGGATGGCCACCAGCCTCCTCTACGGCGAGACGACGGCCGAGCGCCGGCAGGCACTGCGCGCGGAGGACCCGCTGACGCTGCCCTGGGTGGCCGCCGCCCTGGCCGACCTCAGGACCGCCCTCGCCGCGCTGACCTCGCCCACGCCCGGCACCGCCCCCCGCGCCGCGGGCGCCGCCGGCTGCCTCGACGTCCTCAGCGCTCCGACCGCCGGTGCTCTGGGTCGTACACGCTGAACTCCTCCAGCAGCTCCTCCTCCTGCAGCAGCGCCGACCGCACCTCCTGCCCGCGCCGCTGCGCCACCCCCGCGGCCAGGGCCTGCACCAGGGCCGTGAACGCGGAGAGCGAGCGCAGCACCGAGGGACCCGAGGCATCCACGTAGAACACGTGGTGCCCCGAGGCGGCGAGCGGCGAGGATGCGTTGTCCGTGAGCGCCACGCACCGCGCGCCGCGCGCCCGTGCCCAGGAGGAGGCCCGCACCGTGTCCGCCGAGTAGCGGTGGATGGCTATGGCGACGAAACAGTCGCCCTCGCGCACCCGGCGCAGCTCGTCCGTCAGCGTCCCGGCCCCCGCGGTCAGCGTGGTCACGTCCTCGCGCAGCATCCGCAGCAGGTAGCCGAGCAGGTAGGCCGGGGCGTGGCACTTCCGCAGCCCCAGCACGTGCACCCGGGGCGCCTCCGCCAGCACGCCCACCGCCGCGTCCCAGACCGCCCGGTCGATGCGGGCGAAGGTGCGGGCGATGTTGGCCCGGTCCAGCGCGACCGCCCGGTCCAGCAGGTCCCCGCCGTCACTGCTCAGCTGCTCGAGGCTGGTGTAGCGGCGCAGCAACTGTGCCTGCTCACGCAGCCGCTCGCGGCACAGCCGGGTCAGCCCCGGGTAGCCCTCCAGGCCCACGCTGGTGGCGAATCTGACGACGGTCGCCTCGTTGACCCCCACCGCGGCGGCCAGCTCGGACACCGTCATGAAGGCGACGCCTTCCGGGTCGGCGAGCACCCGGTCGGCCAGCATCCGCTGCGAACGCGTCAGCGCGGGCCGGCGCTCCTGGAGCACCGCGAGGAGATCGTCGAAGGTCTGCGGTCCGGTGGCCATGGGGTGGATTCTCCCCCGAGTGGCCGACCTCGGGGGGACCGCCCTCGCCCGGCCCGGGGCGCCGCCCGCCCCTGGCGCCGCCGGCCGCACGCCGCCCCGGGCCCGCGCCTCAGCCGGATATGCCCTGGGCGGAGGCCGCCGGCCGACCGCCCAGCAGGGCACGGGCCAGCGAGGTCTGCAGGGCGGTCAGGCCGCGCAGCATCGGAACCGCCGTGGCCAGCAGCACCACGCCGATCGCCGTGTTGAACGCCACGTCGGGCAGCCTCCCGTCTATCCCGAACATCAGGTCGAGCAGGCCCCCCTCGTCGTCTCGGGGCAGCGGCCAGGACCACGTGGCGTAGAGCAACTCGCCCAGGCCGCCGACGGTCCAGGTGAAAGCCAGGGAGAAGGTCAGGACGCGTATCGGGAACGCGGCCACCAGGTGCGCGAGGTCGCGCCAGGACTGCGCGTCTCCCAGCGCCCCGAGCAGGCGGGCCAGCCCTGACTCGCCCGCCGACGGTATCCGGTACCGGGGCGCCGGGATCGGCCGGCCGGTGACCGCCGCGACCTGGCGGCGCTCGAGGGCAGCGAAGGCCCGGGCCAGGAACAGGGTCCCGACCAGGGCGGGCAGCCCTATCCAGATCAGGAAGGTGCCCACGCCGAAGCAGAGCCCCGTCACCCCGGCCGTGAACGCGGCTATGCCGACCGGCAACCCGCCCAGCAGATAGCCGAGTCGGCGCCAGAACCGCCCGGCGCCGGAGACCTGCCCCGCCTCCCGCCCCGCCGGCGACCCGCTCGCATGTCCCACCGCGGTCTTCCCCGCGGAATCCGCCCATCCCATCGCGCTCATGTCTCAAGCCTGACGTCCGCCAAGCCCCGTTCCCATACCAGCAGCCCCATACTTTTGCTGGGGTTAACCCCACCGCGCACGCCGCCCGGCCACGCGCCCCCCACCCCCGGACCGAGGCGGAACCGGGCCGCAGCCGGGGGGTGTCCCGGACAGCGAGGAGCCAGGCCCCGGCGGCCGCGGGCCGTCGCGGGGCCGGGCCGCCCTGGCCGCCGCCGCGCCCCGTTCGCGGGTCCTGGCCCCGGTGGCCCGGGAGCGCCCCGCCCCGGTCCTTCCCGCGGCTATTCGGATGCGGCCGCTCCCCGCGCGCGGCACGATGTGGCGATGGCGCACGCATCCTCGGCCCACGGCACCGGCGGCGAGCACGACAAGCGGCTCGCCCGCATCCTGGCCGCGGCCGGCGTGCCCGGCCTGCTCGACGCCCTGACCACACGCCTCTCCCCCACCGACCTGCAGACGCTGCTGCTTGAGGTCGCCAGGCGCCGGGCCGCCGCCGTCACCCCGGCCCAGGTGCTTGCCGCCTACGAGCGGAACCGTTTCACCACCCCCTCCGCGCTGCCCGCGGGCGAGTTGGCGCGGCTGGAGGCCCTCGTCCACGAGCGGCTGGACGCCCACGGCTTCACCGGCCTCGCCCTCTCCCCGCTCGCCCCGCTCGGCGCGCACTCGGCGGTGGCCACCGTGGACCAGAACAAGGTGGTGACGACCGTCCGCACCAGCGAGGTCCTCGCGGACTCGACCAACGTCCTGGCCCTGGAGTGCGCCCTGCGCCGCCGCGCCCAGGGCGGCGGGCGCGCCCGCGTGCGCCTGGGCGCGACCGGGCGGATGGTGCGCGCCCAGGCGTTGGCGGCGCCGGGCATGGCCGCGCACTTCGCGCTGCTCGGCCTCTGCACGGCGGGCCGGGACGAGGGGTCGTTCCGCTTCGAGACCGCCACCCTGCGCGAGCACCTGCGCCTGCACCTCGACCTGCTGGCGGCGGCCCGCGGCCTCGGCATCCGCCTCGCCGGGGTGCGTGTCGGCCTGACCGACCTGACCGGCGGGGTCCACCGCGCCGCCCTGCGGGACGCGGTGCTCGGCCCGCTGGCGGAGGAACATCCCCGGGTTGACTTCTCGTTCGACGACGGCCGGGCGCACGGCCGCGGCTATTACACCGGCGCGTGCTTCGAGCTCCACGGCACGCCACCCGGCGGCGCCGAGTTCGCCTTCGCCGACGGCGGCTTCGTCACCTGGACGGCCGGCCTGCTGAGCAACGCCAAGGAACGGCTCCTCATCAGCGGCCTCGGACTCGAACGCCTGGCAGCCGGGTTCCGCGAGGACCCGGCGCACCCGCCGAACTCCGCGCCCCACGAGGCCACCTGACCCCACGCGAGCCCCCGAACGCTCCGGCGCACCACCCGCGCCATCCGCACCACCCGCGCCATCCGCACCACCCGCGCTACCCGCACCACCCGCGCTCGAAGCGTGCGCCCCGCCCGGCCCGAGCGCCCCGGCCCCCGCCGCCACCCGGCCCACAACCCCGCCCGTACCCCCGCCCCGTACCCCGGACCACACCCCCGACCCCGGCCCCGCCGCTCAGCCGAGCAGGGCGGCCGTCACCGTGAGGACCGGGACCGACAGGGCCGTGGACAGCAGGATCGACTCCCGGGCCAGTCGCGTGCCGGTGGCGTAGCGGGAGGCGTAGGTGAAGAGGTTCTGGGCGGCGGGCAGGGCGGCGATCACCACGACGTTCAGCCGGTCCGCGGCACCCAGGGGGAACAGGGTCACCGTGAGGAGCCAGGCCACCGCGGGCTGGACCACCGACTTCAGCAGCACGGAGAGCAGCACCTGGGACCGCTCCGGGCCGCGCCCCGGCACCGCCGAGCCGCGCAGCGAGATGCCGAAGGCGAGCAGGACGGCGGGCACCGCCATGTTGCCCACGAGCGTGACCGGTTCCAGCAGCGTGTGGGGCACGGTGAGCCCGCAGGCGGCGACGGAGACCCCGCCGAGGGAGCCGAGGACGACCGGGTTGCGGAACGGCGTGACCAGCCGCCGCGCCACCCCCGCCCAGCGCCCCTCCGCCCCGGATTCGGCCCCGGACCGGTCCCCGGACTCCGCCCCGGCCGCAGAGGCGGACGCCGGCTCGGCGGCCAGGTCGAGAGCGGTGAGGGCCACGGGCGTCAGCACCAGTTGCTGGAAGAGCAGCACGGGCGCCACCACGGAGGCGTCGTGGAGCACGTAGACGGCGATCGGGATGCCGAGGTTGCCCGCGTTGACGTAGCCGGAGCACAGGGCGCCCACCGTGCTCGGCCCCACGCCCCAGCCGCGGGCGGCGCCGAAGGCGAGGAACGCGCCGACGACGGCCAGGGTGCTGAGTGCGGAGACCAGCAGGGAGGAGGAGACGATCGCGGAGAGGTCGGCCCGCGAGAGCGTGACGAACAGCAGCGCGGGCGTCGCGACGTGGAAGGCGAGCCGGGTGAGGACCTCCCGGCCGTTCTCCCCGAGCGAACCGCGGCGGCCGAGCACGTATCCGGTGGCGATGACGCCGGCGATGATCGCGAAGCCGCTGATCACCCCACCCATGTCTCGAACTCTTGACCGCATCGAGGGCGAGGTCAAACCGATCTTGCATTCCGAGATTCGGGCAAAACCTAAGCTATCGTCACATTTTGTGACAGTAATTTCTGCCCTGCTCCTGGCCACCGTGACCACACTCACCTCGCCCACGCCCCTGCCCCAGGCCCCCGCTCCTGGCGCCGCCCCCGCCCCGGCCGGGCACCTGGAACGGGCCCTCGTCGCCGCCACCACCGCCGAGGGCGCCACCCGGCACCTCGCCGCCCTCCAGCGGATCGCCGACGGCGCCGGGGGCAGCCGCGCCGCGGGCACCCCGGGCCACGAGCGCTCCGCGCGCTACGCGGGGCGGCTGCTCGAGGCGGCCGGATACGACGTCACCTACCAGCGCTTCGACTTCGACCACCGCGAGCCGGTGGCCGAGCGGCTGACCCAGCTCACCCCGCGGGAACGCGCCCTCCCGATCCGGCTGATGACGTACACCGCCAGCACCCCCGAGGGCGGCGTCGAGGCCCCCCTGGCCGACGCGGGCGACGGCTGCGAGAGCGGCGACTTCCCCGAGGGCGCGTTCCGGGGGCGCATCGCGCTCATCGAGCGCGGGGAGTGCACCTTCGCGCGGAAGGCGGCCAACGCCGCCGCGGCGGGCGCCGTCGGCGCCGTGGTGCGCAACAACGTGCCGGGCGCCCTCTCCGGCACCCTGGATGCCGACTCCCCGGCCGGCATCCCGGTCGGCGGCATCGGCCAGGAGGACGGCGCGGAGCTGCACCAGGCGCTCGCGGACGGGAGCGAGGTGCGGGTCAGGCTGGAGCTCAGGGAACGCTCCGAGCGCCGCACGACCACCAACGTCCTCGCCGACTCGCCCGGCGGTGACCCCTCCCGCACGGTGCTGGTCGGCGCCCACCTCGACTCGGTTCCCGAGGGCCCCGGCATCAACGACAACGGCTCGGGTGCCGCGGGCGTGCTGGAGACCGCGCTGCGGCTGGCGGCCGTGGACCCGGCCGGCCGGCACGGCAACCGGGTGCGGTTCGCGCTGTGGTCGGCCGAGGAGGAGGGCCTCCTCGGCTCGAAGCACTACGTGGCCGGGCTCTCCGCGGCGGAGCGTTCCGACGTGGCCCTCTACCTGAACTTCGACATGATCGGCTCACCCAACCACGGCATCTTCGTCTACGCCGCCGACCCCGACGCCGACCCGGCGCGCTCGGCCGCCGTCAGCGAGGACCTCACCGCCTTCCTGCGCGCCCGGGGCGACTCCCCCGCGCCCGCCCGGTTCGACGGCCGCAGCGACTACGCCCCCTTCCTGGCCGCCGGCATCCCGGCCGGCGGGGCGTACACCGGCGCGGAGGGCATCAAGACCGAGGCGCAGGCCGAAGCCTGGGGCGGCACCCCGGGCGCCCCCTTCGACCCCTGCTACCACGCGGCCTGCGACGACCACGGCAACATCGGCGCCGAGGCCCTCGAAGCCGGGGTCAAGCTGATCGCGCACGCCGTCGGCAGCTACGCCGAGCGCCTGCCCGCCGCCCACTGAGCCCGTCGCCGCCGGGCCCCGGCCCCGGGGGTGGCCCGCGCCCGCCGCGTGCCCTCGACCGGCGCCGGCCAGGAGGGAGCGCCCCCGGCCGACGGTGACCGGCGACGGCGCTCGGCAACGGACGATGCCGCGAGGCTGCGTGGAAAGGGCCGCGCCCGGTAGGCTCTCCGTGTGATCTTCAAGCGCATCGGCAACGGACGACCGTATCCTGACCACGGCCGGGACAACACCCGGCAGTGGGCAGACGTCGCGCCGCGCCCGGTCCGCCTCGACCAGTTGATCACCACGAAGCAGCAGCTCGACCTCGAGACGCTCCTCGCCGAGGACTCCACCTTCTACGGAGACCTGTTCGCCCACGTCGTCAAGTGGCAGGGCGATCTGTACCTGGAGGACGGGCTGCACCGGGCGGTGCGCGCCGCGCTTCAGCAGCGCCAGGTCCTGCACGCCCGCGTGCTCGAACTGGGCTGACACGCCCCACGAGACCGCGCGAGCGGCGTGCGGTGGCCCGTTCGGGGCCGCGCGCACCATTCAGCTGATCATTTATTGGGCACCCGGCGTTCGCGTGGCTACGCTGCGGCCATGAGCATGCTGACGCCTCCGGGCCTGGGCGGCAAGAAGTTCCGCGTCACAGGCGATGTGTATCCCAGGATGCGGCCCCCGCGCCGCCGTCGGCGTGCCATCCTCGCCGCGCTCACCACGCTCGTCCTGCTCGGCCTGCTGGGCTACGGGACCCTCGAACTCGTCGACGTCTTCTCCGGGGACGAGGACTCCTCCGAGGCCAGGGCCGGGCAGGTCGCCGAGAAGCAGGACTGCCCGGGCGCGCCCCCCGCGCGCGCCGATCTGCCCGAGCCCTCCGCCATCACCGTCAACGTGTACAACGCGACCCAGCGCCAGGGCCTGGCCCAGGACACCGCGGACGCGCTGGCCGAACGCGGCTTCACCATCGGCGAGGTGGCCAACGCGCCCGCGAGCCTGGACGGCAAGGTCTCGGCCCCCGCCCTGCTGCTCGGCGGCGCGGCGGCCGAACGCTCCGGCGCGCTCACCGTGCTCGGCACCCAGCTCGAGGGCGCGGACACCGGCGCCCCGCAGCCCGGCGGCCACGGCGACGAACCCGACACCGTGGACTTCGTCATCGGCGACGGTTTCACCCGGCTGAGCCCGGCCGGCGAGTCCGCCCGCCGCCTCGCCGAGCTGAGCGGTCAGGAGGCGTCGCCCTCCGGCGACCCGTCCGGCTCCGCGAGCGCCTCGGAGTCCCCCGCCTGCTGAACCCGCGGCCCCGCCCCGGGCGAGACGGCACCGGCCGGGCCGGACGGCGCGGCCAGCGGTGCCGGCGCGGCGCTCAGGACACCGTCCCGTACATCCGGTCGCCGGCGTCCCCGAGCCCCGGCACGATGAACCCCCGCTCGTTCAGCCCCTCGTCGAGCGCCCCGGTGACCACCGTCACGGGAGCGTCGGCCAGCTCGGCCTCCAGCCGCTCCACGCCCTCGGGCGCCGCGAGCAGGCAGAGGGCCGTCACGTCGTCGGCCCCGCGCCGTATCAGCTCCTTGATGCTCGCCACGAGCGTGCCGCCGGTGGCCAGCATCGGGTCGAGCACGTAGACCTGGCGGCCGGACAGGTCCTCCGGCATGCGGTTGGCATAGGTGGTGGCCTGCAGCGTCTCCTCGTCGCGCACCAGGCCGAGGAACCCCACCTCGGCGGTGGGCAGCAACCGCACCATGCCGTCGAGCATGCCGAGACCGGCCCGTATGATCGGCACCACCAGCGGTCGGGGATGGGAGAGCCGCACGCCGGTGGTCTTGGCCACCGGCGTGGCGATGTCCACCAGTTCGGTGCGCACATCGCGGGTCGCCTCGTAAGCCAGCAAGGTGACCAGCTCGTCGGCCAGCCGCCGGAACGTCGGGGAGTCGGTACGCGCATCGCGCAGCGTGGTCAGCTTGTGCGCCACCAGCGGGTGGTCGACGACATGGGTCCGCATGCGTGCGACAGTATCGAACGCCTCCGGCACTCCGGCACTGACCGGCGTCTTTCCTGGTGTTTCCCGGTGTTTCCCGACGTGGACCCCGGTGGACAAAGGGCGGCGGCGACATGGAGAGTGGTGCGTGGAGGGACACCTCGAAGGACCTCGAAGGAACAGCCCATGCCCGAACGCCAACCGTGCCGCGACTGTCACGTCCGCCTGCGCTGGGCGCAGCGCGCGCGGACATTCCATTGGTGAACTGCCGAGTTACCCGACAGCTCACCCCTTTTCTGCCACGATGCACGTGGCACTGCCAAACCGAGTGGGGAGAGTCACGGTGTACTTCACCGCACTGCTCGCGCGGACCGATGATGGTTGGGAAGCGAGTGATACAGAGCTCGACGACGTGGAGAGTCTGGACGAGCTGGCCGAGTTGGCCCGCGCGGCCGCTCCTGATGACGAGACGGTTCTCGTCTGCATCGAGCAGGAAGGCGCCTGGTTCGGCCTCGTCCGCGTGGACGGCGAGGACGACCCGCGCGTCTTCATCTCCGACGCCGCACGCGCGATGCGCAGCGCGTACGGCGAGATCCTGCTCACCGATGAGCTGCTCGGCCGTGAGCCGGAGGACACCGACGTCCTCGAGCAGCTCGTGGACCTCGACGGCGCCGAGGACGCCGAAGAGGACGAGGCCGAAGACCGTGACGACACCGGCAGCGCCGACGCGGTGCCGCGGGGGCCGATCGGCGAGGCCGACATCCTGGGGGACCTCGGCATCGATGCCGGCACCGTGCTGAAGCTCACCCCGGACGACGCGCTGAGCGAGATCGCCGAGGCGCTGGGTTGCGCGGACGTGCTCGAGGCGGTCAGGTGACGGCCCTGACGCCGCCGTGACCGAGGCAGAACGCGCCGCCGGCGACCCGGCGGTGCCCGACCCGCTGCGCGATCCGTGGCGGCCCGCGATGCGCGAGGCGCTCGCCCAGGCCGCCACGGCGCCTGAAACGGGAGACGTGCCGGTCGGAGCCGTCCTGCTCGGCCCGGGAGGTGCGAGCGGCGTGCCGCTCGGCCTCGGCCGCAACGAGCGCGAGGCGACGGGTGACCCGACCGCGCACGCCGAGATCGTGGCCCTGCGCGCCGCGGCCAGGCGGCTTGGCGACTGGCGGCTGTCCGGCTGCACGCTGGTCGTCACGCTCGAACCCTGCACGATGTGCGCCGGGGCGATCGTCCTGGCCCGGGTCGACCGGGTCGTCTACGGGGCGGCCGACCCCAAGGCCGGAGCGGCCGGCTCGCTGTGGGACGTGGTGCGCGACCGGCGGCTCAACCACCGTCCCGAGGTGATCGGCGCGGTCCTGGCGGAGGACTGCGGCCGCCTGCTCACCGACTTCTTCCGTGCCCCGGCCGCGCCCCCACCCGCGGCCGGTGCCACGCCCGGCCCCGATCCCCGCCCCCGGCACCGCACATCCGGTTCGGCCCAGGGCCGCCGGTGAGATAGGCTTCCTCCCGGTAGCGTGTCCGAGCGGCCGAAGGAGCTCGCCTCGAAAGCGAGTGTGGGGGCAACTCCACCGAGGGTTCAAATCCCTCCGCTACCGCGTGAGCAGGACAGGCAAGAGGGCGGGTCCCACGGGACCCGCCCTCTTGCCGTGTGTGCGTCTCACTTCCCGTCTCAGTTCAGTGCTTGCCTGCACAGACCGTCTCTGAGCGACCGACCACGCCGCTCGTTGTTGCGTACGTCACCCGAGAGCATGGGGGCAGCGTTCCCCTGACGGGCCACCAGACAACCTTGTCTCGCGGTGCCGTCCGGCGCTTATGGAACCTCCGCGTGGCTTGGCTCACATCTCGCGACCACAAGCCCCGAGGGCAGCGCCGCAGGCGGGAGCGTCCAGTCTCGGAAGATCGCCGCAGGCGAAAGCGCCCAGACTGGGAGAAGCGGTCGGCTATCGTCAATCTTGCACGTCTCGGCTACGAGATGCTGCACGATTGGCTCACGCCTCATCCCCGCACGTGCGCGCTGCTTCCGCTACAACGGCCGCCCGCTCCCCCTCCACACCGCATGTCCTGCGCGCGTTCCTCGACAACGTCCCCCTGCGGCCGGAGAGGTGAGTGACGTCATGGCCAACCGCTACGAGCCCATCGCGGAAGACCTCCGCCGCCAGATCAGGACGGGGGCGCTGGCACCCGGCTCGCGCCTGCCGGCCGAGGATGCCCTTGCCGAACGCTACGGGGGTGGGCCGCCCCACCCTGCGGCAGGCCCTCGGCGTCCTCCAGGCCGAAGGGCTACTCGACAAGCGCCACGGCATCGGCAACGTCGTCCGCGCCCCACACCAGCGCATCGGCTACACCAGCACGCCGGGCCTCGTCCCCACGCCCCCGGCAAGCGTGGAGACCGAGGTGAAGGTCCGCGAAGTCCCGGCGCGCCGGTCCCTCGCCAGGCTGCTGAAGGTGCCCCAGGGAACGCCCCTGGTCGAGACGGTCTTCGTCAGCCAGCAGCGCGGCAGCACCCCGCACAGCATCACCACCACTTACACCCCCGCCGCCCTCCTCCCGCGCGACGGCCGGCACCCCGAACCGGAACCCTGCCCTTGGGGCACCGACACCCGCACCCGCCTGAGCGCCGCAGGAACCCGCCTGGCCCTGTCCGTCGAACGCGTCACAGCGCGCCCACCGACGTCGGCCGAGGCGGAGACGCTGCGCATCGCCCTGGGCGTGCCGGTCCTGTCCATCGAGCGCGCCACCACCGACACCACCGGCCGCGTGGTCGAGATCGCCTACCTGACCCTCTCAGGCGACCGCACCGAAGCCCTCTACACCACCACCCACTGACACCGGGCACCCCGCCCACTCACCCCGGGAGGCTGCAACACCCCACCGCGTCCCACCTGTCCCACTGTCCCGAACGCGCCGACGCTCACGGGGCAGAGGCCGGACGCGCCCCGGGTGTTGCAGCCTCCCCCATCACCACAGCCGCGAAGGGCTGGACACCCGATGCCCAACCCCACGCCCCGGCTCCTGACGTGGGGCCCGAAGAACCTCCCCGTCCCGTATGCCGCCCGCTGGAGCAACGAAAATCCCGCAACCAGGGGGCGCGTTGACCATCCGCCCGGACGGAACCGGCCTGGCCTACGAGGACGAAGTCCCCCAGGACCGCGACCGCCACGGCGTCCTGTGGGCCCGCATCACCGAGGCTCAAGGGGAGGGACATCCCGACTTCCGCGTCATGCACAGCGCCCGGCAACGCCAGGCCATGTTCCACCTGCTGTGCCAAGTCTGCGGCCACCCCGCCGGCCGCACCGCGCAAGGCTGGCTCTTCCTCATGCGCCAACCCGAGTCGGCCGACGAAACCCCCGCCTGGCCCGAAGGCATGCTCTGCACCAAACCCCCGAACGCTACGCCCCGCTCGCCCTGCGCCACTGCCCCCACCTGGCCGAACCCGTCCTCATCCGCTCCCGCAAACCCCGCGTCTGGGGCACCTTCGGCGGCCTCTTCACCCCCGACCCAGCCCAAAAGCCTGAGAAGCGCACCACCACCATTGCCCGCCGCGACCTGCGACTTGCGCTCGAACGGCTCTTCAGCGCGGCATCGGCTAGGAGTAGACCGCGGGCGACGAACTGGCTGCCCTCTAAGCGAAATGCGGAAGTCGCCGGCACGGGAGTAATAACCTTTTCAGGCCTTCAAAGTGAAGCGCTACCGGCGCGACGCCCGGCCCCTGACTGGAAATTTCTTGGCACTACCACCTCAGGCGCCCCCTCCTTGTGACAATCTCCGGCAAGTGCGATTTCGCCTCCTGCTCGCCATCGACAGATAAGACAGAGAAAATGACGGAACGCACGAAACCTCCATCACCACACAAGGAAACCCCAGCGGCGACATGGAACGACGTAAGGGCGTTTGGTTATCAGCCTGTATACTATGGCCCCGCCATACCAGAAGAACACCTTCAACAGCCACCAGCACAGCCATAGTTCGATGACGAGGCAGTACCAGAGGAGGGTAAAGATCGCCGTGACACAGCCCGCCCCACCCCGGCCGCCACTTCCTCCTCGGGCACGCCTCGAACCGCCGATGCGCCCACCAACCGAGAACGGGCCAGGTAGAGGAATACGCCAGTTAAATCCCACTGAATCCCCCTTAATGTTTCACGCCCAGAACGTCGCAAGAATAGCCCGCTTGCCGAATCTCCCATAATTCGAAGACATGGAAGATGCTGAAGCACCTAGGAACCAGCCAGCGTCTCAGTCGGGCTTCACGTCCCTCGGTTTGCACGCAAGACGAGCATGACCAACCTGGGATACCAGGAACTCTGTCGGGTACACGTGACTGGCTCTCGTCGACACTCGGCTGGGCCACCGCGGTACTCCTCCGCAACCGCGAGGATGCCGGTCGCACCCCGGCTCACCATCCCCGCCATAGGTTGTAGCGGATGGCCGTAGTCAGATACGCCACGAGGGATGCCAGTCCTGGGAACATCAAGAACCCTGCGATCGACAAGGGGCCCCTGGCCGGGGAGTCCTCACCTACCACGAGGTAGGCCACAAAACACGGAAGGCTTACTCCAAGCAAGGCAAGTGTCCAGTTACGGCGGGCAGACAGCTTCTTGCGCCAAGCGGCGTTCTCATTCCGCCACCGAATCGCCGGCTGTTCCTCCAAGGCCCGCTGAATCCGTACGGCATGTTCTGCCGCCGCGGCCCGTGCCGCATCCTCCTGCGCCCACTGCACTTCAGCCCTCCCTACCTTGTTGATCGGGATGAGCGAGCCATTCGTAGGGTTGGCTCACCCAGGGGGCCCGGGTGTGGCTTTCAGCTCTCTGCCGTCCGTGGCTGACTGCGATTCGCCGCCGGGCCCCCACGACGACTCGGCTGCTCATTAGGAATTGCGGCACTGATCGCTCAGTAGGGACTCGACAGCGAGGTCGTCCGTGGTACCTGTACGAACACGACCTGTGGAGAGGCGAGTGACAGCGATCTGGGCCGGCATCGACGCCGGAAAGACCCACCACCACTGCGTGGTGATCGACGA
>NZ_RBAL01000025.1 GCF_003626535.1 Streptomyces hoynatensis
CACCCCCACCCCCCACCCCCCTCACCCCCTACACACCCCCACCCGCCACCTCCCCCCGCATGCGCCAAGTCGCCTCCGAACTCGACCAACTCGGCGAATACCTCCGCCGCGAGAAGGACACCCCATGACCGGCGGCCGCCTCCTCGCCGCACGCTACGAACTCACCGAACCCCTCGGAAAAGGCGGCATGGGAGAAGTCTGGGCAGCCCGCGACACCGCCCTCGGCGACCGCAAAATAGCCGTCAAACTCCTCAGCACCCAGCGCCTCGCCTCCCTCTCCGGCACCACCGACCCCGAAGAACTCCGCCGCCGCTTCCTCCGCGAATGCCGCGTCACCGCCCGCATCGACCACCCGGGACTCGTCGCCGTCCACGACGCAGGCCGCGACGGCGACCGGCTCTACCTCGTCATGCAACTCATCGAAGGCAGCGACCTCGCCGACCACCTCGCGGAACACGACCCCTACCCCTGGCCCTGGACCATCGCCGTCCTCGCCCAGCTCTGCTCCGCACTCGCCGCCGTCCACGCCCACCGCGTCATCCACCGCGACCTCAAACCGGGCAACATCATGATCCGCCCCGACGGCCGCGCCACCATCCTCGACCTCGGCATCGCCGCCGTCCGCGGCGACGACGAGGAAACCCGGCTCACCCACACCGGAACCCTCCTCGGCACCCCCGTCTACATGGCCCCGGAACAAGCCCTCGGCGGCACCCCCATCGGCCCCGCCACCGACCTCTACGCCCTCGGCACCATCGGCTACGAACTCCTCGCAGGCCGCCCCCCCTTCCACGCCCCCAACGCCCCCGGCCTCCTCTACAAAAAACTCCACGAACAACCCGAACCCCTCCAGCGCCTCCGCCCCGACGCCCCCACCCCCCTCACCACCCTCATCCACCACCTCCTCCACAAGGACCCCCAGCACCGCCCCGCCGACGCCCGCCAGGTCTTCGACGCCCTCACCCCCCACCTCCCCCACCCCGGCACCACCAGCGCCACACCCCCCATGGACCCCACCCGCCCCTTCTGGCACCCCATGGCCCCCTGGCCGGCCACCCGCCCCACCGCACCCCAGGAACCCGACCTCGCCACCGCCCTCGACGAGATCAAGCGACTCCTCGCCCTCGGCCACTACCCGCAGGTCGCCGAGCTCCTCAGCCGCACCCTCCCCCTCGCCGCCGCCCGCTACGGCGACAGCTCACCCATCGTCCGCAGCCTCCGCAAGCAGTACGCCGCCACCCTCCTCGACACCGGCCAATACGCCAGGGCACTCCCCGAAATCCAGCGCCTCGCCCAGGAGTTCACCGCAGAACGCGGCCCCTACGACCCCCTGGTCCTGCAACTGCGCGCCGACGAGCAACTCTGCCTGCGCCACCTCGGCCACGCCTGAGCCGCCCGCCCCCCAAAGAAAAACGGGCCCCGGCTACTCACCGGGACCCGAATTCGGACAATTCCCCCATCAGGACTCGAACCTGAACTTTCGGACTTCAAAGGACCGCGTGCTGCCGATTACACTATGGGGGAAAAGGGGCAAACGGCCTCACGTGGATGCGGCCATCTGCTCCGTGCTCCACACTATGCCAGCCCAGGCCCCCTCGATGCGACGGTAGAGGTCGGCACTCCGGTTGACGCTGATCACGAGACAGCCTCGGTAGTCCTGACCCGTATTCTTCCTGACCGTGGCGGGTTTGTGCCGCTTGAGCGAGGTCTTGGCAAGGGCGCTCGGCTCGATGCCGGCGAGGTCGGCCCAGAAGCGTTCCGCGGCGGCCACGTCGGCCGTTTCGTGGATCGACACCCGGAAGCCGAGCGTGTCCCGGTCCACGCGCAGCAGGCGCAGCCAGGCGAGGAAGACCTTGATCATCCCGGGATCGCTGTTGATGAAGACCACCCGCTCCTGCCTGCGGTAGGGCTTGCTCTTGCTTCCCTCCGCCCAGTAGAGCGCCACGCCCACGAGGAACAGTTCGCGGTCGGTGAGGCGGCCGGCCTCGTTTCTGCCGCTGAGCCGGGTGGCTTCCCTGAGGGCCTCCTGCACCTCGCGGTACGGGCCCCAGCGGGCCTCGCTCATCTCCCGCATGCGCGCGCGTGGCCTGACCGGCTTCGGCAGGTCGCGGACCCACAGGGAG
Organism: Streptomyces hoynatensis; assembly: GCF_003626535.1. GTDB lineage: Bacteria > Actinomycetota > Actinomycetes > Streptomycetales > Streptomycetaceae > Streptomyces > Streptomyces hoynatensis. Next base: position 2,124 of record NZ_RBAL01000025.1, read on the forward strand.
ACGGAGCTCTTGGCGACGCCGAGGGCGGCGACGATCTCGTCGTAGGTCCTGCCCGCCCTTCTGAGTTCCCTGGCCTTCGCCTTGAGGTCGTCCTTGGCGTTGGGTCTGCGGGTCCAGGCGGGGGGCGGTTCGCCGGCGAGGAGGGTGGTGAGGGTGTGGTCGGGGGGGATGCCGAGGCGTTCGGCGATCTGGCGTCTGCTGAGGCCGGCGCGGCGGAGGGCGACGGCCTGGCGCCGGCGTGGGTCGGTGGGTGGGGGTTCCGGGTTGCTCATGGGAACAGCTTTGCCGGGGCTGGTCTGGTGTTGGGTCGAATTGAGGATCGATTCACCAGTTCGAGTGGTTGGTAGTATTTTTTTCCGTTCTCCTGGGTTTTCCCGGTGCCTTTCCGGGGTGGTGGGGCGTGGTGGGGGCGTGGCGGGGGTGGCCGGGAGGGAGGGGAGGCGGCCTCGGACAACCCCCCTGAAAAAGTCGGGATCGCGCCTTTAGGCTGGGCGTATGAATGCGACGGGGGCGGCTGCGCAGGAGCGGGGCTTCCGCCTGTGGTGGTGGACGCGGCGGCGTGGGGTGGCGCTGGACGTGGGGCTGGCGCTGGCGTCGGCGGGGGAGTGTGCGGCGCAGGGGGTGGGGTTTGCGCATCGGACGGGTGTGCCGGTGTGGCTGGTGGTGTTGTTGGCGGTGCCGGCGGGGGGGACGCTGGTGGTGCGGCGGCGGTGGCCGCTTGCGGTGATTCTGGTGTCGATCGCGGTGTTGCCGGCGAACATGGGGGCCTTGCTCGATCTGGTGGGCCTGTACACGCTGACGACCACCGAGGTGCCGCGGCGGGTGATCGTGGTGCTGGGGGGGATGGCGGGTGCGGGGACGGCTCTGGTGACGTATTTGTTGCTGGAGCGGGACGAGAATCTGCACGAGCAGGCGTTGCCGGTGTGGTTTTCGCCGTTGGTGTCGGTGCTGTTCGGGGTGGCGACGGCGGTTCCTCCGGTGTTGCTGGGGATGTATGTGCGGGCGCGGCGGCGTCTGGTGGAGTCGTTGCGGGATCGGGCGCATGGTCTGGAGCGTGAGCTGGCGTTGCTGGCGGAGCGTGCGGAGGAGCGTGCGGAGTGGGCGCGGGGTGAGGAGCGGCGGCGTATTGCGCGGGAGATGCACGATGTGGTGGCGCATCGGGTGAGTCTGATGGTGGTGCATGCGGCGGCGGTGCAGGCGGTGGCGCCGAAGGAGCCGGAGAAGGCGGCGCGGAATGCGGCGTTGATCGGGGACATGGGGCGGCAGGCGCTGACGGAGTTGCGGACGATGCTGGGGGTGTTGCGGGCGGCGGATCGTTCGGGGGAGCGGTCGGGGGAGTCGTCCGAGGTGGGGGTGGCGCGTTCCGGGGGTGCCGAGGGTTCCGGGGGTGCCGGGGGGTCTGTGGGTGCTGTGGGGGGTTCGGCCGGGGTGGGGTCTGCTTCGGGGGTGGGGGCGGGGTCTGCTGTGGTGGGGGGTTCCGGGGTTTCCGGGGTGGGGGAGGTGCCGGGGCGGCGGGGTGGCCGTGGTCCGGCGCTGGCTGAGGTGTCTGCGTTGGTGGATCAGTCGCGGGCGGCGGGGATGGCGGTGGTGCTTGCGGTGGAGGGGGAGCCGCGGGGTTATGCGGAGCAGGTGGAGTCGACGGCGTATCGGGTGGTGCAGGAGGCGTTGACGAATGTGCACAAGCATGCTGCGGGGGCGGCGGCTCAGGTGCGGTTGGCGCATCGGGAGGGGGAGGTGGCGGTGCTGGTGCTGAACGAGGCGCCGGTGGATGGGAAGGTGCCTGGGGGTGGGGCGCGGTTGCCGAGTGGGGGGAATGGTTTGGTGGGGATGCGGGAGCGGGTGATGGCTTTGGGGGGTGGTTTTGTGTCGGGGCCGACGGAGGGTGGGGGTTTTCGGGTGTCGGCGGTGATTCCTGATCGGCGGGGTAGTGCGGGTGGTTGACGGGGCTGGGCTTGTGGGGGGTCCTGAGCTTTTTGGGCGGGAGTTTTCTGCTGATCCTTATCCGGCGTATGCGTGGTTGCGTGAGCATGCGCCGGTGTATTGGGCTCGGTTGCCGAGTGGGGTGTCGGCGTGGTTGGTGACGCGGTATGGGGATGCGCGGCGGGCGTTGGCTGATCCGCGGTTGAGCAAGAGTCCGCGTGGGTTGTGGGTGGGGGAGCATGCTTCGGGGCGGGTGGGGATTCCGGGGGAGCGGGGTGCGGGGGTGATGACGCATCTGCTGAATCTTGATCCGCCGGATCACACGCGGTTGCGGCGGTTGGTGTCGCGGGCGTTCACGCCGCGGCGGGTGGCCGAGTTCGAGCCGCGGGTGCGGGAGTTGGCGGATCGGTTGGTGGATGGTTTCGGGGGGCGGGGTGGTGCGGATCTGATTGAGGAGTTTGCTTTTCCGCTGCCGATTTTCGCGATTTGTGATTTGTTGGGGGTGCCTGAGGGGGATCAGGGGGATTTTTTGCGGTGGGCGGGGATGATGTTGCATACGGAGGGGAAGCGGGGTGGTGTGGGGCGTGCGGTGAAGCGGATGCGGGGTTATTTGGGGGAGTTGATTCACCGGAAGCGTTCCGATTTGGGCGATGATTTGATTTCCGGGTTGATTCGGGCGTCTGATGGTGGGGAGCAGCTGTCTGAGGAGGAGGCGGCTGCGATGGCGTTTATTTTGCTTTTTGCGGGTTTTGAGACGACGGTGAATTTGATCGGCAACGGGGTTTTGGCGTTGTTGCGTCATCCGGGGGAGTTGGCGAGGTTGCGGGAGGCGGTGGTGGCGGGGGACGAGGGGTTGCTGGCGTCTGGGGTGGAGGAGTTGTTGCGGTTCGACGGGCCGGTGGAGTTGGCGACGTGGCGGTTTGCGGCGGAGCCGTTGTCGTTGGGTGGGGTGCGGATCGGGCGGGGTGATCCGGTGCTGGTGGTGCTTGCGGCGGCGGATCGTGATCCGGAGCGGTTTCGTGATCCGGATCGGCTGGATGTGGGGCGGGGGGACGGGGGGCACCTGGGGTATGGGCATGGCATCCATTACTGTGTGGGGGCTCCGCTGGCGCGGGTGGAGGCGCGGGTGGCGCTCGGGGTGTTGCTGCGTCGGCTCGGGGGGCTGCGGTTGGGGGTGGACGTGGGGGAGCTGCGGTGGCGTGGAGGGTTGATCATGCGCGGCCTTCGTTCACTTCCGGTGCGGTTTGCCCCTGAGCAGGTGACGGAGCGTCAATAGTGTGATCCGCGCGTGATCTCCGTGGGATCGGCTTGTGATCGAGTGGTGGGGAGGGCTAGGTTCCCCCTCAACCGCAACACTGTTCGCATGGGGAGGCCCTTCAGATGCGTTCCGGGACTGGCCGTCATCGTCGTCCGCGACAGGCTCCGGCCTTCATCGTCGCCGCCGGGGTCACCGGGGCCGGCATGGCGTTGCCGCTGCTGACGGCGGGTGGGGCGGGTGCGGTCGGGGACGACGCGTGGGACCGGGCGGCCGAGTGCGAGAGTGGCGGGGTGTGGAGCGCGAATACGGGGAACGGCCTGTACGGAGGGTTTCAGCTGACGCTGGACACGTGGGAGGAGTACGGGGGGCTGGAGTTTGCGATGCGGCCTGATCTGGCGAGCCGTGCCCAGCAGATACAGGTGATGGAGCGCATCCTGGCGCAGTTGGGGGCGCAGGCCCTGCCGGGGTGTGGGGTGTCCTCCGGGTTGTGGCCGGAGTTCCGTGAGGATCGGGGCGACGAGATCGACCGGGCGGAGGAGGCCGAGGAGGCGCAGGCCGAGGAGGAGATCGGCGGTCCCGAGGAGTCGGCCTCGCCCTCGCCTTCGGGGGACGGTGGCGCGGAGTCGGCCGAGGGGGATGCCGGGGCGGCCGAGGGTTCCGGGGATGCGGCGGCGGAGGGGGATTCCGGCGCGGGGTCCTCCGGGCAGGGCGGGGACGAGGAGAGTGCCGCGGGTGGGGGCGCGGAGAGCGCCGGCGGGGGCGGGGAGCGGGGGAGTTCCGGGGAGCCGGATGCGGGCGCGGAGGAGGGGGCTTCGGGGAGTGGCCGGCATCGGGGGCTGCCCGACCCGGCCGAGGATGCGGGGGGTTCCGGGGGTTCGGGTGAGGCCGGTGGAGCCGAACGGGCGGATCGGTCGGGCCGTTCGGGGCAGGCGCGGGCGGGGGACACGTACGAGGTCAGGCGTGGGGACACGCTGTGGGCGATCGCGGGGGAGTACGGGGTGCCGGGCGGATGGCCTGCGCTCTACGCGGCCAACAAAACGGTCATTGGCGGCAATCCCGACTACATACTCCCGGGGCAGGAGCTGGACTTGACGGCGAGCGGCCGTTAAGGGCGGTCGCACAGGAGCGACTTAGGTGTCGCATTCGTGTGACCATCGTCTCTGTTTTTTCTGGTCTGTCCGGCTGGCCCGTGCTGTCCGTTTGCCGTGTGACCTGCGGATATTGGCCGTCGATTGGGCCAAGTGCCGGGTTTGGCGCGATCTTCACCGTTCTTGAATCGTTAGCCAACGTATGTTTATCGTCCCCCGCTCGGCTTCTCGCCGGGCCCCGAGGCCGTAACGCCGAATCCTGCCGTCGGCCCGGGAGTCCACCAGTGCACCACCGCAGGCAGGAGCGGGGGACCCAGGCCATGACCCGGCGGCCCATGCCGGGGCGTGGGCGCCGTGCGGCCCGAACAGCGGACCGGACCGGCTCGGGGTGAAGCCGCGTGACCCGAACGGGTCTCGTGGCCGGGCAACTCACTGGCCCGAACCCGACAGCTCACCTCGCAGGCGTCGGTGAGAAGGAACGTCATGCTGTTCACCGGCAAGGGGCGCCACCGCCGTCCCTCCAGGCCTACCCGGATGGCCGCCGCGGCGGGCGTCACCGGCGCCGCCGTTGCGATTCCCCTGCTGAGCGCCACGGGCGCGCAGGCCGCTTCCGTCGACACCTGGGACGCCGTCGCCCAGTGCGAGTCCGGCGGCGACTGGTCGATCAACACGGGCAACGGCTTCTACGGTGGCCTCCAGTTCACGAACTCCAGCTGGGCGGCCGCGGGCGGCACCCAGTACGCGCCGCGCGCCGACCTGGCCACCAAGGACCAGCAGATCGCCGTGGCCGAGCAGTTGCTTGCCATGCAGGGGCCGGGGGCCTGGCCGGTCTGCGGGCCGCAGGCCGGGCTGACCGCGGGCGGCGAGTCCCCGGACGTCGACACCAGCGGCGGCGCCTCGCAGGACGACACCACCGCCCCGGCCGAGGAGGCCCCCGCCGAGGAGGCGCCGGCCGAAGAGGCTCCCGTCGAGGAGGCTCCCGTCGAGGAGGCGCCGGCCGAGGAGACGGCGGGCGGCGACTACACCGTGGTCACCGGCGACACCCTCTCGGGCATCGCCCACCGCCACCACCGCGACTGGCACCGCCTGTACGCGGCCAACCGGGAGGTCATCGGCGACAACCCGGACCTGATCTACCCCGGCCAGCGCCTCGGCCTCTGAGCCGGGCGGCGCCACCGCGCCGGCGCCCTCCGGGCCGGGCCGCGCCCCGCGTGGCACGGCCCGGTTCCGGGGCGGCGCCGGCCTCGCGGGCGGGGCGCACAACGGCCCCGCCCCGGTTTTCTTCATCAAGTAAACAAAATGGTGCATAGGCCGGTGACCTGCGGTTTCGTGCCGCCGCAGGGCCGCCGAGGCGCGTTTCGGGCGAGCTGAAGGCCGGAGCCGTCCCCGGGGGCGGTTACCCTCAGAGGGCTGAAATGAAGAGCCCCTGTCCCGAACCGACATAAGGAGACCCCGTGCCGTCCATCGACGTCGTCGTCGCCCGCGAGATCCTTGACTCGCGAGGCAATCCCACGGTCGAGGTCGAGGTCGGCCTCGACGACGGCAGCACCGGCCGCGCCGCGGTGCCCTCCGGCGCCTCGACCGGCGCCTTCGAGGCCCTCGAACTGCGCGACGGGGACCAGGGCCGCTACCTCGGCAAGGGAGTGGAGAAGGCCGTCCTCGCCGTCATCGAGCAGATCGGCCCCGAACTCGTCGGCTACGACGCCACCGAGCAGCGGCTGATCGACCAGGCGATGTTCGACCTGGACGCGACCCCCGACAAGTCCTCGCTGGGCGCGAACGCCATCCTCGGCGTGTCCCTCGCCGTCGCGCACGCCGCCTCCGAGTCCCGCGACCTGCCCCTCTTCCGCTACCTCGGCGGCCCCAACGCGCACCTGCTGCCGGTGCCGATGATGAACATCCTCAACGGCGGCGCCCACGCCGACTCCAACGTCGACATCCAGGAGTTCATGATCGCGCCCATCGGCGCCGAGTCGTTCTCCGAGGCCGTCCGCTGGGGCGCGGAGACCTACCACACCCTCAAGAAGGTCCTCAAGGAACGCGGCCTGTCCACCGGCCTCGGCGACGAGGGCGGCTTCGCCCCGAACCTCTCCTCCAACCGCGAGGCCCTCGACCTGATCGTCGAGGCCATCCAGAAGGCCGGCTACACCCCCGGCCAGGACATCGCGCTCGCCCTGGACGCCGCCGCCACCGAGTTCCACTCCGAGGCGGGCTACACCCTGGAGGGCAAGGCCCACACCGCCGCCGAGCTGACCGCGTACTACGCCGAACTGGTCGAGGCCTACCCGCTGGTGTCCATCGAGGACCCGCTGAGCGAGGAGGACTGGGAGGGCTGGCAGGCCCTCACCGCCCAGCTCGGCGACAAGGTGCAGATCGTCGGCGACGACCTGTTCGTCACCAACCCCGAGCGGCTGCAGCGCGGCATCGACGCCAAGGCCGCCAACGCGCTGCTGGTGAAGGTCAACCAGATCGGCTCCCTCACCGAGACCCTCGACGCCATGGCGCTCGCCCAGCACGAGGGCTTCAAGTGCATGATGTCCCACCGCTCCGGCGAGACCGAGGACGTCACCATCGCCGACCTGGCCGTCGCCACCAACTGCGGCCAGATCAAGACCGGCGCCCCGGCCCGCTCCGAGCGCGTCGCCAAGTACAACCAGCTGATGCGGATCGAGGAGATCCTCGACGACGCCGCGGTCTACGCCGGGCGCACCGCGTTCCCCCGCTTCCGCGGCTGACCCCGGCCCCGCGCGCCGGGGCCCCGGGTGTGCGACATGTGCCCCTGCGCCTGTCCCCGCCGTCCGTCCCGTACGGTGGCGGGGACAGGCGCAGGGGTGCGCGCCAGGCAAGTGAGGAGGCGACGTGGCCGCGGACCGGGACCGCTTCTCCACCGCCACGAGGCTCAGGGCCCTCGGCGAGCAGGCCGCGGCCCGCGTGTACCGCGCGCAGAGCCGCCGGCTGCGGCCGAGGCCGCGGCGCAGCAGGCTCACCGGGCGCGCCGCCGTGCTCGCGCTGGTCGTCTGCTCGCTGATCGTCGCGCTGGCCTACCCGCTGCGGCAGTACGTGCAGCAGCGTTCCGAGATCGCCGACGAGCGGCGGCAGGCCGAGCAGCACCGGCGGCAGGTGGAGGAGTTGCGGGACGCCAAGGCCCGCTGGCAGGACCCCGCCTATCTGGAGCGGCAGGCCAGGGAGCGGCTGCGGTTCGTCTTCCCCGGCGAGATCGGCTACCTGCTGCCGGACTCCGCGGGCGGCGGGGAGGCCGGGGAGGGCGGCGAGGCCGACCGGAGCGCGGACCGCCACGAGGGGGGCGCGGAGACCGTGCTGCCCTGGTACGAGGACCTGTGGCACAGCCTCGACGAGGCGGACCAGGCCAGGGAGGCCGCCTCCCACACCCACCGGAGCACCCGCAGAAGCGCCCGCTGAACGCCCCCAGAAGCACCCGCAGAAGCACCCGTTGCAGGACCCGCGGAAGGGCCCGCGGGAGCAGCCGGCCCGAGCGGGCCGGACCGTGTCGTTGCGAAGACCGCCCCGAAGAGAGCACCCCATCGTGGAAACCCCAGGACCGGCCGACGTCGCCGTGGTGCGCGAACAACTCGGCCGCCCGCCGCGCGGCCTGCGCGGCGTCGCGCACCGCTGCCCGTGCGGCCACCCCGACGTCGTGGAGACGGCGCCGCGGCTGCCGGACGGCACGCCGTTCCCCACCACCTACTACCTGACCTGCCCGCGCGCCGCCTCCGCCATCGGCACCCTCGAAGCGGAGGGCGTGATGCGGGAGATGACCGCCAGGCTGGCCGAGGACCCGGAGCTGGCCGCGGCCTACCGCGCGGCGCACGAGGACTACCTGGCGCGCCGGGACGCCATCGAGGTGCTGCCGGGCTTCCCCAGCGCCGGCGGCATGCCCGACCGCGTCAAGTGCCTGCACGTGCTGGTCGCCCACGCGCTTGCCGCGGGCCCCGGCGTCAACCCGCTGGGCGACGAGGCCCTGGGCATGCTCCCCGAGTGGTGGCGCAAGGGGCCGTGCGTGCCGCCGCCGCGGGAGGGCGGCGAGACCGGCCGGGACGCCGCCGGCCCCCCGGCGTGAGGCGTGGGGGCAGGCCGCACGAGGCCGCACGGGGCCGCGTGAGCGTGCACGGGAGCGCGCCGGAGCGCACGGCCGTGCCCGGGTGCCCGGGGGCGCGTGCGAGGGTGGCCGGGGCACCCGGCGAGAGTGGGAAGGGAAGGAAGCGGACGTGACGAGTGCAGGGGGCAGGGGCATGGTGAGGCGGGCATGACGGCGGTGGCGGCGATCGACTGCGGGACCAACTCGATTCGGCTGCTGATCGCGGAACCCGACCCGGAGACCGGCGGGTTGCGCGACCTGGACCGGCGCATGGAGATCGTGCGGCTCGGCCAGGGCGTCGACCGCACCGGGCGGCTGGCGCCCGAGGCGCTGGAGCGCACCTTCGCGGCCTGCCGCGCCTACGCCGAGGCCGTCGCGGCGCACGGCGTGCCCGCGGACCGGGTGCGGTTCGTCGCCACCTCCGCGTCCAGGGACGCGGAGAACCGGGCGGACTTCGTGCGCGGCATCCGGGAGATCCTGGGGACCGACCCCGAGGTCATCACCGGCGAGGAGGAGGCCGCGCTCTCCTTCACGGGCGCGACCCGCGAGCTGGCCGCGCGCCCGGACCTGACGCCGCCCTACCTGGTGCTCGACATCGGCGGCGGCTCCACCGAGTTCGTGCTCGGCGACGGCCGGGTGCGCGCGGCGCGCAGCGTGGACATCGGCTGCGTCCGGCTCACCGAGCGGCACCTGCTGCGGGAGGGGCGCATCGCCGATCCGCCGAGCGCGGCGCAGGTCGCGGCGATCTCCGCGGATGTCGAGGCGGCCCTGGACCTGGTCGCGGAGCGGGTGCCGCTGACCGAGACCCACACGCTGGTCGGGCTCGCCGGCTCGGTGACCACGGTGGCGGGCATCGCGCTGGACCTCCCCGCCTACGACTCGGGCCTCATCCACCACGCGCGGCTCTCCCTCGCCCAGGTGGCGGAGATCAGCGATCGGCTGCTGGCGGCCACGCACGCCGAGCGGGCGGCGATCCCGGTGATGCACCCCGGGCGGGTCGACGTGATCGGTGCCGGGGCCCTGATCCTCCACCTGGTGATGCGGCGCACCGGCGCCAGGGAGGTCCTCGTCAGCGAGCACGACATCCTGGACGGCATCGCCTGGTCTTTGCTAGTCGACGAGGGGTGAGAGGCGGGGCGCTACAGGTTGCGGTAGACGCCCCGCCGGTCGCCCACTTTGACGACGAGGATGACGAGTTCCCTGTCGTTGATCTGGTAGGCGACCCGGTAGCTTCCGACCCGGAGCCGGTAGAGCCCCGATGGCCCAGTGAGCTTCTTGACGTCAGCGTCCTCGCGGTACGGGTCGTCGCCGAGCGCGGTCAGTGCGGTCAGGATGCGCATGGCGTCGGGCCGGCTGATGGCTCGGAGCTGCCGTTGTGCGGCTGTGGTGAATCGGAAGGCGTACTTCACGCCACCTCGCCGCCACGCTCGGTGAACAGGTCTGCCAGCAGTTCCGCCATCGTCACGGTGGGGCCGCCTTCGGCCAGGACCGCTTCCGCTTCACGCGCCAGCATCACGTCGGCTGCGTCCTCCAGTGCTTCGAAGTCCGCGATCGGAACCACGGCCGCCACCGGCGCGCCGTTGCGCGTGATGACCGTCGGAGTGCCTTCCTCGGCTCGGTTGATGTGGTCCGCGAGATGCGCGCGGGCCTCCCGTACGGTCACAGTGTTCTCAGCCATGGGGGCAGTGTACGCGCTTTTGTGTACACGCGGCCAGGTTCGGGGGAGTCGCGTTCGTGGGCGATGCTCGACGGCATCGCCTGGTCCCTGGCCTGAGCCGGGGAGCGGGCGGCGGCGGTGCGGCGGCGCCGAGGGCGCACGTCGATCCGCGCCGGGCGGGGGGCGGCCCGACCCGGACAGGAAAGTTCGTGAAGTTCTTCACATGCTCTCTCGTCCCGAGAGGGCCGCAGTGGCACCGGTGGGTGCGGAAATGGGGGCGTGTGACCGATTTACGCGCGGCTCCTGCGGCTCGCCGGGCGGTCGTTCGCCGGCTCTTTCGGGGCGGCGCGCGGCCGTCGCGGGGCCTGTGACGAGCCACTTCTTCCCGCGGCTGCCTCCGCGAGCCAGGCAAGCGCGGCAAAGGGGCGCGCAGTGTAGCAGAAGGTTCCGCGAACCTTGTGAAGGGTCTCACGAACCCCCGGTCGCGGCGGGGGGATACTCGATGGCATGAGCACCACGGAGCGTCCCCGAATTCTCGTCGTGGGTGGTGGCTACGTCGGTCTGTACGCGGCCCGCCGGATCCTGAAGAAGATGCGCTATGGCGAGGCGACGGTCACCGTCGTCGACCCGCGCTCTTACATGACCTACCAGCCCTTCCTGCCCGAGGCCGCGGCCGGGAGCATCTCCCCGCGGCACGTCGTGGTGCCGCTGCGCCGGGTGCTCCCCGGGGCCGAGGTCCTCACCGGGCGCGTCACGTCCATCGACCAGGATCGCAAGGTCGCCGAGGTCTCCCCGCTCGTCGGCCGTTCCTACGAGGTCCCCTTCGACTACCTCGTGGTCGCGCTCGGCGCGGTCTCGCGGACCTTCCCCATCCCCGGCCTCGCCGAGCAGGGCATCGGCATGAAGGGCGTCGAGGAGGCCATCGGCCTGCGCAACCACGTGCTCGAACAGCTGGACAAGGCGGACTCCACCACCGACCCCGAGATCCGCCGCAAGGCCCTCACCTTCGTCTTCGTCGGCGGTGGCTTCGCCGGCGCCGAGACCGTCGGCGAGGTCGAGGACATGGCCCGCGACGCCACCAGGTACTACCCCGGCATCAAGCGCGAGGACATGCGCTTCCTGCTCGTGGACGTCGCGGACAAGATCCTCCCCGAGGTCGGCCACCGGCTCGGCGAGTGGGGCCTGGAGCACCTCAGGAAGCGGGGCATCGAGGTCCACCTGAAGACCTCGGTCACCTCCTGCGTGGACGGCCACGTCGTGCTGAACAACGGCATCGAGGTCGACTCGAACACCATCGTGTGGACGGCCGGCGTCAAGCCCAACCCGGTCCTCGCCCGCTACGGCCTGCCGCTGGGCCCGCGCGGTCACGTCGACACCGAGCCCACCCTGCAGGTCAAGGGCACGGACTACATCTGGTCCGCGGGCGACAACGCCCAGGTGCCCGACCTCGCGGCCCGCGCCGCCGGCGTGGAGAACGCCTGGTGCCCGCCGAACGCCCAGCACGCGCTGCGGCAGGCCAAGGTCCTGGGCGACAACGTCATCTCGGGCATGCGCGGCTTCCCGCAGCACGAGTACCGGCACGCCAGCATGGGCGCGGTGGCCGGGCTCGGCCTGCACAAGGGCGTCGCCATGATCAAGCTGGGCCGGCTGACCCTCCGCTTCCGCGGCCGGATCGGCTGGTACCTGCACCGCGGCTACCACGGCATGGCCGTGCCGACGTGGAACCGCAAGATCCGGGTCTTCGCCGACTGGACCCTCGGCCTCTTCCTCAAGCGCGAGGTCGTCTCCCTCGGCGCGGTGGAGCGGCCCCGCGAGGAGTTCTACGAGGCGGCGGCTCCGGTCACCGCCGCGGCGAAGGCGGCGAAGCCCGCCGCGAAGCCGGCCGAGGCCAAGCGGCCCGAGCAGGAGCAGCGGCCGGCCGCCAAGGCGGGCTGACGCCCCGCAGATCGGCGAGGGCACGAGAGAGGCGGACGGCCGCGGCCGTCCGCCTTTCGGTTGCCTGCGGCGGAATGATCGGTGCGGCAGGGGCGTTTCAGGACAGCCAGTGCCAAGGTTGATCAGGATCGTCCTGATCCGATAGGTGTCCTATACACGGAGGTGCCCGAGATGGTCGCTGCCCCCCGGCTCGCCGCCCTCGTCGAACAGTTCCTCGGCGGCCCGCTGCCCGTCCGCCTGCGCGCCTGGGACGGCAGCGAGGCGGGACCGCCGGACGGGCCGGTCATCGTCGTCCGCCACCGCCGGGCCCTGCGCCGCCTGCTGTTCCGCCCCGGCGAACTCGGCCTGGCCAGGGCGTGGGTGTCGGGCGAGATCGACGTCGAGGGCGATCTGTACGAGGTGCTCGACCGGGTGACCTGGCTGCTGGGCGAGCGCCCCCAGGTCGGCACGGGCCGGCTGCTGGCCGCGGCCAGGGACCTGCTGGCGCTCTCCCGCGCGGTGCCGGTGCCGCCGCCGGTGCCGAACGAGGAGGTGCCGCGCCGCTCGGGCCCGCTGCACTCCCTGCGCCGCGACCGGCAGGCCATCAGCCATCACTACGACGTCGGCAACGACTTCTACGAGCTGGTCCTCGGCCCCTCGATGGTCTACTCCTGCGCCGTGTGGAGCCCGGAGACCGAGAGCCTCACCGACGCCCAGACCGCCAAGCTCGACCTGATCTGCCGCAAGCTCGCCCTGCGCGACGGCCAGCGCCTCCTCGACGTGGGCTGCGGCTGGGGCTCGCTGGTCCTGCACGCCGCGCGGCACTACGGCGTGAGCGCCGTGGGCATCACCCTGTCCGAGGAGCAGGCCGCGTACGCCCGCGAGCGGGTGGCCAAGGAGGGCCTGGAGGACCGGGTGGAGATCCGGGTCCAGGACTACCGCGAGACCGCGGACGGCCCCTACGACGCGATCTCCTCGGTGGGCATGGCCGAGCACGTGGGGGCCGCGCGCTACCGCGAGTACGCCACCCGCCTCTTCGGCCTGCTGCGGCCCGGCGGCCGGCTGCTCAACCACCAGATCGCCCGCCGCCCGATCCCCGGGCGCGAGAAGTCCTACCGCGTCGACCCGTTCATCGACGCCTACGTCTTCCCCGACGGCGAACTGGCCCCCGTCGGCAGCACGATCGGCCAGCTCGAACGCGTCGGCTTCGAGGTCCGCGACGCCGAGTCGCTGCGCGAGCACTACGCCCTCACCCTGCGGCAGTGGGTGCGCAACCTGGAGGAGAACTGGGCGCAGGCCGTGCGGCTGACCAGCCCCGGCCGGGCCAGGGTGTGGCGGCTGTACATGGCCGCCTCGGCCCTCTCCTTCGAACGCGGCCGCATCGGCGTCAACCAGATCCTCGCCGTGCGCGCCACCGAGTCCGGCGCGTCGGGACTGCCGCTGCGCCCGCGCGCCTGGACCGAGCAGAGCTGACCGAACCCCGGGGGAGCGGGCGGCTCGGCCCGCTCCCCTCCGCGCCCCTCGCGGGCGCGTTCCGCTCCCTCGGGGGCGCACCGAGGGCCGTACCGGGGGCGGGCCTCAGCTCGTGCGCCCTTTGACGTCGTAACGCTTCATGTGTTCCAGCACGCGTTCCGCGGTCGGGTCGGCCATGTCGTCGACCACCCGGCCGTCGGCGAGGAAGACCACGCGGTCCGCGTACCCGGCGGCGACCGGGTCGTGGGTCACCATCACCACCGTCTGGCCCAGTTCCCGCACCGAGTTGCGCAGGAAGCCCAGCACCTCGGCCCCGGCCCGCGAGTCCAGGTTGCCCGTCGGCTCGTCCCCGAAGATGATGTCCGGCTTGCCCGCGAGGGCCCTGGCGACCGCCACCCGCTGCTGCTGGCCGCCGGAGAGCTGGCTGGGGCGGTGCCGCAGGCGGTCGGCCAGGCCGACGGTGGCGATGACCCGCTTCAGCCACTCCGGATCGGGCTTGCGCCCGGCGATGTCCATGGGCAGCCGGATGTTCTCCAGGGCGTTCAGCGTGGGCAGCAGGTTGAACGTCTGGAAGATGAAGCCCACCCGGTCCCGGCGCAGCTGCGTGAGCCGCTTGTCCCGCAGCCCGGTCAGCTCCGTGTCCCCGATGGTGGCCGAGCCGCTGGTGACGGTGTCGAGACCGGCCATGCAGTGCATGAGCGTGGACTTGCCCGAACCCGAGGGCCCCATGATCGCGGTGAACTCGGCCTGGCCGAACTCGACCGACACGTGGTCGAGCGCGACGACGCGCGTCTCGCCCTCGCCGTACACCTTCGTGAGGTCCGTGGCCTTGGCGGCCACCGCCCCGGTCGAAGCGGCGCGGGTCGCAGTGGCGTAGCTGGACACGAGTGAGCCTCCTGTTCTGGTGGGGGAGGGGACCCTACCCACCCTGCGCGGGAGCAGGCCGGGAGAGAACCCCCGGGACGCGGGTTTCCACGGGGGCCGGGGCGAACGGGGGCCTGGGGGCGCCGGGTCGCGGGGCGTCGAGGGTTCCCCCGGTCTTCGGGCCCGGTTCACCCGCCCCGTGCGCGGGCGTCCTTCGGGCATCGTCATCGCTGCGTACCCGTAAGGATGCGGAGGGTTGATTTGCGTCAATCATTGCGGCGGGAACCGGGCGCCACCCGGCCCAAAACCGCCGGTGGCCATGACGTCCGTTGCTGATGAGCCATCAGGGGCTCATAAAATCAGACAACCTCGGTCTGGGGCACCGGTGTTCGGGCCAATCCGCCCGATAAGCTCGGTGAAGGCCCTGGCGCACACGCGCCCGGTACGGCTTGGGTTCTGTGCCCGGATGGTGGAATGCAGACACGGTGAGCTTAAAACTCGCTGGCCTTCGGGCCGTGCCGGTTCAAGTCCGGCTCCGGGCACACCAGGAACCGCGCCGCTGACCAGAGGAACGGCCCGTCCCGCGCGCGGGACGCCCCGGATGCGGGAACACCGGGGGACCACGCGCTCTCCCCCCGTCCCGGCCACGCGCCCTCCGCGCTCTTTCCGCCTCCGTTTCGCGCCTCCTGCTCCTTCGTGCTTCTTCCCGCGCCTTCCCGCTCTTCCTGCCCCTTCCGTGCGCTCAAGCCCCCGACGCCAAGTCGCCTGCCGGCGCCTCGCGTTCCGCTCCGCGCCCCCGCGCACCCGCCGTTCCCCGCGCCCCTTCCGTGCGCGCGCTCACGCCGCCTTTCGCCGAGGCGCCTGGTGGGGCGGCGAGGGGCCGGGGAAACTCGGGGGGACTCGGGGAGACTCGGGGGGACTCTGGGGAAGGGGGGAGGCGGGTGGGGCCGGGCCGCGGCGGCCGGGCCCACGCGCCCCGCGCGGGGACCGGGAACGTCCGGGGGCTTCCGTTCGTTTTTACGGGAGCACTACCGTGCGGTCTTTGCTAACGCATTACTCTGGTAGTCAAGGCCGCGCCGTGCGGCCATGGAGGAGTGAGATGAGGAGCAGCAACCCCGTCTTCACGCGTCGGGGGTTCAGTCGGGACAGCGGCTACGCGGGCTTCCACGCGGGGCCGCAGGTCCAGACCGGGACTCCGTACGTGGGCAGCCCGAGCAACCCGTACGCGCAGCCGGGTAACCCGTATGCGCAGCCGCAGGTGGGTCCCGCGGGCGGCTTCGTGCCGCCGGCTGCGCCCACGCGCGCCGGCGTGATGACGATCGACAGCGTCGTCTCCCGCACGGCCCTCACCCTGGGCGCGGTGATCGTCGCCGCGGCGGCTGCCTGGATCGGCGACCTGCCGGTCGGCGCGGGTGCCGCCTTCGGCCTGGTCGCGCTCGTCCTCGGCCTGTGGCAGTCCTTCCGGCGCGAGGCCTCGCCCGCGCTGATCCTTTCCTACGCGGTGTTCGAGGGCCTGTTCCTCGGCACCATCAGCGCCGCCATCAACGAGGTGGCCCCAGGCGCGGCCATGCAGGCCGTGCTCGGGACGATGGCCGTCTTCGCCGGCGTGCTGTTCATGTACAAGCAGCGCATCATCCGGGTCACCGCCAGGTTCACCAGGTTCGTGCTGGCCGCCGCGCTCGGCTTCGTGCTGCTGTCCGCGGTCAACCTGATCGTCGCCCTGATCGGCGACGGCAACGGCCTGGGCCTGCGCGACGGCGGCCTCGGCATCCTGTTCGGCATCGCCGGCGTGGTGCTCGGCGCCTGCTTCCTGGCGCTGGACTTCAAGATGATCGAGGACGGCGTCGCCTACGGGGCCCCGGAGAAGGAGTCCTGGCTCGCGGCGTTCGGCCTGACGCTGTCGCTGGTGTGGATCTACATGGAGTTTCTGCGGCTGGCCGCCATCCTGCAAGGTGAGTAGCCTGCCGGCACCCTGCGGGGTGCGTGGGCGGGAGCCATGCCAGGCCCGGCGGCGCGGTAGCGGCCGTGCGGGCACCACCGAGGGCCCCGGCGGGGGAGCGCGAGAGCGTCCCGGCGGGGCCCTCGCGCGCGTGCGCCCCGGCGCGCGTGCGCCGCGGGGGGAGCGGGCTCAGGTGCCGTCGCGCCAGGTCCGCAGGCGGTCGAGGGCGGCGTCGCGTTCGCGGGCCGCCTCGGCGGCCGGCAGGTGCCGCAGGGCGTGCGCGAGGTCGTGGCCCGCGACCGCCACCTGGTCGCCGACGGCGTAGGCCCCGGCGTCGGGCAGCTCGCGCGGGGGGCGCGCCGGGTCCTCCAGGCGCTGGGCGCGGAGGGCGAGTTCGCGGGCGAGCGCGAGGCCGCGCGCGGCGGCGCCGCGGCGCAGCGCGCTCTCCGGCAGGCCGCGCAGCACGTCGGCCGCGGCGTCCACGGCGGCGTACAGCGGGGCGAGGTCGGGTGGCGCGGCGGGGCGGTCCCCGGCGTGGTCCACGAGGCCGGCTCCTGTCGATCGCGGGCGGGTCAGTCGCCGTGGTGGGAGGTGGCGACCACGCGGTCGGCCAGCAGGTAGACGCTGTCCTTGCCGCAGGAGAAGGTCAGGGCGTAGGCGCCGGAGAGGGCCGAGCCGCCCATCAGCACCGGCGGCTCCTCCGAGCGCACCGCCTCGGCCAGGCGCCGGGCGGCCTCCTGGTGGCCGGGCGAGAGGCACAGCGTGGTGCCGTCGGCGAACAGGAAGACGTCGAGCGTGCCCATGGGCCCCGGCCGCACGTCGGCCAGCGGGGTGCGGGCCTCCGCGAGCCTGGTGAGCCGCTCGGCGGTGCGGCGGTGTTCCTCCCGGGCGGCGGCCCGTTCGGCGCCCTCGCGCGCCACCGGCTCCCCGGAGAGCGTGTAGCCGGGGTGGGAGGGGTGGCGGCGGCGGGCGGCGGCCAGCTCGGCCGCGTCGCCGCCGTCCTGCGCCTCCGCCTCGGGGTGGGCGCCGCCCTCCTCTTCGCCCGGCTGCCGGGGCACGAAGGTGGTGCCGTCGCGTCCCGTCTGCCGGCCGGAGTCGCTGAGCAGGTACCGCTCCAGCAGGGCGTCGAGCAGTTCCTCGTCCGCCTCCGCCACCTCGTAGCCGAGGCCGCGCCCGGCCAGCAGCGCGCCGGGGCCCTCGGTCTGGACGGCGTCCTGCTCGGCCCAGTAGGCGCGGGCCTCGGCGAGCTCCCGCTCCCGTTCGTCGGCGAGGGCCGCGGCCACGGCGGTGCGGATCTCCTCGGCGGGAACCGGCCTGGCCGCCGGCACCCGGCAGGCCAGCTCGCGGCGGAGCGCGGTCAGCTCGGCGCGCAGGCCCCGGGCGGTGCGCCAGGCCCCCGCGCCCAGGGCAACGGTGGTGCCTGCGGTCACCAGCAGGATGACGGATATGGCGCTCACGGGCTCGCTCCCAGTGCTCTTGGTCCCTGACTTCTTATCTCAGGTTTCCGGGGCGCGGCCACGGGGGGCAGTGCAAAACGTCATGAATGGGACGGGTCTTTGGTCCGTCGCGCGCCCCGCCGAGGCCGTTGACCTGCGGTTTCGTCAAGGTGTCGAGCCATGCATCACATCCCGGGTCCGCTTCGGTATCGCCCGTATATACCGGGTGTCGTGAGTCACATACGCCACTGATGTCACTCGCGGCACGGGTCAGCCGAGGCGCTCCAGGATCATCGCCATGCCCTGGCCGCCGCCGACACACATAGTTTCCAATCCGAACTGCTTGTCGTGCCACTGGAGCGAGTTGATCAAGGTGGCGGTGATGCGGGCGCCCGTCATGCCGAAGGGGTGACCGACCGCGATGGCGCCGCCGTTGACGTTCAGCCGGTCCAGGTCGATGCCCAGGTCGCGGTAGGAGGGGATGACCTGGGCGGCGAACGCCTCGTTGATCTCGACCAGGTCGATGTCGCCGATGCTCATCCCGGCCCTGGCCAGGGCCCGCCGGGTGGCCTCCACCGGGCCGTAGCCCATGATCTCGGGCGAGAGGGCGGAGACGCCGGTGGCGACGATCCTGGCGAGCGGGGTGAGGCCGAGCTGCCTGGCCTTGGCGTCCGACATCACCACCAGGGCGGCGGCGCCGTCGTTGAGGGGGCAGCAGTTCCCCGCGGTGACCAGGCCGTCGGGGCGGAAGGCGGGCTTGAGGCCGGCCACGCCCTCCAGGGTGACGCCGGGGCGCGGCCCGTCGTCGGCGTCCACCACCCGGCCCTCCGGGGTGGCCACCGGCGTGATCTCGCGGCTCCAGAAGCCCTCGGCGAGGGCGCGCTCCGCGAGGTTCTGCGAGCGGACGCCGAACTCGTCCATCTCCTGCCTGGTGACGCCCTTGAGGCGGGCGAGGTTCTCCGCGGTCTGGCCCATGGCGATGTAGACGTCGGGGACCAGGCCGTCCTCGCGGGGGTCGTGCCAGCCCTCGCCGCCCTGCTCGGCGCGGCGGGCGGTGCGGGCCTCGGCGTCGGCGAACAGCGGGTTGTGGCTGCCGGGCAGGCCGTCGGAGGTGCCGTTCACGCTGCGGGAGACCATCTCCACGCCCGCCGAGACGAACGCCTCTCCCTCGCCCGCCTTGATGGCGTGGAAGGCCATGCGCGTGGTCTGCAGGGAGGAGGCGCAGTAGCGGGTGACCGTGCAGCCGGGCAGGCCGTCGAGGCCGAGCTGGACGGCGAGGACGCGGGCCAGGTTGTGGCCCTGCTCGCCGCCCGGCATCCCGCAGCCGAGCAGCAGGTCGTCCAGGTCGGCCGGGTCGAGTTCCGGCACCTTGTCCAGCGCGGCGCGGACCACCGCGGCGGCCAGGTCGTCGGGCCGCAGCTCCTTCAGGGAGCCCTTGAAGGCCCGGCCGATGGGGGAACGGGCGGCGGAGACGATCACGGCTTCTGGCATCTTGCGGCCTCCCTGCGGTGTGTGCGTGCCGGCCCCTCCGAAGCTACCGGTCGGTAGCGCCGCGTGTCACCTGCCGTGGGCCCCAGGGCCGCCGCGGCGACCGCCTCGGCACCGCCGGCGGCGGGCGGCCGGGCCTCAGCCCGTGGGGGTGCGGGTCTCCTCGGGGACCTGGCGCCGGCGGCGCGGCTTCAGCCTGGCCCAGGGGGCGCGGCGCCCGGGGCCCGTGGCCGCCGTCACCTCCGTGCCGCCCTCGGCCGCCGCGCGGGCCGCGGCGTGCTCCACGGGCAGCAGGGCCTCGCGCGGCGGCACCTGGGGCCTTTCCTCCTGCGGCCACACGTCCACCGAGTCGCACAGCGTCGGCAGGATCGCCATCGCGGCCGTGGCATAGCCCTCGGCGGAGGGGTGGTACCGGTCGGGGCCGAACAGCTCGCGCGGGCGGGCGGCGAACTCGGGACCGAGCAGCGCGCCGAGCGACACGGTGCGCCCGCCCAGCTCGACCACGGCGATGGTCTGCGCGGCGGCGAGCTGGCGGCACAGCCGCCTGGCGATCCACCGCAGCGGCGGCGCCACCGGCTCGACCGAGCCCAGATCGGGGCAGGTGCCGACGATCACCTGGCAGCCGGCGGTGCGCAGCCGCGCCACCGCCTCCGAGAGGTACTTCACCGAACGCGCCGGGGACATCCGGCCGGTGATGTCGTTGGCGCCGATCATGATCACGCACACGTCGGGGACCGGCGCCCGGCCCGGCTCGGTCAGCAGCAGCGACACCTGCCGCTCCAGGTCGGACGACCTCGCGCCGCTGAGGGCGACGTTGTGCAGCTCGACGGGGCGCTCGGAGACGGCGGCCAGCCCCGAGGCGAGCAGCGCGCCCGGGGTCTGCCCGGCGCGGTGCACGCCCTGGCCCACCGCCGTGGAGTCGCCGAGGAGCGCGAGCCGCCACGGCGGGCCCTGGGTGGCGGCGAAGGCCGTGCCGTACAGGCCGTCGGCCACGGGCGGCTCGTCGTAGCCGCCGCCGCTCAGCCGCCGCCTGGCATATTGCACCTCGGTGAGGAGCAGCCCGGCCGCCGCGCCCCCCAGCACGCTGATCCCGCCTCCGCCGTAGGCGGCGGCCGTCGCGATCCGCCGTGCCACCCTCGCACTCGACATGGTCCGCGTCCCGCCTCCCGTCAGTCCCATCCGTGTCTTCACCTGTGTGGTGCCCAGCGCGGCCTGCCGCGCAACGCAATAGGGTGCTGTCCGGCGGCGGAGGAACCCGCCCCGACATGCCCAGGACATGCGGAGACCCAGGTGCAGTATCACGAGTCGATGATCGACCTTGTCGGCAACACCCCGCTGCTCAAGCTCGGCCGAGTGACGGCCGGAATCTCGGCCACCGTGCTGGCCAAGGTCGAGTACTTCAACCCAGGCGGCTCCGTGAAGGACCGCATCGCCCTGCGGATGATCGAGGCCGCCGAGGATTCGGGACAACTGCGTCCCGGCGGGGTCATCGTCGAGCCTACCTCGGGCAATACCGGAATCGGGCTGGCCATCGTCGCGCAGCAGAAGGGGTACCGCTGCATCTTCGTCTGCCCGGACAAGGTCTCGACCGACAAGATCAACGTGCTGCGGGCCTACGGGGCGGAGGTCGTCGTCTGCCCCACCGCCGTTGACCCCGAGCACCCCGACTCGTACTACAACGTCTCCGACCGCCTGGTCAGGGAGACCCCGGGGGCCTGGAAGCCGGACCAGTACAGCAACCCGCACAACCCGCTCTCGCACTACGAGACCACCGGGCCCGAGCTGTGGAAGCAGACCGAGGGCAGGATCACGCACTTCGTGGCGGGGGTCGGCACGGGCGGCACCATCAGCGGCACCGGCCGTTACCTGAAGGAGGTCAGCGGCGGCCGGGTGCGGGTGATCGGCGCCGACCCCGAGGGCTCGGTGTACTCGGGCGGCAGCGGGCGGCCCTACCTGGTGGAGGGCGTCGGGGAGGACTTCTGGCCCACCGCCTACGACGCCCGGGTGCCCGACGAGATCATCGCCGTCTCGGACAAGGACTCCTTCCGGATGACGCGGCGGCTCGCCCGCGAGGAGGGGCTGCTGGTGGGCGGCTCCTGCGGAATGGCCGTGGTGGCGGCGCTGCAGGCGGCGCGGGGCCTGGGCCCCGAGGACGTCGTGGTGGTGCTGCTGCCCGACGGGGGCCGCGGCTACCTCAGCAAGATCTTCAACGACGAGTGGATGGCCGACTACGGCTTCCTGGAGGGCGACGGGCCGCAGACCCGGGTCGGGGACGTGCTGCGCGCCAAGGAGGGGGGCCTGCCCTCGCTGGTGCACATGCATCCGGAGGAGACCGTCGGCGAGGCGATCGAGGTGCTGCGCGAGTACGGCGTCTCGCAGATGCCCGTCGTCAAGCCGGGCGCGGGCCACCCGGACGTGATGGCCGCCGAGATCGTCGGCTCGGTGGTGGAGCGGGAACTGCTGGACGCGCTGTTCGCCAAGCGGGCCGCCCTCGACGACCCGCTGGAGAAGCACATGAGCGCGCCGCTGCCGCAGGTCGGCTCGGGGGAGCCGGTCGGCGACCTGATGTCCGTGCTGCAGGCCGCGGACGCGGCCGTCGTGCTGGTCGAGGGCAAGCCGACGGGCGTCGTCAGCCGCCAGGACCTGCTCGCGTATCTCGCCACGGAACGCTGAGCCGGACGCCGGGCCGGGCGGGGGCGGGGCCGAGCGGGGCAGGGGGCGGCCGGGGCCGGGCCGGGCGCCCGGCTGCCCCCGGCGGCCCCCGGGGGGCGGGCCGAACAGGGGGACGAAAAAATGGCGCGGGGGAGACGTAAGTCACCGGTGAGTGGGTAAGTAATCCCGAAGTGTCACGGCCGGGCAACGCGCAATTAACACCGGCACGGCAGAGTACTTCCTGTCGGCACCAAGGACCTCCGGAGCGGCTCCCGGACCTCCCTGGTCGCCCGGACGCGAGGCCCCGACCCGGCCCGCGTCCCCGCGGGGACCGCCGTCGTCCCGCCCCTGGTCAGCGACCGGGGTGCGGCGGTCCCCGCCATTTCTCCCGCGGTTCCCGCGCTTCCTCCGGCCCTTGAGGGCGTGGCGGGGGCCTACTCTCCCCGGCCGTGGGTGCGGATCAGGGCGTAGCAGGCGTTGACCCCCACGATGCCGCCCCAGCAGACCAGCAGCCCGGCGAGGCCGACCTGCACGGCGGCTATGGCCGAGAGCGGGATCGCCAGCACCAGCGAGAGCGCGGCAAGTCCGAAGGCGGCGCCCGGGCCCTGCGGCTCCCCGCTCGCCGACCTGCCGCCGCGGGCTATCACCATCTGCTGCTCCGCGAGCTGCCGGCGCACCCGCTTGTCCACCGTGCCGTCGATGCGCTGCTCCACCTTCTCCAGGAACGACTCGACGAGCTCCGACTCGTAGGCCGGGCCGAGCTCCTTGCGCGTCTCCACGGCGGCATCGAGATCGCCCCTGAGGTCGGTGTCATGGTTGAGTTCGGGGTCACGCGGACTCGTCATGCCACACACCGTAAGGCCACGGGGAAAGGCGGCCCATAGGGCTAACCCCCCTATCGCTCCTCCCGTATGCCGCAGCGCACCCTCCGGCCGGCCGCAGGGCCCACCGGCCCCGGGCCGGGGGCCGGCCGCAGTCCCGGCCCCGCCGCGCGGGGCGGCCGCATAGAATCTGCCCGATGAACGAGGCGAGCGGGGCGAGCGCGCGGCTCACCCGGCTGTTCGAGGGGCATCGGCTGACCCCGACCCAGCGGCGCATCGCGCACTGCCTGGTGCGTCGCGCGGACGAGGCGGCCTTCCTCTCCAGCGTGGAACTCGCCGAGCTGGCCGGCGTCAGCCAGCCCTCGGTCACCAGGTTCGCGGTCGCCCTCGGCTTCGACGGCTACCCGGGCCTGCGGCGCTGGCTGCGCGAGGGCCTGCGCGCCGCCCCCGGGCCGGGCCAGGCGGCCGGGGCGGGCCGGCACCCCTACCAGCGGGCCGTGCTCGCCGAGATCGAGCACCTGCGGCAGCTCGCGGCGGCGCTCGCCGAGCCGGCCGGGACCGCGGGGATCGAGGAGGCGGGCCGGCTGCTGGCCGCCACCCGGCCGCTGCCGGTCCTCGGGCTGCGCGCCGCGGCGGCCGAGGCCAGGGGGTTCGCCTACTTCGCGGCCAAGGTCCACCCCGACGTGCGGCTGCTCGACGAGGGCGGCTCGGCGCTCGCCGACCGGATCGACGCGGCGGCCGAGGCCGGGGCGGGCGCCCTGCTGTGCTTCTCGCTGCCGCGGCACCCGCGGGAGACGGCCGAGGCCCTCGACGTGGCGCGGCGGGCCGGGCTGCGGGTGGTCGTCGTGGCCGACAGCGCCTGGACGCCGGTGGCCAGGCCGGGCGACCTGCTGCTCACCGCGCCGGTGGGCACCGCCCTCTCCTTCGACACGGCCTGCGCGCCGATGCTGCTGGGGCGGGTCCTGCTCGAGGCGATGTGCGACGCGGTGCCCGGGGCGCAGGGGCGGCTGGAACGGTTCGACGTGCGGGCCGCCGAGCGGGGAATCTTCCTCGACTGAGCCCGGGAACACGCCCGTTGGGCCCGGGAACGGGCCCGCGCGGCGCCGGGGAAGGCGCCCGCGCGGTGCCGGGGCGGGTGGGCGCGCGCCGGGGCGCGCGCCCGGGCCGGGCGCGGGGCGCGTGTCCTACCTGTCCCCGCCGTGTTCCGCGAGGAGTTCCTCCGGCGTCTGCGGGCGGCGCAGGGTGGTGAACGCCGGGCCGGCCTCCTGCGGGGTGAAGCCGTAGACGCCGGGGCGGGCGAGGGCGTTGTAGGCGAAGTGGTTCGTGGCGTAGTACGCGCCGGTGTCCAGCAGGGCCACCAGGTCGCCCGGGGCCAGGCGGGGCAGTGGCCGGTCGACGGCCACCAGGTCCCCGGCGAAGCAGCAGGGGCCCGCCACGTCCTGGCCGATCAGCGGCCCGCCCTTCGGCAGCCCCGCGGCGTCGTAGGCGGCCACCCGCAGCGGCCAGGCGTCTGGGCTGAACACCGTCCGCGTGGCGACCTGCGCGCCCGCGTGCGTCACGGCGATCGGCCGGCCGCCCGCCGACTTGGTGTACTCGACCCGGGCCAGAAGGAAGCCGGCCTTCGCGAGCAACGCCCGGCCGAACTCGGTGACCAGGGCGTAGCGCCCGTCGAACAGGCCGGGCACCCGGTCGCGCAGCAGCGCGGCGTAGGCGCGGAAGGACGGGACCAGCTCCTCCGAGGCGAAGTTGACCGGCAGGCCACCGCCTATGTCGAGCGTCCGCACCTGCCGGCGCCCGGCGGCCCGGTTGATCTCCTCGGCCAGCTCCCAGGTGGTCGCGACGCCCGCCGCCATCGCCTCCAGGGTCATGCCCTGGGAGCCGACGTGGCAGTGCAGGCCGGTCAGCCAGGGCCGTTCCCGGAAGGCGCGCACCACCCAGTCACGCGCCCCCTCGTCGCGCAGGGCGACCCCGAACTTCGAGGTGGCCGTCGCGGTGCTCATCGCGTCGATGGCACCGCCGCCGAGCTGCGGGTTGACGCGCAGGCCCAGCGGCCCGTGGCCGGGGTGCGCGGGGACCAGGGCGTCGAGCCTGGCCAGTTCCTGCGGGTTGTCGGCGTTCAGCGCGATGCCGAGGGAGAGCGCCTCCCGCAGCTCGGCGGGGGTCTTGGCGGGCGAGTCGAGCACCACGCGCCCGGGCGCCAGGCCCGCCGCCCTGGCCAGGGCGAGTTCGCCGGGACTTGCGACCTCGCAGCCGATGCCGAAGCCGTCGAGCAGCCGCAGCAGGGGAACGAGGGAGGCGGCCTTCACCGCGAAGGTGTGCAGGATGCGCTGCCCCGGCGCGGCCACCGCCTCGAAGGCGGCGTGGAGGGAGAGCGCCGCCTCCTGGACGGTGCGCAGGTCGAGCAGCGCGGCGAGCGGATGGTCCTCGGTGAGCAGGGAACGGGTGACGGCGGCCCGCACGGCCTGATCGCGGCGGGCGGCCCGGACGGAGTCGGCCATGCCGGCCAGCCAAGCACGGCGGCGGCGCGAGCGGCAGAAGGACGGTTGACTGAAAGTATTCAGCACGTACAGTCGTTGAATATCGCGCATGGGCAGCCGGGTTCGGGGAACTCCGGCTCACTCCCGGGGAGGCACGCATGGCAGGACCCCGACCCGTCCGCGCACCACGCGGCGGCACGCCGACCGCCCGCGGCTGGCCGCAGGAGGCGGCGCTGCGGATGTTGCAGAACAACCTCGACCCCGAGGTGGCCGAGCACCCCGACGAGCTGGTCGTCTACGGCGGCAGCGGGAAGGCCGCCCGCGACTGGGACTCCTTCGACGCGATGGCCCGCACCCTGACCACGCTGGGCCCCGACGAGACGATGCTCGTGCAGTCGGGGCGGCCGGTGGGCGTGATGACCACCCACGAGTGGGCGCCCCGGGTGCTGATCGCGAACGCCAACCTGGTCGGGGACTGGGCCACCTGGGAGGAGTTCCGGCGCCTGGAACGGCTCGGCCTGACGATGTACGGGCAGATGACCGCGGGCTCCTGGATCTACATCGGCACCCAGGGCATCCTCCAGGGCACCTACGAGACCTTCGCCGCGGTCGCCGCCAAGCGGTTCGGCGGCACGCTCGCCGGAACGATCACGCTGACCGCCGGGCTCGGCGGCATGGGCGGCGCCCAGCCCCTGGCCGTGACGATGAACGGCGGCGTGGCGATCTGCGTCGACTGCGACCCGCGGGCCATCGAGCGCAGGATCGGGCACGGCTTCCTCGACACGCGGGCGGACTCCCTCGACGAGGCGCTGCGGCTGGCCACCGAGGCCGCCGGGGCGCGGCGGCCCCTGTCCGTGGGGGTGCTCGGCAACGCGGCCGAGGCCGTGCCGGAACTGCTGGCCAGGGGCGCGCCGATCGACGTGGTCACCGACCAGACCAGCGCCCACGACCCGCTCGCCTACCTGCCGATCGGCGTGGACTTCCCCGAGATGGCGGCGTACGCGGCCGAGCGGCCCGAGGAGTTCACGGCGCGGGCGCGGGAGTCGATGGCCCGGCACGTCGAGGCCATGGTGGGCTTCCTCGACGCGGGTGCCGAGGTCTTCGACTACGGCAACTCGCTCCGCGGCGAGGCCGCGCTCGCCGGCTACGCGCGGGCCTTCGACTACCCGGGATTCGTGCCCGCCTACATCAGGCCGCTGTTCTGCGCCGGGCGCGGGCCCTTCCGCTGGGTGGCGCTGAGCGGCGACCCGCGGGACATCGCGGCCACCGACCGGGCCGTCCTCGACCTCTTCCCCGAGCACGAGTCCGCCGAGAACGAGTCGCTGGCGCGCTGGATCAGGCTGGCCGGGGAGCGGGTGCGCTTCCAGGGGCTGCCGGCCCGGATCTGCTGGCTCGGCTACGGGCAGCGCGACCTGGCGGGGGAGCGGTTCAACGAGATGGTGGCCTCGGGGGAACTCGCCGCGCCCATCGTGATCGGCCGCGACCACCTGGACTGCGGCTCGGTGGCCTCCCCCTACCGGGAGACCGAGGGGATGCGGGACGGCTCGGACGCCATCGCGGACTGGCCGCTGCTGAACGCCATGGTGAACGTCGCCTCCGGCGCCTCCTGGGTGTCCATCCACCACGGCGGGGGCGTCGGCATCGGCCGCTCCCTGCACGCCGGGCAGGTGACGGTGGCCGACGGCAGCGCGCTGGCCGGGGAGAAGATCAGGCGGGTCCTCACCAACGACCCGGGGATGGGGATCGTCAGGCACGTGGACGCCGGATATCCGGAGGCCGAGGCGGTCGCCGCCGCACGCGGGGTGCGGCTGCCGCTCCGGGAGGGCCGGTGAGCCGGGCCCGGGAGGCGGCGGGCGAGGGACCCGGGCCCGGCCCCGGCGGTCCGCGCGGGCCGCGGGAAGAGCGGAGGCCCCGAGAGGAAGGGAGGCCGCGGGAGGCGGGGCGGCCGGCGTGGGGTGGCCTCGCGCCGGGGACCGCGGAGGGATTCCGCCGGATGTGGCGGGAGCTGGCCGGGGTGGGCCGTGCGGCCTCGGGCGGATACCGGCGCTTCGCCTGGACCGAGGCGGACGGGGAACTCGGGCGGTGGTTCCTGGCGGAGGCCGAGGCGCGGGGGCTGCGGCACGAGCGGGACCGGAACGGCAACCAGTGGGCCTGGCTCGGCGACCCCGCCCAGGGGGGCGCCGTGGCCACCGGCTCCCACCTGGACTCCGTCCCCGACGGCGGGGCCTTCGACGGCCCGCTCGGGGTCGTGTCCGCCTTCGCCGCCCTCGACGAGCTGCGCGCCAGGGGCGTGACCCGGCGGCGGCCCCTCACCGTGGTCAGGTTCGCCGACGAGGAGGGCGCCCGCTTCGGCGTGGCCTGCGTCGGCTCCCGGCTGGCCTGCGGGCTGCTCGACCCAAAGGCGGCCAGGGCGCTGCGCGACGCGGAAGGAGTGACCCTGGCCGAGGCCATGGCGCGGGCCGGGCACGACCCGGCGCGGCTCGGCGCCGACCCGGAACGGCTCGCCGGGCTGGCCGCGTTCCTCGAACTGCACATCGAGCAGGGCAGGGCGCTGGCCGGGCTGGGCCAGCCGGTGGCCCTGGGCTCGTCGATCCGGCCGCACGGCCGCTGGCGCTTCGACTTCCGCGGGGCCGCCGACCACGCGGGCACCACCAGGATCGAGGACCGCAGGGACCCGATGCTCACGTACGCGCACACCGTGCTCAGCGCCCGCAAACGGGCCAGGCTCGCCGGCGCGCTGGCCACCTTCGGGCGGGTCGCCGCCGAGCCGGGCGCGGTCAACGCGGTGCCCGCCCTGGTCCGCGGCTGGCTCGACGCCCGCGCGGACGGCGAGGAGGCACTGCGCGAACTGGTCGCCGGCATCGAGCGGGCGGCCCGGGAACGCGGGGAGCGGGACGGCGTCGAGGTCGCCGTGACCCGCGAGTCCCACACCGCGGGGGTCGCCTTTCCGGCCGCGCTGCGCGAGACCCTCGCCGGCCTGCTCGGCGACGTCCCCCACCTGCCGACCGGGGCGGGACACGACGCCGGGGTCCTGGCCGGCGCCGTGCCCACGGCCATGCTGTACGTACGCAACCCCACCGGCGTCTCGCACGCCCCGGCCGAGCACGCGGAGATCGAGGACTGCCTGGCCGGGGTCGCCGCGCTCGCCACGGCACTGGAGGGTCTGGTGTGTCGCTGACCTCGCAGACGTACTGGGCGGAACACGCCTGGCTCAACGGGACCGTGGAGCCAGGGGTGGTGCTCGCCACCAGCCCCGAGGGGCGGATCACCACCGTCCACCCCGGGGTGCCGGGGCCGCCGGTCGGCGCCGTCTCGCTGCGCGGGCTGACCGTGCCCGGACTCGCCAACGCCCACAGCCACGCCTTCCACCGCGCGCTGCGCGGCACCACCCAGGTCGGCAGCGGCACCTTCTGGACCTGGCGCAGCGGCATGTACGACATCGCCGCCCGCCTCACCCCCGACACCGCCTTCGCGCTGGCCCGCGCCGTCTACGCGGAGATGGCGCTGGCCGGCGTGACGGCCGTCGGGGAGTTTCACTATGTGCACCACCAGCCGGGCGGCACGCCGTACGAGAGCCCCCGGGCCATGGCGGAGGCGCTGATCGCCGCGGCCGCACAGGCCGGCATCCGGATCACGCTGCTCGACACCTGCTACCTCGCCGCGGGCTTCGGCCGGGAACCCGAGCCGCTCCAGCGGCGCTTCAGCGACGGCACGGCCGCCCGCTGGGCGGAACGCGCCGCCGCGCTGCACGCCGCCCACGACGGCCGCGCCGGGCCCGCGGGCGAGGAGGCGGCCGTCCGTGTCGGGGCGGCGATCCACTCGGTGCGGGCGGTGCCCGCGCCCGCCCTGGCCGAGGTGGCCGAGTGGGCCGCGGCACGCGAGGCCCCGCTGCACGTCCACCTGTCGGAGCAGCCGGCGGAGAACGAGGACTGCCTGCGGGCCCACGGCCGCACCCCGGCCGCCCTGCTCGCCGAGCACGGCGTGCTCGGCCCGCGCACCACCGCCGTGCACGCCACCCACCTCACCCCCGAGGACACCGCGCTGCTCGGCCGCACCGGCACCCGCGCCTGCCTGTGCCCCACCACGGAACGCGACCTCGCCGACGGCATCGGCCCGGCCGGCGAATTGCGGCGCGCCGGCAGCCCGCTGTGCCTGGGCAGCGACAGCCACGCGGTGATCGATCTGTTCGAGGAGGCGCGGGCCCTGGAGCTGAACGAGCGGCTGCGCACCCTGACCCGCGGCCACTTCACCGCGGCCCAACTGCTGCGCGCCGCGGGCGAGGAGGGCCACGCGGCCCTCGGCCGCCCCGACTGCGGCCGCCTGGAGGTGGGCTGCCTCGCCGACTTCGCCACGGTGGCCCTCGACACGGTGCGCACCGCGGGCACGGCGCCGCGGCTGGCGACCGAGGCCGTGGTCTTCGCCGCCACCGGGGCGGACGTCAGGCACACGGTGGTCGGCGGGCGGCACATCGTGCGCGAGGGCGCCCACCAGCTGGTCCCCGACGTGCCGGGCGCGCTGCGCCGCGCGATCGAGGCCGTCCGCACCAGCCGCTGACCGCCGCCGCCGCGCCCGGGGCGGCGGACCGCCCCCGCCCGGGGCCCGCGGCGGACCGCACCCGCCCGGGGCCGGGGGCCCCGCCGCGCGCCGGGCCCCCGCTCGCGCCCCACGGCCCCGCCCCCCACCCGCACCGATCCGCCAGGCCAGGAGGCGACCGCCGATGCCAAGCACCGCGCTCACCCACATCAGCACCCTCGTCACCAACGATCCCTCCCTCGGCCCCGGCCCACTCGGCCCGATCCAGGACGCCGCGGTCGTCCTGGAGGACGGACACATCGCCTGGGTCGGTACCACCAGGAGAACACCCGCCACTGACAGTCACTACGACGCGGCGGGCAGGGCCGTGATCCCGGGCTTCGTCGACTCCCACTCCCACCTGGTCTTCGCGGGCGACCGCGCCGAGGAGTTCACCGCCAGGATGAGCGGCCGGCCCTACACGGCGGGCGGCATCCGCACCACGGTCGCCGCCACCCGCCGCGCCGGCGAGGAGGAGCTGGCGGGCCGCCTCGCCGCCCACGTCGCGGAGATGCTGCGCCAGGGCACCACCACCGTGGAGACGAAGTCCGGCTACGGGCTGACCGTCGAGGACGAGGCCCGGGCCGTGCGCCTGGCCGCGGCCGTCACCGAGGAGGTGACCTACCTCGGCGCCCACGTCGTCCCCGAGGAGTACCGGGACGACCCAGGCGGCTACGTGGACCTGGTCACCGGGCCGATGCTGGCGGCCTGCGCCCCCCACGCCCGCTGGATCGACGTCTTCTGCGAACGCGGGGCCTTCGACGCCGACCAGGCGCGCGCGGTCCTGACCGCCGGACTCGACCGGGGCCTGGGCGCCCGGGTCCACGCGGGGCAGCTGTCCGCGGGGCCGGGCGTGCGCCTGGCGGTGGAGCTCGGCGCCCGCTCGGCCGACCACTGCACCCACCTCACGGACGCGGACGTCGAGGCGCTCGCGGACAGCGGGGGGCGCACGGTCGCCACCCTGCTCCCCGGCTGCGAGTTCGCCACCCGCTCGCCCTACCCCGACGCCAGGCGCCTGCTCGCGGCCGGGGTCGTCGTCGCCCTGGCCACCGACTGCAACCCCGGCTCCTCCTACACGAGTTCGCTGCCGTTTTGCATCGCGCTCGCCGTGCGGGAGATGGGCATGACCCCGGACGAGGCGCTGTGGGCGGCGACGGCCGGGGGCGCGGCGGCGCTCGGCCGCCGGGACATCGGCCGGATCGCCCCCGGCGCCCGCGCCGACCTCGCGGTCCTCGACGCGCCCTCCCCGGCACACCTCGCCTACCGGCCGGGCGTGCCCCTGGTCGCAGCGGTGTGGCACCGGGGCAGGCGCGCGGTCTAGGGTCGGCCCTCGGCGGGGAAACGGGGGCGTGCGGCGGGGCGCGCGGCGCGGAAAGAGCGAGGAACGGGGTGGCCTGATGGCCGAGCACAGCGAGAAACGCGCCGGCGCCGGGACCGGCGCGGAGACCGGCGCGGGCGCCGGGGAGCCGGCGGCGAAGGCCGGAACGGGCCTCGGGGACGCCGCCCCCGGGAAATCCACCCCCCTGCGGGCCCCACTCCCGCCCGCCGCCCCCGCGAACGCCGCCCCCGCGAACGCCGGGCCAGGCGACGGCGGGGCGGGGGACGCCGGCCTTCCGGGACCCGGCCTGCCCGCGTCCGGCCTTGCGGAGCCCGGCCCGGAGGAGGCCGCGCCGCGCGGCCTCGGGAGCCGTTTCCACAAGCTGTGGACGGCCAGCACCGTCTCCAACCTCGGGCAGGGCGCCTCCGCCATCGCCTTCCCCTGGCTGGCCACCACCCTGACCCAGAACCCGGTGCTCATCGCGCTCAACGGCGTGGCGGTGCGGCTGCCCTGGCTGCTGTTCAGCCTGCCCGCCGGGGCGCTCGCCGACCGCCTCGACCGCCGCCGGGTGCTGCTCGCGATGAGCGCCGCCCGGGCCGTGATCGTGGGCGTGGTCGCCCTCCTGGTGGCCTGGGACGCCATGAGCCTGCCGCTGCTGTACTGCTGTGCCCTGGTCCTCGGCTTCGCGGAGGTGATGTTCGACAACACCTCGCAGGTGCTGCTGCCCTCCGTCGTGGACCGGCGGCGGCTGGCCGCCGCCAACGGCCGCCTGATGTCGGCCCAGATCGTCGCGGACAGCTTCCTGGCCCGCCCGCTGGGCGGGGCGCTGATCGCCCTGGCGGTGGCCGCGCCCTTCGCCTTCGACGCCTCGGCGGCCGCGGTCTCCCTCGTGCTGCTGCTGACCCTGCGCGGCAGCTTCCGCGCCCGCCCCGACGCCCCCACGCAGCCCGCTCCCCCGGCCGCGACGGACGAGCCGGGTGCCAAGGACGAGCCGCGTACGGCGGACGAGCCGGGCGCGGCGGCGGGGAGCGTTCCCGCGGCGGGGGCGGCGCGTTCGATGCGGGCCGAGATCCGCGAGGGGGTGCGCTGGCTGTGGCGGCACCCGCTGGTGCGCCCGCTGGCCGTCTCGCTCGCCGTGATGAACCTGGTCGGCGCCGCGACCGAGTCGATCTACGTCCTCTACGCCCAGGAGGTGCTGGGGCTCGGCCCGGTCGGCTTCGCGGTGCTCACCTCGGTGACCGGCATCGGCGGGCTGCTCGGCGGGCTGCTCGCGGCCAGGATCGGCACCTCGCGCTCGCTGTTCCTGCTGCTGGCGCTGGAGGTGGCCGCCAACGCCACGACCGCGCTCGCCTCGAACGCCTTCGTGATCGGCCTCGGCAGCGTGGCGATGGGCTTCGGCATCGTCGTGTGGAACGTGACCACGGTCTCGCTGCGGCAGTCCCTCGTGCCCGACCGGCTGCTGGGCCGGGTGAACAGCGTCTACCGGCTGCTCGGCTGGGGATCGATGCCGCTGGGCATGGCGGCAGGCGGCGCGCTGGTGAGCGCCGTCGAGGCGCTGTGGGGGCGTGAGGCGGGGCTGCGGGCGCCGTTCGTCCTCGCGGTGGTCCTGGTGCTGGGGCTGGCCCGCTACATGCGCCGCCACCTCGGCGAACGCGCCATCAAGGCGGCCCTCTCGGCGAGTTGAGCACCATCCGCGAGTTGAGCACCGTCCGCGGGTCGAGCGCTTCGCGCGCGCGATGGGGGGCGGCGCCGGACCCGGGGGTCCGGCGCCCGCTCGCCCGTGCGGGGCGCCTCGGCGCGCCCCTGCAAGACCGCGGTCGGCCCGGGCAGGTCAGTCCTCGGCCAGCAGGCCGCGCCGCAGTCTGCCGAGTGTGCGCGCGAGCAGCCGGGAGACGTGCATCTGCGAGATGCCCAGCTCCTCGCCGATCTCCGACTGGGTCATGTTGCCCACGAAACGCAGCGAGAGGATCTGGCGGTCGCGCGGCGAGAGGTCCGCGATGAGCGGCTTGAGCGACTCGATGTACTCGATGCCCTCCAGGCCGTGGTCCTCGTAGCCGATGCGGTCCGCGAGGGCGCCCTCCCCCTCGTCCTCCTCGGGCTGCGCGTCGAGGGAGCTGGCGGTGTACGCGTTCGAGGCCGTCATGCCCTCGATGACCTCTTCCTGGCTGATCCTGAGCCGCTCGGCCAGCTCCGCGACGGTCGGCGCGCGGTCCAGCTGCTGCGCCAGCTCGTCGCCCGCCTTGGCCAGGTCGAGCCGCAGCTCCTGAAGCCGCCGCGGCACGCGCACCGACCAGGAGGTGTCCCGGAAGAAGCGCTTGATCTCGCCGATGATCGTCGGCATGGCGAAGGTGGGGAACTCCACGCCCCGCTCGGCGTCGAACCGGTCGATCGCCTTGATCAGGCCGATGGTGCCGACCTGGACGATGTCCTCCATCGGCTCGCTGCGCGACCTGAAGCGGGAGGCGGCGAATTTGACCAGGGCGAGGTTCAGCTCGACCAGGGTGTTGCGTACGTACGCGTACTCGTGGGTGCCCTCCTCCAGAACCCGCAGCCGGGCGAAGAGGCTCTTGGACAGGGCGCGAGCGTCCAGCGGCGCCACCTCGTCGAAGGGCGGGATCTCGGGGAGCGCGGCCAGGGGGTCCCCGGCCGGCTCGGCCCAGGGGGCGGGGGCCTGCGGGGCGTTCGGTGCGTCGCCGCTGCCGTGGGCGACCCGGTGGCCCTCCACGGGCGGGGAGGTCTCTCCACTGTCGCCCGTTCCGACGGCACCGTCGAAAATGCCGTTTTCGCGAAGATTTCCGATGGATTCGCCGATTTCGTCGGCATCGTCGAGTCTGTGCGGAAAATCAATATCGCGCGTATGTGTGCTGTATGCCTGGAAATTTCCAGGTGCGGGTGACATATGTGTCCTCCGAAGTCTCTCGGCGTATGGCTGCCGAAGCCATGGCGTGCGTTGGGTGCGGGCGCCTCCCTTCCGGCATGAGTGGTTTCCGGTCTCCTCTACGCCTACCTGCCCACGGACGCGAAAGGCAAGTCTGCTCCGCCCGAAAGGTCCGTTATGTCCGAACAGTGCGGCTGTTGGGCAGGCCCGGCACGGGCTAAGGTTTCGAACCTAGCCAGACCTTGCCGGAATGGCGCTCCGAACAGAAGGGGGCTGCATGGGCCGCGGGATGCCGGATGGTTCCGACCGGCGCCAGTTGACGGTCGACGTGCGGCGTGTGGGCTCCAGCGCGGTGGTCGCGCCGGGCGGCGAACTCGATCACCACTCCGCCGAAAAACTCCGCGAATCGCTCGACGCCTGCATCGCGGAAGGCTGTAACCGGATCGTTGTCGACTGTTCCGCGCTCGAGTTCTGCGACTCGACCGGTCTCAACGTGCTTCTCACCACGCGCCTCGAGCTGGAGGCCGCCGGGGGCGAGATGCATTTGGCCGACATGCTGCCCAACGTCGCCCGGGTCCTGGAGATCACCGGTGCGGCCGCCGTCTTCGTGCTGCACGACCGCGTCGAGGACGCCCTCGCCGCGCTGCCGACGGACTGAGAGCGCGCACCGGAGGGGCGAACCGGCGGCGGCCTCGCGGACCGTAAGCCGCCACCGGCCTCGCGGATCGAACACGCGAAGGTACCTGCTGGCGGCGGCGGGTCGCGCGAGTCACACTATTGCTCGGCAAGGCGCCGGTGTGGCCTGTGCCCCACGGGGCAGGAGACCACCCACTCCGGAAGGCGTCCGAGATTGAGCAGCCGTTTCTGCGGCGCGGTTGATGCGGTGAGGGGAGGCGTGCGCATGGCCACGACGCGTTCGTTCCCGGCGAGCGGTGACTTCGACCCCGAGCCGAGCCCGGCCGACCCCGTGCGTCAGGTCCGCAGGCTCCGGCTGGCGGGCGCGGCGGGCGTGGTCGTCAAGGCACGTGAGTTCACCCGCGTCGCCCTCCACGACTGGGGCTGGCTCCCCGCGGCCACCGAGGAACAGCGCGCCACCGCGGAGGACGCCCTGCTCGTCGTCTCGGAACTGGTCACCAACGCCTGCCTGCACGCGGGCGGCCCGGAGGAACTGCGCATCGGCTGCGGCCCCAAGCTCCTGCGCGTGGAGGTGGTGGACCGCGGCCCCGGCGACCCGGCCCTGCGCACCACCCGCCGCGCCGGCCGCCCCGGCGGCCACGGCATGTACATCGTCCAGCGCCTGTGCCTGGACTGGGGCGTGGTGCACGAGAGCCCCGCGCCGGGCGCGCCGCCCGCCTCCGGGGCCAAGGTCGTGTGGGCCGAGGTGGCCGCACCACCCGCCTGGGGAGATGGCGTTCTGTAGCCGGAAGTGAACGGTCGGCTCCCTGGCGGGTCCCGGCGGCCCACCCCCGTGCGTCTACCATCGGGCCATGACCCGAGTACTGCTCGCAGAGGACGATGCCTCCATCTCGGAGCCGCTGGCGCGAGCCCTGCGCCGCGAGGGATACGAGGTGGAGGTGCGCGAGGACGGGCCCGGAGCGCTGCGCACCGGTCTGCGCGGGGACATCGACCTGGTGGTGCTCGATCTGGGGCTGCCCGGGATGGACGGCCTCGAGGTCTGCCGCAGGCTGCGGACCGAGGGGCTGAGCCTGCCGGTGCTCGTGCTGACCGCCAGGGCCGACGAGGTGGACACCGTCGTCGGCCTGGACGCCGGCGCCGACGACTACGTGACCAAGCCCTTCCGGCTGGCGGAGCTGCTCGCCAGGGTGCGCGCCCTGCTGCGCCGGGGCAGCGCGGAGACGGCGCCCGCGCCCGCGGTGCACGGGATCAGGATCGACGTGGAGTCCCACCGCGCCTGGATGGGCGACGAGGAACTGCACCTGACGGCAAAGGAGTTCGACCTGCTGCGCGTGCTGGTGCGCGACGCGGGCCGGGTCGTCACCCGCGAGCAGCTGATGCGGGAGGTGTGGGACACCACCTGGTGGTCCTCCACCAAGACGCTGGACATGCACATCTCCTGGCTGCGGAAGAAGCTCGGCGACGACGCCGCCAACCCCCGCTACATCGCCACGGTCCGGGGAGTGGGATTCCGCTTCGAGAAGAGCTGACGGGCCCCCGCCGTGCGCCGCCGCCTGATCAACTCCACGCTCGCCGTCGTCCTCGTCGTCATCGCGGTCTTCGGCGTCTCCCTCTTCGTCGTCGAGGCGCGCTCCATCGAGTCGACCGCCCGCGACCAGCTGCAGTCGGAGGCGGCGCGGCTGCTGAGCGACGTGGAGAGCCGGATGGCGAACGGCGAGCCGGTCACCGAGGAGTCCCTGCACGCCTCGGCCCCCTCGGACCGCTTCGTGGAGATCAGGCTGCCCGGCGAGCGGCCGGTGCTGCTCGGGGACCGGCCCTCGGGCGGGGTGATCTCCTCCCGGCAGCGGGGGGTGCACGGCGAGACGGTCCGCGTCTCCCAGTCCGACAGCATCGTCAACGACGAGATCGGCCGCATGATCAGCATCATCCTGCTGGTCTCCCTGCTGGCCGTGGCCGCCGCCCTGCTGCTCGCCGTCCGGCAGGCGCGGCGGGTGGCCGCGCCGCTGACCGACCTGGCCGAGACCGCGGAACGCCTGGGCTCGGGCGACACCCGCCCGCGCCACCGCCGCTACGGGGTGCCCGAGCTGGACCGGGTGGCGGACGTGCTGGACGCGAGCGCCGAGCGGATCGGCCGGATGCTCACCGCCGAGCGGCGGCTGGCCGCGGACGCCTCGCACCAGCTGCGCACCCCGCTGACCGCGCTCTCGATGCGCCTTGAGGAGATCATCGCCACCGAGGACCGGGACACCGTCCAGGAGGAGGCGACGATCGCCCTGGCCCAGGTGGAGCGGCTCACCGACGTCGTGCAGCGGCTGCTGACCAACTCCCGGGACCCGCGCCTCGGCTCCGCGGTCAGCTTCGACCTCGACGAGATCGTCGTCCAGCAGGTGGAGGAGTGGCGCCCGGCCTACCGCAGCGCCGGACGCGCGGTCGTGCACTCGGGCAAGGCGGGGCTGCGGGCGGTCGGCACCCCGGGCGCCGTCTCCCAGGTGCTCGCCTGCCTGGTCGAGAACTCCCTCATGCACGGCGCGGGCACGGTCGCGCTGCGCACCAGGGTCGCGGGCAACCAGGTCGTCGTCGAGGTGACGGACAACGGCCCTGGGGTGCCGTCCGAACTCGGCTCGCGGGTCTTCGAGCGCACCGTGAGCGGCCGCAACTCCACGGGGCTCGGCCTCGCGGTGGCCCGGGACCTCGCCGAGGCCGACGGCGGGCGGCTGGAACTGCTCCAGCAGCGGCCGCCCGTCTTCGCGCTCTTCCTCACCCGCGAGCGGGAGGAGAGCTGCGAGGACGCCCAGGCACACGCCGGAACGGAGCCGGCCGGCCGGGAGCCGGACGGCCGGGAGCGCGGCCGGGAGGGGAACGGCCCGGGGGACCGGAAGGGGAAGGCACGGGACGGCGACCGGGTCGATCGGGCCGACGGGGCCGGGGACGGCGGGGCGGGCGGGGGCGGGCCCCGGGCGGGCGGCGGGCAGGAGGGCGGCGCGGCCACGGGCCGGGGCCGGGACCGCGGTCACTGAACGGCCGGGCGGCCCGGCCCGGGGGCGGCGCGGGGCCAGGCGCGGGAGGCGATCAGCGCAGGGAGGCGGCGCGGGCCTCGGCCGGCTCCCCGGCCGGGGGCGCGGGCGGGGCGCTCCTGAAGACCCAGGTGCGGTAGGACCAGAAGCGGAAGAGGGAGCCGAGGCCGAGGCCCACCACGTTCTTCGCCAGGTTGTCCGCGAGCGGGGAGGTGAAGCCGAGGCCGTAGTGGGACAGCGCGAGCAGCCCGTTCTCGATCACCATGCCCACGCCGGAGAACAGCAGGAACAGGCTCGCCTCGCGCCGCCTGCCGGTCTTGTCCCGGTGCCGGTAGGTCCAGTACCGGTTGCCCAGGTAGTTCGCGCAGATCGCGGCCGAGGTGGCGAGCACGCCGGAGCGCACCGGCGCCAGACCCGCGGACTGCCGGCACAGGTTGAACACGGCGACGTTGACCAGGAACCCGAGCGCGCCCACGGTGCCGAACTTCGCGGCCTCCCGGGCGATCCCGCGCAGGCGGTCGCGGAGCGTGAGCCCTTCGCTCATCCCGCCATCGTAGCCACCGCACCCGGAGCGGGCTCCCGGGCCCCGGCGGATACGCTGGGTGTGTGACATTTCCGGTGGTCGGCATGGTAGGCGGCGGGCAGCTGGCCCGCATGACGCACGAGGCGGGCATTCCCCTCGGCATCGGGTTCAGGCTGCTCAGCGACACCCCGCAGGACTCCGCGGCCAAGGTCGTGAACGAGGTCGTGGTGGGCGACTACCGCGATCTGGACACGCTGCGTGCGTTCGCCCGTGGCTGCGATGTGATCACCTTCGATCACGAGCATGTGCCGACCGGACACCTGCTGACGCTCCAGGAGGAGGGCCTCACCGTGCGGCCGGGCCCGCACGCCCTGGTGTACGCCCAGGACAAGGGCCGCATGCGGGCCAGGCTGACCGAGCTCGGCGTGCCCTGCCCGCGGCACCGCCTGGTCGCCGACCCGGCCGACGTGGAGCGCTTCGCCACCCGGGAGGCCGGCGGCTTTCCCGTCGTGCTGAAGACGGTGCGCGGCGGCTACGACGGCAAGGGCGTGTGGGTGGTGGGCTCGGCCGCCGAGGCCGCGGAGCCCTTCAAGGCCGGGGTGCCGGTGCTGGCCGAGGAGAAGGTCGACTTCGCGCGGGAGCTGGCGGCCAACGTGGTGCGCTCCCCGCACGGGCAGGCCGTCGCCTACCCGGTGGTGGAGTCCGTGCAGGTCGCGGGCGTCTGCGACACCGTGATCGCGCCCGCCCCCGGACTCGCGCCCGAACTCGCGCTCGCCGCCCAGGAGCTGGCCCTGCGCGTCGCCAAGGAGCTGGACGTCGTCGGGCACCTCGCGGTGGAGCTCTTCGAGACCAGGGACGGCCGGGTGCTGGTCAACGAGCTGGCCATGCGCCCGCACAACTCGGGCCACTGGACGCAGGACGGGGCGGTCACCTCCCAGTTCGCCAACCACCTCAGGGCCGTGCTCGACCTGCCGCTCGGCGACCCGCGGCCGCGCGCCCCGTGGACCGTGATGGCCAACGTCCTCGGCGGCGACTTCCCCGACATGTACCCGGCGTACCTGCACTGCATGGCCAGGGACCCGCAGCTCAAGATCCACATGTATGCGAAGGACGTGAAGCCGGGGCGCAAGGTCGGCCACGTCACGACCTATGGCGAGGACCTGGCGGAGGTGCGGGAACGCGCCAGGCACGCGGCCGACTACCTGCGCGGCGTCATCGACGAGTGACCGCCGCGGCGCCGCCCCCGCGGCGGCGGCACGACGGACGACGAACGAGGGATGGGCGAGGCATGACCGACACGCAGGAGACGCCCGGGGGCCGGGCCCAGGACGCGCCGCCGCCGGCCGCGCCACGGGTCGGCGTCGTGATGGGCTCCGACTCCGACTGGCCCGTGCTGAAGGGGGCCGCCGAGGCGCTGGGGGAGTTCGGCGTGCCCTACGAGGCCGACGTGGTCTCGGCGCACCGGATGCCGCAGGAGATGATCGCCTACGGCGAGCGGGCCGCGGACCGCGGACTGAAGGTGATCATCGCGGGCGCCGGGGGCGCCGCGCACCTGCCGGGGATGCTCGCCGCGGTCACCCCGCTGCCGGTGATCGGCGTGCCGGTGCCGCTGAGGCACCTGGACGGGCTGGACTCCCTGCTCTCCATCGTGCAGATGCCCGCCGGCGTCCCCGTCGCCACCGTCTCCGTCGGCGGCGCCCGCAACGCCGGGCTGCTCGCCGTGCGCATCCTCGCCGCCCACGACCCCGAACTGCTCGCCGCCATGCGGGACTTCCAGGGCAGGCTGCGGGACCAGGCCGCCGAGAAGGGGCGGCGCCTGCGGGCCGGCCTGGAAGGGGGTGCCGCATGAGCGGCGCGCCGCTGCCGGGTCCGCACGCCGGGCACGACCCGGCCACCCTCGCCGAGGCCAACCAGCTCCTGACCCGCTACCCCGTGGCCGACGGGCACAACGACCTGCCCTGGGCGCTGCGCAAGCAGGTCGGCTACGACCTCGACCGGTGCGACATCGCCCTCGACCAGAGCGACCGCCTGCACACGGACCTGCCCCGGCTGCGGGCCGGGGGCGTCGGCGCGCAGTTCTGGTCCGTGTACGTCAGCACCGCGCACACCGGCGAGGACGCCGTCAGCGCCTGCCTGGAGCAGATCGACGCGGTCGCCGCGCTCCTCGCCCGCTACCCGCGCGACCTGCGGCGCGCGCTGACCGCCGACGACATGGAGGCGGCCAGGGCGGAGGGCCGGATCGCCTCCCTGATGGGCGCCGAGGGCGGCCACTCCATCAACAACTCCCTGGGCACCCTGCGGTCCTTCCACCGGCTCGGCGTCCGGTACCTGACGCTCACCCACAACGACACCATCGACTGGGCCGACTCGGCGACCGGCGAGCCGCGGCACGACGGGCTGACCGCGTTCGGCGAGGAGGTGGTCAGGGAGATGAACCGGATCGGGATGCTCGTCGACCTCTCGCACGTCGCGCCCGCGACCATGCGGGACGCGCTGCGGGTGACCGAGGCGCCGGTGCTGTTCTCGCACTCCTCGGCGCGCGCGGTGAACGACCACCCGCGCAACATCCCGGACGACGTGCTCGCCGCCCTCCCGGCCAACGGCGGGGTGGCGATGGTCACCTTCGTCCCGCAGTTCGTCCTGGCCGCCGCGGGCGAGTGGTTCCAGCGGGCCGCGGCCGAGCTGCGGGCGCACGGCTTCGCCCCGCTCGACCACACCGAGCCCGCGATGCGCGTGCTGCGGGCGTTCGAGGCCGAGCACCCGCGGCCGCGCGCCACGGTGGCCACCGTCGCCGACCACCTCGACCACATGCGCGAGGTGGCGGGCGTGGACCACCTGGGGATCGGCGGGGACTTCGACGGCACCGCCTACCTGCCGGACGGCCTGGAGAGCGTCGCCGGCTACCCGAACCTGATCGCCGAACTCCTCGACCGCGGCTGGTCGAAGGCGGACCTGGCGAAGCTGACCTGGCAGAACGCGGTGCGCGTGCTGCGGGACGCCGAGGCGGTCGCCCGCGACCTCTCCGCCCGCCGCGGGCCCTCCCTGGCCACCATCGGGCAACTCGACGGCTGAGCGGCCGCAGCTCCCGGTCCGCGTCCGCGGCGAGCCGCGGGGCAGGCCGTGGGCTGCGGCCCCGGGGCCATCGGCTCCGCTCCGGGTGCCGCGGCCCGTGCCCCGGCCCCGCCCTCGACCCTCGACACGGCGGGCGAATTCGGGCGATTCGCCGGGGATGGGCGTTGTGGCGCGGGCGGTCGTGACGGACCTCACGCGGCCTTGCAGCCGGTGACCGCGGCGGATTCCCGGCGTTTTTCCGGCCCCTCTCAAGTGCGCGCCCATTCAAGGGCGTTGCGGCGCCGGGTGGGAATTCTCACATTGCCGAAAGCGCGCCGGGGAAAACGCTCGGTGACGAAAAGCGCCGCGCGTTGCCGCTGATCACGGGGGTGGCAGCCGCCCGTGCGGGGCCGGTGTTTGTCTCCCGCGAATTCCCCGGTTTACGGTGCTGCGCGCGCCGCATTCCGCGGTCGCCCGCCTCCGGACGCCGAATCCTGTCACCGGTCGCGGAAAAGCCGCCTTACCGCGTGACAGGAGCGGGGGACCCACCTTTCCGCCGGACCGAAGCACCCGTTCCGGCTTGGGGTGAAGCCACCGCCGAACCGGGCGCCCGCGCGCCCGGGTTGCGGCGGCGGCCGGGCAACTCCGGCCCGAACCCGACAGCTCACCTCGCAGGCGTCGGAGAGGAGCACCCCTATGTCCGGACGTATGTCCGCACACGGTCGTCACCGCCGGCCGCGCGCCCGGCGCATCTCGCGCATCTCCCTTGCCCTGACCGCCGGCGGCGCCGGCGTGGCCCTGCCGCTCGTCGCCGCGGGAGCCGCGGACGCGTCCGCCCCCGCGACCTACACCGTGCAGAGCGGCGACAGCCTCTACCGGATAGCCGCCGAGCAGGACGTGGACGGCGGCTGGCAGGCCCTGTACGCGGCCAACCGCGACACCGTCGGCGCCGACCCGTCCCTCATCCGGCCCGGCCAGGAGCTGGTGCTCGGCGGCGCCCAGGCCGAGGGCGCGGCGGACGCCGCCCCGACCGCCGCCGAGGACGCCGCGTCCACCGCCGCCCAGGGCGCGTTCGTCGCCCCCGTCCAGGCCGGCATCGGCACCGGCTACGGCGTGGCGGGCTCGATGTGGTCCTCCGGCCACCACACCGGCGTCGACTTCGTGGTCGGCACCGGCACCCCGGTCTCGGCCGTCGGCGACGGCGAGGTGGTCAGCGCGGGCACCGTGAACGCCTACGGCAACGAGGTGATCATCAAGCACGCGGACGGCCACTACAGCCAGTACGCCCACCTCTCCTCGATCTCCGTGAGCGCCGGGCAGACCGTCTCGGCGGGCGACCGGATCGGCCTCTCGGGCGCCACCGGCAACGCCACCGGGCCGCACCTGCACTTCGAGATCCGCACCGGCCCCTCCTACGGGTCCGACATCGACCCGATCGCCTACCTGCGGGAGCACGGCGTCTCCCTCTGACGCCCCGCGGAGGGCACAGCCGGGGGTGATCCCCGCCACGCGGCGGGGGTCACCCCCGGTCCTTCCCCCGGCCGGCCCCCCGCCGCCCCTCAGCGGCTCAGCCGCTGGTAGCGGCGGACGGCGAGCGGCGCGCAGAGCGCCGTCAGCGCGACCGGCCAGGCCACGGCCAGCAGCAGCGCGTGGTCCGTGGCCCAGGAGCCGCCGCCCACCCCCGGGTTGCCGAAGAGCTCCCTGATCGCCGCGACCGTCGCCGACAGCGGGTTCCACTCGGCGACGGTGCCCAGCCAGCCCGGCATCACCTCGGGCGAGACGAAGACGTTGGAGACCGCGGTCAGCGGGAAGGCCAGCGGGAAGACGATGGTGCCCACGGTGTCCGGGTTCGGCACGGCCAGGCCCAGGAAGATGCCGATCCAGGTGATCGCCACCCGCAGCGCCAGCACCAGGGCGAGGGCCAGCAGCGCCCGGCCCACCCCGCGGTGCCAGTCCCAGCCCACCAGCAGCCCGCAGACCACCAGCACGGCCAGTTCGAGCAGCCCACGCAGCAGGTCCGCGGCACTGCGGCCGGTCAGCAGCGCGGAACGCGCCACCGGCATGGCCCGGAACCTGTCGACCACGCCGCGCCCGGCGTCCATGGCGATCGCCGTGCCCGTGGCGCCCATGCCGTAGAGCATCGTCATGGCGAAGACGCCCGGCAGCAGGAACTCCCGGTACGCGCCGCCCTCGGGCACGGACATGCCGTTGCCGAAGACGTAGCCGAAGACCAGCACGAACATGATCGGCAGCGAGAAGTAGAGGGCCATCTCCTCCGGCGTGCGCAGGAGATGCGCCATGTTGCGCCGGGTCATCACCCAGCCGTCCGTCAGCGCCCAGCGCCCTCTGCGCACCCTCAGCTCCGCCGCCCCCTGCGCCGCGTCGCTCATCTGCCCCGCCCCTTCCCAGGATCGTGTCGCCTGCGTGGTCCGTCGTCCGGTCTCTGTGATCTGCGTCGCCTGCGTCGCCTGCGTGGCCTGTATGGCCTGCGTGGCCTGAATGGCGTGCGTGTTCTGTGTGTTCTGCGTGGCCTGCGGTGCGCCGCCGGCGGCCGTCGCGGCGCGTGCCGGGCCGGCCGTTCCGTCGGGTGCCGCGCGGGTGCCGCGCGCCCCGCCCGCGTCGGCGTGGGGGCTCACGCCGCGGCCTCGCGCGCCGCGCCGTGCCCGGTGAGGTGCAGGAACGCCTCGTCGAGCGTGGGCTGCCTGATGCCGATGTCCGCGACGGCGAGCCCCGCCTCGTGCAGCGCCCTGACCACCCCCGTCAGGGCGGCGACCCGGTCGGCCACCGCCGCGCCGACCCGCCGCTCC
This sequence comes from Streptomyces hoynatensis, assembly GCF_003626535.1. GTDB lineage: Bacteria > Actinomycetota > Actinomycetes > Streptomycetales > Streptomycetaceae > Streptomyces > Streptomyces hoynatensis. The sequence goes on from NZ_RBAL01000025.1 coordinate 46,006, forward strand.
ACCGGGTCGGTCTCCGGGGTCACGCCGCAGATCCGGGCGACGACCGCCGCCACCGCGTCCAGCTCCTCCGCGCGCCTGGCCACCACCTCGATCCGGTCCCCGCCGATCCGCGCCTTCAGCTCCTCTGCGGTCCCCTCGGCCACCACCCGCCCCGAGTCGATCACCGAGATCCGGTCGGCCAGCTGGTCCGCCTCCTCCAGGTACTGCGTGGTCAGCAGCACGGTGGTGCCCGCGGCGACCAGGGAACGGACCGCGTCCCAGACCTGGTTGCGGCTGCGCGGGTCGAGGCCCGTGGTCGGCTCGTCCAAGAACAGCAGCCGCGGCCTGCGGATCATGCTCGCCGCCAGGTCGAGGCGGCGGCGCATGCCGCCCGAGTACTGCCCCGCGGTGCGCCCGGCCGCCTCCGTGAGCCCGAACTGCGCCAGCAATTCGTCCGCCCGGCGCGCGGCGGCGCGCGCCCCGAGCTTGGCCAGCCGCCCGAACATCACCAGGTTCTGCCGGCCGCCCAACTGCTCGTCCACCGCCGCGTACTGGCCGGTCAGCCCGATCCTGGCCCGCACCTCGTCCGGCCGCGCCGCCACGTCCCAGCCACACACCTCCGCGCGCCCCTCGTCGTAGCGCAGCAGCGTGGCCAGCGCGCGCACGGCGGTGGTCTTGCCCGCGCCGTTCGGGCCGAGCAGCCCGTGCACCGTGCCCGCCGGGACGCTCAGGTCGAGGCCGTCGAGCGCCTGCTTGCTTCCCTTGCCGGCCCGGTACCGCTTGCGCAGCCCCTCGGCCCGTATCGCGAGATCCGTCATCGTCCCCTGCCCCAGAAAACCGTGTACGTTGTAGACTTCGTGTACACCATACACAGTTTTAAGATGTGGTCAATCCGAGTGAGGGAGAGGCATGCCGCCGGGAGAGGCCAGCGAGAAGTGGGACCCCGCCCACCTGATGGATCTGCTGTGGCGAACCCGGCCGCGCGGCACCAGGGGGCCCCGCGGCAGCCTGAGCCTGGACGAGGTGGTGGCCGCCGGGGTGGAGATCGCCGACGAGGAGGGGCTCGCGGGCGTCTCGATGCGCAAGGTCGCCGGGCGGCTCGGCGTGACGGTGATGTCGCTGTACCGCTACGTCCCCAGCAAGGAGGATCTCCTCGACCTCATGTTCGAGATGGCGACTCCGGAGCCCACCATGGCGGCGGACTGGCCCACCGACTGGCGCGGAAGGCTCACCGCCTACGCCCACGAGATGCGGAAGCTGCTCGTGGAACGCTCCTGGATGCTGGACATCCCCATCAGCACCCCCCCGATGGGCCCGCACAACTTCGCGTGGATGGACCTCGCCCTCGGGGCCATGGCGGACACCCCGCTGACCGAGGACGACAAGCTGGGCATCCTCATCCTGATCAGCGGTTACGCGATGAACGAGTCACGCCAGATCGTCTCGATGAACCGCGCGGTCGCCCGCACCGGGGTCAGCTACGAGGAGTGGGGCGAGGTCTACCACCGCATGCTGGAACGCGCGACCGCCACCGGGCGCTTCCCCGCCCTCACCCGCGTCGTGGAGTCGGAGGTCTTCGCCCGCAGCCACGCCACCGCGGAGGAGGACTTCGACTACGGCCTGTCCTTCCTCCTCGACGGCGTCGCGGCCCTGATCGCCCAGCGCGAGAAGGGCTGAGCGGCCGCGCGCCCCGCCCTCGGCCGGGGTGCCGGGCCGTTGCGCCGCCCGTGCCGCCCACCGGGCCCGATGGCGTTGACCGGCCGCAACTCCCGGCCGGCCATGGGGAGACGAGCGGCGCGCGCGGGTGGAAACCGGCCGGCCGGGCCGGGGGAAGCCGGCGGACGCCGGACGCTACACCAGCTCCTCGACCGCGACCTCGCACTCCACCGGCCCGGGAATCACGGCCTTCTCACCCGGCAGGTACGCCGCCTCGCTCTGATACCTGCCCGCACGCGGGCGGCTCAGCACCAGTGCCTGCCGCTGTCAGGACCTCCGCGAGGGAAGCGAGGACCAGGGCGTGGCGGCCGTCGGCCGCGCCCGGCGCTCCGCCCGGCGCACGCGCTCGGCGCTCCGTCCGGCGCATGCGCGCGGCGCTCCGCCCGGCGCGTTTCCTACGGCAGGTTGCGGGACATCACGATCCGCTGGACCTGGTTCGTGCCCTCGTAGATCTGCGTGATCTTGGCGTCGCGCATCATGCGCTCCACCGGGTAGTCGCGGGTGTAGCCGTAGCCGCCGAGGAGCTGCACCGCGTCCGTGGTGATCTCCATCGCCGCGTCGGAGGCGTAGCACTTGGCCGCCGCGCCGTAGAAGGTCAGGTCCGGGTCGTTGCGCTCCGACTTGGCCGCCGCCGCGTAGGTCAGCTGCCTGGCCGCCGCCAGCTTCATCGCCATGTCCGCGAGCATGAACTGGATGCCCTGGAAGTCGCCCACCGGCTTGCCGAACTGCTTGCGCTCGCGCACGTAGCCCTTCGCGTAGTCAAGCGCCCCCTGCGCGATGCCGAGGGCCTGGGCGGCGATCGTGATCCGGGTGTGGTCCAGGGTCCGCATCGCGGTCTGGAAGCCGGTGCCCTCGGCGCCGATCAGCCGGTCGGCCGGAATGCGGACGTTGTCCAGGTACACCTCGCGCGTCGGCGAGCCCTTGATCCCCAGCTTCTTCTCCGGCGCGCCGAACGACACCCCCTCGTCGCCCTTCTCCACCACGAAGGCCGAGATGCCGCCCCGGGTCCGCTTCTCCGGGTCGGTCACCGCAAGCACGGTGTAGAACTCCGACACCCCGGCGTTGGTGATCCACCGCTTCGTGCCGTTCAGGACGTAGGTGTCGCCCTCCCGAACCGCGCGCGTGCGCATGCCGCCCGCGTCGGAGCCGGCCTCCGGCTCCGACAGGCAGTAGGAGAACATGACCTCGCCCTTCGCCAGCGGGGTCAGGTACCTGCGCTTGAGCTCCTCGGAGCCGGAGAGCATCACCGGGAGCGAGCCCAGCTTGTTCACCGCCGGGATCAGCGAGGAGGAGGCGCACACCCGCGCCACCTCCTCGATGACGATCACCGCCGCGAGCGCGTCCCCGCCCGCGCCGCCGAACTCCTCGGGAACGTGCACCGCGTGCAGGTCGTTGGCGACCAGCGCGTCGAGCGCCTCCTGCGGGAAACGCCCCTGCTCGTCGACCTCGGCGGCGTGCGGCGCGATCTTGGCCTCCGCCAGCGCACGCACCGACTCCCTGAGCATCTCGTGCTCCTCCGCAAGCCGGAAGAGGTCGAAATCGGCGGCTCCTGCCACGTGTCTCACTCCCTGCAACTTCTCGCCGAGGCGCTAACGACTGTTAAGTAACCTGATCCTAGAGTCGGCCCCCCGGCCATGGATAGGTGAGCTCGCCTACACCCTCCGGGTTTATGCTCGTCAGCTGTGAACAGCCCGACGCCCCCCTCCCCGGCGATCACCGTCATCGGCCTCGGCTACCTCGGCGCCGTCCACGCCGCAGCCATGGCAGAACTCGGCTTCGAGGTGCTCGGCCTCGACGTCCTCCCGCACAAGGTCGAACTGCTGGCCGCGGGGAAGGCGCCGGTGTACGAGCCGGGGCTGGAAGAGCTGCTGCGCAAGCACGTCGCCGGGCTGCCCGGCTCCACCGGCAGGCTGTCCTTCACCACCTCCTACGCCGAGGTCGCGGCCTTCGGGGACGTGCACTTCGTCTGCGTCAACACCCCGCAGAAGCCCGGCGAGTACGCCTGCGACATGAGCTACGTGGACGCCGCCGTCGACGCGCTCGCCCCCCATCTGACGCGCCCGGCCCTCGTGGTGGGCAAGTCCACCGTGCCCGTGGGCAGCGCCGCCAGGCTGGCCCGCCGCGTGGCCGAGCTGGCCCCGGCCGGTGAGGCGGCCGAACTCGCCTGGAACCCCGAGTTCCTGCGCGAGGGCTTCGCCGTGGAGGACACCCTGCGCCCCGACCGCATCGTCGTCGGCGTCACCAGCGAGCGCGCCGAGCGGGTCCTGCGCCAGGTCTACGCGGGCCCCGTCGGCGAGGGCTCGCCCTTCGTCGTGGCCGACCTGCCGACCGCCGAGCTGGTCAAGACCGCGGCCAACGCCTTCCTCTCCACGAAGATCTCCTTCATCAACGCCATGGCGGAGATCTGCGAGGCGGCCGACGGGGATGTGGTGAAGCTCGCCGAGGCCCTGGGGTACGACGACCGCATCGGCAGGAAGTTCCTGCGGGCCGGCATCGGCTTCGGCGGCGGCTGCCTGCCCAAGGACATCCGCGCCTTCATGGCCAGGGCGGGCGAACTCGGCGCCGCGGAGGCGCTGACCTTCCTGCGCGAGATCGACTCGCTGAACATGCGCCGCCGCGCCCGCATGGTCGAGTTGACCAGGGAGACGCTCGACGGCTCGCTGCTCGGCAAGCGGATCGCCGTCCTCGGCGCCGCGTTCAAGCCGGACTCCGACGACGTGCGCGACTCTCCCGCGCTCAACATCGCGGGCCAACTCCACCTCCAGGGCGCCGAGGTGACGGTCTACGACCCCAAGGCCGCGGAGAACGCGCGGCGCGTCTTCCCCACCCTGCGCTACGCCCCGAGCGCCCTGGATGCCGCGCAGGGGGCGCACGCGGTGCTGCACCTGACGGAGTGGCGGGAGTTCCGCGACCTCGACCCGGCCGCGCTCGGCGAGGTGGTCTCCACCCGGCACCTCCTCGACGGCCGCAACACCCTCGACCCCGCCCTGTGGCGCAAGGCCAACTGGTCCTACCGCGCGCTCGGCCGCCCCACCGCCTGACCGCCCCACGGCCCGACCGGCCCACCGCCCGACCGGCCCACCCCGCGGGCCCGCCCCCGCGCGGCGTTCCGCGCGCCCGCTTGCGCGCCGTCCGCCGCCCGGCCGCGCCCGCCCCCGCGCGCCGGTCTGCGGGCCCGCCCCGCGCCACCCCCGGCGGAGCCGCCCCGCACGCCGGTTCTTGTCAGCATCCGCGGGCTCCCCTATATTGCGCCGTTGATGGGAGCGCTCCCAAACCCCCACCGTGAGGGAGCAGCATGAGGAAACGCATCATCACCGCGATCCTGGCCGTCGCCGGGTCCCTGGGCGCGCTGCTGACGGCCACCCCGGCCGCCCAGGCCGACACGCAGATCTGCGAGGCGTACGGGACCACGACGATCCAGGGCCGGTACGTCGTGCAGAACAACCGCTGGGGCACCTCGGCCACCCAGTGCATCAACGCGACGGGCTCCGGCTTCCAGATCACCCAGGCCGACGGCAGCGTCTCGACCAGCGGCCCGCCCAAGTCGTACCCCTCGATCTTCGCCGGCTGCCACTACACCGTCTGCTCGCCCGGCACCAACCTGCCGCGGCAGATCGGCTCCATCGGCAGCGCCCCCAGCAGCATCTCGTACAGCTACACGAGCAACGCCGTGTACGACGCGGCGTACGACATCTGGCTCGACCCGCAGCCCAAGCGGGACGGGGTGAACCAGACGGAGATCATGATCTGGCTCAACCGGGTCGGCCCGATCCAGCCCATCGGCTCCCCGACCGGCTACGTCACCGTCGCGGGCCACTCCTGGGAGGTGTGGACCGGGTCCAACGGGTCGAACAACGTCATCTCCTTCGTGTCGCCCTCCGCGCTGAACAGCCTCAGCTTCGACGTCATGGACTTCGTCGACCAGGCGATCAACCGCGGCATGGCGAACAGCTCCTGGTACCTCACCAGCATCCAGGCCGGGTTCGAGCCCTGGCAGGGCGGCGCGGGGCTGGCCGTGAACTCCTTCTCGGCCTCGGTCAACTAGGCACGTACACGGGGGCGTTGCCGACGGCGGCCCGAGCCTCGGCCGTGCCCGGCCGCGGCTTGGGCGCAAGGAGGGCGGGGACCTTTGCCGCGGTGGAGCCGTCCAGGAACTCCACCGCGGGAAGGTCCCCGCGTCCCCTCGCCGGGCCGGCCCACCGCACGGCGGGCGGCCCCGCCGCGCGCCCGCCGTCCGCGGCGGCCCGGCCGGGCCCCGCCGTCAGACGGTGATCACCGCCTTGATGTGCGCGGGGTCGGAGCCGGCCAGCAGGGCGGCCTCGGTTTCCTCCAGCGGGGAAGTGGCCGGTGACCAGGGGGCGATGCCCGCGGTGGTGGCCAGGTCGATGGCGGCCGGCCAGGTGTGGGCGTAGCGGAAGGTGCCGGTGACCGTCAGCTCCCGCTGCTCCACAGCCTCCCGGGCGCTGCACCTGGTCAACTACGCGTACGACGAGGCCGCCGACGCGGTCCGCCCGCTGCGCGACCTGCGCCTGGACGTCCGGGCACCTGGCCGTTCCTTCTCGCGCGCCACGGTCCACCAGCCGGGCAGGGCGCCCGCCGCCCTGCCGGTCACCCCGAAGCCGGACGGCTGTCAACTCACCCTGCCCACGGCGGGCGTGTACACCGTCGTCCACCGCGCTGGCGCCACCGGCGCCGCCGAGGGCAGCGAGGCGAACGCCCGATGACGGCGCCGCGTCGACACCCGACGGGCCCGGCCGGCGGCGGCTCGTGGTCCCGCCGCCCCCTGGTCCTGCCGCCCAACCAGCCGCCGCGCCCGTACCTGGGCGGCGCCGGGATAGCGAGGCTGCGCGGCACGGACCGGCCGCGGCCCGACGCGCCGGAGGACTTCCTCGCCTCCACCGTCGAGGTGGGTCCCGGCGGCGCGGGCCTGACGGTGCTGCCCGACGGGCGCACCCTGCGCGCACATGGCGGCCGACCCCGAGGGCTTCCTCGGGCCCGCGCACGTCGCGGCCTTCGGCCGGGACCCGGGCCTGCTGGTGAAGCTCCTGGACACCGGGGAGCGGCTGTTCGCCCACTTCCACCCGGACCGGGCGTTCGCCCGCACGGTCCTGGGCAGCAGGTACGGCAAGTCCGAGGCGTGGATCGTCGTGGACGTGGCCGCCGACGCGGGCCCCGGCGGCCGGGACCCCGCCGGGAGGTGTACCTGGGCTTCCACCGGGAGGTTCCGGCCCGGGAGGTGGCCGCCTGGGTGGCCGAGCAGCGCGTCGGCGACATGCTCGCCGCCCTCAACCGCCGGCAGGTCCGCCCCGGCGACTGCTACTTCGTGCCGGGCGGCCTCCCGCACGCCATCGGCCCCGGCGTCACCGTGGTGGAGTTGCAGGAGCCCTCGGACTTCTCGATCCTGCTCGAACTGCGGCAGAGCACCGAGGAGGAGGGCCACCTGGGCCTCGGCTACCCGCGGGCGCTGGCGGGCCTGGACCGGTCCGCCTGGGACGCGGACCGCCTGGGACGCGGACCGGCTGGCCGCGCTGTGCGGGCCCGGGAGGCCCACCGGCCTGCCCGGCCTCACCCGCCTGCTGCCCGCGGAGTCCGAGGCGTTCTTCCGCGCCGAACGCCTCGTGCGCGCGGACCCCGCCGCCGCGCCCACCGCCTTCCCGGCCGAGTACGGCGTCTGGATCGTCCTGGCGGGCGAGGGGGCCCTGTCCGCCGCGTCGGGCACCGTGCCCCTGGCCAAGGGCACCGTGCTGCTGGTCCCGTACGGGGCCGGTCCCACCGAGGTCAGCGGCCGGCTCGACGTGGTCCGCTGCCTCCCCGCGGCCCCCGCCGGCCGGGCCTGAGGCCCGGGGCGGCCCCGGCCCCGGCCACCCGTTGGGGGAACGTCCGGGGCCGGGCGAAAACCGCATGAGTTCCGCCCGGTTCCGGACACACAATGACGCATGTTGACCGATCACTGGCCCCTACAGGGGCTGCGGCTGACCACGCCGCGCCTGGAACTGCGCCTGCCCGAGCCGGGGGAGCTCGCCGCGCTCGCCGACCTGGCCGCCGAGGGGGTGCATTCCCCGGAGCGCATGCCCTTCCTGGTCCCGTGGACCGACGCCCCGCCCGCCGAGCGGGCCCGCGGCGTCGTCCAGCACCACTGGCTGCGGCTCGGCGACTGGACGCCGGCCGCCTGGCAGCTGAACCTCTCGGTCTTCGCCGAGGGGCGGCTGGTGGGCCAGCAGACCCTGTTCGCCCGGGACTTCGGGGTGCTGCGGGAGGCATCGAGCGGCTCCTGGCTCGGCATGAGGCACCAGGGGAAGGGCATCGGCACCGAGATGCGGGCCGCGGTCCTGCACCTGGCCTTCGCGGGGCTCGGCGCCCGCGAGGCGGTCACCGACGCCTGGGAGGACAACGCGCCCTCGCTCGGCGTCACCCGCAAGCTGGGCTACGAGCCGGACGGCGTCGAGCGCCGCACCAGGCGCGGGCGGCCCGCCACGATGCTGCGCTTCCGGCTTCCCCGCGCCCGCTGGGAGGCCACGGCCCGGGTGCCGGTGCACATCGAGGGCCTCGCCCCCTGCCTGCCGCTGTTCGGCCTCGACCCGGCGCCCGGGGCGGGCGCGGACCCCGGGCCCGCCTGAGGCGCCGCGTGGGGCGGCCCGGCGGCGTGCCGCGGGCTCCCGCGGTCCTTCCCGCGGCTCGCTTGCGGGCGTTCAGGCGAGGCTGAAGACGTCCACCACGTCGCCGAGCCGCAGGTAGCGCTCCGCCGCGGCCGTGTAGACGGTCCAGCCGGGCGGCGCGGCCAGGGCGACGGTGTGGGCGAGCGCGAGGTCGGTGAGCCGGTGGCGGCGCATGGCCTCGCCGAGCGCGCCCACCGCGGCCAGGTCCAGCGCCCTGACCATCACCGAGGGCCCGCACCTGGCATGCAGCGAGCCCAGGGCCACCCGCGCCTGCCCCGGCCGGCGCCGCTCGACGAGCACGAGTTCGGTCTGCGGCACGTTGACCGTCACCGCCTGGCGGCTCCAGCGGTCGGTGAGCACCTCGTGCTCCACCCGGAAGGCGGCGACCATGTCCAGCAGGAAGGCGGCGTCCAGGACGACGCCCGTCACCGCGTCCTGCGCGTGGGCGTTCATCTCGGGCCGCGGGTGGCCAGATATGCGGCGAGCGAGAGGCGGGTCCGCCGGTTGACCACGTCGTCCGCCCAGCGCTGGGCGAGCGCGATGTCCTCCTCGTCCAGCCCGAAGTCGCGGCGCAGCCGCTCGACGCTCTCCCGGTGCCGCTGCCGCGCGTCCGGGCCGCCGGGCGCGGGGGCGAGGGGCGCGGCGGCGAGGGGCCGCTTGACGAGCTGGCGCGGGAGGGTGGCGCCCGGCGGCCCGCCGCCCTCCCGGGAGGCCCCGGGCTCGGGGCGCGAGCGCGGCGGCCGGTGCTCTTCGGGGTCCGTGGAACGTGGAACCATGCGCGGGATCGTACGCGCGGGCCGACGCAGGGTGCGCGCGCGATGACGGTCCGCGAGGGGCCCCGTGGGGTCCGGCGCCGCCTCGGGCCGATGCCCGCGGCGGGCCGAGGGTGACGTGGGCCGAGGGTGACGTGGGGTGGGTGACGCCGGCCGGGTGTGCCCGGGCCCGCGTGGCCCGCCCGGCCGCCTACCTGAGGGTGCCGCCCTGCTTGGCCTTGCGGTTGGCCTCGCTCCAGGCGTTGGCGGCCCTGACCCGCTCGCGCAGCCGCTCCAGGACGCTGGTGCCGGGCTCGGGTTCCGGGGCGGGAGGCGGAGTCGGCATGGCGCGGTCCTTCGTTCGGTGCGGCGGAGCGCGGCAACTGTAGTGAGCGCGGCGGGGCCGTCGCAACCGTGAGACGGGCAGGTGAGACGGCTTCGTGACACGGGAACGCGCGCCCCTGCCCGCCCCCGCGCGCCGGTCTTCCGCGCGGCGCGCGGGGGAGTGGGTAAGTGGCGGCCCGTTCACGCCGTTTGCGCGGCGGCCACCAGGCGGAGTGTCAACGCGCGGTTGACGCCAGAGTGTGTGTCAACCTACGGTTGACGCATGACCACTCACGTCCGCCTCGACGACCTGATCGAGGCCATCACACGCGTCCACTCCGACGCGCTCGAACAGCTCACCGACGCCGTGCTCGCCGCGGAGCACCTCGGTGAGCTGGCCGATCACCTCATCGGCCACTTCGTCGACCAGGCCAGGCGCTCCGGCGCCTCCTGGTCGGACATCGGCCGGAGCATGGGGGTCACCAGGCAGGCGGCGCAGAAGCGCTTCGTGCCCAAGGACCCCAAGAACCCCAAGGAAGCGGGCGAGGGCGCGACCCTCGACCCGAGCCAGGGCTTCAAGCGCTACACCCTGCGCGCGCGGGCCGCCGTGATGGCGGCCCAGGAGGAGGCGCGTGCCGCGGGCAACGACCGGATCGGCGTGGGGCACCTGATCCTGGGCCTGCTCGGCGAGCCGGAGGCGCTGGCGGCCCGCACGCTGGCCGGGCAGGGGGCCTCGCCCCAGGCGGTCAGGGAGGCCGTCGCCGCCGTGCTCCCCGCCCCCTCGGGGGAGGAGGCGCCCGCGCTCATCCCCTACGACGCGGGGGCGCGCAAGGCGCTCGAACTCACCTTCCGGGAGGCCCTGCGGCTCGGGCACAACTACGTGGGGACCGAGCACCTGCTGCTCGCCCTGCTGGAGTTCGAGGACGGCGAGGGGCCGCTGACCGGCCTCGGCGTCACCAAGGAGGCGGTCGAGGCCGAGATCAGGGCCGCGCTTGAGGCGTACCTCGCCGACCGGCAGGGGAAGTAGCGGCGGGGACGGTGGCGGCCCGGCCGCGCCTTGCCGGGGAGACGGTCAGTCCGCGTCCGGCCGGGGGGCGAGCAGCGGGAAGAGGCGGGTGACCGCCGCCACCGGGGCCGCCGCGGCCGGGCGGCCCCGCCTGTCCTGGTAGGGGGCGAGCAACTCCCGGATGGCCTCGGCGACTTCGGCCAGCTCCTCGGGGGTGAGGTGCAGCACCGTGCTGAACGCCTCGTCCCGCCGCCAGGGCGCGGGCGCCTCGGCGCGGTGGGCCAGCCAGCGCCGGTAGCTCTCGTCCTCCAGGCCGCGGGCCAGGGCCTCGAAGGCGTCCGGGTCCATCGCCTCCCCCCGCACGTCCGTCCCCGCCGCCTCCGTGGCCCGGCGCAGCCGCCAGGGCCTGGCCCGGCCACCGGGCCCCGGGGCCTCCTCGACGAGGCCGAACTGCGCGAGCCGGCGCAGGTGGAAGGAGCACACCCCGGTGCTGTGCCCGAGCCGCGCGGCGGCCTGCGTCGAGGTCACCGTGCCCAGCTCGGCGATCAGGTCGAGCAGGGCGGCGCGCACGGGATGGTCGGGCAGCCCGGCCGGCGACCGGGGCGGCCCCGCTTCTTCTTCGGTACCCACTTTGCAAAGTATGGTAGTTTGCAAAGCCATAGGTCAAGCGTGTCCCATGCCCTCGGCCGGGGAGCCGCCGGCCGCTCCCTCGGGCGGGGAGCGGCCGGCGGCCCGCGGGCCCGGCCCCGGGGGAGGCGGCCGCAGCAGAAGAGACGAGGGGGTGCGGCGATGGCCGTGCGTGTGCAGGGAAAGCCCGTCGAGTCCCATCCGCGGCCCACGCCCGAGGCGGAACGCGGCACGCCGCGGCGGATCACGCTGATCGGCGAGGACGTGCTGCGGCGGCCCTGCCGCGAGGCGGCCGAGTTCGGCGGCGCGGAGCTCGGCCGGCTGATCGACGACATGTTCGCGACCCTGGACGTGGCCGAGGGAGCGGGCCTCGCCGCCAACCAGGTCGGCGTCGACCTGCGCCTGTTCGTCTACGACATGACCGACGAGTGGGGCGTGCGGCACGTGGGCCACCTCCTCAACCCGGTGCTTGCCGAGGAGCCCGCCGCGGGCCGCCGCCTGCTGGAGGAGCCCGAGGGCTGCCTGTCGGTCCCCGGCCCCTACGCGCCCGTCGCGCGCCCCGACCACGCGGTGGTGCACGGCCACGACAAGGACGGCAGGCCGCTGACCGTCGAGGGCCACGGCTACTTCGCCAGGTGCCTCCAGCACGAGACCGACCACCTGCACGGCCGCCTGTACGTGGACCGCCTCGGCAAGCGCGAACGCAAGGAGGTGCTGCGGGAGATGGCCGCCCGCAGGGACGAGGTGTTCGCCCGCAGGGCGGCCCGCGCCCGCGCGCGGTGAACCGCCGCGGCCCGGGGCAGCCGGTCCCGGGCGCGCCGCGGCCCCCTCAGGCCGCGGCCAGCAGCCGCAGGCTCTCCTCCCACAGCCGCTCGGCGTTGACCGGGTCGAGCGCGTAGCCGGCGACCCCGTGGAAGTCGGCGGTCCTGTGGTCGACCGTCGGCGCCTCGGCGCAGTCCTCGAAGTAACGGCCGCCGACCCCGGCGAGCGGCGGCCAGACCGCCAGCAGCGTGGAGGTCGCCGCGCCCTGCTGCGGGGTCTTGCGCCGCTCGGGCGGGGTGCTCATCCGGTCGCCGACGTGCCGCTGGAGCCGGGTGGGGACCGCGCCGGGGTTGACGGCGTTCGCGGTGATGCCCTGCTCCGCCCAGCGCCGGGTCGCCTCGACCGCGAAGAGCACGTTGGCCGTCTTCGACTGCGCGTAGGCCAGCTGCGGGTCGTAGGGGCGGAAGCGGAAGGAGAGGTCGTCGAAGACCACGGGGGAGAGCAGGTGCGCCGAGGAGCTGACGCAGACGATCCGCGCCCCGCCCGCCGCCGCCAGCGGCCGGTGCAGTCCCGCGGTCAGCGCGAAGTGGCCGAGGTGGTTGGTGGCGAACTGCAGCTCCCAGCCCTGCGGCGTGCGCGCCCGCGGGGTGGCCATCACGCCCGCGTTGCCGACCAGGATGTGCAGGGGGCCGCTCCAGGTGTTGGTGAACGCGCTCACCGAGGAGGGCGAGGACAGGTCGAGCGGCGCCACCAGCACGGCCTCGTTCCCCGTGCTCGCCGCGATGTCCTCCGCGGCGCGGCGGCCCGCCCCGGTGTCCCGGACCGCCAGGGTGACCTCGGCCCCGGCACCGGCGAGGGCGCGGGCCGTCTCCCTGCCGATGCCGGAGGAGCCGCCGGTCACCACGGCCCTCCGGCCCGAGAGGTCGACCTCCCTGGCCACCTCGGCGGCGGTGGTCGCGAAGCCGAGCGGCACGGGGACGGGGCTGCGGGAACTGCTGAGGGTCATGCCGACCACCCTGCGCCCTGCCCGCGACCCCCGCCAAGCACCGCCCGCCGCTTCGCGCGCGTCGCGCCGCCGGGAGGAGCGCCGCCCGCGGTGCCGATTGCCTTCGTTCCTCCTGTGGTACGCACAAGGAGGCACCGGTGAGCCCGCTGCGCACTCTCCGGCAGGAAGGGCCCGCCGGCAGTGCCGCCCCGGCGACAGCCGTGCGGCACGAGGCAGTGGAAGATTGTCCGATCCGGGTGCCGGCGCGCCCGGCGCCGCCGGAGCGACCCGGCGACCGCCCCCGCGCCGCACCCCCAAGCACGTGGAGCGCACATGCCCATCGCCACACTGGGAGTCACCGTTCTCGACTGCCCCGACCCCCGCGCCCTGGCCGCCTTCTACGCCGCGGTCCTCGACTGGCGGCGCGACGACGCCCAGAGCGACGAGGACTGGGAGGAACTCGTCGGCCCGGAAGGCGGCCGGCTCGCCTTCCAGCGCTCGGAGGGGTACCGGCCCCCGAAGTGGCCGGGCACCCAGCAGCCCCAGCAGTTCCACCTGGACCTGAACGTCCCCGGGGACCGCATGGACGCCGCGGAGGCCGAGGTGCTCCGCCTCGGCGCCACGCTGCTCCAGGACGACGACGGCGGCAAGCGCGCCTTCCGGGTCTACGCCGACCCGGCCGGGCACCCGTTCTGCCTCTGCGCGCAGTGACCTCAGGGGCGCCTAACCCTCGCCGACCGTGACCTCCTCGTCGTTGTTCAGCTGTTCCATCAGCGTCGCCGTCTGCTCCTCGTCCCACTGCACCGCCGAGCCGTCCGGGGTGTCGATGCCGGGGTCGGAGACCGGGAGGTTCATCCGGTGCGCGTCCCGCATGGCCCAGAACAGCGAGCGCAGGTTCCAGAGGCTCATGTCCTTGTCCACGATCAGCGCGTCCAGGGTGGCGCCGGCCACCGAGTAGAACCGGAACGGGTTGAGGATGGTCGAGGTCGAGGCCGCCTGGCTCGCCAGGGTGCTGAGGAAGTTCTGCTGGTTCTGGGTGCGGCCGAGGTCGCCCTCCGCCTCCTGGTAGCGCTGCCGGTTGTACGCCAGGGACTCGCGGCCGTCCATGTGCTGGCAGCCCTCCTCGAAGTCCGCGCCCGAGTTCTCGTCGTGGATCGCGTGGTCGAGGCACATCTCGACGCCGCCGAGGGCGTCCACCACGTTGGCGAAGCCGCCGAAGCCGATCTCCACGTAGTGGTCGATGCGGATGTGGAAGTTGTACTCGATGGTGCGCACCAGCAGCCAGGGGCCCTCGATGGAGAAGGCGGCGTTCAGCTTGTGCTGCGAGGCGGGGATGCGGTTGCCCGAGACCGAGCCGGTGAACTCGGGGATCGTCACCCAGGAGTCGCGCGGCAGGCTCACCATGGTGTTCCCGTTGCTGCCGACGTGCATGAGGATCATGGTGTCGGTGCGGCTGCCGCTTGCGTCGCCGGTGTGCAGGTCCTGCTGCTCCTCGTCGCTCAGGCCCTCGCGGCTGTCGGAGCCGACGATGAGGTAGTTGGTGCCCTCGCCGCCCTCCGGGCGGTCCTCCACGACCGAGAGGTCCACCTCGCGCCGCAGCTTGCCGTCGGCCCAGAAGTAGGTGGCGCCGACGACTATGGAGAACACCAGGACCAGCGCCAGCGCCGAGTACCCGATGCGCCGCCCCCACCGCGGCCTGCCGCGCTCACCCGCCGGCCGCCCGCCGTCCGGCGGCCCGGGCGGCTCCGCGCCGCGCTGCCGCCCGGCGCCCCGGTAGACCTGGCCCTCGTTGTAGCCGGAGTCGTAGGGGTCCTCGGGGTCGCGCGGGCCCCAGCCGCCGCCCCCGTACTCGCCCGCGCCCGGCCCCGGAGGGTAGGCGTCGTGGTGCGGCGCGCGGGGTCTGGGCGGCTGCGGCCGCCCCACGTGCGGCATGACCCGGGCGTTTTCCGGGCGCGCCTCCCCGCTGCCACGGCCGTAGCGGCCACGGCCCTCGTCCTCGTCGGTCCATCCCTCGGGCCAGTCGCTCATACCCCGAGTCTGCCCCGGCCCGCCCCGCGCCCGGGAGCGGGGGGCGGGACTGTGGCAGAGCTGATGCAATCCGGGGCGCGCGCCCGGGGTGCCTACGCTGAGCCCATGACGGATCTCCCGGGCAAGCCGACCGCGGCCTCGCGCACCACGCTGTCGCACATCATGACCCACAACGACGTCAACCTGCTCGGCACCGTCCACGGCGGCGTGATCATGAAGCTGGTCGACGACGCGGCCGGTGCGGTCGCCGGGCGGCACTCGGGCGGTCCCGCGGTCACGGCCTCCATGGACGAGATGGTGTTCCTCGAACCCGTCAAGGTCGGCGACCTCGTCCACGTGCGGGCCCAGGTCAACTGGACGGGCAGGACCTCCATGGAGATCGGCGTCCTGGTCCTGGCCGAGCGGTGGAACGAGTCCACCCCGCCGACCCGCGTCGGCACCGCCTACCTCGTCTTCGCCGCCGTCGACGAGCAGGGCAGGCCGCGGCCCGTGCCGCCGGTGATCCCGGACAACGACCGCGACCGCCGCCGCTACCAGGAGGCCCAGATCCGCCGCACCCACCGCCTCGCCAGGCGGCGCGAGATCCTGGAACTCAGGAAGCAGCGCCCCGACTGAGGGCCACGCTCCGGCTCAGCCCACGGCCCGGCTCAGCCCACGCTCCGGCTCAGAGCCGCGCGATGCGGGCGTGCCGCTGGCGTGGCGCGCGGCGCGCCGGGGCGACGCCGGTGAGCAGGATCAGCCGGGCGGCGCGGTGGCGCTGGCCGGCGTAGGGCGCGAGGAGTTCGAGCATCAGCGCGTCGTCGCCGTCCCGCACCCCGGCGAGCGCGTAGCCGATGGTGCCCGGCAGGTGCAGGTCGCCGACCGTGAGGGCATCGGGGTCGCCGTTGCTGCGCTGCAGCGCCTCGGCCGCGGTCCACGGGCCGATCCCGGGCACCGCCTGCAGCCGGGCCAGGGCCGCGGGCAGCTCCATGCCGGCGGCCTCCTCCAGCCGGGCCGCGACCCGCGCCGCCCGCACCACCGCCGCCGAACGCTTGCCGTCCACGCCCGCCCGGTGCCACTCCCAGGAGGGCACCATGACCCAGGCGCGCGGCTGCGGCATCACGTACATGCCGAGTTCCTCGCCCGCCGGGCCTGGGGCGCGCTCCCCGAACCTGCGCAGCAGCAGCCGCCAGGCCCGGTACGCCTCCTGCGTCGTCACCCGCTGTTCCAGGATCGAGGGGACCAGCGCCTCGAAGACGAGCCCGGTCCTGATCAGCCGCAGCCCGCGGTTGCGGCGCAGCGACTCGGCGACCAGCCGGTGCCTGGGGACGAAGGCCGCCGGATCGTCCTCCGCGCCGAGGAACGCGGGCAGCGTCTCCAGCACCCAGTCGGCGCCGGGTCCCCAGGCGGTGGCGAGGACCCGGCCGTCACCCTCGCGCCGCACCCGCAGGGTGGCGGGGCCCTGCGGGGTGCGGGTGGCCCGCCACAGCGCGCCGTCCGCGGTGCGGCGGCAGGCGGGGTCGTACGGCCCGCGGCGCAGCACCTGCAGGCTGCCGCCGAGGTCGTAGGGGTCGGGTGGGGTCCAGGTGCGCTCCGGCATGACCGGGCAAGGCTAGCTGGGCCGCCTTGGCCGGGCCCGAGTCGCCCCGGCCGGAGCGGCCTTGGCCCGAGTCGCCCCGGCCGCGGCCCGAGTCGCCCCGGCCGCGGCGGCGTTGGCCCGCCCTCACCTGCCCTGGAACGCGGCCGCCTGCTCGCGTACCTCGGGCAGCTGCGCGTACAGCCGGTCGCCCGGGCAGTCGGTGTCGTAGCCGTCGCGGTGTCCCGAGACGTTCGCCAGCACGACCTCGGTGCCCTTCGGGTAGGTGCCGCCGCCGGAGACGAGGGTGGCCCGCTCCCGCGGGTCGACGCCGGACAGGCCCAGCTTCCAGCCCGCCAGCCGGGCCAGGGCGGTGAGCACCGCCGCGCCAGGCTCGGTGTCCGTGTAGGTGCCGAGGACGGCGACGCCGGCGCTGTTCTGGTTGAAGCCCAGGGTGTGCGCGCCCTGCACGGGCCGGTCGACGCCGCCCGCGCGGCCCTCGTAGACGGTGCCGCAGCGGTCGACGAGGAAGTTGTAGCCGATGTCGCGCCAGCCCTGACTCTCCACGTGGTAGCGGTAGATGGCGCGAATGAGCGCGGGGGACTCGGCGCAGGAGTACGCGTTGGTGCCCGCCGTGTGGTGCACGAACACGGTCCGCACGTCCCCCGTGTAGACGAAGTCCTCCTCGCGCAGGTCCTCGTCGGCGCCCCAGTCGGCCCGGCTGACGATCCCGGGCCGCGGCGCCCCGTGCGGCAGGCCCGGGAGGACGCGCGCGGGCGGGGCGCCGTCTTCCACCCCGGCGCCCGCGGCATCTCCCGCGCCGGCGCCCGCGCCGGTCGCCGCCGTCACGGCCCCGGCGGGCCCGTTCGCCGCCGCGCCCCCCGCCGGGGGCCGCGCGGGCGCCTGCCCGCTTCCGGCGCCGGGCGCGGGCAGCTCCCGCGCGGCGGGCTCGGCGGCGACCAGTTCGAGCCGCAGCCCCTCCGGCAGGGCGGCGGCGCGCGGCGCCCGGGCGGCGGGTGCGGCGGCGGGCGCACCGGGCGCCGCGGCCGGGACCGCGGGGGGCGGCGCGTCCCGCCCGGTGCCGGGCACGGCCCTGACCTGCACGCCGTCCGAGGGGCCCACCCACAGCGGCGCGGTCCCGCCGCGCAGCCGCCGGCCGGCGGACTCCGCCGAGCCGGGGTCGGGGGAGTGGGCGTCGCCGGCCCGCAGCGTGGTCCACGGCGACCACCGGCCGCTGTCCGCCGCCCTGGTGCGGACCTGGATGCGGCCGGTGAGCTCGGCGTTCGCGTCGTCCCAGACCACGCCGAGCAGCGAGAACCGCCCGGTGCCGGTCGCCGGCAGCCCCTGCGCCCCGGCGGGCGCGCCGCCGCTCCGGCCGGCGGCCCCGGTGACCCGGCCGAGCGGGCGCAGCGGCAGCGACTGCCTGCCCCGGTCCACCGCCCCGGCCGGCCGCGCGGCCCCGGGCTGCGCCGCCGCGGGCGGGGGGTGGGCCTCGGCCCGGGCGGGCAGGGCGGCGGGGAGGGTGAGGAGGAGCAGGGCGAAGGAGGTGGCGGCGCCTGCCGCCGGGGCTCTGAGTGCACGCATGTCCCGATTCGGTCACAGCGGGCCGCGGGTGTCCATCCGGAAGGTAACGGCCGGGTGACGCGGCGTGCCCGCGGGGTCCCGGGGGCGGCCGGGCGCCCCGCGGCGCGCCCCGGCGTACCCTGCCGCGGGTGAACACTGCCGACCGCACCCCCGCCGACCTGCTGCGTTCCGCCCTGGTCGCCGACCCGGCCCGCCCTCTGCTGACGTACTACGACGACGCCACAGGCGAACGCGTGGAACTGTCCGCCGCCACCCTCAGCAACTGGGTGGCCAAGACCGCCAACCTGCTGCAGGACGAGCTCTCCCTCTCGCGCGGCGACCGGCTCGCCCTGCTGCTGCCCGCGCACTGGCAGACCGCCGTGTGGCTGCTCGCCGCGGCGGCCACGGGCGTCGTCGCGGAGATCGGCGGCGACCCCGCGGCGGCCGACCTCGCGGTCTGCGGACCCGACGCGCTGGAGGCCGCCGCCGCCTGCCCGGGGGAGCGGATCGCGCTCAGCCTGCGCCCGCTGGGGGCGCGCTTCCCCCAGCCGCCCGCGGGCTTCACCGACTACGCGGTGGTCGTGCCAGGACAGGCCGACACCTTCGCGGCCTACGACCCGCCGGGGCCCGACGACCCGGCGCTCCGCGTCGGGGGCCGGGAGCTGACCGGCGGCGAGATCGTCGAACGGGCCAGGGCGGACGCCGCGGAGCGCGGGCTCGGCCCGGGCAAGCGCCTGATGTCCCACGCCGGTTACGACAGCTGGGCCGGCCTGTGCGCCGGCCTGTACGCCCCGCTGGCCGCCGGCGCCTCCCTCGTCCTGTGCCGCAACGCGGACCGGCTCGGCGAGGCGGAGCGCGAGGCGCGCCGCCTGAGTGAGCGCGTCACCCACTTCGCCGACTGACGGTGGCCGCCCCGCCGCGGCGCCCCGAGGATCGTGACCATGAGGGTGCCGCGACAGCCTTCCTACCGCCCGTTGCCCCGCAGCCCCGAAGCCCAGAAGAGCCCGCCGCGCCCCCTCTGGCGGCGCGGCCTGCGGCGCCTTCGCCGGCTGCGCTGGGTGGCGTTCAGCGTCGCCTTCCTCGTCCTGTGCACGGCCGCCGCCGGCTGGTCCTACCTGCGGGGACTCGACGGGAACATCGCCACCGACGTCACCACCGCACGGGAACTCGCCCGCCACAAGAAGGAACGCCCGGCCCCGGCGCCCGGCTCCGCGCAGAACATCCTGCTGATCCTCTCCTCTGACCCGGAACCGGCCGCGAACCCGCCCCCGCGCCCCGGCGGGCACCCGGCCGCGGACGCCGGCGACCACCCCACCCCCGACCCCGGCGCGGCCCCCGATCCCGGCGCGGCCCGCGATCCCGGGGCCGCCTCCGACCCCGACGCGGCTTCCGGCTCCGGCGCGGCCCCCGACCCCGCGGAGGGCGGCGCCCGGGACCCCGGCGCGGCCCCGGACCCCGACCCGGGCGGGCGCGCCGCCCGGGAGTCCTCGCCCGGCCCCGGCGCGGAGGGCGGCGCCGGGGCCGCGCCGCGGGCCGAGTCCCTCGTCCTGCTGCACCTCGCGGACGACGGGCGGCGCGCGGCTGCCGTGCACCTCCCGCGGGAGCTGCGCGTGGACGTCCCGCGGTGCTCGGGCCGTGACGGGGAGCCCACCCGCGCCGGCCGCGCGCCCCTCGACGCCAGCTACGCGCGGGGCGGCGCCGCCTGCACCATCCGCACCCTGGAGCGGCTCACCGGCATCCGCGTCGACCACCACCTCATCGTCGACCTCGCCGCGCTGCGCGGCGTCGCGGACGCCCTCGGCACCCCCCGCCCCTGCACCCTCCAGGCGATGGCCGGGAGGCTCTCCGGCAGCGACGCCCTGCGCCACCCGGCCGACCTGCTGCCCGTGCTGAACGCGCTCACCTCCTCCCTCACCTCCGACACCGCCCTCGACTCGCTGGTCGAGCTCTACGGGCTGGTGCAGAAGGTACGCGCGGTGCCCCGCGAGCGGCTGAGCGTGCTCGCCGTTCCCGAGGAGGGCGGGCGGCTGCGGCAGCCCGCGGCGAGTTCCCTGTTCGACGCCCTGCGCGCGGACCGCCCGGTGCCGGCCGGCACCGGGGCGGCGGCCCGCGAACCCGCCGACGCCGCGGTCCGCGAGGCCCTCTGCGGCGAGCAGGCAAGCCGATAAAAAAGCGCTAAACCCCTGCAATATCGGATCTTTTGCCGTCACCGGGCAGGGTGGAATGCGTCACCGTCGTCGCTGCGAAAGGAACCGGTTGGCTAGTGTGTGCCGTCTGATCCCTAGCAGGGCACACGGAGGGCGCAGGATTACGTGGACGCGCAGGGACGTGGGGGCGCGGGAGACATGGACCCCGCGGATCAGTGGGTGTTCAACCCCGAGACGGGCAGTTACGAACTGCGCCTGCCCGGCCGGCCGGGAGCGCGCCACGCCGGCGAGCAAGAGCAGCCGTCCCCCGGCTCCACCGGCCCCGCGGGAACGCCGCCCCCCGCCCGCGGCACCCCGCCCAGGCAGCGCGGCCCCGAGACCCGCGCCACCTCCCGCACCACCTCCGGCTCCGGCTCCAGCCCCGCTCCGGCCTCCCCGCGTTCCCCCCACCCCGCCGCCGCGTCCTCTCCTTCTTCCGCGTCCTCTCCTTCTTCTGCTTCCTCCGCTTCTTCCGCTTCTCCAGCTTCTCCCGCCTCCCCCGCGATGTCCGCCGCCGGGTCGCCCGCGGCCTCCCCCGGCACGGAGGAGGCCGGGCCGCCGGGCCGGGCCGCCGCCCGCCGCGCGGGCACCAGGCGCCGCGCGATCCCCGGCCAGCGCGACCGCAGGGCCTCCGGCAGCCGCCGCAAACCCAGCCGCAAGGCCAAGAAGAAGTACGGCCGCACCCGCAAGGCGCTCATGTGGATCGGCGGCACCCTCTCGCTGCTCCTGGTCGTCGGCTGCGCCGGGGCCTGGTACCTGTACCAGCGGCTCAACGGCAACCTCACCAAGGTCGACGTCGGCATAGAGAACGAATACGGCGACGGCGACCCGGTCAACATCCTCTTCATCGGCACCGACACGCGCACCGGCGAGGGCAACGACAGCTACGGCGGCGAGGCCAGCGAGGGCAACGACACCACGATCCTCATGCACTTCTCCGCCGACCGGAAGCACGCCACCGGGCTCAGCATCCCCCGCGACCTGATCACCGACATCCCGGACTGCGAGGTGAAGCGGGAGGACGGCTCGACCGAGGTGATCCCGGGCGAGCAGCACGTGCGTTTCAACCGCAGCATGGGCTACGAGGGCCGCGACCCCGGCTGCGTGTGGCGCACCGTGCAGCAGCTCACCGGCGTGGAGATCAACCACTTCATCATGGCCGACTTCAACGCCGTCAAGGAGCTGTCCACGGCGGTCGACGGGGTTCCGGTCTGCATCGAGGAGCCCATCCACGACGAGAAGACCGGCTTCGACGCGGACACGCCCGGCACCTACACCCTGGAGGGCGAGGACGCCCTGGCGTTCGTGCGCACCAGGCACTCCGTCGGCACCGGCAGCGACCTGAGCCGCATCGAGCTCCAGAAGCAGTTCCTCGCCTCGCTCGCCAGGCGGATCACCGAGGGCGGCTACCTCTCCAGCCCCACCAAGCTGTACGACCTGGCGGACATCGCGACCCGCTCGCTGACCGTCGACTCCGGCATCGGCAGCCTCAACGACCTGCGGCACGTCGCCCAGGACCTCGGCCAGGTCCCGATGTCCGACATGAACTTCCTGACCCTGCCCGTCGTCGACAATCCGGACGAGCCGCCGGACCGCAGGGCCACCGTGGTCATCGACGAGGACCGGGCCGCGCCCATCTTCGAGATGCTCCAGCAGGACACCGACCCCGCCGCGGCCTCCCAGGAGGGCCGGGGCGAGGACGGCGCCAACGCCGAGGAGCAGGAACGTGCGGCGCCCGAGGACGTCAGGGTGGACGTCTACAACGGCGGCGACGTCTTCGGGGCCGCCCAGGACACCCTGGAGTGGCTGCAGAACGAGGAGGGGATGCGCCTTGCGACCAACAAGGGCAACGCCCCCCATGCACAGGAGACGACCACACTCCAGTACGGTGCGAACCAGGCCGACCAGGCCGCCACGCTGGCGGACGTGATGGGCCTGCCGGACTCGGCGCTGGAACAACGAGCAGAGGACGCCGGCGAGCGGGAGCCCATGGTGCTCATCCTGGGCAACGACTTCCGCGCCGCCGGAGAACCGATCGAGGTCCCGGCGGCAATTCCGGATGACGTCGAAACCATTACGGCGGATGACGAGGACGTCTGCGCCTCGTGACCGGGCCGCCCGCGCGGGCGGACACGAACGACAGTGAACAGGGGTTTCCTGTGCGGAGGACCGGCATACCCGGCGAGGACGAGAACGGTTCCGCCGTCGATCCCCGGCCCGGAGCAGCGCAGCAACGGGGCTGGGACGGAAGGCGCCACGACGGCACCGTGCCCATACCGAGGGCCGGCGGCGGCGGTGCCCAGGGCGCCGGCGGCGCCTCGGGCGGCGGGGCGGCGGGCGGCGGCGGCACGGGCGGCGGCGGCCCGAGCGGCCCGGGCGCGGGCGGTTCGGGGACCGGGCCGCAGGGCCCGCGGCCCGGCGGCCGGGCCGCGGCCAGGCGCGGGCGCAAGCGGCGCAAGCCGCTGTGGCGCCGCATCCTCGTGTGGTCCGCCGGCTCGCTGGCCTTCCTCGTCGTCGCCGTGGCCGCGGCCGGCTACCTCTACATCCGCCACCTGAACAACAACCTGGACAAGGAAGACCTCAACCTCGGCGACAACCAGCTGGCCCGCTCCCAGCCGAACGCCGACGGCCAGACCCCCCTCAACATCCTGCTGCTCGGCTCCGACTCCAGGGACGGCGAGGAGAACGCCGACCTCGGCGGCGGCGGCGAGGGCGGCGAGCGCGCCGACGTGCAGATCCTGCTGCACGCCTCGGCCGACCGCAGCAACATCTCGATGCTCAGCGTGCCGCGCGACCTGATGGTCCACATCCCCGAGTGCACCGACCCGGACACCGGCGAGACCTACCCGGAGATGCAGAAGGAGCGGATCAACGCCGCCCTCGGCCACGGCGGCCCCGGCTGCGTGGTGGCCACCTGGGAGGACCTCACCGGCATCCCGATCGACCACTTCATGATGATCGACTTCGCGGGCGTGGTGGACATGGCCGACGCGGTGGGCGGCGTGGAGGTCTGCGTGCAGGACAACGTCCGCGACCCCGACTCCCACCTGGAGATGACCGCGGGCACCCACGAGATCACCGGCGAGGACGCCCTGCACTGGCTGCGCACCCGGCACGGCTTCGGCGACGGCAGCGACAACACCGGCCGCACCCGCGCCCAGCAGATGTACCTGAGCAACATGGTCGAGCAACTCCAGGAGAGCGCCACCCTCTCCCACCCGGGCGACCTGATGGACCTGGCCGAGGCGGCGACCAACGCCCTGACCGTGGACCACGGGCTCGGCTCCGTGCAGAAGCTCTACGACCTGGGCAACGACCTGAAGTCGGTGCCCAACGACCGCATCAACATGACCACCCTGCCGACGCTGCCCGACCCGGACAACCCGAACGTCACGCTGGTGCCCGACCCCGACCGGGACGAGCCGATCTTCGACCTGATCCGCGAGGACATCGCCTTCGACGACCAGGACGCCGAGCCCGAACAGGACGACTCCGAGGGCGGGGACCAGCCGGAGGCCGACCCCGAGGACCAGATCCAGGTCGCGGTCCGCAACGGCACCGGCTCCGACCTCGAACTCCCCGTGGACCACCGCGCGAGCGACATCGCCGACCAGCTGGTCAGCCTCGGCTTCACCCAGGCCACCGCCGACAGCACCGCCGCCTCCGAGGAGACCTCCCAGGTGCTCTACCCGGGCGCGGAGGACCAGGCCAACGCCAAGGCCGTCGCCCAGGCGCTCGGCATGCCGGGCAGCGCGGTCCGCACCTCGCCGAACGTCGACGGCATCACCCTGATCGTCGGCGGCGACTGGCGCGAGGGCACCAGCTATCCCGAGCAGACGGACGACTCGGGCGAGACCGGCGGCGAGCGGGAGCCGATCATCGAGGAGGACGAGATCACCTCGGGCCGCGACAACGACGAGTGCATGCCCGTCAACGTCGCGGGAGGCTACAGCTTCTAGCGGCCCCCGCGGGCCGCCGCCGGCCCCGCACCCGAGGTGCCTGAGGGTGCGGGGCCGCCGCACAACCGGCAACAGGCGGGCCCGGCGCGCCCCCGCGCCCGGCCGGCCCCGAACGACGCGGCCTAGCCCCGCGGCTGGGAGGCGGGCACCGGCTCCCGCCTGGAGGCGATGACGTGCCGGGCCAGTTTCCTGGGGCTGGTCAAGAAGCCCCAGCCCCAGGACAGGTGCATGGTGGCCAGGGCCAGCGGTATCCGCGCCCGCGCCCCGAGGCCGAGCCCCTTCCCCGCGGGGAGCGAGCCCAGGACGATCGCCGCGAGATAGCCGGCCGGCACCACCAGGCCCCAGGGGGTCAGCGCCGCGCCCACCACGATCCCGGCGGCGAGGGCCAGCAGCGCGAGCGGCGGCGCCAGGTAGCGCGGGTTGATGGACCCGGCGTGGTAGCGGGCCACCACCCGCCGCCAGCGCCCGTAGTTGCGGTACTGCCTGGCCAGCTCCCGCACCGAGGGCCTGGGCCGGTAGGACACCAGCAGCTCGGGCGAGAACCAGATCAGCCCGCCGGCCTGCCGGATGCGGTAGTTCAGCTCCCAGTCCTGGGCGCGGATGAACTCCTCGTTGTAGCCGCCCTGCCGCTCCAGCACCTCGCGCCGGAAGACGCCGAGGTACACGGTCTCGGCCTCGCCCGCGGTGCCCCCGGTGTGGAAGGCCGCGTTGCCCACGCCGATCCGCGAGGTCATCGCGGCGGCCACGGCGCGCTCCCAGTCGTTCTCGCCCTCGGCGTGCATGATGCCGCCGACGTTGGCCGCCCCGGTCTCGTCCAGCAGCCGCACGGCGGTGGCGATGTAGCCGGGGGAGAGCATGCCGTGGCCGTCGACCCTGACCACCACCGGGTGGCGGGACTCGCGGATCGCGGCGTTCAGCCCGGCCGGGGTGCGCCCGGTCGGGTTCGGCACCGTCCGCACCCGGGGGTCCTCGGCCACCAGCTCCGCGGCGATCTCGTCGGTCCGGTCGGTGGAGGGGCCGAGGGCGATCACCACTTCGAGCTCGCCCGGGTAGTCCTGTTCCAGAATGTGCCGCACCGAGCTGCGCAGATGCCGTTCCTCGTTGAGCACCGGCATGATCACGGACACGGCGGGAGTCGACGGAGAGCTGGTCACCGGCTCACGTTACCGCGAACGGGCGACCCCGGCGCGCGCCGCCCCGGTGGGCAGATCGTATGCCCATACGGTGAGCGCGGGAGGTGCCCGAGATGCCGCTACGACGCCGACGCCGCCTCGGCCTGCGGACCGCGACCACGCTGGCGGCTCTCGTGCTCGCGACCAGCGCGATCGGCCACACGGTGGTGACCTCGGCGGCGGGCCGGGTGCACCGGGTGGACGCGTTCCACGGCCTGGACGACCGGCCCGAGGCCGGGCGCGGCGTCAACATCCTGCTCATCGGCACCGATTCGCGCGAGGGCCTGACCGAGGCCGAGCGCCGGCGCTTCCGGCTCGGCGGCGCGGGCTGCTTCTGCGCGGACAGCATCATGCTGCTGCACCTGTCCGAGGACCGGGACCGGGCCAGCGTGGTGAGCCTGCCGCGCGACTCCTACGCCGCGCTCCCGGCCCACGACCTGATCCTCTCCAAGGGCCACCACGAGGCGCACCCGGACAAGCTCAACGCCGCCCTCTCGCACGGCGGGCCCTCCCTCATGGTGCGCGCCGTCGAGGACCTCACCCGGCTGCGGATCGACCACTACCTCGAGGTCAGCTTCGTCAGCTTCATGCGCGCCGTGGACGAGATCGGGGGCGTGCGGGTGTGCACCACGCGCCCGCTGAAGGACGACCACTCGGGTCTCGACCTGCCCGCGGGCACCCACACCCTGGACGGCGCCGGGGCCCTGGCCTTCGTCCGCGCCCGGCACGTGGACGGCTCTTCCGACTTCGGCCGGATGGCGCGCCAGCAGCGTTTCCTCGCCGCGTTCCTCGACCAGGCGGTGTCCGGCGGGGTGCTGCTCAACCCGGCGAAGTTCGGCGCCACGGCCGACGCGCTGCTCGGCTCGGTCAGCGCCGACCCCGGCCTCGGCGCCGAGGAGATGCTCGAACTGGCCGGGCTGATGCGGGACTTCGACCCGGACGCGGCGGAGTTCGCCTCGGTGCCCGTCGAGGAGAAGGGACGGGCGGTGCCCGGCGTCGGCTCCACGGTCGTCTGGGACCGGGCCGGCGCGGACCGCTTCTTCTCCGCGCTCAGGGCGGACCGCCCGCTGCCGGGCGCCGCGGGCGCCGCGGCCGGGGAGCAGGCCGCGGCCGGGCAGAAGAACGCGCCCGACGCCGGCACCTGCGCCTGATCCCCCGCCTCAGCGCACCTCGACGAACGCCCCGGCCTCGCGCGGCGGCCGCGGGGTGGGCGCCGAGGCCGCCCGCCCGACGGCCACCGCGCCCATCGGGTCCCAGTTCCCCGGCAGGCCGAGCTGGGCGCGCACCACCTCGCGGCAGAACATCGTGGAGGACACCCAGGCCGAGCCGAGGCCCTCGCCGGCGAGCGCGACCAGCAGGTTCTGCACGCCGGCGCCCATGGCGGCCACGAACATCTCCCGCTCGGCCGCCGCCCGGCGCGCGTCGGGGTAGTCGTGCGCCCCGTCGGCGACCAGGCAGGGCACCACCAGGTAGGGCGCCGCGCGCAGCACCTCCCCGCGCCGCACCCGGCGCGCGATGCTCTCCTCGCTCTTCCCGTCCCGGCGCAGGTCGGCGATCCACGCCTCGCGCATCGCGTTGAGCAGCGCCTTCCTGGCGCCGGCCGACTCCAGCAGCACGAAGCGCCAGGGCGTGGTGTGGTGCGGCGCGGGGGCGGTCACCGCGGCGGCGACCGCGCGCCGCAC
This sequence comes from Streptomyces hoynatensis, assembly GCF_003626535.1. Classification (GTDB taxonomy): domain Bacteria; phylum Actinomycetota; class Actinomycetes; order Streptomycetales; family Streptomycetaceae; genus Streptomyces; species Streptomyces hoynatensis. The sequence goes on from NZ_RBAL01000025.1 coordinate 72,958, forward strand.
CGCCTCCGGGTCCACCGGCTCCGCGGTGAACTCCCGCACGGTGCGCCGCAGCGTGACCGCCTCGCGGACGGCCTCCGAGGTGCCGAGCCGGAACATGTCCTCGGCGGCGGGTCTGATCAGGTCGCGGGCGGTGGCCCGGTGCGGGCCGACGCGATGGCCGAGGCCGCGGACCACCGCGACGGGCAGCCCCTCCTTCTTGCCCTTCACCAGGTCGCCCGCGCCCGCGAGCTCGTCGGCGACCGCGGTGATGCTGACGCCGAGGGGGTTGCCGTAGGGGTCGGTGGTGCCGCGGTGGTCGTCCACCACGGTGATCCCGGCGGCGCCGATCGCGACGTCGGTCTGTCCCGCCCGCCAGGGCCGCCCGAAGGTGTCGGTGACGACGACCCCGACCTCGACGCCCAGCAGCTCACGCAGCCCCCGGCGGATCTCCGCGGCCGAGGCGTCGGGGTCCTCGGGCAGCAACAGCACCGTGCCGACAGGGGTGTTGGAGGCGTCCACGCCCGCCGCCGCCATCACGAAGCCGTGCCGCGACTCCACGATCCTGGCCTGGCCGCGCCTGGCGACCACCCGCACGGTCTCCTCGTCCACGGCCGCGGTCCGGTCCTGCGCCTCCCGCACGCGGCCCTCGGCCTTGCTGACGATCTTCGAGGTGACGATGAGGACGTCGCCGTCCCGCAGGCCGGGCTGCCCCGGCGCGGTGGCGGCCTCGGCGATCAGCTTGGCCGGCTCGTCGCCGGGCCGCACCTCGGGGATGCCGGGCAGCGCCCACACGGTGTAGGAGGGCGCGCTCGCCCCTGCCCCGCCGTTTCCGCTCATGCCGCCCTGACCTCCCGGGCGAGGTCCAGCGCCGCGCGCGCCATGTCCGCGGCGGCGTCGACGTCGGTCATCAGCAGCGGCACCGCGCGGCAGCGGATTCCGTCGGCCTCGACCACCGTGACCGCGTCCCGGTCGGCGGTGTCGACCAGCCAGCCGTCGAGCAGCCCGGAGCCGTAGTGCTGGGCGACCGCGGCGGCCGTGGACTCCACCCCGACCGCGGCGAGCACCTTGTCGGCCATGCCGCGCACCGGCGCGCCGCCGATCAGCGGGGACAGGCCGATCACCGGCACCCCCGCCTCGGCGATCCCCTCACGCATCCCGGGCACGGCCAGGATGGTGCCCACGCTGACCACCGGGTTGGACGGCGGGAAGAGCACGAGGTCGGCCTCGGCCAGGGCCTCCAGCACGCCGGGCGCGGGCCGCGCCTGCTCGGCGCCGACCGGGACGACGGCGTGCGCGGGCACCGAGGCCCGCAGCCGCACCCAGTACTCCTGGAAGTGCACGGCCTTGCGGCCCCCGGCCCCGTCGTCGATCAGCACGTGCGTCTCGACCCGGTCGTCGGTCATCGGCAGCAGGCGCACGCCGGGCTGCCAGCGCCGGCACAGGGCCTCGGTGACGGCGCTGAGCGGGTACCCGGCGGCGATCATCTGGGTGCGGACGATGTGGGTGGCGAAGTCGCGGTCGCCGAGGCCGAACCACTCGGGTCCCACGCCGTAGGCGGCGAGTTCCTCCTTGACGGTGAACGTCTCGTCCGCCCGTCCCCAGCCCTGCTCCTCGTGGATGCCGCCGCCCAGCGTGTACATCACCGTGTCGAGGTCGGGACAGACCTTGAGGCCGAACAGATGGATGTCGTCGCCGGTGTTGCCGATCACCGTGATGTCCGCCTCGGGCGCGGCCCGTTGGAGACCGCGCAGGAAACGGGCACCGCCGATGCCGCCGGACAGAACCACGATGCGTCGCATGCGCCCCAGTCTGTCAGCAGGCGGATGGGGCGCGCGGGACGGGTGCGCCCGGCGCACCGCTCCCGCCCTGCGCGGGCGTGCCCCGGCTCAGGTCGCGGGCGCGCGGATGCATCGTCATCTCCGTGAGGCCGGGGAAGTAGACGTGCAGGCTGACGGCGGGCACCAGGGCCGCGTTGACCACCTCGTGCCGGTAACCGGGCGCGAAGACCCGCAGCGAGCCCGGGGTGAGCACCCGGGTGCCCCGGCCGTCGGCGTGCTCGGTGAGCGCGCCGTCGAGCACGGTGAACACGCCGTGCGAGGGGCCGTGGTCGTGCCGCCCGCTGTCCTGGCCCGGGAGCCAGCTCAGCAGCCACACCTCGTAGCCGGGGCCGGTCCGCAGCCGGTGGTACCAGCGGCTGGCGGCGTCGTACCCGACCAGGGGTGCCCAGCACTCCCGATCCCCCGCGAGCGCGGTCGCGAGGGCGGCGAACTCCGCGACGGTGCCGGGGTGTTCGGAGCGGCCCTGGGGCAGCAGGTGGGGGACCATCGAGGGGTCGCCCGCGATCTCGTTGTCACTGTTCATCTGGGTTCATCGAATTTCATCATGGTGGCTGCGACGGCGAACGCCCAGCGGAGCCGGTGGCGCGCCCGCTTGTCAACTCCTGTCAACCGAACGTGCTGTCGCGGGCATTGTTTCATCACTTCCGGTAGCTCCCCGTGGGGAAAGGTTTAGCTCCGGCGGAAGCCGGACAGGCGCACCCTTCCACCGCCTTCCCGCGGCGAGGGGCCGTTGCCCATCCGTGATCCGGCTGTGATCCTCGTCGCGGTCCCGGGCGGGCCGCAACACCGGGAGCGCCCCGTACGTCTCTCCTGTGCGAAGGGGGTGAGAGCTGCCGGAGGGGCTCCGGACGAGCCGGAACCGCCGGGTTCGGGAGCCCGGAGCCGGGCGAGCAAGCGTATTTTGTGCCGATTTGAACACTTTCCGTACGGCTGTGGTGCCACAGGGTGAATCATCGGGTGAATGGCAGAACGTGGCTTGACTGCCAGTGAGCACCCCACTTGTAATTTCACTCATGTCGTTCGAGCGAGATCGATAACGACGGCATCACGGGGAAGAAAAGACGACTAGGGGCGCGTATATGACCGAGCTGTTCCAACAACTGCTGGTCGACGAGACGGACGAGGAACTCGGGTGGCAGGAGCGCGCGCTGTGCGCGCAAACCGACCCGGAGTCCTTCTTCCCCGAGAAGGGCGGCTCCACCCGCGAGGCCAAGAAGGTCTGCCTCGCCTGCGAGGTCCGCTCCGAATGTCTTGAATACGCCCTCGCCAACGACGAACGCTTCGGAATCTGGGGTGGTTTGTCCGAGCGTGAACGCCGCCGCCTGAAGAAGGCCGCGGTCTGACGCGTCGAAGGGCGGCGACAGTCCCAGCCGCTAGTGTGGTGCGACGTCCACCACCGTCCAGCGAACCGGGGCCCGCACCTCGATGTCCGTGCAAAGCCAGTCGGCGGCGTCGCACCGAACGGCCGCCCACCCAGAATTCCCGCAGCACGTCGTCACCGCCGTGCTCGTCTCGCACGACGGCGAACGCTGGCTTCCCGACGTCCTGACCGGCCTGTTCGGCCAGGACCGCCCGGTGCAGGACGTCATCGCCGCCGACACCGGCAGCGCCGACTCCTCCGCCGCCCTGGTCACCGAGGCCTTCGGCGCCGAGCGCGTGCTCCACCTCGCCCGCCGCACCGGTTTCGGCACCGCAGTCGCCGAGGCCGCCCGCACCGCGCCGGTGCTCACGCCGGACGACCTGCCCTACCTCAAGCGGCCCCCGGCCTGGGACCCCGTCACCCGCACCTGGGACAACAGCGCCTACGACCTTCCCGAGCTCCCCTTCGGCGAGCCCGTCCACTGGCTGTGGCTGCTCCACGACGACTCGGCCCCCGAGCCCGACGCCCTCAGGGAACTGCTGCGCCAGGCCGACGCCAGCCCCTCCGCCACCATCATCGGCGCCAAGCTCCTCGGCTGGTACGACCGCAGGCAGCTCCTGGAGGTCGGCGTCTCCGTGGCCAACAGCGGCCGCCGCTGGACCGGCCTCGACCGCCGCGAGCAGGACCAGGGCCAGCACGACCAGATCAGGCCCGTGCTGTCCGTCTCCACCGCCGGCATGCTCATCCGCCGCGACGTCTTCGAGAGCCTCGGCGGCTTCGACCGCCGCCTGCCGCTGATGCGCGACGACGTCGACCTGTGCTGGCGCGCCCAGACCGCCGGCCACCGGGTCCTCGTCGCCCCGCTCGCCGCCCTCAGGCACGCCGAGGCCGCCTCGCGCGAGCGCCGCGCCATCGACTGCGCCGGGCGCCTCGGCGGCAGCCCGCACCGCGTGGACAAGGCCGCCGCCGCCTACGCCCTGCTCGTCAACGCCCGCGGGCGCGTGCTGCCCTGGGTCCTGTTCCGGCTGGTCCTCGGCACGCTCCTGCGCGTCCTCGCCTACCTGGTGGGCAAGGTCCCAGGCCGCGCCCTCGACGAGGCCGCCGGCCTGCTGGCCACCCTGCTGCGCCCCGGCCGCCTGCTCTCCGCCCGCCGCAGCCGCAGACGCACCGCCGACCCGCACACCGACCCCAAGGAGCTGCGCCCGCTCTTCCCGCCGGCCGGCGCCACCATCCGCACCACCGTCGAACAGGTCGTCAGCAACCTCACCGGCCGCTCCGAGCCCGCCTCCGCCTCCACCGGCAGGCACGGCGGCGCCGTCGAGTCGGGGCCGACCGACGACGAGGCGGAGGACCTCCAGGTCGAGCAGTTCGCGCGGCTGCGCCGCCTGGTGCGCCGCCCCGGGCCGATGCTCTTCCTCGCCCTGCTGCTCACCTCCCTCCTCGCCTGCCGTGACCTCATCGGCGCGGGCGCCCTCTCCGGCGGCGCCCTGCTGCCCGCCCCGGCCGACCCGGGCGGCCTGTGGGACCGCTACCTCGCGGACTGGCAGCCCATCGGCACCGGCGGCACCGAGACGGGACCCCCGTACCTGGCCTTCCTCGGCCTGCTCTCCACGCTGCTGCTCGGCCACACCGGGCTCGCCATGACCCTGCTGCTCGTCGCCTCGGTCCCGCTGGCCGGCGCGAGCGCCTACTTCACCTCGCGGCCGCTGGTCATGTCCCGGCTGCTGCGCGCCTGGGGCAGCGTCGCCTACGCCTTCCTGCCCGCCGTCACCGGCGCCCTGGCCGGCGGCCGGATCGGCACCGCGGTGCTCGCCGTGCTGCTGCCCCCGCTCGCCCGCTGCGCCGTCACCGCCGCCGGGTACGCCGCGGAGAACGGCCGCGGCCCCTGGCGCGCGGCGTGGGCCAGCGCCCTGCTGCTGACCGTCTGCACCGCGTTCACCCCGATCGTGTGGCCGATGGCCGTGCTGCTCGCGCTCTTCGCGGTGGCCTTCCCGCTGCGGCCCGCGCCCGGCGTGGTCCGGGCCAAGGCGCTGCGGTTCGCCGCCCTGCTGCTCACCCCGTTCCTCCTGCTCGGCTCCTGGTCCTGGTCGGCGCTGCTCAGCCCCTCCGACGTCGTGCGCGAGGCCGGCCTGCCCTTCGACACCGGCCGCAGCAGCGCGTTCGAGCTGCTCAACCTCAACCCCGGCGGCCCCGGCACCCCCGGCACCTGGCTGCTGGTCGGGCTGCTGCTCGCGGCGCTCGGCGCCCTGCTGCGCGCCGAGCGGCGGCTGGCCATCCTGACCGCCTGGGCCGTCGCCGTGGCCGGCCTCGTCTTCGCCGTCTGGTCGGACGACGAGCACTGGGCCGGCCCGGCCTCGCTGGTCTACGGCATCGGCCTGCTGTGCGCCGCGGTCCTCGGCGCCGACGGCGCCCGCTACCGCGTCGCCGCCCGCAACTTCGGCTGGCGGCAGCCCGTCGCGGTCGCGGTCGCGGGCGCCGCCGCCGTCGGCCCGCTGCTCGTCGCCGCCGGCTGGGTGCTGGGCGGCGCGGACGGCCCGCTGGAGCGGAGCGACCCCACCCAGGTGCCCGCCTTCGTCGCCGAGGAGAGCAGCACCGGCGACCAGGCCCGCACCCTGGTGCTGGCCGGCGAGGGGGAGAGCGAGGACGGCCCGGCCGAGCACGTCAGCTACACCCTGGTCCGCGGCTCGGGCGCCAGGCTCGGCGACGCGGACCTGGCCCAGACGATGGGCGAGGACAGCGAGCTGACGAAGGCCGTCGGCGACCTCGTCGCCGGCTCGGGCGCCGACCAGACCGCCGTGATGGCGGGCTACGCGATCCGCTACATCCTGGTCCAGGACGGCTCCCCGCCCGGCCTGCACCAGGTGCTCGACACCACGCCGGGGCTCCAGCGCCTCAGCCAGGAGGACGGCAGCGCCCTGTGGCGGGTGGACCGCGAGGTCTCCCGCGTCATGGTCCTGCCCCCCGAGGGCGCCGAGGAGGCGGCCGGAGCGGAAGCCGGGGAAGCCGAAGAAGGCCAAGAAGGCGGGGCAGCCGGGGAAGGCGGCGAAGGCGGCGAAGGCACGGGCAACGCCGGGCAGGGCGAGGAGGGTTCCGGCGGCGCCCAGGGCGGCGCCGAGCCCGTGGCGATCCCGGCCGGCGCCGTCGAGGTGCACGCCGACCTGCCGGAGGGGCCCGAGGGCCGCACGCTGCGGCTGGCCGACGCCGCCGCCGAGGGCTGGCACGCCACCCTGGACGGCAGGCCGCTGACCCCCATCACCGTGGACGGCTGGGCGCAGGGCTTCGAACTCCCCGCGGGCGGCGGCCGGCTCGACGTGGTCCACGAGACCTCGGGCGGCCACACCCTGTGGGTGTGGCTCCAGGGCTTCGGGCTGCTCGTGCTGTGCGTCCTCGCGCTGCCCGGCCGCCGCCGCGAACTCGACGACGACCTGCCGGAGGCGGAGCTCGCGGGCGCCGTCCCGCAGGGCCGCCGGGCCCGCCGCCAGGCCGCCGCCGGCACCGGCCCGGCCGAGCCGGGCCCGGGTGCCCCCGCGGAGGGCGCTGCGGGCGAGCAGCCGCCCCGGCTGCCGCCCGAACCCCCGGGCGTGCCACCGCAGTTCGAGCCGGCGGACGCCTCGGCCCCGTACGAGCCGGCCCCCGTGCCCCCGCAGTACGACCCCACGAACGCGCCGCCGCCCTACGAGCCCGAGCCCACCGGGCAGGGCCAGTGGGCCCCCGCTGACCAGCCCTACGCGGGCGGGTACGAGGGCGGGTACGGCGCGCCGGAGCCGTACGGCGACGCGGGCGGCGACTCCGGCGGCTACTACCAGGAGGACCCGTCGATCCCCCGGCAGACCTACGGCGGCTGGGAGGAGAACGGCTACGACCAGCAGCGGTACGGGACGCCGTACGACTATCCGAACGACTACGGCGACGGGAGCGAGCAGCGGTGAACCGCGCGACCTTGTCCCTGCTGATCACTCTCGGCGTGCTCGCCGCGATCACGGGCTTCGCCACCCTCCGCCCCGACGACAGCGAGGTCCACACCCTCGTGCAGGACCTGCCGCGGCCCGTCGAGCGCTCCACGCTGACCTGCCCACGGCCGACGGCCGCCGAGTCGGCGACCACCTGGTACACCGGGTACACGCCCCCGAGCGACCCGGTGCCCGAGGTGGAGGAGGGGGAGCAGGCCGGCAGCGCCGACCTGCTGCCGGCCCCCGTCTACAGCCCCGCCACCGACCTCCCCTCCGACGAGGCCGGAGACGAGGACACCGGCGCGGGCGAGGACGGCGGGGACGGCGGCGACTCCGACGGCGGCGACTCGGACGGCGGCGACTCCGACGACGAGGCCGACGACGCGGGCGGGGACGGCGGCTCGGACGCGGCGGAGTCCACGGAGCCGGTCCTCTCGCTCGAGCAGCCGGGACGGCCGGTCACCGTCGACGTGGAGGACGGCGAGGAGCCCGGCCTCAGCGGGACCGCCGAGGAGTCCTTCGCCCCCGGCTGGACCGTCCAGCAGACCACCCGGGTCGACGCGGGCCCAGGCCGCGGCCTGCTCGGCACCGCCTGCCAGACCCCCGACACCCAGTTCTGGTTCGCCGGGGCGAGCACCGCGGACAACCGCCACGACTACGTCCACCTCACCAACCCCGACGACGCGGCCACCGTCGTGGACATCGAGCTCTACGGCCCCGAGGGCAAGCTGGACTCGGACCTCGGCGAGGGCATCGCCGTCCCCGCCCACCGCACCGTCCCGGTCCGCCTCTCCACCCTCACCGCCGAGCCGCAGCCCGACCTGGCCGTGCAGGTCACCGCCCGCACCGGCCGCATCGGGGCCGAGATCGAGGCCGTGGACGAGGAGCTCGGCGCCGACTGGCTCAACCCGGTCACCGCCCCGGAGGGCCGCGTGGTCCTCCCCGGCATCCCCGCGAACGCGGAGGCGGTGCGGCTGGTGGCGTTCGCGCCCGGCGACGAGGACATCACCCTCGACGTCGGCCTGGCAGGACCCACCGGCACCATCACCCCCGCGGGCAACGAGACCGTCTCGCTGCACGCCGGCACCGTCACCGCCGTCGACCTGGGCAACCTCACCCAGGGCGACGCCGGCTCGCTGATCCTCACCCCCGCCGAGGGCTCGGGCGCCGGGCGCGTCGTCGCCGCCGTGCAGGTCGCGGGCGTCGGCGACGGGGCCCAGTCCGGCGACCTGGCGTTCGTCCCGGCCGCCCCGCCCGTCGAGGACCGCGCCACCGCCTCGGGCAACATCGCCTCCGGCACCACCCTCGCGCTCACCGCCCCGGACGAGGCGGTGGAGGTGGAGGTCACCGTCTCGGCCGGGGCCGGCGGCGGCGAGCCGGTCACCGAGAGCTACACGGTGGACGGCAGGACCACCATGGCGATCCAGCCCGAGCTCCCCGACTCCACGGAGGGCTCCTTCGCGCTCACCGTCACCACCTCGGGCGGCCCCCTCTACGCCGCCCGCACCCTGCTCATGGGGGACGAGGACGCGCCCACCTTCACCGTCCAGACCCTCCCCGACGACCACTCCGCGGTCGCGGTCCCGGACACCGCCCAGGACCTCTCGGTGCTCACCGACTGAGGCGCCTGGCCCGGCCGGCGCGCCCCCCGTGCCCCGGCCGGGCCCCGGCGCACGCGGCCCAGGGCCGGGAGCGCGGGGCCTACTCCTCGCCGTACTTGGGGTCGACCGACTCCGGCGCGAGGCCGAGCAGTTCCGCGGCCTGTTCCACCACGACTTCGTGCACGAGCTGGGCGCACTCGTCGCGGTCCCTGCTGCGCAGCTCGACGGGCCTGCGGTAGACCACGATCCTGGCCGGCCTGCCCGGCCGGGCCCGGAACACCCCGCCGAGCGGCACGGCGTCGGGCCCGTCGAGGCCCCGCCCCTCGCCCTCGCGGGGCAGCGGCGGCACCTCCTGCACGCCGAAGTCCACGCCGGCCAGCTGCGGCAGGCGGCGGCGCAGCCGCTCGGCCGAGTCGTGCACCAGGGAGCCGAACGTGTCCGCCCGGCTCACCGCGAGGGGCACCTGCGGCGGCGCCACGGGTCCGCGCATGCCGCGGCCGTGCCGGTCCCGGTGCCGATGCCGGCCGGCCGGGCCCGAGGCGGCCGGGGGAACGCTGCTGGGTTTGTCCATCAACCTCCGACCTTAGATGACTGGAGCCTCCCCGGTCAGAACGCCCGCCACGCCAGGACCCGGGAACCACGGCGCGCCACCGGGCGGACTTCCGGGGGACCCCGGCGCGAACCCCCGGGCGATCTCCCGGGCGATCTCCGGCGAATCCGTACACTGCGGGCGCCGCGCGGCGACACGGTGGGGTGACGCTGCCAAGAGTCGTCGCGGCCCGCTCAGGAGTGCGGTACGGTCCAACATCGTGAGTCCCGTCCGTCGCTGTTCGCGCACCGCGTGCGGTCGCCCCGCCGTGGCCACGCTCACGTATGTCTACGCGGACTCCACGGCCGTTCTGGGCCCGCTCGCCACCTACGCCGAGCCGCACTGCTACGACCTGTGCGCCGAACACTCCGAGCGGCTGACCGCCCCCCGCGGCTGGGAGGTCGTGCGGCTCGCCGTCGACCCCGCCGCCGTCCGGCCGAGCGGCGACGACCTGGAGGCGCTCGCCGACGCCGTCCGCGAGGCCGCCCGCACCCCGCCGCCCCGCCCGGACCAGCGGCCGGGCGGCCAGGGGCGCCCGGGGCCGCCCGAGGGCGCCGACCCCATGGAGGTCGCCCGCCGCGGCCACCTCCGCATCCTGCGTTCCCCGGAGCCGTAACCTCCGGCCGGTACAGTTGACGGGCGCTTTTCGACGGCTTTCGACAGCACTGCCCATCATCGCCACCTCCAGACAAGGGGTCAGCCGTGCCGGACCTGTCGCACATTGTGAAGGCCTACGACGTACGCGGTGTGGTTCCCGACCAGTGGGACGAACGCCTGGCCGAGCTCTTCGGGGCGGCGTTCGTGCAGGTCAGCGGCGCGAAAGCGCTGGTCATCGGCCACGATATGCGGCCCTCGTCGCCCGGCCTCTCACGCGCCTTCGGCCGCGGGGCCGTCGGCCGCGGCGCGGACGTCACCGAGATCGGCCTGTGCTCCACCGACGAGCTCTACTACGCCAGCGGCGCCCTCGACATGGCGGGCGCGATGTTCACCGCGAGCCACAACCCCGCCCGCTACAACGGCATCAAGATGTGCCGTGCGGGCGCCAGGCCCGTCGGGCAGGACAGCGGGCTCGCCGAGATCCGCGCCCTGGTGGAGGAGTGGGCCGAGCGCCCCGATGCCGCCCCCGCCCCGGTCGCTGGGCCAGGCACCGTGCAGCGCCGCGACGTGCTGCCCGGCTACGCCGCCCACCTGCGTTCCCTGGTCGACCTGAGCGCGATCCGCCCCCTGAAGGTCGTGGTGGACGCCGGCAACGGCATGGGAGGGCACACGATCCCGACCGTGTTCGAGGGCCTGCCGCTCCAGGTGACCGAGATGTACTTCGCACTCGACGGCACCTTCCCGAACCACGAGGCCAACCCGCTCAACCCGGAGAACATCGTGGACCTCCAGGCCCGGGTCAGGTCCACCGACGCCGACCTCGGCCTGGCCTTCGACGGGGACGCCGACCGCTGCTTCGTCGTCGACGAACGCGGCGAGCCGGTCTCGCCCTCCGCGATCACCGCGCTGGTCGCCGCCCGCGAACTCGCCAAGGCGCCGGGCTCGGCGATCATCCACAACCTGATCACCTCCAGGTCCGTGCCCGAGGTGGTCAGGGAGAACGGCGGCACGCCCGTGCGCACCCGGGTGGGCCACTCGTTCATCAAGGCCGAGATGGCCAGGACCGGCGCCATCTTCGGCGGCGAGCACTCGGCGCACTACTACTTCCGCGACTTCTGGAACGCGGACACCGGCATGCTCGCCGCCCTGCACGTCATGGCCGCCCTCGGCGAGCAGGACAGGCCGCTGTCCGAACTCGTCGCCGCCTACGACCGCTACCCCTCGTCCGGCGAGATCAACAGCGAGGTGGACGACCAGGCGGCGCGCACCGCCGCCGTCAAGGCGGCCTTCGCCGACCGCCCCGGGACCACCGTCGACGAACTCGACGGCCTCACCGTGCAGGGGCCCGGCTGGTGGTTCAACCTGCGGCCCTCCAACACCGAGCCGCTGCTGCGCCTGAACATCGAGGCCGACGACGCCGCCACCGTCGACAAGCTGCGCGACGAGGTGCTCGGCATCGTCAGGGGCTGACCGCCCCGGGGGGCACCCCGCGGCCCCGCCGCCCCGCTCCGCCCGGGCGGTCCCGTGCGTCGGCCCGGGCGGTCTCCGTGCGCGGGCCGTGCGCGGCCGGGGCCGCCGGGTGCCCGGCCGCCCGGGCGCCCCGGCTCCCCGTGCCGGGGCGGCGGCCCTGCGGGTAGGGTGATCAGCGACCACAGCGCACGACAGCCCACGCGCACGTGCCACAGCCGCCGGAGGGACGCCATGCCGCTCGTCGAAGCCGCCCTGCTGGAGATCCTCGCCTGCCCCGTGTGCCACGCGCCGCTGCGCGAGGAGGGCCAGGAGCTGGTCTGCACCGGGGAGTCCTGCGGACTGGCCTACCCGGTGCAGGACGGCGTGCCCGTCCTCCTTGAGGACGAGGCGCGCAGGCCGTGACCCGGCCGGGGCGCCCGAGTGCCGGCCGCGCCCCCGCGGCGCGCGGCATAGCGCCCGCCCGCCCGCCGCGCCGCGCGGGGGACTCGCGCCCCCTCCCGGCGAGTTGAGGGAGCCCGCATGATCGACGAATCCCTGCTCGACGCCCCCGAGGAACTGCTGCGCGCCGACCCACGCGGCCTGCTGCGCGCCGTCGCCGCCGCCGGCGCCCACGTGCGGACCGCCGCGCACGCCGCCGAGGAGTCCGACCTCGCCAAGCTCAGGCCGGAGGGCCGCCCGGGCACCGTGCTGATCGCCGGCACCGGCCCCGCCGTGCCCCTGATCGCCGGCCTCCTCGGCGCCCTGGCCGGGGACGGCACCCGCGTCACCGAGCTGCACCCCACCGGCGCGCTCGCCGCCCCGGGCGCCCTCGGCTGGGCGCTGCCCCGCTGGGCCGGGCCGCTCGACCTGCTGCTCCTGGCCACCGCGGAGGGCACCGAGCCCGGCCTCACCCTGCTGGCCGAAGCCGCCTTCCGGCGGGGCTGCTCGGTGGTCACCGTGGCGCCCGCGGACTCGCCGCTGGCCGAGGTCACCACCCACCGGCGCAACCTTCTCCTCCCGCTCACCCCCGCCCCCTTCCAGGAGCCCATCGGCCACCCGGGCGCCCCGGGGCCCGCCTGGTCGCTGCTCACGCCGCTGCTCCTGCTCGGCGACCGGCTGCGGCTGTTCGAGGCCGGCCTCGTCGCCCTGCACGACATGGCCGACCGGCTCGACGCCCTGGCGGAGCGCTGCGGCCCCACCACCCGCACCCACGACAACCCCGCCAAGACCCTCGCCGCCCAGCTGGGCGGGGACCTCCCGCTGCTGTGGAGCGAGGGCCCCCTCGCGGGGGCCGTCGCCCGGCACGCGGCGGCCACCCTCGTCGCCCTGGCCGGGCGGCCCGCGCTCCCCGCCGAGCTGCCCGGGGCGCTGACCGCCCACGCCGCGCTGCTCTCCGGGGATCTCGGCCCCGCAGGCGGCGACCCCGACGACTTCTTCCGCGACCGGGTCGAGGAGCCGACGCCGCTGCGCGCCCGCATCCTGCTGCTGCGCGGCCCCCTGCCGCCCACCGACGAGGGCACCGCGAGCGCGGCCGAGGCCGCCCGCCGCCTCGCCCTCGAACACGGCAGGCCGCTGGACGAGTTGGAGGTTCCCGAGGAGGGCGGCCCGCTGGACGCCTTCGCCGCGCTGCTCGCCCCCCTCGACTTCGCCGCCGTCTACCTGGCGCTCGCCACCCGCCCCGACGTCTAGCCCCGGCCCGGGACCGGGACCGGGGCACCCCGGCCGGGCATCCGGAGAGCCGGCCCGGCCCGGCGCGGCCCGCCGTCGTGCCGCGACCGGAAGGGCGCCGCGCCGCCGGCGCGCGCCCGCGCGCGCCACCGCGCGCGACCCGTAGCCACGCAGCGCACGACCGGACGGCCCGGCGCCGGACAGTTCAGCACCAGACAGCGCACGACGACTGAGCGCACGACCAGAAGGAACGCACGCAGATGGACCGCCTCGACAACACGATCAGGCCCTACGCCTGGGGCTCGGTCAGCGCGATTCCCCGGCTCCTCGGCGTCGAGCCGACCGGGCAGCCGCAGGCAGAGCTGTGGATGGGCGCCCACCCCGGCGCCCCCTCCCGCGTGGACCGCGGCGCGGGACCCGTCTCGCTGGCCGAGGTCCTCGAGGCCGACCCGGCGGGCGAACTCGGCGAGCCCACGGTGCGCGCCTTCGGCCCCAGGCTGCCGTTCCTGCTGAAGCTCCTCGCCGCCGACTCCCCGCTCTCCCTCCAGGTCCACCCCGATCTCGCCCAGGCCAGGGCCGGGTTCGACGCGGAGGAGGCCGCGGGCGTTCCCCCGACCGCGCCCTACCGCAACTACAAGGACGCCAACCACAAGCCGGAACTGATCTGCGCGCTCACGCCCTTCGACGGCCTGTGCGGCTTCCGGCCCGCCGCGCGCACCGCCGAACTGCTCGACGGGCTCGACGTCGACCAGCTCAAGCCGTACGCCGACGCGCTGCGCGCCCGGCCGGAGGAGGAGGCGCTGCGCGAGGTGCTGACCGCGGTGCTGTCCGCCGAGCCCGCCGCCATGGCCGACACCGCGCGCCGCGCCGGGGCCGCCGCGGCCGAACGGGCCGCGGAGCAGGGCCCGTTCGCCGCGGCCTACGCCGTCTACGCCGACATCGCCCGCCACTACCCGGGCGACCCGGGGGTGCTGGCCGCCATGCTGCTCAACCACGTCACGCTCCGCCCCGGCGAGGCCCTCTTCCTCGGCGCCGGCGTCCCGCACGCCTACCTGCGCGGCCTCGGCGTGGAGATCATGGCCAACTCCGACAACGTCCTGCGCTGCGGGCTGACCCCCAAGCACATCGACGTCCCCGAACTGCTGCGCATCGTCCGCTTCGAGGCCGGTCCCCCCGGCGTGCTGCGCCCCGCGGCGGACGACCGGGACGGCGGGGAGGTCCTGGACGGCACCCAGGTGTGGGACGGCCAGGAGGGCGCGGCGGGCACGGCGGGCGCCGCGGCGCCGGCGGCAACCGGCGAGGGCGACCCCGGGAAGGCCGCGCGCAGCGCCGAGGACGTGTACGAGACCCCGGTGAGCGACTTCCGCCTCTCCCGCCTCAGGCTCACCCCCGGCGCCCCCGCGCTCGCCCTGCCCCCCGGGGCCCCGCAGATCCTGCTGTGCACCGCGGGCCAGGCGCGGCTGCGCGACGCCACCGGCGCCGAACTCGCCCTCGCCCCGGGCGACTCCGCCTACGCCGGGGCGGCCGAGCGGCTGACGGCAGCGGGAGCGGGCACCCTCTTCCGCGCCACCGTGGCCCTCTAGGGCCCCCGGTTCCCCGCGCCCCGGCCCGGTGGCCGGGCGGCAACGCGCAATTCCGGCCGGAACCGCCGGGCGGCCTTGAGCCCCGCCCGGCACCCGGGTGTAGATTCGGGCCCTGAGTCAGACGTCGTTGCTGATGGCAGTCGGGAGGCCCGCGGGCCGGGCCCGGCCGAGGGGTAAGAAGGCCCTCCGACGGACTGTGAAGCTCGGCCGCGCCGCCCTGCCGCGGACGCGTCCGCAGCCGCACCCTGTCCGCCCACGCTCATCCCCGTGAGGAGCCAAGCCGTCATGACAACCACTCCAGACGCGCAGCGCACCGCCGAGGCCGCGCACGCCGCCGGCGCCCCGGAGGGCACCGAGCAGGCCCAGCCCCCCGCGTACCGGGTCGCCGACCTCTCCCTCGCCGAGTTCGGCCGCAAGGAGATCACCCTCGCCGAGCACGAGATGCCCGGGCTGATGGCGCTGCGGGCCGAGTACGCCGAGGCCCAGCCGCTCGCCGGGGCGAGGATCACCGGCTCCCTGCACATGACCGTGCAGACGGCCGTGCTCATCGAGACCCTGGTCGCACTCGGCGCCCGCGTCCGCTGGGCCTCCTGCAACATCTTCTCCACCCAGGACCACGCCGCCGCCGCGATCGCCGCCGCCGGCATCCCCGTCTTCGCCTGGAAGGGCGAGACGCTCGAAGAGTACTGGTGGTGCACCGAGCAGGCCCTGACCTGGCCGGACGCGCCCAGCGGCGGGCCCAACATGATCCTGGACGACGGCGGGGACGCCACCCTCCTCGTCCACAAGGGCGTCGAGTACGAGAAGGACGGCGCCGTCCCCGACCCGGCCACCGCCGAGAACGAGGAGCACCGGGTCATCCTGGAACTCCTCACCCGCACCCTGGCCGAGAGCCCCCGCAAGTGGACCCAGGCCGCCGCCGAGATCCGCGGCGTCACCGAGGAGACCACCACCGGCGTCCACCGCCTGTACGAGATGTTCCGCGAGGGCACCCTGCTGTTCCCCGCGATCAACGTCAACGACTCGGTCACCAAGTCCAAGTTCGACAACAAGTACGGCGTCAGGCACTCGCTGATCGACGGCATCAACCGCGGCACCGACGTCCTCATCGGCGGCAAGACCGCCGTCGTCTGCGGCTACGGCGACGTCGGCAAGGGCTGCGCCGAATCGCTGCGCGGCCAGGGCGCCCGGGTGCTCGTCACCGAGATCGACCCCATCTGCGCCCTCCAGGCCGCCATGGACGGCTACCAGGTCGTCCGCCTGGAGGACGTGGTGGAGACCGCCGACATCTTCATCACCGCCACCGGCAACCGCGACATCATCATGGCCACCGACATGGCCCGGATGAAGCACCAGGCGATCGTCGGCAACATCGGTCACTTCGACAACGAGATCGACATGGCCGGCCTGGCCAAGATCCCGGGCGTCGTCAAGGACGAGATCAAGCCGCAGGTCCACAGCTGGACCTTCCCCGACGGCCACAGCATCCTCGTCCTCTCCGAGGGACGCCTGCTGAACCTGGGCAACGCCACGGGCCACCCCTCGTTCGTCATGTCCAACAGCTTCGCGAACCAGACGATCGCCCAGATCGAGCTGTTCACCAAGCAGAGCGAGTACCCGACCGGCGTCTACACCATCGCCAAGCACCTCGACGAGAAGGTCGCCAGGCTCCACCTCGACGCCCTCGGCGCGCGCCTGACCGAGCTGCGGCCCGAGCAGGCGGCGTACATCGGGGTCGAGGTCGAGGGCCCCTACAAGCCGGACCACTACCGCTACTGACCGCCCGGCGTCCGGCCGCCGCCCCGGCCGCGGCCGGACGCCCGCCCCTCTCCTGCCCCTCCTGCTTCTCTCCGCCCTGCTTCTCTCCGCGCGCAGCCCCCCGCGACGCCCCGCGACCCCCGAAGGCCCCATGCCCCGCGGCCGATACAGCCTCCACGACCCGCACGACGGCACGCCCCTGGGCGAGGAACTCTTCCAGTGCGCCCCCGGGCCCACCGGCTGGCGCTACGTCTCCAGAACCGGACCGGCCCACGCCGTGGACCTCACCCTGGACGCCCTCGGCCGCCCCCTCCGCCTCGAACTGCGCACCGCCGACTGGCAGGTCCGCGGCGCCGCCCTCGACGGGGTCACCTGGGTCAGGCAGTCCGTGGACGGCACCGAGGCCGAGGAGGGCAACGCGGACGCCCGCGCCTTCACCGGCGTTTCCCCCGCCTTCCGGGTGGCCACCGCCCACCTGCTCCGCCTCACGCCCGCCACCCCCACGGCACGCGTCCGCCTCCTCGACCTCGCCCCGCCCGTGCTCGCGCCCAGGACCCGCGACGAGACCTGGACCCTGCTCGGCAGCGAGCGCCACGACACCGACGCGGGGCAACTGACCGTCGAGCACTACCGGGTGGACGACCTGGAGACCGGCGAGCGCCACACCGTGCACCTGGCGGGCGACGTGCTGCTGGCCGCGCCCGGCGTGGAGCTCGAGGAACTCGACTCCCCGCCCTCCCGCCTCAGGCCGGAGGAATGAAGCCGGTCCGCCGCACGGGCGGGCCCTCAGGCAGCGCGGGCCCCACGGACGGCGGCCGCCCGCCCGGCGCGGGCCCCGCCGCGGATATCGAGCCACCGGGCGGCGGACCGCCGGGGGCGGCGAAACCGCCGGAGGCCACCGGCTCCGCGGGGACGGCCGCCGGCCCGTGCCCCGCCGCGGGCGCCCAGGGCGCCGGCGCCGCGGGCGCACCGCCGAAGGCCGCCGACCGCCCCGCCTCGCGCCGCTGCCGCTCCGCGGCCACGGCCGCCAGGTACTCCGCCGGGTGCAGCCCGCCGGGCGGCGGGGCCCCGATCCTGGCCGCCACGTCGTTCGCCAGGGTCACCGCCATCGACCAGGACACCCGCCGATCCAGCTGCCAGGCCCGCGCGAGGTACTGGCGCACCGCGAGCCACAGCGGCTCGGGCACCTGCGACAGGTCCAGATCGGCGAGCCCACCGGCCGCCACGCCCGCCGCGACCCCGGGCGAAGGCGCGAGCGCGCGCCCCGCGCCCGGCAGCCGCTCGCGCACCACCAGCGCCCCCGCGAAGACGTCGCCGAGCCGCCTGCCCTGCGCCGAGACCAGGGAGGCCAGACAGGCCACCGAGCCAAGCGTCGCCAGGATCTCCAGGAAGCCCACCGCCCCCCGCACCAGCGCGTGCCGGAACCTGATCGGCCCGCCGTCCTCCCGAACCACCCGCAGCCCGAACGCCAGCTTCCCCAGCGAACGGCCCCGGCTCAGCGTCTCCACCGCCACGGGCACCCCGACCAGGACCAGCATCAGCAGCGCCGCCTGCACCGCGAGCGCCGCCGCGCTGCCCAGTGGAAGCACCGTGCTCTGCAGCACCACCGAGAGCGCCAGATAGCCCGCGAGCAGCACCACCAGATCGAAGACGACCGCCATGGCCCGGCTCGGCAGCCGCGCCGGCTGCAGCCCGAGCACCACCGCGTCCCCCGTCACGACCCTGCTCATCCCGACCCCCCTTCCCCGGCCCCGCGCCGCCCTGTCCCGCCTTCCCTGGACAGTCTGGCACCCGGGTCTGACAAGCTCCTCCCATGGACGTGGATGTGTTCGTCGCCGCCCACCGCGCCGAATGGGACCGGCTCGAGGCCCTGCTGCGCCGCCGGCGGCGCAGCCTCGCGGGCGCGGAGGCCGACGAACTCGTCTCGCTCTACCAGCGCACGGCCACCCATCTCTCGCTCCTCCAGTCCACGGCGCCCGACCCGGCCCTCGTCGCCAGGCTGACGACCCTGGTCGCCAGGGCCCGCAGCGCGGTGGTCGGCAGCCGCAGGGCCACCTGGCGGGACGCGGCCCGGTTCGTCACCGCCGGGTTCCCCGCCGCCTGCTATCGCACGCGTCACTGGTGGGTGCCCACGGCGCTCGTCTTCACCCTCGTCGTGGCGGGCCTCGGCTGGTGGATCGCGCACGACGCCGAGGTGCGGTCCGCCATCGGCGCCCCCGCCGACCTGCGCGAGATGACCAGGCCGGGCGGCGCGTACGAGAGCTACTACTCCAGCAGCCACGCCGCCGCCTTCTCCGCGCAGGTCTGGACGAACAACGCCCAGGTCGCCGGCATGTCCCTGGCCTTCGGGGCCTTCCTGGGCGTGCCCGTGCTCCTCCTGCTGTTCCAGAACGCCGTGAACGTGGCCGTCGGCCTGGGCCTGATGTCCTCCGCCGGCCGGCTCGACGTGTTCCTCGGCCTGATCCTGCCGCACGGCCTGCTGGAGCTGACGGCGGTCTTCGTCGCGGCCGGGGTGGGGATGCGGCTGGGCTGGACGGTGATCGATCCGGGGCCGACCACCCGCGCCGCGGCCCTGGCCAGGGAGGGCAGGGTGGCCATCGGCATGGCCATCGGCCTGGCCGGGGTGCTGCTGGTCTCCGGCGCCATCGAGGGCTTCGTCACGCCCTCGGGACTGCCGACCTGGGCGCGGATCGCGTGCGGTGTCGCCGCGGAGCTCGCCTTCCTGACGTACGTCTTCGTACTCGGCCGACGGGCCGTGGCGGCCGGCGAGAACGGGGACCTGGCGCGCGCGGACCAGGCGGACCAGGCGCCGGTGGCGGCCTGATCCCAGGGGCCTCGCTTGACGGAGGTACGGGCGGGGCGTAATGTTCTCCGAGCTGCCACTGAGCGGCCGGGGATTCCGGTGAACAAGTGGAAGCATCCCGGCCACCATCGAGTGGCATCCACTACGCAAGGCTGATCGGCCCGTGAGGGTCTGTTTTGGTGTGTCCGGAACAGGTGCTGCGGGAGCTGGATTTGGTTTCCGGCGGGGATTGGTTCTAAAGTAGTGGGCATACCGAACGAAGCCCGATGAGGGTCCGTTCCTTGAGAACTCAACAGCGTGTCTATTCTCGTCAATGCCAGTTTATTGATTGAGTAGTTCATTTTTAGCGAGGATTCTCGCGTGAAGCATTCACGGAGAGTTTGATCCTGGCTCA
>NZ_RBAL01000026.1 GCF_003626535.1 Streptomyces hoynatensis
TCTCTGAGTGTTCCGGTGGTCATGGCGGAGGGGAAACGCCCGGTTACATTCCGAACCCGGAAGCTAAGCCTTCCAGCGCCGATGGTACTGCACGGGGGACCGTGTGGGAGAGTAGGACACCGCCGGAATTCTGCCCCAATAGCTCAGTCGGCAGAGCGTCTCCATGGTAAGGAGAAGGTCAACGGTTCGATTCCGTTTTGGGGCTCCAGCCACCCGGTCCAGGCATCGGGAAAAGGCAATGGAAGACAGTGAGGATACGGAAAAGGCCCTCGCCATGCGGCGGGGGCCTTTTCCGTCGTTCCTGATTACTCGGGGATGCGCAGCGTCAGAATGGCCATGTCGTCGGACGGGGCGTCGGAGGCGAAACGCTCGACGGCCCGCAGCACGCGGGCGGCCACGGCGCCGGCCGTCATCCCCGTACAGGTGCTGAGGACGTCCGTCAGGCCGTCGTCGCCCAGCATCCGGGTGCCCTCCCGGCGTTCGGTGACGCCGTCGGTCACGCACAGCAGCACATCCCCCGGATTGAGCCTGGTGGTCTGCTCGTACAGCTCCAGGTCCTCCAGCACGCCGAGCAGCGGCTGCGGGCTGGCCGCCGGCTCCACCTCGCCGTCCGGGGTGAGGCGCAGCGGCAGCGGGTGCCCGGCGCACACCATCTTCAGCTCCGCGCCGCCCTCGGGCTGCGGCCACAGCTCCCCGTAGAGCAGAGTCAGGAAACGGCCACGCGAACCCTCCTCCAGGATCGCGGAGTTGAGCCGTTCCAGCACGGCAGGCCCGCCGAGGCCCTCCCTGGCCAGCAGGCGCAGCGCGTGCCTGGCCAGCCCGGTGACCGCGGCCGCCAGCGGCCCGGTGCCGCAGACGTCGCCGATCGCGAAGCCGTACGCGCCGTCCCTGATGGGGAAGACGTCGTAGAAGTCGCCGCCGACCTCGTTGCCCTCGCCCGCCGCGCGGTAGATGACCTCCACCTCGACGCCGTCGATCGCCGGCAACTCGGGCGGCAGCAGGCTGCGTTGCAGGGACTGGCTGATCGCCGTGCGCTCGCTGTAGAGCCGGGCGTTGTCCAGGGCGAGTGCCGCCCGGCGGGCGAGGTCCTCGGCGAGTTCCAGGATGTCCTGGCGGAAGCGCTCGTCGGTGGGCTTCCCCAGGGCGAGCAGGCCGATCACGCGGTTCCTCGCGTTGAGCGGGAGGACGATGGTCTCGCCGCCGACCGCGGCGGCCGTGGCGAGGCTGGTGCCAGGGGCCTCCTGGGAGGAGGGCGGCTTGCCGAGGGACAGGCTGCGCAGCGAGGTGCGCAGCGCGGTGTTGCGGGCCGCGTCGGCCGGCGCGGCCCAGGGGCGGACGCCGAGCTCGATGTCGGGGTCGGGCGGCGGGACCCGTTCGAGGAGGGCCTTGATGCCGTCGATGCGTTCCTCGTCCTCGTGCAGGACGTAGGAGAGGACGGGTTCGGAGCCGAACTCGGAGATCGTGTAGACCGCGCACCAGGTGGCGAGGGTCGGGACGGTCATCTGCGCCATGAGGGCGAGGGTCTGGTTGCGGTCGAGGGTGCCGGCGAGCAGCTCCGAGGCCTCCACGAGGAACGCGAGCGAGCCGCGGCGCAGGCGTTCCAGCTCGGTGAGGCGGGCCGACTCGACGGCCAGGGCGATGCGGTCGGCGGCGAACTGGAGGCGCAGCGCCTCCTCGTTGCTGTAGCGGCCCGGGGTTTCGGAGGCGACCCCGAGGGAGCCGGTGAGCCTGCCCTCGACCTTGAGCGGGACCGTGACGACGGCGTGCATGCCGGTGCCGGACAGCAGTGGGACGGCGCCGGGCGCGGCGGCCAGGTCGTCGTGGACGGAGGGCATCCGGGCCGAGCCGTAGCGTCCGCTGCCGGTCTCGACGGGGACGCGGGCGAAGCGCTGGCGGGCGGAGGGCAGGCCGGTGGTGGCGCGGACCTCGAGCTCGGTCTCGTCGTCGGTGGCGAGCAGCAGGAACGCGGCATCGCCGTCGAGCATGTCACGGGCCCGTTCGACGGTGCGCTGCAGCAGGCCGTCGAGGTCGTCGGGCGGCGGGGAGCCGATGAGGGCGTCGAGCGGATCGCCGGTGCGGTCGAGGACCTCCTGCCCGCCGGCGTGCACGGGGAGCCGGGTGGGGCTCTGGAGGATGGCGCGTTCCTGGTCGCGGACGATGAGGCAGACGGTGGTGGGCTCGCCGTTGGCGTCGCGGACGCGGAGGTGGCAGGCGTAGACGGGGACGGTGCGGCCCGCGGAGTCGCGCAGGCCGTAGCTGCCCTCCCAGCGGGAGAGGGCCAGGGCCTCGGCGATGCCGGTGCCGGTGCCCGGGGTCTGGGGCCAGGCGGCGAGGTCGGAGAGCGGCTTGCCGACGACTTGCTCCGCGGTGTAGCCGAAGAGGGCGGTGGCGTCGTCGTTCCAGACGCTGATGGTGTCGGCGCGGTCGACCTGGACGACGGCGACGTGGACCCTGGTCTCGCTGACGGGCAGGGCCTCGTCGGGCAGCACGGGCCCGGCGGATCTCGTGCCGACCGGCATGGCCTGCTGGTCGAGGCGGAACCAGACGCGCTTGTCGGAGGCCGTGTAGTCGACGCCCCAGCGGGAGGCGAGCGCGGCGCAGAGCATCAGGCCGCGGCCGCCCTCGCTGCTGAGGTCGAGCTGGCCGCGGGAGACCTCGGCGAGCGGCAGCTCGCGCTCCGGGTGGCGGTCGACGACCTCGATGCGGACGCCGTCCTTGTCGCGCAGGCAGTGGACCTCGGCGGCGGTGCCGGCGTGGACGACGGCGTTGGTGACCAGCTCGCTGGTGAGGACGACGGCGTCCTCGGTGAGGTCGGTGAGTCCCCAGCCCTGGAGGGTGTCCCGGACGAAGCCTCGCGCGGTCGCCACGGAGCGCCCAACCGGTTCGAAGGTGGCCGCAGCTCGCGCGGTGATCACGTCGTTCCCCCAAGGGTCGTTCTCGCTTCGCTGTCCGGTCCCTCACGGGCAGCTGGATGCCAGGTTACTGACGTTGCCCGGCCACGCGGACGGCGCATCCGCCGATTTCCCCCTCACCGGGAAAACAGTGGTATGCGATGCTGCCGAACTGTTATCGCCCGGTCGGTCGAGAGTGAAACACTGGGAGGGCTCGACGTGAGAGTTGCCCGGGCGGAATGGTCGATCCTGCGGGAGGGACACAGTGGTGTCTGAGGGAGCAGTTGCGCGCGCCGGTACGCGTGGCCGGACGAGGCGGTCCCGGGTCAGCGGCACCGTCGAGGTGGACGCCGCCGCGCTCGACCGCCTGCTCCTGGCCCTGGAGGCGATGCGGGACGGCAACCTCAGAAAGCGTCTCACGGTCGTCGGCGAGGGCCCGATGGCGGAGATCGCGGCGGTGTACAACGAGGTGGCCGACCGGGGGCTGCACCTGACCGGGCAGCTGTCGGGCGTGCGCCGGCTGGTGGGGCGCGAGGGCAAGCTGACCGAGCGGATGGAGCGCGGGGTCTGCGAGGGCGCCTGGGGCAAGGCGATCGACGACGCCAACGACCTGGTGGACGACCTGGCGCGGCCGGTGTCCGAGGTGGGGCGGGTGCTGACGGCGGTGGCCGAGGGCGACCTGTCCCCGCGGATGGAGCTGCGGGTCGAGGCGAGCGACGGCACGGGGCGTCCGGCGCGCGGCGAGTTCCTGCGGGTGGGCAGGACGGTGAACGGGCTGGTCGACCACCTGTCGCAGTTCACCGACGAGGTGACCCGGGTGGCCCGCGAGGTGGGCACCGAGGGCAAGCTCGGCGGCCAGGCGCAGGTGCGGGGGATGTCGGGTTCCTGGAAGGGCCTGACGGACTCGGTGAACCAGATGGCGGCGCGGCTGACCGCCCAGGTCAGGGACATCTCGCAGGTGACCAAGGCGGTGGCGGGCGGGGACCTCTCGCGGAAGGTCACGGTGCACGTGGCCGGGGAGATGCAGGAGCTGAAGGACACCGTCAACGGGATGGTGGACCGGCTCTCCTCGTTCCAGTCCGAGGTGACCCGGGTCGCCCGGGAGGTGGGCACGGAGGGCGTGCTCGGCGGCCAGGCCCAGGTGGAGGGCGTGGACGGGGTCTGGAAGGACCTCACCGAGTCCGTGAACACGATGGCGGGGAACCTGACGAAGCAGGTCAGGGAGATCGCCCAGGTGACGACGGCGGTGGCCAACGGCGATCTGTCGCAGAAGATCACGGTGCGGGCGCGGGGCGAGTTCGCGCAGCTCGCGGACACGATCAACGACATGACGGAGACGCTGAGCGCGTTCGCCGACGAGGTGACGCGCACGGCGCGGGAGATCGGCACCGAGGGCACGCTGGGCGGCCAGGCGCGGGTGCAGGGCGTGGCCGGGGTGTGGAAGGAGCTGACGGACTCCGTCAACACGGCCTTCCGCAATCTGACGGCGCAGGTCCGCGACATCGCGCAGGTGACGACGGCGGTGGCGAACGGCGATCTGTCGCAGAAGGTGACGGTGGACGTCTCGGGCGAGATGCTCGAGCTGAAGAACACGGTCAACCGCACGGTCGACCAGCTCTCGTCCTTCCAGTCCGAGGTCACGCGGGTGGCGCGGGAGATCGGCGACGAGGGCGTGCTGGGCGGGCAGGCCTCGGTGCTGGGGGTGGCCGGTGCCTGGAAGGACCTGACCGACTCGGTGAACACGGCCTTCCGCAACCTGACCGGTCAGGTGCGGAACATCGCGCAGGTGACGACGGCGGTGGCCAACGGCGACCTGTCGCAGAAGGTGACCGTCGACGTCTCGGGCGAGATGCTCGAACTCAAGAGCACGGTCAACCGGATGGTGGACCAGCTCTCCTCGTTCGCGGCCGAGGTGACCCGGGTGGCCACCGAGGTGGGCATCGAGGGCAGGCTGGGCGGTCAGGCCCAGGTGGAGGGCGTCAGCGGCACGTGGAAGGCGCTGACGGACTCGGTGAACCAGATGGCGGGGAACCTGACCGACCAGGTGCGCAACATCGCCCAGGTGACGACGGCGGTGGCGCGCGGCGATCTGTCGCAGAAGATCGAGGTGGACGCGCGCGGGGAGATTCTCGAGCTGAAGAACACCGTGAACACGATGGTGGATCAGCTGTCCTCGTTCGCGGACCAGGTGACGCGGGTCGCGCGCGAGGTGGGTACCGAGGGGCGGCTGGGCGGTCAGGCGCAGGTCTCCGGAGTGGCCGGCGTGTGGCGTGACCTGACCGGTTCCGTGAATGGGATGGCGTCGAACCTGACCGATCAGGTGCGGAGCATCGCGCAGGTGGCCACGGCGGTGGCGCGCGGTGACCTGTCGCAGAAGATCACCGTGGACGCCAAGGGCGAGATTCTGGAGCTGAAGGACACGCTGAACACGATGGTCGATCAGCTGTCCTCGTTCGCGGAGCAGGTCACGCGGGTGGCCCGCGAGGTGGGTACCGAGGGGCGGCTGGGCGGTCAGGCGCAGGTCTCCGGGGTCGCGGGCACGTGGAAGGACCTGACCCAGTCGGTCAACAGCATGGCGGACAAACTCACCTCGCAGGTGCGGAACATCGCGGAGGTGACGACGGCCGTCGCGCGCGGCGACCTGACGAAGAAGATCACCGTCGATGCCGCGGGCGAGATCCTGGAGCTGGTGACGACGGTCAACACGATGGTGGACAACCTGTCCTCCTTCGCGGACCAGGTGACGCGGGTGGCCCGCGAGGTGGGCACCGAGGGCCAGCTCGGCGGGCAGGCCCAGGTGCACGGGGTCTCGGGGACCTGGAAGGACCTGACGGACAGCGTCAACCTGATGGCCAGGAACCTGACCGGGCAGGTCCGCAACATCTCCGAGGTCGCCATGGCGGTGGCGAACGGTGACCTGTCGAAGAAGGTCACGGTCGAGGCGAAGGGCGAGGTCGCGCAGCTGGCCGACACGGTGAACCGGATGGTGACGACGCTGTCCTCGTTCGCCGCCGAGGTGACCAGGGTGGCGCGTGAGGTGGGCACCGAGGGGCGGCTGGGTGGCCAGGCGCAGGTGCCCGGCGTGTCCGGTACCTGGCGGGATTTGACCGAGTCGGTGAACTCGATGGCGTCGAACCTGACCGGGCAGGTCCGCAACATCACGCAGGTGACCACGGCCATCGCCAAGGGCGATCTGACCAAGAAGATCGACATCGACGCGCGGGGCGAGATCCTCGAACTGAAGGACACGCTCAACACGATGGTCGACCAGCTGTCGCTGTTCGCCGAGCAGGTGACGAAGGTCGCCCGCGAGGTGGGCACGGAGGGCAAGCTGGGCGGGCAGGCGCGGGTGCCGGGCGTGGCCGGCACCTGGAAGGACCTGACCGATTCGGTGAATGAGATGGCGGGCAACCTGACGCGTCAGGTGCGCGGCATCGCCAGGGTGGCGGCGTTCGTGAGCCGCGGCGATCACAGCGTGCGGATCGACACGGACGCCGCGGGCGAGATCCTGGTCGTGCAGGAGAACATCAACAAGATGATCCACGACCTGCGCGAGACGGTGCTGGCCAACAAGGAGACGGACTGGCTCAAGAGCAACCTGGCCAGGATCTCGGCGCTGTTGCAGGGCAGGCGGGACCTGAAGGACGTCGCGAGCCTGATCATGAGCGA
The DNA here is from genome assembly GCF_003626535.1 of Streptomyces hoynatensis. Taxonomy (GTDB): domain Bacteria; phylum Actinomycetota; class Actinomycetes; order Streptomycetales; family Streptomycetaceae; genus Streptomyces; species Streptomyces hoynatensis. The sequence goes on from NZ_RBAL01000026.1 coordinate 6,561, forward strand.
GCTGGTGCCCGCGGTCACGGCGCAGCACGGGGCGTTCTTCCTCGCGGTGCCGGCGGACGGCGACCTGCTGACGACGCAGCCGGGGGCGACCGGCGACTACGAGCTGCGCATGCTGGGGTCCTACGGGTACGCGGTCGGGCAGCAGGCGATGTCCTTCCGGCCGGGCGAGTCGCTGGTGGGCACCGCGGCCGAGGAGCGGCGGATGATCCAGATGGGGCCGACGCCCGAGGGCTACCTGAAGATCTCCTCGGGCCTCGGCGAGGCGCCGCCGGCGCAGGTGATCGTGCTGCCGGTGCTGTTCGAGGACCGGGTGCTCGGGGTGCTGGAGCTGGCGTCCTTCAAGCCGTTCACGCAGATCGAGCGGGACTTCCTGTTGCAGATGGCGGAGATGATCGCCACGAGCGTCAACACGATCAGCGCCAACACCCGTACGGAGATGCTGCTGAAGCAGTCGCAGGAGCTGGCCGAGCAGTTGCAGAGCGGTTCGCGGGAGCTGGAGGAGCAGCGCAAGGCCCTGCAGGACTCGAACGCGGAGCTGCGGGAGAAGGCGGACCTGCTCGCGGCGACGAACCGCAACATCGAGGTGAAGAACTCGGAGATCGAGGAGGCCAGGCGCGGCCTGCAGGAGCGTGCCGAGCAGCTGGCGATCTCGATGCGGTACAAGTCGGAGTTCCTGGCGAACATGTCGCACGAACTGCGCACGCCGCTGAACTCGCTGCTGATCCTGGCCAAGCTGCTGGCGGACAACGCGGAGGGCAATCTCTCGCCCAAGCAGGTGGAGTTCGCCGAGACGATCCACGGCGCGGGGTCCGACCTGTTGCAGCTGATCAACGACATTCTCGACCTGTCGAAGGTCGAGGCGGGGAAGATGGACGTCAGCCCGACCAGGATCGCGCTGGTGCAGCTGGTGGACTACATCGAGGCGTCGTTCCGGCCGCTGACGGCGGAGAAGAACCTGGAGTTCTCGGTGCGGGTCTCGCCCGAGTTGCCGCCGACCCTGCACACCGACGAGCAGCGGCTGTTGCAGGTGCTGCGGAATCTGCTGTCGAACGCGGTGAAGTTCACCGACACGGGGTCGGTGGAGCTGGTGATCAGGCCGGCCGGCCCCGGGGTGCCCGACGAGATCCGCGAGCAGATGCTGGAGAACGGGTCGATCAGGACGGCGGACGCGCCGCTGGTGGCCTTCGCGGTCTCGGACACCGGGATCGGGATCGCGGCGAGCAAGATGCGGGTGATCTTCGAGGCGTTCAAGCAGGCGGACGGCACCACCAGCCGCAAGTACGGCGGCACCGGGCTCGGCCTGTCGATCAGCAGGGAGATCGCGCGGCTGCTTGGCGGGGAGATCCACGCCGCGAGCGAGCCGGGCCGCGGGTCGACGTTCACGCTGTACCTGCCGCAGCAGCCCACGGAGCTGCCGCCGCCCGGGTACGGGCAGTTGACGACCGGCACCCTCTCGGGTGAGACGCCGCGGGCGGCGGAGGAGCCGCCGCCCGCGATCGAGGCCGCGGTGCCGGACACGGAAGACCTCGGCGTCGAGGAGGAGCCTGCCGCGCCGGCCGGCCGGGAGCCCGAGTCGCTGTCTGACGGCGAGCGGGAGCGCCGTCAGGCCTCGATCGCGGCCGAGCGGGCGGCGGAGTCGCTGACGCGCCGGCACCGGGAGCGTTTCCAGGAGAACGGCTCGCACGAGGGCAGGCAGGAGGGCGAGGAGGCCGCCGCCGGAGCCTCGGCCGAGGAGGAGGCGAGGCGGCGCCGGATGTACCGGGACTTCAGGGGCCGCAAGGTGCTGATCGTGGACGACGACGTGCGCAACGTCTTCGCGCTGACCAGCGTGCTGGAGCAGCACGGGCTCCGGGTGCTGTACGCGGAGAACGGCCGGGAGGGGATCGAGGTCCTGGAGTCCAATGAGGACGTCCTGCTGGTGCTGATGGACATCATGATGCCGGAGATGGACGGCTATGCGACGACGGCGGCGATCCGGCGGATGCCGCAGTTCGCGGGGCTGCCGATCATCGCGCTGACGGCCAAGGCGATGCAGGAGGACCGGGAGAAGAGCCTGGAGTCGGGGGCCTCCGACTATGTGACGAAGCCGGTCGACACGGATCAGTTGTTGTCGGTGATGAGCCAGTGGATCGGGGAGGGCAGCCGGGCGTGATCTGCCACACCCCGGCCGCCCGCGGGGAACTTGCGGGCGGCCGGGGGCGTTGTGGTAGTGCGTATCAACGCGGTTCGCCGGGTCCTGGGGTGCGTGGTATCGTGACGCAGCGCGATGCGCTGATCACCGGGCGCCTTGCGTTCCGGCCACCTGGCAGGTGGTGGAACGATCGTCGGTGCAGCGGGGGTCAAGGCCGGAAGGGCAGCGGCTCCTCGCGACGGGGCGAGGGCTCTCGGAGACCATCGCGTACGGTTGCGCGCTGGACGGGCTCACTGGCATGGCCGCCGGTGAGGATGCCACCATGTCCGGCACAGGACCGGACGGCGTGAGGGTGCCGTCCACTACGGCGGTGCCGCGGGGTGCCGCAGGGGCGAGGAGGACGGGCCATGGTGCAGAAGGCCAAGATCCTTCTGGTCGATGACCGGCCCGAGAATCTGCTGGCGTTGGAGGCCATCCTCTCCGCGCTCGACCAGACACTCGTCCGGGCATCGTCAGGGGAAGAGGCGCTCAAGGCGCTGCTGACGGAGGACTTCGCGGTCATCCTGCTCGACGTGCAGATGCCCGGCATGGACGGCTTCGAGACGGCCGCGCACATCAAGCGGCGCGAGCGGACGCGGGACATCCCCATCATCTTCCTGACGGCGATCAACCACGGCCCGCACCACACCTTCCGCGGGTATGCGGCGGGCGCGGTCGACTACATCTCCAAGCCCTTCGACCCGTGGGTGCTGCGGGCGAAGGTCTCGGTCTTCGTCGAACTGCACATGAAGAACGTGCAGCTGCGCGAGCAGGCGGCGCTGCTGCGGCGCGAGCTGGAGGGCGGCCAGACGGCCCCGGACGCCGAGCACGGCGCGGGCGGCCTGCTGCCCGAGCTCTCGGCGAGGCTGGCCGCGGTCGAGGAGCAGGCCGAGGTGCTCTCCAAGGAGCTGGCCGAGTCGGGCGGCGGAGCCGCGGTGTCGACGGCGGCCCACCTGGAGCGCAAGCTGGCCGGCCTGCGCCGGGCCCTGGACGCGTTGCAGCCGGGCGCGGGCGAGCCGCACTCGGTCGAGACGAGGTAGGCCGGCCGCCTCCCCCCACCCGGACCCGGGCGGCGGGCTGCTGACGCGGCGTCGGCCTGCGCCCTCCGTGCTCAGGCGCGTTCGCCCCGGTACGCTCACCCCCATGGCCTCACGTACGTCCGGCAAGGGTTCCCAGGGCGCGCGCGCCGGGCGCACCGGCGGGGGAGCGGCGAAGAAGGCGCCGGCCAAGAAGGCGCCGGCGAAGAAGGCACCCGCCAAGAAGGCGCCGCCGAAGCCGCCCGCGCCGCCCGCCGCGAACGTCGCCTTCCGCGTCCTCAAGGCGCTCTGGCTGGGGATCGCGCACCCGGTGGGTGCGCTGCTGCGCGGGATAGGGCGTGGCGCCAAGGGCCTGGACCCGGCGCACCGCAAGGACGGTCTTGCGCTGCTGCTGCTCGGCCTCGCGCTGGTCTCGGCCGTGGGCACCTGGTCGAGCCTGCAGGGGCCGGTCGGGGACCTGGTGACGACGGTGGTGACCGGCGCGCTTGGCCGCCTGGACCTGATCTTCCCGCTGATCCTCGGCTTCATCGCGGTGCGGCTGATCAGGCACCCGGAGCAGCAGGACGCCAACGGGCGCATCGTCATCGGCCTGACCGCCCTGCTGGTGGGGGTGCTCGGCCTGGTGCACATCGCCACGGGCGCGCCCGACCGCGGCGAGGGCGCCCAGGCGCTGCGGGACACCGGCGGGAACCTCGGCTGGGCGGCCTCGCGCCCGCTCATCCTGGCCGTGGGCGAGCCGCTGGCGGCGGCGCTGCTGGCGCTGCTGACCACCTTCGGGCTGCTGGTGGTGACGGCCACGCCGGTCAACGCCATCCCGCGGCGGCTGCGGGCGGCCGCCGTCCGGCTCGGCCTGATGCCGCAGCCCGCCAAGGACCGCGAGGACCTCACCCTTCCGGGTGAGGAAGACGCCGCGGAGGAGGCCGGGTTCGCGCCCGAACGGTACCTGGAGGACGCGGACCGGCCGGCCGGCCGCGGTCGCGGACGCCGCCGGCCCGCCGGGGAGCGGGACGGGGCGGAGGAGGCCAGGGAGCGGGCCGAGCGTTCCGCGCTGGAGTCCCGCCGCGGGCCGCGCCGCAGGCCGCGGCGGGACTCCGAGCCCGACCCGGTGGACGTGGCCGCCGCGGCGGCGGCCTCGCTGGACGGGGCGGTCCTGCACGGGGTGCAGCCCTCGCCGCTGGTCGCCGACCTCAGCAGCCGCGTGGTCAGCGGCAGGTCCCGCCAGGAGCGGCGCGGGCGGCAGCCCGAGGAGGAGGGCGCGCAGCTTCCCGACCCGCGCGCCGAGGAGCCCGCGAGCGAGGCGGCCTCGCCCTCGGAGGGCGTGGGCAGCGCGGTCCCCGACCTGACGAAGGCGGCTCCCCCGCCGGCGGAGCCGCTGCCGCCGCGCGCCGAGCAGTTGCAGCTCTCCGGGGACATCACCTATGCGCTGCCCTCGGTGGAGCTGCTGGTGCGCGGCGGCCCGGGCCGTACCCGCAGCGCCGCCAACGACGCGGTGGTCGACTCGCTGACCACCGTGTTCCGCGAGTTCAAGGTGGACGCGCGGGTCACCGGGTTCACCCGCGGCCCGACGGTGACCCGCTACGAGGTCGAGCTCGGCCCCGCCGTGAAGGTGGAGAAGATCACCGCGCTGACCAAGAACATCGCCTACGCGGTGGCCAGCCCGGACGTGCGGATCATCAGCCCCATCCCGGGCAAGTCGGCCGTCGGCATCGAGATCCCCAACAGCGACCGCGAGATGGTCAACCTGGGCGACGTGCTGCGCACGGCGGACGCGGTCGGCGACGAGCACCCGCTGGTGGTCGGCCTCGGCAAGGACGTCGAGGGCGGCTACGTGATGGCCAACCTGGCGAAGATGCCGCACCTGCTGGTGGCCGGCGCGACGGGGTCCGGCAAGTCCTCCTGCATCAACTGCCTGATCACCTCGATCATGATGCGGGCCACCCCGGAGGACGTGCGGCTGGTGCTCGTGGACCCCAAGCGGGTCGAGCTGACGGCCTACGAGGGCATCCCGCACCTCATCACGCCGATCATCACCAACCCCAAGCGGGCCGCCGAGGCCCTGCAGTGGGTGGTGCGGGAGATGGACCTGCGCTACGACGACCTCGCGGCCTACGGGTACCGGCACATCGACGACTTCAACGCCGCGGTGCGCAGCGGGAAGGTGAGCCCGCCGCCGGGCAGCGAGCGGGAGTTGTCGCCCTATCCGTACCTGCTGGTCATCGTGGACGAGCTGGCCGACCTGATGATGGTGGCGCCGCGCGACGTGGAGGACGCGATCGTCCGCATCACGCAGCTGGCGCGGGCCGCCGGGATTCACCTGGTGCTGGCCACCCAGCGGCCGAGCGTGGACGTGGTCACCGGGCTGATCAAGGCGAACGTGCCCTCCCGGCTCGCCTTCGCGACCTCCTCGCTGGCCGACAGCCGGGTCATCCTCGACCAGGCCGGGGCGGAGAAGCTCATCGGCAAGGGCGACGGGCTGTTCCTGCCGATGGGCGCGAACAAGCCGGTGCGCATGCAGGGCGCCTACGTCACCGAGGAGGAGGTGGCCGCGGTCGTGGCGCACTGCAAGGAGCAGATGGCGCCGGTCTTCCGGGACGACGTGGCCGTGGGCACCGCGAAGAAGAAGGAGATCGACGAGGACATCGGCGACGACCTGGACCTGCTGTGCCAGGCGGCCGAGCTGGTCGTGTCGACCCAGTTCGGATCCACCTCCATGTTGCAGCGCAAGCTGCGGGTGGGCTTCGCCAAGGCGGGCCGGCTGATGGACCTGATGGAGTCGCGCGGCGTGGTGGGGCCCAGCGAGGGCTCGAAGGCGAGGGACGTGCTTGTCAAGCCGGACGAGCTGGATGGCGTGCTCGCGGTGATCCGGGGAGAAGAATGAGGTAGGGGGGCGCCGGCGCGGCGTGGGCGGGCCATCCCGTTGGCGGACAAACGGGCTCGGCCCGGTTGCTCGTTTTCTCCGCGGCCCCCCTAGACTTATATGCACAGCACGTGGCTTCACGCTCGAAAGGCGACCCCGTGTCCAGTGGCAACTCCTTCGCCGAGGACCGGCCTTCCGTCGGTCGAACCCTCCACCAAGCGCGCATCGCGGCAAAGCTGACCGTGGATGACGTCAGTTCGACCACGCGAGTGCGCATTCCGATCGTTCAGGCCATCGAGCAGGACGATTTCTCGCGCTGTGGTGGCGATGTCTACGCCCGTGGGCACATCAGAACGCTGGCGCGCGCGGTCGGTCTCGACCCGGCCGAGCTGGTCACGATGTACAACGAGCAGCAGGGCACCCACCCCCAGCCGCTCGACCTGTCCTCCGGACCGCTGTTCGAAGCCGAGCGCATCCGGCCCGAGCCGCGCCGCCCGAACTGGACGGCGGCCATGGTGGCCGCGATCGTCGCGGTGATCGGCTTCGTCGGCTTCACCTTCTTCAGCGGCGGCGACTCCTCCGACCCGGGCTCCGTGGCCGAGGACACCCCCTCGCCCGATCACAGCGCGCGCGAGGAAGGCACCGGGGAGCAGCCGGTCAACGAGCCGGCCCAGCCGGGCCCCGACGACCCCGACTCCTCCGAGAGCGCGGTGGCGGCGGCGCCCGCCGACAAGGTCACCGTGAAGGTCACCGTCGAGGACGGCAGCAGCTGGATCTCCGCGAAGGACAGCAGCGGCCAGCTGATCTTCGAGGGGGTGCTGCACGGCGGGGACTCCGAGACGTTCACCGACGACGACCGGATCGATCTGGTCCTGGGCAACGCGGGCGCCGTGCAACTGCACGTCAACGGGCGGGAGATCCACGACGACTTCGAAATGGGGCAGGTACAGCGCCTGAGCTACACGCCGGGCGACCCCGAGGAGGGCTGAGGGTTCCCTGGGCCGGCCCGCCCGGGGTCACCCGGTGGGCGGGGGCGACCGGCCCGGGACGAAGTAGGCTGAGCCCATGTCCGAACGCCGTACCGTCGCCCTGGTCACCCTTGGTTGCGCCCGTAATGAGGTGGATTCAGAAGAGCTGGCGGGGCGCCTGGCCGCGGACGGCTGGGAGCTCGTGGCCGATGCCGCGGAGGCCGAGGTCGCGGTCGTCAACACCTGCGGCTTCGTCGATGCCGCCAAGAAGGACTCCGTCGACGCGCTGCTGGAGGCGGGGGAGCTGAAGGCCGCCGCGGGCGAGGGCGGGGGGCGGACGCGGGCCGTGGTCGCCGTCGGCTGCATGGCCGAGCGCTACGGCAAGGAGCTCGCCGACGCCCTGCCCGAGGCCGACGCCGTGCTCGGCTTCGACGACTACGCCGACATCTCCGAGCGGCTGCGCACCATCCTGGCCGGCGGCGTCCACGCCCCGCACGTGCCGCGGGACCGGCGCAAGCTGCTGCCGCTGAGCCCGGTGGACAGACAGGGGGCCGAGGTGGCGCTGCCCGGGCACGGGCAGGCCGCCGCGCAGGGCCAGGCCATAGCCGACCTGCCGGCGGGTCTTGCCCCCGCCTCGGGGCCCCGGGCGCCGCTGCGCAGGCGGCTGGGCAGCAGCCCGGTGGCCTCGCTGAAGCTGGCCTCGGGCTGCGACCGGCGGTGCAGCTTCTGCGCCATCCCCTCCTTCCGCGGCTCCTTCGTCTCCCGCCGCCCCGCCGACGTCCTCGCCGAGGCGCGCTGGCTGGCCGGGCAGGGCGTGAAGGAGATCATGCTGGTCTCGGAGAACAACACGTCCTACGGCAAGGACCTGGGCGACATCAGGCTGCTGGAGGCCCTGCTGCCGGAACTGGCCGCCGTGGACGGCCTGGAGCGCATCCGCGTCAGCTATCTGCAGCCTGCCGAGCTGCGGCCGGGGCTGGTCGACGTGCTGACGGGCACCGAGAAGGTGGCCCCGTACTTCGACCTCTCCTTCCAGCACTCCGCTCCCCAAGTGCTGCGCGCCATGCGGCGCTTCGGCGACACCGAACGCTTCCTCGAACTGCTCGGCGGCATCCGGGCCAAGGCGCCCCTGGCCGGGGTCAGGTCCAACTTCATCGTCGGCTTCCCCGGGGAGCGCGAGGAGGATGTGGAGGAGCTGATCCGGTTCCTGAGCGCGGCCAGGCTGGACGCCATCGGGATCTTCGGGTATTCGGACGAGGAGGGCACCGAGGCGGCCGGGTACGAGGGCAAGCACGACCCCGAGGTGGTGGCCGAGCGGCTGGCCAGGGTGTCCGAGCTCGCCGACGAGCTCATCGCGCAGCGCGCCGAGGAGCGCATCGGCGAGCGGGCGCGCGTGCTGGTGGAGTCGCTTGACCCGGACGACGAGCCGGAGGGGGAGGTGATCGCGGTGGGCCGTGCGGCACACCAGGCACCGGAAACGGACGGGCACGTCAAGATCGTCGACGTGAAGGGGGAGGGCCCGGCACTCTCCGTCGGCCACTTCGTGGACGTCGAGATCGTCGCGGCGCAGGGAGTCGACCTGGTCGCCGCGCTTGTGCCACCGGCCGACGGCGGCGCCGCCGGGGCCGGCAGATGACCGACATGCCGGCCTCGGCCGCCGGGAGGGGACGGGTGGCAGATCAGGGGCGGGCCGCCGCGGCTCCCGCGCTGTGGAACATCGCCAATATCCTGACCATGGTCCGGCTCCTGCTGGTGCCCGGATTCGTCCTGCTGATGTTCGCCGAGGGCGGACACGATCCCGCCTGGCGCTCGCTGGCCTGGGCGGCGTTCACCGTGGCCATGATCACCGACCTGTTCGACGGGGAGCTGGCCAGGCGGCGCAACCTGGTCACCGACTTCGGCAAGATCGCCGATCCGATCGCCGACAAGGCGATCATGGGGGCGGCCCTGATCTGCCTGTCGTTGCTCGACGACGTGCCGTGGTGGGTGACCGTGGTGATCCTCGTCAGGGAGCTGGGCATCACGGCGCTGCGGTTCTGGGTGATCAGGCACGGCGTGATCCCCGCCAGCAGGGGCGGGAAGCTCAAGACGCTGACCCAGGGCGTCGCCGTGGGCATGTACATCCTGGCGCTGACCGGGCCGCTCGCCTCGATGCGGTGGTGGGCGATGGCGGCGGCCGTGGTGCTGACCGTGGTGACCGGGCTCGACTACATCCGCCAGGCGGTGGTGCTGCGGCGGGCCGGCCTGGCCAGGCAGCGGGCGGCGCGGCCGGCGGACGGCGGGTAGCGATGGGCGGGCAGCCGCCCGGGGACGCCCTGGGCCCGGCCGGGGACGCCCTCGGCGTGGCGGCGGAGGTGCTTGAGCTGCTGGCGGGGAGGGGGCAGACCCTCGCCGTCGCCGAGTCGCTGACCGGCGGGCTGGTCGCCGGGACGCTGACCGCGGTCCCCGGCGCCTCGCGGGTCTTCCGCGGCTCGGTCACCGCCTACGCCACGGACGTCAAGCGGGACGTGCTGGCCGTGGACGGCGCGCTGCTCGCCGCCAGGGGGCCGGTGGACGCCGAGGTGGCCCGGCAGCTGGCGGCGGGGGTGCGCAGGCTGCTGGGGGCCGACTGGGGACTGGCCACCACGGGGGTGGCCGGTCCTGGGCCGCAGGACGGCCACTCGGCGGGAACGGTGCACGTGGCGGTTTCGGGGCCGGGATGCGGGGGAGCCGTCAGTCAGCGACTGCGGCTGCGCGGGGACCGGACCGCGGTCAGGACGGGCAGCGTGGAAGCGGTGCTGGGCCTGCTGCGAGGTCGGCTGATCCACTCCGACTGAGCCACCACTCCGGCCGCCGGGGAGGGGCAGGATACGGAACAGAACGGAGGGGATGGATGTTTGCAGCCCTGAGTGAACAAGACATCGCTCCCCGCGCGGTGGGAGTCCGAGGCGGTACGGTGGGGCATGAAGCAAGCGAGGCCAACGGTCCGAGGAGGGAGCCACCGATGATCCTGCTCCGTCGCCTGCTGGGTGACGTGCTGCGTCGGCAGCGCCAACGTCAGGGCCGCACTCTGCGTGAAGTGTCCTCCTCGGCACGGGTCTCCCTCGGATATCTCTCCGAGGTGGAACGCGGGCAGAAGGAAGCCTCATCCGAGTTGCTGGCCGCCATCTGCGATGCGCTCGATCTGCGGATGTCCGAGCTGCTGCGTGAGGTCAGCGACGAGCTGGCCCTGGCGGAGCTCGCCCAGTCCGCCGCGAGCGACACCGTTCCGTCCCCGATGCGCCCGATGCTCAACCCCGTGCGTGTGCCGCGGGTGACGTCGGTGACGCACCACCCCGACGAGCGGGTCACGATCAAGGCTCCCAGCGAGGCAGTCGACGTCGTAGCCGCCTGAGTGCGCACGGTGACCGGGTCTGCGCCCGGGGCCGGTCACCCGCCAACCGCCGCCTCCCGTTTGGGGTCGCGGCGGTTTCGCATGCCCGGGCGCGGGGGCCCGCCGCCCGTGGAACCAAGCGCGGTCCGCCGCCCCGCCCCGGCCCCGGCCGGATGAACGCGCCTGGCCGAGGGAGCGGGCCCGCCACGGGTGCCCGAGCCGGGCCGGCGGGCACCGGCCCTTCCCTTCGCCGCGGGCACCGGGGCCCTGCGGCGTGGCTCAGGGACGCAGCCGCAGCCCGCGGGGGGTCGCGTGGAAGCCCGCCCCCTCCAGCAGCCCGGTCCACCACGGGTCGGCCAGAACCGGGGAGCCGTTGACCCGCTCCACCGTCAGCGTGCCGAGTGAGCCCTCGCGGGCGGCCTGGGCCAGGGCCTCGGCGGCCGGCCGCAGCGCCTCCAGGGCCGCCCCCGGCTCTTCCCGGCCACGCTGCCCGGGCCAGGCGAGCAGCGTGCGCCCCCCGCGCTCCAGGTAGAGCGCCAGCTCGCCCCCCACCAGCACCACCAGCGCCCCCGCCTTGCGCCCCGGCTTGTGCCCTGCCCCGTGCGGCGGCTCGGGCCAGGGCAGGGCGGCCCCGTAGGCGTTCGCCGGGTCGGCGGCGGCCAGCACGGTGGCGCGCGGCTCGGCCGCCGGGGCGCCGCGCTCCGCCGCCGAGGCGATGGCCCGCAGCCGGTCCACCGCCCCGTCCATCGCGAACTGGGCGGCGCCGAGCCCCTCCACCACGTAGCCCCGCCTGGCCTGGCCGCTGTCCTCGAAGGCCGAGAGCACCCGGTAGGCGGCCGAGAAGCCCCCCTCGACGCCCTCCGCGGCCACCGCGCCCCGGGTGACCACCCCGTGCCGGTCGAGCAGCGTACGGGCCAGGGCGTGGGCCCGCAGCGTGGTCTCCTCCTCCCGGGGCGGCAGCAGGGACCAGCGCCCGCCCACGGTCGGCGGGCCGTTCCGCCCGGCCGTGGGGCGCCTGGCCTGGCCGGTGCCGATGGCCAGGGAGCCGTACCTGCCGCGCGGGACCTGGCGCCTGCCGCGGTGGGCGACCGAGCCCGCGGTGCGGCCGGAACCGAGCAGGGCGCGCAGCGGGGCCAGGGTGTCGTTGGTCAGGCGGCCCGACCAGGCCAGCTCCCAGATCACCTCGGCGAGCCTGGCGTCTTGCACCTCCTCGCCCGCGGCCCGCACCTGCTCGGCTATCTGCCGGAAGAACAGCCCGTAGCCGCCGGACAGGGCCGCGAGCACCGCCGAGTGCGCCGGGGACAGCTCCAGGGGATGCGGGGGCGGCAGCAGCAACGGAGCGGAGTCGGCCGGGTACAGCGAGATCCAGCCGTCCTTGCCGGGCAGCGCACCGGCGCCCGCCCACACCACCTCTCCCGAGGCGGTCAGCTCGTCGAGCAGCGGCGGCGCGTACCCGGACACGCGCGAGGGCAGCACCAGCCGCTCCAGGGCCGAGGCGGGCACCGGGGCGCCCTGCAACTGCTCGACGGCGCGCACCAGTCCGTCGATGCCGCGCAGCCCGCCGCGGCCGGGGAGCGGGCCGACGTGCTGCCACTGGGGCAGGAACGCGGCGAGCGCGGCCGGCGCCACCGGCTCGAGCTCCTCGCGCAGCACGGCGAGCGAACGCCGCCGCAGCCGCCGCAGGACGGCCGGGTCGCACCACTCGTGGCCCACGCCGCCCGGCCTGAACTCGCCCTGGACCAGGCGGCCGTCGGCGGCCAGCCGCTGCAGGACCCCGTCGGCCACCGCGGTGCCGAGGCCGAAGTGGGCCGCGGCCTGGGCCGAGGTGAAGGGGCCGTGCGTGCGGGCGTAGCGGGCGAGCAGGTCGCCCAGGGGGTCGGCGAGCGGCTCGGTGAACGCCTCGGGGACGCCCACGGGCAGCGCGGCGCCCAACGCGTCCCGCAGCCGCCCCGCGTCCTCGACGGCGGCCCAGCGCTCCTGTCCCGCGAACCTGATCCGGATGGCGCGGCGGGCGGCGGCCAGCTCGCGGGCCCACTCCGGACGCGCTCCCCGCTCGGCGAGCTCCGCCTCGCCGAGCGGGCCGAGGACCCGCAGCAGGTCGGCGACGCCTTCCGCGTCCCGCACCCGGCGCTCCTCGGTCAGCCACTGCAACTCCCTCTCCAGATCGGCCAGGACGCCCGGATCGAGGAGCTCGCGCAGCTCCGCCTGGCCGAGCAGCTCGGCGAGCAGCCTGGAGTCGAGGGAGAGGGCGGCGGCCCGGCGCTCGGCCAGGGGCGAGTCGCCCTCGTAGAGGTACTGCGCGACGTAGCCGAAGAGCAGGGAACGGGCGAAGGGCGAGGGGTCCTTGGTGGTCACCTCGACCAGCCGCACCCGCCGCGCCTCCACGTCGGCCATCAACTCGGTGAGGCCCGGCACGTCGAAGACGTCCTGCAGGCACTCGCGGACCGCCTCCAGCACGATGGGGAAGGAGCCGAACTCGCTGGCCACGGACAGCAGTTGCGCCGCGCGCTGGCGCTGCTGCCACAGCGGCGTGCGCCGGCCGGGGTCGCGCCGGGGCAGCAGCAGGGCCCGGGCCGCACACTCCCTGAAGCGGGAGGCGAACAGCGCAGATCCGCCCACCTGGTCGGTGACCAGCTGCTCGACCTCGCCCTTGTCGAAGAGGACGTCCTCCGCGCCGACCGGGGCGCGGCCGTCGTCGAACAGCCCGGCGCCCGGCTCGGCCCCGGCCGGCCCGCCCTCCCCGGCGAGCCCGGCCCCGGCCGCCGACAGGTCGGCGTCGGGCAGGCGCAGCACGATGCCGTCGTCCGCGTGCAGCACCTGGGCGTCCATGCCGAAGCGCTCGGTGAGCCTGGCCCCCAGGGCGAGCGCCCAGGGCGCGTGGACCTGGGCCCCGAAGGGGGAGTGCACCACGATCCGCCAGTCGCCAAGCTCGTCGCGGAAGCGCTCGACCACGATCGTGCGGTCGTCGGGGAGGTGGCCGGTGGCCTGGCGCTGCTCCTCCAGGTAGGCCAGGACGTTGTCCACGGCCCAGGCGTCGAGGCCGGCGGCCGACAGCCGCTCGCGGGCCGCCTCGGGGGCGAGGCCGCCGATCTCGCGCAGGAAGGCGCCCAGGGCGCGGCCCAGCTCCAGGGGGCGCCCCAGCTGGTCGCCCTTCCAGAACGGCAGCCGCCCCGGGACCCCGGGGGCCGGGCTGACCAGGACCCGGTCGCGGGTGATGTCCTCGATCCGCCAGGAGGTGGTGCCGAGGGTGAAGACGTCGCCCACCCTGGACTCGTAGACCATCTCCTCGTCCAGCTCGCCGACCCGGCCGCCGCCCCGCTTCGGGTCCGCGCCCGCCAGGAAGACCCCGAAGAGGCCGCGGTCGGGGATGGTGCCGCCCGAGGTCACCGCGAGGCGCTGGGCGCCGGGGCGCCCGGTGACCGTGTGGGCCACCCGGTCCCACACCAGGCGGGGGCGCAGCTCGGCGAAGGCGTCCGAGGGGTAGCGGCCGGCCAGCATGTCGAGCACCGCGTGGTAGGCCGACTCGGGCAGGGCGGCGAACGGCGCGGCCCGGCGCACGAGGGCGAGCAGCTCGTCCACGTCCCAGCTGTCCATCGCCACCATCGCGACGATCTGCTGGGCCAGCACGTCCAGCGGGTTGGCCGGGATGCGCAGGGACTCGATGGCCCCGGCCCGCATCCGCTCGGTGACGACGGCGGACTGCACGAGGTCCCCGCGGTACTTGGGGAAGACCACGCCGGTGGAGACCGCCCCCACCTGGTGGCCGGCGCGGCCGACGCGCTGCAGCCCCGAGGCCACCGAGGGCGGCGACTCGACCTGGACGACGAGGTCCACCGCCCCCATGTCGATGCCGAGTTCGAGGCTTGAGGTGGCGACGACGGCGGGCAGCCGGCCGGCCTTGAGGTCCTCCTCGATGTGGGCACGCTGCTCCTTGGAGACCGAGCCGTGGTGCGCCCTGGCCAGCAGGCCGGGCGCACCCCTGGCCGCGCCCGAGCCGCCCATCAGCGCGGCCGGCGCGTGCTCCTCGGGGAGCGGCTCGCCGGTGGCGCGTTCGTGGGCGATCTCGTTCATCCTGTTGCACAGGCGCTCGGCGAGGCGGCGGGAGTTGGCGAAGACGATCGTGGAGCGGTGGGCCTGGGCGAGGTCGACGATCCGCTCCTCGACCGAGGGCCAGATCGAGGGCAGCTCGCCCGAACCCGGCGCGTCCGGCACCGGGGAGCCGCCGAGCTCGCCCATGTCGGCCACGGGGACCACCACGGAGAGGTCGAACTCCTTGCCGGAGGGCGGCTGGACGATCTTGGCGCGGCGCTGGGGGGAGAGGAACCTGGCCACCTCGTCCACCGGCCGCACCGTCGCGGACAGGCCGATGCGGCGGGCCGGCCGGGGCAGGAGGGCGTCGAGCCGTTCGAGGGAGAGGGCCAGGTGGGCGCCGCGCTTGGTGCCGGCCACGGCGTGGACCTCGTCGAGGATCACCGTCTCCACCCCGGCCAGGGCCTCGCGCGCGGCCGAGGTGAGCATCAGGAACAGGGACTCGGGGGTGGTGATCAGGATGTCCGGGGGCCTCCTGGCCAGGGACCTGCGATCGGCGGCCGGGGTGTCGCCGGTGCGGATGCCGACCCTGATGTCGGGCTCGGGCAGGCCGAGCCTGACCGACTCCTGCCTGATGCCGGTGAGCGGACTGCGGAGGTTGCGCTCGACGTCGACGGCCAGGGCCTTCAGGGGCGAGACGTAGAGCACCCGGCAGCGCTTGTGGGGCTCGGCGGGCGGGGCGGTCGCGGCCAGCCGGTCGAGGGAGGCGAGGAAGGCGGCCAGGGTCTTGCCGGAGCCGGTGGGCGCGACCACCAGGGCGTCCGCCTCCTCGGCGATGGCCTGCCAGGCGCCCTCCTGCGCCGCCGTGGGCGCGTGGAAGGCGCCGGAGAACCACGCGCGGGTGGCAGGCGAGAAGGCGGCGAGCGCGCTCGCCTCGCCGGGAGCGCTCCGTCCTTCGCGGGGGTGTGGTGCCTGTCCTTCGCCGTGCCGTGCCATGTGCCCATCGTGCACCCCGGCACTGACAGCGGCACCGGCCGCCGGCCCGGGAGGCGCCGTGCGAGGGGCAGGCACGGGACGCCGCGTGGGGCCCGTCGTGGATGCCGTGCGGGGGCGGCCCTGGGTCGTGGTGGGGGGCACGGCCCTGGGCTGCGGTGGGGGCGGCCCGGACGCCCCGCGTGGGCCGGCCGGGGGCGCCGCGCGGGGGAGCGGGAACGTGCGGGGTTCCGGGGCGGGTCAGGGGGAGGCCGAAGGCGGGGCCGGGGCGGGGGCGGCGAGGTCGTGGCCGAAGGCGCGGAGGGTGAGCAGTGCCTCGATGGTGTGAATCGGGCGCCACTCGACCACGCTGCCCGGGGCCCAGGCCGGGTGCCTGGCGGGCCAGCCGCCGTCCGCGCACTGCCGGGCGGCGAGGTGGGCGACGCCGCGGGCCAGCTCGGCCTCGGAGAACCAGCGCCGCGCCAGCGAGTTCGGGCTGCGGGCGTAGTCGCAGACGAAGTGCAGCTCGTCGGGCCCGTACCCGGCCGGGGGCGCGAAGGCGTGCGCCCGGTCGGGATCGGTGACGACCAGCCGCTGGTCGCGCACCAGTCCGCCGAGCCGGTCGGCCACGGTCTCGGCCCGCGCCCGGTCGGGGGCGCTGTCGAGGAAGGCGAGGGCGGCCAGCGCCTGCCTCGGGTGGGTGTGGCCCAGGCGCTCGATCGCCGACCAGCAGTAGTCGGTGGCGCGGAAGAGCCAGGCGTCCCAGACGTCGTTGCGGTGCAGCAGGCCGACGGCGGGGCCGGTGGCGAGCAGGTCGCTTCCGGTGGAGGGGATCGGCAGGAAACGGGCGGCGGGGTAGCCGCGCTGGCTCGGGTGCACGGCGGGCAGGGCGCCCTCGTGGGTGGAGACGGAGGTGAGGTAGCGGCAGATGCGCTCGGTGTGCCGGCCGTGGCAGCGGCCCGTCTCGTCCAGGATCTGCAGGGCGGCGACCGTGTGCAGCGGCTGGCTGAGCGGGCCGCGCAGGTCGGGCAGCAGGGCGTGGCCGAAGCCGTGGTCGGGGTTGCGGTAGGCGGCGAGCGCGGTCTCCACGGCCTCGGGCGGGCCGTCGAGGAAGAGGTGGGCGAATCGTCGCTGCTCCAGCACCCGGGCGGTGAGCCACACGAAGTGCTCGGCGCGGGCGAGGAGGGATCTTCCTGGGGGCACTCTGGTGACCGTAGGGCCGGGACGGCCCCCGGGCAGGGGAACGGCCGCGGTTGCACCCGCGCGGCGGGATACTGGTGGCATGCGGTTGACGGACTTCTGGCAGCGAATGGCGGAGCACTTCGGTCCCGCGTACGCGGATTCCTTCGCCAGGGACCACGTGATGTCGGAGCTCGGCGGCCGAACCGTTTACGAGGCGCTGGACGCGGGGTGGGACGCGAAGGACGTCTGGCGCGTGGTCTGCGCGGCAATGGATGTGCCCCGGCACCTGCGCTGACGCCTCTGACCTGGGCTTTTTGAGTTATCCACAGGTTGCGGGCCCGGCTTGACACGAAAATCGAACAGCCATTCTCATGTAGGGGCGGGCGCGGCGTCCGGATCGGCGGTGAGGCCGATTGTCAGTGGCAGGCGCTAGCGTCCGTGGACGTGAAGCGATCGAATCAGACGGACCGGGTGGCACCCATGGCAGGTACGGACCGCGAGAAGGCGCTGGACGCGGCTCTCGCACAAATTGAGCGGCAGTTCGGCAAAGGCGCCGTGATGCGCCTGGGGGAGCGGCCGAACGAGCCGGTCGAGGTGATCTCCACCGGCTCCACGGCCCTCGATGTGGCCCTGGGCGTCGGCGGATTGCCGCGTGGGCGCGTCGTGGAGGTGTTCGGGCCCGAGTCCTCGGGCAAGACGACGCTGACGCTGCACGCGGTGGCGAATGCCCAGCGGGCGGGCGGCACGGTCGCCTTCGTGGACGCCGAGCACGCGCTCGACCCCGAGTACGCCAAGAAGCTCGGCGTGGACGTGGACCAGCTGATCCTCTCCCAGCCGGACAACGGCGAGCAGGCGCTGGAGATCACCGACATGCTCATCCGCTCGGGCGCGCTCGACCTCATCGTCATCGACTCCGTCGCGGCGCTGGTCCCGCGCGCGGAGATCGAGGGCGAGATGGGCGACTCGCACGTCGGGCTCCAGGCCCGGCTGATGAGCCAGGCCCTGCGGAAGATCACCGGCGCGCTCAACCAGTCGAAGACCACGGCGATCTTCATCAACCAGCTGCGCGAGAAGGTCGGCGTGATGTTCGGCTCGCCGGAGACCACGACGGGCGGCCGGGCGCTGAAGTTCTACGCCTCGGTGCGGCTGGACATCCGCCGGATCGAGACCCTGAAGGACGGCACCGAGGCGGTGGGCAACCGCACGCGGGTCAAGGTGGTCAAGAACAAGGTGGCCCCTCCCTTCAAGCAGGCCGAGTTCGACATCCTCTACGGCATCGGGATCAGCCGGGAGGGCGGCCTGATCGACATGGGCGTCGAGCACGGCTTCATCCGCAAGTCGGGCGCCTGGTACACCTACGAGGGCGACCAGCTCGGCCAGGGCAAGGAGAATGCGCGGAACTTCCTGCGCGACAACCCCGACCTCGCCAACGAGATCGAGAAGAAGATCAAGGAGAAGCTCGGCATCGGGCCGCGTGCCGAGGCTCCCGAGGGCGAGCCGGGCAAGGATGCGGCCGGGGACGTCTCCGCCGCTCCGGCCGCGGCGGCGGCCACCGCCGTCAAGGCACCGCGGGCGGCCAAGTCGCCTGCGGCTGCCAAGAGCTGACGGTGACGCGGCGCAGCGAGTGGCCCGAGCCGCCGGCGGGCGCGGGCGGCGAGGCCCCGCGGCGGGCGGCGGGCGCCTCGCCGCGGGACCCGGTGGAGCGGGCGCGGGCGATCTGCCTGCGGCTGCTCACCGGGACCCCGCGCACGCGGCGGCAGTTGGCCGAGGCGCTGCGGGCGCGGGAGATCCCCGAGCCGGCGATCGCCGAGGTGCTCGACAGGTTCGAGGAGGTGGGGCTCATCGACGACGCGGCCTTCGCGGGGGCCTGGGTGGAGTCCCGCCACCACGGGCGGGGGCTGGCGCGCCGGGCGCTGGCCAGGGAGTTGCGGACGAAGGGAGTGGCGCAGGGACTGATCGACGAGGCCGTCGGCCTGCTGGACGCCGAGCGGGAGGAGGCGACCGCCAGGGCCCTGGTGGCCCGCAGGCTCCCCGCCACGCGGGGGCTGCCCCCGGAGAAGCGGATGCGGCGGCTGGCCGGGATGCTGGGCCGCAAGGGCTATCCGGAAGGGCTGGCCCTGCGGGTGGTTCGCGAGGCCCTGGCGGCGGAGGACGAGGACCCCGAGCTGCTCGACGAGTACCTGGGGGGCGGGGCGTAGCAGGAGCCGGCCTCCGCCTCGGGGGCCGGGCGTTCACGGGGCCGCGGGGGGGCCCGGTGGTCACCCGGCCGGGGTGCCTCTGAGGGAGCGGGCGCAGGATTCGAGGGACTGCTGGTCCGCGCCGGGGAACGCGGCGGCCAGGTGGCCGTCGGGGCGGACGAGGAGCAGGGTGTGCGCGGGGGCACCCGGGTACTCCTCGGTGACCAGCAGCTCGGCGGGCAGCGGGAGCGTGCGCGCCGCGGCGGCCAGCTCCGGCATCAGGCCGGCCGTCAGCCAGTGCCTGGCGTCCCACACCCGGGAGCCCGGCGCGGTGAGCACCAGCAGCAGCGGGCCGCCGAGCCGGTCGCGCAGGCGGCTCTGGGTGCCGTCGAGGGCGATCACCGGCACGTCGGCCACGGGGGAGCCGACGGGGGTGTGCGTCGCCACGGGCACGCGGGGGGTGCAGGAGAGGGGCGAGGCGGGATGGCCCTTCGGGCCGCCGAGCGAGCCGCGGCCCAGGTGGCCCTCGGCGAGGAGGGTGAGGCGCCCGCGGCCCCGGCCGGTGAGCCGGGCGGCCAGCCCGCCGCCGCGCACCAGCGGCAGGGCCTGGTCGACCGCGCGCAGCCGGGCGCCCACGGCGGTGCGGCGTTCGGCCTCGTAACTGTCGAGCAGGGTCTCGGCGTTGCCCTCGTGGCAGGCGACGGCGAGTTTCCACGCGAGGTTCTCGACGTCCCGCAGGCCCTCGGCGACCTGCTGGGTGCCGAGCGCTCCGAGCAGGTGGGCGGCGTCGCCGGCCAGGAAGACGCGCCCCGCGCGCCAGCGGCGGGCCAGGCGCTGGTGGCAGATGTGCACGCCGGTGTCGAGGAGTTCGTAGGGGGGAAGTTCCCCGCCGTGCCAGGCGGTGAGGGTGCCGTGGACGCGTTCCAGCATCGACTCCGGGGTCACCAGGGCGCCGTCCGGCGGGAGCGGCCAGTCGAGCCGCCACCTGTCCTCCGTCAGGGGGCGGGCGGTGACCTCCCCGTAGCCGGGGGCCCGGTGCAGTCCCGCCTCGCCGGGCCAGGGCAGTTCGGCGCGGAGCGCGGCCACGGCGTAGCGCTCGACGTCCGTGCGGCCGGGGAATCCGGCGCCGAGCAGCTTGCGGACGGTGGAGCGGGCGCCGTCGCAGCCGACGAGGTAGCTGCCGCGGTAGGTCCTGGCCTGCCCGCGGCGGCCCTCGGGGGCCCGGCGCACGACGTGGGCGGTGAGGTCGGTCTCGCGTTGTTCGAGGTCGGTGAGGCGGTGGCCGGCGACGAGGGTCACCAGCTGGTGGCCTTCGGCCGCCTCGCGCAGGGCGAGTTCCAGCACGTGCTGCGGCACGTGGCGCGGCGCCGCGGCCTCGGTGAACTCCTCGTGCCAGACGGTCTTTTCGCGGTGCGTGGTGCGCCAGCCCCGCCAGGCCGCCGCGTGCCGCCCGACGCCCGGCAGGGCGAGGAGGCGTTCGGCGTCGCCCGTCAGGACGCAGGTCCTGGCCAGGCGCCTGGCGGGTGGCTCGCCTGTGCCGTCGAGGACGACGGCCGGTACCCCGTACCCGGCCAGGGCAAGCGCCAGCGCGAGCCCCGTGGGGCCCGCGCCGGCAATGATCACGGGGAGCACAGCACGTATGCAACCCAGCGGGTGATCAGGCGTCAAGTCGGGTCCGGTGCCCGGTGACCGGTCCCTAACCCTTGGCCACCGTGGCGGGGGGAGCCGGGGGCGCCACCGTCGTCTCGAGGTTCCCCGTGGCGCCGTCCCCGAGGTCCGCCGGTCCCTGGGCCACGACGGCCCCGGTGCCGCGGGTGCCGCGCCTGATGCGCCGCTCCAGCCAGCCGGCGAGCTGGCTGAGGAGGAAGTTGATCACCACGAATATCGCGGCGGCCACGGTGTAGGCGGCGATCGTGTTCGAGTAGTTCGAGGAGATGAGGCGCGCGGCGCTCAGCAGCTCCTGGTAGCTCAGGATGGCCCCGCCGAGCGTGGTGTCCTTCACGATCACGACCAGCTGGCTGATGATCGCGGGCAGCATCGCGGTGACCGCCTGCGGGAGCAGCACGTTGGTCATGATCTGGCCCTTGCGCAGGCCGAGCGCGCGGCCCGCGTCCTCCTGCCCGCGGGGCAGCGAGAGCACGCCGGCGCGGACGATCTCGGCCAGCACCGAGGCGTTGTACAGCACCAGGCCGGTCACCAGGGCGTACATCGGCCTTATGTCGCGGTCGACGGTCGACCACTGCGCGTACGCCTCGTTGGCGAAGACGATCATCAGCAGTACGGGGATCGCCCGGAAGAACTCGACGACCACGTCGCAGGGCCGGCGAATCCACCAGTGGTCCGAGAGCCGCCCGATGCCGAAGATCGCGCCGAGGGGGAGCGCGATCACCAGCGCGAGGCCGGCGGCCTCCAGCGTCTTGCGCAGGCCGGGCAGCAGGAAGGTCGTCCAGACGTTGCCGTCGTTGATGAACGGCTCCCACTTCTCGCCGTCGAGCTGGTGCTTGTCGTCGAGTTCGCCGTACACCCACCAGGCGAGGGCGAGGAACAGCAGGACGAACACCACGGCGTACACGGCGTGCCAGCGCCTGGCGCGCGGCCCCGGCGCGTCGTAGAGGACGGACAGGTTGGTCATCGCTTCACCGCCATGCGCTTGGCCACCCAGCCGAGGAGCAGTCCGGTCGGCAGGGTGAGGATGATGAACCCGAGGGCGAAGAGCAGGGCAATCGGGATCAGCTGGGCCTCGTTCTCGATCATCTCGCTCATCAGGGCGGCGGCCTCGGCCACGCCGATGGCGGAGGCCACCGTGGTGTTCTTCGTCAGGGCGATCAGGATGTTCGCCAGCGGTGCGATCACCGAGCGGAAGGCCTGCGGGAGCACGATCAGCCGCAGCACCTGCGAGAAGCTCAGGCCGAGCGCCCTGGCCGCCTCCGCCTGGCCGACGGGCACCGTGTTGATGCCGGAGCGCAGCGCCTCGCAGACGAAGGCCGAGGTGTAGACGACGAAGCCGAGGATC
Organism: Streptomyces hoynatensis; assembly: GCF_003626535.1. Classification (GTDB taxonomy): domain Bacteria; phylum Actinomycetota; class Actinomycetes; order Streptomycetales; family Streptomycetaceae; genus Streptomyces; species Streptomyces hoynatensis. Next base: position 28,315 of record NZ_RBAL01000026.1, read on the forward strand.
GCCAGCCGGTAGTTCGTCGGGTCGACCGAGCCGTCGGTGAACATCGTCACCCGCAGCGTCTGGCCCAGCCCGATCGAGCAGAAGACGATGATGAGGGTCAGGGGGATGTTCCGGAAGATGTTCACGTACGCGGTGCCGAAGGCACGCATGACGGGCACCGGGCTGACGCGCATGGCCGCGAGGACGGTCCCCCAGATGAGGGAGCCGACCCCGGCGAAGAACGTCAGCTGGATCGTTGTCCAGAACGCCCCGAAAAGGTCGTATTCATCGAGATCTAGGAAGTCGAACACGGAGTCTCTCAGCCTCGACTAGGGGGGTGGAATGGATGTGGCGCGCCGCCAGAGTGGCGGCGCGCCACCGGGGGACCCGGAGGGGTCAGCTGGTTTCCGTGATCTCGGGGGCTTCCTCAGCCTCGTAGTTGGCGGGGCCGAAGTTCCGCTCGATGGCCTCCTGCCAGGAGCCGTCCTCCTCCATCTCCCGGATCGCGTCGTTGATCTGCTCCTGCAGCTCGGTGTCGCCGTGCGGGATGCCGACGCCGTAGGGCTCGTCGCTCAGCTCCAGGCCGGCGAGCTCGAACTTGCCCTGGTTCTGCTCCTGGGCGGCGTAGCCGGCGAGGATGGAGTCGTCCGTGGTCAGGGCGTCCACCGCGCCGCTCTCCAGGCCGGTCAGGCACTCGGAGTAGGTGCCGAACTCCTGCAGCTGCGCGTCGGGAGCGAAGTCGTCGTGCACGTGCTGGGCCGAGGTCGAGCCGGTGACCGAGCAGAGGGTCAGGTCGTTGATCTCGTCCGGGTTGGAGACGCCCTCGCCGGCGCGCATCAGCAGGTCCTGGTGGGCCATGAAGTACGGCCCGGCGAAGCTGACCTGCTCCTTGCGCTCGTCGGTGATCGAGTAGCTGGCGACGATGAAGTCGACATCGCCGCGCTTGAGCAGGTTCTCGCGCTCGGCGCTCGGCGCCTCGACCCACTCGATGTTCTCCGGGGAGACGCCGAGCTTGCCGGCGATGTAGGTGGCGACGTCGACGTCGAAGCCGGTGTAGTCGCCCTCCGGGGTCTTCAGGCCGAGACCCGGCTGGTCGAACTTGATGCCGATGGTCAGGGAGTCGCCGTCGCCGCTGCCGCCCCCGCCCGAGCCCTCGTCGTCATCGTTGGAGCCACAAGCGGTGGCGGTCAGCGAGAGCGCGAGGACCGCGGCGGCCAGAGCGCTTGCCTTACGGAGTTTCATGTGGTGTTCCCTTGTTGTCTTCAGGCGGTGAGTCGCGGGGGGATGCGCGTGCGGGGAACGCGCGGGTCTTGCGCGGGTGGAACGGCCGGGCCGGTCAGTGCGCGAGGATCTTCGAGAGGAAGTCCCTGGCCCGGTCGCTGCGCGGATTGTCGAAGAACTGGTGGGGGTCTGCCTCTTCGACGATCCGGCCGTCAGCCATGAACACCACGCGGTTCGCGGCGGAGCGGGCGAAGCCCATCTCATGGGTGACGACGACCATGGTCATGCCTTCGCTGGCGAGCTGCCGCATGACCTCAAGCACCTCATTGATCATTTCCGGGTCGAGCGCGGAGGTGGGCTCGTCGAAGAGCATCACCTTCGGCTCCATCGCCAGGGCCCTCGCGATGGCCACCCGCTGCTGCTGGCCGCCGGACAGCTGCGCGGGGTACTTGTCGGCCTGGCTGCCCACGCCGACCCGGTCGAGAAGCATCCTGGCCCGGGCCTCGACCTGGGCCTTGTCCTGACGCCTGACCTTGATCGGGCCGAGCATCACGTTCTGCAACACGGTCTTGTGCGCGAAGAGGTTGAAGGACTGGAAGACCATGCCCACGTCGGCGCGCAGCCGGGCCAGTTCCCTGCCCTCCGCGGGCAGCGGATTGTTGTCGATGGTGATCGTGCCGGAGTCGATGGTCTCCAGGCGGTTGATCGTCCGGCAGAGCGTGGACTTGCCCGAGCCGGACGGGCCGATCACCACGACCACCTCGCCGCGCTTGATGGTCAGGTTGATGTCCTGGAGCACGTGGAGCGCACCGAAGTGCTTGTTCACGCCGTCCAGGATGACCAGGTCCTCGGCGAGAGGCGCGGCGTCCTCGATTTCCTTGGTCAGCGACGCGTCGCTCATCGTTGGCTTGCTCCGTCCTCGTCGGTTGGCACCGGACCATAGCCAGCTACGCAACGCAGCGTCAGCAGATCTGAGCGGAAATTGAGCATCACGATGTGATCGCGGTCTCGTTGCGCACCGTGCCATTCGGTGACCGCTTGTGAGCGGCGGATAACGGTAGCGTTCAGCTCCTGGGCGGCCTCTTGACGTGCACCCCGCTCATCGGCGTGGATGCCAAGATGAGACTGCTGCTGGTCGAGGACGACGAGCACGTCGCCGCGGCCCTGGTCGCCGTACTCTCCAGGCACGGCTTCGAAGTGGTCCGCGCCCGGGGCGGCGAGGAGGCCGTCGCGCAGGTGCGGGATCGCAGCTTCGGCGTCGTCCTGCTCGACCTGGGGCTGCCCGACGTGGACGGCTTCGAGGTGTGCGGCCGCATCCGCCGCATCGCCTCGGTGCCGGTGATCATGGTGACCGCCCGCTCCGACGTCAGGTCCAGGATTCACGGCCTGAACCTCGGCGCCGACGACTACGTGGTGAAGCCGTACGACACCGGGGAGCTGCTCGCCCGCATCCACGCCGTGAGCAGGCGCACCGGGCCCGAGGAGGAGCCGGCCGGACAGGAGGAACCCGCCGGGGTGCTGACGCTCGGCCCGATCACGGTGGAGACCGCCACCCGCCAGGTGTCGGTGGACGGCGAGCAGATCGCGCTCACCCGCAAGGAGTTCGACCTGCTCGCGCTGCTGGCCCAGCGGCCCGGCGTGGTCTTCCGCCGCGAGCAGATCATCAGCGACGTGTGGCAGACCAGCTGGGAGGGAACCGGCCGCACGCTTGAGGTGCACATCGCCTCGCTGCGGGCCAAGCTGCGCAGGCCGGAGCTCGTCGAGACCGTCCGCGGCGTCGGCTACCGGCTGGCCCTGCCCCCCACCCCGTGACCGGACCCCTTCCCCATGCGCTCACGTCTCCTTCCGCTCCTCATCGTGCTGCTGGCCGGGGTGCTCCTCGCGCTCGGCATCCCGCTCGCCGTCAGCCAGGCCCACAGCGCGCAGCAGCGCGTCGTCGTCGACCGGATCGACGACACCGCCCGCTTCGCCTCGCACGCCCAGTTCGCCAGTGACACCGGGACCGGGCGGCACAGCCAGCAGATCTCCGCCCTCCAGGACGAGCTCGACCGCTACTACGAGGTCTACGGAATCAAGGCCGGCGTCTTCCAGCGCGACGGCCGCCCCATCGCCGTGGCCCCGCACGGCTGGTCCCCGCCGGGCGGCGCGGACGGCGAGGAGTTCGGCGAGGCGCTCGCCGGGCGCCGCAGCTCGGGCCCCAGCCAGGTGTGGCCGTGGAACAGCGACCGGCGGCTGCTCGTCGCCTCCCCGGTGATCAGGGACGGCGACGTGATCGCCGTCGTCTTCACCGACTCGCCCACCGGGCCGCTGCGCTCGCACATCCTGCACAGCTGGCTGCCCACCGTGGGCGGGGAGGCCGCGGCGATGCTGCTCGCGGTCGTCGCCGCCTTCCAGCTGACCCGCTGGGTGCTGCGCCCGGTGCGGGTCCTCGACCGGGCCACCCACGCGATCGCCACCGGCCGGCTGACCGCCCGCGTGGCCCCGGCGGGCGGCCCGCCGGAACTGCGGCGGCTGGCGCTGTCCTTCAACGAGATGGCCGACCACGTCGAGAACGTCCTGGAGCAGCAGCGCGCCTTCGTCGCCGACGCCTCCCACCAGCTGCGCAACCCGCTGGCCGCGCTGCTGCTCCGCATCGACCTGCTCGGTCTCGAACTGCCCGAGGACAGCGAGGAGTTCGCCTCGGTCCGCGCCGAGGGCAAGCGGCTGGCCAAGGTGCTGGACGGCCTGCTCGACCTGGCGCTGGCCGAGCACAGCTCCGCCGACCTGCGGGTGACCGACGTCGCGCGCCTGGCCGGCGAGCGGGTGGACGCCTGGCGCCCGGTCGCCGACCGGCGCGGGGTGACGCTGCGGGTCGCCGGCGCGATCGCGGTGACCGGCTGGGCCGACCCGGTGAGCCTGTCGAGCGCGCTGGACGCCGTCGTGGACAACGCGCTCAAGTTCACCCCGGGCGGCGGCAGCGTCACCGTGACCGTCACCCGCGACAGCGACCACGTCGCCATCGAGACGGCCGACGACGGGCCAGGACTCGACGACGCCGAGCTCGAACGCATCGGCGACCGCTTCTGGCGCAGCGGCCGCCACCAGAACGTCAACGGCTCCGGGCTCGGCCTCTCCATCGTCGACGCCCTGCTCGCCGCCGGCGGCGCGGCCATCTCCTACGCCCACAACCAGCCGCACGGGCTGCGGGTGACCATCTCGGTGCCCAGGGCCAAACCGGAGGAACCACCGGGGAACGAGGGCACCGGGACGGTCCCCGCCCAGGTCAGCCTGCCGCGCCGGGTGTCAGCCGCAGAGTGAGGACCTGGAAGGGCCGCAGCGCGAGTTCCACGCCGTCGCCGGTGGCCCGCCAGGTGCCCTCCTGCGCCGCCGCCGCCTCGCGCGCCGGGCCCGCCGCCTCGGCCGACGCGGCCAGGGGCCGCTCCAGCAGGTCGGTGGCCGTGACCGCGGCCACCGGGAAGGCGGCCCGCAGCCGCCCGCGCGACCTGCCGCCCGAGGCCTCGTACACCCGGACCACGAGGTCGCCGCTGCGGTCGTCCGCCAGCTTCACCGCCGACACCACGAGGTGCTCCTCGCTCCCGGGGCCGCCCAGCCCCTCGCCGTCGAGCGTCACCAGCGGCGCGACCTCCCGGCCGCCGGGCACCGCGCGCTCGGGCAGGTTGATCCGGTGCCCCTCCCGGACGGCGTCGGCGAGCGTGGCGCCGGGGACCAGGGCGTACCGCAGCCGGTGGGCGCCCTGGTCGGTCTCCGGGTCGGGATAGCGCGGCGCCCGCAGCAGGGACAGCCGCACGGTGGTCGTCTGCCCGCCGTCGGGCCGCACGGTGCGGGTGACGTCGTGCCCGTAGGTGGAGTCGTTGACCACCGCGGCGCCCCAGCCCGTCTCGGCCACCCGCAGCCAGCGGTGCGCGCAGATCTCGAACTTGGCAGCCTCCCAGGAGGTGTTGGTGTGGGTGGGCCGCCGCACGTGGCCGAACTGGGTCTCGGCCTCGGAGTGGTCGGCCTTCACGTCCAGCGGGAAGGCGGCCTTCAGGATCTTCTCCCGCTCGTGCCAGTCGAGGTCCGTGTCCACGTCGAGAACCCGCTCCCCGGCGCGCAGCGTCAGGCGCTGCGTCACCCGGGAGGAGCCGAAGGAACGCGTCACCTCGACGGTGGCCGCCCCGCCCTGGGCCTGAAGCGTCAGCGAGTCCACCTCCACCAGGTCGGTCACGCTGTTGCGGTAGAACTCGTCCACGTCCCAGGCGTCCCAGTCGTTGGGCAGGTCGCGGTGCAGCTGGAGCAGGTTGCCCGCCTGGCCGGGCGCGATGGCCTCGCGGCCGGCCGTCAGGTCGACCGCGGAGACCACGAGGCCGCGGGCGTCGATCTCCACCCGCAGCAGGCCGTTGTCCAGCGCGAAGCCGCCGTCCTCGCGCCGCGTCGCGGCGACCGGCGCCTCCTGCGCCGCCCCCCGGCGGACGACCGCGCCGCCCGCGGGGACGCCGCCCCTGGCGTGCGGGGCGGCGTTGAACACCACGGTGCCCTCGCCCCCGTCCTCGCCCTCGCCGGCCAGCGCCCGCTGGGCCGCGTCCACCAGGCCGAGCAGCTCGCCGCGCACCCGCGCGTAGGTCTCCCGGGCCTCCCGGTGCACCCAGGCGATCGAGGAGCCGGGCAGGATGTCGTGGAACTGGTGCAGCAGCACCGTCTTCCACAGCCGCTCCAGGTCCTCGTACGGGTAGGCGTAGCCGGGGACGCGCAGCGCGGCGGTCGCCGCCCACAGCTCGGCCTCGCGCAGCAGGGATTCGCTGCGCCTGTTGCCCTGCTTGGTCTTGGCCTGCGAGGTGTACGTGCCGCGGTGCAGCTCCAGGTACAGCTCGCCCACCCACACCGGCGCGGCCTCGTGGTACTCGGCGTGCGCCTGCTCGAAGAAGGCGGTGGGCGGCTCGATCTCCACCCGCGGCGAGCCCTCCAGGTCGCGCGTCCTGCGGGCCCTGGCCAGCATCTCGCGGGTGGGGCCGCCCCCGCCGTCGCCCCAGCCGAAGGGCACCAGGGAACGCGAACCCCTGCCCTTCTCGCGGTAGTTGCGGGCGGCGTGGGCCAGTTCCCGGCCGCTCAGGTCGGAGTTGTAGGTGTCCACGGGCGGGAAGTGGGTGAAGACGCGGGTGCCGTCGATCCCCTCCCACCAGAACGTGTGGTGCGGGAAGTCGTTGGTGCGGTTCCAGGAGATCTTCTGCGTCAGGAACCAGGAGGAGCCGGAGAGCCGCACCAGCTGCGGCAGCGCCGCGGTGTAGCCGAAGGAGTCGGGCAGCCACACCTCGCGGGTCTCGATCCCGAACTCCTCCAGGAAGAAGCGCTTGCCGTAGACGAACTGCCTGGCCATCGCCTCGGAGCCGACCATGTTGGTGTCCGACTCCACCCACATGCCGCCCACCGGCACGAAGGTGCCCTCCGCCACCTTCTTCTTGACCCGCGCGAACACCTCGGGCCGGTGCTCCTTGATCCAGGCGAGCTGCTGCGCCTGGGACATCGCGAAGACGAACTCGGGGTGCTCGTCCATCAGCGCCACCACGTTGGCCGAGGTGCGGGCGACCTTCCGCACGGTCTCGCGCAGCGGCCACAGCCAGGCCGAGTCGATGTGCGCGTGGCCGACGGCGGAGATGCGGTGCGCCGAGGCGCGCGCCGGGGCGCGCAGCACGCCCGCGAGCCGCTGCCTGGCGGCGGGCGCGGTGGCCGCCACGGTGGCGGGGTCGGTCAGGTCGAGCGCGTCGAGCGCGGCGTCGACGGCCCGCAGCACCTCGTAGCGCCTGGCGTCCTCGGCCGGCAGCTCGGCCATCAGCCCGCCGAGCACCTCCAGATCGAGGGTCAGCTCCCACACCTGCGGCTCGAAGACCGTGAGGTCCATCCGTTCCACCAGGTACAGCGGCCGGTCCCCGGCCGTCAGCCGGTCGCCGAGCCGGGTCGGCCGCGGCTCGTTGAGGATCGGGTTGGCCGCCGCCTCCACGTAGAGGAGGACCTCCTCGCCGCCCTTGACGTTCTCGCCGACGCGGACCCAGTCGTTGAACGGGTGCAGGCCCTTGACCGCCTCCCCGTCGGGCCGGTAGACGAGGCCCTCGCACTGGAACCCGGGCAACCCGCGGTCGAAGCCGAGGTCGAGCACCGCCTCCACGGTGCGGCCCGCCCACTCCCGGGGCACCCGGCCGCTCACCCGGAACCAGGTCGTTCCCCAGGCGGGCCCCCACGGATCGCCCGCGGCGGCCGGCCGGTAGGGGGCCGAGAGCCCCTCGGCGACGGGAACCGGCTCGCCCGGGGCGTCCCAGCGTTCGATGGTCAACGGCACCGGGTCCCGGTGGACCGCGGGCCTGATCCGCTCGGTCAGGGCCCGGCGCAGGCGTTGTTCGACGAGGCTGCGGTCGTCATGCATGGTGCGACTCCGTGGGAGGTGCGGGTGCGGGGGAGTTGCGCGCGCGTGCGCCGGGTATGCGGGCACGGGAAGGCGCGCGAGGGGTGCTTCGTCGGGGCGTTCTGGGTGGGGTCGGCGATGAGGTCAGTGAGGATTCTCGGTCATCTCGGCGGGATTCGCCCCGGTATGTGACGGTTCTTACTGTCCCGCGGTTGCGTGCAGGCCGAACGCGGCGCGGGGGCGGCCCCGGCGGCGGGTGAGGGGCCTAGTACTTGACCGACCGGTAGTAGTCGCGGGCCCCGGGGTGCAGTTCGAGCGGCCCGGTGTAGATCGCGGTGCGCAGGTCCACCCGCTGGGCCGCGTGCACCTCCTGCCCGATGCGGTCGCGGCCGTTGATCACCGAGCGGGTGAGCTGCTCGGCGATGTCGTGCTCGGTCGAGTCCATGGTGATCAGCAGGTTGGCCACCGCCAGGGTGTCGATCACGTGGGAGCCGACGATGTCGGGATAGGCGTCGGGCGGCAGCACCGCCGCCCGGTAGTAGGCGTTCTGCGGGCCGAGGCGGTTCAGCTCCGGGAGGAGGTCGCCGAGCGGCACCAGCCGGATGTCGGTGTACTCGGCGAGCTGCTCGATGGCCGAGGTGGGCAGCCCGCCCGACCAGAAGAAGGCGTCCAGGCGCTTGGCCTCCAGCATGGTCGGCATCGTGTCGATGCCCGCGTTGACCGGCTGGATGTCCGTCTCCATGTCGAGCCCGGCCGCGGCCAGCAGCTCCCGGGCGGCCGGCTGCACCCCGGACTGGTCCTGGCCCACCCCCACCCGCAGCCCCGCCAGGTCGGAGACCTCGGTGACCGGGGAGTCGGCGGGGACCACCAGCTGGATGTAGTCGTCGTAGAGCCGCGCGCAGGCCCGCAGGTGTGCGGCGCCCGGGCCGCCGGAGGTCTGGTAGGCGGCGATCGCGTCCGCGGTGGCGATGGCGAAGTCCGCCTCGCCCGACACGAGTCGCTCGATGTTCTCCACCGAGCCCTCGCTCGACCGCAGCGTGATCGTCAGCCCCGGCGCGTCCGCGGCGAGCTGCCCCCGCAGCAACTGCCCGTAGCGGGCGTAGACCCCCGTGGTCACGCCGGTGCTCAGCACGACCGAGCCGCGCGGGCGGTGATCGTCCGCGAGGACCGGGCGCCACAGCACCCCCGTCACCACGGCGAGCGCGAGCACCGCGCACAGCAGCACCTGCACGGGCCGCCTGCGCAGGTCGAGCGCGGCGAGGCGGCCGCGAACCGGCGAGCTGGGAGCCATCCTCGCAAGCTACCAGCGGAACGTAGACTTGGGGACTGCCCACCGCTGGTCTCCCGTCGATTTGGATCGAGTTCTCGCATGCCGGAAGTCGCGCGCACCTACGAAGTCAGGACGTTTGGCTGCCAGATGAACGTCCACGACTCCGAGCGGATGGCCGGGCTCCTCGAGGCCGCGGGCTACGTCCGGGCCGAGGAGGGCGCGGAGAGCGCCGACGTCGTCGTCTTCAACACCTGCGCGGTGCGGGAGAACGCCGACAACCGGCTGTACGGCAACCTCGGCCAGCTCGCCCCGAAGAAGAACGCCCGCCCCGGCATGCAGATCGCCGTCGGCGGCTGCCTGGCGCAGAAGGACCGCGACGCGATCGTGCGCCGCGCCCCGTGGGTGGACGTGGTCTTCGGCACCCACAACGTCGGCCGGCTGCCCGCCCTGCTGGAGCGGGCCAGGATCCAGCGCGAGGCGCAGGTCGAGATCGCCGAGTCCCTGGAGGCCTTCCCCTCCACCCTGCCCACCCGCCGCGAGAGCGCCTACGCGGCCTGGGTCGCCATTTCCGTGGGCTGCAACAACACCTGCACCTTCTGCATCGTCCCCTCCCTGCGCGGCAGGGAGAAGGACCGCAGGCCGGGCGACATCCTCGCCGAGGTGGAGGCGCTGGTCGCCGAGGGGGTCGTGGAGATCACCCTGCTCGGGCAGAACGTCAACGCGTACGGCTCGGACATCGGCGACCGCCGGGCCTTCTCCGAGCTGCTGCGCGCCTGCGGGCGCGTCGAGGGCCTGGAGCGGGTCCGCTTCACCTCGCCCCACCCCAGGGACTTCACCGACGACGTGATCGAGGCGATGGCCGAGACGCCGAACGTCATGCCGCAGCTGCACATGCCGCTGCAGTCCGGCTCCTCCAGGGTGCTGCGCGCCATGCGCCGCTCCTACCGGCAGGAGCGCTACCTGGGGATCATCGAGAAGGTGCGGGCGGCCATTCCGGAGGCCGCGATCACCACGGACATCATCGTGGGCTTCCCCGGGGAGACCGAGGAGGACTTCCAGGAGACGCTGCACGTGGTGCGCGAGGCCCGCTTCGCCCAGGCGTTCACCTTCCAGTACTCCAAGCGGCCGGGCACCCCGGCCGCCGAGATGCCGGGGCAGGTGCCCAAGGAGGTCGTGCAGGACCGCTACGAGCGCCTGGTCGCCCTCCAGGACGACATCTCCTGGGCGGAGAACAAGCGCCAGGTCGGCCGCACGGTGGAGGTGCTGGTCGCCGAGGGCGAGGGCCGCAAGGACGAGACCACCAGGCGGCTGAGCGGACGCGCCCCGGACAACAGGCTGGTGCACTTCAGCCGCCCGGCCGAGCCGGTCAGGCCGGGCGACGTGGCCACGGTGGAGATCACCTACGCCGCCCCGCACCACCTGCTGGCCGAGGGCGAGGCGAGGGCGGTGCGCCGCACCCGCGCCGGGGACGCCTGGGAGCTGCGCAACGCCGCGCCCGCGCGGCCGGCCGGGGTGATGCTGGGGCTGCCCTCGGTGGGCGCTCCCGCCCCGCTGCCCGAGCCGGCCGGGGGCTGCGGCGCGGCCTGAGCCGGGGCCGCCGGCGGCCACGAGGACGCCGGGCGCGCGGGAGCACCGGGTGAGCGCGGAGTAACCGGGAAGAGACCGCGGGGATACGCCGCGCAGGGGGCGGAGATGAGCGAGGAGAGCGCCGACTGGCTGCTCACCGTGGAGGGCCGCATCACGATGGGCCACTACGACTGCCAGGTCCTGGAAGAGGTGCGCGGCACCCACCTGCAGGCCATGGAGGCCCTGTGGCGGCACGTCCACCTGTACAACCCGCCGCGCCCGCTCCAGGCGCGCCGCCGGTGGATCTACCGGGACGCGGACGGGTACCTGGCCCGCTACCTCGGCTCCGCGGGCGGCCACTACGTCTACACCTTCCTGGTGCGGCGGCTGGTCTGGGACTCGGAGAGGGACGGATAGCGCCCCGCCTGCCGCAACGGGCGGCAGCGGCCGAGGGGCGGGCGGCGCGGCGTTAGGCTGCCCGCATGCTTGTCGCCGCCGCGGTCTGCCCCTGCCCCCCGTTGCTCGTGCCCGAGGTCGCCGCGGGCGCGGCCCACGAACTGGACGCCGCACGGGCCGCCTGTGACGACGCGCTCGCCGTGCTCGCGGCCGCAAGGCCCGAGCGGCTGGTCCTGGTGGGCCCGGCCGAGCGGCCGGGGCGCGGCCCCTTTCCGGCCGGGACCCCGGGCTCGCTGCGTGGCTTCGGGGTGGACGTCGAGGTGACCCTCGGGGCCGCCCCCGCCCAGGCGGAGAAGGCGGCGCCAGGAAGCGGGCCGGAGGAGGCCGCGCGCGAGTTGCCGCCCTCGCTGACCGTGGGGGCCTGGCTGCTGGAGCGGACCGCCTGGCAGGCCGCGCCCGTCGAGGGGCTCGGCGTGGGGGAGCCGCTGGACCCGGAGCGCTGCGCCGCGGCCGGGCGCGAGCTGTCCGCCGGTGGCGAGCGGCTCGCGCTGCTGGTGCTCGGCGACGGCAGCGCCTGCCGTTCCGCGAAGGCGCCGGGCGCCTTCGACGGGCGCGCGGCGGCCTTCGACGAGGCCGTGGCGCGCGCCCTGGGCGCGGCCGACACCGCGGCGCTCGCGGCGCTCGATGCCGACCTTGCCGCGGAGCTGCACGCCGCGGGAAGGTCCTGCTGGCAGGTGCTCGCCGGAGCGGCGGCCGGGAGCGGGCTCGCCGGCCGGCTGCTCTACGACGAGGCCCCTTACGGCGTCGGGTACTTCGTGGCCGCCTGGTCCTGACGGCGGCCCCCGGGCCGGGGGCTCAGCTGCCCGGCCGGGAGCCCTTGCGGTGCCTGCCCTCGCCGGCGACGCGGCCCAGGGCGGTCTTCGCCTTGTCCGTCCCGTCGACGATCTGGCGCTTGAAGCGGCCCTTGGTGGCCGAGTCGGCCGCGTGGGCGGCCCGGTCCATGCCGCTCTCCACCTTGCCGCGGTTCTGCACGAGCTTCTCCCTCATGCGCTCCGTGAAGTTCACGGTCCTCTCCTCTCACCGGCACGTTTCCCCGGCACGTTTCCCCGGCGCGGTTTCCCGGCGGGTTTCCCGCCGCGTTGTCCCGGCGGGGAGCCGGACGCGCGGGTGGCCCGTGCCTGACACCGGCCGAAGGCGCCGGCCGCACGAACGAAGCCGACGCGCAAGCCGGGCAGCTCACGCCGGGCGCCTCGCACCGGACACCCCGCACCGGACATAAGGTGCATATCAGCTTTCCATGCTAGGCAATCGGGTGAAATCCCGCACGTCAAGCGGCCCCGCGCCCGGTCTGGGAGACTGCCCGGGTGAACGCGTCTTCGTCCGCCCCCCTGGTCGTCGCCGTCGTCGGGGCCACCGCGGTCGGCAAGTCGGATCTCGGCGTCGCGCTCGCCAGGCGGCTGGGCGGCGAGGTGGTCAACGCGGACTCGATGCAGCTGTACCGCGGCATGGACATCGGCACCGCGAAGCTCACCCCCGCCGAGCGGCAGGGCGTCCCGCACCACCTGCTCGACGTCTGGGAGGTGACCAGGACGGCGAGCGTGGCCGAGTACCAGCGGCTCGCCCGCGACACCATCGACCGCCTGCTGGCGGCCGGGCGCACCCCCGTCCTGGTCGGCGGCTCCGGGCTCTACGTGCGCGGCGCCCTCGACGCCCTCGACTTCCCCGGCACCGACCCCGCGATCAGGTCCAGGCTGGAGGCCGAGCTGGCGGCGGAGGGCAGCGGGGCGCTGCACGCCAGGCTGGCCGCGGCCGACCCGCGCGCCGCCGAGGCCATCCTGCCGAGCAACGGCCGGCGGATCGTGCGCGCCCTGGAGGTCGTGGAGCTCACCGGCCGCCCGTTCACCGCGCAGCTGCCAGGGCCGGGGGAGGACCCCAGCGTCTACCCCACCGTGCAGTTCGGCATCGCGCTCGACCGGCCGGTCCTCGACGAGCGGATCGCGGCGCGCGTGGACCGCATGTGGGAGGCGGGACTGGTCGAGGAGGTGCGCGGCCTGGAGCGCGCGGGACTGCGCGCCGGGCGCACCGCCTCGCGCGCGCTCGGCTACCAGCAGGTGCTCGCGGCGCTCGCCGGGGAGTGCACCGCGGAGGAGGCGCGCGAGGAGACGGTTCGCGCCACCCGGCGCTTCGCCCGCAGGCAGGAGAGCTGGTTCCGCCGCGACCCGCGCGTGCGCTGGCTGAGCGGGGCGCAGGAGGGCCCGGAGGCGCTCCTGGAACGGGCCTGGGAAGCGCTCGAACGGACGGTCACATCCTGATCACGTGATGGCATCGGGACGCTCCAAGCGACCGGGAGCGGCCCGCGCGCGTGCCATTATCGAGCAATGCACCAGCAGCCGTGAAGCCGTGGAGTAGGAGGGCGCGTGGCGATGGAGGCCGGCCCTCGCGAAAGCAACGGCACCGCCGAAGGCGTTCCGCGGCCCTCGCGGTCCGGGCTCGCTGGGGCAGAACGGACCGGGAACAAGGCCGGCCGGGAGGCCGCGGGCCCCGAGCCCGGCGCCCCCGGGCACGAGCCGCCCACTCCCGCGCACTCGACCGCCGAGGCCCCCCCTGGCGCCGCCGGCCTCGGCGCCCCCACGGACCAGGAGCCGCAGGAGACCGTCCCGCCGCAGGGCACGGGCCCCGCGGACTTCGCCGCCCAGCCCACGGGGCCCGCGCCGCTTCCTGGCGCCTACCCGGGGCCAGGAGGCGGCCCCGGCCGGGGAGAGCCCGGGGAGGCGGGGGAGGCGCTCGACGCCGCGGACCAGGCCGAGTCCTATGCCGAACTGCGCCCGCCGCGGCGGCTGCGGCCCTCGCTCTTCGCCCCGATCGTGCTGCTGAGCCTGCTCGGCTCGCTCATGTTCGCCTTCCCGCTCGCCTTCGCCTTCGACGAGGCGGGCGCCGTGGTCGCCATGCTCGGCCTGCTCATCGGGTGCAGCGCGGCCGGGTGGGGCATGATGGCGGCCCGCCGCGTGGGATACACCTGGCCGGGGCTGCCGCCGCGCGGCTCGGGCCGCCGCCCCGACTGGCGGCTGCTCCTGCTCTACGGCCTGGGGCTCGTCATCCTCGGCGCCCTGGCCGTCTGGCGGGTGGCCGAGCTGCGCTGAGCGGAGCGGCGCGCCGTAGGATCGGGCCCGTGACCGCCGCACCGCAGCCCGTGCCCTTCCTCAAGGGGCACGGCACCGAGAACGACTTCGTGATCATCCCCGACCCGGAGGGGCGCCTGGAGCTGTCCGCCGAGACGGTCGCGTGGCTGTGCGACCGGCGCGCCGGGATCGGCGCGGACGGGGTCCTGCGGGTGGTCCGCTCGGCCGCGGACCCCGCCGCCCGCGAACAGGCCGCCGGCGCCGAGTGGTTCATGGACTACCGCAACGCCGACGGCAGCATCGCCGAGATGTGCGGCAACGGCGCCCGGGTCTTCGCCCACTACCTGCGGCGGGCCGGGCTGGTCAAGGACGCCGAGTTCGCGGTGGCCACCAGGGCCGGGCTGCGACGGGTGCGCTTCACCGGCGCGGCGGCCGGAGGCGGTGGAGACGCCGGAGACGGTGGAGAGATCGTCGTGGACATGGGGCGGGCCGGGCTGCCCGCGGGCCCCGAGCCCTCGGTCACCGTCACCGTGGGGAGCCTGAGCCTGCCGGCCAGGCACGTGGACATGGGCAACCCGCACGCGGTGGCCTTCGTGGACCGGCTGGAGGACGCCGGGCGGCTCCTCGATCCCCCGGGCCTGGCCCCGGCAGAGGCGTATCCGGCGGGCGCCAACGTGGAGTTCGCCGTCGACCGCGGACCGCGCCACCTCGCGCTGCGGGTGCACGAACGCGGCTCGGGCGAGACCAGGTCCTGCGGCACCGGCGCCTGCGCGGTCGCGGTCGCCGCCGCCCGCCGCGACGGGCTCGACCCCGCGGCCGACGGCCGCCCGGCCGAGTACCTCGTGGACGTGCCGGGCGGCAGGCTGCGGGTGACCGAGGCGCCCGACGGCACGGTCACCCTGGCAGGTCCCGCCGTCATCGTGGCCGAGGGCACGGTCCACCTCCCGGCCTGAGGCGCCGGGCCCCGAGGGTTCGCGGGCGCGAAGGCGCCAATCCCGGCCGCCCGCCCGCGTCTTTCGGCCAGCTTTCCTCGGACATAAGTCACTCGGATGGGTGATCCACCACGTTAGGGGCGGCCGCCGGGCGGCCGGGCGTGGTGGGCTCGGTAGCATCAAGCACCGGCGCCGCTGCGGAAACACGGGTCACGGACACCACCCGGACGATCCGGGGCAATCCGCGCCGCGGTCCGGTCAGGAGACCGCGGGAGGTGCGCACCCCATGAGCGCTGAGGCGAGCACGTCGAGCGGGATGGCCCGCGGGCGGAGGGGGCACCGCAGGGACGTGCTGAGGCTGCGTCAGCTGGGCCGTGCCGCCGTCTTCGGGAGCGCCGACCGTTCGCACCGGCTGCCCGATGCGATCGAGCACGTCGCGCAGGTGCACCGCAGGCACCATCCACGGGCCGACCTCGGCATCCTGCGCCGGGCCTACCTGCTGGCCGAGTCCGCACACCGCGGCCAGTTCCGCAAGAGCGGCGAGCCCTACATCACCCACCCGCTCGCGGTCACCCTCATCCTGGCCGAACTCGGCGCCGAGACCACCACGTTGACCGCCTCGCTGCTGCACGACACCGTCGAGGACACCGAGGTGACGCTGGACCAGGTCCGCGCGGACTTCGGCGAGGAGGTCTGCCACCTGGTCGACGGGGTCACCAAGCTGGAGAAGGTCGACTACGGCGCCGCCGCCGAGCCGGAGACCTTCCGCAAGATGCTGGTGGCGACGGGCAGCGACGTGCGGGTGATGTCGATCAAGCTCGCCGACCGGCTGCACAACATGCGCACCCTGGGCGTCATGCGCCCGGAGAAGCAGGCCAGGATCGCCCGCGTCACCGGGGACGTGCTGATCCCGCTCGCCGAGCGGCTCGGGGTGCAGGCCGTGAAGACCGAGCTGGAGGACCTGGTCTTCGCCATCCTCCAGCCCGAGGAGCACGCCAGGGCCCGGGAGCTGATCCTGGAGCACGGCCGCGAGCCGGAGCCGCTGGCCGAGGTCGCCGAGGCGGTGCGCGGCGTGCTGCGCGAGGCGGGGATCAGCGCCGAGGTGCTGATCCGGCCGCGGCACGTGCTGTCCGTGCACCGGGCCCGGCTCAAACGCGGCTCGCTCGGCCCCTGCGACTACGGCAGGCTGCTGATCCTGGTGGCGGAGGACGCGGACTGCTACGCGGCGCTCGGCGAGCTGCACACCTGTTTCTCGCCGATCGTCTCGGAGTTCAAGGACTTCATCGCCGCCCCCAAGTTCAACCTCTACCAGTCCCTGCACACCGCCGTCGCCGACGAGTCGGGCCGGGTCGCGGAGATCCTGGTCCGCACCCACCGGATGCACCGGGTGGCGGAGACCGGCGTCGTCGCGCTCGGCGACCCGCACCGGTCCGCCGAGGGCGAGGCCGCGGGGGAGGAGGGGGAGCGCGCCGATCCGACGCGGCCCGGCTGGCTGTCGCGGCTGCTGGAGTGGCAGCGCCAGGCGACGGACCCGGACACCTTCTGGACCGAGCTGCGCGACGAGCTGGCGCGGGACCGGGAGATCACCGTCTTCGCCGCCGCCCCCGAGGAGGGCCCCCTCCAGCTCCCCGCGGGCGCGACCTGCGTGGACGCGGCCTACGCCCGGCACGGGGAGGCGGCGCACGCCTGCATCGGGGCCCGCGTCAACGGGCGGCTCGCCACGCTGCGCACCGTGCTGCGGGACGGGGACACGCTGCAGCTGCTGCTGGCGCCCGACGGGAGCTCGGGTCCCTCCCCGGAGTGGCTCGGCTACGCCATCACCCCGGCGGCCAGGATTCCCATCCGGCGCTGGCTGGACAGCGGGGGGGCCGGGGAGGCCGGGCCGGGCGCGGAGCCGGGGGCGGAGGCCGCGCAGGCGCCGGAGCACCCGCCCTCGCCCGTGGCGCGCGAAAGGCAGCGCACCTCCCCGCGCGAGGCGGGCGTCGTGGTCGCGGGCGCCCCCGGTGCGCCGGTGCGCCTGGCGCGTTGCTGTACCCCGGTGCCCCCGGACCGCGCCCTGGGCTTCCTGGTGCGCGGGGGCACCGTCACCGTGCACCGGGAGAGCTGCCAGGCCGCCCTGCGGATGGCGGCGGCGGGCCGGCGGGCCCTGGAGGTGGGCTGGACCTCCGGCCTGGTGGGCTGCCGGGTCACCCTCCACGCCGAGGCCCTCGGCCGCCCCGAATTGCTCGCCGACCTGACCGAGGCGCTGGCCGCCGAGGGAGCGGCCGTGCTCCGGGCCGCGGTGGAGCCGCCGCGGCAGCAGCGGGTGCGGCACACCTACACGCTGCGTCTTGCCGACGCCTCGGAGTTGCCGCGGGTGATGCGGGCGATGCGCCGGGTGCCCGGCGTGTACGACGTCTCGCGCGCCGTGCGGCCCCCGTCGAGCTGAGGCGGCGCGCGCCCGCGCGCCCCGGGGAGGCGCGCGCGGGGGCGGCGTTATCCGGGTGACGCGTCGATGGTGGCGTGCCACCATGTGGGAGGCCCCTCAAGGGCCCGCCGGGAATTCTCCGCCTTGCACAGGCGTTGTCCCGGCTGAGAACCCGGCGGCGCTCCCCGCCCGCCGGACCCGTCTACGCGAAGGATTCCCTTGACCTTTTCTTCCCTTCCTCAGGACCACCAGCGCCGCACCGCGGGCCGCCGGGCCGACGCCCTGATGGATGAGGACGTGGCCTGGAGCGAGAGCGACGAGGAGCGCGACGGCGAGCAGTTCGACCGCGAGGACCGGGCCGCGCTGCGCCGCGTGGCCGGGCTCTCCACGGAGCTCGAGGACGTCACCGAGGTCGAGTACCGCCGGCTGCGGCTGGAGCGCGTCGTCCTCGTCGGGGTCTGGACCTCCGGCACGGTCAAGGACGCGGAGAACTCCCTGGCGGAGCTCGCCGCCCTGGCGGAGACCGCGGGCGCGCTGGTGCTCGACGGCGTGATCCAGCGCCGTGACAAGCCGGACCCGGCCACCTACATCGGCTCGGGCAAGGCGCAGGAGCTGCGTGACGTGGTGCTGGAGACCGGCGCGGACACGGTGGTGTGCGACGGCGAGCTCACGCCGGGGCAGCTGATCCACCTCGAAGACGTCGTCAAGGTGAAGGTGGTCGACAGGACCGCCCTGATCCTGGACATCTTCGCCCAGCACGCCAAGTCCCGCGAGGGCAAGGCGCAGGTCTCGCTGGCGCAGATGCAGTACATGCTGCCGCGGCTGCGCGGCTGGGGTCAGTCCCTGTCCCGGCAGATGGGCGGCGGTGGCTCCAGCAGCGGGGGCGGCGGGATGGCCACCCGCGGTCCCGGTGAGACCAAGATCGAGACCGATCGGCGCCGCATCCGCGAGAAGATGGCGAAGATGCGCCGCGAGATCGCCGAGATGCGCACCGACCGCGAGGTCAAGCGGCAGGAGCGCAAGCGCAACCGGGTGCCCTCGGTGGCCATCGCCGGCTACACCAACGCGGGCAAGTCCTCGCTGCTCAACCAGCTGACCGGGGCGGGCGTGCTGGTGGAGAACGCGCTGTTCGCCACCCTGGACCCGACGGTGCGCCGGGCCGAGACGCCGAGCGGCCGGGTCTACACGCTGACCGACACCGTCGGCTTCGTCAGGCACCTGCCGCACGACCTGGTGGAGGCCTTCCGTTCCACGATGGAGGAGGTCGGGGAGGCCGACCTGATCCTGCACGTGGTGGACGGCTCGCACCCGGCGCCCGAGGAGCAGCTGGCCGCGGTCCGCTCGGTGGTCAGGGAGGTCGGCGCGCACGACATTCCCGAGATCGTCGTCGTCAACAAGGCGGATGTGGCCGACGAGCTGACCGTGCAGCGGCTGCTGCGGCAGGAGAAGCGGGCGATCGCGGTCTCCGCGCACTCCGGGCTCGGCATCGAGCAGTTGCTGGCGTGGATCGACGCGGACCTGCCGCGGCCGGGCGTCGAGCTTGAGGTGCTGGTGCCCTACACGCAGGGGGCGCTGGTCTCGCGGGTGCACGCCGAGGGCGAGGTGCTCTCCGAGGAGCACACGCCCGAGGGGACCCTGCTGAAGGCCCAGGTGCACCAGGAGCTGGCGGCCCTGCTGGAGCCGTACGCGCCCGCCGCCAGGAGCTGATCGAGGCCGCGCCGGCCCCGCCTCACGCCCGCGCCCCCGCTCTCCCGTCCCACGGGAGGCGGGGGCGCGGGCGTGGTGCGCCGTGGCCTCAGGAGCGGTGGGTGAGGCCGCGCAGGATGAGGGTGACCCAGCGGCGGCGGGCGGGCTCGGGGAGTTCGTCCCCGGGCAGGGTGCTCATCGTCAGGACGAGGTCGGCGGCGGTGACGTCGGGGTGCAGGGTGCCCTCGGCGTGGCCCGCCTCGACGATGCGGGCGAGCCCGGCCATGGCGCGGTCCTTCAGCTCGGGGGCCGCCTCGATGCCCAGGTTGCTCATGGCGGCCTTCACCGTGCGGTCCTCGCCGGCGGCCGTGCTGATCCGCTCGGTGAGGGTGGTCAGCTCCTCCAGGGCGCTGCCCCCGGCGTCGATGCGCGCCACGGCCTCGTCGAGCGCCGTGAAGATGCGGTCGGACAGCTCCGAGGTGATGGCGCCGATGAGGTCGGCCTTGGTCGGGAAGTGCCGGTAGAGGGTCCCGACGGCGAGGCCGGCCTCCTTGGCGATCTCGTCCATGCCCACCGAGCCGCCGCGCGCGGCGAAGAGGGTGCGCGCGGTGCGCAGGATCTTTTCCCGGTTGCGTGCGGCGTCGGCGCGCAGCCGGTGTGGTGCGGTAGTCATCCCAACCTCCGCCTCGTCGTTCGCAGATGGCTCGCAACTCCGTGGTGCGTGTTGCCCGCCTAACATGAATGATGGTTCACTATAGGTGTCTGTTCGTGGGGAACTCCCTTGCGCAGCAGGGACACCTGGCATGCCCATCAACGATACCGGGGCCCGGGTCCGGCCCGTTCCGGCCAACGCGAGCCGTCTCGCCCCGGCCTGACGCACCCTTGGAGACCCGATGTCCACACTCGCCCGCTGGTGCCACCGCCGCCGGCTCCTGGTCCTCTTACTCTGGCTCGCCTGCCTCGTCGGCCTCGGCGTCGCAAGCGGCGTCGCGGGTGACGGCTACCGGACCGACTTCACCCTGCCGGACAGCGAGTCGAGCACCGCGCTCGACCTGATGAGCGAGGCGACCCCGGACACGGCCGGCGCGACCGCCGGCGTCGTGTGGGAGGTCGACGAGGGCTCGGTCGCCGATGCCGCGCCGCGCGACCGCGTCGAGGCGGCGCTCGCGCAGATCGCGGCCCTGCCGGGCGTCGGCTCGGTCGTCGGCCCCTGGGACGAGGGCGGCGCGGGCCAGATCGGGGCGGGCGAACGCATCGCCTACGCCAGAATCGCCTTCACCGAGCAGAGTTACGAGCTGGACAAGGGCCTGGTCCAGAACGTCATCGACACCGCGCGGGCCGCCGCGACCGAGGGCCTCACCGTGGAACTCGGCGGGGAGGCGATCTCCGTCGCGGAGGAGCCCTCGGCCGCGGCCAGCGAGATCGTCGCCGTCGTCTTCGGCGCCGTCGTGCTGTTCGTCGCCTTCGGCTCGCTCGTCGGGATGGCCGTGCCCCTGGTCATCGCCGTGGCCGGGGTCGGCACCGCGATGCTCTCCATGGGGCTGCTCGCCCACGGCATCGGCATCGCCGACATCGCGCCCACCCTCGGCGCGCTGATCGGCCTCGGCGTCGGCATCGACTACGCCCTGTTCATCGTGACCAGGCACAGGTCGGGGCTCAAGGCCGGGCTCGGCCCCGAGGAGTCCGTGGTCACGGCGCTCGACACCGCGGGCCGCGCGGTGGTCTTCGCCGCGATCACCGTCATCCTGTCCGTCCTCGGCCTGTTCGCCCTCGGCATGGGCTTCCTCAACGGCGTCGCCATCGCCGCCGCGCTCACCGTCCTGTGCACCGTCCTCGCCTCGGTGACCCTGCTGCCCGCGCTGCTCGGCTTCATGGGGATGCGGGTGCTCAGGCCGCGGGAACGCCGCGAGCTCGCCGAGCAGGGGCCGGCCGCCGCGCCCGCCAGGCCCGGCCTGATCGCCCGCTGGGCCGCCGTCGTCGAGCGCCGCCCGCTGCTGCTCTCCGCCGTCGCCGTGCTGGTCATCGCGGTGCTGGCGGCGCCCACCCTCTCGCTGCGGCTGGGCAACTCGGACCAGGGCACCAACCCCGACTCCTTCACCAGCCGCAAGGCGTACGACATGCTCGCCGAGGGCTTCGGACCCGGCTTCAACGGGCCGCTGCTGCTGGTCGCCGAGGCCGGGGACGAGGCGGGGCGGCAGGCGCTCGGCGCGCTGACCCGGGACCTGCCGGGCGTGCCGGGCGTGGCCGAGGTGCACGCCTACCCGATGCAGGCCGGCTCGCCGATCGGCATCGTCCAGGTCACCCCCCGCACCTCGCCCCAGGCCGAGGAGACCTCGGAGCTCATCTCGCGGCTGCGCGAGGAGGTCATCCCCCAGGCCGCGGAGGGCACGGACCTGCACGTCTACGTCGGCGGCCAGACCGCGGTCAACGACGACTTCTCCGACACGATCGCCGACCGGATGTTCCTGTTCATCGGCGTGATCGTCGCCCTGGGCTGCCTGTTGCTGCTGCTGGCCTTTCGCAGCCTGGTGATCCCGCTGACCGCGGCGGTGATGAACCTGATGGCCGCGCTGGCCGCGTTCGGCGTGGTGGTCGCCGCCTTCCAGTGGGGCTGGGTGTCCGACGCGGTGGGCATGGGCACCGGCCCGGTGGAGCCCTTCCTTCCCGTGCTGATGCTGCCGGTGCTGTTCGGGCTCTCCATGGACTACCAGGTCTTCCTCGTCAGCCGCATGCACGAGGAATGGGTGCACGGCAGGGACAACCGGCGGGCCGTGATCGTCGGGCAGTCGGAGACCGGCCGGGTCATCACGGCGGCCGCCACCATCATGATCGCCGTCTTCCTCGCCTTCATCCTGGGCGGCCAGCGGGTCATCTCGATGTTCGGCGCCGGGCTCGCGGTGGCCGTCGCGCTGGACGCCTTCATCCTGCGGACCGTCCTCGTGCCCGCCGCGATGCACGTCCTGGGCCGCTCCAACTGGTGGCTGCCCGGGTGGCTCGACCGCGTCCTGCCGCACCTGTCCGTGGAACGCCCCGGCTCCCCGGCCGCGCGCCCGCCCGCCGGGGCCACGGCCGCGCCGGCCGCGGACGCCTCCGCGCCGGTCGGGTCCGGGCACTGACCGCGCCGGAGGGATCGGGCCGGTCCCAGGGCGGTCGGCGTACCCTCCTTCGCCGGCCGCCCGCGGACCGGCCCGGTCCCCGGCCGGCTCAGGCCCCCGACCTCGCGGCGACCGCCCCGCCGGCGAGGATCGCCTGGTGCGCGGCCCGCAGCCGGCGCCCCGGCTCGACTCCCGCCTCGTCGCGGAGAGTTCTGCGGGCCCTGCGGTACACCTCCAGGGCGTCCGCCTTCCGTTCCGACAGGTACAGCGCCAGCATCAGGTAGCGGTAGAGCGACTCCCGCAGCGGGTGCTCCGCGATCAGCGAGTACAGCTGGCCCACCGTCTCCCGGTGGCGGCCCAGCTGGAAGTACGCCTCCATCAGCAGCTCCGTGCACTCCACCCGCGACTCCGTGAGACTGCCCGCCCAGGCCCCGGCCAGGGGCCCGACCGGCAGGTCGTCCAGCGCGGGCCCGCGCCACAGCGCGAGCGCCGCCTCGCAGGCCGGCACCGCCGCGGTGGCCCGGCGTTCCCTGAGGGCCTGCCGCCCCTCGTCGAGGAGCCGCCGGAAGTCCACCGCGTCCCGCTCGCCCGAGGCCCCGTCGAGGAGGTAGCCCAGCGGCCTGGTCACGATCGGATTGGCCGCGCCCGGGCGGTCGAGGGCCTTCCGCAACTGCGAGACGTGCACGTAGAGAGAGGCCTCGGCGCGGCGCGGCGCGTGGTGCCGCCACACCTCGGTGATGAGCTGGTCGGTGGTCAGCACCTCGTCCGGGCGGGAGAGGAAAGCGGCCAGCAGGACCTGCACCTTGGGTGCGTTGATCAAAACTTCCCGGCCGCCGTCCAGTACCCGCAAATTCCCCAGTACTTCGTACCTCATGGCGCTCCCATTCCCCGTGTTCCCCCTGGTCGAATGTGCTCATGCCGTGCGGCGCATACAGCCTGCCATCCGCTTCCTTTACCTCCCAACCCCTAATCTGCACGCCCCCTGCCCGATGTAAATTGCAGAGTGATTTAGACCCGCTTTAGATGCGCGTCGAATGATGTCTCCTGGAGCGATAACTCCGGGGGGAGCCGGCCTGAGTGGCTTACGGGGGGCCACTTAGGTCGGCTTTAGACGCCTCAATGACGCTTGCCGACGGCACTTGACAGGCCACGATGTCGACCAGCAGAGAGGTACCTGATGAACGTGAAGGAAAGGCGGCGGGCGCGCGGCAAGCGGGCCACGGTTATCGCGGCCGCCGCCTCGGCCATTTCTCTCGCGGCGGTGCTCGCGCCGCAGACCGCGTCCGCGGCAGCGCCCGAGCACCACGGGAACGGAGGCCGGTCCATCGGCACGAACTGCGTGTCGCACGACGACATCTCGGAGTTCGTGACCGGTGGCACCGGCAGCGTCATCGAGCCGGGAAACCAGGGCACTTACCAGACGATTCTGTCGAACTCCGAGGGTGAGCAGATCGGCTCCGTCGACGCCGATGTCACGGTGCTGTGGCAGAACCCGGCGAACGACCACTGGTTCTACTACATCACCGAGACGATCACGCTGGAGGACGGCACCCTGCGGACCGCGGGCATCATCGACCACACCGCCGTCAGCCAGGGGCAGACCCCCTACCTGCCGGCGTTCGGCGTCAGCGGTGTCTACCGCGGCAAGGTCGGCGGCCGGCAGTTCGAGATCGTGGAGGAGCCGGTCAACTGGGCCACGCACATCATCCTGTGCGGCAGGTGACCACTCCTCGTCCCGTGGCCCGGGGCCGGGAGCGCGGGGCAAAGGCGCCCCGCCCCCGGCCACCGGGCCGATCGGCGCCCGCCGCGCCGCGGGCAGCGGAAGGAGAGCAGGACACCACCATGGCAACGACCCCACCCCAGCGCACCGGGTACCTGCCGGGCGACCCCGTCCCCGACGCGCCGCTGCGCCTGGTGTGCTTCCACCACGCGGGCGGCTCCGCCTCGGTCTTCGCCGGCTGGCAGCGCGCCCTCGGCCCCGGCGTCGCGGTCCTCCCGGTGCAGCTGCCTGGCCGCGAGCGCCGGTACGACGAGCCGCGGCCGCGGCATCTGCCCACCCTCCTCGCCGAGCTCGACGCCGAGCTCGACCCCTGGCTGCAGGCGCCGTGGACCTGCTACGGGCACAGCATGGGCGCCCTGCTGGCCTACTCCCTCGTCAGCCGCCGCGCCGCCGCCGGGCGGACCCTGCCGGAGCGGCTGATGGTCGGCGCGCTGCCCGCCCCGCACCGGCCGCGGGTGACGGTGGACCACGAGGGGCTGAGCGAGGAGGAGTTCGCCCAGCGCCTCGTCGAACTCGGCGGGATCTCGCCCACCGTCCGGGCCTACCCCCGATGGCTGCGCGCCGCCGCCTCCCTCGCCCGCGACGACCTCGCCCTGTGCGCGGGCCCCCCGCTGCGCGCGTGGGAGCCGCTGCCCTGCCCGGTGGACGTGTTCACCGGACAGGAGGACCCGCTGATGCGGGAGGGCGACGCGGACGAGTGGGCCGAGCACACCAGGGCGACGTTCACCATTCAGCGCATCCCCGGGGGCCACTTCTTCCCCTGGGAGTCGCCCGACGTCTTCCTCGGCCGGCTCGCCGACTGCCTGCGCCTGGCCGCAGGCGGGATGCGCCGCGGCTCCCTGGCCTGAGGCCGCGCGGGCGCCCCGGCTACGCGGCGGCGCCCGCCTGGCAGGCGGCCCGCAGGTCGTAGAACCAGGACAGGTACGCGTCGTGGACCTGGCGGCCCATGATGCGCAGCTGCGAATCGTCCGAGTTCTCCAGGTGCGTGAAGTTGGCGCTGCCGGTGTAGACCCGCGGCACGAGGTCGTCGTCGTAGAAGCCGTCGGTGAGCATCACCTTGGCGTGCGGGCGCACCTCGTGCCCCGCGGCCACGTCGTGGGTGCAGGGCGTCAGCTGGATCTCCTTGCCGTTGGACGCGGTCCTGCGCAGGGTGCTCAGCACGTCGCTCTCGATGCCCTGCGCGGCGTACACGACGTCGATCCAGCAGTTCTCGCCGCGCAGCCGCAGCAACTCGTCGGCGATCGCCTGGCGGTTTCCGGTGAAGGAGGAGATCACCAGCCTGATGTCGGTCTGGTGGGTGCTGCCGCCGTCCTGGTAGGAGCACTCGATGCCGCGCAGCACGTTCACCACGGGGTCGCCCGTGCCGAGGGCCCGCGGGTAGAACAGGGCCTTGTAGGTGCTGCCCGAGGGCGTGGCCCAGAAGTAGTCCGGGTCCACCGCCGACCTGCGGCCGGCCTGCAGGTCGCCGAAGTGGGTCTGGTACGCCTGGTGGATCGCGGCGTCGGCGAGGGTGTAGGCGTCGTTGTACGAGGTGAAGACGTACCAGTCGGTGAGGTTGGACGAGCTCTGCCACACCACGTTCTGCGTGCTGGTGCCGTCCGCCCAGGCGACCCTGGAGAAGAGCGCGAACTTCTCGTGCGAGTAGTTCCGCGCGAGGCAGCCGCGGGCCGAGGACGCGTAGTCGCCGCAGCCGACCACCCAGGACGCGGCCGACTCGTCGTGCCCGAGCGCGGCGTCCAGCAGGTCCCGCATCGGCTGATTCTTCGCCGAGGTGTTCAGCACCAGCTGCACGTCGACGCCCCGGTCGTGGGCGGCGATCAGGCGCTCGGCGACCTGCTGCGGCGCGCCGCTGGCGCCCGCGACCCACTCGAACATCGCCAGGCGGATGCGCTCGCCCGAGGGAACCGCGTCGATCAGGCCGATGAGCTGGTCGAAGACGGCGCGCTGCGCGGCCGTGGCCGCCCCGCTCGCCGGCCCCGCCGCCGGGTCGTTGAACACCGGCCCGTCCAGCACCACCTGCGCGCCGGCCGCGGTCAGCCGCGTCTGCCCGGCGGCCGCCTGCGCCGCCCCGGGGGCCGGGTCCGGCTCCGCCGCCCGGCTCGCCGCCTGTGCGGGCCCCGCCGTCAGCAGCCAGGCGAGCAGGCAGCACACCAGTGCCGCCGGCGGCAGCACGCGCCGTCCACGCATGGGCACCTTCCTTCCCTCGCTTCGCATGTGAGCATGCTCACCTCAAGCAAGGGTGAACCCCCGGCGGACGCCCAGGGAACCCCCCGGCGCCCGCCGGGAGTTCAGGCGCGCTGCGCCGCCGCCGCGTTGCGGACCGGGGCACCCGTGCTCGCCAGCCGCTCCAGCAGCGCCACCGCCCGGCCCGGCGCCTCCTCGGGCGGCGCCTGGGCGCGGATCTCCTCGGCCCTGGCCCGGTAGGCGGGATCGCCCGCCACCCGCAGCACCGCGGACCTGACGGCGGCGGCCCGCGGCCGGTCCGAACGCAGGTCGATCCCGCAGCCCGCGTACTCCACCCGGGCGGCCACGTCGCCCTTGTCGTCGACCTTGCCCGCCACCACCAGCGGCAGCCCGGCGGCGATGCTCGTCTGCACGCTGCCGAACCCGCCGTTGGTGACGAACACCGAGCACAGCGGCAGCAGCCGCCCGTAGGGCAGGTAACGCGCCACCCGGGTGTTGGCCGGCACCTCGCCGAGCGCCGCCGGGTCGCCGCCGCCCATGACGGCGACGACGAACACGTCCTCGCCCGCCAGCCCGGCGATCGCCGGCTTCAGCAGCATCTCCGGATCGTTCTCCACGGTGCCCTGCGACACCGCGACCACCGGCCGGCCCGCCCGGCGCGCGGCCTCCAGCTCAGGCCACCACGCGGGCGGCTCCCAGGAGTCGCCGGAGGGCAGCGGCATCGAGCCGACGAAGTGCACCGTGGGCGGCAGGTCGGTGCGCGGGTACTCGGCCCCCGGCGCGCAGAACTCGAGGAACAGCTCGGGCCTGATGACGGAGGCGTCGAAGATGGTGCCCTTGACCGGCGGCAGCCCCACCTTCGCCCGCTGCGCCGCGTACTCGCGGGTGGTGCCGCCGAAGACCGCCCGCCTGATCACGGCGTTCAGCAGCCGGTTCCGCAGCCGCCCGGCCCAGCCGGTGCGCAGCCGCAGCGAAAGACCCGGCGGCGGCACCTGCGGACTCAGGTAGGGCAGCAGCGTCACCCCGCACAGCGCCAGCGGCAGGGGCGCGAGCGCCTGCACGAAGTTGGCGCCGACGAAGCCGAGGTCGGCCACCAGCGCGTCGGCTGGCTCCTCCGCCAGCAGGCCCAGGATGTTGCGGGCCTGGTCGGCGGCGGGCGCGACCAGCGTCTTCTCCATGTCGAACTGGAGCTTGCGCACCCGGGACAGCTTCGCCCGCTCGGGGAACTTGGCGTCCGGGTCGCGCCAGTCGAAGTCGTGCTGCTCGGGGATCGGGAAGAAACGCGCACCGGCCTCGGTGACCTTCTCCTCGAAGTGCCGCCCGGTGACGAAGCGGACATCGTGCCCGGCGTCCACCAGGGGCCGCACCAGGGAAAGCACCGGGTTGACGTGGCCCTGCACGGGCACGGCGGCGAGCATGAATCGGGACATGCCGAATCTCCTTAGAGGCGTGGGTGGGCGTGCGCTCAGGCGCCGCCGCCGGGCGGCGTCGCCGCCTGCAGGTCGGCGGCCCTGACGCGGGTGGCGGCCAGGACGACGACCAGGGCGCAGGCCGTGAACAGCGCCCCTACCGTGAAGGCCGAGTGGAGGCCCTCGACCAGCAGGTGACCCGCCTGCTCCCCGGGCCCCGCGTCCGCCGGGAGGTCCCCGGCCGCGCCGCGGCTGGCCGAGCCGAACACGGTGACCATCACGGACAGGCCGAGGGCGGAGCCGCCCTGCTGGGAGGTGTCGAGCAGCCCCGAGGCCGCCCCCGACTCCTCCGGCCGCACCCCGAGGAACGCCACCAGCGCCACCGGCACGTACACCGCGCCGATGCCGAGCCCGAGCAGCAGCCCGGGCAGCAGGATGCCGGTGACGTAGCCGGAGTCCTCGGCCAGCCGCGCCAGCCACAGCATCCCGCAGGTCGTCAGGACCGCGCCGCCCGCCATGAACGGCCGGGCGCCGAGCCGCGGCATCAGCCCACTCGACACCTGCGCCGCCACCACGATCGCGACCGTCACCGGCAGGAACGAGATGCCGGTGCGCAGGGCGCTGTAGCCGAGGACCTCCTGCACGTACTGGGTGAGGAAGAAGAACATCCCGCCCATGGCGGCCGCGGTCAGCAGCATCAGCAGGTAGGCGCCGGCCCGGTTCCGGTCGCGGAACAGCCGCAGCGGCGTGATCGGCTGCCTGGCGCGGCTCTCGATCAGCGCGAACGAGGCCAGCAGCACGCCGCCCACCGCGAAGGACCCCAGCGCCAGGCCGTCGCTCCAGCCCTCGTCCCCCGTCCTGATCAGCCCGTACACGACGGCGAGCAGCCCCCCGGTGGAGGCGGCGGCCCCGGCCACGTCGAAGCGGCCCGGCTGCGGCTCCGACTCCTTGATCAGCCGCGGCACGGCGATCAGCAGCAGCGCCGCGACGGGCAGGTTGACCAGCAGCACCCAGCGCCAGGACGCCCCGGAGACCAGCACGCCGCCCAGGATCAGGCCGAGGGCGGAGCCGGAGACGGAGGCCGCGGCGTAGCCGGCGAACGCCTGGTTGCGGTCCCTGCCCTCGCGGAAGTTGGTCGTGATCAGGGACAGCGCCGTCGGGGAGGCGATCGCGGCACCCATCCCCTGCAGGGCCCGCGACACCAGCAGCCACGCTTCGTTCCCGGCCAGGCCGCCGCTGAGCGAGGCCAGGCCGAACAGGGCGATGCCGGCCATCAGCACCCGGCGGCGGCCCAGGATGTCGCCCGCCCTGCCGCCGAGCAGCAGCAGGCCGCCGAAGGCGAGGATGTAGGCGTTCACCACCCAGGACAGGCTGGTGGGGGAGAAGCCGAGGTGCTCGTGGATGTCGGGCAGCGCAACGGTCACGATCGTCCCGTCCAGCACCAGCATCAGCTGGCAGACGGCGATGATCAGCAGCCTGGGGCCGGTGCGGGAATCGCTTCCCGCGGCCCCGGCGCCC
The DNA here is from genome assembly GCF_003626535.1 of Streptomyces hoynatensis. Classification (GTDB taxonomy): domain Bacteria; phylum Actinomycetota; class Actinomycetes; order Streptomycetales; family Streptomycetaceae; genus Streptomyces; species Streptomyces hoynatensis. The sequence goes on from NZ_RBAL01000026.1 coordinate 57,247, forward strand.
GCCGGGGCCGGCCCGCCGGACTCGGGGGAGCCGGGGGCCGCGGCGGACATCTCGGTTCTGGACACGTCCACTCCGTCCGTCACAGCCCGGCCACGGCCGGAATGATCTTGTCGCCGACCAGTTCCAGGGACTTCAGCGCCCACACCTCGTTGACCGAGCCGAACACCGTGGTCACCCCGTGCTCCGCGAGACGGCCGAGGAAGTCCACGATCTGCTGCGGCGACATCCCCTTGTCGCCGACGTTGAACGGCACGAAGCAGGTCTTCTCGATCTCGTCGTAGTCCCGGCCGACCTCCTCGCAGTGCCGCCGGAGCACCTCCAGCTTCCGGCCCATGCCGGGGGAGGGAAACAGGTTGCAGGCCTGGGCGTACCTGGCGACCAGCCGCAGCGTCTTCTTCTCGCCCGAACCGCCGATCATGATCGGCGGGTGGGGCGCCGTCAGCGGCCGCGGCGAGTCAAGCGTCCGCTCCAGGTGATAGTGCTTGCCGTGGTAGGGGCCGTCCTCCTCGCTCCACATCCGGAGCACGATCTGCACCGCCTCCTCCAGATGCTCGAACCGCTCGGCCAGCGGCGGGAAGGGAATGCCGAGCCCCCGGGCCTCCTCCTCCATCCAGGCCGCGCCGATGCCGAGCCAGGCCCGGCCGCCCGAGAGGACGTCGAGCGTGGACACCGTCTTCGCCAGCACCCCCGGGTACCGGTAGACGGCGCCCGAGACCAGCGTCAGCAGCTTGACCCGCTCGGTGTGCGCGGCGATGAACCCCAGCGCCGTGTACGCCTCGAGCATCTCCCGCTCCACGGGACCGATGTGCGGGATCTGGAAGAAGTGGTCCATCAGCGTGATGTGGGAGAAGCCGGCCTCCTCGGCCGTCCTGGAGATCTCCGCCAGGCCCTTCCCCATCCGGGCCGGTCCCTCCGGCCACGTGAAATCGGCTATCTGCAGGCCGATCTGCATGGTGGGTGTCCTTTCGTGTCGTGCGTCCTGTGGTGGGTGCGCCCCGGTCAGAGGTCGGCGGTCGCGGCGGCCGAGACCAGCTCCGCGTGCAGGTAGGAGGCCAGCGAGGCGGGCGCCGGATGGTCGAAGATCACGGCGGCCGACAGTTCCAGGCCGGTCGATTCGGTGAGCTTGGCCGTCAGCTCCATCGTGGTGAGCGAGGTGAACCCCAGCTCGATGAAGTCCTTGTCCTCGTCGAGGGCTTCGGCGGAGGCGTGCCCGAGCGCGGCGGCCGCACTGCTGAACACCAGCCGCCGCACGAGCCGTTCGCTCTCCTCGGGCGTCGCGGCCACGACCTGCCGCAGCAGCCCCTCGGGGCCCCCGGGCACGGCCTCGGCACCGGCCGGCCCCGCGGCGGCGCGGGCCGCGACCTCGGGCAGCTCGTCGAACAGGCGGGTCGGCGGGTGCTCAGCGCCACCCGGCGCGAACGCGGCCCAGTCGACGTCCGCGAGGTGCACCGCCGTCTCCCCGCGGAGCAGCGCCTGCCGCAGCGCGGCGAGCACGCCGGCGAGCGGCATCAACCGCAGCCCGGCGGGCACCCCCTCCGCCCAGGACGCGCCTGACCCGCCCGCGCCCTCGGCGCCGGCCGCCAACCACGGGCCCAGGGTGACGGCGGTGCCGGGACGGCCCTGCGCGGCACGCCGGGCGGCCAGCGCCCGGCCCCACGCGGCCGTGCCCCGCCCGTCGGCCGGCCCGCCGAGCGCCGGCTCCGCCTCGTCGAAGACCACGAAGGCCGTCAGCGCCGCCTCCTCGGCCTCCGTCAGCGCCGCCTGGACGGCCGCGGCCGAGGCGGCGCCCGCGGTGGCGAACACGGCCGTCAGCGGAAGGCCCTCCGGCGCCTGGTCCAGCACCCCGCGCAGCGCCCCGGCCTCCGTGGGATCGCAGGCCACGACGGTGGCGGAGCCGCCCAGGGACCGCACCTCGGCCTCCAGCATCCCCACCTCGGCGAGCGCCCGCCGCGAGCCCACCGTCAGCAGCAGGTGCCGCACGCCGTTGCGCACCAGCCACCGGGCCAGCGCGGCGCCCCAGGCGCCCGCCCCCTCCACCACGAGGGCCGTACCCGAGGGCCGCCACTGGCCGGCCCCGCCACCGCCCCCGGCGCGAACCAGGCGCCTGACGAGAACGCCCGAGGCGCGGACCGCCCACTCGCGCTCCCCCTCCGCGTCCCCGCCCGCCCCGCCGAGCAGCCCGGCGAGGGACTGCCAGGCGCGGCCGTCGGGGACGGGCGGCAGGTCGACCAGGTGCGCCCAGCCGCGGGGGCGTTCCGCCCCGGCCGCGCCGCCCAGGTCCCACAGCCTGGCCCGCTCGGGCACGGCGGGCCGCTCCGTGCGGTCCACCGCCACCGCGCCACGGGTCGCCAGCCACACCTCCGCCTTGCCGAGCCCGGCCTCCGGCAGGGCCTCGCGCAGCGCATCGGCCGCCGTGGCCCCGCACAGGGACAGCACCCCGGACACGGGCCCTTCCGCGGCGACCGCCTCCCGCAGCGCCGCCGCCAACTCGGCGGGCCGCACGCCGCCTTCGCGGCCCTCGTCCACCGGGAGCACGACCGGCCTGGCGCCGCGCTCGGCGAGCGCCGCCACCGCACCGGCCGCCGCCTCGCCCCCGGCCCCCGCCTCGCCCTCGGCCGCCGCCGGGACGAGCACCAGCCAGACCCCGTCCGGCACCCCCGCCGGGGCCGGCACCTGCCGCCACACCGGCCGGTACCGCCAGGCGCGGGAACGGCGCCGGGCCGCAAGCGCGGGCAGCACGGCGTCCAGGGACGGTTCACGGTCGAGGTCCAGCGCCCTGACCAGCAACTCCGGGTCCTCCCGTTCCACCGCCTCCCAGAACTCGGCCTCCTCGGGCGCCGCCGCCTCCGGTCCCCCCGGCGCCGGCGCGTCGTGGAGCCAGTACGCCTCGCGCCGGAAGGGATACGTGGGCAGCGGTACCGGAACCGCGGGCCGGTGCAGCAGTCGCGCCCAGTCCGGGCGGGTGCCCTGGACGTGCAGGCGGGCCAGGGCCGCCGGATAGGCCACCCCCTCCGCCTGGTCGCGGCGCAGCACCGGAAACGCCCCCGACTCCGGCCCGCCCGCCGCCGCCAGCGTCTCCCGCGTCAGGTGCGTGAGCGAGGCATCGGGCCCCAACTCCAGGTAGGTGGTGGTGTCGTGGGTGTGGAGGGTGGTGATGCCCTGGGCGTAGTGGACGGTGTTTCGGATGTGGTGGGTCCAGTAGGCGGGGTCGGTGAGTTGTTCGGTGGTGGCGAGGTTGCCGGTGGTGTTGGAGATGACCGGGATCGTCGGTGGGTGGTAGGTGAGGGTGGTGGCGGTGGCGTGGAACTGGTCGAGGATGGGGTCCATGTGGGGGGAGTGGAAGGCGTGGGAGACGGTGAGTTCGCGGGTGCGGATGCCGTGGTCGGCGAAGTGGCGGGCGATGGCGCGTGTGGGTTCGGTGTCTCCGGCGATGACGGTGGTGGTGGGGGAGTTGATCGCGGCGAGGGTGACGGTGCCGTGGGTCTCGGCGAGGTGGGGGGTGATCTCCTCGTGGGGGGTGTTGATGGCGATCATGGTTCCGCCGGGGGTGGCGGCCTGCATGAGGCGGGCGCGGGTGGTGATCAGGGTCGCGGCGTCGTTGAGGGTGAGGACTCCTGCCACGTGCGCTGCGGTGAGTTCGCCGAGTGAGTGCCCGGTGAGGTAGTCGGGGGTGATGCCGTGGTGGGTCAGGAGCCGGTAGAGGGCGACTTCCAGGGCGAACAACGCGGGCTGGGTGTAGCGGGTTTGGTTGAGCAGCCCGGCCTCTTCCGTTCCTTCCTCGGCGAACATGAGGGATTTCAGTGGCCGGTCGAGGTGGGGGTCGAGGGCGGCGCAGGTCTCGTCGAGGGCGGTGGCGAAGACGGGATAGGTGTCGTAGAGGTCGCGGCCCATGCCGGGGCGCTGGCTGCCCTGGCCCGAGAAGACGAACGCCACCTTGCCCGGCAGCGTCGTACCCCGCACCACCTGCGGCAGCGCCTCACCGTCCTCGATGGCCCGCAGTCCGGCCAGCAGGTCCCCCGGGTCCGTGGCCACGACCGCCGCGCGGTGCTCGAAGGCCCCCCGGGTGGTGGCCAGGGCCCAGCCCACGGCCATCGGGTCCGCCTCGGGGCCGGTCAGCAGGCGCGCACGGAGGTTTCGCGCCTGGGCGCGCAGGCCCTCCGGCGTGCGCCCGGACAGCACCCACGGCACGGCCGCCCGCGCCCCCGCGGAGGGCAGGCCCGCGGCGGCCTCCGCTTCCGCGGGCTCCTCCTCGGGGGCCTGTTCGATGATGAGGTGGGCGTTGGTGCCGGAGACGCCGAAGGAGGAGACGGCGGCGCGGCGGGGGTGGCCGGTGTCGGGCCAGGTCCTGGCCTCCGTCAGCAGTTCGACGGCTCCCGCGGTCCAGTCGACGTGGGGGGTGGGCTCGTCGATGTGGAGGGTTTTGGGCAGCACCCCGTTGCGCAGGGCCATGACCATTTTGATGACGCCGCCGACGCCTGCGGCGGCCTGGGTGTGGCCGATGTTGGATTTGAGGGAGCCCAGCCACAGCGGCCGGTCTTCCGGCCGGTCCTGGCCGTACGTGGCGAGCAGCGCCTGCGCCTCGATGGGGTCGCCCAGCGTGGTCGCCGTCCCGTGGCCCTCCACCGCGTCCACCTGGTCCGCCGTCAGCCCCGCGTCCTCCAGCGCGGCGAGGATGACGCGTTGCTGGGAAGGGCCGTTGGGGGCGGTGAGGCCGTTGCTTGCGCCGTCCTGGTTCACCGCGGAGCCGCGCAGCACCGCGAGCACGGGGTGGCCGTTCCTGCGGGCGTCCGACAGCCGTTCCAGCAGCACCAGGCCCACGCCCTCGCCCCAGCCGGTGCCGTCGGCCCCGCCCGCGAACGAGCGGCAAAGACCGTCGGGGGACAGCCCCCGCTGCCTGCTGAACTCCGTGAAGACCCCCGGCGTGGACAGCACCGTCACCCCGCCGGCCAGGGCCAGGGAGCACTCGCCCGCGCGCAGCGCCCGCGACGCGAGGTGCAGCGCCACCAGGGAGGAGGAGCAGGCGGTGTCCACGGTGACGGCCGGGCCCTCGAAGCCGAAGGTGTACGAGACGCGGCCCGTCGCCACGCTGCCCGCGCTGCCGTTGCCGAGGAAGCCCTCCAGATCCTCGGGGACGCTGTGCAGGCGGCTGCCGTAGTCGCCGTACATCACCCCGGTGAACACGCCGGTGCGGCTGCCCCGCAGGCTCGCCGGGTCGATGCCCGCCCGCTCCAGGGTCTCCCAGGCGGTCTCAAGCAGCAGCCGCTGCTGCGGGTCCATCGCCAGGGCCTCGCGCGGGCTGATGCCGAAGAACCCCGGGTCGAACTCGGCCGCGTCGTACAGGAACGAGCCCTGCCGCGCGTACATCTTCCCCGGCTTGCCCGGCTCAGGGTCGTACAGCTCGTCGAGGTCCCAGCCGCGGTCAGCGGGGAACTCCCCGGCGGTGGCCACCTCGCCCACGACCAGTTCCCACAGGTCCTCGGCGGAGCGCACGCCACCCGGGTAGCGGCAGCCGAGCGACACGATCGCGATCGGCTCCCGCAGCTCCGCCTCCACCTCCCGCAGGCGCTGCCGCGTGCGGTGCAGGTCGGCCGTGACCCACTTCAGGTAGTCGACGAGTTTCTGCTCGCTGGGCTGGTCGGTTTCGTTCGTCATGGTCGGTGTTCCCTCCCTCTGTCGGCGCGGCGTGGCTCGAAGCGGTCAGTCCAGGGCACGGCCGAGTTCCTGATCGATGAAGTCGAAGATTTCGGAGGCGCCGGCGGCTTCGAGCGCGTCGGCCACCGAGGCCCCGCGGCTCTCCTCCGCGGCGCCGTTCCACTGCGCGAGGAGGGCACCCAGGCGCGTGGCCACCTTGGCGCGCAGCGCGCCGTCGGGGGCCGCGGCCGTCAGGCTCCGCTCCAGCCGGTCGAGTTCGTCGAGGACCGAACGCGCCCGCGCCCCGTCCCCCGCGCCCTCGCGCGGCGCCAGCCCCTCGCCCAGGTAGCCGGCCAGCGCGGCGGGCGTCGGGTAGTCGAAGACGAGGGTGGCCGGCAGCCGCAGGCCGGTGGCGGCGCCCAGGCGGTTGCGCAGTTCCACGGCCGTCAGCGAGTCGAAGCCGAGGTCCTTGAAGGCCCGCTCCGGCTCCACCTCTCCCGGCGAGCCGTAGCTGAGCACGAGGGCCACCTGGGTGCGCACCAGCTCGGTGAGCAGCTCCGCCCGCTCCGCCTCGGCGAGCGTGGCGAGCCGCTGCCTGAGGGCGCCCGCGCCCGGGGCGCCCGCCCCGGCGGAGGCGGCGCGCCTGGCCCGCCCGCGCACCAGGCCCCGCAGGATCGCCGGGACCTCGTCGAGGCCCCGCAGCGCCGAGGCGTCGATCCGCGTCGTCACCAGGAACGCGGCCCCGTGGGCGCGGCCCGCGTCGTACAGCGCCAGGCCCTCCTCGGCCGAGAGCGCCCCGATGCCGGTGCGGGCCATCCGCGACACGTCCACCTCGCCGAGGTGTCCGGTCATGCCGCTGGCCTGGGCCCAGTAGCCCCAGGCGAGGGAGGTGGCGGGCAGTCCGCGGGCGCGGCGGTGGGCGGCGAGGGCGTCGAGGTAGACGTTGGCGGCGGCGTAGTTGGCCTGTCCCGCGTTGCCGAGGGTGCCGGCGGCGGAGGAGAAGAGGACGAACTCGGCCAGGTTCAGGTCGCGGGTGAGTTCGTGCAGGTGCCAGGCCGCGTCCGCCTTCGGCCGCAGCACCGCGTCCAGCCGCCCCCGGGTCTGCGCCTCCAGGACGCCGTCGTCGAGGACGCCCGCCGTGTGCACGACGGAGGTCAGCGGATGCGCCTCCGGCACGGACGCGAGCAGGGCGGCCAGCGCCTCGCGGTCCGCGGTGTCGCAGGCCGCGATCCTCACCCTGGCCCCCGACGCGTCCAGCTCCGCGGCGAGTTCGGCGGCGCCTGGGGCGTCGGCCCCACGGCGGCTCACCAGCAGCAGGTGCAGGTCGGGACGGGCCGCCGCGTAGTGCCTGGCGAGCAGCGCCCCCAGGGTGCCGGTGCCGCCGGTGATCAGCACCGTGCCGCCCTCGGCGAGCCCGGCGCCCGGGCCACCCGCGGGCGCGGGCGCGGCGGCCCTGGCCAGCCGCGGCACCAGCAACGCGCCGTCCCGGACGGCGAGTTGCGGCTCCCCGGTGGCCAGGGCGGCGGGCAGTCCCGGCCCGTCCTGGTCCAGGTCCACGAGGGTGAACCGGCCCGGGTGCTCGGTCTGGGCCGACCTGAGCAGTCCCCACACGGCCGCGGCGGAGAGATCGGGCACATCCTCGCCCTCGGCCGCGGCGACCGCGCCACGCGTGAGCACCACCAGCCGGGAGTCGTTCAGGCGCTCCTCGGCCAGCCACTCCCGCAGCAGGTCGAGCACGGCGCCGACGGCCTCCCGCACCGGCACCCCGCGCGGGCAGGCGGCCAGCACCACGCCCGGCGCCTCGCCCTCCCCGGCCAGGCACGCGGCCAGGTCAGGGTGCGTCTCGGCGCGGATGCCGTCCACGGCCTTCAGCGCGGGCCCGTACGCTGCCGCCTCGCCGAGCAGCGCCCAACGGCCCTCGGCCGCCGCGGCACTTGCGGCGGGGGCGGCCACCCAGTCCAGCCGGAACAGGGAGTCGGCCGTCCCGCCGGCACCGGCCGCCGCGGCCAGCTGCTCCTGCGTGATGGGCCGCATGGCGAGCGACCTCACCTCGGCCACCGGCCGGCCGTCCGCGTCGGCCAGTTGCAGGGAGAGGGTGTCGGCGCCGCCCGGCGCCACCCGGACGCGGACCGCGCCCGCGCCGGTGGCGTGCAGCCGCACCCCCGACCAGGCGAACGGCAGCCTGATCCCGGCCTCCCGCCCCGTCGCCGCGGCCGCGTCGCCGCCCAGGCCGATGGCGTGCAGGGCGGCGTCCAGCAGGGCGGGGTGCAGGTGGAAGCGGTCGAGGCCGGTGAGGTCCTCGGGCAGGGCGACCTCCGCGTAGCGGACCTCCCCCTCCTCCCAGGCCGCGGTGAGCCCTTGGAAGGTGGGCCCGTAGTGGTATCCGCGGTCGGCCAGGCGGTCGTACAGGTCCTCCGCGTCCAGGGCCTTCGCCCCGGCGGGCGGCCAGGCCGCCGGCTCCTCGCCGAACGCCTCGGCCTCCTCCTCCGCCACGGCGAGGGTGCCGGTGGCGTGCCGGGTCCAGGGCTGTTCTGCGGCGGCGCCGCCCGGCCCCGAGTGCACGGTCACCTGCCGTGAGCCGTCCTCCCCGGGCGCGCCGACCCGCACCTGGAGACGGACGCTGCCGGTGGGCGGAAGGACGAGCGGGGCCTCCAGGGTGAGTTCCTCGACGACGGGGGTGCCGGCGTGCCGGCCCGCTTCGAGGACGAGTTCGACGAAGGCGGTACCTGGCAGCAGGACGGTGTCGTGGACGGCGTGGTCGGCCAGCCAGGGGTGGGTCCTGAGGGACAGCCGGCCGGTGCACAGGTACCCGTCGCCCTCCTCCGCCAGCGGCACCGCGGTGCCCAGCAGGGCGTGTTCCGTCCCGGCGAGGCCGAGGTCCTCCGGATCGCCCGAGGTGGGCCCGGCCTCCAGCCAGTAACGCCGTGCCTGGAACGGGTAGGTCGGCAGGCCGACCGGACGCCGCCCGCGGGGGAAGAACTTCTCCCAGTCGGGCGCCACATGGGTCTGCGCGGCGGCCAGCGAGGTCAGGACGCGGTGCCAGCCGCCCTCGTCCCGCCGCAGCGTGCCCGTCGCCTTGACCTCGCCCGCCTGCTCCCGCGCCTCCACGGTGTCCTGCACGGCGAGGGTGAGGACGGGGTGGGGGCTGGTTTCGATGAAGAGGGTGTGTCCGTCGGCCAGGAGGCGGCGGGTGGTGGTCTCGAACTCGACGGTGGTGCGGAGGTTGTCGTACCAGTAGGTGGCATCCAGGGGGCCGTCGGTGTAGTCGGCGACGGTGGAGTAGAAGGCGATCCGCGGTTCCTGGGGCTGGATGGGCGCGAGGAGTTCCAGCAGGCGCTCGCGGATGGTTTCGACGTGGTGGGTGTGGGAGGCGTAGTCCACCGGTATGCGGCGGGCGCGGATGCCGTCCTGCTCGCAGTGGGTGAACATCTCGTCGAGCGCATCCGCGTCTCCGGCCACCACGGTGGACTGCGGCCCGTTGACCGCGGCGATGGCGATGCGGCCCTCCCACCGTGCGATCAGCTCAAGTGCTTGTTCCTTGGGGAGGGGGAGTGAGGTCATTCCGCCGCGTCCGGTGATGGCGGAGAGGGCCTGGGAGCGGAGGGTGACGATCCGGGCGGCGTCCTTCAGCGTGAGAGCCCCCGCGATGTGGGCGGCGGCGATCTCCCCCTGCGAGTGGCCCACCACCGCATCGGGCCTGACGCCCAGGGACTCCCACAACTTCGCCAGGGAGACCATCAGGGCGAACAGTGCGGGCTGGACGACGTCCACCCGGTCGAACCCGGGTGCGCCCTCGGCCTCGCGCAGCACGTCGAGGAGGTTCCAGTCGGTGAACGGGGCAAGTGCCTCGGCGCACTCGTGCAGCGCCCGGGCGAACACGGGGGAGGATTCCATGAGTTCGACGCCCATGCGCGCCCACTGGGAGCCCTGGCCGGGGAAGACGAAGACGGTGCGGCCTGGCTGGGGGGCGGCGGTGCCGGTGACGAGGTGGGGTGCCTCCTCCCCGGTGGCCAGGGCGCCCAGCGCGCCGCGGAAGTCCGCGAGGCCGCGGCCGAGGAGGACCGCCCGGTGGTCGAAGGCCGTGCGTGCCGTGGCCAGCGTGTGGCCCACGGCGGCCGGGGTGAGGTCCGGGTGGTGGTCCAGGTGGTCGAGGAGGCGGGCGGCCTGGGCGCGCAGCGCGGTCTCGGACTTCGCCGACAGCAGCCACGGCAAGGTCCCGTCCGTCGTCACGGCCGGCGCCGCCTCGTCCTGGGGCGGCTCCGGCTCCGCCCCGGGCGCGGGGGCCTGTTCCAGGATCAGGTGGGCGTTGGTGCCGCTGACGCCGAAGGAGGAGACCCCGGCGCGGCGCGGTCGGCCGGTCTCGGGCCACGGCCTGGCCTCGGTCAGCAGCTCGACCGCCCCGGCCGACCAGTCCACGTGCGTGGACGGCCGGTCGACGTGCAGGGTCTTGGGCAGGACGCCGTGGCGCATCGCCATGACCATCTTGATGAGGGCCGCGGCGCCGCCCGCCGTCTGCGCGTGCCCGATGTTGGACTTGACCGAGCCCAGCCACAGCGGTTGGTCCTCCGGCCGGTCCTGGCCGTAGGTGGCGAGGAGAGCCTGGGCCTCGATGGGGTCGCCGAGGGTGGTGCCGGTGCCGTGCGCCTCCACCGCGTCGATCTCGGCGGGCGCCAGGCGGGCGTTGGCGAGGGCCTGCCGGATGACGCGCTGCTGCGAGGGGCCGTTGGGGGCGGTCAGCCCGTTGCTCGCGCCGTCCTGGTTCACCGCCGAGCCGCGGATGAGGGCGAGGACCTCGTGCCCGTTGCGTTCGGCGTCCGACAGCCGCTCCAGGAGCAGCAGGCCCACGCCCTCGCCCCAGGCGGTTCCGTCGGCGGCGTCGGCGAACGCCTTGACGCGGCCGTCCCTGGCCAGGCCGCGCTGCCTGCTGAACTCGACGAAGGCGCGCGGCGACACCAGCACCGCGGCGCCCCCCGCCAGCGCGAGGGAGCACTCGCCGCTGCGCAGGGACCTGGCGGCGGTGTGCACGGCGACGAGGGAGGAGGAGCAGGCGGTGTCGATGGACAGCGCGGGCCCCTCCAGGCCGAGGACGTACGAGAGGCGTCCCGAGGCGACGCTGGTGGCGCTGCCGGTCAGCAGGTAGCCCTCGTAGCCCTCGGGGGTGACGTGCCGGCAGGGGCCGTAGTCCACCGACATGGCGCCGATGAACACCCCGGTCTGGGTGCCGCGCAGCGAGGTGGGGTCCATGCCCGCCCGCTCGATCGCCTCCCAGGCGGAGTGCAGCAGCAGCCGCTGCTGCGGGTCCATGGTGAGGGCCTCGCGGGGGCTGATGCCGAAGAAGGAGGCGTCGAAGTCGGCGACGTCGGGCACGAACCCGCCGTTGCGCACGTAGGACCTGCCGGGCGCGTCGGGATCGTCGTCGAACAGGTTGTCCAGGTCCCAGTCGCGGTTGTCGGGGAAGGGCCCGATGGCGTCGACGCCGTCCGCGACCAGCTGCCACAGCTTCTCGGGGCTGGTCGCGCCGCCCGGATAGCGGCAGCTCATCGCGATGATCGCGATCGGCTCCTCCTCGCCCACGGCCGGGACGGCGACGGCCGCCGGGGCGGAGGGGACGGCGGTGGCGCCGGCGGCGCCGCCGGTCAGGTCGGCGCGCAGCTGCCGGGCCAGGGCGTCGGGCGTGGGGTGGTCGAAGGTGAGGGTCGCGGGCAGCCGCAGGCCGGTCGCCCCGCCCAGCCGGTTGCGCAACTCGACCGAGGTGAGGGAGTCGAAGCCGATCGACTTGAACGGCTGTTCCGGGTTGATCGTCTCCGCGCTCGCGTGGCCGAGTACGGCCGCGATCTGGGCGAGGACGAGGCCGAGCACGGTCCGGTGCTGCTCGATTTCGCTCAGCCCGTGGAGCCGCTGGGCGAAGGAGGCCCCCGCCTCCGCGCCGCCCGCCCGGCGCGCGGCGCGCCGCGCGGGGGTGCGGATCAGGCCGCGCAGCAGGGCGGGCGGATGGTCCAGGGTCCGCAGCCCTGCCGGGTTGAGGACCAGGGGCAGCACCGCGCTGCGGTCGAGGCCGCGGGCGGCGTCGAAGAGCCGGAGGCCGTGCTCGTCGGTGAGCGGGACGAAGCCGGTGCGGGCCATCCGCGCCAGGTCGGCCTGTTCCAGGTGTCCGGTCATGCCGCTGGCCTGGGCCCAGTAGCCCCAGGCGAGGGAGGTGGCGGGCAGTCCCTGGGCGCGGCGGTGCGCGGCGAGGGCGTCCAGGAAGACGTTGGCGGCGGCGTAGTTGGCCTGTCCCGCGTTGCCGAGGGTGCCGGCGGCGGAGGAGAAGAGGACGAACTCGGCCAGGTTCAAGTCGCGGGTGAGTTCGTGCAGGTGCCAGGCCGCGTCCGCCTTCGGCCGCAGCACCGTCTCCAGCCGCTCCGGCGACTGGGCGGGCAGCACGCCGTCGTCGAGGACGCCGGCCGCGTGGACGACGGTGGTCAGCGGGTGCTCGTCCGGGATGCCGGCCAGGAGGGCGGCGAGGGCGTCGGGGTCGGCGGTGTCACAGGCGGCGATGGTGGCCCGGACGCCCAGGTCTTCGAGGTCGGCGGCGAGTTGGACGGCGCCGGGGGCCTCGGGGCCGCGGCGGCTGGCCAGCAGCAGGTGACCGGCGCGGCCGGTGGCGGCGTAGTGCCTGGCCAGCAGGGCGCCCAGGGTGCCGGTGCCGCCGGTGATCAGGACCGTGCCCGCCCCCTCGGCCCCGGCACCGGCGGCGCCGGGCACGGTGGGCGGCAGGGTGAGGACGATCTTGCCGGTGTGCCGGGCCTGGGAGAGGTACCGGAACGCCTCGGGGGCCTGCCTGATGTCCCAGGTGGTCGCCGGCAGCGGGCGAAGCGCCCCGCTCTCGAACAACTCCCGCAGCTCGGCCAGCATCTCCTGGACCCGGTCCTCGCCCGCCTCCATGAGGTCGAACGCCCGGTAGCGGGCGCCGCCGTACCGGGCGGCCACCTCCTCGGCGTCCCTGATGTCGGTCTTGCCCATCTCCACGAACCGGCCGCCCGGGCCGAGCAGCCGCAGGGAGGCGTCGACGTACTCGCGGGCCAGGGAGTTGAGGACGATGTCGATGCCGTGGCCTGCGGTGGCCTGGCGGAACTCCTCCTCGAAGCCGAGGGTGCGGGAGTCGGCGATGCGCCCGGGCGGCAGGCCCTGGGCGCGCAGCGTGTCCCACTTGCCCCGGCTTGCGGTGCCGTACACCTCAAGGCCCCAGTGCCGCGCCAGCTGCACCGCCGCCATGCCCACGCCCCCGGTGGCCGCATGCACCAGCAGCGACTCGCCCGCCCGCGCCCCCGCCAGATCCCGCAACGCGTAGAACGCCGTCAGGAACACCACAGGAACCGTCGCCGCCTGCGTGAAACTCCACCCCCGCGGCATCGGCACCAGCAACCGCCGATCCGCCACCGTCACCGGCCCCGTCCCGTCCGTGAACAGGCCCATCACCCGATCACCAGGACGCAACCCCACCACGCCAGGCCCCACCTCAAGCACCACACCCGCACCCTCACCACCCGGCGGACGCGCATCGGGGACCATGCCGAGGGCGATCATGACGTCGCGGAAGTTGAGGCCGGCGGCACGGACGGCGAGCCGGACCTGCCCCTCGGCCAGCGGGGCGTCGATGGGCGGGTGCGGGACGAAGGCCAGGTTGTCCACGGTGCCGCGGGTGGGCAGGTCGAGCCGCCAGGAGGCGGTGGCCTCCGCGGGCGGCGCCAGGACGGGCTCGGCGCCGCTGCGGGTCAGGCGCGGGGCGCTCGCCGCGCCCTGGCGCAGCGCGAGTTGGGGCTCGTTCTCCGCGGCGGCCAGGGCGGCGTGCAGGGCCCGCAGGGACGGCCGCTGCCCGTCGTGGTCGATGATGCGGAACCGGCCGGGGTTCTCGGTCTGCGCCGAGCGGACCAGGCCCCACACGGGGGCGGCCGCCAGGTCGCGGACGCCGTCGCCCTCGTGGGTGGCCACGGCGTGCCGGGTGAGCAGCACGAGGGGCGTGCCGCTCAGCCGCTCCTCCGGCAGCCAGGACTGGAGCAGGCCGAGCGCGTGGCCGGTGGCCGCCCGCACGGCGGCGAGCGGCGCCGCCTCATCCCGGGCCCGGTCGCAGGGGGCGAGCACCGCGTCGGGCGCCCCGCCGTTCTCGCCGTTCTCGCCGTTCTGGCCGTTCTCGCCGAGCGCGGCGAGCAGCGCGGCGAGGTCGGGGTACCGCTCGACCGCGGCCCCCGACTCCCGCAGCGCGGCGGCGAGTTCCGGGTCGTCCTCGCCGAGGATCGCGAGCCGGGCCACGGCCGGCGCCTCGGGGAGGGCGACCGGCGTCCACGCCACGTGGTAGAGGTCGTCGCCGCCCGCGGCGGTCGCCTCCGCCAGCTGCTCGGCGGCCACGGCGCGCATCACGAGGGTGTCGATGCCGAGGACCGGCGCGCCGGTGGCGTCGCCGCACACGAGGCCGAGCGCGTCCGGGTCGGAGACGTCGATCCTGACGCGCAGCGTGCCCGCGCCGGTGGCGTGCAGCGCGATGCCCCGCCACGCGAAGGGGAGCCGCACCGCGCCGTCCTCCGTGCCGCCGGCGGCGGGGGCGTGGAGGCCGAGGGCGTGCAGCGCGGCGTCGAGGAGGGCCGGGTGGATGCCGAAGTCGTCGAGCCCCGCGGCGTTCTCGGGCAGGGCGACCTCGGCGTAGAGGATGTCGCCGCGCCGCCAGGCTGCCTTGAGGCCCTGGAAGGTCGGCCCGTACTGATAGCCGAACCCGGCGAGCCGTTCGTAGAGGCCCGCGGTGTCGAGGGCGGCGGCCCCCGCGGGCGGCCAGCTGGTCAACTCGGCGGCGAACGCGGGCGGTTCGGCACGGCCCTGGCCGAGGGTGCCGGTGGCGTGCCGGGTCCAGGGCTGCTCGGCCCGGGCGTCGGCGGCCCGGGAGTGGATGGCGAGCGGGCGGCTGCCGTCCTCCTCGGCGGGCCCCAGCTGCACCTGGAGCTGAACGGTGCCGGTGGCGGGCAGCACCAGCGGGGCCTCCAGGGTCAGCTCGTCGAGGCTGCCGCAGTCGGCCTGGTCGCCCGCCTGGAGGGCGAGTTCGACGAAGGCGGTGCCTGGCAGCAGGACGGTGTCGTGGACGGCGTGGTCGGCCAGCCAGGGGTGGGTGCGCAGCGAGAGCCGTCCGGTGAACAGGTACCCGTCCCCCTCCGCGAGGGGCACGGCGGCGGCGAGGAGGGGGTGGTCCGCGGTGGCGAGCCCCAGGGAGGCGGGGTCGCCGGCGCCCGAGGCGTCGATCCAGTAGTGCTCGTGCTGGAAGGGGTAGGTGGGCAGCTCGACGGTGTGCTGGGTGGGGTAGAGGGCGGTCCAGTGGGGGGTGGTGTGGGTGTGTGTGGTGGCGAGGGAGGTGAGGAGGCGGTGCCAGGTGCCTTCGTTGCGGCGGAGGGTGCCGGTGACGAGGGTGGTGTGGGCGTGGCCGTGGGTTTCGGCGGTGTCCTGGATGCTGTGGGTGAGGACGGGGTGGGGGCTGGTTTCGATGAAGAGGGTGTGTCCGTCCTCCAGGAGGCGGCGGGTGGTGGTCTCGAACTCGACGGTGGTGCGGAGGTTGTCGTACCAGTAGGTGGCATCCAGGGGGCCGTTGGTGTAGTCGGCGACGGTGGAGTAGAAGGCGATCCGCGGTTCCTGGGGCTGGATGGGGGCGAGGAGTTCGAGCAGGCGCTCGCGGATGGTTTCGACGTGGTGGGTGTGGGAGGCGTAGTCCACCGGTATGCGGCGGGCGCGGATGCCGTCCTGCTCGCAGTGGGTGAACATCTCGTCGAGCGCGTCGGCGTCTCCGGCGACCACCGTCGACTGTGGTCCGTTGACCGCGGCGATGGCGATGCGGCCTTCCCACCGCTGGATCAGCTGGGCGGCCTGGTCCTTGGGGAGAGGGAGTGAGGTCATTCCGCCGCGTCCGGTGATGGCGGAGAGGGCCTGGGAGCGGAGGGTGACGATCCGGGCGGCGTCTTCGAGGGTGAGGGCGCCTGCGATGTGGGCGGCGGCGATCTCGCCCTGGGAGTGCCCGACGACCGCATCGGGGGTGACGCCAAGGGACTCCCACAACCGGGCCAGGGAGACCATCAGGGCGAACAGTGCGGGCTGCACCACATCCACCCGGTCGAAGCCGGGTGCGTCTTCGGCCTCGCGCAGGACGTCGAGGAGGTTCCAGTCGGTGAACGGGGCAAGTGCCTCGGCGCATTCGTGCAGCGCCCGGGCGAACACCGGTGAGGTGTCCATGAGTTCGACGCCCATGCGGACCCACTGGGAGCCCTGCCCGGGGAAGACGAACACGGTCTTCCCGTCGTGCTCCTCCTCCGTGGCCACGGCACGCACGCAGTCCGGCGACTCCTGGCCTTCGGCGAGGGCGGTCAATGCGCTGCGGAAGTCGGCGAGGTTGCGGCCGAGGAGGATGGCGCGCTGGTCGAAGGTGGTGCGGGTGGTGGCCAGGGAGTAGCCGATGGCGGCGGGGTCGGGCTCCGGGGTGCGGTCGAGGTGTTCCAGCAGTTGCCGTGCCTGGGCGCGCAGCGCGGCCTCGGACTTCGCCGACAGCAGCCACGGCAACGTCCCATCCGTCGCCGCCGGGGCCGGCACGGCCGTCGCCGTGGCCTCCTCCCCGTCGCCGGCCCCGTGGCCGATCCCGTCGCCACCCCCCTCGCGGACCCCGTCCCGGGCCTCCGGCTCGGGGGCCTCCTCCAGCACCACGTGGGCGTTGGTGCCGCTGACGCCGAACGCGGAGACGGCGGCCCGCCGCGGGTGGTCCGTCTCGGGCCACGGCCTGGTCTCGGTCAGCAGCTCCACCGCACCGGAGGACCAGTCCACGTGCGGGGTCGGCTCGTCCACGTGCAGGGTCTTCGGCAGCGTGCCGTGGCGCAGCGCCATGACCATCTTGATGACGCCGCCCGCCCCGGCGGCGGCCTGGGTGTGGCCGATGTTCGACTTGAGGGAGCCCAGCCACAGCGGTTGGCCTTCGGGCCGGTCCTGGCCGTAGGTGGCGAGCAGCGCCTGCGCTTCGATGGGGTCGCCGAGGGTGGTGCCGGTGCCGTGGCCCTCCACGGCGTCCACCTCGGCGGGCGCCAGGCGGGCGTTGGCGAGGGCCTGCCGGATGACGCGCTGCTGGGAGGGGCCGTTGGGCGCGGTGAGGCCGTTGCTCGCGCCGTCCTGGTTCACCGCCGAGCCGCGCAGCACCGCGAGGACCTCGTGCCCGTTGCGGCGCGCGTCCGACAGCTTCTCCACCAGCAGCAGGCCCACGCCCTCGCCCCAGCCGGTGCCGTCGGCCCCCGCCGCGAACGCCTTGCAGCGGCCGTCCCCGGCAAGGCCGCGCTGCCTGCTGAACTCGATGAAGGCACCCGGCGTGGCCAGCACCGCCACGCCGCCCGCCAGGGCCAGGGAGCACTCGCCCGCGCGCAGCGACTGGGCTGCCAGGTGCAGGGCGATCAGCGCGGAGGAGCAGGCGGTGTCCACCGTCACCGCCGGCCCCTCCAGGCCCAGGGTGTAGGCGACGCGCCCCGAGGCGACGCTGGTGGCGCTGCCGGTCAGCAGGTAGCCCTCGTACTCCTGGGACCTGCCGCCCTCCGAGTACGGGTTGTAGTCCACCGACATGGCGCCCACGAACACGCCCGTCCTGCTGCCGCGCAGCGTCGCCGGGTCGACCCCGGCGCGTTCCAGGGTCTCCCAGGCGACCTCAAGGAGCAGCCGCTGCTGCGGGTCCATCGACACGGCCTCGCGCGGGCTGATCCCGAAGAAGGCCGGGTCGAAGCCGGCCGCGTCGGCGAGGAACCCGCCCTCGGTCACGTACGAGGTGCCGGGCCGGTCCGGGTCGGGGTCGTAGAGCCCGGCCACGTCCCAGCCGCGGTCCTCGGGGAAGGGCGAGACGGCGTCGGTGCCGGAGGCGACCAGCTCCCACAGCCCCTCGGGCGAGGTGACGCCGCCGGGAAAGCGGCAGCCCATGCCGACGATGGCGATCGGCTCCCGCTGCTCGGCCTCCAGCTCGTGCAGCCGCTGCCGTGTCTGCCGGAGATCGGTGGTGGCGCGCTTGAGGTAGTCACGGAGCTTCTGCTCATTCGACATGCGGATCTCCCCCATGAGGTGACCGGGAAGGTCGGATTGCGGACGTGGCCGGTGGGCGGGTGGGTGCGGGTCAGTAGGCTTCGAGTTCGTTGTCGAGCACGTCGAACAGCTCGTCGTCCGTGGCCGAGGCGAGGTCGTCGGACGCGGCGGGGCGCGCGGTCTCGTTCCAGGCGCGCAGGACGGCTTGGAGCCGGGCGCCGATCGCCTCCCGCGCCTCCTCGTCCGGGTCCGCGGCGCGCAGGGCGCTCTCCAGCTTCCCGAGGTCGGCGAGTACCGCGTGGGTCCAGGCGGCCTCGTCCGGGGTGATCTCCCGGCGCAGGAGGTCGACCAGGGCGGCCGGGGTGGGGTGGTCGAAGACGAGCGTGGAGGGCAGCCGCAGGCCGGTGGCCGCGTTGAGGCGGTTGCGGAGTTCGACGGCGGTGAGGGAGTCGAAGCCGAGTTCCTTGAACGACCTCTCCAGGGGAACGGTGTCCGTGCCCGCGTAGCCGAGGACCACGGTGACCTCGCTGCGCACCAGGTTCCGCAGCAGGCGGGTGCGTTCCTCCTCGTCGAGCCCGCCGAGGCGTTCGGCGAGCGGCGGGCCGGAGTGGGCCGTGGCCGCCCCGGAGCCCGCGGCGGCGCGGCGGGCCGGCGCCCGGACCAGTCCGCGCAGCAGCGGGGGCACGGACTCGGCCTCCCGCAGCGCCGTCTCGTTCAGCCGGACGGGCAAGGTGAGGGCCTGGGTGTGGGCGTGGGCGGCGTCGTAGAGGGCGAGGCCGAGTTCCGTGGAGAGCGGGACGATGCCGGTGCGGGCCATCCGGGTGCGGTCGGCCTCGTCGAGGTGCCCGGTCATGCCGCTGGCCTCCTCCCACAGGCCCCAGGCGAGGGAGGTGGCGGGCAGTCCCTGGGCGCGGCGGTGCGCGGCCAGGGCGTCCAGGAAGGCGTTCGCCGTGGCGTAGTTGGCCTGGCCGCCGCCGCCGAGGGTGCCGGCGGCGGAGGAGAAGAGGACGAACTCGGCCGGGTCCAGGTCCCGGGTCAGCCGGTGCAGGTGCCAGGCGGCGTCGATCTTGGGGCGCAGCACCTTCTCGAACCGCTCGGGGGTCTGCGTGGGCAGCACGCCGTCGTCGAGGATGCCGGCCGCGTGGACGACGGTGGTCAGCGGGTGCTCGTCCGGGATGCCGGCCAGGAGGGTGGCGAGGGCGTCGGGGTCGGCGGTGTCGCAGGCGGCGATGGTGGCCCGGACGCCCAGGTCTTCGAGGTCGGCGGCGAGTTGGACGGCGCCGGGGGCCTCGGGGCCGCGGCGGCTGGCCAGCAGCAGGTGACCGGCGCGGCCGGTGGCGGCGTAGTGCCTGGCCAGCAGGGCGCCCAGGGTGCCGGTGCCGCCGGTGATCAGGACCGTGCCCTCGGGGTCGGGGGCGGCCGGGTAGGTGAGCACGATCTTGCCGGTGTGCCTGGCCTGGGAGAGGTAGCGGAAGGCGTCCGCGGCGTGCCGCACGTCCCACGCCGTCGTGGGCAGCGGCGTGAGCGCGCCACTCTCGAACAGCTGCCGCAGGTCGAGGAGCATCTCCTGCAGCCGGTCCTCGCCCGCGTCCATGACGTCGAACGCCTGGTAGCCGATGCCGGGGTGCTCCCCCTCGACCTGCCGCGGATCGCGGATGTCGGTCTTGCCCATTTCGAGGAACCGGCCGCCCTCGGGATTCACCAGCCGCAGCGAGGCGTCGGTGAACTCGTGCGCGAGCGCGTTGAGCACCACGTCGAAGCCGCGGCCCGCGGTGGCCCGGCGGAACTGCTCCTCGAAGTCGAGGGTGCGGGAGTTGGCGATGCGCTCCGCGGCGAGGCCCTGGCGGCGCAGCGTGTCCCACTTGCCGGGGCTCGCCGTGCCGTACGCCTCCACGCCCCAGTGGCGCGCCAGTTGCACGGCCGCCATGCCGACGCCGCCGGTGGCGGCGTGGATCAGCAGCGACTCGCCCTTCTCGATGCCGGCGAGGTCCCGCAGCCCGTAGTAGGCGGTCAGGAACACGACGGGGGCGGCGGCGGCCTCGGCGAAGGTCCAGCCCGCCGGCATCCGCACCAGCACCCGGTGGTCGACGACGCAGACCGGCCCCGTGCCGCCGGGCAACAGCCCCATCACCCGGTCCCCCGGGGCGAGTTCGGTGACGCCCTCGCCGACTTCGAGGACCACGCCCGCGCCCTCGCCGCCGGGCGGGCGGGTGTCCTTCAGGTTCATGCCGAGCGAGACGATGATGTCGCGGAAGTTCACGCCGGAGGCGCGCAGCGACAGCCGCACCTGGCCCGGTTCGAGCGGCGCCCACGCCTGCGGGTAGGGGGCGAGGGTCAGGTTCTCCAGGCTGCCGCGTTCCGTCAGGTCCAGGCGCCAGGCCGCGGCCTCGGGGACGGCCAGCTCGCCCCGGGCGGCAGCCCTGGCCAGGCGCGGGGCGAGGAGGGCGCCGTCCCGGGCGGCGAGCTGCGGCTCCTCCCCGGCGGCCAGCAGCGGCAGGAGGGTGTCGGGCAGGCCGCGGCCGTCGAGGTCGAGAAGGGCGAAGCGGCCCGGGTTCTCCGTCTGCGCCGAACGCAGCAGCCCCCACACGGGGGCGTGGGCGAGGTCGGGCACGTCCTCCCCGACCCGGGTGGCCACGGCGCCCGAGGTGACCACGAGCAGCCGGGAGCCGGCGGTGCGCCCGTCGGCCAGCCACTCCTGCACCAGGCCCAGCACGCGGAACGCGGCCTCCCGCGCCGCCGCGGTCACCTCGGACCCGGAACCCGCCGGGCCCGTGGGGCCCTCGGCACCGAAGGCGGGGGCCGCGGGCTCCGCGGGGCCGCCGAGTACCGCGAGGACAACCTCGGGCAGCTCGGCGTCGTCCGGCAGCTCCGCGAGCGCCGGGACGGGGCGCGGCGCAACACCGGCCGCCGCCAGGGCCGCGGCGAGTTCCGCGGGCGGCGGCGCGCCCTCGGCGAGTAGTCCCCAGGTGACGGCCGGGACCTGGGCGGGCGCGGCGGCAGGCACCCAGTCCAGCCGGTACAGCTGCTCGGGCCCGGCCGCGGCCGGGGTCAGGTCGCCGCGGTTGACGGGCCGCACGACGAGCGACTCCACCGTCGCGACCGGCGCGCCCGCGGCGTCGGCCAGCAGCAGCGCGTACCCGGCCTCGCCGGTGGGCGTGACCCGGACCCGCAGCGCGGTCGCGCCCTCGGCGTGCAGGGTGACGCCCTCCCAGGAGAAGGGCAGCGAGCCGTCGCCGCCTTCCCCGCCGCCCGCCCGGAGGAACAGGGTGTGCAGGGCGGCGTCGGTCAGCGCCGGGTGCAGCCCGAACCCGGCGGCCTCCGCCTCCCGCCCGGCGGGCAGCGCGATCTCGGCGAACAGTTCCTCGCCGCGCCGCCAGGCGGCCCTCAGGCACTGGAAGGCGGGCCCGTAGGCGAAGCCGGCCTCGGCGGTGCGGGCGTAGAAGCCCTCCAGGTCCAGGGGGGCGGCGTCGGCCGGTGGCCAGGCGGCGAGTTCGGCCGCGGCGGCGGGGGCCTCGGCCGCCGGGGCGAGCACGCCGGTGGCGTGCCGCGTCCACGGCTCGTCCTCGGCGGCGTCCGCGGGGCGGGAGTGCAGGCCGAGCGGGCGGCGGCCCGCCTCGTCGGCCTCGCCGAGGTGCAGCTGCAGCCGCACCGCGCCGGTGGCAGGCAGCGTCAACGGCGCCTGCAGGGTGAGCTCTTCGACCCGCCCGAGCCCCGCCTGGTCGCCCGCCCGCACGGCGAGTTCGACGAAGGCGGTGCCCGGGAGGATGACCGTGCCGTGGACGGCATGGTCGGCGAGCCACGGGTGACTGCGCAGCGACAGCTGCCCGGTCAGCAGCAGCGAGCCGCCCTCGGCGACGGGCACCGCCGCGCCGAGCAGCGGATGACCGGCGGCGGTGAGCCCGAGCGCGGCCGGGTCGCCCCCCTGCCCGGCCGGCTCCACCCAGAAGTGCCGGTGCTGGAACGGGTAGGTCGGCAGGCCGAGCGGCCGGGGGGCACGGTCGGGCAGCAACGCGGCCCAGTCCGGCGCCACCTGGGTCTGCGCGACCGCCAGGGAACCGAGGAGCCGGCGCCAGCCGCCCTCCCCGCGCCGCAGCGTGCCGGTGACCCCCACCTCGGCCCCGGCGGGGGCGTGCGCCTCCACGGTCTCCTGCACGGCGAGGGTGAGGACGGGGTGGGGGCTGGTTTCGATGAAGAGGGTGTGTCCGTCCTCCAGGAGGCGGCGGGTGGTGGTCTCGAACTCGACGGTGGTGCGGAGGTTGTCGTACCAGTAGGTGGCGTCCAGGGGGGTGTCGGGGGTGAGGGGCCGGCCGGTGACGGTGGAGTAGAAGGCGATGCGGGGCTCTCGTGGGGTGACGGGGGCGAGGATGTTGTGGAGTTGGTCCTTGAGGGTTTCGACGTGGTGGGTGTGGGAGGCGTAGTCGACGGGGATGCGGCGGGCGCGGATGCCTTCCTGCTCGCAGTGGGTGAACATCTCGTCGAGCGCGTCGGCGTCTCCGGCGACCACGGTGGACTGTGGTCCGTTGACCGCGGCGATGGCGATGCGGCCTTCCCAGCGCTGGATCAGCTCAAGGGCTTGTTCCTTGGGGAGGGGGAGTGAGGTCATCCCGCCGCGTCCGGTGATGGCCGAGAGGGCCTGAGAGCGCTGGGTGACGATCCGGGCGGCGTCTTCGAGGGTGAGTGCGCCTGCGATGTGGGCTGCGGCGATCTCGCCCTGGGAGTGCCCGACGACCGCGTCGGGCCTGACGCCGAGGGATTCCCACAACCTCGCCAGGGACACCATCAGGGCGAACAGTGCGGGCTGCACCACGTCCACCCGGTCGAACCCGGGCGCGCCCTCGGCCTCCCGCAGCACGTCGAGGAGGTTCCAGTCGGTGAAGGGCGCCAGCGCCTCGGCGCACTCGTGCAGCGCCCGCGCGAACACCGGGGAGGATTCCATGAGTTCGACGCCCATGCGCGCCCACTGGGAGCCCTGGCCGGGGAAGACGAACACCGTCCGGCCCGGCCCGCCGGGCGCCGTGCCCGTCACCACATCCGGGGAGGACTCGCCCGCGGCGAGTGCCGCCAGGGCGGCGGCGAACTCCTCGCGCCGCTCGCCGACCACCACCGCCCGGTGCGGGAAGGCCGCCCGCTCGGTCGCCAGCGCGCGACCCACCTGGCCGGGCACCAGGCCCGGATTCCGCTCCACGTACTCCCGCAGCCGCGCCGCCTGCTCCCGCAGCGCCTGCGCCGACTTCGCCGACAGCAGCCACGGCACCGTCGCCGCCGTGCTCACCGCGCCGCGTTCCGTCCCCGCGGCCCCCGCCCCCGTGGCCTCCGCTTCCGCGGGCTCCTCCTCGGGGGCCTGTTCGATGATGAGGTGGGCGTTGGTGCCGGAGACGCCGAAGGAGGAGACGGCGGCGCGGCGGGGGTGGCCGGTGTCGGGCCAGGTCCTGGCCTCCGTCAGCAGTTCGACGGCTCCGGCGGTCCAGTCGACGTGGGGGGTGGGCTCGTCGATGTGGAGGGTTTTGGGCAGCACCCCGTGGCGCAGGGCCATGACCATTTTGATGACGCCGCCGACGCCCGCGGCGGCCTGGGTGTGGCCGATGTTGGACTTCAGGGAGCCCAGCCACAGCGGCCGGTCTTCCGGCCGGTCCTGTCCGTACGTCGCGAGCAGCGCCTGCGCCTCGATCGGGTCGCCCAGCGTGGTGCCCGTGCCGTGCGCCTCCACGACATCGACCTCGCGCGGCGAGATCCCCGCGTCGGCCAGGGCCCGCCGGATCACCCGCTGCTGCGCGGGCCCGTTCGGCGCGCTCAACTGGCTGCTCGCGCCGTCCTGGTTCATCGCCGCGCCGCGGATCACCGCCAGCACCTCGTGCCCGTGACGCCGCGCGTCCGACAGCCGCTCCAGCAGCAGCAGGCCCACGCCCTCCCCCCAGGCGGTGCCGTCCGCCGCGGCGGCGAACGGCTTGCAGCGGCCGTCCCTCGCGAGGCCGCGCTGCCGGCTGAACTCCACGAAGGTCTCCGGGGTCGCCATCACCGTCACGCCCCCGGCCAGCGCCAGCGTGCACTCCCCGCGGCGCAGCGCCTGGGCGGCCACATACATCGCCACCAGCGAGGAGGAGCAGGCCGTGTCGACCGACACCGCAGGGCCCTCAAGCCCCAGCGTGTAGGCGACCCTGCCGGTCACCACGCTGCCCGAACTGCTGGAGGCGGCATAGTCGTGGTACATCACCCCCGCGAAGATCCCGGTGCTGCTGCCCCGCAGCCCCGACGGGTCGATGCCCGCCCGCTCGCACGTCTCCCAGGCCACCTCAAGGAGCTGCCGCTGCTGCGGGTCCATGGCGAGCGCCTCACGCGGGCTGATCCCGAAGAAATCGGCGTCGAAATCCCCGGCATCCGCCAGGAAACCCGCCTCCCGCACATACGACTTCCCCGCCCGCTCCGGATCGGGATCGTAGAGGTCCGCAAGGTCCCAGCCGCGGTCCCCGGGAAAGGGCGTGATGGCGTCCCGGCCCTCGGAAACCAGCCGCCACAGCTCCTCGGGGCCGGTCACGCCGCCCGGGAAACGGCAGCCCATGCCGATGATCGCGATCGGTTCCCGCTCGGCCGCCTCCGCCTCCCGCAGCCGCCTGCGGGTCTGCGCCAGGTCGGCCGTCACCCGCTTCAGGTAATTCCGCAGCTTCTCTTCATTCGACATGACACGTCACCCCAACGAACCTTCGGAATTCCATTGCTGTCGCGCCCTCACGAAATCTCCAGCTCGTTGTCGATGAAGTCGAAGATCTCGTTGTCGGATGCCGACTCGATACGGTCCGCAGCCGAGGAATCGGCGCCCTGCCGTGCGCCGCCGGTCTCGCCGATCCGCGCCAGAAGCTCCTTCAGGCGGGCGGCGAGCGTGGCCGTCGCGGCCCGGTCCGCGGACAGCGCGGGCAACGCGTCCTCGATCCGGTCCAGTTCGCGCAGCACCGGCAGCCCGCCGCCGGCCCCGGCGGCGCCGAGTTCGCTCCCCAGGTATTCGGCGAGTTCCGCCGGGCTGGGGAAGTCGAAGACGACCGTGGTGGGAAGCCGCAGCCCCGTCTCGGCGATCAGCCGGTTCCTCAGGTCCACCGCCGTCAGCGAGTCGAGGCCCATGTCCATGAACCCGCGGTCGGCCGGCACCGTCGCCACCGAGGCGTGCCCGAGCACCTTCGCCACCTGCCCGCGGACCAGGTCGAGCAGCGCCCGCTCCCGCTCGGCCCCGGCGAGCGCCGCCAGCCGCTCGGCGAACGAGGGCCCGCCGGACGCCGCGTTGCGCTTCCTGGCCGCCCGCCAGGCCGGAACCCGCACCAGGCCACGCAGCACCGGCTGCACCAGCTCCGGCTCCCGCAGCGCCGAGGTGTCGAGCGCCGCCGCCACCAGCAGCGGCTCCGCCGACGGCAGCGCCGCGTCGAACAGGGCCAGCCCGGCCTCCGTGGACAGCGGCGCGACGCCGATGCGGCGCATCCTGGCGCGGTCGCCCTCCCCGAGCCCCGCGGTCATTCCCCCGGCCTCCGCCCAGAAGCCCCAGGCGAGCGACGTCGCCGGAAGGCCCTGGGCCCGCCGGTGGGCGGCCAGCGAGTCGAGGAACACATTGCCCGCCGCGTAGGGGGCCTGACCCGCGCTGCCCGTCACCCCGGCGATCGAGGAGAACAGCACGAACGCCGACAGGCCCGCGTCCCGCGTCAGCTCGTGCAGGTGCCAGGCGGCGTCCACCTTGGGCCGCAGCACCCCCGCCAGCCGCTCCGGCGTCAGCGCGGTCAGGACGCCGTCGTCCAGCACCCCGGCCGTGTGCACGACCCCCGTCAGCGGATGCTCCTCCGGCACGCTCGCCAGCAGCCCCGCCAGCGCCTCCCGGTCGGCCACATCGCAGGCCACGACCGTGGCCTGGGCACCCAACTCGGCCAGCTCGGCGACCAGTTCCGCCGCCCCCGGCGCCTGAGCGCCACGCCTGCCGGCCAGCAGCAGCCGCTCCACGCCGTGCCGCCGCACCAGATGCCTGGCCACCTGGGAGCCCAGTGCCCCGGTGCCGCCCGTGACGAGCACCGTGCCGCCCGGACCGAAACCGGCCGCGGCGCCCGGCTCGACCGCCGGCACCTCTCCGGCGCGGGCCAGCCGCGGCACCAGCAACGCCCCGCCCCGCTCGGCGAGTTGCGGCTCGCCGGAGGCCAGCGCCGCCGCCACCGCCCCGGCCGGCGCCGCGCCGTCCGGCTCGCCCTCCGGGTCCAGGTCGAGCAGCACGAACCGTCCCGGGTGCTCGGTCTGCGCCGCACGCAGCAGCCCCCACACGGCGGCGGCCCCCGGGTCACGCACCTGGCGCGCCTCGCCCGCAGGCACCGCCCCGCGGGTCAGCACCACAAGTCGCGACGCCGCGAACCGCCGGTCGGCCAGCCACTCCGCCGCCAGCCCGAGGGCCTCCCGCGCCAGCCGGTGCGCCCGCCCCGCGGCATCCGCCTCGGCCCCCGCCAGGGCGAACTGCGCCACGGCGAACGCGGGAACCTCCGCCGCGCCGCCGGGAGTTGCGCCGCCCGCCGCACCGGGCGGGTCCGCCGCACCGGCGGCGTCCGCCTCCGCGGCGACATCCGCCTCGGCGAGCGCATCGAGGTCGCCGCACACGGCCCAGGAACCGCCGAGGCCCAGCGGGTCCCGGCCGAGCACCGCGCCCCGGCCCCCGGCCGCCGCACCGGCCCCCACGTCCACCCAGTCCAGGCGGAAGAGCGAGGCCCGCCCCGCCTCCCGCAACCCGGCCAGCTGCTCGCGCGCGGTGATCCGCAGCTGCAACGACTCCACGCCCGCCACCGGCTCCCCGGTGACCGCGTCGGCCAGCAGCACCGCCAGCTCCAGGGAACCGGAAGCCGCCTCGGCCCCGGTCGGCGCCAGCCGCACCCGCAGCGCCGTCACCTGCCCCGCAGGCAGCGAGACCCCCCGCCAGCAGAACGGCAACGCCAGCTTGTCCGGGTCCTGCCCGAAGACGTCCAGCGCGAGCGGATGCAACGCGGCGTCCAGCAGCGCCGGATGCACCGCGAACCCGGCCGTCACGGTCTCCTCGGGCAGCGCGACCTCCGCGTACACCACCTCCCCGAGCCGCCAGGCCGCGCGCAGCCCCTGGAACGTCGGGCCGTAGTCAGAACCCGTCGCGGCGTACCGCTCGTACAGCCCCGCCACGTCGAGCGGCTCCGCGCCCGGAGGCGGCCAACTGCCCCGCAGCTCCCCGGCCCCCGGCAGGGAGGGCACCTCGGCCGCCGGGGCCAGCACGCCCGCGGCGTGCCGCGTCCACTCCCGCTCCGCCGTCTCGCCGGGCCCGCCCTCCGCGGGGCGCGCGTGCACGCTCACCGCCCGGGCCCCGGCCTCGTCCGGCTCACCGAACACGACCTGCACCTGCACGCCCCCGCGCTCGGGCAGCACCAGCGGCGCATGCAGCGTCAGCTCCTCGATCCGGTCGGCACCCAGCTGCGCGCCCGCCCCGAGAGCGAGTTCGACCAGCGCCGTCCCCGGCAGCAGGGCCGTGCCCATCACGGTGTGCTCGGCAAGCCACGGATGCGTCCGCGGCGAGATCAGCCCGGTGAACACCACGCCGGCCCCGTCCGCCAGGGACACCGCGGCCCCCAGCAACGGATGCCCGGCCGCCCGCAGCCCCAGCCCGTCGGCGTCGGCCGCCGCGGCGGCCGGCTCCAGCCAGAACGTCCGGCGCTGGAAGGGATACGTCGGCAGGCCGGCCGGCCGGGGCCGCGGCAGCAGCACCCGCGACCAGTCCGGGTCGGCCCCCCGCACGTGAAGACGCGCGAGCGCGGTCAGGTATGCCGCCCCCTCCGGCCGGTCCCGCCGCAGGACGGGCAGCGCGGCCACCTCGGCACCCGCCTCGCCCAGGGTCTCCTCCGTGAGCGAGACGAGAGAGCCCTGCGGGCCGAGTTCGAGATAGGTGGTGGTGTCGTGGGTGTGGAGGGTGGTGATGCCCTGGGCGTAGTGGACGGTGTTTCGGATGTGGTGGGTCCAGTAGGTGGGGTCGGTGAGTTGTTCGGTGGTGGCGAGGTTGCCGGTGGTGTTGGAGATGAGGGGGATGGTGGGTGGGTGGTAGGTGAGGGTGGTGGCGGTGGCGTGGAACTGGTCGAGGATGGGGTCCATGTGGGGGGAGTGGAAGGCGTGGGAGACGGTGAGTTCGCGGGTGCGGATGCCGTGGTCGGCGAAGTGGCGGGCGATGGCGCGTGTGGGTTCGGTGTCTCCGGCGATGACGGTGGTGGTGGGGGAGTTGACGGCGGCGAGGGTGACGGTGCCGTGGGTCTCGGCGAGGTGGGGGGTGATCTCCTTGTGCGGGGCGTTGATGGCGATCATGGTTCCGCCGGGGATGGCGGCCTGCATGAGCCGGGCACGGGTGGTGATCAGCGTCGCCGCGTCGGCCAGGGTGAGGACTCCTGCGAGGTGCGCTGCGGTGAGTTCGCCGAGTGAGTGCCCGGTGAGGTAGTCGGGGGTGATGCCGTGGTGGGTGAGGAGCCGGTAGAGGGCGACTTCGAGGGCGAACAACGCGGGCTGGGTGTAGCGGGTTTGGTTGAGCAGCCCGGCCTCTTCCGTTCCTTCCTCGGCGAACATGAGGGACTTGAGGGGCCGGTCGAGGTGGGGGTCGAGGGCGGCGCAGGTCTCGTCGAGGGCGGTGGCGAAGACGGGATAGGTGTCGTAGAGGTCGCGGCCCATGCCGGGGCGCTGGCTGCCCTGGCCCGAGAAGACGAAGGCGGTCTTTCCGGAGGGGGTTGCCTCGCCGGTGACCAGGCCGTCCGCGGCCCGCCCCTCCGCCAGCGCCGCCAGCGCCGAGGCGAATTCCGCGCCGTCCGAGGCGAGGACCACGGCCCGCCGCTCGAATTGCGCCCGCTCGGTCGCCAGCGCCCAGCCGACCCGCGCGGGCCTCGGCTCGGGGCCCGCGGTCACGAACTCACGCAGCCGCGCCGCCTGTTCCCGCAGGGCCTCCGGCGTCCGGCCCGACAGCACCCACGGAACGAGGGCCGCGTCGTCGCCCTCGCCGCCGCCCGTCTCGGCCTCTTCCGCCGGCTCGGCCGGGGCCTGTTCGATGATGAGGTGGGCGTTGGTGCCGGAGACGCCGAAGGAGGAGATGCCGGCGCGGCGGGGGTGGCCGGTGTCGGGCCAGGTCCTGGCCTCTGTCAGCAGTTCGACGGCTCCGGCGGTCCAGTCGACGTGGGGGGTGGGCTCGTCGATGTGGAGGGTTTTGGGCAGCACCCCGTTGCGTAGGGCCATGACCATTTTGATGACGCCGCCGACGCCCGCCGCGGCCTGGGTGTGGCCGATGTTCGACTTGAGGGAGCCCAGCCACAGCGGTTGGTCTTCTGGCCGGTCCTGTCCGTAGGTGGCGAGGAGGGCCTGGGCTTCGATGGGGTCGCCGAGGGTGGTGCCGGTGCCGTGGGCTTCGACGGCGTCGACGTCGGCCGGTGTGAGGTGGGCGTTGGCGAGGGCTTGGCGGATGACGCGTTGTTGTGAGGGGCCGTTGGGGGCGGTGAGGCCGTTGCTTGCGCCGTCCTGGTTCACGGCGGAGCCGCGCACGATCGCGAGCACGGGGTGGCCGTTTTTGCGGGCGTCCGAGAGCCGTTCCAGCAGCAGCATGCCGACGCCCTCGCCCCAGCCGGTGCCGTCGGCCCCGGCCGCGAAGGACTTGCAGCGCCCGTCGGGTGAAAGCCCCCGCTGCATGCTGAACTCGGTGAACACATCAGGCGTCGCCATCACGGTCACCCCGCCCGCCAGGGCCAGCTCGCACTCGCCGCCCCGCAGCGCCTGGGCGGCGAGGTGGAGGGCGACGAGGGAGGAGGAGCAGGCGGTGTCCACGGTGACGGCGGGGCCTTCGAAGCCGAAGGTGTAGGAGACACGCCCCGAGGCGACGCTGCCCGCACTGCCGTTCCCGATGTAGCCGCCGACGTCCTCGGGCACGGCACCGGGCACCGCACGAAGCCGCCCGCCGTAGTCGCCGTACATGACGCCGGTGAAGATGCCGGTGCGGGTGCCGTGGAGGGTGTGGGGGTTGATGCCGGCGTGTTCGAGGGTTTCCCAGGTGGTTTCGAGGAGGAGGCGTTGCTGGGGGTCCATGGCGAGGGCTTCGCGGGGGCTGATGCCGAAGAAGTCGGGGTCGAACTCGGCGGCGTCGTAGAGGAAGGCGCCTTGTCTGGTGTAGGTCTTGCCGGGTTTCCCGGGCTCGGGGTCGTACAGCGCCTCGACATCCCAGCCGCGGTCCTCGGGGAAGTCCCCGAGCACGCCGACGCCGCCCGCGACGAGGTTCCACAGGTCTTCGGCGGAGCGGACGCCGCCGGGGTAGCGGCAGCCGATCGACACGATCGCCACCGGGTCGTCCCCGTCCGTCACGGCCGGCGCCGCAGGGCCCGCGTCGCCCGGCCGCGGCGGGCCCGAGAGGAGTTCTTCGCGCAGGTGTGCGGCCAGGGCCTGGGGGGTGGGGTAGTCGAAGATCAGGGTGGCCGGGAGCCGCAGCCCGGCTGCGGCGTTGAGTCGGTTGCGGAGTTCGACGGCGGTGAGGGAGTCGAAGCCGAGGGTTTTGAAGGCGTGGTGGGTGTTGATGGTGTCGGGGGTGGGGTGGCCGAGGACGAGGGCGGTGTGGGTGCGGACCAGGTCGGTGAGGGTCTGGGTGGCCTGGTCGGTGGGCATGCGGCTGAGGCGTGCGCGCAGGCTGCCCGAGTCGTCGGCGGCCTCGGCGGCACGCCGCGTGGGCGGGCGTACCAGGCCGCGCAGCACCACCGGCAATGTCCCCGCCGCCGCGTGCGGACGCAGCAGCCCCGGGTCGATCCTCGCGGGGACCAGCTGCGCCTCCCCCAGGTCGAGCGCCGCCTCGTACAGCGCCAGGCCCTCCTCCGCCCCCATCGGCCGGATGCCCACGCGGCTCATCCGCGTCGTGTCCGCGGCGTCGAGGTGTCCGGTCATGCCGCTGGCGTCGGCCCACAGGCCCCAGGCGAGGGAGGTGGCCGGCAGGTCGTGGGCGCGGCGGTGGGCTGCCAGGGCGTCCAGGAAGGTGTTCGCCGCCGCATAGTTGCCCTGCCCCGCGCTGCCGACCGTCCCGGCCGCCGAGGAGAAGAGGACGAACTCGGCCAGGTTGTGGTCGCGGGTGAGTTCGTGCAGGTGCCAGGCGGCGTCGGCCTTGGGGCGCAGGACGGTGTCGAGTTGTTGCGGGGTGAGGGTGGTGAGGGTGGCGTCGTCGAGGACGCCGGCGGTGTGGATGACGGAGGTCAGCGGATGTTCGGCCGGGATGGTGGCGAGGAGGTCGGCGAGGGCCTGGCGGTCGGCGGTGTCGCAGGCGGCGAGGGTGACCTCGGCCCCCAACTCCTCCAGTTCCCGCGTGAGTTCCACGGCCCCGGGCGCCCCGGCACCCCGACGGCTCGTCAGCAGCAGACGCACACCCGGGTACGCGGTGGCGTAGTGCCTGGCGAGGAAGCCGCCGAGGGTGCCGGTGCCGCCCGTGATCAGCACCGTGCCGCCCGGGCCCGGCACCGCACGCTCCGCCGCGGCCTCGGCCTCCGCCGTCACCCGAGCGATCCGCGGCACGAGCAACCCGCCCGCCCGCACGGCGAGCTGCGGCTCGCCCACGGCCACGGCGGCACGCAGCAGAAGGGCCGCGTTGTCCGGCTCCTCCGCCGGGTCCAGGTCCACCAGCGTGAAGCGGCCGGGGTTCTCGGTCTGTGCCGACCTGACCAGCCCCCACACGGCGGCACCCGCCAGATCGGGCACGTCCTCCCGGCCCGCCGCCACCGCGCCGCGGGTCACCACGACCAGCCGGGAGTCGGCGAAACGCTCCTCCGCCAGCCACGCCTGCAACAGCCCCAGCGCCCCGGCGGTAGCCCGTCGCACGGCCTCCGGCGGCCTGAGCCCCTGCGCCGTCCCCAGGGAGGGGAAGACGAGGGCGACGGCGGGCGCCTCGGCAACGGAGGCCGGCGCGGCGCACCGCCCGGCGACCAGCCCGTCCAGCCGCACCGCCTCGTCTGCCCCGTCTGCCCCGTCTGCTCCGTCTGCTTCGTCCGCGCCCAGCAGCAGCCAGTCGCCGCCGGCCGCCGCCTCCGCGGGGAGCGGCACCGAGGTCCACCCGAGCCGGAACATGCCGTCCCGGCAGCCGCGCGTGGCGGCGGCCAACTGCCCGGAGTCGATCGGGCGGGTGGCGAGGCTGTCCACGGTGACCACCGGCTCGCCCGTCGCGTCGGCGAGGGTCACCGCGAATGCCCCCGGCCCCGCCGGGGCCATCCGCACCCGCAACGTCGTGGCGCCGGTGGCGTGCAGCCGCACCCCCGACCAGGAGAACGGCAGCCGTACCTCGCCCGCGTCCGCTCCCGAATCCCCGGCCAGGCCGAGCCCGCTGACGTGCAGTGCGGCGTCGAGGAGTGCGGGGTGGAGGGTGAAGGTGTCGGTGTGGGGGGTGTGGGGTGGGAGGGTGATTTCGGCGTAGTGGGTGTGGGTGGGGTGGTGGTGCCAGGCGGCGGTGAGTCCT
>NZ_RBAL01000027.1 GCF_003626535.1 Streptomyces hoynatensis
AGCGCGCACATCTCAATCAGCAGCCAGGGCGCCCCGGAGAGCCGGACGGCCACTCCTAGTCAGCCACTGAAGGCAAGGACCCATAAGCCACATCCGGCCCTCCCGGGCCGCCCAACAACTTACGGAGCACCCATGAGCCCGAGGCGCGAGGCGAGCAAGGTGGTGGTGTCCATGTCGGTGTCGCTCGACGGCTTCTTCGAGGGCCGGGACGGGGACATCTCCTGGCACCGGGTCGACGAGGAATTGCACCGGCACTTCAACGAGGAGCTGGCCGCCGCAAGCGCCTTCCTCGAAGGGCGCGTCACCCACGAGCTGATGGCGGCCTACTGGCCCACGGCCGACGCGGACCCGGCCAACGCGGGGGCCGTCGCGGAGTTCGCCGCGATCTGGCGCGAGAAGCCCAAGATCGTCTTCTCCCGGAGCCTGCGGCAGGCGAAGTGGAACGCGAGGGTCGCGCACGCCGTGGACGCCGCGGAGATCAGGGCGCTCAAGGAGCGGTCCGCAGGCGACCTGTCGCTCGGCGGCGCGAACCTGGCGGCCGAGTTCGCCCGGCAGGACCTGATCGACGAGTACCGCCTGTACGTCAACCCGGTGCTGCTGGGCGCGGGCCGGCGCCTGTTCCCCGAGGGGCAGGCGCCGCGGAGCCTGGTGCCCGCCGGGACCAGGACGTTCGGGAACGGGGTCGTGCTCCTGCGCTATCTGCGCGGCGAGCGCTGAGCCCCTGCCGGGCGGCGCGGCGCGCCCTTCGGCCGCGCCGGGGACCGGCCGCGCGCGGGGGCCGCGGCCGGCCCGGCGGCCCTCAGATGCCCAGCAGGTCGACCAGGTCGTCGGCGTGCTCCTCCTCCTCTTCGAGGATCGACTCCATCACGCGCCGCGTGGTCGGGTCGTGCTCGCCGAGCCAGCGGATGATCTCCTGGTAGGTGCTGATCACGATGCGCTCGGCGAAGAGGTTGTCCTTCAGCATCCGGTCCAGGTCGCCGTCCGACGGGGTGGTGTAGTCGGTGTGCGCGCGCTGTTCGAGCGTCTTGGGATCGAAGTCGGGGTCGCCGCCCAGCTGGGAGACCCGCTCCGCGGCGCGCAGGGCGTGGTCCATCTCCTCCTTGGCGTGCTCGGTGAACTCGGCCGAGACCTGGGCCCGGTCGATGCCGATGGCGGCGATCGCGTGCCTGGTGTAGCGCAGCCAGCACACCACCTCCGTGGCGATCACGTCGTTGAGCACGGCGATCACCCGCTCCTTGTCCAGGCCGTAGGTCCCGGTGACGGGACCCGCCTCCATGCGCTTGCGGACCTCGTCGCGGATGCGCGTCACGTCGAGCACGAAGTCGTCCGTCATGCTGCTCGCCCCATCTCTCCCCCCGGCCGGTGTGCGTGTCAGCAGCGGACGGTACGAAGGCGGCCACGGGCGCCGGGAGCGGCGCGCCGCGCGCCCAGAGCGCCGACCCCAATGGCCCAGCGACCGCGGGCGCGGCCCTCGCCCGCGAACTGGTGACCAGCATTCACCCCTCCGAGGGATGCCGACGGGCGCCGCGAGGCGGATGCTGTAAGTGCTCAGTCCATCACACGTGGTAATGAGGGGGCCTGGTCGTGACACGCCGGATTTCCGCTGCCCTGGCCGTTCTCGGCCTCTTCGTCCTCTGCTTCCTCGCCTTCGCCGCGCCGGCCGAGGGCTCCGGCTACGGGCTCGGCCTGGCCATCCCCGGCTGGCTGTGCGAGTACGGGGGCGGCGTGGTCCTGGAGGACGGACCCGGCCTGATCTGTGCCGGGGGGAGGTTCGACGGCTGGGAGGTGGCGCCGCTCGCCCGCGAGTGGGGCGGGCCGGGCTTCGGCGGCCTGCCGACCGCGGAGCGGACGGCCGCCGCGGTGCACGCCGCGGTGGCGGCCTGCCACGCCGACCTCCGCGCCGCCCATGCCTGGGCCTGGGCGCGGGCCCGGTGCTGCGGGCCGCAGGCCATGACCGTGCTGCGGCGGGCCGTCGGGACCGTCCTGCCACGGCCACTGGCCGCGGCGGCCTCCCTCGGGCCGTGCCCCCTGCCGATGGCGTTGCCCCCGCTCGCGGCCTGAGGCCCCGGGGGCCGGCCGCCCCGGGCCCGGGCCGCCCGGCGCGGGGACGGAACCCCGGCCACGGCGGCCGGCGGCCGTTCGTCAGGCCCCGCCGGACGGGCCCCGGGCGCCCGCGGTGAGGAGGGACAGGACGCGGTGGGCGGTGCGCGCGTCGCGGGCGGCGGTGAAGGGAAGGGCGTTGCCCCCGGCTATGCGGAAGGGCACGCCTGACGAGGTGAGGTGGGCGCCGCCCGCCTCCTCGACCAGCAGCAGCCCTGCCGCATGGTCCCAGGAGTTCTCCCAGGTGAAGGCGGTGGCGTCCAGCCGGCCCGCGGCCACCGCCAGGTACTCGAGGCCGGCCGCGCCGCAGGGCCGGGGCGCCACGCCCTCCGTCCACAGGGCGGACAGGGCCCGCTTCTGGGCGGGCGTGGTGTAGTCGGGGTGGGAGCAGGCCACCTTGAGCACCCGGCCCTCGGGAGGCGAACCGGCCTGCAGCCGCTCGCCGTTGAGGAAGGCGCCGGCGCCGCGCCCGGCGTGGGCCAGCTGGCCGAGGGCCGGGGCGTGGGTCCAGGAGGCGAGCAGCTCGCCGCGGTGCGCCAGGGCCACGAGCGTGCAGAAGCCGGTCTCGCCGCGGACGAAGGGGCGCGTGCCGTCGATCGGGTCCACGATCCACACCGGCGCGTCACCGCCCAGGGCGCCGTAGACCGCCGGGTCCTCGTGCACCGCCTCCTCGCCGACCACCACCGAGCCGGGCAGCAGTTCCCGCAGGGCGTGCGTGAGCCGCCGCTCCGCCTCGCGGTCGGCCACGGTGACCAGGTCGTGCGGGGCGGTCTTGACCGCCACCTCGCCCTCGGCCAGCCGCCGCCCCCGCGGCATGATGTCCGTCGCGGCGGCCTCGCGCACGGCCGCCTCCGCCCCCGCCAGCAGCTCCTCGTCGATCACCTCCCCATCGAAGCACGCGCCCCCGCGACGGCCGTGGCGGCCCCCGCCGCCCGCGCCCGGGCCGGGCGCTGGCGGCCTCCTCAGGTCGCCACCCCGGCCCGGCGCAGCTCGCTGGTCACCGCGTAGTGGTGGCGCGGCGACACCCGGCGCGCGGCGTCCAGGAGGACGGGGGCCACCGCCCGGGGGTCCTGCGCCGCGGCGCGCGCCGCCTCTTCCGCGCCCCGGGCGCGCACCAGCGAGGAGAGCAGCGTGACCGCCTCCTCCCTGCGCCCGGCCGAGCACAGGCGCGCGGCGATCAGCCCGGCCTCGGCCGCGGGGCGTGCGGCGCCCTGCCGCAGCAGCCGCCCGCAGTCCGCGGCGCGACCGGCCGCCGCCAGCGCCTCGGCCGCGGCGGCCAGTTCGCCCGGCGGCAGGGAGGCCGCCTCCCACAGCAGCGTCGCCACGTCCGCGGCCAGCCCGTGGCGTTCGAGCGCCGCCGCGAGCAGGGGCAGGCGCGCGGCGGGGCCACCTGCCGCCTCGGACAGCAGGACGTGCGCCGCGGCGCTGCTGCCCTCCGCGCGGAGCCGCCGCAGCCGCAGCGCCGTCTCCGCGGCGGCCCGCTCGTGCTCCTCGGCGGACTGCCGCCCGCGCTCCCGGCGTTCGGAACGCTCCCGGCGCCGCGGGGCGTCCGCCCGCAGCGCCCCGGCGAACCGCGAGCCGCTCGGCGGGGGCACCCGCCCGGGCGGCGGGGCGGCCGTGGGCGCCGCGGCGGCCCGCGGCCCGGCCGCCCCGGGGTCCGCCGCCTCCCCGCTCCCGCCGGGCTCGCCGGCCGCGCCGGCGCGGTGTGCCTCGGCGTTGCCGGCCGGCGCGGCATCCTCGGCGGCCGTGGCGAGGCCGGCGAACCTCGCCCCGCGGGGCCGCCGTCGCGCCTGGGGAGGGGCCGCCCCCTCGGACCCGTGCTCCGCGGCGGCCCCCTGCTCCGGCCCGGCCGCCCCCGCGGCGGCGCCCGCCCGCCGCGCCCCGGCCCGCTCCCGGAAGGCGCCCGCCTGCCGCGCGCCGGTCCTCTCGCGCGGGCCGCCGTCCCCCCGCGCCCGCGCATGCCCGGCCGCACCCGCCCCCTCCCGCGCATCCGCCGCCTCCGGCGCGCCCGCCGCCTCCGGCGTGCCGTCGGCCTGCGGCCGGGCCTGGCCGGCGTCCGCCCGCGCCGGCTCCCGGCCCCCGGCCGTCTGCCCGCCCGCCGGGAGGACCGCCTCCCCGCCCGCCGGGTGGGCCTCCCGCCCGGCCCCGAGGCGTGCGGCCGGGCGCTGTCGCGGCCCGTGCGCCGGGGGTAAGGCGGCCAGCCTGGACCGCAGTTCGGCCTGCCTGGCCGCGCAACGCGCCTCGTCGTCCCCGGCCCACTCGCCCAGCGCGGCCAGCCGCCCGGCCGCGGCGGCCCGGCCGGCGCGCAGCGCCTCCCGCCGCGCCGCGGCCAGTTCCTCCCGCCGCGCCCGGGCCGCCAGGGCGGCACGGTCGAGCCCGGCCAGCCGCGCCGCGAGCGCCGCGCCCGCGCCCGGCAGCGCATCCTGGGCGCGCGTCACCGCCTCGTACGCCTGCCTGAGTCGTCCCGCGGCCTCTTCGGCCGCCTCCTGACCCCGCGCCATGGCCAGGTCCCCCACCAGGTCGGCGACCACGTCCCAGGGCGGCAGCTCCCGCCCGGCGAGCCACGCCGCCAGCCCCTCCGACTCCCGGCCGGCGAAGGCCCCGTACCAGCCCACCGCCGGATCCAGGCCCGCCACGACGGCGCGCAGTCCCGCCGCGAAGGCGGCCGTCCCGGCCGTGACATCCCGCGGGAGCATGGGCACATCTGCCATGGCCGCTACTGAAGCCAAGCCGTGTTACGAGACGTGTTTCCGGTTGGCTACGGCGAGTTTTCACGGCGCCGATTTCCGGCCCTCGCCCGCGGCCCCCGCACCGGCCGCCCACCGGTCCTCCACCGATCCGCGACGCCTTCGCGGTGCCTTCGCGGTGCCTTCGCGGCGCCTTCGCGGCGCCTTCGCGGCGCCTCCCGGACGTCTCCTCCGTACTTCTCCGTACGTGCCGATGCCCCCTCGGCGCCGCTTCCGCGCGCCCCTTCCGCGCGCCCTCGGCCGGGCCAAGGGACGACTCCCCGGCGCCGGGCCGGGTCCCGAGCCCCGCGGCGTGAACTCCCCGGCCCGCCCGGCCCGCCCGGCCTCCCGGGGCCACCGGCCCGGAGTCCGGGGCCGGCCCACGCCCCGGTTCCGGCCGCGAGGTTGCCGGGCCGGGGCGTGGGCTCCGCGTGGGTCAGCGGCCGACGGCGTACCCCTGCATCCCCCTGGGGTTGGCGGCGGCGGCCAGCACGCCGGTCTCCGGGTCGCGGGCCACCGCACACAGGCGGCCCTCGGTCCAGGGCCCGGCCACCGTCACCTCGTGGCCACGGCGCCGCAGCTCCTCGACGGCCGCCTCGCCGATCCGCGACTCCACGGTGACGCTGCCCGGCCGGCTCTCGCGCGGATAGAAGGAGGAGGGATGGTTGTCGTGGTGCCAGTTCGGGGCGTCGATCGCGCCCTGGAGGTCGAGCGCGCCGCGCACCGGGGAACGCAGCACCGCGGCCACGAAGAAGTGCAGCTGCCACTGGTCCTGCTGGTCGCCGCCCGGGGTGCCGAAGGCGAGCACCGCCTCGCCGTCCCGCAGCGCCAGCGAGGGGCTCAGCGTGGTGCGCGGGCGGCGGCCCGGCGTCAGCGAGGTCGGCAGGCCCTCCTCCAGCCAGGTCATCTGCAGCCGCGTGCCGAGCGGGAAGCCGAGCCCCGGTATCACCGGGCTCGACTGGAGCCAGCCGCCGCTCGGCGTGGCGCTGATCATGTTGCCCCAGCGGTCCACCACGTCCACGTGGCAGGTGTCGCCCCTGGTCTCGCCGTTGAACGCGACCGTCGGCTCGCCCGAGCCGACGAGGTCCTGCGGCAGGGCGGCGTGGTCGCGCTTCCCGGCGTGCGTGCTCAGCCGCGGCTCGCGCCCCCCGGGGCGGCCGGGCCGCAGCTCGTGCGAGGCCGTCTCGCCGATCAGCGCGCGGCGTTCGGCGTTGTACTCGGGGGAGAGCAGCACGTCCACCGGGACCTCGGCCGCGTCGCCGTACCAGGCCTCGCGGTCGGCGAGCGCCAGCTTTCCGCCCTCGATCAGCGCGTGCAGGTACGCGGGGGTGCCCAGGTCGGCGGCGTCGATTCCCGCGTCGAGCAGCGCGAGTTGCTGCGGCAGGACCGGGCCCTGGCTCCAGGGGCCCGCCTTGCACACGGTCCAGCCGCGCCAGTCGTAGCGGACGGGCTCCTCGTAGCCCGCCGACCAGTTCACCAGGTCGTCCCCGGTCAGCACCCCGGCGTGCCGCTCGCCCGAGGAGTCCATCGCGGGGGTCGCGGCGTGCCGGGCGATGGCCTCGCCGATGAAGCCCTCCCGCCACACCCGCCTGGCCGCCTCGATCCGCGCCTCCCGCCCGCCGGGCCCGGGGGCCGCGGCGGAGACCTCCCGCAGCAGCCGCCGCCAGGTCGCGGCGAGCGCGGGGTTGCGCAGCAGGCCGCCGGGGGCGGGGGGCTGACCGCCGGAGAGGTAGATCTCGGCGGATGAGGTCCACTCGGTCTCGAACAGCTCGCGCACCACGCCGACGCTGCGCCCGATCCCCTCCACGGCCGGGTGGCCGCCCTCGGCGTAGCCGATCGCCGCGTCGAGGACCTCGGTCAGCTCCTTGGTGCCGTGGTCGCGCAGCAGCAGCAGCCAGGCGTCGAACGCGCCGGGGACCACGGCGGCCAGCGGCCCGGTGCCGGGAACCAGTTCGAGCCCGAGCGAGGTGTAGTGGTCGATGGTGGCCCCGGCGGGGGCCGGGCCCTGCCCGCACAGCACCCGGACCTGCCCGCCGGCCGGGGCGATGATCATGGGCACGTCCCCGCCGGGCCCGTTGAGGTGTGGCTCCACGACGTGCAGCACGAAGGCCGCCGCCGTGGCCGCGTCGTAGGCGTTGCCGCCCCGTTCCAGCATCGCCATCGCCGACTGCGAGGCGAGCCAGTGGGTGCTGGAGACCATGCCGAAGGTGCCCTGCAGGGTGGGCCGGGTGGTGAACATGCGCCGGAGCATACGCTTTTCGTACGACATCGGACGAGGGGGGACGTCTCACCGGGCGGGGCCGCCCCACCGGCCGGGCGTCCCAGGGGCCGCCGGGCGGGGCGGCGGCGCCTACCCTCTTCCCATGACGACACAGGAGGGGGCCCGCCGCCCGCTGGTGGCGATCCTCAGCGGCGCCGGCGTCTCCACGGACTCCGGGGTGCCCGACTACCGGGGGCCGAACGGCCTGTGGCGGCGCGATCCCGAGGCCGAAAAGCTGGTGACCTACGAGTGCTACATGAACGACCCGGAGATCCGCCGCCGCTCCTGGCTGATGCGGCGCGACAGCCCCGCGCTGCGGGCCGAGCCCAACGCGGCGCACGCGGCCGTGGCCCGGCTGGCGAGGTCCGGGATTCCGGTGCGGGTCGTCACGCAGAACGTGGACGGGCTGCACCAGGCCGCCGGGCTGCCGGAGCGCAAGGTGCTGGAACTCCACGGCTCCGCGCGCTCCGTGGTGTGCACCGGCTGCGGGGCGCGTTCCCCCATGGCCGAGGCGCTGGCCAGGGTGGCGGCGGGGGAGCCCGACCCGGCGTGCGCGCACTGCGGGGGCATCCTGAAGTCGGCGACCGTGATGTTCGGCGAGCGGCTCGACCCCGAGGTGCTCGGGCAGGCCCTCGCCGTCGCCCGGGCCTGCGACATCCTCATCGCCGTGGGGACCAGCCTCCAGGTGCAGCCCGCCGCCTCGCTCGCCCCGCTGGCGGCCGGCCACGGCGCCCGGCTGATCATCGTCAACGCCGAGCCGACCCCGTACGACGACTTGGCGGACGAGGTGATCCGCGAGCCGATCGGCCGGGCGCTGCCCGCGCTGCTGGAGCGGATCGCGGCGGGCCGGACGGGCCCGCGAGAGCAGCAGCCCGGCTGACCCCCGCCCGCGGCCCCCTCACCTGCCCCGGCCCGGGCGGCACCCCCGGCCCGAAGGGCGCCCGCGCGGGCGGCGCGCCCCGGGCCCGCGGGCGGCCGGCGCCCCTCACCTCACCGCGGCCCGGCGCCCCTCACTTCACCGAGCCCGCGACCAGGCCGCGTACGTAATAGCGTTGCAGGATCAGAAAGATGACCGCGCAGGGCACCATGGTCACCAGCACGCCCGCCTCCAGCACGCCCCAGTCGATGGTGCCCAGCTGCCCCGAGGCCAGCACCGTCAGGAAGATCGGCAGGGTGAACTTCGCCTCGTCCGACAGCAGGACGAGCGCGGCCAGGAACTCGTTCCACGCCGAGAAGAACGCGAAGAGCGCCACCGACACCGCCCCCG
Organism: Streptomyces hoynatensis; assembly: GCF_003626535.1. Classification (GTDB taxonomy): domain Bacteria; phylum Actinomycetota; class Actinomycetes; order Streptomycetales; family Streptomycetaceae; genus Streptomyces; species Streptomyces hoynatensis. Next base: position 8,354 of record NZ_RBAL01000027.1, read on the forward strand.
GGCGCACGACCGGCAGCAGCACCCGCCACAGCGAGGAGAGGGTGGAACAGCCGTCGATCTGCGCCGACTCCGGCAGCGCCCTGGGTATCTGCTCGAAGGAGTTGCGCATGAGGAACACCGAGATCGGCAGCTGGAAGGTCGCGTAGACGAAGACGAGGCCGATCAGCGAGTTCTGCAGGTGCAGGAAGCGCAGGACCATGTACAGCGGCGTCAGGATCGCCTGGAACGGGATCATCATGCACAGCAGCACCGTCCCGAACAGCGCGCTGCGCAGCGGGAAGCGGAAGCGGGCGAAGCCGTACCCGGCGAGCGTGCTGACGGTCACGGTCAGCAGCACGGTGCCCAGGGAGACCAGCAGCGAGTTCCACACGTAACGCCACAGGCCCTCGCGGCTGTCGGCCAGCGCCTCGAAGTTCTCCGTGGAGATGCCGTGGGGCAGGTAGGCGGGCGGACTTGCGGCCGCGGCCTGCGGGGTCTTGACGACGGTGACGAGCAGCGCGACCAGCGGCAGCAGGAACATGACGGCGATCAGCGAGCAGACCGTCCACCAGGCCCAGGCGGGCATCCGGCCCCGGCCCGCGCCCGCGCGCCGCCCGGGCCCGCCCCGCCCCCCGGTGCCGCCTCCCCCTGTGCTCTCCCCGTCTCCCGGCGTGCCTTCCCCTCGGCTGCGCCGGCCTCGGGCCGTGGTGTTCAGCGCGGTGGCGGACATGAGTTCTCCCGATCAGTCGCGTTCGCGGAGGAGGTAGAGCTGGACGCCGTTGATCGCCATCAGCAGCGCGAGGAGCAGCACGGACAGCGCGGAGCCGTAGCCGAGCTGGAAGTTCGCGAAGGAACTGTTGTAGATCCACTGCACGACGGTGAGGGTCTCGTTGCCAGGTCCGCCGCCGGTCATGATGTAGAACTGCTCGAACGCCAGCATCGAACCCGACACCGAGAAGACCAGCACCAGCGCGATGTGGCGCCGCAGCAGCGGCAGCGTGATCCGCAACAGCGTGGACCAGCGGCCCGAACCGTCCATCAGGGCCGCCTCGTTGACCTCGTCGGGGATGGACTGGAGCCCCGCCATCAGCAGCAGCATCTGGAAGCCGACGACCTTCCACACGACCATCGCCAGCACGGCGGTGGTGGCGCTGTCCGCCGCGTTCATCCACTGGACGGGCGCGTCGCTCAGGTGCAGGTCCACCAGCACCCGGTCCACGAAGCCCACCGAGGAGTCGAAGAGCCACAGGAACAGGTAGGCCGCCGAGGCGAAGCCGAAGACGTACGGCAGGAACCACACGGTCCGGAAGAGCCCCACCCCGCGCCGCCGGTCCCGCACCAGGTACGCAAGGCCGAGGCCGGTGACGAGCAGCAGCGGCGTGATGATCACCGTGTAGAGCACGGTGTAGTCCAGCGCGTTGCGGAAGGTGCGGTCGCCCGGGATCGCCAGATAGTTGTCGAGGCCGGTCCACTCCGGGCTGCCGAGCAGCGGCCACGTGTGCAGGGACATCCACACCGTCAGGCACAGCGGGGCCAGGAAGAACACCGCGACCAGCAGCAGGGCCGGGCTGATCAGCAGCAGGCCGGTCAGGGAGCGCCTCCTGGCCAGCCCGCCCCTGGCCGGCCCGCCCCTGGCCCACGCGCCGCGGCGCGCCCGGCGCGGGCGGCCCACGCCGGCGGCGCCCGGGCCTTGGGAAATGGCAGTCATCGCGTCGTCTCCCTGCGTCCACTCCCGCGCTCAGCCGCGGGACAGGATGTTGGCCATGTCGTCCTGTGCCTGCGCGACCGCGTGCGCGACGCTGTCCGGGTCCTCCCCGAACACGCTCTGCGCGATCATGGTCGCCCACGGCGAGGTGCCGGCGTTGAACAGCGCGTTCTCCTGCACGCTGCGCACCGTGCGCCCGTTCACCAGCGCCTGCGCCAGCGCCGCGTACTCCGGGCCGCGTTCGCTGTACGCCCCGAGCGCGACGTCGGTGTGCACCGGCACCGGGCCGGACTCGGAGATCATCTGCTGCGTCCGCGGGCTCACCGCCCAGCTCAGGAACGTCCAGGCGGCGTCCTGGTGGTCCGAGTCGCTGGTGATCGCGATGTCGTCGCCCCCGGCGAAGGAGGAGCCGCCGCCCTCGGGACCGGGAATGGGCGTGACCCCGAAGTCCAGGTCCGGGTAGGTGGTGTGGATCTCGTCCACCGCGAAGGAGCCCGTCGCGTACATCCCCACCCGCCCGCCGCCGAACAGGGTCAGCGCCTGCGCCCCGGTGTCCGCCGCGGACTGCGGGGTCATCAGCCCCTCCCGCCACATCGTCCGGTACAGCTCCAGGGCCTGCGCCACGGCCGGGTCCTCGCCGACCACCGGGCGCTCCGCCCCCGCCTCGCCCTCCACGACCTGGCCGCCGGCCGCCCAGACGAACGGCGCCAGGGTGAAGATGTTGCAGCCGCCGCACCGGCCGGAGAAGTGGTAGCCGTGGTAGTCCTCGCCGAGCCCGCTGATCCGCCGCGCCGCGTCGAGGAACTCCTCCCAGGTGCCCGGCGGCCGCTCGGGATCGAGCCCGGCCCGGCGGAACAGGTCCTTGTTGTAGAACATCACCGAGGCGTCCCCGGTGAACGGCAGGGCGTAGCGCCGGTTTTCGTACAGCCCCTGGTCCAGGTGGGTGCGGCTGAGCCGGCCGAGCTCGGCCAGGCCGGCGGCGCGGTCGGTGATGTCCGCGAGCACGCCCGAGGACGCGAAGAAGGGCACGTACACGAGGTCGATGGAGGCCAGGTCGGGGCCCGCGCCGCTGGCGACGGCCACGCCGAGCTTCTGCACGTAGTTCCCCGAGGGCAGCAGCGTCAGCTCCACCCGCACGTCCGGGTGCTCCCGGTTGAAGGCCTCCACCACCGTGTCCATGAAGCCCGCCTGGTCGGAACGCGCCCACATGCTGAGCGTCACGGGGCCGCCCGCCCGCCCGCCGTCCCCGCCGCAGCCGGCCGCGGTCGCGGTCAGGACGGCGCAGATCACGAGCGCCAGCAGCGCCCGTATACCCCGGCGGCGCGGTGGGCGGCGCGGCCCCCGGCTCACCGCTCGCGCCCGTCCGCCGCTGCCGGCCGCTCACCGGGCCCGCCCGCCACCGGGAGCCACACCCGCATCGGGCCGTGCTCCCGGTGCCCCCACAGGTGGTAGGGGACGGCGGTGAACGTGCGTGCCTCTCCCGCGCCGGCCGCGGGGGCGCCCGCGGGGCGGTAGGGCCACCAGCCGCCGCCCGGGGCGGGCGGCCGCAGCTCGCCCTCGGCGTGCACCGCGACGATCCCGCCCAGCAGCCCTGGCTCCTCGCTCTCGCGCAGCGGCGCCCCCGGGTCCAGGCGCAGGTCGTCCAGGGCGGTGCCCTCCGGGTGCCCGGCGCGTTCCACGCAGTACACCAGCGGGCCGCGCTCGATGGCCAGGCAGCCGCGGAGCGCGTCGGCGCGCGGCGGGGGGCTGGTCAGCCGCGGCGCCAGCGCCTCCCCGAGGTCGAGTTCCACCACCTCGCCCGGCCGCCAGGCGCGCCGGAGGCGCAGCCAGCCGTCCCGCTCCGCCGCCGCGTCCACCGGCTCGCCCGCCACGCTCGCCCGCCAGCGCCCGGCCGCCCACTCCGGGACGCGCAGGGTCAGCGTCCACGCGCCGCCCTCGCCCGGGGTGCCGGTCACCGTGACGCGGACCAGGCCGCGCCAGGGGTAGTCGGTGCTCACCTCGACGGCCGGGCCGTCCGCCAGGCCGAAGCTCCCGGTGGCGTACTGGTGCAGGACCAGGCCCTCGGCGTCGCCCGCCGCCAGGTAGTGCGGCAGCGAGGCGAGCAGCCGCATGACGTTCGGCGGGCAGCAGGCGCAGTGGAACCAGCGGGTGCGGAAGGCCCCGCGGTCCCCGCTGCGTGGCACGTAACGGTCGCGCACCTGCAGCGGGTTGACGTAGGAGTAGTGCTCCCCGTCCAGGGAGACCCCGGAGAGGAAGCCGTTGAGGAGCACCCGCTCCATGTGGTCGGCGTAGCGGGCGCGGCCGGTGGCCAGCAGCAGCCGCCAGCTGAGCATGACCGCGGCGATCGCCGCGCAGGTCTCCGTGTAGGCACGTTCCGACGGCAGCTCGTACGCGTCGCCGAACGCCTCGTCGGTGTGCCGGGAGCCGAGCCCGCCGGTGAGGTACGACTTGCTCGCGGCCATGTCCTCCCACAGCCGCTCGCAGGCGGCGAGGAGTTCCCCGTCCCCGGTCTCGGCCGCCACGTCGGCGGCGCCGGCCAGGAGGTACAGCTGGCGGACGGCGTGCCCGGCGACCTCCGTGGCCTCGGTGATCGGGGCGTGGTCCTGCCAGTAGCGGTTGCCGAAGCCGCCGGGCGGCAGCAGGCCGTGGCCCCGGCGGTCGACGAAGTAGCGGGCCAGGTCGAGGTAACGCCGCTCGCCGGTGCAGCGGTAGAGCTCCACGAGCGCGGTCTCGATCTCGGGGTGCCCGCAGACGCCGTCGATCCGGCCCTCGCCGCGGCCGAAGACGGAGTCGATGTGGTCGGCGAACCGCCGGGCGATGCCGAGGAGTTCGGTGCGGCCCGTGGCCCGCGCGTCGGCGACGGCGGCCTGGATGAGGTGCCCGGCGCAGTACAGCTCGTGGCCCCAGTTCAGCTCCTGCCAGCGGCGCTCGGGGCGCACCACCTGGTAGTAGGACTGCAGGTAGCCGCCCTCCTCCTGGGCCTCGGCGAGCAGTCCGATCACCTCGGCGGAACGGGCGGTGAGCCGCTCGGCCTCGGCGTCGTCCGTGTCCGGGTCGCCCAGCTGCCAGGCCACCGCCTCCAGCCACTTGTGCACGTCGGAGTCGAGGAACGGCAGGTCGTTGACGTAGTCGGCGGGGCCGGGCGCTTCGGCCGCGTCCGCCGGGCCGCCCGCCGAACCCTCTGCCCGGCCGTCCCCGGGGCCGTCCGCGGCGCCCCGCCTGGCGGCGCGGGCGGCCAGGCGCAGGTTGTGCAGGTTGCCCGCCTCGGCCAGGCGGTCGTAGCCGCCGGGGATGCTCGTCGCGGCGTTCACCGATCGGCGGGCGGCCCACAGCCCGCCGGTGATCGTGGCGTGCGCGGCCGGGCGCAGGGCCAGGCCGGCCGCGCCGGTCGCCACGAGCGGGCCGGGGGCGGAGGTGGTGCGGTGGGGCGTGCGGGGCATGAAGGGGGCTCCCTGGGTGGTCCTTGGGTGTGCGGGGGAGGGCGCCGAGGCGGGCGCGGCTCTGCTGCTCGGCTCGCCTCGAAGGCAAATGAGGAAAACGGTTGCCTTCGTGGTTCGCCTGGAATCTAGGCCCGGCTCAAGCGGCAGGTCAAGGGGTGTGCACGGGTGGAGTATGATCGTTCCACGTTCAGCGGCGCGTTCGCCGCGCACGGGACCCGGGAGCACGGATGCCGGGGAGCGTGGTGAGCGGGTGGGATGAGGAAAAGGTTTGTCCAAGCCGGAAGTCACCGAGTCAGGGCCGGGAGCCGGGCCGGCGCCCGCGCCCGCGCCGGATGCCGGGCGTGACGCGGGCCGGGACGCCGGGCCGGCCGGCCGCGCGGGGTCAAAGGCCCCGGAAGCGCCCGGCGGGGCGGAGGAGGCGGGCCGGGAGCGTGCCAGGGGCAGGGGCGGGCGCCAGGCCCGGGTGACGATCGCGGACGTCGCGGCGCTCGCCGGGGTGTCCGTCGGCACCGCATCCAAGGCCCTGAACAACCGGGGCAAGCTCCGCCAGGAGACCCGTGCCCGGGTGGCCGACGCGGCGCGGCAACTCGGCTTCCGGCCCAACGAGATGGCGCGCAGCCTGCTCAGCGGGCGCAGCTTCACCGTCGGCCTGCTCACCACCGACCACGTGGGCCGCTTCAGCCTCCCGGTGCTGCTCGGCGCCGAGGACGCGCTGGGTGCCGGGGAGATCTCCGTCTTCCTGTGCGACACCAGGGGCGACGCCATCCGGGAGCGCCACCACCTGTCGGCCCTGGCCTCCCGGCGGGTGGACGGCATCATCGTCACCGGGCGCCGCACCGACAGCCGTCCCCCGTTGCGGCAGTTCCTCGACGTGCCCGTCGTCTACGCCATGGCCCCCTCCGAGGACCCGCGGGACGTGTCGGTGGTGCCGGACGAGTGGCAGGGCGCCCGGGAGGGGGTGCGCCACCTCATCGCGGCCGGGCGCACCCGCATCGCGCACATCACGGGCCCGGCCAGGCACCACTCCGCGCAGGTGCGCGCCGCCGCCTTCCGGGAGACCCTCGCCGAGGCGGGGCTGCGCCCGGCCGGCGGGGAGGTCATGTTCGGCGAGTGGAACGAGCCCTGGGGGAGGCAGGCCGTGCGGCACGTGCTGCACGCCGAGCCGCGCTGCGACGCGCTGTTCTGCGGCAGCGACCAGATCGCCAGGGGCGCGGCCGACGGCCTGCGCGAGATGGGGGTCGACGTCCCCGGCGACATCGCCCTCGTCGGCTTCGACAACTGGGACGTCATGTCCACGGCCTGCCGCCCGCCGCTGACCACCGTGGACATGGAACTGGGCGAACTCGGCCGCGTCGCCGCGATGTCCCTGCTGGAGGCGATCGAGGGCCGCGCCCGGCCCGGCGTCCGCCGCCTGCCCTGCCGCCTGGTGATCCGCGACTCCACCTGAGCCGCGCCGCCCCCGGCGGGCCCGCCCCCCTCAGGCCCGGGGGTCCCCGCCGGTGGGCGCGGGCCGGTGCCGCCGGTAGTAGCGGGCCACGCGGGCGCGGTTGCCGCATCGCGCGGCCGAGCACCACCGGCGCCGCGGGTGGGCGGGCAGGAACAGCAGCACGCAGTCCCCGGCCGCGCACTCCCTGACCCGCGCGGCGCCGGGACCGGCCAGCAGGTCGGCCGTGGCCTCGGCGAACACCGCCGCCAGCACCGTGCCCAGGGGACCCGTGCGCCGCGCGGTGGCCGTCACCGCCCTTCCGTCCCAGGCGAGTTCGCGGATCGCGGGCGCCTCGCGCTGGGCGGAGGTCAGGCCGCGCAGGGCCGGGGCCGGCGGCGCGTTCCCCGCCAGCAGGGCGCGCACCGCCGCCTCGGCGTCCGCGCGCACCGCGTGGACCGCCGCGAGGTCGCCCGGTCCCGGCGTGGCGCCCCGGATCTCCGCGGGCAGCCGGTCCTCCTCCAGGGACAGCCACGCGGCCAGCAGCGCCGGGGTGCCGATCAGGTCGGCGCGGCCGCCGGCCTCCGCCGGACGGGTGTTGATCAGGTCCAGGGCCAGGGGCTCGCCAGTCAGCGGTTCACGCTCCTCCACGCCGACTAATGCTACCTGTGGTGATTGACACGTTAGCTGCCCCGGGTTATGACTAATGCATCTTCTCGCCTAGGAAGCATGTGACAATGTCGGCCGGCACCGAATCCGCCGTGGCCCTTCCCGCGGTCACCGCTCACCGCCGCGTCACCGTCGAGGGGGTGGAGGTCTTCTACCGGGAGTCCCTGCCGGATCGCGCGGACGCCCCCGTCCTGCTGCTCCTGCACGGCTTTCCCTCGGCCTCACACCAGTTCCGCCGCCTGATGGACGCCCTCGGCCGGCGCTACCGGCTCCTCGCCCCCGACTACCCCGGCTTCGGGCACACCCGCGCCCCCGAGGGCTTCGTCCACACCTTCGACGGGCTCGCCGACGTCGTCGAGGGCTTCACCGACCGCCTGGGGCTGCGCCGGTACGCGCTCTACGTCTTCGACTTCGGCGCCCCCGTCGGCTTCCGCCTCGCCCTGCGCCACCCGGAGCGCGTCACCGGCCTGATCGTGCAGAACGGCAACGCCTACGAGGAGGGGCTCTCGGCCGACGCGCGCACCGTGCTCGCCGGCGACGGCCCGGGGGCCGAGCGGGCGGTGCTCGACCTGCTCACCCCGGACGCCACCCGCGCCCAGTACGAGACCGGCACCGCCGACCCCGCGCTCGTCGCCCCCGAGGGCTGGCTGCTCGACCAGTGGTTCCTGGAGCGGCCGGGGCGGCAGCGCGCCCAGCTGGCGCTGTTCCGGGACTACCGGAACAACATCGCGGCCTATCCGGACTGGCAGGCGTGGCTGCGCCGGCACCGCCCGCCGGCGCTGATCGTCTGGGGCACCGGAGACCCCTTTCCTCGAACCCGGCGCCCGCGCCTACCTGCGCGACCTGCCGGACGCGGAACTCCACCTCTTCGCGACCGGCCACTTCGCCCTGGAGGATCACCTCCCGGCCATCGCCCCGCTGATCGCCGGCTTCCTGGACCGGCTCCCCGGCTGAGCCGCCGGGACGGGCGATCCCGGCCGCTCAGTCCTCCCTACCTTGTTGATCGGGATGAGCGAGCCATTCGTAGGGTTGGCTCACCCAGGGGGCCCGGGTGTGGCTTTCAGTCCTCTGCCGTCCGTGGCTGCGCAGGATTTGCCGCCCGGCCCCCACGACGACTCGGCTGCTCATTGGGAATCCCGTTCCTCCGCGACGGCGGCCTCGTAGGCGAGCAGCGTGTCCACGAACATCCGCCGCTGCTCCGGCGTCAGCGGTCCGAGGGCCCGGCGCCAGGCGGCGGCGCCCGGGGCCAGCCAGGCGGCGATGGCGGGCCGCTTCTCCTCGGTGATGCTGACGATGCGGCGCCGCCGGTCGGACTCGTCCTCGCGGCGTTCGAGTACGCCCTTCCTGCTGAGTTCGCCGACCATCAGGCTCACCGTCGTCGGGGCGACCTCAAGGCGCTCGGCCAGGCCGTTCACGGTCATCGGCCCGTCCACGAGCAGGTAGGACAGCAGGGACAGGTGCCGGGGGGCCAGCGCGAGCGAGTCGAGTTCCCCGGGCACCCTGATCCGCTTCGCCCGCCCGACGATGCGGGGCATGAGCAGGAGCAGCGCCCTGACGGCATCCTCCACGGTCGGCCCCGGCGCCCTCCCGCCGTCCCGCCCGCCCGGTTCCCGCGTTGACATCACGCCCGCCCTCACTTACCTTTGCGATCAAAGAGACTTTGCTGTCAAAGATGTTTTGCCGATAAAGGTGAATGGGCTCTTCATCGTAGCCAGCAGAGAAGAGCAGCAGGAGGAGAGGGGAGTCCCGTGCCGCACTTCAGCGCACGCATCCAGGAGAAGGCGCTCGACGAGGCGACCGTGCCCGCGCTCATCGGGGAACTGACCGAGGCCGTGGTCTCGGTGTTCGGCGACTGGGCCCGCCCGGTGGCCGCCGTGGACGTGTTCGGCGTCCCGGAGGGCCGCCTCGGCGTCGGCGGCCTGCCGACCGGGGAGAACGCGCCGTTCGTCACGCTGCACATGCGCGAGGGGGCGCTTCGCCATCCCGAGGTCGAGAACGCCCCCGCCCGCCTGATCGCCGCGATCACCGAGGCCCTGGCGAAGGTCTTCGGCGAGCAGGCCGGGCGGCGGGCGGTCGTGGAGATCGTCGGCGTCCCCGCGGGCCGCTCCGGCGTCGGCGGCGAGGTGGTCTGACCGCGAGACGCCCGGGCGCGCGTGCGCGCGGGCGCGTTCGCGGGGGCGTGCCGCGCGGAGGGGGCGCGTGCCCGGACGCGGGAGCAGGGCGTACCCCGGGGCGCGGGAGCTGGGCGTACGCCGGGGCGCGTGGGGTGGGCTCAGGCCGTGCCCCAGGCGAGCAGCGCGACGTGAGGCAGCGCGAGGGTGCCGTCCCGGGCGGTGAACTCCTCGCTCAGCGCCTCGAATGCGGCCCGGATGCGGGCGACGGCGGCGGCGGGCGCGCCGGCCAGGATCTGCCCGACGGTCGCCACCCCGGCGGCCGGGCCGCTCCACCACTCCTCGCGGGTCGTCCGGTGATCCCAGCCGACGAGCTCGCAGGCCGCCCCGGTCAGGCGGGCCTCGTTCAGCAGGCCGGTCAGCCCCTGCGGCGTGCGGGGGAAGTCCTCCTCGGGCGCGAGGGTGGGCAGATGCGCCGGGCGCGCGACGCCTGCCGCCGCCACGGCCCGCCCCAGCAGCGCCTGCCCTGCGCCGCCGGGGGAGGCCCAGACGGTGACCGCCACCCGTCCGCCCGGGCGGGTCACCCGGCGCAGTTCGCCGAGGGCCGCCCGGGGCCGCCCGACGTGGTTCAGCACGAAGTTGCCCACCACGGCGTCGAAGGCGCCGTCGGCGAAGGGAAGCCGGGGCAGGGCCGCACGCAGCACCGCCGCCGCGGGGGCCGCCCGCGCGGCGAGTTCCGCCATGCCGGGTTCGGCGTCCACCGCGGTCACCCGCGCCCCGCGCCCGCAGGCGGCCACGGCCACGCCGCCGGGGCCGGTCCCCACGTCCAGGAGCCGCGTGCCCTCCCGCACCTCTGCCACGTCGAGAAGCCACGGCACCGTATGGGCGCACAACCGCGCGAAGCTGCCGGCGTAGGCCGCGGCCCGGCCCGCCCAGGCCCGCCGCTCGGCCTCGTCGAAGGGGGTGTCGAAGGCCGTCGCGTTCACTCGCTGCGGCCGGTCGCCGCCACGGTCACGCCCAGGCCGATCATCGTGAGGCCACCGGCCCCGCCGACCAGGGAGAGCCGCCGCGGGGAGCGGGCGAACCACTCGCGCGCGGTGGCCGCGGCCAGCCCCCACACGCTGTCGGAGAGCGCCGCGATGACGTTGAAGACGAGCCCGAGCAGCAGCATCTGGGCCACCACATGCCCCTGGTCCCGGTCGACGAACTGAGGCAGCGCGGCGGCGAAGAACACCATCGTCTTGGGGTTCGACACCCCGACGGCGAAGCCCTCCCACAGGGTGCGCAGGCCGCCCCCCGCGCCCTCCTCTGCGGCGAAGCCGGCCCGCAGCGCGCCCCGGTGCCGCCACGCCCGGACGCCGAGGTACACCAGGTAGGCCGCCCCGGCGAGCTTCAGTGCCGTGAAGACGGCGACGGAACGCTCCACCACGGACCCGACCCCCAGGGCGACGGCCATGACGAGCACATAGGCGCCCAGCGTGTTCCCCGCGACGGTGGTGAGCGCGACGCGGCGCCCCTGCGCCAGCGCCCGCCCGATCACGAAGAGGACGCTCGGCCCCGGGACGACGATCAGCAGCAGCGACATCGCCGCGAAGGCGAGGAGACGGTCGGCGGACACCATGGCGCCCATGGAAGCACGGGGCAGGCCGGCCCGGCAGCCCGATTTTCCGGCCGGGGCGCGCCGGTCCCCCGCCCGGCCGGGAACGCGGGTGCCCGGGCCCCTGCCGCACAACTCCCGGTCCATGCGGCCGAGTTCACAGCAGCGCCGAGGCCAGCAGGTCGGTGGCCTCCACCCGGAAGCGGTCGCCGCCGTGCGCCCGCTCCCACAGCGCGGCCGTCACCGCCCTGGCCTGGGCCCAGCGGCGCGCCCGCTCCCGGTCGATCTCCGCGGCCTCGGCGAAGACCGCGAGCCGGCGCAGCAGGGCGGCGCGCGGGTCGGATGCCGCGAGGAGGTCCTCGTAGCGGCTGCGCAGCAGGGTGATCCCGTCGTAGGCCGGGTCGCCGGCGCAGCCCTTCGGGTCGATGGCCAGCCACGGCTCCCGGTCGCCGCGCAGCACGTTGGTGAAGTGCAGGTCCCCGTGCACCAGCGTGTCGGGCTGGTCGGGGCCCAGTTCCGCGAGGGTGGCGAGGGCGGCGTCCAGGACGCGCGGGGGCAGCGGCCGCTCCAGGCGTGCGGCGTCGGCGCGCAGTTCGGCGGCCCACCGCGCCACCCCGTCCCGCAGCCTGGGCAGGCCGGGCGGGGCGGGGATCGCCAGCCGCCTGGCGAGCAGCCCGGCCGCCGCGACCGCCTCCTCCACGTCGGGCACCTCGGCCAGCGACTCGCGGCCGGCGCGTTCCAGCAGCATCGCGAAGCGCGCGCCGTCCCGCGCCAGGAGCCGCACCGCGCCGCGCCCCGCCCAGGCCGCGAAGGCGTCGGGCTCGTGGACGTTTCCCGGGTGCGGGAAGGACACCTTCAGCACGGCCGCGGCGCCGTCCTCGCACCGCACCGGCTGCACGAGGCCGACCTGCCCGTGCGTCGCCTCCCCCTCGGGGGCGCAGCGCCAGCGGGCGGTCAACTCCTCGACGATTCCGGCCAGTCCCGCGAGCCACCGCCTGCCGGGCTCGCCCTCCCGGTCCACGGTGAGCCGCGCGAACTCCTCCGGTATGCGCACCATCCGGGCAGCCTAGCCCGGGGCGCCGCCGTCCCCGCGAGCCCCCCCGCGAGCCCCCCGGTGCACCCCGGCCGCGGCCCCGGCGGCGCTCAGGAGAGGTCGCCCAGGCCCCGGGCGAGGAGCGCGAAGGCGCGTTCTGCCGCCTCCCTGGCCGCGGGGTGGCGTGCGTCCGCGGACTGGCCCGCCGTCAGCGCCTCGGCGTTGTCCAGGGTCAGCACCCAGTGCACCGCGACGAGTTGGGCCGCGGCCAGGCGGGCGGGGAGCGGGGAGGCGTCGGCCGTCTCGCACAGCGCCTCGGCGAGGCCCCGCTCGGCCGCCGTCCTGAACCTCCCCAGGCGGGCCACCAGCGCCGGGGTGGCGAGGAGCATCCGGTAGAGGTCCCGGACGGCGGGGGAGTCGTTGAGGCCGGTGAACGGGTCGCGGCGGCCGAGGGCGTCGAGGAAGTGCGCGCGCAGCGCGTCGAGCGGGGCGGTGCCCGGCGGCCTGGCCCGTACCACCCGGGCGGCCTCGGTCTCGTGGTCGGCGAAGCGGTGGACCACGAGGTCCTCCTTCGCCGGGAAGTACGCGAACAGCGTGCGCTTGGAGACCTCGGCCGCCTCCGCGATCTCCGCCACGGAGACCCGGTCGAAGCCGCGGTCGAGGAAGAGGGCGATCGCCGCCTCGGAGATGGCGGTGCGCGTGCGCTGCTTCTTGCGCTCGCGCAGCCCCGGCGTGTCCGTCACGCGCCCACGCTAGCAGCCTGCTGCTCCCGGGATATTTCTGCACCTGGTATACATGTAGTCCAAGTGCAGTTTTCCGGAGGGAGCGGGGAGTGGACCAGCAGAACGCGCGGGCGGCGCAGGGAACGCAGGCCGAGGTGATCGTCGTGGGCGCCGGGCCCACCGGGCTGACGCTGGCCTGCGAACTCGCCCTCGCCGGAGTGGACACCGTGGTGCTCGAACGGCTGCCGCGGCGCATGGACCGGATCAAGGGCGGCACGCTCCAGCCGCGCACCGCCGAACTGCTCGAACTGCGCGGCCTGCTGGAGCCCCTGGCCCGGCGGGCCCTGCCGCGCGAACCCGTCGGCGGGCACTTCGGCATGCTGCCGGTGCCGCTGGACTGCACCCCCTTCGGCACCCGGCACCCCCACCCCCTCTCGGTCCCGCAGGGGATCGTCGAGGAGGTCCTGGAGGAACGCGCCCGCACCCTGGGCGCCCGCATCCTGCGCGGCCACCCGGTGACCGGCGTCCGGCAGGACGCCGACGGCGCCACCGCGCACGCCGAGCCGCACGGGCCGGTCCGCGGGCGCTACCTCGTGGCCTGCGACGGGGGGCGCAGCGCGGTGCGCAAGGCGCTCGGCCTCCCCTTCCCCGGCCGCGACGGCACCTACCTCGCCGTGCTGGCCGACGTCAGGCTCGCCTCCGTCTCCGCCACCGTGCCGCGGCAGGCCGGCCACATCAGCGGCCTGACCCGGTCCGCGGGCGGCTACTGGGCCATGCTGCTCCCGGCGGGCGGCGACCGCTACCGGCTCACCTTCGGGCAGGCGCACGCGGCGGGCGGCCCGGCAGGCGACCGGGACGCGCCCGTCACCGAGGCCGAGATCGCCGCCGCCCTGCGCGCCGTCTACGGCCAGCAGACCGTCCTGGCCGCGGTGGAGAACGCCTCCCGGTTCTCCGACGCGACCCGGCAGCTGACCCGCTACCGGGAGGGCCGGGTGCTGTTCGCGGGCGACGCCGCGCACATCCACCCCCCGCTGGGCGGGCAGGGCCTCAACCTCGGCGTGCAGGACGCGTTCAACCTCGGCTGGAAGCTCGCCGCCACCCTGCGCGGCCGGGCGCCGCGGGGCCTGCTCGACACCTACCACGCCGAGCGGCACCCGGTGGCCGCCGCGGTGCTGCACCACACCGCCGCCCAGCGGGTGCTGGCCGCGCCCGAGCCGGACGGGGACGTGGCGGCCCTGCGCGACCTCCTGGGCGACCTGCTGCGGCTGCCCGAGGCCAACCGGCACCTCGCCGGGCTGATGTCCGGCCTTTCGCTGCGCTACGACCTGCCGGGCCGCCACCCGCTCACCGGCGGCCGCGTCCCCGACCCCGAACTCCGCACCTCCCGGGGACCCGCCCGGCTGTCCTCCCTCCTGACCGGGGGGCGCGCGGCGCTGCTCGACCTCTGCGGGCGCCTCGACCCCGGGCCCGCCCTCCCGGCGCACACCGACCTGATCCGGGCCGCGCCCCACCCGGCGATCCCCGCCACCGCCCTGCTGCTGCGCCCCGACGGATACGTCGCCTGGGCCACCGACGACCCCGCCCCCCGGCTGCCCCGGGCCCTCCGGCCGGCGGACGCCCCCGGCGGCGCGAGGGGCCCGGGCGGCCCGGGGGCACGCCCGGTGCGCGAGCCTGCGCCGGGCGGCGCGTGAGGCCGGGCGCGCGCCCTATTCCGCTCCGCCGTCCGCCGCCCGCTCCGTCACGTCGATCGTCCGGCGCAACAGGCGGCGGGCGGCGTCCAGTTCGGCGGCCCGCCGCTCCAGCACCGCCAGCTGCCCGTGCAGGCTCGCGAGCACCCCGGGGCAGGGGCGCAGCCCGGCCTCGCCCGAGGAACAGGGCAGGATCTGCCGCACCACCCGCAGCGGGAGCCCGGCCGCCAGCAGCGCCCGGATCCGCCGCACCGCCTGCTCCGCCTCCTCGCCGTACTCGCGGTAGCCGTTCGCCCGCCGCTCCGCGCGGATCAGCTCCCGCTCCTCGTAGTAGCGCAACAGGCGTTCGCTCACGCCCGTACGGCGGGACAACTCCCCGATCAGCACGGCCGCGCCTCCCTCTCCCTCGGCTTCCCCGGGACTCCGCCGCGCCCCCCGGCGTTCCCGGTGCTCCTTGACCTTCCCCTCGTGTGAGGGAGGAACAGCGGCCCCGCCCGGCCGCATTCCGCGTCGGCCGCCCAGGCCCCCTACGGCGACCCGGTGCTCGCCCGCGCCACCGTGGAACGGGCCACCGCGCCGGGCGAGTTGCGCGAGGGGGTGCCCGGCGGCGCGCTCGCCGAACTGCTCGGCCTGGCCTGAGGCCCCGGGCGGCGCCCGGCCGCCGCGGGACCGCGCTGAGACCCCGGCGCGCCGGGCGGCACGTGCGCTCCCGGCACCGGACCCGCCGCCCGCGCCCGGACCCGCCGCCCGGGCCCTCCCGGCGCCGGCCACCCGCCTGCCCACCCGCCACGTCCCGGCGGCGCACCGGCCGTTGCGTGGGGGAGCGCCGCACCAGCGGCCGGACGGGCTCTGGTCCTCGGGCGGCCCGGCCGCTATGGTCGCCAGGAATGGGAGCGCTCCCAAGGGTCGGCTGGGAGCCGCTGCCGTCCCCCCACACCTCTGGAGGCAACCCATGAGTTCTTCCCCTGCCCGTGCGCGCCGGTGGCGCGTCCCGCTGGCGGCCGGTGCCGCGCTGCTGCTCTCGGCGGCCGGCGTCTCGGCCGCCGCCGGGGAGCCGCGCGCCGCCGCCGGCGCCGAGGCGGCCTGCGCCGCCGACGGCTTCTGCGAGGACTTCGAGGGCCAGACGGGCACCACGCCATCGGGCCGCTGGAACACGCAGGTCCGCGACTGTTCCGGCTCCGGCACCGCCTCGGTGGACGCGTCCGTGGCCCACGAGGGCAGCCGCTCCGTCCGGGTGGACGGCGGCGGTGGCTACTGCAACCACGCCTTCGTCGGCACCACCCTCGACGAGGTCCCCGCGGGCTCGCCGCTCTACGTCCGCTTCTGGATCAACCACGAGACGGCGCTGCCGCCCGACCACGTCGCCTTCCTGGCCATGCAGGACACCGCGGACAACGGCCGCGACCTGCGGATGGGCGGCCAGAACCAGGCCCTGCAATGGAACCGGGAGTCCGACGACGCGACCCTGCCCGCGCAGAGCCCCGTGGGCGTCGGGCTCAGCCGGCCGCTGCCGGTCGGCGAGTGGTCCTGCCTGGAGTTCCAGCTCGACCCGTCCGCCGGAACGCTCCAGACCTGGCTGAACGGCGAGAGCGTCGAGGGCCTGATCGTGGACGGCACCCCGACGCAGGACGTGGACCAGCAGTGGCTGGCCCGCGGCGGCTGGCGGCCCTCCCTGTCCAACCTCAGGTTCGGCTGGGAGAGTTACGGCGGCGCCACGGACACCCTGTGGTTCGACGACATCGCGGTGGGCACCTCGCGCACGGGCTGCTGAGCCCCGGCGCACCGCCGCGGGAAGCCCCGGGTCACGCCCCCGGCCGCCGCCGCACTCCGGGGCGGCCGGGGGCGGGGCCACCCGGCCGGGTGCGGGCCGCGCCCGGCCGGGACCGGGGAACGCCCGCTCCCGCCGCCCGGGCCCCACCGCGGGGCCCGGGCGGCGGGAGCGGCTATCGTCCCGGTGTCACACGGAGACTGCGACCGGCATCTGGTGGGGGAGAGAGCCGGAACGAACAGGAGCCACCCATGGCCGCCACCCCGCAGACCGCATCCGACCACCACGACGGCCGCGGCGACGACCTCGACCACCACGACGGCCACGACGGCCGCCCCGGCCAGCCGGGCCCCGACGGCCGCCCGGACGAGGCCACGGAAACCTTCCTCGCGCATCGGAATCTGCTGTTCACGGTGGCGTACGAGTTGCTGGGTTCGGCGGCGGATGCGGAGGACGTGCTGCAGGAGACGTGGTTGCGGTGGGTGGGGGTGGATCTGGCCGTGGTGCGGGACCGGCGCGCCTACCTGGTCCGGATCGCCACCCGTCAGGCCCTCGCCCGGCTGCGCACCCTCGGCCGCCGCCGGGAGTCGTATGTGGGTCCGTGGTTGCCTGAGCCGTTGCTGACGGCGCCGGATGTGGCGGAGGACGTGGAGCTGGCGGAGAGCGTGTCGATGGCGATGTTGCTGGTGCTGGAGACGCTGGGTCCTGCGGAGCGGGCGGTGTTCGTGCTGCGGGAGGTGTTCGGCCTGGAGTACGGGGAGATCGCGGAGGCGGTGGGCAAGAGCCAGGCGGCGGTGCGGCAGATCGCGCACCGGGCGCGGTCGCACGTGGCGGCGCGGCGTCCGCGGGGCGCGGTGTCGGCGGCGGAGACGCGGGATGCGCTGGAGGCGTTCCGGCGGGCGGTGGAAACCGGCGACCTCCAGGGCCTCCTCGACCGCCTCGCACCCGACGTCGTCTGGCTGGGCGACGGCGGCGGCATCGTGCGGGCCGTGCTGCGGCCCGTCGTGGGGGCCGACCGGGTGGCCCGGCTGCTGGCCGGTGCCCTGGAGCGGGTCCCCGACGCCACCGCGCTGCTTCCGGCGCAGGTCAACGGCCACCCGGCGCTGGTCGTCCGGCTCGCGGGCCGGCTCGACACCGTGCTGGCGATGCGCCTCGACGAGGGCCTGATCACCGGCTTCTACGCGGTCCGCAACCCCGAGAAGCTCTCCCACATGGAGCGGGAGATCACGCTGAGCCGCTGAGCCGCTGAGCCGCTGAGCCGCCGGGGCTCCGGGGCTCCGGGGCGGGACGGCGCGGGGGCGTGCGGTGCCGTCTCCCCCTCGGGGCGCCGCGCCGCCGCCTCGCGTTCCCCTTGTACCTACTGGTATGTACGATGCGGGGGAGGCGAAGTGACAGCGGAGAAAGGCCGGAAGGCGATGTACGCCAAGCAGTACGAGATCACCCTGCCCGCGGACTACGACATGGGCATCATCCGCCGGCGCGTGGCGGACTTCGGCGCGCTCCTCGACGACCGCGCGGGGCTGGGCTGGAAGGCGTACCTGATCCGCGAGCGCGGCGTCCTGGGCTCGACGGTCAACCAGTACGCGCCCTTCTACCTGTGGCGGGACACCGGCGCGATGGGCCGGTTCCTCCTCGGCGGCGGCGGATTCCAGGGCATCGTCCGGGACTTCGGCCGCCCCGCGGTCCACCACTGGACGCCGGTGGCGACCCTGACGGGCCCCGCCCGCGCCGCCGAGCCGAGGCACGCCTCGCGCCGGCTGACCGCCGTCCCCGAGGGCCGGGACCTGTCGGGGGAGGACCTCGCGGCGCTGGTGGAAGGGGAGATCGCGGGCCTGCGGGAGCTGGCGGCGCGCCCCGGGGTGCACAGCGCCGCCCTCGCCGTGGACCCGCGGCACTGGCAGCTGGTCCGCCTCGTGCTGTGGGCCGGGGCCGCGGAGGACGAGGAGGCGACCGAACGGTACGAGGTGCTGCACCTCTCCGCCCCGGAGGCCGCCCGCCTACCCGAGGGCCGCCACTGGTGAACTCGCGCGACCCGCCGCCGCCGCGCGGCGGATGGCGCGGGGTGGTGCGGCGGGCGGGTGGCCGAGCGCGCGGGTGGCGCGTTCGCGGCGGGGGACGAGGGCGCCGGCAGCCGCTCAGCGTTGCCCCTCCGCCGTCGCCACCCGATCCCCGCCGGGCGTCGCACGCCGTTGGCGCGCATGGTCCCACCGGGCGGGGACGACAGCGGTGAGCGTAAGAAGCGCGGTCAGGGCGAAGGCCCAGGGGTAGCCGGTCGCACCGGCCAGCGCGCCGAAGCCGACCGCGCCGAGGCCCATGCCCGCGTCGTAGGCCAGGTTCCACAGGGCGCTCACCGTGCCGTACCCGGAGGCCGCGACCCGGGAGTACATCAGCGTGAGGGTGGCGCTCTGGGTGATGCCGAAGCCGGCGCCGAACACGGCCGCACCCGCGACGACCGCGGCCGGGATGCCCGTGAGGGCGACCGCGAGGATGCCGGCGGCCGAGACCAGCAGCCCCGGCAGGACCAGCCCGGCGGCTCCGCTCCGGTCCGCGCGCCGCCCGGCGAACCAGCGGGATGCGGTCGCGGCGGCCGGTTGCCCGAACAGCGCCGCGGCCACCACGCCGGAAGAGCCTCCCTCCACGGCCAGCGGCAGAAAGGTGACGACGATGCCCGCGCCCACCGCCGTCACCCCGAACACGGCCGCGGGGCGGCCGAGCGCGCCGGAGGCGGCCCCGGCGAAGATCCCCAGCTCGGGGCCCGAGGCCGCCTCCCGTCCCGGCAGGCCGGGGACCGCGGCGACGGACACCAGGGCGGCCAGGGCCGCCGCCGTGCAGACGGGCCCGTACCCGGTGTGCACGGCCAGCCAGGACCCGAGCGGCAGGCACACCAGCGAGGGCACCCCGGCCATCACCCCGATCAGGGCCAGCCCCTCCCCGCGGCGCTCCTGCGGGATCAGCGCGGCCGTCAGCGCCCCGCCCGCCACCAGGGTGAAGGCGAAGCCGAGCCCCCGCAGGAGGCAGACCGCCACGATCCACGCCATGCTCCGCGAGGCGGGCAGGCCCAGCGCCGGAGCACCCAGCAGCACCAGCCCGGCCCCCAGCATCAGGCGATGGCCACAGCGTGCGGCCAGCCAGGGGCCCATCGTCTCGCCGGCCACCGTGGCCAGCATCAGCGCCCCGGTGACCAGGCCCGCCGTGTCGCTGCCCCGCCCCGGCGCGGCCTGCGCGTACGCCGGGGCGACCGACAGCAGCAGATGGAAGCTCGCCGAGGAACCGGCGACCGTCGCGCAGCGCAACAGCAACGGGCGGGTCACCAGAGGCGGCCGCGCCCCCGCGGTGTGGTCCCCGGGACCGTCGGAAGTGGCCATGAGGCGAAACCTAGGAGAAGGAGCCGCCCGAAGGCTCCCCATTTACCGGCCCGTTCGGCTCGCCCATTCACCGGCCCGTTCGGCTCGTGGCCGGCCGCCGGACTCCGCACGGCCCGCGCCCTCCCGAGGCGGCGGCCGGCGAAGACGAGAGCCCACCGGCCGGCCCGGTCGCACGCCGGCGCGGCCTGCGTTGCCTCGGCACTGCCGTCCGGCAGCACGGTCGGCATCCCGTGCCCCAGCTCACCACCTCGGCGGGTCGCCGTCCGCGGAGCGGCCCATCCCGTGCCCCCGCGCTTGAGGCGACCGCCGCCCGGAGGACCACCGGCCCCGGCAGCCCCGGCGGGAGGGCGGAGACCACCGGCCAGTCGGTGAAGCCGGGGCGGTCCTGGTCCCTCATCCCCACTCATCTGGCCACCGCCCGCTCCGTCCGAACCTGACGAACACCCTAGGCGCCACCACTGACAACGGCCGATGCGGCGACCGGCCACGGCGCAGCGATGGCCACGGCACTACGACGGCCACGGCGCTACGGCGCTACGACGGCCACGGGGAACCGCAGTCAGCAGGAAGGCGGTGGGGGACGTGCGCCGGGTGGTGGGGGGCGCGGGGAAAGGGCCCTCGGCCCTCGCCCCACGCCCCCTTGCCTCGGCGGGCCGTCACCTCTCGGCGGGCCCGCCACTCCTCAGCGGGCCATCAGCGCGAACACGCCCCAGCCCAGGTACTCCCGCTGGTAGCGGATGAACCGGATGGGTTCCGTGTCGAGTTCGGCCCGCACCTCGGCGGCCAGTTCGTCCTCCGGGTTGGCGTCCAGCCAGCGGCGGAGGTTCAGCCACTGCGCGGCCCGGTACCGGTCCCAGTCGTCCGGGCCGGCGAGGACCATCTCGACGAGGTCGTACCCGAGCGCGCCGAACGTCCCGACCAGCTCCGGCAGGGTGCCGAAGTCGTCCCTGGCATGGGCCTGGCAGCCTTCGACGGTCTCCTGGTCCGGCGGTTCTTGCCGCCAGAAGGGCTCGCCGATCAGCATCAGCCCGCCGGGCGCGAGGCTGCGGCGCAGCAGCCCGACGGTGCCGGCCAGGCCGCCGCCGATCCAGGTGGCGCCGACGCACGCGGCCAGGCCGACGGGCTCCTCGGCGACGTGCCCCGAGGCGTCGCCGTGGACGAAGGCGACGCGGCCGTCCACGCCGAGCGCGACGGCGCGCGCCCTGGCCTGCGCGACGGAGACCGAGCTGATGTCGACGCCGGTGCCCGTGATGCCGTGGTCGCGGGCCCAGGTGCACAGCATCTCGCCCGAGCCGCAGGCCAGGTCGAGGGCCCGCGTTCCCGGGGGCAGGTGCAGCGCCCGGCCGAGCGCGGCGAGCTTGTCAGGGCTGAACGGGTTGTGGATGCGGTGGCTGCTTTCGCGGATGGTGAAGATGCGTGGAAGATCCACGGGATCGATTCCTTCGGTGAGATGAGGTCCTGTCGTTTCCCGAGGGCGGCCGACCGCGATCGGCCGCCGCTGCCCGCGTCGTCATCTCACGCACCCCATCTCGTCCCGTGGTACTCGAATCGGGCGACCGTAGTGCCCCGCCGCCCCCGGCGTCCACCGCTTTCCGCCCGCCGCCCGCCCCCTTGCGCCCTCGGCCCGCCGCCCGGCGCCTTGCGCCCGGCGCCGGCGCGGCGCCTCAGCCCTCCCCGCGCCACAGTGCGCCGGTCTCGCTGGCCGCCTTGTGCAGGCAGGGCTCGCCCCAGGGGGCGGGCCACAGCCGGATCAGGTACTCCTCCACCGGGTCCCCCTCCTCGCGCGGGTCCCCGTCGTCGCGGTTCCTGCCGTGCACGCGCACGCGGTAGTCCCCGGGCCCCGGCAGCCGCAGCTCCGCCTCCTCCTCGTCCGGGCGCGGCGTCGTGGCGAAGTTGAGGAGGGCCGACTCCCACGAGGTGGAGACCTCGGCGACGTCCTGCCAGCCGGCGAGGTCCAAGGGCGGCGGCCCGTCCCACAGTTCGGCGGCGACGGCGACGGTCCCGATCTCCTGCCCGCACACGATCCGCAGGCCCTCGCCGCCCTCCGGGTCGGCCGCGACGAGCCCGTTCCCCGTCCAGTCGGGTGCGAACTCCGTGACCAGGGACTCCCCGGTCACCTCGACCGTGGAGGCGTCGACGAACACATCCGGCACGGCGGCCCGGCGGATCAGCTGTGCCACGACGTTCCCGCTCCTCTCGTCACGCATGCGCCGGGCCATCCTGCCCCGTCCCGCCGGACGACGGCCGCGGGCCCCTGCCTTAGACTGAGCGGCTGCCCTGTTCCCCGCATGCCCGCCCCCGCGCGTCGCGTCCGTAAGAGAGGACCGCCGGCCATGTTCCTGCACCTGCCCGTCTCCGCCTGGGTCGCCGTCGCCGCCGTCGTCACCGTGGGCCATGTGGCCGTCATGCGCTGGTGCATGCCGACGCGGAAGGGGAAGAGGAGCGTCTCCTTCATTCCCCTCGTCCTCGGGGTGGCCATGGTCGGGTCGTCCGGGACGAAGGGCGTGTCGTTCCCCGCCGCGCTCTACCTGTACAGCGCGGTGCTGCTCCTGCTCGTGGTCATGATCGCCCCGGTGCGCAAGAGCGTGGCCGCCGACATCCTGCGGCAGGAGCAGAACCCGGACGTCAAGGTGGAGTTGAACGGGGTGGCCATGACGTGGATCACCGTCTCCCTGCTGGCCGGGCTGCTCGCCGTGGTCGGCGTGTGGGCGTCCCAGATCTGAGCCGTTCACCCCACCCGGTCCTGCCGCGGCCTCCTGCGGTCCCTTCGCGGTCGTGGTCCCTTCGCGGTCCGGCGGCGGGGCGGCGAGGGGCCGGCGGCGGTGCGGTGGCGGTCCGGCGGCGGGCCGTGGCGGTCCGGCTCGGGGCGGGGTGGCGCGGGTCGGCCACCGCCGCTCACCTGTCGTAGTTGGTGTAGCGGTGCACCGTGTGGGCGCGGTCGATGAGGAAGCAGGTCTGCTCCAGCCAGTCCCCGTGCGTGGTGACGGTCTGGTAGAGCACCCCCGTGCCCTGGCCGAACGCCGCGACGGTGTGCACGGCGTAGTCCCGGTGATCGCCGTACGTGTGCAGCTTCTCGTGGTGGCGGTCGAGGATGCCGGCGATCGCCCGGCTCACCGCCTCCCGCGCCTCCTCGCGCGAGGCGCAGGGGGTCTCCTTCTCCGGCCCCCAGACGCCGAGTCGGAGGGCAGCGAGACCGGCCGCCGCAGGCGGAACGTCCTCCCGCAGCGTGCCCGCGAGCCGGTCCACGACCGCCCGCACGGCGGCCAGCGAGTCCGGCTCGGCCCGCAGGCCGTGCTCGGCGCCGGAGTCGGGGAGCAGCCAGGGCCGGTGCCCGGCGGTGCGGGCGTACGTCAGCCGGGCGGCCAGCCGGGGGTACTCCTGTTGGCACGGCCCGCAGCAGTGGCCCCGCGGGCGGTCGTAGGCGCTGTCGTGCAGCGCGAGGAGGGTCACCCCGGGGCCGCCCGCGTCACAGAACCGGCACCTCAGGGGCTCCTCCTGCTCCGGCTCCTCCTGTTCCGGCTCCTCCTGCGGCGCGGGCGTGGGGGCCGGTGCGGGGGTGGGGGCCGGCGAGGCGGCCGGCGGAACGGGCGGGCGAGGGGCGGCCGAACGGCGCTTGAGGAACCGCATGGCCCCGTAACCTAGCGCCCCGCGCCCGGGACCGGTCCCGAGCGCGGGGCGATCAGCGCGGGGCGCGTGGCCGATCGGGCGCGCCGCCCGGCGCGCGGGGCGGGGGCGCGGTGCCGGCGAGCGCGACGGCCGTACACCGGGTGAGTTCGACGACGAGCTGCGAGGCCAGGAACCACCGGGCCTGCGGATGGCCGTAGGGCAGGTGATCGTCCTCGCCCGCGACCAGGCCGCCGCCGGGGCGGGGGAGGAAGAAGCCGCCGAACGCGCCCCACACGCGCGGCTTGCGCACCCGCACGAACGCCGGCGCGTCCAGGTGCGGACAGTGCCGGGTGGCGAGGCGGGCGCACGGCTCGCACACCGGGGGCTTGCTGCACAACAGCCCCTCCGGCCAGCCGGGCGTCCGTTCCTCAACCCCCGGCCGCCGCAAGGCGAACAGCCACCCCTGCGCGTTCCGGCTCGCCGGCCCGCCGCACACTTGGCACAGCCGCCGCAGCATCGCCGTGCGCTGCCGGACGGTGTGCATCTCCCGGAAGTCCGGGCGCCCCTGGCCCGGCGCCTCCGTGACGCGGGCCCACAGGACGCCGTGCCGGTCGCGGTCGCCCGCCACCTCGTCCGCGTACGCCAGCCCGCGCCCGTCGGCGCGCACGGTCAGCCGGGCGCCCACCATGGCCTCCTCCGCGCTCCACCGGGTGACCTGCGGCACCGGCAGTCCCCGCGGCCCCCACACCACGGGCGGCCGGGCCGACGGCGAAGTACCGCCCTGCCTCCGCGCGTTCACCACCGGCCCCCCTCTGCTTCCTCGATCCGCGCCACCAGGTGCAGCAGAACCCCGAGATGGCACGCGCCCCCCACCGCGGCAACCACCGCCGCGGCCCCCACGACCCCGGCCACCCCCGCCAGAACGCTCACCGGCCCTTCCCCCTTTCGAGGGAGCATGCGAACCACACGCACTTCCCGGCCAGGGGCGCGGGCACGCGTTCCCAGCCGACGCGCGGGCAGGCCGCCCTGAGCAGCCACAGTCCGCGGCCCGACTCCGCCTCCCAGGCCGGTTCGCTGATCTCCGGCAGCCCGGGGGAGTCGTCGAAGACCCGCACCACGGCCTCCCCGCCGTTCCGGCTGACCTGAAGGAGACACCGGCCGCCTCCCGCGTGCTTGTAGACGTTGGTCAGCAGCTCCGAGACGCCGAGCCGGCCCAACTCCACCGCGTCCTCCGGCGCTCCCCACGCCCGCAGCACCTCGGCCACCCGGCCACGCCAGAACTCGACCTCCCACGCCCCGACACGCAGCTCCCACCCGAACGCGGGCTGCTTCCCCAGAACTTCACGGGCGACCTCCACGGACACCTCCAGCACAGAGCGGCACACGCGACCCGAAGTCGTCACGACAGGTAGCCGTGACGCTCCTCGGCGTGATGTTTTCACCGTGGAGCAGCCGGAGAGACAATGTCAAGTCACGCGAACGGTCAATTGACAATCAAAGTCGCCGGACTGGCATGATGATGCAGTGACTGCCTGAGGCAGCCTCAGTTCGCTTGCATGGCTGGAGAAACGATGACCAATGGTTCAAGTACGGCGCTCATGGCCCGGGTTGCTCTGGGACGTGCGCTTCGCCGTCTCCGGGACGAAGTGCACGGCCTGAGGCTGAACGAGGTGGCCGAGGCGCTGGGCTACGACGTCTCGTTGATCAGCCGTATCGAGACCGGTAAACGTCCCTGCTCGCAGGTGATCTTCGGGAAACTGATGGATCTGTACGAGGTGCCTGCCGAGGAGCGGGAGGAACTGGCCCAGCTCCAGGCGTCGTCGAACGACCGTCGTCCGCCGTGGTGGGTCAGGTACCGCGAGATCATCTCGTCGAGTTACGAGCAGGTCATCGCGTTCGAGGACGCCGCGCAGAGCGTCTTCGAGTACCAGCCGGGCATCGTTCCGGGGCTGTTGCAGACGGAGGATTATGCGAGAGCCGTGACAGGAGTGGGCTTTGCCTCGCTGGGACCGGACCAGATCGACGGGCTCGTCGAGGTGCGCATGGTCAGGCAGCGGGAGAGGCTTTTCGACACGAGCACGCCGCTCCAGTGCCACTACGTGATCACCCAGGCGGCGCTTGAGTTCCGCGTCGGTGGCCCGGCGGTCCATCGTCGGCAGCTTCAGCACCTCCTCGACCTCTCCGAGCACCCCAGCGTCACGCTGCGGGTCATCCCCTACGAGAAAGGTGAAGAAGGCTGTCAGATTGCAGGTTTCCGCATCTTCCGCTTCCCCGATGAGCACATGCCGGACGTTGCCTTCGGCGAGTCCGTCGCTGGTAGCCTGACCATCGACGATCCCCGTGACCTCCGCCGGATGCACCGCCTGTTCCGAAGCCTCACCGGCGTCGCGCTTACCGTAGACGAGACGCGGGATCTCGTCTCACGAGTCAAAGACAGGGAAGACTGATGGAGAAGCAGGACCTGTACTCGATCGACCCGGCCACCCTCGACTGGCAGAAGAGCAGCCTGACGGCCAACAACGGCGAATGCTTCGAACTTGCGCCCCTGCCGGACGGCGGGGTGGCCGTGCGGGACTCGAAGAATCCCGACGCGGCGCACCTGTGCTTCACGGCCGGTGAATGGGCGGCGTTCAAGGGCGGCGTCCTGAAGGGCGACTTCGACAACCTCTGACAGAAGCCGCGGTGGTCGTTCTGTGGCCTCCAGCGAAGGAGATTCTGTGACCGACGAGCTGGGCCGTCTCTTTCGCGACGCGTGGATTGCCGGCGTGAAGAAGCACTTCCCGGGGGAGCCCAAGCCCGGCTACATCGCGCCGTGGGAGGAGACCCCGGAGTGGGAGAGGCAGGCCGCCGCGGCGGTCTGCGCCCAGATCCGGCAGTTCGTCGAACTCAGCGCTGGGAGCACGGCGAAGCTCAGCCGTGAGCAGAAGGGCCGCTTCGTGGCCGTCTGCTGGATCGCGCAGATCCACAAGCACTTCGACGCCCCGAAACCCGGCTACGTCGCGGACTGGGACGCGCTCCCGGCGTGGCAGCGCGAGACCGACGCGGACATCTTCGAGGCCATCGAGTAGCCCGGGGCCCGAGGCCGCCGTAAAAGGGGCGGCAAGCCCCGCCGCTTGACCTCGCGTGGACTCCAGCACCTAGCGTCGCCGACGTTCCCCGGCAGGAGCGGGGGACGCGGCTGATGTGAAGGAGGGTCCCAGAGATGGAGACCGTGGAACTCGGGGTCACCGGGCAGCGGGTCAGTCAACTGGCGCTCGGCTGCATGCTGATGGGGACCAGGACGGACGAGGGGACCTCGTTCGCCATGCTCGACCGCTACCTGGAGGCGGGCGGCGGCTTCCTCGACACCGCGAACTGCTACGCCTGGTGGGAGCGGCGCGGCGACTACGGAGGGCACAGCGAGTCGCTGCTCGGGCGGTGGTTCGCGCGCAGCGGGCGGCGCGACGACGTGTTCCTCGCGACCAAGGGCAGCGCCGTGATCGCGGATCTCGACGGCGTGTGGGGCGAGGACGGGCCGGACTGGACGCTGGCGCGCCGGCGTTTCGAGGGGGCGGGTGCCGAGACGCTGCGCCGGGCCCTCGACGACAGCCTGCGCAGGCTGGGCACCGACCACGTGGATCTGTACTACGTGCACGTGGACGACCTGGCGACGCCGCTTGAGGAGACGCTGGAGGGGCTGGCGGAGCTGGTGCGGGCCGGGAAGACCCGGTACATCGGCTGGTCCAACGCGCACACCTGGCGGCTGGAGCGGATCAGGCAGCTGTGCGAGCGCCACGGGTGGCCGGCGCCGGTGGCGCTGCAACAGGAGCACACCTATCTGCGGCCCAGGCGGGGGCTCGACCACTCCTCGATCGTCGACGACGAGCAGATGCACTATCTGCGGGCGCACCGGGACCTGAGCCTGGTGGCGTACTCGCCGATCCTCAAGGGGGTCTACGACGACGAGGCCAAGCGCCGGGGGCACTTCGCGATGGAGCCCTACGAGGGCGCCGACTCCGAGGCGCGGCTGAAGGTGCTCGCCGAGGTGGCCGCCGAGGTGGGGGCGACGCCGAACCAGACGGTGCTCGCCTGGATCCTGCACCGGCAGGAGCCGCGGATCTTCCCGCTGATCGGGCCGCGGACGCTGGAGCAGTACGAGGTGGCCGTCGCGGCGCTGGACGTGAAGCTGAGCGCGGAGCAGTTGGCGCGTCTGGACGCCGCGGGCGCCTGAGGCGCCCGCCCCCGCCCGGGGAAGAGCCGCGCACGCGGGCAGCCTTCGGCGGGGAGCGCCACCTCGTGCGCTCCCCGCCGTCGGCTCCCGGTCCGCGCCCGCAACGCCCCCGCGGGGGGTTCAGGCGGCGGTGACCATCGGTTTCAGCAGGACCTTCGTCCAGCCGTGCACCCGCTTGTCGAACTGGTCGTACGCCTCGGGGGCCTGTTCGAGGGGCAGCCGGTGGGAGACCACGAAGCTGGGCTCGGCCCGGCCCGCGATGATGAGGTCGCGCAGCTGCCTGTTGTACGCCTTGACGTTGGCCTGGCCGGTGCCCATCCGCAGGCCCTTCTCGAAGAACTTGCCGACGCGGAAGAGCAGTTCGCCGTGCTTGGCGCTCTCGGAAGGACCGCCGGGGTCCTCGGGCACGTAGAGGCCGACGACGCCGATGGTGCCGGTGGCCCGGACCGCCTCGATGAGCGTGTTGAGCACGAGGGCGGGCTGTTCCTCGCCCTCCGCGACGGTGGCCTGGTAGCCGACCGCGTCGATGCCCTTGTCGGTGCCGTCGCCGTTCGTCTGCTCCCTGATCTGCTCGACGGCGTCCGCCGTGGAGTAGTCGACGGGGATGGCGCCGATCTGCTCGGCGAGCAGCAGCCGGTCGGGCTGCCGGTCCACCACGAAGACCTTGGCGGCGCCGCGCAGCATCGCGGAGTAGGCGGCCATCAGGCCGACCGGGCCCGCGCCGAAGACGCACACCGACTCGCCGGGCGAGACCTGGGCCAGCTCGGTGGCGTGGTAGCCGGTGGGGAAGATGTCGGCGAGCAGCGCGAAGTCGTCCTCGTGCTCCTCGCCCGGGGGCAGCCGCAGGCAGTTGAAGTCGGCGAACGGCACCCTGAGGTATTCGGCCTGGCCGCCGGTGTAGGGGCCCATCGACACGTAGCCGTAGGCGCCGCCGGCGAAGCCGCGGTTCACGGTGAGGCAGAAGCCGGTCTTGCCCGCCAGGCAGTTGCGGCAGAAGCCGCAGGCCACGTTGAAGGGCATGACGACGCGGTCGCCCTTCTTGACGGTGGCGACGCCGGGGCCGACCTCCTCGACGATCCCCATGTTCTCGTGCCCGAAGACCATGCCGGACTTCGCGCCGGTCCTTCCCTCGTACATGTGCAGGTCGGAGCCGCATATCGCGGAGGTGGTCACGCGCACGAGCGCGTCCGTGGGGTCCTGGAGCGCGGCGTCGGTCACCTCCTCGACGGTCACCGAGTAGGGCTCCTGATAAACGACCGCCTTCACAGCTACCTCCCGCTCCCCGGCGAATGAGGGGAATTACTCCCTTTGCCCACTTTAGGGGTGGGGGCGGGGGGCCGCGACCGCAGCCGTGCGGTCCGGGGCGGCGGCCGGGCGCCCGGCGGCGATTACGCTGACTGCGCGCCCGGGGCCCGCCGCCGTGGCGAGCCCGGCACATGCCCGCTTGCGAACCTGCGAAGAGGTGGCCCATGCCCGCACCCCGTATCGCCGTCCTCGACGACTACCAGGAGGCCGCGCTCGGCAGCGCGGACTGGTCACCGCTTGAGGGCCGCGCCGACGTCACCGTCTTCACCGATCACCTGGCGGAGGAGGACGCGGTCGCGGAACGGCTGGCCGGCTTCGAGGTGGTGATCGCGATGCGGGAGCGGACCCCGTTCCCGCGCAGCCTGCTCGTCCGCCTGCCGGCGCTGCGGCTGCTGGTGACGGCCGGCATGGTCAACGCGGCGATCGACGTGGCGGCGGCGCGGGAGCTCGGCGTCACGGTCTGCGGCACCCGCAGCGGCCTGGCCGGGACCAGGGAGCTGATCTGGGGCCTGGTGCTGTCCCTGGTCCGCGACATCCCGGCGCAGGACGCCTCGATCAGGTCCGGCGGCTGGCAGCGCGGCCTCGGCGTCGAGCTGGCGGGCCGCACCCTGGGCATCCTCGGGCTCGGCAGGCTCGGCAGCGCCGTCGCCCGCTACGCCCACGCCTTCGACATGAACGTGGTGGCCTGGAGCGAGCACCTCACCGAGGCCGCCGCCGCCGAGCACGGGGCCGAACTGGTCTCCAAGCGGGAGCTGTTCGCGCGCAGCGACATCGTCAGCCTGCACGTCAGGCTCTCCGCGCGCAGCCGCGGCCTGGTCGGCGCGGAGGAGCTGCGCCTGCTCGGCCCGCGCGGCTACCTGGTCAACACCTCGCGCGGGCCGGTCGTGGACGAGGCGGCGCTGGTGGCCGCGCTGCGGGAGGGCACCATCGCCGGGGCGGCCCTGGACGTCTACGACCGCGAGCCGCTGCCCGCGGACCACCCGCTGCGCAGCGCCCCGCGCACGGTGCTCACCCCGCACATCGGATACGTGACCAGGGAGGGCCTGTCCGTCATCTACGGCGAGGCCGTGGAGGCGATCGTGGCCTGGCTGGACGGGGCGCCCGTGCGCGAACTCACCGCGTAGCGCCCGGCGCCACCCCGGCCGTGACGCGCCCCCGCCGCGCGCCGCCCTGCCCTGGCGGGCGCCGCCCGGGCCGCGCGCGTGAGGCCCGGCCGTGGTGGCGTGCCAGGCCGCCGTCTCAGCGGGGCGCCGGGAACTCGGGGGGCCGCGGCCAGGGGTGGCCCTTGACGCGTTCGCAGCGGGCGTTGAAGCGGGCGAGCAGGTGGGCGAACTGCCGCAGGTCCTCCCGGGACCAGTCCTCGAAGAGGACGGCGAGCCCGTCGCGGCGGCGCGCCCGCTCCGCCGCCAGCCGCCCGAGCCCCTCCTGGGTGATGGCCAGCCGCCTGGCCAGGCCCCCCTCGGGGTCGAGGTGCCGTTCGACGAGACCCGCCTTCAGCAGGGCCGCGGTCTGCCGGTTCACCGTGGAGGTGTCCAGGCCGAGCGCCTCGGCCAACTGCCCGATGGACATGGGGCCCTCGGCGTCGATGCGGCTCAGCAGCAGATGGGCGGACCGGTCCAGGCGGCCCTCGTGCCCCGCCGCCTGCCCGGGGCCGCAGCTCTCCAGGCCAGGGCACAGGTGATGGCGGCCGACGAGCATGAGTTCGCGCTCCAGATCGGACAACTCCTCCATGGCGGCCTCCTCTTCGATCGCCGGCCCGCCTCCCACAAACCGAAAGCAAGGGGGAAGCAAGTGGAAAGCAAGATAGTCGTGTTCAATCGAACAAGGACATGCATCCTACAACTCGTATGTACATTACATGAGACATGTATGATGCATCGCCGTTGCGCCCCGCCAGCGCCGGAACCCGGCCTGCGCAACGGAATCGGAGGCTTGCCATGGCTCAACCGCCCACGTCCGCCACGAACACCGCGCGGGCGCACACCGGCACGGGGACCATCGTCGCCGCGCTGGCCGGTGCCGGCATCACCGTCTCGATCATGCAGACCCTCGTGGTCCCCCTCATACCCGACCTGCCCCGCCTGCTCGGCGCCTCGTCCTCGGGGGCTTCCTGGGTCATCACCGCCACGCTGCTGACCGGCGCCGTCGCCACCCCCGTCATGGGCAGGCTCGGCGACATGTACGGCAAGCGCCGAATGCTGCTGACCTGTCTCGGCCTGCTGGTCGCCGGCTCGCTGGTGTGCGCCCTCAGCAGCTCCCTGGCCCCGATGGTCGCCGGCCGCGCGCTCCAGGGCTGCGCGATGGGCGTCATCCCGCTCGGCATCAGCATCATGCGCGACGAGCTCCCGCCCGAGCGGATGGGCTCGGCGATGGCCCTGATGAGCTCCTCCCTCGGCATCGGCGGCGCCCTCGGCCTGCCCGCCTCCGCCGCGATCGCCCAGAACACCGACTGGCACGTCCTCTTCTGGGGCTCCGCCGGGCTCGGCGTCCTGTCGATGACCGTGGTGCTGCTCTTCGTGCGCGAGTCGCCCGTCCGGGCCGGTGGCCGCTTCGATCTCGTCGGCGCCCTGGGGCTCTCGGCCGGCCTCGTCTGCCTCCTGCTCGCCATCTCGCAGGGCGCCGACTGGGGTTGGGGCAGCGCGGTGACGCTCGGCCTGTTCGCCGCCGCCGTCGTGCTGCTGCTCGTCTGGGGCGGCTGGGAACTGCGCGCCGGGCAGCCGCTGGTCGACCTGCGCACCACCGCGCGGCCCCGGGTGCTGCTGACCAACCTGGCCTCGGTGGTGCTCGGCTTCGCCATGTACGCCATGTCGCTCGTCCAGCCGCAGCTGCTCCAGCTGCCCGAGGAGACCGGCTACGGCCTCGGCAGGTCCATGGTCGTCGCCGGCCTGTGCCTGGCGCCCTCGGGCCTGGTGATGATGCTGGTCTCGCCGGTCTCCGCCCGCATCTCCGCCCGCTTCGGGCCCAAGATCTCCCTGATGAGCGGCGCCGCCGTCGTCGCCCTCGGCTACGGGGCCGGCATCCCGCTGATGGACGCCGTCTGGCAGATCGTCCTCGTCTCCTGCGTGATCGGCGCCGGCATCGCCATCGCCTACGCCGCCATGCCCGCGCTCATCATGTCCGCCGTCCCGCAGTCCGAGACCGCCGCGGCCAACGGCCTCAACACCCTGATGCGCGCCGTCGGCATCTCCTCGTCGAGCGCCGTGGTCGGCGTGCTGCTCGCCAACATGACCACCGACTTCGCCGGGCAGGCCCTTCCCTCCCTCAACGGCTTCCGCACCGCCTTCGCCATCGCCGCCCTCGGCTCGCTCGCCGCCGTCCTGGTGGCCGCGTTCATCCCGGCCCACCGGCCCGAGCGCGCGGTGGCGGCCCGCCCGAAGGCCCAGGGGGAGGCCGTGCCCGCCGACGCCGAGCCGGCCGGGTAGCCGGGCGGCCGGGCGCGCCGGACCTGCCGGGCCCGCCTGACCCCCGGACCTGCCAGACCCTTCCGGGCCTGCCGGGGCCCGCCGGGTGGCCGGGGCGCCCGCTTGCGAGAATGGGCCCGTGGAGAAGCGCGCATTCAGCAGACTGGACCGGCAGGCGTCCGTGATCGGCCTCGGCACCTGGCAGCTCGGGGCCGACTGGGGCCAGGTGCCCGAGGAGGACGCCCTGGCCGTCCTCTCGGCGGCCGTGGACGCCGGGGTGACCTTCCTGGACACGGCCGACGTCTACGGCGACGGCCGCAGCGAGCGGCTGATCGCCGCCTTCCGGCGGTCGCGGCCGGACGCGGAGGTCATGGTGGCCACGAAGATGGGGCGCCGGGTCGAGCAGGACCCGGCCCACTACACGCTGGACAACTTCCGCGCCTGGACCGACCGTTCCCGGGCCAACCTCGACGTCGACACCCTCGACCTGGTGCAGCTGCACTGCCCGCCCACCCCCGTCTTCTCCTCGGACGAGGTCTTCGACGCCCTGGACACCCTCGTCGCCGAGGGGCGCGTCGCGGCCTACGGGGTCAGCGTGGAGACCTGCGAGCAGGCCCTCACCGCGATCGCCCGCCCCGGCACCGCGAGCGTGCAGATCATCCTCAACCCCTTCCGGATCAAGCCGCTGGAGCGGGTGCTCCCGGCCGCGCGGGAGGCGGGCGTCGGGATCATCGCCAGGGTGCCGCTCGCCTCCGGGCTGCTGTCCGGCAGGTACACCGCGGACACCACCTTCGCCGCCGACGACCACCGCACCTACAACCGGCAGGGCGAGGCCTTCGACCAGGGGGAGACCTTCTCCGGGGTCGACTTCGCCACCGGGGTGGCCGCCGCGGCCGAGTTCGCCGCCCTCGCCCCGGCCGGCGCCACCCCGGCGCAGACCGCGCTGCGCTGGATCGTCCAGCAGCCCGGGGTCACCAGCGTGATCCCGGGGGCCAGGACCCCCGAGCAGGCACGGGCCAACGCGGCCGCCGCCGCGCTGCCGCCGCTGCCCGAGGCCACCCTGGAGGCCATCCGCGAGCTGTACGACCGGCGCTTCCGGGCCCAGGTGCACCACCGCTGGTAGCCGCGCGTGGCGGGACCCCTCCGCGGGGCGATACCGTTTCCGTAGCTATGGGCGCTTTGACGGCTCAACGGGCGGGCGCCCCCGACGGGCGCGAGGGTGAGGATGGGCGCGATGGACCGACCCGCTGGCGTCGTCGTCCCCGCGGCCGACGCCGCCTCCGCGGTGGTCGACGCCCGCGGCGTCGTGCGCGCCTGGAGCCCGGGGGCCGCGCGGCTCCTCGGGCACCAGGCGCAGGAGGTCGTGGGCCGGTCCGCGGCCGGCCTCGTCGCCCAGGACGTGCACTCCCTGGCCGCCCGCTGCGCCGGCGAGCGGTGCGGCTGGCACGGCTGGCTCGCGCTGCGTCACCGGGACGGCGCAGTGGTCCCCGCCGAGGTCAGGGCCTACCCGGCCGAGGACGGCGGGGGCACCACCACCTGGCTGCTGCACGCGGGCGTCACCCAGTCGAGCGCCGACTACCACCGGCTGCTCGAATGGGCCATCGACCAGTCCGCCAGCTCCCTCGGCATCTACGACGTCGACGCCAGGGTCCGGTTCGTCAACGCCACCGTGCTGCGTGACCTCGGCGTCACCAGGGAGGACTCCATCGGCCGCCACCTGGAGGAGATCTTCCGGGACAGCGAGGCCATCCGCACCGAGGCCGGCCTCACGGACGGCGAGTTCGAGGAGTCGGTGCGCTCCCTGGCCGAGGTCAGCGAGCTGATCCGGGAGGTGGCGCGCCGCAACGAGCCCCGCCGCCAGGAGGTGTCCGGGCCCCGGGCCGGAACCCCG
This sequence comes from Streptomyces hoynatensis, assembly GCF_003626535.1. Lineage (GTDB taxonomy): Bacteria > Actinomycetota > Actinomycetes > Streptomycetales > Streptomycetaceae > Streptomyces > Streptomyces hoynatensis. The sequence goes on from NZ_RBAL01000027.1 coordinate 42,267, forward strand.
GGCCACGTCACCTGGTCCCTGGAGATCTCGCCCATCCGCGACCCCGGGGGCCAGGTGCGCGGCGTGTTCGTCGCCGCCACCGACGTCACCGAGCAGAGCCTCGCCAGGCAGCGGCTCAACCTGCTGAACACCGCAGGCGACCGGATCGGCAGCACCCTCGACGTCAACCGCACGGCCCAGGAACTCGCCGCCACCCTGGTCCCCGAGCTGTGCGACTTCGCCACCATCGACCTCCTCCCCGAGGTGGCGGGCGGCGGCGAGCCCCCCGCCGTCGCCCCCGGCGGCACGATCACCCTGCGCCGCGCCGCCCACCAGTCCATCCACGACGGCATCCCCGAGTCCGTCGTCCCCGTCGGGCAGCTGGACACCTACCCCGACTACTCGCCGCCCGCCCGCTGCCTGGTCACCGGCCGCCCCTTCGTGGACGACCTGCCCTCGCCCAGCTTCGAACGCTGGATCGACGAGGACCCCGAGCGCAGGGAACGCGCCCGCGTCTACGGCTACCACTCGATCATGACCGTCCCGCTGCGCGCCCGCGGCACCGTCCTCGGCACCGCGCTGATGCTCCGCAGCCGCCAGGACTCCTTCGTGCGCGACGACGTCCTCCTCGCCGGGGAGCTGTGCGCCAGGGCCGCCGTCAGCGTCGACAACGCCAGGCGCTACGCCCGCGAGCGCGGCACCGCCCTCGCCCTCCAGCGCAGCCTGCTGCCGCAGCAACTGCACGGCCAGGTCGCCGTCTACGTCGCCTCCCGGTACCTGCCCGCGGGCGGCAGGGCCGGGGTGGGCGGCGACTGGTTCGACGTGATCCCGCTCTCCGGCACCCGCGTCGCCCTCGTCATCGGTGACGTCGTCGGCCACGGCCTGCACGCCTCGGCCACCATGGGCCGGCTGCGCACCGCCGTGCGCACCCTCGCGGACGTGGACCTGCCGCCCGACGAACTCCTCACCCACCTCGACGACCTGGTCTCCCACCTCGCCGAGCAGGAGGGCGTCGACGAGCCGGGGCAGGACCCCACCGGCGAGATCGGCGCCACCTGCCTCTACGCCGTCTACGACCCCGTCTCCCGGCAGTGCGTCATGGCCAGCGCCGGGCACGCCCCGCCGGTGATCGTCACCCCCGGGGGCGCCGCCACGGGCGTCGGCCTCAGCCCGGGGCCGCCGCTCGGCGTGGGCGGGCTGCCCTTCGAGTCGGTCTCCCTCGAACTGCCCGTCGGCAGCCTCATCGCCCTCTACACCAACGGCCTGATCGACCCGAAGAACCGGGAGTTCGACGAGGGCCAGCACCTGCTGCGCGAGGTGCTGGCCCAGCCCTCCGACTCCCTGGGCACCACCTGCGACCGGGTGCTGCGGACCCTGCTGCCGGAACGCCAGGTCGACGACGCCGCGCTGCTGCTCGCGCGCACCAGGGCCCTCGACGCCGAGCACGTGGCCACGATCGACCTCGACCAGGACCCGGCGCTGGTGGCCAGTGCCCGCAAGGCCGCAGGCGAGCAACTCGTCGCCTGGCACCTGCCGGAGGCGGCGTTCATCACCGAACTCGTGGTGAGCGAGCTGGTCACCAACGCCATCAAGCACGCCTCCCCACCCATCCGGCTGCGGCTGATCCGCGGCGAGACCTCACTGATCTGCGAGGTCTCCGACGGCAGCAGCACCGCCCCCCACCTGCGCCGCGCCCGCACCTTCGACGAGGGCGGGCGCGGCCTGCTGCTGGTGGCCCAGCTCTCCCAGCAGTGGGGCACCAGGCAGACCCCCACGGGCAAGACCATCTGGGCGGAACAGCAGCTCCCCGGCGGCTGAGCGCGACCCCGGCCCGGCCGCGCGACCCCGGGCCCGGCCGCGCGACGGATGCCGGCCGCGCGACCACATGCCGGAAAGGCCGGGGCCGCCGCGGGCGGAATTCGTACACTTCCCGCATGACCAGCCGAACCGCAGCCCCTGCCCTCGCCTCCCGCGCCCGTTCGGTCGGTTCCTCACCCGTACGCGAGATCCTCGCCCTCACCGCGCGGCCCGAGGTCATCTCCTTCGCCGGCGGCCTGCCCGCCCCCGACCTCTTCGACGCCGCGGCGATACGCGCCGCCTACGACCGGGTGCTCGCCGAGGACCCGCACCGCGCCCTGCAGTACTCCACCACCGAGGGCGACCCGGCGCTGCGGGCCGCGGTCGCCGCCAGGCTCGGGGCGCGCGGCCTGCCGACCGGTCCCGACGACCTCCTGGTCACCGGGGGCTCCCAGCAGGCGCTGACCCTGATCGCGACGGCGCTGCTCGAACCGGGAGACGCCGTCCTCGTGGAGGACCCGACCTACCTGGCGGCGTTGCAGTGCTTCGGCTTCGCGGGAGCGCGGGTGGTCCCGGTGCCCTGCGACGAGGAGGGCATCGACCCCGAGGCGCTGGCCGGCCTGGTGGACCGGGAGCGGCCCAAGCTGCTCTACCTCGTCCCCAACTTCCAGAACCCGACCGGCCGCACGCTGCCCGCCGAGCGCCGGCGTGCCCTCGCCGAGGTCGCGGCGCGGCACGGCCTGTGGATCGTCGAGGACGACCCGTACGGCGAGCTGAGGTTCGGCGGCCGGGAGGTCCCGTGGATCTCCTGCTTCGAGGCGGCGGGCGACCGCACGGTGCTGCTCGGCAGCTTCTCCAAGATCATGGCGCCCGGGATGCGGCTGGGCTGGCTCCGCGCCCCCGCCGACCTGCGGCGCGCCTGCGTGATCGCCAAGCAGGCCGCCGACCTGCACTCCTCCACGGTGGACCAGGCCGCGGCCGCCAGGTATCTCGCCGACGCCGACCTCGACGGCCACCTCGCGCGGGTCCGCGCCGCCTACCGGGCCCGCAGGGACGCCCTGCTCGACGGTCTCGGCGCCGCGCTGCCGCCCGGCAGCACCTGGAACCGGCCCGAGGGCGGCATGTTCGTCTGGGTCAGGCTGCCCCAGGGGCAGGACGCGACCGCCCTGCTGCGCAAGGCCGTGACCCACGACGTCGCCTACGTCCCCGGCGCCCCCTTCTACGCCGGGCCGCCGGACCCGGCCACCCTGCGCATGTCCTTCACCACGCACACTCCCGCGGAGATCAGGGAGGGCCTGGCGCGGCTGGCCAGGACCTTCGGCTGAACGGCCCCGGCGCCCCTCAGCGCGGCTCCGCGAGGGCGGCGCCCTCCGGCGCGGGGCGCGGGGGAGGGGAGGCGGCCGGCCGGCCCGGGCCGGCCGGACCCGCGGCCGCCACCTCGGCCAGCGCGCGCAGCCCGTGCGCGACCAGCGGGTGGGTGCGGCTGCCCTGCCGGACGCAGGTGAGGATGCGGCGGCTCAGTACCGGCTCGCCCGTCAGCGGCACCCGGACCGTGGCGTGGCTGGCGGGGATCTCGGTGAGCCGCGGGAAGAGGGAGACCCCCAGACCGTGGCAGACCATCGCGGAGACCACGTGCCACTCCTTGGCCCAGTGGGCGATCCGCGGCGAGAATCCGGCCACCGCGCAGAACACCAGCACCCGCTGGTAGTGGTCGCAGCTGCCAGGCATCGGCAGCACCCAGTCCTCGTTCGCCGTGTCCGCCAGCGTCGCCTGCCCGCGCGCGGCGAGCGGGTGCCCGGCGGGCACGATCAGGTCGAGCGGCTCCTCCAGCAGCGGCTGCTGGTCGAAGCGGGAGTCGCTGGGGTGCGGGAAGTCCTCCGAGGGGGCCAGGACCGCGATGTCGGCGTCGGTGGAGAGCAGCAGGTCGAAGCTCGCCGCCGTCTCGGCCTCGGTCACCTGCACCCGCAGCCCCGGGTGCCGCTCCCGCAGCAGCGGCATGGCCGGGGCGATCAGCCCGCTGACGGCGCTGGGGAAGCCGCACAACCGCAGCAGGCCCGCCCGGCCCTCGCGGTAGGCGTCCAGCGCGGACTCCGCCTCCTCCCAGCGGGCGAGGAGCGCGTCACCGTGCTCGATGACCAGGTGCGCGGCGCCCGTCAGCCGGATGCCCCGCCCCTGCGGCTCGATCAGCGTCACCCGCAACTCCCTGGCCAGCTCCCGGAGATGGTGGGAGACGGCGGAGGGCGTCAGGTGCAGGGCCGCCGCGGCGGCCGTCACGGTCCCGTGCTGGTGGACGGCCCGCAGCACCTGCAGGCGACGCAGATCAATCATGAAACCATTTTGCACATAGTCGCGAGAAAACATGCAATGGACGTGCACGGTTGGGTCGCCGCACACTGAACTCCATGACCGCACCGACGATTGCGAAGAGCCCGACGCCCCCTACCGCATCGGCCCCCGTGGAGATCTCCCGGCACGTCACCGGCGAGGGGACCGTCCTGTGGCTGCGCTGCACCTGCGGCAGGCTGCGGATGGTGAGCACCCCCGACTCGCCCCTCGGCACCCCGCTCGTCGCCGGCGGCAGCACCCCCGGCTGCCCCGACTGCCCCTGAGCCCCCGGGGGCCCGGGCGCGCCGGAACGGCGGCCGCCCCCCGGCCCCTCCGGCGCACGCCCACCGGGCGCCGCCGCCCCGCGCCACCCCCGGGCGCGGGGCGGCGGCGCCGTTCCGCACTCAGCCGGCGGAGGCCACCGGCCCGTCCGGGCGCCGCAGGCGCTGGTCGACCACCGCGCGGGCCTTCCGGGAGACCTCCTCCTCGGACAGCTCCCGGTACCCCGACTCGGTGATCAGCGCGACCAGCGGGAAGACCCGGCGCGTGAGGTCGGGTCCGCCGGTGGCCGTGTCCTCGTCCGCCGCGTCGTAGAGCGCCTGCACGGCGGCGGTGACGACCTCGTCCTCGCTCATGCCGGGCCGGTACAGCTTCTTCAGCGCCGCCTTGGCGAAGGGGGAGCCGGAGCCGGTGCCGTCGAACTCGTACTCCTCGTGGTAACCGCCCGTGATATCGAAGGAGAAGATGCGGCCCTTCTCCGCCGCCAGGTCGTAGCCGGCGAACAGCGGGACCACCGCCAGGCCCTGCATCGCCATGCCGAGGTTGCCCCGGATCATCGTGCTCAGCCGGTTGACCTTGCCCGGCAGCGAGAGCCGGGTGCCCTCGACCTTCTCGTAGTGCTCCAGTTCCAGCTGGAAGAGGCGGAGCATCTCCACGGCCGGGCCCACCGCGCCCGAGTAGCCCACGGCGGAGAACTCGTCCGCCCTGGCCACCTTGTCGGCGTCCCGGTGCGCGATCAGGTTGCCCTGGGTGAGGCGGCGGTCCCCGGCGATCAGCGCGCCCTCGGCGTAGACCGCGGCCACGATCGTGGTGCCGTGCGGGATCTCCAGGGCCCGGCCCGCCTCGGGCAGGGACCGGCGGCCGGGCAGGGACTCGGGAGCGTGCTCCGCGAGGAAGTCGAGGAACGAGGGCGATCCGGGGGCGAGGAACGCTGCGGGCAGCTCACCCCACTCGGAGACATCGGCCGGCACGGCTTCTCCCCTTTCTCCGCTTGTGCTGCGTTTCCCGGTTTCCCGTGTGTGCTCCACCGCGTGGCTGCGGTTTCCCCGCTGCGCTGCTGCCAGCGCATCTCCCGCGGCTCTCTCTTGCTTCCCCCGCCGCGCACCCGGCACTCCGGGCACGCGCGGACTGCCGCCCATCGTAAGGGTTTTGGCCGGCCGCACCGGATCGCGCCCGGCGGTAGCGTGGCCGCGTGATCCGCTACACCGAGGACCCGGGCGAGGTCCACGAGGAGATGCTGACCGGCTTCTTCGCCGACTGGCCCAGGGCCCCCACGCCCGCGCAGCACCTGGCGGTGCTGCGCGGCAGCCACCGCGCGGTGCTCGCCGTCGACGAGGAGACCGGCGCGGCCGTCGGCTTCGTCAACCTGCTCAGCGACGGGGTGCTGACGGCGTTCGTCCCCTGGCTCGAGGTGCTGCCCGGCTACCGGGGCCGCGGCATCGGAACCGAGCTGATGCGCCGGGTCCTGGCCGGGACCGAGGGCCTCTACTCGATCGACCTCATGTGTGACGAGCCGCTGCTGCCGTACTACGCGCGCTTCGGCATGGTGCCCCTGGGCGGCGCCACGCTGCGCCACCGGGAGGCGCTGGCCCCCCGCGAGGAGGGGAAACCGACATGAGTTCGGTGCCGGGCGCCGCCTACGCTGCGTGCCATGCGCATCGACATACGTGAGATGGCCGAGGCGGACGCCGACTCCGTCGCCTCGCTGCGGGTCCTCGGCTGGCGCCACGCCTACCGGGGGCTGATGCCGGGGGACTTCCTGGAGAGCATGCGGCCGGAGCGGGCGGCCGAGCGGCTGCGCGCGGAGGCGGGCGCCGGGCCCGGGGGCCTGGTCCATCTCGTCGCCGACGCGGGCGAGGCCGGGGTCGTGGGCTGGGCGAACGTCGGGCCCTACCGGCCGGTCGAGGGCGTCGACGGCCCGCCGCCCGCGCTCCCGGCCTCCGACGCGCCCCCCGGCGGCTCCCCCGCGCCGGACTGGGGCGAGCTGCACGCCCTCTACCTGCACCCCGAGTTCATCGGCCGGGGCCTCGGCCGGGAACTGCTGCGGGCCTCGCTCGGCGTCCTCGGCGAGCAGGGCCGCCACCGGGTGCGGCTGTGGGTGCTGCAGGGCAACGCCCACGCCCGCCGCTTCTACGAACGGGCGGGTTTCGCCGCCGACGGGGCCGAGCAGACCCTGCGGATCTCCGGAACGCTCCTGACCGACCTGAGGTACTCCCGCGCCTGAGCGCCCCCCTTTTTTCCCTCCGCCGCGCGCGGCGGAGGGGGCTTCCCTCCCGTCTTCCCTCCCGTCCCACAGGTCACCTGAGTCCCGGAGGTGGCGGGGAATGAGGGGGTGCCGGGGTGGCGGATGCAGTACGTTCGCTCCATGGCCCAGCCCGTCAAGTCCGCGTCCCGCCCGCAGAGCTCCGCGCAGCGTCTGAAGGTGCGCCGCGAACTCGCCGCGGCGGCCATGGAGCTCTTCGAGACCAAGGGATACGAGGCGACCACCGTCGACGAGATCGCCGCCGCCGCCGGGGTGGCCAGGCGTACCTTCTTCCGCCACTTCCGCTCCAAGGAGGAGGCGATCTTCCCCGACCACGACGACACCCTGGTCCGGGTGGAGGCGGTGCTGGACGCTGCCCCGCCGCACGAGAACCCGCTCGACACCGTCTGCCGCGGGATCAAAGAGGTCATGAAGATGTACGCGGTCTCGCCCGCCGTCTCCGTGCAGCGCTACAAGCTGACCCGCGAGGTGCCCACGCTGCGCGAGCGGGAGATCGCCTCCGTGTCCCGCTACGAGCGGCTCTTCACCCGCTACCTGCTCAGCCAGTTCGACGAGAACTCCCACAACGGCGACGAGCCGCTGCTCGCCGAGGTCGCCGCCGCCGCCGTGGTCACCGCGCACAACCACGTGCTGCGCCGCTGGCTGCGCAGCGGCGGCCAGGGCGACGTGGAGGCCGAACTCGACCACGCCTTCGCCATCGTGCGCCGCACCTTCGGCTCGCTGCCGGTGATCGCGGCCGCCTCGCCGGGCCAGGCCCCCGCCGTGTCCGCCTCGGCAACGGGCGAGGTGCTGGTGACCGTGGCCAGGACGGACGCGCCGCTGAGCGAGGTCATGCGCACCATCGAGCAGGCGCTGCGCCCGCGCCTGGGCTGAGGCGCCCCGGCCGCGGCCGGGCCCCGGCCCGCCCCCCGGCCCCGGCCCGCCCCCCGGCCCCGGCCGGCCGCGCGCCCGGGCGGGTTCCGTGGCAGATTCTCCGCATGGTCTCCCGCAACATTCCGCCCACCGGCGATCGACAGCGCCCCCGCCGCTCCTGCCTCGCGGTGCCGGGCAGCAGCCCCCGTTTCCTGGAGAAGGCCCAGGGACTCGACGCCGATCACGTGTTCCTCGACCTGGAGGACGCCTGCGCCCCGCCCGTGAAGGAGGAGGCGCGGCACCTGGTCGTCGCGGCGCTGAACGAGGGCGACTGGCGCGGCAAGACCCGGGCGGTCCGGGTCAACGACTGGAGCACGCACTGGACGTACCGGGACGTGATCACGGTCGTGGAGGGGGCCGGGGCCGCCCTCGACTGCGTGGTGCTGCCCAAGGTCCGCGACGCCGCCCAGGTCGGGGCCCTTGACCTGCTGCTGACCCAGATCGAGCGCACGGTGGGCCTTGAGCCCGGCCGGATCGGGATCGAGGCGCAGATCGAGGACGCCGCGGGGCTGGTCCACGTCGACGAGATCGCCGCCGCCTCCCCGCGCCTTGAGGCGCTGGTCTTCGGCCCCGCCGACTTCATGGCCTCCCTGAACATGAAGTCCCTGTCCGTCGGCGAGCAGCCCCCGGGCTACCCCGCCGACGCCTATCACTACGTGCTGATGCGCATTCTCGTCGCGGCGCGCGCCAACGGGCTCCAGGCCATCGACGGCCCCTACCTGAAGATCCACGAGCTGGACGGCTTCCGTGAGGCGGCGGGCCGGGCCGCGGCGCTCGGCTTCGACGGCAAGTGGGTGCTGCACCCCGGGCAGATCGCGGCCTGCAACGAGGTCTTCTCGCCCGCGCAGGAGGACTACGACCGCGCCGAACTCATCCTGGACGCCTATGCCTTCCACACCTCACGGGAGGGCGGCGCCCGGGGGGCGGCGATGCTGGGGGAGGAGATGATCGACGAGGCGAGCCGGAAGATGGCGCTCGTCGTCGCCGCCCGCGGCCGGGCCGCGGGGCTGGCGCGCACCGCGGCCTTCGAACCGCCCGGAAGTTGAGCGCCTGACCAAGGATTGGCCTGCTTTTTGCCAAGCCATGGGATTGTCCCGCCTGGCCGCGGTGCGCCGGGGCGGGCGGGGCGCCTGGGGCGCGCGCGACACGCGGAGCGCCGCGGCGGGCCGCTGTCCCGCGCCCGCTCACAGCCGGTGACCGGCCGCGCGCGCCGCGACCGGCCCCAAGTCTCTGTTTTTGCGGCGGAACGGCCCCCCGGGCGCCCGCGCCCCCGCCCCGCGAGGGGGCCGGTCAACTCCCTTGCGCCCGCCGTCTTTTCTTCACGCAACGCGAGATTCTGCGACCCTCGCGTGTGCGTGCGGTGGAGGCAGGCGGGCAATGGTCCGGCCAAAAGCGGCGGGCGATCCGGCTCCCCGGACCCCGCGGGGGGCGCGCGCAAGCGAAGAGAATGTCCGTTATGGGCGTTATATGGGGTGCCGGGGGAGGCCCCGACCGGCCCACTGGCTTGCCGAGTTGCCGCCGGAAACCTATAGCATCGGCGTAGCCGCGCCGCTTCGGACAGGTGCGGTTTCCCCGCTACGAAGGTCTTTCATGCCTTACCGCTCATCTCCTTTTCCCGGTCGTCTCCCCGGGCGCTCCCCGGGCGCCCGGGTGCGGCTGGCGCGCGGTGCCTCCCCGTGGCTGCTGCCCACCGCCGCCGCGGCCACGGTCAGCCTGGTGCGGGCCCGTACCTCGGGGCGCTGGGCCGCCGTGGCCGTGCCCGCCACCGTGCTCACCGCGGGCATGCTGTGGTTCTTCCGCGACCCGGAGCGCGAGATCGGCACCGGCCGGGTGCTCTCGCCCGCCGACGGCGTGGTGCAGAGCATCATGCCCTGGCCGGACGGCAGGACGCGGGTGGCGATCTTCATGAGCCCGCTCAACGTGCACGTGAACCGCGCCCCGGCGGCAGGGACCGTCGCCTCCGTCGAGCACATCCCCGGCGGCTACGTGCCGGCGTTCGACAAGGAGAGCGAGAACAACGAGCGCGTCGTGTGGCGTTTCGACACCGAGCTCGGCGACCTGGAGGTGGTGCAGATCGCCGGCGCGGTGGCCCGCCGCATCGTCCCCTATGTGCCGCAGGGCTGCAAGGTCGAGCAGGGCGAGCGGATCGGGCTGATCCGCTTCGGCTCCCGGGTCGACGTCTACCTGCCCGAGGGCATCGAACCGGCCGTCGCCGTCGGCCAGCACACCACCGCGGGAGTGACACGTCTTGACCGCGACTGAGCGGAAAGCCCCGGCCGCCCCCTGGGTCGTCGACGTCCCGCTCGAGGACGAGGGGGGCGAGGCCGACGAACTGCCGCTCTCGATGCGGCTGTCGATAGCGGACACCCTGACCCTCTCGAATGCCACCTGCGGCTTCCTCGCGGTCTACTTCACGACCACGGGCGTCCTCATCCCGCACCTGACCAACAGCGGCGACGCCGGCGTCGTCCGCAACAACGCGGCGACCGCCGTCCTGCTGATGCTGCTGGCCTCGGTCTTCGACCTCTTCGACGGCCTGGTGGCCCGCAAGCTGCGCGCCTCGCCGATGGGCGCCGAGCTGGACAACCTCTCGGACCTCATCAGCTTCGGCCTCGCCCCGGCCTACTTCGTGCTGGTGTGGGGGATGGTCGTCGGCGACGTGCACGAGCCGCTGTCGGCGCTGGCGGCCACGGTGGTGCTGCTGGCCGTGGTGCTCAGACTGGCCCGCTTCTCCTGCACCACCATGCCGGACGGCGTCTTCCAGGGCATGCCAAGCCCCTTCGGCGCGCTGACCGTGGTCTCCATCGTCCTGCTCGAACTGCCCTTCACGCCGACGCTGCTCGCCATCGTCGGGGTGGCCTGGCTGATGGTCAGCCGCGTCGAGTACCCCAAGCCGCGCGGCACCCTGGCCGCCGCCATGCTCGGCTGGATCGTGCTGAGCATGGCGCTGCTCACCGCCTGGGCCTTCGACGCCCCCGGCGGCCTGCTGCTCCTCCAGACCGGCTGCTCCCTGCAACTCGTCCTCGGCGCGGTCATCCCGCTGTTCGCCATGGCCCGCAGGGTCTACGCCTTCCGCGACCACCGGCGCGAGGCCAGGGCGGGCCTGGAGTCCTGAACCCCGCGCCCGGCCGCCCGGCGGCCGGGCGCGCGCCGGACGCGGGCGCGGGGCGGCGGGGGCAGGGCGCCGCACGGGCGGCTGTCGGTGGCCCGTAGCACAATGTCCGGCATGGAGCAGACTTCCCCGAGCGGGCCCATCGAGCTGCGCAAGAAGGGCCATGCCTGCGTCCGCCTCAGCAAGGGCGGGCGCACCCTCGTCATCGACCCCGGAGGCTTCAGCGAGCCGGACGCGGCCGTCGGCGCCGAGGCCGTGCTCGTCACCCACGAGCACCCGGACCACTTCGACGAGGGCCGCCTGCGCGCCGCCCTCGACGCCTCGCCCGGCGCGGAGATCTGGACGCTGCGCAGCGTCGCCGAGCGGGTGTCCGCCGCCTTCCCCGGCCGCGTGCACACGGTGGGCCACGGGGACACCTTCTCCGCCGCCGGGTTCGAGGTCGAGGTGCACGGCGAGCTGCACGCCGTGATCCACCCCGACATCCCCCGCATCACCAACGTCGGCTACCTCGTGGACGGCGCCCTCTTCCACCCCGGCGACGCCTTCACCCACCCCGGCCGCGAGGTCGACACGCTGCTGCTGCCGCTCCAGGCGCCGTGGAACAAGATGTCCGAGGTCGTGGACTACGTCCGCGAGGTCGCCCCCCGGCGCGCCTACCCGGTGCACGACGGCCTGATCAACGAACAGGGCCACGCCGTCTACGGGCGCAACCTCGGCCCCCAGGGCGCCGGCATCGCGCCCACCGAGTACGCCGTGCTGCGCCCGGGGGACCGCGTCACCCTCTGAAGCCGCCGCCCAGGACCGGCCCGGCCTCCCGGGGCGGCCCGCCCGCCCTCCGCCCGTCCACGCCAGCCCGAGAGAGCCCCCATGCGCATCGCCACCTGGAACGTCAACTCCGTCACCGTCCGCCTCGACCGGCTGCTCGCCTGGCTGGAGCGCAGCGGCACCGACGTGCTGTGCCTGCAGGAGCTCAAGTGTGAGGCCGCCGCCTTCCCCACCGAGGCGCTGCGCGCACGCGGCTACGAGGCGGCGGTGCGCGCCGACGGCAGGTGGAACGGCGTCGCGGTGCTCTCCCGGGTCGGGCTCGCCGACGTCTCGGGCGAGCTCGTCGACGGGCCCGCGTACGAGGGGGCCACGGAGCCGCGCACCGTGGCCGCCACCTGCGGCGGGGTCCGGGTGCGCTCGGTCTACGTCCCCAACGGCCGGGAGATCGGCCACCCCCACTACGCCTACAAGCTGCGCTGGCTGGCCGCCCTGCGCGAGACGGTGGCGCCGGAGGCGGCGGCGGGCACCCCGTTCGCGGTCCTCGGCGACTTCAACGTGGCGCCCGCCGACGAGGACGTGTGGGACATCTCCCTCTTCGAGGGCGCCACGCACGTCACCGAGGCCGAGCGCAACGCCCTGGCCGCGCTGCGGGAGACGGGCCTCGGCGACATCGTGCCCCGCCCCCTGAAGTACGACCGGCCGTTCACCTACTGGGACTACCGGCAGCTCGGCTTCCCCAAGAACCGCGGCATGCGCATCGACCTCGTCTACGGCAACGCCCCGTTCGCCAAGGCCGTTCAGGACGCCTTCGTGGACCGCGAGGAACGCAAGGGCAAGGGCGCCTCCGACCACGCGCCGGTCGTCGTCGACCTGGAACTGTGAACAACTGGTGACGTGTGACTGTGGTGTGGCCGGGCGTGGGGGTGGAATCCTTGAGGTATGAACATCCCTTTCCTGGACAACTGGCGCAAGCAGCGCACCGCCGCGGAGGAAGGCGTCTGGTCCGACCCCGAAGGGGTGACGCAACTGCTCTCGGAATGCGAGCTGCTGAGGACGCGGGCACAGCGCGCCGGAGTGGTGCTCGGCGACACCCCCGTCTCGCTCGAAGCGCTCGACCAGCTCCTGCCCGGCTGGCGTGACGACCCGGAGGAGCTGCCCTGGCTCGCCAACGACGCGGGCCTCTACCTCGGCACGGTCATCGTGCGCACCGTCTCCGGCGCCCACTGGCAGCCGGGACCCGAGGGCCGCCCGATCGTCGTGATGCCCTCGGGGCGCGAGGTGGACGTCGTCTCCTTCGGGCACGAGTGGGCCGACACGGGCGCGCCCCAGCTCTCCCAGGTCTACGCCGAGGCCGCCGAGGTCTGAGCACCCGGCCCCCGCCTGCCGCCCGCGGCCCCGCGCGCCCTGGCGTTCAGCTCTTGCCCGTGGCGACCTTGGGCTTCGGCGAGGTCGCCGCGCGCGTCACGTCCTTGACCAGCTCCACCACGTCGGGCCCGTACGCCTGGGAGTTGACGACCTTCAGCAGCAGGCAGAAGTTCCCGCCCGAGCCGTACTTGCGCGCCAGCCGGGTGTGGTATTTGGCCAGGTAGCGGGCGGCGGCCTGGTTGGTGACCGACCGCTGGCCGCAGGCCAGGAAGACCGGCCGCCCCTGCTGGCCCGCGGTCAGCCGGGCCAGCAGCACGTACTCCACCGAGCCGTTCTCCAGCCGGTAGCGCTCGCTGCCGATGAGGAACGCGCCCCGGTCGGGCCCCGGTTCGGCGTCGGTGTTCACGGCGACCCCGGGCAGCAGGCTCGCCAGGTGGGCGGCGAGGCGCCGGTTGGACACCGGGCCGCCGAGGCAGAACTCGGTGCGCTCGCCGAAGCCGAGCTGCGTGGTCTCGCCCGATATCAGGTGCGCCTTGGCGCCGCAGTTCTTGATCACGGCGGAGAGTTCCAGCAGCGCGAAGACGTCGTTGCGGGCCACGGCGCCGTCGCTGCCGGTGTCCCGGCTCACCACCAGCACACACTCCGAGTTCTCCGGCAGGCCGAAGAAGTTCTGCAAGCGGTGCACCGAGCGGGTGGTCAGGTAGCTGCGCAACAGCCAGCCGAGCACGAGAGCGATCACCGCGGTGACCGCCACGGCGATGAGAAGGGTGCGCGCGTCGTCATCCATGCCGCGGGACTCTACCGGCGCCCGCCCTCCCGGACGAGCCCCGAACGCGCAACCGCCCGGCCCGGGCACGGAGCGTGAGCGCCCCCCTTTCCGGCGCCCCCCTTTCCGGCGCCCCCCTTTCCGGCGGCGGCCCTGCGCCGCCCCGGCCGGGGCACGGAGCCGGCCGCGGTGACTACGGCCGCGCCTCGCCGCCGACCTGGTAGCGCAGGTGCGTCGCCCGGGGCGATTCGGTCACCTCCGCGATCCGCAGCCGGCGCGGCGGCCCGCCCAGGTGCTCGAAGAGGCGGATTCCGCCGCCGAGCAGCACCGGCGCCAGGTGGATGCGGATCTCCTCGGCCAGCCCCGCTGCCACACACTGCGCGCAGACGTCGGCCCCGCCCATCACCACCACGTCCCGCTCGCCCGCCGCCGCCCGGGCCAGCTCGACGGCCCGCTCGATCCCCTCGGTGACGAAGAAGAACGAGGGCGTGCGCAGCCGGATGCCGGCGGGCGGCCGGTGGGTCAGCACGAAGCACGGCGGCGCCGCCGACTGGTCGCGCTCCGCCCCGTACCCCAGGTCGTCCCGCCAGCCGTGCGGCCCGTCCACGACGTCGAAGAGGCGGCGGCCCATCACCACCGCCCCGGTCGCGGCATAGGAGGCGTCGAGCAGCGCGGCATCCGCCGGGGTGCTCCCGCCCAGGGCCCACTCGTGCAGGACCTCGCCCCCGAGGCCGAGCCCGTGCTCCGGGCCCGCCCCAGGGGCGGTGACGAACCCGTCGAGGGAGATCGAGATGTCCACGGCGACGACTCCCATGTGCGTTGCTCCTTCGCTGCCCGCGGCGGAGCCCGGGTGGCGCCGCCTGCCTTCCCCGGAAAGGACTCGGCCGCCCCGGCGGACTCATCGGCGGGAGAGCGTTTTCCCCCCTGTGGTAGAAAAGCCCGCATGAGCGAGCGTGCGCCCAGGAGTTCTCCCACGCTGGAGGACGTGGCGCGGGCGGCCGGAACCTCGCGGGCCACCGTCTCCCGGGTGATCAACGGCATCCGCAACGTCGACCCGGCCATCCAGGAGGCCGTGCGGCGCGCCATCGCCGCCACCGGGTACGTCCCCAACCGGGCGGCGCGCTCCCTGGTGACCCGGCGGGCCGACTCCCTCGCCCTGGTCGTCTCCGGCGCGGGCGACGAGGAGGGCCAGGGCGGCGAGGCCCGCGGCGGCCTGCTCGCCGACCCCTTCTTCGGGCGGACCGCGGGCGGGGTGATCGGCGCCCTGCGCCCCCGCGGCATGCACCCGGTGCTGATGCTCGCCGACTCGGCCGAGGCCAGGCGGCAGGTGGTCGCCTCGCTCAGGCAGGGCGGCGCCGACGGCGCGCTGCTGGTGTCCACCCACGCCGCCGACCCGCTGCCCGAGCAGCTGGTGCACGCGGGGGTGCCCGCCGTCATGTTCGCCAGGCCGCCGCGGCCCATCCCCGTCTCCTACGTCGACTTCGCCCACCACGACGGCGCCCGGCTGGCCGCCGACCACCTGGTGGCCCGCGGCTGCCGCCGGGTGGCCACCATCACCGGGCCGCTCGACGTGCTCGCGAGCCAGGACCGGCTGGCCGGCTTCCGCGAGGCCATGGCCCGGCACGGGCACCCCTATGTGCCCACGGCCGAGGGCGCGTTCACCCTGGAGAGCGGCGAGCGGGTGATGGCCAGGCTGCTGGCCGAGCACCCGGACCTCGACGGGGTCTTCGTCGCCAACGACCTGATGGCCCAGGGGGCCTTGCACGTGCTGCGGGAGGCGGGCCGCCGGGTTCCCGGGGACGTGGCCGTGGTCGGCTTCGACGACAGCAGCGCCGCCGTCTCCAGCCGGCCCGCCCTCACCACGGTGCGGCAGCCGGTCGAGGACATGGCGGCGGAGATGACCAGGCTGCTGCTCGAACTGATCGAGACGCCGGGCCGCGAGCCGGCCTCCGTCATCTTCGAACCCGTCCTCGTGGTGCGCCAGTCGGCCTGATTCCCGGGAACGCCGGGGCGTTGACAGCCTCCGGGGCACCGGCGACCCTCCTGGGAGAGCGCTCTCCCACCGTGTCCGCGCCGCGGCCCCTCCGCGGCGCGGACGCCACCCCCCACCGGAGGAGAAGTCCGTGCGCAGTCACCCGAGATCGGCCGCGGCAGGCGCGTCCCCACCCCGCCGCGCCCCCCGCCGCCCCAGAGCCCCCCGAGCCCTCTGGGCCCTCCGGGCCCTCAGAGCCCGGCTCGCCCCGCGCGCCTGGCGCCGCCGGGCGGCCGCCCTCGCGCTGCTCGCCGGCGCCGCGGCCCTCCTGCCCCAGGACGCGACGGCCGCCGCGGCGCCTGGCCCGGCCGCCCCCGCGCCGCTCGCCGCGGCCCCGGCGGCCGCGCCCGCCCAGCCGCTCCTCGCCCCCGCCACCGTCGAGGTGACCGGCGGCCAGGGGCACTGGCAACTGACCGTGGACGGCGCGCCGTTCACCGTGAAGGGCCTCACCTTCGGCCCGCAGGCCGCCGAGGCCGCCGGCTACCTGCCCGACCTCGCCCGCATGGGCGTCAACACCCTCCGCACCTGGGGCACCGACGCGTCCAGCGCGCCGCTGCTCGACGCCGCCGCGGCCAACGGCGTGCGGGTCATCGCCGGGTTCTGGCTGCAGCCGGGCGGCGGCCCGGGCAGCGGCGGCTGCGTGGACTACGTCGCCGACACCGCCTACCGGCAGCAGCAACTCGCCGCCGTCAGCCAGTGGGTGACCGCCTACCGCGACCACCCCGGCATCCTGATGTGGGACGTGGGCAACGAGTCGATCCTCGGCCTGCAGAACTGCTACGCGGGCCAGGCCCTGGAGGAACAGCGGGCCGCCTACGCGCGGTTCGTCGACGAGGCCGCGCGGCTGATCCACGGCCTCGACCCGCGCCACCCGGTGACCTCGACGGACGCCTGGACCGGCGCGTGGCCCTACTACCGGGACTACGCGCCCTCGCTCGACCTGCTCGCCGTCAACTCCTACGCCGACGTCTGCGCCATCCGGGACGCCTGGACCGGCGGCGGCTACGACCGGCCCTACCTCCTCACCGAGGGCGGCCCGCCCGGGGAGTGGGAGACGGCGGACGACGTCACCGGCGTGCCCGCGGAGCCGGACGACGCCCAGAAGAGCGAGGGCTACCGCCGCGCCTGGCGGTGCCTGATGGCCCACGAGGGCGTCGCGCTCGGCGGCACCCTGTTCCACTACGGCGTGGAGACGGACTTCGGCGGGGTGTGGTTCAACCTGCTGCCCGGCGGCGAGCGCCGCCTGTCCACGTACGCGGTGGCCGAGTTGTACGGCGGCAGCCTCCCGGCGAACACGCCGCCGGTGGCCGGCGGGCTCGCCGTGCGGGGGGACAGGACGGCCGTGCCCGCGGGCGCGCCCCTCTCCTTCACGGCCTCGGTGACCGACCCGGACGGCGACCCGATCGCCTACGAGGTCCGCCTCTCCGGCTACTACCTGGACGGCGACACCTCGCTGCGGCCGGCGGAGTTCACCCGCGCTCAGGACGGGACGTTCACGGTGACGGCCCCGAGCAGGCCGGGGACGTGGAAGCTGTACCTGCTGGCCCGCGACGGGCACGGCAACGTCTCCTACCTCCCCACCTCGGTGAACGTGGTCCCGCCGCCGGTCGAGGGCACGAACGTGGCGCGCGGGCGTCCCACGACGGCCTCCTCGCAGCAGCCCGAGTACAACGGCGAGACCTTCGAGCCGGCGCACGCCACCGACGGCGACCGCGCCACGCGCTGGGCGAGCGACTGGAGCGACCCGCAGTGGCTCCAGGTCGACCTCGGCCGGGTGACCGAGCTCCACCACGTGCAGCTGATCTGGGAGGCGGCCTACGCCCGGGCCTACCAGGTGCAGGTCTCCGACGACGGCTCCGGCTGGCGGACCGTCCACGAGGTCGGCGCGGGGCAGGGCGGCGTCGACACCGCCGAGGTCACCGGCTCCGGCCGCTACGTCCGGGTCCTCGCCACCCAGCGCGGCACGGGATACGGCTACTCGCTCTACGAGTTCGGCGTGTACGCCTGATCCCGGCCCGCTCCCGGCGCGATTCCGCCGCCCCCGGTCCCGTGCGGGCCGGGGGCGGCGGCACGCCCCCGCGGCGGGGCGGGCGGCGGCTCAGGGAAGCTCGTAGTTCTCGTCGAGCGCGGCGCCGCGTTCCGGGTGGTACTGGTCGAAGCCGCGGGCGTCGCACTGGAGGCCGCCGTTGATGCAGTGCGCGACCAGCGCGGCCAGCGTGGGCTCGTCCCAGGCGTTGAACACGTCGTAGTGGAACGAGTAGCCGGGGCCGCTGGACAGCGTGACGTTCGAGGTGTCGGAGCCCGCGGGGAAGGCCATCTTGAACTCGATCATGGGGACGGCCACCGGATGGCTCTCCGGGCACACGTACTGGAACAGCTCACCGTCCCAGACCGGATAGGCCATGTGGGCCTTGTGATCGGGGGAGTCCAGGTGCCTGCCGTCCCAGCAACTCGGCGCCTGGTAGCGCACGTTGAGCTGCGAGCCGGGGGCGCAGCTGTCGGGGATGTCGGAGTTGCCGAAGGAGTCGCCGCACTCCCAGCCCTCCACCGAGCCCTCGATGAACTCCTGCTCGGACTGGTAGGGGCTGCCCACGACGTAGCGCAGGCCGGGCGGGAAGGGCCGCACGGTCCTGAAGTCGGTGACGCCTGCCTTGTAGTAGATGACCTGGTCGCCGATCGGGCGGATCTCCCGGTCGCCGTCGTACATGGTGGGCATCCAGTAGGCCGTCAGGTCCGCCGGGACCTTGCAGGTGGTGCCCCCGGTGCGCAGGGAGCCGAGGGAACTGTGGGCATCGGTCGTGGTGTTGCCCATGAAGGTGTGGTCGTGCGAGGCGCCGGGGTCGTCCGGGTAGACGATCGGGTCGTCCGGGGCGGTGTGGTCCACGGAGCAGTTGGCCTGGAACTCGTGGTGCGAGGCCCAGGGCACGTCGGGCTGCGGCGGGATGCCCGCCACCGGCGGGTCCACGGGCACCCACTCGCCGGGTGGCGGCGCGGCCATGACGTGCTCGGGCGCCGCGGGCGTGGCCGCGGCGGGGCCCGCGCCGGGCGAGGCGGCGGCGCCGATGGCGCCGAGCCCGGCCAGGACGAGCCCGAGGGCCGCGGCGACGGCCGAGCCCGATAAGAAGGCGGATCTGCGAGGCATGCGGAAATCTCCTCGGTCGTGGGGGGCGGAATGGCCGGGAGAACGCGGGAGAGCGCTCTCCCGCCTCGCAGTGTTCTGCCGCCCTCGCGGGCGTGTCAACGCCGGTTCGCTTTCCCGGAACCGCGGTTGTGCCGGGCCCTTCTGCGGCGGTGGGGAGGGCGGGTCACAGCAGGGTGAGCTGGGTGGCGCCCTCCTCGGGCGCGGGCTCGGGGGAGGGCTCGGAAAGGTTGCGGTGCTGTCCGCGGCGGGCCGGGCCGATGCCGTACTCGGCGGCCAGCTCGTGGACCTGTCCCGTGATGCGCCGCTGGTACCAGCGCGGGGCGTAGGCGCCGTCCGCGTACATCACCTCGTAGCGGCGCACCAGGCCGGGGTGGTGCCGCGCGAGCCAGCTCAGGTACCACTCGTGGGCCCCCGGCCTGAGGTGGAGCGCGAGCGGGGTGACGGAGGAGGCCCCCGCGGCGGCGATGGCCCGGACCGTCTCGCGGAGCTGGGCGGGCGAGTCGGTGAGGTACGGCAGCACCGGGGCCATCAGCACGCCGCAGGGGATGCCGACGTCGGCGAGCGCCCTGACCACGCCCAGGCGCCGCTCCGGCGCGGGGGTGCCTGGCTCGACGGTGCGCCACAGGGCGCGGTCCACGAAGCCGACCGAGACCGAGACGCCCACGTCGGTGACGTCCGCGGCCTGCCGCAGCAGCTCCAGGTCGCGCAGGATCAGGGTGCCCTTGGTGAGGATGGAGAAGGGGTTCGCCCGGTCGCGGAGGGCGGAGATGATGCCGGGCATCAGCCGGTAGCGGCCCTCGGCGCGCTGATAGCAGTCGACGTTGGTGCCCATGGCGATGTGCTCGCCCCGCCAGCGGGCGGCGGCCAGCTCGCGGCGCAGCAGCTGGGGCGCGTTGACCTTGACCACGATCTGCGTGTCGAAGCCGGTGCCGGTGTCCAGGTCGAGGTAGCTGTGCGTCTTCCTGGCGAAGCAGTAGACGCAGGCGTGGGAGCAGCCGCGGTAGGGGTTGACCGTCCAGACGAAGGGCATCCGGGAGGCCGCGGGCACCCGGTTGACGATCGAGCGGGCGCGCACCTCGTGGAAGGTGATGCCGCGGAACTCGGGGGTGTCGAACGTCCTGGTGACCACCTCGGTGCCGAACAGCGCCGGCGCCGCGGCAGGCGTTCCTTCGCTCAGGTTGTTCCAGCGCATGGCCTGCCTCCTCCTGCGTGACTCCTCTCGCATTAGGACACATGTTCGAACGACGGGTGTCAAGCGGATTCGGCGCCTGGTGTCCCCGGACGGGCGGGGCCGATTTGGGCGGCCGGGCCGCCCGGTGATTGGCTGGCTCCCCAAGTCCCCACGACGGCAGGAGCAGTGGCATGGCGCAGGTCGAGGTCAGCAGGCAGCGGGTGATCCAGGCGGACCCGGAGGACGTGTTCGACGCGCTCGCGGACTACCGGGAGGTGCACCCGAGACTGCTGCCCGAGCAGTTCTCCGACTACGAGGTGCGCGAGGGCGGCGACGGCGCGGGGACCGTGCTCCACCTCACCTTCAAGGCGACCGAGAAGCGCATCCGCGACTGCCTGTTCGACGTCACCGAGCCCGAGGAGGGCACGCTCGTCGAGACGGACCGGAACTCCACGATGGTCACCACGTACACCGTCGCGCCCGGGGCGGGCGAGGGCGACAAGAGCAGCGCCCGGGTGACCATCCGCACCACCTGGGAGGGCGCCGGCGGCGTGGGCGGCTTCTTCGAGCGCCTCTTCGCGCCGCGGGCGCTGGCCGCGGTGTACGACCGGGTCCTGGCCAATCTGGCCGCCGAGATGGCGCGGCAGGACCCCGCGCAGTAACGGCGGGCCCGGGCGGCGGCCGTGCCGGATGCGGCGGCGGCCGTGCCGGGGCGGGCGCGGCACGGCCCGCGCCGGGGGCGGGGATCAGGCCGCCAGGGCGCGCGGGCGCAGGTGGATCGCCGGACCGCTGGTGCCCGGTGCCTCGACGCCGGGCAGCAGCCGCATGTCGTGGTCGTAGTCCCCGCCCGCGAGCGGCCGGAAGGGCACCGGCTCCTCGGTGAAGAGCCCGTCGAGCCGCCGCGCGCAGGACCGCCGGGCCGCCGAGACCGCCGGCCAGCTCCGGGTGGCCGCGGGGCGCTACCCCGAGGACGCCGCCCTCGGCCGGCTCGTCGCCGAACTCTCCGCGCGCAGCGAGGAGTTCCGGCGGGTGTGGGCCAGCGGCGAGGTGCTGATGTGCGCCGGGGGCAGGAAGCGGTTCCGGCATCGGGCCGCCGGGGAGTTCACCCTCGACTACGAGACGCTCCACGTGCCGGCGGCGCCGGGGGAGACCGGCGTGCAGCTGCACGTGTTCAGCGCCGCGGAGGGCAGCGCGGACGCCGCCGCACTCGCCGCGGTTGCCGCCGTCGCACGGGAGGTGTCCCCCGCGCCCGCCGGGTAACGTGACCGGGCATGACAAAGATCCTGATCTCTTGATCCCCCACCGGAGAGGTGAGGAAAGTCCGGACTTGGACGGTCGAACCGTCCACAGGAGTCCAGTTGAGTCCACTGACATCCAATGCGATGGCTGTCAAGACT
>NZ_RBAL01000028.1 GCF_003626535.1 Streptomyces hoynatensis
CCAAGCCGTGCTCGCGCTCGCCCGCCGACGGGTCAACGTCCTGTGGGCCCTCCTGCGTGACGGACGGTGCTACGAGCCCATACCGCCCGTCACGGCCGCCGCTTGACATCTCCATTAGGAATCGTAGCCCTCGACCTCGGGCGCCGGGCGCATCGCCGCCTCGTTCGGGTCCGCGCCGAACTCGGTCTTCGCGCGGCGCTGCCGCAGCAGGTCCCAGCACTGGTCGAGCCCCGCCTCGACCTCAAGCAGCCTGGCCTGTTCCGCCGCCCCGAGGCCCCGGCCGGTGGAGCTCTCGCGCAGGTCGCGTTCCTCGGCGACGAGTTGCCCGACTCGGGCGATGATGTCCTTGTCGTCCATGTCGTCAGGCTAGTTCCGCGGCCGAACCCGGGCCATTCGGCGGCGGGGGCCCGGGGGTGGACCGGGGCCGGCGTCTGCGACACGGCCGCGGAGACCACCGGCTGGGGTGCCAGGGCTGGTCCTGGAGCGGCAACGGCGGGGGGCGCGGCCCCGCCGGCGCCTCAGCCGAGCAGCTCGTCCAGGTGGGCGTTGCGGAAGCGGCCCGCGGGGTCGTGGACGAGCGCCAGGCGCCGGAAGTCGGGCAGCCGCTCGTAGGCGGCGCCGATGGCCTCGGCGGACAGCGAGGTCAGCTTGCCCCAGTGCGGGCGCGCCCCGTACGGCAGCAGCGCCCGCTCGACCGCGGCCACGGCCGGGGCGACCGCCTCGGCGTCCTTGACCCAGGTGAAGTGGAAGGCGACGGAGTCGCGGCCCTGGGCGGGGGAGAGCCACAGCTCGTCGGCGGCGATCGTGCGGACCTCGGAGACCTGGAGGACCGGCGCCAGGGCCCCGCCGAGCCCGCGCAGCGCGGCGATGGCCTCCCCGGCGGCCCGGCGCGGCAGGAAGACCTCGGACTGCAGCTCCTCGCCGCGGCTCGGGGTGAACTCGGGCCTGAAGTGCGGCAGCCGCTCGTGCCAGGGGCCCGGCACGCCGAGCTGCCCGGTGCAGAACTCGGCGGGCATCCCCGCGATGGGGTGCCAGGGCGCGTCGGCGAGGCGCCCGCCCAGCCAGTCCGCGCCGGGGTGGCCGCCGCCCTCCCGGTCGAGGCGGCGCTTGAGGAGCACCGTGGCCGTGCCGCCGTGCCAGTCGGTGAAGGTGCTGACGCTGGAGGCGGCGCCCGTCACCTCGTCGAACCCGGCCGCCACCGCGTCGAGGGGCACGTCCAGGTACACCCACTGGGCGACCTCGTAGGCGGGCTCGACGGCCAGGGTCAGCTCGGTGACCACGCCGAGGGCGCCCAGGGAGACCACGGCGCCGGCGAAGCGGCCGGGGTCGGCCGCGCGCGTCAGGTGCACCAGGTCGCCCTCCGGGCCGACGAGTTCGAGCCCGGTCACGGCGGAGGCGAGGCCCTGATGGGCGTCGCCCGAGCCGTGGGTGCCGGTGGCGACCGAGCCGGCGACCGAGATGTGGGGCAGCGAGGCGAGGTTCGCGAGTGCGAAGCCTGCCGCGGCGAGCTCGGCGGCGACCTCGGCGTACCGCAGACCCGCGCTCACGGTCACGGCGGCGGCCTGCGGGTCGAGCTCGATCCGCTTCGGCAGGCCGTCCACGCGCACGAGGTCGTCCGGGGTGTCCGCGAGGCGGTTGAACGAGTGGCCGGTACCCAGGACCCGCACGTGCGCGGCGCCGGCGACGGTGCGGCGCAGCTCGTCGAGGGTGGCGGGGCGGTGCACGCGCGCGGCGCCGAAGGTGATGTTTCCTGCCCAGTTGTGGGCCGGGGTCCCGGTTGTCAGCATGCGCCGACCGTAATACGGAACTGTGTGCGAAGGGTAGCGAGGGTGGGCGGGCGCAAGGGCGCCAGGGCCGCGGCGGCGGGCGGCGCTCAGGCGCCGGGGCGAAGGCCGGAGGCGACCTCCCGCACGGTGGCGCGCAGCCAGCGGTGGGCCGGGTCGCCGTCGAAGCGCGGGTGCCAGGACTGGGCGACCGGCAGCGGGGGCAGCGGCAGGGGGATCTCGAAGGTGCGCAGCCCCAGCCGTTCGATCACCGGCCCCGCGAGCCGGCGGCCCGTCCTGGCCACCAGGTCGCTGCCCGCGGCGACCAGCAGGGCGGCGGAGTGGGTGGGCAGCGAGGCGACCACGCGACGCCGCAGCCCGAGCCCGGCGAGCGCCTCGTCGATGGGGCCGTGCAGCCGGCCGCGGCGCGAGGCCGTGACGTGGTCGGCCGCGGCGTAGCGCCCGGGCGTGATCTCCCCGGAGAACAGCGGGTGGTCCCGGCGCGCCACGCCGATGTTCTCGTCGGTGAACAGGGGGGCCACCCGCGTCTCGGGCGCCGTCTCGCCCGGCACCCCGATCTCCAGGTCGACGCGGGTCGAGCGCAGCGCCCGCGAGTTCTCCGGGCCCTCGGGGAGCAGGCGCAGCGTCACGCCGGGCGCGCGTTCCCCGAGCAGCGCGAGCAGCGGCATGCCGAAGGCCGTCAGCAGCGCGTCGTCCGCGAGCAGGGTGAACGTCCGCTCCAGGGTGGCGGGATCGGGCTCGGCGGGGGGCCGGAAGAGCGCCTGCGCCCGCTCCAGGAGCTCGCGGACCTCGCCGCGCAGCGCGAGGGCCCTGGGGGTCGGGACCATCACCCGGCCCGAGCGCACCAGCACCTGATCGCCCAGCGCTTTGCGAATGCGACCGAGTGTGCGGCTCATCGCCGGGCTCGACAGGTGCAGCCGCCTGGCCGCCTCGGTGACGCTCTCCTCCTCCAGGAGGGCGTCGAGCGCGATCAGCAGGTTGAGGTCGAGGCGCGGCAGTTGCGTTGAATGCATTGATCCCTTGCCAAAGTTGCATTTGAAGTCATGTTCGCTCGCTGTCACGGTACCTGGCATGACACCCAGAACTCCGCCGGCTGCCCCGGCTTCCCGAACCTCCCCGGCTTCCCCGGCGCCCTCCGCCGTCGCCCCGCGCTCCGCCGCCGGGCCGCCGGCCCGCGGCGTGCTCGCGCTGATGTCGGCCTGCGTGACCCTGTGCGTCGCGCTGGTCGCGGCCACCAATCTGGCGACCGCGAAGCTCGCCGGAAGCTCCCTGCACCCCTCGGCGACCGGGCTGCTGTGGATCGTGGACGCCTACGTCCTCGTCTTCGCCTGCCTGCTGATACCGGCCGGGGCGCTCGGCGACCGCCTCGGCCGCAAGGGGGCCCTGCTCGCCGGGCTCGCGGTGTTCGCGACCGGCTGCGCGCTCTCGGCACTCGCCCCGGGAACCGGCGCGCTGATCGCCGCCAGGGCCCTGACCGGCGCGGGCGCCGCCCTGGTCATGCCGGCCACCCTGGCCCTCGCGCTGCACTGCGCCGGAGCGGAACGCCGCCCGCACGCCATCGCGGTGTGGACGGCGGCCACCGGCATCGCCGGCACGCTCGGCAACCTCGGCGGCGGGCTCGCGCTCCAATTCCTGCCCTGGCGGGGGCTGTTCTGGTCGGTGACGCCGATCGCGCTGCTGCTGCTTGCGCTGGCCGCCCGCCGGGTGCCGCGGGTGGCACGGCACCCGGCGCCGGTGGACCCGCTGGGCACGGCGCTGCTCGCCGGTGGCTTCCTCGCGCTGCTCTTCGGCATCGTCGAGGGCCCGGAACGCGGCTGGCGCAGCGCCGTGGTGCTCGGCGCGCTCGCGGTGGCGGCGCTCCTGCTGGCCGCGTTCGCCGGGCACGGGCTGCGGGCGGCCCACCCGCTGGTGGACCCGCGGCTGTTCGCCGCGCCCGGGCTGCGGGCGGGGGTGCTCGGGCTGGCCGCGGTGTTCTTCGGGCTGTTCTCGCTGTTCTACGTCAACGCCCAGTACCTGCAACTCGCCAAGGGCTACTCGCCCGCGCTGACCGGCGCGGCCATCGCGCCGATCGGCCTCGGCATGCTCGTCTCGGCGCGGGCCGCGGTCCTGGCCCGCAGGCTCGGCCCCGGGCCGCTGGTGGCCGCCGGATTCCTGGCCCTGGCCGCCGGGCTGATCCTGCTCTCGCTGCTCGACCGGCACACCCCCTACCCCGCGTACGCGGCGCTGCTCCTGCTGCTCGCCCTCGGCATGGGCCTGGCGATGCCGCCGCTGTCGGCGGCGGTGGTGAACGCCCTGCCGGACGGCCGCGGCGGGCTCGGCGCCGGCCTGGGCAGCGCGGCCCGCGAGATCGGCAGCGCGCTCGGCGTCGCGGTCGTCGGCACGGTGCTCGCCGGGCACCACTCCGGCGGCGCGCCCGGCCGGGCGCTCGCCGCCTCGGCGGGCGGCGCCGGGGACGCGACGGCCTTCACCGACGCGATGTCGGTCGCCTTCCGCGTCGTGGCCGCGGTCTTCGTGGTGCTCGCCGTGCCGGTGCTCCGCTGGCTGCGGCGCGCGGGCGGCACCCCGGGCTTCGGCGCGGACGCGGCGAGGCACGGCTGAGAGGCGGGCGAGGCGTGAGGGGCGGGCGAGGCGTGAGAGGCGGGTGAGGCGCGGGGCACGGGCGAGCGCGGGGCGCGGCTGAGGGCGGGCCGGGGACGGTCGGGCGCGCCGCCGTCCCGCCCGGGGCGGGGGCCCGCGCGCCCGGCTCAGCCCTCCGCTTCCGGCGGGGGCGCCGCGGCCGGCGCCGGGGAGGCCGCCGCCCCCGGGGACCCCGGGGACCCGGGGGCCATCGGGTCCGTCTCCCTGGCCCACTCGGCCCAGGAGGCGAGGGCCTCGTTGATCCGGATGCCCGCCTCCAGGGCCACCCGCATGGCGCGGACCTGGGGTCCCGTGCCCCACTCGCCGCGGTCCTTGGCCCGCGCGTAGGCGCGCAGCGTCCGCGCCGTTTCGGCGTAGAAGGCCCGCTCCCGCTCCAGATGGGCCCGCAGCTCGGCGGGCTCCATCAGCCAGAAGAAGTACGCCCGCAGCAGGGTCTCCATGCGGAAGGTGTGGTCCACCTCGCCCTCGGCGAGCCACCGCCGTACCTCGGCGAGGCCCTCCCCGGTGATCCGGTACGCCTTCCTGCGGCGCGGCCCGTGGCTGTCCACCTCGATCAGCCCGGCCTCCGCCAGCCGGGACAACTCCGCGTAGATCCGCGGGTGCTGGGCGGGCCACACGGTGCCGAGCGCCTCCTGGAACCGGCGCGCGAGGTCGTACCCGCTCGCCGGCCCCTCCGCGAGCAGGCCGAGCAGGCCGTGGCGCAGCGACATCGGAGGCTCCCTCGGTGATCAAGCAGGAAGGACCCATCTTGACACGCGTCCCCGCGCACCCCAACACTTGTACATGTCCATTCGTACATGTCACTCCCTCCATGTCGAGGGCGAGGCGGGGGGCGGAACACCCATGTCCGAGGTCCACACGCCGCGCGCGGTCCCGGCCGCGGGCGCCCGCACCGTGGTCCTGGTCGGCGCCACCTCGGGCATCGGATGGCAGGCGGCGAGGCAACTGGCGGCGCGCGGCCACCGGCTGCTGTTCGTCGGCCGCGACGAGCGGCGGGGCAGGCGCCTGGCCGCCGCCCTGGCCCGCCACCCGGGCGGCGCCGAGTTCATCCCGGGCGACGTCTCCACGCTGGCGGGCATCGAGGCGGTCGCCGGCCGGATCGGGGAGCGCACCGACCGCGTCGACACGCTGCTCAACAACGCCGGCGTGATGGTGCCCAGGCGCCGGCTGACCGCGGAGGGCATCGAGCTCAACTTCGCCGTGCACCACCTCGCGCCCTACTCGACGACCGGGCTGCTGCTCCCGCTGCTCGCCCGGGGCGAGGGGCGCGTGGTGAACACCAACTCGGAGGGGCACCGGGCCACGCTCTCCGGGGGCAGGGTGGAGCTGGACTTCGCCGACCTCCAGAGCGAGCGCGGCTACCAGATGTTCCTCGCCTACAGCCGCACCAAGCTCGCCAACCTGCTGTTCACCCACGAATTCCAGCGCAGGAACCCGCGCTTCACGATGGTCGCCCTGCACCCGGGCATGGTGCGCACCCGGCTGGTGCGCGGCCTGCGCAACCCGGCGCTGTGGCTGTTCAACCGCACCGCCCGCTACCTGCTCGCCTCGCCCGCCAGGGGCGCCCGCCCCCTGGTCCACCTGGCCACGGCCCCCGAGGTGATGCCGGGCCGCTACTACGACAGGTTCACGCCCGTCGCCCCCTCGGCGCAGTCCCTCGACCGGGAGGCCGCCGCCCGGCTGTGGGAGATCACCGAGGAACTGCGCGGCCCCTTTCCCCGCACCGGCCTCGGCGGGCGCCCCGCCCGCCGCGGCACCGGGCCTGCGGGCGGGGCCTGACCGCGCCCCGCACGGGCCGCGGCCACCGCCGCGCCCCCGGGGGAGGGCACGGCGGGGCCGGCGGCCGGTTCAGCCGAGCAGCGCCGCCGTGGGGTCCCAGCCCAGCGGCAACGGCTCCGGCGTGGTGAGCGTCCCGCCGCCGCCGCGCAGCGCCGGGGCGTCCGGGGAGCGGTACGCGCGGCTCTCGGCGGCCTCGACGATGGCCGTCATGGTCCGCAGCACGTGCAGGCCGAGCGAGCCGGAGGCCCGGTGCGGCTCGCCCGCGCGCAGCGCCCGGGCCATCTCCAGCACGCCCAGGCCCCGGCCGGCGGTGGTGCCCTCCACGGGCAGCTCCCGCCAGGTGCTCTCGCCGTTGGGCAGCAGCCGCAGCGGCCCGCCGAAGGTGTTCGGGTCGGGGACGGCCAGCGTGCCCTCGCTGCCCGTCACCTCGAACATGATGCGGTGCGCCGCGGAGTCGAAGCTGAACACCGAGTTGGCCCGCGGCCCGGAGACGAACTCGATCAGCGCGCTGACGTGCGTCGGCACCTCCACCGGGAAGCGTTCCCCGGCCTTGGGCCCCGAGCCGACGACCCGCTCGTGGTGGCCGCGCGTCGCGGTGGCCACCACCCCGGCGACCGGGCCGAACAGCGCGACCAGGGCCGTCAGATAGTAGGGGCCGATGTCGAACAGCGGCCCGCCGCCCGGCTGGTAGAAGAAGGCCGGGTCCGGGTGCCAGGACTCCGGGCCCAGGCTCGCCACCGCGGTGGTCGCCGCGATCGGCGTCCCGATCTGCCCGGCCCGCACCGCCCGGACGGCGGACTGGAGCCCGGCGCCGAGGAAGGTGTCGGGGGCGCACCCCACCAGCAGCCCGCGCTCGGCGGCCTCGGCCAGCACCTTCTCGCCGGCCTCGGCGGTGGCGGCCAGCGGCTTCTCGCCGTAGACGTGCTTGCCCGCGCGCAGCGCCGCCGTGGCCACCTCGGCGTGCGCGGCCGGGTGGGTGAGGTTGACGACGATCTCCACCTCGGGGAGGGCGAGCACGGTGTCCGGGTCGCCCGCGACCGGCACGCCGTGCTCCCGGGCGGCGGCCTCGGCCCGCGCCACGTCGAGGTCGGCGATGCCGAGTATCTCCGTGTCGGGGAAGCCGCCGAGGGCACGCAGGTACTGGCCGCTGATGTTGCCGGCGCCGACGAGGGCGACGCCCACCGGGCCGCGCGGGCTCACGCCGCCTCCCCGAGGCCGTCAAGGTAGGCGCGGCTCTCGGCGAGGGCGCCGAAGACGTCGGTGGCGCAGGAGTCCAGCTCGACCACGCGCCAGGCCCCGGGCGCCGCGGCCAGGATCTCCGGCACCGCCATGGCGCCGCTGCCGACCGCCACGTGGGGCTGCTCCTTGGCGAGGGGGCCGTCCTTGACGTGCAGGGACCGCACCCGGTCCCCGAGGCGGCCGAGCAGCCCCGGCACGTCCGCGCCGCCCACGGCCGCCCAGTAGGTGTCCACTTCGAGGGCGACCTGCTCGGCCAGCTCGCCGGCCAGGACGTCGAGGGCGTGCCGGCCTTGGACCAGGGGCTCCACCTCCCACCAGTGGTTGTGGTACGCGAGCCGCAGGCCGTGCCCCGCGGCCAGCTCGGACAGCGCGTTGAGGCGCTCCGCGGCGCGGCCGATGCCCTCCGCGGTGGTGAAGTCCTCGTGCGGAATGCCGGCGGGCACGATCGCCAGCTCGGCGCCCAGGGTGGCGATGGCCTCGAAGACGGGGCCGGGTTCCTCGTCGAGAAGCGCGATCGCGTGCGCGCCGGGGATGGTCAGCCCGAGGTCGTCCGCGACGCGGCGGAAGCCCTCGGGGTCGTCGGTCGGCTGAAAGGGTTCCACGGCTTTGTACCCGAGCTCCGCGATGCGCGCGAGCACGCCGTTGCGGTCGGCGGCCAGTGCCTCGCGGACGGTGTAGAGCTGAACGCCCAGTGGTGGTGCCATGGTTGTGCTGCCTTTCGAAGCAGTGCTTTTGTGCGGCTCGCGTCGCTTTGCGAGGGCTGCCGGCCCCGGAGAAGGTTAAGCGCTTCACCGCGGCCTGGCGAGAGCCCCCCGCAGGCTTTCCCAGGCCCGGGCCCCGGTACGCCCCGGCCGCCGGTTCCGGAACCGGCGCCCGCCGCGGGCCGCCGCCGCCCGGCTCCCGCTCAGCCGCCGAGGGAATCCACCAGGGCCCGGGTCACCTCGGCCGTTCCCGCGGTGCCGCCGAGATCCCTGGTGAGCACCCCGGCCGCGGTGACCGCGGCGATCGCCCGCTCCACCCGGGCCGCCTCCGCGGGCAGGCCCAGGTGCTCCAGCATCATCGCCGCACTGCCCACGGCGCCGATCGGATTGGCCCAGCCGCGGCCCGCGATGTCGGGCGCCGAGCCGTGCACCGGCTCGAACATGCTGGGGAAGCGGCGCTCCGGGTTGAGGTTGGCGCTGGGCGCGAGGCCGAGGCTGCCGGCCAGGGCGCTGCCGAGGTCGGAGAGGATGTCGGCGTTGAGGTTGGAGGCGACGACGACCGACAGCTCCCACGGCCTGAGCACGAACTTCGCCGACATGGCGTCCACCAGCACGCTCTCGGTCTCCACGTCCGGGTAGTCCGCGGCCACCCGGGCGAAGACCTCGTCCCACAGGACCATGCCGTACTGCTGCGCGTTGCTCTTGGTGACGCTCGACACCTTGCGCCGGCTCCTGGTGCGCGCCAGCTCGAAGGCGAAGCGCATGACGCGCTCGCAGCCGCGCTCGGTGAACAGCGCGGACTGCACGGCCACTTCGCCGCCGGGGCCGCGCCCGGCGAAGTTGCGCCCGCCGAGCCCGGCGTACTCGCCCTCGCTGTTCTCGCGGACCACGACCCAGTCCAGGGCGTGCGCGTCGGCGGCGCGCAGCGGGCTGCGCACGCCGGGCAGGAAGCGGACCGGGCGGACGTTGGCCCACTGGTCGAAGCTCTGGCAGATCCGCAGCCGCAGGCCCCACAGGCTGACGTGGTCGGGAACGGTGGGCCAGCCGACGGCGCCGAAGCAGATCGCGTCGAACTCCCGCAGCCGCTCCAGGCCGTCCTCGTCCATCATCCGGCCGGTGCGCTCGAAGTGGCCGCAGCCCCAGGGGAATTCCTCCCAGTCGAAGGCGAACGCGCCGTGCGAGTCGGCCGCCAGGGCGTCCAGCACGGCGCGGGCCGAGGCCAGCACCTCGGGGCCCACGCCGTCGGCGGGTATCGCGGCGATGCGGTAGGTGTGCGTCGGTGCCACGGGAACTCCTCTGCAGGGGACGGGGGACGGAACGGGGAGGGGAACGGGGGAGGCGGGACGGGAACGGAGGGAGGACGAGGGAGGACGAGGGAGGAAGGGGGAGGAAGGGGAGGATAGCCTGGCGGCCATGGCGGACTGGGAACTCCGGCCGGCCTCGGCGGCGGACGTCGAGGCGGTGGCCGAGCTGCGGGCCGCGGTGCTGCGGGCGGATCTGGAACGGCTCGGGCGGTACGACGAGGTGCGGGTACGGCAGCGGCTGCGGGACGGGTTCGTCCCCGGGCACACCTGGGTGATCGAGGTGGGCGGGGAGTTCGCCGGCTGCGTGGCGCTCCGCCCGGCACGCGACGCCCGCTGGCTCGAACACTTCTACCTGGCCCCGCACTTGCAGGGCGGCGGCATCGGGGCGGCCGTGCTCGAACGGCTGCTTGAGCGCTGCGACGGGGAGGGCACCCGGGTGCGGCTGAACGTGCTGCAGGGCAGCAGGGCGCGGCGGCTGTACGAACGGCACGGGTTCGCCGCCGAGTCCGAGGACGCGGTGGACGTGTTCATGCTGCGGGAGCCCGCCCCGGCGGCCCCCGGCTCCTGAGCGCCCGGCCGCGCGGGCACGCGGGGCCGCCGGGGCGGCCCCGCGAAGATCCGGGCGACGCGGCCCCGCGGGGTCCCTACGGCGCGGCGCCCCCCTCGGCCGGCGCGGGCGGCCCGCCGCCCGGGGGCGGCGGCAGGGTGAGGGCGGTGGCGAGCGCCGGGAGGCCGCCGCGGGTCGCGGGCCAGTGCACGGTGAGGGTGCCGGGGAGGGCGCCGGGCACGACGCGCGGCAGCGCGGGCGCCCCGGGCGGCAGGGCGCCCGCGGCCCCGGTCCGGTCGAGCAGGACGGCCGCGGCGTACAGTTCGCCGGGCCGCGGCGCGGCGGCGGTGGCGAGCCAGGGCACCGCGGTGACGCGGCCCAGCGGGCTCGCGTCCCGCGCCAGGGCGACGCCGGCGCGCCCCAGGCCCCGCAGTCCGTACAGCGCGGAGCGCAGCCCGCCGACGGTGGCGGCCCCGGCCGCGCCGTGGCCCGGCTCCGCGCGCGCCCCGGCCCCCGCCTCCCCGCCGGACCCGGTTCCCGCCGCCTCGCGGGCCGCGGTCCTCGGCTCCTCGTCCGCCGCGAGGGGCCAGCCGCCGAAGCGCAGCGCGAGCAAGGCCGCGGCGCCCTCCGCGGGGGCGCCGCCCTCCTCGATCCTGGCCAGCCGCACCTCGACCCCGTCCCGCAGCAGCGAGGCCACGGTGAGCAGCGGGCCGGGCAGGACCGCGCCGGCGCGGCCGGAGCCGTGGTCGGGCGAGGCGTCGGCGCGCGCGTCGACCCAGTGCGCCCGGCCCCGGGAGGCCGCGGCGAGCACCCCGCCAGGCAGCCGCCGCGCGAACAGGGTGGCGAAGCCGGAGCGGTGGGTGGCGCGGCCCGCGGCGTCCAGCAGCACCACGCTGTTGTCCAGCGGGTCCGCCACGGCCGGACCGGTTGGCGGCGGCAGGGTCGCGGTGGAGTAGCCGAGCCTGGCGTACAGGGGCGCGTCGGCGGTCTCGGCTCCCTCGGCGGCGTGGTCGGTGCCGTGGTTGAGCACGATCGCGAAGCCGTCCGCGCGCCGCGCCGACACCAGCCAGCCCGGCGCCGCCACCACCCGGGTCACGTCCTCGCGCTCCACCGGCAGCGGCTCCTCCGGCGCGGTCCACACCGGGTGGCCGGCCGGGAGCGCGAGGCCGAGCAGGCCCTTGGCGGCCCAGTAGGGCGAGCCGGGGCCCGAGTACGCCTGCCGCATCGCGGGCCAGGGGCCGTACCAGCCCAGGCTCAGCAGCCCGTCCGCGCCGGGCACGCCGCGGTCGGCGAAGTGCCGCACCAGGCCGCTCGCGGCCCGCCGGGTCAGCCCCGGGGGCAGGGCGTCCACCCCGGCGAAGGCGGCGGCCCACAGCGGGGCGGCGGCGGCGAAGCGGTAGACCAGGCTGCGGCCCTGGAGCAGGGGCGAGCCGTCGGCGCCGATCAGCCGCACCGCGTCCTGCAGGTAACGCGCCAGGTCGGCGTCCCACCGGGCGCGCAGCGCGGGCGGGCACAGGGTGCCGGTGACGTCGAAGAGGCGGGTCCACAGCGCCGGGTACAGGTGCAGGGCCCAGCCGGTGTAGTGGTCGAAGGCGCGCTCGCCGGCCCCGTCGCTCAGCCAGCCGCCCTCCCGCCGCAGGGAGGCGTGGACGGCGAGGTCGGCCTCGACGTCGGCCCTCGACCAGGGGCCGCCCACCTCCCGCAGAAAGGACTCCACGACGATGCGGAACCACACCCAGTTGATCGGGGGATAGGGCTGCCCGACGACGGTGCCGAGCCAGGCGACGACGCGTTCCCTGACCCGGTCGTCCAGGCGGTCCCACAGCCAGGGCCTGGTCAGTTGGAGGATCAGCGCCAGGGAGGCCGCCTCCACCTTGGCCTGGCCGAGCCGGTCGGGCCGCGGCCAGTACTCGGGCGAGCGCGGGTCGGTGCCCGCGGCCAGGCCGGCGGCGTGGCGTTCGAGCAGCCCCAGCGGGTCGGCGCCGCCCTCGCCCGCCACCCGGAAGCCGGCCAGCAGGAAGGTGCGGGCGAAGCCCTCCAGCCCGTCCGAGTCCCTCCCGTAGGCGCTTGCGGGACCCGGCAGCGCCACCCGGGCGCCGCCGGGGGAACGGTGGGCCTCCACGGCGGCGAGCAGCTTGTCGGCGTACGCGGCCCAGTGCGCCCTGGTCCAGCCGGTGTGCGGGGACAGCTCCGGGTCGGGTGCGGGCAGCCAGGACGGCGGGGTGGGCCTCACGCCTGCACCCCCAGGGACTCGCGGGTGACCGGGTCGAGGGGCGGCAGCCCGGCGGCGTACCGCTCCAGCTCGTCGAGGGCGGCGGCGGCCATCCGGCGGGTCTCGGAGCCGAGCGAGCCGGCCACGTGCGGGGTGAGGACGACGTTGGGCAGGTCGTAGAGCGGCGAGTCGTCCGGCAGCGGCTCGGGCTCCGTGACGTCGAGGATGGCGTGCAACTCGCCCGCGGCGCAGGCGTGTTCGAGGGCGGCGGTGTCCACGAGGGAGCCGCGGGCGGTGTTGATCAGCACGGCGTGCGCGGGCAGCGCGGCCAGCTCGGCCGCGCCGATGAGGTGCCGGGTCGAGGGCAGGGCGGGGGCGTGCAGGCTCAGCACGTCGGCCAGGGGAAGGGCCTCGGCCAGGGGCGCGGGTTCGGCTCCGGCGGCGGCGATCGCGGCCGGGTCGGCGATCGGGTCGACGACCAGGACGCGGGCGAAGGGGGCCAGCAGCCGGGCGACCCGGCGGCCGATCCGGGAGAAGCCGACCAGCACCACCGTGCGGTCCCGGCCGCTGAGTTCGCCGCGGCCATCCCGGTAGCTCCAGTCGGTGCGGAAGCGGCGCGCGTCGGCGGCGAGGAAGGGCACCTTCTTGAACGCCCACAGCACCGCGGCCAGCGTGTACTGGGCGACGGGCTCGGCGTTGGCGCCCGCGGCCGTGGTCACCAGCAGGCCCCGGTCGAAGACGGCGGGGGTGACGTGCGGGCGGACGCTGCCCGCGGCGTGCAGCACGGCCCGCAGCCTGGGGGCGGCGTCCAGTACCTCCCCGGTCAGCTCGGGGCAGCCCCAGGAGGTGAGCAGCACCTCGACCTCGGCCAGCCGGCGCCGCACCGCGGGGGCGTCGAGGCGGTGCGCGGCCCACGGCTCGCCGAGCGTGGCCAGGGCGCGCAGCCGGGTCAGCTCCCGGCCGCCGAACTGGGTGCCGAGCCAGGCCGGGTCCATGGCGAGCAGCGTGTGGGGCCTGCGGGTCACTTCAGGCTCCCCGAGGCCAGGCCGGACCGCCACTGGCGCTGCAGCAGGAGGAAGGCGGCCACCAGGGGCACCACCGCGAGCAGCGATCCCGTGATGACCAGCGGGCTGTACTGGGGGAACTGGGTCACGCGGGAACTCCATTGGAACAGGCCGAGGTTCATCGGGAACAGGTGCGGGTCGGTGAGCATGACGAGGGGCAGGAAGAAGTTGTTCCAGATCCCGACGAACTGGAAGAGCAGGATCGTCACCACGCCGGGCCGCATCATGGGCAGCGCGACGGTGAAGAAGATCCGCAGCTCCCCGGCCCCGTCGATCCTGGCGGCCTCCAGCACCTCGTCGGGTATCGCGGCGTCGGCGTAGGCGCGGGCGAGGTAGACGCCGAAGGGGTTGGTGAGCAGGGGGATGAACACGGCCCAGAAGGTGTCGACGAGCCGCAGCTGGGAGGCGAGCAGGTAGAGCGGC
The DNA here is from genome assembly GCF_003626535.1 of Streptomyces hoynatensis. Lineage (GTDB taxonomy): Bacteria > Actinomycetota > Actinomycetes > Streptomycetales > Streptomycetaceae > Streptomyces > Streptomyces hoynatensis. The sequence goes on from NZ_RBAL01000028.1 coordinate 13,691, forward strand.
AGGGCCAGCGCGGTGGTGGGCACCAGGACCCCGGCCAGGGTGACGGCGAAGAGCAGGCGGCGGCCGGGGAAGCGCAGCTTGGCGATGGCGTAGCCGCAGGCGGCGCAGATCAGCGAGCCGAGGACGGCGCCGAGTCCGGCGTAGAGCAGGGAGTTGCGCACCCAGTCGAGGAAGACGCCGTCCTCCTCGGCGAAGAGGTCGCCGAGGTTGTCCCACAGGTGGAAGCCGCCGAGTGCGAAGGCGCCGGTGGTGGAGAAGTCGCCCAGGCTCTTGGTCGAGGAGGTCAGCAGCCACACCAGCGGCAGGAGGCTGTAGAGGGAGGCGATCAGGAGCAGGGCGTGCACGGCCCCCCGGGAGGTCCAGCGGGAGCCTGAGCCGGTGGTGTTCAACGCGACCTCCGGGCGGACAGGCGCATCACGAGCGCCGAGAGCAGGGCCGAGGCGAGGGCGAGCAGCATCGAGGCGGCGGCGGCGCGGCCGTAGTCGTTGCTGATGAACGCCTCCTCGTAGACGTAGAGGCTCGGCGTCCAGGTGCTGGTGACCGAGCCGGTGAAGGAGCGCAGGACCAGCGGCTCGGTGAACAGCTGGAGCGAGCCGATGACGGTGAACACCAGGGCGACGAAGATCGTCGGGCGGATGGTCGGCACCTTGACCGACCAGGCGGTGCGGAGGGGGCCCGCGCCGTCCACCCTGGCCGCCTCCAGCACGTCGCGCGGGACGGTCCGCAGCGCCGTGTAGAAGATGATCATGTTGTAGCCGGTCCACTGCCAGGTCGTGATGGTGACCAGGGAGGGCAGGACGCCGTTGCCGCCCAGCGGGTCCCAGGGCAGCAGGTCCTGGAGCGGGCCGATGTTCGGGCTGTACAGGTAGGCCCAGATCAGGCCCGCGATCACGCCGGGTACGACGTAGGGCAGGAAGACGGCGAGCGACCACACCTGACGCAGCCGCACGGTGGCGCTGTCCAGCAGCAGCGCCAGGACCAGCGCGATGCCGAGCATCAGCGGCACGTGCACCAGGGCGTACCCGGCCACGTTGCCCACGCTGTCGCGGAAGGCGCCGTCCCCGAGCACGTCGGCGTAGTTGCCCAGCCAGACGAAGACGTCGTGGGGGCCGTCGAAGCCGAGTCCCGACAGGCGCTCGGTGAACAGGCTGAGGTAGAGCGCGTAGCCGATGGGCACCAGGACGGTGCCGAGGAGCAGCAGCGCGAAGGGCCCGGCGAGCAGCAGCGCGGCGAGCGGGGCCCGGCCGCCGCGGCGGGGCCGGCCGGGGGCGGGGGCGCCGGGCGGGCGGGTCTCCTCGGCGGTGGTGGGGGCGAGGACGGTCATGCGGGGCTCCCTTCCCGGACGGAGAGGCCGCGGTCGCGCATGTCGGACACGGCCGAGGACTGCACCCGGCGCACGGCGTCCGGGAGGGTGGTGCCGCCGGTGGTCACCTCGGCGAAGGCGTCGGAGAGGGTGGCGAACAGGCCGAGCGAGGTGGGGCCCCAGGTCCAGTCGGGGACGCGGGCGGCGGCCTCGTCCAGCACGTCGTAGACCGGGTCGCCGACGAACCAGTCGCCGGGCACCACCTCGCGGGCGACCTCGCGGCTGGGCAGCCAGGCGGGGAAGGGGGAGGTGAACTCCGAGCCGACGCGGACGACTTCGGGGTCGGTGCTCAGCCAGCGCAGGAAGGTCAGGGCGGCCTCGGCGACCTCGCTCTCCTCCGATATGCCGAAGGCGGTGCCGCCCTGCACCCCGTTGGCCGGGGCGGAGGCGTCCCAGACCGGCATGGTGGCGATGGCCCACCGGCCGGTGTCGTCGGGGATGGACTTCTTCAGGGTGCCCACGCTCCAGGAGGCGCCGAGCAGGCCCCACAGCCGGCCGGAGTGGATGCTGGAGATCCAGTCCTGGGTGCCGGTGCCCGCGCTTTGCACCAGCCCGGCGGAGATCAGGTCCTGCCAGTACGCGGCGGTGCGCAGGGTGCCCTCGCCCGCGACGTCCACCAGCCAGGTGTCGCCCTCGATCCGCCACCAGGGGTCGCCCGCGCCCCAGGACATGCCGGCGAAGAAGGAGCCGTCGTTGAGCGGGAAGGTGGTCAGCCGGGAGCCGGGCGCCGCCTGCCGGACGGCCTCCGCGGTGTGCCGGAACTCCTCCCAGGTGCGCGGCACCTCGATGCCGTGCTCGTCGAAGAGGTCCTTGCGGTAGTAGAAGGCCATGGGGGCGAAGTCCATCGGGACGGCCCAGGTGCGCCCGTCGGGCCTGACGCCCTGCCAGGCGGCCGGGGTGTAGCCCTCGGCCAGGTCGGCGAGGTCCTCGGTGAGTTCCCGCAGGCCGCCGGTGGCCAGCAATTGGATCAGCCCCTGGTACTCGACGTGCAGGATGTCGGGGGCGTTGTGGGCGCGGATCGCGTTCGTCTGCTGCGCGTAGCCCCCGGAGAGGCCGGCGGCGATCACGCTCAGCTCGACGTGGACCTCCCGCTGGGCGGCGTTGAAGGCGGCCACGTATTTGTCCATGCCGGTCATCCACGACCAGATGCGGACCCGAGTGGCGCCCGAAGCGGTCGTGCGGGAGGAACAGCCGGACAGGAGGGTGGCTCCGCCCGCGGCCAGCGCGGCGGAGCCTGAGGCGGCGCGCAGGAACGCGCGGCGCGACCAGTCGGTATGCGGCGCCATGGGGTCGTTCCTCCCGGGGGTGCTGGGGAAAGGGAGCGATCGGTGGTGGCGCACACTCCAACCTGTGCGATAGTGCGGAGTCAATCATTCGGAACGAGAACGATCTGGAACGATCAATAACGATCAGAAGTGAAGGTTCGCCGATGACCCTCGCGTGGGAGCGCCAGGAGCGCATCCTCGCCGCCGTCCGCAGCCAGGGCACCGTCCGGCTCGCCGACCTCGTCGGCCGGCTCGGCGTCTCCGCGGTCACCGTCCGCCGCGACGTCACCGCGCTCGCCGACCGGGGCCTGGTGCGCCGGGTCCACGGCGGCGTCACCCTGCCCTACCGGCAGGCCGGCGGCGCCGGGGCCGAGCCGCACCCCACCCCCTTCGGCCCCGCGGCGGCCCGCGCCCTGGTCGGCATGGTCGTGCCCTCGGTCGACTACTACTGGCCGCCGATCGTCCAGGGCGCCCAGGCCGCGGTGACCGCGGCCGGCGGGCGCCTGGTGGTGCGCGCCGCCAGCTACGACGGCACCGAGGACCGCCGCCAGATCGCGGGACTGCTGGAGCGCGGCGCCCAGACCCTGCTGGCCGCGCCCACGACCGCCGGGACCGCCGGGCGCGAACTCCTGCGCTGGCTCGGCGCGTTGCCCCAGCCCGTCGTCCTGGTGGAACGCCTCCCGCCGCCCGAGCTGCCCACCCTGGCCCTGGACGCGGCCACCACCGCGCACGCCCTGGGCGCCGGGCTCGCCGTGCGCCACCTCGTCACCCTGGGGCACCGGCACATCGCGCTGGTCACCTCCCGGTCGAGCCCCACCAGCCGGGCGCTGCGGGCCGGCTGGCAGGAGACCGTGGCCTCCCTCGAACTCCCGCCGCACGGGCACCTCGACACCGACGTGCCCGCCTACGGCACGCCCGGCTGGTCCGCCGCCTACGACGAGGTGCTGCGCCGCTGCCGCAGGCGCGGCGTGCGGGCGCTGCTCGTGCACTCCGACCGCGAGGCCATCGGCATGCTCGAACGCGCCCGCGAGCTCGGCATCGCCGTCCCCGACGAACTCGCCGTCGTCACCTACGACGACGAGGTCGCCGCCGCCTCCGACCCGCCGCTGACCGCGGTGCGCCCGCAGAAGCACCGGCTGGGCGCCCTGGCCGCGGAACTCGCCCTGGCCCGCCTCGCCGACAGCGGCGAACGCCCCGTGCACCGGGTGCAGTTGTGGCCGACCCTCGTGGTGCGCGAGTCCTGCGGCGGCCGGTCGGCCACCGACTGAGCCGGCCCGGCCGGACGGGCCGCCGCCGTTTCCGCAGCCGCTCGGGCCGCCGGAGCCGTTGACGCCGCCGGGGCGAGCCGGTCAGCCGAGCCCGACCACGTCCACCATCACCGGGATCGCCAGGATGATCAGCAGCGCCCCCAGCACGTCGAAGGCCAGGCCCGAGCGGATCATCGTGGTGATCCTGACCACCCCCGAGCCGTAGGCGATGGCGTTCTGCGGCGTGGACACCGGGAGCATGAAGCCGAACGAGGCGGCGAAGGTGGCGGCCAGCGCGGGGACGAAGGGATCGACCCCGGCCGCCGACGCGATCGGCAGCACGATCGGCACCACCACCGAGGCCGAGGCCGTGTTGCTGGTCGTCTCCGACACCAGGATCGCCAGCAGGGCCGCGAAGATCGTGATCGCGAACTCGCCCTCCAGCCCGAGCCAGTCGTTGGTCTCGGTGCCGATCGTCTCCGCGAGACCGGTGGAGGCCAGCAGCGAGCCGAAGATGATGCCGGTGCCGAACAGCAGGATGGTGCCCCAGTCGATCCGGGCCGCGTCGCTCCAGTTCAGCGTCGCCTCCCGGCGCGCGAAGTCGGTCGGCAGCACGAAGAGCAGCGCCGCGCCGAGCACCGCCACGATGCCCTCGTCCAGCCGGTTCGACACCGTGTCGTAGACGGAGGAGTCTGTGCCCGCCACCAGGGCCACCACGCCCGGCGTCACCCACAGCACGACGGTGATGCCGAAGGCGGCCAGCGTGTTCCACTCCGCCCGCGACAGCCGCCCCAACTCCGCGCGCTGCCCGGCCACGTACTCCTCGATGCCCTCCAGCCGGCGGATCTCCGGCCGGTTCAGCAACAGCAGCACCACCGCCAGCACCACGAACATCAGCAGGCACACCGGAAGCGCCGTGCCCATCCACTGCGCGAAGGAGATCTTCTCGCCCGTCGCCTGCTCGATCAGGCCGCGGCCGATCAGGTTCGGCGGGGAGCCCACCGGCGTCAGCAGCCCCCCGACGCTCGCCCCGTAGGCCAGCATCAGCACCAGCGCCGCGCCCACCCGCAGCCGCGCCGGATCGAAGTCCTCGGCCACCAGCCCGCGGTCCTGCAGCAGCTTCGCGATGACCGTCAGGATGCCGAGCGCGGTGGGCAGCAGCATGGCCACCGTGGCCGTGTTCGAGACGAAGGCCGAGAGCAGGCAGGTGATCACCCCGAAGGCGAGGATGACGCCCACCGTCGAGCGCCCCACCCCGGGCAGGGCGAGGATGCGGAAGGCGAACCGCCTGGCCAGGCCGTGCTTCAGCATCGCCTGCGCCAGGATGAACGCGCCGATGAAGGTGAAGATCGTCGTGGAGCCGAAGGGCGCGAGCGCCTCGTCGGGCGAGACCACCCCGAAGAGCACGATGCAGCCCACCCCGATCAGCCCGCCCACCGGGATGGGCACCGGCTCCGTCACCCACAGCACCACCACCCCGAGCAGCACCCCGGCCAGCGTCTGCTGACTGGGCGCCATGTCCAGCGGCAGCGCCAGGAAGACGGCCGCCACCAGCGGAGCCAGCCACATCCCCGTCGTCTGCCTGGCCCGTTCGAACCGCTCCTCGGCGGGGGAGAGCCTCTGCTCGCCGAGGCTGCGGTACGTCGCATGCCCCAGCAGTGCCTTCTCGACATCGGTCCTTGCCATCAGCAACCTCCCGAGGTCCCTGGCGTCCCGCGGGTGCGCGGACGCCACCTAAGAAGCTGGCCCCGAACGCGCCCGGCGTACAGACGTCGCGCACGAGAACGCGCCAGAACGCAGGCGAAGGGCCCCGAGGCCCGCGCCCCACCCCGGCGCCCGCCCGCACCCTTGGCAACGCACCGCGCCTGTGCCACGCTCGGGTGCGTGGCGGCCCATCTGCGACCCGACTTCAGCCGAAGGCTGCACGTCGACCTGGAGCGCGTGAGCACCGCCGTCTGTCCCGGGCACTGAAGCCCCGCAGACGACCGGCCGGCCAACGCCACGACCCCAGGAGCCCGTTGATGCCCACGGACCCGCACCCCCGGCATGCCCACGACGGCCATGACAGCCATGACAGCCACGAAGGCGACCACGGCCACGGCGGCCACGCCGCCCACCAGCCCGGGGGCGCCACCCCACACCTCCCGCCCCCGGCGGGCGGCCGGGGCGCCGCCCACGCGCACGACGAGTCGGCCGCCCGCCCCCACGCGCACGCCGACCCGACGCTGTACCGCAGCCCCGCCGAGGCCGCCGCGGCCCCACCGGAACCGCTGGCGTACGTCGCCGGCTTCGACCGCGCAGCCGCCCGCCCCGACGCCCTGTTCACCGTCGGCACCGACCCCACCTCGGACACCTACGGCCGGGTCCTGGCCCGCACCGACCTGAGCACGCTCGGCGACGAACTCCACCACTTCGGCTGGAACGCCTGCTCCAGCGCCCTCGCCCACGCGGGCCACCACCACGCGGAGCGCCGCTACCTGCTGCTGCCCGGGCTGCGCTCCTCCCGCCTGCACGTCTACGACACCAGGCCCGACCCGGCCCGCCCCCGCCTGGTGAAGGTGATCCCGGCCGCGGAACTCGCCGCCAAGGCCGGCTACTCGCGCCCGCACACCCTGCACTGCGGCCCCGACGGCGTGTTCCTCTCCTGCCTCGGCGGCGCCGGGGACGAGGAGGGCCCGGGCGGGGTCGCGCTCCTGGATCACGAGACCTTCGAGGTGCTGCGCGCCTGGGAGACCGACCGCGGGCCCCAGCACCTGGCCTACGACGTGTGGTGGCACCTCCACCACAACGTGGCCGTCACCAGCGAGTGGGGCACCCCCGGCATGGTGGAGGGCGGGCTCGACCCCGAGTTGCTGCTCGGCCGCCGCTACGGCCACGCCCTGCACTTCTGGGAGCTGGACACCGGGCGCCACCTCCAGCGGATCGACCTCGGCGACGAGCACCAGATGGTCCTCGAACTCCGCCCCGCCCACGACCCCGGCCGGGACTGGGGGTTCGCCGGCGTCGTCGTCAGCGTCGCCGACCTGTCCGCCTCGGTGTGGCTGTGGCACCGCGACGGCGACCGCTTCGCCGCGCGGAAGGTCGTCACCCTGCCCGCGGAGCCCGCGGACCCCGCGCTGCTGCCGCCCGCGCTCCGGCCCTTCGGCGCCGTCCCGCCGCTGATCACCGACATCAACCTCTCCGTCGACGACCGCTGGCTGTACGTCTCGGCCTGGGGCACCGGCGAACTGCACCAGTACGACGTGCGCGACCCCTTCCGGCCCCGGCACACCGCCTCGGTGCGGCTCGGCGGCATCACCGCCCGCGCCGCCCACCCCGCCGCCCCGGACCTCCCGCTCTCCGGCGGGCCCCAGATGGTGGAGATCAGCAGGGACGGCCGCCGCGTCTACCTGACCAACTCCCTGTACGGCGCCTGGGACGACCAGTTCTACCCCGAGGGCACCGGCGCCTGGCTCGCCAAGCTCGACGCCGACACCGAGCGGGGCGGGTTGCGCCCCGACGCGCGTTTCTTCCCGCACGGCGACGCCTTCGGCGGGCTGCGCGTCCACCAGACCCACCTGGCCGGCGGCGACGCCTCCTCCGACTCCTACTGCTACCGCTGAGCCGGGCCCGTGCCCGCCCCGCACGCCGGGGCGGGCGACAAGGGCCCTGCGTACGCTGGCCGGTATGACTGGCCGCTTCGTCCAGGCGTTCCGGTGGGACCGGGCCGCCCTGCTCGCCCTCACCGGCCTGCTCGTGGAGGTGGGCCTGCTGCTCTTCCACCGCGGCGACGGGGGGTTCGCCCGCCCCCTGGCCGGGCTCGCGGCGGCGGTCTGCGGCTGCCTGCTGCTCGGGCTGCGGCACCGCAGGCCGGTGACCGTGGCCGTGCTGGTGATGCTCCTCGCCTTCGTCTACTACCCGGTCAGCACCCTCGACGGGCCGCTGGCGCTGGTCGTCTACCTGGTGGCGCTCTACCACCTCGCCCGCACGGGCCGCCTGGCCGCCGCCATCGCGATGGCGGCGGCCACCATGCTCGCCGTCACCGCGGGCGAGCTGCTCCAGACCGGCAACCACCGCAATGTGGACAACATCGCGATCCTTCTGTTCGGCGGCTGGTTCCTGAGCCTGATCGCCCTCGGCCACGCCCTGCACATCAGGCAGCAGCACCAAAGCGAGGCGGAGGAGCGGGCGCTGGCCGCGGAACGCGAGCGCGACCTGCGGGCCGCCCAGTCGGCCACCGAGGAACGGCTGCGTCTGGCACGGGAGTTGCACGACGTGATCGGCCACAGCATGTCGCTGATCAACGTCCAGGCCACAGCCGCGCTGCACCGCAGCCGCAAACGACCGGGCGAGACAGCCGAGTTGATCCACGCCCTCGAAGCCGTACGGGAGAGCAGCAAGGAGGCGCTGCGGGAACTGCGCGCGACCCTGGGCGTGCTGCGGCAGGTGGACGAGACCGCGCCGGTCGAGCCGGTCGCCGGCCTGGAGCGCCTGCCGGAGCTCGCCGGGCGCGCCAGGGCCACCGGCCTCGACCTCGCCGTGGCGACCACGGGCGAGGCCCCCGTCCTGCCGCCCCAGATCTCCCTGGCCGCCTACCGGATCGTGCAGGAGTCGCTCACCAACATCACCCGGCACGCGCAGGCCGAACACGCAGTCGTCCGCGTCGAGTACACCGCGGGCGAGGTGCACCTGAGCATCACCGACGACGGGCTGGGCGCCCGTCACGGCGCGACGGGCAGCGGCCTGGCCGGCATGGCGGCCAGGGCCAGGGCCCTGGGCGGCGAACTCACCGCGTGCAACGCCCTGGGCGGCGGCTTCCGGGTGACGGCCCGCCTGCCGTTGCCCGCGAACGACGCCCTGCCGCAACCGCATAGGCTGTTCGGGTGAGCGTGGCAGGACAGCGGATCAAAGTGGTGCTCGCCGACGACCAGATGCTGGTGCGGGCAGGCTTCAAGTCGATCCTGTCCGACGAGGAGGACATCGAGGTGGTCGGCGAGGCGGCCACCGGCGCCCAGGCCGTCGAACTGGCCGAGCGGCTGCGGCCCGACGTGGTGCTGATGGACGTCAGGATGCCCGAGCTCGACGGCCTCGCCGCCACCGAGCGCATCGCCGGCGACCCGCGGCTCGCCGGGGTCCGCGTCGTCATCCTCACCACCTTCGACATCGACGACTACGTGTACGGCGCCCTGCGGGCGGGTGCCTCGGGCTTCCTGGTCAAGGACACCGAACCCCTGGAGCTGCTGCACGGCATCAGGGTGTGCGCCCGCGGGGACGCGCTGATCGCGCCCACGGTCACCAGGAGGCTGATCGCCGACTTCGCCACCCGCGCCAGGCAGCCCGACCCCGGGCCGCGGCTGAACGTGCTGACCGAACGGGAGCGCGAGGTGATGCGCCTGGTCGGGGAGGGATTGACCAACGACGAGATCGCCGCCAGGCTGGTGGTCAGCCCGGCCACGGCCAAGACCCACGTCAGCCGGGTCATGACCAAGCTCGCCGTCCGCGACCGCGCCCAGCTCGTCATCCTCGCTTACGAGACGGGTCTGATCACCCCCGGCTGGCTCGGCTGAGCCGCCACGGGAGGCGGCGCACTCAGGGATACCCCTAGGTGACCGCAGGTCGGCGGGCGCAACCGCTGAGGTACGCCCGGCGGCCGCCGTGCGTCCCGGGCGGTAGGACAGGTGTCAGCCGCGGGCCGACGCGCCCGGCGTGCCCCGCGGGCGAGGGTGATCCCGTGAACGATCCGACCACGCACACCTCACCCAGGACCCACCGGGCGCCCGGGGCCCCGGGCCCCCGCCCCGCCCCCTCGGCCGAGCCGCCCCACGGCTTCTTCGCCCGGCTGGCCGGGTTCTGCCACCGCCGCCGCGGCACCGTGCTCGTCCTGTGGCTCCTCGCCCTGGCCGGCCTGTGGACCCTGGCGAGCGTCGCGGGCGACGACTACCGCCAGGACTTCTCGCTGCCGGGCACCGACTCCCAGCGCGCCGCGGAACTGCTCGCGGAACACGGCTCGGCGCAGGGCGGCGGCACCCTGGAGATCGTCCTGCACGACCCCTCCGGGCTGCGCGAGGACCCGGCCGGGCAGCGGGTGCGGGACATGCTCGCGCGAGTCGCCGAACTGCCCCACGTCGCCGAGGTGTTCGACCCCTACCAGGACCCCTCCTCGATGTCCGCCGACGGCACCACCGGCTTCGCCACCGTCGTCCTCGACGTGGACTCCGAGGACATGCCGGACGCGGACACCCGGCGCGTCTTCGACACCGCCCGCGAGATCCAGGGCGAGGGCATGCAGGTGGAGCTGGGCGGCGAGCCCGCCAGGTCGCTCGCCGAGGACGAAGGCGGCGCCACCGAGGGCATCGGCCTGCTGGCCGCGCTGATCGTCCTCGTCTTCATGTTCGGCACCGCCATCGCCGCCGGACTGCCCGTCGTCACCGCGGTGTTCGCGGTCGGCTCCGCCCTGGGCGTCGTCGTCCTCGCCTCCCACCTGTTCACCATCGCCGACTACACCACCTACGTGATGATGCTCGTCGGCCTCGGCGTCGGCATCGACTACGCGCTGCTGATCTTCGCCCGCTACCGCGCCGAGCTGCTGGCCGGCGCCACCCCGGAGCAGAGCACCCGCAACGCCCTGGACGCGGCCGGGCGGACCGTGTTCTTCGCCGGCTGCACGGTGATCGTGGCCCTGCTCGGCCTCGTCGCCCTCGGGCTCGGCTCCCTGCAGGGCATCGCCGTCTCCGTGGCGCTGACCGTGCTCTTCACCATGCTCGGCGCGCTGACCCTGCTGCCCGCGCTGCTCGGCCTGTTCGGCGCGCGCTTCGCCCGCCAGTTCCGCGCCAGGGCGGCCAAACGGGCCGCGCGCGGCCGGGCCCGCGAGGGCGAGGCATGGCGCGGCATCGCCCGGGCCGTGCAGCGCCGCCCGCTGGCCGCGCTGCTCGTGGCCGTCGCCGCCCTGGGCGCGCTCAGCGCGCCGGCCGCGGGATTGCGCCTGGGCTTCGGCGACGCGGGCAACGACGCCGCGGACTCCACCAGCAGGAAGGCCTACGACCTGCTGGCCGAGGCGTTCGGCCCCGGCTTCAACGGCCCCCTCGTCGTGGTGGCCGAGGGCGGGGAGCAGGGCGCCGCCGCGGCGGCGGGGAAGGCGGCGGACGCCCTCGCCGAGGTCCCGGGCGTCGCCGCCGTCGCCCCGCCCACGCCCACCGAGGACGGCCAGGTCGCCACCCTGCTCGTCTTCCCCGGCTCGGCGCCGCAGGACGAGGCCACCTCCGAGCTGGTGTCCCGGCTGCGCGGCGAGGTGCTGCCCGGCATCGCCGCGCAGACCGGTGGCGAGTACCTGGTGGGCGGCGCCACCGCGGCCACCGAGGACTTCTCCGCGAAGGTCGCCGCGCGCATGCCGCTGTTCGTGATCCTGGTCGTGGGCGTCTCCCTGCTGCTGCTGACGGCGGTCTTCCGCTCCCTCCTGATCCCGCTGAAGGCCGCGGTGCTCAACCTGCTGAGCATCGGCGCCGCGCTCGGCGCGATGACCCTGGTGTTCCAGCACGGCTGGTTCGGCGTCGAGGGCGGCCCGATCGAGGCGTTCCTGCCGGTGATGATCTTCGCGATCGTCTTCGGGCTCTCGATGGACTACGAGATCTTCCTGGTCTCCCGCATCCACGAGGAGTGGGAGCGCAGCGGCGACCACCGGCACGCGGTGCGCGAGGGCCTGGCCCACACCGGCTCGGTGATCACCGCGGCGGGCGCCATCATGATCGTGGTCTTCGGTGCCTTCATGCTCAGCCCCGAGCGCATGCTGCGCCAGTTCGGCTTCGGCATGGCCGTCGCGATCCTCGTGGACGCCGTCGTCATCAGGTGCCTGATCGTGCCCGCGGTGATGCAGCTGCTCGGCCGCCGCGCCTGGTGGCTGCCGGCGCCCGTGGCGCGGCTGCTGCCGCGGGTCAGGCTGGAACGGGCCGCGGCCCCCAAGGCGGCGGCGCCCGCGGCGAGTGAGGGCACTGAAGTCGCGCCCAGCGGGTACTGAGACCGGGCACGCCGGGGAGGGCGGCGCGGGGCACCGCGCCGCCCGGCCGCCGGGAAGGAGCAGGCGGCGGGGGACGGCGGCGAGGGCACGGCGAGGAGAGGAGGAGCCCGGGCATGGGCGACAGGCCGAGGGCGCCCGGAACGCGGCGGACGGGGCGGGCACGGCAGGCGCAGGCGCGGCGGGCCGTGCCGCACTCGCCGGGCGCCCCGCGGGTGCGGAACGCCTCGCGTGCCTCACGGGAGTCGCGGGCGGCGGCGGGGCGCGGGGAGACGCCCCTGGAGCGCGCCGACCGCAACTTCGCCGAGCTGCTGCAGGAGCTGCGCGTCACCCAGACGGGGGTGCAGATCCTCTTCGCCTTCCTGCTGACCCTGCCCTTCGGCCCCCGCTTCCCCTCGCTGGACACGGTGCAGCGCACCACGTACGTGGTCACCCTCCTCCTCGCCCTGGTGGCCAGCATCCTGCTCACCGCGCCCGCCGCGGTGCACCGGGCCCTGTTCCAGCGGGGGGCCAAGGAGCTGATCGTCGGCACCTCCTCCCGGCTGGCGAGCGCGGGACTCGCGGCCCTCGCCCTGTCGTTCACCGGCGCCCTGCTGCTCGTGGTGGACGTCGTCCTCAACCGGACCGCGGGCATCGTGGCGGCGGCCGGCGCCTTCGTCCTGTGCTGCGGGCTGTGGGCCGCCCTCCCGCGGCGGCTGCGCCGCGTGGGGCCCCGGCGGTAGCGGCCTGGGGCGGCGGGGAATCGCGGCCCGGCCGCTTCAGCCGCCGCCGGCCGGGTACTCGGCCCGTCCGAGTGCCTGAAGGAGGCGGAACATGCGCCGGTCCCGAGTGGTGGTCGTCGGAGCGGGCTTCGCCGGCTACCAGACCGCCAGGTCGCTGACCCGCAGGGCCCGCAAGGCCCGCGAGGACATCGAGGTGGTCCTGCTCAACCCCACCGACTACTTCCTGTACCTGCCCCTGCTGCCCCAGGTCGCCGCGGGCATCCTGGAGGCGCGCCGGGTCACGGTCTCGCTGACCGCGACCCTGCCGGACGTGCGGCTGACGCTGGGCGAGGCCCACGGCATCGACCTCGACGGGCAGCGCGTCCAGTACACCGACCCCGAGGGCAGGTCGGGGGAGCTGGCCTACGACAGCCTGGTGGTCAGCGTCGGCAGCGTCAGCAGGCTGCTGCCCATCCCGGGCGTCGTGGAGCACGCCCGCGGCTTCCGCGGGCTGCCCGAGGCGCTCTTCCTGCGCGACCACATCGTCTGCCAGCTCGAACTCGCCGCCGAGGCGGCCGACGAGGCGGAGCGGCGCGCCCGCTCCACCTTCGTGGTGGTGGGCGCCGGCTACACCGGGACCGAACTCGCCGCCCACGGCGCGGTGTTCGCCGACTCGGTGGCCGGGCGCCGCAGCAGGACGCAGCGCGGCTCCGTCGAGCCGCGCTGGATGCTGCTCGACATCGCGCCGCGGGTGCTGCCCGAGCTGGACGAGCGGCTGTCGCAGACGGCCGACCGGGTGCTGCGCCGCCGCGGCGTCGACGTGCGCCCCGGCACCTCGGTCAAGGAGGCCAGGCACGACGGAGTGCTGCTGGACAACGGCGAGTTCGTGCCCACCCACAGCCTGATCTGGTGCGTGGGCGTGCGGCCCGACCCGCTGGTGGCCGACGTGGGCCTGCCCACGGAACGCGGCCGGATCGTCGTCGACCAGTTCCTGAACGTGCCGGGACATCCCGAGGTGTTCGCCTGCGGGGACGCGGCCGCGGTGCCCGACCTGACCAGGCCGGGCCAGTTCACGCCGATGACCGCGCAGCACGCCTGGCGGCAGGGGCGCGTCGCGGCCCGCAACGTCGCCGCGTACCACGGCATCGGGGAGCGCAGGCCGTACAAGCACCACGACCGCGGCTTCGCCGTCGACCTCGGCGGCGTCCAGGCGGCGGCCAACCCGATGCACGTCCCGCTCTCCGGGCCGCTGGCCGGCCTGGTGACCCGCGGGTACCACCTGATGGCGATGCCCGCCAACCGGGTGAGGGTGGCGACGGACTGGCTGCTGGAGGCGGTGCAGCCCAGGCAGGCCGTGCAGCTGGGCATGGTGCGCTCCGGCTCGGTGCCCATCGACTCGCCCTCCCCGGAGCTGGCCCGGGTCCCGCACGGGAACGCCTCCTCCGCGGAGTCCTCCTCCCGCAAGGCCGCCTGACCGCAAGGCCGCCTGAGCCGGACCGCGGCGGGCCCGGCGGGGACGGGCCCCGGGCCCGCCGCGCCGCCCGCGCCGCGGGCGGCGGTGTGAAGCCTCTGCCAGGCGATCGGCCAGGTGGCCTGGACGTGGTCGGGGTGGGTGGGTTCCGGGGAGCCGCGGCTCCCCGGAACCCACCCACCCCGACCACCGGCGTTTCCCGGCGTTTCCCGGCGGTTTCCGGGGGCGCCCTCAGTCGCCGCGCGTCGCCTCGCCCGCCAGGTCCCCGCCCGGCCCGGGCGGGGAGCCGGGGCCGCCGGGCCCGGAACGGGGGGTCCCCCCGGCCGGGCCGCGGCCCACGGAGCGGGACCCGGCCGGCGGCTTCGCGGGCCGCCGCCCGTCCTTCGCCCCCGGCCCGCCCTCCTCGCCGGCCGGCGCCTGCCCGGCCGGCGAGGAGGCGCCCTTGCGCTCCTCCCGCTCCTCCCACTCCTCGACCTCGGCCCTGATCCGCTCGCAGGCGCGGGTGAGCAGCCGGGAGACGTGCATCTGGGAGATGCCGAGCTGCCGCGCGATGCGGCTCTGCGTCATGCCGTGGAAGAACCGCAGGTAGAGGATGTGCCGCTCGCGTTCCGGCAGGGCCCGCAGCGGGCTCTTCACCGACTCGCGGTCCACGACCCGGTCGAAGCCGGGCTCGGGCACGCCGAGGGTGTCCATCAGCGAGTAGTCGCCGTCGGAGCCGGGAAGTTCCGCGTTCAACGACAGGGTGCTGAAGCTTTCGAGCGCCTCGAGACCGGTCCTGACCTCGTCCTCGGTCAGGCCGCTGTGCAGGGCGATCTGCTCCACGCTCGGCCCGCGCTCGTCGAGCCGGAAGCTGAGCTGCCTGGCGGCGGCCCGCACCCGATTGCGCAGCTCCTGGGTGCGGCGCGGCACGTGCAGGCCCCACAGGTGGTCGCGGAAGTGCCGCTTCACCTCGCCGACGATCGTCGGCACCGCATAGCTCTCGAAGGGGCGCCCGCGGCTGGGGTCGTAGCGCTGGACCGCCTTGACCAGGCCGAGGGCCGCGACCTGCTCCAGGTCCTCCAGGGCCTCGCCGCGGTCGCGGAAGGTGCGGGCCAGACGGTCCGCCATCGGAATCCAGGCGCACACCACGTCCCGGTACAGCTGATCGCGTTCCGGGCAGGGCGGGAGCTGGGCTATGCGCTCGAATTGGCGGCGAGTGTCCGGCGCATCGTCGTGCGGATGTCGTCGCCGCTTGCGGGAATGTGCAGGTGTATTCATGGAGCTCTCCCAGGTGAGGGTGGGCGTGCGATTCCGCATGCGCTCGCCACGGGAGGACGTGCTACCGCATCACAAGTCTGCCCCAGGTTTTCGAATGCCGCGCGCGGTTACCCGGGAGGCGCATCTATCGAGCGGAAAAGAGCGACATCGAGAAGAGGGACATCGTGTCCTACGGCGAATTCATTGCGACCGTGCGTGAACGCGGCGAATACCCGGTCGACGAGGCGGAGCGCATCGTCGAGGCCGTGCTCGCCACCCTCGGCGAGCGGCTCCCCGAGGTGTCCGCGCAGCACCTGGCCGACCAACTGCCCGACGGGGTCGCCGACATCGTCGAGAACGTCTCGGGCGCGGAGGGCGGCGCCGGGCGCAGCTGGGGCGTCGAGGAGTTCATCAGCCAGGTCGCGGAGACGGCCGACGAGGACGAGGAGACGGCGGAGACCGACACCCGCGTGGTGTTCTCGGCCATCGCCGACCAGGTCAGCGGCGGGGAGATGAACAAGCTGCTGAGCCAGCTGCCCACCGGCTACGCCGAACTCTTCGGCTACTCGGAACTGGCCTGAGCCACCCCGGTGCGCCCCCGCGCGGGCGGGACCACGGACGCCGCGCGACCCCGCCGCGCGCCGGGGCGTGCGCAACGCCCACGAAAGTGTCAAACCGCAGCCGCCTCCCCGGCCGGGCAGTAGAACGCCCTGCATGTCCACGTTGACGCAGCCACAGGCGGAACCGCCGCGGGTGAGCGAACCCACCAGCAAGGGCCGGATTCTGGTCTCCTGGCTCACCACCACCGACCACAAGAAGATCGGCGCCCTCTACCTCACGACCTCCTTCGCCTTCTTCCTGGTCGCCGGCGCCCTGGCCCTGGTGATGCGGGCCGAACTGGCCAGGCCGGGCATGCAGGTGATGTCGTCCGAGCAGTACAACCAGGCGTTCACCATGCACGGCACCATGATGCTGCTGCTGTTCGCCACCCCGCTGTTCGCCGGCTTCACCAACGCGATCATGCCCCTGCAGATCGGGGCGCCCGACGTGGCCTTCCCGCGGCTGAACGGCCTGGCCTACTGGCTCTTCCTGTTCGGCGGGCTGCTCGTGGTCGCCTCCCTGGTCGTGCCGGGCGGCGCCGCCCACTTCGGGTGGTTCGCCTACGCGCCGCTCAACAGCAGCGTCTACACCCCCGGCCTCGGCGCCGACATGTGGGTCATGGGCCTGGCGTTCTCCGGCTTCGGCACCATCGTGGGCGCGGTCAACTTCATCACCACCATCGTCTGCATGCGGGCCCCGGGAATGACGATGTTCCGCATGCCGATCTTCGTGTGGAACACGCTGCTGACCAGCGTGCTGGTGCTGATGGCCTTTCCGGTGCTCGCCGGCGCCCTGCTCGCCCTCGCCGCCGACCGCACCTTCGGCTCGCACATCTTCGACGCGAGCAACGGCGGTTCGCTGCTGTGGCAGCACCTCTTCTGGTTCTTCGGGCACCCCGAGGTCTACATCATCGCGCTGCCGTTCTTCGGGATCGTCACCGAGATCATCCCCGTCTTCAGCCGCAAGCCGATCTTCGGCTACATCGGCCTGGTCGCCGCCACCATCGCCATCACCGGGCTCTCCGTCACCGTGTGGGCGCACCACATGTTCGTCACCGGGGCCGTGCTGCTGCCGTTCTTCTCGTTCCTCTCCTTCCTCATCGCCGTGCCGACGGGAGTCAAGTTCTTCAACTGGATCGGCACGATGATGCGGGGCTCGCTCTCCTTCGAGACGCCGATGCTGTGGGCCATCGGATTCCTCGTCACCTTTCTCTTCGGCGGCCTCACCGGCGTGCTCCTGGCCGCCCCGCCGATCGACTTCCACGTCTCCGACTCGTATTTCGTGGTGGCGCACTTCCATTACGTCGTCTTCGGCACGGTCGTGTTCGCCATGTTCGGCGGATTCTATTTCTGGTGGCCGAAGTTCACCGGCCGCATGCTGAACGAGCGGCTGGGCAAGATCCACTTCTGGACGCTCTTCTTCGGCTTCCACGGCACGTTCCTCGTCCAGCACTGGCTCGGCGCCGAGGGCATGCCCCGCCGCTACGCCGACTACCTGGCGAGCGACGGCTTCACCGCCCTCAACACCCTCTCCACCATCGGCTCCTTCCTGCTCGGCCTGTCCACGCTGCCCTTCCTCTACAACCTCTGGTACACCGCCAGGTACGGCCCGTTCGCCGAGGGCGACGACCCCTGGGGCTTCGGCCGCTCCCTGGAGTGGGCCACCTCCTGCCCCCCGCCGCGGCACAACTTCCAGTCGCTGCCCAGAATCCGCTCCGAGTCGCCCGCGTTCGACCTGCACCACCCGGGCGTCGCGGTCCTCGACGAGGCGCGGCACACCGGAGCCGGCGACGCGCCGCAGACGGAGTCGGGCGAAGAACCGGGACCGCGATGAGGCGCCCCGGCGACCGGCAGCTGGGGCGGGAGGCCAAGGCCCAGGCGGCGGCCGGGATCGCGCAGCTCGAGGGCTACCTGCTGTGGCAGGCCGAGCTGCGCGGCGCCCGCGCGGAGGGCGAGGACTTCGCGACGCGGCTGCCCTCGCTGAGCGAGGCGCAGCGCGCCGAGGTCGCCGGCCTCTACGCCGAGGAGCGCCTGCGGCTCGCCAAGCGGCTGCTGCGGGGACTCGGCGAACGCAGCCGGGAGTTCGAGGAGGAGTACGCGCTGCGCTACCGGCGGCTGCGGCAGCGGCTGTGGTGCGCGGCGGCCTGCGCCTGCCTGGCGTTCACCGCCTTCCTGCTCGCCCTCTCGGCCATGACGCTGGGCTGAGCGCCGGCCGGCCGCGGGGGCGCGGGTCAGTCCGGCGCGCCGACCAGCTCCATCAGCACGTCCTCCATGGTGACGAAGCCGAGCAGCCGCCCGCGGGCGCTGGTCACCGCGGCGAGGTGGGTGACCGTGGCGCGCATCGCCGTCAGCGCGTCGTCCAGCGGGGTGTCGAGTCCGATGCGCACCACCGGGTGCAGGGCGTGCTGCGGGATGGGGCGGTCCCGCGCCGGCAGCCCCAGCGTGTCCTTGACGTGCAGGAAGCCGAGCACGGTGTGGCCGGGGCCGGTCACCGGGAAGCGGGAGTAGCCCGACTCGGCCGAGACCCGCTCCAGCTGCCGCGGGGTGACCCGGTGGTCGACGGTCACCATCCTGGCGAGCGGGACCACGATCTCCGCCACCGTCCTGCTGCCGAGCGCCAGGGCGTCCCGCAGCCGCTCGCTCTCCTCGGCCGCAAGCAGCCCGGCCTCGCTGGAGTCCTGCACGAGCCGCACCAGCTCCTCGTCGGTGAACACCGCGGCCACCTCGTCCCGCGGCTCCACCCGCAGCAGCCGCAGCAGGCCGTTGGCCAGGGCGTTGATGCCGAGGACCACGGGACGCAGCCCCCGGGTGACGCCCACCAGCGGCGGCCCGAGGAGCAGCGCGGCCCGCTCGGGCGCCGCCAGCGCGATGTTCTTGGGCACCATCTCGCCCACCAGCATGTGCAGGTAGGTGGCCAGCACGAGGGCGAGGGCGAACGAGACGGGGTGCACCAGGCCGCCGGGCACCCGGCACACGTGGAACAGCGGCTCCAGCAGGTCGGCCATGGCCGGCTCGGCGACCGAGCCGAGCACCAGCGAGGAGGCGGTGACCCCGAGCTGCGCCGTGGCCAGCATCGGCGACAGGTGCTCAAGCGCCCACAGCACGGTGCGCGCCCCCCGCTCGCCCGCCTGGGCGCGCGGCTCGATCTGGTCGCGCCGCACCGAGATCAGCGCGAACTCCCCGCCGACGAAGAAGGCGTTGGTGAACAGCGTCAGGATGCCGAGGGCGAGTTCGACGGCCGTCATCGGGCGCCGCCCGCCTCGGGGGAGGCGATCCGCACCCGCTCCGCCCGGTGCCGCGCCGCGTGCAGCACCGTCAGCCGCCAGCCCGCCACCTCCACGGCGTCCCCGGCGACCGGAATCCTGCCCAGCGCCGTCGCCACCAGCCCGGCCACCGTCTCGTAGGGGCCCTCGGGCACGGCGAAGCCCACCGCGGCCAGCTCGTCCACGCGGACGCCGCCCCCCGCCATCCAGGTGCCCGCGCCCACGTGGGCCAGGTCAGGAGCCTGCGCGGGGTCGTGCTCGTCCCGCACCTCGCCGACCACCTCCTCGACGATGTCCTCCAGGGTGACGACCCCGGCCGTTCCGCCGTACTCGTCCACGACCACCGCCATCGACCGCAGGCCCCGCAGCCGCGCGAGCAGCCGGTCCACCGGCAGGCTGTCGGGCACCAGCGGCGCCTCCTTGGCCAGCTCGGAGACCCGGCGCCTGGCCCGCTCCGGCTCGTCCAGCGCGAGCACGTCCTTGATGTGCACGATGCCGAGGACGTCGTCCAGGCTCTCCCGGTAGACGGGGAAGCGGGACAGGCCGGTGGCGAGCGTCAGATTGGCCGCGTCCGCCGCCGTGGCCTCCGCCTGCAGGCTGTGCACGTCCACCCGCGGCGTCATCACGTTCTCCGCGGTCAGCTCCCCGAGGTGGAGGCTGCGCACGAACAGCTCGGCCGAGTCGGAGGGCAGCACGCCCAGAGCCGCGGAGTGCCGCGCCAGGGCGACCAGCTCCTGCGGGGTGCGGGCCGAGGCCAGCTCCTCCGTCGGTTCCAGGCCGACCACCCGCACCAGCCGGTTGGCCTGCTCGTTGAGGTGCCGGATGAAGGGGGCGAACGCGGCGCTGAACCCCCGCAGCCAGGCGGCGACCGCCCGGGCCACCCGCAGCGGATTGGTGATCGCCCAGTTCTTCGGGACCAGCTCCCCGACCACCATCAGCACCACCGTGGACAGGGCCACGCCGAGCACGAGCGCCACCGTGGAGGCGAGCCCGTGCGGCAGCCCGGCGTCGCGCAGCGGGCCGCGCAGCAGCTCGGTCAGGGAGGGCTCGGACACCATGCCGATCACCAGCGAGGTCACCGTGATGCCCAGCTGGGCCCCGGACAGCTGGAAGGTCAGCCGCTGCACGGCCCGCAGGGCCCCCGCCGCGCCCTTCTCCCCGGCCGCCGCGGACCGCTCCAGATCGCCGCGCTCCACCGTGGTCAGGGAGAACTCCGCCGCGACGAACACCGAGCAGGCCAGCGTCAGCAGCAGCGCGAGCAGCAGAAGCAGCAGATCGATCAGCATGTCGCCCCCATCCCAACTCGCCTCCTCGGGCACCGTGCGCCCCGCCGCGAACGTTACCTGCCGCGGCACCGGCCGCGGCGGCGGCCGGGCGCGCAGGGCGCCGTTACCCCGCGCCGCGCCGGGGTACTCGCGGCCCATGGCACCCACGAGCACCGACCCGTACGTGTCCGCGGAGCCGGCCGCCGAGGCCGAGTTCCTGCGCGTCACGTGCGCCTCGGGCCGTACCCTGCGCTTCTCGTGCACCGTGCCGGTGCCGGGCGTGCTGCGGCTGCGTCTGGTGCCGCCCGGGGGCGAGGGCACGGCGCACCCGCCGGCGTCCTCCCCCATGCTCGTCGACCTGCCGCACCGGCCCGCCCGGCTCACCCGCACCCCCACCGGCACC
Organism: Streptomyces hoynatensis; assembly: GCF_003626535.1. GTDB lineage: Bacteria > Actinomycetota > Actinomycetes > Streptomycetales > Streptomycetaceae > Streptomyces > Streptomyces hoynatensis. The sequence continues at coordinate 34,491 of NZ_RBAL01000028.1, forward strand.
CGGATCACCGGGCCCGGGGTGGAGGCCGAGTGGGAGTCGGGCAGCACGGGTGCCGACCCCGACCGCGGCGCACCGCAGGCGCTCACCTTCGGCGCCTTCACCCGCTTCTCCGAGCCCGAGGGCGCCACCGTGCCCTTCCACGCCGGGTACCGGCCGCCCGCGCCGGACCGGCCCGCGGCGTTCGTCGAGACGATCCACCTGACGCCCGACGCGGCCGTGTACGGCGGCGGCGAGAGCTACCAGGGCATCAACCTGCGCGGGCGCCGCCGCAGGCTGCGCAACATCGAGGAGAACCGCGCGGCCGGGCGTGACTCCGCGTACCTCAACGTGCCCCTGCTGTGGTCGGACGCCGGCTGGGGCCTGTTCGTGCACACCGGCGGGCCGGTCACCGCCGACCTCGGCGCCACCCACTCGGAGGCGGCCAGGATCGAGGTGCAGGGCGAGGAGCTGGACCTGTTCCTGCTCAGCGGGGACGCCCCCACCCTCCTCGACCGCTACCTCGCCCTCACCGGCCGCCCCGGCCCGCTGCCCGACTGGGCCTTCGGGGTGTGGATGAGCCGCTGCTCCTACTTCACCGCGGAGGAGGTGCTGCGCACCGTGGACGGACTGGAGGCCGCCGGCTGCCCGGTGGACGTGGTCCACGTCGACGAGTGGCTGGCCGAGTCGGTGCTCGACGACGCCGCCTGGAGCGCCCCCGCCGACCGCAGCCGCTTCCCCGCCGGGTGGAGCCGCCCGCTGGCCGAACGCGGGGTGCGCACCAGCCTGTGGATCAACCCCTACGTCAAGCGCGGCACCCCGCTCGCCGAGGAGCTGGAGACCCGCGGCTACCTCGTCAAGGGCGCCGACGGCCGCCCCACGGCCACCGCGGACAACCCCGACACCCTCCCCATCGACTTCACCGACCCGAAGGCGCGCGAGTGGTGGTGCGGGCGCCTGACGCGGACCCTGCGCGAGGAGGGCAACGCGGCGGTGCTCGCCGACTTCGGCGAGGAGATCCCCGGGGACGCGGTCTTCGCCGACGGCAGCCGCGGCCCCGAACTGCGCAACGGCTACGGCGTGCTGTACCAGCGCACCGTGCGCGAGGCGGGCAGGCGGGCGCGCGGCGACGACTTCGTGCCCATCGCGCGCTCCGGCACCGCCGGCTCGCAGCGGGACGGCGCCCACTGGGCCGGCGACCTGCCCTCCACCTGGAGCGGCCTGGTCTCCACGCTGCGCGCCCTGCTCTCGATGTCGCTCAGCGGCTGCTCGATGGTGACCCACGACGCCGGCGGCTACTGGACGCCCGAGTCCTACCGCAGGGCCGGGCCGTTGCGCAGGCACATGACGCCCGACGCGGTGATCACCGACGTGGAGCCCGAGCTGTACGGCAGGTGGGCCCAGTGGGCGGCGTTCTCCCCGATCATGCGCTTCCACGGGGTGGGCCGCCGCGAGCCCACCGCCTACCCCGAGCCGGTGCGCTCGGCCGCCATCGCGGCCTGCCGGCTGCGCCGCAGGATGCGCGGCTACCTCGCCGAGGCGGCCAGGGGCGCGGCCCTGATGCGGCCGATGCCGCTGGCCTGCCCGGGCGACCGGGCGGCCCGCGACGCCGAACTCCAGTACCTCTTCGGCCCCGACGTCCTCGTCGCGCCGATCCTGGAGCGCGGCGGGCGGCGCCGCCTCTACGTGCCGGAGGGCGAGTGGCTGCCGCTGCTCGGCTGCCCGCCGCAGAGCGGTCCCGGCTGGCGCGAGGTCGTCTGCGGCCCGGACCAGTTCCCCGCCTTCGTCCGCGCGGAACGCGGGCTCGGGGGCGTCCTCACGGACCCCGCCTGACCGGGCCGCCGGCCGCGGGCCCCGGGGCTCAGCCGGGCCCCGGGCCGCCCGGAGACCCGCCGCCCGGGGCGCCGTTCCCGCCGGCCTGCGGGGGCGCGGGGGAGTCCCCGGCCGCGTCGCCGAAGGCGCCGAGCAGCCGCTGTGCGGCGAGGGTCGCGGTCAGCGTGCCCTGGCGCACCTGGCGTTCGAGCGCGGGCGCCAGCCGCCGCACCTCCGGGTGCCGTTGCAGCCGCGCGAGGAGTTCCTCCCGCACCATCGACCAGGTCCACTCCACCTGCTGCTCGCGCCGCTTCTCCGCCAGCCGCCCCGAGGCGGAAAGCGCCCCGCGGTGCTGTTCCAGCCGTTCCCAGACCCCCTCGAGGCCGGTGCCCTCGCGGGCGCTGCAGGTGAGCACGGGCGGCGACCAGCCGTCCGCCTCCGCCGCGTGCAGCATGCGCAGCGCCCCCCGCAGCTCCCGCGCGGCGGCCCGCGCGTCCCGCTCGTGGGGGCCGTCCGCCTTGTTGACCGCGATGACGTCCGCCAGTTCCAGCACGCCCTTCTTGATGCCCTGCAACTGGTCGCCCGTCCTGGCCAGGGTGAGCAGCAGGAAGGAGTCCACCATGCCGGCCACCGCGGTCTCCGACTGCCCCACGCCGACCGTCTCCACCAGCACCACGTCGTAGCCCGCGGCCTCCATCACCACCATCGTCTCCCGGGTGGCCCGCGCGACCCCGCCGAGCGTCCCCGCGGACGGGGAGGGGCGGACGAAGGCGGCCGGGTCCACGGCCAGCCGCTCCATCCGCGTCTTGTCGCCGAGGATGGAGCCGCCGGTCCTGGTGGAGGAGGGGTCCACGGCGAGGACCGCGACCCGGTGGCCCAGGCCGGTCAGCAGCGTGCCGAACGCGTCGATGAACGTCGACTTGCCCACGCCCGGCACCCCGCTGACGCCGATCCGCCGCGCCCGGCCCGCGTGCGGCAGCAGGTCGAGCAGCAGCCGCTGGGCCAGCGCCCTGTGGTCCGCCCTGGTGGACTCCACCAGCGTGATGGCCCGGGCGAGGTGGGCCCGCGAGCCCTCCAGCACGCCCTTGGCGTAGGCGTCGACGTCGATGGTCCTCGGCATGCGCTTCCTACAGGTCGTGGCCGAGCTCGGCGGCGAGCGTCCGCAGCAGCTCGTACGCGGCGTCGGGGATCACCGTGCCCGGCGGGAACACCGCGGCGGCCCCGGCCTCCCGCAGCGCCGCCACGTCGTCGGGCGGGATCACGCCGCCGACCACGATGACGATGTCCTCGCGCCCCGCCTCGGCCAGCTGCTCGCGCAGCGCGGGCACCAGCGTCAGATGCCCGGCGGCCAGCGAGGAGACGCCCACGATGTGCACGTCGGCCTCCACCGCCTGCCTGGCCACCTCGGCCGGGGTCTGGAAGAGCGGGCCGACGTCCACGTCGAAGCCCAGGTCGGCGAAGGCCGAGGCGATCACCTTCTGCCCGCGGTCGTGCCCGTCCTGGCCCATCTTGGCCACCAGGATGCGCGGGCGCCGCCCCTCGGCCTCCTCGAACGCCGCCACCAGGGCGCGGGTGCGCTCCACGCCGGGCAAGCCCCCGGCCTCCTCCCGGTACACACCCGAGATGGTACGGATCTGCCCGGCGTGCCGCCCGAACACCTTCTCCAGGGCGTCCGAGATCTCCCCGACGGTGGCCTTCGCCCTGGCGGCGTCCACGGCGCGTTCCAGCAGGTTGCCGTCCGCGGCAGCCGCCGCGGTCAGCGCGTCAAGCGCCGCCCGGGTCGCCCCCTCGTCGCGTTCCGCGCGCAGCCGGCGCAGCTTCTCCAGCTGCTGGGCCCGCACCGCCGAGTTGTCGACCTTGAGCACCTCGATGCGTTCCTCGCCCGCCACCCGGTGGGTGTTCACCCCGATCACCGGCTGGCGGCCGGAGTCGATGCGGGCCTGGGTGCGGGCCGCGGCCTCCTCCACGCGCATCTTCGGGATGCCCGCGTCGATGGCCTTGGCCATGCCGCCCGCGGCCTCGACCTCCTCGATGTGCTGCCAGGCGCGCCTGGCCAGGTCGTACGTCAGCCGCTCCACGTACGCGCTGCCGCCCCAGGGGTCGATCACCCGGCAGGTGCCCGACTCCTGCTGCAGCAGCAGCTGCGTGTTGCGGGCGATCCGCGCGGAGAAGTCGGTCGGCAGCGCGAGCGCCTCGTCCAGCGCGTTGGTGTGCAGCGACTGGGTGTGGCCCTGGGTGGCGGCCATCGCCTCCACGCAGGTGCGCGTCACGTTGTTGAACACGTCCTGCGCGGTCAGCGACCAGCCCGAGGTCTGCGAATGGGTGCGCAGCGACAGGGACTTGGGATTCTCCGGCCCGAACTGCCGGACGAGTTTGGCCCACAGCAGCCGGGCCGCGCGCAACTTGGCGATCTCCATGAAGAAGTTCATCCCGATCGCCCAGAAGAACGAGAGGCGCGGCGCGAAGGCGTCCACGTCGAGCCCGGCCGCCAGCCCGGCCCGCAGGTACTCCACGCCGTCGGCCAGGGTGTAGGCGAGCTCCAGGTCGGCGGTGGCCCCGGCCTCCTGGATGTGGTAGCCGGAGATGGAGATGGAGTTGTAGCGCGGCATGCGCCGCGAGGTGTAGGCGAAGATGTCGGAGATGATCCGCATCGAGGGCTGCGGCGGGTAGATGTAGGTGTTGCGGACCATGAACTCCTTGAGGATGTCGTTCTGGATGGTCCCCACCAGCTTCTCGGGCGGCACCCCCTGCTCCTCGGCCGCCACGATGTACAGCGCCAGCACCGGCAGCACCGCGCCGTTCATCGTCATCGACACGCTCATCCGGTCCAGCGGGATGCCGTCGAAGAGCTGCCGCATGTCGTAGATCGAGTCGATCGCCACGCCCGCCATGCCCACGTCGCCGGTCACCCGCGGGTGGTCGCTGTCGTAGCCGCGGTGCGTGGGCAGGTCGAAGGCCACGGACAGGCCCTTCTGACCGGCCGCCAGATTGCGCCGGTAGAAGGCGTTGGAGTCCTCCGCGGTGGAGAACCCGGCGTACTGCCTGACGGTCCAGGGCTGGTTGACGTACATCGTCGGGTACGGGCCGCGCAGGTAGGGCGCGATGCCCGGGTAGGTGCCGAGGAAGTCGATTTCGGCCAGGTCGTCCGCCGTGTACAGCGGCTTCACGCCGATGCCCTCGGGGGTCTCCCACACCAGGTCGTCCACGCCGCGGCCCGCCTCCTTGACGGCCGCCTGCCACTGCTCCGCGGTCACCCGCCCCCGGCCGGCTTCCCCGCCGCCCTCCCCGTGTCCCGTGCGGTCCCGCGTCTCGTCGTCCGGCTCCAGGGCGATGCCCGTGAAGTCGGGGATCTCCTGCATCACGCCACTCCCAGAGAGTCGAGTACGGAGGTGAGGAGGGCGACCGCGTCGCCGCCCTGGAAGACGAACTCGTCGACGCCGGCGGCGGCGAGGGCCTCGCCCTGCTTCCCCGGCCGCCCGGCGAGGAGCACCCGGCCGGCGCCCGCGGCCTTCAGCGCGGCGGCCACGGCCGCGCCCTGTGCGGCGTACCCGGCCTCGTCCGAGCACAGGCAGGCGACCGTGGTGTCCGCGGCGGCGAAGGCCGCGGCCACGGTGTCCGCGTCCACGGAGGCCGGCTCGTGGACGGCCCGGATGCCCGCCGCCTGGAAGAGGTTGGCGGCGAAGGCGGCGCGGGCGGTGTGCGCCGCGGCCGGGCCGAGCGCGGCCAGGAAGACGCGGGGCGGCTCGCCCGTGGCCGCCGCGTGCGCGTCGGACCTGGTGCGCAGCGCCTCGAACGCCTCGTCGCGGCGGACCTCGGGGAGGCCGCCACCCGCCGCACGGGGTGGGGCGGCGGGGGGCGGCGGCTCGTTCGGGTCGGCGAACTCGCTGACCCCGGTGATGGGTTCGCGGCGCGTGGCCAGCTCTTCGGCACGCTCCCGCCAGGTGGCGGCCAGCCGCTCGGCGACCAGCCCGGAGCGCAGTGCCGCGGCCTGGCCGCCGGCGCGCTCGATCTCCTGGAACCAGGCCCAGGCGGCCCGCGCGACCTCGTCGGTCAGCCGCTCCACGTACCAGGAGCCGCCCGCCGGGTCGACCACCCGCGCCAGGTGGGACTCCTCGATGAGGACCGTGGAGGTGTTGCGCGCGATGCGGCGCGAGAAGGCGTGTGGGCCGCCGATGGCCTGGTCGTAGGGCAGCACGGTGACGGCGTCGGCGCCCCCGGTGCCGGCGGCCAGGCAGGCCACGGTGGTGCGCAGCATGTTCACCCACGGGTCCCGCCTGGTCATCATCACCGGCGAGGTGACCGCGTGCTGCAGCTGCGCCCCGGCGCCGGCCGCCGCCCCGCACGCCTCGGCCACCCGGGACCACAGGCGGCGGGCCGCGCGGAGCTTGGCGATGGTGAGGAACTGGTCGGCGGTGGCCGCGTAGCGGAACTCCAGCTGGCCGAAGGCCGCGTCGAGGGGCAGCCCGGCCCTGGTGAGCTCCCTGAGGTAGGCGAGGCCGGTCGCCAGGGCGCAGCCGAGCTCCTGCGCGGTGGAGCCGCCGGCCGAGTGGTAGGGCAGGGCGTCCACCACCAGCGCCCGCAGGGCCGGGTGGTCGCGGTGGCAGCGGGCGGCGAGCCCGGCCGCCGCCCACAGCCGCGGGGTCAGCTCGGCGTCCTCGCCGGTGCGGGCGAGCAGGCCGAGCGGGTCGGCGCCCAGGTTGCCGCGCACGGCCGCGGCCGGCACCCCGCGCTCCTCGGCGAGGCGCAGCAGTTCCCTGGCGGCACTCTCGAAGGAGGCGCCCGGGTCGAGCACGACGGGCGCGAGGTCGAGCAGCACGCCGTCGAGCGCGGTGCCCAGGGCGGCGACCGGGACGCCGCCCTCGCCGGTGGCCAGCCACAGCGAGGTGGCGCCGTTCTCCAGGTCGGTCAGCGCAGCCGCGTTCACCTCCCTGGCGTCCGTCCCCGTGTGGCGCTGCCTGACGTCCCAGCCCGCGGGGGCGGTGCCCTCGGGGCGCCCGCCCCGGACGAAGGGCGCGAATCCCGGGTAGCCGCGGTCGGCCGCGGGGGCGTCCTGCGCGGTGTAGAGCGGGCGGGTGACGATGCCGTCCTGGAGCCTGGTGGCCAGCGCCTCCTCGGCCGCCTCCCCGGAGAGCTCCGCGCCGCCCTTGCGCAGGACGCCCGCCACCAGGCGCCGCCACTGCTCGCGGTCCGCCGCGGGGAACTCGGCGGCCAGGGGGAGCTCCCCGGCGGCGGGATCTGTCGAGACCGTCATGGTCACAGACTCGTCGCCCCTGCTAAAGCCCCTCCAAAAAGCCGGGGGAGCCCCGTCCCCCGGCGTGGCTGCGCTCGGCATGCGTCCCTCCTGCGGCGCTCGGCCCCGGCGCCATCGCCGGGGCGGGCGGGGCCGCGTGATCCGGTCCCGCTACCGAGCATCGCACGCCGGGGCCCGCCCGGCGGCTCCCGGGCTGCGCCTTCGCGGGAGCGGGCCGAGGATGGGCCCGTGCCGCCCGAACCACAGGAGCCGCCGGAACGCCCCGGGGCGCGTGCGGAGCGCGGCCCGGCGCAACCCGGCGCCGGGGCCGCGCCGCACCCCTCCGCGCGCGCCCCGCGCCCGGGCGGCGCGGACCGCGGGGCCCCCGCGCCGGGTCCGGCGTCCGGCGGCGCGTCCGGCCCCGAAGGCGGCGACGCGGTGCGCGGCGGGCACCGCAGCGTCCCGCACACCGCCGACCTGCGGGTCGAGGCGTGGGCGCCGACCCGCGAGGAGACCCTCACGCAGGCCATCCGCGGACTGGTCGAGTCCTTCGTCGATCCCTCGGGCGGCCGCCCGCTGCACACCACCACCGCGGAGATCAGGGCCGAGGAGGACGAGGACCTGCTGGCGGCGCTGATGGACGACGTCGTCTACCGCCTCGACACCGCGGACGAGGTGCCCGTGGGCGCCCGGGTCGCCGCGGTGCCGGGCGGGCTGCGGGTGGACTACCTGATGGCGGACGCCACCGCGCTGCCCGCGGTCGGCGCGGCACCGAAGGCGGTGACCCTGCACGGCCTCAGCCTCGGCCGCACCCGCGCGGGCTGGAGCTGCTCGGTGACCCTCGACGTGTGACCCCCGGGCCTGTAGCCCCCGGGCGTGTAGGCCCCCGTCCCACTGGTTACCCGGCCCCTGCCCGGGCGCCGCGGCACAGGACCGCGGCGACCGCGGCGACCGGGGAACCGGGGAACCGGGACGACGACCGGGGAACCGGGACGACGACCGAGGATCGTGCGGGCCGTGCGGGCCGTGCGGAGAGGGAGGCGGAGCGGGCGATGGCGGAGCAGCCGCGGATCGAGGCGTCGGCCGAGGGGCCGGGACGCTACCGGATAGCCCCCACGGGCGACATGCGGGTGCCCGGGGTGGTCTTCGCCACCGAGGACCCGCTGCCGCAGGCCGCCGGCGACCAGGCGCTCGCGCAGGTGGTGAACGTCGCCGCGCTGCCCGGCATCGTCGGCGCCTCCTACGCCATGCCCGACGTGCACTGGGGCTACGGCTTCCCCATCGGCGGGGTCGCCGCCACCGACGTGGAGGCGGGCGGGGTCGTCTCGCCCGGCGGCGTCGGCTTCGACATCTCCTGCGGGGTCAGGCTGCTCGCCGCCCGCTGCGACCGCGCCGAGCTGGCCCCCCGGCTCCCCGCGGTGATGGACTCGCTCGGCGCCCGCATCCCGCGCGGCGCAGGACGCGGGGCCGTGTGGGAGCTGAGCGACTCCCGGCTCGACCGGGTGCTGGCCGAGGGCGCCCGCCACGCCGTCGACAGTGGCCACGGCGTGGCCCGCGACCTGGCGCGCTGCGAGGACGGCGGGGCGCTCACGGGCGCGGCGGCCGGCGGCGAGGTCGGGCGGCGGGCCAGGGAACGCGGCCTCGGCCAGCTCGGCAGCCTCGGCTCCGGCAACCACTTCCTTGAGGTGCAGGAGGTGGACGAGGTGTACGACGAGGCCGCGGCCGAGGCGATGGGGGTGCGCGCGGGCCAGGTCTGCGTGATGATCCACTGCGGCTCGCGGGGCCTGGGGCACCAGATCTGCACCGACCACGTGCGGACCATGGACCGCGCCATGCGGCGCTACGGGGTGCGGGTCGCCGACCGGCAGCTCGCGGCCGTCCCCGTCACCTCCCCCGAGGGGGAGGCGTACCTGCGGGCGATGGCCGCCGCGGCCAACTACGCCCGGGCCAACCGGCAGTTGCTCTCCGAGGCGGCCCGCAGGGCGTTCACCGGTGAACTCGGCACGGAACGCGGCGGGCTCGACCTGGTCTACGACATCTCGCACAACGTCGCCTCGCTGGAGACCCACCGGGTGGACGGCGCGCCGCGGCGGCTGTGCGTGCACCGCAAGGGCGCCACCAGGGCGCTGCCGCCCGGCCACCGCGACCTTCCGCCCGAGCTGGCCGAGGTGGGCCAGCCGGTGCTGATCCCGGGCACCATGGGCACCGCCTCCTACCTGCTGACCGGGGTCGAGGGGGGCGGGGCCTGGCACTCGGCCTGCCACGGCGCCGGGCGGGTGCGCAGCCGCCACGGCGCGGCCCGCGAGATCGGCGGCGGCCGGCTGCGCGCCGACCTGGAGAGCCGGGGGATCGCGGTGCGCGGCACGACCGCCCGCGGCCTGGCCGAGGAGGCGCCCACCGCGTACAAGGACATCGACGCGGTGGTCGCGGCCACCGAGTCCGCCGGCCTCGCGCGCCGGGTGGCCCGCCTGGTGCCCCTGGGCGTCGTCAAGGGCTGAGGGGGCCCCGGGCGGCGCGGGAGCGCGCCTCCCGGGGCCGGTGCGCCGCGCGGAGGGGCGGGCGCCTCACAGCCAGTTCGCCAGCTCCAGGCGCAGCCGGTGCAGGGGGCGCGCGCCCACCAGCGTCTTCACCGGCGCCCCCGCCTCGAAGAGCATCAGAGTCGGCATCGACAGCACGCCGTAGGCGGACTGGGTGGCCGGGTTGCGGTCCACGTCGAGGCTGACCACCTTCAGCCGGTCCGCGTGCTCCGCGGCCAGCCGGGCCAGCACGGGGGCGATCATCCGGCAGGGCGGGCACCACTCGGCGGTGAAGTCCACCAGCACCAGGCCCCCGGCGCCCAGCACCTCCGCCTCGAAGGTGGCGTCGGTGACCTCCCGCACCGTGCCGCCGCCCTGGTCCCCGTTCCGGTCCCCGCCCGGGTCCCCGTTCAGGTTCCCGTTCGGTGCTCCGTTCGGTGCCGGGGCCAGGTCGTTCTGTGGGTGCTCTCTCACGTCCACGGGCGTGCTCCCTCCTCGGTCACGGCCGGGGCGGGCCCGGCCAGTTCGCAGCGCGGTTCGGGAGCGGCGGCCCCTCCCCGGGGCGCCCCGGCGGCGCCCGCCGGGCCGTGCGACCTGCGCTCCGCCCGCGCGAGCTGGACGCGCAGCCGCTCGCGCACGTCCTGCAGCCGGGCCAGGCAGGCGTCGAGCTCCGCCAGCTTGCGCCGGTAGGTCTCGATGGACGCCGGGCAGGCGTCGCCCTCCGGCTGCCCCGAGCGCAGGCACTCGACGAAGGGCCTGGTCTCCTCCAGCTCGAAGCCGAAGTCCTGCAGCGTCTTGATCTGCCGCAGCAGCCGCAGGTCCTCCTCGTCGTAGGAGCGGTAGCCGTTCTCGCCGCGCCGGGCGGCCAGCAGCCCGCGCGACTCGTAGTACCGCAGGGTCCGGGTGGTGGTGCCCGCCCTTCTCGCCAGCTCTCCGATGCGCATGCCCGCGACGGTAGACCTTGACGCCGACGTCCGGGCAAGCCCGCCCGCCGCACCCCGGGCCGGCTCCCGCAGACTGGAGGCATGGATCTGGAGATCACGGCCATGGACCCGGCGCACCCGGCGACCCTGCTCGACCTGCCCTGGGACGTGCCGCTCGAGGAGTGGCCCGAGCGGCACCTGGTCGCGCTGCCGCGCGGTATCTCCCGGCACGTCGTCCGCTTCGCCAAGGCGGGCAGCGAGGTGGTGGCGGTCAAGGAGGTCGGCGAGTGGGCCGCGGCGCGCGAGTACCAGCTGCTGCGCGACCTCGACCGGCTCGGCGTGCCGGCCGTCGACCCGGTGGCGGTGGTCACCGGCCGCCGCGACGCCCGGGGCGAGCCGCTGGAGCCGGTGCTCATCACCCGGCAGCTGAAGGGCTCGCTGCCCTACCGCTCCATGTTCGAGACGACGCTGCGCCCCGGCACCATCAAGCGGCTGCTCGACGCGCTCGCGGTGCTGCTGGTGCGGCTGCACCTCAACGGCTTCGCCTGGGGCGACTGCTCGCTGTCGAACACCCTCTTCCGCCGGGACGCGGGCGCGTACGCGGCCTACCTGGTGGACGCGGAGACCGGCCAGATAGCGCCCACCCTCTCCCGCGGCCAGCGCGAGTACGACCTGGACACCGCGCGGCTGAACATCGCGGGCGAACTGATGGACCTGGAGGCGGGCGGCTCCCTGCACCCCGCGGTGGACCCGATCCCGTTCGGCGAGGAGATCGTGGAGCGGTACGGCGCCCTGTGGCACGAGCTGACCCGCACCTCCGTCTACCCCAGGGACAAGCGCCACTACATCGACCGGCGCATCAGGCGGCTGAACGAACTCGGCTTCGACGTGGCCGAGATGCAGATCCAGCGGGCGAAGGACGGGGACGCGATCAGCTTCGTGCCCAAGGTGGTGGACGCCGGCCACCACCAGCGCCAGCTGCTGCGCCTGACCGGGCTGGACGCGGAGGAGAACCAGGCCCGCAGCCTGCTGAACGACCTGGAGACCTGGATGGCCGGCCAGGAGGACTACGCGCCCGGCGATCCGCTCGGGGCGCGGCCCGAGGTCCTGGCGCACCGCTGGGTCAGGGACGTCTTCCGGCCCGCCGTCAGGTCGGTGCCGCCGGAGCTGCGGGCGGGCGTGGACACCGCGCAGATCTACCACGAGTTGCTCGAACACCGCCTGATGCTCTCGGAGAGCCGGCACCAGGACGTGCCGATGTCGGTGGCGGCCGAGGACTACGTCCAGCAGTTCTTCTCCTGAGCCCCCGGCGGGCGCGGCCGGCCGCGGGCCCGCGGCGCGCGGTGAACGGCGGCGCGCGGTGAACGGCGGGGCGCCGGGCGCGGCCCGCCGTCCGTCCCCCTCCCGTCACCGGCAGGTCTCCCTCGGGTCACCTGCCCACGCCACCCTGTCGGCGTGCTGCGCCGCCTGCTGTGCCTGCTTCCCCTCGCCGCCGTCCTGTGCTGGCTGGCCACGCACCGCGCGCTCCTCGGGGACGGCGCCCGCGCGGTGCTCAGGGCGAACGGCTACGGCCTGCTGGCCGCCTTCGCCACCACGGCCCTGGGCTGGGTGGCCGTCTCCTTCGCCCGCCAGGGCACCGTGCCGGAGCGCCTGCCAGCGCGCCGGCTGCTGGCGACGCAGGTGGCCGCGGCCTCCGCCAACCACCTGCTGCCCTCCGGCATCGGCGCCGGGGCGGTCAACGTCCGCTTCCTGGCCCGTTGCGGGGTGCCCGCCGCCCGCTACCCGGCGGCGCTCGCGCTGTACCTCCTCGCCGAGGGCGTCTCCCGGCTCGCGCTGCTGCTGGCGGTGTTCGCCGTCTTCCCCGGCGCGCTGCGCCCCGGCGCGCTGTCCCCGGACCTGGGCGGCGTGCCGCCGGCGGCCGTCCTGGCGGTGGTGCTGCTCGCGCTCGCCCTGCCGGTCCCGTTCGTCGCCGGCCGGGCGCGCCGCGCGGTGCGCCGCTTCCTGGCCCACGCCTTCGCCGACATCCGCTCGGTGCACGCCCGGCCCGCGCGGGCGCTGGCGCTGTGGGGCGGCTCGCTCGCCTTTCCGCTGCTCCAGGCCGCCGGCCTGGTCGCCGTCGCCCTGTCGCTCGGCCTCGGCGTGCCGGCCGGGCACGTGGTGCTCGCCTACCTGGCGGCCTCGGTGCTCGCCGCGGCCGTGCCCTCGCCCGGCGGCATCGGCTCGGTCGACGCCTCCCTGGTCCTCGCGCTGGCCGCGATCGGGGCCCCGGTGGGCGCCGCCACCTCGACGGTGCTCGCCTACCGGACCGTCACCGTGTGGCTGCCGCTGCTGCCGGGGGCGCTGCTGCTCGGCGCGCTCGTCCGCCGGAGGGTGGTGTGAGCGGGCCTGCCTCCCCGGCACGCGGAAGGCGAGGGCGGCCGCGTGCCGGGGCGGGACCGGGCGTGAGGGGTCAGTAGGCGACCGGCCAGCCGCTGCTCCAGTCGAGGAGGTTGACGCCCAGCTTCGGGGCGCCGTTGTCCTGCCCGTCGTAGTAGTGGTAGACGAGCAGGTCGCCGTCCACGTCGTGCATGACGGACTGCCCGCCGGGGCCGATGTAGCGGCCGTGGGACTCCAGCACCTCGGTGCCGCCCCCGTTGCGCAGGTCGACCCCGTTGCGGTCCACGAAGGGCCCGGTCCTGCTGGTCGAGCGCCCCACCCGGATGTGGTAGGTGCTGCTGGTGCCGGCGCAGCAGGTGCCGTAGGAGGCGAACAGGTAGTAGTAGCCGCCGTGCTTGACCAGCGCCGGGCCCTCGATGCCGCCGCTCGCCGAGGCCAGGCTGTACACGGTGCGGTTGGCGGAGCTCTGCTTGCCGGTGGCGGGGTCGAGCTGGATCAGCTTGATCCCGGTCCACCAGGAGCCGAACGCGAGCCACCAGGTGCCGTCGTCGTCGACGAGGAGGCTGGGGTCGATCGCGTTGTAGTTCGACGAGCTGCTGGTGCTGTGCACGATGCCCCGGTCGGTGAAGCTGCCGGGCAGGCCGGTGGAGCTGGTGGCCAGGCCGATGGCCGAGGTGTTGGAGCCGAAGCTGGAGACGGCGTAGTACATCCAGTAGGTGCCGTTGTGGTAGGAGACGTCCGGCGCCCAGGGGCTCCGCTCGGGGGAGTAGGCGGACCACCAGGACTGGGGGGAGGAGAAGGCGGACCCGGCGTTGACGAACGCGATCCGGTCGGTGGAGGTCCTGGCGTCCAGCAGGTTGTTGGAGCCGTAGAGGGCGTAGGTGCCGTCGGCCGTCCGCACCATCGACGGGTCGTGGATGCCGACGGCCCCGGTGACGACCCCGGGGTTCGGGTAGGCGACGGCGCTCGAGGGGAGGAGCAACAGCGCGCTGGCGGCGGCCAGTACGACCGTTGCGACCCTCCCGGTGCGGCGGCGTGTGCGTGCGGTCTGGCTCACGGCGGCTCTCCTGACGTCCCTCGGGTGCGAGCGGCCGCGCCGCTCGCCTGTGCGCTGACGCCCCTTCGTCGTCGCGAACCGGCCGGAAGGTTGCCGGCCCACGGCGGGAGGCCGCCCCCGCGCGCGGGCGGCCACGAACGGCGGCGCGGTGGCCCACGTGGGAGGCCCCCCATCGGCACGGGCCTTCGGCCGGCGGGGTGCCAGGAGCCGCAACGGCTGCTCGCCGGCTCGCGCGGGAGCCGCCCGCGGGAGCCGGCCGGCCGCCCTCGACGCTTCCGATCGTTGCCGGATTGCCCGCCGGGGCCACACGCCCTCGCCGTGGTGACAGGCCCGGCGGGCGCCTCAGGCCAGTGGCCACACCAGCAGGGTCAGCAGGAAGGCCGCGAGGCCCAGGGTGGTCTCCACCACCGTCCAGGTCCGCAGCGTCGTCTTCTCGTCCATCCCGAAGAACCGGCTGACCAGCCAGAAGCCCGAGTCGTTGACGTGCGAGAGCACCGTGGCGCCCGCCGCGATGGCCACCACGAGCAGCGAGATTTTGAGGTCGCCCGGCTGGGCCTCGGCCACCGGGCCCGCGATCAGCCCCGCCGTCGTGGTCAGCGCCACCGTGGCCGAGCCCTGGGCGACCCGCAGTAGCGCGGAGATGACGAAGGCCTGCACGACCAGGGAGAACCCGAGGTCGGCCAGCGAGTCGCTCAACGCCGCCCCGATGCCGCTGAGTTCGAGTACGCCGCCGAACATGCCGCCCGCGCCGGTGATCAGGATGATCGAGCAGACCGGCCCCAGCGCCTCGTCCACGAGGCCGGTGACCTGGGCCATGGAGGAGGCGCGCGGCCGGCCCAGCAGCAGGATCGCGGCGAGGACCGTGATCAGCAGCGCCACCGGCGTGTTGCCGAGCAGGCCGAGGAACTCCGCCCAGTCCTCGCCCTCGTCGATCGTCCCGGCGGTGGTCAGCGTGTCGACGACGGTGTCGCAGGAGATCAGCACCAGCGGCACCAGCAGCAGCGCCAGGACGGTGCCGAAGGCCGGCGGGCGCTCCCCGAGCGCCGGGCGCGGCGCGCCCCCCTCGCCCGGCCCGGCCGCCACGGCGGGCCCCGCCTGGGCCCGGCCGGGGCCCGCGGCCTCTCCGCCCGGCCCGGCGGCCCGCCCGTGCTCGTCCCGCACCTCGCCGAACAGGGCGTTCGGCACGTCCAGGGCGATGCGGGCGCCCATGAGGCGCGAGATCGGCACAACGCCGGCGTACCAGGCGACGACGCCGATCGGAATTCCCACCAGCATCGTGACGCCGATGTTGCCGTCCAGCGCCTCGGCCGCGGCCACCGGCCCCGGGTGCGGCGGGGTCATGGCGTGCATGGCGGCGAAGGCGCCCGCCGCGGGGAGCGCGTACAGCAGCAGCGAGCCGCCGAAACGGCGGGCCACGGTGAGGATGATCGGCAGGAACACCACCAGGCCGGCGTCGAAGAAGATCGGGAAGCCGAAGAAGAGCGCCGCCACGCCGAGGGCGAGCGGGGCCCTGCGCTCCCCGAACCTGCCGATCAGCGTGTCCGCGAGCACCTGGGCGCCGCCGGTGACCTCCAGCAGCCGCCCCAGCATCACGCCGAAGGCGACCAGCAGGGCCACGGAGCCGATGGTGTCGGCGAAGCCGTAGGCCAGGACGTCGGGTATGTCGGCCAGCGGGAAGCCCACGGCGAGCGCCGTGAGCACGCTGGTGAGGACCAGCGCCACGAAGGCGTGCAGCTTCACCCGCATGATCAGGAACAGCAGCAGGGCGACGGCCACCGCCGCGATCAGCAGCAGCGTGCCGGTGCCGTAGGCCGGGTCGATCGCTTCCATCGAACGCTCCGTTGGGTTCTCGGGAGTTCTTCCTGTCCCGGGGCACGGCCGGTCCCGGCCCGCGCCTCGCCGTTCTCCGCCTCGCCTCCGCCTCCCTGGGCCCTCGCCCGCAGGCGGTCGCCCGGGCGTGGCCGGTCTCGCGAACCTGCCCGTTTCCGGCCGCACTTGGCCCTTCACGCACGACTGCGGTGCGGTTTCCGCTCGCTTCTCGGGTGATCTCGTTCGGAGTTCGGTCGCCGCAGACCACTCAAGCTCATTGGCATGGCTTGATCAATAGGAGGGACGGTGTCCGCCGCCGGGGCCGGTCGCCCGCGCCGCCTCATCCGCCCCAGGCGGCGCCTTGACACCATTTCCCGTACCTATCTACGGTACTTGAGTCAGGTAGTTCCGTTAGGCAACAGCCTCGGGCTGGAGCGCCCGCGACCGTCCCACGGGAGGGATTTCCGGCCATGCGCCTCGCCGTACCCGACCTCGTCTCCAACTCCTACTTCCCGGCCATCGCGGCCGTCGAGCTCGGCTACCTGCGGGACGAGGGCCTCGACGTCACGCTCGACCTGCTCTTCCCCGTCACCGACGCGGCCACCGCGCTGCGCGAGGGCAGGATCGACTTCCTGGCCGGCGCCGCCCACGCCCCGCTGTACGCCGCGGCCGAGGGCTGGGGCGAGCTGCGGCTGCTGGCCGCCCTGGCCAGGAACACCTACTGGTTCCTGGTCGTCCGGGCGGACTCCCCGCTGGAGCGGGGAAAGTGGCGCGCGCTGCGGGAGGCGCGGGTCGGCGCCGCCCCCGGCCCCGACCTGGCCCTGCGGCACCTGCTGGACGCCGCGGGCGTCGACCGGGCGCGGGCCGGCATCGAGATCGCCCCCGTGCCCGGCACCGCGGGGGCGGGGGTCTCCTTCGGCGTGACGGCGGCGGACGCGCTGGAGCGCGGCCTGATCGACGCGTTCTGGGCCAACGGCATGGGCGCCGAGGTGGCGGTGCGCCGCGGCGTGGGCAAGGTCCTCCTCGACGCCCGCCGCGACGGCGGCCCCGCCGCCTCCTTCACCTTCCCCGCCCTGATGACGACCCGCCGCCTCACCGAGGAGAACCCGGCCGCGGCCGCCGCCGCCGTGCGGGCCACGATCCGCGCCCAGGAGGCGCTGCGGGCCGACCCGGGCCTGGCCACCGAGGTCGGCGAACGCCTCTTCCCCGCGATGGAGGCCGGCCTCATCGCCGAGCTGATCCGCCGCGACCTGCCCTTCTACGAGCCCTCGATCGGCCCCGGAACGATCGAGGGCCTGACCTCCTTCGCCCGCGGCGCCGGCCTGCTCGCCCCCGGCGTGGAGGTGCCCTACGAGACGGCCGTGGCCACCGCCTTCTGCCCGCCGGCGCCGCCGGACCCGTCGGCCTGATCCCCGCCGGGCCCGGGCCGCGCCGGCCGTTGACGCCCCCGCCGACCGTTGACGCCACCGGCCGTTGACGCCGCCGCCCGGCGCCGCCCGCCCGCCGCCCGGCTCAGCCCGCCCCGGCGGGGCCGCGCCCCTCGGCGGCGCGCAGGGGCCCGGTGAGCAGGAAGACCGCGAGCGCCGCCAGGCACAGGAACGCCGCCGCGCCGAGCCCGGCCACCGCGTAGCCGTGGACGGCCGCCTGCCGCGCGGCGCCCGGGTGGGAGCGCAGGTAGTGGCCGGTGGCGGTGCCGGCGACCGTGCTGAGCAGCGCGGTGCCGAGCGAGGCCCCGATCTGCTGCGCCGTCATGACCCCGGCGCCCGCCACGGCCGTGTCCGGGCCCGCGCCGAGCGTGGCGGTGCTGTTGGCGGTCACCAGCACCCACCCCGCGCCGAGCCCGACGAGCAGGAAGACCGGCAGCACGTGGGTGGCGTAGCCGCTGTCCACCCGGACCCGGCCGAGCAACGCCAGCCCGGCGGCGACGGCGAGCAACCCGGGGCACAGCAGCGCGCGCACCGGCGCGCGCCCGAGCAGCGGCGCCACCGCGCGCACCCCGAGCATCAGCCCCGCGGTCAGCGGCAGGAAGGCCAACCCGGCCCGCACGGGCGCGTAGCAGAGGACGTTCTGCAGGTAGAAGGTGAGGAAGAACAGCGCGGCGAACATGCCGACGGCCAGGGTGAGTACGGACAGGTAGGAGCCGGCGCGCCGCCGGTCCAGGAGTATCCGGGGCGGCAGCAGCGGCGCGGCGAAGCGGCGTTGCGTCCAGCCGAAGGCGGTCAGCGCGAGCAGCCCGGCGGCCAGCGGGCCGAGGGTCGGCGCCGCGGCCCAGCCCTCCGTCTCCGCCCGGGCGAAGCCGAGGACGAGGGCCATCAGGCCGAGGCCGGCCAGCACCGCGCCCACCACGTCCACCCGTACCCCCGCCGCCCACGGCGCGGGCCGCACCGCGTAGAGCACGCCGGCCGCCGCGGCGAGGGCGATCGGCAGGTTCACATAGCAGCACCACCGCCAGTCGAGCCAGTCGGTGAGGACCCCGCCGAGCAGGACGCCGACGCCCGAGGAGCTGCCCATGACGGTGCCGTAGGCGCCGAACGCCCGGCCGCGCTCGGCGGGTTCGGGGAAGGACGCGGCGAGCGTCGCGAGCACGGCCGGGGTGAGCAGCGCCCCGAAGGCGCCCTGGAGGCCGCGGGCGGCGAGCAGCATGGCGGGCCCGGTCGCCGCGCCGCCCAGCGCGGAGGCGAGCGCGAAGCCGGAGAGCCCCGCCAGCAGGGCGCGCCGGCGCCCGAGGAGGCCGATGAGCCTGCCCCCGAGGAGCAGCAGTCCGCCGTAGCCCAGGGCGAAGGAGGTGATCACCCACTGCCGCCCGGGGTCGGACAGGCCGAGCGCCCGCTGGGCGGAGGGAAGGGCGATGTTCATGATCGTCAGGTCGAGGCCGATCATCAGCTGGGCCGTCGCGACCGCGGCGAGGGCCCACCACCGCCGCGGATCGGGGGGCGGGGGGCCGCCCCGGTGGCCGGGCGGGGCCGCGGCGGGGCGAGCCGATGAGGACGCTTCGGATGCTTCGGATGTGTCGAACGCTTCGGGTGCTTCGGGTGCTGTGGACACGGCATGCCTTGAGGTCGAAGGGGGTCGGGGGAGGCAGGGGGTGCCGAAGGCGAGAAGGCGCGGGGGGCACCCAAGGGGGGTGGGCGCCGGGGGAGGGGCCGCGGCGGGCCGAGCGGTGCCCTGCGGCTAGAACATCCCGTTCCGGTTCGCCGACTCCCCGGGAATCGGCTGCATGACGTCCCAGTGCTCGACGATCCTGCCGTCCTCGTCCAGCCGGAAGATGTCGACGATCGCGGTGCCCGCCTGGCCGGGCACCCGGACCCCGTGCACGTGGGCCACGACGTGGTCGCCCTCGGCGATCAGCCGCTTCACCTCGGCGCGCAGCCCGGGGAAGTCCCGGCGCAGCCCCGCGACGAACGCCGCGAAGCCCTCCCGCCCGTCGGCGATCCGCGGGTTGTGCTGCACGTAGCGCGGCCCGATCAGCCGCAGGGCGGCCTCGGCGTCCTTTTCGTTCAGGCCGGCCTCGTAGAAGGCGAGGACGGTCCGCTTGTTTCGCTCAAGTGCCTCCGGGGCGCGGGAGGTGGGTTCCGCATGCCGAGCAGGGGTGGTCATGACCGGCCTCCTAAGTGGACAGCTGTAGTGCTACGAGCGTAGCACTACAGCTGTCCTCGATACGATGGGGTGCATGGAGGCGACTTCCCCGGCCCGGGGCGGCGCCCGGGGACGCAATCCGCGGGGCCAGGGCGAGCGGTTGCGGGACGAGATCCTCGGCGCCACCCTCCGGCTGCTGGACGAACTCGCGGACGACCAGGCCCTGTCGATGCGCGCCGTGGCCCGCGAGGTGGGCATCGCCGCGACGTCCGTCTACATCCACTTCGCCGACCGGGACGCGCTCGTCCTCGCCGCCCTCGAACGCTGCCACCGCGACCTCAGGGCCGCCATCGACCGGGCAGAGGCGGCCGAGGAGGGGCCGGTGGGCAAGCTGCGCGCCCGGGTGCTGCTCAGCGGCACCTGGGCCCACGCGCACCCGGGGCTCTACAAGGTGATGCACGAGAGCACCCTCAACCGGCGCGCGAGCATGCCCTTCAAACGGGAGCTGGCCGACCGCACCACCCGGGCGGTCAGGCGCTGCATGGACGCCGGGCTCGCGCCCCCCGACGACCCGGCCGCCATCTCCTTCGACCTGCGCGCCGCCGTCCACGGCGCCGTCTCGATGCGGCTGAACCTGCCCGACCAGCCCTGGCCTCCCCTGGAGCAGCAGGTCGACCGCTTCCTGGTCAAGCTGGCCGGGGTGCGGCTGCCCGCCGGCTGAGCCCGCGGGTCCCCGCCCGGCCCGCGCCCCGCGGCGGATCGCGTGACCGGGCGGCGCGGAAACGGCGCGGAGACGGGGCGGCGGAACCGTGCGGCACCACGGGCGGAAGGCCGATAGCGCCCGGCTGTTATCGTCGTCAGCATGGAGCAGGAGGAGGCCACCGGCGCCGAGGCGCACCGCACGCGCATCGTCGAGGCCGCGACGCGGCTGCTGGCCGAGGGCGGTCCCGAGGCCGTCTCGACGCGGGCGGTGAGCGCCCGGGCGGGCGTCCAACCCCCCACCCTCTACCGGCTCTTCGGCGACAAGCAGGGACTGCTCGACGCGGTGGTCGCGCACGGCTTCGCCGCCTACCTGGCCGGCAAGGCCGAGCCCGACCCCACCGGCGACCCGGTGGACGGGCTGCGCCTTGGCTGGGACGAGCACGTCGCTCTCGGCCTCGCCAACCCGGCCCTCTACCGGCTGATGTTCGAGGGCCACCGCCCCGGCACACGCCCCCCGGCGGCGGCCGCCGCCTTCGAGGTGCTCGCCCGCCGCATCCACCGCGTCGCCGAGGCGGGCAGGCTGCGCGTCCCCGAGGAGCGTGCCACCGCCCTGATCCACGCCGCCGGCTCGGGCACGACCCTCACGCTCCTCGCCACCCCCGAGCACAGCCGCGACCCCGAGCTGTCCGCCACCGCCCGCGAGGCCGTCATCGCGGCGCTCACCACGGACGCGCCAGGGCCCGCCGCCGCGCCCGGCACCCCCACCGCCGCCGTCACCGCCGCGGTCACCCTCAGGGCGCTGCTCCCGCAGACCGGAGCCCTCACCGCCGCGGAAGCCGCCCTGCTGCGCGAGTGGCTCGACCGGATCGCCGGCCACTCCGCCTGACCGGCCGCTCCCCCCGAGCCCTCAGCCACCGCCCCCCTCGGCACCCGCCCGATCCGCGGCGACGCGCGCCCGGCGCCGCCCCGCCGCGGGCGGGCCCGCGCTCAGGCGATGGCGTGGGCGTCGCGGACGCTGTCGAGGAGGGAGGTGCGCCGCAGGAACGCCCGCATCCGCTCCTCGTCCTCGGCGACGGCGCGCAGCTCGGCCAGCCGCTGCCGCCGGACCGCGGGGTCCTTCTCCTCCAGGCGGCGCTTGTTGTCCACCGTCTGCCGTTGCACGAAGCGGATGTTGAGCTCGCGGCGGCGGCGTTCGTAGCGGTCGAGCAGGTCGTCCCCGGCGCCGTCGCGGACCGCCTCCAGGGTGGCGACGAGCTCCATGACGTCGTGGATGCCGCAGTTGAGGCCGAGCCCGCCGATGGGGTTGTTGACGTGGGCCGCGTCGCCGGCGAGGAAGACGTTGCCGACGCGGAAACGGGCCGCCACGCGCTGGTGGACCCGGTAGATGCGCCGGTGCACGAGGTCGCCGAGGCCGGCCTCGGGCCAGATCCCGGCCAGCCGCCTGGCCGAGGCCGCGTCCCCGAGCGCCTCCTCGTCCGACTCGCCTACCCGGGTGGGGAACACCGCGCGCCAGCGCCCCGCCATGTCGTCGCCCGCGGCCTTGAAGAGGTTGGTCCACTCGTCGGGGTCGGCGAAGTAGCTGCGTTCGCTGCACTTCATCGCCCCGGCGAAGTCGAACAGGGTGGTGAGGACGAGGAAACGCTCGGGGAAGGTGTAGCCCTCGAAGTCGATGCCCAGGCTCTTGCGGACCGCGCTGCGCCCGCCGTCGCAGCCGAGCAGCCAGCGCCCCGCGAAGCGCTCGGGCCCCTCCGGGCCCGTGGCGTGGGCGACCACCCCGTCGGCGCGCTGCTCGGCGTGGGTGAAGGCACAGCCGCGCCGCACCAGGACGTGGGGCAGCCCGGCCAGGCGGCGCAGGCCCATCCTGGCCAGCTTGTGCTGCTCCGTCTGCACGACGAAGGGGAACGCGGTCTCCTCCCGCAGCACCTCGTGGTCGAGCCTGGCGACGAGTGTGTGCCGCGGCTTGTCCCAGAAGTCGAAGTAGCGGGCCACGAGGCCGACGCTCAGGAACTCGTCCATGATGCCGAGTTCGTTGATCATCTCCAGGGTCGAGGGGTGGAACGTCGAGGCGCGCGGCGAGTCGTCCACCTCCTCGGCGGCTTCGAGCACCGTCACCGGGAAGCCCTTGCGCGCGGCGGCCAGGGCCGCGACGACTCCCACCGGCCCGGCGCCGACCACCACGATGCGGTCCTTGTCAGTCATGCACGAATCTCCGTCCTTCGCCGTCACCGGGCGGGCGCCCGCCGCCCGCCCGGTGACGTGGTGCCGCGCCGCCCCGGAACCCCGGGGCGCCGTGCGCGGCGCGTCCTTGCCGTACGTCGGTGCCTTTCGCACTCTTCGCGTTCTTCGCGTTCTTCGCGCTCTTCGTGTTCTCGGTGGTTCTCGGCCGTTCCCGGCTGCTGTACGCCGTTGTGCGCCGTTCTTCACCGTTCTTCGCGGTGCTGGGCCGGCTGGGCCCCGGGCCCGGGTCAGTCGTGGTCCCCGCCGCCGCTGACGCCGGCCTGCCAGGGGGCGACCAGCCCCTCCAGCCAGCCCACCAGCCGGGTGAGCCCGACGCCGAGCACCATGAGGACGACGATGGGCACGAAGAGCGCGGCGGTGTCGAAGCGCTGCCCGGCCAGGATGATCAGCCCGCCGAGGCCGCCGATCGCGGTGAAGAACTCGGCGATGACGATGCCGATCACCGCGCGCCCGATGCCGAGCCGCAGCCCGGTCATGATGTGCGGGACCGTCGCCGGGAAGATGATCTTGCGCATCAGGGCGAACTCGCCCGCCACGAAGGAGTTCCCGACCTCGACGAGGCTGCGCGGCACCGCCTTCACCCCGGCCCTGGTGCTGATGATGATCGGGAAGATCGTCATCACCACGACCACGGCGACCTTCACCGTGAAGCCGAGCCCGAACCACAGCAGGAACAGCGGGATGAACGCCACCATCGGCATCGAGTAGCCCGCCGTGATGTAGAGGCCGACCGCCGCCTCGACCACCCGGTAGCGGCCCACCAGCATGCCGATGACGATGCCGGCCGCGGCGGCGAGGAAGTAGCCGAGGAACAGCGGCTTCAGGCTGTCCCACAGTGCCGTCAGGAGCGTGCCGTCGGCGAGTTCGTCCTTGAAGGTCCTGGCGATGGCCGTCGGGTAGGTGGCGAACAGCGGGTCCATGCGGCGGCCCACGATCTCCCAGACCACCAGCAGGACCACCAGCGAGGCCGCCGTGATCAGGCGGTACCTGTGGCGCCGCACGAAGCCGGTCCCCCGGGTGGGCGCGGGGGCCCCGGACGGTGGGGCGCCGGCGCCTGGCGCCGCCGCCCCCGCGGCCCGGGCCCCGGCGGTGAGCGTTCCGTTTCGCGTCGTCACTTCCCCGCGCTCCTTTCCGCGCCGGACCCGGCGGCCCGCAGGACGGCGTTCCGCGCCGGTTCCTCCTCGGGCGCGTGTTCCATGAGGGAGCGCCAGATCTCGTAGCGCAGTTCGGCGAAGGTCTCCGTGCCGCGCACCGCGACCAGGTCCTCGCGCGACCCCTCGATCGGCACCTCGAACACCCGCTTGACGCGGCCCGGGTTGGGCGACATCAGGACCACCCGATGGGCCAGGAGCACCGCCTCGTCGAGGTCGTGGGTGACGAAGACGATGGTCTTTCCGGTCTCCCGGTGAATGCGCAGCACCTCGGCCTGCAGCCCCTCGCGGGTCTGCGCGTCGAGGGCGCCGAACGGCTCGTCCATCAGCAGCACCTGCGGGTCGATGCTCAACGCCCGTGCCAGGCCGACGCGTTGCTTCATCCCGCCGGAGAGCTGGCTGGGGCGGCGGTCCATGGCGTGGCCGAGGCCGACCAGGGCCAGCTTCTCCCGGGCGATGCGCCGCCGCTCCGGCTTGGGCACGCCCTTGACCTCAAGGCCGAACTCGACGTTCTGGAGCGCGGTGCGCCAGGGGAAGAGTTCGGCGTGCTGGAAGACGAGGCCGCGGTCGTAGCCGCAGCCGGTGACCGCCTGCCCGCCGACCGACACCCCGCCGCTGGTCGCCTTCTCCAGGCCCATGATGATCCGCAGCAGCGTGGTCTTGCCGCAGCCGCTCAGCCCGGTGAGGGCGATGATCTCGCCGTCCGCCACCGTGAGCGACACCTCGTTCAGGGCCCTGATGTGCTGCCGGCGCCTGCCGACGGTGAGTTCGAAGTCCTTGGAGACCCGGTCGACGACGACGCGGTCGGCGGCCGGGGCCGCCCGTTCCGGGCCGCCCCGTGGGGTCGTCGCTGCGAGCTTCTGATCGGGCATGATCACTCCTCCAGCATTCGGAGAGCGGCCTGTTGGTAGGAGGTGTCGACCAGGCTCTCCAGGTCGATGTCCTCGGTGATCTGATCGGCCTCCTCGAGCACGCCCTCCTGGTACCGGAGCATGCTCATGTCCACCCCGCCGTCGGGGTCCACGAGGTGCCGTTCGCGGATCAGGTCGTCCAGGTAGGTGACGGCCGGGTCGTCGGGGGTCGTGCCGAGGGCCTCGGCGGACACCTGCCTGGCCTCGTTCTGGTGGTCGTAGGCGTACCGCAGGCCCTCGATCATTGCCGCGAGGTAGCGCCGCGCGGCCTCCGGCTTGCGGTCGAGGCTCTCGTCGTTGGCGACGATCATGTAGCGGGGGTACTGGGGGATCAGGTCGGGCGAGAGCGCGAGGACCCTGACCCCGTCCGCCTCCGCCTGGGGAACGTAGTCCGCGGGCGAGGAGGCCGCGTCCACCGCGCCCGCGACCACCGCGCGGTAACGGTCGGCGTTCCCCCCGGCGTTGACCAGGTCGACGCTGCCCCAGTCCACGCCGCTCCGCTCCAGCATCGAGCGGGCCACCAGCGCCGGCAGGCCCGTCGGGGAGGAGATGGCGACGCTCTTGCCCGCCAGGTCGGCCAGGGAGTCGTACTCCCGGCCCGCGTAGATGGCGTACGGCATGCCCTGCATGGACGAGCCGATGATCGTGGCGTGCAGGCCGCCGCCCTGGGCGGCGATCAGGAGGTCGCCCGGGCTCTGCTCGATCGCGTCCACCTCCCCGGCGGCGAGCGCCGGGTAGATCTGCGAGGAGCTCTGGAGCTGGACGAACTCGACGTGCACGCCGTGCTTCTCGTAGAAGCCCTGTTCCTGGGCCATGTGCAGGAAGCCGCAGTCGCTTGAACACGGCATCACCCCCACCTTCCAGGTCAGGGGATCGGAGTCCGCGGCGTGGGAGCTCATGCAGCCGCCCGCCGTCGCGACCGCGAGGAGGGCGAACGCCGCGGCGAGAAAGCGGCGTGCCCTCCTTCGCGTCCTTGTCCTTGCCTTCATGGGCCTCTCCGTAAGTTGTTGGGCGGCCCGGGAGGGCCGGATGTGGCTTATGGGTCCTTGCCTTCAGTGGCTGACTAGGAGTGGCCGTCCGGCTCTCCGGGGCGCCCTGGCTGCTGATTGAGATGTGCGCGC
>NZ_RBAL01000029.1 GCF_003626535.1 Streptomyces hoynatensis
GGGGAGAAGGTATAAGGGCTGTGTGGCGGGGAGTGGGTGTGAGACGTGGGCGGTCAGGAGCAGTTAGCGGGAGAAGGGACTTAGTGGGCGGGAGGGTGAGGGGGGGGCGGGGTCAGCGGCGGCCTGAGGAGCCGTGCCAGGAGCCGACCGCGAGCCGGTTGAGGAGGGTGAAGAGCGCGAAGACGGCGACGCCGAAGAGGGAGGCGAGGATGATCGCGGCGAACAGGTCCTCGGACTGGAGCCTGGCCCGGTAGACGTCCAGGAGGGTGCCGATGCCGGGGCTGCCCTGCTTGAAGAACATGTCGCCGACGATGGCGCCGATCACGGAGAGGCCGGCGGAGGTGCGCAGCCCGGTGAAGACGGCCGGGAGCGCGGCGGGCAGCTCCAGCTTGCGCAGCCGGGCGAGGCGGCCGGCCTTCTGGAGGGTGAACAGGTCGTGGTGGGCGCGGTCGACGGACTGCAGCCCGAAGAGGGTGTTGGCGATCATCGGGAAGAGGGCGATGATCACGCAGACGACGGTGCGGCTGCTGTAGCCGAAGCCGAACCACAGGCCGATGAGCGGCACCAGCGCCAGGATCGGCACGGTCTGCAGGATGACGGCGTACGGGTACAGCGAGCGTTCCAGCCAGCGGGCCCGGCTCATCAGCACGGCGACGGTGATGCCGAGCGCGGCGGCGAGCACCAGGCCGACCAGGGCGACCCTGGCGGTGAGGGCAAGGGCCTCCAGCATGGGATGCAGGTGCGACCAGTCGAGGAACGCCACGCTCAGCACCCGGTGCGGCGGGGGCACCAGGAAGCGGCGCTCGGGCGAGAGCATCAGGTAGCTGACGGCGTACCACACGGCGAGCGCCGCGGCCAGGGAGCCGAGCGGCGGCAGCAGCCCGCGCAGGCGGCGGGCCCAGGCGCCCGGCTCCCCCGGGACCCCGGCCGCGCCGGGGGCGGTCTCGGCAGGGGCGGGTTCGGCGGGGACGGTCTGGGCGGTGGCCGGTTCGGCCGGGGCGGGTTCGGCGGGGACGGTCTGGGCGGTGGCCGGTTCGGCCGGGGCGGGTTCGGCCGCGGGGGTGGCGGCGGTGGCGGGGGGCGAGGCGGCGGGCCCGGCATCGGCGGGGCCCGCGGTGGGCACGGTCACTTGGCACCTCCTCGCAGCGCGGCGGACACCTCGCCGGCGATCCTCGCGAAGGCCGGTTCGTACCGCAGCTCTGCCGGACGGGGATGGTCGAAGGGCACGTCGAAGGCGGCGGTGACCCGGCCGGGCCGGGCGGACATCACCACGACCCGGTGGGAGAGGAACACCGCCTCGGTGACGGAGTGGGTGATGAACAGGGCGGTGAACCCCCGTTCCGCCAGGACCCGTTGCAGTTCCTCCTGCATCCGCAGCCTGGTGATCTCGTCGAGCGCCCCGAAGGGCTCGTCGAAGAGGAAGAGCGAGGGCCTGCCCATCAGGGCCCTGGCGAGGGAGACCCGCATCCGCATGCCGCCGGAGAGCTGCCCGGGCAGCTGCTTCGCGAAGCCGTCGAGGCCGACGAGGGCCAGGACCTCGCGGGCCCGCTCGCGGCGCTCGGCCCGGCCCACCCCGGCGAGTTCCGCGGGCAGTTCCACGTTGGCCTGAACGCTGCGCCAGGGCAGCAGGGTCGGGTCCTGGAAGACGAAGCCGACGGACTCGCCGCTCGCCGCCAGCCCGGTGACCCGCCCGCCGGTGGGGGCGTCCAGCCCGGCGGCCAGGCGCAGCAGGGTGGACTTGCCGCAGCCCGAGGGGCCGACGACGGAGACGAACTCGCCCGCCGCGACGGACAGGTGCACTCCCTCGAGGGCCGACGTGCCGTTGGGGAACCGCTTGCCGACGCCTTCGAAGTGCAGCGCCGCCTCGGTGGCCACGGACATCTCGCCACCTCTCCTTCTCTGGTGCTCTCGTCTCGGGTGGTTCTCGTCTGGGGCGTTCTCGTCTCGGGTGTTCTCGTCTCGGGCCGGTGCGCGGGGCCTGTTCCCGGGTGCGCCTCCGGTGCCGCCCGGGCCCGCGGCGCCGCCGGCCGGACCGGCCCGAGGGGCGGTCCCCGCCCCGGCCGGCGGGGCGCGGCGCGGAATGTTGATAGGATGAACATCGATTGTTTCCCGCCAGTTTCGCTCCGGTGTCCGTTCGCGGCTTTCGCGAACTTCACGCGCCTTTTCGCCGGTTGACGCGGCGGGGCCGGGGACTTCGGGGCAGGGCGCGGTCCCTACAGCAGCTCACGGCGGACGGTGGTGCGGGCGACCGGCCGGCCGGCCCGCAGCACGAGGCGTTCGGCGCAGGCCGCGCCGAGGGCCTCCACGAGCGAGCCCGCGCGCACCGCCAGCAGGTCGGCCACCGCCCCGGGAAACGGCCCCGCGGGCGGCAGGCCGAGCACCTCGCGGGCCGCGTCGGTCACCGCGCGCAGGGCCTCACGCGGCGAGAGGTGGCCGGCGGACACCAGCAGGGAGGCGGTTTCCAGCGGGTCGAAGCCGCCCACCGCGTTGAACGGGTCGCGCACGTTGTCCCCGCCGGCCGCCAGGGTCACCCCCGCGTCCAGCAGCGCCCCCAGCGCGGGCAGCCCGCGCGGGACCGGCCCGGGATGCGCCCTGCCCTGGAGGTAGAGGTTGGTCTGCGGCAGGGTCACCACGCCGATGCCGGCCCCGGCCACCTCCTTCGCCAGCCGCGCCGCCTCCTCCGCGGGCAGGGCCCCCAGGCTGACGCAGTGGCTCGCGGTCACCCGGCCGGGGAACGGGCGCCGCCCGAGGGCGGCGGCCAGCAGCCTGAGGTCCGCCGAGGCGGGGTCGAGGTTCTCGTCCGCGTGCAGGTCGAGCCCCACGCCGAACTCTTCCGCGAGCCGCAGCCCCCGCGCGACGGCGGCGGCCGGGTCGGGCGCCAGGTGCGGGCAGCCGCCGAGCAGGTCGGCGCCCAGCTCGAACGCCCCGCGCAGCACGCTCTCCGGCGCCTCCGGGTGCAGCACGGCCAGTTGGAGATCCATCCGGCCGCGCACGGCCTCCCGCACCCGGAGCAGCGCCCGGATGCCGCGCAGCGGGTCCGCGCCCGGCAGCAGGTCGGCGTGGGTGCGCACCGCGGTGACGCCGTTGAGCAGCAGCTCGTCCACGGCGCGGCGGGCGCGCGCCTCGACGTCGGCCTCGGTGATGCGGGCCGCGTGGACCCGCCAGGCGCCGACGGCGGCGGGCAGGCCGCCGCCGGGCGCCCCGGCCGCGTCGAAGGTCATGGCCTTGTCGAGGTGGGCGTGCGGCTCGGCGGGCGCCGGCAGCAGCAGGTGTCCGGTGAGGTCGAGTTCCGGCGGCCCCGGCGGGAGCCGCCAGGGCGGCGCGACCCGGCGCACCAGCCCGCCCTCGATCAGCAGGTCGCGTTCCCCGCCCTCGGGCAGCCGGGCGGCACGCAGCAGCAGGGCGCTCACGGTCCCTCACCGCCCGCCTCCCGCGCGGCGGCCGGCGCGGCGGTCAGCACGGCGAATCCGTCGAAGTCGTGGCGCAGGACCGGGACGCCGAACATGTCCACGGACCGCACCGGCCGGGTCCTGCCGTCGCGGACCGCGGCGAACGCCTCGGCGACGTCGGCGACGAAGCCCCGGGACTCCCGGTGGCGCAGGTTGTGGCCGAGCAGCGCGGTGCCGAGGGGGAGTTCGGCCAGCCGCGCCGTGGAGCGGGCGAAGGCGGCGACGTCCGCCCCGGGCACGTGCGCGAAGAACGAGCCGCTGATCAGGGTGTCCCCGGCGAGCAGCAGCCCGGTGGCGGGCTCCCACAGGCACAGGCCGTCGGGCGAGTGCCCCGGCGTGTGCAGCACCGTCAGGCGCCGGCCGCCGAGGTCGAGGACGTCGCCCTCCCGCAGCAGCCGGGTGGGGCGCACCGCCTCGATGCGCCAGTGGGCGAGCTCGGGAACCGGCCGCACCTCGACGCGGCTGTCGGTGAGGAAGAAGCCCTGGGCGTCGATCGCGCGCAGCGCCTCGTAGCGCTCCCGCAGGCCCTGCGCCAGGTGGGCGTAGGCGGCGAGCCACTCGCCCGGCGCGGGCGCCAGGTGCAGCTCTGCGCCCGCGGCGTGGACCGCGAACTCCGCGGCGACTCCCCGCAGGGAGGCGTTGCCGCCGCGATGGTCGTAGTGGTGGTGGGAGTTGACCACGAGCAGCGGGAGGCCGGTGAGGGCGCGGACCTCGCGGCCGATGTCGCCGATGCCCATGCCGCTGTCGTAGAGCAGGGCGAACTCCTCGCCGTGCACGAGATAGCTGTTGACGTGCCCGGGCTCGGCGATGAGGTGGACGCCTGGGCCCGCCTCGCGCACGGAGAACCAGCCCCGCCCCGTCACGCGGCGGCCCCGGCGCCGAGGGGGTGGTAGTGGCGGCCCAGGTGCACCAGGGCGCCGCCGTCCCGGGCGCAGGGCAGGGCGCGGCGCACGGCGCCGATCAGCAACAGGTGGTCACCGGCCGGGAGTTCCTCGGCGAGGTCGCAGGCCAGGATGTGGGTGCTGTGGGCGGTCAGCAGCGGCAGCCCTTCCTCGTCCGGCGTCCACGCGAGCCCGGCGAAGCGGTCCGCGGCCGGGTCGGCGAAACGCCGGGAGATCTCCTCGCCCGTGGCGTGCAGGACGTTGAGGGCGAACTTCCGCCCGGCGAGGAGGGCGCGCAGCGTGCGGCTGCCGCGGTCGACGGCGATGGCGAGCAGCCGCGGGGTGCGGCTCAGGCTCATCACGGCGGTGCTGGTGAAGCCGGCGGGCGTGCCGTCGGGCGCCAGGGTCGTCACGACGCAGACCCCGGAGGCGAGCGCGGACATGGCGTCGAGGAAGGCGCGGTCGTGGGCGGTCCCGGAGGCGGCGCCCGGCGGGGCGGCGGCCGGGTTTCCGGTGCGGTGGGTGGCGGTCGGCGGCATGGGGCCCCCTGGGCTAGAATGTTCATCCCATCAACATCGAGCATAGGGACCGGGTGTTTCACCGGGGTAAATCCTCCCGGCGCCCGCCCCGAGGATTCCGCCATGCCGGTCGAAGGCACCGAAACCAGCAGCGAGAACGGCGCGAAGGGCCGCGCCCGGCCGCCCCGTTCCGCGGCCAGGGCCCCGCGCCAGGCCGCCGAGGGCGCGCGGCACAACGCGCACGAGCCCCCGCGCGCCCCCAGGACGAGCGCCGGGGAGAACGCCGGCAAAAACGCCGACAAGAACGCAGGCAAGAACGCCGACAAGAACGCAGGCAAGGGCGCCGGGAAGCGCCCCGCGAGGACCGGCGCGAAGCGGGCCGCGCAGGACACGACGCCCGCCGGCGGCGGGGACCGGGCCGGGACGGACGCCGACCAGCGGGCCGAACTGGGCGCGAGCATCCGCCGGTTGCGCAAGGAGCGCGGGCTGACCCTGGTGCAGCTGGCCCAACGCGCCGAGCTGTCCCACCCGTTCCTGAGCCAGCTGGAGCGCGGCCTCACCCACCCGAGCATGCCCTCGCTGCACCGGATCGCCCGGGCGCTCGGCACCACCCAGCAGGCGCTCCTCGCGAACGCGGTGCGGGGCAGCGCGGACGTCTCCCCGGCGGAGATCCGGGTGGTGCGCAGCGGCGAGGGGCTGCCGGTGACCAACCTCGGGGGGGTGGCGCGCATGCTGGGCACCCCGCGGCACGGCGTCCACCCGGTGGAGTACCGGGGCGCGCAGACGGTCTTCGGCGGCTACTACGACCACCCGGGCGACGAGTTCCTCTACGTCATCGCGGGCGAGGTGGAGGTGGACCTGCACACGGCGCAGGGCCCGGTGCTGCACCGCCTCGGCCCGGGCGACAGCATCAGCTACCTCGGCGGCACCCCGCACCGCTGGCGGGCGGTGGCGGAGGGCGAGTCCGTGCGCCTGCTTGCCGTCCAGAACGCCACCGCCCCCGCGGACCCCGCCGCCCCCTCCCCCGCGGAAGAGGCCCACCGCACCGGCCACGCCTGAGGCCGTCCCCGGCATCCGGCGCGCTGCCGGGACGTGGCGGCGGCGCAACGGCCCGGGCGCGGGGGGCGGGCGTTCCGGGGCGCGGGCCTCCACGGAAAACCCGGGGCCGCGGGCCGCGGCGTTCGGTACCTTCGCCCGCGTGGCTGACGAGATCTTCGGGCATCCGCGGCTCGCCGCGATCTACGACGCCCTCGACCCCGACCGCTCCGACCTGGAGCCCTATCTCGCGCTCGCGGCCGGGCTCGGCGCGCGGCGCGTGCTCGACCTCGGCTGCGGCACGGGGGTCTTCGCGCTGCTCCTGGCGGCGCGCGGCCACCAGGTGGTCGCCGCCGACCCGGCCCGCGCCTCCCTGGACGTCGCCCGCGGCAAGCCGGGCGCCGAGCGGGTGCGCTGGATCTGCGGGGACGCCACCGCCGTGCCCCCGCTGGGCGCCGACCTGGTCACCATGACGGCCAACGTCGCCCAGTCCATCGCCGCGCCCGGCGCCTGGTCGGCGACCCTCGCCGGGGCCCGCGCCGCGCTGCGGCCCGGCGGGCACCTGGTGTTCGAGACGCGTGACCCACGGCGGCGGGCCTGGGAGGAGTGGACCCCGGCGGCCTCCCGCACGGTCACCCGGATCGCGGGAATCGGCGCCGTGGAGAGCCGGGTGGAGGTGACCGAGATGGCGCTGCCGCTGGTGACCATCCGCTGGACCTACGCCTTCGCCGCCGACGGCAGCACCCTGACCTCCGACTCCACGCTCAGGTTCCGGGATCGCGAGGAGGTGGCGGCGGACCTGGCGGCGCACGGGCTCGCCCTCGACGAGGTCCGGGACGCGCCCGACCGCCCCGGCAGGGAACTCGTCTTCCTGGCCCGGCGGCCGGAGCGCTGATCCGGACCCCCGCCCGGCCGGCCGCGAGCCCCGCACCACCGCGCCGGGCCTGGCGTCCGGGCCGGATACGCTGACCGGCAGGGCCCGGCGCCGACGGCAGGGCCCCAAACCGCGGGCCCCGCACCACCGCGGCCCCGCCTCCCTCCACCCCCGCGCCGGCGCTCGGCCGGCGCGCCGACCTCGCGAAAGCCACGAGCAGCCGACCATGCACCACCGCCACGCCACCCCGGCCGACGCCCCGGCCCTGGCCGCCCTCTACGCCGCCCAGCACCGCGACAACCTCAGCGAGGAGGAGCGGCGTGCGCACGGCTTCGTGCAGGGCGATTTCCGCCTCGGCACCCTGCGTGCCCTTGCGGAGCGACGGCAGATCCTGGTCGCCGAGGACGAGGCGGGCGGCATCGCGGGGCTCGTCGGCCTCATGCCTCCGCACGCCCTGCCGGAACCGCCCCCGCCCGTTGCCGAGTTGCTGCGCAGGCAGGACTCCCTGCGGTGGCACGGGCGTCCGCTGAGCCGCCTGCGCTGGGTGCTCTACGGACCCGTGGTGGTCGGCGCCGCCCACCGCCGCAGGGGGGTCGCCCGCGGGCTGTTCACCACGGCCATGCGGGCCGCGGCACCGGACGCCGAACTCGTGGTCGCCTTCATCGAGTCGGGCAACGAGAGCTCGTGGCGAGTGCACGTGGAACGCTTCGGCATGAGCCCGATCGGCCGGTTCGGCCTCGGCGGCCGGACCTACCACGTCGTCGCCGCCCCACCCCCGGCCCGAGACCCCGCCGCGTAACCCCGGCCGGGCACCCGCCCGCCTTCCGCGCCCCGGCGCGCGGGCCGCGCCCGCCCGGCCCCGGGGCGCCCCGCCGCCCGGCCCGCACCTCCCCGCGCCCCGCCCGCCCCCGTCGGGGGCGCCTACCGCTCCGCGGCGGCGCCTGCCGGACGCGGGGCCACGCAGGTGGGGCTGCCGACCGGGTGCCTGGCCAGCTCGGTGAAGGCGGGGGCGGCGGGGTCGAACCGCAGGGTGATCACCGTGTCGGAGTGCTGGGCGGCCACGAGGAGGAGGTCGCCCGCGAGGGCGAAGTGGCGCGGCCAGGCGGCGTCGAGGAGGTGCTCGGCGAGGAGGACCGGGGGCGCCTCGCCGAGGGAGAACAGCGAGAGGCTGTCCGGGCCCCGGTTGGAGACCAGGGCGTAGGCGCCCTCCTCCAGCAGCTCCAGGTGGGCCGCCAGGTTGGGCCTGGCGCCCGCTCCCCCCTCCTCCCCCGCGCGGCCGGAGGCCGGGCGGGCGGCCAGGACGGAGAAGTCGCCCGGCACCTCCTCGGACAGGACGAGCAGTTCGCCGCCGAGCTCGGCCAGCGCGTAGGCGCGCGGGGCGGGGCCGCGCACCAGCTGCCGCGGCCCGCAGCCGGCGGGCAGGCGGCTGGCCGCGACCCGCGTCAGCCTGCCGTCCGGGCCGAGCCGGTAGGACCAGAGGGTGTCGCTGCCCAGGTCGGTCACGGTGGCGAGGCCGCCGGCGGCGTCCAGGGTGACCATGTGCGCGTGGGGGCCCTCCTGCCGCTCCGCCACCGGCCCGCCGCCCTGGTGCGCCACCAGGTCGGTCCGCGCGGCGAGCCGTCCGTCCGCGGCCAGCGAGAAGACCGCGACGCTGCCGCTGCCGTAGTTGGCGGCGAGGGCGAACCGCCCGTCGGCGGTCACCGCGACGTGGCAGGGCTCGGCCCCGCCGGTCGCCAGCGAGCCGAGCGCCCGCGGCTCCGCCGGGCGTTCCAGGGTGACGGCCGTGAGCCCGCCCTCGGCCAGCTCGTTCACCGCGTACACGACCGGCAGCCAGGGGTGCCAGGCCAGGAACGAGGCGGCGGGCAGCGGGAGTTCGGCGACCAGGGCGAGGCCGCCTTCGGCCCCGGGGTCCTCCCGGAAGACGGTCAGCCCGGGGCCGGTCCCCCCGGCCTCGGGCGTATAGGAACCCACGCAGATCACTCGGCCGGACATGTCCCTCCACCCTTCGCAAGCGCTTGCTCAGGCGCATGATCTCAAGCCCCGCCCGCGAAGGGGCGGCCGGGAGCGCACCGGCGCGTCCCCTGGCGCCGCGCGCGCCCCCACCGGCCCTGGCCGCCCCTTACCGGCCAAGATCGCCGGGCGCGCCCGCCCCCGCGCCCGGCGCGAGCGGCGTACGGGGCGCGCCTGCCGGTCCGCGGGTCGCCGCGCGTGACGGCTGGGAGGCGCGATCCGCGCCGGGGGCGCGCGAAGGGGCTGGCCGAAAGGGCGGTCTTGGCACCGGCGGGGGCGGGAGTGGGAGGATCCGTGAAGCGATTGTCAGGGACATGCAATTTCGGTGTCCGCTGACCACGCCTCGCTCTCCACTCGTCCGTTGGACCCACACATCCTTCCCAGGAGGAAGTCAGTGAGAACGAAGCGCACCGAAACCCGGGCCGTCCGGCCACTGCGGCTGCTCGCCGCGGCCGCGGGCCTGTCCGCCATCGCGGCCTTCCTGATGCCCGCGGCGGCCCAGGCCGACTCGGGCACCTACAGCGCCGCCGAGTTGCGCGCGGCGAGCACGGCCGTCCAGGAGGCCGACGTCGCGGGCACGGCCTGGGCGGTCGACCCGGACTCGCACACCGTGACCGTGCTCGCCGACGAGACCGTCTCGCGGGCCGAGATCGCCGAGATCCGCGAGAGCGCCGGCGACCTCGCCGGGGCCCTCGACGTGCAGCGCACCGAGGGCACCTTCCGGAAGTACCTCCAGGGCGGCGACGCGATCTACGCGGACATCGGCTGGCGCTGTTCGCTCGGCTTCAACGTCCGCAGCGGCAGCAGCTACTACTTCCTGACGGCGGGCCACTGCACGGACGACCCCTACGGCCCGACCCCGCCCTACCCGCTGTGGAGCGACGGGGCGAGCCAGATCGGCTACACCGCGGGCTCGTCCTTCCCGTCGAACGACTTCGGCATCGTCGCCTACGACCCGCAGCCGTCCGGCGTCCCGAGCTCGGTGAACCTCTACAGCGGCTCGCAGGCGATCACCTCCTTCGCCAACCCCTCGGTCGGCCAGTCCGCCTGCCGCAGCGGCAGCACCACGGGCGTGCACTGCGGCACGATCACGGGCCTGAACTACACGGTCGACTACGGCAACGGCGAGGTCGTCTACGGCCTGATCATGACCAACATCTGTGCCGAGCCGGGCGACAGCGGCGGCCCGCTGTTCTCCGGCAGCACCGGCCTCGGCCTGACCTCGGGCGGCAGCGGCGACTGCAGCTCCGGCGGCACGACCTTCTTCCAGCCGGTCGTGGAGGCCGCGAACTACTACGGGGTGACGCTCCCCTAGCGGGACGCCGCCCCGGCGAGCGCCCCGCCCCGCCGCCCGCGGCACCCGCCGGCGGCGGGGCGGGGTCCCCCGCGGCCCCGCCCGCGCTCGGCGGGCGGGGCCGCGGGCCGGCCGCGCGGCGGGCTACGGCCGTTCGGCCCCGGCGCCCGCCAGTTCCGCGCGGACCTCGCGGGCCGCGGCGACCAGGTTCTCCAGCGCCGCGCGGGTCTCCTCCCAGCCGCGGGTCTTCAGGCCGCAGTCGGGGTTGACCCACAGCCGGGCGGCGGGCAGGTCCGCAAGCGCCAGCCGCAGCAGGGCCGCCAGCTCCTCGCGGCCCGGCACCCGCGGGGAGTGGATGTCCCACACGCCGGGCCCGGCCTGCCGCGGGTAGCCCGCGGCGGCGAGTTCGCCCGCCACCCGCATGCCGGAGCGGGCCGCCTCCAGGCTGATGACGTCGGCGCCGAGTTCGTCGATGGCCTCCAGCACGTCCCCGAACTCCGCGTAGCACATGTGCGTGTGGACCTGGGTGGCGGCGCGGGCGGCCCCCGTGGTCAGCCGGAAGGCGGCGGTGGCCCAGGACAGGTACCCGGCGCGGTCGGCGGCGCGCAGCGGCAGCAGTTCGCGCAGCGCGGGCTCGTCCACCTGGATCACGGCCGTGCCGGCCGCCTGGAGGTCGGCGACCTCGTCCCGCAGGGCGAGGGCCACCTGCCGCGCCGTGTCGCCCCGCGGCTGGTCGTCGCGGACGAAGGACCAGGCCAGCATGGTCACCGGGCCGGTGAGCACCCCCTTGACCGGCCGGGCCGTGAGGGACTGGGCGAAGGAGGTCCACCGCACGGTCATCGGCGCGGGGCGCGAGACGTCCCCGAGGAGGATCGGCGGGCGGACGCAGCGGGTGCCGTAGGACTGCACCCAGCCGTGCGTGGTGGTGAGGAAGCCGGTCAGCCGCTCGGCGAAGTACCGCACCATGTCGTCGCGTTCCGGCTCCCCGTGCACCAGGACGTCGAGCCCGGCCCGCTCCTGGAAGGCGATGACCTCGCGGATCTCCTCCTCGATGACCGCCTCGTAGGCGGCGTGGTCCAGGGTGCCGGCCCGCAGCGCCGCGCGGGCGGCCCGCAGCCGGCCGGTCTGCGGGAAGGAGCCCACGGTGGTCGTGGGCAGCGGGGGCAGCCCGAGCGCGGCGCCCTGCGCGGCGGCGCGCTCCGCGTAGGGCGCCTCCCGGTCGCCGGCGGCGGGGGTGACGGCGGCGGCCCGGGCGCGCACGGCCGGGTCGCGGGTGAGCGGGGAGGCGGCGCGGGAGGCCAGGTCGGCGCGGTTGGCGGCGAGCGCGGCCGCGATGGCCCCGGTGCCCGCGCTCAGGCCGCGGGCCAGGAGGGCGAGTTCGCCGGCCTTCTGGCGGGCGAACGCGAGCCAGCGCACGAGCTGCCGGTCGATGTCGCGCTCGGCCCTGACGTCCAGGGGCACGTGCAGCAGGGAGCAGGAGGCGGCGACGTCCACCCGTTCGGCCAGGCCGAGGAGGGTGCCCAGGGTGCTCAGCGAGGCGGCCAGGTCGTTGATCCAGACGTTGCGGCCGTCCACGATGCCGGCGACGAGCCGCTTGCCGGGCAGCCCGCCGACGGCGGCCAGGTCGCCGAGGTTGGCGGCGGCGCGACCGGTGAAGTCGAGGGCGAGGCCCTCGACGGGGGACCGCGCCAGCAGCGGCAGCGCCGGGCCGAGCCGGTCGAAGTAGGTGGCGACCAGGAGCCTGGGCCGGTTGCCCGGGCGGCCGAGCTCGGCGTAGGCGTGGCCGGCCGCGGCCAGCTCGGCCGGGGTGCGGTCCTGGACCAGGGCGGGCTCGTCCAGCTGCACCCACTCGGCGCCCGCGGCCCGCAGGTCGGCCAGCAGGCGGGCGTAGACCGGCAGCAGCCGGTCGAGCAGGCCGAGCGGCGCGAAGTCCGCCGGGGCGCCGGGTGCGGGCTTGGCCAGCAGCAGGAAGGTGACCGGGCCGAGCAGCACCGGGCGCGCCGCCACCCCGGCGTCCAGGGCCTCGCGCAGTTCGGCGACCTGCGTGCGCGAGTCGGCGGCGAAGCGGGTTTCCGGCCCCACCTCGGGGACGAGGTAGTGGTAGTTGGTGTCGAACCACTTCGTCATCTCCAGGGGCGGCGCCTGCCGGCTGCCGCGCGCCATGGCGAAGTAGCCGTCCAGCGGGGAGGCGGCCAGGGCCGCGCGGTGGCGCTCGGGGACGGCGCCCACCATGACGGCGGTGTCCAGGACGTGGTCGTAGAGGGAGAAGTCGCCGGTGGGGACCTCGTCGATCCCGGCCTCGGCGAGTTCGCGCAGCCGGGCCGCGCGCAGCCGGGCGGCGGTCGCCTCCAGTTCGCCTGCGGTGACGCGGCCGCGCCAGTAGCCCTCGACGGCGCGCTTCAGCTCACGGTCGTGGCCCTGCCTGGGGTAGCCGTACACGGTGGACCGCGCCGCGGCCCGCTCCGCTCCCGCGGCCCCGGCCGTGGTCCTCGTCTGCGGTGTGGTCAACGCACTCTCCTTCGCGAGCGTGTCTGCGAGGCCGAGCGCGGCGTCCCGCGGGGCGCGAAGGTGGGCACGACCGGCGGGCGGCGGCGCCCGCGCATCCGCGCACCGCTGTCCTTCCGGTCACGCCGGCCCGCCCGCGCGGTCCTGCCTTCTCGGCATCACGGCGTCTCCGCGCGCGCCTCGCGCGCGGGCAGTGGCAGGTCTTCGGACTTGCGGGCGCGCCTGCCTGGCAGACACCTACTGGCCGTCGCTTCCCTGGCCCGTCGGGGCCCAGTGCGTGTGACGGCGGTCGTTCCCACTCACCGCTGCGGGGCAGTCCCGGATTCCCACCGGGTTCCCTCTTGCGACGCGCCTGCCTGGCGGGCAGGGCGAACCGACTGCGGCCCCAGCCTATGCGGGCGCCTCCGGGGCCCGCCCCCGGGGTGGCTTCCGGCCGCGGAGGTCCGCGCCGCGCCCGGGCCCGCGGGAGGCGCGGGGCCGGCGCCCGCACGATCGGATACTCCGATGGGCTGAAAAGAAGACCGCACTGGCGGGCAGGAGGTTTGCCCTCCCTCACTTCCGGTGACTTGGGATGCGCTGTCCATGCCGAATGAGGCCGATGCGAGCCGATGTGAGGAGTGGCGATGGCTCTCGTAGCAGACTTCGTGGTGGAACGGTTGCGTGAATGGGGCATGCAGCGCGTCTTCGGATACCCGGGCGACGGGATCAACGGCCTGCTGGGGGCGTTCGACCGCGCCAAGGGCGAGCCGGAGTTCATCCAGACCCGGCACGAGGAGATGGCGGCCTTCATGGCCTGCGGCCACGCCAAGTTCACCGGCCACCCCGGCTGCTGCGTGGCCACCTCGGGACCGGGCGCGATCCACCTCCTCAACGGCCTGTACGACGCGAAGCTGGACCACCAGCCCGTCGTCGCCGTCATCGGCCAGCAGAAGCGGCTGTGCCTGGGCTCGCACTACCAGCAGGAGATCGCCCTCGACCAGCTGTTCGCGGACGTCTCGGCCTACTGCCAGATGATCGTCGAGCCCGCGCAGACGCGCCACGTCATCGACCGCGCCTTCAAGACCGCCCTCAGCACCCGCTCGGTGGCCACGATCATCATTCCCGAGGACGTCCAGGAGGCCACCGCCCAGCCCTCCCCGCCCAAGACCCACGGCGCCGTCTACTCCAGCGTCGGCTGGAGCAGGCCGCGGGTCCTGCCCGACGAGGAGGAGCTGCACAAGGCGGCCGGCATCCTCAACGAGGGCAAGAAGGTCGCCATGATCGTCGGCCAGGGCGCGGCCGGGGCCGAGGAGGAGATCCTCCGGACCGCCGAGCTGCTCGGCGCCGGCGTCGCCAAGGCGCTGCTCGGCCGGGAGGTCCTGCCCGACGACCTGCCGTTCGTCACCGGGCCGATCGGCCTGCTCGGCACCAAGGCCAGCGACAACATGATCCGCCGCTGCGACACCCTGCTGATGGTCGGCACCAGCTTCCCCTACGCCGAGTGGCTGCCCGAGGAGGGCCAGGCCCGCGGCGTCGAGATCGACATCGACGGCAGCATGATCGGCATCCGCTACCCGATGGACGCCCACCTGGTCGCCGACGCCAAGGAGACCCTCAGGGCCCTCAACCCGCTGCTGAAGCCCAAGAAGGACGGCGGCTGGCGCAAGAAGATCGAGAAGGACGTCACCGAGTGGAACGACCTGCTCGCCCGCCGCGCCGACCAGCACTTCAACGGCCTGGTCAACCCGCAGGCGGTCGCCCAGGAACTCACCCCGAGGCTCCCCGACGGCTGCCTGCTGACCGCGGACTCCGGCTCGGCCACCAACTGGTGGGCGCGCCACCTCAAGCTGCGCGAGGGCATGCACGCCACCCTCTCCGGCACCCTGGCCACCATGGGCCCGGCCGTGCCCTACGCCATCGCCGCGCGCTTCGCCCACCCCGACCGGCCCGTCATCGCCTTCACCGGGGACGGCGCCTTCCAGATGAACGGCATGAACGAGATGATCACCATCAAGCGGTACTGGGACCGCCTCGCGGGCGGGCCGCCGTTCGTCTTCTGCGTCTTCAACAACCAGGATCTCAACCAGGTCACCTGGGAGCAGCGGGCGATGGGCGGCGACCCCAAGTTCCCCGGCTCCCAGGAGATTCCGGACCTGCCCTACGCCGAGTACGCCGAACTCCTCGGCCTGAAGGGCATCGTCTGCGAGACCCAGTCCGCGGTGGGCGAGGCCTGGGACGAGGCGCTGCGCAGCGACCGGCCCGTGGTCCTGGAGTTCAGGACCGACCCCGACATCGCCCCCATCCCGCCGCACATCATGCTCGAACAGGGCAAGAAGGCGGCCAAGGCCACCGTGCGGGACCCCGACCGCGCCGGCATCGTCCACCGCGGCGTCCGGCAGAAGCTGGCCGGGATGGCCCACATCGGCCGCGGCTGAGGCGCGGGGCCCGGCCGGACCGCGCCGCCGCGTTCGAGGCGCGGGCGCGGCGCGGGGCCCACGGCAGGGTCCGTGGCGGGCGGGCGGCAGGGACGGAGGGCCGGGATGACGGAGCCGCAGCCGATCGAGGACCTGCAGGTCCACGCCTTCCGGCTGCCCACCGACGGGCCGGACGGCGCCGAGGAGGACGGGACGCTGCGCTGGGAGGCCACCACGATCGTCCTCGTCCTGGCGCGGGCCGGGGGCGTCACCGGCCTCGGCTACACCTACGGGGACGTGTCGGTGGCCGCCTTCGCGGAGTCCCTGCTGCTGCCGGCGCTGCGCGGCGCCGACGCCCTGGAGCCCGCCGCGGCCTGGCGCACGGCCCGCGGCCTGATCCGCAACGCCGGGCGCCCTGGGGTGGGGGCGATGGCGGTCTCCGCCGTGGACATCGCCCTGTGGGACCTCAAGGCCAGGCTGCTCGGCCTGCCGCTGGCGGCGCTGCTGCCCTCCTTCCACCGCGAGGTGCCCGTCTACGGCAGCGGCGGCTTCACCAACTATCCGCTCGGCAGGCTCGCCGCCCAGCTGGCCGGCTGGGTCGAGCAGGGCATCCCGCGGGTCAAGCTGAAGATCTCCCGGCACCCGGCGCAGGACGCGGCCCGGCTCACCGAGGCCCGCCGCGCCGTCGGCGAGCGGACCGAGCTATACGCGGACGCCAACGGCGCGCTCGGCCGCAAGGAGGCCCTGTACTGGGCGCAGCGGCTGGCCGGGGAGTGGGGCGTGACCTGGTTCGAGGAGCCCGTGAGCTCCGACGACACGGCCGGGCTGCGCCTGGTGCGCGAACGCGGCCCCGGCGGCCTGGACGTGGCGGCGGGCGAATACGGCTTCGTCCCGCGCGACTTCACCGACCTGCTGGACGCGGGCGCCGTCGACTGCCTGCAGGCGGACGTGACCCGCTGCGGGGGCATCACCGGCCTGCTCCAGATCGCCCCGCTGGCCGCCGCGAGGCACCTGGAGCTGTCGGCCCACTGCGCCCCCGCCGTCTCCGCCCACGCCTTCTGCGCGGTGCCCGCGCTGCGCCACCTGGAGTACTTCCACGACCACGTCCGGATCGAAGAGGCCCTGTTCGACGGGGTGTTGCGCCCGGTGGCGGGGGTGCTGCGGCCCAGCGGGGAACGGCCGGGACTCGGCCTTTCGGTCAAGTGGCCCGAGGCCGAGGCGTACCGGGTCCACGGCAGGCCCTTCTCCTGACCCTCTCCCGACCCCGCCGGCCGGGCGGCCCGGGACCCTCGCCCCCGGGGCGCCCGGCCGGCGGGCGGCCCGCTCAGCCGCGCTCCGCCGCCGGTTCGCGCCGCCCGGCCCGCGGCATCAGCGTCGCCGCGATCACCAGGGCCGCGAGGCCGAGGCAGGCGGTGGCCAGGAACGCGTCGTGGTTGGCCGACTCCTGCACGGCCCGCACCAGGTCCGGGTCCCCGCCCGTGCCGGCGAGTTCCGAGGCGAAGCCGCTGTAGGCGATGGTGCCCACCACGGCGAGGCCGAGCGCGCCGCCGGCCTCCTGGCTGGTGTTGATCAGGCCGGCCCCCACCCCCGCGTCCTCCTTGCCGATGCCGGCGAAGGCCGCGATCTGCAGGGTCACGAACACCGCGCCGCAGCCGAGGCCCACCGCGAGGAATCCGGGCAGCAGGTCCGTGGCGTAGTGCCCCCCGGCCGGGGCCCGCCACAGGAGCAGCAGCCCGGCGACGGTGGCCACGAGTCCCGCCAGCAGCACGGTCCTGGCCGCGACCCTGCTGATCAACGCGGAGGCCAGCCCGGCGCCGACCGCGACGCAGACCGCGAGCGGCACGTAGGCGAAGCCGGCCCGCATCGGCGCATAGCCGTACACCTGCTGCATGAAGATGCTGGCGAAGTAGAACATCGCGCCGAGGGTGCCGAAGACCAGCAGGGCGGAGACGTTGGCCACCCGCATCGTGCGCAGCCGGAAGATCCGCGGCGGCATCAGCGGCGAGCGCGCCCGCAACTCCGTCGCCACAAAGGCGGCGAGCAGCACGGCCACGCCGGCCAGGCTGCCGATCGTCCGCAGGGTGTCCCAGCCCACCCGGGTGGCCTCGCCCAGGGTGAAGATCAACAGCAGCAGCCCGGCGGTCAGCGTCACCGCGCCCACGGTGTCGAAGGGGCGGCGGCGCTCCCCGGCCCTGCTCTCCGGCACGATCAGCGGCGCCAGGGCCGCGGCGCCCACGCCGATCGGCAGGTTGATCCAGAAGATCCACTCCCAGCCGGGCCCGTCGGCCAGCACCCCGCCCGCGACGACGCCGACGATGGAGGCGATGCCGGCGAGCGAACCCCACACGCCCAGCGCCCTGTTGCGCTCCGGGCCCTCGGGGAAGGTGCCGGTGAGGATCGACAGGGCGGCCGGGGCGATGAGGGAGGAGCCGAGCCCCTGGAACCCCCGGGAGGCGATCAGCATCGGCCCGTTCTGGGCGAGCCCCGAGGCGAGCGAGGCCAGCGCGAACAGCAGGAAGCCGCACCGCAGCAGCCTGCGCCGCCCGAAGGTGTCGGCGAGCCGCCCGCTCAGCAGCAGGAAGCCGCCGAGCACCGTGGAGTACGCGGTGACGACGTAGCCCAGGCTGACGTCGGACATGCCAAGGCCCTCCTGGATGGAGGGCAGGGCGAGGTTCACGATCGACGCGTCGGTCATCACCATGAACTGGCCCATGCAGACGAAGGCGAGGATCGCCCCCGGGCCGGCGCCCGCCCTGGTCTCCCGCCGCGCGGTCGCCGGATCGGTGACAGTCATGTGCACGCTCCTGTGGTGGCGCCCGCGCGCCTGTCACACGCACGGGCCGGAATCCGTCAACGCGATGACGGACCGAGACGAGAGCATGTGACCGATGACAGAGAACGAATTTCTTGCCGAGCGCTTCGAGGAACACCGCGGGCACCTGCGTGCCGTCGCCTACCGGATGCTGGGCTCCCTGAGCGAGGCGGACGACGCCGTGCAGGAGGCCTGGCTGAAGCTGAGCCGCGCCGACATCAGCGAGGTCGGCAACCTCGGCGGCTGGCTGACCACGGTCGTCGGCCGCGTGTGCCTGGACATGCTGCGCTCGCGCACCTCCCGGCGCGAGGAGCAGCTCGGGGTGCGCCTGCCCGACCCGATCGTCAGCGCGGCGGACGGCGTGGACCCCGAGCAGCAGGCGCTGATCGCCGACTCGGTCGGCCTGGCGCTGCTGGTGGTGCTGGAGACCCTGGCCCCCGCCGAGCGGCTCGCCTTCGTGCTGCACGACCTGTTCGCGGTGCCCTTCGACGAGATCGCGCCCCTGGTGGGCCGCACCCCGGCCGCGGCCCGGCAGCTGGCCAGCCGCGCCCGCCGGCGCGTCAGGGGCGCGGCGCCCGCGCCCGACGCCGATCTGGCCAGGCAGCGGGAGGTGGTGAACGCCTTCCTCACCGCGGCCAGGGGCGGCGACTTCGAGGGCCTCGTCGCGCTCCTCGACCCCGACGTGGTGACCCGCTCCGACGCCGGCCCCCAGCGTGGCCGGCTCGTGCACGGCGCGCGGGAAGTGGCCGGGCGCGCCACCACGTTCGCCAGGCTGGCACAGCGGGCGCGGCCCGCGCTGGTCAACGGCGCCGCCGGGTTCGTCGCCACCTCCGGGGACCGCGTGGTCTCGGTCGCCGCCTTCACCATCAGGGCCGGGAAGATCACCGCCATCGACATCCTCAGCGACCCGGAGCGCCT
This sequence comes from Streptomyces hoynatensis, assembly GCF_003626535.1. Taxonomy (GTDB): domain Bacteria; phylum Actinomycetota; class Actinomycetes; order Streptomycetales; family Streptomycetaceae; genus Streptomyces; species Streptomyces hoynatensis. Next base: position 18,690 of record NZ_RBAL01000029.1, read on the forward strand.
CGCCCGCCTCGACCTGAGCTCCCTCGGCTGATCCGGGCGCGCCGGCCGCCCCCGCCCGCCCGGCGCGGGCGGGGGGCGTGAGGCCGCCCCGGCGCGATCCGCCCTCGCCCGCCCGTCCACGCCGCCCGGGCCCTTCCTACGGGAAACGGCGCATTCTCCGACCGGCCACTGGGCGGGCGCCCGCCGGAGCCCCATCCTCTTCATGTACATGGAGAACGTGAAGGAAGCATGCCCATCCATCCGAGGAATGGAGATCATGTGACCAGATCCCGGCGGGTCTTCGGCGCGCTGCTGTGCGGCGTCGCGGCCCTGGCCTGCGCCGTACTCGGGGCCCAGCCCGCACAGGCGTGGACGTGGTCCCCGCGCACCACCGTCTACAACGGCGCCACGCTGTGCGTCCAGGGGGAGGCCGGCATCGACCACGTCATCCCCGGCGTCTTCTCCGGCAACCTCGCCTACGCCGACGCCTACGCCCTGGCCGGCGGCTGCGGCTCGGGCCTGACCCTGCCCGACGGCTACGCCGCCGTCCGGCTTGAGGTCCAGAAGTGGGACGGCAGCGGCTGGTTCGTGTGCCGCAGCACCGACTGGACCTACGGGCCCACCGGCGTCAGCGGCGGCGACGTCGGCGGCCCCTACGGGCCCTCGCAGATCCTCGACTACGGCGGCGCGTCCTCCTGCGGCGCGGGCTACTACGGCACGATGGCCTACGCCTACGTCCTGGAGAACGGCTCCTGGCACGGCGGCGGCGTCTGGTCCGGGTACGAACTGGTGCAGTGAGCCGTTCGTTGCGGCCGCCGGCCGGGCCGGCCGGCGGCCGCAACGCCCGGGGCTCCCGCGCCGCCGAGGGGGGCGTTCGCAGCCCCGGCTCGCCGGCCCGGGAGTCTCGCCGGCCGGCGCGCCGAGTCCGATCGCCGGGTGGAACACGGCCGCCGCCGTAGGCAAGGCCCCAGACGATCAGCAGGACGGCGCCGCCGACCGCCGTCCGGCCCGGCAGCGGGAAGAGCGGCATCGCGACCGCCAGGGGCAGGGCTCAGTGGCCCACCGCCCCGGCGCCGGGCGGCCGGGCCGGGGCGGTCCTGGCCCGGCCGCCGCCCTCTCCCCCGCCCACCGCCGCCGGGGCCGCGGCCCGGTCCCGGCCGGCCCGCACCGCGAACAGGCCGAGCAGGGCCACGCCCGCGGCGATCGCGTACGCCAGGCGGTAGCCGGACAGCCCCGGTGCGCCGCCGGAACCGCCGCCCGCGGCCTGCGCCGCCGTGGCCAGGACCGCAGGCCCCACCCCGCTGCCGATCTGCAGCGCGGTCACGGTCACGGCGGAGGCCGCCCCCTGGGCGGGCACCGGAACCCCCCGCAGCCCCATCGCGGTGAGGGCGGTGAAGGCCAGGCCCTGCCCGGCGCCGGTGACCAGGAGTCCCGCGAGCACCGGCCAGACGTAAGGGGATTGCGGGCCCGCCAGGCACCACAGCGCCACCCCGCCCGCGGTGAGCGGCAGGCCGGTGGCGAGCAGCGGGCCAGGTCCGCCGCGCGCCAGCCTGCGCCCGGCGGCCCAGGCCGTCACCGCCACCGCCACGCTCACCGGCAGCACGGCGAACCCCGACGCGGCGGGCGACATGCCGCCGACGCGCTGCAGGTGCAGCGGCAGCAGGAAGAAGGCCCCGGTGACGCAGAAGTAGAAGGCGATCGCGGCCAGGGCGCCGGCCCGCACGCCCCGGATGCGCAGCAGCCCCGGGTCGAGCAGCGGCAGGCGGCCCCGCGCCGCCGAACCGGCCCGGCTCCGCCGCCAGGCGAGGACGGAGCCCGCCGCCGCGAGCCCGAGGGCGACCGCACCCGGCGCCGCCCCGCCCGGCCTGGCCAGCAGGTCCGCGCCGAGCACGAGCAGGACGATGGCCGAGATCAGCGCCGCGGCACCGGCCGGGTCAAGAGGCCGGGAGCGGTCGGCGCGCCCGGCCGGCAGCACGGCGCGGGCGCCGGCGGCGGTCAGCAGGGCGCAGCCGGCCTGCGCGGCGAACACCAGCCGCCAGCCGGCGAGGCTGGTCAGCGTCCCGCCGAGGACCAGGCCCGCCCCGTAAGCGGCCCCCTGGGCGGAGGCGAACACCCCCAGGGCGCGGGAGCGTTCCCGGCCCGGCGGATGGACGTCGGCGATCAGCGCCGTCGCCGCGGGAATGGTGACCGCGGCGCCCGCGCCCTGCGCCACCCGCCCCAGGGCGACCACCCAGAAGGCGGGCGCGGCCAGCGCCAGGAGGGCGCCGCAGGCCAGCGCCGTCAGCCCCGCCGTCAGCACGCGCCGCCGCGGGAAGCGGTCGGCGAGCGCCCCGCCGCCGAGCAGCAGCCCGGCGAAGGCGAGGGCGTATCCGGTCACCGCCCAGGACAGGGTGCCCGGGGAAACGCCGAACTCCGCGCCGAGCGAGGGGAGCGCGCCGTTCAGGACCGCGACGCTCCCGGCGTCGAGTCCGGCCGCCGCGCTCAGCACGACCAGGGGCATGCGCGCCGCGGCGCGCCGACTGGGGGACATGACAGCTCCGTTGCACGGCCCGCGACGCGGGCAAGGGCGAGGGGGGACGGCGGCCGCCCGGGGCGGGAGCCGCCGCGCGGCCAGTCTCCGCATGCCAGGTGCCGGCGACCAGTCACCGCCCGGGGCAGCCCCCGCCGGGGGTGGCCCCGGCAGGGCCACCCAGAGGCGCCCGGCCGCGCGGCCCGGCGCCGATACTGGGAGGCGTGACACCGCCTGCCCGCGACTCGGAGCTCGCCCACTTCCTGCGCGCCCGCCGGGCCAGGCTGACGCCGGAGTGCGTCGGCCTGCCGCGCACCGGAGACAGGCGGCTGCCCGGGCTGCGGCGCGCCGAGGTGGCCGCGCTCGCCGGGATCAGCCCCGAGTACTACACGCGCCTGGAACAGGGGCGGCAGCGGCATCCCTCGCCGCAGGTCCTGGACGCACTCGCCGCCGCGCTGCGGCTGGACGCCGACGGCCGCCGCCACCTGGGCCGCCTCACCGCCCGCACGCCCGGCGGGGTCGCCGCGGGCAGCGAGCCGCCCCGCGTCCCCGAGGCCGTGCGCCGGCTGCTCGACTCGACGCCGCTGTGGCCCGCGTACGTCGTCAGCCCGCTGCGCGACGTCCTGGCCTGGAACGCGGCGGCGGCCTGGCTGATCACCGACTTCGCCGCGCTGCCCGCGCACCGCCGCAACCTCGCCTGGTTCGCCTACCTCGACCCGCGCGCCCGCGCCCGCTACGCCGACTGGGAGACCGTCGCCCGCGGCAACGCCCACCGCCTGCGTGCCGCCCTCGCCGCCGCCCCCGGCCACCCGCGCGGCACCCGGCTCCTCGCCGAACTCTCCGCCGCCAGCGCGGAGTTCAGGGAACACTGGGCGGCCCACGAGGTGGGCGGCCCCGCCCTGGGCCGCAAGACCTTCACGTTCCGCGACCACGGCGCCCTCACCCTGGACTACACCGGCTACGTCGTTCCCGGGCCGGACGCCCTGGAGCTGGTGGTGCTGACCGCCCGCGAGGGCTCCCCCGCGCACGCCGCGCTCCTGCGGGAGGCCGCCGCCCGCGCTCCGGGCGCCGGGGCGGGGGCGGGCGCGTAACGGATTCGCAAGAAACGCGCGGCCATCACGGACATACCCTGCCAGGTGCCGCAGAGCCGATTACCACGATCGGCGTTCGAAGTGGTGGAATCCGGTTCTCAGCCACCGAGGGGCCAGGCCGCGCACCGGCCGTCACGGAGAGCTACGCGGCCTGCGTCCACGGTTTCCGCCACCCATCCCCAGGGAGCAATCAGGGTGCAGCGTTCATTCGGCAGCGCATTCGGCAACAGAGCGATCGGAAGACGAGCCCTCGGCGTCATCGGCGCCGGGGGGCTGGCCGGCATGTCCCTCGTCGGGCTCGGCTCCACCCAGGCGTGGGCCGACGGCCACCAGCAGTGCGGGCAGGTCCGCGTGGAGAACTCGACAGACGGAGGCAACACCTGGACGACTGAAGGACGTTACAACGGCGAGGCGCCCACCGCGATATCGGTGCGCCTGACCGGCGACGTGGCGGAGGGCTGCGCGTACCCCGTCTCGCTCGCCGCCTACAGCGCCGAGGGTCCCACCTGGGAGACCTCGGGGCAGCAGGAGTTCCTCGGCTGGGACACCACCACGCTGACCGCCGACGCCCCCGAGGCCACGCTCGACGTGAGCGACAGCGCCCCGGCCTGCTTCGGGCAGATCGACCTGTACGCGGGCGGCGACAAGTTCGACGGGACCGAGGGCCACGCGCTGCCCCACTACCCCGACAGCGCCACCCCCACCGGCCTGATCGCCGCCTGGAACGGCGGGCAGCCCTGCGAGGAGGAGCCCACCACTCCCCCCGGCGACGAGCCCACCGACGAGCCGGGCGACGAAGCCCCGGGCGACGAGCCGACCGACGAGCCGACCGACGAGGCGCCCACCGAGGAGCCCGCCGAGGACACGCCGTCGCCGAGCGAGAGCGCCGCGGACGGCGTGGCGCCGGACACCGGCGGCCAGGAGCCCGTCGGCCAGCCGATCGCCCTCCCCGAGTCGACGACCCCGAACGGCGACCTGGCCGAGACGGGCGGCGACGGCTCGCAGCTGACCGTGTTCGCCTCGGCCGGCGCCGGCCTGCTCGTGGTCGGCGGCGCCGCGGCCTACTTCGCGCGCCGCCGCAACCGCGCCACCCGCTGACGCGGCCCCGGGCGGGGATCGCGCACGCGTTTCCCGCCCGGGTCACCGGTCCGTGCCCGCCGGCCCCCGAGGCCGCGGCACGGACCGGCCCGGCGCCCGGAACCGGGCGCCTCCGCCCAAAGCCACCCGCGGCCCCCGCCCGGTTTTCCCGGGCGCCGGGCGGGACGTGCCGGGAGGCCCTCGGCGGGATGTCCCGCCGGAGGCCCCCTCAGAGGTCGAGGAGCGGCAGGCCGGAGGAGCCGTCCAGCGGGAACGGGTTGTCCCCGGGGGCGAGTTCGGCGAGCTCCACGGTCTCCCCGGCTGCGGGCGCAGACACCGTCACCGGCCGGTTGAACCCCGACCAGCTCTGGGTGAGGGTCATCGATATGCCGCCCAGCGACTCGTAGGACATGTCGAAGGTGGATTGCAGCGGATACGGCTCGCCCTCGGCCGCCACCAGCAGGGTGCCGTGGGCGGGGCCGAACTCCGAGTCGAGCGACTGCTCCACGGTAAGCGCCGGGGCGCCGTCCAGGGCCGTCTCCTCCCCCATGGTCAGCACGGCCTCCTCGCCGCCCTCGTGCAGCACGCCGAAGCTGCCCGGCAGCGCGCAGCCCGAGGTCAGCTCCGCGAACTCCGGGGAGTCCGCGGGACCGTGGACATAGGAACCGGCGTACTCCGCGGCGGCGTCCGCCCCGTTCTCCGTGGCCAGCCAGGAGGCGTCGGGCGGCATGATCCACGCCTCGTCGCCCAGCCGGACGATGTCGACGACGCCCACCAGGGGATGGGTCATCGTCTGGCGGCAGCTGTCCGCGTCCGCGACGGTGTCGATCTCCACGACGGCGCCTTGCGACTCCATCCGGCCCGTCATCTGCACGGAGGAGACCTCGGCCACCGCGTCCTCGACCCGGGACAGCAGCTCCTCCGCCTCCGGGTCCGAGGTCTCCTGCGCGCCGGGCTCCCCGCCCGGCTCCGGCGAGGACTCGGCCTCGCTCGCGGACGCCTCGGGCGTGGGCGACCCCCGCAGCGGCCCGAGCCCGCCGGGGCGGCCGGAGCCGCCGCAGGAGCACAGGCCCACCAGAGCCGCTCCGGTCAGCAGGGCAACGCCGCCCCGCATACGCCAGGTACGCATCGTTCACAACCCCCTCGAATGAGTGTTCATTCTATAAAGAGGGGGCACGGCGGGCGGGGCGGTGTCCGCACGCGAAGCGGCCCGCCGGACGCACGCGAAGCGGCCCGCCGGGCGCACCCGGCGGGCCTGTCCCCGCGCGTGGTTCACGGCCGGGCGCCCCGGTCAGGGACGCGGCGCCCGGGCGCGTGGGGGAAGCGGTGTTACTCCGTCACCTCGCCGTGACCGCCGTCGAAGACGATGTCGGAGCAGGAGTAGAAGTTCTCCTGGCTGTCCGAGCGGATCCAGTGGATGAAGAGCATGTGCTGACCGGAGCGCTGCGGCAGCTGGACGTTCCAGTAGTAGTGCCCGCCGGTCGAGCCCGCGCCGCCCGCCTGGGGCGGGTTGGTCACGCTGTCGATCAGCTCCAGGTCACCCCAGGCCAGCGGCGTGGTGGGGCTCCAGCCGTTCTTGGTGATGTAGACGTCGAAGTCGCCCGGGTGCGCCGCCCAGTTGCTGTACTGGATCTCGATGGTCGAGCCCGAGGTCAGGTGCGTCTTCGGCCAGTCGGAGCGCGCGGCGTTGTAGGAGGAGAAGTTGAACGGGCCGTTGTGGCCGCCCGAGCAGAGCTCGCCGTCCGGGATGTAGCCCGTCGTGCGTCCGCCGCCGTTGGAGTCGAGCACGGCGAACCAGTTGTACAGCGGGGTCGTGCCGGTCTGCTGCACCGCGGCGGCGCAGGCGGGGTTGGACGGCATCTGGTTGTTGCTCTGGATCAGCTCCAGGTAGCACAGGTAGGTCCGCGAGCCAGGGGACATGGCGACGCCGTGGGCCGAGGCGGGCGAGGGCGTCCACGCCATGCACAGGGCGAGCAGCCCTGCGCCCAGCAGGCTGAGCACGCGCGAGACGTGCCTCGGAGACTTTCTCCGAGCGAGGGATCGAATGGCCATGGTGGGGGGTCTCCTCTTGAGTTTTCTCCGCCGCGGCGGGCGGCCGGTGGCACCGGTCCGCTCGGCCGAACGCATCGGTGGCAACCCGTCACAGCGGTATACGGCTCGTGCGTGGAACCGCTCCCGTACCCTGCGGGCCGACCCGACAGGCGGCTGGATCTCATCTGCAGTCAAGTCATGGGAGCGCTCCCGCAACACCAACGTAGCGCCGCGGAGTTCGCGCGTAAACGCCTCGCGCAGCTTCTCCTCGCATTCTGCTGCGCGCGGCATCGGCCCGGCCGCAGCGGCGGCCCGGGGAAGGAGGCACGCGGCGCACCCGTGGGGCGCCCGATTCCCCGCCGGGCGCCCCCGCCCCGGGGTGACGGCCCGTCAGCGCCGCTGCGTCCTGGCGGGTTCTGCCGGGCGGGGCAACCGCCAGGGGGACCGCCGGCGGCGGCGCGGGCTCAGCCGAGGCCGCCGAGGAAGTCGAGCACGCGCCCGAGGACCCGGGCGGCGGGCTCCTCCCGGTAGGAGGGCAGGCTGCGGTCGGTGAACAGGTGCGAATCCCCGGGGTAGAGGAACAGCTCGCCCCGCGGCGCCTGGGCGACGAGCGCGCGGGCCGCGTCCAGGTCCCCCTCCCCGGCGAAGGAGGGGTCGTCCGCCATCCCGTGGATCTGGACCGGCACCTCGGCGGGCCACCGCTCGCCGAACTCGCCGACCGGCACGCAGGCTTCGAGCAGCACCGCGCCCCGGGCGCCCGGCCGGGTCTGCGCCAGCTTCTGGGCGGGCAGCACCCCGAGCGAGGTGCCGGCGTAGACCAGGTCGGCCGGCAGGTCCGCGGCGGCCGCGGCGCCGCGTTCGACGAGGGTGCCGAACCCGGTCTTCCTCGCGTGCTCCACGCCCTCCTCCAGGTCGGCGAACACCCGCCCCTCGTACAGGTCGGGGACGTGCACCACGTGCCCGGCACCGCGCAGTTCCTCGGCCCACGCGCGGACGCCCGCGGTCAGCCCCTGCGCGTGAGGGAAAAGCAGTACCTCGGCCATGACGGCTCCTTTCCACGGCGCCCGGATGGCCCCGCGGCAGGAGTATCGCCCGGGGCACCGACAACGCCGGGGTTGCGGGGCGGCGAGCCCCGCCGCGCGGGCGGGGCCGGGGCGCGCCGCCCGTTACCGGGCCGCGGCGGGCCGGGCCGCGGGGCCGGCGGTGCCGGGCGGGACGGCGTCGAGGGCCGGGGCGAGGACGGCGAAGGCGCGGTCGGTCAGGTCCGCGGGGTCGGCGGTGCCCTCGCTCTCGCTCCAGCGCTGGAGGACGGCGTGGAAGGCGGTGAGCGCCATGCCGGCCGCCAGTTGCGGGTAGAGGTCGCCGGCCGGGTCGAGCCGGAGGCGGCGCGCCAGTTCGGCGGCCAGTTCCTCGCGCCACTCGGCCTGCCGCTCCAGGAAGCGGGCGAGCAGGGCGGGGGTGCGCAGGATCAGCTGGACGACGCGCAGCGCCCGGTCGGAGTGGTCGGGGTGGTGCCCGGCGCAGGCGGCGATGGGGACCCAGACGGCGTGCCGCAGCGCGGCGGAGGGCGTCTCCTCCGCGGGGCGGGCCGCGAGGTCCGCGCTGATGCCCGCGCCCATGTCGGCCAGGAACTGGACGACGACGTCCTCCTTGGACGCGAAGTAGCGGAAGAAGGTGCGCTTGGAGACGCCCGCGGTGGCCGCGACCTCGTCGACGGTGACCGCGTCGTACCCCTTGCGCGCCAGCAGTTGGAGCGCGGCCTGGGAGAGCTCGTTGGAGACGAGCTGGCGCTTGCGCTGGGCCATGGTCACGTCGGGACTCACCCGGCAATCGTACCCCCATGCCGGGCGTGACACTCGGAGTCGACTTGACACTGGGTGACACAAGGGGCAACGTGTGCCGCATGAGAGCGGAGCAGCGCTGGAGCGCGGAGCAGATTCCGGACCTGAGCGGGCGGGTTTTCGCCGTCACCGGGGCCACCGGCGGCCTCGGCCTCGCCACCGCACGGGCCCTCGCCCACCGGGGCGGGCTGGTGGTGCTCGCCGTGCGGGACGAGGAGAAGGGCCGCGGTGCGGCGGAGGCGATCGCGGCGGAGCGGCCGGGCGCGGCGCTCGAGGTCCGCCGCCTGGACCTGGCCGACCTGGACTCGGTGCGCGAGTTCTCGGCCCGGATGCACGAGGCGCACGGGCGGCTGGACGTGCTGGTCAACAACGCGGGCGTGATGGCGCCGCCGCGCACCCTGAGCGCGCAGGGCCACGAGCTGCAGTTCGCCTGCAACCACCTGGGCCACTTCGCGCTCACCGGGCTGCTGCTCGACCTGCTGCACGCCGGGCGCGACCCCCGGGTGGTCACCGTCAGCTCGGTCAACCACCGCAGGGCCCGCCTGCGGTTCGGCGACCTGTCGGGGGAACGCCGTTACGCGCCCATGGCGTTCTACAACCAGTCGAAGCTGGCGAACGCCGTGTTCGGCACGGAGCTGCACCGGCGGCTGGCCGCGGCGCACAGCCCGGTGCGCAGCATCCTCGCGCATCCCGGCTACACGGCCACCCGGCTCCAGCACGGCACGCCCGTCGGCCTGTGGCGGCTGCTCCTCGGCCGCATCGGGAACCCGCTGCTCGCCCAGCGCCCGGAGCGCGGGGCGCTTCCCCAGCTGTACGCGGCGACGTGGCCCGGCGTGGAGAGCGGCGCGTTCATCGGGCCGGGCGGCCCGGCCGAGCTGCGGGGCGCGCCGGCGCGGGTGCCCCTCGCCCCCAGGGCGGCGGACCCGGAGACGGGCCGGCGTCTGTGGGAGGTGTCGGAGCGGCTGACCGGCGTGCGCTTCGCCCTCCGGGCCGCGGGCTGAGCGTGCGGGCCGGGGGCCCGCGGCCTCAGGCCGGGGCGAGCCGGGAGGAGGCGGCGCGGTCGGCGGCGATGACGGCGCCGAGGAGGCCGGGGAAGACCTCGTCGATCTCGGCGTACCTGAGGGCGTTCATCCGGGCGGTGCCCGCGTAGTACTGCCTGATCAGGCCCGCCTCGCGCAGGATGCGGAAGTGGTGCGTGGCGGTGGACTTGCCCACCGGCAGGTCGAAGGAGCCGCACTTGAGGTCGGTCCTGGCCTCGTGCAGCCGGGTCACGATGCTGCGCCGCACCGGGTCGACGAGCGCCTCCAGGACCTGCTGGAGGGTGAGCGTGTGCACGTCGGGGTGCTGCGGGTTGCGGTCGCCTTCCATGACGCCAACAGTACGACATTCATCAAAGTTTGACCGACGTCGTACTTCGTGTTCTAGTGGCCGCACGCGCGACGCACGCCCCCGGCGAAAGGACGACCATGACCACGGCGGTGCTGTTCCACGAACTCGGCGGACCCGAGGTCCTGCGGCTGGAAGAGGTGGATCCTGGGGAGCCAGGGCCGGGCGAGGTGCGGCTGCGCGTGGAGGCGATCGGCCTCAACCGGGCCGAGGCCCTGTTCCGCAGCGGCCGCTACATCGAGCCCGTGCGCCGGTTCCCCGCCCGGCTCGGCACCGAGGCGGCGGGCGTGATCGAGGCGGTCGGCGCGGGGGTTTCCCGGCTGGAGCCGGGACAGCGGGTCAGCACCGTCCCCGGCTTCTCGCAGAACGACCACGGGGTGTACGCCGAGCGGGCCGTCGTGCCCGCCGCCTCGGTGCTCGGCCGCCCGGAGTCGGTGGGCGCGGTCGAGGGGGCCGCGGTGTGGATGCCCTACCTGACGGCCTACGGCGCGCTGGTGGAGGCCGGCGGGATGCGGGCGGGCGACACGGTCGTCCTCAACGCCGCGTCGAGCAGCGTGGGCCTGGCCACCCTCCGGCTCGCCGGCCGCCTCGGCGCCACCCCGATCGCCCTCACCAGGACCGCGGCCAAGCGGGAGGCCCTGCTGCGGGAGGGCGCCGCCGAGGTGATCGTCACCGGGGAGACGAGCCCGGGCGAGGTGGCGCGGCGGGTGCGGGAGGCCACCGGAGGCCGCGGCGCCGAGCTGGTCTTCGACGCCGTCGCGGGTCCTGGCGTCGTGGACCTGGCCCGGATGGTGGCGCCCGGCGGCACCCTGCTGGTGTACGGGGCGCTGAGCGGGGAGCCCACCCCCTACCCCGGGATCGAACTGGGCCTGCCCGCGCTGAACATGCGCTCCTTCACCATGCTCGAGACCGCGCGCGATCCCGAACGCCTGCGCCGCGCCGCCGCGTTCGTCACCTCGGGGCTGCTCTCCGGCGCGTTCCGGGCCGTGGTGGACCGCACCTTCGAGCTGGGCGAGATCGTCGAGGCCCACCGGTACCTGGAGTCCAACGCCCAGGTGGGCAAGATCGTGGTCACCGTCCCGCACTGAGCCGGGCGCCCACCGCCGCGGCGGCGCGGTCCGCGCCCGCGGGGGCCGGGTGCCGCTCGGATATCCCGTTGTGGGAGCGGGCCGGGCCGCCGTAGGGTCCCGGCCATGTCTCTGCGTCTGCGCATGCGTCGGGCCCTTCCGGAAGCGATGCGCGCCCGCGACAAGGTCGCGGTCAGCGCCCTGCGCGCCACCCTCGCCGCGCTGGACAACGCGGAGGCGGTGCCGGTGGACGAGGCGGCCACGCGCGGCCAGGCCCTGGAGCAGTCCCCGGTCGGCGCCGGCGCCACCGAGGCGGCGCGGCGCGAGCTGAGCGAGCGCGCCGTGGCGGAGATCGTGCGCGCCGAGGCCGGCGAACGGCTGACGGCCGCCGCCCGGCTGACCGCCCCCGCCCACGCCGGCCACGCCGCGCGGCTGCGCGCGGAGGCCGAGGTGCTGCTCCGCCTCCTCGACGGGCCCGCCGCGCCGTAGCGGGGGCCCGCCGGGCGCGGAGCTGCGGCGCCCCACCCGGCCGGGGCGTGGGGGCGCAGGCACGTGCGAGTACCATCCCGGTGTTTGGACGCGGGAGCGGGGGTGCGCGGTGCCGGATGGCGGGCGGCTGCGGGTGCCGGTGGGCCCGGAGGCCGCGCGCTGGGCGACGCGGGGCCGCTGCCGGCGGGTGCTGCTCGTCGTCCACAACGTCACCTCGGCGACCCGGCTCCTCGACGTGCTGCCGCTGTTCCGCGACGACCTGCGCGTGCAGCTGCTGGCGACCTGCACCGGCTCCTCCCCCTTCCTGGCCGGGGTGCGGGAGCTGCTCCAGGGCGTCGGGCTGCCCGTCCTGCCGTGGGAGCAGGCCCGCGAGGTGCCCGTCGACCTGGCGGTCTCGGCCAGCTACGGCGGGCCCCTGGGCGAGTTGCGCGGGCGGGTGGCGGTCCTCTCGCACGGCATGGGCTACAACAAGCGCCTCGCGGTCGGCGACCGGGCGCCGGTGTTCGGCATGGACGCGGAGTTCCTGCTGCGCGAGGGGCGGCCGGTGGCGCAGGCCACCGTGCTGTCCCACCCCGAGCAGCTCGCCCGGCTGCGCGCCTCCTGCCCGCAGGCGGCGGCGACCGCGGTGCTCGCCGGCGACCCCTGTTACGACCGCATCCTGGCGGCGCTGCCCCAACGCGACCGGTTCCGCCGGGCGTTCGGGCTCGGCCCAGGCCAGCGGCTGATCGTGGTCAACTCCACCTGGGGGCCGCGTTCCCTCTTCGGCGACGGCGGCGAGGAGGACCCGCTGCTGTCGCTGCTGCCGCGGCTGACGGCGGAGCTGCCGCTCGACGAGTACCGGGTGGCGGCGGTGCTGCACCCCAACATCTGGTACGGGCACGGCCCCGGGCAGGTGCGGGCCTGGCTGGACGGGGCCCGCCGGGCGGGGCTGCTGCTGGTGCACCCGCTGGACGCCTGGCGGCAGGCGCTGATCGCCGCCGACTGCCTCGTCGGCGACCACGGCTCGGTGACCTTCTACGCGGCCGCCCTCGGCAGGCCGGTGCTGCTCGGCGCGTTCCCCGAGGCCGACCTCGACCCGCGCTCGCCCGTGGCCGCACTCGGGCGGCTCGCCCCGCGGCTGCTGCCGCACCGGGGGCTGCGGGTGCAGCTTGACGGCGCGATGGGCGGGCACGACCCGGCCCGTTACGCCCGCCTCGCCGCGCAGGTCACCTCGGCGCCCGGGCGCTCGGCGGCGCTGCTGCGCGGCCTGTTCTACCGGCTGATGGGCCTGCCGGAGGCGGCGTGCGGCCCGGCCGTGCTCGATCCGCTGCCGCTGCCCTCACCCGCGGCGCAGGCCGGCGGCCCCGGCGGCGGGGAGGGCCAGGACCCCTGGGGCTGGGCCGCGCGGACGGCCCCGGTGCGGGTGCTGGCCACGGCGTCCCGCGCCGGAGCGCCGCACGTGAGGCTCGTCAGGTACGCGCAGGGCCCGGCGGAGCCGGAGGAGGCCGGGCCGCGGGAGCCGGCCGACGCGCACACGGCCGTCCCCGAGTCGACGCCCGACCCGGGGCGGCTGCGGCTGGCGGACGTGATCCTGCGGTACGCGGCGGCGGACGACCCGCGCCTCGGTCCGCCCGCCGCCTGGGCCGCCGAGGTGCTCGGGCGGCATCCGCACTGCGCGCTCGCCGCGTACGTGACCGGGCCAGGCCGGTGCGTGGCCGTGGGGCGGGGCGAGGCCCCGGTGCGGCTGACGGCCGCGCCGGACGCCGCCGGGCGGGCCGACCTGTGCGACCCGGCGGTCTACGCCTCGGCCCTGCACGCCTGGCTGGCGAACGGCGGGCCGCTGCGGGAGGCGGTCGCCGCGGGCCTGCTGGTGACGACGGGCGGCGCCGTCCACCGGGTGCGTCTGGAGACCTGAGCCGCGCCGCGGACGCCGGCCGCCCGGCGCCGGCCCCGGGCCCAGGCCCCGCCGTCGCCCCGGCCCCGCCCGCCGCCTCCCGCCCGTCAGTCCCCGCGGCGTCCCTGCCGTGGGCGGCCGAGGCGGGCGTACCTGCCGGGGCCGATCCCGACCACCCGGCGGAAGTGGCGGGTCAGGTGCGACTGGTCGCAGAAGCCGGCCGCCGCCGCCACCTCGGGCACGGGCACGCCCCGCACCAGCAGGTGCCGGGCGAGGTCGATCCGCCGCGTGGTGAGGTACTGGTGCGGCGGCATGCCGAACTCCCGCCCGAAGGCCCGTACCAGGTGCGAGGGATGGGCGTGCAGCAGCCGCGCGGCCTCCTGCAGCGTCAGCCCGGTGCGGACCCGGGCGTCGAGCAGCTCGCGCAGCCGGTGGGCGAGCCCGGGGGCGCGCGGCGCCGCGGGGGCGCGGGCCGCCCGCCGCAGGTGCCCTTCGAGGCGTTCGAGGATCAGGCTCAGCCTGCTCTCCGCCTCGAACTCCTCGCCCGGCAGCGAGAGCGCGGTGTGCAGCCGGTGCACCCGGCGGCGCAGCAGCGGATCGCGCAGCGCGGGCCGGTCCACGGCGGTGCCGATCAGGGCCTCGTCGAGCCGGGCGCCTTCCAGGTAGACGACGCGCTTGCGGAAGCCCGCCGGGGTGGCGGCCGCCCCGTTGTGCGGGACGTGCGGCGGGAGCAGGGTGACGATGCCGCTGGGTGCGCCGTGCTCGTGCCGGTCGAGGTCGTAGCGGACCGCGCCGTCGTCCACCAGCAGCAGCGTCCAGGTGGCGTGCGTGTGCATCGGGTAGGCGTGGTCGGTGAAGTGCGCGTGGAAGACCTCGGCCACCCCGGGCACGGAGGGGCGCCAGGCATGGATGCCGGTCACGCAAAGAACGTACAAGACCGCCCGGGCGCCCCGGCGAAAGGCTTCGGAGCATGGACATCTCCACGGAAACGCCACGGGGCCGGCGGGCGGAGGCGGGCGCCGCCGCCCCCGTGCGCTTCGACACCAAGATCGCCGTCCTGCTCCGGGAGGACCTGCCCGGCTGGCAGCGGCTGAACGTCACCGCCTTCCTCGTCAGCGGCCTGGGCACGACGCGCCCCGAGGTGATCGGGGAGCCGTACGCCGATGCCGACGGCACGGCGTACCTGCCGATGTTCCGGCAGCCGGTGCTGGTCTTCCAGGGGACGGCGGAGACGCTGGGCCTCGCCCACAGCAGGGCGCTCGGGCGCGGGCTGCCGATGTCGGTCTTCACCTCGGAGCTCTTCGGCACCGGCAACGACCGCGACAACCGGGCCGCGGTGCGGGCGCGCCCGGCCGCGGAACTCGACCTGGTGGGGCTGGCGGTGTACGGGCCGCGCAACGCCGTCGACCGGACGCTGAAGGGCGCCCGCATGCACCCCTGAGGCGCCGCCCGCGCACGACGGCCCCCGGCGTCCGCGCCCGGGCCGCCCCGCGCGCGCTCGGGGACGCGGCCAGGGGCGGCCGCCGCTGCGCGCGGCCCCGGGGGCCCGGGTCACCGGGCCGGGCGGCCGCCCTCAGGCGGCAAGGGCGAGGGCCAGGGAGGCGGCGGCGGGCGCCAGGTAGACCAGCGGGTAGGGCACGTGCGCGTACCTGCGGGCCCGCAGCACGGTGAGCACGGCCCCGATGAAGTACAGGATCAGGCCGATCGCGGCCAGCAGGCCGACCACCGGCACGACGAGCCCGGCGAGCAGGCCCACCGCGCCCGCGGCCTTGGCCGTGCCGAGCCAGGGGCACCACGAGCGGGGAACGCGGTACTCCTCCAGCGCGCCGACCACCCAGGCGGCGCCCAGGAACACGGAGACCGCCGAGAAACCCGCCATGGCGGCTCCCAGCAGGGTGACGACGACGTAGGCAGTGGACATGGCCACGACTCCTTCTCGGTTCGGATGCGCCGGCGGGCTCCTGCCCCGCCGGGCCGCTTGCTCCTTCGCCGATCCGAACCCCGGGAAGGCGGAAGTGTGACAGCGGAACGGAAGCTTTTTCCCGCCCCCGCCCCCGCGCCCCGCCCTCGCCCCCGCCCCCGCCGCGCGCCGCGGAAGGGGACGGCCGTCAGCCGAGCAGGCAGTCGTTCCAGACCCGGTCGTCGACGTTTCCCCCGGAGACCACGCACAGCGCCACCCGCCGCGGATCGGGCGCCTGCAGCGCGGCGGCGAAGGCGGCCGCCCCCGCCCCCTCCGCCCGGATGCCCGCCTCGCTCCACAGCGTGCGCATCGCCCGGTGCAGCGCCCGGTCGTCGACGGTGCGGACCTCGAGGCCGTAGGCCAGGCACGCCTCGAAGGGCCGCGCACCGATCCGCCGGACCAGCAGCCCCTCCGGCATGCCGCGGGCCTCGTCGAGGCGGACCCGCCGCCCGGCCTCAAGGGACAGCTTCATCGCCGGGGCGGCCCGGTACTCCACCCCCACGAGGCGCGTGGGCCCCTCCCCCCACTCCGCGATCCCCGCGGTCACCAGGCCCCCGCCGCCCACCGGCACGAAGGCCACGTCCGGCGGGCCGGTCTCCTCCCCCACCTCGCGGTAGAGGCTGCGATGTCCCTCGATGATCCCCGGATCGTCGAAGCTGTGGACGAAGACCGCGGCGCGCTCCGCCGCGTACGCGCGGGCCACGGCCTCGCAGTCGTCGTAGCTCCCCTGCACCAGGCTCACCTCGGCGCCGGCCCCGGCGATCCTGCGCCGCTTGGCCAGCGGGGCGGTGCGCGGCACGAAGACCCGCACCGGCAGCCCGCGCTCCGCGGCGGCGCAGGCCAGCCCGGCCGCGTGGTTCCCGGTGGAGGCCGTCACCACCTCGGCGCCCGCCGGCAGCCCCGCCACCCGGTGGGCGTTGCCCCGGTACTTGAACGCGCCCGATATCTGCCGGGTCTCGTCCTTGACCCACACGGCCCGCCAGCCGTGCGGCCCGACCTCGACGACCCGGGTGTGAACCGGCTGGAGCCGCCCCCTCTCCGCTACAGACATGGCAGCTCTCCTCGCTGTCCGCCGCCTCGCCCGCCGAGGCGCGCCTCGCCGGCCGCCCCCCGGCCGGCCAGCGACCGGCCGGCGACTGCCTAGTGACTGATGTCGTACGCCAGGACCTTGTCCCTGGCCGGCCGGCTCCCGCATTCGGAGACGGCCGACAACACGAGATCCGCGATACTTCTTCCGGTTTCCGCGAGCATCATCGGAAAGATGCTGCCGGACATCAGGCCCGGCAGGGTATTGGCCTCCAGAAACCAGATGCCGTCGCCTTCGACGATGTAGTCGAAACGCGCGAACGTCGCCATTTCTGTCGCCTCGAAAAGGGACTGCGAAAACGCGCGCATTTTCCTCGTCGCCGCGTTCTCCGGGGACAGCAGAATTTTCGCCCGGCCCTTGGTGTGCTTCTCCGCGTGACCGAAGAATCCCGAGGAGACGATCTCCGCGACCGGCAGGTCGACGAACTTCCCGTGTTCCTTGTACACGCCGCAGGAGAACTCGCGGCCGTCGATGAATTCCTGGACCAGCGCCTGGTCGTCGTAGGGAAAGACCTCGCGCACCGCAGCGGCCAGGGCGGAGGGGGACGGCTCGGGCAGGCAGGTGGTCAGCAGGGAGGCGCCCATGCGGTTGGGCTTGACCACCAGCGGTCCGGGTCCGAGCCGGCGAAGGACCTGCCCGGCGTCGAAGGAACCCGGCCGCACCAGGAGCGAACGCGGCACCCGCAGGCCGGGGAGCAGCGCGGCGGCCAGCACCGCCTGGAGGTGCTTGTCCATGGCCAGGGCGGAGGCGAGCACGGGCCCGAAGTTGCCCGTGATGCCGCAGACTTCGGCCAGTCCCTGCCAGCCTCCGTCCTCGCCCTCGTTTCCGTGCAGGAGCGAGAAGACGAAGGAGTCCGCCGCCCGAAGCCGCTCCAGGGCCGCGCCGGGGCCGAGGGTCTGGCCGCCCAGCAGCACTTCCTCGCGCTCCGGCCACGGCGCTCGCTCGAACAGGTGAAACGCCCCGGCCCTGTCGACGTAGCACACGGCGCCGACCTCGATGCGGTCCGGCTCGGCGAGCAGCCGGCTCAGCACGTGCCGGTAGCCGTGCAGGGATGCGTCGTGCTCGGTACTGCGACCGCCCACCAAAAGAGTGATACGTTCCGCCATGCAACACCTCTGACAGTCGGCCGGCGAGCAAGCCCGGCAGGGGCGCTTTCGCCATCAAGCGGCCGCGGCGGCCCTATTTTTCCGTCGCTCCGCTCTCCGACCGGAGCGGGAGCGCGCCCGATGTCACATCGGCCACCGGAAAAGGCCGGTGAATTGCCGCACGGTTCGGGATTTCCCGACCCTGCGCCCTGCCGTACGACATTCGGCGAGCATCTTCACTTGCCAAAAATCCACGGTACCCGACCGGAGCAAAACCGCAACTCGGGTGCGCCCACGGCCGATCGCGCTCGCGTGAATTCCCGCGCCCGCGGCGGGGCGCCATTTCCCCCGGCTTTCCCCTGCGTTCCGCCGGGCTCACTCGCCGCTCAGCCGGGCGTCGAGCCGGGCCAGGGCGGTCCGGTTGCCGAGGTCCCGATGCAGGTCGCGGGCGACGCGCAGCCAGGCGGCCGCGCCCTCGGCGTCCCCCGCGCGGCGGGCGCAGGCGGCGCGCAGCTCCGCCGCGTCCGCCCGTTGCAGGTCGGCGCCCTCCGCGGCCAGGACGGCGAGGGCCAGGTCGAGTTCGGCCGCGGCGGCGGCCGGGTCGCCCGCCGCGAGCAGCACCTCGCCGAGGCTCATGCCCACCCGGGCCTCGTTGTACCGGTCGGGCTGGTCGAGCGCGGCGAACCTGGCCCTGGCCTCGCGCAGCCGGCCGAGCGCCTCGGCCCCGCGGTCCTGGCCGGCGAGCGCGCGCCCGGCGTGGTGGGTCAGGATGGCCAGCGCGCGGGGCGCGTCGGCCGCGCCGTCCTCGCCCGGCCGGATCCCGCGCAGCGTCTCCGCAGCCCGTTCGAACAGCTCCTGGGCCTCCGCGTGGCGCCACTGGCGCAGCCGCAGCAGCCCCAGGACCTCGAGCGCGGTCGCCAGACCCCGCGGGTGCCGGGCGCGTTCCTCGGCCGCGGCGGCGCTTTGCAACTCGGCGTCCGCCTCGGCGAATTGACCGAGACCCATGAGGGCGAAGGCCAGCTGGACCCGCATCCGCCCCTCGGCCCTCGGGTCGCCGAACTCGGCCGCCCGCCTGGCGGCGGCCGCGGCCCCGCGCCGGTGGGTGGCGGCCCACTGCTCGTGGAAGCCCAGCCGCAGGTGCAGCGCCCACATCGCCTCGCACAGCTGCCAGGCGAGGTCGTCGAAGCCGTGGTCGTCCGCGGCGGCCACGGCCTCGGCGAGGTTGTCCCGCTCGCGGCGCAGCCAGTCCAGGGCGGCCCTGGCCCGCTCGGGCCCGGCGTCCGCGGGGCGGGTGAGCCCCGCGAAGGCCGGCCCCAGGCGCCAGCGGCCCGGGATGACGAGGAAGTCGGCGGCGGCCGCCTCGCGCAGGAACCACCCGATCATGCGCGCCACCGCGCGCGCCGCCTCACGCGGGCTCTCGTCCCGCCTGGCGCGCCCCAGCGCGTGCCGGCGGACGACGTCGTGGAAGCGGTAGCGCTCCTCGGCGACCTCCTCGACCAGGTGGGCCGCCGCGAGCTCTTCGAGCAGGGCGCGGGCCTCCTCCTCCGGGACCTCGGCCGCCGCGGCGGCGGCCCCCACCGGGATGGCCGGCCAGGGGCGCAGGGCGAGACGCCGGTACAACCGGGCGGCGGCCTCGCCGAGTTCGGCGTAGGAGGCGTCGGCGGCCAGCAGTGCCGGGTCCGGCTGCCCGCTCCCGGGCTCCCGGCCGGCCTCGGGCGGGGCGGCGAGTTCGCCCGCGACCCGCTCCCAGGTGAGGTGCTCGCGTTCGGCCAGGCGGGCCCCGGTGGCGCACAGCGCCAGCGGCAGGCCGCCGCAGCGCCCGGCGACCAGCTCCGCGAAGGGCCGTTCCCGCTCGACGCGCCGCTCCCCGGCGAGCCTGCCGAGCAGCCGCAGCGAGTCGTCCGCCGACAGGGCTTCGAGGCGCAGCGGGCGGGCGCCGAAGTCCCGCAGCAGCTCGGGCATCCGGTGCCGGCTCGTGACGAGGACGAGCGAGCCGGGCGAGGCGGGCAGCAGCGGCGCGACCTGCGCGGCGGAGTGCGCGTTGTCGAGCAGCACGAGCACGCGCCGGTCGGCCAGGCAGTCGCGGTAGAGGTCCTGCTGGCGCTGCCCGTCGGCGGGCACCTCGGCCTGCGGCACGCCCAGGCCGTGCAGGAAGCGGACGTGCACCTCGGAGGGGGAGAGCGCGGTGGCGGCCGAGGCGCCGCGCAGGTCGGCGTAGAGCTGCCCGTCGGGGTACTCGCCGGCCAGGGCCCGCGCGGCCTGGACGGCGGTGGCGGTCTTGCCGATGCCGCCGGGCCCGAGCAGCACGATCACGGGCGTGGCGGCGCCCTCGTCCCGGGGCGCCCGGGCGATGCCGGCGATCTCCGCGAGCACCCGCTCCCGGTCGGTGAACAGCGTGGTGCCCGGCGGCAGCAGCAGCGGCCGGGCGAGCGGGCGGCGCGCCCCGCCCCTGACCCCGGCCTCGAAAAAGGACGCCTCGCGCACCAGCTCGCCCAGGTCGCGGGCGAACTCCGGGTCGCGTTCCGCCTCGGCCAGCAGCCGCCTGGCCAGCTCCCGCCGCTCCTCGGGGGATTCGGGCAGCGGGGGCGCCGAGCCCCCGGGCTCGCCGCCGCGGCGCCACAGCCGCCGCACCAGTCCCGCCAGCGCCTCCGAGATGCGGCGGCCCGCCTCCCCCGTGGCCTGCGACATCAGGTCGGACGTGACCGACTCGACGGCGGACAGCACCCCCGTGGCCGACAGCAGTTCCATGCGCCCCTCCCCCACACGGCGTCACCCGAGACCACCCCACGGTATCGGGTGCGGGCCGGGGGCACTCAGGGTGCGGGGCGGGAGGCGATGCGCATGCCGGGGCGGCGGCGGTGGACGGTCAGGTAGGTCAGGCCCTCGGCGCCGGCCGCGATGGCGCGCTCCGAGCCGTGCGGCAGCCAGCACAGGGCGCCCTCGGCCAGCGGCCGGCCCCCGTCGCCGCCCTCGGCGTGCTCGGCGTCCTGTTCCGCCCCTCCTTCCGGCCCGTGCCCGGCCGCGCCCTCCTCTCGTGGGGCGTGGAGGGTGCCCCGGCCCCCGAGGACGAGCACCAGGACGTCGAGGTCGGGTTCGACGTGGCGCTCGACCCGCTGATGGGCGGGCAGGTGGACCAGGTTGGCGTCGAGTTGGCGGCCCGGCTCGGCGAGCTTCCAGAGGGCGCCGATGCGGTCGGGGGCGGTCTCGGCCAGGCCGCGCAGATCGGCCAGCAGGCGCGCGGTGGGAGTCGGTGGCACGGCGGAAGGCCCCTCTCGTTCTTGCCGGGGGCAAGGATTATTACATGTACCATGTGGAAAAACTTCCCCCTCGCCGGCTGAGGAGTCACGTGGCCCAGGAGTCCAGCGCGTCCGGGCGCCCCTCGGCACGGCGCCTGGCGGTGCTCGACGCGCTGCGCGGCGCCGCCGCGCCCCTGGGCGTGCCCGAGCTCGCCGCGCGGGTGGGCGCGCACCAGAACACGGTCCGCTTCCACCTGAGCGCGCTGGTGGCCGACGGGCTGGCCGAGCCCAGGACGACGGCGCCCTCGGGTCCCGGAAGGCCGCGCACGGTCTACGCGGCCACGCCGGGGGTGGACCGCGGCGCCGGGCGGGACTACGGCCTGCTGGCCCGCATCCTGCTGGGCTCGCTCGCCGCAGGCGGCCCGGAGGCGGGCGCGGCGGCCACCGAGGCGGGCCGCGCCTGGGGGCGGGAGCTGGCGGGGGCGCCGGCGCCGCGGCCCACGGCCGAGGAGGCCGCCCGGCGGCTCACGGCGCTGCTGGCCCGGCTCGGCTTCGCGCCCGAGGCGGTGGGCGCCTCGCGCATCCGGCTGCGGCACTGCCCCTTCCGCGAGCTGGCCGAGGAGTACGCCCGGGTGGTCTGCCCCCTGCACCTGGGCCTGATCCAGGGCGCGCTGGCCGGGCTCGGCGCACCGCTGGCGGCCACCCGCCTCGAGCCCTTCGCCGAGCCGCACGCCTGCCTGGCCCACCTCGCGCCCGCCCCTCCCCCGCCCGCGGCGGAACCGGGCCGGGACCCCGGCCGCCCGGCCGGCGGCGGCACCGCAGGCCCGCCCGCATCCGGCACGAGAAAGGCACCCCCTCGATGAACACCGCGTCAGCCGCCGTGGCCGCCGCCCTGGCCTTCGTCTGGCTGGGCATGGTCCTCGGCATCTCGTTCCTCGAAACGCCGCTGAAGTTCCGCGCCCCCGGCGTGACGCTGCCGCTCGGCCTCGGCATCGGGCGCGTCGTCTTCCGGGCGCTCAACGCCGTGGAGTCCGTGCTCGCCGTCGTCCTGGTCGTGGTGGTGGCCACGGCGGGGCCAGGCGTCTGGGCCGTGGTGCCGACCGCCCTGGCGGCCGTGCTGCTCGCCGGGCAGCTGGCCGTGGTGCGCCCACGGCTGAACCGCCGCTCGGACCTGGTGCTCTCGGGGGCCGAGCCGGGGCGGCAGCGCTCGCGCGCGCACCTGTACTACGTCGCGCTGGAACTGGCGAAGGTGGGCGCCCTGACGGCGCTGGGCTGCGTGGCGCTCGCCCAGTGAGCCGCCCGGCCGGCGCGCCCCCGCCGGTGCCGTGCGGCCGTGGCCGGTACGGTCGCGTCCCGGTCAATTCCGTTCGGGATCGGGCGGGTTGCGGTCGTAGACGAGCAGGCCGTCGGAGCGCAGGCGGGCGCCCTCGGTCGGCCGGTGCGGGGCGAGGCGGCCGTCGTGGAAGAGGTGCAGGACCCGCGCGCCCCGGGCGAGGACGGCGTAGTCGGCGATGAGGCGCCGGTGGCAGCGCCACCACAGGGACTCGGCGCACATCACGGCGGTGCGCTCGGCGGCGGCCTCGCGCAGCAGTTCGCCGGCCGCCGCGAGGAATTCCGGGTCGCGGGTGTGGCCCGCGTAGCCGCGGAAGGCCGGGTTGCGCCAGTAGGTGTCGGGCGAGTCGGGCGCCACCCTCCTGAAGCCCCCGAGCCGGGGCTCCCAGCGGTAGCCGATGCCGTCCCCGGGCAGCCGGACGCGCAGGGCCTCGCGGTTCGCGTCGGGGTTGCGGCGGCTGCCCGGCGCGGTGCGCACGTCCACGACGGCCCGCACGCCCGCCCCTTCGAGCAGCGCGGCCAGCGGCCCAAGCCCGAGGGTGCCCTGGCCGAAGGTGAGGAGTTCCACGCGCTGTTGGGCGCCGTCGTTCACGCCCGCCACGCTACGGGCCGCCCGCGGAGAGCGCGCCGCGGCGCGTTCGCCGGGCGCGTCGCCCATCCCACACGCCCCTACCCGAACGGGTGAACTCCTGGGGAACGCGCGGTCGATGGGCACCGGGGGGCGGCGCCGGGCGTTGGACGTGCGGAACCAGCGAGGCGCCTGGGGCACCAGGAGCCCGCACCGCACCGGGAAAGAGGTCCGCCATGTCATCTGCGCCGTCCGCGCCGTCGGGGTCGTCCGCGCCGTCGGGGGCGTCGCCCGCGCCGTCGCCCCAGCCCGCACGGCCGCAGGGGCCGCCGCGGCCCGCGCCGTCCCACGGGTCGCCCGCCGCCCGCGCGCAGGAGCGCGGCGAGGAGATCCTGGCCGTCCTCGACACGGCCTTCGGGCAGCTGCTCGCGGCCGATCCGGCGGCGTTCCGGGTGAAGTTCAGGAAGATGGCGGCCTCGGCCTTCGCCTTCTACCGCGGCACGGCCTGCCTCTTCTACCGCGACCTGGACGTGGACCGCCCCGACGCCTCCTTCCTGGACGAGCAGACCTCCCGGGTGTGGATTCACGGCGACCTGCACGCGGAGAACTTCGGCACGTACATGGACTCCAAGGGCCGCCTCGTCTTCAACGTGAACGACTTCGACGAGGCGTACGTCGGGCCCTTCACCTGGGATCTCAAGCGGTTCGCCGCCTCGCTGGCCCTCATCGGGTACACGAAGGCGCTGAGCGACGCGGTGATCGGCGAGCTGGTGCGGACCTACGCGGCGGCCTACCGGGAGCGGATACGGGCGCTGGCCGGGGGCGGCGTGCGGCCCGAGGCGCGGCCGTTCACGCTGGACACGGCCTCGGGGCCGCTGCTCGCCGCGCTGCGCGACGCCCGCTCCCGCACCCGCTTCGGGCTGCTCGACTCGATGAGCGAGGTCAGGGACGCCGAGCGCAGGTTCACCCAGGGCGGCGGGGCGATCGAGCTGGACGCGGCCACCAGGCGCAAGGTGCTCGACGCCTTCGAGGGGTACCTGGAGACGCTCCCCGAGTCCTCCCTGACCCGGCCCGACGCCCACCGGGTGAAGGACGTGGTCGGCCGGCGCGGGATCGGCATCGGCAGCGCGGGCCTGCCCTCGTACAACATCCTGCTGGAGGGCAGCAGCGACGCCCTGGAGAACGACGTGGTCATCTACATGAAGCAGGCGCAGATACCCGCGGTCTCCCGGCACGTGACGGACGAGCGGGTCCGCGGCTACTTCCGGCACGAGGGGCACCGCACCGTGATCTCGCAGCGGGCGCTCCAGGCGCACGCCGACCAGTGGCTGGGCTGGACGGAGCTGGACGGGGCCGGGCAGCTGGTGGCCGAGGTCTCGCCCTACGCGGTGGATCTGGACTGGTCGGACATCGACGACGTGGCCGAGATCAGGCAGGTCGTGGGCGATCTGGGGCGGGCGACCGCGACGATGCACGGCGCGGCGGACGACTCCAGTGGGCACACGCTGGTGCCGTTCTCCACCGAGGAGGCGATCGACGCGGCGATCGCCGCGGACGAGGAGGGCTTCGCCGAGTCCCTGGTGGACTTCGCGCACTCCTACGGCGCGCAGGCCCGCGCCGACCACCAGGTCTTCGTCGACCTCTTCCGCAACGGCCGCATACCCGGTCTGTGAGCCGGGTCCGCCACCCGCGCCGCGCCCGCCGGACCCGGCCGCCGGGAGCCTCCGCCGGGGCCACCCGGGCAATCGCACACGCGTGCGCATCCGCTCGCCCGCCCCGGGATGCGATACCGCCATTCGAGGGAGATTGTGGAGAAAGGAGAAATTTGCTGCGATACGCCCGGTAGGGCGTTGCGGAAGGAGGGCTCCATGCCCATCTGCACCACGCGCGACGGCGTCGACCTCTTCTACAAGGACTGGGGCAGCGGGCCCCCGGTCGTCTTCCTCCACGGCTGGCCGCTGAACGCGGACGCCTGGGAGGACCAGATGAAGCTGGTCGCCGCCCACGGCTTCCGCGGCATCGCGCACGACCGCCGCGGCCACGGCCGTTCCGCCCAGCCCTGGGAGGGCTACGACTTCGACACCTTCGCCGACGACCTGCAGGATCTGCTCACCACGGTGGACGTGCGCGACGCGGTCCTCGTCGCCCACTCCATGGGCGGCGGCGAGCTGGCCCGCTACATAGGGCGGCACGGCACCGACCGCGTCTCCAAGGCGGTCCTGCTCTCGGCGGTCCCGCCCCTGATGCTGAAGACCGAGGAGAACCCCGAGGGCACGCCGCAGAAGGTCTTCGACACCATCAAGACCGGCATCCTCAACGAGCGCTCGCAGTTCTGGAAGGACACCGCGGAGACGTTCTACGGCGCCAACCGCCCGGGCAACCGGGTCACCCAGGGCAACAAGGACGCGTTCTGGCTGATGGCGATGCAGGAGAGCATCAAGGCGGCGGTGGCCTGCGTGGACGCGTTCGCCACCACGGACTTCACCGAGGACCTGCGGAAGTTCGACGTCTCCACCCTCGTCATCCACGGGGACGACGACCAGATCGTGCCCATCGAGGCGACGAGCGCCAAGTCCTCGCAGATCATCCCCGACTGCGAGTACCTGGTCTACGAGCACGGCTCCCACGGGCTGTCGAGCGTGCCCGGCCACAAGGAGCGGTTCCACCACGACCTGATGGACTTCCTCCGCAGCTGAGCGGGCCCCGCCCACGCCGCCTGCCCCTCCGGCGGCTCCGCCAGCCGAGTGCACATTTCCCGAATACCGGGCATAAAACAGTAAATATGCCCGTACCGGGGAACATCACCTGTCAGGCGACCGATCGGAGGGACAGGCGATGGGCGTGCGGACCTGGGTCCAGGACTGGCCCGTCTACCGGCAGCTGACGGGCGGCGATCCGCTGGGGCGCGGTGCCGCGGTCACCTCCCGCGCCACGCGCGAGCTGCGCCCGCGCACCGCGACCGCGGACCGCGTCGTGGACTCGGTCTGCCCCTACTGCGCCGTCGGCTGCGGCCAGCAGGTGTACGTGAAGGGCGAGCGGATCGTCCAGATCGAGGGCGACCCCCGCTCGCCCGTCAGCCGCGGGCGGCTGTGCCCCAAGGGCGCGGCCACCCTCCAGCTCGTCACCGGGCAGGCGCGGCAGCACCAGGTCCTCTACCGCGCCCCCTACGCCGCCGACTGGGAGCCCCTCGACCTGGACACGGCCATGGAGATGGTCGCCGACCGGGTGATCAGGACCCGCAGGGACACCTGGCAGTGGCAACACGAGGGCCGGCGCGTCGCCCGCACCCTCGGCATCGCCAGCCTCGGCGGCGCGGTCCTGGACAACGAGGAGAACTACCTGATCAAGAAGCTCCTCACCGGCCTCGGCATCGTGCAGGTCGAGAACCAGGCCCGGGTCTGCCACAGTTCGACGGTCGCCGGCCTCGGCACCTCCTTCGGCCGCGGCGGGGCCACCACGTTCATGCAGGACCTGCAGAACGCCGACTGCATCGTCATCCAGGGCTCCAACTACGCCGAGGCGCACCCGGTCGGCTTCCAGTGGGTGATGGAGGCCAAGGCGCGCGGCGCCACCGTCATCCACGTCGACCCGCGGTTCACCCGCACCAGCGCCCTGGCCGACCTGTACGTGCCGCTGCGCGCCGGGACCGACATCGCCTTCCTCGGCGGCCTGATCCACCACGTGCTCTCGCAGGGCAAGGACTTCCGCGAGTACGTCCTCGCCTACACCAACGCCGCCACCATCCTCGGCGAGGACTTCAAGGACACCGAGGACCTCGACGGCGTCTTCTCCGGCCTCGACGAGGAGAAGCACCACTACGACCCGGCCTCCTGGGCGTACGAGGGCGCCGCGCTGCACCAGCCGGCCGGCAGCCGGCAGGCCCAGCCGGGGCACCTCGACGAGGTGGCGGTCACCCACCGGGCGGGCGGCGCGGAGACCCACGGCTCGGGCGGGCACGACGTGCCGCCGCACGCCGAGCGCGACGAGACGCTGCAACATCCGCGCTGCGTCTACCAGGTCCTCAAGCGGCACTACGCCCGCTACACGCCCGAGATGGTGCACCGGATCTGCGGCGTGCCGCCCGAGACCTTCGCGAAGGTGTGCGAGGCGCTGACCAGGAACTCGGGCCCCGACCGCACCAGCGCCTTCTGCTACGCCGTCGGCTGGACCCAGCACACCGTCGGCGCCCAGTACATCAGGGCCGCCTGCGTGCTGCAGTTGCTGCTCGGCAACATCGGCCGCCCCGGCGGCGGCATCCAGGCCCTGCGCGGCCACGCCAGCATTCAGGGTTCGAGCGACATCCCCACCCTGTTCAACCTGCTGCCCGGCTACCTGCCGATGCCGCTGGCCGGCAAGCACACCGACCTGTCCTCGTACGTGGGCTCCGTCCGCGCCCGCAAGGGCTACTGGGCCGAGATGCGCGCCTACGCCGTCAGCCTCCTCAAGGCCTACTACGGCCGGGCCGCGCACGCCGACAACGACTACTGCTTCGACCACCTGCCCCGGCTGACCGGCTCGCACAGCACCTACGACACGGTCATGGCCCAGCTCGACGGCGCCTGCCGCGGCTACTTCCTGCTCGGCGAGAACCCGGCGGTCGGCTCGGCCAACGCCCGCCTCCAGCGGCTCGGCATGGCCAACCTGGAGTGGCTGGTGGTGCGGGACTTCTCCCTGGTGGAGTCCGCCACCTGGTGGCGCGACGGCCCCGAGATCGAGAGCGGCGAGCTGCGCACGCGGGAGATCCCCACCGAGGTCTTCTTCTTCCCTGCCGCCGCGCACGTCGAGAAGTCGGGCTCGTTCACCAACACCAACCGCTGGCTGCAGTGGCACTACCGCGCGGTCGAGCCGCCGGGCGAGGCGCGCAGCGAGCTGTGGTTCGCCTACCACCTCGGCAGGCTGATCCGGGAGAAGCTGGCCGGCTCGCGGCGCCCGGAGGACCGGCTGTTCCTCGACCTGGCCTGGGACTACCCCACCCAGGGGCCGCACCGGGAGCCGGTGGCCGAGGCGGTGCTCGCCGAGATCAACGGCCGCGGCCCCGACGGCGCCCCGCTCTCCGGGTACCCGCAGCTGAAGGACGACGGCTCCACCTCCTGCGGCTGCTGGATCTACTGCGGCGTCTACGCGGACGGCGTCAACCAGGCCGCCCGGCGCAAGCCGGGCGACCGGCAGGACTGGGTGGCGTCCGCATGGGCCTGGTCCTGGCCCGCCAACCGCCGGATTCTGTACAACCGCGCCTCGGCCGCCCCCGACGGCAGGCCGTGGAGCGAGCGCAAGGCGTACGTGTGGTGGGAGGAGACGGCCGACGGCACCGGCCGCTGGACGGGGCACGACGTCCCCGACTTCCCGCCGGGCCTGGCCCCAGGACACGTCCCGCCGAAGGACGCCACCGGGGTGGCGGCGCTGCGCGGCGACGACCCGTTCATCATGCAGGGCGACGGCAAGGGCTGGCTGTTCGCGCCGGCCGGCCTGTCCGACGGCCCGCTGCCCACCCACTACGAGCCGCAGGACTCGCCGTTCGAGAACGCCCTCCACCCGGGGCGGCAGCGCTCCCCGGTCCGGCTGCTGTTCCCGCGCGAGGGCAACGAGTACCACCCCTCGGGCGCCGAGCGCGGGTCGGCCGTCTTCCCCTACGTGGTGACGACCTACCGCCTCACCGAGCACTTCACGGCGGGCGGGATGACCCGCTGGTCCCCGTATCTGGCCGAGTTGCAGCCGGAGTTCTTCTGCGAGGTCTCCCCGGAACTCGCCGCGGAGCGCGGCCTGGAACACGCGGGCTGGGCCACCATCGTCACCGCGCGCGGCGCCGTCGAGGCCCGGGTGCTGGTGACCGCGCGCATGTCGCCGCTGCGGGCCGGCGGCCGGACGGTGCACCAGATCGGCCTCCCCTACCACTGGGGGCCCAACGGCTACACCCGCGGGGACGCGGCGAACGAGCTGTCCTCGATCGTCCTCGACCCCAACGTCCACATCCAGGAGGTCAAGGCGCTGTCCGCGGACATCCTGGCCGGGCGCCGCCCACGCGGCCGGGCGCTGCGCGCCATGGTGGCCGACTACCGGCGGCGCTCCCACGCCGGCACCCGCACGGGCACGGAGGTGTAGCGCGATGAGCGCACAGGACGAGGGCCGGTTGCGGCGCCTGTGGTGGGGGCCGGAGCCCGAGGTGGCGGCCGACGCGGGACACGGGCAAGCCCCGCCCAGGGTCGGCTTCTTCACCGACACCTCCGTCTGCATCGGCTGCAAGGCCTGCGAGGTGGCCTGCAAGGAGTGGAACGCGGTTCCCGAGGACGGGCTGAGCCTCACCGGCATGAGCTACGACAACACCGGGGCGCTGGGCGCCTCGACGTGGCGGCACGTGGCCTTCGTCGAGCAGCAGAAGCCGCTCGGCGGGCAGCAGGCGCGGGTGGACCACTCCGAGCTCGACGTCCTCGCGCTGGCCCGCCGCGGCTCGGGCACCCCGGTGGCCGAGGCGGAGATGACGCCGACCTCGCCCGGCCGGGACGGGAGCGGGGAGCTGCGCTGGCTGATGGCCTCGGACGTCTGCAAGCACTGCACCCACGCGGCCTGCCTCGACGTGTGCCCCACCGGCTCGCTGTTCCGGACCGAGTTCGGCACGGTCGTGGTGCAGGAGGACGTGTGCAACGGCTGCGGCTACTGCGTGCCCGCCTGCCCCTACGGCGTGATCGAGCAGCGCCCCGGCGACGGCAGGGCGTGGAAGTGCACGCTGTGCTACGACCGGCTCGGCGAGGGGCTCGAACCCGCCTGCGCCAAGGCCTGCCCCACCGACTCGATCCAGTTCGGGCCGCTGGAGGAGCTGCGCGCCAGGGCCGCGGAGCGGGTCGCGCAGCTGCACCGGGACGGCGTCGCCGACGCCAGGCTCTACGGGGAGGACCCGGGGGACGGGGTGGGCGGCGCCGGGGCGTTCTTCCTGCTGCTCGACGAGCCCGAGGTCTACGGCCTGCCGCCCGACCCGCAGGTCACCACGCGCGACCTGCCGGCGATGTGGCGGCACGCGGCGGGCGCGGCGGCGGCGCTGCTCGGCGCCTTCGCGCTCGCCTTCTCCGGCCCGCGGCGCGCGGCGGGCAGGCGGCGCGCGGCGGGCAGGCGATGAGCGGCCGGGCCCGGCGCAGGCCGGGCGGCGCGGCGCAGGCGCGGGCAGGGGCGCAGGCCGGGGCAGGGGCGCAGGTCAGGGCGGGGGCAGGGGCGGGGTGGGGGACCGGCGAGCGGAAGGGCAGGGCGGCATGAGCGAGGCGGGCGTCACGCGCGAGGGGCTGACCGGGCGCAGGCCGGGCCGCGAGGCGCGGTTCGGCAACGGCATGAACGGCCCGGCCGGGCGGCACCGGCGGCCGGAGGGGCGCGAAGGGGAGCGGCGCGGCGGCGGGGCGCGCGCCGAGGTGGTGCCCCCGGCGGCGTTCGCCTCCTACTACGGGCGGCCGGTGATCAAGCCTCCCTCCTGGGAGGCGCCGGACATCGCCGGATACCTGTTCCTCGGCGGTCTCGCGGGCGCCGGCTCCGTGCTCGCGGCGGGGGCCGAGCTGACGCGGCGCCCGGCCACCGCCCGGGCGATGAAGCTCAGCTCCCTCACGGCCGTCTCGCTCTCCGCGGCCGCGCTGATCCACGACCTGGGGCGGCCGGAGCGGTTCCTCCACATGCTGCGCGTCCTGAAGCCCACCTCGCCGATGAGCGTGGGCTCCTGGCTGCTCGCCGGGTACGGGCCGCTGGCCGGGGCGGCGGCCCTCAGCGACCTCACCGGCCTGCTGCCGCGGGCCGGGCGGGCGGCGACCTGCGCCGCCGCCGCGTTCGGCCCCGCGGTCGCCGCCTACACCGGGGCGCTGCTCTCGGACACCGCGGTGCCGGCCTGGCACGAGGGCCACCGCGCGATGCCGTACCTGTTCACCGCCTCGGCCGCCACGGCCGCGGCCGGCATGGCGCTGCTGGCCGGGCCGCTCGCCGAGAACCGCCCGGCCCGCCGCGTCGCCGCGCTCGGCGCCGCGGCCGAACTGGCCGCGGCGCGGACGCTGCGCCGCCAGGCAGGGCGGGCCGCCGAGACCTACGAACGCGGGGCCGCCGGGCGGCTGATGCGGCTGGCCGAGGGGCTCGGCCTGGCCGGGGCGGCGGGCGCCGCGCTGCTGGGCGGCCGGGCCAGGCCGGCCGCCGCCCTCGCCGGGGCCGCGCTCCTCGCCGCCTCAGCCTGCACCCGTTTCGGCGTCTTCCACGCGGGCCTGGCCTCGGCCCGTGACCCGCAGTACACCGTCAGGCCCCAGCGGGAACGGCTCGCCGCGGCCGGGTAGACCGGCGGCGGGCTCCTCCCCGCCGGGCGCCCCGCACGAACGCCCCGCGCGCACCACCCCGCACGAGCGCCGCGCGCGAGCGCCCCGCGCGCATCACCCCGGCGCGATCACCCCCGCGCGAGCGCCCTCCCGCGGGGCCGGGCTCAGCGGCCGGGCGCCAGGGCGGTGAGGGTGCGCTCCCCGGCCGGGTCGCCGCTGGTGGCGGGCACGAGCGCGACCTCGTCGAGGCCGGCCGCCGCGTACTCGGCCAGCCTCGACCGCACCGTCGCCTCGTCCCCCACCAGGCCCACCGTCGCGGCGGCCTCCCGCGGCAGCGCGGCCAGGGACTCCTCCAGGCCCGCCCCCGCCTTGGCCCGCTCCACGGCGTCCCCGAAGCCGGCCTCGGTGAACATGTCGTCGTAGCCGCGCACGCCCAGGTACCCGACGACGCTCTTCATCAGCTGGGCGTAGGAGTCGGGCGAGGGGTCCACGGCCGCCGGCAGCCAGGCCGCGAGCCGGGGCGGCGTGCGGCCCTCGCGTTCCGCGGCGGCCTCCAGCCTGGTCCTGGCGAGGGCCACCTGGCGCGGCGTCACCAGGTCGAGGACCATGCGGTCGGCGTGCCTGGCCGCGGCCGCCACGGCGCGCTCGCCGAAGGCGGCGACGGTGAGCGGCCCGCCCGGGCGCCCCAGCCGGCGCCGGAACCCGCTGCCCGGGACGGCCTCGGGCCCCGCGTCGTCGAACAACTCCCGGACGTTGCGGGCGCTTTCGTCGAGCAGCCGTGCGACCCCGGCCCGTGACCTGCCGTGGTAGCCCTCGACGACCCGGACGCTGGACGCGCCGAGCGCCACCCCCACCCGGCGGCCCGTCAGGAAGGCGGCGCCGGCGGCGCCTCGGACGATGCTCGCGGGGTCGCGCACGGACACCGGCACCGGGCCCACGGTCAGCGCGATGCGCTCGGTGCGCAGGCCGATCGCCGTCGCGAGCGCGAACGCATCCCAGGTGGGTCCCTCCCCCACCCACGCCTCCGGGTATCCGAGCCGGTCGGCCACCGCCGCCACCCGCAGCGGCTCGTCCGGCGGACGCTCGTCCTCCCTTGCCATGGCAACCACGCTGATGTCCATGCCCGTGTCCATGCCCGCCACCCTAGTGCGCTGACCGGGAAAGGTTCACCGCGGCGGATGCGCCCGCGCCCGGCCCCCCGGCGTTCGGGAAGCGAAGGGGGCAACGGCCGGGCGGGGCGCGGCGCGCCGGCGAAGGGGCGGCCCGCCCCCGTCCACCCCAATCCACAATGCGGCCGTCACGTACCGGAGACCGGAAGTTCAGGGGCAGGACCCGCGTGCGTGTCACCGTCTCGTTCCGTCGACGTCTCCCCCCAACCTCGATGGACGAGAGGGACTTTCCGCATGTCCGGAAACGCATCCGGCAACCAGTCCGGGATATTCCAGACCGACCGCCGCCGCTTCCTCGCCTCGGGTGCGGCCGCGCTGGGCGCCGCGGCCGCGGCTCCGCTCGCCGTCCCCA
Source organism: Streptomyces hoynatensis (assembly GCF_003626535.1). Taxonomy (GTDB): domain Bacteria; phylum Actinomycetota; class Actinomycetes; order Streptomycetales; family Streptomycetaceae; genus Streptomyces; species Streptomyces hoynatensis. The sequence continues at coordinate 51,089 of NZ_RBAL01000029.1, forward strand.
CCCCCGCCTCCGCCTCGGCCGGGACCGGCCGCGCCGCCGCCCCCGCCGCCCGCTCGCTGCCCGAAGGACTGTTCACCCTGGGCGTGGCCTCGGGCGACCCGCTGCCCGACGGCGTGGTGCTGTGGACCCGCCTGGCCCCCGACCCGCTGAACGGCGGCGGCATGCCGAACCGTTCCGTCGAGGTCGAGTGGGAGGTCGCGACCGACTCCCGCTTCCGGCACGTCGCCCGGCGCGGCACCGCGCCGGCCGAACCGGCCTTCGGGCACAGCGTGCACGCCGACGTCCGGGGCCTGGCCCCGCACCGCGACTACTACTACCGGTTCCGCGCCGAGGGCCGGCTCTCGCCCGTCGGCCGCACCAGGACCGCGCCCGCCGCGCACGCCGAGGGGCGGCTGCGGCTCGCCCTCGCCTCCTGCCAGAACTGGCAGCACGGCTACTTCACGGCGTACGCCGACATGGCGGAACAGGACCCGGACGCCGTGCTGTTCGTCGGCGACTACATCTACGAGAGCGCCGCCTCCGCCACCGCGGTGCGCAGCCACGAGGGCACCGGGGAGCCGGTGAGCCTGGAGCAGTACCGCAACAGGTACGCCCAGTACCGCAGCGACCCGGACCTGGCCGCGATGCACGCCTCGGCGCCGTGGATCGTGACCTTCGACGACCACGAGGTGGACAACGACTACGCCGGGCAGGTCCCGCAGGACCCCGACAAGCAGGGGCAGGAGGCGTTCGCCGCCCGGCTGACCGCGGCCTACCAGGCGTACTACGAGCACATGCCGGTGCGCGCCACCGCGGTGCCCCACGGCCCGCACATCAAGATCTACCGGACGCTCGACTTCGGCCGCCTGGCCAGGCTCCAGGTCCTGGACACCCGGCAGTTCCGCAGCGACCAGGCCACCACGCAGGAGGGGGCGCAGAGCCCGCTGCTGACGATGCTGGGCGCCGAGCAGAAGCGGTGGCTGGTCGAGGGGCTGCACCGCTCCCCGGCCCGCTGGAACCTGATCGCCTCACAGATCATGCTGGCCGAGACGGACCTGCTGCCCGGCGCGGGCAAGCGCTGGTACTACGACGCCTGGGACGGCTACCAGGTGGAGCGCAACGAGCTGCTGGGCGAGCTGGCCTCGGTCCGCAACCCGGTGGTGCTGACCGGCGACCGGCACCTGACGATGGTCAGCGACCTGAAGCGGGACTTCGCCGACCCCTCCTCGCAGGTCGTCGGCGCCGAGTTCGTCGGCACCTCGATCAGCTCCAACGGCGACCAGGACCAGGCCGCCTTCCACGCCCAGTTCGACCCGCTGGTGCCGGACAACCCGCACTGGAAGCTGATCGACGCGCACCGCGGCTACCACCTGTTCGACATCGACCGGCACGGGGTGGAGGCGCGGGTGCGGATCGTGGACACCGTACTGCAGCCCGCCTCCGCGGCGCACACCCTGGCCTCGCTGCGGGTGACCGACGGCAGGCCGGGGGTCGAACTCGCCTGAGCCGCCCGCCGGTTCGGCCGCCACCAGGCCCCGCCCCCGGCGTCCCCTCGGGCGGCGGGGGCGGGGCGGACGGCGGTCAGGCGGCGGGGTAGCGGACCTCGAAGGTGGTCACGCCCTCCTCGCTGCGCCAGGGGCCGTGCGGCATGCCCGGCGGGCGGCAGGCGTACATCCCGGCCGAGAAGGTCTCCCCCAGGGTCAGGTCGGTGAAGGACCCTTCGAGGATGTAGACCTCCTCCCAGAAGTCGTGGCGCTGCACGCCCATCGGGGTGGAGTCGGCGCCCGGCGCGTAGCGCAGGATGCGGGTGGCGACGCCGGTGGCGGGGTCGGCGGACAGTACGCGTTCGGTGATCTTCGGGTCGTCGCCCTGGCAGACCGTGAACTCGACGTCGGCGACGGGGAAGAACTCGCGTTCGCGCTTGCTCATCGGGAGGTCTCCTTCGTGGGTGTGGTCCCGCCGCCGTCGCGGGCGGGGTGGGTTTCGTCCCCGGGGCCGCCGGCCTCGCCCCGGCCCGGCCCGCCGGGGACGGCCTCGTAGGCATGTTCGAGCCGGGTGCCGTCCGGCAGGCCGAGCCGGAGCCGCCAGCGGGTGCCGTACACGAAGGACCCGGTGAGCAGCGGCAGCGTGCCGAGGAAGAGGACGAGGTCGCCCTCGGGCTCGCCGAGCGCCGCCGTCATCCGGGCGAGGGTGTCGGCCGGGTGCCGCAGGCCGCCGGCGCCGCCGCGCTGGTAGGGGGTGCCGTCCACGGTGGACTCCAGGCTCAGGCTCTCCCAGGGCAGGGCGGCGAGGTCGGCGCCGAGGTCGGCGGCCAGGCGGCCCACCGGCTTGGGGCAGGCGGCCTTGGAGGCGGCGATGCCGGTGCGCTCCATGGCGCGGTCGGTGTGGTCGGAGCCCACGGTCAGGAGGTGGCGGCCTTGGTGCCTGATCAGCACCGGCTCGGCCTCGCCCGAGGTCTGCGCCCCCCGCACACGCACGGTGGCCTCGCAGGTCAGCAGGGCGGGGTCGAGGTCGTAGAAGGCGGGGACGGTGGGCGGCGGGGGAATGCCGATCGCCGCCAGTTCCTCGATGTGGGCGGCGACCGCCGCCGCGTCGCTTCCGGTGTAGCCGGCGACGATCAGCCTCGTGGGGCGGAGGGCCAGCTCCTCGCCGGTGCCCGCCACCCGGATCGGCAGCGCGGCGCCGGTGGTTGCGCCCTGGCCTGAGGTCATCGTTCCTCCTCGGTCGGGGTGCCGGCCGTGCTGCCCGCGGGGAGCCGACGGCGGTCGGCGAGGACGGGGAACTCGGCGCGCACCCGCGCCACGGCGCCCGGGTCGGCCTCGCAGAAGGTGACGCCCTCCTCGGTGCCCGCCTCGGCGAGGACGGTGCCCCAGGCGTCGACGACGCGGCTGTGGCCGCCGAGTTCGACGCCTCCGTCCTGCGTGCCGACCGCGTTGCAGGCGATGAGCAGCACCTGTTCCTCGACGGCACGGCAGGAGGTGAAGAGCCGCCAGTGCGCGCGGCGGGCGGCGGGCCAGGCGGCGGGCACGACCACCGTGGTGGCGCCCAGGTCGACCAGGCCGCGCCACAGTTCGGGGAAACGCAGGTCGTAGCAGGTGGTGGCGCCCAGCCTGCCGAAGCGGGTGTCGGCCACGGTCAGCTCCCGGCCCGGGGTGAGGAGTTCGGCCTCGCGGGAGGCGTGGCCGAAGACGTGGATCTTGCGGTAGGCGTGCACCAGCGCGCCGTCGGGGGCGATCAGCGCGGCGGTGTTGAACAGGTCGCCGCGCGGGTCGCGTTCCACCAGGCTGCCCAGGTGGACGTGCGCCCCCAGCTCCCGGGCCCAGGCCCTGGCCGCGGTCACGGTGGGTCCTTCGGCGAGGGACTCGGCGCGCTCGGCGTAGGAGTCGAAGGCGAAGTAGCCCGCGGCCCACAGCTCGGGCAGGACGACCAGGTCGGCGCCCCTGGCCCCGGCGACCATGCGGCCGACCCGCTCCCGCCTGGCCGCGGGCGGCTCCTCGGGCGGGCTGGCGACCTGGACCAGGGCGATCCTCACGACAGCCCCCGCACGGAGTGGGCGAGCGACGCGTCCTCGCCGCCCGGCTGCGCCTCGGCCGGCAGGTCGAGGGCCGCCGCCGTGGCCGCCAGGTGCGCGGTGAGCGCCGCGGCGGCCCCGGCCGCCTCGCCGGCGCGCAGGGCCTCGACGATCGCCGCGTGCTCGGCGAGCACGGCCCGGGCGCGTTCCTCGTCGTCGGCCACCGCGCGCAGGCCCATGCGGACCTGCCGGTCGCGCAGCGACTCGTAGAAGCCGGCGAGCACCGGGTTGCCGGCCTGGCCGACCACGGCGCGGTGGAAGGCGCGGTCGCGCTCGATGAAGGCGACCGGGTCGCCGATCAGGCGGGTCTGCTCGGCCAGCAGCCCGTCGAGCCTGGCGTGGAAGGCCGCCCCGCCCGTGGCGGCGGCCTGGCGCACGCACCACTCCTCGATCAGCCCGCGGGCCTGCATCACCGCCCGCACCTCGGCGTCGGGGATCGGGGGCACGAAGGCGCCCTTCTTCGGCACGATCCGCAGGAAGCCCTCGGCCTCCAGCCGCAGCAGCGCCTCGCGCACCGGGGTGCGGGAGGTGCCCGCGGTCCTGGCGACCTCGGCCTCGGTCAGGAAGGTGCCGTCGTGCCGCGGAACGCGCGCGATGTGCTGCTTCAGCCAGCGGTAGGTCTGGTCCTGCGCCGAGCCACCGCCCTGGTCCGCATCTCGTAGACCGTTCATAGGCCAGATGTATACATCTTGTCGACGAGACCGTCCACCCCCGCCCGCGCCCCGCTCCGTCCACGGGCTCCCGCCCTTGGCTCCCGCCCGCTGCGGCGCCCCGGCCGCCGGGCCCGCCGGACAGCTGAGTAAAGTACGGTACCTGGATTCCGGAAAGCGGCTTTCCCGGCGGTTCCCGGACGACCTGGGGGCGCGGGCGCCGGCGCGCGAGGGCTTCCCGCAGGCGCGGGGACGGATCGTGCGCCCGCCGGCCCGTCGTTCCCGCCGTTCCCCGCCGCTCCCGGTTCGCCGTGCCGTTCTCGCGAGGGGGTTGCCATGCACGCCCAGGACCTGCGCACCGCCCTGGAGCGGCTGGAGGCGGCGGGCGACCTGCTGCGGGTGGCCGCCCCGCTCAGCTGGGAGTACGAGCTGGCGGCCGTGCTGTGGCGGCTGCGCGACGGGCCCGCGGTCCGCTTCGAGAACGTGACGGGCTACCGGACGCCGGTCGTGGGCAACCTGCTGAACGACCGGCGGAAGCTGGCCACCGCCCTGGGCATCGAGCGCACCGCGCTGCAGGCACGCGTCTCGCGCGCGCTCCGGGAGCCGATCGAGCCCGCCCTGGCGGCGGAGGGCCCCTGCCTCGCGGTGGCGTACGACCCGGCCGTCGCGCTGACGGACCACTTCCCGGTGCCGCTGCTCAGCGAGTTCGACGCGGGCCGGTACCTCTCGGCCGGGGTGCTGATCTGCCGCGATCCCGAGAGCGGGCGCCGCAACGCGGCCATCTGCCGCCTGCAGGTCACCGGCCCCGGCACGCTGGGCGCCTACCTGGCGCCCACCCACTCGCGGGCCTTCCTCGACGTCCACCGCGAGCGGGGGCGCCCCATGGAGGTGGCGGTGGCCCTCGGGCTGCACCCGGCGATCGTGGTGGCCTCGCAGTTCCTCACCCCGCTCGACGAAACCCTGGTGGCGGGCGGCATGTTCCGCGAGCCGCTGCTGCTGACCAGGGCGCGGACGGTGGACCTGGAGGTGCCCGCCTTCGCGGAGATCCTCCTGGAGGGGCTGATCGACCCGCGGGAGGAGCAACCCGAGGGCCCGTTCGGCGAGTTCCCCGGCACCTACGCGCCGCGCCGGCCGAACCCGGTGATCCGGCTGACCGCGGTCTCCTCCCGGCCCGACCCGCTGTTCCAGATGATCGTGGCCGGGCGCCACCCCGAGCACCTGGTGACCGGCGCCATCGCCCGGGAGGCGGGGCTGTACGAGGCGATCAGGAGCGTGGTGCCCGGGGTGCGCGCGGTGCACCTCACCGAGGGCGGGACCTGCCGCTTCCACGCGGTGATCTCGATCCGCAAGCGCTCGGCCGGGGAGGGCAAGCGGGCGATCATGCGGGCGTTCTCCGAGCAGGACCTGCTCAAGCACGTGGTGGTGGTCGACGAGGACATCGACGTGACGGACCCGGCGGACGTGGAGTGGGCGGTCGCCACCCGGATGCGGGCGCACGAGGACGTGGTGATCGTCCCCGGCATGAAGTCCAACCCCGTGGACCCGATGTCCGTGGACCGTACGATCAGCAAGCTCGGCATCGACGCCACCCTGCCGCTGGACGCGCGGGCGGCGGCCAGGCACCGGGTGGACGTGCCGGCCGCGGTGGCGGCGGCGATCGAGGGGCGCTGGGAGGAGATCACCGGCGCGCAGAACCAACCGACAGGCGGGAAACGGTGAAGGCGAGCGGCGGAGACTCCCGGAACGGCAGGGCAAGCGGCACCACGAACGGCACCACGAGCGGCTTCGGGACGGCGAACGGCCTGACGCACGGCACCGCGCACGGAACTGCGCACGACCCGGCGCACGGCACCGCGCACGACCCGGCGCACGGGACGGCGAACCACACGATGGACGCCTACGCGCGGTGGGCCGACATCCGCGACGACGAGCGGCAGTCCGACTTCCAGTCCTACGTGGGCAACATCGCCGAGGCCAGGTACGTGATCCGCCGCGTGCTGCGGATCGTCGACGAGCAGGCGCGGCAGCACGGACTCGAACCGCTGCCGCACCAGGCGCTGCTCCAGATCTACGGCGCGGGCCCCGCCGGCATGGCGGTGAACGCGCTGGCCAGGCGGCTGGACGTGGCCGGGGCCTTCGCCTCCAGGCTGGTGCGCCAGCTGGAGGACCTGTCCCTGGTGCGGCGGGAGCACTCGGCCGCGGACAAGCGGGTGACCCAGGTGACCGCCACCGCGGAGGGCGCCGAGCGGCTGCGCGCGATCGACGACTCGGTGCACCACCATGTCGCGTACTTCCAGCGGCAGTTCGACGATCAGCAGCGGCTGGCGGCGCTGTCGATCTTCGCCTTCTACGTGGGGCTCGACCCGGACTCCGAGGTGGCCGGGGCGATCCGCAGGGCCTGAAGCCCCGCCCCTGCTCCCCGCCCCCTGCTCCCGCCCGGCGTTCCGCGCCGTCAGGGCCCCCACGTACGCGGCCGAATCACGCCGTTCGCGCGCGCCGCGGCCTCGGGATTGTCATGCCCTCGCCATGAACGCTGCGTCACCATCTCGCCGCTCGCGTTACCCAAAAATAACGTCTCCCCCTTGTCGGCCGAACGGACCGTGAGTATGTTGTGCGAAATCGCAACTCAACTCAGGTACCTAGGTTAGGTAGTTTCGGCCGGGATTCGGCCAGGATTCCGCCGGGACCCGGCCGGCCACTTCGGCCAGGAGTCTCAATGATGAAGTCAAGCCGCCTGCGTGACTGGCGGGGCGGGGGTGAATACCCGGTTGTCGCGCAGGAGGACCCACAGGACGCTCGCCCGTCGGCGTGCGAGGGCGATGATGGCCTGGAC